>NZ_SRKY01000001.1 GCF_004803475.1 Aliishimia ponticola
GTACATGACTTGGAAATCTCGACGGTTTTTTCGGTTTGGTGGTCATAGCGCAAGCAAAACACCCGGTCCCATCCCGAACCCGGCCGTTAAGTGCTGTAGCGCCGATGGTACTGCATCTTAAGATGTGGGAGAGTAGGTCACCGCCAAACCTAAAAAGCCGCCGAGATAATACGTATCTCTCTTACGATACCACCTCATAACCAAATTAGAGGTGAATTTGGCGCGGGATGGAGCAGCCCGGTAGCTCGTCAGGCTCATAACCTGAAGGTCGCAGGTTCAAATCCTGCTCCCGCAACCAAACTCAAACAACAAGCCGCCGACATATGTCCGGCGGCTTTTTTGTTCGTCAAATAGCATCAAACCGCGCAGGATAGCTGGTCGCTTTTTCTGCCAAGAAATCAGTCGCTGTGCTGGATACGCCCACGGCAAAAATGCAGGTGATCAGCCCAGTTCTAGGCTTGCGACCGCATAGACACTGGGGGTCGGGAACAAGGCATTGCCGCGATACATACGCGCAGTTCGGAAACCCGGTTCCATCCCAAATTCATGACAAAGCTGCAATAGTTCCTGCGACGTCTCTGGTACGTCCACCGTGAGAGGACCGGTCGAATGGTGAGCTGCGTGGGACATCAGCTTCTCTGCGGAGCCTGCATCCTGGGCAACCAACGGACCGATCTTGGCCCCGGAATGGCACGCGCGAACGGTCGCGAAGCCTTGAACTTCATCCCGCGATCTCAACACAAAGGTCTTTCGTGTGGCTGTGCCGGACAACCATGCCTTGAGATATGTCGGTTTGGCCAACCCCGATGCCGCAGCCTCCATTGCGATCAACTGCGGTATATCCTCTGGTGTCGCACGGAAAACATCGCTCTGCGCCTGCCCAGATGAATGCCCGGTGAACCGTGTCGCGGCGCCCGCGTGGACAAAGCCTGACGCGCGATAATTGTCTTGCTGGTCTTCGACGCCATCAAGGCCAACCGTTCGGGTGCCCGCATGCTGCAACGCATGGTTCCATAGGGCGAGCCCAATCCCGAGCCCCCGATAGTCGGGCCGGACGATATAGAAGCCGAGGAATGCGAAATCCACAGTGTGATTGACCACTGAAATCGACGCGACTGGCTGATCAGCTTCATCAACAGCCACGAAAAACCCTTTGGAGACCGTCGCAAAGAACGCAGCGGCATCGTCCAATCCGGGGTTCCAGCCCTCGTCATCGGCCCAGTCCAGGATCTGTTCAAGTTCGGCAAAACTTGCGTTGCGGCAAAGGGTCATAGCCTTAGGGCTTCCTTGAGAGAGACGCTGCCTTCTTCGCGATTCCGCAGGTCAAGCTGAGAGTAGATATCAAGCAAATGGCCTTTCATGAGTTCCTCGGCGTTGTCGCCATCCCGGTTTTGCATGGCTTCGACCAGCGCGTGATGGGCATTGCTTTCACACAGCGCATTGCGGCGACGCCAGTAGAGGGCGATGACCAATGACGAACGTGATACGAGTTGCCGGAGGAATTGTTCGATCGTGTGTTGATCGGCGATGCGGGCGATTTCCAGGTGGAAGTCGCCAGACAGCTTTAATGCAAGGCCTGCCTCATCCCGGTCCAGCGCGGCATGTTCCGCTTCGATATGCTGTTCGAGCAGCCCAATATCTGCGGCATTCGCACGCTCTGCCGCAGCGCGGGCGGTGCTCGGTTCCAGCAGGGCGCGGGCCTGAAAGACCTCATGCGCCTCTTTGAGCGTTGGTTTGGAAACGAATGCGCCTCGGTTTTTTTCGATTGTGAGCAGGCCTTCAAATTCCAAGGACCGCAGCGCCTGGCGGACAATCGTACGGCTGACCCCGAATATCTCGCAAACCTCGTCTTCACGAAGTTTGGCCCCCGGTTGCAGCCGATGTTCATGGACCGCCTCCGTCAGTTGTGCCGCGATCTGCTCTGCCGTTGCGGGCGTCGATTCTGTCATGGCCGACATGGCGCACCTCCTGCTTTCACACCTGCACAGCGGGGGGAGAAGCTCAATTGTTCACACGAAGAACACGTATATCGTATACAATCTTGGCTTAAAATTTGCACAATAATCACTTCCGATTGTTCAAATCTAAGCAGTCCGCGGCTCTTTGCGCGTCGCCGGGCGGTTTCATGTTGGTAAGGGCGCGCTCTCTGGCTCAGCCTGTTGTCATCGACATGGGGGCGACATGAACCAGAAACTGGATCTTGAACTAATCAGCCTGACAAAGCGCTATGGCGCGACGGTCGCCGTGGACGCGATCGGCTATCATTTCAGCGCGGGCACCTATGCGTGCCTTCTGGGGCCGTCGGGATGCGGGAAATCCTCGACATTGCGGATGATCGCGGGCCACGAGAACATATCCGACGGGTCCATTACGCTGGGTGGGCGCGACATTTCGCATTTGCCGCCGGCGAAACGCGGCACTGCGATGATGTTCCAAAACTACGCGCTGTTTCCTCACTTAAGCGTGCGGGACAATGTGGCCTTCAGCTTGAAAATGTCCGGTGTCGATACCGCGACGCGGCGCGCGCGGGCAGGGGAGATGCTTGAACTGGTGGACATGACGGCTTTGGCCGACCGCCTTCCGGCACAGTTGTCTGGTGGGCAGCAGCAGCGCGCGGCCCTCGCGCGGGCGCTCATCACAAAGCCTGATGTTCTGCTGCTAGACGAGCCGCTTTCCGCGCTCGACCCGTTTCTGCGGATCCGGATGCGGGCCGAACTGAAAAAGCTTCAGCGTGAATTGGGGATCACGTTTGTCCATGTCACCCATGGGCAGGATGAAGCCTTGGCGCTGGCCGACGAGATCGTCGTGATGAATGACGCCAAGATCGAACAGGCCGGCAAGACACGCAATGTCTTCGACACGCCCAAGACGGCGTTTGTTGCGCGGTTTCTGGGCTCTCACAATGTTGTGGCGATGCCGGATGGGATGATCGCCGTGCGGTCGGACGCGCTGAAAGTCACCCCCGTTGAGGCGGCGAAACTGCCCGGTACGATCACCAATATCGAATACCAGGGCACGCATGTCGCCCTAACAGCGACGGTTCCGGGCAAGCAGGAAGTGACGGCGCTGCTGTCGGACAAGGAATTCTTCGGCAATCCGAAGGATTTAGGAGAGGCAATCGGCCTCGACTGGCAGGCCGAGGCGGCCCACGCCTTGGCACGTTAAAAAGACGATCAACAGAGAGGACGAAACATGACCACGATTTCGAAAGTACGCTATTCGCGTCGCTCGCTCTTGAAGACGGGTGGCGCGGCGGTGGCGGCCGCCGCGCTTCCGGCTCCAATGGTATGGGGACAAGAGACGAAAAACATCACCTTGCGCCAGTTTGGGACCGGGGTGTCAAACCTCAACGAGGTGGCGGAAAAGGTCAAGGAAGACCTTGGCTTCACGCTTGAAATGACCGCGCTGGATTCCGACAGTGTGACCCAGCGCGCCGCAACCCAGCCCGACAGCTTTGACATCGCGGACATTGAATACTGGATCTGCAAGAAAGTCTGGCCCACGGGCAACCTCCAAGCAATGGATACCTCCAAGATCGCCAACTACGACAAGATCGTTGGCACCTTCCGGTCCGGCAAGCTGACCCCGGACAGCGTGATTGCGCAAGGTACCGCGCCGCATACGGTTGGATTCACGACCGGCGTCGACGGCACGGAATTCGTGCAGGAAGAATCCGGCTGGATGACCCTGATCCCGACGATCTACAACGCGGACACGCTGGGCATTCGCCCCGACCTCATTGGCCGTCCGATCGACAACTGGTCCGAGCTTCTGAACCCCGAGTTCAAAGGCAAGGCGTCAATCCTCGACATTTCGTCCATCGGCATCATGGATATGGCCATGGTCGTGGAATCCATGGGCGAATACACCTATCCGGACAAGGGCAACATGACCCGCGAAGAGATCGACATGACCCTCGGTATCTTCACCGAAGCGAAGAAGAACGGTCAGTTCCGCGCCTTCTGGAAATCCTTCGACGAAAGCGTCAACCTGATGGCCTCTGGCGAAGTGGTCATTCAGTCCATGTGGTCGCCCGCAATTACCGCCGTGCGCTCGCAGGGTATTCCGTGTGTCTATCAGCCGCTGGAAGAGGGCTATCGCTCTTGGGGTGGCGGGCTTGGCCTTTCCGCGTCGCTCTCCGGGATGGAGCTGGAAGCGGCCTATGAATACATCAACTGGTATCTTTCCGGTTGGGTCGGCGGTTTCCTGATGCGTCAGGGCTATTACTCGGCGGTACCCGAAACATCCAAGAACTTCATGTCCGAGGACGAGTGGGGCTTTTGGTTCGAAGGCAAACCGGCGCAGGGCGACATCACCAACCCGTTCGGTCAGGTCATGGAAAAGGCCGGTGCCGTGCGCGATGGCGGCTCTTTCTACGACCGGATGGGCGCTGTTGCGTGCTGGAACGCGGTTATGGACGAGAACCAGTACATGGTTCGCAAGTGGAACGAGTTCATCGCGGCCTAAGCGATGCGCGCCGGAGGGTTCGCCCCCTCCGGCATTTCCCTGAAGCCCCTACTAAGAATGAGGCAGGCGTGCGAAACAACTCGGTCATAGGCTGGCTTTTGGCGGCACCCCTGTCGCTGGTCCTTCTGGTTTTTCTGGTGGCTCCGGTCGCGATGATTGTCGTCGTCAGCTTTTGGGGCGCGACCGAATGGTCAATCTATCCCGCGTTCCAGTTCGACAATTATGAATTCCTGCTGACCTCGAATGTGACCTTCCGCGTTTTCTTCAACACGCTGAAATATGCCGCCATCACATGGGTGTTCACGCTGCTGATTGGCGTCACGGTCGCCTATTACCTCGCCTTTCACATCCGCAGCCAGACATGGCAGGTCGCGCTTTTTCTGCTGTGTACGATCCCGTTTCTGACCTCCAACATCATTCGGATGATCTCGTGGATTCCGTTTCTCGGTCGCAACGGGATCGCGAATTCGACACTGATTTCCATGGGGGTCATCGATGAGCCGCTGGAATGGCTGCTGTTCAGCGATTTCAGTGTGATCCTCGCATTTGTTCACCTCTACACGCTGTTCATGATTGTGCCGATCTTCAACACGATGATGCGGATCGACAAATCGCTGATGGAAGCTGCGGCAGATGCCGGGGCGACCGGCTGGCAGACCCTGTGGCATGTGGTGATCCCGTTGTCCAAGCCGGGCATCATGATCGGCACCATCTTTGTAGTGGCGCTGGTGATGGGGGATTTCATCACCGTGCGGTTCATGAGCGGCTCTCAATCCGCCAATGTGGGGCGGATGATCCAGAACGACATCGCCCTGCTGCAATACCCATCGGCGTCCGCAACTGCCGTGATCTTGCTTGTGACTGTCTTGCTCATGATCGGGACGCTGCTGCGCTTCGTCGATATCCGCAAGGAGCTTTAAGAATGGAACCGCGCCCAAGGTCGTTCTATTTTCTGACCGCTTTCTTCATCCTCTTCTTGCTGTTCCTGTATGGGCCCACGCTCACCATCGGTATCCTGTCATTTCAAGGGCCCGGGGGCGGGCTGACCTTCCCCATGCGCGGCGTCTCGCTTCATTGGTTCCGCGATCTGTTTGAACAGCAGGCCGTCGGTGACATCTGGGGCTCTTTCTCGCGGTCGTTCGTCCTTGGCCTCATGGTCATGGTCACCACTGTCGTTATTTCGGTGATGGGGGGGCTGGCCTTTCGCAAGCGGTTCGCGGGCGCGACGATCCTGTTCTATCTGATAATCACATCTCTGGTGATCCCATCGATCCTGATTTCGCTGGGCGTCGGGCTGATTTGGTCGCAATCCGGTCTGCCGGTCCACTGGGCCAGTTCCGGTTTCGGGGCGCAGCTGACTTGGACCCTGCCTTTCGGCCTGTTGATCATGTTCGCAGTATTCAACCGGTTCGATGCCTCGTATGAGGAGGCCGCGCGCGATCTGGGCGCGAGCCCGTGGCAAGTCATCCGCTACGTGGTGCTGCCGATCATCGCGCCCTCGCTGATCGGGGTCGCCCTGTTCGGCTTCACGCTAAGCTATGATGAATTTGCGCGAACCCTGCTGACATCGGGAAGCTACAACACGCTGCCGCTCGAAATCTTCGGGATGACGACCAATGTCACGACACCTGTCTTGTTCGCACTTGGCACATTGACGACCGTGTTTTCGCTGGTTGTGATCGGGGTCTTTCTCATGGTGGTCTGGCTGCTGAACCGACGCCGCGCGCGTCAGGGCTCCGACGCGGGGCGCGGCACCGTCTGATGGCCGTCATCATCATCAATCCGAACAGCACCGTTTCGATGACGCAGGCCATGGTCGAACAGGCGCGCCGGTCCGCGCCGGACCTGGATTTCGAAGGCTGGACCTCGCATGACGGACCGCCAGCCATTCAAGGGCAAGAGGATGGAGACATCGCGGCGCCACCTTTTCTGGACCTCGTCAAGAAAGCGTCCGAGTCCGGGGCAGACGGCATCATCATCGGCTGCTTCGATGACACGGCCCTTGACCGGGCCGCCATGCGCGCCGACTGCCCGGTTATTGGTATTGGGCAAGCGTCATACCATTATGCGGCGCTCAGAAACTGGCGATTCAGCGTTGTCACGACGCTGTCGGTTTCTGTCCCTATCATTCAATCCAATATTAAACGGCAAGGTTTGGGGCATCTGGTGTCACATGTCCGCGCCTCCGAGATTCCCGTGTTGGAGCTGGAAACCGAACCGGATAGTGCGGGCAAAACCATTGTCGAAGAAGCCATGCGCGCCGAGGCCAGTGACGACGTATCCGCTGTCATCCTTGGATGCGCAGGCATGGTCGGTGTCGTCGATAGGGTGCGGCACGCGATCAAGGCCGAGGTCATCGATCCGGTTGCCTGTGCGGCGCGCTGCATGCGCTGGCTGAATGCAGAAGGCTGAAAGCAAGGCGTTCGACTTCCGGGCCGAGGCCAGTGACGACATATCCGCTGCCGCTAGTCGCGGGCGCTCAGTTCCACCAGAACGCTGCCCGAAGGGACTTGGCTTTGGGCTGCGGCGTGAACAGCTGTCACGGTGCCGTCGAAAGGCGCGGTCAGTTGGTGTTGCATCTTCATCGCCTCCAGCACGATCAACGTATCCCCCTGTGCCACCGCCTGACCCGGCTGCACGCACACATCCTGTACCAGACCCGGCATCGGTGCCATGATCTGACCGGAGCCGGCCGCCGCGTTACTCTGCGTCCCGGCACGGTGTCGCAGCACGTCAAATCGCTGCGCCCCGACGGCCAGAGATACCATGTTGCGCGCAAGATGAACGGGGCAGGTCATCCGAATGCCGTCCACTACGGCGCTGCAGGAATTGTCATGGCAGCACAGGCCCTCGACCAAGACGGACGCAGCGGCGACCTGAATTGCCCAACCTTGCGGCATCGCTTCGATATGCACGTCCTGCTCCATTCCCTGACAGATCAGGGTCCAACGGGCAGGGGGCATCGGCGCAGAGGCCCAGCCCAATTGCTCTGCCGCGACGTAACCCGCCCTGGCAAAGCTGCGGTCCCGTGCGTCCTGCGCCAGACAGGCGGCGGCAAGCGCCAGATGCGCGGCGCTGACCTTCGGCTCCTTGAACCCGGCGGGATAGGCGTCATCCAGCAGACCCGTCGTGGCCTTGCCTTCTGCAAGGACCGGGTGCGCCAGCAGATCGGCCAGAAACGCGGTGTTGGTTTGCAGCCCAAACAGGACAGAGCTTTCGACCCCGTGGATCAACCGCGTGCGCGCCATATCCCGGGTGGACCCATGCGCGATGATCTTGGCAAGCATCGCATCATAGAAGGGCGAAATTTCCTGCCCCGAGGCGATCCCGTCATCCACGCGCAGCCCATCGCCCTGCGCCGGACGCCATAGGTCGATCTTGCCGGTGGCGGGAAGGTAATCGTTTTGCGGGTCTTCGGCGTAAAGGCGCACCTCAATCGCGTGGCCCGTCAGCGCCACATCTTCTTGCGAGATCGGCAAATGCGCGCCGCTTGCGACGGTCAGTTGCAGGTCCACCAGATCAAGCCCGGTCACAAGCTCCGTCACCGGATGTTCGACCTGAAGGCGCGTGTTCATTTCAAGGAAATAGAACGCCCCGTCATCGCCCAGCAGAAACTCAACCGTGCCTGCGCCGCAATACGCCACGGCGCGGGCGGCGTCCATCGCCGCCGTTCCCATACGTGCGCGCAGGTCAGGCGTCATAACCGGGCAGGGCGCTTCCTCGATCACTTTCTGATGCCGCCGCTGCACGGAACAATCCCGTTCGCCCAGATGGATCACCTGCCCATGCGCATCGGCCATGATCTGAAATTCGACATGGCGGGCGGAGGCGATGGCTTTTTCAAGGATCAACTCGCCGGAGCCGAAGGCATTTTCCGCCTCGGACCGGGCGCGGGCGATGGCGCTTGGCAATTCTTCTGTCCGGTGTACCAGACGCATCCCGCGTCCGCCGCCCCCGGCAGCGGCTTTGATCATCACCGGCAGCCCGATCTGTTTTGCCTGTTCGGCAAGCCCCGTGTCCGACTGATCCGCGCCCTCATAGCCGGGAATGCAGGGCACACCGGCGGCCATCATCAGGCGCTTTGCCTCCGCCTTGTTGCCCATGGCGCGAATGGCCTCCGCCGGGGGGCCGATAAAGACCAGCCCCGCCGCCGCCACGTCGCGGGCGAAATCCGCGTTTTCCGACAGGAACCCATAGCCCGGATGGATTGCCGCCGCGCGGGTCCTGCGGGCCGCTTCGATCACGGCATCGCCCCGCAAGTAGCTATCGGTCGCAGGCCCCGGACCCAGCCGCACCGCCTCGTCCGCCAAACGCACATGCGGCGCGTCGCGATCGGCGTCGGAATAGACCGCGATCGTGCGCATCCCGCGCGCACGGGCGGTGCGAATGATGCGGCAGGCGATTTCGCCGCGGTTGGCGATCAGCAAGGATGATAGGGCCATGGTCATGCGGTTTCGCTGCGATGTGTCATTGCGTGCCCCCTTCAGAACCGGCTGACGCCATAGGCATTCGGATGGACCTGCCGTGCGCGCGCCTCGTAACAGGTATCGAGGCAGAAGCTTAGGACAAGGCGCGTGTCGCGCGGGTCGATGATGCCATGATCAAGACAGCGGCCCGACGTGTAGAAGGCCGTGTGCTGGTGGTCGAACAGGTTGCGCAGCGCATCGCTTTGCCGCTGCATTTTTGCCTCGTCGATCTCGATCCCTTTGCGTTGCGCGGTCGCGCGCGCCACCATGTCCATCGTGCCTGCCGCCTGCTCGCCGCCCATGACGCCGGTGACGGCATTGGGCCATGCAAACAGGAAGTCCGGCTCATAGCCAAAGCCGCTCATCCCATAATTGCCCGCGCCGAAGCTGGCCCCGATATAAAGCGCGATCCGCGGCACACGCGCATTGCTGACCGCCTGGATCATCTTCGATCCATGCTTGATCATACCCGCTTGTTCATAGGCGGTCCCGACCATGAAGCCGGTGGTATTGTTCAGGAAAATCAGCGGCGTATCGGCCTGATCGCAAAGCTGGATGAACTGCGCGGCCTTGGTCGCGCCATCCGGATCAATCGGTCCGTTATTGCCAATGATGCCGACGGGCCGCCCGTTGATCCGGGCCTTCATGCAAATCGTGGCCACACCGTAGCCCGGTTTGAAATCCGCAAGCGCAGAGCTGTCGACGATCCGCGCCGCGACCTCGTGAATATCATAGGGCGTGCGATAATCGACCGGAAACACACCGGCCAAATCCTCCGGTGGATGGGTCGGGGGCGCGGCGTTTTGAGCCGCAGCAGGGGGGAGCGCGCGGTTCCATCCCAGCCCCGCGACAACCTCGCGCGCCATTTCGATCGCGGCCGCGTCATCCTCCGCCAGATATTCCACCAGACCAGATGTGCTGGCATGCATTTCTGCGCCGCCCAGTTCGCGTTCATCCGCCTTTTCGCCGGTTGCCGCATGGACCAAGGCGGCGCCCGCCAGCGCGGCAAGACCGTTCTTTTTCACACCGATCACATAGTCCGACAGCCCCGGCATATAGGCGCCGCCCGCCGTGGACGGCCCGTGCAACACGGCGATGGTGGGAATGCCCGCCGCGCTCAGATGCGCGAGGTTGCGGAACACCTGACCGCCTTTGGCCCATAGTTCCACCTGATAGTCCGTAAGGTTCGCCCCTGCGCTTTCGACCAGATGGATCACGGGCAGTTTCTGCCGAAGCGCCATTTTCTGCACGCTCAGGATCACATCGACCGACATCGGCCCCATTGACCCGGCCTTGATCCCGCTGTCATCGACCCAGACCAGACAGCGCGTGGCGGCGACAAACCCGATCCCGACGATCACGGAAGAGCCGGGCACCGATGTCTCCGCATCCGGGCTGTCGACAAGGTATCCGGCCATCGCGTGAAGCTGCAAGAACGGCATTCCCGGGTCGAGCAGCTGCGCCAGACGCTCTCGCGGGGTGAGTTGGCCGCGCGCATGCATGTGATCGCGGCGACGTTCCGACAGGGCCACCGGGCGGGCCTCAAGCGCGCGCAGCGTTTCGATCTGGTCCAGCATATCCGCGCGGTTCTGCGCGAATTGCGGGCTGCCCCTTGTAATCTGGCTGGTGAAGGCCATCAGACGCCCTTTCGTTCTGTGTTGGGGACAAGATGCGCGGGCAGGGGGATGGGAACATGCAGAAGGCGCTGCGCGAAACCTTTGCCCTGGCTGTCATTGCGCAGCGAAGAAACGCCGCCGCCGCCCAAGACCTGATGCAGCACGATATTCATCGCGTGGCTTCCCGGCAGATAATAGCGGTCCACTGATCCCTCCAACTCCTGCCCGAAGGTTGCAGCGACCGCCTCCGGCGTCAACGCCGCCCAGATCCACGGCAAATAGGCCGGAACCCGCGCCATCACCCCGATATTCGCGGCATCGCCCTTGTCGCCGGACCGGGCGACGGCCAGCGCTTCCAGCGGCAGGGTGGTCATCTCTTGCGCATGCGGATCGACTGTTTCGGGCCCCGGGGCAGGGGGCAGGTCAGAGGGCGCCGCGGTCTCCGCCGGGCTGTAATCCACCCGCGCGCCGTCCAGTGTCACGGAAATCTTCGGCACGTTTACAGGCACCAGCGAGGAATGCAGCGCGACGACGGGCGAAGGTTTCGGGCGACCGGCCCCTGTAAAGAAATGCAGCCCGGGCGGGGTCGCCAGGGCCCCGCCGATCAAATCCTTGAGGAACATGCCCACAGCGGCCGCATCCTGATGTTGCACGGCGGCGGTTACGCTGACTTCCTCATAGGCGCTATCGCCGGGGCGTCCGCCAAAGGTCTCGACACTGACCTTGTCAAAGTCCTGCACTCCGCGTGCCGCCAACTTGGCGCGCACCCGTTGCAACACCGCCTCGACATAGGCGCGGCCCTTGGCGCGGGCATCTTGACCATTGAAGTTCAGCACCTGTCCGGCCCGGTAGCCGTCGAACCATGTGGTGGAGGTTTTGAGCCACCCGCTGGGCGCGCGCCCCGATGCGCCGGTGATCTCGACCTGGTCGGGCGCGATTTCGGTCAAGGTCACCTCAGAGAAATCGCAGATCACATCGGGCAGGGCATAGGCACGCGGGTCCGCAATCTCGTACAGCATCTGCTCGCCCACGGTCTCGCGCGTGACGCGCCCGCCAGTACCGCGAGGCTTGCACAGAATGATCCGCCCATCGGAGTGAAGCTCTGCAATCGGGTAGCCGATTTGCGCCCGGTTCGGGATGTCGGCCCAGTCCGTGAAGTTGCCGCCAGTGGCTTGCGGGCCGCATTCGATCAGATGCCCGGCCAGCGACCCGGCAGCGAGCAGATCGAACCTGTCCATGGCCCAGCCAAAGCTGTGAACCCCGGCGGCGAGGATCAGCGCGCTGTCGACGCAGCGCCCGGTGATCAAGATATCCGCGCCCGCGTCCAATGCCGCAACGATTGGCCCTGCGCCAAGATAAGCGTTTACAGACAATACCTTGCCCGGTGCAGGGAAGGGCGCGCCACTGAACATTTCATCGCCGCCAAGGCCCGAACCTTCGGCTGACCCGACCTGATCGGACAGATCATCGCCCGCAACCACGGCCACCCGCAAATTCAGGCCTTGGCGGGTGATCTCGTCCCGCAGCGCGGCGGCGCAGGCCTCCGGGTTCATGCCGCCTGCATTGCTCAACACGCGGACCCCACGCGCGGCGATTTCAGCCAGATTGGGGGCCATCGCCGCATGGATGAAATCCGTCGCATATCCGCTGCTGGCGTCTTTCTGGCGGGCGCGCGCCATGATCGAAAGCGTGATTTCCGCCAGATAGTCATAGACCAGAAAGCCCAGATCGGGGTCACGCAGCAATTGCGCCGTCGCTTCCGGGGCGTCCCCCCAAAAGCCGCTGGCACCTCCGATGCGGATGGACTCACCTGTCATGCGGGCCTTTCGTAAACAAATAAAACCGTTTGGTCGGTATTATTCAGTTGAACTTCGCTGGGTCAACGGCAATCCTTGTGGAACGTCACGTCGACCGCCCGGAGCAAGTGGTGCCAGAAGAGGATCCGCAACCGCCCAAACCAACCGCCAAACCGCCCTCCAAGCACGAGGCGCGGTCAGCCGCGATGCGCGCGCGGATTTGCGATGCGGCGACCGAATGTCTGGATCAATTCGGCTATGCCGAAACGACGCTGAACCGTATTCAGGGGCAGGCGAAGGTCTCGCGCGGGGCGCTGATGTATCACTTCGCCGACAGGAACGAAATCATCGCGGCGACGGCTGTCCAACTGCTCGACCAATCGATGCGGCCAATCAAGGCGCGCAAGACGCAAGCCCGGTCCACCGCGATCCGCGATCTGCTTCAAGACGTGTGGACGCGGGTCGTCGATACGGCAGGGGGGCGTGCGATGTTGGAAATTCTGGTGGCCTGCCGGACGGATGCGGCGCTCAAGGCCAAACTGGCAAATGAACTGCATGATTGGGACCAAACCAGCCTCGAAACGATCGCGACCTTATACCAAGGGGCGGGGGCCGATCCGGACGATGCGGAGCTGCTGTGGAGCGTCGCGCGAACCTTCGTGCGCGGTCTGATCGTCCATGAACAATTCGCCGGATCCCCGGAGTTTTCCATGCGAATGCTGATGCGCTTTGCCGACCTGTTGGAGCCGCATTTGACACCCCGCGCCGCAGGGGATCGCTGACGACCGTACCGCGCCGGGTGCCCCAGACCCCGTCTGATACAGGCAAATAGCAGGGCTGCTAGCGCCTCCAGACAAGAAAAACCATCATGCGGCATCACTTAAAGAAGCTGCCGTAAGTCGCTGTGTTGATTTGGATTTTCTTTTCTGCCAGAAGCCTCGGTGACCGGAGTGTCACCTGAAGGCTTTGGTAAATTGGAGCGGGCGAGGCGATTCGAACGCCCGACCCTAACCTTGGCAAGGTTATGCTCTACCCCTGAGCTACGCCCGCTTCCTTTGGGTGTGGTGGAGATACTTTTACCTGCGGCTGGCTGCAAGTAGAAAATGCGGATTTTTTCATTTTTTTTGTTGTCCTGCGCAGGGGCTTGAAGTTCTGTGCTGTCAGGATGCGACGTCGATCATTTCTCTTGTTGGGTAGTGCGGTCTGCTGGGCCATTTCGGGCCGGGCGGAGGCGCATGAAGGCCCCCACGCCGCACGGGTCATCACCGATGTGCTGGAGGCGCGGATCGAAGGGCGCGTGCTGAACTTGCGACTGCGGATCGAGTCGCTGGATGGGCCGGTGTTCCTGCAAGGGCTGTGGGCGACAGATGCCGATGTGCGATCCTGGGTGCAGGATGGGCGCGGGCGCGGCGGCGTCTTGCCAGAGCAGGTGATCGTTCTGGAATTCTCGAACGCGGTGCCCAGCCTGTTTACCCTGACGCTTGATTTCGGTGAGGCAGGGATCAGCACGGTCTTGGTCACGCCAAGGCGCTAAGGGCCCACGACCGGACGGGTGCAAACAGAAAAAGGCGGGCATTTCGGCCCGCCTTCTTGCATGAAAAGCGTTGGTTCAGCGTTTGCGGCGCAACAACGCCAGCCCGGCCAGACCGGACAGCACCAAGGGCGCGCCCGCAGGCAGCGGCACCGGCGCGATTGCCACGGCGGACACGTCATAGATATAGGGGCGCGGGCCATCGGTATCGGGCAACGTGATGCTCAACTCCTGGCCGTTGGAGAACAGCGCCGTCGCAACCGAGTTTTCCGCGACGCCATTGTTGAACAGGGCTTCGCTGAAGAAGGCCCATGCCTCCGAGTCCCGATCCAGATCGATATCAGTCATGAAGCGAAAGCTTTCGCCCGCATCGAAGCCGGTAAAGCTGAACTCCAGCACGTCGAAATTGGTGCCCGCATTGTCGCCGATATCCGGAACGGTCGAAACCGTACCACCCGGAGGAGCCACCAGCGGCGTGTCGATCTTTTTGCGGCGCGCCCAGTCGAAATTGTAATCGGTATCACCGATGGACAGGCTGAACGCATCCAGCGTGTATTTCGCGGTGCCAGAGTTTTCCACCGTGATGAACGGGGTATTCCAGTTTCCGTCAAGCGTGAGCGTGAAACCTACAGTCGACGCCGAGGCACTGGCCGCCATAAGGCCAAAAGCCGACGCGCAAGCAAACATCTTCAACATGGTACTGTCCAATCAGCGCAAAGCTACTTCGTTAATTGGTTAATACCACCCGTGAGAGTCGTCTGGCAACGACGCGTCTTGGGAAAGTCTGTTTCGGATATCGTGGTAATGCCTTGAAAAGGAAGGGGTATTCGCCGCAATCCCGCCACATTCCCGCTGGTTTGGCCACAGTCTTGCCACAAATGGCGCGGCACCGCTTACCAATTGGGCGGTGTTGGCGTGCGCGTCAGGATTTTGCGATATTCGGCAGCCTGGGCGGCGGGCAGCTTTTGCAACAGCACGCGGGTCGAATAATGCCCAAAGGCACGCCCGTCGGACGCAAGCAGCGACCAGTCCATGATCGCGCCTTCGTCGAACCGCATCACCGTGCCAAGCCGGGCGTTCTGGATATAGCGCGGCTCATTCGCCAAGCGTCCGCTAAAACCCTTGCCCCGGCGGCGGATCGTATCCAACCAGATATGCTCTGCGCCGCTTTCGACCTCAAATGTCACTTTCAGCGTCAGCGAGGGCGCAAAGCTCCGCGCTCCGGTCGAGGCCGCGGCAAGCGCCTTGGGGAGCGTGCCGCGTGCCTCTTCGATTGCATCCAGCATCGCGCTGTCATGCCCGTCCGGGTAGACATACATATTGCCGGAATCTGCCGTGATCGCGGACGCCGATGCCAAGCAGGCGCAGATTGCAATCAGGGCAAGCAGTTTGCGCATCACTCCAGCTCCACCAGCAGGTCTTTTGCGTCGATCTGGCCCGAAGGCTGCACATGTACGGCCTTTACGGTCGCGTCGCGCTCTGCGTGGATGCCGGTTTCCATCTTCATCGCTTCGATGGTCAGCAACATGTCGCCTTCCTTGACCGCCTGTCCGGGCTGTACCGCAACGCTGGCCACGACACCCGGCATGGGGGCCGCCATGTGGTTGGGGTTGCCGGGCTCGGCCTTGGGACGGGACGCGGTGGTCGATTGCACCATCCGGTTGGGCACACGGATCGTCCGCGGCGCACCGTTGAGTTCAAAGAACACGCGAACTTCGCCGGCATCATCCGTTTCACTCACCGCCTGCATGCGGATTTCCAGCGTCTTGCCGGGGTCGATCTCGGCGGTGATTTCCTCGCCCGGTTCCATGCCATAGAAGAACGTCTTGGTCGGCAGCGTCCGCACGGGGCCATAGGTCCGGTGACGGCCCATGTAATCAAGGAATACCTTGGGATACATCAGATAGCCGCTCAGATCCTCGTCATCGAGGGTCACGCCTTCCATCAGGTCGCTGGCTTCCTTGCGCTTGGCGTCCAGATCGACAGGTTCAAGATGCTTGCCGGGGCGTTCGACATTCGGCGCGGCGCCTTTCAGCACCTTGGACAGAATGCCTTCGGGGAACCCACCCGGCGGCTGGCCCAGATTGCCCTGCATCATGTCGACAACGCTGTCGGGGAAGGCCACATCGACCTCCGGGTCTTCGACCTGTTCGCGCGTCAGGTTCTGGCTGACCATCATCAGCGCCATATCCCCAACCACCTTGGAGGAAGGCGTCACCTTCACGATATCGCCGAACATCTGGTTCACATCGGCATAGGTCTGCGCGACCTCGTGCCAGCGCGCTTCCAGCCCCAGCGAGCGCGCCTGCGCCTTGAGGTTGGTGAACTGCCCGCCGGGCATCTCGTGCAGGTACACTTCCGAGGACGGGGACTGCATCCCGGATTCGAACGCGGCGTAATGTTCGCGCACGTTTTCCCAGTAATCGCTGATCTCGCGGATGGCCTTGATATCCAGCCCGGTGTCGCGGTCGGTATGTTGCAGTGCTTCCACGACTGAACCAAGCGTCGCCTGGGACGTATTGCCCGACAGCGCATCCATCGCGCAATCGACCGCATCGACCCCGGCCTCTGCCGCGGCAAGGATCGTCGCCACCGCAACGCCCGCCGTGTCATGGGTGTGGAAGTGGATCGGCAGCCCGGTTTCCTGCTTGAGCGTGCGGATCAATTGCCGTGCCGCCGCAGGTTTGAGAAGGCCCGCCATATCCTTCAGCCCCAGCACATGCGCGCCTGCGGCCTCCAGTTCCTTGGCCATGCCAACATAGTACTTCAGGTCATATTTGGCGCGGTCCGGGTCGAGGATATCCCCGGTATAGCAGACCGTGCCTTCGCAGATCTTGTCCTGCTCGATCACGGCATCCATCGCGACGCGCATGTTCTCAACCCAGTTGAGGCTATCGAACACGCGGAACACATCAATGCCCGTAGTCGCCGCGACGCGGACGAATTCCTGCACCACATTGTCGGGGTAATTGGTATAGCCCACACCGTTGGAGGCGCGCAGAAGCATCTGCGTCATCAGGTTGGGCATCTTGCTGCGCAGATCGCGCAGGCGCTGCCACGGGCATTCCTGCAAAAAGCGGTAGGCCACATCGAACGTCGCGCCGCCCCAGCACTCGACCGAGAAAAGCTGCGGCAGGTTGGACGCATAGCTGGGCGCGACCTTGACCATATCGAGGCTGCGCATCCGGGTGGCGAGCAGCGATTGGTGGCCGTCACGCATGGTCGTATCGGTGATCAGCAGGCGCTGTTGCGCCTTCATCCACTCTGCCACGGCCGCGGGGCCTTTTTGTTCCAGCAGGTTGCGGGTGCCCATCATCGGCTCTGCCCGCAGGGGCGGGGCCTTGGGATCGCGCAGATCGGCACGCGGGCGCGGGCGGTCCTTTACCTCCGGGTGGCCATTCACGGTGATGTCCGCGATATAGGTCAGCACTTTGGTGCCCCGGTCACGGCGGCGCTTGAACTGGAACAGGTCCGGCGTCGTGTCGATGAACTTGGTGTGGTACTCGTTCGACAGGAAGGTCGGGTGCTTGAGCAGGTTGATGACGAAGTCGATATTGGTCGACACGCCGCGAATCCGGAACTCCCGCAGGGCGCGGTCCATCCGTGCAATCGCTGCCTCGGGCGTCGGTGCCCAGGCCGTGACCTTTTCCAGCAGCGAGTCGTAATACCGCGTGATCACCGCGCCGGAATAGGCCGTGCCGCCATCCAGCCGGATGCCCATGCCGGTCGCGCCACGATAGGCGGTGATGCGGCCATAGTCGGGGATGAAGTTGTTCTGCGGATCTTCGGTCGTGATCCGGGTTTGCAGCGCGTGGCCGTTCAGCGTCACATCCGCCTGCGTCGGCTTGCCTGTCGCCTCGGCGATGGTCTTGCCTTCCGCGATCAGGATTTGCGCCCGCACGATGTCGATGCCGGTCACTTCCTCGGTCACCGTATGTTCGACCTGAACACGCGGGTTCACTTCGATGAAGTAGAACTTGCCGGTCTCCATATCCATCAGGAATTCGACCGTGCCGGCGCAGGTATAATTGACGTGCTTGCAGATCTTGTAACCAAGCTCGCAGACTTCGGCCCGCTGCGCATCGCTCAGATAGGGGGCAGGGGCGCGTTCGACCACCTTTTGGTTGCGCCGCTGGACGGAGCAGTCGCGCTCGAACAGGTGATACATGTCGCCATGGGTATCGCCTAGGATCTGCACCTCGACATGGCGGGCGCGGGTGATCATCTTTTCCAGATACCCTTCGCCATTGCCAAAGGCGTTCTCCGCCTCGCGCCGGCCTTCCAGGACTTTCTCTTCCAACTCCTCCGGGCCGTTGATCGGACGCATCCCGCGCCCGCCGCCGCCCCAGGACGCCTTCAGCATCAGGGGATAGCCGATCTCTTCGGCCTCTTTGGCGATGGCCACCATATCGTCGCCCAGAACTTCGGTCGCGGGAATGACCGGCACGCCCGCTTCGACCGCCACCCGGCGGGCAGAGGCCTTGTCGCCAAGCGCGCGCATGGTCTTGGCCTTGGGGCCGATGAAGGTGATGCCGTTGTTTTCGCAAGCTTCGACAAGTTCGGGGTTTTCCGACAACAGGCCATAGCCGGGATGGATCGCATCCGCCCCGCTCAGCTTGGCCACCCGGATGATTTCATCAATCGACAGATAGGCGGCGACCGGCCCCATCCCTTCGCCGATCCGATAGGCCTCGTCCGCTTTGAACCGGTGCAGACACAGCTTGTCCTCCTCGGCAAAGACAGCGACTGTGCGCTTGCCCATTTCGTTGGCGGCGCGCATCACGCGGATGGCAATTTCACCGCGATTGGCGATCAGGATCTTTTTGAAGTCGGGCATTCGCGTTTTTGTCCCCTCGGTCTGTCATTGAGCGGACTATGGCGAAACTTGCAGCACACGCAACGTTTCTGGCGCGTATTTCAGCCTTATGCGCGCGCTAACACTACGGCAGCTTCGCGGTCGCGAAATAAACGCGCGTCATGCGTGGTTTTGGGGCAATAAAATTAGCGCCCAAAATGGCGACTGCGTAGTATTTGGTATGCCCGTTTCAGCCCGGCAACCGGGCGCGCACAATCGCGGTCATAAGCGCCGCGCCATGGGCCAAGGCGTCGTCGTTGAAGTCGAAATGCGGGGAATGCAGCGGCGCGGACTCCTCGCCATTGCCAAAGAAGGCAAACGCGCCCGGCACGTGTTGCAGAAATTGCGCGAAATCTTCAGAGGCGCTGATCGGCGGGGCGGTCACATCCACATCGCGCGATACGGCCTCCGCCGCTTCCGCGAAGGCCGCAGTGCAGGCGTGATCGTTGACCAGCGGCACGAATTCCCGGGCATAGCTGACATCTGCCGCAATTCCGTACTGGGCCGCGATTGCTGCCGCGCAGGCACGAATGTCGGCTTCGATCTTGGCCGAGACCTCGGGGGAAAAACTGCGCGCGTCTCCGGCGACGCGGGCGTGACCGGGCAGGATGTTGCGCGCCCCATCGGTTTCGATCTCGGTGACAGAGACGACAGCCGCCTCCACCGGGTCGATCCGCCGCGCGACAATGGATTGAAGCGCCATGACCAGCGCGCAGGCCGGAACCATGACCTCTCGCGTCATATGCGGGCGCGCCGCATGACCGCCCGCACCGGTCAGGGTGACGTCAAAGAGGTCTTCGGCTGCCATGATCGCGCCAGCGCAAGTCTGCACATGGCCCACAGGCAGGCCGGGCATATTGTGCAGCCCATAGATTTCATCGAAGGGGAAGCGCTGCATCAGCCCGTCGTCCAGCATCGCCAGGGCGCCGCGCCCCCATTCTTCGGCCGGCTGAAAGATCAGCCGCACAGTGCCGTCAAAGCCGCCATCCTGCGCCAGCATCTGGCCCGCGCCCAGCAGCAGGGCCGTGTGCCCATCATGGCCGCACGCATGCATCAGCCCCGGCGATTGGGAGGCATGGGCCGCCCCGGTCGCTTCGGTGATCTTGAGGCAATCCATATCGGCCCGCAGCGCCACCGCGCGGTTGGAAGTGCCGCGCTGCAAGCTGCCGACCACGCCAGTGCCGCCGATCCCGGTGGCCACTTCAAAGCCAAACGCGCGCAGCGTTTCGGCGACGAAGGCGGCGGTGCGGGTTTCTTCGAACCCAAACTCCGGGTGGCGGTGCAGATCGTGCCGCCAGCGGATCATATCCTGAACCGGGGCGCTCACGTGGCGGCCAATGCGGCGTCGATCTCCGCCCGGCTGGGCATGGAGGCCGCCGTGCCGTGCCGCGTAATCGACAGACCGGCGGTGGCGGCGGCGAAATTCATGGCTGCAATCGGGTCCATCCCTTGCGCCAATGCCGCCGCGAAACCGCCATTGAACGCATCGCCTGCGCCGGTTGTGTCGATCACTGGACCGGCGGGCCGTGCCGCGATGTGGATACTGCCTTCGGGCCGGACCAGCAACGCGCCCATCTCGCCCAGGGTCAGCAGTGCTGCGCCCGCGCCTTTGTCCAGCAGCGCGTTCCCGGCGGCCTCGGCAGAGGCCAGATCAGTCACCTCGATGCCTGTGAGGGCCGTCGCCTCCGGCTCATTGGGGGTGACGTAATCGCAGAGCGGCAGGAATTCGGCAGGCAGATCGGCAGCAGGGGCCGGGTTGAGGATCGTGGTCACGCCCGCGCCGCGCGCCATGCGCAGCCCGCACAGCGCCGCGTCCAGCGGTTGTTCCAATTGCGTGACGAAGACGGAGGCCGACGTGATGATGTCGCGCTGGCGTTCCACGTCTTCTGGCGTGATTTCCGCCGCGGCCCCGGGCACGATGATGATCGCGTTTTGGCCGGTCGTGTCATTGATGAAGATATAGGCGGCGCCTGTCGCGGTTTCGCCCTGCGTGATCGCCGGGGTCACACCCGCGTCGCGCCATGTGGCAAGCGCCAGATCGGCAAAGGTGTCGCGGCCCAGCCGGCTGATAAAACGCGTATCGCAGCCCGCGCGCGCAGCGGCCACCGCCTGGTTCGATCCCTTGCCGCCGGGACCAAGCTGAAAGCTCTTGCCAAGCAGGGTCTCCCCCATATGCGGCGGGCGATCGGCGCGAAAGGCGCAATCGGCGACGAAGACTCCCAGTATCGCGATATGCCCCGTCATTGCGTGTCCTCCATGCTGCCTTTGCCGAACCTGCGCGCAACCTGCACGGGGCGGCGGGGCAGGGCAAGAGGGGCCGAACATGATGGGAGAGGAGGACGGGCGCGCGGGCCAGGGCGTCAGGGCAGGGCGCACGCGCCCCGGCCGTCATTCCGCCGGGGCAAAGCCGGAAATGAGTTGCCGCAGACCAAAGGCCGCCCCGGCAAAGATGCAAAGAAAGGCGACCGGCGCGGAATAGGCCAGCACCGAGAATGCCGAAATGCCTTGCCCGACAGAGCAGCCGACAGCGAGGATCGCGCCCGGTCCCATCAGCGCCGCGCCAAGGATTTGGCGTTTCAGCTCGCGCGGGTCTTCGCAGGCTTCCCAGCGGAAATGGCCCTTGGAATAAGACCCAAGCGCCGCGCCGATCAGCACCCCGGCGACCGAGCCGACCGAAAAGGACAGCGTGTTGCCCGAGGCTGTCATCAGGTAGAAGATCGTATCGCCCAGCGGGGCCGCGAAAGTATGGGTTTGCACCGGCTCCGCGTCAAAGCCGTTATGGGCGACCCAGGCCGTGCCGAGCCAGCCGAAGGTGATGGCCAGCCCCACGATGACGCCCCAAAGCACATGCCCGCGCGAGGCGCGCATCCGGCTGCTGGACAGACCCAGGATAAGAAAGAGCGCGCCGACCAAGGATCCGGTCAGAACGGGAGACAGCCCCCAGCGCATCGCGGCCAATTGGCTGAACCCCTGTGCGCGGCCCGTGCCTTCTTCGACCGGGAACAGCCAGACGCGGGCATGGGCCAGCGGGCCGGACATGACCACATAGGCCGACAGCCCCATCACCAGAACGATCACGAAGGATCGCAAGTCGCCGCCCCCCAATCGGGCCAGCGCGCCATAGCCGCAATTGCCCGACAGCGCCATGCCATAGCCGAACATCAGCCCGCCCAGAATGGTGCCAAGCGGCGACCACGTCCTGTCCAGATATGCGGTTTCGGTAAAGCCGAGCCAGCCGCTGCCGATCCCGATATGCACACCGATAATCGCGGTGCCGATCGCCAGCGCCCACATGCGAATACGCCGGTCGTCAGAGGAATACAGCACGTCTTCGATGGCACCCAAGGTGCAGAAACGTCCGATACGCGCGGCAAGACCCAGCGCGATGCCGCCAATCAATCCGATCAGGGCAACCGCGTTCGCGTCTCCAAATGCATCCAGCATCCGGTCTCCTCCCTCGGCCAACACGCCTCCCCGCGCGTTGGCTCAGTCCCGGCCGCAGAACAGCTCGTAGACTTTTTCGATGATTTCCCGCGCCCGGTCGTCTGTCAAGGAGTAGTAAATGGCCTTGCCATCGCGCCGGGGTGTGACCAATCCTTCAAGCCGCAGCCGCGACAATTGCTGCGATACCGCCGCCTGACGGGCGGACAGAAGGTCTTCCAGTTCAGTTACAGATTTTTCGCCATGGGCAAGATGGCACAGGATCATCAGCCGCCCTTCATGGCTGATCGCTTTCAGGAAGTTCGACGCAAGCTGCGCATTGGACATCATGCGGTCCATGTCTTCGGCGCACATGTCGGGGGAAAAAACCGGCAGATTGGTGCTGTCGCCCGCCGCCCGCAAGGTATCTTTCATCATACTACCGTCCTGTTCCACACGATCAGCCAGACGTGGCCGGGTCGATCTGTGCCCTTTCGAACATCAGGCCCAGAAGGCCCCAGAAGAAATCTTCGCCCGGATAGCCTTCGATCCGGCCCCGTTCAACGCCATCCTTCACCAGAACAAAGGTCGGCGTAAAGCGCACGCTGCGCGCCAGTGCGATCCCGTCAGGTGTGCCGTCATGGATGTCATAACGCCGCAGCGGGGCCGTGCGCCCTTCATTCGTCTTGGGATAGATCGCAGAGATTTCCGCATCCCATCGCTTGCAGTAATGGCAGCCAATCTGTTCAGCCATAAGCAAAAACGTGTCGGCACGCGCAATGCTCCCGACGGACGTGGCCATCAGGAATAGCGCGGATGCCAGAAAGATCGCGGCGCGGCTCATGTCGTCTCCGGTTGACGCATTGTCCTATCCATCATAATCAAATATTTGAATTCTTCAAGGATATGGAGGGGAGGCCATGTTCGACGTTACGTTCTATGGCGCGCTGGTCGCTGGGCTGCTGTCCTTCCTGTCGCCCTGTATCCTGCCGATTGTCCCATTCTACCTGTCCTATCTGGCCGGGGTTGGCATGAACCAGATCTCTGCCACCGCCGAGGTCACGCCCGCCGTGCGCCGCCGGGCGGTTCTGGCCGCGATGCTGTTCGCACTTGGAGTCATCACCGTTTTCATGGCGCTGGGCGCCACGGCGTCGCTGTTCGGGCAGTTGGTGCGCGAATATTTCGACATTCTGCGCTGGCTGGCAGCGGCGCTCATCATCGCGATGGGGCTGCATTTTCTGGGCGTGATCCGGATCGGGCTGCTTTACCGTCAGTTCCGCGCCGATGCGGGCGAGACGCAGAATGTCAGCCTTGTGGGGGCGTATGTCATCGGGCTGGCCTTTGCCTTTGGCTGGACACCCTGCGTCGGCCCGGTGCTGGCGGCGATCCTGTTCATGGCGGGCGGTCAGGACACGGCCGGGCAGGGGGCGGGACTGCTTTTCGTCTATGGCGTGGGCATGACCGCACCCTTCGTGCTGGCGGCGCTGTTCATCGGTCCGTTCATGCGCTGGATGGCCAGGTTCCGCCGCCATATGGGGCTGATCGAAAAACTGATGGGCGCGCTTTTGATCCTGTTCGGTGTGCTCATCGCCACGAATTCTATAAACTACATTGCACAATGGATGCTGGAGACGATCCCGTGGTTCAGCAACATCGGATAGGAGGATGACAATGTCCCGACTGTTTGCCTTACTCAGCATGGTGTTCCTTGCGGCTGCCGCTCAGGCATCCGAAATTGGCGATGACGGCCTGCACAAAACCGCGTGGATGCGCGACACGTTCAAGGATTTGACCGAGGATCTGGAAGAGGCGAATGCCGAAGGCAAGCGGCTTCTCATCATCTTCGAACAGCGCGGCTGCATTTACTGCGCCAAGATGCACAAAGAGGTATTTCCCGACCCGGCGGTGACAAAAGCCATCGAAGACAACTATTTCGTGGTCCAGCTCAACCTGCATGGGGATGTGGAAGTCACCGATTTCGATGGCGAGACGCTGCCCGAAAAGGCAATGGCCCGCAAATGGGGCGTGCTTTTCACACCGTCGATGATGTTCCTGCCCGAAGAGGTGCCCGAAGGGGCGACCGCCCCGCAAGCCGCTGTCGCGGTGATGCCCGGCGCCTTCGGCAAGGGTACGACACTGGACCTGCTGACCTGGGTGGCCGAAAAACGCTATCTCGACCAGTCCGAGGAAGATTTCCAGCGTTATCACGCGCGGCGGATTCAGGAACGCTCGAACGGGTCATTCGACTAGGCGTAGGCCGCGAATCCTGCGCCCTTGGTGCCCCGGCAGAAACGGGCCTTGATGGGTGGCGCGTTATGGAAATATCACGTGCTACCGCTAAAGTTTTTCGATCATTGCGCCGGAAAAGTCTGATGTTTTCAGTTTTTTCGAACGCCTTAGTAATCGATAAATTCATTTAGCTGAATTTGATGTTGCGTAAACGGTGCTGTGTGCCATAGTGTACCATCAAGGAGCCAAGGGAGGATTCATGAGAAACCTGGTTACAGGAGCGGCGGTCTGCGCCGTGATCGCGACGGTTGCGGCGGCGGAAGTGGTCGCCCCGACCGAGGTCGTTTTCGAGGATGGCGCGGTCGCGACATCGCTGACCGGCACGGCCGGGGATATCGAAAACGGCGCCACGCTGATGAACAAGGGCGCGGGCAACTGCATCGCCTGTCATCAGGTCTCGGCGTTGAGCAATCTGCCTTTCCATGGCGAAGTCGGTCCGACGCTTGATGGCGTTGCCGACCGTTGGAGCGAGGCGGAGCTGCGCGGGATCGTGGCCAATGCAAAGATGATGTTCGACGGGACGATGATGCCGTCCTTCTACAAGACCGAAGGGTTCATCCGTCTGGGGGACGCTTATACCGGGAATGCCCATGAGGGCGAGGTTGCGCCGCTGCTGACTGCACAGGAAGTCGAGGACGTGGTGGCCTATCTGATGACGCTCAAGGAAGAGTGACGTCGAGTTTAAGGAGATGAAGATGGAACTGACACGACGCAATATGCTCGCGATCAGCTCAGGGGCCTTGGTGGCTTCCGGTCTGGGTGCGATTCCGGCCTTTGCCGCGACAGCCGAAGACATGATCGCGGAATTTACCGGCGGTGCCGCCGTGGGCGAGGGCGAACTGTCCCTGACCGCGCCGGAAATCGCTGAAAACGGCAACACGGTTCCGATCGAGGTGTCCGCACCGGGCGCGGTTGCGGTGGCGATCTATGCGGATGGCAACCCGACCCCGGCTGTCGCGACCGTGAAATTCGGCAAGCTGAACCCGTCCAACACTGTGTCCACCCGGATCCGTCTGGCAGGCACGCAGAACGTGGTCGCGGTGGCGCAGATGGAAGACGGCTCGTTCCAGCAGGCAAGTGCAGCCGTAAAAGTGACAATCGGCGGCTGCGGCGGCTAATCAGGTTAAGGAGACAAGATCATGGCAAAAGGTGTAAAACCCCGCGTCAAAGTCCCGAAGTCGGCATCCGCCGGTGAGGCCATCACGATCAAGACGCTGATCAGCCACAAGATGGAAAGCGGCCAGCGCAAGGATGACGACGGCAATGTCATCCCGCGTTCGATCATCAACCGCTTCACCTGCGATTTCAACGGCGAGAACGTGATCGACGTCACGCTGGAACCGGCGATTTCGACCAATCCCTACTTCCAGTTTGACGCCACGGTGCCGGAAGCCGGGGACTTCAAGTTCACGTGGTATGACGACGATGGCTCCGTCTACGAAGAGACCAAGTCGATCGCGGTCGGCTGATCGTCGCGCATAGGGAGGATAAACGTGAACAAGCTCAAGCTACTGACAAGTGCAATGGCGTTCTCGGCAGCCGCAGGGCTGTCCGGGGGCGCTTTCGCCGATCCGGACGAGGATCAACTGACCATCAATGGCGAGATCGAAATCGTCACTGAAACGGCCGCGCCAGAGCATCTGGAATATGTCGATACGATCTATTCCGGCTGGCGTTTCCGGTCTGATGAAACGCAGGCCGTCCAGATGGACGATTTCGACAATCCCGGCATGATCTTCGTCGAAGCGGCGATGGAAACCTGGGACACGGTCGAAGGAACAGAGGGCAAATCCTGCGCCTCTTGCCACAACGACGTGGAAACCATGGCCGGCGTGCGCGCGGTCTATCCGAAATATGTCGAGGCGGCGGGCGAAGTCCGCACGCTGGAACATCAGATCAACGGCTGCCGGGAAGAGCGCATGGGGGCAGAGCCCTACAAGTATACCAGCGGTGACATGGTCGCGATGGTCGGCCTGATTTCCATGGTGTCGCGCGGTCTGCCGGTCAACGTGCAAATCGACGGCCCCGCCCAGTCCACATGGGAAAAGGGCAAGGAGATCTACTATACGCGCTATGGTCAGCTTGAACTGTCCTGCGCCAATTGCCACGAAGACAATTACGGCAACATGATCCGCGCCGACCACCTGTCCCAAGGGCAGATCAACGGTTTCCCGACCTATCGTCTGAAGAACACCAAGCTGAACTCGGTGCATGCCCGTTTCAAGGGCTGCGTGCGCGATACCATGGCGCATACGTTCAAACCTGGCGGTCCGGAATTCACCGCGCTTGAGCTTTACGTCGCCTCGCGCGGCAATGGGCTGAGCGTCGAAGGCCCCTCGGTCCGTAACTGATCACAGCCCCCGCGTCCCGTTCCGTGGCGCGGGGTTTTTTTGGCGCATTAAATTCACACATGCGCATATGTGGAGAAAAATTACCATGATCTCTCGTCGTGATTTCCTGCAAGTCGGCATGGCCGCTTCGGCGCTGGTCGGGGCTTCGGGCTTTGGCAATTGGGCCAAGCTGGCCGCGCAACAGACGCTGACGCAGGATCAGTTGCTGGAATTCGAGACCTTTGGAAACGTCTCGCTGATCCACGTGACGGATATCCACGCGCAGCTGAAGCCGATCTATTTCCGCGAACCGTCGGTCAATATCGGTGTCGGTGAGAACCGGGGGAAGGTGCCGCATGTCACCGGCGCCGACTTCCGCAAGCTTTACGGGATCGATGATGGCTCGCCCTCCCATTACGCGTTGAGCTCCGGCGACTTCTCGTCGCTGGCGCAGGGCTATGGCAAGGTCGGCGGTCTTGACCGTGTGGCCACTGTCATCAAGGCGATCCGCGCGGACCGTCCCGACGCGCTGCTGCTGGATGGCGGCGACACGTGGCATGGGTCTTATACCTGCTATCACACCGAAGGGCAGGACATGGTCAACGTGATGAACGCGCTCCAGCCCGATGCGATGACCTTCCACTGGGAATTCACGTTGGGGTCCGAACGGGTGCAGGAACTGGTCGAAAGCCTTCCCTTCGCCGCGCTGGGCCAGAACATTTTCGACGCCGAATGGGACGAACCGGCAGAGCTGTTCCCCCCTTACGAGATGTTCGAACGCGGCGGTTCCAAAATCGCGGTGATCGGGCAGGCCTTCCCCTACATGCCGATTGCAAACCCCGGCTGGATGTTCCCCGAATATGCGTTCGGTCTGCGCGACGAGAACCTGCAAGCGGTTGTCGATGAGGTGCGCGCGGCGGGCGCGGAATGCGTTGTCCTGCTCAGCCATAACGGCTTTGACGTGGACAAGAAGATGGCAAGCGTCGTGTCCGGCATCGATGTCGTGCTGTCCGGCCACACCCATGATGCGCTGCCCGAACCCGTGATCGTGGGGCAGACAATCATCCTGCCGTCCGGCTCCAATGGTAAATTCGTCAGCCGTGTCGATCTCGACATTCGTGATGGCCGCATGATGGGCTATCGCACCAAGCTGATCCCGATCTTCTCGGATGTGATCGAACCCGATGCAGAGGTCGCGGCGCTGATCGACGAACAGCGCGCACCTTACGAGGCCGCCATGTCCGAGGTCGTCGGTCAGACTGACTCCCTGCTGTATCGTCGGGGCAATTTCAACGGCACGTGGGACGATCTGATCTGCGACGCGCTGCTGACCGAACGCGAGGCCGAGATCGCCCTGTCGCCCGGCGTGCGTTGGGGGCCGTCGCTGATCCCGGGGCAGGATATCACGGTCGAAGACATCTGGAACGCCACCTCCATGACCTATGGGCAGGCGTACCGGACCGAAATGACCGGCGAGTTCTTGAAAGTCGTGCTGGAAGACGTGGCCGACAATATCTTCAACCCCGATCCTTACTACCAGCAAGGCGGCGACATGGTGCGCACCGGCGGGCTTGGCTACACGATTGACGTCAACAAGCCGCAGGGAGAGCGGATTTCCGACATGACCCTGCTGGGCACGGGCGAGGCGATTGACCCCGCGCGATCCTACGTGGTCGCGGGGTGGGCCAGCGTCAACGAGAACACCGAAGGCCCGCAGATCTGGGACGTGGTCGAAAGCCATATCCGCAAGCAGGGCACCGTGACCGTCACACCGCAAGACAGCGTGAAAGTGCTGGGCGCGTGATGCGATCCGCCCGCGTATTCCATACCGTGTTCCGCCCCATGACGGCGGCGGGACACGTCCGACACCTAACCGACAAAGACTGGAGCTGACCCATGACGTTTCGGACAACCCGCCGCGGATTGCTGAAAAGCGGTATCGCCGCAGGCGCGACCGCCGCCTCGGCAGGCGCGGCCTTGGCGAACACCCCCGACCCGCTGATCACCGAATTGCAGGATTGGGCCTCTGGCACCGGCGATGGCGTTGATGCAACGCCCTATGGCCTGCCGATCGAATACGAAAGCGATGTCATCCGCCGCAATGTGGAATGGCTGACCGCCGACACGATTTCCTCGATCAACTTCACGCCGATCCATGCGCTGGATGGGACGATCACCCCGCAGGGCTGCGCCTTTGAACGGCACCATTCCGGCGCAATCGAACTGCGCAAGGACGATTACCGTTTGATGATCAACGGCCTTGTCGATCAGCCGTTGGTCTTCTCCTATGCCGATCTTGAGCGTTTCCCGCGCGAGAACCACGTCTATTTCTGCGAATGTGCCGCCAATACCGGCATGGAATGGGCAGGCGCGCAGCTGAACGGCGCGCAATTTACCCATGGCATGATCCACAACATGGAATATTCCGGCGTGCCGCTGCGCACATTGCTGGAAGAAGCCGGGCTGGACACGGCAGGCGATCTGGCGGGCAAGTGGGTCTATGTGGAAGGGGCGGATGCGTCCTCCAACGGGCGCTCCATTCCGATGGAAAAGGCGCTGGATGACTGCCTTGTGGCGTTCAAGGCCAATGGTGAGGCGCTGCGCAAGGAACATGGCTATCCCGTGCGGCTCGTCGTGCCGGGCTGGGAAGGCAATATGTGGGTCAAATGGCTGCGCCGGATCGAGGTCATGGATGGCCCGGTCGAAAGCCGCGAGGAGACCTCCAAATACACCGACACGCTGGCCGATGGCACATCGCGCAAGTGGACATGGGTCATGGATGCCAAATCGGTCATCACCTCGCCCAGCCCGCAATCGCCGATCACCCACGGCACGGGGCCGGTGGTCATCTCGGGCCTTGCTTGGTCCGGGCATGGCAAGATCACCCGCGTGGATGTGTCCCGCGATGGCGGCATGACATGGGAAACCGCGCGGCTTGGCAAGCAGGGCGACAGCAAGGCGCTGACGCGGTTCTATCTGGATACCGAATGGAACGGTGAGGACTGGCTGCTGCAATCGCGCGCCATCGACGAGACCGGCTATGTGCAGCCGACCAAGGCGCAATTGCGCGAAGTGCGCGGCGAAAACTCGATCTACCACAACAACTGCATCCAGACATGGCACCTGAAAGCCAATGGGGAGGCCGAAAATGTCGAAGTTTCTTAATATCCTGGGACCCGCCGTCGGGGGCGCTGCGGGCGTGCTTGGGCTGGCTTATGTGGCCGCCGATCAGTTCGTGGCCGATATCCCGTCGGTCGCCCCGCGCATGGTGACGTTCGCCACCGCCGCGACCGAGGCGGAAGAGACCGACACCACCGCTGCCGAGGCAACACCCGCCACGCCGCAGACGGAGACAGTCGCCGCCAATACCAGCGGGTTCGGCCTTGGCCGTCCGGCACTGGCCGAGGAAATCGCGGCCTGGGATCTCGATGTCAGCCCCGACGGCACGGGCCTGCCTGAAGGGCGCGGCGATGTGTTCACGGGCGAAGAGGTGTTTGCCGAAAACTGTGCGATCTGCCACGGCGATTTCGCGGAAGGCGTGGACAATTGGCCGGTTCTGGCGGGCGGTTTCGACACGCTGGCCGACAAGGATCCGGTCAAAACCGTCGGCTCTTACTGGCCTTATCTGTCGACAGTCTGGGACTATGTGAACCGCTCCATGCCCTTCGGCGCGGCGCAAACGCTTGAGCCAGACGACGTTTATGCCATCGTGGCCTATATCCTGTACTCCAACGATCTTGTAGATGACGATTTTGAGTTGAGCCACGAGAATTTCGCCGAGTTCGAGATGCCCAATGCGGGTGGCTTCGTCGTCGATGACCGTCCCGAGACGGAATATGTGAACTGGCGCAGCGAGCCATGCATGACCGATTGCAAGCAGAGCGTCGAAATCACTATGCGTGCTACCGTGCTGGACGTCACGCCCGACGAGGAGGGCAGCGGAGAGGCGTCCTCCATGAGCCATGACAGCGGCACGCAAATGGCGGCGGCGACACCGGCCGCCACCGAAGTGCCCGCCGCAGAAGAACCTACCGCGGAAGAACCGGCAGAGGACGCCCCGGCGGTTCAGGTCGCGGCCGCTGCTGCGATCGATCGCGAATTGGTGAAGTCGGGCGAAAAGGTCTTCAAGAAATGCAAGGCTTGCCACCAGATCGGCGAGGGCGCGCAGAACAAGACCGGGCCGCAGTTGAATGACGTGTTCGGTCGGACCATCGGCGGTATCGACGGGTTCAAGTATTCCAAGGGCTTCAAGGCCGCTGCTGACGAAGGCCGCGTCTGGGACGAAGCGGCAATGTATGAATTCCTGAGCAAGCCGAAATCCTTCATCAAAGGTACCAAGATGTCGTTCTCGGGCCTCAAGAAAGACTCCGATCTCGAAGCGATCACCGCCTTTCTCAAGGCCAACGGAGGCTAACGCGCGTGCTTAAGGGAGGAGCATTCGCAGCAGTCCTGACACTCACCGCGGCGCTGGGCACATCCGGCGCCGCCGATACCGCAGACATCGCGGCGGGCGAAAAGATATTTTCCAAGTGCAAAGGCTGCCACCAGATCGGGGAGGGGGCCAAGCACCGCATCGGCCCTCATCTCAACGGGCTTTTCGGACGCAAGGCGGCCAGCCATGACGGGTTCAAATATTCCAAATCGCTGACCCGACTGGGCAATAGCGGGCTGGAATGGCACGCGGATACGCTCGACGCCTATATCGAGAACCCGCGCGCCCTGGCCTCTGGCACGCGAATGAGCTTTCGCGGCATCAAGGACGCGCAGGAGCGCACGCAACTCATCGCCTATCTGCGGACCTTTTCGGACAACCCGGCAAACATCCCGGAGGCCGATCCAACGGCGACGGGCACCGATCACGACCTTGATCCGGAAATCCTCGCGATTGTGGGCGACCCGGAATATGGTGAATACCTGTCGAGCGAATGCACGACATGTCACCAGACCGATGGCGGCGATGATGGGATTCCTTCTATCGTGTTCTGGCCGGAGGAGGACTTCGTGGTCGCCATGCACGCTTACAAGAATAAACAACGGGCGCATCCGGTCATGCAGATGATGGCCGGACGGCTCAGCAATGACGAAATCGCAGCGCTGGCGGCGTATTTCGCGACGATAGAAGAGTAAAGTCAGCACACAGTTACGGGAGGAACTGGAAATGACACTCAACAGACGTTCATTCATCGGAACAACGGTGGCCGCAGGCGCGGCCCTGTCAGCCCCCATGGCCATCGGTCAGGGCAAGCCACGCGTCATCGTCGTCGGCGGCGGCGCGGGCGGGGCCACGGCGGCCCGCTATATCGCCAAGGACAGCAAGGGCGCGATTGACGTCGTGCTGATCGAACCCACACGCACCTATTACACCTGCTTCTTCTCGAACCTCTATCTGGGCGGTTTCAAGGAGATGGACGAACTGGGCCACAGCTATGGCAATCTCGCTGCGGCGGGCGTCAATGTGGTCCATGACTGGGCAACCGGCGTGGACCGGGATGCCAAGACCGTTTCACTGGCAGGGGGCGCGACACTGGCATACGACAAGCTGATCCTGTCGCCCGGCATCGATTTCGTCGATGGCGCGGTCGAAGGTTGGGATCTGGCGGCGCAGAACGCGATGCCCCATGCGTATAAAGGCGGGTCTCAGACCGAATTGCTCAAAGCGCAGATCATGGCGATGCCCGAAGGCGGCACCTTCGCGATGGTGGCTCCGCCCAACCCGTATCGCTGCCCGCCCGGCCCCTATGAGCGTGTGTCGATGGTGGCTCATTACCTCAAGGCCAACAACCCGACGGCCAAGATCATCGTGGCCGACCCGAAGGGCAAATTCTCCAAGATGGGCCTGTTTCAGGAAGGCTGGGGCAACCACTATGCGGGCATGATCGACTGGATCGGGGCCGATTTCGGCGGCGGAAACGTCTCTGTCGACCCGGCGGCGATGACCGTCACCATCGATGGCGAGGAAACAAAGGTCGATGTCTGCAACGTGATCCCGGCGATGAAAGCAGGCCGGATCGCGGAACTGGCGGGCGTTACCGATGGCAACTGGGCCCCGGTCAACGCGGCGGATATGTCCACCAAGGCGGATGCGGATATCTACGTTCTGGGCGATGCGAGCCAGCAGGGCGACATGCCGAAATCTGGCTTCTCGGCCAATAGCCAGGCCAAGGTCTGCGCAATGGCGGTGCGCGGAGCTTTGACCGGATCGAAAGTCTTCCCGGCCAAATTCTCCAACACCTGCTGGTCGCTGATCGACACCAATGACGGCGTGAAAGTCGGTGCAACCTATGAGGCGACAGACGAAAAGATCGCCAAGGTCGACGGGTTCATCAGCCAAACGGGTGAAGATTCTGCAACGCGCAAAGCCACTTACGAGGAATCCGAAGGCTGGTATGCCGGGATTACCTCCGACATGTTCGGCTGATCCGGCGGCAAAAACAGCCCCCGGACTTTGCGACAGATCAAAGTCCGGGGGTATCCGATGCGGCACAAAGGCCCGAAGCGGAGGAACAGGAATGTTGAAAGCGATGATGACAGCGGCGTGCCTGATGGCCGCCCCGGCCTTGGCGGGGGAGGCTGTCACCACGCCCTATGATGGCAGTTTCGAGGACGCGACCTTCGCCGTCGAAACCGCGATTGTCGGGCAGGGGCTCAAGATCGATTACACCAGCCATGTTGGCGAGATGCTCGCCCGGACCGGTGCCGATGTGGGCAGCACAACGGAAATCTTCAAAGCCGCCGATATCTTCCTGTTCTGCTCGGCCAGCCTGTCACGCGAAGTGATGGAGGCCGATCCGATGAACATCGCCCATTGCCCCTATGGGGTCTTCGTGGCGCAGACAGCCGATGGCGTGGTGATCGGGCACCGAAAATACCCGGAGGGCGAGATGCAGAAAGTCGAAGCCCTGTTGGACGAAATCGTAAAAGAGGCGGTATCCTTCTGATGAACTACGACACTTACTTCCAGTCAGAGCTGGATAACCTGCGTGAAGAAGGCAATTACCGCGTCTTCGCAAATCTGGAACGCCAGCGCGGGTCCTTTCCGAAAGCCGCCTATCGGGGCGACGCGGAAAAGCAGGTCACTGTCTGGTGTTCCAATGACTATCTCGGCATGGGGCAGCACCCCAAAGTGCTGGATGCGATGCATGACGCCATTGATCGCTGCGGCGCAGGGGCGGGGGGCACGCGCAATATCTCTGGCACGACCCATGACCATGTTCTGCTGGAACAGGAACTGGCCGATCTGCATGGCAAGGAAGCCGCTCTGTTGTTCACATCGGGCTATGTGTCGAACTGGGCGGCGCTAGGGACGCTGGCCTCGCGCCTTCCCGGCTGCGTCGTGCTGTCGGACGAGTTGAACCACGCTTCCATGATCGAAGGCATCCGCCATTCGCGCGCGCAAAAGGTCATCTGGAAGCATAACGACCTTGCCGATCTTGAGGCCAAGCTGAAAGCGCTTCCGGCCAATGCGCCCAAGCTGATCGCCTTTGAATCCGTCTATTCCATGGATGGTGATATCGCGCCGATCAAGGAAATCTGCGATCTGGCCGACACGTATGGCGCGATGACCTATCTGGACGAGGTCCACGCGGTTGGCCTTTATGGTCCGCGGGGCGGCGGGATCGCCGAGCGCGAAGGGCTGATGGATCGGCTGACCGTGATCGAAGGCACGCTGGGCAAGGCGTTCGGCGTTGTCGGCGGCTATATCGCGGCTTCGGCGGCGCTGTGCGACTTTGTGCGCTCCTTCGCGTCGGGCTTCATCTTCACCACTGCGCTGCCGCCTGCGGTTGCGGCGGGGGCTGCCGCCTCGATCCGGCACCTGAAAGAAAGCACGGCAGAGCGGGAGATGCAGCAGGACAAGGTCGCGGAACTGCGCCGCCGCCTCGACGCGATCGGCATTCCGCATATCGAGAACCCCAGCCACATCATCCCGGTGATGGTGGGCGACCCGGTAAAGTGCAAATTCATCTCTGATCTGCTGATGCGCGACTATGGCGTCTATATTCAGCCGATCAACTATCCCACGGTTCCCAAAGGCACCGAACGGCTGCGCATCACGCCCAGCCCGGTCCATTCGGAAGCAGACATGAACCATCTTGTCTCTGCCCTGTCCGAGCTGTGGGCGCAATGTGAACTGGCCCGGATGCCGCGCGCTGCCCAATAGGCCAGACCGGCAAGAGGGGATCCAGCGCAAGGCATCGGGCATCGCAACCAATAGGCCCGTGCCATGGAATACCTGATCGATAGTCTTGGCGACGCGGGCGCGCTGGCCCTTGCTGGCGCGCTTGTCGGGCTGCTTTTCGGCATCTTCGCCGAGCGGTCCGAGTTTTGCCTGCGCGCCTCCACCGTCGAGGTCGCCGAGGGCCGCCCGGCGGGGCGGCTTGCGGTCTGGTTGCTGGCATTTTTCGCCGCGCTGGGCACGGTCCAGCTTGCGCAATTCGTGGGGCTGATGGACTTGGGCGAAGCGCGCGCGCTGGCCGCCACCGGCAGTATGAGCGGGGCGATTATCGGCGGCTTGATGTTCGGGGTCGGCATGATCCTTGCACGGGGCTGTGCCTCGCGCCTGCTGGTGCTGGCGTCGACGGGCAATCTGCGGGCGCTGGTTTCCGGCCTGATCCTGACGCTGGTGGCGCAAACGGCCTATAAGGGCGTGCTGAGCCCGTCGCGGGAGTATCTGTCGGGGTTATGGACGGTGCCGGGCGGCCCGGCGCGCTCCCTGGCGGCGCAATTGGGTCTGGGGCAGGGGCTGGCAGCAGCGCTGGCCCTTGCGGGCTTTGCCGCCGCGTGGTGGTTCGCCGCGCGCTGCGAGGTGTCGCGCGGCAAACGGCTGATGGCCGCCGGGGTCGGGCTGGCGGTCATGCTTGGCTGGCTCCTGACCTATCTCATCGCGCAGACCTCGTTCGAGGTGGTCCCGATCTCGTCCGTGACCTTCACTGGCCCGGCCACCGATACGCTGATGGTGCTGGTGGATCAGCCCGGCATCACCCTGTCATTCGGGATCGGGCTGGTGCCCGGCGTCGCCATTGGCGCGGGGGCCAGCGCGCTTTTCGCCCGCCGGTGGGCGATCCAGCGCTTTGGCGCCAACACGCCGATGGAGCGTTACTTGCTGGGCGCGGTCCTGATGGGGTTCGGCGCAATGCTGGCCGGGGGCTGCGCTGTCGGCGCGGGCCTGTCGGGCGGCGCGGCGCTGTCGCTGACTGCATGGCTGGCCGTCTTCTGCATGTGGGTCGGCGCCATGGCGACACATCTGCTGCTTGCACGCACCACGGCCCTGCGCCCGGTGGCCTGACACCGCCAAGGTGGCGGTGCCCGGCAACAGCCCCCGTCTAAGGCCGGTAGGCCGCGTCTTGCAGCCAGCCGTGATACCCGCCCTGAAGGATCAGCACGTTGTCCATCCCCGCGACCCGCAGCCCGAACCCGGCCTGCGCGGACAGCGCCCCGGTATTGCAGAACAAGATCACCTTGCGATCCTGCGGCAGTTCATCGACACGGGCGAACAGGGTGCGCCACTCCATGTGATGTGCGCCGGGAATGGTCCCCTGCGCCACCTGCGCCTCGCTGCGCGTGTCGATAAAGGTCACGGCATCGAAGATGTCCTGCGTCAGCTGCTGCGGCAGGATGATCCTGGCCTCATAAGGCGCGAAATCGGCGTAGTCCTGCATTGTACCAAGCAAATCCGCTTCCTCGGCAGCGACCGGCGTGGACAGGCCAAGCGCAATCAGGGCTGCGCGCAGGATCATTCCCATTCCATCTGCTCATACACGCGGCCTGCATTCTTGGTCGCAAGTTCCTCGAACGTGTCGAGATTGGCATAGGGCGATTGGTCCACGTAATAGGCCTCTGCCAAATCGCCACCCGCATCGATATGCGCGCGGATTTGGCCGCGCAGATATTCAAGGTAGCCCTTGGTGTAGCGACGCACCTGGTCCATGTTGGTCGGATGCCCATGCCCGGGGATCACATAGGTCGCGCCCAGTGGTTCGAACGCGCTGTCCCATGTTTCCAGCCAATCGGCGGTGATCGTATCCTCGAAGATCGGCAGCATCCGCTCATGGAAGGCCATGTCGCCCGCGATGACGAGGCTTTGTTCCGGCAGCCAGACAGAGATATCGCCGGGGCTATGCGCCGGACCAAGATAGCGCACCTCGATTGGGAAATCGCCGAAATCGACGGTATAGCTGTCGCTAAAGGTCTGGGTCGGGCCTTGCAGATAGGTGCCTTCGGACTTGTCGCGATTATAACGCTCCATCCCCGCAAGGATCTGCGCGCCATATTCCTCGAACTCGTGCGCCGCGTCCTCATGGGCAAGGATCGGTACGCCCTGTTCCGCCCAGTAGGAATTGCCCAGCATCGCGTGGCCCTGACCGTTCTCGTCGATGACCAGTTTCACCGGTTGGTCGGTAACCTGCCGGATTTCATCATGCAAGGCTTTGGCAAGGATATAGGCCGCGCCGCCATTCACCACGACCACACCGTCGCCCGTGACGATAAAGCTGAGATTGTTGTTATGCCCGGTATTCTCATAGGTCGGTGGCGCTGTGGCACCAATCGCCGACCAGACATACGGGATCACCTCGACCGGTTTCGAATATAGCGGCGAGCCGGGATATTGATCCGCGATATCCTCGCTGGCGAGGGACAGGGCAGGCAGTGCGGCGGTCAAAGCCGCGAGACAACAGGTCAGGCGCATCATGCGTCCTCCTGCACAAAGCGGTAGGCATCGCCAGCAAGCTCCACCCGGCCCAAGCCGCCGCCGGGCAGGTGAAAGCCGACCGCGCGCATCTTTTCGTTTGCGAGCCGGTCCAGCAGTTGCATCCGTGTCTGCGCCGCCAGCGGGCCGTCCTGATCCGATCCGCTTTCCCAATCGGGGCGGGCGAAGGCCACATGGTGATTGCCAATCGCATCGCCGATCACCAGCGCGCTGTCAGACCCGTTGCGCAGTTCGAACGACATGTGGCCCGGCGTATGACCGTGGCTGGCGATGGACGCGATCCCCGGCAGGATTTCCTGACCCGGATCGAAGAATTCCACCATGCTTTCAAGCGCTTCCAGACGACGCTTGGCACCGACGGCAAAGGCCGCACGCGCGTCGCCAATGGTGTTCACCGTTTCGGGGTTCCACCAGTAATCCCACTCGGCCCGGCCCATCATATAGGTCGCTTCCGGCAAAAGCGGCTCGTCGAAATCGTCGAGCAGCCCCCAGATGTGATCTGGATGCGCATGGGTAAAGACCACATGGGTTACATCCTCCGGGCTGATCCCGGCGGTTTCCATCCCCTCCAGCAAGGTGCCGGCAGTGGGCATGAAATCGGGGCCGGAGCCGATGTCGAACAGCACCGTATTGGTGCCATCGCGATACAGCGCAAGGTTGCATTCCGGGGTCAATGGGCCGTCCGCAATGCCATATTGGTCAAGGATCGGGGCCAGCGCATCCTTGGGCATGGGCGCAAAGATGAAATCGGCGGGCAGGGTGAGATGACCGTCGCTGACGGTGGTCAGTGTGCCTGCGCCCAAAGGCACATTGGCAAGACTGCGATGGGCAAACAGGGGGGACGTGGCAGCGGCAGCCGCCGCCTGCAAAAAGTGGCGCCGGGTAAGTGGCATGCGAAACTCCTCCAAATATTCGCATCCGAGAATATATCGCGCATCTCGATGCCGCAAGCCGTCAGGTGAGAAGATCACCGGGGCGGCAATCGGGCGGCACCGCTTGCGCCAGGCGCAGCATGTGCCAGCCGATCACCAGATTGGAGGACAGGACCGGTAGGCCAAGACTGTCTTGCAGGCCGGGAATGATCTCGAAGCTGCGCAGATTGGTGCAGGACAGGAACACGGCATCCACCCCCGCACCTTGCACCAGGTTGTTGGCGGCACGGGCAATTGCGGCAGGGGCGATCCGGGCCACGCGCGCCTCATCCGCCTCTTCAAAGCTGCCAAAGACCGGTGTGGCGATACCCTGATCTGCCAGCAGACTGCGCAGATGGGCAGAGACCTCTTCGACATAGGGCGACAGAAAGGCCAGCCGGGTCAAACCGGCTTGGCGGCAGGCCGCGATAAGCGCGGACACGGGCTCGGTCACATGGGCGGTCCGGACCCCGGCGTGGATCAATTCAGCGATCCGGGCCTGACCGATCTGCGCCGTCCCGGAGGTGCAGCCATAGCCGGTGACGGCCAGCGCGTCCGTACCCGGCAGCAGCGCGGCGGCCCCGGTCAGATGCGCTTCCATCCGGGCGAGCGTGTCGCGCGTAACCTCCGGCGCGGACGGCACGCGGTTGACGAACAGGCTTAGACTGCGGGGCAGGATTTGGCGCAGTTCCGTTTCGATGGTCTCATCGGTTTGCAGAACCACCAGCCCCATCGCCTTGCGCGGTGTCCCGATCAGATCATAGTGCAAAGCAGCCATCGCGCGCCCTCTCTACAAGATCGGAATCTGGCGCGGCGCGGGCGCAGACAGATACGCCGCACCGATCTGCGTGATGACGATGTTTTCCTCGTGGACAATCATCCGACCGCCGGGCAACGGCGCGCTGGGCTCCAGCGTGAGGACCATGCCGGGGGTCAGTTCCGTCTGGTCGGCGGGGATCAGCGACGGCCATTCGGTCAGTTGCATCCCCAAGCCATGCCCCAGCCGTCCCGCGCCATTGGCATCGCCGATTACCTGCGCCATGGCGTGATACAGATCGGCGGCGCGGGCACCGGGACGGGCTGCGGCGAACCCGGCATCGCAGGCCTCAAGCGCGCAGGCATAGGCGGATCGAACCTCAGCCGTGGCCGGACCGACGCTGTAATTCCTGTCGAAATCGCAGAAATAGCCATCCTTGACCGCGCCGGTATCCAGCATCAACACATCGCCCGCCACCAATGGCGCGTCACTGGCGGGAGAGATCACATCCGCATACCCACCCTGATCTGCCGCGCCCGCAAGGTACGACACCCAGTCCGCCCCTTCCTCAAGGCACAACATCTGAAACCGGCGAAACACCTCGGACAGGGCCACACCTGTTGCAGCGATTTCCGGCACGCGGGCAAAGGCGCGGTCGGCGATGGCGCAGGTGGTGCGAATGCGGGCGATCTCGGCCTCTGACTTGACCATGCGCAAATGCCGCAGAATGGCACCGTCGCCGGTGAAAACCCGATCCGGCAGCGCTGCTTGCAGGCGCGCCCAATCGTCCAGCGGCATCCGCAAATGGCTTTCCATCCCGCTGGGCAGGCCAATCCGCGCGCCTTTGGGCACGGCGCCGCGCAGGGTATCGGCCAAGAGCGACACGCCATCATCGGCGTAATCGGGGGCGGACCAACAGCGGATATCGCTGAACCAGCTTTGCTGCATCAGATGCACGCCGATAGACGGGATGACCGCAATCGGATCGCCCGCGCTGGGCACGACCACGAACCAAGGCCGCGTCGGGCTTTCCCAAAAACGGGTGAGAAACCCGGTGAAATAGCGGACTTCCGGCTCTGTGGTCAAAAGCAGCGCCGTCAGATCATGCCCGGCCATGGCCTGCTGCGCGCGGTGCAGGCGGGCGCGGTACTCCTTGGGCGGAAAAAGCGCGGTCATGTCGCGGCGGCTTCGCTAAGGATCGCCAGCACGCGGGATGTGGGCCCAAGCCCGAATTGACCGGGCTGCGCCGCAATCAGCGCCGCCACGCCCGCCGCGCCAGAAGGGGTGGAGCCCATGTCGAAGCCCGCCGCCCAATCGGTGCCGCGCTGCGCCTCCTCCTCCGAGATCAGGGCGAAGTGGTCTGCGTCATGGGCCAGCCCCTTGAGCGCGATCAGCGACGGCTCTTTGCAATCTAGCCGCCCCATGATGGATACCGGCCCCTGCGTCGTCACCGGCGCGCAAGCTGCGATAGAGTCATGCAGCGCCGGGGCTGCGTCGGGTTCGACCACGACGATGATCGGGCTGTCGCCCCATTCTTTTCGTGCCATCGCGGCGGCTGCCCCGGCCAGGCCGCCGACACCGGCTTGAAGAAAGATGTGAGTCGGGGGCTGCGGGATTTGTTCGAACACTTCGGCCATCAGCTTGGTGTAGCCTTCCATGAGGCGGTGCGGGCGATCCACGTAGCCGGGCCAGGAACTGTCCGACAGCAAGATCGCACCCTCATCCTGCGCGGCCTGCTGCGCCGCCGCCATGCTGTCCTCATAGGTTTCGCCCGCGCGCACCACTTGCGCGCCCAGATCACGCAGCCGGGCGGCAAAGCTTTCCGGCACTGTCTGGGACAGATAGATCACCGCCTGCGCCCCGAAGGCCGCGGCCCCGGCCGCCACCGACAGGCCGTGATTGCCGGCGCTCGCGGTGACATAGGTCTGACCGGCGGCGCGCCCATCCTCGTGATCGCAAGCGATCACATAGGCCGCCCCAAGCGCCTTGAAGCTGCCCAACCCCATACGGGGGCGTTCGTCCTTGATGTGCAGCGCGGCCACCCCGGCGGCCTTGGCAGCGGCGCGGGCATCGATCAGCGGGGTGGGTGGGGCCTCGCCGCAAAAGGTCGCGGTGCGCGCGGGGCGGTCTGAATCGACCGATGGCGCGGGAATCGATTCGAGCGTCGGATGCGGCAACTGGCTGGCGCGATAGGGGTTCTGCATACTGTCCATTTGGAAACCCTGCGGTATTGCGCCCATTCCCGCAATCATCGGCTGTGCAAACGGGACGAGTCGCGTTGACCTTCTGCCCGAAGTGGCTAGTCTGCAACCGCTGCAACATCTTGGGGGTTCTATGAGGCTGGGTCCGCGTATCCTGTGGAGCGTCACGCTCGTTTTGGGCCTCGCCGCCTGTAGTTTGCCCCGTGGGGCCGCTCTCCAATCAGAGATTCTGTCAGACCGGAAGGCCGAGGCCGAAAGCGCGGCGGAATTCGCAGTGCACAAGGTCGACAAGGCGTTTCTGGACCGGCTTGAAAGCTGGCCTTCGACCGGGCCGCACCGCCGCTGGCTGGCGCATTCCCATAGCCGCGCCACCGATCTGATCGCGCCGGGCGATACGGTGAACGTGCAAATCTGGGACAGTAGCGAGAATTCGATTCTGACCTCGGAAGGGGAGCGCGTCGCGGATATCCGGGGCGTCAAGGTATCGCCGCAGGGAATGGTGTTCCTGCCCTATATCGGTCGCATCCGAATCGCGGGCATGACCGAAGAGGCCGCGCGCAACCGTATCCAGCGCGAAACCGAAAAAGCCGCGCCGCTGGCGCAGGTCATTCTGACGGTCGAGACCGGGGTGAAACGCTCTGCCGATCTTGTGGGCGGTGTGTCCGCACCGGGCAGCTACGATATTCCCGACAGCCATTTCACGCTGCTCAACCTGATCTCGGCGGGCGGCGGCGTATCGGAAAGCCTGCGCAACCCGCAAGTGTCCCTGATCCGGCGCGGCACGCGCTACACGACGTCTCTTGATACGGTGTATCAGAAGCCGGATGCCGATGTGGTGATCGCGGGAGGTGACAAGGTCATTATCGAACAGGATGATCGCTACTTCCGTGCGCTGGGCGCGACCGGGGGCGATGCGCTGCATTACTTCCCCTCTGAAAACCTGACCGCGCTGGATGCGCTCGCCTTGATCGGCGGGCTGGAGGCGTCACGCGCCGATCCCAAGGGCATCCTGATCTTCCGCGAATACGACGCCGACAAGGTGGGCGGCAGCGGGCCAGAGCAAGCGCGCACCGTCTTCGTGATCGACCTGACCTCTGCCGATGGCACCTTCAGCGCGGGCAAGTTCGACATCGCGCCCAAGGACACGGTTCTGGTCACGGAAAGCCCGGTCACGAACGCGCGCACGATCTTCGGTCTGATTGGGTCCGCCTTCGGGCTGGTCAGCACCGTCAACAACAATACCTGACCGCAGGCTCGGATATTGCCAAAACCGCTGTTTCCTTCCGACCCGTTTCCACTGTCAAAGCGTCTGTTCGATCTGGCTCTTGTGCTGATCACAGCGCCGCTGACGCTGGCGATCGGGGCCGTGATCTGCGTGCTGCTGCTGGTGCGCGAAGGCCGCCCGATTTTCTACCGCGCCCATCGGTCGGGGCAGGGCGGGCGCGTGTTCAAGGCGTTGAAATTCCGCACCATGCGCGAATTGTCCGACGACGAGGACAACTCGGGCGTTTCCGGCGGGGACAAGACCTTTCGCATCTCGCGCTTCTCCGGCTTTCTGCGCCGCACCCGGCTGGATGAGTTGCCGCAGCTGGTGAACGTGCTGAAGGGCGATATGTCCCTTGTCGGGCCGCGCCCGCCCGATCCGGCCTATGTGGACCGGTTCCCGGACATCTACGCCACGGTCCTGCGCAGCCGTCCGGGGCTGACGGGGCTGGCCACCTTGCACATGCACCGGTTCGAAGACCGGGTCCTGCGCGGGTGCACAACGGCGGCGGAAACCGATGCGGTCTATTGCCGCCGGTGCATCCCGCGCAAGGCCCGCCTTGACCTGATGTACCGCGAACGCATCCAGCGCCCCGGCGTGGTCTGCTATGACAGTCTGATCATCGCGCGCTCTGTCCGGTCGGTGCTGAAATAGGCTCGGCAACCTGTCGCCTGTTCCCCACAGACCACCAGCGAAACCGTGCCTCTGCCGCCCGAAAGAGTTGCGCGCTTACCCCCTGTTGAGTATGAAACCCGACGCGGGGCAGGCTTTTGGGACGTAGAAATGTGTACGATATGTCAACAAGTTAACCTTTTCGAGAAGGACTGTTTCCTGTCGCCGAACCAGCTTCGCGCGGAGTACGACGAAGGCAGCGATGCCACGGACAATTACTGGTCCGGCAGTTCCGAATACACGATCTCTTCGGGGGATAGCTTCGAAGGATACCTGTCGCTCGACGATTTCGATGTGATCGATATCTACCTGACCGCCGGGACGCGGTACACGATTTCGATGGAACAACATTCGTTCTTCACCTCGGGCAGCGTCGATGATCCGCTTCTTTTCGTCGTCGATGATGACGGCTACGAGGTCGCCTATAACGATGACGTCGATTTCTACGGTGGAAATTACAACGCGGAACTGTCCTTTACCGCTGGCTATACCGGGCTGCACCGCATCGTCGCGACGACCCACAACACCTATTACTATGAATACGAGGCTGACACGGGCTTTTACCGGCTCGAAGCGGCGGAAGCGGACGAGCTGACAGAATGGGATTTCGATGCCATCGCCACGCAGCTCAATTACGGCGGCTGGGAAGGCTATAGCTATTCTTGGAACATCTCTCCGGGCGACACGCTGACATTCGATGTCTCGGACCTGACCAGCGACGGCAAGGATCTGGCGCGCACCGCGCTTGAGGCATGGACCTCTGTGACCGGTATCGCGTTCAACGAAGTGACCTCGGGCGGGCAGATCGTCTTCGACGACGACCAAAATGGCGCCTTCGCACAGTTCAACACGACCAATGGCTATATCACATCGGCATCGGTGAATGTCGAAACCGATTGGATCACCACCTATGGCACTGCGTTGAACGATTACGCCTTCCAGACCTATATCCACGAGATCGGGCACGCGCTGGGTCTGGCCCATGCGGGCGATTACGATGGCAGCGCGGTCTATGGGGTGAACAACCTTTATCTGAACGACAGCTGGCAGCAGACGGTGATGTCCTATTTCGATCAGGACGATAACACCTATGTCGATGCGACAGAGGCTTACGTCACAACGCCGCAGATCGCCGATATCCTTGCCGTGCAAGAACTTTACGGCGTGGCGGGCGACATCCGCACCGGCGACACGACCTATGGCGACAACGGCAATGTCGGCAACTATTACGACGATCTGGCCGATCTGGGGAATGTGACCTTTACCATCCTTGACGATGGCGGGATCGATACGCTGGACACGTCCAGTCACACCGGCAACCAGACCGTTTCGCTGGAGGCTGAAACCTTTTCCAGCATCTTTGGCGAGACCGGAAATCTGGGCATCGCCCGCGGCACGGTCATCGAAAACTACGAAGGCGGCAGCGCGGCCGATACAGTCACCGGCAATGCCGCTGACAATGTGATCAACGGCAATAACGGCAATGACTCTTTGTATGGCCGCGAAGGTAACGACACCATCAATGGCGGTGGCGGCGCGGACCGTGTGGTCGGCAATGAGGGGGATGACACGCTCTATGGCGGCGCTGGCAACGACATCCTGAAAGGCAAGGCCGGGAACAACACGCTGATGGGCGAGGCGGGCAATGACCTGTTGGTTGGCGCGGATGACGGCACCGACGTACTGATGGGCGGGGGCGGGTCCGACACGCTGTCGGGCCTCAGCGGGGCCGACACCCTTCAGGGCGAGGATGGCGACGATTTCCTTTATGGCGGGCTGGGCAGCGACACGCTGGACGGCGGCGAGGGCGACGACATCCTGCGTGGCAACCGCAACAACGACACGCTGGATGGCGCAGAGGGCAGCGACAGCGTCTATGGCGGTGGCGGCAATGATACCGTGCTTGGTGGCGACGGCCGCGATTACCTGCTGGGTGAGAACGGCGATGACAGCCTTGACGGTGGCCTTGGCGACGACAACCTGACCGGCGGCGACGGTGCCGATACCTTCATCTATATGGATGGCGGCTATGGCTATGACCGCGTGCTGGACTTTGAAAACGGCACCGACCTGATCGACCTGAGCGATTTCGGCCTGTCCGGCATCGGCGATGTGAACGCCCTTGCGGCAGATGTTTCTGCCGGGGTGCGGATCAAGTTCAGCGCAGGCAATGTGCTGCTGCTTGAAGGCATCACAGAGTCGCAGCTGGATGCCAGCGACTTCATTTTCTAAAGGCTGGAACTGACAGCAGGGTCAGGAAGTCGGGGCGGATGGCTTTGGCCGAATGCCCCAAAACGAGTCCGGGGCAGGACGGGGGTCAGACCCGCCCGTCCACGATATCCTTGTAAAGTCCCAGCACCTGACGGCGATAGATATCGGGATAGGACCACGTCTCATGGTCTTCCCACAGCGGCTCCAGCCCCTTGTAGTCCGCCGCCATCTCGATGATCGCATCGGCCCAGGCTTCGACCTCTTCCGGGACGAAGCGGATACCGTCCATCCCCATACGCTCGGCTTGCGTTTTCAGGCCCACGGTTTCAGAGGACAGGATCTTGTACCGCATGATCGCGTATTCGGCGAATTTCAGCGACGGCGCGTATTCATGATATTCGTGGTTCATGAAGGCCAGACCGATGCCCGGATATTCCCGCAGCAACTCGTAAAGCTCCAGCCGGGGGAGCTTGCCGTGATAGACCACATCCGGGTTCGCATTCAGCTGACGGCTTTGGTCATCCTTGGTCGGACCGGCCACGCGCATGACGATCCGGCGCGCGCCCTTGCTGACTGCCTCTGCTTGCTTTTCGCTGACGCGGGCGAAGACATCGATCAGGAACTGGGATTTCCGGTTGGCTGGCTTGAGAGAGCCGATGAACCAGACGTTCACCTCCTCATCTACATTCGCTGGCTCGCGCGCGTCGCCTTCCGGCAACTGGTCATAGCCCAGATCGATGATGTGCTTGGGCTTCGTGATCTTGTCGTGGTTCGTTTCGACCGCCCAGGGGTTCCCCGCAAGATGATGAACGAAAGGCTGCATCGCCCGGTTCAGCCACATCTTCCGCTTGGATCGCGCGCCCTTCGCCAGATTGACGGAGCGGTGGTCCATGATGATCTTGGCCTTGGAGCCAACCAGCATCAGCCCAAGGCGGATGCAGATCGCCAGCGCGGCGTTCTGCTGCCGGTAGAAGATGTGGATGACGTCAATATCCGCCTGCTTGGCCTTGCGGGCGATCCGCAGACCATAGCGCAGCCACGTCCGGTTCCATTCCAGCCGTAGGTATTCGGCCCCCTGACGTGCTTCGATATGATACTTGTTCTTGGGGAAGTCGGCGACGATGACCCGGTCGATTTCAGGGCTCTGCACCGACAAGCGGGGGAAGATGTCCGCCGCATTCGCGCCGGCATCGCCCATAACCCAAGACGTAACGTACAAGACCCTCATGGCGTGTCCTTCTAGGATAGACCGTCGTCGCGCTGTGCGGATCAGCGTGGCAGAACGCGGATCGCGGTGATCGTCTGGCGCGGGTTCAGCTTGAGTTGGCCACCGTTGCGAATGTCCTTCGTGTTGAAGGTCTTGCCCTCGGAATTCATGATGCAGAACTGCACCGCCAATCCCTGCGGCATCGCAAAGCTGAGCATCTCGGTATTTTCAAGACGCAGCGGCTCCTTGCCAAGTGCCACGCCTGTCGCCGTCCCGTCACGGCGGGTTTGGGCCACGCCGATTTCGATCCCATCGGGCGCGTGCAGACGCACTTCGGTCATCCCGATGGGTTTATGCAGCCCCCAGGACCAGCTTGCCGCGATGTTGCGGCGCACCCGGTCTTCGTGGATCACCTCGACCTCATAGCCCTCAAGCTCGGGGAAGGATTTGTTCACGGCATTCACAATGCGGCTGTCATCATCGGCGGTAAACGCCCAGACCCGGCCAATCACGAACAGCTTCAGCCCGCGTTCTTCGGTGATCTTGTAGACATTGCGCACGATATCCGGCCAGCCACCGGCGAAATCGTCACCGCAGACGATCGCATCATCGGTGAAGAAAGGGCTGAAGAAGTCATAGTTGTTCGTCCAGCCCGGATCGCCATGGGTGGCATCGTCGAAATAGAACCCGATCTTGTCGGACCATGTGTCTTTGACCACGTCAGGCGCGAAGCCCTGGTGGATGGTCAGGTTCTGAATACCGGTCGTGTATTTCTCGAACGCTTCGCGGCTCAGATCGATGCCCAGTCGTTCGCGCACCCATGGGGCAGGCTCGAATGTGTCGATCGTATGCATGGGCGCGCTTTCATCTACGCGGCCCGCATCGATTGCGTTTGTCGAGGACCCGAACAGGGGCCCAACCTCCAGAAAACACCCGGATTTACGTTCAGCGGCAAGGGCTTGCAGGAATTGCAGCCCAGCCAGTGTCATTGTGCGTGGCGCATCGTTTTTCATTATAGCCTCGCCCCCCTGTTGAAAGACTCAAAGTGTTCGTTTGAACCAGGCGAGGGTTTCGTCCACGCCGCGTTTCAGATCATATTCCGGCTCAAAGCCAAGCACGGTCCGGGCGCGGGTGATATCGCACACATTGTGCTTCACCTCGCCCTGCAAATCCGGCGCGTGGACGATTTCCAGTTCCTTGGCAGGATCAACTGCCTTGAGGATTTCGACAAGCTCCAGAATGGATGTGCCGACGCCCGTTCCCAACTGGAACGGCCCTGTTGCCCGCTTTTCAATCGTTTTCCACAGCGCCTGACAGATATCGTCGATATAGATGTAATCGCGCGTCTGCAGCCCATCGCCATTGATCTGCAAGCGGCCGGTCTGCATGTAGTTCTTGCAGAACACCGCCACCACAGATGTCTTGCGCTCCGAATTGGGGCCATAGACGTTGGAAAAGCGCATCGCGGCCGTCGGCATCCCGAAAGAGCCGGTATAGGCCGATAGCAGCCCCTCGACCGCCAGTTTGGTCGCGCCATAGGGCGATACCGGGCGGGCAGGGATGCTTTCATTGATCGCGCCGTCATGCTCGCCGATGATCGCGCCACCGGTGGAGGCAAAGACGAAATGCGCGTTCGGCGCTACGTCCCGCAGGTGATCAAGAAGGGCCTGCGTCTTGATCACGTTGTTGTTGAAGCTGCGATACGGGTCCTGGATGCTTTCCTGAACCGTTGTCGCAGCCGCCAGATGCACCACGACATCCGCGCCTTCAAAGACCGGCTTCGCCTCGTCAGAGGCGAAATCGGCAATGGTGCTGCTGGTGAACAGGTCGTGATCGGCCTGCGGCGCGTCGGCGAACCAATCGACGGAATGCAGCTCGTGCTGCGCGCCGATCTTGCGCATATACAGCGCAAAGTTCTTGCCGACGAAGCCCAGCCCCCCGGTGATGACGATCTTCATCGGATCACCAGCGCGCTTTGGAGAGGATCACGTCCTTGTCCAGCCGGTCCGTAAAGCGGCCGACCGTTTCTTCGATTTCCAGCACAAGGCCTTCATCAAGGCGGATCGGTTCGAAGCCAAGGCTGCGCAGCCCTTCGTTCGACACCATCAGCTTGTTCTCGGCCAGTTCCTTGCGCGGGTTGTCGAGGAAACCGATTTCGACGCCGGTTTTCTCTGCGATCATCTGCGCCAAGTCGCGAACGGTGTGCACTTCGGACACCTGGTTAAAGACCTGCGGACGCTCGCCCATCTCCGGCGGGTTGGTCGCCGCCAGCGCGATGCAACGCGCGGTGTCCTGAATGTGGATGAAGGCGCGCGACTGGCCGCCCGTGCCATAGACGGTCAGCGGGAAGCCCACCTGCGCCTGGCTGATCATGCGGTTCAATACGGTGCCGTACTCGCCGTCATAGTCGAAACGGTTCATCAGCGCCGGGTCGGTCTTGGTGATTTCTGTTTCCGTACCCCAAACGATGCCCTGGTGCAGATCGGTGATCTGGAAGCCCCAGTTCTTTGCATAGAACTGCATCATCTGGTGGTCGAGAACCTTGGTCAGGTGATAGATCGAACCGGGGTTGCCGGGGTATGTGATCGACACATCCTTGCCGGTCGATTTCACCGTCACGTCAAGGTAACCTTCGGGGATCTCACCGAAATCGTCGTTGTAGCCATAAACGCCCATCGTGCCGAGGTGCACGATATGCGGACGCTGGCCCAGATCGACAAGCAAGGACATCAGGTTGTTGGTCCCGGTCACGTTGTTGTCGATGGTGTAGCGCCGCTCAAGATCACCCAGCATGGAATAGGGCGCCGCGCGTTGCTCTGCGAAGTGAACGATCACATCGGCCTTGATCGCTGCCAGCGCTTCTTTGAAGCGGCCCGGATCCTGCGCGATGTCGCAATAGATGAAGTTGACGTTGCCGACTTTCTTCGCGGCTTCGATCCGTTCGCTGATGGAGCTGATCGGCGTCAGGGAAGGTGCGGAAATCTTCTCGCCGATTGCCCGGCGCGAAAGGTTGTCGATGATTGTGACCTCATGGCCATCTGCCGCCAAATGCAGCGCACTCGGCCATCCGCAAAATCCATCGCCACCCAGTACTGCAATCTTCATGTCTGTCCCGTCCTGTCAGATTTTCCGGTTGCCTTAATACATCAACTTACGAACCGGAAGTGGAAACTTGGCCTTTTTTTGCCGGTTGTCGCCGCCGCACCTCAACTTTGGCGTGTGGCGTTCAGCGTACTCGTTACCCTTGTGTCGATCCTCCCGTGCGCAGGGATGCTGCATTGCGGCGATGCAGCCTGTACCGCAAGACGCGCAGCGCCTGAGATCCCACCGCGACCTGCATCGTGAAGAGCGCCAGCGCATAGGGCACCAGATGCAGATTGCGGGTATGCCACAGAAACGCGAGGTTCAGCCGAAGCCCAAGCCACTTCTGCACAAGCCGGTTGCGCGAGCGTGGGCCGACATTGTAACCGCCCGCCACCACGGGGATGTTCATCACCCGCAGGCCAGCTTTCCGGGCCGCCAAAAGCAGCGCCTTGTCCTCCAGCCGGTTGGTCCAGTACCGCAGGCCCGCCGCGCGGAAACGGTCGATCCGAAACGCCATGGTCGGATGCAGCAGGTACTTGTTCTCAAGATAGTCGCGCGCACCGGGATGCGGTTCGGGCAGAACGACAAAGCCGTTCCCGCCTGCAGGCTTGTACAAAAGCCCCGCGCCGCAGATGTCGCATTCGTCGTGTTTGAGCAGTTCTGCCTGCTTCAGAAAACGCTGGGCCGTCACGGTGTCATCGCCATCGACCCGGAAGAAGATGTCGAAGCCTTCCGCCGCCGCCGCGTCGATCTGTTTGTTCAGATTGGCGCCATTGCTTTCATGCGCGGCCTCGACCAGCTCGAACCCATTGGTGTCCACCAGCAGGCGCAGATCTTCGGGCAGGGGGGCCGGATTGTGCCAGAACACGCGCACATCGACCCGGTCCCGGCTGCGCTGACGGAAGATGCCCGCGGCTTTGACGACGCTCGCCAAGCCTTCGCGGATATCCGAAAGCGCGTGGAAGGGATGGCAGTTGACTGCGATCAAGTGGGAAAATGTCATAGAATGAACGAGGCCCGGCTTCTTATTGTTGTTCTATCCGTCACTCCGCCGCGTCCCAGCGCCTGCAAACTTATACCGATGCACCTTATAGGGGTGCGCTGCGCGATTGCCAAACCGGATACGCAAGTGCAAGCGCGGAAATCAGCCGGTTTCGCGCAGCGGGGCTGGAAATGGGCGTGACTTACCCTAAGGCAACCGCCTTGCGTGGCTTTGCCGTTGCGCGGCCATACGTCCCGCCAACGTCATGAATACAGGAAATCCTTGTGCCAACGGCGCAGGAAGAAAAGCCCCACCACCATGCTGATCAGGCCAAAGCCGAAAACATAGGCGACAGAGACATAATTCGCGTCATAGGTCGGGTAAAACGCGCTTCGCATCACGCCGATGATGTGGACGAGCGGGTTGAACCACAGGATCGACGCATAGGGTTCGGGAATCGATTCGAACAAAAAGAAGATCCCGGAGATGATGAACATCGGCCGATTCAGGATGTTCCATGCCCGCTGCCAGACCGGCGCGACAGAGATCAGCAAACAGTTGAGCACGCCCACCCCCGACCCAAGGACGGTGGCCATCGAAATCGACAGCGCCACCGTCGGCGCGTCAATCGTCACCTGCGGCTTGTAGAGTATCATGATCGTCGTGATGACCACGTAAAACACCATGATCTGCGTCATCAGGTTCAGCAGAAGGCGGCTGATGATCGCGTCGATGAAGCTGACCGCGGGATATTGCAGCAGCGGTTTCGAGAACCAGATCGACACCATCAGTTTGGAGTTCATCTGCACATACATCATGAAGGGCAGAATCCCGGTGGCATAGAAAATCGGGAAGTTGTCGCCCAGCGGCGGCGACCGAAAGGCCAGCGAAAACACGAAGGTCAGCAGTGCAATCCCCGCCGACGGTTCCACCACCGCCCAAAGATACCCGCCCGGAGAGCGCCCATAGGTTGTCGCCATCTCGCGCAGCAACAGCGCCGAAATGGAGCGCAGGCTCTTGCGGGTCCAGCCTTCGGGTTTTGTCTGGGTTTGCGCCATGTGATTGCACATCCTCGTTCTTCGCGGGTAATCTGGCGCAAACACCCTCAAGCAGCAAGGTGGGGTAGGCGGGCGTGCAGGACGACAAGAAGACCGATGACATCGAGGCACCCGAATTCGTATCGAAGCCTCAGCCGAAGCCAGTAAAGAAGGCGTCCATGAAGCGGCGTCACCTTGGGCTTTTCCTCAGCTTCTGGGCCTTTGTGGCGGTGCCGGTGGCGGTGACGGGCTGGTATCTTTTCGAACGCGCGGCAGATCAATACGCATCCCGAGTCGGCTTTTCCGTGCGGGCGCAGGAATTTCAGGCCCCCGTGGATCTGCTGAGCGGTCTGGGCAATCTGGGCTCCTCCACGACCTCTGATTCCGACATTCTCTATGAGTTCATCCAAAGCCAGGAGATGGTCGAACTGGTCGATCAGGCGCTGGACCTGCGCAATCTCTACGCCAAGCCGGAGAACGATCCGATCTTTGCCTTCGATCCCGACGCGCCGATCGAAGAGCTTGTCGATTACTGGCGGTCGATGGTGGCGATCTATTACGATTCCGGCACCGGTCTGATCGAATTGCGGGTGCGCGCCTTCACCGCCCCCGATGCGGTCGCCATTGCCGAGCAGATTCTCGCCCAGTCCTCGATCATGATCAACCGTCTGACCGCCGTCGCGCGCGAGGACGTGACCCGCTATGCCCGGCAGGAACTCGATCAGGCCGTGGCGCGGTTGAAAGAGGCGCGGCAGGCGCTCACCCAGTTCCGCGCCACCACGCAGATCGTGGACCCGACGGCCGACGTGCAGGGGCAGATGACAGTGCTGGTGTCGCTGCAACAGCAGCTTGCCGAAACCTATATCGAGCTTGATCTGCTGATTGAAAACTCCTCTGAGTCCGATCCGCGCGTGGCGCAACTGCGCAAGCAGGTGCAGGTCATTCAAAGCCGGATCGACATCGAACGGCGCAAGTTCGGCCTTGCGGGTGACGGCGAAAGCGACGACGCCTACGCGACCTTGCTGGGCCGGTTCGAGGAATTGAACGTCGATCTGGAATTCGCGCAGACCTCGTATCTGTCGGCGCTGCAAGGCTATGACACCGCGCTGCGCGAGGCCCAGCAACAAAGCCGTTATCTTGCCGCCTATCTCAGCCCGACCCGGCCCGAAAGCGCCGAATTCCCGCAGCGCCTGACCCTGCTGGGGCTGGTGTCGCTGTTCGTCTTCCTGATCTGGGCCTTGATGGCGCTGATCTATTACAGCGTGCGCGATCGCAGTTGAGCCATGATCGAACTGGTCAATCTGAATAAGGCTTTCGGGACCGGCAAGCGCCGCAAGGTGGTCGCCGATAACCTCAGCATCGCCTTTCCAGAGGGGCGGTCCGTCGCACTGATGGGGCGCAACGGGGCGGGTAAATCGACGCTGCTGCGGATGATCGCGGGCACGATGAACCCCGATTCCGGCCATGTGCGCCGGACGGGAACGATCTCTTGGCCGGTGGGGTTCAAAGGCTCGTTCCACGCGGACCTGACGGGGGCGCAGAACACGCGCTTTCTGGCGCGTGTCTACGGGGTCGATACTGATGAATTACAACGCTTTGTTGCCGATTTCGCAGAGCTTGGGCATCACTTCAATCTGCCGTTCAAAAGCTATTCGTCGGGTATGCGGTCGCGGCTGGCCTTTGGCGTGTCGATGGGCATTCGCTTTGACACCTACCTGATCGACGAGGTGACCTCGGTCGGGGATGCGGCGTTCAAACAGAAAAGCTCCGAGCTGCTGCTGGACCGGCTCGAAGAAAGCGGCGCCATCGTGGTGTCGCATGGTAAGGGCATGATGCGGCGGCTGTGCGACTGCGCCATGGTGCTCGAAAAGGGGCAGCTGGTCTATTACGACGACCTCGAAGAGGCCATCGAAGTGCACCATAAAAGGCTGCTGGGATAGGCCGCGCGGCAGTTCCTTTGAGCTTAAAATATTCTGGCTTGAAATAAAATTGGGCGGTGATACCGTGAGTCGCGACACCAAGTGGGAGAGCGGGTCATGCAGCGTGTTTTGGTCACCGGGGGCGGGTCTGGCATCGGGCGGGGCATCGCCCGGCACTTCGCGGATCAAGGGGCCGAGGTCACGATCACGGGACGCCGCGCCGACGCGCTGAAAGACACAGATGGCGGTCGCGGCATGATCTGCCGCAGCGCCGATGTTGCGGACGAAGCGCAGGTAAGCGCGCTGTTCGATCAGCCCTTCGATATCGTCATCGCCAATGCGGGGATCGGGCATACGGCCAAGTTGGTGAATACGTCGCTGGCGGACTGGCAAAACGTGCTGGATGTGAACCTCACGGGCACCTTTCTGACCTTCCGCGAGGCGCTCAAATCCATGCAGGCGGGCGGGCGTCTGATCGCTGTCGCTTCCACCGCCGGGCTACAGGGCGGGCCGAACATCGCCTCTTATGTCGCGTCGAAGCACGCTGTGATCGGGCTGGTGCGTGCGCTTGCCAAGGAGGTCGCGCGGCAGGGGATCACCTGCAACGCGGTATGCCCCGGCTTCGTCGATACCGATATGGGCGATGCCGCCGTGGCGGGCGTGGCGCAGAAATTCGGCATCTCGCAAGAAGAAGCCGCGGCGCGCATCACCTCGGGCAACCCGATGCGGCGCATGATCACGGTGGATGAGGTCGTCTCTGCCGTCGCCTTCCTTGCCAGTCCCGGCGCGTCGATGGTCAACGGACACAGCCTTGCGGTGTCGGGGGGCGAGATATGAGCGACGCAAAGGACCGTTTGCGGCTTTGGCTGCGCCTGCTGAAGCTGACCCGCCGGACAGAGGCCGAATTGCGCGACCGTCTGCGCAGCGACTTCGCCACGACCTTGCCCCGCTTTGACGTGATGGCGGCTCTGTCCCAGCATGAGGATGGCCTGAAGATGAGCCACCTGTCTGCCGTGCTGCGTGTCTCCAACGGCAATGTGACGGGGATCGTGGACCGTCTTGTGGATGAAGGATTTGTCGAACGCCGTCCCGTCGCAGGCGACCGGCGCGCGATGATCGTGCGGCTGACCAAATCCGGGCGCGATGAATTTGCACGGCAGGCCGCCGCGCATGAAGGTTGGATCGATGCCTTGTTGCAGGACATTCCCGCCGAAGAAGCCCGGCAGCTTTCCGCGCGTCTGGCGCATCTGACACAGGACAAGGAATCTGCCGATGCGGTGTGATGTGACCCATTTCAAATGCGAGATCCGCGATGGCATCGCCACGGTGCGGCTGGATCGGCCAGAGCGGAAAAATCCGCTGACCTTCGAAAGCTACGCCGAACTGCGCGACTGGTTCCGCGACCTGCATTACGCCGATGACGTTCATGCGGTCGTCTTTGAAGGCACGGGCGGGAACTTTTCGTCGGGCGGTGACGTGCATGAAATCATCGGGCCGCTGACCCGGATGACGATGAAGGAACTTATGGCTTTTACCCGGATGACCGGCGATCTGGTCAAGGCGATGCAGAATTGCGGCAAGCCGATCATCGCGGCGGTGGACGGTGTCTGCGCCGGGGCAGGGGCGATCATCGCGATGGCCTCTGATCTGCGCATGGGCACGGCGGGGGCCAAGGTCGCTTTTCTCTTTACCCGTGTCGGGCTTGCGGGTTGCGACATGGGGGCCTGTGCGATGCTGCCACGCATCATCGGGCAGGGGCGCGCGGCGGAACTGCTGTATACCGGGCGCGTCATGTCGGGCGAAGAGGCCGAACGCTGGGGCTTTTTCAATCGCCTCAGCGCCCCGGACACCTTGTCGGATGAGGCACATGCCTTGGCTCGCCAAATCGCCGAGGGGCCGAATTTCGCGCATATGATGACCAAGACGATGCTCAATCAGGAATGGTCCATGAGCCTTGACCAAGCGATCGAGGCCGAGGCGCAGGCGCAGGCCATCTGTATGCAGACCTCCGATTTTGAACGCGCTTTCGATGCCTTCGCCAATAAGCGCCATCCCGTGTTCGAAGGGGATTGAGATGCCGGACCGTTCCTTCCTCTCCTGGCCCTTCTTCGAGGATCGCCACCGCGCCCTGGCGCAACAGTTGGAGGAATGGGCGCAAGATCACCTGCCTGTCCCGCATGACGATGTGGATGCCGCCTGCCGGGGGCTGGTGGCCGCGCTGGGCAAGGGGGGCTGGTTGGTACATACCGGCGGCACGCTGGATGTGCGCACGCTTTGCCTGATCCGCGAGACATTGGCGCGCCATGATGGGCTGGCCGATTTCGCCTTTGCCATGCAAGGGCTGGGCACCGGGGCGATCTCGCTGTTCGGCACGCCCGCACAGCAGAAGGAATGGCTGCCCAAGACCCGCGCCGGGTCGGCGATTTCCGCCTTTGCCCTGACGGAGCCGCGCTCTGGCTCTGACGTGGCCAATTCCACCATGACCGCGACGGATTATGGTGATCGCTACGTGCTGAACGGCGAGAAAACCTGGATCTCCAATGGCGGGCTTGCCGATGTCTACACGGTCTTTGCCCGCACGGGTGAGGGACCGGGGGCCAAGGGCTTGTCGGCCTTTGTGATGCCCGATGGCCTGCCGGGGTTCGAAGTCGTGGAACGTCTGGACACCATTGCGCCGCATCCGTTGGCCACGCTGCGCTTCACCGATGTGGAGCTTCCCAAAACCGCGCTGCTCGGCAGGCCGGGCGGCGGGTTCGCCGTGGCGATGGGCGTGCTGGATGTGTTCCGCTCGACCGTTGCGGCGGCGGCGCTGGGCTTTGCCCGCCGCGCACTGGACGAAGCGCTGGCGCGCGTGACAACGCGGCAGGTGGGCGGCGCGCCGCTGGCCGATCTGCAAATGGTTCAGGGCCACATCGCCGATATGGCGCTGGATGTGGATGCGGCGGCGCTGCTGACCTACCGCGCGGCATGGGCTAAGGACAGCGGTGCCCCCCGCGTCACCCGCGAGGCAGCGATGGCCAAGCTCTTTTCCACCGATCAGGCGCAGCAGGTAATCGACCGTGCGGTGCAGCTTCATGGCGGAGACGGGGTGCGCCACGGCCAGATGGTCGAAAGCCTCTACCGCGAAATCCGCGCACTGCGGATTTACGAAGGGGCCTCTGATGTGCAGCGCGTCGTCATCGCCCGTCAAACCCTCGCCGCGTATATGGAGACCGCCTGATGCTTGGACCGACCGCTCATACAGACAGTTTCGCGCGGGACAATCTGCCACCGGTGGAGGCTTGGCCGGACTTCCTGTTGGACGGATTCGACTACCCGGAGCATCTGAACGCGGCTGTTGAACTGACGGACAAGATGGTGGCCAAGGGCTTTGGCGATCATACCGCGCTGATCGGCAATGGGCGCAGACGGACCTATAAGGAACTCACCGATTGGACCAACCGGCTGGCGCATGTATTGGTCGAGGATGTCGGAGTAAAGCCCGGAAATCGTGTGCTTATCCGATCTGCCAACAATCCTGCCATGGTCGCCTGTTGGCTGGCGGCAACCAAGGTTGGCGCGGTTGTGGTGAATACCATGCCAATGCTGCGGGCCGGAGAGCTACACGCCATTGTCGAAAAGGCGCAGATTGAATTTGCGCTATGCGACACCCGCCTGATGGACGAGCTTGCCGATTGCGCGGCAACCTCGCCGATCCTGCGCAAGGTGCTCGGGTTTGATGGCACGTCCAACCATGATGCCGAACTGGACCGGCTGGCGCTGGAAAAACCGGTGCGCTTCGACCCGGTGAAGACCGGGCGGGACGATGTGGCGCTGCTGGGGTTTACCTCTGGCACCACGGGCGCGCCCAAGGCGACGATGCATTTTCACCGTGACCTGATGATCATTGCCGATGGCTATGCCCGCGAGGTTCTGAACGTCACGCCAGAGGATGTCTTTGTCGGCTCGCCGCCGCTGGCCTTTACCTTCGGGCTGGGCGGTCTGGCGATCTTTCCGTTGCGCTTCGGGGCGGCGGCGACCTTGCTGGAACAGGCCAGCCCGCCCAACATGATCGAAATCATCGAAACCTTCAAAGCCACGGTCTGTTTCACCGCACCCACAGCCTATCGCGCGATGCTGGCCGCGATGGAGGAAGGGGCGGATCTGTCCTCGCTCCGCGCTGCGGTGTCGGCGGGCGAAACACTTCCGGCCCCGGTCTACGAGGCGTGGAAGGAGAAAACCGGCAAACCGATGCTCGACGGGATCGGCGCGACGGAGATGCTGCACATTTTCATCACCAACCGGTTCGACGATCACCGCCCCGCCTGCACCGGACGCCCGGTGACGGGCTATGAGGCGCGGGTGGTGGATGACGCGGGCCGGGATGTGCCACGCGGGCAGGTGGGGCGATTGGCCGTGCGCGGCCCGACCGGCTGCCGCTATCTCGCCGATGATCGCCAGGCTGCCTATGTGAAAGACGGCTGGAACATCACCGGCGACAGTTTCGTGATGGATGCGGATGGATATCTGCATTTTGCGGCGCGCAACGACGATATGATCGTCAGCGCGGGCTACAACATCGCGGGGCCAGAGGTCGAAGCGGCCCTGCTGGCCCATGGCGCCGTGCTGGAATGCGCCGTCATCGGCGCGCCGGACGAGGCGCGCGGCCAGATCGTGCAGGCCCATGTGGTGCTGGCCGATGGGCACGCGCCGGACGATGGGCTGGTCAAGGCGCTCCAAGACCATGTCAAAGCCGTCATCGCGCCGTATAAGTACCCGCGCGACATTCGCTTTGTCCCGCATTTGCCCAAGACCGAAACCGGGAAGATCCAACGCTTCCGCCTGAAAGAAACAACATGACAGTACTGCGCAAACACCTCTTCGATCTGCCGGAAGGGGTGATCTATCTGGATGGAAATTCATTGGGGCCGCTGCCCAAATCCGTAGGGGCGCGGCTGTCATCCATGATTGCGGACGAATGGGGCGCGCAGCTTATTCGGGGCTGGAACGGGGCGGGCTGGATGGATCAGCCGCGCCGCGTGGGCGACCGTGTGGCGTCCCTGATCGGGGCGTCCGATGGCACGGTGACCATGGGCGACACGCTGTCCATCAAGGTCTATCAGGCGCTGGACGCGGCGCTGAAAATGCGGCCGGACCGCCGCAAGATTGTCAGCGATTCCGGGAACTTCCCGACCGATCTTTACATGGCGGGCGGATTGATCCGCAGCCTCGATAAAGGCCACCGGTTAGAGACGCCGAAGCCCGAAGACGTCATCGCGGCCATCGACGAGGACACCGCTGTTGTGATGCTGACGCAGGTGGATTACCGCACCGGGCGGCTGCACGACATGGCGGCGATCAGCAAGCTGGCCCGCGACAAGGGCGCGGTGATGATCTGGGATCTGGCGCATTCCGCCGGGGCCTTGCCTGTCGATCTGGCGGGCAGCGGCTGTGAGTTCGCGGTGGGCTGCACCTATAAATACCTCAACGGTGGTCCGGGCGCTCCGGCGTTTATCTATGTCCGGCCCGATCTGGCGGCGGATGTCGATCCGGGGCTGGCGGGCTGGTTGGGACATGAGGCCCCCTTTGCCTTCGATATCGACTACCGTCCGGCGCCCGGTGTGGCGCGGATGCGCGTGGGCACCCCGCCGGTGATGCAGATGACCGCGCTGGAAGAAGCGCTTGGCGTTTGGGACGGGCTCGATATGCAGGACGTGCGCGCGGCCTCCATCGCGCTGCAAGAGGTCTTTATCCGTCAGGTCGAAGCCAAGGTGCCGGACCTGACGCTCGCCAGCCCGCGCGATCCGGCGACACGCGGCAGTCAGGTCAGTTTTGCGCATCCCGAAGGCTATGCCGCGATGCAGGCCTTGATCGCGCGCGGCGTGATCGGGGATTTCCGCGCGCCCGACATCATGCGTTTCGGGTTCACGCCGCTCTTTATCGACGAGGACGATGTTCTTGCGGCGGCGGATCATGTGGCAGCGGTGTTCACGGATCGTCTGTGGGACAACCCAGAGTTTCAAAAGCGCGCCGCCGTCACGTGACGGCTTGACGCCCTGCGCAGGCGGAACTCTGATACGAAATGAAAACGAGGGGCGCAGAGCCCCCATAAAACCGGGAGTATGAAGATGAAACTGCACTCACTTATGTTGGCCGCCGGGCTTGCGGCGACGGCGTCGATGGGCATGGCCGAAAAGATCAAGGTCGGCATGATTACCACCTTGTCGGGCGGCGGCGCCGGGCTTGGTATCGACGTGCGCGACGGCTTTTTGTTGGCGGTCAAAGGCAATGACGATATCGAACTGGTGATCGAGGACGATCAGCGCAAACCCGAAATCGCGGTGCAACTGGCCGACAAGATGATCCAGTCCGAAAAGGTCGATGTGATGACCGGCATCATCTGGTCCAACTTGGCGATGGCCGTGGTGCCCGCCGCGACGGCGCAGGGCAAATTCTATGTCTCGCCCAATGCTGGCCCCTCGGCCCTGGCGGGCAAGGGCTGCCATCCCAACTATTTCAACGTCGCATGGCAGAACGATGCCTATCACGAGGCCGCAGGCAAATGGGCGTCTGAAAACGGTGTCGGCAAAGTGGTCGTCATGGCCCCCAACTATCCGGCGGGCAAGGATGCGATTACCGGCTTCAAGCGGTTCTTCACCGGTGAGATCGCCGACGAGGTCTATACCAAGCTGGGCCAGCAGGACTACGCCGCCGAAATCGCGCAAATCCGCGCGTCCGGGGCCGATATGGTCTATTACTTCCTGCCCGGTGGCATGGGCATTTCCTTCATGAAGCAATATGCCGGGTCGGGCGCGGATGTGCAGGTCATGGGGCCGGCATTCTCCTTCGATCAGGGCATCCTGGGCGCAATTGGCGACGCGGCGCTGGGCGTGAAGAACACCGCGCATTGGTCCAAGGATCTGGACGTGCCGGGCAATGCGGATTTCGTCGCGGCTTTCCAGGCGGAATATGGTCGCCTGCCGTCGGTCTATGCCGCGCAAGGGTTCGATACCGGACTGCTGCTCGCCTCTGCCGCAGCCAAGGCCGATGTGGCGGATGCGGATGCGTTCCGCGCCGCGCTGAAAGAGGCCGATTTCCAATCGGTACGGGGGGAATTCTCCTTCGGGGCGAATAACCACCCGGTGCAGACCATCTATGTGCGCGAAGTCGTCAAGGAAGGCGACGTGGTGACCAACAAACTGCTGGGCGCTGCGGCTGAAAACCACTCCGACGCCTACGCTGCCGACTGCAAGATGTAAGGCACCACCGGCCCCGGACCCGCGCCGGGGCCAGCTTCACTGAAACGTCAATACCCCCGGATATCCGCCGGGGCGGGGAGTGCGTATGTCGACGCTTCTTCTGATCGAGCAAGTGCTGAACGGTCTGCAATTCGGTGTGATGCTGTTCCTGATGGCCGCCGGGCTGACGCTGATTTTCGGCGTCATGGGGCTGATCAACCTTGCGCATGGATCGCTGTACATGGTGGGGGCCTTCGCCGCGGCGGCCACCGCTGCCGCCACGGGCAGTTTCGTGCTGGCGCTGGTCGCGGCGCTGATTGCCGCCGCCGCCGCCGGGGCGATCGTGGAACTTACCGTGATCCGCCGATTATATGACCGCGACCATCTTGATCAGGTGCTGGCGACCTTCGCGCTGATCCTTGTGTTCTCGGAAGGCACGCGCTGGATCTTCGGCTCCTTCCCGCTCTACCTTGATGTGCCTGCGGCGCTGGCCGGTCCGGTCACGCTGCCCGGCGGGATCGAATACCCGGCCTACCGGCTGCTTATCATCGGCATGGGGCTTGCGGTTGCCGCCGGGCTGTTCCTGCTGATCTCGCGCACGCGGATCGGCATTCAAATCCGCGCAGGCGAGGCTGACCGCGAGATGATCGGCGCGCTTGGTGTCGATATTTCAAAGCTTTACACGTTGGTCTTCGCCCTTGGCGCGGCGCTGGCGGGCCTGGCGGGCGCGCTGGTTGGCGCGATCCAGTCGGTGCAGGTCGGCATGGGTGAGCCCGTATTGATCCTGGCCTTCGTCGTCATCGTCATCGGTGGGATCGGGTCGATCAAGGGCGCCTTCGTCGGCGCGTTGCTGGTCGGGCTGACCGACACGCTTGGCGGCGTTCTGCTTCCAGAGTTTTTTGCCCTGTTCACAGAGGCTTCCAGCGCAAAGCTCATCGGGGCGTCTGTTGCATCCATGGCAATCTACATCCTGATGGCCGGGGTGCTGATCTTCAAGCCGACCGGCCTTTTCGGGGGGCAGACATGACCCGCGCGGCCATGATCAATGCCGCGCTATTCGCGATGCTGCCGATTACGGCGGGCGTCGCCCTTGCGTTGGATGAACCCTTTATCATCACATTGGCCACCAAGGTCGCGATCCTCGCCCTCGCGGCGGTTGGCCTGAACATCGCGTTGGGGCTTGGGGGGCTGGTCAGCCTTGGCCATGCCGCCTTTTTTGGGATCGGCGGTTATGCGATGGGCATCCTCGCCCACCACGCGCAAAGCTACACGCCGCTGATGGAACTGCCTTTCCTGATCGAAGGGACCAAATCCATGCCGGTGATCTGGCTGGTGGCGATCATCGCATCGGCCCTTGCGGCGCTGGCGATCGGCGCGCTTAGCCTGCGCACCACTGGCGTCTATTTCATCATGATTACATTGGCTTTCGGGCAGATGCTGTACTATTTCGCGATCTCCTGGCCAGCCTATGGCGGCGAGGATGGGCTGTCGATTTACGTGCGCAACGGCTTTCCCGGTCTCAACACGCTGGTGCCGATCCAGTTCTTCGGCCTGTGCTTCGCGGTTCTGGCGGTGGTGCTGTGGGCCTCTGGACGGCTGGCGCGCTCGGCCTTTGGGCTGGCACTGACCGCCGCGCGCCAAAACCCCGAGCGGGTCGAGGCGGTTGGCCTCACGCCTTACCGGCTGCGCCTTGTGGCGTTCACCATCTCCGGTGCCGTGACGGGGCTTGCGGGCGCGCTTTTTGCCGATCTCAACCGCTTTGTGTCGCCGACCATGTTCAGTTGGCAAATGTCGGGCGAGATCATGATCTTCATCATCCTTGGCGGTGTCGGGCGACTGTTCGGGCCGGTCGCGGGGGCGGCGCTGTTCATCTTGCTGGAACACCTGCTGTCCGGCGTGACGGAATTCTGGCTGATCTATGTGGGCGCGCTGCTGCTTCTGGTGGTGCTGTTTGCCCGTGGGGGGCTGATCGGCAGCCTCGCCGGACGGGAGGTCGCCCATGATTGAGCCGCTTCTGGAAACACGTGATTTGTGCAAGAACTTCGGTGCGTTGCAGGCCACAGATCACGTCAATATCTCATTGGTTCCCGGCGAAATACATGCGCTGATCGGTCCCAACGGGGCGGGGAAATCGACGCTGGTCAAGCTGATCATGGGAAGCGAGCAGCCTTCATCCGGCAGCGTCCATTTCGCGGGGGCCGATATCACCGATCTGCGCCGACCCGAACGGGCGCGCGCCGGGCTGGGGCGGACATTCCAGATCTCGTCACTGGCGATGGAACACACGGTCCTGCAAAATGCGGTGCTGGGCGCGCTGGGACGGTCAGGCCGGGTGATGCGGTTCCTGTGGCCTGTCATGTCGGACAAGGCGCTGGTGGCGCAGGCGGAACAGGCGTTGGAGCGGGTCGGGCTGGCCGATCATCGGGGCGCGCTGACGGGCGAGCTTAGCCATGGGCAGCGCCGCTTGCTGGAGGTCGCCGTGGCCCTAACGCTGGAGCCGAAAGCCTTTCTGATGGACGAACCCATGGCCGGGCTCGGCGCCGAAGGCTCTGCCCGCATGACCGAATTTCTGGACAGGTTGCGACAAGAAGCGCCGATCCTGCTGATCGAACATGACATGGACGCGGTCTTTCAGCTGGCCGACCGGATCAGCGTGCTGGTCTATGGCCGGGTCATTGCCACGGGCACAGCCGCCGAAATCCGCGCCAATGCGGCCGTGCGCGAAGCCTATCTGGGGGAGGAGGACGCATGAGCCTGCTGTCACTTGACGGGGTTACGGCCTCTTACGGACCCGTGCAGGCGCTGTTCGGCGTCGATCTGGCCTTGGAAGAGGGCGAGGTGCTGGCGCTGATGGGGCGCAACGGGATGGGCAAATCCTCGACCATCAAGGTGATCTGCCGACTGCTGAAACATTCGGGCGGGCAGGTGCGTTTCGACGGCACCGATTTGGCAGCCCTGCCGCCCCATAAGGCCGCGCGCGCCGGGTTGGGGCTGGTGCCCGAAGGACGGCGCTGCTTTGCCAATCTGACGGTTTACGAGAACCTGATCGCCGCCGCGCGGCCCGGTGCGTGGGATTGCGCGCGGGTCTATGGGTTCTTTGAGCGGCTTGGCGAACGCCAGGGCCAGACCGCCGCGACCCTGTCCGGGGGCGAACAGCAAATGCTGGCCATCGGGCGGGCGCTGATGACCAATCCGCGGCTGCTGATCCTTGACGAAGCGACAGAGGGGCTGGCCCCCGTGGTGCGGCAGGAAATCTGGGCGGCGATCTCACGGCTCAAGGCCGAAACCGGGCTAGCGATCCTTGTTGTGGACAAATCCCTGAAGGAATTGCGGCAGGTCGCGGACCGCGCCGTGATCCTTGAGCGGGGCAAAACGGTCTGGGCGGGCGGTTTCGACGCGCTGACCCATGACATCACCGACACTTACCTAGGAGTGTAAGACAATGGCACATCGCATCATTCACCCCGAAGGCTGGGCCCCCGCGAAGGGCTATGCCAATGGCATGTTGTCGAAATCCGGCACGCTCTATGTCGGCGGACAGATCGGCTGGACCGCGCAGCAGGTGTTCGAGGCGACCGATTTCATCGGCCAGATGCGCCAAGCGTTGCAGAACGTGCTGGCGGTGGTCGAAGCCGCCGGGGGCACGGCGGCGGATATCGCGCGGCTGACATGGTATGTGACCGACAAGGCGACCTATCTGGCCCATCAACGCGCAGTTGGCGAAACCTATCGCGAGGTCATGGGGCGCCATTTCCCGGCAATGACGATGGTTGTCGTGCAGGCGCTGGTCGAGGACGCGGCACTGGTGGAAATCGAGGCCACGGCGGAACTCGGCTAGGCGGGGTCTTGCAAGCCCAATCGGTCGATCAGATCGGGGATGTGTTTCTTGAAGCGGAAGAAGCCATGGGTCGCGTGCGGCCACGCGGCGCTGTCATAGTCCCGCCGGACCCGCACCAGCGGCACCGGGCTGCACGCGGAAAGCTCATCCAGCGCCGCCGCCACGGGACCAACCGGGGCATAGGGTGTCACGATCTGTTCCAGCCCTTGCGCGCGCGCCCAATCGGCAATTTGTGACGTCTGCGTGGTGGTCAGGTCAGGTGACAGATCGTGCCGCGCGAGGGCATCGTTCAGCGCACCGTCCAGAAAGTCCGGTACATGCGGCGCAAGGCGAAGCGGGCTAAGCCTGTCTTCCGCCCGCAGCACGGCGCAGGCGGCGGGGGGCTGGCCATTCAGCGCAAAGCCCGGCGACAGGTCGTCACCATGCAATAGTAGCCCGGTGCGCCGCGCGGGATCGAAAGTGACGGCAGGCGGCACTGGCTGGCGCTCGGGCGAGGGCGGGCCGTCCAGCGCGGGGGCATCCTTGGCCAGCCCTGTGGGCCGAAACCGGCCTTGGGTGAATTTTTCGATATTGTCCGCGCGAGCAAGGTAGGTCTTGCCTTGCGTCTGAAGCCCCGCCACCCAGCGCCATGACAAGGTGTTGGACGCCGGATCGCCATCCAGAAGGTGGCGCAGGAAAAAATCCGCGCCCAGCTCCCATGGCAGTTTCAGCGTGAAAATCCAGATGGAGGCGAACCACATCCGCGCATGGTTGTGAAGATAGCCTTCGCCCACCAATTGGCGCGCCCAATGGTCGAACCCGTCAATGCCGGTCTGCCCGGTGCAGGCGTCCTCCCACATCCGGCGCAGGCCCGATTGCGTCTGTACCTCGTCCAGACGCCGCCGCAGGTCGCGCTGATACGCGCCCCAAACGCCGGGCCGCATTTCGAGCCATCCTTTCCAATAGGTCCGCCAAAAGACCTCTTGCACGAATTTTTCGGCCGCATCCGGCCCATGCAGGCGCAGGACAGGGCCAAGAACCTCGGTCTCCGTCAGGATTCGGTGCCGCAGATAGGGCGACAGGCGCGACACTGTGGCAGGCTGCCCCGGTCCGGTGTCGTAGTTGCGCCGCGTGGCATAATCCCGCCCGGCGGCGGGCAAAAACGCGCCAAGCCGCGTCTCAGCCTCGGCACGGGTCGGTGGGAAAAAGGTCAGGGCACAGGTCGATTGCGTCATGCGAACGGAGGTATCTTGCGCCCGCCCGCCGTCAAGCGATCCGCGCGCCGGTTTCGACCGGCGGCCAAGCGGTTCGGCGCGCAACCGCCCTTGCAGCCCGTTCGGGGCGACACTAAGACTCTGCTAACGGTTGCCGGTCTATGGTGTTCGGCAACGGCTTAAGAGGCAGGAAGTGATGCACGATCCCTTTGATACATACATGAACACGCTGGTTCCGATGGTGGTCGAACAGACCTCACGCGGGGAACGCGCCTATGACATTTTTTCGCGCCTGCTGAAAGAACGGATCATTTTCCTGAACGGCCCGGTGCATGACGGCATGTCGTCGCTGGTGGTGGCGCAGCTGCTGCACCTTGAGGCGGAAAACCCGTCCAAGGAAATCTCGATGTATATCAACAGCCCCGGCGGTGTCGTGACCTCTGGGCTGTCGATCTATGACACGATGCAATACATCAAGCCGAAGGTGTCCACGCTGGTGATCGGGCAGGCGGCGTCCATGGGCTCGCTTCTTCTGACAGCGGGCGCGCCGGGCATGCGCTTTTCGCTGCCCAACAGCCGCGTCATGGTGCACCAGCCCTCCGGCGGGTATCAGGGGCAGGCGACGGATATCATGATCCACGCGCAGGAAACGCAAAAGCTCAAGAACCGCCTGAACGAGATTTACGTCAAGCACACAGGCCAGACGCTGGAAAAAGTTGAAGCCGCACTGGAGCGGGATAACTTCATGTCGCCCGAAGAAGCCAAGGAATGGGGGCTGATCGACGAGATTGTCGAAAATCGCGTCAAAGACCCCGAGTCCGAGGAGTAAGCGCCCCGGCACTGGGCGGTTTCCGATTTTTGCGATTGTGAAGGATCGGGGGCTGCCCTAAGCTGAGGACGGTATTTGGGGGCGGCACGGTATCAGGGCGGCGAAGGCGGCCCAACATAGGGCCCGGACAGGATATCCCGGGCAAGAAAGGTTGAAATGGCGAGCAATTCAGGCGGCGACGGGAAGAACACCCTCTATTGCAGTTTCTGCGGCAAAAGCCAGCATGAGGTCCGTAAGCTGATTGCTGGACCCACCGTGTTCATCTGCGATGAATGCGTGGAACTGTGCATGGATATCATTCGGGAGGAGACCAAGGCCTCTGGACTGAAATCCACCGATGGGGTTCCGACGCCGAAGGACATCTGCGCCGTTCTGGACGATTACGTGATCGGTCAGGCCACTGCCAAGCGGGTGCTGTCGGTTGCGGTGCACAACCACTACAAACGACTGAACCACGCCCAGAAGAACGGTGAGATCGAACTCGCGAAATCCAACATCCTGCTGATCGGCCCGACCGGCTGCGGTAAAACGCTGCTGGCGCAGACGCTGGCCCGGATTCTCGACGTGCCGTTCACGATGGCGGATGCCACGACGCTGACCGAAGCGGGCTATGTGGGCGAAGATGTCGAGAACATCATCCTCAAGCTGCTTCAGGCGTCCGAATACAACGTGGAACGCGCGCAGCGCGGCATCGTCTATATCGACGAGGTCGACAAGATCACGCGCAAGTCCGAAAACCCGTCCATCACCCGTGACGTGTCGGGCGAGGGCGTGCAGCAGGCGCTGTTGAAGCTGATGGAAGGCACCGTGGCCTCCGTTCCGCCGCAAGGCGGTCGCAAGCATCCGCAACAGGAATTCCTGCAAGTGGACACGACCAACATCCTGTTCATCTGCGGCGGTGCGTTCGCCGGTCTGGACAAGATCATCAAGCAGCGCGGCAAGGGGTCGGCCATGGGCTTTGGTGCCGATGTGCGCGACGAAAGTGACGCGGGCGTGGGCGAGACCTTCCAGGAGCTGGAGCCGGAAGACCTGCTGAAATTCGGCCTGATCCCGGAATTCGTTGGCCGTTTGCCCGTTCTGGCGACGCTGGAAGATCTGGACGAAGACGCGCTGGTGACGATCCTGACTCAGCCGAAGAACGCTCTGGTCAAGCAATACCAGCGCCTGTTCGAGCTGGAAGATACGGAACTGACCTTCACCGACGATGCGCTGACGGCGATTGCCAAGCGCGCCATCGAACGCAAGACCGGTGCGCGGGGGCTGCGCTCCATCCTCGAAGATATCCTGCTGGATACGATGTTCGAACTGCCGGGTATGGAAAGCGTGACCGAAGTCGTTGTGAACGAAGAAGCCGTGATCGCTGATGCGGCACCGCTGATGATCCACGCGGATCAGAAGAAAGAAGGGGCGTCGGCCTGATCGGCCGTCCCGCCAGGAATTGATCGACGGGCGCGTTCCCTGCGGGGGCGCGCCCGTTTCCGTTTGGAAGGCGGCAAGACAACAGGGACGGGGATGACGCTGTTCCGGGCAAGGGCCCGGAAGGCGCCCCACCCACCGTCCCGCAGCACAGGAAGAAAAGGGTCGGCATGAGCATACGCAGAATATCGTCGGGCGGAGAGTTCGAAGCAAAGATCGGCTATTGCCGCGCGGTCATTGCGGGCGGGTTCGTCCATGTGGCCGGTACCGTCGGGCAGGGGGACAGTGTCACCGATCAATGCCGCAGCGCCTTGCAGATCATTGGCGCGGCCTTGCAGGAGGCCGGCTGCAGCTTCGCCGATGCGGTCCGCGTCACCTATATGCTGCCCGACAGACGCGAATTCGAACCTTGCTGGCCGATCCTTGCCGAAACCTTCGGCGCAGCCCCGCCTGCCGCCACGATGATCGAATGCGGGCTGATCGATCCCAAATACCGGATCGAGATCGAAGTCACGGCGGTTCTGCCGGGCGACACTTAAGTCAGGCCGATCCCGTGGCGCTCTGTCCACTGGACGTGGCGCTGCAAATCGGCCATATGCAACGAGAGCGAACCGGAGGCACTTATGGGCATTCTCAACTCCCTTCTGCGCGCCGTCACTTGGTGGAACGGCCAGACCCTGAACACACAGCTTTACACTTGGCGCAAAGGCGAAAAGGTGGGCGAGGATGATCAGGGCAACATCTTCTACCGCAATGCCGACGATTCGAAGCGTTGGGTGATCTTCAACGGCGAGGCGGAAGCCAGCCGGATCAGCCCCGAATGGCATGGCTGGCTGCACCGCACATGGGATGAGCCGCCGACCGAGAAGCCTTTGGCGCACAAGCCATGGGAAAAGCCGCATCAGGAAAACCTGACCGGCACGCCGCTGGCCTATGCCCCCGCCGGGTCTATTCGGCGTGTCGAGCCGAAGCCGCGGTCGGATTATGAGGCGTGGAGCCCGGAATAAGTGTCACAAAGCAATACGACTGAAGTTCTTGTCGGTGGGGTCGTGCTTGCGGCCGCCATCGGCTTTGCCATCTACGCGGGTCAGATCGCGGGGCTGTCCTCGGGCGGGGCGTCCTATCCGTTGACGGCGTCGTTCCGCTCTCTCGAAGGGGTGGGCGTTGGCACCGATGTCCGTCTTGCGGGCGTCAAGGTCGGCACGGTCACGGATGTGGTTCTGAACAGCGAAACCTATCGCGCGGATACGGTTGTCGCGGTCCAGGAAGGGATCGAAATCCCCGATGACAGCGCGATCGTCGTTTCTTCCGAAGGTCTTCTGGGCGGCAATTTCGTGGAAATCATGCCCGGCGGGTCGCCCTTCTATTTTGAGCCGGGGGACGAAATCTCCGATACGCAGGGCGCGGTCAGCTTGATCTCGTTGCTGCTGAAATTCGTGAGCGGGTCGGAAGAATGATCCGTTTGCTGGTCAGCCTGTCCCTGATCGTCGGGGCGAGCGCGCTGTCGGCGCAGGCCAGAACCGCTGTGGCGCCGGGGGCGGTGCTGCGCGTTCTGGACAAGGTGTCCGGCAGCACGGCTGACTTCGAACTGCGCAACGGCACGGCGGCGCGTGTGGGCCGTCTTGATATCGCCGTGTCCGAATGCCGCTATCCCGAAGGCAACCGGTCCGGTGATGCCTATGTCGGGATCGAAATCCGCGAGACCGGACGCGACGAGCCGGTCTTCGAGGGCTGGATGATCGCCAGCGCTCCGGCGCTGAGCGCGCTGGACCACGCGCGCTACGACATCTGGGTAATCGGCTGTATGACGTCCTGAGGCTGCTTTAGCGGCACCGCGTCAATGCGCGCCGGGTGGCGCAAGGCTTCTTCCAACTTTTGGTGATAAACCTGCCGGGTGATCTCGATACCGCCAAGGCTGGCCAGATGCGGCGTGATGAATTGCGTGTCGAACAGCCGGAAGCCGCAGGCGCGCAGATGCGGCAACAGGCAGGCCAGCGCGATTTTCGACCCGTCGCGCGCGTTTGAAAACATGCTCTCCCCGAAGAAAGCAGAGGCGATGCTGACGCCATAGACACCGCCCGCCAGCCTGTCGCCATACCAGACCTCAAGCGAATGGGCGCGGCCAAGCCTGTGCAATTCGCGGTAAAGCTCGGCCAACTCGTCGTTGATCCATGTCTCGTCCCGGTCGCCGCAGGCGTCCAGAACCGTGTCGAACGCCCGGTTGAGCGTCACCGACACATCGGGTTTGCGCATCCGCCGCTTGAGCGACCGCGACAGATGAAGTCCGTCCATGGGGATGATGCCCCGGCGTTTCGGATCGACCCAGAAAACCTCCGGGTCGTTCCGACGTTCCGCCATGGGGAAGATGCCGATAGAATAGCCGTGAAGGAGCAACTCCGGGGTCAGAAAGGGTTCGCCCGTGTCGTCCTTCATGGTCACTCCATCTCGGCGAGCCAGCGTTCCAGCCAGTGGATGTTGTACTGCCCCGAATGGATGTCCGGTTCTTGCAGCAAGGCGTGGAACAGCGGCACCGTGGTTTCGATCCCGTCCACGATCAATTCGCCCAAGGCGCGGTTGAGGCGCGCAATCGCTTCGGCCCGGTCACGCCCATGCACGATCAACTTGGCAATCAGGCTGTCGTAATAGGGCGGGATGGAATAGCCGTCATACAGCGCGGAATCCATCCGAACCCCAAGCCCGCCCGGCGCATGGAAGGCCGAGATTTTACCGGGGCGCGGCGCGAAACCGGGGAAGGTTTCCGCATTGATCCGCACTTCGATGGCGTGGCCGTTGATTTGCAGATCGTCCTGTTCAAAGGACATGGGAAGCCCGGCGGCGACACGGATTTGTTCGCGCACCAGATCGACGCCAAAGATCGCTTCTGTCACCGGGTGTTCCACCTGGAGGCGGGTGTTCATCTCGATGAAGTAGAACTCGCCATCCTCGTAGAGGAATTCGATCGTACCGGCGCCGGTATAGTTGATCCGCGCCACCGCGTCGGCGCAGATCTTACCGATGCGCGCGCGTTCCTCGGCGCTGATGGCGGGGCCGGGGGCCTCTTCGAACACTTTCTGGTGACGGCGCTGCAAGGAGCAGTCCCGCTCACCCAGATGGACAGCGCGGCCGCGCCCGTCGCCAAAGACCTGAATCTCGATATGGCGGGGCTTTTGCAGGTATTTTTCGATATAGACTTCGTCATTGCCAAAGGCGGCCTTGGCTTCCGATCGGGCCGTCTGGAACGCATGGGCGATATCCGCCTCGGACGTGGCGACTTTCATGCCGCGCCCGCCGCCACCGGCTGTCGCCTTGATGATGACGGGATAGCCCATCTCGGCCGACAATGTGCGCGCGGTCTCAAGGTCCGGTACGCCGCCCTCGGACCCCGGAACGCAGGGCACGCCCAGCTTTTTCATGGTGTCCTTGGCGGTGATCTTGTCGCCCATCACGCGGATATGTTCCGCCGTGGGGCCGATAAAGGTCAGATCGTGATCTTCGACGATCTGAACGAAATTCGCGTTTTCCGACAGAAAGCCATAGCCGGGGTGGATCGCCTCGGCCCCGGTCACTTCGCAGGCCGCGATGATGGCGGGGAAGTTCAGATAGCTGTCGGCAGAGGCCGGTGGCCCGATACACACGGATTCATCGGCCATGCGCACATGCATCGCATCGGCATCCGCCGTCGAGTGGACGGCGACCGAACCGATGCCCATCTCGCGGGCGGCCCGGATCACGCGAAGCGCGATTTCGCCACGGTTGGCAATCAGGATCTTCGAAAACATGCTCTGCGCCCCTTATTCGAGGATCACGAGCGGTGCACCGTATTCCACCGCGGCCCCGTCTTCGACGAGGATACGCGCGACCTTGCCGGATGTCGGCGCAGGAATGTGGTTCATGGTCTTCATCGCTTCGACGATGAGCAGCGTATCGCCTTCCTGCACGGTGTCGCCGGTCTTGATGAACGGCGCTGCGCCCGGTTCCGCCTGCATATAGACGGTGCCCACCATCGGCGACACGACCGCGCCGGGATGGCTGGCCGGGTCTGCGGCCTCGCTCGCGGCGGCGGCAGGGGCTGCGGCAGGGGCCGCGTCCACTGCCACAGCAGGGGCCGCCGGGGCAGCATGCGTGACCACCGTGTTGGTTTGGCGGCTGACGCGCACGTTCAAGCTGTCGGCTTCCGCATATTCGCGTTTGACCTGCAGTTCCGTCAGATCGTTTTCACGCAGCAATTCGGCCAATGCACTGATAAAGGCCACGTCCGCGTCATGCTTGCTTTTGGTCATGGAGAATCCTCGATAGTTCCCGGGCTCGTTGTCTGCCGTTCTGGCCCATTTTCAGGGCGAGCTTATAGGCCATGCCCGCAGCAGTGAAAAGGAGGCTTTGACCTCCTTCTTCCCCCTACGTAAACCTTTATGCGGAGGAGTGAACCATGAATATCGCAAGCTGGCTTGCGCGCACGGCGCAATTGCACCCTGATCGCCCTGCCTTGTTTCGAGGGCGCGTGGCGGTGGCGGATTACGGGCAGTTTCATGCGCAGGCGTTGTCCATCGCCCGCGCGCTGCGGCTGATCGGACTGCGCGCCGGGGACCGGGTGGCGCTGTTCATGCAAAACTGCCCGGAATATCTGGTGGCGCAATACGGCATCTGGGCCGCGGGCGCAGTGGCGGTTCCGATCAATGCCAAGCTGCACGGGCGCGAGGCGGCATTCATCCTCGAAAACTCCGGCGCAACCTTGGTCTTTGCCGGGCCGAGCCACGCGCAGGCGCTTGAGGCCGCAGGGGTCGAGACGCCGATCTGCGATGTGACGGAGGATGGCTATGCCGGCATGATCGCGCAGCCGCCCGCCACCGGGATCGCAGAGCGCGGCGCCGACGATCTGGCATGGCTGTTCTATACTTCGGGCACGACGGGCAAGCCCAAGGGCGTGATGATCACGCACCGGATGCTGATGACCATGTCGATGAGCTATCAGGTCGATGTAGATCACGTCCGGGCGGAGGATGCGGCGCTTTATGCCGCTCCGCTCAGCCATGGCGCGGGCATCTATAATCCCATGCATGTGCGCGCAGGCGCGGCCCATATCTGTCCGCAATCCGGTGGCTTCGATCCGGCCGAGATTTTCGATCTCGCGGCGCATTTCGGTTCGGTTCACATGTTCGCCGCGCCCACCATGGTCAAACGCATGACCGAAGTCGCGCGGGCGGACGGGATGCGCGGCGACGGATTGCGCACCGTCGTCTATGCGGGCGGGCCGATGTATACCGCCGACATTCTGGATGCGGTTGACCAGTTCGGCCCGGTCTTCGCGCAGATATACGGGCAGGGCGAATGCCCGATGGGAATTACGGCGCTGTCGCGTCATGACGTGGCTGATCGCAGCCATGCCCGCTGGCAGACACGGCTGGGGTCGGTGGGGCGCGCGCAATCGGCGGTCGAGGTGCAGATCGGCGACGCGGCAGGAAAACCCCTGCCGACCGGCGAGACGGGAGAGATCATGGTGCGCGGCGATGTGGTGATGCCGGGCTATTGGCAAAACCCCGACGCCACGGCGCGCGCGTTGCAAGGCGGCTGGCTGATGACCGGGGACATGGGCGCGATGGATGCCGATGGCTATGTTACCTTGCAGGACCGGTCGAAGGATCTGATCATCACCGGCGGCTCCAACGTCTATCCGCGCGAGGTGGAAGAGGTGCTGCAATCCCATCCCGATGTCACGGAGGTCAGCGTGGTCGGCCGCCCGCATCCCGAATGGGGCGAAGAGGTCGTGGCCTTCATCGTCGGCACCGCAGCAGAGGCGGAACTGGACGCGCTGTGTCTGGATCAGATCGCCCGTTTCAAGCGCCCAAAGACATATCTGCGGATCGACGCGCTGCCGAAGAATAATTACGGCAAGGTGCTGAAGACAGTGCTGCGCGCGCGCCTTGCTGGAAAGTAGCGCGGGCTGCGCGGGGCAGGGGCAAGGGCGGGGCGGTCAAGGCGCCGCCGCACCGTCCCAAAGCCCCCATAAGACAAACTACGGGCGTGCCCGGCTCCCACCTGACACGCCCGTAGCGCCGTACCCAATATTGACCGCGAACGGGAAACATGAAGGACCCGCGCGCATTTTCAATGAACAGTAGTAATCGTTTGTCTTTAATCTACCGAGACCGAAACGCTGCGCGTTCACGACCCCTCCCTCAAAAAACGCTCGCCCGAGAAGGTGCGGCACTATCGGCAAAAAACGCCAGTACCGGTCGCTTCCCACAGGGGAAAACTGAAGAAAAGCAGGGCCGACTTAGTGTCGGAAACTGCGAGCTATCGTTAGAACTTGTACCCCCCAGACGGGCAAGAACATCATGCCACAACTTGGCCAGTTTCAAACTAAAATCTTCAATTTCTCCTTAATTGTGATTGTTGTCGAAACAATTATCACGAAACTTACCGGAGTGTTCGCGCCACCTGCGGCGGGTTCTTGTTCCGGTTGTGTTCCGGTTCCGCAGTGTTGCGAATCCGCACAGTGGTGGCGGGCGCACGGGCAGGCCGCGCGCAAAGAAAAAGCCGGGCAGGGGGCCCGGCTTTGGTCGTTGCGTGGGTGATGCGGCTCAGATGGCGAGGTATTCGGCCCGCAGTTCGGCGTTCTCCAGCACCTCTGACGCGCTGCCATCGAAGACGATCCCGCCCGTGTCGAGGATCACCGCACGGTCCGCCAGTTGCAGCGCGCGCACGGCGTTCTGCTCCACCAGGATCGTGGTCATCCCCTGTTCCTTGATCACGCGCAGGGTCTTTTCGATCTCGTCCACGATGACCGGGGCCAGCCCCTCATAGGGTTCATCCAGCAGCAGCACCTTGATGTCGCGGGACAAGGCGCGGGCGATGGCCAGCATCTGCTGCTCGCCGCCCGACAGGGTCACGCCCTCTTGGTTGCGCCGCTCGCCCAGCCGGGGGAACAGGTCATACAGACGCTCGATGGACCAGCCGATGGGCGGGGCGATCTGCGCCAGCTTGATGTTTTCCTCGACCGTGAGGCCCGGAATGATGCGGCGATCTTCGGGCACCAGACCAAGGCCGACACGCGCGGCTTCGTGGCTGGACATCTTGTGCAACGGCTGGTGGTCCAGCCAGATTTCCCCATGGGTCACTTGCGGATCGCCAATCCGTGCGATGGACCGCAGGGTAGAGGTCTTGCCCGCCCCGTTGCGCCCCAGCAGCGCGAGGATCTCGCCCTCATGCACGTTGAAGGAAATGCCCTGCACGATATAGCTCTCGCCGTAATAGGCGTGCATATCCCAGACCGACAGGAAGGCGGGGGCGGTTTCCGCGTGGTTGATGCCCTTGGAGAAGTCAGGTTTGACGTTCATGGCGCGGCCTCCCTTATGCCACTTCTTGGGTTTCGCCGAGATACGCTTCGCGCACCTTCGGGTGACCCTTGATGTTGTCGGGTGTGTCTTCGACCAGCGGCGTGCCCTGGGCCAGAACGGTGATCCGTTCCGCAAGGGAGAACACCACATGCATGTCGTGTTCGATGATCGCGATGGTGATATCGCGTTCGTCCTTGATGCGCTTGAGCAGATCGATCGTGTTGTTGGTGTCCGCACGGGCCATGCCGGCGGTCGGTTCGTCCAGCAACAGCAGGCGCGGGTCCTGGCTGAGGCACATGGCGATTTCCAGCCGCCGTTTGTCCCCGCGGGACATGGAAGCCGCGTTCATATGGCGTTTGTCGGCCAGCCCCATATCCTCCAGCGCGTGTTCGGCATGGGCGATCACGTCCTTCTGCGCCAGCAGGCGCTGCATGGGGTTGAGTTCGAAGGCACCGTCCCGCTTGGCGAAGCCGGGGATCATCATGTTTTCCATCACCGTCAGGTCACCGAAGATTTCCGGCGTCTGAAACACCCGGCTGATCCCCATCTGGCAGATTTCGAACGGTTTGCGCCCCAGCACCGACTGGCCGTCAAAGCTGACCGACCCGGTATCGGGGATCAGCTTGCCGATCAGGCAGTTGAGCAAGGTCGACTTGCCCGCGCCATTGGGGCCGATGATCGCATGAACGGTGTTTTCCGCCACGCTCAGGTTCACGTCGGACAAGGCCTGCAAGCCGCCGAACCGTTTGCCCACGTTTTTGACTTCGAGAATACCCATTGTCTCTCTCCTTATTCCGCAGGCTCGGTAGAGGCGGGGCTATCCGCCTCTTTCGACTTCTTGCGCGACAGCATCCGGCCGATGCGTTGTCCGCCTTCGACAAGCCCACCGGGCAGGAAGGTCACGACCAGCATGAAGATGATGCCAAGCGTCAGGTGCCAGCCCTTGCCGACGAAGGGATGGATCAGCGTGACCATCAGGTCTTCCATCCCGTCGGGCAGGAACGAGAACCAGCCATGCAGCACGTTGTCGTTGATCTTGGAGAAGATGTTCTCGAAGTACTTGATGAGCCCTGCACCCAGAACCGGGCCGATCAGCGTGCCCGCGCCGCCCAGGATGGTCATCAGAACCACCTCGCCCGAGGCTGTCCACTGCATCCGTTCGGCACCCGCCAAGGGGTCGACCGCCGACAAAAGCCCGCCCGCAAGCCCGGCATACATGCCGGAGATCACGAAGGCCGCCAGCGTGTAGGGGCGCGAGTTCAGCCCGGTATAGTTCATCCGCTGCTGGTTCGACTTCACCGCCCGCAGCATCATCCCAAAGGGCGAACGGAAGATGCGGATCGCCAGATAGAAGCAGATCAGCATGATGAAGGCGCACAGGTAATACCCGGTGTTGAACTGGAACTCCCATCCGCCCACGCTGACTTTCTGCGTGGCGCGCATGGACAGGCCAAAGATATGCGGCAGGTCCGGCAGGCGCTCCGAATTGTGGAACCACTGGGGATCGTTGGCATAGACCTGCAGCCCTGTTTCGCCATTGGTCAGGTTGAATTTCGGGTTCGACAGCACCGAATAGGCCAGCGCGAAGGACATCTGCGCGAAGGCAAGCGTCAGGATCGAGAAGTAGATCCCCGACCGGCGCAGGGTAATCAGCCCGATCAGCAGGGCAAACAGCCCCGATGTCACCACCGACAGGGCGATGCCGGGCAGCACGTTGTAGCCCAGAAGCTTGAACATCCACACGCAGCTGTAAGAGCCCACGCCAAGGAAGGCGGCGTGACCGAAGCTGAGATAGCCGGTCAGGCCAAAGAGGATGTTGAACCCGATCGCGAAGATGCCGAAGATCACGAATTTCTGCATCAGGTCCGGATAGCCCGCGTTGAACTGCGCCATGGCGCTGTCCGCAGGGAAGGGGTTGAGGATGAGCGGTGCGCACATCGTCAGAATGGCGACGACGATAAGCAGGCTCATGTCTTTTGCGTTGAGACCCAGCATTGATTAGTCCTCCATCACGCCTTTTTTGCCCATCAGACCGCGCGGACGGGTCAAAAGGACGATGATTGCGACAAGGTAGATGATGATCTGGTTGATCCCCGGGATCGTCGTCGTGGCCCATGTGGTGGACGCGAAGGCTTCGAGGATGCCAAGGATGAACCCGGCCAGAACGGCACCGGGCAAAGACCCCATACCGCCGACAACAACCACCACGAAGCTTAGAACCAGGAAGTCCATGCCCATGTGATAGTTGGGCGCGTTGATCGGCCCGTACATCACCCCGGCAAGCCCCGCCACGGCGGCCGCAAGCCCGAACATGGTGGTGAACCGCTTGTCGATATCGATGCCCAGAAGGCCCACGGTTTCCCGGTCGGCCATGCCCGCACGGACCACCATCCCGAAGGTGGTGAATTGCAGGAAGGCAAAGACGCCGCCGATGATCAGCAAAGCGAAGGCGATATAGATCAGCCGCCAGATCGGATAGGCAATCTGAAGCCCCAGACCTTCCCCCAGCTGCGCCACGCCCGACAGCGCGTCGGGGGCAGGGGTCTGGATCGGGTTGGCGCCGAAGAACGCCTTGATCACCTCTTGCAGCACGATGGCGAGGCCAAAGGTCACGAGGATCTGATCCGCATGAGGACGCTTGTAGAAATGCTTGATCAGGCCGCGCTCCATGATGAAGCCGATGGCGATCATGATCGGGATCGCAAAGAGAATGGCCAGAGGCACTGACCAGTCGATGATACTAGCGCCCACCTCGGGGCCGAACCAGCTTTCGACATAAGGCGTCTTCACCTTCAGCGGATTGCCGAGGAAGTCCTTCTCGGTCTCGCTGATGGTTTCAAAGCTGGCATTGAGGATGCGCTGCAACGTGACGGAGCAGAACGCCCCGATCATGAAAAGCGCACCATGCGCGAAATTCACCACGCCAAGCGTGCCGAAAATCAGGGTCAGCCCCAAAGCGATCAGCGCATATGCCGATCCCTTGTCGAGGCCGTTCAGAACTTGCAGGAGGATTGCGTCCATTGTCCCCACCTATGAATGGATGAACGGCCCGCGGGCCGGGGGTAGGGTGCGCTCAGGCGCACCCTACGGGTGTGTGTCGCGCGATCAGGCGCCCGGGTTGCAGGACCCCAGCGAGCCGCCTGCGAACATCGGGTGATCTGCCGCGTACTCGACTTGTGCGCGCGGTGTGATTTCCACGATCTCCAGAAGGTCGAACTCGGATGTCGGGTTGTCCTTACCCTTCACGACCAGAACGTCCTTGAAGCACTGGTGGTCCTCGGCGCGGTACAGTGTCGGGCCGTTGCCCAGGCCGTCGAACTCGAACCCTTCAAGGGCTTCTGCCACGGCGCAGGGGTTGTGCGACCCGGCACGTTGCACGGCATCCGCATACAGCAGCGTCTGCACATAGCAGGTATGCGCGGCCTGGCTCGGCGGGAAGCCGTATTTGGTGCCGAAGGATTTCACGAAGGCTTTGGAGCCTTCATCCGTCAGCGACCAGTGCCAGTTGGTGGACCCGAAGATGCCCTTCACGTTCTCGCCCGCGCCCTTCGCCATCAGGCGGGAATAAAGCGGCACGACGATTTCGAAGTCTTTGCCGTTCACCTGCTTTTCACGCAGGCCGAACTGCACCGCAGCCGTCAGCGAGTTGACCATGTTGCCGCCGTAGTGGTTCAGAACCAGCACGTCCGCGCCGGAGTTCAGGACCGGTGCGACATAGGACGAGAAGTCTGTCTGCGCCAGCGGCGTCAGCACGTTGTTGACGGTCTGCCAACCCAGCGCTTCGGTCGCGGCCGCGATGGATTCCTGCTGCGTCCAACCCCATGTATAGTCGGCTGTCAGGTGATAGGCGCGGCGGTCCTTGCCATAACGCGCGGCCAGCACGGGCGCCAGTGCCGCACCGGACATGTAGCCGTTAAAGAAGTGACGAAAGCCGTTCGCCTTCTTGTCCTTGCCGGTCGTGTCGTTGGAGTGGGTCAGACCCGCCATGAAGATCACGCCCGCTTCCTGGCACAGGCCCTGCACAGCAATCGCTACACCGGAGGAGGAACCGCCGGTAATCATCACCGCGCCGTCCTTTTCGATCATCGACTTCGCGGATGCGCGTGCCGCATCCGATTTGGTCTGCGTGTCGCCGGTCACGAATTCGACCTTGCGGCCCAGGATGCCCGAACCGTCCAGCGATTTGGACGAGAACGTGTTCATCATGCCGCCGTCGCCGCCGCCATTCAGATGCTCGACCGCCAGCTCATAGGCGCGCAGCTCGTCCGCGCCCTCATCTGCGTAAGGACCGGTCTGCGGCACGTTGAAGCCCAGCGTGACCGACGATCCGGTCGGCTCGTTGGTGAACGCGGCTGCGGAAGAGGCCGTGAAGATCGTCGGCAGGGCAACGCCGGCACCGGTGACGGCACCGGTCTTCAGCATACCCCGACGAGTCAGGTTAGATTTGGTCATGAATTCCTCCCAAAGAATGTAACCTGCCTTCATGAACTGCATGGCAGGTATGCACAATGTGCAAGTCAACTATGGCAAGGCATTTGAAAATCTCGCAATAAGCCCCTTGAGTTAAAGGGGTATTTTGTAAATAACTACACAGAGTGTCCGGTGATTTTGTAAATGATCTTATATTGCAGCGCAGAAAGGGTCTGAATTTGCCCGACAAAGCCAAAGAGCACCCCCATGGCCATTGACGGTCTGACAGGCAGCCGTATCCGCGAACGTCGTCAGATCAACGGGCTGCGACAGGCCGATCTTGCCCGGCAGATCGGTATTTCGGCCTCTTACCTCAATCTGATCGAGCATAATCGCCGAAGAATCGGCGGCAAACTGCTCTTGCAGATCGCCGAAGCGCTGGGCGTGGAAAGCGCGCATTTGTCCGAAGGGGCAGAGGCCGCGCTGATCAGCGCGTTGCGCGAGGCGGAGGCAGGCGCGGGCTTGCCGGGGGTCGAGTTGGAGCGGATCGAGGAATTCGCGGGCCGCTTTCCCGGCTGGGCGCGGCTGCTTGCGGCGACCCATGCCCGTGTCGGCCAGTTGGAGCAGACGGTCGACGGGCTGAACGACAGGCTGAACCACGATCCGGCGCTCGCCTCTGCGGTGCATGAGGTGCTGTCAACGGCGGCGTCGATCCGGTCCACCGCGTCGATCCTTGCAGAGACGGACGCGCTGGAACAGGAATGGCTGGACAGGTTCCACACCAATATCAACACCGACAGCGCGCGGCTGGCCGATAGCAGCCGTTTGCTGGCGGGCTATCTGGAACAGGGCCCGTCCGCGCGCGAGGATGGCCCGAAACTGCCGCAGGAAGAGGTCGATGAATGGCTGACCGCGCGCGAATATCACGTGGCCGAGCTTGAGGACGAGACAATGAGCGCGGCGCAGATCGTCAGCGCCAGCGATCTCAGCCCGACCGCGGGGATGATCCTGCATGTGGTGCTGGATGGGTACGCCGCCGATGCCCGCGCGCTGAAGGCAAGCGTGCTGTCCCGCGCCATCGAAGCGGCGGGCCATGTCGATCCGGTGGTCTTGTCGCAGACCCTGCGCGCGCCGGTGGGGCTGGTGCTGCGCCGAATGGCCTGCCTGCCGGAACTGGGCGCGGGCTACGTGTTGGCCGATCGATCGGGCAGCCTGATCCTGCGCAAGGGCACGGCGGGCTTTGCCTTGCCGCGTTTTGGCGCGTCCTGCCCGCTTTGGCCTGTGTTTCAGGCGCTGTCACAGCCGGGGACGGTCATTCACCGCGTCGTCGAACAGGTCGGCCGCCGTCAGGCAAAATTCGACTGCTATGCCGTGACAGAACCGGTCGGGCAGGCGGGCTATAACGAGGTCGCCCTGCTGCGGTCGGGAATGCTGATCCTGCCCAATTCGGCGCCCGGCGCAGCAGAGCTGGAGGTCGGCGCGTCCTGCCGCATCTGTCCCAAGGACAATTGCCCGGGGCGGCGCGAGCCTTCGGTTCTGTCTGATGTCGCATGATCTTTTGACTCAAGGCCGAAAAAACGGGATATTCGCCGCATCGGCAAGAGGAGGCCGAGACGCAGCAGGGCGCGACAAGACGTCCGTTGCCAAAAACAACAATGGGGGGGACACTGGCGCATGCGCAAACATGTTCTGCTGGTGGAAGACGAAGCCAATATCATAGAGGCGGTCCGCTTTTTGCTGACGCGCGATGGTTGGCACGTCGAAGCACATGCTGACGGCAACACCGCGATGGCGCGGATCGTCGAACGTCAGCCTGATCTTGTTATTCTGGATCTCATGCTTCCGGGCAAAAGCGGGCTGGATATTCTGCGCGATCTGCGGGGCAATCCGACATTCGCGGAATTGCCGGTGTTGATGTTGACCGCGCGCGGGCAGGAACAGGATCGCGATTTGGCCGCGCAGGCCGGGGCCAGCCGGTTCATGACCAAGCCGTTTTCCAATGTCGAGGTGCTTGAGGCGGTGCGCGAACTGGCGGCGCAATGACCACGCCGGGCGCAGCCGGGGGCACGGGGCCGCTATGACCGAACGCTTGGAACCCGGCGTCTTTCTGGAACGGCGCAGTTATCGCCGCCGCCGCCTGCTGGACGGGCTGCGGCTGCTGCCCTTCATCGGCGCATGGCTGTTCATTCTGCCGGTCTTCTGGCGGCAGGCCGGCGAAGAAGAGGCACGCATGACCTCGGACGCGCTGCTGTTCGTGTTCGGCGCATGGCTGGTGCTGACGATCCTGTGTGCGCTGCTGCTTTGGGCCTATAACCGGAGCGGGGCCGAAGGTACGGAGTCCGGCTGAGATGACCACGCTGAACTCGCTGGTTCTGGTCTGCCTTGCCTATGTCGCCTTCCTGTTCGCGGTCGCCTTCGCGGCGGAACGCGCCGCGGTGCGGGGCAGTCGGCAATGGCTGCGCGCGCCGCTGATCTATACGCTGTCACTGTCGATCTACTGCACCGCCTGGACATTCTACGGGGCGGTTGGCTATGCGGCGCGGTCCGGGATGGAATTCGTGACGATCTATCTGGGGCCAAGCCTTGTGATGTTCGGCTGGCTTTGGGTGCTGCGCAAGCTGGTGCGGATCGGGCGCACGCATAAGGTCACGTCTATTGCTGACCTCATTTCCTCGCGCTTTGGCAAGTCCAACACGCTGGCGGTTCTGGTCACGCTGGTCGCGGTCATCGGGGTCACGCCCTACATCGCGCTGCAACTGCAATCGGTGACGCTGTCACTCGCCATCTTTGCCGAGCTTGATCCGGGCGGAGAGCCGTTAAACAAGGGCCCGGCGGCGTTCTGGATTTCCTTTGGGCTGATCCTTTTCACCATGCTGTTCGGCACCCGCAACCTTAATGCCAATGAACGCCAGCACGGCATCGTCATCGCGATCGCGGTCGAGGCCGTCGTCAAGCTGGTCGCACTGCTGGCTGTCGGGGCGTTCGTGGTCTGGGGCATGGCTGGCGGCGTGGGCGAGATGATGCAGCGCATCGACCAATCCAGCATCGCCGAATGGCGGGTCGAACGCGGGCGCTGGGCCACGGTCACCTTCCTTGCCGCCGCAGCCTTCCTGTGCCTGCCGCGCATGTTTCAGGTGCTGGTGGTCGAAAATGATGATGACCGGCAACTGGAAACCGCGTCCTGGCTCTTTCCGCTTTATCTGTTCGCGATGAGCCTTTTCGTCGTACCGATCGCGGTCATGGGGTTGGAGATGCTGCCCGAGTCCAACCCGGATCTCTATGTTCTGACGCTGCCGCTGCTGCTTGAAAAGGATGCACTTGCGGTCCTGGCCTTTCTGGGCGGCTTTTCATCGGCAACGTCTATGGTGATCGTCGCCAGCCTTGCGTTGGCCACCATGGTTTCCAACCATATCGTGATGCCGATCTGGCTGTCGCTGCATGGGGAGGGGGCCTCTGTCTCGGGCGATGTGCGCCACGTGGTCATCACCGCGCGGCGCCTGTCGATCATGTTCATCATCGGCCTTGGCTATATTTACTTCCGGATTTCCGGCGGATCGGCGGCGCTGGCTTCCATCGGCATGATCTCCTTCGCGGGGGTGGCGCAGTTTCTGCCCGCGATGATCGGCGGCATCTTCTGGCGTGGCGGCACGCGGGCCGGGGCGCTGGCGGCGGTCAGTGTCGGCTTCGTGATCTGGGTCTGGACGATGCTGTTGCCCTCTTTCGGAGCGGGCGGATTGCTGACACCGCAAGTGCTGGCCGAAGGGCCGTGGGGCATCCGCGCCCTGCGCCCGCAAGCCCTGTTCGGGTTCGAAGCGCTCGATTCCACGGTCCATGCAGTCTGGTGGAGCCTGTCTCTCAACTTCCTGACCTTCTGGTGCGTGTCCATCTTCACCTTCCCAAGGCCGCTGGAGCGGCTGCAGGGCGCGCAGATGGTCAATGTCTTCGACCGTGCCGGGGGCACCACGCGCGGCTGGTCGGCCACCGCAGCGCAAAGCGAAGACCTGCTGATCATGGCGCAGCGTATCCTTGGCCCGGAGGAAGCGCGCACACTGTTCCGGCAAGAAGCCAGCGCGCAGGGCTATTCGGGCAACCTGCCTGACCCGTCGCCGGAATTCCTTCAAAAGCTGGAACGTGAACTGGCTGCGGCGGTGGGGGCCGCCACGGCGCATGCGATGATCGGGCAGATTGCGGGCGGGCCGGGCATTTCGGTCGAAGACCTGATCGCCGTGGCGGACGAATCCGCGCAGATTCTGGAATATTCCAACCAGATCGAGGCAAAATCCGCCGAACTCAGCCGCACAGCCCGCCAGTTGAAAGAAGCCAATACCAAGCTGAAGAAGCTGTCCGTGCAAAAGGACGCTTTCCTGAGCCAGATCAGCCACGAGCTGCGCACGCCGATGACCTCGATCCGCGCGTTCTCCGAGATTTTGCGCGACACCGACGAGCTTGCGGTGGATGAAAAGACGCGCTTTGCCTCGATCATCCATGACGAGGCGATCCGCCTGACCCGGCTGCTGGACGACCTGCTGGATCTGAGCGTGCTGGAGAATGGCCAAGTGACGCTGAACCGGCAGGTCGGCTCGCTGGAAACGCTGCTCAATCGCGCGGTGCAGACGGTGCAGCCCGGGGGCGACGGGCCGATGAAAATCATCCGGCGCCGGATCAATGAACAGGTGCTGCTGCAAACCGATCTGGACCGGCTGACGCAGGTGTTCATCAATCTTGTCTCCAACGCGCAGAAATACTGCGCCGCGCCAAATCCGCGCCTGACGATACAGGCCAACCAGACCGATACCGAGGTGACGATTGATTTCATCGACAACGGAACTGGGATTTCCGAAGCGGACCAAGCGCTTATCTTCGAGAAATTCTCGCGCCTTGGGGATAGTGACGGGTCCGGCGCTGGGCTTGGGCTGGCGATCTGCGCCGAGATAATGGAACGTTTGGGCGGCTCCATTCGCTATCTGCCGGGCACTGGCGGCACCGGCTTTCGCGTGACATTGCCAAAGGTTCACGCAATGGCCGCGCAGTAAGGCAATCGTAACCAACGAGGGTTAAGACCTTCGGCAGGGACGTAGCCTGGCACGGCGGATATGAGTGATAAGACAGCCAATTCGGCATTGCGCAGGAAAGCGCAAGTAGGCCAACAGCAATTCGAAGCCCGCGCGATGACGGCTGCGCGGGCTCTACGGGTGACGTTGTCCAAAGTGGCCGAAGATGACCTTGAACTTGCAATGGCGGCCATTGGCCTGACAGAGGCGCGGTGCGCGGCTGAAGATGTTCTGGATCAGGTTGGCGACACCACGTTGATGCTGCTGCTCGACACACCCGATCGCGGCCCCGGCGCGGCGCTGCTTGACAGCGCGCTTGTGGGCGCACTGGTGCAACAGCAGACCATGGGCCGGGTGAGCGAGGTCGCGGAAAACGCGCCGGAACGCGCCCCGACCAAGACGGATGCGGCCCTTGTGGGGCCAGTGCTGGACGCGATTTTCCAACGCGCAGGCCCGCTGCCCGATACAGAAGCCCAGGTGCAATTGCTGACCGGCCTGCGTTTTGGCGCGCATCTGCCGTCGGTTCGGCTGATGAAAATGGCGCTTGAGGCACAGCAATACACGCATTTCCGGATCACGATCGATGTCGATGCGGGTAAGCGGCAGGGCTTTCTTGACCTCTTGCTGCCGCCCGTCCAGAGTTCCGCGCCGAAGAAAACCAGCGCTGAGGAGGCCGGGGAAACCCCCGCGACGCTGGAGCCGCTGGTCATGTCGCTGAATGCGCAATTGCAGGTGGCGCTGTGCCGTTTGCGTATGCCGCTTTCAGAACTCGCGTCCCTGTCACCGGGGGATATGCTGAAACTGCCCGAAGGCGTGCTTGAAAATTCCGAGATTCTGACCAATGCGGGCCGTAAGGTCGCGGCTGGCAAGCTGGGCCAGGTCGGCGGACGCCGCGCGGTGCGGATGACATTGCCGCAGCAGGGCGAGCGCCCGAATGAACGGCGTGCCGCCGATGGGGCCGCTCGCAAGGTCGAGATGACGGATCTTTATGCCGCCGTCGAAGCCGAAGCGCGCGCCGACGCGGCGATGGCCGCCGCCGAAGCGGGCGATGCAGGCGCGCTGGATGGCGGTCTGGACCTGCCAGATATTCCCGGCGCTGATCTTGATCTGCCGGGTCTTGGCGATCCCGAACTTGGGATGCCTCCGACCATTGAAGGCAGCGATTTGCCAGACCTGCCGGCATTGCCGGTTCTTCCCGGTGTCGGTGACGCCGGCGATGCCGGTGCTGCAGGATCGCTTGGCGATTTGCCGGACCTTCCCGATCTGCCTGACTTGCCCGATCTTCCGTCGCTGCCGGACATCAAGCAAGCCTGATCCCGCAAGAGGGGGGGGCTGCGTCACCCTTTGTGGGCGGCGGCCTCCAATGCCGGGCGGATGTTGGACAGATCATAGCCACCGTTCCGCGCGGCTGCGAGGATGTCATCGGTGTCCATCTCGCCCGCCTGTCCCAACGCCCAACCGATTGTCGACCGCGTCCCCGACGCACAATAGGCAAGAACCCGCCCCGGCGTCTGGTCAAGGATCGCGCGGTATTTCGCGATCGCTTCGGGCGTGAAGGTCTGATGCGTCAGAGGCAACTCGTGAAAGCTCAACCCCGCCGCTTCGGCGGCCGCGCGCAAAGTTGCGGCCTGATGGCTGGGCGGCACTTCCGCATCGGGGCGATTGCAGATCACCGCTTGAAAACCCGCAGCGGCGATTGCCGGCATGTCCTGCGGATCCAACTGCGGGGCGGCGGAAAACTCGGGGGTGATGTTGCGAATATCCATAACCCGGTCATTACGACGCGCAATTGCGGCTGTCCAGCGAACGCCCGCTTTTCCGGCACTCGCTTCGATTGCTGCTCAAGATTAGGCGTGAAAACAGGCGACACAACCGCAGATAGCAACTTATACTGGTGCTGTCCGCGGCCAAACCGCAGGATGGGAGTATTAAAAAACAGTTCGGCGCGCCGCATGGCCCGGCGAACCATATGGGAGGAATCACAATGTATGAACCAGCGCCAAAGGTGACAGACGCCGACCGGCTGGCACGCGAAATCCGTGAAAGCTCTACTGATCGGCGTATTGAGTTACAGCCATTATTCGGCCGCATGCTGCAAGGGTTGGAGGAGTCCGGAGTTCCAGTTCCGGCCCGCATGCGCAACCTGCATGAACAGCTTCTGGAAGAAGCGATTGAAGCAAAGTTCGACAACCTGCCGGTCTGATTTGGCACCGGGCGTCCAAGCCTGCCTGCAACCGGGCGGGTCAATTAGCCAAGTGCAAGCCCCACGGCCAGAAGCATCAAGCCAAGGGCCGACAGGGCGAGGGCGCCCAGATTGACCGGGACGAGCTTTTGCAAAAGCACGCGCATCTCCGCATCCTCTGTGGTGGTGCGCCGCGCTTTTGCGACCTGAAGGATGCACCACAGCAGCAGCGCCAATCCGCCAAGGGTCAGTGCCGCGCCGCACCAGATCAAGATCGTGAAAATCGTCATGCCATATGCCTCCGCGTGGCGGATAGCGCGCAGGCCCGCGCGGTGCAAGCCAGACGCAGAGGGCGTCGTGCCAAATCCGCTTGAAGCAAGCGCGCAGCGGCGCTAGGTCAGGGGCCTGATTGACCCATGGGAGCGCATGCGATGAACGATGTCCTCGAAGATACCAAGCCCGACAGCTACCGCGTGACCGCCGACGAACTGCGCCAGTTCATCGAGCGTTACGAGCGTCTGGAACAAGAAAAGAAGGACATTGCAGAGCAGCAGAAAGAGGTCATGGCAGAGGCGAAGGCCCGCGGCTATGACACCAAGGTGATGCGCAAGGTCGTGGCGCTGCGCAAGCGTGACAAGGACGACATCGCCGAAGAAGAAGCCGTGCTTGAGATGTACAAGGAAGCGCTTGGCATGAGCTAAGCGCACCACATCCTAGGGCATGATCAGCGTCACGCCCGGGATGCGCTGCACCTCCAGCATGTCGTCGTCATAGACGGTCGTCATCCGTTCGACCAATTCTTCGGTCCAGCCGGGCAGGTCGAGTTCCTCTTCGATGGCTTCATCAATGGCGAACTTGTCGAGAAACGCCGCCATGACCCGGCGTTTCTGCATCTCATTCATCGTCGGATGCGATTTGAGATAAGCGCGAAAGCGCTGCATTCCTTCGCGCGACATGATGGACGACAGCAGGTCGAACCCACCGATGATCTTCTGGCCCGGCTCCAACCCGGCCATTTCGCGAATGATTTGCGCCCAAAGCAGCGGCGCATCCTCGTTGCACCAGGTGGTGATCTGGATCTGGGGAAACTCTTCGCGCACCATCATGAAGAAGTCGGACCAGAGGATTTCCTCAGGCAGAACGCCACCCAGAAAGCCTGCGATATATTCCTTGGGGGACCGGTCGAACGCGGCGGGCAGGAAGGTCGCCGGATTGCGCATCGCCATGAACATCTCGATCCGGTCATCGGGAAATAGCGTGACGAGGCTTTGCAGCCGTTCGATTGCCTTGGGATAAAGCTGACCGTTATTCACGGAAGAGCGGGGGGCACCGAAGAAATGCGCGTTCGACAGAATCACCCGTTCGGCGTTTTCCTGATCGAGAATCGCATCCAGAAGCACCTCGCGCGCGTCCTCGGTCGGTTCCGTCTCCTTCAGGGCGCCGAAGGTCTCGCGCAGCAAACGCCGATAGCGTCCCGGTCCCGGCACAGCCACCCCGCGACGCGAGAAATCTTCCTTGTTGCGGAGCAGGCACTTCATCAACCGTTCTTCTTCGGTAAAATGCGCGCCCGTGTGTAAAACAATATGCATGTAGGTCTGAATCAAGCCTGTGATTGACCGACTATACAATCTCCGACTGTGGCGACCAGACGCATGGCCACGGTCAGTTGAGGGATGTGACCAATTTGCTGTGCATGATGCATTTTTTGGTTTGCAACCCGGCCCACGTTCTTGATATAGCGCGCCTACCGCACCGGCGCAGGCCGGAACGGTCGCCCCTATAGCTCAGCTGGTAGAGCAACTGATTTGTAATCAGTAGGTCCGCGGTTCGAGTCCGTGTGGGGGCACCATTACCTTCCGTCGAAGGCCCTGTTTTCATTGATTAACAAGCTCTTGCGTTGCTGTTTCAGGACACATTCTGGGACACTTCGAGGACACTTGCATGGTCGTGACAATGAAGCTCAAGTATATCGACGAACTTAGTGGAGGCCGGAAAAGGTTCCGCAGGCGCTGGCCGAAGGATGTGGCCGAGGTCCGGGGGGAAACTGTCTTCCAGAAGCCGCTTAAAGCCCGCTCAGGCCCCGCTATGGTCGCCGAGTGGGAAGTCCTATCAGCAGAGTTTGAGGCAATTGTGGCGGCGCACAGGCGTTCTGTGGAGGAGCGAGAGAACATGTCTCCCCGCGCACGCTGGCAGGAAGCTCTGCAGGAAGCACAGCGGTTGCTTGAAGGCGCTCACGGCGGTGATGAGTTGGTTCGGCAGGTCTTGGCGGAAGACATTGCACGACACCAAGGTGACCCCATGCTCTATCGGGCCGTTATCCAGCCCGATGCAGCACCTCCGGCATACACTCTCGCAGATGCTTTCGACCTCTACGCGCGGGAGAAGATCGACGACAGCCAAGGGCGAGGTCCGAGGAACAGGCTGGCGCGGGTGAGAAAGAAGACCGAGGAAGCGTTGGGCAAGCTGTCCAAGCTGCCGATTGCTGAGCTGCGTAGGCAACATGGCAGGAAGCTCCTCGGCCACCTCCAAAACTCCAAGACACCCACCGGCAATCCCCTGTCCGCAGGAACAATAAGACGGGAATTGAATACTGTTCGGGCAATTGTCGAGCTGGCCTTGGTCGAGTTCGATCTGGTTAACAATGTGGCCAATCCCTTCCGCAAGCTGGAAGTCAAAACCAGCGGCGCAGCACCTACGGTTGACCGTAAGGCCCGCCTTCCGTTGCCCGTGGAGGTCATTGCCAAAGTGCGCGAGCGGCTGTCCCGCAGCAAGCGTCCTGAGCTGCTGTTGATCTGGCGTCTTCTGGAAGGCACTGGCTGTCGCCCTAGTGAAATCTCTGGGCTTCGGCTTAAGGATGTGAAGATCGATCACGAAACGCCCCACATCCACGTCACATGGCACGAAGACAGACGCATCAAGACTGAGGCAAGCCACCGTTTGGTCCCCCTCGCAGGAGATGCTCTGGAAGCCGCTCAAGGGGCCATAAAACTGGCAGAAGGTGAAACCCTACTGTTCCCGCACTATGCCCGCGAGGGAGGCGCTGAGCGGCTCTCTGCGGCCATGAACAAGCATGTAAGGGCTGTGACGGATGATAGGCGGCATGTAGTCTACAGCCTCCGCCACAACTTCAAGGACAAGCTCATCGAAGCTGGTGCAGACCCCCGGATTGAACACCGTATCATGGGCCATGCGGCAGGGAACCTTGGTGACCGCGTGTATGGCAGCGAAGCGGCTTGGCTGAAGGTGGCGGCGGAGGTGGTGCGGAGGGCCGTAGGGTGATGCCCTGAGGGGCTCTCACAGGCCTGCTAACTGTCCCGTAATTGGTCACCGCAGGGCAGAGCCCCATGCGCCCTCTGCGCCTCTTTCTTTGCGTCTCTGTGAGGGTGTCAGCATCAGCTTGCAGCATAGCCCGCGAGGTACTCCCTTCCAAGCACACCTCACGGCTGGACGAGGCGGAGAAAAGGGTGATCGAAAAGTCCGCCGCTCAGAATGGCGGACTTATTGCACTCTTCAGAGCACGTCTCCCGCGTGTCTCGATCATCTCTGAGAGCGGGCTCTGCAAGCTGGTGATGCGCAGCGACAAGAAGGAAGCCAAGCAGTTCCAAGATTGGGTGACCCGCGAAGTCCTCCCTGCCATCCGTAAGACAGGCACCTACACCATACTAGGCGCGAAGAAGACCATCGAGGCACCGAAAAGGCGGGAAATCAACATATAGTAGTTGCCTTTCTAAATCTGGTATTAACCCACACCATAGGACTAAGAGGCGTTTTGCTGGAGCTGACCGAGGTTAGCGCTTGGCAGGACAAGATCAATTAACCCACACTATAGGATAAAGAAGACCGCGAAAGGATAACGCCGAGCTGCTGGCGGACGATGACAAGCAGCGCATTGGCAATCCCCTCTCAGGGCAAGGACGGTAGATCGACCCCCGATCATGCCGGATACCTCACGGGATTACCCAGATAGGACAGGAGGTCGTGGCACTTGTTCCGAGGCTGGCGATGGACAAAGACGCGATAGGGCAAGATGGCGTAGGACTGAGCTGAGAATCCCTGTGTTGTAGGTTTACAACACGTGGCGCAGCCACCCGAAGGTGTCCCATACGGTAAGCTGAAGCTGACCGCGAACGGGTTCACCGGGGTGGACGATGATTATTCATCATCTCTCATCTCTCTCACGGGCGAAGCCCGCTCAGAGGTTCATGTTAACAAGAACTGTGAACGAGGCCAAAAGGTCGTGCTCAGTCCATTTGAGCGGTTCCCTTTTTGATACCGTTCACAAACACCTTCAATGCGGCTGTTGCCGCTGGTGGATTGAAGGTTGGATGATAAAGATGATCTGAGCTTCTGTGGTCTTCCAGAGCGCGTTAGCGCGTCGCTTCGTGTCTTCCCTGAAGGTTCCTGCGAACGGGCACCTAAAGGGTCTGCGAGGTTCCATCTCCTCCACCACCACCACCGACAAATTCCCCTCACATCACCGATGGGCTGCCTACAGGGCCGCCCTGTTTGGTCGCAGGTTGTTCTTGTCTCAAGGCCCTGCGGGCAGCCCTTCCGTGCTGTGAGCGCGATAATTCCAAACAACTGACAAGGACAAGTTCAATGAACGCAATTACCAAAATCCTCTCCGAAACCCAAGCCTTCGACTTCAACGCCAAGCAGGTCCGCGTGGTGCAACTCGACGGTGCCCCGTGGTTTGTTGCGAAGGATATTTGCGATGTGCTGGGCATTGGCAACCCGTCAATGGCTGTTGCTTCACTAGAAGAAGACGAGGTTACCCTCAGTACTATTGAGGGTAGCCACAGACCGACCAACCTAATTTCCGAAAGCGGTCTGTACGCCCTCATCTTCCTGAGCCGCAAAGCAGAAGCCAAGGTGTTCCGCAAATGGGTGACCTCCGTTGTTCTTCCTGCAATCCGCAAGACAGGCTCCTACGTTGCCGGTGAGGAACACCTCGACCCCACCGCCCCAGACTATATAGAGCGCCTGCACGAGCTGTTGCTCGAAGCTATGGAACGTAAGATTGCAGCGCAGGCTGCCCAGATCGAAGCCCTGACGCCCAAGGTCGACGACCACGACAAACGCTTCGAGCGTGTCGATCTGATCGGACTGACCGAGTATGCCAAGCAGGTGGGCTTGCGCCCGAAAAAGTTCTGCGAGGTGCTCCGCCAGATGGGCTATCTCTACTCCCGTGGTCGGGCGAAGAACATGCCCAGCGCCCAGTATGCCGACAAGTTCTTTGAGCGCCGCGATACTGTTGCGGGCTTTGGCCAGACAATGTTGACCAAAGAGGGCGTTATCCACTTCAATGGACTGATGAACGCTGGAATGTTTGATGGCATCAAGTCTAAAATGATTAATGCATGACCCTGAGCGCTGAAAATCACCACCGTCGCAAAACCATCAACGTCCCCAAGCATTGGCTCTACAGCAAACGCTGGCGTGACCCGTCATATAACAACCGCAGCTTCAATGCGGGCGGGCGTAAGGCGAGGGAGGATACACCCCTCTATTCCCCAATCGCACCTCAACCAAGTGGAATGGAACGCTGACCTTCAAATGACCCAGCAGGGGCCTTCACTGGCCCCGCCCACGCTGCCTTGCGTTCAGCCGACCTTTTGAACTCTCTAATGACGCAGTTGTTAGCTCGGCTAACGAAGAAATGTCCTGCACATAATCCGCCACAAGCGCTTCTCTCGAAGCTTGTTTGAGTGGGAGTGTCGGCCCAAAGCTGCCGCACAGCAACCGACCTGACGCCGCAGTGCAGCTTTCGCAATGCAGCCATTCGAACGTCGCATAGCATTTTTGTGCATTGAAAGTCCGCAACCTTCCCGTTCATACTGAAAAGTCGAATGATCAGCTCACAATTCAGGGAAACTTCAGACGAGGTTTTTCTGGGAGGTTGGTAAAGACAATTTTGGGAGGCGGACTCAATGTCACTTACATTTTCCGGAAAGCAGGGAAACTCCCCGAGTTTCGAAACACTCTTGGAGGCATTTGATGGTGACACACGCGTCGTTGTGGTCAGCTCACAGGAGGCGATTCAAGACAACGGGTTGCCTGCGGTGCAGCAGAAAGCTTCTGAGAAATACGACGCAAAGCTGTTAGACGAGGCGGGCCGCGTCAAAGTTTTCACGACCGATTTCTTAGAACGGCCCACTCCGGACGTTGGCTGACCAGTCGAAATTCTGCGATCGCAGCCCGCTTTGCGGTCATTCGCTGCGAGCGCGAACTTCGGGCTTTTTCGAATCCACACATCGCGGACAAACTGAGCCTTCGCTGCGTCTGAGCCAATGGCAGATTTGGAACACAGCCTCAGTCAAAAAAACGGTCGCTTTTGAACCTTTTGGGTCGGCCTCTTTGGCTTCCTTTAATCCATACATTGAAATCACACAGATTGCACCAGAAGCGCAGCAATGACGAACACACCCATATTCTGGTTGAAGTTGTGTTCCGTGCCTAACGAGGCAGCGAAGCAAACGATGGCTATGATCTGATCACAAAACACTTGATGCTCTGAGGATTAATGATTGCTGGCCGCGCTCAGAGCGTGCCAGACTAGCAAGATTGAACAATCTAGAGATTTAGACCGATGGGACACATTCGCACATGGAGCCAACTTGAGGCTTTAGATTTATCGCAAGCTGAGAAAAAACTGATCTACGCATGCTACTACAGTGACCCCTGCAAACTTGATGATGGAGACTTACCTTCATCATGCAGCAACCCAACTGGTACTCGCAGAGTTCGTGCGAGCGTCTTGCGATATCTACTTCTAGGAGGGTGCCATGAAAAACCACTTCCGACTTGTAAGGTTGATTTATGCGGCGCTCATATCACTGGAAGTTTGAATCTGGATCATCAGAAAATTAAGAATTCTCTATCGCTTTCCAAGTGCCGTATGGACAGTGAGTTGACTGCTATTGGCGCATACATTCCCGGCTTCGAAGTATCGAATTGTCATATTCTGAAAATGACGTTGGAACGGTCTATTGTGAGAAACGACGTGTGTCTCAACGGCTCTACTTTTTCGGAAAGGGTTTGTTTGTCCGGTGCTCGGATAAAGGGTCAGTTGGATTGCGAAAACGCTAAATTTAGATCCAAGAACAACTTTCAAGGCCCAGGGCCGGATGCGCCGCCATACGCATTCGATGCACAAGACATGAGTGTTGGCCATGGTTTTTTTTGGAGAGGCGTCTCTGTTTCTGATGGCGCGGTAGACGTAAGCTTGGCTGACGTAGGAGCCTTAGCAGATGACTATGAAAGCTGGCCGGGCATAGGCCGACTTCGGCTGAATGGGTTATGCTACAAAGGCTTAGCAAATTCACCGAAAGACCCTATTGGTCGAAAGAAATGGCTTGAAGCAGGAAGCTATTGGAACGATGAATTCCTACCGCAACCGTATTCCCAACTGGCCAAAGTGTTGCGAGAGCTCGGACACGATTCAGACGCTAGAGTAATACTCGAAGAACGAGAGCGCCGACTGAAAGTTGAGGTTCGCAAAGGGCTGCGAACTGATTCAAATCCGGCCTCGAGAAATTATGTCGTCGCATTAGGCTATGACGCTTGGAGCGCACTGCACTACATATTTGCTGATAAACTGCTTCAAGGACTAGTTGGTTACGGGCATCAACCATTTCGAAGTCTTATTGCGCTTTTGTTTCTGATTGTCGTTGCGGTAATCCCGGCGCACTGCGCGTACGAGGCTGGGGATTTTGCACCAAACTCTGCAGTCATCCAGACATCTAATGGGTGGCAAGAACTGCTTTCGTCAACTAACCCCGCCAAAGCATGGTCCGCCGCAGGCCAGGCCGGTCAAGACTGGGAAACGTTCAGCCCAGTTGCCTATGGGATTGATCTGGTTGTCCCGATTATAAGTTTTGGCCAGACCAATGCATGGGCTCCTTCTACAACTAGAGGGCGTTTGGGAAAAACTCTTTGGTGGCTGGAATGGCTGCTTTCCACTGCTGGATGGATTGTTACGGCTCTTGGTGCGGCTGCTATCACGGGACTTATCCGAAGAGACTGAGGATCAATTTGATCAATGCTTCTAACGCTAAAATCTCTGAGGCAAGTGGACCTTCGCTCGAAGCGCAGTATTCGATAGAATGGGCTCATTCATGCCGTTCTCCGCTTCGCGGCATCCGCTACTTAGGCCGCCTCTAGCAACGTTACTCACGGCCCTAACCGGACGTCCCCCAAAGTTTGGACGAATGGCCGCTTTCGTTTAGCACTTCAGATCAGAGGCTTCCGAGTTGCTGTAACTTGAGCCTATTGAGAAGGTCAGTTTGGTTGGGTTTTCGCCTCATTTCTGCAGACTGCTCCAGAGTGCTTCAGGTCACAGCTAGCGAGAGTTAAACTCGCAGACCTCGCACTTTAAACCTTTGAAGTACTTCTCGTTCAAGAATACCTTAAGCCAAACCTGCCCAACGAAAGGGAAGATGTTGAAATGAAATTTGATCCCTATGAATACACCAGCGTGATAGTACCCGGCAGTGTGCTGGTTGTAACGTTAGCGTTGATTTTTCCTGACATTGTACCCAGTATCACGACTTCTCTGAGCCTCGGTGACTTAGGGCTCTTACTCATTCTTGCATTCATAGCAGGTCATTTTGTGCAGGCGGGCGGGAACGTTTGGGAGTCCGTCATATGGAAGATCTTGGGCGGTTGGCCTACCGCCTCAGTCATGGCGGCTTCCTCAAGCCTTTTGAGCCAACAGCAAAGAGAGCAATTACAACAAAAACTCACGACCGACTTTGGCGAGAAAACTGCCACGTCATTTGGCGAAGGCAGGGGGCAAATGCGTGAGTTGTTCGTTCACATACGCCAACATGGAAGCGTAGACCGGATCGAAAAGTTCAATCGCAATTATGGGCTTATGCGCGGAACTGCTGTCGCCTTTCTTATTGCCGCAGCATTAGTTGTGGGTTTTCGTCCTGAGAAGTACTCCATCGCACTGCTACTTGCTGCCACTGCATTAGTCTTTACCATTCGTATGGTTCGTTTTGGGAAACACTATGCGCGTGAAGCGTTTGCCGAATACCTTCGAACTCCGGCCACGTCATCTGCCGAATAGGTCTCAAGTTTCGAAGGTGGCGTCCAGCACGTACATGCGGTCTTCGTGGGCGCCCGTTATCGCCATTAGGGTGGGAAGTGCACGCAACAAGTCTTCCGCGACGAATCCTTTGACAGTTTTCCAGTCCCGGTTCGACGCTATCGGAGCCGAACTAGGGTGCGAATGCCACGTTCCAACAACTGCGAGACGCCCCTTTGTTCTGCGAACGAAGCTCTTTTCCCAAGGCGTCTGGCCCCAGCGACCGAGCTGGAGATATGTTGGCGAAGCGATTGTGTCCGGTGGTTGGCTGGATGCTGCAACAACGAAGATTTGCGATAGATATTCATCTATTCCTCCATAGAGATATCCGCCGGTTTCATCAGGCGCGTGATTCAATCTTAGATCGTGCAGGGTTTCTAAAACGGATTGCGAAACGAGTACTTTCCAGTTGGCCGTTTCGTCGCTTGGGCCGAATGTGGAGATGGGTGATGGGTGCCACTCTGCCGCGCCGCAAGGCAGTCCATTTTCGTCGATGCTATTAAGAAGTATCGCAGGTTTCGAGAATTCCTGTGTGTGCTTTTTGCAGAAGGCGAAAGAGGACGAAGCATGTGCATCGACTTTGTAAGCGGGCATCTTTGTGGTCATCGAACTGCAACCGAATCCAAGGATAAGCTCGTTATCTAGAAACGACTGTGTCGCCTCATACTTGAGCCAATCCCTGACAGCTGGGTTGTGCTCAGCGTGCGCAATCAACTGCATATGCATCATGGTTAGATTGTGGTCACTGCCCAACTCGGTGAGATAGCTAACTCCAAGACGCCCTTCGTGAAAAATCTCTGACCTTTGAATTTTAGGACCACTCTCCCAGCCTATAGAGAGACGGCGTCTTACCTGCGCATCCGCAGAAGTGTCTATCACGAGCTCAGTTTTGTTGAATTCCTCAGTAACCTTCTCAAATTTGACCTCAAGGAAATTCTCCGAATGATGCTCTACCTTAGTTCCTTGTAAACGTTGATTGGCGATCACTGCAGCAACGTCAGCTTTGCCGTACCGCATAAGCTCTTCTGTTCCACGATGCCGCGCCAAATTATGTGCCAGCAGCATATCGTGGTCATATACTGAGAACTTTGTTGCACCGCCTCTGGTGGCATAATCGACGAATGCACTCCCTAGAGCACCGGCACCGATCAAAGTGAAAGACGGGAGCGGCTCCTCTCCTGATACCGCGGCAAGAGTTTCGCTGATTGGTGGCACCATTCCAATAAATGGTTTAACTTCTGACTTGGTATCCCAGCGGTTGCAGTAGTCGGCAAGGTCGCGTTGTAGGTAGTAAGTTCGCAACTCCAATTGACGTGCATTGGCGTCTTCAGACAGGCCAACGATTGTGGGGTCGATTGGAACGGGCCGCCAGATCCCAAGGATGAGAATAACTGCGCGGTGACCGGCCATGTCTCGGTCACAATCAACACCAAAGTTGATTTCCAGCCGGTTCATCGCCGTGGTCAGATGCGGAGCAAGTTTCGCCTTCTCGGTACCTTGGACGATGCTTTCAACGCTTGTCCAAGTGTTGAAGTAGGGAAAGTCGTCTGGTTCGTCGGCGTTCGCCCAACAGAATACTGCAGGGATGTGAGAGGTCTTATCCTCCTCAAGCATACCAAACAGTTCCGTTGCTTTTTTTACCGCTTCACCATTCTGCAAATCGATTATCGGAAGCTCGGCGTGTATGAAAACCCCGTTCAAGTAATTGCGGTTTATCTGGGCGCGGATGTACGCGTAACCGCCGCTAGGGTTTGCAGCGGCGTGCTCTTGAAGAATTCTAGGGTTTAGATAGCCCAAGATCGGGTGTTCAGGCCATACAACTGGCACCGGCTCCCAGCCATCGGCGTGGTAGGATTTTGTCTTCGCATCGCGAAACCAGTCAACCAACCTGGCAATGACACCCTCAATTCCGGCGTGCTCATAGATGGGCTGCAAACCGCTTCGCGCCAAGCAAAACACGGCAGGCTCATCTGCCCCAGACGTTATCAGGTGTTGTAAGCTTCGTGGAAAATCGGGCCTTCCACTTGAAACGATTGGTGCGGCGCGACCCACAAGTTCTTTTCTGGGATAGCGAAAGACAACAGGCTCAACGTCAAGAATACGGGTTTCCTGCTCTTCAAGCAGGAGGTCAGTCTTTATCTCAAATGCAACGACAAAGCGCCCATCTTCAGATTCAGAGGCGTTGATGCTTTCTTCAATTACGGGCCCAGAGCGACTGATACGGGATAACTCCCATAGTACGTTTCTTGAATGCTCGTACTCCGCCATATGGTCATCACTCATCCGTACCCGCCGCCGCCTGCTGCTGCGGAAGTAGCGGGAGACCCGATTGCCGGCGATGCTAGTGCTACAGCGAGTGTCATGCCACTGGCGGTGAAATTGAACACAACATCTTTCGGCTTATCGCCATGTGCCCCGGCTGTGCATCTGAACCGATCTCGCACAGCTTGGGTTACTTCGCCGCCCTGCGCGAGCATTTTGTGATACTTGTCGCGTGCTTCAGGGTGAGGAGGGTGTTTTTGGCCAAACTTGCGCGAGCTTGCCACAACATGAGATTTTCCAGACCTCGGGTGATTTATACCTGCGTACGCCTCATCGGACCATTCAAAGATTTCCTCACCGTTCTTAAATGCCTTGCGGCCAAGCGAATGTCTGGAGCAATGGTGCGGCGCGAGCAGAACATCCCATTCAAGCTGCTCATCAGTCATCTCTTTGTTGAGCCGCTCCCAGATATCGACGGTTGAATCACCGGCCAGCACAAAAACGGATTCTCGTCCCCGTATCTTAACCGTCCACTGGAAAACAAGACTGGCCGGGTTAGATGAATTCTTGGGCTCACCCTCTTTCGCCTTGGGGATGTTTCCTTCGGATGAATTGGGAGCCAGAAGCCGCCACTCGATCCCATTGCAGAGGGTGTTCTTCGCGCCAGAGCTTGCAGTTAGAACCTTGAGCCGGTTTCCATCTTTGTTTCCCGCTTGTGTTCCTTGCAGCGCTTTCCTGCGTTTGATCTCGTCTAGAACTGGTTTGGATTTGTCTGTCGTGTAGTTTGGGTTGGCGGAGTATTCGCTACACCAAATCTCGTCGACCAGTATCAGAACATCGCCTTCGTCTGGGTCACTGTCGCGGTCTTCTGGTTTGCCCAAATGGAAGATGTCGCCAAAGCCACTGAGGTGATCCTCGTCAGGATGGGTCAGAACAAAAATATCCAGCTTATCGTCATTGCAAGCGCTTCTGACTTTGGGCGCGAAATCCAGCGTGTCGCTGTCCTCGTCACTGGCGTCGGCACGATAATTTACGTCCGTCATGATGACCCAGCCGTGGGCCTCAATAAGGGAGGCGTCTCCGTTGTCGCACGAAAAAAAAGTAAGTTTTTGAGCCGACATTATTTTCCTCATTGATTTTCAAATGCTCGTTGTCAGATGTAAAGCCGATGCACGGTTTTCAAGTACCAGATGTGGTATTTTTTTGAGAGGCGCTCTTTAAAATTACTCTATATGCAGTGTTTTTCAGGTGGTAGCGGTTTTTTGTTCAATCACTCGTATTCGCTAGAACGTCAATGACGAGAATTACGCCCTATTTTTGAAACCTCACCGTTAGCAGTCATTCACTCAAGACGCAGCGAACTTCCGCTTTCCGCCCTTTGTGCTAGCAAGTGAGATCATTAGGTAAGGAAACCCACCGATAGGATACCTCCAAATATTTCTGTGCAAAAATTCATGCAGCAAAGATCATATAGTAGGCCGCGCAAATTCCCCCGGTGGGGAGGGGGTCTTCTCTCCCAGACGCGCTCGCAGGCACCTTCACATACCTACTGGCAGGCCCGTGGTCCTATCCCCTAAGCTAGCGCAACGGCCACTCATATTGTAACATGCATAACGACCGTTGACGTTTGCAACGGCCCTGCTTATCCTCTCAATCAAGCAGTGGGAGTTAGACAGAATGAAACGCTATGTGATCTATCGCCGGGTATCGACTAATGAGCAGGGCAAGTCTGGGCTGGGCCTTGAGGCGCAAGACAGGGACATTCGCCTATATCTCGAAAGCTACAGCGATCAGCCATTTGAGGTGGTTGCTGAATTCACTGAGGTTGCTTCTGGCTCCGATGACCGCAGGCCAGAACTGTCCAAAGCTCTCGACGTGGCCCGCAAGCATGGCGCTGAGTTACTTGTAGCCAAGCTCGACCGCCTGTCTCGCAAGGTTTCCTTTATCGCTTCCCTTTTAGATGACCGAAGGGTCCAGCTCCGCGTAGCTGCTATGCCGCAGGCGGACAAGTTCCAGCTTCATATCTATGCAGCATTGGCTGAGCAGGAGCGGGAGTTCATCTCGATCAGGACCAAGGCAGCACTCAAGGAAGCCAAGGCCCGTGGCGTCAAGCTAGGCGGTGCGCGCGACAAGACCCTAAAGCGGAACCAAGAGGTACAGCGTAAGGCTACCGAGCGCGCACAGAACGTGGCTGGGCTAATTCAGCCGCTGCGGGATGCGGGAAAGAGCCTCAGGGAGATTGCTGCGGAGTTGAACCGAGCGGGGGTGCGAACGGCCCGTGGCGGTCAATGGCAGGCGTCACAGGTTAAGAGGACAATAGAGCGACTGGAGAGGGCGTGATGGATAAAGGTCAGCGATACTGACTTATATTTCATGCGAACGGGTTCGTTGGGGTGTATCAGTAGTTTTCAGCCATCCTCACCTCTCACTCAGCCCCTTTCGCATGGCCGCTATGTTCAGCGTCCGGTCAACCGTCATATCCGCCATAGCCAGTGCATGGACCATGGGTTGCATACTCCCGCCTTCAGCCATTGCTAGGCCCTCAAATTCGCCCTGAGCTGCCCGAAACTCCTCCCATGCCTTCTGAGCGTTATCCAGCGCGGCGATAGCATTTTCCGAAAGCCCGCCCTTCCGCTTCAAGCGTTCGATTGCGGTGGCGAGGTTCTCGTCCGCTTCCTGAAGGCGCTCACCAGACGCCATGTTCATCTCGACCTGAGTAGTTGCATTTTGCAGTAGGCGGTCAGCTTCTAGCTCTACCAATGCTTCCCGCTGGGCTTCATGGCGCTCATCGAGTCTTCGCAGAAACTCTTCCGCGTCATCTTCAACATGGCGAGCTAGAGAGGGGTCTTTCCCCATCTTCTCCAGCTTTTCCCGGACCTCTAGCTGCAACATATTCCGCTTGGCGTTACGGGCTTTGCGTTTGTGAGGGAGGATGCTTTCAAGCCATTCCTCGGTCTGGGGAATGAACACCTTTCGGGCAATGTCAGCAGCTACGCCCCCGAAGAATGTCAGTAGGTATGAAATTTCCATGTGGGCGCCTTGGAGAATTGATTTGAGCACACGTTAATCGCGAGGCGTGGGTGGGGCAATTCAGGTAAATGGAATTTCGGCTTGCCCTCACATCACCGCTATGGGACACATTTAGGGCACTTTCTGGGACACCTTCGCAAGACATGTACCCGTAAGTCATTGAAAACAATTTGGAAATACCCTCTGAGAGTTCGCTTTGAGCGCGTGTGGGGGCACCATTCTTTCCGGAATAAATGTTCAATACTCACGGCTCGCCGGGTGTGTGTCCTTCAATCAAGGCAGCCAATTGGTCGCCGGGCCGCATGGGCTGATCGCAGGGCCCTTCAATCGCCTTTTGTTTTCAGGCTGGCGATGAGTTGATGGAATTTCTCGCCTTGCACTGCGACGTGGTTTCTTAGGACGTCAGCCGCTGTTTCTGCGTCGCCGGCTTTCAGGGCGCGCAGCACTTGTGAGTGTTCGTGCATCGATTGGCTCAAACGTCCGCGAAAGCGCAGTTGAATGCGGCGATAGGCGCGCAAGCGGCTTTGAAGCTGAAGGGCCTGTTTTTCCAGATAGCCGTTGGCCGCCCCGCGATAGATGATTTGGTGGAACGTCTCGTTTTCCATGTAGTAACGATCATGGTCTTCGGCTTCGATTGCTTGTCCGCAGCGGTCATTCGCCTCGGCCAGCAGCGCAATGTCCTGATCGGTCATCCGCGTGGCCGCCAAACGCCCGCAAACCGCTTCGATTTCGGCCATGGTTTCGAACATTTCCATCAATTCGACAGGGCCGGGTTTGCGGATAAAGACGCCGCGCCGCGGGATTTGCACGGCCATGCCAGACGTCACCAGCACCTGCAGCGCTTCGCGGATCGGTGTGCGGGACACGCGGAACTGCTCGGCCAGTTTCAATTCATTCAGGCGTTCGCCATCCTGAAATTCCCCTGCGAAAACGAGCTGTTCTAGAGTGTCGGCAATCTGGTCTGCGCGTCTGATATCCATGGGGGGACGGTATCATCGCCCATGCGGGGAATGCAATAGATGTAAAATTGTATACAAGAAAGTTGACTTGTTATGCGACCCATGGAAGCCTGTGTCCTGCGGAGCCAGCTCGCGAAGCTGATTCACGCCATGGGAGGAAAAAATGAAATTCGCAAAACTCACAGCTACAGCTGTGGCGGCATGCTTTGCCTTGGGATCAGCCGTGGGCGCAGAAACCCTGCGCCTGTCGCATCAGTGGTCCAACAAAGACGTCCGTCACCAGGTCGCCCAAATGGTCGCAGACGAGGTCGCCGCCGCGGATGTCGATCTTGAAATCCAGATCTTCGGGTCGAAATCGCTTTTCAAACCGCGCGAGCAGTATCGCCCCCTCAGCAGGGGACAGCTTGATATGACGGTTCTGCCGCTTAGCTATGCGGGCGGTCAGCAACCAGCCTATAACCTGACGCTGATGCCGGGCATGGTGAAGAACCACGATCACGCGGCCCGGCTGAGCGCATCGCCCTTCATGGCCGCGCTGGAAGAGAAGATGGCCGATGACGATGTCATGGTTCTGGTGCATGGCTATCTGGCGGGCGGGTTCGTCGGCAAGGACAAGTGCATCACCGGGCCAGAGGATGTGGCAGGGCTTCAGACCCGCGCGGCTGGCAAGGCGTTCGAGCAGATGCTTGCAGGGGCAGGGGCTTCCATCGCGTCCATGGCCTCGTCCGAGATTTACAACGCGATGCAAACCGGCGTTCTGACGGCTGCGAATACCTCGTCATCCTCGTTCGTGTCGTACCGGATTTACGAGCAGGTCGCCTGCTATACCCCTGCCGGCGACGTGGCGCTGTGGTTCATGTATCAGCCGTTGCTGATGAACAAATCCAAGTTCGAAAGCCTCAATGAAGATCAGCAGAAAGCCCTGCTGGATGCGTCGGCCAAGGCGCAGGCTTTCTATCTTGAAGAGGCGAAAAAGCAGGATGCGGCGTCCGAGCAGGTGTTCCGCGATGCCGGGGTCGAGATCGCCCAGATGACGGCCGAAGACTTCGAAGCGTGGCGCGCGCTGGCGCAAGAGACGTCCTATGCCAAGTTCGTGGCCGAGGTCGAAGACGGGCAGGCGCTTCTCGATATGGCGCTTGCGGTCGAATAAACCGAACCTCGAAGGGCCGCGTGCCATCGTGGCCCTTCGGATCTTGCGAAGAAACCCATCAAGGACATTTCCATGGCGAGCCTAAGCTCTGCCACTGTTGCGAAAACCGGGAACAACCCGTTTTTGCGGCTGGTGGCTGCACTCTCTACACTTGCGGGCTGGTGCTCTGCGGCGATGATCGTCGCGGCGGTTGCGATCACCTGTCAGATGATCTTCATTCGGTTCGTCCTGAACGGATCGACCGTTTGGCAGACCGAGGCCGTGATCTATCTTGCCATTGCCGCGACCCTGATCGGTCTGCCCTATGTGCAGCGCTTGCGCGGGCATGTGAATGTGGACCTGATCCCGATCGCGCTGGGCCCGCGCGCCCGGTTCGCACTGGCGCTGTTCACGCTGTCGCTGTCCATCGTCATGGTCGCGATCATGCTATGGTATTCCTATGAATTCTGGCACCTGACATGGGAACGCGGATGGCGGTCGGACACGGTCTGGGGCGTGCGCCTTTGGATACCCTATCTCGCCTTGCCGGTGGGCTTCGCCCTGTTCCTGTTGCAACTGATCGCGGATTTGGTGGCGATCCTTCTGAAAATCGAAACGCCGTTTGGCTTGGGGGACGCATAGTGGATCCGCTTACTCTGGGCGCAATCGTCGCCGTCTGTACCATCCTTGTCCTGTTTTCCGGCGTGTCGGTGGCTTTGGGGCTGCTGATCGTTTCGACCGGGTTCATCCTGATCTTCGACGGGGCACGGTCGCTGGAACTGCTGCCGGAAATCCTGTTCGGCAAGCTCGACAATTTCGCGCTGCTCTCGATCCCGATGTTCATCATCATGGGCGCATCCATCGCCTCTACCCGGGCGGGCGCGGATCTGTACGAGGCGTTGGAGCGCTGGCTGACCCGTGTGCCGGGCGGGCTGGTGATTTCCAACCTTGGCGCCTGTGCGTTGTTCGCGGCGATGTCCGGGTCCAGCCCGGCAACCTGCGCGGCGATTGGCAAGATGGGCATCCCCGAAATGCGCAAACGCGGCTATCCCGATGGGGTTGCGGCCGGCTCCATCGCGGCGGGCGGCACGCTGGGTATTCTCATCCCGCCGTCGGTCACGATGATCGTCTACGGCATCGCGACAGAGCAATCGATTGGCCGCCTGTTCCTTGCCGGCGTGATCCCCGGCTTCATGCTGGTGGGCCTTTTCATGGCCTGGTCGCTTTATGCCACGTGGCGGTCGGGCGACCAGCGCCTGCTGGCGCAGACCACCTATAGCTGGCGGCAAAGGTTCGAAATCCTGCCGCGCGTTCTGCCGTTCCTGTTCATCATCATCGGCGTGCTTTACGCGATGTATGGCGGGGTCGCGACACCGTCGGAAACCGCCGCCGTGGGCGCGCTTTTGTGTCTGCTGATCGCGATGATCATCTACAAGCTGTGGAACCCGCGCGATCTGTGGGTCGTGCTGCGCGACAGCACCAAGGAAAGCGTGATGATCCTGTTCATCATCGCGGCGGCGGGCGTCTTTTCCTACATGCTGTCTAGCCTGTTCATCACCCAGTCGATTGCCGCATGGATCGGCACGCTGGAGGTGAACCCGTGGGTGCTGATGGGGGCGGTGAATGTCTTTCTGCTGATTGCCGGATTCTTCCTGCCGCCCGTCGCGGTGATCCTGATGGCCGCACCGATCCTGTTGCCCATTATCACGGCAGCGGGCTTCGATCCGATCTGGTTCGCCGTCGTTCTGACCATCAACATGGAGATCGGGTTGATTTCGCCCCCCGTTGGCCTGAACCTTTACGTCATCAACGGGATCGCGCCGGATATCTCTCTCAAGACAATCCTGACAGGCTCGCTCCCCTTTGTGGCCTGCATGGTGATCGCGATCATCCTGCTCTGCATCTTTCCTGGTTTGGCGACATGGTTGCCGAACGCTGTCATGGGGACCGCGATATGAGCTATCTTGGCGGACTGTTTTCAACGGTTTTCGAACGGCGTTTCGCGCGCAAGGTGTCCTCGGACGCGGAAGGGCGCAGCATCGACGATTTAAGCCGTGATCTGCTGGGCGCGCGGGGGGAGGTATCGGGCACCACTTTGGCCCAGCTGATCCTTGACCGTTATGCCGGGGCCGATGCAGACGCAAAGCGCGCCTTTTTCGACTTCATGTTGCGCGATCTGGAAATCGACCCGGTCGAGATTGTCGAAAGCCTCAAATCCTACAAGGACGCGCCGTCGAAGCGGACCTACCGCGCCTATGCACGGGCGAGCGAGCCGCAGCGGCAGGAATTGCTGCGGCGGCTCAACCAGGTGCGCGGCGGGACAGAGCGATTGGTCTCCATGCGCGACGATCTGTTGAAGATGATGCGTGCGGACCCGCAGCTTGAACCGCTCGATGTTGATTTCGCGCATCTTTTCGCGTCTTGGTTCAATCGCGGTTTTCTCGAACTGCGCCCGATCAATTGGTCCAGCCCGGCAGAGGTGCTGGAAAAGATCATCGCCTATGAGGCGGTCCACGCCATCGACAGTTGGGACGACCTGCGCTTGCGTTTGCAACCGGCCGACCGGCGTTGTTTCGGCTTTTTCCACCCGGCGATGCCGGACGAGCCGCTGATCTTTGTCGAGGTGGCCCTGACGCGGGGCATCCCGAACTCTGTCCAGAAGCTGCTGGCCGACAAGCGCGATCCGATCGAGGCCGAAGATGCCGACACGGCGGTGTTCTATTCGATTTCCAACTGCCAATCGGGGCTGGCCGGGATTTCCTTTGGCAACTTCCTGATCAAGCAAGTGGCTGCCGATCTGTCGCAGGAATTGTCGGGGTTGGAGACCTTTGTCACCCTCTCGCCAATCCCCGGCTTGTCGAAATGGCTGCAAAAGCAGGCGGCACCGGCGCTTCAGAACGCAGCGGTGGATGCGCAAGCGGCCTATTACCTGCTGGAGGCGAAGCGGGATGACAACCTGCCGGTGGACCCTGTGGCCCGGTTCCACCTTGGCAACGGGGCGGCGGTCCATGCGGTCCATGCGGGGGCGGACACCTCTGAAAACGGGATGAAGCAATCGGGCGGGGCGATGGTGAACTATCTATATGATCTGGCCGAAATCACGACGAACCACGAAAAATTCGTCACGGAAAAAACTGTTGCGGCCTCGCGCGAGGTGCGCGCGTTGAGCGCCACGCTCGCCCCCGGCACGTAAGGAACAGACGATGGCAAACCCTTTGTATGACGCTTTGTTCGGCCAACATGCCGGCAGTGACGCCGTGTTTTTGCAGCTGTCCGGTGGCGGGATGCTCAGCTATCGCCAGTTCCTTGGCATGGCCGCGCAATATGCCGGATATCTGGTAGAGGCCGGATTGCAGCCCGGCGACCGGGTCGCGGTGCAAATCGCCAAGTCGCCGCAAGCCCTGGCGGTCTATGCCGCATGTGCGCAGGCGGGGCTGATTTTCTTGCCCCTCAACACCGCCTACACCGCGACCGAGGTCGCCTATTTCATCGAGAACAGCGGCGCGCGGATTGTTCTGTGCGATGCAAGCAAAGAGGCCGATCTGGCCCCCATCGCGCAGGGCTGCGCTGCGCAGTTGCAGACACTGAACGCCGACGGGACCGGCAGTTTCGCGCAAAACGCCGCCGCCTTTCCCGACCAGTTCGAAACCGTGCCCCGCGACATCGATGACCTTGCCGCGTTTCTCTACACGTCGGGCACGACCGGGCGTTCCAAGGGCGCGATGTTGAGCCACGGCAACCTTTTGTCCAATGCCGAAAGCCTGCAACGCGAATGGCGCTTCACGGCGTCGGATGTGCTGCTGCATGCGCTGCCGATCTTTCACACCCACGGGCTGTTCGTCGCGACGAATATCACGCTGCTGTCGGGAGGGCAGATGATTTTCCTGCCGAAATTCGATCTGGACCAGATCATCGCCGATCTGCCGCGCGCAACCACGATGATGGGCGTGCCGACCTTCTATACCCGCCTGCTGGGCGACGCGCGCTTCACCCGCGATCTTGCCGCGCATATGCGGCTGTTCGTATCGGGCAGCGCGCCGCTTCTGGCCGAAACCCATATCCAGTTCGAAGACCGCACAGGCCATCGCATCCTTGAACGCTATGGCATGACCGAAACCAATATGAACACGTCCAACCCCTATGACGGCGAGCGCCGCGCAGGCACGGTGGGCCTGCCATTGCCGGGGGTGGAGGTGCGGATTACTGATGCCAAGACCGGCGCGGAACTCCCCCGTGGAGAAATCGGCGATATCGAGGTGCGCGGTCCAAACGTGTTTCAGGGCTATTGGCAGATGCCGGAAAAGACCGCCGAGGAACTGCGCGAGGACGGTTTCTTCATCACCGGCGATCTTGGGCAATTCGACGCCGATGGGTATCTCAGCATCGTGGGCCGCAACAAGGATCTTATCATCTCGGGCGGCTACAACATTTATCCAAAGGAAATCGAATTGCTGCTGGATGCGCAGGACGGTGTTCTGGAAAGCGCCGTGATCGGTGTGCCGCACCCGGATTTCGGCGAAGGCGTCGTGGGGGTTCTGGTCGCAGCCCCGGGGCGGGAACGGATCGATCTGGACGCGGTCCAGGCAAGCCTGCAGGGGGCCTTGGCCCGCTACAAGCAACCGCAAAAGCTGGTGATCCTGCCTGAATTGCCGCGCAACACGATGGGCAAGGTTCAGAAAAAAGCGCTGCGGGAACAATTCGCGGATGCACTGACCTGACATCCCGTAGGCGGCCCTGCCGGTGGGGGCGAACAGCCCGCGGCCGGCCACGCCCACAAAAAAATGTCGCTAGGGCAAATTGTCTGAATGATCTGAACGTGACGTTAAGCTTAGCACACTAATCAGACGGCTTGAGTAATGTGAACTGTTGAGGTGTTACAATGATGATCTCTAGCTCGATGGCGGGAATGGCCGGAATGTCGCCCCAAACGTCCAACGCCCTGACCGATACGCAGAAGGAAACGTTGAGCGGTCTGCTCTCCAAGGTGGATGGCGACTCGCTTTCCGATGCGGATGCCAAGGCGCTGGTCGAGGGGATCGAGGAAGCCGGTATAGCCAAGGGCAGCGGATTGACCGAGGCGCTGTCAGAGGCGGGCATCGACGCGCGGGCGTTGGCCGAACAGGCGGGCCTGACCGGGGCTGGCGGCGCAGGCGGTCCCGGCGGGCCGGGTGGCAAAGGCGGCCCCGGTGGTCCCGGCGGCGGCCTGGGCAACGCAGCGGTCGAAGGTAAAGGCACCGAAGATGCCTCTGTCCAGTTGATGCAGTCGATTGTCGAACAGATGTCCGAAGTGTCGGATGAAGAAGACTATCAGGAACAATTGCTGTCCGCGCTGGAAGACGCCGGGTTGGACCTGACTGAATCAGTGGTTGACCTGCGTCTCTGATCGGCCCCTGAAAAAAGCCGCCCGGCGTATCTATTCGTCGCCGGGCCGCGTCCCCCCCAGCGCATCACGCAGCGCGCCAGCCTCGCGGGCCATGGATTCAAACCGCTCTTTCCCGATGGCCTCTGCCGCGAACGCATCCATCGATGACCAGACCGTGTCGATCTCGGACAGCAGGGAACGCCCTGTTTCGGTCAGGGAAAGCAGGTTGCCGCGCGAATCCTCCGGGTCCGATTGCCGGGCGATATAGCCTTTGGCGATCATGCGCGTTGTCATCGTGCTCATACTGGCCTGCGTGATCCCGAATGCCCGGGCAAGCCGCGCCTGCGAAACTTGCCCCATCCGATCCAGTGCTTCGATGACACGCGCTTGCCGCGGCCCGATGCCCAAAGGCTTCAGCCGGCGCGCAAGCTCATCCTCCATCAGATGGGCGGAGTGCAGCAGTAAATGAAAAAAGTGTCGACGGGATGTCATGTTGCCTTACGTAGTGTGCTAATCAGATTTCGACAATCTGTAACAGGAGTGACCTTACGTGACCCTCTCGCGTCATATCAGCCTCGCCGTTCTTGCCTCGTTGGCTAGCACACCCGCAGTATCACATGACAGCGATTTGAGCCTTGTCAAAGCGTTCTTCTCGGAGGCGACCGTTGTTGCTGGCCCCGAGATCGTCGAATGCACCCTATCGGGCGGGACCGAAAGCTCTTGTTTCTCGATCACCGTCAAGCCCGAACCAAAGGCATACACGCCGGGTCCGTGGTGCCCGACGAATGTGTCGGACGGCGCGGATAAGGGCGGGATCTGGTTTCTGGATGGCGGCATCACCGATGTCGATGGCGCGTTCATCACCCAGCTCGCCGAGATTTACGGCGACACCAACTGGCAGCTCTATGACGAGGAAACCGGTGAGATCCGCTATACCGGCACGCTGGAGGCCTGCGAAGCCGCCGCGCGACCGGATGTGGACGAAGCCTACTACAATTACTGCGTTCAATGCTTGCCGGAATATGTGCCCGGCGATGCCGCTGTCACCTATGTAATCCCGTTGGAGCCGGTGATGATGGATGCGCCCAGCGATCTGGGGCAGGCCGGGTCCGGGCTAGCGTGGAACGGGGTGCGCCTTGATGGGCCTGCGCCTGTCTCCGCCATCCTTGGCGCCTATACGATCGCTCCCTTCGATGATTGCGGCGGGCATGTGAACCCGCATGTGGGCTATCATTACCATGCGGTCACGGGCTGTCTTGACGATGGACCTGCGACCACGGTGGAAACAACCGAAAAGGACATTCAGATCGGGATCGCCATGGATGGATTCCCGATCATGGCGCATCGCGACGATCTGTTGAGCCAGTTGGATGCGTGTAATGGCATGGCGACCGAGAGCGGCAGCTATCGCTATTATGCGGGGGTGCCGGGGGCGAATGCGATCCTTGGGTGCCATGTGGCCGAAGTGGGCTGCACGCTTGAGGACGGCGCGCAGGTTTGCGACGCTTCTGCCCGGCGTGGGCCGCCCCCCGGTGGCGCGCGTCCGGCAGGTGCACCGGCGAAAGACTGATGTGAAACGCCCTGGGCGTGGAGAGATCGCCAAGAGGGGCAAGGTTCTGGGGCGTCTGGGGCAGGGCCTTGGCCACCGCCGGGCAGCTGCAACCTTCGGTTCGGCAACGCGTGGCCGGGTTATGGTGCGTCGCTGGCTGCTTTGCGCGCCTGTGCGACAGCGCGGAAATGATCGGCCAGGTGATGCGTGCCGCGCTGCTGACCGACCATATCCATGGCCATTGCCGTCAGAAAGAACTGTGCCGGGCCATGTATGCGCCGGGGCGTGATCCGGGGCAAAACCGCCAAGGCCGCGCGCCGCACCAGATCGGGCAGACGAGTGATGCGCGCGGGGCGTTGCAGCACATCGAAGGCAAGCGCGGCAAGCTCGGCATGGGAAAACACGTCCGGCCCGCCCACATCCAGCCATTCCTGCCCGGCCTCTGCCGCGTCGAAGATCGCCCGCGCAAGGTCTGCACCATGGATCGGGTTGATCCGCTTTGCGCCTGCGCCAAACAGCCAGACCCGGCCCCCTTGCGCCATGGTCAGAAACTCCTCCATGTCCGAGAAATAGCCAGAGGGCGCGATAACCGTGCTGGGCAGCGGTGCGGCGGTCAGCGCATCGACGAAATCCGCCTTCGCGGCGACCAGCGGCACGTCGCGCATCCGGTCTGCGTTCAGGACATGGACATAGGCGAAGCGGCCCACGCCCGCGCGCTCTGCCTCGCGCAGCAGGTTCAGATTGGCCTGAAAATCCACCTCGCGATAGCCAAGCCCATCCGCTTGCCGGGTGATCCCAAGGGCGGACACCACAAGGTCGACGCCCTCCATCAGCCCAGCTAGGGTCTGGGGCTGGGTCGCCTCGGCTTCGATCAGGGTGTCCGCATCAAGGGCGCGGGCGCGCGTCTTGTCCCGCACCAGCGCCGCGACATACCAGCCGCGCCGCCTGTATTCGGCGCAGAGATAGCGCCCCAGATAGCCGGTCGCCCCGGCGATAAGAACAGTGCTCATAGCCGGTCCTTTCACAAAACGGCGCGGGCAGATGCGCGGGCTGTCATGTTCCGTCCTCCATGCCGGGGCGCTCCGAACCGGGCGCTGGCGGGTGGGAAGGGGCTTCTGCAAGGCCCGACCCGGTTTGCGCGGGGCGGGCAGGGCGCGCCAGCCCGCGACCCGTCAGCAGCGCATAGAGCGCGTCGAACCGATGCCGCCGCATGGCGATCATTTCGCCGAACACCGCCCGGTCTGCTTGCATCGTACTCATCCGACGACCTTGTGGCCACGCCCGCGCAGACAGGCGATCACCATCTCCTCGCGCCGTTCCGATGCGTTGACCGCCCCGGACACACCGCCGGCAATGGCCCCGACGACCGCGCCCCCAGCGGCGTCGCCCTCATCATCCAGCGCGCCAAGCACACCGCCTGCGCCCGCGCCCAACGCGGCGGCGGCAACGGTTTCCTGATCCAGTTGGGTCTGGTTGCGCGCCAGCGACTGGCAGGCGCTCAGGTCAGAATGGAAGGCCGCCGTCGGCTGCCCGTCCAGAATGGGCGTATACTCCGCGCCGCTATCGGCACAGGCGGAGAGCATCACAGCGACAGCACATAGCGAGGTGATCTGGGGTTTCATGGGTCTATCCTTGGTCATCTTGAATTGATGACCGGGACATAGTCGCCCCCGCGGCCTCGCAGCATGACCGCACAGATCAGAGATTTGACACTTCGTGCCAATCAGCGCCCCGCCTTGCCGTGTCCGGCCCGTGCCCGTCAGGCCCCGTCGCGGAACGCGGTCGGGTTCTGCCCGGTCCACCGCTTGAACGCGCGCACGAAAGACGACGCCTCGGAAAAACCCAGAAGATAGGCGGTCTCGTTCACCGACACTTTGCGCGCCGTCAGGTAATCGCGGGCCATCCGCGCGCGCAGGCTGTCGTGGATTTCTGCAAAGGTCACGCCCTCTTCCTTGAGGCGGCGATACAAGGTCTGCCGGCTCATCCCGAGGTCGCGCGCGACCGTGTCCATCGACAACGCCCCCTTGTGCAGATCGGGCATGATCTGTGCTTCGATCCGTGCCCGGAGCGAATTGCTCAGCCGTAGCTTGGCCAGCATCTCGTCCGCGTGGCGGGTGAAGATACCGAACGCGTATTCATTGCCCGGCTCGAAATGCGTGTCCGGTCGGTCCCAGACCGGATCGATCCGCAGCGCATTGCGGCGCGCGTTGAACTGGACGGGGATCTTGAACAGCGCCGGATACTCGGCCGCGTGAGGCGGCGGGGCATACGTCACCTGCATCTCCAGCTCGAATGTGACACCGGGGAAGGACCGGCGAAACTCGCTGATGAAACGGGCGAAGGAAGCCTCCAGACCGATATGGTCCGGGCCTTGAACGGGCATGTGATCGACGATCCAAAGCTGCGCGCCTTCATGGCAAAGCTCAAACCGGTCCCGCGCCGCGACCACATCGTTTTCCGCCATCAGGAACAGGTAACGGTTGAGCTGCTCAATCGCATGACCAAGCGAGGCAGAGCTATGCACGATCTGGCCGACGACGGACATCGTCTCAAGCCGCGAGTCAAACGTATGGCGCAGCAACAGCGCGGTGTCGCCGGTTGCCTCGATCCCGGCAGCGATAAGCGCGTGATAGGCGCCGACAGGCACCCGGTTGTCCTGATGGGCCAGATCGTCCTCGGTCAATCCGGTGGCCGCCAGAAGCGGGGCGCGCGCAGCCCCTCGCTGCGTCGCATAATCAAGCAGGGCCGAAAAGAAGCCCGCCGCCATCATGGGCTCAGCCATCAAATGATCCTTGGTCTCAATTCCCGCGCAGCTTATGCCATGGGCGCGGTGCCGCAACCCGTCTGGACCGGCGCGGTCCTCACCGGGCGAGGGACTGCGCGCCCGGTGGCTGGCGCTGCCGGTCGCTTGCCTTGGCTGTCAGCCCAAATCATCCGGCTCTGTCGCGCCCAAAGCGGCCTTGATCGCGATTTCGCTAGGCCGCTCGGCCGTCTGATAGACTTCATATTGCAGAAAGGCGCGTTCGCGGACCTCCTGCAAGTAACCGTATTCCGCACTTTCGAAAACCGATGCGATCGCGTCCTCGTTCGGGTATTCCACGATGGTCAGCATCGATGGGGTCAACTGCCCCACAATGGTGCGCGCGACCTCGCATCGTGTGACGATCCGTGCCCCTGCCTTGTCGAGAAGCGGCGTCGTCGTACCCAAATAGGTACTCACATCATCTAAATTCTCAGTGTTTACGGTCGTTAATGCGACGATAGTAACAGTCATAATGCCCTCACCCTGATCAGTATGGAGTGTGGCAGCAAAGTGACGTCACGGGAAGTTAACTATTGGAATTGCCTTTGAAATACTACTTTAGATCGAGTTTTCCCAGCCTTCAACGCGCGTGCGGGCTCAAACCAGGACCGGCGACGAGACCCCCCGCCGCCGGTTGGATTTGATCAGAATGTCAGCCGATACCGGGCAAACCCCGCATCCGTCTGGCCCGCCGGTTCCAACGTCACATCCTTTACATCGTCCACATAGGCGCTGGCTTTCGGGCCGGTTTCAAAGATCGCGGTTGCGCCTTCGACGGGAGCGAAGCGCCAGTTGGAATCCGCCTTGGGATCGATGGTGCCGTTTTCCACGATATAGCGCACGATCACGTCGCGGTTGGTGTCGGGCGCTTCGAAAATGACGGTATCGCCCTGGGCGCCGGGGAATGCACCGCCGCCGCCCGCGCGGTAGTTATTGGTGGCGATGATGAATTTCTGTTCCGGGTCAATCGGTTGGCCGTTATAGGTAAGGTTCCGAATGCGGCTGGCATCCGGCGCGGCCGGGCCGCCCTTGGGATCGAATTTCGACGGTTGCGACAGGTCGATCTCGTAGGAGACGCCGTCGATCACATCGAAATTGTAGCTTGGGAAATCCGGGTTCAGCAGCACCTGATCGGCCTTGCCCGGCTCCACCATGTTGAACATGCCCGCTGACCGCTCCAGCCAGTCCTTCACCTGCGCGCCGGTCACCAGCACCGCGCGCACCGTGTTGGGATAAAGGTAAAGGTCGGCGACATTCTTGATCGCCACATCGCCAATCGGCACATCGGTGTAATAATCTGGGCCGCCGCGCCCGCCTGCCTTGAACGGGGCCGCTGCGGACAGGATGGGCAGGCCCTCGTATTCGGTGCCCTCCATCATCTGCGCGATATACCACTTCTGCGCGTTCGACACGATCTGGACCGACGGGTCGTCCGCGACCAGCGCGAAATAGGAATGCAGCGGGGCCGAGGTCTTGCCCACGGCGCGGCGGACATAGGCCAGCGTCTCGTCATGCTCTTGCTGGACCGAGGCCAGCACTTCGGCATCGTCATCCACCAGCGCGGTCACGGACCGGTCCTCGTTCCGGCGCGAGACCGAGCGCAGTTCCGAACTATGCGCCACCAGACGCCAACCGGACCCGTCCCGTTCCAGCATCAGGTCGATCACCCCAAGGTGAGAGCCCCAGAACCCGCCCATTACCGCGGGTTTGCCGTGGATCGTGCCGTCGGTGGCATTGACCATGTCCAGCCCTTCAAAGCGGGGGCCGGGGAAGGGGGCGTGCAGGTGACCGGTCAGAACCGCGTCGATCCCGTCAATCGCGGCCAGCGGGACAGAGGCGTTTTCCATCCCGTCCTCTGCATTGGCCCCCGCGATGCCCGAATGGCTGAGCGCCACGATGATATCCGCGCCCGCTTCCTTCATCTGCGGCACGAAGGCGGCTGCGGTCTCGACGATGTCTCGGGCGCGCACGTTGCCCTCAAGATGGCGGCGGTCCCATGCCATGATCTGCGGCGGCACAAAGCCGATCAGACCGACCTTGATCGGGTGCGACTGGCCAGAGCCGTCCGTCACCACGCGGTCCAGAATCACATAAGGCGGAACCAGCGTCTTGTCCTCGGTCGGAGTACCACCTTGTTCCAGTGCCACGTTGGCAGACACGACGGGGAAATCCGCCCCGGCGAGCGATTTCATCAGGAAATCCAGCCCGTAGTTGAATTCGTGGTTGCCCAAGGTGGCAGCGTCGAAGCCCACTGTGTTCATCGCCTTGATGATCGGATGCTGATCGCCGTCCTTCATGCCGCGCTCATAGGCGATGTAATCGCCCATCGGGTTGCCCTGCAGGAAGTCACCATTGTCCAGCAGCAGCGAATTGGTCGCCTCGGCGCGCATTTCCTTCACGATGGAGGCCACGCGGCTTAGCCCGACGGTATCGACCGGGCGGTCGCCGTAATAGTCATAGGGAAAGACATGGACGTGCAGGTCCGTGGTTTCCAACAGCCGCAAATGCGCCTGGTTCGCCGCCGCATGGACGGAAAACGGGTGCACGGCCAGCATACTGGCGCTGGTGGCAAGGAACGTACGGCGAGAGAAAGAGGGGGAGGAGGGCATAGCGTATTCCTTTGGCATATCGGCCGCGATCCTAGAGCGCGGACATGGCAGCTTTGCGACAGGTCGAACGGGTCACGTTTGCAGACTGGTCCGACAAACGAACGAGATCAAGCGGCACCGGTCCCCGCTGGGCCAAGCAGTTGAGAAATCGCATTTTGCAGCGAGGTTCCGCAGACCGGCTTTTGCAGGAACACGAAGTGGTCGGGTTCCGTTTCCAGCAAATGCGCATCGTCATAGCCGGAGGTCAGGATGACCGGCAAGGCAAGGTCATTGGCGCGGTCGACGACAGGTTGGCTGGTCCCTTCGGTCATCCCGATATCGATCACCGCCAGCTTGAACGCCTGCTTGTCAAAAGCGGCCAGGGCATCGGTGACCACAGGGCTATAGGCGACATCCGTAAAGCCGAGCGCGCGAAGTTGCTCGATCATGTCCAATGCGACGATGGCGTTGTCTTCCAACAGCAAAACCCGATCCGGGGCGCTGTTATTGGTCTCAGTTCGCATATATTCGCGCCCCTGCAGGACGTTGCAGACAGCTCATATAACCACCTTTACGTGAAACGCGCAAACCGGCCGCCCTGACTGCCGATCAGGCCAGAAGCTGCAACCTGACGCGGGTGCCGCGCCCCGGCTGGCTTTCGACAGCGACGTCACCGCCCGAATGCCGGGCAAAGCCCAGAACCGTCGCCAGCCCCAGTCCGGTGCCTTGGCCTGCGGGCTTGGTGGTGTAGAACGGATCGAACACTTTGGGCATCACCGCCGGGTCGATCCCGGTGCCGGTATCGCTGACCTCGAACACCACCATCGGTTTGCCCGGCTGCCGGCCAGCGCGGCCCTCATGCGGGGACACGCGGTATGTCTCAAGGGAAATCCGCCCGCTGGCGGGGATTGCATCGCGCGCATTGACGATCAGGTTGATCAGCGCCGCTTTCAGCGCGCTTTCGTCAATGATGATATCCCCCATATCGCTGGGTTTTTGCGTCTCGAAAGAGATATTGGGCGGCAATACATGCCGCACGAGGCTTTCTACATCATCCACCACGTCGATGGGATCGACGGGGCCCGGCGACAGCGTGGCGCGGCGCGCATAGAGGTTCAGCTGCGCCGTCAGGTCCGCGCCCCGGCGCGTGGCCCGCAGCGCATCCTTGATGAATGTCGTCCGCTCACGGTCATCGGGCGCTTCGGCCAACAGTTCAAGATTGCCTTGAATAACGCTAAGCACATTCATGAAATCATGGGATATTCCGCCGGTGAGCGTCGACAGCGCCTCGACCTTTTGTGCGCGCATCAACTGCGTCTGGGTGTTGATCAGGCGTTCGCTGGCATTCTGCGCCTCGCGCACGGCTATGCAGAAATACATGCAGATCGCCGTCGCCAGCACCAGACCGCCGATGAAATGCGGATCAGACCAACTGGGTTCTGCGACCTGAAAGGCGATGGCGAGAAAGCTGAATATGATCGGCAGAAGATAGGCGACCGCTGTTTGCCATGTGCGGGCCCGCAGCAGGATGACGTTCACCGACGCACCTGCCAGCAGTACTGCGCTGGCCAGTTTCCATACCGGATCTTCGAAGCTCCACAGATAGACCGGCAAGGTGGCAAAGGCCGAGGCGACCAGGAACCCGGCGGCGACCACCAGATAGAACCGTGCGCGCGACGGCTGCCGCGCCAAGTGGTCGATTGCCAGTTTCTCCAACACGACTGCACCGTAATACGCCGCGACCCACAGGATCAGAAAGTTCAGCCCGAACAGCATCCAACCGATCAGGATGGTCGAAACAACAAGCCCCGTGCGGGCGATGAATTCAAAGCTGCTCGCGCTTTCGCTGCGTTGGAGTTCGCGAATGATTTCGCGTGGGGGAAAGCTGATGCCCGACATGCGCCCGTCTTCTATGTAGCGGTTATCACCATCGCAATCGCTATATCACGTGGGCGACGCTAGGTTGAAATGCAGGCCAAGGCAACAAGTTATCGCGCTATGGGGGTATTAAGGCGGCGCAAACAATCTAGGGTTGTCTGCGCTCCAGAAAGAAACGCGGCGCCCCCTGTCGAAGACGCCGCGCGGATTGAGCAGGTATTCAGCCGATAGCGGCCGCCGCTTAGCGGTTCATCCGGTTATCAATCAGTTCATCGACCACGGACGGGTCCGCAAGTGTCGACGTATCACCAAGGCTGCCATAGTCATTTTCGGCGATCTTGCGCAGGATACGACGCATGATCTTGCCGGACCGTGTCTTGGGCAGGCCGGGTGACCACTGGATCAGGTCCGGGCTGGCGATCGGGCCGATTTCCTGCCGGACCCAGTTGCGCAGTTCCAGACGCAGTTCGTCAGTGGGTTCCTGCCCGGTCATCAGCGTGACATAGCAATAGATGCCTTGTCCCTTGATGTTGTGCGGATAGCCCACAACGGCCGCTTCGGCGACTTTCTCGTGCGCGACGAGGGCGGATTCGACCTCTGCCGTGCCCATCCGGTGGCCGGAGACGTTGATCACGTCATCGACGCGGCCGGTGATCCAATAGTCGCCATCCTCATCGCGGCGGCACCCATCGCCGGTGAAGTAGTAGCCTTTGTAATCCGAGAAATAGGTTTTCTCGAACCGCTCATGGTCGCCCCAGACCGTGCGCATTTGGCCGGGCCAGCTGTCCTTCATGCACAGCACGCCTTCGACGCCGTCGCCTTCGATCTCTTCGCCCGATGTCGGATCAAGCACGACCGGCATTACGCCAAAGAACGGCTTTTGCGCCGCACCCGGTTTGGTCGCATGTGCGCCGGGCAGGGGGGTCATCAAATGGCCGCCAGTTTCGGTCTGCCACCACGTGTCAACGATGGGGCATTTGCCGCCGCCGACCACGTTGTAATACCAATCCCATGCTTCGGGGTTGATCGGCTCGCCCACCGTGCCCAGCAGCTTGAGGCTGGACAGATCGCATTTCGTCACGAAATCGTCGCCTTGCCCCATCAGGGCGCGGATCGCGGTCGGCGCGGTGTAGAACTGGTTGACCTTGTGCTTTTCGCAGACCTGCCAGAAGCGGCTGGCATCCGGGAAGGTCGGCACGCCTTCGAACATCAGCGTCGTCGCCCCGTTGGCGAGCGGGCCATAAACGATATAGCTGTGCCCTGTGACCCAGCCCACATCGGCCGTACACCAATAAACGTCGCCCTCATGGTAATCGAAGGTGATCTGGTGCGTCATGGCTGCATAGACCAGATAACCGCCCGTCGTATGCACCACGCCCTTGGGCTGGCCGGTGGAGCCGGAGGTATACAGGATGAACAGCGGGTCTTCGGCGTTCACCGGCTCTGGCGGGCAATCGTCGGCAACTTTCGCGGCCTCTTCCTCGTACCAGAAATCAAGTCCGTTGCGGAACGCGATCTGCTGGCCTGTGCGCTTGACGATCAGGCATTGAACATCGTCGGTGTCATGCAGCAGCGCTTTGTTGACGTTGTCTTTCAGGTTGGTGACGCGGCCACCGCGCGGGGCACCATCGGCGGTGATGACCACCTTCGCGTCGCAGCCATTGACCCGTGCGCCCAAGGCGTCAGGCGAGAAGCCCGCGAACACGATGGAATGGATCGCACCGATCCGGGCGCAGGCCAGCATCGCATAGGCGGCCTCCGGGATCATCGGCAGATAGATCACCACGCGGTCGCCTTTACCCACGCCCATGCCCTTGAGGACATTGGCCATCTTGCAGGTATTCCGGTGCAGTTCGCGATAGGTGATGTGCTGGGCCGCATCATTGGGATCATCGGGTTCAAAGATGATCGCAGTCTGATCGCCGCGCGTTTCAAGGTGGCGGTCGATGCAGTTGGCGGCGACGTTCAGCACGCCGTCCTCGTACCACTTGATCGACACGTTCCCCAGATCGAAGCTTACATCCTTGATGCGCGTCGGGTCTTTGATCCAGTCGATCCGTCCTGCCTGTTCTTTCCAAAACGCATCCGGATCGGCGAGCGAGGCGGCATACATCTCGTCATATTTGGCAGCATTGACATGGGCGTTGGCAGCCATAGCTGCCGGTGGGGCATAAGTCTTGGACATGGAGCTCCTCCCTCTGACTTCCGAATGCGCCGGGGGCGTCCCTGCGGCCCCGTCGTCGACTTGGATATTAACGAACGATGAAAAGAAAGAAACAACCCGCAGAAATATAAGGGTTTCTTGGTAAAGTTTTTTCCAAGTCGCGCGGGGTTTGTAAATTTCTTGCTGTAAATCTGAAAATGTCTCGGAAAATCGTTGCGTTGACTGTTAAGCCGGGCAGGGGCACATGGCCACATGCGTGGCGCAGAGCCACGCCCGCCGGGGCAGTGCGTCAAGAGTCGCGACTTTGGTCGTGGTTGGGCGCGCGTGCCACGAGATTCGATCCGACTTGGCACTGGCGGCGTGCTGCGCTAGCGTCTGGCCGAGCGGATCGGTAACAGGTCCGCAGATAAGGGAGATATCATATGAACAAGATTGCCGTTGGCGCCGTCGCTGGTGCCATGTCCTTTGCCTTCGTGTCCGATGCAATGGCGACAGAGTGGAATGTCTCGGTCTGGGGCAAGCGCCGCGCCTTCACCGAGCATATCGAAAAACTGGCCGAGCTTGTGTCTGAAAAGACCAATGGCGAATTCACCATGAATGTCAGCTATGGCGGGCTCAGCAAGAACCGCGAGAACCTTGACGGGATCTCCATCGGGGCGTTCGAAATGGCGCAATTCTGCGCGGGCTATCACCGCGACAAGAACCGCGTGATCACCGTACTGGAACTGCCGTTCCTCGGGGTGGAAAACCTTGCGCAGGAAGTGGCTGTGTCGCAGGCCGTGTATTCGCACCCCGCCGCGACCGAGGAAATGGCCCAGTGGAACGCCAAGCTGCTGATGACTTCGCCCATGCCGCAATACAATATCGTGGGCACCGGCGAGGCGCGCACCGATCTGGCGGATTTCGACGGGATGCGCGTGCGCGCCACCGGCGGGATCGGCAAGGCGTTTGAAGCCGTGGGCGGCGTGCCGACCTCTGTGACCGCGACCGAAGCCTATCAGGCGATGGAAGGCGGGCTGGTCGATACAGTGGCCTTCGCGCAGCACGCGCACCTGTCCTTTGGCACGATCAATCAGGCTGACTGGTGGACCGCCAACCTGAACCCCGGCACCGTGAACTGCCCGGTTGTGGTGAATATCGACGCCTATGAAGACCTGAGCGACGAACACCGCGCCGCGCTGGACAGCTCCATTCCCGAAGCGATCGATCATTATCTTGCCAACTACGGCGAGCTTCTGAAACGCTGGGACAGCGTGCTGGAAGAAAAGGGTGTCGAAAAGGTCATGATCTCGGATGAGGTGATCTCCGAATTCCGTGCCAAGGCCGCCGATCCGATCCGCGACGCGTGGATTGCGGACATGGAAGCCCAGGGCCTGCCGGGCCAGGAGCTTTATGACCTGGTGGTGAAAACGCTTGCCGACGCCAAGTCCGGAAGCTGATAACGCAATCTAAGCTGCGCTTCGGCCCGGCACCGCCTCTGCGTTTGTTCGTGGGGGCGGTGCCCCGTTGGGGCGGGGCGCAGTTTTCTTCAAAGAACAGGGGGCAAGATGGCCGGTTCCGCAGCCGTTCTCCAAGATTCCAGCCTGCTCAGCCGTTTTGATCGCGCTTTGGTGCCGATCGAGCGGTTCTGTGCATATCTGAGTGGTTTTGCCGTATTCTCGCTGATGTTTCTGGCGGTCTACTTCGTGGCCTCGCGCAAGCTGGGGTTCCCGACCAAGGGCTATGTCGACATCATTGAATTGCTGATGCCGCTGATCGCGATCATGGGCGTGTCCTATGTGCAGCGTGAGGGCGCACATATCCGCATGGACATGCTGGTGGGCGCGCTACGGGGCAGGGCGCTTTGGTTTTTCGAGCTGATCTCGGTCCTGCTGATCCTCGTGCTGGCCATTGGACTGGCCTATGGCGCGTGGGAACATTTCGCCCGCTCCTTCGACTGTTCGCGGCCCCTGTGTTCGCGCGACAGTACAACTGACATTTACCTGCCCGTCTGGCCCGCCAAGCTGGTGGTGCCGGTGGCGCTTTTCGTGCTGATCGCCCGGCTGATCCTGCAAATCTGGGGATATGCCCGCGCACTGGTCCTGGGGCTTGAAACGCCCGCCGCTGTGCCGTTGCAAATGTCCGTGGCGGAACAGGCGCGGCTCGAAGCGTCTTCCGTGGAAGGGGCCGACTGATGGATACGATTACGATTGGCCTTTGGGTCACTGCCGGCATGCTGGTCGTTGTTCTTCTGGGCATGCGGGTCGCCTTCGCGGCGGGTCTGGCCGGATTTGTCGGCATCACGTGGGTGTTCTGGGACCGCGCCAAATATGCGACGGACAAGTTCCTGTACTGGAACGAACGGCGCGAGGTCTGGGACGGTGCGCTGGGCAAGGCCATGCAGATCGCCGGGTCGATCCCGCAATCGAAGGTCAGCTCCAACGTGTTGTCGCTGATCCCCGTCTTCATCCTGATCGGCTATCTGGCCTATCACGCCAAGCTGACCTCCGCCCTGTTCGAGGCCTGCAAGCGCTGGTTCGCGTGGGTGCCGGGGGGGCTGGCTGTTTCAACCGTTTTCGCCACCGCCGGGTTCGCGGCGGTTTCTGGCGCCTCGGTGGCGACGGCGGCTGTCTTTGCCCGCATCGCGATCCCCGAGATGCTCAAGATCGGCTATAACAAGCAATTCGCGGCCGGGGTCGTGGCGGCAGGGGGCACGCTGGCCTCGCTGATCCCGCCATCGGCCATTCTGGTGATCTATGCGATCATCGTCGAACAGGATGTGGGCAAGCTGCTGCTGGCCGGCTTTATTCCCGGCGCGTTTTCCGCAGTGGTTTATGCGGCGATCATCATCGGCATCGCGCTTGTCTTCAAAAACGTCGGCCCGCCGGTGCGCGGCTATACCTGGAGCCAGCGCTTCGCCGCACTGCCGCCCGCCTTGCCGATCGTAGCGGTGGTGATCATCATCATCTTCTTCGTCTACAACCCGTTCGGAGACGCATGGGGCACCCCGACAGAAGGTGGCGCGATTGGCGCGTTCATCATCTTCTGCATGGCGATGCTGCGGGGGATGCGCTGGCCCGAACTGAAGGCCGCGCTGCTGGAAACCGCAAAGCTGACCGTGATGATTTTCACCATCATCTGGGGCGTGCTGATCTATGTACGCTTTTTGGGCTTTGCCAAGCTGCCCGATGCCTTTGCCGACTGGATCACGTCGCTGGAGATGTCTCCGATGTTGATCCTTGTCTGTATCCTGCTGGCCTATGCGGTGCTGGGGATGTTCATGGACGCCATCGGGATGCTGCTTTTGACGCTGCCGGTGGTCTACCCGGCGGTGATGGCGCTCAACGGGGGTGAAACCGTCGCGGCCGCCGACAGCGCCTTTGGCATGTCCGGCCCGATGTGCGCGATCTGGTTCGGGATATTGGTGGTCAAGATGGCGGAGTTCTGTCTGATCACGCCGCCCATTGGCCTGAACTGCTTCGTTGTGGCGGGCGTGCGCGAAGACCTCAGCGTGCAGGATGTGTTCAAGGGCGTGACTCCGTTCTTCATCGCCGATGCGGTGACGATTGCGCTGCTGGTGGCCTTCCCGTCGATCGTGCTCTGGCTGCCGTCGCTGGCCGGTTAGCGGGGGCCGGAAACCGACCCGGTTTCCGGTCGCAATCCGTGCCGGATTGCGGGCCCGGCCCGGAGAGGCATTTGAAAGGATGGGAAACCGGGCCGGTTTCCCATCGCCATTCCTTGGTCCGGATCGCGCGGCCTCAGCCGTCGAGCGCGCGCAGCCGTTTGATCAGCGAGGACGTGTCCCAGCGCCCGCCGCCGATCTTCTGGACATCCTTGTAGAACTGATCGACCAGCGCCGTGACCGGCAGGCTCGCCCCGTTTTCATCCGCCGTATCAAGGCAGATGCCCAAATCCTTGCGCATCCAGTCCACGGCGAAGCCATGGTCGAATTCGTCATCCAGCATGGTTTCAAACCGGTTGACCATTTGCCAGCTGCCTGCCGCGCCGCCGCCGATCACCTCGACCACCGCGCGCCCATCCAGCCCGGCCTTCTGGGCAAAATGCAAGCCTTCGGACAGGCCCTGCACCAGACCTGCGATACAGATCTGATTGACCATCTTGGTCAACTGCCCCGCGCCGCTCTCGCCCAAGCGTTTGCACAGTTTGGAATAGGCGTCGATCATCGGTGCGGCCCGGTCATAGACCTCGGCATCGCCGCCGCACATGACCACAAGCTGTCCATTCTCGGCCCCCGCCTGACCGCCAGAGACCGGCGCATCCACGAAACCGACGCCCGCCGCCTTTGCGACGTCGTAAAGCTCTGCCGTGACCTTGGCCGACACCGTCGTGTGATCGACAAAGACGCTGCCCTTGTCCATGCCTGCAAGCGCGCCATCCGGGCCCGTGCAAACGGCGCGCAGATCATCGTCATTGCCGACGCAGGCCATCACGAATTCCGCGCCTTCGGCTGCCGCGCGCGGCGTTGCCGCTGCCGTGCCGCCATGCTCCTTGACCCATGCCTCTGCCTTGGCCTGTGTCCGGTTATACACCGTCACCTCATGCCCGGCCTTTGCCAGATACCCCGCCATCGGGTAGCCCATGACCCCCAATCCCAGAAACGCAACTTTCGCCATCATCCTCTCCTCGGTCCGATATTCGCGCAGCGCCGTGTTCTGCGGCCAGTGCCGCCACGGTTCGTGCGCCACTATGAAGCCCGCGCGGCGAAGTCGAAAGGGGCAATGACAACGCCTGGCCGCTATGCCACGGTGCGCCCATGACACGGCAACTGACATCGAACCACTGGGGGCTTGGGCTGGTCCGGACGCAAGGCGGCCGCATCACCGACATCGCGCCGCATCCTGCCGACCCGTCCCCGTCTGCGCTGAACGACAACATGGCGGCCAGCCTTGGCGGGCGCGCCCGCGTGCTGCGCCCGGCAGTGCGCAAGGGCTGGCTGGAGGGGCGGCGCGGCACGCGCGGCGAAGATCCGTTCGTGGAACTCGACTGGTCCGAGATGCTCGACCTGATCGCCGGCGACCTCACCCGTGTACGCAAGGATCACGGCAATGAGGCGATTTTCGCGGGAAGCTATGGATGGGGCAGTGCGGGGCGGTTTCACCACGCGCAAAGCCAGCTCAAACGCTTCCTGAATTCGGTGGGCGGGTTTGTCGGGTCCGACGGGAATTACAGCTATAACGCCGCGCTGGTGACGATGCCGCATATACTGGGCGGCGGGTTCCGGCAGCATCTGGCAGAGGCGACGCGCTGGCCGGTCATCGCCCGGCACACGGATCTGATCGTGGCGTTTGGCGGGCTGGCGCTGCGCAACATGCAAATCTGCGACGGTGGCAACGCGATTCACCGCATTCCGCAAGCGCTGAAAGACTGCGCGGCGCGGGGTGTCCGCTGTGTAAATCTCAGCCCGTTTCGCGGCGATATGGCCGATGACATGAACGCCGAGTGGCTGGCACCGCGCCCCGGATCGGATGTGGCGGTGATGCTGGCGCTTGCGCATACGCTGCTGGTCGAAGGGCTGCACGACAGGGCATTTCTGGACCGCTACACAACCGGGTTCGACCGGGTGGAGGCCTATTTGACCGGGGCCGATGACGGGCAGCCCAAATCGGCCGAATGGGCGGGCGCGATTTCCGGCCTCGACCCGGACCGCCTGCGCCGTCTTGCGCGGCAGATGGCCGGGGGCCGCACGCTCATCACCTGCGCGGCTGGCCTGCAACGCGCCGATTGGGGGGAGCAGCCGCTTTTCGCAGTGGTCACGCTGGCGGCGATGCTGGGGCAAATCGGACTGCCCGGCGGCGGCTATACGGTGGGATACGCGGTCAACGGCCATGTCGGGGCGATTACGCGGCCGGTCCCGTGGGGGGCGCTGCCACAGGGCACCAATCCGATTGCCGAACAAATCCCGGTGGCGATGATCGCAGAAATGCTGCTGAACCCCGGCGGGGCCTACCGGGCCGAAGGGCGGGACCGCATCTTCCCCGATACGCGGCTGCTGTGGTGGGCGGGCGGCAACCCGTTCCACCACCATCAGGATCTCAACCGCTTGCGGCGGGCGTTCCAGTACCCCGAAACCGTCATCGTGAACGAGATCAACTGGACGGCCACCGCGCGCCATGCCGATATCGTTCTGCCTGTCGCCGCCGCGACAGAGCGGGAGGATTTCGGCGCGGGCAAAACCGACAATGTACTGGTGCCGATGCCCCGTCTGGTGCCGCCACCGGGGCAGGCGCGCACCGAGTATGAGATTTATACCGATCTGGCGGACCGGCTTGGCACGCGCGACGCCTTCACCGAAGGGCTGGACACGGAGGGCTGGCTGCGCCGCCTCTGGGCGCAAACGCAAAGCGCGGCAGAGCGCCGGGGCCTTCACCTGCCGGAGTGGGAGGAGTTCCGCACGGGCGATATCGTCGTGCTGCCCGATCCCGCGCCGGATCAGGTCTTTCTGGCCGACTACCGCGCCGATCCGGTCGCCGATAAACGCGCGACGCCCAGCGGCAAGATCGAGCTCTTTTCGCAGGTCGTCGCCGATTGCGCGGCACCCGATTGCCCCGGCCATGCGGTCTGGCGCGAAACGCGCGATCGGCAGGCCGGGCTGGCAGAGCGCTACCCGCTGGCGCTGCTTTCGGGGCAACCGGCGACGCGGCTGCACAGCCAGTTTGACAATGGCGATCTGAGCCGCTCGCAGAAAGTGGCGGGGCGCGAACCTGTTCTGATCCACCCCGAGGACGCGCGTGATCGCGGCATTGCCGATGGCGATGTGGTGGAGCTGTTCAATGACCGGGGGCGCTGCCTAGCGGGCGCGCGGCTGACACCGGATATCGCGCGCGGCTGCGTCTTCCTGTGGACCGGGGCCTGGTACGATCCCGATTTCGACGCGCCGCACGCGCGGGACCGCCACGGCAATCCAAATGTCCTGACCCATGACCTGCGCACCAGCACCTTCAGCCAAAGCCCCGCCGCCCATTCCGCGCAAGTCGATGCCGCCCGCTGGACCGGACCGGTGCCGCCGATCACCGTCTTCGATCCGCCCATCTTCGCACCGCGAGTTGACGGAACGTAACCACACCAGATACTTGCAGGCGCTTTGCGGCAGACACATGATCTCCCCGACATGTCCAAGGGAGGGACCACCATGACGCCACAAGAGTTGACCTCGAAATTGCGTATCCCCGTGATCGGCAGCCCGCTGTTCATCGTATCGGGGCCGGAACTCGTCATCGCCCAGTGCAAGGCGGGAATTGTCGGCTCTTTCCCGGCGCTGAACGCGCGTCCCCAGGCGCTGCTGGACGAGTGGCTGGACCGGATCACCACCGAACTGGCCGACTATGACGCCAAGAACCCGGATCGGCCTTCTGCGCCTTTCGCGGTGAACCAGATCGTACACAAGACCAATGACCGGCTGATGGCGGATGTGGACCTTTGCGTGAAATACAAAGTGCCACTGGTCATTACGTCGCTGGGCGCGGTGCCCGACGTGAACGACGCGATCCATTCCTATGGCGGCACGGTCATGCATGACGTGATCAATCGCCGGTTTTCGGAAAAGGCGCTGGAAAAGGGCGCCGACGGGCTGATTGCGGTCTGCACCGGGGCGGGCGGCCATGCGGGGGAATTGTCGCCCTTCGCGCTTGTTCAGGAGATCCGCAGCTTCTTTGACGGCCCGCTGGCGCTGTCCGGGTCCATCGCGACGGGGGGCGCAATCCTCGCGGCGCAGGCGATGGGGGCCGATTTCGCCTATATGGGGTCTGCCTTCATCGCAGCTGATGAAGCGAACGCCGTCGATCCCTATAAGGACGCCATCGTGCAATATGGCGCGGAAGATATCGTCTATACCAACCTGATTACCGGCGTGCATGGCAACTATCTTGCGCCCTCCCTCGAAGCCGCGGGGCTGGACCCGAAAAACCTGCCGGAAGCCGATCCCAGCAAGATGAGCTTTGGCTCCGACCGGGATGAGAAGAAGAAAGCATGGCGGGATATCTGGGGATGCGGGCAGGGGATCGGGGCGGTCGACAGCCGGATGCCGGTCGAGGCCTATGTGTCCCGGCTTGAGGATGAGTATCACGCCGCGCTTGCCCGTGCCGGGGACCGCGCGCAGATGCTGATCCCGCGCAACAACGCCTGACACCACAGATTTCAACAAGATAGCGCGGCCAGCCCTCGGGTTTTGGCCGCCACCAGATACACGGGCGCGCCGGGGCAGGGTGCGCCCGTTATTTTGCTTGTCCCATGCTTCTATTTCACATATTCGAGAAATATGGAAATTGAAGTCTCGAATCGTCTGTCTATCCTTGGCCACCCGACGCGGTTGGCGATCTTTCGGCTGCTTGTGCGGCGCTATCCCCACCGGATGCCGGCGGGGGAAATCGCGTCCGTTCTGGGGCTGAAGGCCAGCACCCTGTCGAGCTATCTGTCGACACTGATGCAATCGGGGCTGGTCACGCAAAAACGCGTGGGCACTTCGCTGCGTTACTCAACTGACATGATCGAGGTCTACGACACTTTCGACTACCTGTTCCGAGACTGCTGTCGCGGCCGGGCCGATCTGTGCCCGCCCGTCATGCAGACGTTGCTAACTGGAGATGATCCAATGACCGATACCGCCTTGAAGGTTCTGTTTATCTGCACGGGAAATTCCGCCCGGTCGCTTTTCGCCGAAGCGATCCTGCGCAAAGAGGGCGGCGACCGGTTCGACGTCTATTCCGCGGGTGTCCGGCCCGGCGACGCGCCCAATCCCTTCGCGCTCGAATTGCTGGAAAGCAAGGGCTATGACGTCAGTCCGCTGCGCTCCAAGTCGATCGAAGAATATCAGGGCGATGGCGCGCCGGTCTTCGATTTCGTCTTTACCGTCTGCGATCAGGCCGCGAACGAGGAATGCCCGGCATGGCCCGGCCAGCCGATCAGCGGCCATTGGGGTGTGCCCGATCCGGTCAAGGCGGAAGGCACCGACGCGCAAAAGATGCTCGCCTTCCAGCAGGCCTATGGTTTGCTGCGCAACAGAATTCTCGCCTTTTCCGCCCTGTCGCTGGCAGAGCTTGACCGTATGTCGCTGCAAAAAGCCGTGGACGACATCGCCTTCATCGGAGCCGAAGAAAACGCATGACGGTTTTTGCTGTAAACGGGATGGGGCGGATCGGAAAACTCGCGATCCGTCCGCTGTTGGAACAGGGCGCGACCATCGCGTGGATCAATGACGCGGTGGGCGATCCCGAGATGCATGCGCATCTGCTGGAATTCGACACGGTGCATGGACGCTGGGAGGCCGACTTCGCGCATGATGCCGACGCGATCACGATCAACGGCACGCGCATTCCGTTCGTCGGCACGCGCAATCTGGCGGATCTGCCGTTGGACGGCGTCGATGTGGTGATCGACTGCACCGGCGTGTTCAAGACAGAGGCCAAGCTGGCCCCGTATTTCGAAGCCGGGGTCAGGAAGGTCGTGGTCTCCGCGCCGGTAAAGGATGGCGAGACCGCGAATATCGTGATGGGCGTGAACGAAGACAGCTATGATCCGGCCGAGCACAGCATCGTCACGGCGGCCAGTTGTACGACGAATTGCCTTGCCCCGGTGGTCAAGGTGATCCACGAAACCTTCGGGATCAGGCACGGGTCGATCACGACGATCCATGACGTGACCAACACGCAAACCATCGTGGATCGTCCGGCCAAGGATTTGCGGCGCGCGCGCTCTGCGCTCAATTCGCTGATCCCGACCACCACCGGATCGGCCACCGCGATCACGCTGATCTATCCCGAACTCAAGGGGCGTTTGAACGGCCATGCGGTACGTGTGCCGCTGCTGAATGCCTCGATCACCGATTGCGTCTTCGAGGTCGAGCGCGCCACCACTGTCGAAGAGGTCAACGCCGCTCTCGAAGCCGCGTCCCAGGGCCCGCTGCACGGCATTCTGGGCTATGAAACCCGCCCGCTTGTATCCGCCGATTACACCAATGACACCCGGTCCGGCATTGTGGATGCGCCCTCGACCATGGTGATCAATGGCACGCAGGTAAAGCTGTATGTCTGGTACGACAATGAAATGGGCTATGCGCATCGTCTGGTCGATGTGGCCCAAATGGTCGCGCGCAGCCTCTAGCGAGGCGGCCCGCCCGCGCGCCGACACCCCGACCCAGTCAGGAGAGTTCAGATGAGCCGCCCCACAGGCATGTCCGCCTATATCGCCGTCACCGCTGCCTATTGGGCGTTCATGCTGACCGATGGCGCGCTGCGGATGCTGGTGCTGCTGCACTTCCACGAAGAAGGCTTCAGCCCCGTGCAGTTGGCCTATCTCTTTGTGCTTTACGAGATCGCGGGCATGGTCACGAACCTTGCCGCCGGGTGGATCGCTGCGCGCTTTGGGCTGACATCGACGCTTTACGCGGGGCTGAGCCTTCAGATCGTCGCGCTGCTGGCGCTTACGCAGCTTGATCCGGGCTGGACGCTGACCGCCTCTGTCATCTTTGTGATGTTGGTTCAGGGTCTGAGCGGGGTCGCCAAGGATCTGGCCAAGATGTCTTCCAAATCGGCGGTAAAGCTTCTTGCCCCGGCCGAAGGGGACGGGCTGTTTCGCTGGGTCGCGGTGCTGACCGGGTCAAAGAACGCGGTCAAGGGCGTAGGGTTCCTGCTGGGCGCGGCATTGCTGGCCGGGGTCGGATTCATCTGGGCGGTGCTGGGCATGGCGGCGGTGCTGGCGGTGATCCTTGTCGCGGTCATGGCCTTCATGCCGCCGGGGCTGCCACGTGGCCGAAAAGGCGCGAAGTTCACCGAGGTCTTTTCAAAATCCGCCAACGTCAACTGGCTATCGGCGGCGCGGGTGTTCCTGTTCGGGGCGCGCGATGTCTGGTTCGTCGTCGGTATCCCGATCTATTTCTACGCGGTCCTGTCAGACGGCAGCGCGGCCGGCAACCGCACCGCGTTCTTCACGATTGGCAGCTTCATGGCGGTTTGGACGATCCTGTACGGGGCCGTGCAGGCCAACGCGCCACGGATGCTGCGCGCGAAGGAGCGCGGCTTGGCCGATCTCATCTCCGCGGCGCAGGTCTGGGCGCTGATGCTGAGCGTCATCCCCGCAGTGCTGGCCGGAGCAGTATTCCTGACGCCGCAGCCCGCCCCGTGGCTGACCGCGCTGCTGATTGCCGGGCTTCTGGGCTTTGGCGCGCTTTTTGCCGTGAACTCTGCGCTGCATTCCTATCTGATCCTCGCCTTTACCCGGTCGGAACGGGTGACAATGGATGTCGGCTTTTACTATATGGCGAATGCTGGCGGGCGGCTTGTGGGCACGGTCCTGTCCGGCGCGGCCTATCAGACCGGCGGACTTGGCCTGTGCCTTGCCGTAGCGGCGCTGTTGGTCGCATTGAGCGCGCTCGTCGCGCGCCGCTTGTCACCAGAGCCGGAGTCCCCGGCGGCGGCCTGACGCAGCGCATCTCGGCAGTTTGGCGCGGTTTGTTATCATATTGGCATCCTTTGCAACTATGCTTATGGGCGCTTTTGCCTATTTTGTGCTCAAACGCGCTAGCGAAGGAGCAAGCCTGCCATGAAACTGACGGTCGACGGCGTAACGCATGAGGTGGATGTCGAGGATGACATGCCCTTGCTGTGGGTCCTGCGGGACGAATTGGGGATCACCGGGGTGAAATATGGCTGCGGCGTCGCGCAATGCGGGGCCTGCACAATCCATCTGGACGGAACGGCCGTGCGGTCTTGTCAGACATGGGCCGCCGATGCTGAAGGGGCCGAGATTACGACGATCCAGGGGCTTGGAACACCAGACAACCTGCATGCGGTCCAAGCGGCCTGGGTCGAACATCAGGTCGCGCAATGCGGCTATTGCCAGTCGGGGCAGATCATGCAGGCCGCGGCGCTGCTGGCGGACAACCCGTCGCCATCCGATCAGGATATCGACGCCGCAATGGGCGGAAACCTGTGCCGCTGCGGTACCTATCCCCGCATTCGCGCCGCGGTGAAAACAGCCGCCGCTAACCTGAAGGGGGCCTGAGCATGAGCCGTCTTGGAACAATCACCCGCCGTGGATTTCTTGTGGGATCGGTGGCCGTCGCGGGCGGTATCGCCTTTGGCACCTATACCGTGCGCAAACCGCATGCGAACCCGCTTAGCGCCGATCTGGCACAGGGCGAGGCCGCGCTGACCCCCTATGTCAAACTGACGCGTGAGGGGATCACGCTGATCACCCCGCGCGCCGATAAGGGGCAGGGCGTCTACCACGTGCAGGCCGCGCTGATCGCCGAGGAACTCGATGTCGATCTCGACGCGGTCATGGTCGATCCGGGTATGCCATCGCCCGCCTATTGGAACACCGCGCTGTCCACCGAGGCGGCGGAATTCTTCGTGCCGGAGGCGGGCACGATGCAAGACCTGACCATTGGCGCGGTCAATGCGGTGATGAAAACGGCCGGGGTGCAGATCACCGGCGGCTCGACCACCGTGGCCGATCAATTCGTCAAGCTGCGCGCGGCGGGGGCCTCTGCCCGCGAGACGCTGAAACAGGCGGCGGCCGTGCGGGCCGGGGTCTCCGCCAGCGCGTGCCAGACTGACGCGGGGCAGGTCATTCTGCCGGACGGCACACAGGTCGCCTATACCGATCTGATCGCGGATGTGGCGCAGATGCGCCCGGTGCAGGATGTGCCGCTGCGCGATCCATCCACGTGGCGCTATATCGGCAAACCGATGCAGCGGATCGACATGCGCGCGAAATGCACGGGCACGCAAGACTACGGGATCGACGCGGCGGTGGACGGGATGCTGCACGCGACGGTGCTGCTGAACCCGGCGCAGGGCGCGGGGATCAAATCCTTTGACGGGACCGAGGCGCTGAAGATGCGCGGCGTGCGGGATGTGGTGCCGATCACCGGCGGTGTCGGGATCGTGGCCGACAACACATGGCGCGCCTTTCAGGCCGCAGCGCTGGTCGAGGCCGAATGGGAAGACAGCGCCATGCCCGCCGAGATGGACGGGCACTGGGCGGCGCTGGATGCGGCCTTCACCGAGGAAGCGCAGGACAGCCGTGTGCGCGATGATGGCGACATGGACGCCGCGCTGGAAGCAGGCAGTGCGATCGAAACCGAATACCGCGCGCCGTATCTTGCCCATGCCCCGTTGGAGCCGATCAACGCCATTGTGCGCGTCGATGACGATAAGGTGGAAATTTGGACCGGGACGCAAATTCCGCGTTTTACCCAGACCAATGTCAGCCGGATCACCGGCATTCCGGCAGAGAATGTCATCATTCACGTGCTGATGATGGGGGGCTCTTTCGGGCATCGTCTGGAAGATGACGTGGTGCGTCAGGCGACCGAAATCGCAATGCAGATGAAGGGCACGCCGGTCAAGCTGACCTATTCGCGCGAAATGGACATGACCCATGATTACACCCGCCAGATCGCCATGGCGCGGGCGCGTGGCACGGTGGCGGATGGCAAGGTCGAAAGCTTCGATCTGGGCATCGCCATGCCGTCGGTCATTACCAGTCAGATGGGGCGGCAGGGGTTGCCCGCTTCGGGGCCTGACAGCCAGATCGTCGCGGGCGCGTTCGAACAGCCTTTTGCGATCCCCAATCACCGGGTCACGGGCTACCGTGCCGCACCGCTCGCACCGCTGAGTTCGTGGCGATCGGTTGGGGCATCGACCAATGGGTTCTTCTACAACGCCGCGCTGGATGAACTGATCCATGCCGCCGGGACCGACCCGCTGGAAGAACGGCTGCGCCTTGCCAGCGACGACGTCACGCGCAAGACGCTGGAAGCCGTGGGCGAGATGGCCGATTGGTCCGGACCGATGGGCAATGGCAAAGGGCGCGGCATCGCCTTCACCAAGTCGTTCGGCGTTCCGACAGCGGAAATCGTCGAAGTCACCGCGACCGAGGACGGCATCAAGATCGACAAGGTCTGGGTCGCCGCCGAAGTCGGCACTGTCGTCGATCCGGTGAATTTCGAGAACCTCGTGCAGGGTGGGGTGATCTTTGCCCTTGGTCACGCGATGAACTGCGAGATCACCTATACCGACGGCGTTGCCGATCAGGACAATTACTACAGCTTCGAGGGGATGCGCCTGCCGCAATGCCCCGAGATCATGGTGCGCGGTCTCGAAAACGGCGACCGGGTGCTGGGGATCGGCGAGCCGCCAGTGCCCCCCGCCGCGCCTGCGCTGGCCGGGGCGATCTTTGCGGCGACGGGGACGCGCCTTCGGGAAATGCCCTTCAACAAGTTCGTCGATTTCGTGTAACTGCGCCGCAGGGAGTATCTGACATGCGTAATGGATTACTGCGTCTCGCGGCGCTTGGGATGATGGCAGCGGCGGTGCTGCACCTGATCTTCATCGGCTTTGCCGGGGCAGGAGAGGTGTTCTACACCGGGCTGGCCGTTCTTGCAGCGGCGGGTCTGTGGACCGGCTGGCGCAGTATCGCGTGGGCCGTTCTGCTTGGTATTATCGTCGCAATGGGCGTCTCCGCCGCGCGGATTGGCAGCGATCCGGTGCCTGACGCGCTGCTGTTGGCGCTGGTTGCCGTGGATGCGTTTGCGGCGGTCTGCACCTTCTTTGCGCTCTGGCGCAAGCGCGCCCCGGCAGACTGACCCTAGCCAGTGTCGCCCGGTTTGGGCGGCACTTGCGGGCTGAAGGCGCAGCGATCCGGCTTGATGTCGATAAGGGGCGTGCCGTCGAGGCAATCCAGCCCCCGCACCAAGACCTCTGGCCCGTCGATGCCGACAAGCCGTACCCGTGACACGCCGATGGGATTGGGCCGCACGGGGGACCGCAAGGCGAATGTCCCGGTGATGCTGCCATCGCTTTTGGGGCTTTGTGTCACCAGGTCGCGGCGGCTGCGGTCCAGCCAATACAGCACCTCGATCTGCGGATAGGCCTCAAGCCCGGTCAAGGCAGGTTGCCAGACCGGGTCCAGCACTAGTCGGCAGATTGGCCCGTCATGGCGCCCCTGACGCGGGCAGTCCTTGCGGTCTGTCCAGGGCGTGTGGATGGTGCCGATGAAACGCAGCTGCGCGTCCCCCGCGGGGGCCAGCCGAACCGCGGTTTCATTTGGCCGGATGTCTGTGTCGGTCATCGCGTTCTCCCTTCGCCCCGTCCTGCCGGGCCGGATCGCCGCTGCCGGCGTGCCTAGTCGTGCATCACATAGGCCGGTCCCTCGGGCGCGCCCAAATCTTCGGTCCGTTCGGCCTCGATCAGGTCGCGGATGCGTTTGCGATAGACATTGGGGGCCTTGTCGATGGCAATGCGGATCGGTTTGCGCTTTTGCGGGCGTTGCTCTTCTGCATGGATCGCTTCCAGCACCTGCTTGTCCTCGTCAAAGGCGACGCGGAACATCGCATCCATCTGGTCCGATGCCGCGTCATCCCCCTGCGCCGTGTTACGCAAGTGCATCCAGTGGTCGATCGTATAATCCTCGGTCACCGGGGTCACGAAATGCAGCGCGAAAATCCGCACGCCGCGGTCGCGCTCCTCCTCCGGGCAGGCTTCCTCTGTCGCGATGGAGCCGAAATCAATCACCGCCGTCGAAGGCATGTGCAGGTCGTAGTAATGCCAGCGGTCCACATTGCCGCTGAACCCGCCGAATTTCTGGAAGAACCCGATGGGCGGCGCGTCGCGTATCCAGCGCCATGCGCGCAGCACATCGCCAGAGGTAGAGACATGCACCGGCACGTTCTCTGACGCCGAATTGCCCAGGGTCGTCGGATGCACGAAGCTGACATGCGCCGGGTCCACGAGGTTTTCGGCCACGTTCAGGTAATGGGCGCGGATGTGCAGCTGGCCGCCATGATGCACATGCCAGCCGGGATCTGAGAATTGCGGCAGGTCGAAAATATCGTCCGGGTTGGCGCGCTCCGGCTCGCCCATCCAGATCCAGACGATGCCGTGACGATCTTCGACGGGGAACGCATCGACATAGGCGCTGGAGGGCAGGTTGGTCTGGCCCGGCACGCGCACGCATTTGCCCGCACTGTCAAAGGTCATCCCGTGATAGCCGCATTGCACCGTATCGCCGATGCGCTTGCCTTTCGACAGGGGCAGCAGGCGATGCGGGCAGCGGTCTTCCAACGCGATCACGCGCCCGTCCGAAGCGCGAAACATCACAAGCCGCTGGCCGGTGATTTCCAGCGGGCTGAGTGCCTCGCCAAAGGCGCTGGACCATCCGGCCACGTACCAGGCGTTACGAATGAAGCTCATATCGGTCCCTTTCTTCTGTCTTGCGCGGCCCGCGTTCCGGTCAGCGCAGCCCGTCCGCGCCAATCGCATCTTCGGCGCGCAGACCGCCGACGCGGGGCAGGGGGCGGCCGCTATCGGTGACGGCCACCGCGACCATGATTTCGCCCGCACGCGGGGCATCGTGCAGCCGGGTTTCGATTGCGTCGAAATGGCTGCGCACATAGGCGGCGTCCTTGTGGCCCAGCGGCACGTCCAATGGCTGACCCGGCCCGCCCATCTTCTTGGAGGAGGGCACCAGCGCCGCGCCGCCGCCAACCGTGCCCCGCAGCGGTGCGCCAAGCGCCGGATGCAGGATCGCGGCGGCATGTTCCAGTTCCCCCGCGGCGCCGACCATCGCCGCCTTGCCATAGCTTTGTGCGGCTTCTGGCGCGATCCCCAGCGCGGCGACGCATTTCTCGCCCAGCAGGGCGCCAAGTTCCGCGCCGATGTCGATCAACTCCGTCAGGTCATCGGCATACCCCCCCGCATAGGGGTTGGCGATCACCGCAACCGCCACGGCCTTGCGCGTGGGCGGGGCGATGGCGCGTCCGCCCTCGCGGTGGGTGTCCTCGACGGTGACGAGCAGCTTGCGCAATTTGGCTTTCATGCAGAGCGCGCCTTCATCGCAGCCCGTCCTCGCCAGTAATGTCCTCCGCCGCAAGCCCGCCCATCCGGTCATGGATACGCGGGCCTGTTGTCATCACCAGCGCCAGCGCAAGCTCATTGGCGCGCGGCGCATCGTTGCAGCCCACTTCGATCGCGTCGAAATGGCTGCGCACGTAAGAGGCGTTGATATGCGTCACCGGCACGTCCAGCCGCGCCCCGGCGCCGCCGACCTTCTTGGTCGAGGGCACAATCGCCTTGGCATCGCCCAGAAGTTCGCGCATCGCGTAACCGCCCGGCACATGCCACAGCGCGCCATGTTCCGATTCCCCCGCTTCGCCCACAATCGCACCCTTGCCATAGCCTTGAATTGCCGCCGGTCCGCCAAGCGCATCGGCCAGTTTGCGGGCCATCTCCAGCCCCAGCGGCTTCAGGTCTTCCATGAAGGGCTGCAAATCCTCGGCATAGCGCCCGGCAAAGGGGTTTTCGATGATCGCAAGGATCGAGCCGCGCAGATGCGGTGTGTCTGCGGCCGGGCCGCCTTCGTGAAAGATGTCTTCGCGGCTCAGCACGGTTTTGCGCAGGCGGATGTCAGGCATGGGTCAGGCTCCGGTGGGGCAGTGAGGGCAAAGGGCCGCTAAGTCGGGATTGGCCCTGTAGAAACAAAGCGGCGGAATGGATCAGATCGGCGCGGCGCATTGTATCGGCGCAGGCGGTCCCGGCTGCAAGCGCGCGGCCTATATCGCGGATGGGCAGCGGGTCGCAGCCGGTCGTGACAAGGCGCGCACCAAGATCGCTATCGGGGGAAAGGTCATGCGCCGGAACACGGCGGATCGCGGGATGGCCGGGCAGGTCCACCGCGTTGGCAATCAGCGTCGCTGCTGCATCGGCCTGCGCGGCAGAGCGCGCCAGCACCGTCACGCTATCGGCGATCCCAAGCGAGTGGCTGCGCCCGTGCCGCCCAGAGGTCGCGATCCCGCAGATCCCGTCCGCGCCGGTCACGGTAATCCGCCCCAGCCCCGTGCCGGCCTGATCGCTGATGGCGATGGTGAAACGCGCGTCCTCTGCCAGATGCAGCGCGATATCGCCGCCATTATTCACATAGGCGCGGCGCAGCGGCAGGGCAGCGCACATCGCCGCCAGCACCGTATCGGCGACGGCCCCGGCAACAGCGGCCATCGGTGTGACGAAACGGCCCGCATGGGGGCGCACCGCCGCGACCATGCGCAGCGCGGTTGACCCGGTGACGGCGGTGGTGCCCCCCGGCGTCATGGGCGCGCGCAGCGTCGGCAACTCGCGCACAAGGTCGTCCAGCAGGCCGGTGAAACACGCATGGGCCGCGTCGAAGCCCGCCTGCCGCGCTGCGATATCGCAATCCACCACAAGGTCGATAGGGCCTTGGGTCAGATGCAATCGGCCATCGCCCAGCAGAACCGCCTGAACGCTCATTCGCGTGGCCAGCGGTAATGGGCGCGGTTGGCAGGATCGGGCTGGCCCTTGGCGGGCGGAACCCGCCGCGCGGTGCGCATATCGACCTCTTCGACCCGCTGCACACGGTCCATATAACCACCCAGCGCGCCATAGTCGGACAAGCGCATGGTAAACTCGATCGGCGCGACCAAGGCCGGGGTCGGCACATAGCCGAACGCGCCGCTGGGCATGTCCAGCACATCGACCATCACCGTGATCCCGCCGCCGGGCCACAGATAGGTCTGCGCGCCGCCACAGGTGACATGGGCCAACGCCTCGCGGACAGAGCGGGTGAGGCGCACGGGGTTCTCCGTCACGCCCGCCCGCAGCGATCCGCCCGCGCCGCCCATGAACAGCACCGAACAGACGGAAGGTTCGCAGTTTTCCGCGATCAGATCGGCAGAGGCCTTCAGCCGCGCCGGGATCGGGGCAGGCTGCGGAACCAGATCATCGTCCAGCATGAAATAGCCGTATTGCTCGCCCGTGGTGGACACCATGAGCAGCGTCAGACCGGGCCGCGCCACATCCGGCTTGAACGGTCCAAGAATGGTGAGCGGGTCTTCGATATCGGTGCCGCCCCAGCCTTTGCCCGGCTGCGCCACCTGGAAATATCGACCGGGCGTGGAGCGGCGGCCCTTGATGCGGATGCCGGTCGGCGCGATGCCAAGCTGTTTGCCCGCCTCATGTTCGGACAGAACGCCGGTGATGTGATCATCGACCACCACGACCTCGTCCACATGCCCATGCCATTGCTTCGCGAACATGCCAATCGCGGCCGAACCGCAACCGACGCGCATCAGTTTTTCCTCTTCCCCGTCGATGATGGGCGGCTTGCCCGCCTGCACCACGACCGTCACCGGATGGTTATCGCCGATCACCATTTCGACCGCATCGCGATTGCACAGGCGCAGCAGCGCGTCACAGGTCACACGCCCTTCGGCCTTGGAGCCGCCGGTCAGGTGTTCGACCCCGCCCAGCGACAACATGCGCGAGCCGTATTCAGAGGTCATCACATGGCCAATCGGCTCTCCCTTGACCCGCACCACGTCGCGCTCTTCCCCGATATGGCGGTCGGTGTCGATCTTCACCTTCACCCCGCAATAGGAAAATATGCCCTCGGTCACGACCGTTACCATATCCACATCGTCCACCTGCTGCGAAACGATGAAGGGCGCGGGTTTGTAATCGGGATAGGTCGTGCCAGCGCCGATGGCGGTGACGAAGGGGCGTGCGCCCTGAACGATGTCACCGTCCCAGTCAGAGGGGGCAGGTTCGTCGCTGTCCGGCGCGCCAGAGGGCAGGAACGGCACCAGCGTATCGGACATCTCCACAATCGTCAGCGGGTCCAGCCGCACCAGATCGCCGCCGTGATTGGCGTAGCGATCGCAGGCGCCGGAACGCCCGTCGGCGATGTAGCACAGCACCGGGCACGCATCGCAGCGTATTTTCGTCGGTTTTATGTCGCCGTCAGCCATGTCCTGCCTGCCGTAGTTTTGCCCGCAGCCGCGCAGGCGTCACGGGGAGTTCCGTCATCCGCACGCCGGTCGCGTCGGCAATCGCGTTGAGGATCGCGGGGGCCGTCGGGATCAGCGCGTGTTCCCCCAGCCCTTTGGCACCATAGGGGCCATGCGCATCCGGCTCTTCGATGATCCGCGTCTCGATCGGGGGCACATCCCCGATGGTCGGGATCAGATAATCGTGCAGGTTCTCTGTGCGTCCGGGATGGTATTCTTCCATCAGCGCCATGCCAAGGCCCTGCGCCACGCCGCCTTCGATCTGACCTTCGACCAACAGCGGGTTGATCGCGTGGCCCACATCATGCGCGGCGACGATACGGATCACCTTGCTCGTGCCATAGGCGGGATCGACCTCTACCACCGCCAGATGCGCGGCATAGCCGAATTGCGCATAGGGCGCGCCCTGACCATTTTTGTCCAGCGGCGCGGTGGGGGGATCGTAATAGCCTTCGGCTTGCAGCACATAGCCATCCTCATCGGTGGGAAGCTGCGCGGGAACGATGTCGTGGGTCCGATCCTCATCCGTGACGCGGATCAGCCCCTGCTCAAGGGAAATCTGCGCTGTCTCGCTTGCGTTCACACGTTCCAGCACCTGACGGCGCAAGCCTTCGCCCGCGCGCTGGGCCGCGTTGCCGCTAACAAAGGTTTGCCGCGAGGCCGAGGTCTTGCCCGCATCGGGGGTGAAATCGGTGTCCCCGCCCAAGAGCCGGACGGATGCGGTCGGCACGCCGAAAGCACGGGCGAAAATCTGCGTGATCACCGTGTTCGATCCCTGACCGATATCGACGGCGCCCTGATGCAGAACCAGCGTCCCATCGGCGGTCAGCCCGGCCTTGATCGTCGAGGGGTTCGGCATCGAGGTATTGCCGCACCCATACCAGCCCGCGCCGATCCCGACCCCGCGCAAAAGGCCATTCGGCAAACGGTTTGCGGCCAGTGCCTGACGCTCTGCCTGCCAAGCCGGGCGCAGCGCTTCCAGACAGGCGCGGATGCCAACGCCGGTGTCAAAGACCTGCCCGCAGACCGTCGGCACGCCGTTCTCCAGCGCATTTTGGATACGCAGGTCCAGCCGGTCCATGCCCAGCTTATCGGCCAGCATGTCCAGCAGGCTTTCCTGCGCCACCGCCGATTGCGGCACGCCAAAGCCGCGAAACGCACCGGCAGGGGGGCAGTTGGTATAGACGCCCTGCGCCTCGGCCCGGTAATTCGGAATTCGGTAGGGGCCAGAGGCATGGATCGGCACCCGGTTCGCGACCGTCGGGCCCCAACTGGCATAGGCTCCGGTGTTGAACACCCCGTCGAACTGCATCGCCCGCAGCGTGCCATCCTTATCCGCACCGATCCGCGCGCTGATCCGCGACGGGTGGCGCTTGGTGGAGGACTGCATCGACTCCGTCCGGCTATAGGCCATGCGCACCTGCCGCCCGGTCTTGAGCGCCGCGAGCGCCAGATAGGGCTGTACCGTCAGATCGAGCTTGGAGCCAAAACCGCCGCCAACCCCGGTGGGGCGAATGCGGATGCGGCTGCGGGGCAGGGCGAGGATGTCCATCAGCCCCTCAAGGTTCATGAACGGGGCCTGCGTGCAGCAAAAGACCTCTACCCGGCCATCGGCCACACGCGCATAGCCCGCTTCGGGTTCGATATAGGCATGTTCGACGAAGGCGGTCGAAAACTCCGCCGCGACAGTCACGTCGGCGCCGTCGAACCCGGCGGACGCATCGCCATGAGAAACGAACCCGCCGCACATGACATTGCGCGCATGACCATCGTGAAGCAGGCTGGCCCCCGGCGCTTGCGCCTCTTGCGGGGTCAGGCTGGCGGGCAGCTCTGTCCAGGTGACGGGAAAGCCGGACAGATCCAATCCCGCGATTGCCTCGGCCGTGCCGACAATGGCTGCGATTGCCTCGCCCCTGAAACGGCAGGTGCTTTCGGCGAAAACCGGTTGGTCGATAAAGCCGGGGATCACGCCGAAAAGATTGCGGCCGGGAATGTCGCGCGCGGTCAGGACCGTCTCGATCCCGGGAATGCGCGTGGCCCAGCCCGCGATATCACCAAGGGTGAACCGGGCATGGTGATAGGGGCTGCGCACGATCCGAAGATGGAGCGCATTGGGCGGGGCCACATCGTCACCGAACCGTTCGCGGCCCGAAACCTTGGCATTGCCATCGACCCGGGGGATCGCCGCGCCGGTATGGCCCGGACCGGTCAGCGCAGGCGCGGGCGCGGGCTCGCGATGGGTACTCACCACCGCGTCGATGATCTTGCGATAGCCGGTACAGCGGCACAGCACACCGCCAAGCGCGTCTTCGACCATGTCGGGTGTCGGCTCTGGCACCTCGCGCAGCAAGGCAGAGGCGGATACGATCATGCCCGGCGTGCAGATACCGCATTGCGCCGCGCCGTGTGCCTCGAAGCTCGCGGCCAGCTTGCGGGTCAGGCTGTCATTCTTGACCAGGCCTGACAGCGTCTCGATCTGCTGGCGTTCGACGCGGCGGGCCGGGGTCAGGCAGGCACAGACCGGCGCGCCATCCACCAGCACCGTGCAGGCACCGCAATCGCCCGCGTCACAGCCGACTTTGACATCCTTCACACCGCAATCGTCGCGCAGCACGTCGGATAGCCGCGCATCGGGCGCGACTTCGATCAGGACCGTGCGACCATTGAGACGGAATTGAAGCGGGTCCAGCCCCGCACGTTTATCCATGTGCCGCCACCGCCTGCTGAAGAACGCGTTTGGCCTGTTCGGCCACCACATCCGCGCGATAGGCGCTATCGGCGCGCATATCGGTGATTGGGGACAGGCAGGACAGATGGTCCGGCGTCACCGTGATCTCATCCCCGCGCTTGCCGATCACATCCGCCTCCAGCGCGTGCAACCGCTGCGCCACGGGTGAACAGGCCCCCACCGCCACGCGCGCCGCCGCGATCCGGCCATTGGCGTCCAGACTGACAAGCGCTGCGGTCATCGTGATCGAAATGACAAGGTACTTGCGCGCGCCCAGCTTGTGAAAGGCGCTTGCGGCCCGGTCCGCCGGGCTGGGGATGTGCAGGGCGATGACCATCTCGTCCGGGGCCAGCGCCGTCTGGCGGACGCCGGTGATGAACTCGCCAAGGGCCAGCCGCCGCGTGCCCCCGGCGCGCCCGATCTCTACCTGTGCGTCCAGCGTCAAAAGTGGCGGCACCCCATCGGCAGCGGGCGAGGCGTTGCACAGATTGCCCGCAACGGTCCCGGTATTCTGTATCTGGCGGCTGCCAACTTCGCGCGCGGCCGATTGCAGCCCGGCAAAGGCCGAGGGCAGATCGGCGGCGGCAATATCGCTCCATGTGGTGGCCGCGCCGATATGCCAGCCATTTCCATCGGGCAGGGCGCGGATGCCCCGCAAACCTTCAACACGGGAGATATCCAAGAGATCGCGCGGCTCTGGCTGACGTCCACGGGCCGGATAGTAATCCGTGCCGCCCGCCAGGATCGACGCGGGGCGATCTGCAAGAACCCCCAGCGCCTCGTCCAACCGGGTCGGCATGAAATATTGTGCTGTCACGCGCTCACCTTCCTCACCATGGCCCTCACCACTATCCGCACCACGGGGTCTACGTGCGGCAACGCTAGGAGTCGCCCGCTTTGACTGTCAACGAAAATATCCCGCCGGAGCCGCCCGCCGCGTGCCTGCTGCCGGGCGCGTGTCAGAGGCTTTGCCTTCGCCCGAATTTTGGGCGGCGACGCCCACGCGGCACATCTGCGGGAACCAAATCGCACCGCCGCGCGTTGACCTACCAGCAAATAGCAAAACGAAGGAGTTCGAGATGTTTGAAGTTGCAGGAATTCTGGGTCTGATCGGTCTGGCTTTGTCGCTTTGGGCGTTGGTCTCGATCATCAGTTCGAACGCATCGACCGGCGCGAAAGTCGGGTGGAGCCTGTTCGTGATCGTGCTGCCCGTGATCGGTTTCATCGTCTGGTTCTTTGTCGGACCGCGTGCGCGCAAAGCCGCATACTGACGCGGACGCCCACCGCGCGGCGAGGCGCAGACAAAACCCCACCATCCAAGAACTGGCGCCCCATCGCGGGCGCCTTTTCTTTTGTCTCGCCCACGGCCTTTATCACAACGGGGGATTGGTACGCGGTCGATCCAACATTCTGGGATAACTAAAGAAAAACGCGGTCTCCCAACTTTTTTCACTCATATTCGGGAACCAATCCGATCCCCCGCCGTTACCCAATCAGACTGAAAGCAAACGGAGGATACTCAAATGCTGGGCTGGTCAATTACGTTTCTTGTTGTCGCTCTGATCGCGGCAGTTCTGGGCTTCGGCGGGATCGCCGGTACGGCCGCAGGTATCGCAAAAATCTTGTTCGTGGTTTTTGCCGTACTGTTCGTCGTGTCGCTGCTGCGCCGCGCCACCTGACAGTTCCTTGACCGCGCCGGATCCCCACGGCGCGGTCAGCGAACGCCCCCCCCATTTCTTCAAACAATGCGAGGCTGACGATGTCTGACAATTCCACAAATCCAGAGGAAAGAGTCCGCGGGCACAGATTCCCGATCGCGGGTATGGCCGCCGTTGTCGTCTTTGCCATCGCCGCCATGTTCTTTTTCCAGAATTCCCTGGTCGAGAACGACGCGAGCGCTGCGCCCGAAAGCAGCGTTCCCGCCGATCAGGACTAACCTACTCCCCCCGGGCGGCCGACGTCCCTCTTGCCGCCCACTCCCAAGAGACATCTTCCCCGAGATGTCACACAACTTGCCCGCCACCTTCGTGTGGCGGGTTTTTTCGTGGCAGATTCAGATCGGGGAGTAAGGCATCGGGCGCGAAAAACTTCGGGAACGAATTGCACCCGGCGCGCGTTGACCTTGTGAAACTTCCCCAAGGAGGACGTTATGTCTGTATCGACGCTTGAAGAACTCTATCACACCGAAATGCAAGACGCCTATTCCGCCTGCAAGCAATCGCTCGCAGCGACGCGCGACATGGGCCGGGCTGCCACGGATCAGGCGCTGCAAGAGGCGCTGATCGACGCGACGAACGGGATCGTCGACGGCATGGACAAGCTGGCCAGCATGTGCGCCGAGCATGACATCAATCCGGATGGCCACAAATGCGAGGGCATGGAAGGGCTGGTCAAGGAAGCGCGCAAGCATTCCATCGAACATGATTTTGACGATGACGCGCTGCGTGATGCGATGATCATCAGCCAGTATCAGCGACTGGGTCACTATGCGATTGCGGCCTATGGCACGCTGCGCGCCTTTGCCAACCGTCTGGGCCATGATGGCGATGGTGCCCGGTTCAACGAGATGCTGGACAGCTGCTATGACGGCGACCGCCGGATGACCGACATTGCCACGGGCGAGGGCGGTGTAAACGCCGACGCCGCGTAAAGGTCTAGGTGCAATAGAAATGAACATCGCGGTCCCCATACAAGCGCCAAAACCTGCCGCCGGGCACATTGCCCGCGTGCATGACGGCACGGGTATGCCCGTGGTGTTCATCCCCGGCTTTCTTGAGACGACCGATATCTGGTCCTCGCTATTGCGGCGCACGCGCCCATTCCTGCCGGAGTGTCACGCGCTGTCCTTGCCGGGGCACCCGCCTTGGGTGCCGGAGCCGGATGATCACCTGACCGACGACTGGGCCAACACCATTGCGGAAACACTGGAAGACCTGGGGCCAAAAGGCGTGCGCCTTGTGGGCCATTCGACCGGCGGGCTTGTTGCGCTTGAAATTGCGCGGCTGCGCCCGGATCTGGTGAAGGACGTTTTGCTGATTGGCGCGCTGCACGCAGGCGACGTGGGCGGGCACAAGACATGGACCCATGCCGCGGCCGAAATGCCGTGGATCGGTCCGTTTCTTCTGTCCGCCGCGCTCAAGGCTTGGTTGCGGTCCGAGGAATCGTTTCGCGCCGGTCTGGCCTCTTCCATGGCCGACAGGGCCGGGCTTTTCGATGTTCCGGTCGATATGCGCGAAATGATGCGGTCTGCATGCCCGCGCACGCTTCATGCGCTTTTGCAGTGGATGTCTCATCGCGACGGTGCCGACCTGTCCGATATTTCGGCCCCCGTGGCATCGGTCATCGGCACGCGCGATGCGGTGATTTCCCCGCATCATCAGATAGATACCTTGCGTCTGCTGGGCAATTCCAGCGCCACGCTGGTCCCGACGGGGCATTTGCCCTTTCTTGAACGCCCCGACCTTTTCGACCCCCTTTTTCTTGGATGGCTGTCACGACGAACACCTAATTGATTTGACCTGATCGTTAAGGCTTGCGTAACTGGTGCATCTGTTTTGCCACCGGCCGTTTTTGCGTGGCATCGGAAAGGATGCCAGATGACGATCCCAATGCGCGAAGATCCTGCCAAGCTGACCGACGAGAACGTGATCCTTCAAGCCGATCTCGGCCTTGTGGATTCCCCTTCGGAAGAGGTGTTCGATCGCGGTGTGCGACTGGCGTCACGGCTTGTCGGCGCGCCGGTCAGCCTGCTGTCCTTCGTTGATGGCACGCGGCAATTTTTCAAGGCCCAGAAGGGGCTTGCCGAACCTTGGGCGACGTTGCGCGAAACCCCGCTCAGCCATTCCTTCTGCCAGCATGTCGTGTCCAGCGACGCGCCGCTTATTGTCGAGGATGCGCGCAAGGACGAGATGCTGAAAGACAATCTGGCGATCCCCGATCTGGGCGTCGTGGCCTATCTGGGCGTGCCCGTGCGGCACCCGTCGGGTGCGGTTCTTGGCTCTTTCTGTGCGATTGACAGCCAGCCGCGCCAATGGACCGAAGAAGATCGCGCGCTGATGACCGATTTGGCCGACGGGATATCGAACGAGATCAAGCTGCGTGCGGCGCTGCTGGAAAAAGAGCGGCTGCGGCAGGAAAGCCAGCAGATGAAGAACCGGCTCGATCTGGCGATCACGGCAGGGCGGCTTGGTGTCTTCGATCTGGATCTGGAGACCGGCGAGTCGCAGTGGGACAGCATGTTGTTCGATCTGTGGGGGATGCCCAAGACCGAAGCAAACCCGTTCCCGCTGGCGATGCAGATGCTGCATCCCGACGATCTGCCAGCCCATGAAGAGGAATTCGAGAAAGCCAAGACGCCCGGCGGCGATGGTCTTTATTCGATGAATCTGCGCGTCCGCGTTCCGGGAGAGGTGTCTTCCCGCGTGCTGCATGCGCAGGGCAAGGTGTCCTTTGAGGGGGAGACGCCCAAACGGATGGTCGGGGCGGTACAGGACGTGTCCGAACTGTGGAATGCGCTGGAACAGCAGCGGCTTTTGACAAAGGAACTGAACCACCGCGTCAAGAACCTGTTCGCGATTACCGCAGGGCTGATCAGCATCACCGCCCAGGAATCCAAGGATTGCAAGGAGATGGCAGATGCGCTGCGCTCGCGTATCCTGTCGCTATCCGCGGCCCACGACCTTGTGCGGCCCGCCATCGTCGGCGAAGAAACCCCCGATACCGAAGCGGAACTTGATGGGCTGGTCAAAACAATCATCAGCCCGCATCTGCGGCTGCCCGAGCAGTTGCAAAGCAATGGCGCGGCGATTTCGATCGCGCCCGATCTGGCGTCGTCCTTCGCCCTTCTGCTGCACGAGTTGGCCACCAATGCCGGCAAGTACGGTGCGCTGTCCCATATCGACGGCCGCCTGAATGTCAGCTGGACTCATCAGGGCGACACGCTGCACATCCATTGGAACGAAACCTGCGCGGCAGGGGCGCTGCAAAAGCCTGTGGATGAAGGGTTCGGATCGACGCTGATCGACATGACCGTGCGGCGCAAACTGCGCGGCGAATACGAACTGGATTGGAAACCGGACGGCCTTTCTGTGACTGTCCGGTTGCCGTGGAAGCAGTAAGGGGGCGGTTACGTCCCCTCGCTAAGAACCTCTGTCGAGGCAAAGAACATCGCCTGCGAGATCGACGACAAGACCTGTTCTGCACGGAACGGCTTGGTGATCAGGAAGGCGGGTTCTGGCTTCTCGCCCGTCAGCAGACGTTCGGGATAGGCCGTGATGAAGATGACCGGGATATCGCCATGTGTGGAGAGCAGATCATTGACCGCATCGATGCCCGAGCTTTCGTCCGCCAGACGGATATCGGCAAGGATCAGGTCCGGCTTTTCGCCCGACGCGATTTCGATCGCTTCGTCATGGGTCTGCGCCACGCCAAAGACGCGGTGACCGGCATCCGATACGATATGTTCCAGATCGGCCGCGATGATCGGCTCGTCTTCGATGATCATCACCGACCCACGGGCCGCTTCCGCCAGTTCCTGCTGGCCGATACGGATCAGTTCACTCGCTTCCTCGACGCTCGATTCAAGGATATGGGCGACTTGCTCCACGTTGAAATCCTCCATCGCGAAAAGCAGCAGCGCCTCGCGGGAATTCACCGTCAAACGGGCCAGATGGGCCTGCGCCTTGGCCGCCTTGCCCTGTTCCTCTTCCGAGACAGGTGCGCCCGAGCTGTGCCAGATCCCGTGAAACATGCGGAACATTTCCAATCGGGCCGAGGCCGGATCCGGAACCGTGGCCGGGTCCGCGATCATCGCCTCAAGTACGGCCGCCGCATAGGCGTCACCGGTCGACTGGCTGCCCGTCAATGCCCGCGCATAACGCCGGAGAAACGGAATTTGGTTAGAAATGTGCTTCATTGCCCCCACTTTCTGACTTACGCAGGGAACCAATTGCCGTTCGCCGCGTTGTGCTCTCATATATAGCGGGCGAACCCCGGAGGTAAAACGAAAGAATACGAAATGAGTGATAGAGGCAAATCCACACAGAGCCCGCTCGGCGAGAACTTGCGCTCCGCCTATAGCGACACCGTCGACGAGGGTGTTCCGGCTGAATTTCAAGAACTTATCGACCGGAACCTCAAGCAGGCTTTCGACGATACGGTTTCCGAAGGCGTGCCTGACCGTTTTGCCGATCTGATCGCTCAACTGTCGGAAAAGACCAAAAACGCGGGGACACAATGACGGCATTTCAGGACGAGGTGGTTTCACACGTTCCCACCCTTCGTGCTTTTGCCCGAAGCCTGACACGCGATGCGGCGCGGGCAGATGATCTGGTGCAGGATACGCTGGTGAAGGCGTTCAGCAACGCTGAAAAATTCCAGCAGGGCACCAATATGCGGGCGTGGCTTTTCACGATCCTGCGGAACCTCTTTTATTCGGATCGCCGCAAGGCGGTGCGCGAAAGCGAAGATCCCGAAGGTACATTGGCGGCGGGCCTGTCGGTCAAACCCGACCATGACGGGCGTCTGCAATATGCCGAATTTCAAACGGCCTTCGCCGAACTCAGCGATGAACAGCGCGAGGCGCTGACCTTGATCGGGGCGCTGGGCATGTCGTATGACGAAGCCGCCAAGATGTGCGGCGTCGCAACCGGAACGATGAAAAGCCGCGTCGGTCGGGCGCGCAAGGAACTGGCGGAACGAATGCAACTGGATGACGCTGGTGTGATTGCTGAGAATGAGTTTGCCACAACCGGAGCGGCTAGCTGGTCGGTCTGAACGATGGGGTTTTCCATGCGCGGGTCCGGATGGTCCTTACACGCCCGATTTCTTTCGGTTTTTGCTCTTGCGCTGCTGCCGATCGTGGCAGTGGCGTGGTACGCGTCTTATTACCTGACAGAGAACAACGTGACGGCGCAGCAAGTGGAAACGCTTGAGCCGGTCATCGTCGGCACGCAGGAATTGGTGGGGCAGTTGCGCACCGCTGAAACCCTGATGGATATGCTGGCGGCGGTGGATCGCAATGGGCTGGACTGCGATGTGGCGCTCAGCGCCGTGCGCACCACGCGGCTTGTGACCAATCTGGCCGGGGTCTTCGACCCGGATGGCACGCCCATCTGCGCCGATGCGGATTTCGCCCCGGACGTGTCGCGCAGCCTGGCCTCGATCCCCTCGGAAGACCCCGAGATCATGGGCGGCCTCGTCATGGTGCGCGAATCCGGCGACCGACTGCTGGCGCTGTCACTGTCGCTGCCGGGGCTGGACCTGCCCGAATACACCACCGAAATCTCGCTGATTGGCCGCGACGATGCGATTGTCACGCTGCTGGGCGAGCCGCAAACGCTGACCGATCCGGCGCTGGCGCGCGGCGACCCGGAACAGCCCGCCACGATCCGCCGCTTCAACGCGGCGTCGATTGCCAGCATGCCGGTTGGCATCGACGATATAAACCTGTTTGCCGTGCTGGACGATGATTACGTCGGCCCCACGAAGCTGGGGCTGATCGCGCAATCGGCAATCATGCCTCTGGGCTTTTTCATCGCCTGTCTTGGTCTCGCATCGATCTTGCTGAAATCCTTCGCCTTGCGGGATATCAACAGCTTGCGTCAGGAGATGGCCGAATTCGCAGCCGATCGCCGGGTGGCCTCAGAGGGGGGCATCGCGCCGTCGCTCACCAGCGATACCAGCATGATGCGCTCTGACTTCCGCATTCTCGCTCAGCAACTTCTGGAAGAAGAACAGATCGGATTGGCCCGGCTGGCCCATTCCGAAACGCTCCAACGCGAAGTGTTCCACCGCGTCAGCAACAATTTCCAGATCATCCTGTCCACCATCCGTCTGATTGCGCGCGAAGGCAGCGTGATCGAAAAGACCGACGAAATCTCGCAGCGCGTCCAGATGTTGAGTCTCGTACACCACGCCCTGCATGACATCGACGGCACCAGTCTGCACAGCTTCCACGAGGCGGTGCCAAAGCTGCTGGACGGGGTGCGCAGCGCCGGGATGCTGATTGGCGCCCCGATCGAGACGGATTTGGCGCCGGTTCACCATTCTGTGGCGCGGGTCTATGCCTTGCTGCACCTGACGATTGAGGCGCTCTACCGGCTGGACCGGATGGGCGCGACCGAAGTGCAGATGGTGGCGACGGAAGACGCGCTGACGATCACCGCCGATTGTGGAGACGTGCCGCCAAACCGGCTAAGCGACGCGCTGGTCAAGACATTCGCGCGTGACCTGAAAGGAGCCGCGGGCTGGCAGGGCAACGTCTTTGTCGCCAGCTTCCCGGAGCCGTCGGAGGATGACTGAAATCCTGCTGACCGCCGAAGAAGCGTATCCAGCCTTTGAAACGCTGGTCGCCGAGGCAGAGCGGGAAGTTCTTATCTCCATGCGCCTGTTCGATCCGCGCACGCGCCTGCGCAAGCATACCGATCTGGGCCAGACATGGAATGACCTGATCGCGCATAAACTGTCGCAGGGGATCGATGTCGATGTGACCATCACCGATTTCGACCCGGTCGCACGGCCCGAATTACACCGGTATTCGTGGGAATGTCTGGCAGAATTGAACAAGCTCCAAGATACCGGCCCCGGCAAGATCCGGGCACGGGTGCATATGCATCCCGCACGGGCTGGATGGCTTTATTCCCTCGCGCTGCGCGCCACGACGCGCCAGAAAATCGCCGATGAATGCGCCCGTCTGAATGATTTGCCGCCGCAAGAGCGGGACCGCCAATTGGCCCATATGCCAGAATTTCGCAAGCTGATCCGCGAAGGCGGATCTCTTGCCCCCAAGCGCTGGCCCCCGGCAAGTCTGCGCCCGGCGTCACATCATCAGAAGATGGCGGTGATCGATGGCAAGGCGCTTTATGTGGGCGGTCTGGACCTGAACCCACGCCGCTATGACACGCTGGATCATGACCGTGTCGCGCAGCAAACGTGGCACGACATTCAGGTGATCGTGCGCGATGCCCGTGCCAAGGCGGGCCGCGACCATATCTTGAAATTCCGGCAGGAAACCGAAGGCACGCCGCCGGGGCAGACCGCCGGGCTGCTGCGCACGCTGTCGCGCCGCCAACGCAGCTTTGCGCGCCGGATCGGCCCGACAGAGGTTCTGCGCGAAATCGAAGACACCCTGCTGGAAATGTTCCGCGCCGCGCGCAGCTTCATCTATGTCGAGACGCAGTTCCTGCGCTCCAGCGTGATCACAGAGGCGCTGGTGGCCGCTGCCGGGCGGGGCGTGGACCTGATCGTCATTCTGCCTGCCGCGCCCGAAGATGTCGCGTTCGAGGACAGTTCCGATCTGGATGCCCGCTTTGGCGAGCAGTTGCAGGTCAATGCGGTCAAGGCCTTGCGCGCCGCCTATGGAGAACGGCTGTTCCTGGGCGCGCCCGCGCAGCCATCCTCTGCGACAACCCCGGATAATCGCGACAGTCTGGGCGGGGCAGAGATCATCTATGTTCATGCCAAGGCGGTGATCGTCGATGGTGCGGCAGCGCTTGTGTCGTCGGCCAATCTCAATGGGCGGTCGATGCGCTGGGATACGGAAACCGGTGTGCAGCTTGAGGGGGAAGAGGCGCAAACCCTGTTCGATCGGTGCTGCGCGCATTGGTTCTGCGACGCGCCGCCCAGCGGGCTGACGACTGCGGCGGCATGGGACAGGGCAGCGGCGGCAAACCTCGCCCAGCGGCCCGAGGATCGCAGCCACTTCATCCTGCCCTATGACCCGCAGCCTGCCGCCGAAATGGGGCAGCACTTGCCCGGCGCGCCCGAAGAATTGGTCTGATTGCGGGAACCTTTCTGACCACCGGGCGTTGTACTTGTAACCGGAAACGGAAAACAAGGAGACAGACGATGAATTGGGATGAAATCCAAGGCAAGTGGAAGCAATTCAAAGGCGACGTCCAAAGCAAATGGGGCGAGCTGACGGATGACGAAGTCGATCAGATCGACGGTGACCGCGAAGCTCTCGAAGGCAAACTGCAAGAGCGGTACGGTCAGACCAAGGAAGAAGCGCGCGAGGCGGTCAACGAATGGCTGCGCAGCTGATGCACGCGTGACATGACAAACGGCGCTGGTGTCAGATGATGCCGGCGCCGTTCATGTTTTGCGGGAACAGGGCGGCTTAAGCATATGAAGTATATTGCGATTATTGGGTTTGGTCCGCGCGGGCTGGCCGCCGCCGAAGCGCTGCTGCGCGAAAGTGGCGGCGCGGTGCGTATCGACGTGTTCGATCCCGAAACGGCCCCCGCCGCCGGGCCGAATTTCCACCCGGAAGAACCCGACCTGTGCAAAATCAACCTGCCCATGCGCGCGATTGATTTGCCCGCGCCGGGCAGCTTTGACTTTCCCACCTTCGATGTATGGAGCCGCGTCACAGACGCCGATACCTATCCGCCGCGCGCAGAGCTTGGCAGCTATTTCAATGACCGGTTGGCCGCGCTGATGGCAGCGCATCCAGAGGCGCTTCGGCTGCATCAAAGCTGCATCACTGGCGCTGTTCGGGATGATGACCGCTGGCTTTTGGAACATGATGGTGGGCGGGTCGGCCCCTTTGACGCGGTGCTGCTGACCCTTGGACAGCCGCGCACCGCGCCCGACGCGCAAATCTCCAAATGGCAGCGCGCCGCCGCGACCCATAACCTGACACTGACAGAGGCATATCCTGCGCGCGAGCTTTTGGCCGCCGCACGCGATTGGTCGGACAAGACCGTCGCGATCCGCGGGCTGGCGCTGTCGACCCTTGACGTGGTGTCCATCCTGACGCTTGGCCAAGGGGGCGCATTCGACGGGCAGGTCTATCGCGCCTCGGGCAATGAGCCGCGCGCGATCGTGCCGTTCTCGCTTGACGGGATGCCGCCAGCGCCCAAACCAGTGGAAGCTGTCGATCCGGGGTTTGACCTGCTGGACGGCGAATTGGCCGATCTTCGCGATGCGCTGAAAACGGCGTTGGGGCAGGGGCCGGACGAAGCCCTGGACAGTTTGACTGCCGCCCTATGTCCCCCGGTCCATCGCATAACCGGGCAGGACGCGCGCGCGTGGCTGGAGACAGAGCGGGACGCCCCCGGCACGCAGCGCGGCGACGATCCGGTTGCGGCCCTACGCAGTGGCATCGATATGGCTACGGGCAGCGCGGCGCCTTCGGTCGGCTATACGCTGGGGCAGATCTGGCGCAAATGGCAGCCGCAACTACGGCAGGATTTCCGCGCTCATGCCGGGCGCGTCGATACTCGGCTGGCGATTCTGGGCTTCGACACCGGGTTGAAACGGTATTCTTACGGCCCGCCCGTCAGCAGCGCCGCCCTGCTGCTTGCCCTGGTCGAGGCAGGGCTGGTCCGGCTGGGGGTGGCGGATGATCCCGATATCGACGTGTCGCAGTCCGGCTGGCGCCTTGATGGAGAAACCACAGCGCAGGTGATGGTCAACGCGGTCCTGGCCGCGCCCGATCTGGCACGCGTCACCGATCCGCTGGTCACTGGGCTTGTCTCTGACGGCGCGCTGACCGCACTGGATAAAGGCGCGGGCGTGCGCATCACGCCCGATGGTCAACCCGTCGGCCAAGACGATCAGCCGGTGCCGGGGCTCTACTTTCTGGGCCGCTTGACCGAAGGCAGCGCAATAGCGACGGATTCGATCCACGATTGCTTTGGCACCTTCACCGCAGCCTTCGCCGCCCATGCAACGCGGCCGGCAGACCGGTGAACGCCAACCGACCCACGACGTTACAGAGCGGAGCGGAGAGATGAAACTGCATGAAATCCTTGACGATCTGAAAGACACCGCAGGTTCCGGCGATGTAAAGGTCGGTGAACTTCTGGATGCGTTCAGCGGACGATCACTGGGGGTGCTCATCACGCTTTTCTCGGTGGTCGCCGCCCTGCCGATTATCGGCGCGCTGCCCGGGGCTTCCATCGCGACGGGGGTGCTGATCATTGCTGCGATCGGCCAGTCGCTGTTCGCCGATGGCGGCATCTGGGCGCCGCAGCGTCTGCGCGATGTAGAGCTGGACAGTGACAAGATCGACAAGGCCATCGACAAGTCCATGTCGGCGGCGAAATGGGTCGATCATCACCTTGCCGGGCGGCTGACATTCCTGACCGAAGGCAAGCTCGCGCGCGGTGCGATGATCGCCGCGACCGCCTTTCTTGCCGTGCTGTTCTTCCCCTTGGCGCTGCTGCCCGGCGCAGTAACGCCCGCAGCCCTCGCCACGCTGGCCTTCGGACTGGCACTGATGAGCCGCGACGGCCTGATCGCGGCAATCGGGTACGGGTTCACGCTGGTGACATTGGTGGTTGCGATCTGGCTCAGCTAGGCTTCGTTGCCCCGCCGGCGCGGTCAGAGCGGTCGATCTGGTCATCTTCGCCGCCCAGGAACAACCCGATGGCGCGGGTTGCCGGCACCTCGTCCAGAATGATCTTGCTGGCAATCAGGATCGGCACCGCCACAAGCATTCCCATCACCGACCAGAGCCATGCGAAGAAAGCCACCGTGATGAACACCACGGTCGGGTTCAGCCGCAGCCGGCCTGAGATCAGGTAGGGCGTCAGGAACTGCCCTTCGAGCGAGGTCAAAGTCATATAAGTGCCGAAAACCAGCGCGGCGGACCAAAGCTCGCCGCTTTCGCCATAGCCCACCAGCGCCGCAAGGCTCGCGCCTGCCATCGCGCCGAGATAGGGGATGAAGTTGAAGGCAAAGGCGATAAAGCCGAACAGGATCGGGTTTGGCAGCCCCAGAAAGGCCATCGCAAGGCCGATACATATGCCCAGACCGGCGTTGATCATCGTAATGCCGCCCAGATAGGTGCCCAGCTTGTCGGACACGCGGTCCACTACGACGACAGCGGCGCGCTTGTCCTGGAAATCGGGTGCCACCTCCACCAGCTTGCGCAGAAAGGTAGAGCCGGAAGAAATCATGAAGAACATCAGGATCAGCGTCAGCGCGAATTGTGCCACGAAGATCGGTCCGATCTGCGCCGCCTGGGTCAGCAGACCGCTGCGCTCTTCGACGGCGACGGCGGGCGTGTCATCTGTCTCGCCATCCATCATCTCTTCGGCCGCTTCGCTGGCCTCTTGCAGCTTTTCGATGGTTTCCCCGCCCATGGCGGAAATGTCGGCGCGTAGCTCCCGCACCATTTGGGGCAGGTCATCGACCAGCATCATGACGGGGCTGGATACCGACAGAATGACCGTCGTGATCAGCGTGCCCAGCCCGATCGTGACGACACTGGCGGTCACGACGCTAGGCACACCCTTGCGCGACAGCCAGCGTTCGGTCGGCAGCACCAGCAGAAAGCCAAGCAGCGCTGCGGTGATCGGGATCAGAAAGGACGCCGCCCAGCTGAGCATGTGAATGGCGAGGATGAGGAAAATCCCGATCAGGGACCAATGTACGCGGTCCATCGCCTAGGCATCCCGCGCGGGGCCAAGCGTATCGGCTTTGACCGCGCCACGTTCCCCCATCGGGGCCGGTGCGCCGGTCGTCGTATCAATGCTCGTCTGATGTTCCATTTCGGCGTTCACCTTTGCTCCGATCAGCACAACAAAGACCGAAATCCACATCCACATCATCAGGATGATGACGCCAGCGATTGCGCCGAAGCTCTTATTGTAGTCGGCGAAATTCTCTACGTATACGGTGAACGCGCCAGAGGCCGCGACCCACAGGATGCAGGCCAGCACCGCCCCGTAGGACACCCAGTTCCATTTCGGGTTCGCGCGCGACGGGCCAAAGCGGTAGAGGATCGACAATCCGGCAATCGTCATACCGGCCAGCACAACCCAGCGCCCGATGCGCGTGATGGCTTCGCTGACTGTGCCAAGGTCAAGAAAGGCGAGAAGGACAGGGATGCCAAGGATCGCGGCAAGCCCCAGCACAACACCAAGGATGATCAGTGCAGTCAGGCCCAGGACCTGAAGGTTCTTGGCGACAAAGCCGCGCGCTTCGTCTTCGTCATAGACCACATTCAGCCCATCACACAGCACGTTCACGCCGCGTGACGCGGACCACAGCGCCAGCCCGACAGACACAAGCAACGCCAGTTCCAACTCTTGCGAGGTGGCGACTGACGTTGCCTGTTCTGTCATGATTTCAAGGACATCCCCGGGAACCACGCCGCGCAGCGATTCAAGCTCCGCCACGACGGTTTCGCGGTCGAGGATCAGCCCGGCGATGGCGAGGATCGCGGTGATCGCCGGGAAGATGGCCAACAGGCCAAAGAACGCGACGCCCGCGGAGACGAGGCTGAGTTGGTCCTCGCCGATCCGCTTCCAAACGCGCGCACCGATATCCAGCCACCCCGATGCGGGGATTTGGGTCGGGCGGCGGGCGGCGCGTCCGCGTCCGATCACCGGCTCGACTCGTTCAGGTCGGCAATGACGGCGGTGCGGTCGCGGCCACTGACCTTGGAAAGCTCATCCTCCAGCACGGCATCAGCTTCGGCAAAGGCGCTTTCGCGGTCATGGTCATTGTTGCGCTTCCACATGATCGCGCCAGCCACGGCGGCCCCAACGGCAAGGGCGATACCGCCCACGACCAGCGGGTTTTCCTGCACGAAATCCGTGCCGCGCCGTGTGGCGTCACGCCCCTTGGTTGCGGCGGCTTCGGCAGTGGCGATGGCTTTCTCGCGCGCGGCAATGACGCGGGCGCGGGCCTCTTCGCTAAGCTCTTCGGTGCCTTCCGCGATGCGGGCGCGCATGTCACGCGCCTGATGGCGCAGTTTGCTCAGTTCGATCTGAGCTTTCTCGAAGGTTCCGGGATGCGTTGTCATCTGTTCGGTCTCCTGTGTCTGGGTCTGCGCGGCAGCCTGTGCCGCAGCGGGGGTTATCGGCTCTGGCGGGGCGTCATGGCGGAAGCGCGCGACCGGTTTCTTCGGTGTGCGCAGCCAGTCCCACCCGGTGCTGATCAGTGTCGTCACGATCGGCTGGGTGCCTGAGCCATTGATGTTCTGTGCCAGCGATTTCACGAAATCCGATCCGCTGGCGGCGACATGCTGCGTGGCTTCGGCAGCAAGGTTCTGGGGCGTCAGACGTTCGCTCAACGTGCTGAGCGATTGGGTCAGCTCCAGACGGTTTTGCGCCGCTTCGCGTTGAAGATGCTCAAGATCAGCCATGGGCGTGCTCCCGGATTGCGTGGGCGTCGCGGCGCATACTTGCCATTGCCTTGGTCGGGGCCAGGCTGGAGGCGCGCAGATCGCTCATCGCCTTCATCACAAGAAGAACGGCGACCAGCCCGAAGACCGCGCAGACGATCAGCGCAGCCGCCGTGGCGGACAGGCCCCAGGCGATCAGCAGCGTCACCAAGGTGCCCGCCAGCAGATTGAGGCTGATCATCGCCATCACGGCAGCGGCCAGCATCAGGCCGATAGCCAAGGCGGCACGAGACAGGTTCTCGCCAATCTCGGCCTTGGCAAGCTGCACTTCCGATTGGGCGAGCCCTGCGCTTTGGCGCAGGACATCGACCAGCACGGCCAGCGTGCTTCTGGGATCGCGATCGCTCATGACCGGTCCCCATTGTCGGCCATCATACGGGCGACGGCATAGCCCAGCAGGGCCGCGCCGCCGACGAAGACCACCGGATTGCGCTTGGCAAAACCGGATACGTCGCGGCCAAGCTGGCCCAAATCCTTGTCGCGGATCGCATCAGCCGCATCGGCAAGGCCCGCGGCCAGTTGCCCGAAGGAGCGTTCCTGAAAAGACCCGTCCCGCAGCGAAGACGCCGCATTGCGCAGCGTGCTGGAGGCGCGGTCAACGGAACTTGCGATCTGGTCGGCGGTGGCGTCGGCTTGGGCCTGCGCGGAGCTTGCAATGCTCGACACGCCATCCTTGAGGCTCTTGGCCGTGGTTTCCGCCGCGTTTGCTGTTTCGTTCACAACCTCATCGAGGCGCTCGGCTTTGGTATCGGACTTTGTCATGGGGGTATCCTTCCTCGGGTGCAGGTGTGCAGGGAAACCCCGGAACGCGCAGGCGCTCCGGGGGTAGGGGGAAGAGAGGGTTAGTCGAACATGCCCTCGGTCATGTCTTCGCGGTCGGTCAGCGCGTCTTTCGACAGGCCGGTCACGAACACGACGTCATCATAGTCGTCGCCTTCCTGAACCATCGCATATTCCGCCGGCTTCAGCATGACATGCTTGTCACCGATATCGAGGAACCCGCCGACTTCGGCGATGACGCCAATCATCTGGCCGTTGCTGTCAAGAACAACGTCCTTGATCTCGCCGATGCGGTTCCATTCGGGATTGATCTCGGAAAATTCGACTTCCGCATCCCATTTGTAGCCTTCCGTCGTGGCCGCCGTATACACGTCGCCGCCGGTCAGGGCGCTGGTGCGGATCATGCCGCCATAATTCATGGCGTTGGTGTCGGCCATTTCGGTTTCGCCGAGCTGAGTGCTGGTGCTGCTCAGATTGCTGGAATAGTTGGAGTCGTCTTCCATCTCCGTCTCCGCTGCAGAGTGGCTGTCTGCCAGCGCGCCGGTGCCGATGAGAAGGGTGGATGCGATAAGAACATGTTTCATGGTCTGACCTCCTTTTGCAGTGTTCAGCGTGATTGCTGTATGTCCAGTCAACGAAGCGCGGGACGGATGGTTCCGAAAATTTTTCCCGTCATGCGCGTTGACGCGGCGTGAACTTGCGCAGGGGCAAGGGCGGGTCAAAGGGCACGCAAAGCGCATGCAAAAAGGGCCGGACGTTGCGGTCCGGCCCTGTTTTTCGATCTGCGTATGTGCGTTAAGGCGTTGTTTTTCTGACCCTTTGCGCGTCGCGGGTCAGCGCGGCAAGGCGGTAGAACCCATGCGCCATCTTGGTGAAAGGCGTCAGCAGGAAGAACGCCAGAACCGCCCCCAGATGCAGCACCAAAAGCGCGGGCATCGCGGCGGTCTCGCCCAGCCCGTAGAGCAGCAGACCGCTTAGCGCGACGAACCCCAGAAGGCCGATGAACCCGATTTCCCCGCCCCAGGCATGGGCGGCGCCCAGATGCCGGTCCGATTTCAGTTTCAGGCGGATCATCTCGAAACAGCCGACCACCAGCAGCACGCCGCCGGACAGGCCCAAGAGTTTGGGCAGCGACAGCAACCCATAGGGGGCGGGTATGTCGAAGCCGTAATGCATCACTGTCGCCACGCTGGTGGAGGCAAAGCACAGCAGGAACCCATACATCACCGCCTGATGGACCGCGCGGCGGGCTTGGGTAAAGCGGTCTTCATCCTCGAAGTTGCAGCCATCGCCATGCCCGCCCGACAGGTTGCGCATGTTCGCGGCGGCGCCAAAGGCCTGAACCAGATCCGACAGGCGCAGCCGTTCGCCGCCCGTCGCCCGCCAATATCGGCGCAGGCTCAGGCCAAGACTGGCCAACGGGAACAGGAAGGCCGGCAGGAAGATCGCCACCATGGCATTATGCGACAGCACCGCATAGAACCCGTCGCCGCCCATGCTGGCCAAGGCCTGCGCGGCCCAGAACAGCAGGGCAAAGCCCAGCACGGTTGCAACGGCGATCATCACGCCGCTTTTCTGAAAGGCCCGCGCCGCCGATTGCGGAAATGCGAACTCTTCCCAACTGTCCTGGCGGACATTGGCAAGCGCTTGCGGCAGGTTCAGTTCGAATTCGTGGGGCGCGGTGTATTGGCAGGCGTAATAGCACCCCCGGCAGTTGTGGCACAGATTGGCCAGTTGCGTCAGGTCGCCATCGGAAAAGGCGCGTTCCGCATGAAGCGCCGGAAAGACAGAGCAATACCCCTCGCAATAACGGCAGGCATTGCAGATTTCGGCCTGACGGCGCGCTTCGGCGAGCAATTCAGTTTGCATGGGCTGCGGCCTCCTTGCCGGCGATACGTCCAAATACGGTGCCAATGGTCATGCCGAACCCGGCCAGATAGCCTTGGCCAAGGATCGACCCGGCCATGGTTTCACCTGCCGCCCAAAGGTTCGTCACCGGGCGGTTCCCGATGGAGCATTGCGCATTCTCGTCCACCTTCAGACCCAGATAGGTAAAGGTGACGCCGGTGCGCAGCGAATAGCCATAAAACGGCGGATCGGTGATGGGGCGCGCCCAGTTGGTCTTGGGCGGCGTCAACCCGGTGGTGGACACCCCATCCAGTTCCGTCGGATGGAACCCCGATATGTCGCCGCAGGCTGCATTGAATTCCGCCACCGTGGCGCGCAGCTTTTCGGGGGGCAGGTCCATCTTCACGGCAAGTTCTTCCAGCGTGTCGGCCTTGATCGGCGGGAAGACCGAGGGCATGAACAGTTTCAGCGATTTGGCGTCGATGATGACATAGCCGACCTGATCGGGCTGCGCGGCGACGAGACGGCCCCAGATCGCATAGCGCTTGGGCCAGACATCCTCTCCCTCGTCATAAAAACGTTCGGCCTGATTGTTGACGACGATGGAAAACGGCACGCAGTCCAGCCGCGTGACGATGCCGCCATCGAATTTCGGTGCGCGCCCGTCAATGGCGACCGCGTGGCATTGGGTCGGATCGCCCACCTGTTCGATCCCCTGATCCAGCAGATCGGCCAGCACGACCCCGCGATTATAGGGCGTGCCACGGATCAGGAAGTTCTTCGCCGCCGGGCCCCAAGCGCGGGCCAGCCAATCCGTATCCGCCTGAAACCCGCCCGCGGCGACGACGACCGATGTGGGGCTAAGGCGGTGTGTTTCGCCGTTCTGGGTATAGGTGATGGACGCGACGCGGTTGTCGTCGAGCTCCAGATGGGTGACGGCGGCCTCGTATTCGACCTGCACGCCAAGCCCCTGGGCCGTGCGGTAATAGGCGTTGACCAGCCCCTTGCCACCGCCAAGGAAAAAGGCGTTCGTCCGGGCAAGCGACAAGGTGCCCGACAGCGATGGCTGAAAGCGCACGCCGTGATCCTGCATCCATGGCAGGCATTCTTCCGATGTTCGGATCGCCAGCCGCGCCAGCCCCTCATCGGTTTTGCCATCCGTCACCTTGAGCAGGTCCGACAGGTATTCCTCTTCGGTGTAGGATTCGACCAGCGGACCAAGCGGGCCGTGATGCATGCAGCGGAAATTGCGGGTGTGGCGGGAGTTGCCGCCGCGATAGGGCTTGGGCGCGGTTTCAAGGATCAGAACCCGTGCCCCGGCCTCCGCCGCCGTGATCGCCGCGCATAGCCCGGCATTGCCGCCGCCAATCACGACGAGATCCCATGTTTGCTCAGAGGCTTTCACTTTTGGCCCTTTCATTCGTCATCTTCCGTACCACGTTCGCGTTCGCGCAGGGTGCGGATGCGCAGCCGTTGCGAGGCTTCGATATGTGCGCGCATCGCTGCCTCGGCCGCCGCGCCATCGCGTGCCGCCATCGCGTCAAGCACGCGGCGATGTTCGTCATCCGCCGCTTCCGCCCGGGCGCTGTCCGACAGCATGGTCGGCCCCAGGATCATCATCGCTTTTTGCAGCGATCCCATGGATTTGGACAGGAACCGGTTCTTTGCCGCATCCAGCAGCGTGGCGTGGAACACCCGGTTGAGCCGCGCCGCTTCCTTGGGATCGCCGGTCGCGGCAAGCCGGTCATGCAGCGCTGCGAGTTCTTCCAACTCGATATCGGAGGCCGCCCGCGCCGCCAGCCGCGCCGCCGTGCCTTCCAGAACCGCGCGCATCTCGTAAAGTTCCATCACCTCGGGGTAATCCAGCCGCCGCACGGTCGCGCCGGTGCGCGGGACATGGGCCACAAGCCCGTCGGCCTCCAGCTGGCGGATCGCCTCGCGCACGGGGGTCCGGCTGACACCAAGGCGCTGGGCCAGTTCGGTTTCGCGCAAACGATCCCCGGGCAGCAGGCTGCCCTCGCGGATTTCGGACAGCATTTGCCGATAGGCCGAGTTGCCCTGCGGACCGGTCTGAGGACCCGCCACAGGGTCGGTCTGTGTGCCGCTATGTGTGCCGGTCTTGGGGCTGTCATCCGGGTCGATCATTATCGGTCCTTGCAAATTGCATACAGGTGGATACAAGTGCGTACATAGGCTGTCAACAAGGAAGAAACGCGTCATGTCGTCCCCCTCACTTTCCCGCTCTGTCTGGCAAAGACGCGCCCTGACACTCGCACTGGCCGCGGCGGGGGCGGGGCTGTTCTGGTGGTTGCATTTGCCGCTGCCGTTCCTGTTCGGACCGATGGCGGCGTGCCTGATCGCGGCGCTGGCGCATGTGCCGATCCAAGGCTTCGGGCAGGTCTCTGTCGCGGCGCGCACGATTTTGGGGGTGGCGGTCGGGGCCTCCATCACACCGGCCCTGTTCGCGGAGCTGCCGCGCATGGCGATGTCAGTGGCGCTGGTGCCCCTGTTCATCGCGCTTATCGGATGCATCGGCGTGCCGTTTTTCCGCCGGATCTGGGGCTTTGACGCGCCCACCGCCTATTACGCGGCGATGCCGGGCGGGTTGCAGGACATGGTGATCTTCGGCAGCGAAGCGGGCGGCGATCCACGTGCGCTGTCGCTGGTCCATGCGACGCGGGTGCTGATCATCGTGACACTGGCGCCGGTCTTCCTGACCTCTGTCTATGGCGCGGGGCTGACCAACCCGATTGGCGCGCCTGTCAGCGAAGTGCCCGCGATGGAGCTTGCGCTGATGGTTGCGGCGGCGCTGATCGGCTGGAAGGGCGGGGAGCGGATCGGCCTTTTCGGCGCGTCCATCCTTGGGCCGATGATCGTGACGGCGGCGCTGTCACTGGCGGGGCTGATCCATATCCGCCCCCCGCGTGAGGCGATCCTGTTCGCGCAGTTCTTCATCGGCTGTGGGATCGGCGTGCAGTTTCTGGGCGTCACATGGTCGGAACTGACGCGGGTCGTGGCGGCGGGTGTCGCCTATGTCCTTGTGCTGGCGCTGCTTGCGGCAGGCTTCACCGTCTTCGTGTCCAACCTTGGGCTGGGCGATCCGGTGGATGCCTTCCTTGCCTTCGCGCCCGGCGGTCAGGCAGAGATGACGGTTCTGGCCATCGTGTCCGGCGCGGACCTTGGCTTTGTCATCACACACCACCTGACCCGGATCGTGCTGGTGATCGTCGGCGCACCGCTGGTGGCCGGGATCATTCGGCGGCGAAGACCTCTGGATTGACCATGTTCTCCGGCGCGCCATTCGCATAGGCGTTGATCTGCGCGAAAATGTCGGCGAACTGCGTGTCGAACTCGTCTTCCGTGACGAAACCGATATGCGGCGTGGCGATCAGGTTCGGATGCGCCAGCAGCGGATCGGCCGGATCGGTCAGCGGCTCGCTATCGAAGACATCGGTGGCCGCCATGCCGGGACACCCGGCATTCAGCGCGTCCAGCAACGCGCCCGGAGCAATCAGCCCGGCGCGCGACGTGTTCACCAGAACCGAACGCGGCGACATCAGCGCCAGATCCTCGGCCGTGACGATGCCCCGTGTGTCGGGTTTCAGCCGCAGATGCAGCGACACGATATCGCTTTGACCAAAGAAGGCGGCGCGGCTTTGGGCCACGGTTTCGCCATCGGCTTGGGCGCGGGCACGCCCCTCGGGCGAGGCCCACCAGACGACCTCCATCCCGAAGGCGCGGGCATAGTCGGCCACAACGCGCCCGATCCGGCCATAGCCATAAAGGCCCAGAACACGGCCCCGCAGCGTGCGCCCGACACCCATCTGCCAGCCCCCCGCCTTGGCAGAGGCCATCTGCTGCGGCAATTGCCGCATCGCCGCCAGCATCAGCGCAAAGGTCAGTTCCGCCGCCGCGTAATTCGCGCCGGCGCCGCCGGTTTTGGAACACAGCAGCACGCCGTGATCTGTGCAGGCGTCCACATCCACATGCGGATAAACGCCCCGCTGCGAGATCAGCTTCAGCCCCGGCAACCGTTCCAGCAAGCTGCGGGTGACGCGGGTGCGTTCCCGGAACAGCACCACCGCATCGGCGCCCCGCAACCGCTCCGCCAGAACTGCCTCGTCCTCGACATGATCGGTCCAGACGGTGACATCATGGCCCTCCAGCAGCGAAAAACAGGGCAGGGCGCGCAGCGTGTCGAACCAATCGTCGAGAATATGGACTTTCATCGCTCAGGCCTGCGCTGTCAGCGCCTTGAGCGCCTTGCTCACACGTGCGTGCAGATCGATCAGCGTGCTTTCCGCGGCAGGATCGGTGGCGATCTTGCCAGCCAGATCCGCGCGCAGGTCTTCGAGTTGCCGCTTTGCCATGCAGAGCTTGTCGTAATCGGTCATTGTCGTCTTCCTCAGTGAGACAGCAGGACAGGGATTTGGATGTTGCGGAGGACATCGCCGGTGACACCGCCAAAGAAATCCTCGCGGAACTTGGAATGTTCATAGGCCCCCAGCACCAGAAGAGAGGGCGTGTGACGGGCGCAATAGGACAGGATCGTGTCCGCGACCGGGTGGCTGCCGGGAAAATTCTCGTGCACCGCCTTGATGTCGTGACGCGCCAGATGGGTCATCAGATCGTTGATCGGCCAATCGGTCCGATGCCCGATTGTCAGCACGCTGACGCGCCCGTCGCTTTCCAGCAGGCGCAGGCTGTCGGAAAGCGCCCGCGCAGCGGCGCGCCCCCCATCCCAGGCTAAAGCGGCGTGATTGTGCTGCGCGCCCGCATCATAGCCTGCGGGAACCACGATGATGGGCCGTCCGGACAGCAGCGCGATCCGGTCCGGGTGCAGCGTCACATGTTCGTCGTCATCCTCGCTATGCGCGCCCACGATCAGCATGTCGAAATGCCGCGCGGCTTCCGACAGCACTGTATCGACGCGGCCGGCCTTTTCCTCGAAGCTGAGCGCATCGCCAAGGTCCAGCGTGGCGCGCAGCGCGTTGAACCGATCTTCGATCTCTTGGATCAGCCCCTTGTTGGCGGCGGTCAGGATTTCTTGCGCTTCTTTCGGGATCCAGCGCGAACGGCGGTCGATCACCTCATGCGTGGAATGGGCGAGCAGGGCGGTCACATGCGCACCGCGATCCTTGGCCAGCGATGCGGCATAGCGCAGCGCGGCCTCCGATTGGGCGGACCCATTGAACGCCACAAGAAGGTTCATGATCGGCATATCAGTGACCTTTCCAGATGTGCGACGGGACATAGACACGCCCATCCGCGAGTTTCCGGGCCGTGCGCAGCAGCCCGGCCGAGTTAAGCGAGAACCCATCCGCCATGTCGAAATCGACCAGCACTTCGATGGTGCCGGATGCATGTTCCAACACCACATTGGCCGGGTTTTCATTGGGACGGCTCAGCAGGCCGTCGGCGACGCTGCCGGGCGTAAGTGCGCAGGACGCAAGACATTGCGAGCCGGTCACCGCCATCGACGGATGCGTGGTCCACGGCATGAAATAGCGCGTCGCAATCGTGCCGCCGGATTTGGCCGGGGCCAGTAGGCCGAATTTGGGCGTCACGGATTTGGACACATCGCCCATCCCCATCGCCGCCCCCGCCTGAAGCCGGACGGCCTCCATCCGGGCGAAGAACTCTCTGTTCTCGTCAAGTTCGGCAACGCTTTCGTGCCCGGTCAGGCCGAAATCCTCGGCCCGGGCAATCACCATGGGCATCGCCACATCCATGCAGGTGACTTCGATCCCGTCGAAGCTGTCGCGCAGGTTGCCGGTGGGCAGAAACGCCCCGGTAGATGATCCGACAACCCCCATGAAATTCAGGGCAATTGGCGCGGCGCTGCCCGGCACGCCCGCGATCTGGGCATCGCCCTCGTAGGTCAGCGCGCCGCCGGGGGTCTGCACCTTGGCCAGCACCTTGGCCCCTGTGTTGACGGCGCGGATCTTGACCTCTGTCACGTCGCCCTGCGGCGCGATCAGGCCCATTTCAATCGCGGCGGGCCCCACCCCTGACAGGATGTTGCCGCAGGTCGGTTTGAAATCGACCAGCTGATCCTCGACCGAGACCTGCGCAAAGAAATAATCGACGTCGGCCCAATCGTCGTCGGACGCCGAAAGCATGGCGACCTTGGTCGTCACCGCCACGCCGCCGCCGATCCCGTCGATATTGATCGGGTGGCCCGATCCCACGGCGGCGATCAGGACGTCTGCCAGCGTCTCAAGGTCTTCGGGCAGGTCCGCGCGGTTGAAATAGGGCCCGCGCGAGGTGCCACCCCGCATGAAGAAGAAGGGGATACCCGTTTGCGTCATGTCCAACGCTCCTTATTTCAGCGGCCACGGCAGATCGACGGCGTCCTGCAGCAGGCCCGGCGGGAAGTCGCGGTTGAGCGCCCCGGCCATCACGCACATCATCGCAATCCCGCAGGCGGTCAGCAGCAATGTCCGGCCCCAGCTGGCCCCGGCGCGCACCCGCAGGAACGCGGTCAGGAAGCCAAGCAGCGCAAGGATGAAGCCGACGAACCAAGTCGCCACGATCAGACCCGCGAACCATGCCAAGGTGGACCACAGGCCAAAGGGCGCATCCGCGTCCTCGCCCGCGATTTCCTTGTCGGCAAAGATCACGTCGGTTTCCGGGCGCAGCATCATCTGCACCAGCATCACAAGGCAGCAGGCCAGCGCGATGCCCCCGATCACCAACGGCACGATCTTGTCGGTCATGTTGTAGTCGGGGATCAGGCTTGCATTGATCAGCGCCGTGACCAGATAGCCCGCGATCACCAGAAGGAATACCACCGGCGCGCGCTTGGACCCCGATTGCACATCGCCTTCGGCCATGATGCTCTTCGCCTGCCGGATGCCCAGTACCACCGACACGACCGTGACGATGATCAGCACGATCACGATGGGCGAGAACAGGTAATCCATGCCTTCCTCAAAGCTCTTGCGGAACCGGAAGGAGGCAATCTGGAACGCCTGGTTGGAGAATTTCTCAACCGGGTTGGACAGCACGAAACCGATCAGGAAGGCCGGGCGCGACCAGTCGAAGCGGCGCAGGAAGATGCCGATCAGGCCGATCACGAACAGGGCCAGAAGGTCTTCGAAGTTTTGCCCCGATTGGAACGCGGCGAAGCTGATCAGCATGAACAGGAAGGGCGCCAGATAGGTGAAACGCACCGTTGTCAGCTTGGCGATCCCGCCAGAGGCCGCGATGCACAGCAGCGTGCCCACCACATTCGCGAGCGCCAGCAACCACACGATGGAATAGGTGATGTCGAGATTGTCGCGCAGCATGGAGGGGCCGACCTCGATATCGCCGGAGCCCAGCAGCGCGATGGCCCCGATGAAAATCGCCATGGAGCCGGAGCCGGGGATGCCGAACAGCAAGGTGGGTACGAGTCCGCCGCCTTCCTTGGCATTGTTGGAACTTTCCGGCCCGATCACGCCGCGGATTTCGCCTTTGCCGAAGTTGGATTTGTCCTTGGTGGTCTGCACCGCATGGCCATAGGCGATCCAGTCCACGACCGACCCGCCGAGGCCCGGAATGACGCCGACCAGCACGCCGATCAGCGAACAGCGCACGGACAGCCATTTGTTCGCGACCCAATCCTTGACGCCCGCGCCCCAGCCCGCGCCCAGCTTTGCATCCTTGGCGATGGACCGGTCCTGCCGCAGCAGGCTGACGATCTCGGGCACCGCGAAGATGCCAAGCCCCACGATTACCAGTTTCAGACCGTCGGTCAGATAGGGGATGTCATAGGTCGCCATGCGCAGGCTGCCGCCCGCATCGGCCTCGCCAATGGTGCCAATCATCATGCCCAGACCCGCGGCCGCAAGCCCTTTGAGCGCGACCCGGCCCGCCAGAACGGCGACCATCGACAGGCCCAGCACAGTGATCATCAGCATCTCGGGCAGGCCAAAGGCCAGCACGATCGGGCGCGCCACCAGAATGAAGAGGGTCAGGAAGAACGCCCCCACAAGCCCGCCGAAAAGCGACGAGGTGAACGCCGCCGACAAGGCCCGCGCGGCTTGTCCCTTTTTGGCAAGCGGGAAGCCGTCCAGCACGGTCGCCTGCGACGCGGAGGAACCCGGTATCCCCATCAGAACAGAGGCGAACGTGTCCGATGTCGGCACCACCGCGACCATCCCGATCATCAGCGCCAGGCCCAGAACCGGGTCCATGCCGAACATGAAAGGAAGCAGCAGCGACAGGCCCGCGATCCCGCCAAGGCCCGGGAAGACGCCCACGGCCAGACCCATCACCACGCCAAGCACCAGATAACCCAGCACCATCGGTTGCAGAATTAGTGCCCAAGCCTCGCCTAACGCGGGCAGGGCAGTTGCGAATGTGTCCATCGCCCCCACCGTCTTCTGTATGTCGAAAAGAAATGCGGCCCCGAACCGCAGTCCGGGGCCAGAGTGGTTCCGCTTAGTTCAGCGAAACGCCATAGGCTTCTTTGAGCCAGTTTGTCACAAAGTCCTTCGCGCCGGAGGACACCGATGTGCCTGCGTCAGTCGCGGCACGGGCGCTTTCACCAACAAAGACGTCGTATTTCCCGACGCGCTTGGAGGCGATTTCCGCGAAATCGGCACGGTTGCGCACGGCGTCGAAGGCCGCAGCATAGGTGTCGCGGACCTCATCGGGGGTGCCTGCGGGCAGGAAGGCGATCTTCTGAACCGGGAAACCGGCGACGAAGAAGGCTTTCCATGCGTCCCATGCCTCACCGGATGTTTCGCAGCCTTCGGTCGCTTCGCAGACTTCCTTGAAGGTCGGCATCTCCGGGAAGGTCGGGTCACGCACGATGTTGCCATCGGCGTCCAGCGCGCCCCATGTCATCATCGGTACGGCCTTGCCTTGCGCCACCAGATCCGCAGCCGCGCCCAGATAGCTTGACGAGGTCTGGTAATCGATTGTCGCTTCGCCGCGTTCAAACATCAGGCGGCCATCGCCACGGCCCTTGATGCCAAAGACCGGCTCGACATTCATGCCCAGCATTTCCCAGGCCAGCAGCGGAACGAGGTCAAGCCGCGTCGCGCCCTGCGAGCCGTAGATGAAGTCGATATCCTTGAGGTTGTTCGCGGTGCCGTCGAACTTTGCCCCGTCTTCGGGGTTCAGATATGCGACGCCGCCGGTGCCGGATGCCATGACCGGGGTCCAGTCGCTATATTCATAGCGCACGCGCGGATCGCCCAGCAGATACGGGAATTGCGTGGAACCGGACGTGCCGAACAGCAGCGTGCCGTCTTCGTGCTCTTGTTCCTGGAACCAGTTCGCGCCCTTGGTAGAGCCCGCGCCCGGCATGAATTTCACGACCACGGTCGGGTTGCCGGGCAGTTCTTCGGCCAGCAGCGGCGCGAAGAAGTTGGCCCATTTCGCCGAACCACCGGTTTCCGAGAACGGGATGACCCATTCGATCGTCTTGCCGGAAAAATCGACCTCTGCCAGCGCCGGAGCGGCCAGCAGCGTCGTCAATGCAACAGAGCTTACGAGGTTCTTGATGGTCATTGGTGTCCTCCCATAGACCTTGAGATCGCCGGAAACATGGCCCGACGATACGCATTTGGTAATTTAAAGGGAACGAATCCCTCCTCCGATGTCTCTCTAGTGACGACTCAACCTTGCACGAACCTTGCGCATCGTGACAAAGTTTTCAGCATGCGGATTGCTGTGATCGAAGATAACGTGGCCTTGGCCAATGGAATTGCCTACCGCCTGCGCGAGCATGGCCATGCGGTGGACCTGCTGCATGACGGGCCAAGCGCGGATGCGTTTCTGACCCGCGAAGGCGCGGATATGGTGGTGCTGGACATCAACCTGCCGGGTCTTGATGGGCTTGATATTCTGCGGTCCATGCGCCGCAGGGGCGACGGCGCACCGGTGATCTTGCTGACCGCGCGCAGCGATACCCATGAACGGGTGGCGGGGCTGGATGCGGGGGCCGATGACTACCTGACCAAACCCTTCGCCATGGATGAGCTTGACGCGCGGCTGCGGGCCATGTCGCGGCGCAAGAACCTGACCTATACCGCGCGCGAGCAGACCGGCACTTTGGTGTTCGACAAAGCCTCGCGGCAATTGCTGGACGGCGACACCGCACTGGATCTGCCGCGCAAGGAAATCGCCACGCTGGAATGCCTGTTGGAACGGCGCGGGCGCATCGTCTCCAAGGCGCAGCTTCTGGCCCATGTCTACGGCACCGGCGCGGATGTCGAGGAAAGCGCGATCGAACCGCATGTCTCGCGCCTGCGCAAGCGGCTGGAACCCTATGGAATGCGGATCAAAACCGCGCGCGGTCTTGGCTATATGCTGGAGACCGACCCCGAATGACGCAGCGGGCGCGGTCCCTTCGGCTACGGTTGTTCCTGTTGATCCTCACACCGCTTTTGCTGGTGTCGGTCGTTCTGGGGGCATGGCGTTTCGTGGCGGCGCAGCGCACCTCCGAAGAGCTGTTCGACCGGGGGCTTTTGTCGGCGGCACTGGCGATCTCGCGCGATGTGGGGATTTCCGAAGGCGACGCCCTGTCGCCGCGCACGCGTCAGCTGATCTCGGACGCGGGCGGGGGCGAGGTGTTCTACCACGTGACCGGCCCCGGCGGTATCTATGTCACCGGATATGCCTATCCGCCCCGACCCAGCGCCCAGGTGACGCCGCAAGACCCGCTTTATTTCGTGGCGACCTATCGCGGCGACGAAGTGCGCGTCATGCGCATGTCCGAAACGACCACCATCGACAACCTGACCGGCATGACGGTCGTGACGGTCTGGCAGCGCGTGTCCGACCGAAACGCCTTTGCCGCGCAGCTGGCTCGCCGGACCCTGATCGTCATGGCGGCACTGATGGCGACGCTGGCGGTCGTGGTCTGGTTCGGCGTGTTGCGGGGCCTGCGCCCGTTGCGCGGATTGCAGGACGCGATCGCGCGGCGTTCGCCCGATGATCTCAGCCGGATTCAACGCCCGGTCCCGACCGAGGTCTCCGGCATCGTCTCGACGCTGAACCGGCTTTTCGGACAGATGGAAAACAGCATTCAGGCGCATCAGGCTTTCATCTCGGACGCGGCGCATCAGTTGCGCAACCCGGCAGCGGCAGTGCTGGCGCTGGCCGAAACGCTGCCGCTTGCCCGAAAGGCGGGCACCGGCGCAGAGCGCGAGGAGGACCTAATCGATGCCGCCCGGCAACTCAGCCGCCTGACCGATCAGCTTCTGTCACTCGAACGGCTACATTATAATGGTTTGCAAAACCCGCGGCGGGTGGACCTGGCCGAGATCGCAAAACAGGCCAGCCGCGCCGCCGCGCCGCAGGTTTTGTTGCAAGACCTGCAATTCGAGTTCGACGCGCCAGAGGGTGAGCTTCCCGTTTTCGGTGATGAGGTTCTGCTGCGCGAGGCGCTCACCAACCTGATCGACAACGCCTTGTGCCATGGCGGCCCGGATATGACGACGATCTGGGTCCGCGTTGCGCAGGTCGCGGATCAGGCGGAACTGTCGGTCAGTGACGATGGTCGCGGCTTGCCGCAGGACAAGATCGACGTGGCCTTCCGCCGCTTTGGGCAGTTGGAGACCGGGGCCGGCAGCGGTTTGGGGCTGACCATCGTGGACGAGGTGGTCAAGAACCACGCCGGAGAGATCGCCGTCGTGCCCGTCACCAAGGGCACCACGATCCGCATTCGCATCCCCCTGTTCGATGGCACCGCCGACACGCCGGACGCCGCAAGCACCACGCCGCGCGATTAGGCGCGCGCTGCATGGGTGGCGGTCTGGTTTCATAGCCTTGGGGCTAGCTTTCATTCTGCGGCTGTGTAAAATTTATTTCGGTAGAGGAAATATTTTCATGCCGCGATTGCCAGCGCATCTGCTGCCCCGCCGGGCCACGGATCGGCGTGCCCCTAAAATGCGAGACGACATAACTTGACACAGACTTCCGAAAAAGCCGCCAAGCCCGCCGCCAAACTGTCGCAAGACCCGCACGCCCTGCGAGAGACCCGTGAGAAGAACCTCGAAACCGCGATTGGCCGCCAGGTGCGCGAATTGCGCAAACGCCAGCGGCTGACCGGATCGGATCTGGCTGTGATGACCGGTTTGTCGGTGGGGATGCTGTCCAAGATCGAAAACGGTGTGATTTCCCCATCGCTCAACACGCTGCAAACCTTGGCCGACGCGCTGCGGGTGCCGTTTTTGCAGCTTTTCTCGGGCTTTGAAGAACGGCGCGGCGCGATGCATGTCAAAGCCGGGCAGGGCGCAGAGGTGGAGCGTGAGGGCACGCGCTCGGGCCATCAATACCAGCTTCTGGGGCATATCGGTTCGAACAATACCGGCGTGGTGGTCGAACCCTATCTGCTTGTTCTGACGGATGAAGCCGACCGTTTTCGCACCTTCCAGCATGAGGGGATGGAGTTCCTTTATATGATCGAAGGCGTGGTCGGTTATCGGCATGGCGACCAGCTTTACCGGCTAGAACCAGGCGATAGCCTGCTCTTCGACGCCGATGCCCCCCATGGGCCGGAGGAGTTGATCGAACTGCCCGCGCGATTCCTCTCCATCATCACCTATCCGCAACAGAAGTGATGCCGGTGCAGCCCAAATTCGCGGCGGGCGCTTGGAAAAATGCCCAATAATCGCGCAGAATTCGGCTCGCGAAATCTTTTGTAAAGAAATATTCCCCCGGGGAAATAATTTGGATTGAGGGTGAACATTATTTCCCGGTAAGAAATCTCCGACGGCGCCAGCGCCAAAGCAAAACGGAGAATGCAATGTGTGGGATTGTAGGGCTGTTTCTCAAACGGGATGAGCTGCGCCCCCAGCTTGGTGACATGCTCACCGATATGCTCATCACCATGACCGATCGCGGTCCCGACAGTGCGGGCATCGCGATCTATGGCGACGAGGCCGAGGGCCGGGTCAAGATCACGGTGCAGTCCGATACACCGGATACGGATTTCGAAGGGCTCGAACCCGCGCTGAGCGCCGAAATCGGCGTCGCCGCGACGACCCGCGTGATCGATACCCATGCGGTGTTAAGCGTGCCGTCGGACAAAGAGGCCGCAGCCATCGCTTGGCTCGAAGCGCGCGGCTTGCGGATCATGGGGTCTGGCCAGTCGATGGAGATTTACAAGGAAGTCGGCCTGCCCAAGGACGTGGCCGCCCGCTTTGGTCTGCGCGACATGGGCGGCAGCCACGGCATCGGCCATACCCGCATGGCCACCGAAAGCGCGGTGACGACACTTGGGGCGCACCCGTTCTCGACCGCGGATGACCAATGCCTTGTGCATAACGGCTCGCTGTCGAACCACAACCAGATGCGCCGCAAGCTCGCCCACAAGGGGGTCTTTACCCGGTCCGAAAACGATACCGAGGTGGGCGCGGCCTATATCTCGTCGCGGGTGGCCGATGGCGACACGCTGGGCGAGGCGCTGGAAGGCACTTTAAAGGATCTGGACGGCTTCTTCACCTTTGTTGCGGGCACCAAGGACGGCTTCGGCGTCGTGCGCGACCCGATCGCCTGCAAGCCCGCCGTGATGGCTGAAACCGACGATTACGTCGCCTTCGCCAGTGAATACCGGGCCTTTGCCGATCTGCCGGGCATCGAAGCAGCCCGCATCTGGGAGCCGGAGCCCGCAACTGTCTATTTCTGGGAGCGTTGATCCATGACCATCACGCTGGATATGGCGCAGACCGATCTGCGCACCGTCAACACCACGCTGCAAGCGGCTGCCAAGGGGCAGGCGAATGAGGCGTATATCATCGAAAACCCGCGCGGCAGCCATGCGATGGCCTGCGGCCTTGATGGGGCGCTGGATGTCACGGTCAAAGGCTCGACCGGGTATTACACCGCCGGGATGAACAAGGACGCCACCGTGACGGTCGAAGGCTCCGCCGGGCCGGGTGTCGCGGAAAACATGATGTCGGGTGTCGTGACCATTCAGGGCGACGCCAGCCAATATGCCGGGGCGACCGGGCATGGCGGTTTGCTGAACATCCGGGGCAATGCGTCCTCGCGCTGCGGCATTTCGATGAAGGGCATCGACATCGTGGTGCATGGCAGTATCGGCCATATGTGCGCGTTCATGGCGCAAAAGGGCAATCTTGTCGTGCTGGGCGACGCGGGCGACGCGCTGGGGGACAGCCTGTACGAGGCGCGTCTGTTCGTGCGGGGATCGGTCAAATCCCTTGGGGCCGATTGCATCGAAAAAGAGATGCGGGACGAACACCTGACCCTGCTGGCCGAGCTTCTGGAAAAAGCCGGGGCGGATGCCAAACCCGAAGAGTTCAAGCGCTACGGCTCTGCCCGCAAGCTTTACAATTTCAACATCGATCACGCAGACGAATACTGAGGAGCGCGATATGGACAAGACACCGCAGACCCTGCCGCGCCAGAGCTGGACCTTCTCGAACGAAGTGAATTCCGAAATTCGCCGCGCTGCCGCCACGGGCATCTATGACATTCGCGGCGGGGGCGCCAAGCGCCGCGTTCCGCATTTCGACGACCTGCTGTTTCTGGGCGCGTCGATGTCGCGCTATCCGCTCGAAGGCTACCGCGAGAAATGCGACACCTCGGTTGTGCTGGGCACGCGCTTTGCCAAGAAGCCGATCGAATTGAAGATCCCGATCACCATCGCGGGCATGTCCTTTGGCGCGCTTTCCGGTCAGGCGAAAGAGGCGCTGGGCCGCGGCGCGACCATGGCGGGCACCTCCACCACCACCGGCGACGGCGGCATGACCGAGGAAGAGCGCGGCCATTCCGAAAAGCTGGTCTATCAATACCTTCCGTCGCGCTACGGGATGAACCCGGACGATCTGCGCCGCGCCGATGCCATCGAAGTGGTCGTCGGGCAGGGGGCCAAGCCGGGCGGTGGCGGGATGCTGCTGGGCCAGAAGATCACTGAACGGGTCGCGGGAATGCGCGATCTGCCGCAAGGGATCGACCAACGCTCCGCTTGCCGTCACCCGGATTGGACCGGGCCGGACGATCTGGAGATCAAGATCCTCGAACTGCGCGAAATCACCAATTGGGAAAAGCCGATCTATATCAAGATCGGCGGCGCGCGCCCCTATTACGATACTGCGCTAGCGGTGAAGGCGGGGGCCGATGTGGTCGTGCTGGACGGGATGCAGGGCGGCACGGCGGCGACGCAGGATGTGTTCATCGAACATGTGGGGCAGCCGACGCTGGCCTGTATCCGCCCCGCCGTTCAGGCGCTTCAGGATCTGGGAATGCACCGCGAAGTGCAGCTTGTCGTATCGGGCGGTATCCGGGGCGGCGCGGATGTGGCCAAGGCGCTTGCGCTGGGTGCGGATGCGGTGGCCATCGGAACGGCGGCGCTGGTCGCGCTGGGCGATAACGATCCCAAATGGGAAGCCGAATACCAAAAGCTCGGCTCCACCACCGGCGCTTATGACGACTGGCACGAAGGGCGCGACCCGGCGGGCATAACCACGCAAGACCCGGAGCTGTCCAAACGGCTCGATCCGATCGCGGCAGGCCGCCGCCTGCGCAACTATCTCAACGTGATGACACTGGAATGCCAGACCATCGCGCGGGCCTGTGGGCATAACCACGTCCACAATCTCGAACCGGAAGATTTGTGCGCCCTGACGATGGAAGCCGCCGCAATGGCACAAGTGCCGCTGGCGGGGACCAATTGGTATCCGGGCAAACCCGGCTTCTGAACCCACGCCAAGACGCGGCATCAAAGGGGCGGGGAACTGCCCCGGCCAACAGACAATCAAAGGACAGGACAGTGACAGACCTCGCAGCCTTCGCCGCCGAAAACGGCATCAAGTATTTCATGATCTCCTTCACCGACCTGTTCGGCGGGCAACGGGCCAAGCTGGTTCCGGCACAGGCCATCGCCGACATGCAGGAAGACGGCGCGGGCTTTGCCGGTTTCGCCACATGGCTCGACATGACCCCGGCGCATCCTGACATGCTGGCGGTGCCGGACCCTGAAACGGTGATCCAACTGCCATGGAAGCCTGAAGTCGCATGGGTCGCCGCGAACCCGGTGATGGAAGGCAAAGAGGTCGAACAAGCCCCGCGCAACGTGCTGCGCAAGCTGGTGGCCGAAGCCGCCGAACTGGGCCTGAACGTCAAAACCGGGATCGAGGCGGAATTCTTCCTGCTGACGCCCGAAGGGGACAAGATTTCAGACCCCGCCGATACTGCCGAAAAGCCCTGCTATGACCAGCAGGCGGTGATGCGCCGCTACGACGTGATCGCCGAAGTCTGCGATTACATGCTGGATCTGGGCTGGGGGCCGTATCAGAACGACCACGAGGACGCCAATGGCCAGTTCGAGATGAACTGGGAATTCGACGATGCGCTGATCACGGCGGATCGCCATTCCTTCTTCAAGTTCATGGTCAAATCAGTGGCCGAAAAGCATGGTCTGCGCGCCACGTTCATGCCCAAACCCGTCGAGGGGCTGACCGGCAATGGCTGCCATGCGCATATCTCGGTCTGGGATCTTGAGGGCAAGACTAACGCCTTTGCGACCGACAAGGGCACCGGCCCCACGGGCGAGCTTGGCCTGTCCGAGCAGGGCGCGCATTTCCTGGGTGGCATCATGAAACATGCCGAAGCTCTGGCCGCGCTGACCAACCCGACCGTGAACAGCTACAAGCGGATCAACGCGCCGCGTACCATGTCGGGGGCTAGCTGGGCACCCAATACGGTCACATGGACCGGCAACAACCGCACCCACATGGTGCGCGTGCCGGGGCCGGGCCGCTTTGAACTGCGTCTGCCCGATGGCGCGGCGAACCCCTATCTTCTGCAAGCGGTCATCATCGCGGCGGGCCTGTCCGGCATCGCCTCCAAGGCCGATCCCGGCCCGCGCTATGACATCGACATGTATGCCGAAGGCCATACCGTGACCGACGCACCCAAACTGCCGCTGAACCTTCTGGATGCGATCCGCTGGTTCGACGAGGACGCCGAGTTGAAAGCCAAGCTGGGCAACGATTTCTCGGCCTCTTACGTCAAGATGAAGATGCAGGAATGGACCTCCTTCGTGTCGCATTTCTCGCAATGGGAACGTGAAAACACGCTCGATATCTGAGCCTTGGACCGGGACGATTTCCATGCGTTTTTCTGGCTTTCGCGTGCTGGCGGAGGCGCTGACCGGCCATACCGGTTGGCGCCCGCTATGGCGCAATCCTGACCCCCAGCCCGCCTATGACTACATCATCGTGGGCGGCGGCGGGCATGGCCTTGCAGCGGCCTATTACCTTGCCAAGACTTTCGGCAAGGCCCGCATCGCGGTGCTGGAAAAGGGCTGGCTTGGCTCTGGCAATATCGGGCGCAACACGACGATCATCCGGTCGAATTACCTGCTGCCCGGCAACCAGCCTTTCTACGAGTTTTCCATGAAGCTCTGGGAGAACCTGGAGCAGGAATTCAACTTCAACGCCATGGTCAGCCAGCGCGGTATTCTCAACCTGATCCACTCGGACGGGCAGCGCGATGCGTTCCGCCGCCGGGGCAATGCGATTCTGCTGTCGGGGGCGGATGCGGAACTGCTGAATGCGGATCAGGTGCGCGACATGGCCCCGTTCCTGAATTTCGACAATGCGCGTTTTCCGATCAAGGGCGGGCTTTTGCAGCGCCGCGCCGGGACTGCCCGCCATGATGGCGTGGCCTGGGGCTATGCGCGCGGGGCCGATCTGGCGGGTGTGGACCTGATCCAGAACTGCGAAGTCACCGGCTTCCGGATCGAAGGCGGCGCGGTGCGCGGGGTCGAAACCTCGCGCGGGTATATCGCGGCGGGCAAGGTCGGCGTGGCGGTGGCCGGATCGTCCAGCCGCGTGATGCAGATGGCCGGGATGCGCCTGCCGATCGAAAGCCATGTCTTGCAGGCCTTCGTCTCCGAAGGGCTCAAACCCACCATTCCGGGCGTCATTACCTTTGGGGCAGGGCATTTCTATGTCAGCCAGTCCGACAAGGGCGGTCTGGTCTTTGGCGGCGATCTGGATGGCTACAACTCCTACGCACAGCGCGGCAACCTGCCCACGATCGAAGACGTGGCCGAAGGGGGCATGGCGCTGATGCCGATGATCGGGCGCGCGCGGTTGCTGCGCGCTTGGGGCGGTATCATGGACATGTCGATGGATGGCTCGCCGATCATCGACAAGACCCCGATAGACGGTCTCTTCCTGAATGCGGGCTGGTGCTATGGCGGGTTCAAGGCGACACCGGCCTCTGGCTATGCCTTCGCGCATCTGCTGGCGACTGGCACCCCCCATGACACCGCGCGCGGCTACCGGCTGGACCGGTTCGCCACAGGCCATGTGATCGACGAAAAAGGCGTGGGAGCCACGCCCAACCTGCATTGAGGCCCTCTGATGCTGATCCCTCATCCTCTCCTTGGTTTGCGCGACGCGCAGGAGTTCACCTATCTGGGCGATGCCAGCCTGATCGCGCGCCCTGACGGCATGGCCGAAGGGGCCGAGGCCGCCTTTGCCGAATATGTCTATCAGCGCGACAATCCGGCGGGGCTGCACCGCGAATTGTGGTTCCACGAACAGGGCGACCGGTCTTGGCTGGTCGTGACGCGCGATACCACGACACACGAGATCATCGGGGCCGAACTGGCGCGCGACGTGTCGCTGGCCCGGCGGGAGGCGGGCGCATGACCCGGCTTCCCGGCGGGCTGATCGACCGCGACAGAACCGTGACCTTCCGCTTTGACGGGCGGCGCTATCTGGGGCATCCCGGCGACACGCTGGCCTCGGCGCTGCTGGCCAACAATGTGCGGCTGGTCGGGCGCAGCTTCAAATACCACCGCCCGCGCGGTGTGTTCTCTGCCGGATCGGAAGAGCCGAACGCGATGGTCGAACTGCGCAGCGGCGCCCGGCAAGAGCCGAACACCCGCGCCACCACCATCGAACTGTTCGAGGGGCTGACCGCCAAAAGCCAGAACCGCTGGCCCGCGCTTGGCTTCGATGTGCTTGGGGTCAACGATCTCTTCTCGCCGTTCTTCGCGGCGGGCTTTTATTACAAGACCTTCATGTGGCCCAAGGCGTTCTGGGAAAAGCTGTATGAGCCAGCCATCCGCAAGGCCGCCGGTCTGGGCAGCCTGTCGATGGAGCCTGACCCGGATGCCTATGACAAGGGCTTTCTGCATTGCGATCTGCTGGTGATCGGCGGCGGCGCTGCGGGGCTTGCAGCGGCGCTGACCGCCGCCCGGACCGGCGCGCGGGTGATCCTTGCCGATGAGGATTTCCGCCTTGGCGGGCGTCTGCTGGCAGAGACGCATACCCTCGATGACGCGCCCGCGACCCGGTGGCTGTCCGAAGTGGAAGGCGAACTCGAAAGCCTGCCCAACCTGCGCATCCTGCGCCGCACCACCGTCTTCGGCGCTTTCGACCACGGTATTTACGGCGCCGTCGAACGGGTCGCGGATCATCTGCCGCAGCCAGACACCGTGCGCCAGACGCTTTGGCGGATCACGGCCAAGCGCGCGATCCTTGCCACCGGCGCGACGGAGCGGCACATCCCCTTCGCCAATAACGATCGCCCTGGCATCATGCTGGGCGGCGCGCTGCGGGCTTATGCCAATCGCTGGGCGGTCAGTCCGGCGCATCGCGTGGCGATCTTTACCAGCACCGATGACGGGTATCGCACGGCGCGCGATCTGGCCGCCAAGGGCGTGCAAATCGCGGGCGTCATCGACCCCCGGCCAGAGCCGCGCTCGACCGGCGATTTCCCGATCTTCCCAGGCGCTGTGGTCACCAATACGATCGGGCGGCTTGGCCTGCGCCATGTGGAAATCCGGCAGGGCGATCAGACCCATTGGCTGGAATGCGGCGCGCTGGGTGTCTCGGGCGGATGGAACCCGAATGTGCATCTGATGTCCCATCATCGCGGACGGCCGGTCTGGTCGGATGCGCATCTGGCGTTCCTGCCGGGCGCGGGCGGTCCTGCAGGGCTTATTCCGGCAGGGGCGGCCAATGGCAAGGGCACGGTCCACGGCGCGTTGCAGTCCGGCGCTGCGGCGGCAGAGCAGGCCATGGCCGATCTGGGGCGCGACGCCGGACTGCCGGATTTGCCGCAGGCCGATGACAGCCCGGCCACGCAAACCGCGCTTTGGCATGTGCCGGGCACGGCACGCGCATGGGTCGATTTCCAGAACGATGTCACTGTGAAGGACATCAAGCTGGCGCATCAGGAAAACATGACCCCGGTCGAGCATCTCAAACGCTGGACCACGCTGGGCATGGCCACAGATCAGGGCAAAACCGCCAATGTCACCGCGCTGGCGGTCATGTCGGAACTGACGGGCAAGCCGATCCCCGAGACGGGCACCACCATCTTTCGTCCGCCCTATACGCCTGTGTCCCTGTCGGTTCTGGGCGGCGGCAATACCGGACCGGAATTCCGGCCACGCCGGCTGACGCCGACCCACACATGGGCCGAGGCGCGCGGCGCGGTCTTTGTCGAGGTCGGGCAGTGGATGCGGGCGCAGTATTTCCCGCAGCCGGGTGAAACCCATTGGCGCGAAACCGTCGACCGCGAAGTGCTGGCCACGCGCGCGGGTGTCGGGCTGTGCGATGTGACGACGCTGGGCAAGATCGACGTGCAGGGCGCGGATGCGGCAGAGTTCATCAACCGGATTTACTGCAACGGTTTCAAGACCCTGAAGACCGGCATGGTGCGCTATGGCCTGATGCTGCGCGAGGATGGCATGGCCTTTGACGATGGCACCTGCGCCCGTATGGCGGACGATCAATTCGTCGTCACGACCACCACCGCACAGGCGGGCGCGGTCTATCGCCATATGGAATTCGCGCGCCAATGTCTTTGGCCAGAGCTTGACGTGCAGCTGATCTCCACCACCGATGCCTGGGCGCAATTGTCCATTGCGGGGCCAAAGGCGCGGATGCTGCTGGAGCGTGTCATCGACGCGCATGACACCTCGAACGAGGCGTTCCCCTTCATGTCCTGCGCGCCGGTGACAGTCTGCGGTGGGCTGCGCGCGCGGCTGTTCCGGATCTCTTTCTCGGGCGAATTGGCCTATGAACTCGCGGTTCCGGCACGCTATGGCGCGGCGCTGATGGCGCGTCTGGTCGATCTGGGCAAAGACCTTGGCGCGACGCCCTACGGCACAGAGGCGCTGGGCGTGCTGCGGATCGAAAAGGGCCATGCAGCGGGCAATGAGCTCAACGGTCAGACCACGGCGCAAATGCTGGGCATGGGGCGCATGGTGTCGGCCAAGAAGGACTCCATCGGCGCGGTCATGTCGCGGCGCGCGGGGCTGGTCGCCGATACGCGGGTTCTCGTCGGGCTGCAGGCGGTCGATCCCGAAACGCCCGTGGTGGCCGGGGCGCATCTGTTCGAAACCGATGCCGCGCAAACCACGCAAAGCGATCTGGGCTGGATTACTTCTGCCTGCCATTCACCGCATCTGGGCTGTGCGATCGGCCTTGGCTATCTGACCGGGGGCGCAGACCGCATGGGCACGGAAATCATCGCCGCGAACCCGCTCGAAGGGCAAAGCACGCGGGTGCGCGTTGTCAGCCCTCATTTCATCGACCCGGAGGGAGGACGCCTGCGTGACTGACCTGACACCCATAACCGCCCTTGGGGCCGCCGGGCCGCGCATCGCCCGGTTGGGCGCGCTGACCCTGAGCGAACGGCCCGATGTGGCGCTGGCCTCTCTCGCGCTGCGCCGGGACGCAGCGGAACCATCGCCCATGGGCCTGACCCTGCCGGGGCCGGGCGGGTTGGTGCAGGAAGGGGATTACTTCGCCTTCTGGTCTGCGCCGGGACAATGGATGATCGGCGCCAAGGACGCGGCCCAGACCGATTTCGCCGCCACCCTGTCGCAAGAAGCCCCCGGATGTTCGGTGACCGAACAGACCGATGGCTGGGTTGTCATCGACATATCGACCACCAAAGGAACACTTCATCCTCTATTGGAAAAACTGGTCAACATCGATGTCGCGCATTGCCATTCGAATGGCGCTTTCCGGACTGGCATCGAACATCTCGGCGTGTTCGTTCTGTGCCGGAACGCCGCCGACGTCACGGTGCTGGGGATGCGCTCCGCAGCAGGGTCGTTATGGCACGCATTGGAAACAGCGGCCGCGCGCGCCGCAGCAGGAGAGAACAGATGACCGCCCGGAAAATCGATGGCAAGGCCTTCGCGGCCAAGGTGCGTGCGCAGGTCGCCACAGAGGTGTCGCAACTCAAGGCGGCGCACGGCATCACCCCCGGTCTGGCCGTTGTGCTGGTCGGAGAAGACCCGGCAAGCGAGGTCTACGTGCGCAACAAGGGCAAGCAGACGATCGAATGCGGCATGGCCTCTTTCGAACACAAGCTGGCCGCCGATACCAGTGAATCCGCGCTGCTCGACTTGATCTCAAATCTCAACAATGATCCGCAAGTGCATGGTATCCTTGTGCAACTGCCGCTGCCGGGGCATCTGAACGAAGATCTGGTCATCAATGCCATCGCGCCGGAAAAAGATGTGGACGGTTTTCATATTTCCAATGTCGGGCTGCTGGCGACCGGGCAAAAGGCGATGGTGCCCTGCACGCCGCTGGGCTGCCTGATGATGCTGCGCGAAGAGCACGGATCGCTTTCGGGGATGAATGCGGTGGTCGTGGGCCGGTCCAACATCGTCGGCAAGCCGATGGCGCAACTTCTGCTGCGTGACAGCTGCACCGTGACGATCGCCCATAGCCGCACCCGCGATATCGAAGCGCTGTGCCGCACGGCGGATATTCTTGTCGCCGCCGTGGGCCGCCCGCAGATGGTCACAGGCGACTGGGTCAAGCCCGGCGCGACGGTGATCGACGTGGGCATCAACCGCATCGAAAAGGAAGGCGGCGGCACCCGGCTTGTGGGCGACGTGGATTTCGACAGCGCGGCAGAGGTTGCCGGCGCGATCACGCCAGTGCCCGGCGGTGTCGGCCCGATGACCATCGCCTGCCTGCTGGCCAACACGCTGACCGCCTGCTGCCGCGCAAATGGCCTGCCCGAACCCGAAGGGCTGACGGCGTAACGCCCGCGTCCCGACCCTTGATCTGACCCCATTCCCCCTTTTCCCGGCCCGATCCACGCCGAGACATGTCCAAACCGGAGACTGACATGAGCAAATACGCCCTGACCGTAACCTGCAAATCCACCCGTGGGATTGTGGCGGCCATCGCGACCTATATGGTCGAACACGGCTGCAACATCACCGACAGTGCCCAGTTCGACGATATGGAGACCGGCAATTTCTTCATGCGGGTCAGCTTCCATAGCGAAGAGGGCGTCGATCTAGAGAAAATGCGCGAAGGTTTCGCCGACACGGCGGAAAAATTCGAAATGACCTACAATTTCCATGACGAGGCCGAGAAGATGAAGGTCGTCATCATGGTGTCCCGCTTCGGGCACTGCCTGAACGATCTGCTGTACCGGGTGCGGATCGGCGCGCTGCCGATCGAGGTCGTGGCCGTGATCTCCAACCACATGGATTACCAGAAAGTCGTGGTCAATCAGGACATTCCGTTCCATTGCATCAAGGTGACCAAGGAAAACAAACCGCAGGCAGAGGCGGCGATCATGCAGGTGGTCGAGGACACCGAAGCGGACCTGATCGTGCTGGCGCGCTACATGCAGATCCTGTCGGACGAGATGTGCCAGAAGATGAGCGGCAAGATCATCAACATCCACCACTCCTTCCTGCCGTCCTTCAAGGGGGCGAACCCCTACAAGCAAGCGTTCCAGCGCGGCGTCAAACTGATCGGGGCCACATCGCACTACGTGACGGCCGATCTGGACGAAGGCCCGATCATCGAACAGGACATCGTGCGCATCACCCATGCGCAATCGGCCAATGACTATGTTTCGCTGGGCCGCGATGTGGAAAGCCAGGTTCTGGCCCGTGCCATTCACGCCCATGCCCATCACCGCGTGTTCCTGAACGGGAACAAAACCGTGGTCTTCCCGGCATCGCCCGGCAGCTATTCCAGCGAACGCATGGGCTGACGCCTACGCGCCTTGCGCAATTGCGACATGCCGGTGCGCCGTGGCTGGATTTTTCCGGCTGCGGCGCATACTCATTCAGGCCATGAGTTCAAGACTTCGCAGCAAGGGGCCTGATACGTGACCGGACCGCAACGCCGCGCCGCAATCAGCGCTGACGCCGGGCAGGTTGTCGGCGTCACGGTGCAATATGTGATCGACACGCTGACCAACCGCATCGTGTCGCAGGAATACGGCGTCGATGAACGGCTGCCGTCGGAACGGCAGATGGCGCTGGATCTGGGCGTGGCGCGCAACACGGTGCGCGAAGCGCTCGACAAGCTCGAAGACCGGGGCATGATCCGCCGCCGTGCCGGGTCCGGCTCTTTCGTGACCTATGACCCGGACGCCGCAGCCAGTTCCATCGCGCCCGTCGCGGCGGAAACGGGGCCGCTCCACCTGCAAGTCGTGCGCGGCATGTTCGAGCCGGAGATGGTGCGGCTGGCGATCCTGAACATGGCCCCGCGCCAGATCGAAGCGCTGGGCCAAACCCTGTCAAAAATGGAAGCGGTGCAGACCGACGCGATGAAATTCGTGCGGCTGGAGGAAGAATTCCACCGCCAGATCGCGGAGGGCACCGGCAATCCGCTGCTGACCGCCTGCTATAACCTCGTGATCGACGCGCGGCGGCAAAGCTTTCGGTCCGCCATGTATCGCCGTCACCTGACGCCCAGCCGGATTGCGGCCTATCAACGTGGGTATAATGCGCTGTTCAACGCGATTGCCGCGCGCGACATCGAAGAGGCCAGCGAATTCATGAAGCTGACGCTGCTGGAAGACCAAAGCCTGCTTATGCAGGAAGATTGACCGCCACCTCCGGGTCGGGTGGGGCAAGGCGCTGATGCCACATCTGGCCCAGCGCGGTCATATGCCGTTTCAGACCGTCCTCATGCGCGTCGAGCCATTTCAGCACCGATCCGAATTCCGCGATCCGCGCGCGCCCGTCGCGGATTTTCACCACGGGCCAGTCGCCGACCAGCGCATTGTCGATCCCGAAAAGCGGTGTGCCGTACCAGCGCGCGGGGCCAAATGCGTGCTGCATTTCCTGCCGCCGCTTCATCGCTGCCAGAACTGACACGGGGGCGACGGTATCGGCCAGTTCCACCGCGTTGTGCCACAGATCGAGCACAGAGGCATATTCCCAGCTGACCGCGTTCCACTTGCCCGGGAAATTCTGGTTGTAGCTGTCGAAAAACGCTTTGGGGCGGCTGAAGAAAAACGCCGTGTCGGCCAGCATCGGATCGTCGAAATCGGGGAACTGAAAGGTGTATTTTGCCATGAAATCCGGCGAGGTCCGCGCGATCATCCTTGCGTAATCGTCCGCCGTGCAGGCCAGAATTTCGCCCCTGAACCCCTGCTGATACGCCGCTTCGGTCAGCGCCTGCATCATCGGCGGCGCGGAAGAACACCAGCACAGCACATCCGGCCCCTCGGCCAGCATCGCCGCGACGATCTCTTCCGCGTTGGTGTCCGTCGGGGCATAGCGGATTTCCTTGACCATCTGGTGTCCGGTCGCCTCGAACGCGGCGCGGTAAACGGCAAGCGAAGGCAGGCCAAGCCGGTCGGTCTGGCTGCACAGCGCCACCTTTCTGGCCTGCGGGGCGGCCCGTGCCAACCATTCGACGCCGGTAACGTTGAACAGCGGATGCACCTCGGCCGGGGCGATCATATAGGGCGTATCGGGGGACAGGTCGGTCGGCAGCAGGGTCGAGACCAGCACGCGCCGCCGCATCAGATAGGGCAGCACCGGCGCGAAACTGTCGCCCCCCAGGGTCAGGATCAGCCTTACGCGCTGATGCTCCACCATATCGCGCGTGGCGGCGAGGGTCGCGTCCGGCCCAAGCGCGCTGTCATGGGTGACGATCTCTACCCGGTGGCGCCGCCCGGCGATCATCAGACCGCCCGACGCATTGATCCCCTGCACCCAAAGGCGGCACCCATCGATGCCCTGCTGACCCCACTCTGCCTCCGGCCCGGTGAGGGGCGTGACAAAGCCAATTCGGACAGGAGACCGATTCTGCGCGCCCAATAACTTGAGCGAACCAGTTACCGCGAGGCGCTGTGCGAACGAAACACTGCTCATAAATTCATCCTTATCCGGTTTCTCGCTCAAATTCTGCCGAAATTTTAGGGAAATAAAATTTCTACAGGGGAAATAATTGACCGATTGGCACCGCGCGCCCCTCAATGGTTCACGACGCTGGACCAGTTTCCGAACCTGGTATGGACCAAATTCTGAGCAGAGGGGAAGATCATGTCGAAACGTGTTGCAGTCATTGGGGCCGGACCGTCCGGCCTTGCGCAGCTCAGGGCATTTCAGTCGGCCGCCGAAAAGGGAGAGGACATCCCAGAGGTCGTCTGCTTCGAAAAACAGAGCAATTGGGGCGGGCTTTGGAACTACACGTGGCGCACCGGTCTCGATGAGAATGGCGAGCCTGTGCATTGCTCCATGTATCGTTACCTGTGGTCCAACGGCCCGAAAGAGGGGCTGGAATTCGCGGACTATTCGTTCGAGGAACATTTCGGCAAGCAGATCGCATCCTACCCGCCGCGTGCGGTGCTTTTCGATTATATCGAAGGGCGGGTGATCAAGGCGGATGTGCGCAAGTGGATCCGGTTCAACAGCCCCGTGCGCTGGGTGGATTACGACGCAGAGACCGGCAAGTTCACCGTTACCGTGCATGACCACGACAAGGACAGCTCCTATAGCGAGGAATTCGACTATGTGATCTGCGCCTCTGGGCATTTTTCGACCCCGAACGTGCCCTATTACGAGGGGTTCGACAATTTCAACGGCCGGATCGTCCATGCCCATGACTTCCGCGATGCGCGTGAATTTACCGGCAAGGATGTGCTGGTGGTGGGCGCGTCCTATTCGGCCGAGGATATCGGCTCGCAATGCTGGAAATACGGCGCCAAGTCGATCACCAGCTGCTACCGCTCTGCGCCGATGGGCTTTGCCTGGCCGGAGAACTGGGAAGAGAAGCCCGCGCTGCAAAAGCTGGACGGCAAGACCGCGTATTTTGCCGATGGCACGACCAAGGATGTCGATGCGATCATCCTGTGCACCGGCTACAAGCACTTCTTCAGCTTCCTGCCCGACGATCTGCGCCTGAAGACTGCCAACCGGTTGGCCAGTGCGGATCTCTACAAGGGGGTGGTCTATGTCCACAACCCGGCGATGTTCTATCTGGGGATGCAGGACCAGTGGTTCACCTTCAATATGTTCGATGCGCAGGCATGGTGGGTGCGCGATGCCATCATGGGCAAGATCGCACTGCCCAATGACAAGGACGCGATGCTGGCCGATGTGGCCGAGCGCGAGGCGCGCGAAGAGGCCAGCGATGACGTGAAATACGCCATCAAGTATCAGGCGGAATACGTGAAGGAGCTGGTGGCCGAGACGGATTACCCCAGCTTCGACATCGATGGGGCCTGTCAGGCGTTCTTCGAATGGAAGGCGCATAAGGCCGAAGACATCATGGCCTTCCGCAACAACAGCTACAAATCGGTCATCACCGGCACCATGGCGCCTGTCCACCATACCCCGTGGAAAGACGCGCTGGACGACTCGATGGAAGTCTATCTGCAAAACTGAAGAAGGAGCGTGGCCGGGTCTGTCCCGGTCACCCAAAAGCCCATGCTGGACGATATCCTCCGCGCAGATTTCCGCCCCGGCCCGCCGCGCCCGACGCGCGTGCGGCGGCCATCCGGCATGATCCGGCTGCGCGGCGAGGAACGGCATGGGATACCGGGGGCAGGGGCCATTTTGGTCGAATTGCGACCCGGTGACCGGATCGAACTGGTGAATGACGAAGGTGGCCAGCGGGCCGAGCTTGTGGCGATCCATCCCGATGGGCGCGCCGACGCGGGTCTGCTGGGCGCGGCGGCGGAGGGCTCCGCCACGGGGCTTGTCGCACTGATCGGCGCGGGCGGTCCGCCGTCCAAACGCGTGCGGGCAGGCTGCGCGCGGCGCGGGCTTGATCTGGACACGGCGCTGAGGGCCGGGCAGGCGGTATCGCTGTTCGGCACGGCCAGCCCGGAGGGCGATCGCGCGGCATTCACTGCGCAAGGGCCGGGCTATGCGATCGTGGCAGCCCCCGGCACGCCGATGGATCTGGAACGGCAGGACACCGCCACGCCGCTGACACTGCATCTGACCCGCGCCAATCCCGATCTGAGCCCGCGTTTCGATCTGCCGGACCCTCTGGCCGATCCGATCCTCGATCTGCGCGTGCGCTCCGCCACCGCCGAGGCGTATCGGATCAAGGCAGGCGAGTATTTCCAGATCATCGATGTGGATGGCCGCCAATGCACGGATTTCCAATGCTTTGACGCCCGCAAGCTGGATCGCGGTATCGCCCATCCACTGGACGTGACGACCACGCGCACGCTGCAACACCACGCCTATCCGATGCCGGGGCTACACGGGAAGTATTTCGATCAGGACATGGTGCCGCTGGTCGAGGTCATTCAGGACACATGCGGGCGGCACGATGCCTTCGCGCTGGCCTGTGCGGCCAAGTATTACGACGATATCGGCTATCCCGGCCATGCCAACTGCTCGGACAATTTCAACAGCGCGCTGGCCGATTACGGCGTGCCTGCGCGGCCCGGCTGGATGGCGGCGAATTTCTTCTTCAACACCGCCGTGGACGACCATGGCGTGCTGCTGGCGGACGAGCCGTGGTCGCGTCCGGGCGACTACGTGATGCTGCGGGCGCTGACCGATATCGTCTGCGTTTCTTCTGCCTGTCCCGATGACACCTCTTCGGCCAATGGCTGGGATCTCACCGACATTCACGTGCGCAGCTATTCCGGCACCGAGCGTTTTCAACGCGCCGCCGCATGGCGTGCCACCCCAGACGCGGAGCCTGTGATGACGCGCGAAACTGCCTTCCACGACAAGTTTGCGGCCATGACCCGTGATTTCGTGGATTACAAGGGCTTCTGGCTGCCCAATTCCTTCCCGACCACCGATGCCGTGGAAAGCTATTGGGCGTGCCGCGAGGGCGTCGTGGCGCTGGACCTCTCCGCGCTGCGCAAATTCGAAGTCACCGGCCCCGATGCCGAAGCGCTGATGAACTGGGTGCTAACGCGCAACGTCGAAAAGCTGGGCGTGGGGCAGGTGGTCTATACGGCCATGTGCTACCCCCATGGCGGGATGATCGACGACGGCACGCTGTTCCGCCTTGGCGCGCAGAACTTCCGCTGGATCGGCGGCTCTGACGAGGGCGGCGTGTGGATGCGCGAACAGGCCGAGGCGCTGGGGCTGAACGTGCTGATCCGGTCCTCCACCGATCAGATGCACAATCTGGCTGTGCAAGGCCCCAAGTCGCGCGGCCTGATGGCCGAGGTGATCTGGACCGCCCCCCATCAGCCCGCAATTCAGGATCTGGGCTGGTTCCGCTTTACCGTGGGCCGCATCGGCGGGCCGCAGGGCGCGCCGGTCGTGGTTTCGCGCACGGGCTATACGGGCGAGCTTGGCTATGAGGTGTTCTGCCACCCCAAGGATGGGGCAGAGGTCTTTGACGCGATCTGGGCGGCCGGCACGCCGCTGGGCATCCGCCCGCTGGGGCTGGAAGGGCTGGACCTGCTGCGCATCGAAGCGGGCCTGATCTTTGCCGATTACGATTTCACCGATCAGACCGACCCGTTCGAGGCCGGCATCGGCTTTACCGTTCCGCTGAAGTCGAAAACCGCCGATTTCGTGGGCCGCGATGCCCTGATCCGCCGCAAGGAAACGCCCGCCCGCAAGCTGGTCGGGCTGGAGATCGAAGGCCAGGAGCCGGTGGCGCATGGCGATCCGGTGCGGATCGGACGCGCGCAGGTGGGCGAGGTGACATCTGCCATGCGCTCTCCGCGTCTGGGCCGCATGATCGCGCTGGCCCGCATCGACGTGGCCCATGCCGAGATCGGCACCGAGGTCGAGATCGGACAATTGGACGGACATATCAAACGGGTCGAAGCACGGATTTCGCCCTTCCCACACTACGACCCGAAGAAAGAACGCCCACGGTCATAAGGCCGGGGATGGGGAGGGAAACTCCACGCGGGCGGCGCGCCGTCCGGAGACACAACAAGGAGCTTGGACGTGGAACAGGAACTGGCAAACTTGGCGGCAACAGTCGCCGAACTGGAGGCAAAGGCGGCCGCGACCGGCAGTATTTTCTCCGAAACCTTCTACTACTTGACGATCCCCCTCATGGTGCTGATCCATGTGGGCTTTCTTGCCTATGAGATGGGCGCATCGCGGTCGAAAAACGCGCTGGCGTCAGGCATCAAGAATATCCTCGCCTTCGCGATGATCGTGCCGTTCTTCTATTATGTCGGCTGGTGGATCTACTGGGCCTTCCCCACAGGGCTGAGCGGCGCGATGGGCGCCATGGAAATCTCCGGCTTTGCCTATGCAAACGAGATCGCAAGCCCGACCAGCCCTTACATGGGTCCGAACCTTGCCGACCAGGCGTCGGGTGTGTTCTGGGGCGCGTTCGTCCTGTTCGCGGCCACCACCGCGTCGATCCTGTCCGGGTCGGTGATCGAGCGTATCCAGTTGACCGGCTTTATCGTGCTGGCCGTTGTGCTGGGCGCCTTCGTGTGGATTCTTGCCGCCGCTTGGGGCTGGCATGCAGATGGCTGGCTGGTCACAAAGCTTGGCTATCACGATTTCGGCGCATCGGGCGTTGTCCACATGATCGCGGGCTTCTTCGCGCTGGGCGTTCTGCTCAACCTTGGGCCGCGGATCGGCAAGTTCAACGCCGATGGCAGCGCCAACCAGCTTGCCGGGCACTCCATGCCGATGACGCTGATCGGCCTGATGCTGATCATCGCGGGCTTCTGGGGCTTTCTCATGGGCTGCGTTATCGTCCCGGGTGAGGCCTGGTCCTGGAGCGGCAAGATCGAAACGTCGATCTATGGCACGCCGATGACCATGTCGGGCATGACCTTCAACGTGCTGATGGCCTTTGCGGGCGGCATCATCGGCGCCTGGATGACCACGCGCGATCCGTTCTGGATGATGTCCGGCGCGCTGGGCGGGATCATTTCGGCCGCAGCCGGGATCGATCTGTGGTGGCCGCCGCTGGCCTTCGTGATCGGCTTCATCGGGGCCTGCATGATGCCCTTCGTCGCCAGCTTTATCGAGCGGATGAAGATCGACGATGCGGTCGGCGCGTTCACCGTCCACGGCTTCCTTGGCCTTTGGGGCGTGATCGCTGTCGGTATCGTCGGCAGCGGCTATCCGGCGATGTTCGGCGACGCGGACGTGATCGAAATCTCGCTCATGGGCCAGCTGGGCGGCGCGGCTGTCATGGCGCTGCTGGGCTTCGTGCCGGGCTATGCCGTGTCCTTCCTTCTCAAGGTGACTGGGATGCTGCGCGTGCCGGAAGCGGCGGAAGTGCTGGGTCTCGATCTGACCAAGGTGCCGTCCTCCGCTTACCCGGAATCGATCCACCCCTCTGTCTCGCCCGCTGAATAAGCGGACGGGCTCGCTCTTAATCGGAAAGGAAACAAGATGAACCCTGTAACCGCTGGAACCTGGGATGGATTTGAAGGCGCCTATTACACCGGCTTTGGCAGCATGGAACTGATCTGGCTGCTGGCCACCATGGTGCTGCTGGGTATCGCCATCTTCCTTGGCAACAAGCACGAGAAATCGGCCTACGACGCGGTCGAAAAACGCTAAGGCCACGGCCTTTGGTCCGGGGCGGTCCCGCTGCCCCGGACCCTTGCAGAACACACAAGAACAAGACGCTAGACAGGTTAGGAAGACAGACAAATGACCGCATCATGGAGATTTTCAGCCCTTGCCGACCGGCACCGCGCCATGGGCTCCGATCTGGAGGACTGGAGCGGCATGGGCACCGCCTGGAGTTATGACAAGGACCAGACCGAAGAATACCTTGCCATTCGCACCAAGGCGGGCGTCATGGATGTATCCGGTCTCAAGAAGGTGCATGTGATCGGCCCCCATGCCAGCCACGTGATCGACCGCGCCGTGACGCGCGATATCGAAAAGCTCAAACCGGGGCGTTCGACCTATGCCTGTATGCTGAACGAGCAGGGCAAATTCGTCGATGATTGCGTGATCTACCGCATGGGCCCGCATAGCTTCATGGTGGTGCATGGCTCTGGCGCGGGACACGAGCAGCTGACAATGGCGGCGACCGGGCGCAATGTGTCGGTGCTGTTCGACGACGATCTGCACGACATTTCGCTGCAAGGCCCGCTGGCCGTGGATTTTCTGGAAAAGCACGTGCCGGGCATCCGCGACGTGGTCTATTTCAGCCACATCCACACCATGCTGTTCGGCAAGCCTGTCACGATCTCGCGCACTGGCTATACCGGCGAGCGCGGATACGAGATTTTCTGCCGCCGTCAGGATGCGGTGGAAATCTGGGACACGATCGTCGCGGAAGGGGCCGGGATGGGCATCATTCCGACGCGCTTTACCACGCTCGATCTGCTGCGGGCGGAAAGCTATCTGCTGTTCTTCCCCTATGACAATTCCGAGATGTACCCGTTCGAGGACGAGGCCCATGGCGACACGCTTTGGGAACTCGGTCTGGATTTCACCGTGTCCAAGGGCAAGACCGGCTTTCGCGGCGCGGAAGAGCATTACCGCCTCAAGGGCAAGGAACGGTTCAAGATCTACGGCGTCAAGCTGGAGGGCACCGAACCGGCGGCCGAGGGCGCGCCGCTGCTCAAGGATGGCAAGCAGGTCGGTGTCGTCACCATCGGCATGTACAGCCCGCTGAACGAACACAATGTGGGCATCGCCCGGATGCCGGTCGATTGCGCCGTGCCGGGCACCGCGCTGACCGTGCAGAACCCCGATGGCGAGATCGCCGCGACCGCAAGCCCGATGCCGTTCTACGACCCGGACAAGCTGCGCCGGACTGCGAAAGGCTAAGGATGTCGGCCCTTGCGATGCCTCACGCGTTGCAAGGGCTGCACCCCCAGCAAAAGACTGAGGATACCCCATGACCCGAGTCACATTTTCCCCCTCGATCCTGAGCCGCCCGGTCTATGCGCCGCTGGAAAGCCACGGCGCCGGGCCCACGATCATGCTGTGCGACGCCGAAGGGGCGGCGGCCATTCTGGACCTGGCCGAGCGCGACCCGGCGGTGATGGATTATGCGCATGTGATCTATATCCCGTCGGGCAGCGATTACACCGTGCGGATGCGCGCACTGGAGGCGCGGCAATATCACGAGGCCCCAAGTTATGACGCGATTACAGCGCGCTACCGCAAGGCCTTGGCCGATGCGACCATGGGCACGCGGCTGTATCTTGCCGGCACCGAAGGTCTGATCGGCAAAGCCGCCGCCGAGGCGCTTGCCGCCGGATTGCCCGCGCAGGCCATTCAGGCCGAACATCGCGGCTCCATCGCGCGCCGGATGCAATGCGTTCACTGCAAGGGCGTGACCGAAGATGTGACCACCGACCCCTTCACCTGTTCCCATTGCGGTCTGACCCTGTTCGTGCGGGACCATTTCTCGCGCAGGCTGGGGGCCTTCCAAGGGGTTTGCGTCGATGCCGAAACACCGGGCGAGGTGCCCGAGCGCCAGGAGATTCTTCCATGATCGCCCAAATGCTTCGCGTGACCGAAAAAGAAGCGCTGACCCCGCTTGTGACCCGTTTTCGCTTTGAACATCCCGATGGCGCGCCGCTGCCGCTCTTTTCCGGCGGGGCGCATGTGGTGGTCGAAATGCCCTATGGCGACATGCTGCGCCGCAACGCCTATTCGCTGATCTCTGCCCCTGATGACGGGTCGGGCTATGAGATCGCAGTGCGGCGCGAAGATAACGGGCGCGGCGGGTCGCGCTTCATGCATGGCAATGTCGCGACCGGCGACCTGATGGCCGTGACAAGCCCGTTCAACCTGTTTTCGCTGGACCTGCGCGCGCGCAAGCACGTGTTGATCGCAGGCGGCATCGGGATCACGCCCTTCCTGTCGCAGCTGCACCAATTGTCCCGGATGCAGGTGCCGTTCGAACTGCATTACGCGGCCCGCAGCCGGGAAGAGGCCGCAGGGCTGACCTTTTTGCCCAGCCTGCCGCATATCCACCTGCATATCAGCAACGAGGGCAACCGGATGGACCTTGGCGCGATCCTCAGCGGGCAACCCTTGGGCACCCATGTCTATACCTGTGGCCCCGAAGGGCTGATCGCTGCGGTGGAAGATGCGGCCCGGCGCCATGGCTGGCCCGCCGCCGCGCTTCATTCCGAAGCGTTCCTGTCGCCGCCGCCGGGCAAGCCGTTCAAGGTCACGCTGGCGCGCTCGGGCCAGACGCTGACGGTCGGCCCGCATCAAAGCCTTCTCGAAGCGTTGGAAGCCGCCAGGATCGACATCCCATGGAGCTGCCGTGGCGGCGCCTGCGGCCAATGCGAGACCGCCGTGACCTCGTGCAAGGGCCGGATCGAGCATAACGACCACTGGCTCAGCGACGATGACTGCGCCGCCCAGACCAAGATCATGCCCTGCGTCTCTCGTTTCGAGGGGCAGGAACTCATCATTGACCGATAGGAGGCTGCGATGACCATCCAGTTCAACGACGAAACCTTCCGCGATGATTACACCTTCTTCAACTCTCCCGTCGCCATCGCCCGGTTCCCGTTCCCCTTCGACAAGGACGACTACATGTATTCGGTCAACATGGAACCCCATGAGACCGGGCCGGAGGGCACGCCCTTTGACGTGCGCTTTGACGTGGACGAACATTATGTCAGCGAAATGCGCGACCGGGCGATCACGCTCGACGAAGACCCGCTGCGCTGCCAGTCGCTGCCGCATATGGAACTGGCGGGCTGGGATTTGCTGGAACTGATCATGGTGTCCAAGGCGGCGGATTATCCCGACCTGTTCACGCTGAACCGCGACGGCGATCGCTGGCACTGGATCAACAAGCCCTTGGGGATCGAACAACGCTTTACCTTCGGCGATCCCACGACGCTGCCCTATGGGCCGATGGAATACATCACCCGGCAGGCCCAAGGCGATTTCGCCGTGCTGGACCAGCGCGAGGACAATCTGTGGATGGATGCCGGTATGGTCACCAGCCAGGCGGATTGGAGCCTTGATTTCGACATCGGCATGAACTTCTTCGAATGGCATGCACCGGTGCCCAAGGCGCATGAAATGGGCGTCTTCCAGCGGGCGTTGAAATTCCTCATGCATGTCAATCAGGACACTCCGGCGCGGCGGCTGAACTGGACCATGACGGTCAATCCCCGGCTGGATACCAGCCCGGAAAACTACCACAAATGGGGCCCGGAAAAGCGCACGATCACGCCAGAGAATGTCGGGCAAAAACAGTATCTTCGGGTCGAACTTCAAACCTTCTGGCGGTTGCCGCGATCGAACGCGCTGGCTTTTCCGATCCGCTGTTATCTGATCAATCTGGAAGACCTGACAAGCGTGCCCAAATGGGGGCGCCGCCTGCACCGTGTCCTGCGCGATCTGCCCGATGAACTGGCCGATTACAAAGGCTTTGCGGTGAACCGCCCGGTGATCGTGGAGTACCTGTCGAAATTCGACGATGGCGCGCCCACCTCGGCGGGCATCTACCCGGACGAAACCGACGTGGCGCTGAACAAGGTACCAGCCCGCGTTTAAGGGCCCCCGTTTAAGGGCGCCCGGCGGGGCGGTGTGACGAAAATCATCAAGGAAAGGGTGCCGCGATGGCGTGGTTGATCTTGTGTATTGCGGGACTTTTGGAAATCGGCTGGACGATGGGGCTGAAACTGTCGGACGGTTTCACCAAACTGGTGCCGACGATCCTGACGCTGGCGCTGGCGATGTTCAGCATTTACCTTGTCAGCCTGTCCGCGCGCTCCATCCCCGTTGGCACCGCCTATGCGGTCTGGGCCGGGGTCGGCGCAGTGGGGACGGTGATTTTCGGCATCATCATCTTCGCCGAGCCTGTGTCCATCGCGCGCTTTGCCTGTGTCGGTCTGATCGTCGCGGGTATCATCGGGCTGAAGCTGGTGGATGGCAGTGCCTGAGTGGCGCTGGGGTCAGGCCAGCGCGGCGGTCAATGCGACAAGGCCCAACGTCTCTGACACCGCCTGAACCGTGCCCAGAACGTCGCCGGTCTGGCCCTTGATCCGCCGCTGGGCCAGTGCTGCAACGGCTGCGGCACCAAGGCCCATCGCGATCAACGCTCCAAGGGCGGGCGGGCCAAGCAGAACGGCCAGCACCGCGCCCGACACTGCCCCGGGGACAAGCGCCCCGGCAGCCGGGCCTGCCGCCCCGTGGCCCAGCCCATCACGGCGCGCGGCGGGCATCCAGACCAGCGCGGCCAGCATCAATACCCGGCTGAAAACACCGGTGAACAGCAACGCCAAAAGGGCAGGGCCGGTCGCGATTTCGGCCAGAGCCACGGTTTTCAGGGACAGTGCGAAAACCAGCGCCACGACGCCGTAACTGCCGATCCGGCTGTCGCGCATGATCTCAAGGCAATGGTCGCGGTCGCGCCCACCGCCCAGCCCGTCGGCGCAATCGGCCAGCCCGTCCTCATGCAGCGCACCGGTGCTCAGCACCATCGCAGCCAGCGCAACGAGGGCCCCCAGAAGCGGCGTCAGTCCCATGAACAGGGCCGCGTGCAAGACGGCCCAGCCGATGCCGCCGGTCACCAGACCGACAAGGGGATAGGCCCATGCCGCTTGCGCCAAGCGCGGTGCCGGGTCGGGCAGATGCCCCATCGGAATCCGGGTCAGCATCATCATGGCAAGCCGCGCTTCGTGGATGCGGCGCGCCGCGCTCATCCGCCTGCGACCCCGGCCTCGGCAAAGGTGGCCATGCCGCTGTGACAGGCCAGCGCACCACGCAGGATGGACAGCGCCAGCGCCGCGCCGGAACCTTCGCCAAGCGCCATGTCGAGCGCGAGGATCGGCTCCTTGCCCAAGGACGCGCAAAGATGGCGATGGCCCGGCTCGCGGCTGGCATGACCGATCAGGCAGTGATCGAGAAAGGCAGGGTCGGCCACGTGCAGCGGCGCGACGGCGGCGGTGCAGATGAACCCGTCCAGCAGGACCGGGATGCGGGCCGCGCGGGCGGCCAAAACCGCGCCGCAGATCGCCGCCTGTTCGCGCCCGCCAAGCGCGGCCAGCTGCGTCAGGCCCGATGTCGCCGCATGGCGCGCCACCGCGGTCGCCACGACGCTGGCCTTATGCGCGATACCTGCCGCGTCCGACCCGGTGCCCGCACCGACCCAATCGGCGGCCGCGCCGCCAAAGGCGCCATTGGCCAGCGCTGCGGCCACGGTCGAATTGCCGATCCCCATCTCGCCAAGGATCAGGACATCGGCCTTGGGGTCGACCGCCTCTGCGCCGCGCCGCATCGCATCGAGGCACTCGGCCTCGGACATGGCCGGGCTTTCAGTGAAATCGGCGGTCGGATTATCGAGGTCCAGCGCGATGACCGAAAGCTGCGCGCCCGAAACGCCGCAAAGCTGGTTGATCGCCGCGCCGCCCGCTTCGAAATTCGCGACCATCTGCGCGGTCACTTCCTGCGGGAACGGGTTCACGCCCTGCGCGCAGACCCCGTGATTGCCCGCGAAAACAAGGGCTTGCGCCGAGGTGATCGCCGGTTTCGCGTCGCCCTGCCAGCCCGCCATGAAGATCGCCAAATCCTCCAGTCGGCCAAGCGATCCGGGCGGCTTGGTCAGTTCCGCCTGCCGCGCGCGCGCCGCGTCGATGGCGGCTTGGTCGGGCAGGGGCAGATCCTTTGCGAACCCGGAAACGGAGGCAAAGCTGTCAAAGCGCAAGGGAGATGTCATGTAGGTTTGACCTTAATTGGGTGGCCTGCCACGCATAGCCAGAGTTCATCGCACGCAGTGGCTACGTGCTGGTTCATCAGACCGGCGGCATCGCGAAATCTGCGCGCCAGTCGGTTTTCGGGGACGATGCCCGCGCCGACCTCGTTGGTGACGAAGATCACCGGAGAGCTCTGCCGCGCAAGGCTGTGCAACAGCGCATCCGTCTGCGCGGCCACGTCGCGTTCCGCGAACATCAGGTTGGACAGCCACAGCGTCAGGCAATCGACCAGACGTGGCCCTTGCCCATCGCTGCGATCCAGCGCTTCGCTCAGATCGAGAGGCGCGGTCAGCGTCGTCCATTCCGCGCCGCGACGGCTTTGATGCAGCGCGATCCGGTCGGCCATTTCGGCGTCATGCGCATCGGCCGTGGCGATGTAAATCGCGGGCGCACCAAGGGCCAGAGTCATGCGCTCTGCCAAGGTGCTTTTGCCCGAACGGGCGCCGCCGGTGATCAGTATCGACTTTCCCATGGCTGCGTGACAAAGCAGAAACGAAAGAAAGAGGGAAGAGCACTTTGACCCCGATCGCGCGCGATGAACTGATCCTTCTGCGCCACGCCCCCGCCGATCATGGCGGGCGGCTGTGCGGGCGGACTGATGTGGCCGCCTGTCTTCCGGGCGAGGAGGTACTGGCCCCGCTGCGCGCGCGTCTGGCCGGGGCGCAGGTCGTGACAAGCCCCGCGCTGCGCTGCCAGGCCACTGCGCAGGCGCTTTTCCCCGACCGGACCATTCCGCAAGACCCCCGCCTGTGGGAACAGGATTTCGGCACGGATGATGGGCGCGCCTTTTGCGATTTGCCCGATCTTGGCCCGCTGACGACCGAGGAACTGGCCCGCCATGCGGCCCCGGAGGGGGAGAGCTTTCTGGACATGACAGCCCGGATCGACCCCGCCTTGATGGCCTATGCGGCATCGGTGCAGGCGGAAGGGCCGATGGTGCTGGTGGCCCATGCGGGCACCGCGCGCGCGGCGCTCGGGATCGCGATGGGGCACCCGGCGCTGGCGCTGAAATTCGAAATTGCGCCCCTGTCGCTGGTGCGGCTGCGCTGCTTTGCGCAGGGGTTTTCGGTGATCGCGGTGAATGAGGGCGGCGTGACATGAGCTTTGCGGCGATGATGATCGTGGCCTGCGCGCTGGATGCGGTGCTGGGTTGGCCGGGCAGGCTTTACGCACGGATTGGCCACCCGGTCACATGGATCGGCGCGCTGATTTCCGGGCTGGAGCGGCGGCTCAATTCCGGGGCCGCATCGCGCCGGATCGGGGCAGGGGCCGTGACCACCGTAGCCGTTGTCGGGGTGACCGCTGCGCTGGCCCTCGCGGTGCAGGCGCTGCTGCCCGATGGCGCGGTCGGCGTGGTTCTTGGCGGGGTGCTGGCATGGCCTTTCGTGGCGCTGCGGTCGATGCATGACCACGTCAAAGCGGTGGCAACCCCCTTGGCCGCAGGCGATCTGCAAGGCGCGCGCCATGCGGTGTCGATGATCGTGGGGCGCGATCCCACCAAGCTGGATGCCGCCGGTGTCGCCCGCGGCGCGATGGAAAGCCTGGCGGAAAACACCTCTGACGGGATTGTCGCGCCCGTGTTCTGGGGCGCGGTTGCCGGATTGCCCGGTCTTGCAGCGTATAAGGCGATCAACACGCTCGATTCGATGATCGGCCACCGCAATGCCCGCTATGACGCGTTCGGCAAGGTGGCGGCGCGGCTGGACGATCTGGTCAACCTGATCCCGGCGCGTCTGACCGGCGCGCTTTTCGTGCTGGTGTCGGGCCGCGCGCGTGATGCCGCGCGGGTGATGTGGCGCGATGCAGGTCATCACCGGTCCCCCAATGCAGGCTGGCCCGAAGGCGCGATGGCCGGGGCGTTGCAGGTGCGTTTGTCCGGGCCGCGCGTCTATGGCGACCGTATCGCAGAAGAGCCATGGGTGAATGCCGGGGCACCGGACCCCTCGGCCATGGATTTGGCGCGCGGGCTGCGGCTGTATCGCCGCGCGATGTTGGCCATGGTGGCACTGCTGGCGCTGGCGGGGCTGGCCGGGCTATAGGCACGTGGCCGGGGATCACCCGGTCTTGGCGTCCCGGCCCAAGCAGGCCGTCGGCTCCCGCGCGGCATCCAGCAAAGCGTCCACGTCCAGATGCCGTTCCAGATGATCGGCAAGCGCGTCCAGCGTCGCCTCCACACTGGCGGTGTAACGCGCCTCGGACCGGGTGCCGAAACCGGACAGGAAAGCCGCGCGGAAGCCGTCGTCGGAAAACATGCCATGCAGATAGCTGCCCATGATGCGCCCATCGGCAGACACCGCGCCCTCCGGCATTTGCGCCACATGGGCGAAGGGGCGGTCCCGGTCCGGGCCGGTGCTTTCGCCGATATGGATTTCATAGCCCTGAAACCCCGCACCGCTGGCGCAATGGGTGGCGGTGATCTGAGTCAGATGCTTGCTTTGGGTCATGACGGTATCGATCTGCAGCAGGCCCAGACCGCTATCGGTGCCTGCGTCGCCTTCGATCCCATCGAGGTCGGCCACGCTGCGGCCCAGCATCTGATAGCCGCCGCAAATGCCCAACACATGCCCGCCACGGCGCACATGCGCGGCAATGTCCACATCCCAGCCCTGCGCACGCAAGAAAGCCAGATCGCCGCGCGTGGATTTGGTGCCGGGCAGGATCACCAGATCGGCATCGCCGGGGATCGCTTCGCCCGCCGCCAGCATGGTCAGCCGGACGCCCGGTTCCTGCGCCAGCGGGTCCAGATCGTCGAAATTGGCGATGCGCGACAGGCGCAGGCAGACGATATGCAGCCCCGCGCTGCGGGACGGGGCGGCGATGTCCAAGGCATCCTCTGCGGGCAATTTCCACGCATCGGGGAACCACGGGGCCACGCCGAAACCGCGCCAGCCGGTCTGATCCTCGATCATCCTGTAGCCGTCATCGAACAGGCTGGGATCGCCCCGAAACTTGTTGATCAAGAACCCCGCGACGCGCGCCGCATCGCCCGGATCGATCACCGCCTGCGTGCCGACGATCTGCGCGATGACGCCGCCCCGGTCGATATCGCCCGCCAGAACCACCGGCACCCCGGCCGCTTGGGCAAAGCCCATATTGGCGATGTCGCCGGCGCGCAGATTGACCTCTGCGGGGCTGCCTGCGCCTTCGACGATCACCAGATCATGGGCAGCGGCGAGGCGGTGAAAACTCTCCAACACCTTTTCCAGAAGCTGCGGCTTGAGGCGGAAATAGTCGCGCGCCTTGGCAGTCGTCAGCCGCTTGCCCTGCACGATGACCTGCGCGCCCGTATCCGTTTCGGGTTTGAGCAGGACCGGATTCATATCCGTATGCAGCGCCACCCCGCAGGCCAGCGCCTGCAACGCCTGCGCGCGCCCGATTTCGCCCCCATCGACCGTCACGGCGGCATTGTTGGACATGTTCTGCGGCTTGAACGGCGCGACGGACAACCCGCGCCGCGTCGCCGCCCTGCACAGCCCCGCCACCAGCATGGACTTGCCCACGTTGGAGCCGGTGCCTTGGATCATAAGCGCGCGGGGCATGGCAGTGTCCTTGAAAAAGCGCCCGCAGGGTAACGGCAGGCGCGTGCCGATGGATCGTCCCTTTTTTCGGTCGCCGCGCCGGATAGTCAAGCAGCCGCTTCGGGGCGGCGCAGGGCGGCGTTCGGCGTCCGGCGGTTCCGCCTAAAACTCCACACCCTTTTGCGCTTTGACGCCCAGATCCTTGAACGGGTGTTTGACCAGCGTCATCTCTGTCACCAGATCGGCGGCCTCGATCAATTCGGGCTTGGCGTTGCGCCCGGTCAGGCAGACATGGGTCATTTCGGGCTTTTCGTTCATCAGGAAATCAACCACGTCGTCGATATCAAGGTAATCGTAGCGCAGCGCGATGTTGATCTCGTCCAGCAGCACGAACTGAATTTCGGGGTCGAGGATCTGTTCCTTGGCGATCTTCCAGCCGTTCTGGGCGGCGGCGATGTCGCGGTCGCGGTCCTGCGTTTCCCAAGTGAACCCTTCGCCAGACACGAAGAAGCGCACCTCATCGGCGAAGCGATCGCGCAGGAACGTCTTTTCGCCGGTGTCCCAGTTGCCCTTGATGAATTGCACCACCGCGGCGGGCATCCCGTGGGCGATACAGCGCATGACCATGCCGAAACCCGCAGAAGATTTCCCCTTGCCGGTGCCGGTATGGACCATGATCAGGCCCTTTTCCTCGGTCTTGGTGGCCATCATCTTGTCGCGCGCGGCCTTGATCTTGCGCATCTTCTCATTGTGGCGGGCGGTGATGTCATCGGTCATGCTGGGGTCTCCCTGTTCGGGCACCACAGGTGACATTCGCCTTTGGGGCCGTCAATCCGGCAATTGACAAGGGGGCCGGTTCAAGGCCATTTGGCCGCTGATGGTTGCGCCGTTTGGCGCATGAAAAGGGAACGTGGTGAAAGTCCACGGCTGCCCCCGCAACTGTAAGCGGTTGCCCCTGTCACAACGCCACTGATTGCGGTCCGCCGCTATCGGGAAGGCGACAGGGGGGAAACCCGCGAGCCAGGAGATCTGCCATCCGATGTGCAACACGAAGTCCCGGGCGGGGTGCCCCGGAGGAGGAATTGAATGAGTGATACACCTGCTCCGGTGGAGCTTCTGGTCTGCGTCAAATGCAAGCGCGGGACCGATGTGGCCGAGGATGGCGAACGCCCCGGCACGGCCCTGTATGAAAGCCTTGCCGCCCGTGATCTGCCCGAAGGCGTGACGCTCAGCCCGGTCGAATGCCTGCAAAACTGCGAGGGCGGATGCTCTGTCGCGATGCGCGGGGGCGACCTGCGCTGGACATATGTGTACGCAAATCTGCACGAAGCGTCGGATACGGACCTCCTGCTGGAGGGGATTTCGCTGTATCGTGACGCAGCCGATGGCCTGATCCCGTGGCGGCAGCGGCCTGAACATTTCAAACGGAACTGCGTTGCGCGCATTCCCCCCCTGCGCAAACCGGCGCCGAACCTGACCGATCTTTGAGAAAGGGCTACCATGTCCGAACTGGCAAAACTCCCCGTTACCGTCATCACCGGCTTTCTCGGCTCCGGGAAAACGACATTGGTGCGCGAATTGATGCAAAACCCGGGCGGCAAGCGCCTTGCGGTGGTGGTCAATGAATTCGGCGATGTCGGGGTCGATGGCGACATCCTGAAAAGCTGCGCGATCCCCGATTGCCCGGCAGAAAACATCATGGAACTGGCCAATGGGTGCATTTGCTGCACCGTGGCCGACGATTTCATCCCGACAATCGAAGCGCTGATGGCGCTTGATCCGCGCCCCGATCACATCCTGATCGAAACCAGCGGTCTGGCGCTGCCCAAGCCGCTGCTCAAGGCGTTCGACTGGCCCGATATCCGCTCCCGGATCACCGTGGATGGCGTGATCGCGCTGGCCGATGCCGAAGCGGTGGCCGCAGGCCGGTTTGCGCCCAATGTCGCCGCTGTCGATGCGCAGCGCCTTGCCGATGAAAGCATCGACCATGAAACGCCGCTGTCGGAAGTGTTCGAAGATCAGATCAGCTGCGCCGATATCGTGCTGCTGACCAAGCCCGATCTGGCCGGTCCCGAAGGGGTGGCCAAGGCGAAAGCGATCATCGCCGCCGAAGCGCCGCGCCCGCTGCCGGTCATTGAGGTGGCCGAAGGTGTCGTCGATCCGCGCGTGATCCTCGGCCTCGAAGCGGCGGCCGAAGACGATATGGAGGCGCGTCCAAGCCACCATGATGGCCACCATGACCACGAACATGACGATTTCGACAGCATCACCGTCGATATCCCCGAACTCGCCGATCCGGTGCAGCTTGTCACCGCGATCGAGACGCTGGCGAATACGCAGAACATCCTTCGGGTCAAAGGCTATGCCGCTGTGACGGGCAAGCCGATGCGCCTGCTGGTGCAGGCTGTGGGCGCGCGGGTGCGGCACCAGTATGACCGCCCCTGGGCACCGGACGAAACCCGTCAGGGCCGTCTTGTGGTCATTGCGGAACATGACGACATCCGCCGCGACGTGATCGAAGCCGCGCTGGGCGTGATCGCCCAAGCCGCCGAATAGGGCCGGGGGAACCGGCGCTGGGCAGGATCGACCGATGCATGTGATCTTTCGCGAAAGCCACGGGCTGGAGGAAACCGACACGCCGATGGATCTGGGGCAAAGCCCTGCGGATCTGGTGGTGCTGTCCTTTTCCGACAGTGATCTGGGCGCTTTCGCAAAGGCGTGGCATCGTGCGGGCGGGCCAGATGGCGGGCTGCCCAGCCTGCGTCTGGCCAATCTGGTCGCGCTGCGCCATCCGCTTTCCGTCGATACCTATATCGAACAGACGCTGTGCGGGGCCAAGGGCATCCTGATCCGGTTGATCGGGGGCGTGCCTTATTGGGCCTACGGGTTGCAACAGGTCGCGGCACTGGCCCGGCGCGAGGGGATCGCATTGGCGGTTCTGCCCGCCGATGGCCGACCCGACCCGCGCCTTGACGAGGTTTCGACCCTGCCGGTGTCGACCTTGCGGCGACTGTCCCACCTGGCCGATACCGGCGGCGAGGTCGCGGCGCAGGCGGCGCTGGCGCAGCTGGCGCTGGCGGCGGGTCTGTATGCCGGGCCGGTGCCGGGCTCCAAATCCTTGCCACCAACCGGCGCATGGTCGCCGGCGCGGGGCGTATATGACCCAGCCGATATCCCGGCCAAGACCCGTCCGCGGATCGTGGTGACGTTCTATCGCTCTTACCTTGTGGCGGCGGATACTGCCCCGATCGAGGCGCTTCTGACGGCGTTCGAGGCGCGCGGATACGAGGCTGTCGCGCTTTACGCACCAACGCTCAAAGCGCCGGAAGCCGCCGCGTGGCTACGCAGGCAGATCACCCATCTGGACCCGGATGCCATCGTCAACGCCACCGCCTTTTCCGGCAAGGGCGAGGATGGGCGCTCGCCGCTGGATGCGGGCGGCGTGCCGGTGTTTCAGGTCGCGCTGTCGACCGCGCGGCGCAAGGATTGGGCGCTTTCCGAACGCGGTCTGGCCCCCAGTGATCTGGCGATGCATGTGGTCCTGCCCGAAGTCGATGGCCGCATTCTGGGCGGCGTCGTGTCCTTCAAGGAGCCGGGCAAGCGCGACCCGCATCTGGAATATTCCCGCTTTGGCCACCGGGCAGAGCCGGAGCGCATCGAAGCTGTCGCCGCGCGTGTCGACGGCTGGCTGCGATTGGCCGAACGCCCCGCGGCGCAGCGGCGTCCGGCGCTGATCCTGTCCACCTATCCGGGCAAGGACTGGAACCTTGGCCACGCGGTCGGTCTGGATGCACCTGCCTCTGCGCGCGCCATTCTGTCGGACCTTGCGGGGGCGGGCTATGACGTGACGCAGGCGCCCGGTGATCTTTCGGCGGCGCTTTTGGCGCGCAGCGTGGCGTGGTCGCTGGAAGACTATGCCGCCGCATTGGCGAAACTGCCCGAAAGACTGGCGCAGGATCTGGCGCAGACATGGGGCGCGCCCGAGGATGATCCCAACGTGACCGATGGCGCGTTTCGCTTTGCGGCGCTGCGCTGTGGCAAGGCATGGGTCGCGCTTCAGCCGGAACGCGGCGGCGCGGCGCATCTGCGCGAGGACGAATATCACGACCTGTCGCGCACCCCGCGCCACAGCTACGTTGCCTTCTATCTTTGGCTGCAAAATCAAGCGGATGCCCTGGTCCATATCGGCGCGCATGGCACGCTGGAATGGTTGCCGGGGAAATCCGTCGCCCTGTCGGCGGAATGCTGGCCTGACGCGCTGATCGGCGCGCTGCCGGTGATCTACCCCTTCATCGTCAACGATCCGGGCGAGGCCGCGCAGGCCAAGCGGCGCATTGGCGCGGTCACACTGGGACATATCCCACCGCCGCTGCGGCAAAGCCGGACACCGGATCGGCTGGCCCGGCTCGAAGCGCTGCTGGATGAATTTTCCAACGCCGACGGTCTGGACCCGCGCCGCCGCGACCGCCTGCAACGCGACATCCGCGAAGAGGCGCAAGCCCTCGGGCTTGAGGACGACCTTGGGCTGGACCGGGCCGAATGCCCTGCAGAGGCGGTGACGCGGATCGACCGTTTCGTCTGCGACGTGAAGGAAAGCCAGTTCGGTGAGGGGCTGCATGTCTGGGGCCGTCCCGCGCGGCCCGGCGCGCCCTTCGATACCGATGCCTCCGTCGCGGCAGAGCGTCAGGCGCTGCTGGATGCGCTCGCGGGTCACCGGGTCGCGGCAGGCCCCTCCGGCTCTCCCTATCGCGGTCGCAGCGATGTGCTGCCCACCGGGCGCAACATGTACACGACCGATCCCCGCTCTGTTCCATCGCGCGCGGCCTGTGCGCAGGGGGTCAAGCTGGCCGATGAACTGGTCCGGCGGCACTTGCAGGACGAAGGCGACTGGCCGCGTGGCCTCATCGTCGATCTGTGGGGGTCGGCCACGATGCGCACGGCGGGCGAGGAATTCGCCATGGCGCTGCATTTGCTGGGCGTTCGACCAGTCTGGGATGCGGGCTCGGAACGGGTTTCGGGCATCGAAGTGCTGCCGATCACCGAGTTGGACCGCCCCCGGATCGACGTGACCTTGCGGGTGTCGGGCCTGTTCCGCGACGTGTTTCCGACGCTGTCGGCGCTGTTTTCGCAAGCGGTGCGGGCGCTCTGTGCCCGTGACGAGGCGCCCGATTGGAACCCCTTTGCAGGCCGGGCCGATGCCCAAAACGCGCGGGTCTATGGCCCGGCGCCGGGCAGTTTCGGGCTGGGCATGGGGCCGATGCTGGAGGACTATTCCGACGCCAGCCGTCGCGCCGCCGGCGAGGCGTGGCTGGCCGCGTCCTCATGGGCGCTGGATGGCGATAACGCGGTGCAGGACGTGGCGGGCATTCGCCAGCGTGTCGCGCAGGCGGACAGCTTCGTGCATCTTCAGGACTTGCCGGAAACAGATGTGCTGCTGGCCTCTGACTACGCCGCGCATGAGGCCGGGTTCGCCGCCGCCAAGGCCATTCAGGGCGGGCAGGGCGGTCACGCGGCCTTGTGGCACGTGGACAATACCAACCCGGACGCGCCGCGCGCCCGCAGCCTACAAGAGGAAATCGCCCGCGTCGTGCAGGCCCGCGCCGCCAATCCCGACTGGATTTCAGGCATGCGCGCCCATGGGTTTCGCGGCGCGGCAGAGATCGCGGCCACGCTGGATCACATGGCGGCCTTCGCGCATCTGGCTGGCGTGGTGGGGCCGCATCTGTTCGACCTCTATCACGAGGCGACGCTGGGCGACGACGACACCCGCGCCTTTCTGGAACGTGAAAACCCCGAAGCCTATCGCGCCATGTGCGACCGCTTTGCTGCCTTGCTGGAAGCCGGGCTATGGCAGACCCGCCGCAACTCGATCCGCGCCGCGCTGGAGGCCCGCACATGAGCGCGCCCCAACCCTCCAACGCGACCGCATCCGGTCCCGAAGTCAAAGGCTGGTGCCCCGGCGCGCACCGTCCGATGATGTCCGGCGATGGGCTGGTCGTACGGGTGCGCCCGAAGCTGGCGCGGCTGAACCGGAATCAGGCATTGGGCCTGTGCGCCTTTGCGCAGCGCTTTGGCACCGGGTTCATCGACCTGACCAACCGGGCGAACCTGCAAATTCGCGGCGTTGCAAGCGCGCAGCATGACGCGCTTTTGCAAGGGCTGGCCGCGCTGGACCTGCTGGACGTGGACCCGGCGCTGGAAAGCCGCCGCAATATCCTGGTGTCCCCGTTCTGGCTGCCCGGTGACCTGACCGAAAGATTGAGCCGCGCAGTTCTGGACGCCGTTCCTGATTTGCCGGAGCTGCCTGCAAAGGTGGGGGTGGCGGTCGATACCGATCAGGCGCCGCTGCTGTCTGCGGGCTCTGCCGATTTTCGGTTTGAACGCAGCGCATCGGGGCTGATCCTGCGCGCCGACGGGGCCAGGGCGGGCCGGGTGGTCAGCGAAGCCGCAGCCCTGCAAGCGCTGGCCGAGATGATCGACTGGTTCAACGCCCGCCGCACGGGCGACATGCGGCGCATGGCGTCCGTGGTGGCGCACCATGCTTTGCCCGCCGACTGGCTGCAAGAGCCGCCCCGCGCCGCCGCCGCGCGGCCAACGCCCGGCGCGCTTGCGCTGGGAATGCTGGCAGGCGCGGCATTCGGTCAGATCGATGCGGCGCAGATGCAGGACGTGATCCGGCGCGGCGATGTGCGCGGGCTGCGCGTGACCCCGTGGCGGCTGTTCGTGCTGGAAGGGGCGCAGGACGCAGCGCCATACATCACCGACGAATCCGATCCGCTGCTGCGCGCCCATGCCTGCGCCGGTGCACCGTTCTGTCCCCAATCGAGCGTCGAGACACGCGCCCTTGCCACCCGGCTGGCAGGCCGTGTGCCCGGCGTGCTGCACGTGTCGGGCTGCGCCAAGGGCTGCGCCCATCCCAAGTCGGCGGACACCACATTGGTGGGCCGTGACGGCGCGTTTGACCTTGTCGAGAACGGCACGCCATGGGATGAGCCGCACCGATACGGGCTGACCCCCGATGACCTGAATAACCTATCCGAGCAGGCCTGATGCCATATACCTACGAAAAAGACGGGGCGGCGATCTACCGCCAAAGCTTTGCGACCATCCGGGCAGAGGCTGATCTGGCCCGGTTCGACCCGGATGAAGAACAGATCGCGGTGCGCATGATCCATGCGGCGGGGCTGGTCGGTCTGGAAGAGCATGTGCGCTTCTCGCCCGGTTTCGCGCAAAAGGCCCGCGCCGCGCTGGAGGCCGGAGCGCCGATCTTCTGCGACGCGCGCATGGTGTCCGAAGGGGTCACGCGCCCGCGTCTGCCCGCCGGAAACGATGTGATCTGCACGCTGCAAGATCCCTCTGTGCCCGATCTGGCGAAACAGATGGGCAATACCCGCTCCGCCGCCGCGCTGGAGCTGTGGCGGCCCCGTCTGGAAGGCGCGCTGGTCGCGATCGGCAATGCCCCGACGGCGCTGTTTCACTTGCTCAACATGCTGGAAGACCCCGATTGCCCGCGCCCGGCGGCGATCATCGGCTGTCCGGTCGGCTTTGTCGGCGCGATGGAAAGCAAGGATGCCTTGTGGGCCGATCAGCCCGTTCCTTGCTGTATCGTCAAGGGGCGGCTGGGCGGCAGCGCGATCACCGTGGCCGCGATCAACGCCATTGCGAGCCGCGCGGAATGAGCGCGGGCACGATCTATGGGCTTGGCCTCGGTCCCGGTGATCCGGAGCTGATGACCGTGCGCGCCGACCGCTTGCTGCGCGGCGCACGCCATGTCGCCTTTTTCCGCAAGGCCGGGCGCAAGGGGCAGGCACGTCAGATCGTCGAGGGCATGATCCCCGAGAGCGCCGTGGAATTCCCGATGGAATATCCGGTGACAACGGAAATCCCTGTCAGCGATCCCGAATATAACCGCCTTCTGTCAGAGTTTTACGAGGAATCCGCGGCCCATCTGCGCGCCCTTGCGGTTGCGGGCGAGGATGTCGTGGTGCTGTGCGAGGGCGATCCGTTCTTCTACGGCTCCTTCATGCATCTTTATACCCGGCTGATCGAAGATGTCCCGGTCGAGGTCGTCCCGGCCATTACCGGCATGTCGGCAGCATGGACCGCGACGGGCACGCCGATCACATGGGGCGACGATATTCTGACCGTGCTGACCGGCACCCTGCCGCAAGAGGTTCTGACCCAGCGGATCAAGGACACCGATGCGCTGGTCATCATGAAAATCGGCCGCAATATCGACAAGGTGCGCCGCGCGCTGCAAGAGGCGGGCAAATACGACGCCGCATGGCTGGTCGAATTCGCGGCGATGCCGGGGCAAACCGTGCAGCGCCTTGCAGATGCGGCGGATAAGGTCACGCCCTATTTTTCCATCATCGTGGTGCATGGGCAGGGGCGCCGGCCATGACGGGCTGGGTGCAGATCGCGGGGCTGGGGCCGGGGGCGGAAGAGCTTGTGACACCGCAAGCGGCGCAGGCCCTGGCCGAGGCGACCGACATTATCGGCTATATCCCATACGTGGCGCGCGTTCCGGACCGCGAAGGGCTGGTCAAACATGCCTCTGACAACCGGGTGGAACTGGACCGCTCGCGTCATGCGCTGGAACTGGCCAGCGCCGGGCGCCGGGTGGTTGTCGTGTCGTCGGGCGATCCGGGCGTCTTTGCCATGGCCTCGGCGGTGTTCGAGGCGGTGGAGAACGGCCCGCCCGCATGGCGCGATCTGGATATCCGGGTGCTGCCCGGCATCACCGCGATGCTAGCCGCCAGCGCCCGCGCCGGTGCGCCTTTGGGGCATGATTTCTGTGCCATCAATCTAAGCGATAATCTCAAGCCGTGGTCGCTGATCGAAAAACGCCTGCGTCTGGCGGCCGAGGCCGATTTCGCCATGGCGTTCTATAACCCACGATCAAAATCGCGGCCCGAAGGCTTTGCCAAGGCGTTGGACGTGCTGAAAGAGGCCTGCGGTGACACCCGTCCGGTGATCTTTGCCCGCGCGGTTTCCACCCCCGAGGAAAGCCTGCGCATCGTGCCATTGCCCGATTGCACGCCGGAAATGGCCGATATGCGGACCATGGTTCTGGTCGGATCGTCGCGGACACGGATCATCGACCGTGAAGGCGCGCCCATCGTTTATACGCCAAGGTCGACCCCATGATCGGCCAGCCAGCCCAGAACGGCATCAACGCCGTGCAGTTCGCGCCGCTCTGGCAGGGCCGGGCGATCGATCATGATGACCGGAAGGCCAAGCGCGCGGGCCGCGTGAATCTTGGCCACCGCCCCTGTGCCGCCCGCATTCTTGGACACGACCAGATCGATCCGGTGTTCCTGCATCAGGGCGGTGTCACCCTCGACACTGAACGGGCCGCGATCGACGATGATATGCGTGTCCGGCAGGGGCAGCGCGCCGTTGGGCGGATCGACGAGGCGCAGAACGTAGTGGTGCTGCGGATTGGGCGCGAATTGCGCCAGATGCATACGGCCCACGGCCAGCAGAACGCGCATCGCCGGGCGGTCCAGCGCGGCCACGGCGGCGGGGATATCGGGCACCCGTTGCCAGATGTCGCCGGGTTCCGCCTGCCATGCAGGGCGCGTCAACGCGGCCAGCGGCACGCCCGTTACAGCGCAGGCCTGCACCGCGTTCAAACTCATTTGTGCAGCAAATGGATGGGTCGCGTCGATCACATGGGTGATGCCGGAGGCGCGCAGATAGTCCGCCAGCCCCTCCGCCCCGCCAAATCCGCCGACCCGCAGCGGCAATGGCTGGCGCTTGGGCCGTTCGACCCGGCCCGCCAGCGACAAGGTGGCCGCGATCTCCAGATCGGCCAGCCGGTTGCACAGGGCTGTTGCCTCCATCGTGCCGCCAAGGATCAAAAGGTTGGGTGTCATGGCTGATCTCCCTTGGTTGACGATCATCGGGCTGGGCGAAGATGGGCCGGAAGGGCTGACAAGCGCAAGCCTTGCCGCGCTGAACGGTGCAGAAATCGTGATGGGCCCGGACCGGCATCTTGCGCTGCTTCCCGATACGGGGGCAGAGCGCGTGACATGGCCCGTGCCATTCGCGGACGGGATCGAAAAGCTGCTGTCCTATCGCGGGCGAAAGGTGGCGGTTCTGGCCTCGGGCGATCCGTTCTGGTTCGGCGCGGGCAGCGTTCTGGTGCGGCACCTGTCGCCCGGTGAATGGCGCGCGTTTCCCGGTGTGTCTTGCTTTTCGCTGGCCGCAGCGCGACTGGGCTGGGCGCTGGACAAGACAACCTGCCTTGGCCTGCATGCCACGCCGCTGTCGCATCTGCGGCCCGATCTTGCGCCCGGCACACGGCTGATCGTGACCCTGCGCGATGGCGAAGGGCCGGCCGCGCTGGCCGCTTACCTGACTGGCGAGGGCTTCGGCGACAGTCAGTTGCATGTGCTGCAATCGCTCGCCGGACCGGCAGAGCAGATCACCACCCATACCGCCAGCGCCTTGACCCCCCAGACCGCGTTCACCCATCCGGTATGCGTCGCGGTTGAGGTGCAGGGGCAGGGCGCTTGCCTAAGCCAGGCCAGCGGCCTTTCCGACGATTGGTTCGACCATGACGGCCAGATCACCAAGCGCCCTGTGCGCGCGCTGACGCTTTCGGCGCTGGCGCCCCGCGCGGGGGAGCATCTGTGGGACATAGGCGGCGGGTCCGGGTCCATCGCCATCGAATGGCTGCTTACGCATCCCGCGACGCAGGCCACCGTGATCGAAGCCGTGCCGGAACGCGCGGCGCGAATTGCGAAGAACGCGGCGCGGCTTGGGGCGGCGCGGCTGAAGGTTGTGACCGGGACAGCGCCGGACGCGCTTGAAGGATTGGCCCCGCCCGACGCGGTGTTTATCGGCGGCGGTCTGTCGGCGGCGCTGCTGGCGCGGCTTGGCGACGTGGCGCAGGGCGCGCGGATCGTGGCCAATGCGGTCACGCTGGAAAGCGAAGCGCTGCTGACGCAGACCCATGCCGACAGGGGCGGCAACCTGCACCGGATCGCCCTGTCAGAGGCGGTGCCTTTGGGGTCTAAACATGGCTGGAAATCGGCCTTTCCCATCGTGCAATGGAGCGGGCGTCTATGATCGTGGCAGGGTTCGGATTTCGCGGCGCGGCTGAGGCGGGCAGCCTGTCCGACGCGCTGGCCCGTACCGGGTTCGCGGCGGATGTGCAGGCGCTGGCAACCGCCGATGACAAGGCCGCCGCACCCGCCTTTGTCGCATTTGCCGACGCACTGGATTTGCCCATTCATCCCATTTGCGGCGCCGATCTGTCAGAGACCGAAACCACCACCGATAGCCCGACCATCCGGGACCACCGCCAGACCGGAAGCGTTGCCGAAGCCGCAGCGCTGTTCGCGGCGGGGCCCGGTGCGAAACTTTTGTGCGCGCGCGTCATCTCGCAGGATCGCATGGCAACGTGTGCCATTGCCCGCGCGCCCATCCAAGGAGAGCCAGAATGACCGTTCATTTCATTGGTGCAGGCCCCGGTGCCCCCGATCTGCTGACCCTGCGCGGGCGCGATATCATCGCCTCTTGTCCGGTCTGCCTTTATGCCGGGTCGCTGGTGCCCGAAGCCATTCTGGACCATTGCCCGCCCGGCGCGCGCATCGTGAATACCGCGCCGATGGACCTTGACCAGATCATCGCGGAAATCCGCACGGCCCATGCCGCGGGGCAGGATGTGGCGCGGCTGCATTCGGGCGATCTGTCGGTCTGGTCGGCCATGGGCGAACAGATGCGCCGCCTGCGCGCCGAAGGTATCCCGGTCTCTGTCACGCCGGGCGTTCCGGCCTTTGCCGCCGCGGCAGCATCGCTGGGCGCTGAACTGACGCTGCCGGGGCTGGCGCAATCGGTGGTTCTGACACGCACGCCGGGCCGCGCCTCGTCCATGCCCGAAGGCGAAACGCTCACCAATTTCGCCGCGACCGGCGCGACATTGGCGATCCACCTGTCGATCCAGAACCTGGCCCGCGTGGTGGCGGATCTGACACCGGCCTATGGCGCGGATTGCCCCGTCGCCGTGGTCTACCGCGCAAGCTGGCCCGACGAAAAGATCATTCGCGCCACACTGGCCGATATCCAGGACCGCCTTGACGGCAGCGTGCAACGCACGGCGCTGATCCTTGTTGGCCCCGCGCTGGCGGGCGAAGGCTTTGACGAAAGCTGCCTTTATGCCGTTGACTACGACCGCCGGTATCGCCCGCAAAGCGCCGACAGCCCGTGGTCGGGCTGGACGCCGGAGGGGCAGTGACCATGCGCGGCGTTCTGATCTCGGCCCCGTCATCGGGGACGGGCAAGACAACGGTGATGCTGGGCTTGCTGCGCGCTTTGGCGCAGGACGGCCTGACGGTGCAGCCGTTCAAATCCGGCCCGGACTATATCGATCCGGCTTTCCACCGCGCCGCCAGTGGGCGCGCATCCTATAACCTTGATACATGGGCGATGGGGGGCGATCTGCTCTCGGCCATCGCACAGCAGGCGCAGGGCGCGGATATCTGCGTTGCCGAGGGGTCCATGGGCCTGTTCGACGGCGTGGCCACGCGGGGGCAGACGGGGTTCGGCTCCAGCGCGGAAACAGCGCAGCGGATAGGCTGGCCGGTGGTGTTGGTTCTGGATGTTGGCGGGCAGGCGCAATCGGCGGCGGCCACCGCGCTGGGTTTTCGCAGCTATCTGCCGGATTTGCCCTTTGCGGGCGTGATCCTGAACCGCGTGGCATCCCCCCGGCATGAGCGTCTGACGCGGCAGGGAATGGAACGCGCCGGGCTGCCGGTGCTGGGCGTGCTGCCCCGGCGCGGCGATCTGGCCCTGCCGGAACGGCATCTGGGCCTGATCCAAGCGGTGGAACATCCCGATCTGGAGGCAGCCATTGCGGGCTATGCCGCCTTCCTGCGGGAAAATGTCGATCTGGAGGCGATCAAAACCGCCGCCGCAGGCGCGGCGCTGCCCAAGGGCGGCGCGCTGCCGAACCCGCCCGCGCAGCGTATCGCATTGGCGCAGGACGCCGCCTTTTCCTTTACCTATCCGCACCTTCTGGAAGGGTGGCGCAGCGCGGGGGCGGAAATCCTGCCCTTTTCGCCACTGGCCGACGAAGCCCCGGACGCGGCCGCGGATCTGGTCTGGCTACCCGGCGGCTACCCCGAGCTTCACGCGGGCCGCATCGCGGCGGCAGAGCGGTTCCTGTCAGGGCTGCGCGCCCACGCGCAAACCCGCCCCGTGCATGGTGAATGCGGGGGCTATATGGCGCTTGGCGCGGGGCTGATCGACAAGGATGGCACGCGTCACCAGATGGCCGGGTTGCTGGGGCTTGTGACCAGCTACGAGAAACGCAAGTTCCATCTGGGCTATCGCCGGGCCACGCTGGGCGCGCCGCTGCCGGGATTTGCGCCGGGTGCAGTGCTGCGCGGCCATGAATTCCATTATTCGACGATCCTCGATCAACCCGACGCGCCGCTGGCCGAGGTCTGCGATGCCGATGGCAACCCGGTGCCAGAGACCGGTTCCGCCCGCGGCCATGTGACGGGTACGTTTTTCCATCTCATTTCCGAAGAAGAGGGCGCGGCATGAGCGGTTTTGTCAGCTTTGTCGGATCGGGTCCGGGCGACCCGGAGCTTTTGACACTGAAGGCGGTCGACCGTCTCAAACGTGCCGATGCGGTGCTGTTCGACGATCTGTCCTCCGGGCCGATCCTCGATCATGCGGGGCCGGAGGCTGATTTGGTCGGTGTCGGCAAACGGGCCGGGCGCGCCTCGCCCCGGCAGGATCACGTGAGCCGTCTTCTGGTGGATTACGCCAAGACCGGCCAACGGGTCGTCCGGCTGAAATCGGGCGATAGTGGCCTCTTCGGACGGCTGGAGGAGGAACTCGTCGCGCTGCGCGAGGCCGGGATCGCCTATGAGATCATCCCCGGTGTGCCGTCGGCCATCGCGGCGGCGGCGCAATGCGGTATCCCGCTGACACGGCGCCTGACCGCACGGCGGGTCCAATTCGTCACCGGCCATGACGCGCGCGGCACCTTGCCCGAAGATATCGACCTTGACGCGCTGGCCGATCCGGGGGCCTGCACCGTGGTTTTCATGGGCAAACGGACGTTCCCGCAGCTTCTCAAGGCGCTGGAAGCGCGGGGCTTGCCGCCCGAAACGCCCGCCATTCTGGCCGAGGCGGTGTCCACCCCCGACCAAAAGGTGCAGCGCGCGACCGTCGCCGCGCTGGCAGAGCAGCTCGCGCAGGAAATCAGCGATAAACCCGCGTTGATCCTTTACGGTCCGCTGGCGGAATTGGGGACCGGCTTTGACTGAACTTTGGCTGATCGGCATGGGCACCGGGCATCCGGGTCATGTCACGATGGAAGGGATGGCGGCGCTGCGCGATGCGGCCTGCGTTCTGATCCCGCGCAAGGGGGCGGGTAAGGAAGATCTCGCCCATCTGCGCCACGCCATTCTGCGCGATGCCGGGGCCGAGGCGCGGGTGATCGAATTCGATATGCCGGTGCGCGATGAAAGCCAGCCCTATGCGCAGCGTGTCTCGCTTTGGCATGACGAAATCGCCCGCCGCTGGCAGACAGCGCTGGCCGATGCGCCAGAGGGGCCGGTGGCGCTGCTAGTCTGGGGCGATCCGGGGCTTTACGACAGCACGCTGCGCATTGCCGAACGTCTGACGCCCGCACCGCGCTTGCGCGTCGTGCCGGGTATCACCGCGCTTCAGGCGCTGACCAGTGCCCATGCGATCCCGTTCAACACCGTGAATGGTGCCGTCACGGTGACCACGGGCCGCCGCCTGCGCGATCACGGTTGGCCAGAGGGTGCCGATACGGTCGTCGTCATGTTGGACGGTCAGTGCAGTTTTCAGACCCTCGCGCCCGAAGGGCTGCATATCTGGTGGGGCGGATTTCTGGGAATGCCGGAACAGGTGCTTGAGGCCGGACCACTGGCCGAGGCCGCGCCGCGCATCGTGCAGACCCGCGACGCGGCGCGCGCACGCCATGGCTGGATCATGGATACCTATCTGCTGCGCCGCACCGCCGAATAAACTGCGCAACGCAGGGGCAGGGTGCGGTCAGGCGGGGATCAGTTTGCCGCCGCGCAGGTCCATCCGGTCCGGGGCCAGCGCCTCGCGGAAGGCGGGGGCATGGCTGACCAGCAGGATGGCTTGCGGCAGCGATTGCAGGATCTCCAGCAGCCGCGCTTCATTCCTGGTGTCTAGCGCATTGGTCGGCTCATCCAGCAGCAGCGCCTCTGGCTCCATCGCCAGCACGGTCGCCAGCGTGACCAACCGCTTTTCTCCGCCCGACAGCTTATGCGTGATGCGGTCTTTCAGGTGCCGCAGGTCCAGATCGTCCAGAACCCGGTCCACGATGGCAAGCGCCTCGTCCCGCGTCTTGCCAAGGTTCAGTGGTCCGAAGGCGATATCCTCGGCCACTGTGGGGCAGAACAGCTGATCGTCGGCGTCTTGAAACACCAGACCGACCCGGCGGCGCACTTCGTGGAAATCCGCCTCGGCCGTGCGTACCTGGCCGAAAGCCGTCACCGTGCCAGAGGTCGGGCGCTGCAAGCCCAGCATGATATGCAACAAGGTCGACTTGCCCGCGCCATTTGGGCCGGTGATCGCAAGCCGTTGGCCCGCCTCCAGCGTCAAACTGGCCCCGTCCAGAACCGGCGCATGACCGGGATAGGCAAAGCAGATGTCGTCCAGCGCGATGAGTGTCATGCAAGGTCCAGAATAAGCAGGCCGCTGCTTACTGCGCTGAGCCCGGCGGCAAAGACAATATCCCGTGGGCTTAATGTGAACTCCTGCAATAGAAAAATCCGCCCCGAAAAGCCCCGGCATTTCATCGCGCCAAGCACACGTTCGGACCGTTCGATGGCCCGCACCAGCATCATCCCGACAAGGTATCCGAAGCTGCGATAGGTGTGCCAATTGGTGCCGGGGCGAAACCCGCGCACTTTCATTGCGGCGCGCAGGCGCAGGTATTCTTCGCGCAGCACGTCGATATAGCGCACCGTGAACATCAGCAGATGCACCAGCTTTTCCGGACAGCGCAGGCGCAACAGGGCATGGCCCAGCGTCACCGGTTCCATGCTGCCGACCAGAACCATCAGCGACAGGATCACCGCATTGGCGGTCAGCGCGATCTCGATCGCTTTCCACAGACCTTGCCAACTTGCGGCAAAGCCCCAAAGCGTGAAAATTTCGTCCCCCGGCACCGAGAAGGGCAGCAGGAACAGCGTGAACAGGATGAACCCGTCCATCATCGCCATGCGGCGCAGTGTCTGCCGCCACGGCAGGCGGGACAGGGCCAGCAAGACAACGGACACGGCGAGCGAGGCCGTGAGTGCCGTCAGCGACGAAAGCGCGATCACCGTGGCGGCAAAGAGGCAGGCCATGACGATACGCATCCGTGGGTCCAGCGTCGCGATCAGACCCGTGCGCCCGAACAGGCCTGCCTCGGTCAGTGCCGTGTTGCGATGGCCCAGAAGATGCGCCATCAGGAGGACAGCTTTCGCCGCGCGGCCATGTAGAACCCGATGCCAAACAGCCCCGCGATATAGCCCAGCCCGCCCAGAATGGTTTGCAGGTCGTTGCGTTCTCGGTAGGCCGCGATCTCGCGCCGGAGCGGGCGCATCTCATCGCGCACGATTTGGGCGATCACCTGCCGCTCTGCCGGGGATAGGGAGGCAAGGACCGGCGCGCCCGTTGCGGGGCCGGTGGCAGGGGCCGTGGGGGCCGGGCTTTGCGTCTGGGCAGCGACGCCCAGAATTTGCGCGACCTCACCCGCAGGCATGGTCACATTCGCCACATGTCCCGCGCCAAGATTGGCGCGGAAATCGTGGCGCACCGGCTGTGTCGGCGTAAAGATGAAAAAACCGTCGGCATCGGTCAGGGCACGGCCCAGCTCCGTCCCATCGGGGCCGGTGACGATGACCTCGACCCCCGCCGCCATCTCCCCATTGGAAAGCCCGATTTCCCCTTCGATCGCGCTGCCGGAGGCAAAGACCCCCGCGATGACCTTATGCGCCAACGCAGGCAGGGGCGCGCAGAGCAGCGCAAGCAGGATAAGCGCGCGGGTCATGCCAGAGCGCTTTGGAAGAAGAGGTCGGGTTTTACCTTGCGCGCCAGCAATACGGCAAAGCCGGTCAGCAGCGCTTCGATCACCATGACGGGGATATGCGCGACAAAGACAAGCTTGGCAGCCGGCACAAAGGCATCCCCGGAAGAGGCGAGCGAGATCGCCACCATGAAGGTGGTCAGCGCGATGGCCAAAGCCCCGCCAATGCCGCCCCAGATCGCGCCGGATACCGCCGTGCCGCGCCCGATCATCGGGCGGATCAACAGCCCCGCCAGCACGGCGGGAAAGGCGATATTGACCGCGTTGACGCCCAGCACCGTCAGGCCGCCAAACCCGAAAAATACCGCCTGAAGCAGCAGCCCCACGAACAGCGCCGGGAACGCCGCCCAGCCGAGCATCAGCCCGGCAAGCCCGTTGAGGATCAGGTGAACCGAGGACGGCCCGATGGGAACGTGGATCAGCGAAGCCACGAAAAAGCTGGCGGATAACATCCCGGCGGTCGGGATGCGGTCCAGGTCCAGCGCGCGCAGGCCAAGGGCGATCCCCCCGACAGAGGCAATCGCGCCGCCGATCACGACCGGGTTGGACAAGGCTCCATCAACGATGTGCATCCTGTGTGCTCCCCCCGCTTACTGCATGTCCCAGGCGCGTATCCAGATCACCGCATCCTGACTAAGCTCTTTGCCCTCATGTTCGGTCGCGGGACCAGCGCCAAGCGCGGCAAAACCCCAATAGCCCGCCTTGGGCACCCCGAAAGTGAAATAGCCATTCGCGTCCGAAATCGCGACCAGTGCGCCGCCGGGCAGGGGCGACGCGGTGCCGGTCGATGCGGCGGCGGTGTCCATATCCGGCTCTGCGGCCATATATTCGATCTCGATCTCGGCCCCCGCCACAGGTACGCCATTCGCGACGACCTGCCCGGTAAAGGTTGATCCGGCGATGACGTTATAGGGTTTGACGAGAGGCAGGATTTCCACCGGCAGGCCGACCGGGTTCATCCAGTCGGTCGGCAGTTCATTGCGATTGAGAAACGCCTTGGTGATCTGCTGGATATAAATATCCTCGGCCTCTTCGTAATAGGGCGCGGGGACCGTCACCAGCACGTAATCGCCCGACCGCTTGACTGGGACAGCGCCCTTGAACGCCGCGCCTTCGTTCTGGGCGCCGCGAAAACGGACAGGTTCCAAGCCGCCCAGCAAATCGATCTTTTCGCCCCGGTGGATCGCAAAGAATTCCTGCGGCATCTCCAGATCCATGACATGGCCGTTCTCGAACGGGTGCCAGAAGATCAGCTTCACCGGGACGTCGCCGGGCCGGTCGATCATCGTGTCGGTCGTGTATTCCAGCAGGAAATGCGCCTGCGCCATGACAGGCAGTGCAAGCGCGGTAAGAGCTGTTCCAAGCAGCGTTTTCATATGGTCGTCCTTGTCCCGCAGCGCCATCCCCGGCGCATTGTGTTGACAACGGACTGAACAGAGCCATCTACCCGAATTGGGCTTACAGGCCTGACGCACACCCCGTCGCCGGTGGCGCACCCTTTCCGGGGGTGCATGTCGGGCAGGTCTCCTGACTTGCGGGTCAAAGCATTGGGCTGGCCTTCCCGGGAAACCCCAGTGGCGTATCAACCCTGCTCGCCGCCTACAGTTGCGGGGGCAGTTGCGGAATTGGACCCGTCTTTCGACAAAGGCCGCGCACCGCATTCCCTGTTTCCTCCGGGGCAGGCCCCGGAACCAGACATTGTGTTTGCGTGCCAGATTTGCGGGGCAGCCGTCAACCTCTATTCACCCGGCGTGCTGCGACCGATGCAATCGCGTTCAGCGCTGCCCGGCATATGCGCGCCCCGCCATTTCCGCGCGTGAGGTCCCAGCGCGCTAGCTGCGCGTCAACAGTTGATAGCCGGGGGCGGTGATGGCCTTGACCGTGGTAATGGGCGCGCTGTCGGTCCATGTGGTCCGTTCGATCACGAACAGCGCAGCCCCAGGGGCGGTGTCCAAAACCTCGGCCAATTGGGCATCGGCGGAAATGGCGTAGAACCGCAGATCACACCGATTATAGGGCTTGTTGAGCACCAGCCACTCATTCGCGCTTTGGGTGGTCAGATCCAGATCGATCATCTCCGGCACGGTGTCCAGACTGATCCAGCGATCCTCAAAGATATAGGGCCGCCCATCGGACAGGTGCAGCGCCTCGACCCGCAGCATCGGGCGCGGCTCTGTCAGTTCAAACGTCGCCATGACGCTGCGCGGGGCATCCATCTGCGTGCGGCGGATCAATTGGTGCCCATAGCGGCCACCTTTCTGTTCGACCTCGCGCCGCGTGATGGGAATATCAAGCGTGGCGCGTGTGACGGGATGCGCGCGCACCCGCGTGCCGCCCTTGCGCCGCCGCTCTACCAGACCGCTATCGGACAGGTCCTGCATGGCGCGCTGCACGGTCGAACGGGCGCATTTCATCTCTTCGGCGATGTCGGCATCGCGCGGCAGGCGGTCCCCCGGCCCGTAGCGCCCGGAAAGGATCGCGTCGTGAATTTCGTCACGCACATCTTTCCATGACAAGCGGTTGGTGGTTGTCATTTGTCCTGCCCGAGTTCCTTCGTCTGCGCCATGAAACGCGCGGCGCTGCGGTCGCGGTGGACATGGCGTCCTGCCTTGACCCTGTGGCGTCCCGCGCTCCAGACGTCCGTGATACAACTGCGACCCCGCCCGGTAAAGATGAGGCTGTCGCAGGCAGTCTGCCCGGCAGCGTCGCAAAGTAATTCGCCATCCATCGGCAGCATGTTCGGGGCCGCGCCTGAGCCGTCAGCGATCTGGCTGGTGGTCCGACCCGCCGTCGCCACCGCCGCCCGGTACATTCTGCGCAGGCGTGGCGCGTAGTCCGGCACGGCTGTCGCGCCCATCCGGCCTGAGATTCGAACGATCCGCCCCTGATCCAGCGTAACGCATGCAACTCCGGCCTGTGCCTCTGGCGTAAGCACCTGTTTGGCTTGGGCATTTTTCATGCGTACTCTCCGTTGACAAATTAAGTAGCGACAAAATACGGTTATGTAGGATTTATGGCAAGGAGTGGGGATGGCAGATCCTGTACTGGTCACGACAGCCTGTATCGCGGCATGGCCGAGAACCCGCAGGCGCTTGTCGTCCATGACGGTGAAAAGACGTACAGCCTTGGCGCAGCGTTGGCGATGATTGACCGCTGCACCAAGGCGGGCGAGGCAAGATCTGTCGCGCTTTTAGGCAATGCCGCCGATCTTTTCCCGGAAATTCATCGTCAGGGTCTGCGCCCGGACATCGTGACCGATCAGGCGAGAAAGGATCTGTTGCCGGACAATGCCGATCTGCACAACTGGCGGGACATGGCGCGCGATCACGGGCGGCGGCGTCCGGGCACTCTGCGAAATTGAACGCGATAACAACAACCTGAACCGACAAGGAGATACCTCATGGACAGACGAAATTTCATCAAGGCCGGCGCGCTGGGTGCGGCAAGCGCCTCGCTGGCGGCGCCCGCCATTGCGCAGGATATCCGCGAATGGAAACTGGTCACGGCATGGCCCAAGAACCTGCCCGGGCCGGGCGTCGCCGCGCAAATGCTGGCCGACCGGATCACCACGCTGTCGGGTGGCCGGATCGAGGTAAAGCTGTATGCAGCGGGCGAATTGGTGCCCGGACGTGGTGTGTTCGACGCGGTAAGCGAGGGCACGGCGGAGCTGTATCACGCGGTTCCGGCCTATTGGGGGTCGAAATCCAAGGGCATCCTGCTGTTCGGCTCACAGCCCTTCGGCCTGCGCGCGGATGAGCAATTCGGCTGGCTTTATCACGGGGGCGGTCAGGCGCTTTATGACGAAATGTATGGCCGCTTTGGCATCAAGCCGTTCCTGTGCGGCAATTCCGGCCCGCAATGGGGCGGCTGGTTCCGCGATGAAATCAACTCGGCCGAGGATCTCAAGGGGCTGAAATTCCGCACCACGGGTCTGGCCTCCGAGATGTGCGCCAAGCTGGGCATGGCCGCCGAAGCGATGAGCGGCCCCGCCATGTTCCAAGCGCTGCAAACCGGGGCGCTGGACGCGGGCGAGTTCATCGGCCCCTGGACCGACAGCGCGCTGGGCTATCAACAGGTTGCCAAGAACTATTACTGGCCGGGCGTGGGCGAGCCGTCCTCTGCCGAGGAATGCGGCGTCAATGCCGAGGTGTTCGGCGCGCTGCCCGACGATCTGAAACAGGCGGTCGCGCTGGCCTGCGAAAGCCTCTACAACCCGGTCTGGACCGAATACACGACGAAACACGCGGCTGCGCTTAAAAAGCTGGTCGAAGAAGACGGCGTGCAGGTCAAGATGTTCCCGCAAGAGGTCATCGACGCCATGGGGACGGCGGCCGCCGAAGTGATCGCCGATCTGCGCGAGGACGACGATGCGCTGGTCAAACAGATCACCGAAAGCTTTGTCGCCTATCGCGACAGTGTCGGCGGGTATATGACTTTTGCCGATAATGGTCAGATGAATGCCCGTGCCCATGTGATGGGGTACTAAGGCCGCAAAGACCGAATGCGCGGCGGATCAGCGCCGCGCATTTTCACGACCGGAACGGGGGAGGCGCGCATGTTGCGGGTGGCCGATTTCATTGACGCGCTCAATCGTGGGCTGGCGCTTGTGCTGCGCTGGTTCGCGATTGCCATGGTGCTGATCCAGTTTGGCATCGTGATCGGGCGCTACGTCTTTGGCGTCAATTCGATCTGGGTGCAGGAAAGCGTGCTGTATCTGCATGGCGCGCTGTTCATGCTGGCGGGCGGCTATACGCTGCTGGTCGACCGGCATGTGCGCGTCGATATCTTCTATGCCAAGGTTTCCGGCGCCGCGCGCCGCCGCATCGACATCGCCGGTCACGTGTTGCTGCTTTTGCCCGCGATGGCCGCGCTGGGCTGGTGGTCATGGCCGTCGGTGCGCAATGCGTGGAAAATCCTGGAGGGGCCGATCTCTGTCGGGGGGATCGAAGCCGTGTTCCTGCTGAAATCGCTGATCCCGGCCTTTTGCCTTCTGATCGCGTTGCAATCCATTGCCATCCTGTTGCGGCTGCTGGCCGGAAAGACCCGTGCATGACCGAATATCTTGACCTTCTGATGTTCGCGGCGCTGGTCGTGGCGATCCTGTCCGGCTTCCCGGTGGCGTTCAGCATTGCGGGTGTCGCGGTTCTTTTCGCCTATTTCGGCTGGATGGTGGGGGTGATGGATATCTCCCTTCTGGGCGCGTTTGGCCAGCGCGTATTCGGGCTGATTTCCAACCAGGTTCTGATCGCCATTCCGCTTTTCGTGCTGATGGGCGCCTTGCTGGAGAAAAGCCGCATCGCTGAGGAACTGCTGGACACGATGGGCCGGGCCTTTGGCCAGTTACGCGGCGGGCTGGGCATTTCGGTGATCCTTGTGGGCGCGCTTCTGGCGGCCTCCACCGGGATTGTGGGGGCGACGGTTGTGGCCATGGGCATGATCGCGCTGCCGACCATGCTGCGCGCGGGCTATGATCCGCGCGTCTCTGCCGGGATCGTCTGTACCGCCGGAACGCTGGGCCAGATTATCCCGCCTTCGACATTGCTGATCATCCTCGCGGATGTGATGTCCAACGCCTATCAGCAGGCGCAATACGAACAGGGCAAATTCGCGGTCGAGGCCTTGTCCGTCGGCCAGTTCTTTGCCGCCGCCCTTGTGCCGGGGCTGGTGCTGGTGTCGCTGTATCTGGCCTATGTGCTGGTGCGCGGCGGTCTGCGCCCGCAGGACATGCCGCCAGCGGATGCCGGTATTCCCAAACCGACGCGGACGGAAATCCTCAGCGCCATCGTGCCGCCGGTGCTGCTGATTTTCGCGGTGCTGGGGTCGATCCTTGGCGGGCTGGCGACCCCGACCGAAGCTGCGGCGGTGGGCGCAATCGGCGCGCTGCTGTTGTCAGCGGCGCGGGCAGGGCGCAACCGGACCCTGATCCTGACCGGCGCGGCTGCGCTGATCGTGCTGGCCATCGCGGCGGGCATCTTTCCCGTGCGGCTGCAACGCTCCGATCTGGGCCCCGGGTCTTATATCGCGGGCGGCGCCTATATTCTGCTGGCGGTGATCGGGCTGGCCGGCATTCTGGCGGCGCTGCGCAATGTGGTGGCCGAACGCATGATCCATGACGCCGCCACATCCACGATGACCATGACCGCGATGATCTTTGCCACGATCCTTGCCGCGGGCATGTTCAGCCTTGTCTTCATCGGGCTTGGCGGGGAAGAGCGGGTGGCCCATTGGCTTGCCAACCTGCCCGGAGGCGCAACGGGCGCGCTGCTGGTGACGATGCTGATCGTCTTCATCATGGGCTTCTTTCTGGACTTTGTCGAAATCTCCGTGATCGTGCTGCCACTGGTGACGCCGACGCTGATCCTGCTGGGGCATGACCCGATCTGGCTGGGCATCATCCTTGCGATCAACCTGCAAACGTCGTTCCTGACGCCGCCTTTCGGGTTTTCGCTGTTCTATCTGCGCGGCGCCGCCCCCGAAGAGGTGACAACCGCGCATATCTATCGCGGCGTGCTGCCCTTTATCGCGCTGCAAGCGGTGGGCGTGGCGCTGGTCTGGTTCTGGCCCGCGCTTGCCACCTGGCTTCCCAAGGCGATGTTCTAGCTTTTGGGGCGCACCCGTGCGGCGGTCTTGTTGGCAAAGGCTTCGAGCCGCTCGCGCGCGGCGGGCTGGGTGTTGACGATCCCGCCGACAAAGGCCTCTGCATAGGCGGCGTCCAGCCCGGACATGTTGTTCATGTGGCTGACGGCCGAACAGATCGCGAAGTTGGTCAGCGGCAGGTTCTGCGCGACCTTGGATGCCAGTTCCATCGCCTTGTCAAAGCTGCCGCCCGCGTCGGTGATGTACTGCGCGAGACCCAGATCGACGGCCTCTTGCCCCTGATAGACCCGGCCCGTCAGGACCATGTCGATCATGCGATACTTGCCGATCATGTCCGACACCCGGATCGTCGCGCCGCCGCCGGTGAAGATACCGCGCTGACCTTCGGGCAGGGCGAAATACGTGCCCGGATCGATCACCCGCACATGCGCCGCGCTGGCCAGTTCCAGACCGCCGCCCACAACCGCGCCCTTGAGCGCCGCGATGATCGGCACGCCGCCATATTCCATCTTGTTGAACGCCTCATGCCAGCGCAGGCAGACATGCATGAAGTCATCCGCGCTGCGATCGGCCTTCCAATGTTCGACCAGATCCAGCCCGGCGCAGAAGTGATCCCCGGCGCCGGTCAGGACCACCGCCTTCACGCCCGCCATGCGCGCGCCGCTGAAAAAGCGGATCAACTCTTCGATCGTGGCCACATCAAGCGCGTTGCGCTTTTCGGGACGGTTCAGCGTGACAACGTAAAGTCCGTTTTCCTGCGGTGAAAGCGCGAGGGTCTCGTAGCTGTCGGGGTTCACGACATCGTTCATGGGGTATAGTCCTTCCAAAAGGCGTCAAACAGGGAATGCCGCATCCAGCACACTGGGCGCGCCATGCAGAATGCGGGCCGTTTCGGCATGGCATTCGGGCAGAATATGCTGGGCAAAGAACAGCGCGGTCGCGATCTTTTGCGCCATGAAATCGGGGTCTTGACCGGCGTCCCGGCAGGTCTGCGCCGCCAGCGCGGCCTTGGCCAGCTTCCAGCCGGCCGCAAGTGTGCCCGTCAGCGTCAGGAATGGCACCGCCCCGGCAAAGGCGCCGTCGATATTGCTGCGGCTGTTCTCAAGCAGCCATGCAAGCGCGGTTTCGAACGTGCCGCGCGCCTGCGTCAACGCAGCGCCAATGGCCTGCGCGGTGGCGTCGCCCTGCGCCAGTTCGGCCTCTGTCGCGGCGATGCGGGCCGTGAAAAGCCGCGCGGTCTCGCCGCCGTCGCGCATCACCTTGCGGCCCAGAAGGTCATTCGCCTGAATGGCGGTGGTCCCCTCGTAGATCGGCAGAATGCGCGCATCGCGGTAATGCTGCGCCGCGCCAGTTTCTTCGATAAAGCCCATGCCGCCATGGATTTGCACGCCAAGGGAGGCGACCTCGACCGCGCGTTCCGAACAGAACCCCTTGACCAGCGGCACCATGAATTCGGCCAGTGCCGCCATTTCGGGCGCGTCCTGATGATGGGCGATATCCAGCAGCCCCGCCGTTGCCGCCGCCATGGCGCGTCCGCCTTCCGTCAGGCTGCGCATCCGCAGCAGCATCCGGCGCACGTCGGGGTGGTCGATGATCGCCACCGCTTCCTTGGCAGAGCCGTTGACAGGCCGGCTCTGCACCCGGTCACGGGCATAGGCCAGCGCCCGCTGGTACGCCCGGTCGGCGGTCGCAACGCCCTGAACCCCAACGGAAAACCGTGCGGCGTTCATCATGATGAACATATATTCCAGCCCGCGATTCTCCTCGCCGATCAAAAAGCCGGTGGCGTCCTTGTATTCCAGCACCGCTGTCGGGCTGGCGCGCACGCCCAGCTTGTGTTCGATGCTGACGCAGTTGACCGCGTTGCCCGCGCCGACGCTGCCATCCGCATTCACCAGCTTCTGCGGCACGATAAACAGGCTGAGCCCCTTGGGTCCGGCCGGGGCATCTGGCGTGCGGGCCAGCACCAGATGGACGATGTTCTCTGTCAGGTCATGCGCGCCATAGGTGATGAAGATCTTGGTGCCGGAGACCGCGTAGGTGCCGTCGCCCCGTGCGACCGCCTTGGTCGCGACCCGCCCCAGATCGCTGCCCGCCTGCGGTTCGGTCAGGTTCATCGTGCCGGACCAACGCCCGGAAATCAGCGGCTCCAGATAGGTGGCGCGCTGCGCGTCCGAGCCGGTCAGAAGCAAGGCTTCGATCGCGCCATCGGTCAGCAGGGGGCATAGGCCAAAGCTCATATCGGCGGCGTTCAGCATCTCTACCCCGGCGGCTCCGACCACGCGGGGCAAGCCCATGCCGCCATATTCCGCCGGATGCGCAAGCGACTGCCAGCCCATCTCGACGAACTGGGCATAGGCGTGCTGCACTGCATCGCGCATGATGACGCGGCCATCTTCGAACTGCGCGCCCAGTTCATCGCCCGTGCGGGACAGCGGCGCGATCTGTTCCTGGCAAAAGCGGGCGAGCCCCTCCAACGCGGCACCGATATCGGACAGGTCGAAGTCGCTATAGGGCGCGATTTGCGACACCTCATCCCAGTGCGACAGATGTTCGATGCAGAACATCACATCCTGTACGGGCGGTTGGTATGTCATGGGGCCTCCTCACCGATGATTATGGTATTGCGTCATGTAGCTGCCACAGGGCTTGCCGAAAAGATCATAACTCGCCAGTCTCTTATCAGATTACGCCAAAAGGGCCCGCAGTGCCAAACAATGATCCAATCGCGCTGACCACGGTGTCGGCGGCTTTCATCCACGATTGGCTGGATGCGCTGCGCTCGCGCTGTGCGCCGCCTGTCCTGGCCTCGCTGTTGCACCGGTCTGGGCTGCAAGCGGGGCCGATGATGCCGTCCCAGCGGGTGACGCTGACCGAAATCGTGCGGCTGTATCAACTGGCGGCGATTGAAACCGGAGATGAGATGATGGGCCTGTACAGTCGCCCGATCCGCCCACGGGCCTTGCAGCATCTGGTGACAGTCCAGCGCGAGGCGCGCAGCCTGACCGCGGCGCTGTATCGCTATACGACCTTCTGGAACCTGCTGCTGGACGATTTCCAACTGGCCCTGCACAGCACCGAAGACATCTATGAGCTGTCGCTGACCCCCTACACGCCCGGCACGCCGCCGCAACGCTTTGGGCATATGCTGCTGCTCAAGCTGGCGCATGGGCTGCTGTCCTGGCTGGGCGGGGCGGAGATGCCGGTTCAAGAGGTCCGCTTTGCCTTTGCGCGGCCCGATTTCGCCGCCGATTACGCGGTTGTCTTTCCCTGTCCGGTGCGGTTCGGCGCGCCGCGCACCAGTATTCTGTTCGACGCGCGCCAATTCCCGCGCCCGCTGGCGCGCAGCCGGGACGAGGCGACCGCCTTTGTGGAGAACGCGCCGCTTGACTGGATTTTCACCGGCTCGCGCGCGCACACATATAGTTTGCAGGTCCGCGCGTTTCTCTACGGCGCGCAATGGCAGACGTGCCAGCTTCCCGAAGCGGCGGCCTCGCTGAAAATGGCCCCGCGCACGCTGAACCGGCGCCTGAAGGAAGAGGGCGCCTCGTTTCAGGACATCAAGGACGCCCTGCGCCGCGACATCGCCATCCGCGCGCTGCAACATGGCAAGGACAGCATCGAACAGATCGCCTTCGATACCGGCTTTTCCGCCCCCGCTAATTTTCACCGGGCGTTCCGTAAGTGGACAAACAGAACGCCCGGGTCTTATCGGGAGTAAGGCGGGAACCGGCGATCAGACCGTTTCGGGCAGCAGCGCATCGGGCACGTTCTGATAGCAGACCGGGCGCAGGAAGCGGCGGATCGCCAATGTCCCGACAGAGGTCGCGCCGAAATTGGTCGAAGCCGGGTAGGGGCCGCCATGCACCATCGCATCCGCGACCTCGACCCCGGTGGGAAAGCCGTTGACCAGCACGCGCCCGGCCTTGCGTTCGATCAGTGGCATCAGCGTCTTGGCCTGCGCCGTGTCGGCATCGTCCATGTGGATGGTGCAGGTCAATTGCCCTTGGATCGACGTGGCGATCTTGGTCATCTCTTCGGGGGTCTGTGCCTCGACCACGATGCCGAGCGGGCCAAAGACTTCTTCTTGCAGGTCGTGATCGGCCAGCCAGTCCTGCGCCGAAACGCGGAACAGGTTTGGCGTTGCGCTGCGTCCGCTACAGGCAGAACTCAGCACCTCGGCGGCGCTGGGGCTGCCCGCGACCCGCGCCACCCCATCCCGGTACGCCCCGGCAATGCCATCGGTCAGCATGGTCTGGGCGGCAGCGTCTTGCAGCGCGGATGTGGCGGCGTCGATGAACGCCTCTGCGCCGGGCAGCACGATCGCGATGCCGGGATTGGTGCAGAACTGGCCCGCGCCCATGGTCAGCGATCCCGCCCAGCCGGTGCCAATCTCCGCCCCGCGCGCCTTCATCGCATTGGGCAGCAGGAACATCGGATTGATCGAACCCAGCTCGCCGAAGAAGGGGATCGGGTCCGGCCGCGCGGCGCATAGATCGAAGAGCGCGCGCCCGCCGCGCAGCGACCCGGTGAAGCCGACCGCGCAGATCAGAGGATGCTGCACCAGCGCAGCGCCCACCGCCTGGCCGCCATCATGGACCATGGAAAACACGCCCTTGGGCGTACCCGTCTTTTCAATGGCGGCAAGGATCGCCTCGCATATGATCTCTGTCGTGCCGGGATGGGCCGGATGCCCCTTCACCACGACCGGGCAGCCCGCCGCCAGCGCCGCCGCCGTGTCGCCCCCGGCGGTCGAAAAGGCCAGCGGGAAGTTCGATGCGCCAAAGACGGCCACGGGGCCAATTGGGCGTTGGATCATCTTCAGGTCGGGCCGGGGCAGCGGTGCCCGGTCCGGCAGCGCCACGTCGTGACGGCGGTCAAGGTAATCTCCCTTTAGGATGTGATCGGCAAAGAGCCGCAATTGACCGGTGGTGCGCCCACGTTCGCCTTGAAGCCGTGCGTCCGGCAGGCCGGTTTCCTGCGTGCCGATTTCGGTGATGGCCGCGCCGCGCGCTTCGATTTCGTCCGCGATGGCGTTCAGGAACTGTGCGCGGGCCTCGCGGCTGGTCTGGCCATAGACCGCAAAGGCATCCTCGGCGGCGGTGCAGGCGCGATCTACCAGATCGGCACTCCCAAGGCTGAAGCTATGGGCCGGGCCGTGGGCCGGATCGGATTGGAAGGTCTTGTCGCTTTGCGTCCAAGTCCCGGCGATCAGGTGTTTTCCGTGGGGGGTAAAGCTCATCTTTTTGGGGTCCGTATCTTGATTTCAGGAGGGCAGGCGGCGCGTGTCAGCGTCCTGTCCGGGGGAGAGGGGTGTTCAAGTTCAAGGTCTTGCCGGGTCCAGCATCGTGCTGACGAAATCCGGCCCACGCCCTGCCGCGACCAGCGCGTCAAGGCGATCCGCCAACGCGGCGGCGATGGGGGCGCGGGCCGGGGCCAGATCGGCGATCAGGTCGCGCCCATAGCGCAGGTCTTTGGCGGCGTTTTCGATGGTGAATTGCGCGCCGTCGTATTTGCCTTGCAACGCAGGCGTGACAGCCTTTTCCAGCGTGCCGGACCGCGCCGCGCCCGATTGCATCACCTCATGCAGGGCATCGGCATCGACGCCCAGCTTGCCTGCGCAGTGAAACGCATCGGCGAGCAGCAGCAGGGTTCCTTGCGTGACCATATTGTTCAGCAGCTTGGCGGCATAGCCCCGTCCGGGATCACCACATCGGCGCACTATCTTGGCATAGGCCCCGATCAGGGGACGAAGCGCGGGGAAATCGTCTGCCTTGCAGCCGACAAGCGCGGCGAGTGTGCCGTCCTGCGCCTGCGGTGGCCCGCCGGTCACGGGCGCATCGACAAAGAGCGCGCCGCGTTTGGCCAGCCGTGGGCCAAGCGTCTCTGCCACGTCCGGCGTTGCGGTGCTGGTGTCGATCCAGATTTGGCCTGCGCGCAAATGCGGGATGATTTCGTCCGCGATGGCAAGCACGGTCTCGGCCTTTGGCAGGCAGGTCAGCAGCACATCGGCATCGCCAGCCAGCGCCGCGAGGCTTGGCGCCTCTGTCGCACCGGCGGCGAAAAGCGGCGCCAGATGGTCGCGCCGTTTATGCACGCTCAGCGCAAGCGGATAGCCCGCCGCCAGCAGGCACCGCCCCATGCCAGAGCCCATCATCCCCGCACCGATCAGGCCCAAAGCGGGAAGGGTCATGCCGCGACCTCCGGGGCGGCGTTGCCCGCCATGCGGACCAGCAGATCAAAGGCTTGCCGCGTCGCGCCCACATTGGCGACGCCTTGCCCCGCAATATCGAAGGCGGTGCCATGGGCGGGCGTCGCCACCGGGATCGGCAGACCGCCAGCCACGGTCACGCCGCGTTCAAACCCCATCAGCTTGATCGCGATCTGCCCTTGATCGTGATACATGGTCACGACCGCATCGACCTCGCCGCGCTTGGCCTTGAGGAACACGGTGTCCGACGGCCAGGGGCCGGTGACGTTCATCTGGCGGCTTTGGCAGGCCTTGACCACGGGTTCGATCACGTCGATTTCCTCGCGCCCGAACTTGCCGTTATCTCCCGCATGGGGGTTCAGCGCGGCGACCGCCACATGCGGGCGCGTCTTGCCGGACCGCGCCAGCGTCGCATGGGCCAGTTCGATGGCGCGCTCGATCCCCGGCCCGTCGATATTGGCGGCGACATCCTTCAGACCGATATGGCTGGTGACGCGGGTGGTCATCAGATCGTCGAGCACGTTGATCTCTGAATGATAGCCGGTAAAGCCCAGATACCGCGCCATATAGCGATGCTCATCCTCGGCATTGAGCCCGGCAGAGGTCATCGCGGCCTTGTTGAACGGCGCAAACAGCACGCCATGGACCAGCCCCGCCTGTGCCAGATCCAGCGCCTTGTCGAGACAGCGCAGGGATGTGGTGCCCCCGGCCACGGTCGTCTGGGCGATGCGCACATCCTCGGGTGCGATGGTCTGCATATCCAGATGGGCGAGCCCCTGAAAACCGGCAATCGCATCTTCGCCGATGGTGTTCAGCGTCACTTCGCAGCCAGCCTGCGCCGCGCCGCGCTGCCAGATATGGGCGTCCCCCACCAGCAGGATGTCGGCGGCCTCGGTCACGCCGTCTTGCGACAGCAGTTTGGCGATCAGTTCCGGCCCGATCCCGGACGGATCGCCGGGGATAATGGCGAGCTTGGGATGCATCAGGTGTCCTCCGTTTCGGCCTTGGCCTCTGCGATGGCGGCGGCGATGTTGATTTCGGCCGTGCGCAGATGTTGTGTGAGTGCCCGCCGGGCAGCGGCGGCATCGCGGGCTTTGAGCGCGTTCACGATATCCAGATGTTCGCGGCGGGTAATGTCGCGGCTGGCGACCCGCTGCGAAGACAGGAACCGCACCCGCCAAAGCCGCGCGTTATAGGTTGCGTGGGTTTCAAGCAGCGCGCGGTTGCCGGAAGCTTCGACAATGGCGCCGTGAAAATCCATGTCCCGCCGGAACGCGGCCAGCTGACCTTCGGCGTCGCGCGCTTCCTTGATGGAGGTGTTCAGCGCGTCGATCCTGGCGATCTGCGCGTCGCTGGCCACCTCGCAGGCGAGTTCGCCCGCCAGCGCCTCCAACGCGCCTTGCACACGCAGCCAATCGTTGATCTCGTCCAGCGACGGATCGGCCACCACCGGTCTGCGGGTCGGGCCATAGTCGATCAGCCCCTCGCTTTCCAGAATACGCAACGCTTCCTTCAGCGGCGTGCGGGAAATCCCGAACGCCTCGGCCAGATCGCGTTCGCGCACCGGCATCCCCGGGGCCAGCTTGCCCAGCAGGATGAATTCGCGCAGATGGTCCGCCGCATCTGCCGCCAGCGATTTGCGTGGCTTCAACTCGGCGAAATTGCGCAGCTCATTGGTCCATGCGGTTTCGCTCATCTCATGTCCCCCAACGCAACACCAAAGGATCAAGCGGGCGCAGCAAGTCGATCAGCCGCGCCCGGATGGCCGGATGCAGGGGCGGGATCGGATGGCGGCAGAATTCGGATTTGATCACACCGCCTTCGACCATCGCTGCCTTGCACGATTGCCAGCCGCATTGGCGGTTCTCGTGGTTAATGGCCATGGCGACCCGGCCATAAGCCTCTGTCGCGCCGGCCACATCACCCGCGTGGTGCCGGGTGATGACCGGTTTGATCTGATCGACGATCATGCCGCTGGTCATCGACCCGGTCGCCCCCGCGTCGAGATCGGCCAGAAGCGTGATCGCTTCTTCACCGTCGAAGGGCGCTTCGATCGCGTCGCCGCCGTCTTCGATCAGCGCTCGGATCTTGTTCGCGGCGCGTGGGCATTCGATCTTGAACAACTTCACCGCCTCGATCTCGCGCGCCATGCGCACCAAAAGCGGCACCGGCAGATCGACGCCCGAAAGCGGTGCGTCCTGCACCATGATCGGGATGCCGACCTCGCCCACGGCGGCGAATTGTTCAAAGCTCTGCTCTGGCGTGCCTTTGAGAAGCGCGCCGTGATAGGGCGGCATCATCATCACGATATCCGCGCCCAGATCCTTGGCAAAACGCGCGCGCTCTACCGCGATCTGGGTGGCGTAGTGGCTGATCGTGACGATCACCGGCACGCGGCCCGCGATATGTTCGACGCTCAGCCGTGCCAGAACTTCACGCTCCGCATCGGAGATCAGGAACTGCTCTGAGAAGTTGGCCAGAATGCAAATCCCATCCGCGCCCTGATCGATCAGGCAATCGAGCACGCGCTTCATGCCGTCCAGATCAAGCGTGCCATCCGGGTGGAACGGCGTCGGGGCGACCGGCCATATACCTGTATACTGCGTCATTCAATAATCTCGAAATGTTTCATGTGCTTATCGGTGATCGTGATGCCAAGGCCAGGCGTGTTGTCGTCCAGCTGTAGATAGCCGTTTTCCGCCTCAACGTCGCCCTCGAAGATGTAGTAGAACAGCTCATTGCCGACCTCGACATCGAAAACCGGGAAGTATTCCGAAATCGGGCAATTCGTGTTCGCCATTGTCAGGTGATAATTGTGCATCTGCCCGGCATGGGGGATGACGGGGATTTGCGCGGCCTCGGCGATGGCGTTGATCTTTTGCGCCGCCGTGATGCCGCCCACGCGGTTGGTGTCATATTGCAGCACACTTACCGCCTTCTTGCGGATCAGATCGGCGCAGCCCATGACGCTGAATTCATGCTCCCCGCCCGAGATCGGCACAATCCCCATCGCGTTGAGTTCGGCATAGCCTTCGACGTCATCCGCGATCACGGGCTCTTCCAGCCAGCGCGGCTCGAACGGGGCCAGTTTGGGCAACATCCGCTTGGCGTAATCCAAGTTCCAGCCCATGTAGCATTCAAGCATCAGATCGACGTCATAGCCCAGCACCTCGCGCAGCGCTTCGACGCGCTTGAGGTTCTCGCGCATCCCCGCCATGCCGTCCTTTGGGCCAAAGCCAAAGCGGGACTTGAACGCGCTGTAGCCGTGGCTTGCGGCCTCTTCGGCCTCGCGCTGCATCGCCTCGATGCTGTCGGCATAGAGCTTGGAGTAATAGACCGGGATCTTCTCTTTCGTGCGCCCGCCAAGCAGCTTGAACACGGGCTTGTTCACCAGCTTGCCCATCAAATCCCAGATCGCGATGTCGATGGCGCTGATCGCAGTCATGCCGATGCCCTTGCGACCCCAGGCATGGGTGCGGCGGTACATCTTTTCCCAGATATAGGCGTAGTCGAACGGGTCTTCCCCGATCACCAGCGGCGCGTACCAGTCGTCGATGGCCTGTTTCACCACCGTGGGCGCCAGGGCGGCATTTCCGATGCCGATAGTCCCGTCCTCTGTCTCAACCTCGCAAGTCAGCCATTGGTGGAACCGGAACGAGGCCATGGCGTCGCCTTTGATCCACAGCGCATCCGACGCATTGGTACAAAAATGGCCCTGCGGGGGAACGGTCGGCCCGGTCCAGTTCCAGACGCGGGTGCGCACAGATTTGATCTTGGTCATGGGTTATTCTCCGGTGGAAAGCAGGGGATCGCGTTGCTTGAACAGACGCCAGACATAGGGGCCGAACAGCGCAAGGATCGTCAGGACGAAAAACAGCAGGGACAGCGGGCGGGTGAACATCAGCCACCATTGGTCGTCCAGCATGATCAGCGATTGGCCAAGGCGCTTTTCCAGCATCCCGCCAAGGATCAGGCCGATGGCCAAGGGCACGACCGAATAGCCGAAGCGGCGCATGAAATAGCCCGCCACCCCCGCGCCAAGCGCGATGTAGACATCCAGCATCGACTGGTCGAGCGCATAGGCTCCGACAATCGAAAAGCAGAAGACGATGGGCCAGAGGATCTGCACCGGCACGAAGGTGACGCGGGCAAACAGCTTTGCGCCGAAAAGGCCGACGAAGATGAAGGTGATATTGACCAGCAGCATCGCCCAGAAGATCGCATAGGCGAATTCCGCCTGCTGGGTGAACATGGTCGGCCCCGGTTGCAGGCCATGCACCATCAGCCCGGCCAGAATGACCGCCGCTGTCGGGCTGCCGGGGATACCCAGCGCAAGGGTCGGCACCATCGCGCCGCCCGTGGCCGAGTTATTGGCCGCCTCAGACCCGGCGATCCCCTCGACAGAGCCTTTGCCGAATTCTTCGGGTGTCTTGGACCATCGCCGCGCCTCGTTATAGCCGATCATGGAAGCGACGGTTGCGCCCTCGGCCGGTAGGATGCCGATGAAGGTGCCGATGCCGGACGAGCGCAGGATGGTTTTCCAGACCCGGCGGTAATCGTCGCGCGACGGCAGCTTGATCGCCTTCATATGGATCAGCTTAGGCTCTCCGTTCAGGCGGTCCGCCTGCACCAGCAGTTCCGAAATGCCGAAGATGCCGATCATCACGGGGACGAAACCGATCCCCTCGGACAACTCGTTGAACCCGAAGGTAAAGCGTTCGACCGTGGTCAGAAGGTCTTTGCCCACCGTGGCCAGCACTATGCCGATCGCGCCTGCGATGATGTTCTTCATCGGGGTGCCGTCGCCGATGGTGGCGAGCATGGAAATGCCAAACACCGTCAGGGCGAAATATTCGGGCGGTGCGAAATTATAGGCCATGCGGGCCATCAGCGGTGCGGCCAGCATCAGGCACACGACCGAGATGATGCCGCCAATGGTCGAGGACACCGTGGCCATCCCCAGTGCGCGCCCGGCCTCGCCGCGCTGGGCGAGGGGGAAGCCATCAAGGCAAGTGGTGGCGCTGGCAGAGGTGCCGGGCGTGTTGATCAGGATCGCCGTGATCGCCCCGGCAAAGGTCGCCGCGCAATAGATCGTGGTCAGGATCGCAATGGCCGGGATCGGCTCCATCGTGATGGTGAAGGGCAGCAGCAGCGCCGCACCGGTGGTGGCGTTCAGGCCGGGCAGGGCGCCGATGATGACACCGCCCAGCGTCGCGGCAAAGAGCAGCACCAGCAAGTGCGGATCGAGCAGCGCGTAAAGTCCTGCAAGCAAAGGTTCCATATCCGTCACCCGTACCAAAGGTCGGTCAGAAGCCCGCGCGGAAAGCGGATGCGGAAGGCTTGATCGAACAAAAGGAAGATCAGCGCCGGGCTTAGAACCGACACAAGGCCAATGCCCCAGATCCGGCGCTCGCCCCAGGCATAGGCCAGCCCGCCTGCAAAGACGCCCAGCCCGAGAAAGAGATCGATTTGCGCCAGCAGGGCAAAGACCGCGAACAGCCCCATGCTGGTCCAGGCGTTCAGGCCGATGGGCGCATGTTCGATGGGCGGATCAAAGACCATGACCAGCACCGACAGCGCGATGATCAGCAGCAAGACCATCTGCGGGAAATCCGCAGGCTGCATCCCGCGCAGCAAGATCGGTGGCACTTCGTCGAACCGTGTGCTGAGCCAATAGGCGATCAGACAAAGGAGTATCGTCCCGCAAGGAACCACATAACGCGTCATTGCATCTGTATCCTGAATTTGGGTTTGGAACCCGGCCCGCCGCGTCCTTGCGGGGGCAGGCCGGATCTGGGCCGAACGGATGTCCGGGCCGTTTACTTGATGAAGCCTAGCTCTCGCAGGGCGGCGTCCATATCGGATTGCATCGACGCCAACTGGTTGCCCCAGACCTGCGAATCCGCCACCGATGTCTTGTCCAGCCCCACAGAAGTCAGAAAGCCCTGATAGACCGTGTGGTTCATCGCGTTCAGCAGCGCCGTTTCGATCTTGGCCGCCACGTCATCGGGCGTATCCGCATGGACGACAAAGCCCCGCACGGTCGAGAAATTGGCATCGATCCCCAATTCCTGCGCCGTCGAAACTTCGGGCAGCCCGCTCATCCGTTCGGGCGCCAGTACGACCATCGGGCAGATATCGCCCGCCTCGATCTGCGATCCAGCTTCGGCAAGGTTCAGAACCGCCACATCCACCGCACCGGCGACCAATTGCGTCGCCAATTCGCCGCCGCCTTCAAAGGGCACGATCTTTGGGGTCGCCAGGTCGCCGCGCCGGGTGAACATGAAGGCCGACACGTCGTCGATGCCGCCAAGATGGGTGGTGCCATAGGTCAGTGGCGCGTCCTTCTGGGCGTCCACGAAAGCCTGCGCGGAATCGTATACACCGCAGCGCGTCATCAGGATTTGCGGATCGTCCGTGCCCCGCGCAATCGGGCGCACGTCTTCCAGTTTCATATCCGTCTTGCCAAGCGCCACCGTGGCCGAATGCCCGATGGTGAAGGTCAGGATGCTGTGCCCGTCCGCCGCCTGCGTCAGGTAGTGATCCATCGCAGAGGCGCCTCCACCGCCCCGTTTGTTGACCACGACCATATCAGTGCCCAGTTCACGGCGCGCGCGGATCATCATCATCCGCGTGGTCACATCGGTCCCACCGCCGTTCCCGGCATGGGTAATCACTTCGATGGTCTTGGCCGGGAATTCCTCGGCGGCAGCCGCGCCGCCGACAATCGCGGTCGCAGCCGCAATGGCGAATAGTGTCTTCATGGTATCCTCCCTGGAAAATGGCGCCGAAGCGCACAAGGAGGGTGTAACTTGCATTTTGGAATTTTGGAATACCAAAATTTCATTTAGACCGACGCATATGGCGGAGAGGCGAAGGGCAGGCGCAGGAAAAGCCAAGCACGCAAAGGCAAAATCGCCTCCGGCGCGGGCGCAGTTGAACTTGGCGCAGCCATCACGTTTTCAGTGGGCGAGGTAGCACCGCGTGGCCATCACGCCAGACTCAGGGCAGCTCAGACCTGTTCGGGGATGCGAATCTCGGCATTGCCCTCATAGGCCAGATAATTGCGCTGAATCGCGATCTGGTCGGCAATGAACTTGGCATCGTGCCAGACGCCCCAGATGAAGGACGATCCACGACGGCTTTGCCATGGAAGCCCGACGAAATAGAGCCCCGGTTCGCGGCTGACACCGCGCTGATGCTGCGGGCGGCCCATATCGTCAAACGTGTCCGCCTTGATCCAGCCAAAGTCGAACTGATAGCCGGTCGCCCAGAGGATCGTGCCAATCCCGGCCTTCGCGAGATCGAGTTGATGGATCGGCTGCGTGACACAAACCGGGTCGCTGGGGATGTCCCGCGCCTCGGGTTCTTCGGGCAGGTCCAGCCGGTGGCGCGCGATATAGGCGTCGGCCTCGTCCAGCACGGACAGATAGTTCGCATCGCCCGCCTGAAGGTTCGCGCGCAGATCATCCGCGAACGTGACGACCCCATCGCGATAGCCTTGGGTCATGCCCAGCAGGGTGATGCCCGCTTGGGCCAGATTGCGGAAGTCGATGGTCTTGCCGCCTTCCGCGCCGCTGACCGCGATGGTCACATGTTCGGCGCCCGGGCCCGGGCTGTCGGCATTCCACTTGCCCAACACACCAAGCCACCAGACATTGTCGCGCCCACGATAGCGGCGGGGCGGGCGGTCATGCGGCCCGATGGACAGGTATACCTCGCGCCCCGATGTCCTCAGTTCCTCGGCGATCTGCACCCCGGAGGAGCCGCCGCCCACAACCAGCACCGCGCCCTTGGGAAGCTGGCCGGGATTGCGATAATTGGCGGAGTGCATCTGCAAGGGCGCGGCATCCGCCGGGATGACCGGGGGAATGGCGGGCTTCTGGAAGGGCCCGGTCGCCGCGACCACATGCCGGGCTTCGATACGGCCCTCGGAGGTTTCGACATCGAAGCCGCCACCGCGCGGCGTGACAGCGGTCACTTCGACCCCGGTTCGGATCGGGGCGTTGATCTGCTTGGCATAGGCTTCGAAATAGGCGGCAACGTCCTCCTTGGGGGCGAACGCATCCGCGTCGCAGTCGAATTCCATGTTCGGAAAGCGGTCATGCCATGCCGGGCCATTGGCCACGAGGGAATCCCACCGCCCGGTCCGCCAGCGTTCCGCGATGCGGTCCCGCTCCAGCACCATGTGGTCGATCCCAAGATTGGTAAGGTGTTCGCTCATGGCGACCCCGGCTTGCCCAGCCCCGATCACAACGGTGTCTATTCGTTCCATCAATGCCTCCATGACGCTTGGATCGACCATAGGCAGCGGCCACAGAGCCGGAACACAACGAATTGCGGAAGCCTTGCTTGGGTTCATTCTAATCAATCTTAGTCTCGGGCTAAGCGCGGATGAGGAAATACGTCTTTCGGGAATGGCCACCGGCCCGGATAATACCCAAAGAGACCTCAAGAGGATGATGGCGATGGCCCATACACGCATTCGCAAGTTCAACACTGCCGATACCTATCCCGAACAGAAGCTGGACAATGATCTGTGTCAGGCGGTCGTCACCGAAGGCGGGCGCACGGTCTGGCTTCGCGGTCAATGCCCGCAGAACCTGGATGATGCCAGGAACATCGAAAGCCATGACCCCGTCGAACAGACCCATAAGGTGATGCAGAACATCCGGCAGCTGATTGAAGAGGCGGGCGGCGAGATGGCGCATCTGGTCAAGGTCGTCGTCTACATCACCGATGTGCGCCACCGCGAGGCGGTCTATCGGACCATGGGCGAATATATCAAAGGCGTGCATCCGGTCTCTACCGGGTTGGTGGTTCAGGCGCTGGCGCGGCCCGAATGGCTGGTGGAAATCGATGGCACCGCAGTGATCCCGGAAGGCTACGGCAAATGACCTTTTCGCTTGTGGCCCGCTGCGCGCAAACCGGCATGTTCGGCGTCGCGATTTCTTCGTCTTCTCCGGCGGTTGCGGCGCGATGTTCATATGCGCGCGCCGGGGTGGGGGCGGTGGCCAGCCAGAATGTCACGGACCCGTCATTGGGGCCATTCGCGCTGGACCTAATGCAAGGCGGCATGTCTGCGGCCCAGGCGATTGCAGGGCTGCGCGATCAGGCGCATCACATCGCCTATCGGCAAGTGCTGGCAATTGACGCGGCGGGCGGCACGGCGATCCATTCCGGGCCGAACTCACTGGGCATCTGGACGCAGGCCGAGGGGCGCGACGTCGCCTCGGGCGGTAATCTGCTGGCCAATGACGGCGTGCCCGCAGCGATCGTGGCCGGGTTCGAAGCGGCAGCGGGGCATCTGGGCGACCGGCTTCTGGCGGCTCTGCAAGCGGGTCTGGATGCGGGCGGCGAGGCCGGTCCGGTCCATTCGGCGGGGCTGATGCTGGTCGACAAGGTCAACTGGCCGGTCGCCGATCTGCGGTGCGACTGGACCGAAGCGTGCCCCATCGCCGCCCTGCGCACCGCATGGGAGGTCTACAAACCGCAGCTTGACGCCTATGTGCAGCGCGCGCTTGATCCGACGGCGGCCCCCTCATACGGCGTGCCGGGGGACGAATGATGACCCATTCGCGATCTTGAAGCCCGGATGGAACACGTACAAGGTCGCAGCGGTATAACTGGTCAGGGTCTGCCAATGCTGCGCTACACCTTTCGGCAGCTTGAATACTTCGTCGCTGTAGGAGAGACCGGCAGCATCGCGCGCGCGTCCGAGAGGATCAATGTCTCCTCTCCGTCGATCTCTTCCGCCATTTCGCAGCTTGAGGCAGAGTTCGGCCTGCCGCTATTCGTGCGCCAACATGCGCAGGGCCTGTCCCTGACCCAAGCGGGGCGCGAAATGCTGGTGCAGGCGCAGCTTGTCCTGCGCGAAGCCGCCGCCATGATGGATATTGCTGGCGACATTACCGGGTCGGTGCGTGGCCCGCTGAGCGTGGGCTGCCTGTTGACCTTCGCGCAATTGGTGCTGCCGACCCTGCGCAAAGGGTTCGAGGCGCAGTATCCCGAAGTGCGCATGCGCCAGCACGAGCTGAACCAAGTCGAATTGTTCAGCGCCTTGCGCCGGTCTGAAATCGACGTGGCGCTGACCTATGATCTGGACCTGCCTGCCGATCTGCAATTCACCGGGCTGGTACGTCTGCCGCCCATCGCACTGATGAGCGAGCGGCACCCGCTTGCGGCGCAGGACACTGTGAGCATGGCGCAGCTTAGCACCCATCCCATGGTGCTGTTGGACCTGCCGCTGAGCGCGGATTACTTCCTGTCGCTTTTCGATGAGATCGGTGAAAAACCCGAAATTGCCGAACGCACCCGCGACATGGCCGTGATGCGGTCGATGGTGGGCAATGATTTCGGCTACTCCATCGCCAATGTGCGCCCGCTCAGCGATACGTCGCCCGATGGCAATCCGGTGCGGGTCCTGCCGATTAGTGGCGCGCCGCGTGCCTTGCGCATGGGGCTTTTGACCGCGCAGAATGCCGACCGCTCCAACGCGGTGCGGGCGCTGGTGGACTATGCCAGCACATTGGCGCGCAGCGGGCAGCTGGACCGGATTGGCGGAGAGCCGCTGACTTAGCGCGAGGCTAATCAACGGTTCCAGAAGGCGGGCTTTTGCAGGGCGGGATTTGCGGTGAAGCTGTGCCAAACCGACAGGAGACAAAGATGCTAGACGGACGCGATTCCCGTTACGACGTATTGTTCGAGCCGCTGGCGATCGGCCCCGTCACGGCAAAGAACCGCTTCTATCAGGTTCCGCATTGCAACGGGGGCGGCTACCGCGATCCTTCTGCCGCGGCCGCGATGCGCGGGATCAAATCCGAAGGTGGGTGGGGCGTGATCTTCACCGAACAATGCGAGATGCACCACACATCCGAGATCACCCCCTTCATCGAACTGCGCCTTTGGGAAGACAAGGATATCCCGATGCTGGCCAAGATGGCGGGCAAGATGAAGGAACATGGCGCGCTGGCGGGTATCCAGCTTGCCTATTCCGGGATCAACGGGCCGAACCTTTACACCAAGGAAGTGCCGCTGGCGGTCTCGCCCGGGCCGATCCGCACCTTCACCAACGATCCGGTGCAAGCGCGGGCGCTGTCCCGGGACGAGATCAAGGATCTGCGCCGCTGGTTCGTGAATGCGGCCAAACGCGCCAAGCTGGCGGGCTTTGACCTGATCTGTCTGTACGGTGCCCATGGCTTCGGGATTTTCCAGCACTTCCTGAGCCGGGCCACCAATATGCGCGACGACGAATACGGCGGCAGCCTTGAAAACCGGTCGCGTTTCGCACGGGAGGTCATCGCCGATATGCGCGATGCGGTGGGCGACACGATGGGGCTGACGCTGCGGGTCAGTCTGGATGAAACCATCGGCGATCTGGGCTTTTCCAATGCGGAACTGCGCGAATTCATCGACATGAACAGGGATCTGCCCGATCTTTGGGATCTGGCGCATGGCACGTGGGAGGACTGCTCCGGCCCCAGCCGCTTCAAGGAGGAGGCCGCGCAAGAGGCGCTGGTGCGCGGCATCCGCGAGCTGTCCTCCAAACCGGTCGTCGGTGTGGGCCGCTTTACCTCACCCGATGTGATGGCCAAAATGGTCCGCCAGGGCGTGCTGGATGCCATTGGCTGCGCGCGCCCGTCGATTGCCGACCCGTTCCTGCCCAGGAAGATCGAAGAGGGCCGGATCGAAGACATCCGCGAATGTATCGGCTGCAATATCTGCATCACCGGCGATATGACCATGTCGATCAGCCGCTGTACCCAGAACCCCACCTTCATGGAGGAGTGGCGCAAGGGCTGGCATCCCGAACGGATGAACCCCAAGGGCGGCAGCACCAATGTTCTTGTCGTGGGGGCAGGCCCGGCCGGGCTTGAGGCCACGCGCGCCTTGGCAGAGCGTGGCTATGACGTGGCGCTGGCAGAGGCTGGCACCGTGCTGGGGGGACGTCTTGCGCGCGAACGTCTGTTGCCCGGCCTGTCGGCATGGGGCCGCGTTGTCGATTACCGCGACTTCCAGATCAGCCAGAAAGCCAATGTGGAAACCTATTTCGACAGCGCATTGGACGCCGACGCGATCCTTGAATTCGGCTTTGAAAACATCTGCATCGCGACCGGTGCCAAATGGCGCGCCGATGGGGTCAGCCGCCAGCATGTTGTGCCGCTGCCGATTGACGCCGCGATGCCGGTCTATACCCCCGATGATATCATGGATGGCAAGCGCCCCTCGGGCCACGTGGTGATCTATGACGACGATCATTACTACATGGGCGGGGTGTTGGCAGAGCTTCTGCGCTCGGACGGGTGCGATGTGACGATCGTCACGCCGTCGGCCTATCTGTCCGACTGGACGGTAAACACGCTTGAGCAGCACACGATCCACCGGCGGCTGGCCGAAATGGGCGTGGAGATCATCCTCAACCGGGGCGTGACGGCGATTGGCGCGGGCCATGTGGTGTCGAACTGCACATATACCGACCAGACGCGGCAGATCGACTGCGACGCGGTGGTTGTCGTGGCTTCAAAACTGGAAAACAACGCGATCTATCACGCCCTGACCGCGCGGCAGGCAGAATGGGCCGATGCGGGGATCAAATCCGTGAAGATCATCGGCGATGCGGAGGCACCCGGCCCGATTGCATGGGCGACCTATGCCGGACACCGCTATGCCCGCGAGTTGGATGGCGAAGATATTGGCGACGCCTTGCCCTTCCGCAGGGAAATCACCGGATTGGCGGTCGATTGAGCGGGCCGATGCTGGATCTTCTCGACCGGCTGGTTGCTTTCAACACGGTGAGCGATCAGTCGAACCTCGATCTGATTGATTTCGCGCAGGATTTTCTAACCTCGCGCGGGTTCTCCGTGACCCGGCTTACCGATCCGGCAGAGCCGAAAGCCGGGCTGTATGCTGAAATCGGGCCGGCGGGCGACGGGGTCTTGCTGTCGGCCCATACCGATGTTGTGCCGGTGGCCGGGCAGGTCTGGACCCGTGATCCGTTCCGCCTGACCGTCGAAGGGGGCCGGGCCTATGGGCGCGGAACCACGGATATGAAAGGCTTTGTCGCGGCGATGCTGGGGGCGGCTGACAGGGCCAGCCGGATGACGCTGTCTGCGCCGCTGCGGTTGGTGCTGTCCTATGACGAGGAAATCGGCTGCGTCGGGATCGCGCGCATGGCTGGCCGTCTCAAACCCCTGGTCGGCACGCCGCGCATCGCCATCGTAGGAGAGCCGACAGGCCTGCAAGTGGCCACAGGGCACAAGGGCAAACGCGCCTATCAGGCGGTGATCCGGGGGCAGGCGGGGCATTCCGCACTGGCTCCGCGATTTGTCAACGCGCTGAATGTCGCCAGCGATTTCATGCAGGCTTTGCAAGCGCTTCAGGCCGATCTGGAACAGTTGGGCGGGCGCGATGACGGCTACGACATTCCCTACAGCACGGTTCATGTCGGCACGCTAAGCGGGGGGCGGGCGCTGAACATCGTGCCCGATCAGGCCGAGATGCGTTTCGAGTTTCGGCATCTGGCGCAAGACGATCCAAACCGTCTGGACCAGCGCATTCGGGACGCCGCGCGATCAATCTGCGCCACCTACGGTCCGGCGGCAGGGATCGAGATCACCCAGACCAGCGACTATCCCGGTCTTGCGACACCGGTCGCGTCGCAAATGGTGCGCGACGTGCTGCGATTTGCCGGCACTCAAACGACCAAAGTCGCCTTCGGCACCGAGGCGGGCGTCTTCACCGCGCTGGGCATCCCCACGGTGGTCTGCGGTCCCGGATCGATGGAGGGGCAGGGGCACAAGGCCGACGAATACATCGCGCTGTCAGAGCTTTCCGCCTGCGCGGCGATGCTGGACCGGGTGTTGGATGACATGGCGGCCTAGGCCCGTCTGGCCCGCATGTGCATGCCCAATATACGGGCAAAATATGAAGCGGAATTAGGCAAAGGCTAAGAAGCGCTGAGGAACTAAAGTCTTATGCGTGCAACCGGTCTTTCTTAGGGTCAACTAAGCCAATGACGTCTCGGAGAAAGCACGGTGCCGCAAGACAGGGAAATCGCCATCGACGTTCGGGATGCGGTCAAGCGCTATGGCACTTTCGCGGCCCTCAAACGCATTTCTCTGACGATTCGGGATAATGAATTCTTCACCCTTCTGGGGCCGTCGGGCTGCGGCAAGACCACGCTGCTGCGGATGATCGCAGGGTTCGAGGACGTGACCGAAGGCGCGATCTATCTTTATGGCGAGGCGCTCGACACGCTTCCGCCCTACAAGCGGCCGGTCAATACGGTGTTCCAGAACTATGCGCTGTTTCCGCATATGAACGTGCTGGAAAATGTCGGCTTCGGGCTGGAGATGCTTGGGAAATCCAAGGCCGAAGCCCGCGCGCGTGCCGGCGAGGCGCTTGAGATGGTTCAGCTTTCGCAATTCGCCTCTCGCAAGCCGTCGCAATTGTCGGGCGGCCAGCAGCAGCGGGTCGCGCTGGCGCGGGCCCTCGCGCCCCGGCCCAGGGTCTTGTTGCTGGATGAGCCGCTCTCGGCGCTTGATCTGAAGCTGCGCAAATCCATGCAGGTGGAACTCAAGCACCTGCAACGCGAGACCGGGATCACCTTCATCTTCGTGACGCATGATCAGGAAGAGGCGCTGACCATGTCGGACCGGATCGCGGTGATGTCCGAAGGGGAATTGCAGCAACTGGGCGAAGCGCGCGAGATCTACGAGCGCCCCCGCAATGTCTTCGTGGCGGATTTCATCGGCGACACCAACCTGATGGAAGTCACCGTCGACAAGGTGTCCGGGGGCCGCGCGCAATGCCATCTGGGCGGTGGGCATAGCCTGACCTGCGACGCGGTGGACGGGGTCGAGGCAGGGGCGCGGGTGCATATGTCGCTCAGACCCGAACGCCTGTTCCTGTCAGCCCAGCCGGCCGAGCCGGGCAGCCTGCCGGGCACGGTGCGCGAGACGATCTATATCGGCACCGATATCGCCACCATCGTCGATCTTGAGGATGGGCCGCAATTCACCGTGCGGTCGTCCAATTCCACGCGTGGCAATGCGCGGGTGTTCGAACCGGGTCAGAACGTCGCCGTCAACATGGAGACGGGGGCCGCGCGCCTCCTGGCGGATTGATGGCGGGCGGGGCGGCACCCGGCGGCTCTGTCCAGAGCGAGACATATCGCGAGGCGCGGCTGTGGCTGCTGCTGCCCGCATGGGTGACGCTTGGTCTGCTGACGCTTGCGCCGCTGATGATCATGCTGGTCTATTCCTTTTTGACCAAGGAATTTCGCGGCGGCGTGATCTGGGAATTCAGCCTTGGGGCCTATGACCAGTTCTTCTTTGATCGCGGGCTGTTCGGCGATGACGCCCCCAAGATCGAATGGACCTATATCGGCATCTTCTGGCGTTCGATCTGGCAGGCCGGGGTCGCGACGATCCTTAGCCTCTTGATCGGCTTTCCAACCGCCTATTTCATCGCGACCCGGCCCCAAAGGCAGCGGGCGCTTTGGGTGTTTCTTGTCACCATTCCCTATTGGGTCAACCTGCTGATCCGCACCGTGTCGATGAAGTTCCTGCTGCGCGACGAAGGGCCGCTGAATGACGGGCTGATGGCGCTTGGCGTGATCTCCGAACCGCTGGGCATCGTGAACACCAACCTCGCGGTGCAGCTTGGTCTGTTCTATTCCTACCTGCCGTTCATGGTGCTGCCGATCTATGCCGCGGTGGAGCGTTACAACTTCGCCCTGTCCGAAGCCGCCGCCGACCTTTACGCGCCGCGCTGGACGGTTCTGCGCCGGGTTCTGCTGCCTGCCGTCAAACCGGGGATCGTTGCGGGCTGCATTCTGGTATTCGTGCCGTCGCTGGGATCGTTTCTGGCCCCAGACCTGCTGGGCGGTGCCAAGAATTTCATGATCGGCTCGCTGATCGAAGAACAGTTCAAAGGCAATGCCGGGAATTGGCCCTTCGGCGCGGCGGCCTCCATGATCCTTCTGTCCATGGTGCTGATTTTGCTGATCTTCTCTGCCCGGCAAAGCCAGAAAGGCGGTGCCTGATGGCCAAACCCCATGACCTGCGCCGCTATCCCGGCTTCCTTGCCATCACCATCCTGTGTCTCGTCATTCTTTACGCGCCGCTGATGGTCGTCGCGGTCTACAGCTTCAACGCCTCTGCCTCGATCACGATCTGGGAGGGGTTTTCCCTGCGCTGGTATGCGGATGTCTTCACCGGACCCGAAAGCGCCAAGTACAGGGACGCGGCGTGGAACAGCTTTATCATCGCGATTACCGCAGCGACCTCTGCCTCCATCATCGCCACGCTGGCCGCGACCGCAGTGCTGCGATCGGGCAAGTTCCGCCTGCGCACCGTATCCATCGGGCTGATCTCCCTGCCGCTGATGGTGCCGGAAATCGTGACAGCGGTGGCGACGCTGATCTTCTTCAATGCGCTCGCGTTCGAGCGTGGCATCCTCACCATCCTGCTGGCGCATATCGCGTTCTGCATCCCCTTTGCCTATATGCCGATCTCGGCCCGGATGCAGGGGATCGAAGCCAGCTACGAACAGGCCGCGATGGACCTTTACGCCACCAAGCGAATGGCCTTCACGCGCATTCTGATGCCGCTGATGATGCCGGGGATCGTGTCGGGCTTCATCCTCGCCTTCATCATTTCGCTCGACGATTTCATCATCACCAATTTCGTGAAAGGCGCGGGCGTCGAGACGCTGCCAACCGCGATCTTCGGCGCGGTAAAACAAGGGATCAAACCCAACATCATGGCGATTTCGACACTGCTTTTGCTGGTGTCCATCGTCATGGTCGCGCTGTCATGGCTGATCGGCCGTAAAGACCAAAAAACCTGAATCCAACAGAGGAAGAACACATGAAAAAACTGCTAAGCACAGCGATGGCATTCGGCCTTCTGGCGGGCACCGCCCATGCGGAAGGCAAGCTCGTGATTTACCACTGGTTCGAATACATCCCGCAAGAGCTGCTGGATACGTTCAGCGAAAAATACGACGTCGAAGTGGTCATGGATACCTATGACAGCAACGAGGCGCTGTTGGCCGCGCTCAAGGCGGGCGGGATCGGCACCTATGACGTTGCCGTACCGGGGGATTACATGGTCCAGATCATGGGCAATGAAGGTCTGCTGGACACGATTGCCGAAGGTGAGCTTGCCAACAAGGGCAATATCGCGCCGGAATGGGCGGACCCTTCCTTCGATCCGGGCCGCGCGTCGTCGATCCCATATCAGTGGGGCTCTACCTCTTTCGCGGTGAACCGCGATGATTACGCGGGCGATATCAGCACCACCGATATCCTGTTCAACCCCCCGGCGGAACTGGCTGGCAAGATCAACATGCTCGACAGTCAGGGCGAAGTGCTGGCCATGGCGGCGCTGCATATGGGCATCCCGCAATGCTCCGGCGACCGGGCGCAGCTGAGCGCGCTGAACGACATGCTGCAAGCGGCCAAGGCGAACTGGGCAAGCTTCAATTCCGACACCGCCAAGGAAGTGCTGGTGTCCGGCGACGCGGCGGTTGGCCAGATCTACGACGGGTTTGCCGCCAAGGCGCGCGCCGAAGGGGCCAATGTGGAATACGCGTTCCCCGCGCAAGGCTATGTCGTGTGGATGGACAATGTCGTGCTGCTGAAGGACGCGCCCAACCGCGAGAACGCGCTGTTGTTCATGGATTTCCTGCTGGAGCCGGAAAACATCGCGGCCGTGTCCAACTATGCGCGCTACAATTCCGGGCTGACGGGTGTGGAAGCCTATCTTGACCCCACGCTTGCCACGCAGCCCGAAAGCAACCCGCCCGCAGAGGCCGGCGCCGGTGTTTTCATCGAAGTGTGCGATCAGGCCACGCAGGAAGTCTATGACCAGATCTGGACGAACCTGAAGAAGTAATGCGCCGCCGCGCCGCCCCCCGTTCGGCAGAGGGGCGGCGCGATCCTTTTGCGTCCGGGGCACCTGACGGCCCGATCCATGACTGCGCCGATTGGCAATGGCGCCGGGCCAAAGCCAACCGGCCCCGAACGGTTACATTTCGATCACCATACGCCCGTCAACCTTGCCAGCTTCGAGATCGGCGAAGATCGTATTGATGTCGTCCAGTTTCGCTTTGTTGATATGGGTTTTGACCTTGCCCTCATTTGCGAATTGAACCGCTTCGGCAAGATCCTTGCGCGTGCCGACGATGGAGCCCCGCGTGGTGATACGCTTGAGCACGACATCGAAGATCGGCATCGGAAAATCGCCCGGCGGCAGCCCGTTCAGCGCAATCGTTCCCTTGCGCCGGACCATGGCAATGGCCTGCGCGAAAGCCGGGGTGGAGACCGCCGTCACCACCACGCCATGCGCGCCGCCATCGGTCGCCTTGATCACCTGATCCACCGCGTCCGCATCGCGCGCATTCACGGCTACATCGGCCCCCAGTTTCTTGGCAAGGGCAAGCTTCTCATCGGTCACGTCCAGCGCAATGATGTGAAGGCCCATCGCCTTGGCATATTGAACGGCTACATGGCCCAGGCCCCCAACACCGGAAATCGCAACCCATTCGCCCGGCTTCGCCTCGGTCTCCTTGATGCCCTTGTAGGTCGTCACACCGGCACACAGGATCGGGGCCATGGCCGCGAAATCCACGTCATCGGGAAATTTCGCGACGTATTTCGCATTGCCGATCGCGTATTCCGCGAATGTCCCATTCACGGTGTAGCCGCTCATATGTTGGGATTCGCACAAGGTCTCCCAGCCGGTTTCGCAGAACTCGCAGCCGCCGCACGCATCGTGCAGCCATGCGATCCCCACCTTGTCGCCTTCCTTCACTTCGGTCACGTCCGGCCCAAGCGCCACGACGATACCCGCGCCCTCATGGCCGGGGATGAAGGGAACCGTCGGCTTGAACGGCCAGTCGCCATTGGCCGCGTGCAGGTCCGTGTGACACACGCCTGTCGCGACGATTTTCACCAGCACTTCGCCCGGACCGGGCGTCGGGATTGGCACGTCTTCGATGACCAGCGGCTTGCCGAATTCATGCACCACTGCTGCCTTCATCATTTTTTCCATGGGGGTCTCCTTGCTGCGGATCGTCTTCGCCTGAACGTTTATCGCCCCGGTGCTTCGGCAGATTGACCAATGTCAGTTCATGGCGTGCCGAAGGGTGGTTTGGTCGGCAAACGCGGGGCGCGGGCAACTCCCGAAGACGATTGGGAAAAACCAAAGCGCGCGCCCCCGTGAAAAGCTGACCACTAATCCCCTCAGGAAAACAGCCATGTCCTATGCTACCACCAACCCCTATACCGGCGAAGTCGTGAAGACGTTCTCGGAAAACACCGATGCAGAGATCGTCGCTGCGATCGAAAAAGCAGACCACGCCTTTCAGTCCTGGAAAGAGACCAGCTTTGCCGAACGCGCGCAGGTCATGCAAAAAGCGGCCGACCTGTTGCGGCGTGACGCCGATCATTATGCGGGGCTTCTGACCTTGGAAATGGGCAAGCTGCTGTCCGAGGCGAAGGGCGAGGTCGAACTATCGGCCCGGATTTTTGAATATTACGCCGAACATGCGGAAAAACAGCTCAAGCCCGAGAAACTCCCGGTGGCCGATTTGGCTGAGGGGGAGGCGATGCTAGTCCATGATCCGTTGGGTGTTCTCTTGGCGGTGGAGCCGTGGAACTTCCCCTTCTATCAGGTCGCACGCATCATCGCGCCGCAATTGTCCGCCGGGAATACCTTGTTGCTGAAACATGCGGCCATCGTTCCGCAAAGCGCCGCCGCGATGGAAAGCCTGATGCAGAAGGCAGGTCTGCCGGACGGCGCGTTCATCAACCTGTATCCGTCCCATTCCCAGATCGAGATGATCATCGAACACCCGCTGGTGCGGGGCGTGGCGCTGACGGGATCGGAAGGCGCGGGCGCCGTGGTGGCCGCCGCCGCCGGACGGGCGTTGAAAAAATCTACGCTTGAGTTGGGCGGCGCCGATGCGTTTGTCGTGCTGGCCGATGCGGATATGGAAAAGACCGTTGAATGGGCGGTGTTTGGTCGCCACTGGAACGGTGGGCAGGTCTGTGTGTCCTCCAAGCGCATGATCATCGTCGATGAGGTCTATGACGAGTTCCTTGAGCGTTACACGAAAGGTGTGGCGGGGCTTGTCGCCGGTGATCCGCGTGATCCCAAGACAACCCTAGCGCCGCTTTCCTCGCGCGGCGCGGTGGATGATATCAACAAGCAGATCCAAGAGGCGGTCAAACTTGGCGCGACGGCGACGGAGATTGGCCCGAAGGTTCCTAATCAGGGTAATTTCGTTCAGCCCACCATCCTCACCGATATCGGCGAAGACAATCCGGCCCGTTATTGGGAATTCTTCGGCCCCGTGTCGATGTTGTTCCGCGCCAAGGATGAGGCCGACGCCATTCGGATCGCGAACGATTCCCCCTTCGGTCTTGGCGGGTCTGTCTTCACGACCGACACCAAACATGGGGCCGAGGTCGCCAGACAGATTTCGACCGGCATGGTGTTCGTCAATCACCCGACAATGGTGAAAGCCGACTTGCCCTTTGGCGGCATCCGGAATTCCGGCTATGGCCGCGAGCTTTTGGGCCTGGGGATCAAGGAATTCGTCAATCACAAGCTTATTGATGTTGTCGATATCGACGCCGAATTCTGACGTTCCAAGACAACGGGCGGGCAGAGTGCCCGCCCTTCGGTGTTTCAGCCTGCGGCGCGCCCCAAGCGCGCCGCATTGCCTACATGGTCGCCCCAGCCATGCTCCCCTGAAAGCCATGCGCCGGGGTGGTTTCCCTCACGCGCCCATATCGTCTATAGACACGCCGATACGGGCACATCCGGGAAGTTTGGCCCGCATCCCGGCATCGCCGCATCCGCCGCAACAGGTCGAAGACACGAAACATGCAGTTGATACAACACGCCAGATTGTCCGTCGCCCCCATGATGGATTGGACCGACCGGCATTGTCGGTATCTGCATCGGCTGCTCTCCGGTCAAACGCTGCTTTATACGGAAATGGTGACCGCGCCCGCGTTGGTGCGCGGCGGGGCGTTGCATTTGCTGGACTTTTCGGCAGAGGAACATCCGGTTGCCTTGCAGCTTGGCGGCTCCGACCCGGCGGAACTTGCGCAGGCGGCCCGGCTGGGCGCGGCGCATGGATATGACGAGATCAACCTCAACTGCGGCTGCCCATCCGACCGGGTGCAATCGGGCAGCTTCGGCGCGGTTTTGATGAAGACACCGGGGCTGGTGGCCGATTGCGTGGCGGCGATGCGGGATGCGGTCGATGTCGAGGTCACGGTGAAATGCCGTATCGGTGTGGATGACCAGAACCCCGAAGAGGTCTTGCCCGAATTCCTCGCCCGCATCGTCGCGGCGGGCTGCGAGCGGGTCACGATCCATGCGCGCAAGGCATGGCTCGAAGGGCTGAGCCCCAAGGAAAACCGCGATATCCCGCCGCTGGACTATGATCTGGTGCATCGCATGAAGGGGCTGTTTCCGAACCTGCATATCTCTGTCAACGGCGGCATTGCCTCGCTGGACGCGGCCGAGGCGTTCCTTGAGGGCGGGCTGGACGGGGTGATGATCGGGCGCGCGGCCTACCATCAGCCCGCCGACATTCTGTGCGCCGCCGATAGCCGCATCTATGGGGTGGGGGAGGTGTCCGACCCGCGCGCCGTGGTCGAGGCGATGAAGCCCTATATCGATGCGCATCTGTCGTCAGGCGGCAAGCTGGGGCAAGTCACCCGGCACATGCTGGGATTGTTCGCCGGCAAGCCCGGCGCGCGGCAGTGGCGCCGGGTGCTGAGCGAAGATGCCCCGCGCCCCGGCGCCGGGATCGAGGTTCTGGACAAGGCCCTGTCGATGATGGATCAGCGCGCCGCGTAATGGCGTGAACCCGCCGACCCAAGCGAGGATGCACCCTCATAGGTAGAAATGTGATATGATCCCCCCATTCACTGAATCCGTTTTTGGGGGAAAACTCATGAAACAGACCCTTCTTGCGAGTGTTGCGGCGCTTGCCTTTACATCTTGTGCGGCGGTTGCGGCCACGCTTGATCCGGGCGGTGTCGAGAACCTGTTCGGGACAACTGCGGCAGATCCGGTACATGGCGGTGTTCAGGTCGTTGCGAACGACAATCTGCTGCCGTTTACACTGGACCCGACACCTATCACCCCATTCTCATTGGTCGGCGGCAATATCCAGAACCGCGTTATGACCAAACCGACGGGAGACTTGGTATTCGCGCCGCGGATCAGGGACACCTACAATATCGACGGCGGCTTTTTCGCGATCACCGGGATGCAGCTGACGGGCTATGGGGACACCAGCCTTGAAGTTGAATACAGGACCGACGGCCTTGGCGATAAGGGCCCGACAAGCGCGTCCCGCTCTGCCGATGGGAATACGGTGACGCTGCGCTATGGCGATCCGCTTTTGATCGGTGCGCTGGTGGGGCAGTCACAGGAAGAAAGCCTGTTTCCCAGCCTGGTCACGGATGCGACCGACTATGATCTGACCGGGACAGCGACGATCTTCGGCTATCTGATCGACGACGCGACCTATCTTGCCGGTGGCGGCGTGGTGCAGGACGGGGAATTGATCAGCGTGATGATCGACGGGCTGGCCGTTCCGATCTCCCCGGTGCCGTTGCCCGCATCCGCCTCGCTTCTTGGTGCCGGGGTGGCCGGGTTTGGCCTGCTACGCCGCAAACGCCGCGCGCGAAGCTGACACTGGCGCTTTGATCTGACAGGCGCTACACCCTGCCCGCAAGAATATGAGGGGGCAGGGTAGATGGCCGATACGGCGCTTTTGGTGCAAATGCTGGTTCTGCTGCTGGTGATCGGCGGCTTTGCCGGTGTGCTGGCGGGGCTTTTGGGCGTCGGGGGCGGGATCGTTCTTGTTCCCGCCTTTTTCTATGCGTTTCAAACGCTTGGCTATGATGGGCCGCAACTGATGCAGATGTGCCTTGCCACGTCGCTGGCAACGATCATCGTGACGTCCATGCGCTCTGTGCTGAGCCATAACAAGAAGGGCGCGGTGGATTGGGAGATCCTGCGCCGCTGGAGCCCGGGCATCGTCATCGGTGCGGTGCTGGGGGTTTGGCTTGTCTCTGGCCTGAAGTCCCAGACATTGCAGATCGTGTTCGGCTGCCTGGCCATCATCATCGGTCTTTACATGCTGCTTGGGCGTGCGCATTGGCGCTTGCGTGACAGTATGCCCGGCCTTCTGGGCACGGCGGTTCTGTCGCCGCTGATGGGGTTCGGATCGGTGCTGATGGGCATCGGCGGCGGCTCTTTCGGGGTGCCTTTGATGAGCCTGATGAACGTACCGATTCACCGTGCCGTGGCGACGGCGGCGGGCTTTGGTGTGGTGATCGCGGTGCCTTCGGTGCTGGGGTTCCTGATGGTGCAGATCGACCCCGCGATGCGCCCGCCGCTGACCCTTGGATCTGTCAACCTTGTGGCATTCGTGCTGGTCATCGCGATGACGCTGATCACGACCCCTTGGGGGGTGAAGCTGGCCCATGCGATGGATCCCGGCCCGCTCAAGAAGGCGTTCGGCGTGTTCCTGACACTGGTGGCGCTCAACATGCTGCGCAAAGCGATGCTGGGCTAGCGCGATGGCGCTGGCCGACACCGGGGCAGTGCAGTTTGCCGCGACCGACGACAGCCGAAACTGGGCGCGTGCGGCCTATCACGCGGCGCTGCGCCTTCCCCGGACGCAAGGCGATCTGAGGCACGGGCGCACATGGTTCCCCGGCGTCGATGCGCTGCCGAACGCTGCCGATGGCAGTGTGGATGGCGTGGCACTTCGCGGCCCATGGCAGGACGCGCTGCCACTGCATGGCGCGCCGCTGCACAGGGCGCAGCTGTCCATCGTCTATCCCGGCTATCCGCAACGTGACCCGGACCAGTCCGAGGCGAACCACCGCTACCGCGTCACGCGCTGCGCCGCGCATGTGGACGGGCTGCTGCCAGACGGGCCGGACCGCCGGCGCTTTGCCCGCGAGTTCCACGCCTATATCCTTGGCATACACCTCAATGACTGTGCCGACGCGCCAACGGTGTTCTGGCCCGGCAGTCACCGGATCGTCGCAGAGGCGCTGCGGCAGGCCATAGGGGCAGGGCCGATCGCGCAGACCGACATAACCGAGGCTTACCACGAAGCGCGACGCAAGGTGTTCGACACGGTTGATCCCAAACCACTGCAAGGCGCGCCGGGCGCTGCACTGCTGCTGCACCGCTTCACATTGCATGGGACAGCGCCCTGGACGGGCGGCGATCACGCCGAGGGGCGGATGACCGCGTTCTTCAGGCCGGAATTTCCGGACCCGCAGACATGGCTGAATGCGCCCTGATCACTTGACCCGCGCCGCGCGCCCACCGCGCCGGGTCTTCGGGGCGGCGACACGGTTGGGCAGGTCTTCCATCACGTCGCGCCGGGCCTCTGGAGTCATCCGGGACCAGCCGCCGATCTCGTCGATGGAGCGCGCACAGCCCACGCAAAGCCGCGTCTCGGGGTGGATCACACAGACCTGAACGCAGGGGCTTTCGATCTCGTTCCGCGTCCAGACCGCGTCTTTGGATTTCTTGTCCACCATGATTTTCCTTACGCCCGGCTGCGCATGATGCTCAACCGATCCAGCAACCCTTGCAGGATATAGGCAGCCGCCACGTGGTCGATAACCTCGGCGCGACGTTTGCGGGTCGTATCCGCCTCCAACAGCGCCTTTTCGGCGGCCACGGTAGACAGGCGTTCATCCCAGAAGGTGATCGGGATGCTGTGCAGATTGTCGAAGTTCCGCGCGAAGGCACGGGTCGATTGGCAGCGCGGCCCCTCGGTCCCGTCCATGTTGCGCGGCAGGCCTAGAACGATGCCGCCGATCTCGCGCGCGGCAAGAAGCGCCTGCAACGCCGCCGCATCGATGCCGAATTTCTTGCGCTTGATCGTTTCCAGCGGCGAGGCGACCGACAGCATCCGGTCAGAGACAGCGACGCCAATGGTCTTGGTGCCAAGGTCGATCCCGGCCACTGCCGCGCCTTGGGGCAGGGCGGCGACGAAATCCTCGATCTCTTCGTAGATCAATTGGAAACCCCCGCGCGTTCGCCCGCCCGGTTGATCTGATCCAAAGCGCCCGGATCGGCGGCAAAGACGCGGCTGGCCTCGTCGAAAATGGCGCGCGCATCGCCGCTTCGGCCAAGCACGCCAAGCGCCGTGATCAGCCGCGCCCAATCCTGCGGTGCGCCGCCTTCGCTGGCCAGTCGCTCCGACAGGTTGGAAACCATGCCCTCGATCATTTCCATGCGTTCCTGCGGGCTCATGTCGCCTGCCGCGTCGATATCCTCTTGCGAGGGGCCGCGCGGCGGGGTGGCGGCGGAGCCGATCTGGGGGATCTCGTAATTGGTCTGCCCGGCGCGCATGGCGATCTCGGCAATCTGCGCCTGAATCGGGCCGATCCATGGGGCATCCGGCGGTCCGGCCCGCAACTGGCGATCCCAGATCGTGAAGGCCTGATCGGGGCGACCTGTCTGCGACATCATCAGCCCCCAGTAATAGCGCGCCGGTCCGTTTGCCGGATCAAGCTGCAAGGCGCGGGCAAGCGCGATTTCCGCCTCGGGCGAGACATAGCCGCCCGCCGCCAGCACCAGCGTATCGGCCAGGTCAGCGAATTCGCTCGCCGTCACCGCATCGCCGCGCAGATCGAGATAGCGCGCAAGCGCCCGATGCGCGGCGGAATAATTGCCAAGGTTGCGTTCGGACTGGGCCAGCAACTGAAACCCGCGCGGATCATCCGGGCGTTCGCCGACGACGCTGCGCAGCTGTTCGACAAGCGCCAAGTAGTCGGCGCTTGGCGGCTCCACCGGGATAGGCAGCATCGCCGGGTCGATCTCTGCCTCGGCGATTTCTTGGCTGGGACGGGTCTTGCGCAGGCTCTCAGCCGCTTCGATCCGGTCTTTCAGCGCCAGATCGCCATAGCCCGGCGCGCCCAGTTGCGAATAAAGCGCGATCGATCCGGCCAGAACGCCGACGCCCATCAGCGCGCCCCAGACCCAGCCGGAACCGTCGCCTGCGGAACCGCTTGCCTGCTGCGCGGCCCGGTCTGCCGCCAGAATGCGTCGTCCGATTTCGGCCCGCGTGCGTTCTGCGTCCTCTGCCTCTACCACGCCGCGCTCCACGTCGCGGTCAAGGCTGGCCAGCTGGTCGCGATAGACCTGCATGTCATAGGCCGCCGCAGGCGCCGCCTGATCGGTCCGCCGCCGACTCGCCAGTATGAGGATTGCGGCGGACAGCACCGCCATTCCCAGAATGATCACCCAAAAACTCATGGCATCCGATGTATCTGCCCGCATGGCCCGAAAAAAGGGCAAATCGTTCAAATCGCCGCCAGTCGGAAAACATGTCGCAACTGGGTTCTATTGCGGCGGCTTCTCACGGCGGTATTTTGCGAAACTGCGCGACAAGAACAAAAATCCGAGTGACGGGGATTCGCCTGACATGAAACGCTATTCCGCCTTTGCCATCGCCCGTGAGGGTTTGCGCCAGCACACCGGCTGGGAACGCGCCTGGGCCAGCCCAGAGCCGAAATCCTCTTATGATGTGATCATCGTCGGGGCAGGTGGGCATGGTCTGGCGACAGCGTATTATCTGGGCAAGAATTTCGGCATCACCAATGTTGCGATCCTTGAAAAGGGCTGGCTGGGTGGCGGCAATACGGGCCGCAACACGACGATCATCCGGTCGAACTACCTGCAGGACAGCTCTGCCGCGATCTATGAAAAGGCGCGTTCCCTCTACGAGACGATGAGCCAGGATCTGAACTACAATGTCATGTTCAGCCCGCGCGGCGTGATGATGCTGGCCCAGACCCAGCACGAAATCCGCGGCTATCAGCGCACCGCCCACGCCAATGCGTTGCAAGGCGTGTCGACCGAATTCATCGGCCCGGAACAGGTCAAGAAGCTGGTCCCGATCATCAATATCGACGGGCCACGCTACCCGGTCCTGGGCGCGCTGTGGCAGCCGCGCGGCGGCACGGCGCGGCACGATGCGGTGGCGTGGGGCTATGCGCGGGCCTGTTCGGATATGGGGATGCATGTCATCCAGAAATGCGAAGTGACGGGCATCCGCCGCGAGGGCGACAAGGTCGTTGGCGTCGATACCAATCGCGGCGCGATCGATTGCAACAAGCTGGGCGTCGTGGTCGCGGGCCATTCGGGGCAGTTGGCCGATATGGCGGGCTTCCGTCTGCCGCTGGAATCCGTGGCGCTGCAAGCGCTGGTGTCCGAGCCGATCAAACCCTGCATGGATGTGGTCGTGATGGCCAACACGGTGCACGGGTATATGTCGCAATCCGACAAGGGAGAGATGGTGATCGGCGGCGGCACCGATTCCTTCAACAACTTCACCCAGCGCGGCAGTTTCCACCATATCGAGGAAACCGTCCGCGCACTGGTCGAAACCTTCCCGATGATCTCGCGCCTCAAGATGCTGCGCCAATGGGGCGGTATCGTGGACGTGACGGGCGACCGGTCGCCGATCCTGTCGAAAACCCCGGTGGATGGCATGTTCGTCAACTGTGGCTGGGGCACGGGCGGCTTCAAAGCCATCCCCGGCAGCGGCTGGGGCTTTGCCGAACTGATCGCCAAGGGAGACTCCCCCCTCTGCGATGAATTCTCCATGTTCCGTTTCCGCGAAGGCAAGTTCATCGACGAAAGCGTGGCGGCCGGGGTGGCGCATTAGGGATGGATCAGGAAAACATCAAAAAGGCTCATGAGAGCGCGGGTGTGTGGCCGATAGTTGTTCTGACGGTCGTCATTCTTGCTGGTGGCTTGGCGATTTCGATAGCGAGCAATTACGATTGGTTTAGTCGTTCTGGAGCCCTGCTTATCGCTGTCTTGATACTACTCTACGGACTAGATCGCAGGAAAAGCGGTGGCGTTGAGAGCGAGATTAAGTTGGAGCTTTCGGAAGCTTTAGACGAGATGGGTCTGCGGAAACTGAACGACTATCCTTTGACCGGCTCGTTTTCCAACGAATTTCTGCCGAAAATCACCAAGGCCAGACAGTTTGTGGTTGCGGAATTATTTTCCGGCGCGCTCGCGACTGTTGTTTGGGGGTTCGGCGATTTGGTCGTCGACAAGCTGGTAGGCTGCGGACAATGGCAGTGCTGAGGGCAGCGACCGAACGCGGGCGGAAGCAAAGCGCCCGCCCGGGGGGGCGGTCGGGCGCTGCCCGGTGGTGCCCACCGGGCGGTCGAGTAGAGCTTTCCCAGCGTAATGCTTTGGGGCGTAGGGCATGAGCACGGCGCGTTACATCCTCCACCGTTTTGGTGTCGCGATGGCCTATCTGGGGTTGTCGGCGTGGGCGATTGGCTCTGTGATCGCGTTGGCGAAGATGGATGCCGATATCTTCCACCGCTTCGGCGCGCTTGGTGTGGCGGCTTCGGTCCTGTTCTTTTCCGACCGGCTGCTGAAAATCGAATTGGGGCGGCAACGCTCTGTCGAACGGTTGCTGCACGAATACGGCGTCGAACTGGCCGCCATGCGCGCGGGCACAGAGGCGACCAAGATCCCCGAGGAAGGCTATGCCGTCGATTTCCTGACGGAAGAGCGCAACTTCGACCGCCTGCGCCAGGAAGCTGCCCCCTTCAACATGGCCAACGTGGCCCTGATGAGCGTCGCGACCCTGCAATGGGGGTTTGGCGATATCTTTATGACCCGGCTGATCGAGGCCGCGTCATGACCTGTTCACGATCAATACGCGGAGCCGCACCATGCTGATCCTGCACTGTCCATATTGCGGCGTCGATGCCGATGAAACCGAACTGCACGCAGGCGGGGAGGCGCATGTAAAGCGCTACGGCCCCGGATCGAGCGATGCGGAGTTCGAAAGCTATCTGTTCGTGCGCGAGAACCCCAAGGGCGTGCATTTCGAACGCTGGCGCCATGCCAATGGCTGCGGCAAGTGGTTCCATGCGGCGCGCTGCACCTCGACGCTTGAGGTATTCGGCACCTACAGCGCCCAAACCACCGAACCGCCGCAAGAGATCAAGGACAAGATCAGCGCCAAACGGCCTGGCTGGAGCTGGAGGGAATTCGCATGAGCACGCGTCTGGCCAAGGGGGGGCGGTTTCTCGACAAGGGCAAGCCGGTCACGTTCACGTTCAACGGCAAACGTCTCAAGGGCTATGAGGGCGACACGCTGGCCTCTGCGCTGCTGGCCAATGGGCAGGTCATGGTGGGCCGCTCGTTCAAGTACCACCGCCCGCGCGGCATCGTCGCCAGCGGCGCGGAAGAGCCGAACGCATTGATGAACCACGGCGCGGGTGGCACGTTCGAGCCGAACCAGCGCGCCACCACCACAGAGCTTTATGACGGGCTTCAGGCCGGGTCGCAGAACCACTGGCCCAATCTCGAATTCGATGTGGGCGCGATCAATGCGGGCTTCAGCCGGTTCCTGACGGCGGGCTTCTATTACAAGATGTTCATTCATCCGCGCCCGCTTTGGAAACATGTGTACGAACCCTTCATCCGCCAATCCGCCGGTCTGGGCAAAGCGCCCAAGGAGCAGGACGCCGACACCTATGAGCATTTCAACGTCAATGTAGACGTGCTGGTGATCGGTGGCGGCATCGCCGGGTTGCAAGCCGCGCTGGCGGCCGGGAAATCGGGTGCCAAGGTGCTTGTGATCGAACAGACGGCCCATTGGGGCGGTCGCGCTATGGTTGACGAGCCTTTGGCGGAGGGCCGCATAGGTGGTGCGCCTGTGGACAAGTTCGTGGAGGAAACCCGCGCCGCGCTTGAGAAAATGCCCAATGTGTCCATGCGGTTGCGCCTGATGGGCGCGGGCGTTTACGACCACGGCTATGTGCTGGGCTATGAGCGGCTGACCGATCACGCGCCCACCGCCGCTGGCCCGCGTCACCGCTTGTGGCGTATTCGTGCCAAGCGGATCGTCACCGCCACCGGCGCGATTGAACGGCCGCTGTCTTTTGCCGGAAACGATGTGCCGGGTGTGATGCTTGCCTCTGCCGTGCGCGACTACGTCGTGAATTTCGGGGTATCCGTCGGGGATCGCGTTGTTGTCGTCACGAATAACGACAGCGCGTATCTCACTGCAATTGCTATGAAAAAGGCCGGTCTTGAAGTGCCCTGCATCTTGGATGCGCGGCCCGAAGGGGGCGGTGCGCTGATGCAGGCGGCGCAGGATCTAGGCATTCCGGTCGAGACCGGCAAAGCCATCGCAAAGGTCAAGGGCACGCGCCGCGTGACCGGCGTTGCCATCTGTGTGCAGGCGGGCGAAGGCGCTGTCCTGAAAGAGATCGCCTGCGACGCGGTTGCCATGTCCGGCGGCTGGTCACCGGTCGTTCACCTCTGGTCCCATTGCGGCGGCAAGCTGACCTGGGACACCGGGCACGCGCATTTCCGCCCGGATGTGGACAATCCGCCGCGGGATGACGCAGGGGAAGCTTTCGTGATCCCCGTCGGCACCGCGAATGGGGCCATGCATATCGCCCTTGCGCTGGAAGATGCAGAGATGTCGGGCCGCGCGGCTGCCAAGGCCGCGGGTCACAAGCCCAAGCCGGTCGCGACCCCCGATGTGACCAGCCCGCAAGAGGCGGCGATGGAGCCGGTCTGGCTGATGCCGCAGGGCGCGCCCTATGAGCTGCGCATGAAGGCATGGCTGGATTTCCAGAACGACGTAAAGGTTTCCGACGTGCAACTGGCGGCGCAGGAAGGTTTCGAAAGCGTCGAACACGCCAAACGCTACACCACGCTGGGCATGGCGACGGATCAAGGGAAACTCAGCAATATCAATGGTCTTGCGATCCTTTCTGATGCGTTGGGTCAGCCGATCCCGCAGACCGGCACCACCACCTTCCGTCCGCCTTATACGCCGATCTCCATGGGGGCGATTGCGGGTGAAGCGCGCGGTGCGGTCTTTCAGCCGATCCGCCGGACGCCGATGCAGGCATGGCACGACGCGCATGGCGCGGATTGGGAACCCGTCGGCCATTGGCGGCGGCCCTACGCCTATCCGCGCAGCAGCGAAAGCGTGCATGACGCGGTAATGCGCGAGGTAAAGAACACGCGGCAAGCGCTTGGTTTGCTTGATGCTTCGACGTTGGGCAAGATCATCGTCAAAGGCCCCGACGCGGGCCGGTTCCTCGACATGATGTATACCAACATGATGTCCACGCTGAAGGTCGGCAAATGCCGATATGGCCTGATGTGTTCGGAAAACGGCTTCTTGACCGATGACGGGGTCGTGGCGCGGATCGATGAGGACACGTGGCTGTGCCACACCACGTCGGGCGGCGCTGACAGCGTGCATGGCCATATGGAAGAGTGGCTCCAGACCGAATGGTGGGACTGGAAGGTGTATACCGCCAATGTGACCGAACAATACGCGCAGATCGCGGTGGTCGGCCCGAATGCACGCAAGGTGCTGGAAAAGCTGGGCGGTATGGATGTCTCGAAAGAGGCGCTTGGCTTCATGGAATGGAAGGAAGGCGAGATCGCCGGCATCCCGGCGCGGGCCTTTCGCATCAGTTTCTCGGGCGAGCTGAGCTATGAGATCGCGGTCCCGGCAAGTCAGGGGCTGGCTTTCTGGGAAGCTCTGATGGAGGCGGGCGCAGAGTTCGGCGCAATGCCTTACGGCACCGAGGCGCTGCACATCATGCGGGCCGAAAAGGGGTTCATCATGATCGGCGATGAAACCGACGGAACGGTGATTCCGCAGGATCTGGGCCTGCATTGGGCGCTGTCCAAGAAGAAGGACGACTATCTTGGCAAGCGGGCGCAGGAACGCTCGCATATGGCCGATCCGACCCGCTGGAAGCTGGTGGGGCTTGAAACCGTCGATGGCGCGGTTCTGCCCGACGGGGCCTATGCCGTGGCCGAGGGCACCAATGCCAATGGCCAGCGCAATGTGCAGGGGCGGGTCACATCGACCTATCATTCGCCGACGCTGGATCGCGGCATCGCCATGGGGCTGGTGCTGCATGGGCCGGACCGGATGGGCGAGGTGATCGAGTTCCCCGGCGTCGATGGCAAGACCTACAAGGCGAAGATCGTGGACCCGGTCTTCTATGACAAGGACGGGGAGAAGCAGAATGTCTGAACCGGTAAGCGCACTTGGCGGCGTGACTTGGGCCGATGGCATAGCGCAGATCGCGGAAATCGGGCCGCAGGGCATGATCACGCTCCGCGGCGATTTCGATGATCCCGAATTCCGGGTGGCCGTGAAGAACGCGGTAGGGCTGGACATGCCGGGGCAACGCGCCGTGCAGATGTCGGGTGAGAACACGCTGTGCTGGATGTCCCCGGACGAATTGCTGGTGCTGTGCCCCTATGGCGATGTCGCGGCGATGCTGGCTGCGCTGACCTCAGCGCTGGCAGGGCATCATGCGCTGGCGGTGAATGTGTCGGATGCGCGCGCCGTGTTCCGCGTCACCGGCCCCTATGCGCGCGAAATCATGGCCAAGCTGACCCCGGCCGATCTGGCACCGGACGCTTTCAAGACAGGCATGTTCCGCCGCACGCGCATGGCGCAGGTGCCCGCAGCCTTTTTCCTGCGCGAGACGGACAGCTTCGAAATCGTGTGCTTCCGGTCGGTCGCGCAATATATGTTCGATCTGCTCAAGACAGCCGCCCAGCCGGGCAGCGAAGTCGGCTATTTCTGACCTCTTCCGTCGAACGTCGGGGCGGGGTATAGACGGGTCCGCATTCGAAGGAGGAGTTGCAGTCACATGCGTCGGATCGTAACGGTATTGGCCACCATGGCGGCCTTGATGGCCACGCCGGACAGCGTCCGCGCCCAAGAGGCAATCGTGCTGGGCTGCGTGACCTCCAACCCGGCCTCCAAGGATTGGGTGCCGAAAGGCGTTCTGATTCAGATCGACCCCTTCGCCCAACGCGCGGCCGTGATCGACGATTTCACGCTTCAGGTCTTTGACGGCCCCGCATTTGCCGATGTGACGCGCCCGTCCAAGGACCGCATCCAACTGGACTGGAAGCTGATTGGCATTCGCGACCGCACCGACAAGGTGCAAAATGTCCGCTTCAAGATGTCGATCAACCTCAAGCGCGGAACCTTCACCTATAACGGCGTCGGTGAAAGCTATTTCATACTGCCCGGCTCTGCCAATGGCACATGCGCGGCCAAGAAGGCCGATAGCTGACATCCGCAGCCCGCGCCGAAATCGCGTTAATATTCAGCTATTCTGCAATTACTTAGCCGGAGGCCTCACGCGTATTCTCAGTCTTGTTCTGGCCTTATCGCTTGGTGCTGCGGGCGCGGCGACCGCGCAGCAGAAGGGCACCTTTTACGAGTGCGCGATCACCAAACGCCAGAAAAACGTGGATTGGGTGCCACCGCTGATCGGTCTGGTATATCAGCCTGATGGGCAGGTGCTGGTGATCGACGCCGTCATTTTGCATTTCAACGAGGCACCGGTTCAGGCCAAGGTCACGAAACGGGGCGCGCAAGATGTGCTGCGCTGGTCCGTAACAGGGATCGACAGCGCCAGGTCCCGTTTCCGTTTCCAATATGGCGCGCGCTTCAGCCCGAAGACCGGGACCATTTCGGTGACGGCGCGCCCGGTCGGCCCACCACAAAGCTGGAAGGGCAGCGGCACCTGCAAGGTCCGGACCGATGTGCCCAGGCAGTTCCGCCGTCCTTGACAGCACCAGACGGGCAGGGCTGCGAGAACCCTGTGCACAATCGCAGCCTTGACCTTGCAGCCACAAGACCAATCTGTCACCAAGACGCCAATGACGACGCTGACAGGAGGGCCGCAAAATGGCTTTTGAACTTCCCGATCTTCCCTACGCACATGATGCGCTGGCTGGCAAAGGCATGTCTGCCGAAACGCTGGAATACCACCACGATCTGCACCACAAGGCCTATGTCGACAACGGCAACAAGCTGATTGCCGGCACCGAATGGGAGAGCAAGTCTCTCGAAGAGATCATCACCGGCACCTATGACAAGGGCGCGGTGGCTCAAAGCGGGATCTTCAACAACATCTCGCAGCTTTGGAACCACAACCAGTTCTGGGAGATGATGGGCCCGGGCGATAGCGCGATGCCGGGTGAGCTTGAAAAGGCGCTGACCGAAAGCTTTGGCTCCGTCGACAAGTTCAAGGAAGAATTCTCCGCTGCGGGCGCAGGCCAGTTCGGCTCCGGCTGGTGCTGGCTGGTCAAGAATGTCGATGGGTCCCTGGCCGTGACCAAGACCGAAAACGGTGTCAACCCGCTGTGCTTCGGCCAGACCGCGCTGCTGGGCTGCGATGTGTGGGAACATTCCTACTACATCGACTTCCGCAACAAGCGCCCGGCCTATCTGTCGAACTTCCTCGACAACCTGGTGAACTGGGAAAACGTCGCCTCCCGCATGTAATCGGGACGCGAATGATGTATCGAACGGGGCGGGCTTTCCGCCCCGTTTTCGTTTGCGCCTGCGCTTTTACGCGGCGGCGGTGCCTTCCAGCAATGCAATGGCTGTCTCGACCGTGTCGACGGTTGTGATGAACTCCAGCAGGCTGGGATCGGCAAAGCCCTCTTCGACCACATGTTGCAGCAAACGATTGAGCGGGGCCCAATACCCATCGGTGTTCAGCAGCACGATGGGCTTGTCATGCAGGCCAAGCTGCCGCCATGTGAGAACCTCGAAAAACTCGTCCAGCGATCCGGCACCGCCCGGCAGAACCACGACCGCGTCGCAATTCATGAACATGACTTTCTTGCGCTCGTGCATCGTCTCGGTCACGACATAGGTGGTCAGGTCGCTTTTGCCGACTTCGCGCCGCACAAGATGGTCTGGAATGACACCGAATGTCTCGCCCCCCGCCACCTGCGCCGCCCGCGCCACGGTGCCCATCAGCCCCACATCGCCCGCGCCATAGACCAGACGCCAACCATGCCCCGCGAGCGCGGTGCCAAGTGTTTCTGCGGCCACCGAATAGTTCGGATTTCTACCGGGGCGAGAGCCGCAATAGACGCAAACGGAAAAAGGGGACATGGGACGGCCTTTCGCATGGGGAAAATGGTCAACTCTTTTGACCGTTGATAACTTGGCTGATATGTAGGCTCAACTGGGCAAACGGCATCGAAGGGGACATGGCTCATGCCGGCGGAGGGCGCGCGAAACTGGCCGATCTGGATCGGTGCCATTGTGTTGCTTGGCGGGATCGGGGCCGCCGGAACATGGTATGCCACGCGGCCCACCGAATTGGCGACAACAGCGGCGCTGCCGCTGAGTACGTCGCAAGACCCGGCACGCGGTGAGGCGACGGGGGGCGAGGCCACCCCAGCGGTCGCAGAGCCGACGGAACCCACCACCGATACCACGACCGAACCCACCACCGCACCGGCCGCGCCGCGCCTTGATGAAATCCGGCTGGAGGATGACGGGCTTGCGGTCATCGCCGGGCGGGCCAGTCCCAACGCCGCGATTATCCTGCGTGCCGACGGGCAAGAGATCGCCCGGGCCACCGCCGATGACGCGGGCGCTTTCGCGACCATCGCGATGTTGGAACCAAGCGCCGCTCCGCGCGTTCTGACGCTGGCGGAACTCGCTGCCGACGGGGCAGAGACGCCATCGCCGGACGAGTTGATCCTGGCCCCTGTCACGGCTGCCGCCCAACCTGTATCCGAACCCGCATCGGGTGCAGCCCCAGACGCAACACCCGACACAGCACCGGCCATCGCATCCGCCGCGCCGGAACTGGGCGGCGCGGTTGAGGAGAGCGAGGCGCCCGAGGCGCCGCGCGCGGGTGCAGACCCTGATGCAGCACAGGACGCGCCCCGCGCTGTCGCGGCTTTGGCCCCAGCGCAGGAGGTGCCCGCAGATCAGGCGTTGGCAGGCTCTGTGACGACCACCGCCGATCAGCCGGTCGGCACCCCTGATGCCCAAAACGACGATCCCACGCCAGAGCCGCAGGCCGCACCGGCGGCGACATCCTCCGCCGACACCGCCACCGAAACCGCCTCAGACCCGGTCCCAGCCTCAGTCCCGAATGCCGCCCCGCAACGGGTCGCGATACTGAAATCGAATGAGGACGGGGTAGAGGTGCTGCGCGGCGCCAATTCCGCGCCCGCGATCCCCGATCAGGTGGCGCTGGATACGATCGGCTATTCCAGCCAGGGCGCGGTCGAACTGACGGGGCGGGCGCAGACCGGGGCGCAGGCTGTGCGCGTCTATATCGACAATCGCGCTGTGGCGGCGCTGGATGTCGATGAAAGCGGCGCGTGGCGCGGTGAACTGCCCAGCATCGATTCCGGGGTCTACACGCTGCGCATCGACGAGGTGAATGCGACAGGCGAGGTCACCAGCCGCGTCGAAACCCCCTTCAAGCGCGAAGACCCCACCCGCCTTGCCGAGGCCACGCCCGCAGGCGATGCCACCGTCAAAGCGGTCACCGTGCAAAAGGGCGACACGCTCTGGGCGATTGCGCGCGACCGGTATGGCGAGGGGCTGCTGTATGTGCGCGTCTTCGAGACAAACCGCACCGCCATTCGCGACCCCGACCTGATCTATCCCGGACAGGTCTTTTCGCTGCCCGAAGAATAAACCGCCCTTGCGCTGGCAATCGGGGGCGTCCGGTCCTAGTTACCGGGGATAGCAACAGGAAAATCGATGCGCTCTTTATCGCGAACCGCCCCTCCGGCACCGCAGCCTACGGGCGACACCACTGACCGTGCCTCTGGTATGCGGACTATCCGCAAGGTCGGCCCCTATCTGTGGCCGCAGGACATGCCATGGGTAAAGCGCCGCGTGGTCTGGGCCTTGCTGATGCTATTCATCGCCAAGCTGATCACGGTCGTCACGCCGATGTTCTACAAACAGGCGGTCGATACGCTCAGTGGCGAGGGGGTCTCTCCGCTGCTTCTGGGGGCCGTGGGGCTGACTGTCGCCTATGGCATGGCGCGGTTTCTGACCATCGGGTTCCAGCAATTGCGCGATGCGATCTTCGCCCGCGTGGGTCAACGCGCGCTGCGGATGCTGGCGCTGGAAACCTTCGAGCATATTCACCGCCTGTCCATGCGCTATCACATCACGCGCAAGACCGGCGGGCTGAGCCGCATCATCGAACGCGGCGTCAAGGGTGTCGATTTCCTGCTGCGGTTCCTGCTGTTCTCTATCGGCCCGCTGGTGCTGGAGCTGCTGATGATCGCGGTGGTGCTGCTGTTCCTCTTCGACTGGACCTATGTGGCCGTGGTCGTGGGCACCGTGGTGCTGTACACCGTCTTCACCTTCAAAGTGACCGAATGGCGGGTGAAGCTGCGCCGCCAGATGAACGATCAGGATACCGACGCCAATCAAAAGGCGATCGACAGCCTGCTGAACTTTGAAACTGTCAAATATTTCAATGCCGAAGCGCGCGAAGCTCAACGCTATGACAGCGCGATGGAAGGCTATGAGACCGCCGCGCTCAAGACCGCGTACAGCCTTGCGTTTCTCAATGCCGGGCAATCCTTCCTGATCACCGGCGGGCTGGTGATCGTGATGGTCATGGCCGCGCTGGAAGTGCAGGCCGGTACGCTGACCGTCGGCGATTTCGTGATGATCAACGCCTATATGATTCAGATCACCATGCCGCTGAATTTCCTGGGGTCGGTCTACCGCGAAATTCGTCAGGCGCTGGTCGATATGGGCGAGATGTTCGACCTTCTGGAACAACCGGCAGAGGTCAAGGACGCCCCGGATGCGCGCCCGCTGGAGGTGTCGGGGGGGCGTGTCGAACTGGACGATGTGCGCTTCGGCTATGATCCGGACCGGCAGATCCTCAAGGGCGTTTCCATCACGGCAGAGCCGGGCCAGACCGTCGCGATTGTCGGCTCGACCGGGTCGGGGAAATCGACCATCGGACGCTTGCTGTTCCGGTTCTATGATGTGCAGGGCGGGGCCTTGCGCATCGATGGGCAGGACGTACGCAACGTCACGCAAAACAGCCTGCACGCGGCGATAGGCGTGGTGCCGCAGGATACGGTGCTGTTCAACGATACCATCCGTTACAACATCGCCTATGGCCGCGATGGCGCCACGCAGGACGACATCATCGCCGCCGCGCGCGCCGCGCAAATCCACGACTTCATCGAAGCGCTACCCGATGGCTATGACACCACCGTGGGCGAACGCGGCCTGAAACTGTCGGGCGGTGAAAAGCAGCGCGTGGGCATTGCGCGGACATTGCTCAAGAACCCGCCGATCCTGCTGCTGGACGAGGCGACCTCGGCGCTCGACACCGATACCGAGCAAGAGATCAAGGGCGCGCTGCGCATGGCGGGCGAAGGGCGCACGGTGCTGACCATCGCGCACCGCCTGTCCACCGTGGCAGAGGCGGACCAGATTGTCGTTCTGGAAAAGGGCGAAGTGATCGAACGGGGCAGCCATGACGATCTGCTGGCCAAGGACGGGCGTTACGCGATGCTGTGGCAATTGCAGCAGGCGGATGAAACGGCCTGACACGGGCGCGGAAATGCCCCCTCTTTCCCGCGTCTGTGCAGGTTTTGACTGACAGACCCCGCTTTGTTGCTATCATGACTTGCATATGCAGGCATCAGCGCAGGAAAGAGGAGGTCCGACACAATGCCAACATCCTATCAGGCTCCGATGGCGGGGGATAAAGAGAAACCGTCGAGTGTCAGCCAGTCGCTTGAAACCAATGCGAAAACCGAAACGGCGCGGGTCAGCAACCTGCTTGACACCAAGGGCCGCGCCCTGATCACGATCACGGCGGGAGAGACGATCTCGAACGCGGTGAAGATCCTGCGGGACGAGAAAATCGGTGCGCTGGTGGTGCTGGATTCCCATGGCGCGCTTGAGGGCATCCTGTCCGAGCGCGATATCGTGCGGAAACTGGCCGAGACGCCCGGTCAGACCCTGCCGCAAACCGTGGCCGAGAACATGACCCGCGACGTAAAGACCTGTGGGCCGGACGATACACTCGTGTCGGTTTTGCGCCGCATGTCCGAAGGACGGTTCCGCCACATGCCGGTGATGGAACGCGGCGCGGTCGTTGCGATGATTACGACCGGCGATGTGGTGAACTATCGGCTGACCGAACTCGAACACGAAGCTTTGCAACTCAAACAGTTGATCGTCGGCTAAACCGGCACATTCGCCCGCGGGTCGCGGTTGCAATGATGGCCCGCACAATGGCGCGGCGCGCTGCCCCAAGGCTGGCGCGCCGTCGCAGTCTGGCGTTATTCCGCAGCGATCGCCGCGCCGGTCAGCTTATCCAGCGCCCCGGTCATCATTTGCAGCGGTTTGGCATCTGCGGGAATGTCATATGCGGCGGCCAGTGATGCGGGGGCGTGGTAGATCACCTCGACACCGGACTCGCCCTGCGCCACCAGCACCCGCAGCGGCAGGTCCAACCCGGCGGTGATATCGGCCTGCATCGCGGGAGTGCCCAGCTTGGGATTGCCGAAGATCAGCACCTGCGCATCGGCAAGTTCCATCCCGACTTTTTCAGCGCCGCCCGCGTGATCGATACGGGCAAAGACGGTTGCGCCCGCTTTTGTGACCGCAGCTTCCAGCTTGTCCATGGTTTCTGCCACGGAATGCGGGCTGGACTTGCGGATCAGGTCATCGGCAAGCGCGGGCAGGGCGGCAAGGCCAAGTGTGGCCGTTGTGATCAGGGTACGAAGCATGGGAAGCGTCCTTGGTTGCAATGTTGATCCGACCCTAGCACCGGCCATGGGGGCAGCGCCTCACAATGGCGTGTCCGCGTCGCCCGATTGGCGAAAAGACGCCCGCCGCCTGTTATTCGGCGGCGCGCAATTCGTCCGTCGAAACGGTGGAAAGATCGGTCATGTCGTCCCAGATGATCTCATTGTCGCGCAGGCGCCGCGCTTCGCGCCCCAGCGCCCAGTCACGCGCGGCCCGGCTGGCCCGGCCCATGGACAGGCGCGCCAGCAAGGTCGCGAACCATTGCGCGTAAGTGGCGGCCCAGACCCGCAGGGCAAGCAGCGACGGGGTGACGACAAGGGTCAGCACCGTTGCGATCCCAAGGCCAAAGACCACGGCGGTCGCAAGCTGCTTCCACCACAGGGCGGTGGGCGAATCCACGGAATAGCCGCCCGCACCGAAATCGAGGCTGAGGCCGAACATCATCGGCGCAAGCCCCGCCATCGTGGTGATCGTGGTCAGCAGAACCGGCCGGATACGGTCCTGCGCGGTGCGGGTAATCGCCTCGATCCGGGGCATGAAGCGCGCGTAATCCTGATAGGTGTCGATCAGCACGATATTGTTGTTCACGACGATCCCGGCCAGCGCCACGATCCCGGTCCCCGTCATGATGATGGAGAAGGTCTGATCCATGATGATCATCCCCCACAGCACACCGGTCGTGGACAGGATCACCGCCAGCAGGACAAGGACAGAATTGTAGAACGAGTTGAACTGCGCCAGCAGGATGATGAACATCAGACCCAACGCCGCGCTGAATGCGCTTTGCAGGAAGGCGGCCGATTCCGCTTGTTCCTCCTGGTCGCCGGTCCATTCCCACGTCACACCTGCGGGCAGCGGCGCGCTTTCCAGCCATTCCGTCAAGGTGGCGATACGCTCATTCGCATTCACGGGCACCATCCGCAGATCGCCCGCATCGATACCGTCCTGCAAGGCTGCGCCATCACGGCCCCCGCCCAGCAGGGCGTATCCGGTGCCATCCGCGCCGGTGATCGCCGGGTCCGCATCCGTGACGCGCACCGTCGCCACGGTCTGTTCATCGGCATCGACCAGCTTTTGCAGCCCGGTCATCACGTCCGCTTTGACATCGAAGAAGCGCTTCTGATCGACGCGGTTGATCTCGGCCAATGACGGGACGGGCGTGCGCGTGATGAAGTTCGACAGGGGCACCAGCCCATCCATCGTGCGCACCTTGAGCGAGTCGAGCGTGGAGAGGATGCGATCCTCTTCCGGCAGGCGCACGCGGATCTCGATCTCTTCGTCGGAACTGTCCACCCGCATCGTGTCCAGCAGAATGCCGCGCGTTACAAGTTGGACCATGCCGCCCACCGTGGCCACATCCGCGCCATAGCGCCCGGCCTTTTCCACATCGACGTCGATCTGCCAGTCAATGCCGGGCAGGGGGCGCGTGTCTTCGATCAGCGTCAGGCCGGGGGTGGCGTCAAAGGCGGCGCGCGCCATACCCACGGCGGGGAGCAATGCATCCCAGCTATCGCCCTTCATCCGCAGATGCACCGGCTTGCCCGATGCAGGACCGCGGGACAGCGACAGGATTTCGATCCGGACGCCGGGCATCTGGTTCAACTGCTCGGTCAGTTCCTCCATCACCAGATCGCCGTCCAGTTCGGGTTGGTCCTTGCGGTCCTCCCACGGGACGGTTTCCAGCTGGATCTGACCGATCGTATCCTTGGGCGCCTGACTGCCGCCGGTGTTGGAGTTCAGCCCGCCCTCGCCAGCGAAGGCAAAGGCGTTGTCGATGCCGGGATGGGCCAGAACGATATCCTCGGCCCGTTTGACCAGCGCGTCTTTCTCCTCAAGGCTGAGATTGCCGCGCGCCAGCACATAGACGATGGCTTGCTCGGTCTCGGATTCGACGAAGAACTCGGTGCCGCGCGAATTGTTCATGAAATAGAACAGTGTCGCCCCGACAAAGGTGAAGACCACGCCCATCACGACCAGTGGCATGACCGGATTGCCGGCGATGCCGTGAATGGCCCGCCCGAACAGGCTGCGGCTATAGCCGGAGCGTATCCGCTCGCCGCGTTTGGGAAAGAGGTGGCGATAGAGCATCCGCGCCCCCACCGAGATGCGCGTGAAGATCGCCACGACGCCAAGCAGGATTACCACCACCCCGGCCACGCCCGCGGCACTGGCCACGACCAGCGCAACCGCCAGCAAGAACACTTTGGCAAAGGTCGGCACGACGCTGCCAAAGATATTTTGCGTGTCGATGCCGCCCATCAGACCGGCGGCCATACCGCCAAGAAAGCTTACCGCTGCGATGGCCAGCACGATCCCCAGAACGGCCAGCACGAAGATCGCCAGATGCAGATACCAGCGCAGCCCCGCGATCACGTGGGTCTGTTGCGAAATCCAACGCTCAAGCCGCCCTGTGACGCCGCCCATAACCGGCAGATAGACCAGCGCAACGACAAGCGAGGCCGAGAGCACGAAGATCAGCGTCACGGGCAACATGCCCATGAACTCCCCCGGCACACCGGGCCAGAACAGCATGGGCAGGAAGGCACACAGCGTCGTCGCGGTGGAACTCACCACCGGCCAGAACATCCGCTTGGCGGCTTCGACATAGGCGTGCATCGGGCCGACGCCCTCCGCCTGGCGTTTGTCGGCATATTCCACGACCACGATCGCGCCATCGACCAGCATCCCCACCGCAAGGATCAGGCCGAACATGACGATGTTGGAAATGGACACGCCCATCAGCGCCAGAAGGGCAAAGCACAGCAGGAAGGATGTCGGGATCGCAAAGCCGACCAGCAGCGAGGCGCGCGGCCCCAGCGCCGCGAGAGAGACCAGCATGACCAGCGCGATGGCGGTCAGGACCGACCCTTCAAGCTGCTTGACCATGGAATTGACCTGACGGCTCTGATCGTTCGATGTGCCGATCTCCACCGCTGCTTTCAGCCCCTCGGGCCAGCTTTCACTGGCGGCGGCGACGCGCTCTTTCACCAGCGCGACCGTGTCGATCAGGTTGAAACCCTTGCGCTTGACCACCTGCAAGGCCACGGTCTTGGTGCCGTTGAACCGGGCGGTGCCTGCGCGATCCTCGAAGGTCAGATTGATCTGCGCCAGATCGCCCAGCGTCACAACGCGGTCGCCATTGGTCTTGACCGGCAGATCGTACACATCGCGCGGCTCATCGAAGCTGGAGGGGATCTTGACCGCAAAGGTGCCTTGCGCGGTTTCAACCTCGCCCGCCGCGATCAACTGGTTGTTGTTCTGCACGACGGAAATCAGCTCACCCGCCGTCACGTTATAGGCTTCGAGCCGCAGGGGATCGATGATCACTTCCAGCATCTCGTCGCGATTGCCCGTCAGCGCGGCTTCCAGCACCGCGTCCAGGCTTTCGAGATCGTCCTGCAAATCCTTGGCGATCCGGTTCATCGTGCGTTCCGGCACCGGGCCGGTCAGGTTCACGATCAGGATCGGAAATTCGGAGAAGTTGATCTCGTTGATCGAATATTGCTCTGCGCCTTCGGGGAAATCGGCCTCTGCGCTGTTCATGGCGTCACGCACATCGGCCATGATCGCGGTCTTGTCCCAACCGAATTCAAATTCGAGGATGATCCCCGCATAGCCTTCGGCGGCGGTGCCGGTCATGGAATCGAGCCCGTCCAGATCGGCGAGTTCCGTTTCCATCGGTTTGACCAGCAGCTTTTCGCTATCGGCGGCGGAAATGCCGGGGAAGGGGACCGAGATGAACAGCATCGGGATTTCGATATCCGGCTCGCCCTCCTTGGGCAGGCCGACATAGGCAAAGGTTCCGACCGCAAGCGACAGGCCAATGAAGGCGAGGATCATCCGCGCCCGTTCAGCGGCCCAGTCGATCAACCCGGTCATGTCTTGGCCTTCTCATAGCTGGGCGCGACCCTGACACCTTCGGTGACGTATTCCTGCCCGACGATGATGACATCGGCCTGCGGCGGCAGGCCCGTCAGCCAGACGCCCTGGGTCGTGTCCCGCAGGATCGTGACCGGGGCAAAGGCGACGATGTTGCCCGCGCTCAGCACCCGCAGGCCAAGCGTGCCCTCGTCATTCAGCGTCAGCGCCGAGGCCGGAAGCAGATGCGCCTCTTGCCCGGCGGTGGAGATGAGGATTTCTGCCGTTTGCCCGTCGCGAATGTCCAGTTCCGCATTGTCGGCTTCGATCTCGACGCGGAAGGTGCGGGTGGTTTCATCGGCGCTGCGCGACAGGAAGGTAACGACGCCGCTGACCTGCTGACCATCTGTCAACCGCGCGCTCGCCTGCGCACCAAGTTTGATCCGGCTCACATCGGTTTCTGGCACGAAAGCCACCAGTTTGATCGGGTCAAGCTGAATGACCGTCGCGCACAGCCCGCCGGTTTGCAGTAGCGTGCCAAGCTCCGCCCCGTCGCTTTCCAGAAGGCCCGCGAAAGGGGCAACCAGCGTCAGGCGTTCGATCTCTTTCTCGGCGGCGGCAACGCTTGCTTGGGCGCTTTCCACGCCAGCGCGAGCCGAATCGACCCCGGCCTGCGCGGTCTTCAGCCCGGATCGGGCCGCTTCCACGCCAGCGCGAGCAGCGGCCAGTGCGGCGCGGGTGTTTTTCACACGTGTATCAGAGGCATAGCCGCCAGAGCTCAACTGAACTGCGACATTGTCATTGGTCAAAGCCTCTTCCAGCCGCGCCTCTGCTTCGGCCAGCCGCGCCTGGGCCTCGGGACCGCGCGCTTCGGCTTCGGTCACACGCGACTTGGCTTCAGACAGCCGCGCGCGCGCCTCTGCGACAATGGCGGGACGCGTGCCCGGATCGAGTTCGCACAAGATCTGGCCTTCTTCGACGAACGCGCCCTTGCGCAGCGGTGTCGACACCACGGTCGCCGAGGTTTCCGAGCGCACATCGACCTGCCGCAAGGCTTCGGTCTCGCCGCGCAGAACCACGGCGGTATCAATCACTTGCGCGGTGCTGTGAACCGCGATCACCTTGATCAGCTCGGCGTCGTCCGGGGCCGTATCGACGGCGCTGGTTTGCGCGGCGTCTTCGGCGGGCGCGGTATCAATGCCGATCCGCGCATAGAGCCACTCCCGCTCCATGATCCACAAATAGAGGAGTCCGCCGACCAGGATCGACAAGAGAACCGGGAAAACACGCATCAATTCGGACCTCTCCTTGTCAGCCGCGTTGGCATCAGCCGCGCCAGCCATACAGGATGATTAGTTGAATATAGGGCAGGAATGCTCCAATCGAACGCGCGCAAGTTATGGTTTTTTCCAAAGACCTGCAATACAACGAGTTTTTCCTGCGCTTCGCGGGGCCGCTGCCACTTGGCTTGTCGGGCGGGGCGCTGTAAGACGGGCAAAATTGCCAGTGGGGAGCGCAATGAGCGACACCGACAGTTTCATTGAGGAAGTCACCGAAGAGGTCCGCCGCGACAAGCTTTACGGCTATTTGCGTCGCTATGGCTGGATCGCAATTCTTGCGGTGCTGCTGATCGTCGGGGGTGCGGCGTGGAATGAGTATCGCAAGGCGCAGGCAGAAACCAAGGCGCAGGCATTGGGCGATGAAATCGTCGGCGCGCTGACCCAGCCCAATGCCGCGGCACGTGCGGCGGCGATCTCCTCGGTCGAGGCGGATAATCCCGAAGCGGCGGCGCTGGTGGATATGATTGCGGCCTCTGAACTGGCGGCGACGGGCGACACGACCGACGCGGCCGCGCGGCTGGAAGCGATTTCGGTCAATCCCGACGTGCCGGAAGTCTATCGCCAGATCGCCGCGTTCAAGGCACTGCTGGTTGGCGCGGCGGATCAACTGCCCGCGGAACGCTTTGAAGGGTTCAGCCGGATCGCAACGCCGGGCCACCCGATGCGCGTATTGGCCGAAGAACAACTGGCCCTGATCGAGATCGAAACCGGCCAGCGCGAAGCGGCAATCGCCCGCCTGCAAGCCATCCTGAATGACGCCGAAGCAGGCACTGACTTGCAACAGCGGGCATTGCAGGTGATTGTGGCGCTGGGTGGGGAGCCGGATGTCTCGGTTCTGCCGCAGACTGACAGCAATTGACCGGCGACAGACCGGGAGCACCGGCATGGCACAGATGATCGAGCAATCCTTGAAGACGACATTGAAGTCCCGAACCCCGCTTCTGGCGGGCGTTCTTTTGTCAGCGCTGGTGCTGACCGGCTGCGAAGAACCGGATCGGGTCCTGCCGGGTCTGCGCGAAGATCTGCGCGACGTGCTGGAAGATCCCGAACCCGTCGTGGCGCAGCAAGACACTTCGCAACCGATTTCCCTTGGTGCCACAAGCGCCAATGCGAACTGGGCCCAGTTCTGGGGCGCGCCTGCCAACCGCACGGCGCATCCGGCGCTGTCCGCCGCGCCGCAACTGGTCTGGAGCGCGGATATCGGGCAGGGCAATGCGCGCCGCCAACGTATCACAGCCGATCCCGTCGTGGCCGATGGCCGCATCTATACGCTGGATGCAGGCGCGCGGGTGACCGCGACCTCGACCTCGGGCGGGACGCTTTGGACCCGCGATCTGACGCCGCCCAATGACGGCGCGGACGAGGCGACGGGCGGCGGTCTGGCCTATGCCAATGGGCGGCTGTACGTCACGATCGGTTTCGGATTGCTTGCCGCGCTCAACGGCACCGATGGCAGCACGATCTGGACGCAAGAGCTGGACGCCTCCAGTTCCGGCGCGCCCAGCGTGTCCGGTGATCTGGTCTATCTGACCTCTGGCGACGAAACCGGCTGGGCGATCGACGCCGCCACCGGCCGGGTCCGCTGGCAGATCGGCGCGGCGAAAAGCGTTGATAACGTGCTGGGCGCACCGTCTCCGGTGATCAGCAACGGGCTTGCGCTCTTTGCGTTCGGCTCCGGCGATGTGCAGGCGGTGTTCCCCAAAGGTGGCCTGCGCCGCTGGGATGCCACCATCGTGGGCGAACGGCGCGGCTATGCCAGCGCCGAGGTCAGCGACATCACCGCACCGCCCGTGGTATCGGGCAGCAATGTCTATGTGGGCAACCAATCGGGCCGTGTCGTCGCGCTGAATATCGGCAGCGGCAACCGCGTCTGGACCGCGCAAGAAGGCGCGGCAGGACCGATCTGGCCGGCGGGGGACAGCGTGTTCTTCGTCACCGACCTCAATGAACTGGTGCGCCTCTCGGCCAAGGACGGAAGCCGCATCTGGGGCACCAAACTGCCGAACTTCGTCAATGACCGTCCCCGCCGCCGGGCCGAAATCTATGCGCATTTTGGGCCGATCGTGGCGGGCGGACGCGTTGTGCTGGCCTCGTCCGACGGTCAGTTGCGCAGCTTTGACCCGACCAATGGCGCGCTGGTCAACAGCGTGGAAATCCCCGGCGGCGCGGCGACGACCCCGGCGATTGCGGGCGGCACGCTCTATGTCGTGAATGCCAACGGGCAGTTGCTGGCCTACCGCTAAGGCACCAAAGCATTGGCGCGGTAACGGGGCCTCCTGCGCAAGGGGGCTTCCCGCCGCGCGTGATTTCAGCTAAAGCCCCGTTTCTGTTAACCCGGAGCGTTTCCCGATGTCCTTCACGCTGGCCCTTGTGGGCCGACCCAACGTGGGCAAGTCCACCCTGTTCAACCGGCTCGTTGGAAAACGGCTGGCGCTGGTGGATGACCAGCCCGGTGTGACCCGCGATCTGCGCGAGGGCGCGGCGCGCCTGGGCGATCTGCGCTTTACCGTGATTGACACGGCGGGTCTGGAAGAAGTCACCGATGACAGCCTTCAGGGCCGGATGCGCCGCCTGACGGAACGGGCCGTGGATATGGCCGACATCTGCGTCTTCATGATTGATGCGCGTGTCGGGATCACGCCGGTGGACGAGCTGTTCGCGGAGATCCTGCGCAAACGCTCCGCCCATGTGATTCTGGTGGCGAACAAGGCCGAAGGCCGCGCCGGGGAGGAAGGCGCGCTTGAAGCCTATGCGCTGGGGCTGGGCGATCCGATCCGCGTGTCCGCCGAACATGGCGAGGGCATGAACGAGCTATACGCCGTGCTGCAACCCATCGCCGATGAACTTGAAGCCTCCACGCCCGATCCCGTGACCGATCTGGATGTGATGGATGACGACGAGGCCGAGGACGAAGAGTCCTACAAGCCGACCCGTGAGAAGCCGTTGCAGGTTGCCGTCGTGGGCCGCCCGAACGCGGGCAAGTCCACGCTGATCAACAAGATTCTGGGTGAGGACAGGCTGCTGACCGGACCGGAGGCCGGGATCACGCGCGATGCGATCTCGCTGACCCTCGACTGGCAGGGCACGCCCATGCGCATCTTTGACACCGCTGGCATGCGTAAAAAGGCCAAGGTGCAGGAAAAGCTGGAAAAACTCTCGGTCTCGGACGGTCTGCGCGCGGTCAAATTCGCCGAGGTCGTCGTGGTGCTGCTGGACGCGGATATCCCGTTCGAACAGCAGGATTTGCGCATCGCCGATCTGGCAGAGCGCGAGGGCCGGGCGGTTGTCGTCGCGGTCAACAAGTGGGATCTGGAAGAGAACAAACAGGCCAAACTGGCAGGGCTGAAAGAGGCGTTCAACCGCCTGTTGCCGCAGCTCAAGGGGGCGCCGCTCATTACCGTGTCCGCACGGACCGGGCGTGGGTTGGACCGGCTGCATGACGCGATCCTGCGTGCGCATGATGTCTGGAATCGCCGTGTGCCGACCGCCGCCTTGAACCGCTGGCTGACGGGGATGCTCGAAGCGCATCCGCCCCCGGCGCCACAGGGCCGCCGGATCAAACTGCGCTATATGACACAAGCCAAGACCCGGCCGCCGGGCTTTGTGGTGATGTGTTCGCACCCGGACAAGATGCCGGCGAGCTATACGCGCTATCTGGTGGGCGGGCTGCGTGAGGATTTCGACATGCCCGGCACGCCGATCCGGCTGACTTTGCGCGGGCAGGGCGGCGACAACCCGTACAAGGGCAAGCGCGAAAAACGCCCCGGCGCGCTTGGCAAGCACCTCAACAAGAAGAAATAGCCCGGCCGCCTCTGGGGCTTAGACCGGGCTGCTGCGCCAATCGCGGAAAGCGGCCACAAGGGCCAGAAACAGCACCAGCGCAGCCCCTGCGACGGCCAGCATCGTGATCTCGGTCATGGGCGTGCGATTGGCAACAAAGACGCCGATCAGCGCCCAGACCACCGCAAGGCCGAAGCCGGGCGCGCGCCCCAGTTTCCACTGGATCGCCACCGCCAACACAAGCGCAAGCCCAAGCATCGCCAGCGCCGCGATGCGTTCGCTGACAATTCCGTAGCCCGCAAGGCACAGCCCCAGCGCCACGCAAGAGGCCGCGGTCAACCAGCCCGCATAAAGCCCCACGGGCCATGCCGCGATCCCGCGATCATCGCGCGGGCTGCGCATCAGCGCGGCCACGGCGGTCAGCCACATGGCCCAGATCATCACCGTCGCAATCGGCGGGTTCTGCTGCGCCACGGGCAGCCAGGCGGCACCGATCGCCAGGGACAGGATCAGCGCCGGTCGCATCTCTGCCCAATCGGGATCGTCGCGGCGCAGCCACAGCCCGAACACCGCGCTGGCGATCAGCCACAGATAGATCAGGCCCCAGATCGAAAAGGCATATCCGGCTGGCTGCACCGGCGGGTCGTTCTGCGGGATCGGGAACTGCTCGGGCGAGAACCCGTTGAAGCCGGGCACAAGAAAGGGGCTGACAGCAAAAGCAAGCGTGACCACAAGGGTCAAAACGGCGGCTAACATGAAAAATACACTCTCCTGGCCTGCGGGGCTGCCCCGGACACGTTAACCTTGTATTATCCCGACAAGGAACAGGTTTTGAAGGGCTTATTGGATTATGACGCGGATTGCGGTTTTCTGTGACGGAACGTGGAATTCCCCGGACATCTCCGAGACGACGCATGTGCACAAGCTCCAGCGTGCGGTGCGGCACGATCCGACCCAGGGGCAGGTGTCGGTCTATTTCCGGGGGATCGGCACGGTCGAACGTTTCGACGGGCCGGTAAAACGCTTTGTCCAGAAATGGGGCGGCGGCGCTTTCGGCTGGGGTCTGGATGCCAAGGTCAAGGAAGCCTACCAGTTCATCGCGCAGGTCTATCAGCCGGGCGATGAGATCTACCTGTTCGGATTCTCGCGCGGCGCGTTTACCGCGCGTTCCGTTGCGGGGATGATCCGCAAATGCGGCATCGTCGAGGATACCACGCCCGCAGGCATCAACGCGGCTTTCGCGCTGTATCGCAAGCGCGGGGCGCGCAACCACCCGGACAAACGGCATATCCAGCAGGCGCGCCGGGCGATGTCGCCGCGCTTTGGCACCTCGCAGGACGATCTGGCGTGGCGCGCCGACGGGTCCGAACTGGTCCAGATCGCCTATGTCGGTGTCTGGGACACGGTGGGCGCGCGCGGTCTGCCGCTGGCGCTGCTGGGGCCGGTCGCCGCGCTTTGGAACCTGCAATACAAGTTCCATGACATGAAGCTCAGCTCTCTCGTGAAATCGGCGCGCCACGCGGTCGCGCTGGACGAGATGCGGCGGCTTTACCGCCCGGCGCTGTGGGACAATGTGGCCGAACGCAATGGCGACGCTTTCGCGGACCCGCTGCGGCCCTATCAACAGGTCTGGTTCGTCGGAAATCACGGCGTTGTCGGTGGCTCTGGTCAGGCGCAGCGCCTGTCCGCCATCACCGGTGACTGGATCTTGCAGGGGGCGGGGCGGCTCGCCCTCGATCCGGCGGTGATCTATCCGATCCTGCCGCCGGACCCGCTGGAGGACACCGAAGAGGTCGCGCCGAAATCCGGTTGGTTGAGCGCATGGCGCAAGGGGCCGAACAAGGCGCATGACCTGCATGACAGCGTCAATCAGCGCCGCAGCGGGCGCAGCGATTACAACCCGGGAAGCCTCAAACGTCTCTTTGGGCGGTGAATCGCCACCCCGGCGGCGTCTTTGATGTAACGCAAGGTCGCTGGGGCGGGCCGGTATATTCTGCCCCCGATAGTTTGGGGGAGAGATACCATGACACGTATTTTAGCTTGTTTCTTTTTGATCCTGACGTCCTCGGCGCTGTTGGCCGAAGAGCGGCCCGCAATTGTCGAAATGGGCGGCGACGTTTTCCAAGGCGGGCGCGTCGTGACCCATGATGCAGAGGGCACCGACGATCTGTTCATGGCCGGAGCCCGCGTCACCGGCAAACGCGATATCGCCGGATCGGCGCATCTGGCCGGGCGCAAGATCGTGATGGATGGCGAAGTGCAGGGGGACGCCTATGCATTCGGCGAAGAGGTCGCGTTGAATGGCGCGGTGACGGGGGATGCCACGCTCGCCGGGCGCGCGGTCAGCGTGCAGGATGTGGGCGGTGATCTGCGCATCGCCGGGTCCAAGGTGTCGGTTCTGGGCGATGTGCAAGGCTATGCCATGGTCGCGGGCGAAGAGGTGCGGATCGAAGGGCGGATCATGGGGGATCTGCGCCTTGCCGCCGAAGAGATCACATGGGGCGACACCGCCCAGATCGACGGGAAGCTGATCCTTTACGAGGACGACCCGGGCGAGACGACCGTGCCCGGCGGCGTGGTCGCAGAGGACCGGATCGACCGGCGCGAGATCGAAGACTGGGACGGCCCGCGCCCGCCGAGTTTCGGTCGGCTTTTGGGGAAATTCGTCCTTGGCATCCTTCTGGTGACAGGGCTGGCCGCGCTGGTGGCCGCATTGGTGCCGGATCGGCTGGCCGACATGCGGCGGCAGATGCTGGATCGCCCGTTCAACGCGCTTTGGATCGGCTTTCTGGCGCTGTCGGCGCTGATCGGCGCGGGCATTCTGGTGGGCATGACCGTGATCGGCCTGTTGCTGACGCCCGCCTTCATCGCGCTTGCGGTGGTCAGCGGCTTTGCGGGCTATGTGGTCGCAACCTATTCCTTTGGGGTGGGGCTGTTGCTTGCCGTGGGCCGGTCCCTGCCGGAAAGCCTGCCAGAGCGTATTCTGGCGGCGGCGATTGGCGCGCTGGTGGCGGCCATCATCGGTGTGATCCCGTTCCTCGGCTGGCTCTTCGTGCTGGCGCTGGTGCTGGCGGGGCTTGGGGCGATCACGATCCGGCTGCTGCGCCCGGCCTTCTTCGTCGGCGCGCCTTGATCGAAAAAGCGGCGCGGTGTGCTTGACGCCGCGCCGTTCAAGCGCCCTATGATGAATCGCTCTCTTCGATGGGCAGTGGGACAATAACACAGGCCGAGGGCGGCAGAGATGACACTGACAGACCATTACGGCAACGCGCTGAGCACAGGGGCCACCGCCGCGCGGGATGCCTATGACTGGGGCGTTGCCCTCCTATTGGCTGCCGGAAGCGGCGCGTTGGAGGCCTTCGATAGCGCCATTGCCGCAGACCCGGATTTCGCCCTGGCCCATGCGGGACGGGCACGGGCGTTTACAACGCGCGCACAGATGAAAGACGCCCGCGCAGCCATTGCAACGGCGCAAAGCCTTGCCGCCAAGGCCAGCGCACGAGAGCAAGCCCATATTGCCGCCATGGCTGCCATGATCGCCGGACAAAGCGCCGAGGCGCGGCGGCTGACCATGGCCCATGTGGCCGACCATCCGCGTGACGCGCTGGTGGCGCAGCTTTGTTCCAACGTCTTCGGCCTCATCGGCTTTTCCGGGGAAGTCGGGCGCGAGGCGGAACTCTTCGCCTATACCTCGCGCCTGCTGCCCCATTACGGGCAGGATTGGTGGATGATGTCGATGCACGCGCTCGCCTTGTGCGAAACCGGGCAAACCGATGCGTCGCTGGCACTGATGGAACAGGCGCTGGCGCTCAATCCGCGCAACGCCAATGGCGCGCATTTCAAGGCCCATGCCCTGTATGAACTGGGCGAGGTGACAGCCGGGCGGAGGTATCTTGACGACTGGATGACGGGCTATGACGCGACCGGCAGTCTGCATGGGCATTTAAGCTGGCACAGCGCGCTCTGGGCGCTGGCGGATGGCGATACCGATGGGCTGTGGCAGACGGTCGATGCGCGGATCGGGCCGCGCAGCACCTGCAGCCTGCCGATCAACGTGGTCACCGATACCGCCGCGATCCTGTACCGGGCGCAGATGGCCGGCGTCGCCGTCGCGCCCGAGCGTTGGTCGGAGTTAAGCGATTATGTCGCCGCGCGTTTTCCAAATCCGGGCCAGAGCTTTGTCGATATTCACGCGGCGCTGGCCTATGCTATGGCGGGCGAGGGCGAGAAACTGGCGCGGCTGGCCGATACGCAAACCGGCTTTGCCGCCGATCTGGTGCGACCGGTGGCGCGAGCATGGGCCGCGATGGCCGCGCAGGATTGGCAGGGCGCACTGGCGGAACTGACGCCCGTGATGGGCGAGGCCGTGCGCCTTGGCGGCAGCCGGGCGCAGCGTGACCTGCTGGAACTCAGCTATGTGAATGTTCTGATGAAGCTGGGTCTGACAGAAGAGGCGCGCCGTGTGATCACCACGCGGCGGCCTGTGATCGCCGGACAGATACGGGCCGCTGCCTGAAGCCGCGGCCCGGTCATTGGGGCGTTTGCAATCGGGCGCTCAGGCCAGGGTGCCTTGCGCCGTGATCCGGGTCTTGCCACCGAGATAGCCATGGATCGCTTCGGGCAGTTCGACAGAGCCGTCTTCCTGCTGGCCGTTCTCCAGCACTGCGATCAGGCAGCGCCCCACAGCCAGGCCAGAGCCGTTCAGCGTATGCACGAAATCCGGCTTGCCGCCCGCTTCGGGCTTGAACCGGGCATTCATCCGCCGCGCCTGGAAGTCGCCGCAGACCGATACGGACGAAATCTCACGATAGGTGTCTTGCCCCGGCAGCCACACTTCAAGGTCATGGGTCTTGCGCGCGCCAAAGCCCATATCGCCGGTACACAGAACCACCACGCGGTAGGGCAGGCCCAGCTTTTGCAGAACCGCCTCGGCGCAGCCGGTCATCCGCTCATGCTCGTCCAGCGATTTGTCCGGATGCGTGATGGAGACCATCTCGACCTTTTCGAACTGGTGCTGGCGCAGCATCCCCGACGTGTCGCGCCCGGCGCTGCCCGCCTCGGAGCGGAAGCAATTGGTATGGGCGGTCATGCGGATCGGCAGATCGGCCTCGTCCAGTACATCGCCCGATACGGTATTGGTCAGCGTCACTTCCGATGTCGGGATCAGCCACCAGCCATTCGTGGTCTGATAGGAATCCTCCGCGAATTTCGGCAATTGGTTCGTGCCATACATCGCTTCGTCGCGGACCAGAACCGGCGTGATCGTTTCCGTCAGCCCATGTTCGTTGACATGCAGATCAAGCATGAATTGCGCCAGCGCCCGGTGCACCCGTGCCACCGCGCCGCGCATCAGCACAAAGCGGCTGCCAGACAGTTTCGCGGCGGTCTCGAAATCCATGCCATCTTGCACGGCGGCGAGTTCGAAATGCTCCACCGGTTTGAAATCGAAGCTGCGCGGCGTGCCCCAGCGGCGGATTTCGACATTGTCATCCTCATCCGCGCCCTCGGGCACTTCGGGCAGCGCAAGGTTCGGAATGCCCATCAGCGCCATGCGCAGCTCTTCATCAAGCGCCTTGGCCTCGGCCTGCATCTGCGCCACTTCGGCTTTCTTCTCGGAGACAAGCGCGCGCAGGCGTTCGAATTCCGCCTCGTCGCCGCTGGCCTTCGCCGCGCCCACCGATTTGGAAGCCTTGTTCTGTTCCGCCTGCGCGGTTTCCGCCGCAAGGATCTTGGCGCGGCGCGCCTCGTCCATCGCCAGCAGGGAGGACGACACGGCCTCATGCCCCTGCCGCGTCAGCGCGGCATCGAACGCTTCCGGGTTCTCGCGGATCGCCTTGATGTCATGCATGTCTGTCACCTTCTGGTCGGTTGAATCGGTGGCGCCTCTATAGTGCGCCGCCTACTGCTCCGCCAGCATCTCGTGTACCCAATGCGGCATCCGCACGGCAATGGCCCGAATCCCGTCGGCGCGGCGCTCTTGCGAACTTACGACGGCAGTGACGACCCAATCGCCCGCATCATTGTGTTCCAGCACCGGCCCGCCCGAATTGCCGGACACAACGGGGCAGTTCAAACGCAGCAGGCGCGCGTTGCGCGACAGGACCGGGCAATCCTCGCGACCGCTCAGCATATGCGGCACAAAACGGTGATAGCCCGCGATGGTCACTTGCTCGGCCCGGTCAAGGCTAATGGGCAGGGGGGCGACCTCGGTGATCGGCTCTTCCAGAAAAAGCAGGCCGATATCGAACTGGATATTGATGTGGCTGCCAGTCTGGTAGCCGGGGTGGCGCACCACCCGTTTGATCTTGCGCGCGGCGATGAACTCGCCCCGGTCCCAGCCGGCCACGAAGACGCGGCTATTGGTCATCACGTCGGGATTTCCGGTGCAATGGGCTGCTGTCAGCACGACGGCGGGCGCGACCAGCGTGCCGGTGCAGTTGCCCTTGATCTTGAAGCCCGCGATATTCACCCGCCCCACGGCGCCAAGCTGCGCGGTCATCTCTTCGGGGAAGGCCGGCATGGAGGCCGACTGCTGCGCTGCCAGGCTCTGGGCCGGATCGGTCCGCGCGGCGGGCGCACTTTGCTGGGCTGCGGCGGGCAGGGCGGCACAAACCGAGACAACGCAGGACAGGGCCGCCAGCAGCAAGGCGGCGGGGCGGCGGATCTGGGTCAAACGGGCGGACATCGTCATCATCCGGCAAATGTGACGCCGATACGCGCCCCTGCCAAGGGGCACCGTGCCAAACCCGCCGCGTGGGATGGCACTTTTACGTGATGCCTGCCGCCCGATCCAGGCAAGGCGCCGCCCGCTGACACCGGCGCGGCTTGCGCGCTTTGGGCCGCACACACAGCATAGCAGGGATCGGCGCGGCGATTTTCGGGCCAATCGTCTTGCGCTCGGCGCAGGTGACGCATAGGTTCCTGCCGACTTGAGCGGGGCCAGTGCGCTCCCTTCCCCTAACACAGATGAAGAGCGCCACATGGAAGCCCTTGGACAATTCGTACCCCTGATTCTGATCTTCGCGATCATGTATTTCCTGCTGATCCGTCCGCAGCAAAAGAAGATGAAAGAGCATCAGGCGATGGTCAGTTCGCTGCGTCGCGGTGATCAGGTGGTCACCCAAGGCGGGCTGATCGGCAAGGTCTCCAAGGTCAAGGATGACAACGAAGTCGAAGTCGAACTGGCCGAAGGCGTCAAGGTGCGCGTGGTTCAATCGACCATCGCGCAGGTTCTGAACAAGACCGAACCGGCGAAGTAACTTCTTCCGATAACCCATTGAGGGCGCTGCGCAATGCTGCAAATTGAGACGTGGAAACGCGTGCTGATCTGGCTTACTGTTGTGGTGGGTCTGCTACTGGCGCTGCCCAACGGGTTCTACAGCCGGGTCGAAAGCCATAACGACGCGGTTCAGGCAATCGAGAGAAGCGGCGGCGTGGCCACGCCCGAGCAAGAGGCCGATGTCGCCCGCTGGCCCGGTATCCTGCCTTCGGGCTTGGTCAATCTGGGGCTCGATTTGCGCGGCGGCGCGCATCTTCTGGCCGAGGTCAAAGTCGATGACGTCTATGCCGCGCGGATGCAGGCCCTCTGGCCCGAAGTACGTGACGCGCTGCGTCCGCTGCGGGCCGAAATCGGCACCATCCGTCTGCAACAAGGCCCCGATGACGAACTTCGCGTTCGGATTTCGGAGCCCGCAGGCATGGCACAAGCCATTGAAATCGTGCGCGGTCTTGCGCGCCCGATCCAGACTTTCTCGGGTCTGGGCGGCACCGATATCGAAGCGATTCCCGATGGCGACACCATCATTGTCCGCCTGAGCGAGGACGAAAAGCGGGCCACCGACGAACGGACCATGGCGCAATCGCTGGAAATCGTTCGCCGCCGGATCGACGAGGCCGGCACGCGCGAGCCGACAATCCAGCGCCAAGGCAATGACCGTATCCTGATTCAGGTGCCGGGCATCGGCTCTGCCGCGGAACTCAAGGAACTGATCGGCACCACTGCGCAGCTGACCTTCAATCCGGTTGTTTCCACCACGGGCGACGAAAATGCCGCGCCGGGCGTGGGCAATGTCCTGCTGCCTTCCATCGATGAGCCGGGCCGTTACTACATCATCGAACGCGCGCCGGTCGTGACCGGGGAGTGCCTGGTCGATGCGCAGCCTGCCTTCGACCAGAATGGCGAACCTGCGGTGAACTTCCGGTTCAACACCACCTGCGCGCGGAAGTTCGGGGATTACACCGCCGAGAATATCGGCCAGCCCTTCGCCATCGTTCTGGATGACGAAGTCGTGTCCGCCCCGACGATCCAATCGCATATTCCGGGCGGGTCCGGGATCATCACCGGGCGGTTCTCGGTCGAGGAAAGCACCCAGCTTGCGGTTCTGCTGCGCGCCGGTGCGCTGCCCGCCGAACTGACCTTCCTCGAAGAACGCACCATCGGCCCGGAACTGGGCCAAGACAGCATCGACGCTGGCAAGACGGCGACGGCGGTGGCCTTCATCGCCGTGCTGGGCTTCATGGTGCTCGCCTATGGGCGTTTCGGGATGTACGCCAATATCGCGCTGATCATCAATGTGGGGCTGATCTTTGGCCTTCTCAGCCTGATCGGGGCGACGCTGACCTTGCCGGGGATCGCGGGGATCGTGCTGACCGTCGGGATGGCGGTGGACGCCAATGTGCTGATCTTCGAACGTATCAAGGAAGAGCTGCGAACAGCCCGGGGACCGGCCCGCGCCATCGAGCTTGGTTATGAAAAGGCGCTGTCGGCGATTATCGACGCCAATATCACCACGTTCATCACCGCTGTGATCCTGTTCATGATGGGCTCTGGCCCGGTGCGCGGCTTTGCCATCACGCTGGGTCTGGGGATCATCACATCGGTCTTCACCGCGATCTTCGTGACACGCCTGCTGGTCGTGATGTGGTTCGAACGCAAACGCCCGAAGACCATCAAGGTGACGTGGCTGCTGCGCGTGGTGAAGGACGACACCTCCTTCGACTTCTTCAAACGCGCGCGCCTGTGGCTTGGGATTTCCGCCGTCATGGTCGTCGTCGGCTTTGCCAGCTTTGCGCTGCAAGGGCTGAATTTCGGCATTGATTTCCGCGGTGGCACGACGATCCGGACGGAAAGTTCGCAGCCGGTGGATATCGGTGTCTATCGCGGCGCGATCGATGCGCTGGAACTGGGCGATATCTCTATCACCGAGGTGTTCGATCCGACCTTCGGGCCAGACCAGAACGTGTCCATGATCCGCATTCAGGCGCAGGACGGGGCCGAGGCGGTCACGCCGGAAACCATCGAGGCGGTCGAGGCGGCCTTGCAGACGGCTGTGACCGATATCCGCTTTACCGCCGTGGAATCGGTGGGGCCGAAAGTGTCCGGCGAGTTGATCCAGACGGCGGCCATTGCGGTGATGCTCGCGATTGGGGCGGTGCTGGTCTATATCTGGCTACGCTTCGAATGGCAGTTCGCACTGGGGGCCGTGGCGGCGCTGGTGCATGACGTGGTGCTGACCATCGGCGTGTTCTCTGAATTGCAGATCAAGTTCGATCTGGCGATCATCGCGGCGCTTTTGACCATCGTCGGCTATTCGCTGAACGATACGGTGGTGGTCTTTGACCGCGTGCGGGAGAACCTGCGCAAGCACAAGAAGAAGCCGCTGGCCGAGGTCATGAACATCTCCATCAACGAGACGTTGAGCCGGACGTTCATCACCTCGCTGACCACATTGCTGGCGCTAATCGCGCTGTATGTGCTGGGCGGTGACGTGATCCGGGGCTTCGTCTTTGCGATGATCTGGGGCGTGATCGTCGGCACCTATTCGTCGATCTTCGTGGCCTCGACCGTGCTGCTGTGGCTGGGTGTCAAACGCGACTGGTCCAAGCCCGACGCGAATGCCGGAACACAGTTCGCGAATGTAGATGCCTGATATTCTGGCCCAAGCCCTGGCGGTGCCGGGGCTTGGCTGGCTTGTCTTTGGCGCGGCTGTCGGCGGCATGGTCCGCGGCTTTTCCGGCTTTGGCACGGCGATGGTGTTCCTGCCCATCGCCGCGCAATTCATCCCCCCCGCATGGGCCATCCTGTGCCTGATCGCCATGGATATCATCGGCCCGCTTCCGGTGCTGCGCCGAACAGCGCGGCAGGCGAACCTGCGGGATCTGGCGCTGCTGACGGTCTTTGCAGCGCTGAGCGTGCCCTTGGGCGTCTGGCTGCTGACCGTCATCGCACCCGAGACATATCGCCTCGCACTGTGTGGGCTGACCATCGGCCTGGTGGTGTGCCTTGTCGGCGGGCTGCGCTATTCCGGCAAGCCAACTGGCGCGATGGTGGGCCTGACCGGCGCGGCGTCGGGCGTATCGGGCGGGCTGGCGGGTCTGCCGGGGCCGCCGGTCGTGCTGCTTTACATGGCGTCCAGCCTGCCGGTGGCGCAGGTGCGGGCCAATGCCATGCTGTTCCTGTTCATCGTCGATTTCCTGATGCTGGCCGCCCTTTGGGCTGCGGGCGCCTTTGCCCTGACGCCGATGCTGCTGGGCGCGATGCTGGCCATCCCCAACACGCTGGGCATCCTGCTGGGCCAAGCGATCTTTGACCCGGGCCGGGCGGGCGTGTATCGAGGGGTGGCTTACGGCGTGATCATGGCGTCCGCCGTGATGGGCTTACCGTTCTGGGACCAATAAAATGCGTTTGAACGAAATCGACTTCAACGACAGCGCCCCGATCGAGGGCTACGGACCGGGCTATTTTCGGATCGGTGGGCAGGTCTATGAAGGCGGGGTGCTGACCGGGCCGCAGGGCACTGGCCCGTGGGGCGGATATGAGGACAGCGCGCCGCTTTTGGCGCTCGCGCGGCATGTGGATGTGCTGTTCGTGGGCACTGGAAAAGACATCGCCCATATCCCTGCGGCATTGCGTGATGCGCTGGATCGCGCAGGCATCGGGGCCGAACCGATGTCGTCACCCGCCGCCGCGCGGACCTATAACGTCCTGCTGAGCGAGGGCCGCCGCGTCGCCCTGGCCATGCTACCGGTGGAATGATCATGCCGCCGGAACCTTTCCGCCATGTGATCCCTGCGACCTGCGGGTGGTGCGCGCCGGAATGACGATGCTTGAAATTCGCGATCTGGCTGTGGCGCGCGGCGCTGCTTGCGTGCTTGAAGGGCTCGCCTTTACCTTGGCGCCGGGGCAGGCATTGATCCTGCGCGGCCCGAACGGATCGGGCAAGACGACGCTGCTGCGCACGCTGGCGGGACTGCAACCGCCCCAAGCCGGAGAGATCCTTGGCGGCGGTGAAGAGATCGCCTATGCCGGGCATTCGGACGGGCTGAAATCCATGCTGACGGTGGCGGAGAACCTGACTTTCTGGGCCGAAATCTATGGCACGCGCGGGATTGATCCGGCGCTGGCCGCCTTCGAATTGACGCCGCTGCGGGACCGGCTGGCCGGGACATTGTCCGCCGGCCAGAAGCGGCGGCTGGGACTGGCGCGGATGCTGGTCACGGGGCGGCCCATCTGGGCGATGGATGAGCCGACGGTATCGCTTGATGCGGCGTCTGTCGAACTCTTCGCCGCGACGGTGCGCGCGCATCTGGGGCAGGGCGGGCTTGCCGTCATTGCCACCCATATCGACCTTGGCCTGCCCGAAGCGCATGTCTTCGATGTCAGCCGCTTTGCCGCGCGCGCCCAAAGCGCCGCTGCCACCTCTGACGAGGCCTTCCTGTGAGGGCGCTGTTACTGCGCGACCTGCGGCTTGCCTTCCGCGCGGGGGGCGGGTTCGGCCTGGGGCTGGCGTTTTTCCTGATCGTGACCGTGCTGGTCCCGTTTTCCGTGGGGCCACAATCGGAACTGCTGACCCGCATCGCGCCGGGGGTGCTGTGGCTGGGCGCGCTGCTGGCCTGCCTGTTGTCGCTGGACCGTCTGCTTGCCCTCGATTGGGAGGACGGCACGCTGGATCTGCTGGCCACGGCGCCGGTGCCGCTGGAAGGGGCGCTGTCGGTCAAGGCGCTGGCCCATTGGTTGGTGACGGGTCTGCCGCTGGTCTTTGCCGCGCCGGTGCTGGGGGTTCTGTTGAACCTCGCCCCGGCGGGCTATCTGTGGCTGGTTATCAGCCTTGCCGTGGGCACGCCCGCGCTGTCGGTGATCGGCGCATTCGGCGCGGCGCTGACGGTCGGTATCAAGCGAGGCGGGCTGCTGCTGTCGCTGCTGGTGCTGCCGCTTTACGTCCCGACGCTGATCTTTGGCGCCGAGGTCGCGCGGCGCGGGGCACAGGGGCTGGAGGTCGGCACGCCGCTGCTGATGCTTGCGGGGATCACCTTTGGCGTTGCGGCGCTGATGCCCTTCGCCTCTGCGACCGTGTTGCGCATGAATTTGCGGTGAGCACCGATTGTCGGCGGCACAAGGGAGAGATAGATACATCGCATGGCTTCTATTTGGGAATACGCAAACCCGGTCAAATTCCTGCGCACCTCGGAAAAGGTGCTGCCGGTGCTATGGGTTTTGGCGGGCGCTTGTCTGGTCATCGGCCTGATCTGGGGCTTCTTCTTTACGCCGGACGATTACCGGCAAGGCTCCACTGTCAAGATCATCTATCTGCACGTGCCGGCTGCGCTGATGGCGATCAACGCTTGGCTGATGATGCTGGTGGCGTCGCTGATCTGGCTCGTCCGTCGCCACCATGTCAGTGCGCTCGCCGCCAAGGCCGCGGCCCCGGTGGGCGTGACGATGACGCTGATTGCGCTGGTGACGGGTGCGATCTGGGGCCAGCCGATGTGGGGCACGTGGTGGGCATGGGATCCGCGCCTGACCTCTTTCCTGATCCTGTTCCTGTTCTACCTTGGCTACATGGCGCTTTGGGCCGCGATCGAAGACCCGGATAGCGCGGCGGACCTGACATCTGTCCTGTGCCTTGTCGGGTCGGTCTTTGCGGTGCTGTCGCGCTATGCGGTGCTGTTCTGGAACCAGGGTCTGCATCAGGGCGCGTCGCTTAGCCTCGACAAGGAGGAAAACGTGGCCGATGTCTTTTACCTGCCGCTGCTGGTCTGCATCGCGGGCTTTGTGCTGCTGTTCCTTGCGCTTGTCTTGTACCGGACGGGCACCGAAATCCGCCTGCGCCGGACGCAGGCCCTGATCCGGCGGGAGGCCGCACGCGCATGATTCCCGATCTTGGGAAATACGCGGTCACGGTCCTGTCGGCCTATGGCGCGTCGATTGTCTTGCTCATCGGGCTGGTGCTGATCAGCCTGCGGGCCGGGCGCAAGGCGCGCCGGGCCCTTGAGGCCGTTGAGACGCGGCGGGAGATCAAAGATGAAGCTTAACCCGCTGATGATCGCGCCGCCGCTGGTGTTCCTGGCCTTTGCGGTCTTTGCGGCCATCGGTATGTTCCGCGACGATCCCAACGCGCTGCCATCCGCGCGCGAAGGGCAGAAAGTACCCCCGATGACCTTGTCGGAACTGCCCGGCAAACCCGGTTTCACTGTCGCCCAAATGGCGGATGGTCAGGTCAAGCTGGTGAATTTCTGGGCCAGTTGGTGCGCGCCTTGCCGGGCCGAACATCCGGTCTTGGAACAACTGGCGGGCGAGGGCGTGCCGATCTATGGCGTCAACTTCAAGGATGACCCTGCCAAGGCGTTGGCCTTTCTCGAAGAGCTCGGCGATCCCTATACCGGCATCGGCGCCGATGACGAAGGACGCACAGGGCTGGAATGGGGTCTATACGGCGTGCCGGAAACCTATGTGATCGACGGTGAGGGCGTGATCGTTCTGCGCTTTGCCGGTCCCGTGACGCCCCGCGTTCTGAACGACACCATCCGTCCTGCCATGGCCCGCGCCGCCGAGTGATCGGGGTTAGAACCGATAGCCGCCCGACACTTTCAGCACCTCACCCGTGATCGCGCCCGCCGCGTCCGAGGCAAGGAAACGCACCGCTGCGGCGATATCTTGCGGCGTGGCCAGTCGGCCAAGCGCGGTCAGGTCCAGAAAGGCCTGGGTCAGTTCCGCGTCGCGCGGCGCTTCGGGCGTGTTCACGGCCCCCGGTGCGACGGAATTGACCCGGATGCCGCGCGGGCCCAGCTCTTTCGCCATGCCGCGCATCCACAGGTCTTGCGCAGCCTTTGACGCGCCATAGATGGCGGCACCCATTGGCGGCAGCACCGCGTTGATGGAAGAGATATTGACGATCGCCGCACCCGGTTTCAGATGCGCCAGCGCGGCTTCCAGCAGCGCGGCCGGGGCGGTAACATGCAGGTCCATCAAATGGCGATGCACGTCGCGCTCGACACGCTCAAGCGGGGTTGTCTGAATTGCGCCGGCATTGTTCACGATCACATCCAGCCGGCCGAACCTTTGCATCACCGTGTCGATCACCTCGCGTGCCGCACCCGGATCGGCCAGATCCGCCTGCACGGCGCAGGCATCGGGGCAATCGGCGAGGGTCTCGTCCGGCGGGTGCGCATGCCACGTAAAGGCCAGATCGTGATCCGTGGCCAAATCGGCGGCGATGGCCCGGCCAATACCGCGCGCCGCCCCGGTCACAAGTGCGGTTTTTCGGCCCTGCTGCATTCTCGTCGCCTCCGCGCCGCCACCATGGCGGTGGACCCAGCATGCCGCCAAAAGAAAAGCCCTGCCACCAGAAAGGGGGCAGGGCCGATCCGAGCTCCGCGTAGGGTGCGCTTCAGCGCACCTTTGCCGGGATTACGCGGATTTGGCGAGGTTGCGCAGCACGTAATGCAGCACACCGCCATTTTCGATGTATTCGATCTCCACCGCCGTATCGATCCGGCATTTCAGCGTGATCTCTTTGGTGGTGCCGTCTTCATAGGTGATGGTGCAGGGCACTTCGGCCAGCGGCGTCACGCCTTCCAGCCCGTGGATCGCCACAGTTTCCTGACCCGTCAGGCCAAGGCTCTTGCGCGTGTCACCGCCGGTGAATTCAAACGGAATCACGCCCATCCCCACGAGGTTGGAGCGGTGAATACGCTCAAAGCTTTCTGCGATCACGGCTTTCACGCCGAGCAGCGCCGTCCCTTTGGCAGCCCAGTCACGGGACGAGCCCGCGCCATATTGCTCACCACCGAAGATGACCAGCGGCGTGCCTTGGTCCTGATAGGCCATCGCTGCGTCATAGATCGACGTCTGCTCGCCATCGGGGCCTTTGGTGTAGCCGCCTTCGACGCCATCCAGCATCTCGTTCTTGATGCGGATATTGGCGAAAGTGCCGCGCATCATCACCTCGTGGTTGCCGCGACGCGAACCGTAGGAGTTGAACTCGCGCGGGGAGACCTGCCGTTCGGTCAGATAACGACCGGCGGGCGTGGTTTCCTTGAACGAACCAGCAGGCGAGATGTGGTCGGTCGTGATCATGTCCCCAAGCAGGGCCAGAACACGCGCGCCATCGATATTCTCGATCTTCTTGGTGTCCATCGTGATCCCCTGGAAGTAGGGGGGATTCTGGACGTAGGTGGAGCTTGGCGGCCAGTCATAGGTCTTTTCATCGGTCGTTTCGACCGACTGCCACTTTTCGTCGCCTTTGAACACGTCGGCATATTTCGACTGGAAGGCTTCGCGCGTCACGGTCTGCTCGACCAGTTCGGCAACTTCCTGTGTCGTCGGCCAGATGTCCTTGAGGTAGACATCCTTGCCATCCGGGGTCTGGGCCAACGGCTCTGTTGCCAGATCGATGTTCATGTCGCCCGCAAGCGCGTAGGCCACAACCAGCGGCGGCGACGCAAGATAGTTGGCGCGCACATCCGGGCTGATCCGGCCTTCGAAGTTACGGTTGCCCGACAGGACCGACGTTGCGATCAGGTCGTTCTCGTTGATGGCCTTGCTGATTTCCGGTTGCAGCGGGCCGGAGTTGCCGATGCAGGTGGTGCAGCCATAGCCGACCAGGTTGAAACCGACCTTGTCCAGATCCTCTTGCAGGCCAGCGGCCTCAAGATAGGCGGACACAACCTGCGAACCCGGTGCCAGCGATGTCTTGACCCAAGGCTTGCGGGTCAGACCCAGCGCGGCGGCCTTGCGTGCCACAAGGCCCGCGCCGATCATCACATAGGGGTTCGACGTGTTGGTGCAGGAAGTGATCGACGCGATCACGACCGACCCGTCGCGCAGGTCATAATCTTCGCCTTCGACCTTTGCGGTCTTGTGCAGCGGTACCGTCTTGGTCGCCGCCGGACCTTCATCCAGCATGTCCTTGGCGTCTTCGGTGATGTCGATACCGCGGAAATCGGCGACGACTTTCTCGAAGGAGGACGCGGCAGCGGTCAGCGCAACATAGTCCTGCGGGCGTTTCGGGCCGGAAATCGCCGGCACAATGGTGCCCATGTCCAGCTCCAGCGTGTCGGTATAGACCGGATCGTAACCCGCATCGCGCCAGAACCCGTTTTCCTTGGCATAGGCTTCGACCAGCGCGATACGCGCTTCGTCGCGGCCCGTGTTGCGCAGGTAACGCAGGGTTTCGTTATCGATCGGGAAGAAGCCGCAGGTCGCGCCGTATTCCGGTGCCATGTTGGCGATGGTCGCACGGTCAGCCAGTGGCAGCTTGTCGAGGCCGGGGCCATAGAATTCCACGAATTTGCCGACCACGCCTTTTTCGCGCAGCATTTCGACAACCTTCAAAACAAGGTCGGTGCCGGTGGTGCCTTCGATCATCTCGCCGGTCAGCTTGAAGCCGACGACCTCGGGGATCAGCATGGAGATCGGCTGACCCAGCATCGCGGCTTCCGCCTCGATCCCGCCAACACCCCAGCCCAGAACGGCCGCGCCGTTGACCATGGTGGTGTGCGAGTCGGTGCCGACAAGCGTGTCGGGATAGGCGACCATTTCACCGTTCTGGTCGGTATCGGTCCAGACGGTTTGCGACAGGTATTCCAGGTTCACCTGGTGGCAGATGCCGGTGCCCGGGGGCACAACGCGGAAGTTGTTGAACGCCTTCTGACCCCATTTCAGGAAGGTATAGCGTTCGAGGTTGCGTTCATATTCGCGGTCCACGTTCATCTGGAACGCGCGCGGGTTGCCGAACTCGTCGATCATGACCGAGTGGTCGATCACAAGGTCGACAGGGTTCAGCGGGTTGATCTTTTCGGGATCGCCGCCAAGGGCAACGATACCGTCGCGCATGGCTGCAAGGTCGACAACGGCCGGAACGCCGGTGAAGTCCTGCATCAGCACGCGGGCCGGGCGATAGGCGATCTCGCGCGGGTTCTTACCGCCCAGCGTCGCCCATTCGGCGAAGGCCTTGATGTCGTCCACCGAGACGGTCTTGCCGTCTTCAAAGCGCAACATGTTTTCCAGCACGACCTTCAACGCGGCAGGCAGCTTGGAGAAATCGCCAAGTCCAGCCTCAGTCGCGGCGGGAATCGAGTAATAGGCGACGCTTTGGTCTCCAACGGTGAGGGTTTTGCGGGTTTTCGAGGTGTCATGGCCGACGGTGATCGTCATGAGGCGGCTCCCTTCATATGGTAGCTAGCGGTCTGTGCGCTCTATGGACCCGGTCTGCGCGGGGATCAACACTTATCCGCAGGGGTGCGACATTTTTTGTACACAACGGTATACAAAGATGCTTTTCCAATCACGGCGTCGCTCACGCAATCGGGATTTCAACAACGCTTGATTGGTTATTTCACCAGCATCCGTCTACATACGCTTAACACTAGCAAGGAATCCCGTCACATGCTCCTCCGAATGGTTCGGATCGCCCTTTTCCCGTTGATCGCATGGACCTTTGCCGCCGCGCCCGCGCTGGCGCAGGACCGCGCGCCTGTGGTTGTGGAACTTTTCACCTCGCAGGGATGTTCGTCCTGCCCACCGGCTGACAAGCTGATGGGGCGTCTTGCAGAGCGGGATGACGTGATCGCTCTCGCGCTGCATGTGGATTACTGGGATTATATCGGCTGGAAGGATGTCTTCGCCGATCCGGCCAATTCCGAACGCCAGCGCGCCTATGCCAAGCGGGCCGGGCGGCGGTCGGTCTACACCCCGCAGATGATCGTGAATGGCGAGGCGTCAGTCGTCGGGGCGCGCCCGATGGAGGTTTCGGACGCGATCGATGCGGCGGAAGAGATGCCGATGCCGGTCGCCGTCACCCTGACCCGCGAGGGCGGTGCCCTGTCCGTCACGGCCGAATACAGCGGTGCGGCCCCGGTCGATATGGTGGTGAACGCAATCCGGTACGAGCCAAGCCAGGACGTGCATATCACGCGCGGCGAGAATGCCGGACGGACGCTGCGCTACCATAATGTCGTGACGCAGTGGCAGGTGCTGGACAAGTGGCGCGGCGCTGAAACCTTCAAGGCGCAGGTCGATCTGCCGGGCGCGCAGCCCGTCGTGGTGATCGTGCAGGCGGCAGGGCATGGCCCGGTCCTGGGGGCGGCGCGGCTTCGGTAATCGGGGTTAAGGCGCGGCACTGCGCGCGGCGACCTTCTTGAGCCGTGTTTCCCGCCACCAGACATAAAGACCAGCAAGGGCGATGATCGCTGCACCGCAGAGCGTCAGCACCGTCGGCACCTCGGCAAAAAAGATCAGTCCGAAGATGATTGCGAAAATCAGGCCGGAGTAACCGAACGGGGCCAGCAAGCCCGCCTCGGCCTGGGAAAAGGCGCGGATCAGCAAAAGCTGCCCCATCGTCCCGGCGCAAGCGATCCCGCACATCAACGCCGCGCTGCCGGGATCGGGCCAGACCCAATAGGCAGGGGCGGCCAATGTCATCAGGATGCCCCCGACCGACGCCGTGTAGAACAGCGATGTCCAGACATCCTCTGTCGATCCGACGGCGCGGGTGACAAGGCTGTACCCGGCAAAGCACAACGCGGCCCCCATCGGCATAAGCGCGGCGGGATTGAACGCCTCGGACCCGGGCCGGATGATGAGCAGCGCGCCAAGGAAGGACACGACGATTGCCCCGATGCGGCGCGGGCCGAGAGGCTCCCCCAGAAACAATGCGCCGCCCAGCGTGATGAAAATCGGGTTCAGGACCATGACCGCGGTCGCCTCGGCCAGCCCGATATAGGAAAGGCTGAAGAAGAAGAAGAACGTGGCCGCCATCAGCAGCAGCGCGCGGGCCAGTTGCAATCCGGGGCGCCGGGCGCGAACGACCTGCTTCAATCGCGGCGCGACCAGCACCAGCACCACAAGCATTTGCCCGGCATAGCGCGCCCAAAGCGCGGGCAGCGGCCCGACAGAGGGACTGACGGCTTTGACGCAGACATCCATGATCGACAGGCAGAATACGGCGCTGACCATCATGGCTATGGCGCGCGCGGGCGAGGTGGCGGATGGGGTGGTCATGTTTCGCCGATATCTGCCACTGCGCGCCGTGTCGAGCCTTAAGCCCGCCCGCGAAGACAGGTGTGCGCCACAGCGCACAACCGGCCAGCCCGATTTGCGACGCCTCCGCGCCTATTCCGCGTCGTCGTCTTCGACCTGAAGCAAGAGCAGTTCCCCTTTGGCTTCCATATCGCGGATGACACCGACGATCTCGGACATCGCTTCCTCGCCATCGGCGGGTTTCACATCGTCCAGTTCGTCCATTTCCTCGCGCATCTGGTCGGCCAGGCGGGCGGAGATATTGGTGAAGATGAATTCGGTCACATCCTCCATCCCGGCATTCTTCGCGGCGGCAAGGGCCACGATTAGGCGCGACTGATCCACGCCGCGCAGGACGGTCGGCAGGTCGCGCGGGGAAATCCGTGTGGGGATATTGGCGAAGGTGAAGATCGCCTTGCGGACCTCGGTCGCGAACATCTTGTCGGTCTCATCCAAGCCCTGCAGCACGTCCTCTCGGGTGGCGGAGGTCGAACTGTTGAGAATCGCGCCCACCCGTTCGACCGGGCCTTCATCGAAGGCCAGGATCGGTTCGGCATCCAGTTGCGAGGCAAGGGACAGCCCGATCCGGTCCACCGCTTCGGGCGTGACGGAACTGGTTTGATTGACCGCATAGGTGATCTGCCGCGCCAGCGGGCCGGGCAGCATTCCCAACAATTTGGCCGCCGAGCCCACATCCAGCTTGGACAGGATCACAGCAGCGATTTCGGGGCTTTCTTCTTCGAAAACCGGGACAAGCCGCTCCGGGGCAAGGCCCTTGATCCGCTCCCACGGGTTGCCGGCCTGACGCACGCCCGCTTCCTTGCGCAGCCGCGCGGCGGTATGGGCGCTGATCTTGCCGTCCAGCGCGTCCAGCGCCCCGGCAATATCGCCCGGAAAATGCAGGCCCACGGCCTCAAGCTCGGCAGTGAATTCTTCGATCACCTGATCCACGGTCACTTTATCGACCAGACGCATTGCGCCCATCTGCTGGGTCAGGATCGCTTGCAGGTTGTCGGGCAAGTCCTCAAGCGCCACTTCCGCCCCGTTATTGAGCAAATAGCGCACCACAATCGCGGCCTTCGCGCGCCGCGACAATTGACGGGCACCCGGTCTGCCACTGATGGTCATGGCCCCCCCGGCTGGCGCGGGAAGGGCAGGGGTCATCGCAATACTCATCGCCTGCCTCACTCAATCCAAAGGCAGATTAGACGGGCAGGCGTGAAGATTCGCTAAATATCAGTAGTTAAAAACCTTCCCGCTTTCGATCGCGGTGCGCAGCGATGTGGCGGGCCAGCCAGACGCATCGCCGCGGGTCTCGATCTCGGCCAGTTGCAGCCGTGCGCCGTCCAGATCGCCAGCCTCCACCAGACCTTGTCCCATATAGGACCGCGCCAGCAGGTTGCCCGGGTTCTTGAGGATCGCGCGATTATAGAAACTGAACGCGGTGTCGAAATCGCCCTTCTTGCGGGCGGTAAAGCCCCAATAGGTCAGCACGCGGTCGTCCTCTTGGTCTGGCATGGTCGCCAGGACTTGCTGCGCCTCGTCATGGCGGCCCGCATAGGCCAATTCGCGCACCGCGTCATAGCGCGTTTCCGTATCCAGATGAGAGGTCTTGTCCGGGCGCACGCATTTCTTGATCTTGGGATCCCATACGCCGTTTACCGGCTTGGAAAACCTCACATATTTCTTGATTGACGGATCCCATTGCTTTTCCTGAAAGCAATTCTTGGTGGTTTCTGTCGGCTTGGGCGGCGTTTCGTCCCCGGCACCGGCGGCGAAGGCGGCGCCGGGCAGGGTCAAGGTCAGGGCGAAAAGAACGCGTTTCATCAATAACACTCCAAACGGGATGGTCTTTAAAAAAGTATAGGTCAGGAAATGCGAAAGGCCCGAGAATTTCGGGCCCATCACGGTATGTTCACTCTGGTTCAGCTGTTGACCACGGGGATACAGGTCCCCGTTGCGCTGTCCCATGTTGCACCGTCGGCGCAGGATTGCGCTTGCTGCTTGGAATGGCTGCATCCCATGGCGAGCGACAGGCCCGGCAGGGACATCAAAGCGGCGGCAAGTACCAAGGTCTTGAGGGTCGTCATCATCGGTCCTCCTGTGCTGGATGGCACAAAAGATAACCCGGAGGCGCCGATTTTCAAAATAAAGAAACCCGGCGCCCCCCGTCATGCGCAAGAATGCCCGTTATGCGGGCAAAGATCAGTCCTCGGCAAAGACCCGGGCAAAGATCGTATCCACATGTTTGGTGTGGTAGCCCAGATCGAACTTCTCGTTGATTTCCTCTTCGGACAGAGCCGCGCGCACTTCTTCATCGGCCAGCAGTTCCTCGCGGAAGTCGGACCGTGTGTCCCAGACTTTCAGCGCGTTGCGCTGCACAAGGCGATAGGCGTCCTCGCGGTTGACACCGGCTTGGGTCAGCGCCAGCAACACGCGCTGGCTCATCACGAGGCCGGGGAACTTGTTCATGTTTTCCAACATGTTGTCCGGGTAGACCAGCAGCTTGTCGATGACTTGTGTCAGGCGGGACAGCGCGAAATCCAGCGTGATCGTCGCGTCGGGGCCGATATTGCGTTCGACCGAACTGTGCGAGATATCCCGCTCGTGCCAGAGCGCGACGTTTTCCATCGCGGGCACGACGGCCATGCGGACCAGCCGCGCCAGACCGGTGAGGTTCTCGGTCAGGACGGGGTTCTTCTTGTGCGGCATCGCCGAAGAGCCTTTCTGCCCCATGGAGAAAAACTCCGCCGCTTCCAGCACTTCGGTCCGCTGCATGTGGCGAATCTCGACCGCGACGTTTTCGATGGAACTGGCGATCACACCCAGCGTGGCGAAGAAGGCCGCGTGACGGTCGCGCGGAATCACCTGGGTGGAGATCGGTTCAGGCACAAGGCCCAGCTTTTCGCAAACATGCTCTTCGACGGCCGGATCGATATTGGCGAAGGTGCCGACAGCGCCGGAAATCGCGCCGGTGGCGATTTCAGCGCGCGCGTCACGCATTCGGGACAGGTTGCGATCCATTTCCGCGTAGAAACGCGCAAAGGTCAGGCCCATCGTGGTCGGTTCGGCGTGGATGCCGTGGCTGCGGCCGATGCGGATCGTGTCCTTGTGTTCATAGGCGCGGCGCTTGAGCGCGGCCAACAACCCCTGAAGGTCTTCGATCAGGATATCGGCGGCGCGGGTCAGTTGCACGTTGAAGCAAGTATCCAGCACGTCGGAAGAGGTCATGCCCTGATGCACGAAACGCGCCTCTTCGCTACCCACATGTTCGGCCAAGTGAGTCAGAAAGGCGATGACGTCATGCTTTGTCTCGCGCTCGATCTCGTCGATGCGGTCGATGTCGAAGGTCACGTCATTCGCTTTCCAGACGGCTTCGGCATTCTCTTTCGGGATCACACCCAGATCAGCCATGGCATCGCAGGCATGGGCTTCGATTTCGTACCAAATGCGGAACTTTGTTTCGGGGCTCCAGATGGCGACCATATCGGGACGGGAATAGCGGGGGATCATCGGTGGCTTCCTGCGAATGAGTGGATCGGATAAGCATCGCCCTCATAGGCGGGTGACGGGCGAAGGACAAGGCAGGGCAATGTCGCGGCAATTGGCGGATTTTGAGGGAACATGGCGGATCATGCGGCAGATTACCCATGCGGACGCGCCGGATGCGCAATACGAGGGCACCGCGCACTGGACCCCGGATGAGGCGGGGCTGCTGTATCAGGAAAACGGGATTCTGACCGTTACAGGCCATCCGCCGATGCAGACAGAACGGCGTTACCTGTGGCGTGCGCCGCTGGATGTCTATTTCGAGGACGGGCGGTTCTTTCACACCGTCCCGCCGGGGGGCGGTGAGACGCGGCATTGGTGCGCGCCCGATGATTACCGGGTCACTTACCGCTTTGCGGCGTGGCCACGATTTGAAACCGTGTGGCGGGTACAGGGACCGGCCAAGGATTACACCATGGTCAGCCGCTACGCGCCCGCCTAGCGGTGCAGCAGATCGCGGTTCGTGCAGTATTCCGGCGCGTCATCCAGCATCGGGTTCGCCTCTTGCAACTGCGCGCAAGCCGATTGCTGCGTACAGTTGGAGCAGCGCCGCACCATTTCCGCATAGCTGCGCGCCCCGGTTTCGGGCGAACTTGCCAAGCGCTCCGTCAGGTCCACGTCAAGACTCGAGGCCATGCCGGATACCAGCCCGGCACTCTCGCTCATTTTCGAAAAATACGTCATCAGATCACCTCTTGCGATGTGATCATCCTGCCCGCCGCCGGACAGGCTGCCTTGACCTACATCAAGGCATCAAGGTCGTTTCCACCTTTGACGATCGTTCCAACGTGCGATGCACCGGGCATTTATCCGCGATCTCCAGCAGTTTCTCGCGTTGCGCTGCGTCCAGATCGCCCTCCAGCCGGATCACGCGCAGGAAATGATCGATCTTGTCACCGGATTGCGCCTGCGCGTCGGTGGCATGGGCCTTGTTGTGCGAGACATCGACCGCCACATGGGTCAGCGGCCACTTCTTGCGCCGTGCATACATGCGGATCGTCATCGAGGTGCAGGCCCCAAGCCCGGCCGAAACCAGCCCATAGGGGCTAAGCCCGCGATCCGTGCCCCCGAAGGACACCGGCTCATCGGCCAGCAGGTGGTGCCCGCCATGGCCTGTCACGTCCTGCAAAAATCCGTTCGGGTCCGCCTCGCGCACGCGCAAGACACCTTCGGGCACGTCTTCGGGCGGGGGCGGCTTGGGCAGGTCCAGATAGCGTGACGCCCAGGTGGCGATGACACCCGCCGCGTATTCCGCATCCTGGGGGCGGGAAATCAGATGATCGGCATCGTCCAGTGTCACGAAGCTTTTGGGATGTTTCGCGGCGACGAAAATCTCTGTCGCGTTGTTGATGGATACCACGGCGTCGCGGGGCGCGTGCATGACCAGCAGCGCCGCCTTCAGATGGCCGATGGCTTGGGACAGATGGGCGCGGTCCACGTCCTCTACAAAGCTGCGCCCGATCAGGACGGGCCGCCCGCCCAGATTAACCTCTGCCGCGCCCTTGGCTTCGATTTCCGGCAGCGCGTCGGCGAAATTGTGCAGCACATGGCCCGGATCGAACGGCGCGCCCAAGGTGACCACGGCCTTGATGCCGGGCAGATCCGCGGCCGCCCGCAACACCGCCGCGCCGCCAAGGGAGTGACCGATCAGCAGGCTGGGGCCAAGGCCGCGTTCGGTCAGCGCGGCGCAGGCGGCCTCAAGATCTGCGACGTTGGAAGTGAAGCTGGTATTGGCGAACTCCCCCTCTGAATGGCCCAGCCCCGTGAAGTCAAAGCGCAACACGGCGATGCCAAGCTGGCTCAGCCGGGCCGCAATCCGGCGCGCCGCGGGGATGTCCTTACCGCATGTAAAGCAATGGGCAAACAGCGCGGTCGCCACATGCGCCGTATCCGGCAGATCAAGACGCGCGGACAGTGTGCTTCCGTCATGGCCGGTAAAGGTAAAGCGTTCAGTGGGCATAGGCAGTCTCCTTCATCCCCAGACAATGGAGGCCGCGCGGCCCAAACCCAAGCGCTGTTTCAGCCCTGTCGCGCAGAGGTGATCGGACGCCGCACCGCCCGCCGCCGCCCGAAAGAGGATGCGATCAGCCCCCCATCAAGGCCGGATCGAACGGATAGTGCGTCAGGTTTTCATACCCATCCTCGGTGATCAGAACCTGATCTTCGAGCTTGATGGAAAAATCACCGCCTTCCGCGCCGACCAGCGCTTCGACACAAAGCATCATGCCCGGCTCCAGCGGGTAATCGAACGCGCCCTCCACCATGCGATCGGGATATGCGACAAGGGGCCATTCATCGCACAGACCCACCCCATGCATGATGCAGCTGTATTTCTGCGCCTGAAATTCCGGGCGCAGCACATGGGTGTTCCGGCTGAGTTCGCTTATCATCACGCCGGGTTTGAGCATCTCCATATTGGTCATGATGTGTTCGTGCGCGTGGCACATCGCATCCACCATCTCGGTCGGCGCGGGCGCGTCCCCGACCCACCATGTGCGCGAAATATCGGTACACAGGCCATAGGCGCCGACAAGGTCGGTGTCGAAGGCCACGATTTCATTGTTGCGCACCTCGCGCGGGCCGCATTCCTGAAACCACGGATTTGTGCGCGGGCCAGAGGCCAGCAGCCGGGTTTCGATCCACTCGCCGCCGCGCCGGACGTTTTCCGCGTGCAGGACCGCCCAGATGTCATCCTCGCTGATGCCGCCTTGGGGCACGTGGGCGCGGGTGTAATCCTCCATCGCGTGCATCGCAGCCTCGCAGGCATGGATGGCGCAGCGCATGGCGGTAATCTCGTCCGGGCCCTTGATGGCGCGTGCCTTTTCGGTCAGCTCTTCGCCTTCCTCAAGCGTCAGGCCTTCTGCCTCCAGCGCGCGGGCCCCGTGCAGCATGATCTTGTCCACCGCCAGACGGGTGTCGCCGGGCGCATGGGCGCGCAGCACCTCGGCCACCTCGCCTGCGAACGCCTGTGCCGCCGCTGCCGTCTGATCACCGCAAGAGAAATAGAACATGGACGCCCCGGATCGGCGTTCCTTTACCAAGGGGTTGAATTCGCTCAGGAATGGCGAGTTCTTGTAATCCCACATCACCATATGCCCATCGGCGCAAACCAGCGTGGCGCGGAACGGGTTATGGGTGTTCCAGAGCTGCATATTGGTGCTGTCGGTCGCATAGCGAATATTGAGCGGATCAAACAGCAACAGCCCGCCATAGCCGCGCGCCACGATATGCTGCACCAGCCGTTCCCAGCGATAGCGCCGCAAGGCGGCAAGGTCGGGCAGGGCCAGCCCCGCCGCGGCCCATTCGCGAAAGGCAAGCTGGGTGGGGCCGATCTCTACCCGGTTGGCGTCATTCGGGGTGCCATCGCCAAGCGTCGCCCCACGTGTGGGGTCGATCTTGCGGGTCTCGCGGTAGTGCTGGTTCATCGCTCCGGTCTCCAATCGTCCGCTGTTCCAAGGCTGCGCCGGGCCGTTATGGCTCCGCTTGCCCGTTTGCGACGCAGGCCGCGCCGCTTTTCTGCCTTGAGGCCGGGCGAACCGGCGAAGGGGCTTGGCAATCGGGGCAGGGGCGGGCACATCACGATCCATGACCGACATCCTTCACAGCCGCCTGCCCGAAGACATGCACCAGCCGCGCCCCTTGCCGGGAATCCGCCCGGTTGAGGGCCTTTGGCTGCGGCGGGACGAAGCCTATGCCGGGCAGATGGCCCTGCGCGAAACGCTGTTGGCCACGCGGCCCGAGGATGTTCTGTGGCAGGACGACGACCCGGCGACAGAAGCGGCCGCGCAAGAATTGCTGGCCCATGTGACGACGCTTTTGCCAGAGCTGGGATATGACGTGTCGGGCGATACGGTGCTGTGCCCCGATGGGCGGCGCGTGGCGCGGCGCGGCCCCGCGTTGAGGATTCTGGCCCGCTTGCTGCAATGCGATCTGTGCCTGCTGGACAAAGCCGGGGCGGAACACGTCCTGAAAGGCGCGGCGCTGTGCTTTCCGGCAAGCTGGACCCTGGCTGAAAAGGCCGGTCGCCCGCTTGTCGCGATCCACAGCCCGGTCGAAGAATATGACGCAACCCTGGCCGCACGGGTGCAGCGGCTGTTCGACGGCGTGCAACCGGGCCGCCCGATCTGGCGGTTCAACCAGCTTTGGTACGCGGACCCGGCGTTACATCAGCCGCGCCGCGCCGGGGCCGAGCGCGACAAGACCGCGCCGGATGCCCGCAGCTTTCTGCGCTGCGAGCGCCAGACCATCCTGCGCCTGCCGCAAACCCGGTGGGCCGTCTTCGCAATCCACACCTATGTGCTGCACAAAGACGACGCACCGGCAGCGTTCACCTGACCTGACGAACAGCGAAATACCGGCGCGGGGCTGGGGTACGGAAGTCATGCCCCGCGCCGGGAACACCCGAGCCGCACGGCCAAGCGCCGGGGCAGGGGTAACCTATCTGTTGGAAAAGCTGCTGATTACAGGCCGAGCGCCGCGAAAGCCTGCGCCAGAACACCCGATTGGTAGAGACCAAGGATAATCACGGTCAGTACCAGCGCCTGAACGCTCAACCACACGTCGGACCCTTTGACGAGGTTGATGACCGCCAGCGACGCGCCCGCCGGTGGCATCAGCGCCGCCGTGACCCCGGTCAGCGCCCAGCTGCAAAGCCGTACGGGCAAAGCTTCGGATTTGCGCGTGCCCGTCTGGTCGTCCTGCGGCATTTCAAGCTGTTGATAAAGCGCAACCTTCTCAGCCGTTTCGGCGGAGGTTTCGCCGTGCAGGGGGACCACATTCACAGTGCCGTCGATTGCCGCGAAGCGGGCCCTGTTGGGGGCATCCCAAGGGCGGTTCGGGTAGACCTGCACGAATTCCTCCTGCGGCCGGGCCGTGACCTTGCCCGCACGGCGCATCGCCCGGCGCGGACGGATCGGCACCACCCGCGACACCCAACTGCGCGCGTCGATCGGCTCTTCGCTGTTTTGCCAGCGGATCGCGACCGGGTGCAGCACCGTATTCACTGCGCCAATCAGCCGGGCCAGCAGGTATTCCGCATCCTGCGACGCGGCCGGATCATTAGCCTTGAGCGCAATGATCGACATGAAAAGACTGGCCTCGTCAGAGCGCAGCATCAGGCGAAATTTCTCTGATTTCAGCGTGATTTGCAGGTTGCCGGGCTTTTCGATGGCTGTAACCGGATGGCCCAGGCCATGCATCAGACCGGCAAAGAGGTGCGACAGATAGAGAACATCCCGCACCGGCCCATTGCTCGGCATTTCAAGAACAGCGGAATACTGCGATATGGCCGGCGCACGAGACGCCTCGTTCGTGGCAAGTTCCATTCTGTTCCCCCAGAAAACTTACGTTCTATAAATTGCGGCGGAAATATGCCGGACCATGTTTTTGTTGGGGTCCGAATGTGGCGAAAATGAGGCATCTAGGCCCGGATCAGGCAATAGACTGTTTCCAGAAACCGATCCCGCGAAACGGGAAATCCGCCCGGATTTGACCGAGCGGATTTGAAATTTTTCTTTATTTCAAGGCTTTAGTCGGTGACGGTCCGGCGCGATACGCGTTTGACGTGTGGCCGTTGCGCGGGCCTGTCCGTTGTTGCCCCCGCGCCGTGGTTTCGCCTTATTTCAGCCGCCTCAACCCCCGGTTTTATTGGCCTAGCCGTCGATCTTCGCCGCCGAGAGCGCAATCGCCTGCTGATAGACCGTGGCCGCATTCCATTCGTTCAGCACGCGGAAATTCGGCTGCCCTTGTTGGTAGCCTTTGCCGGGCTTCCAGCCCTTGCCGCGCAGGAAGTTGGCGGTGGAGGCCATGGCGTCGGCCTCATTGTAAAGGTCCACGCGCCCGTCGCCATTGGCATCGACGCCATATTGCAGCGCGTTGCCCGGCAGGAATTGCGTATGGCCCAGCTCGCCATGCTTGGCGCCGCGCGTGTTGCCCGTAATGCTGCCGCGATCGACCATTTTCAGCGCCGCAATCGCATGGGGGGTGAAGAAGGCGCTGCGGCGGCAGTCATAAGCAACGGTCAGGATCGAGGACACCACCGGCGTGTTGCCCATGTTGCGGCCAAAGCCGGTTTCCATGCCGTGAATCGCCAGCAAAATCCCTGCAGGCACGCCGTAGGAGCGTTCCAGAGAGGCGTAGAAATTCGCGTTGCGGGCCTTGCGCTTGCGGGCTGTGGCCGCGAACCCGTCAAGAGAGCCAAGGCGAATGCGAATGAAATCGTTCAGCGCGTAGCGCACGCCTTTCTGGTTCCGGTCGGCCTTGATCGTCGCGGTGGAATAGGTGGCGGCGGCTAGCGCCTCCAACCCGCGCTTCTTGACGCCGGCCTTCTTGGCCTCGCTGGCGAAGGCGGCTTTCCAGGCGTTGAAGCCGCTGCCGTCATTGCCGCAGGTCGCGGCGAGCGCGCCGCTGGGCAGGGCGGTCAGCAGCAGAAGGGAGGTAGCGGCGCTGCGCAGTGTGCGGAACGAGGGAAGGGGCATGGCAATAGCTCTCTGAAAACCGTGTCTGGGCGAGAGTTAACCATCCCAGCAGGGACAGGCCAAGGACGTTCTGATCAGGGCGTATCGAAAAGTGGCAACAATTGCGTGTCTGCAAACAGCCGCAAGTCCCCGGCCAGCTGCGCCATGACGACCGGTGCGGGCGCGCCGGTGGTGTCGAAACCGCCGGTGAAATCGGCATAAGGATTGGCCCAGAAGGTCACGGCAAGAACCGTGGCGATGCTGGCGATCTTCAGTTTCGTGTCGAAGGATACGGCGCGCATCAGCCGCGACATCAGACCCGGACGCGGCGCGGGCTGCGCCATGTCGTTCCATTCGTCTTCGGGCTGCGGCGGCAAGGGCGCTTCGACCGGGGCCATCAGCGGCTCCGGCTCCGCCGGGGCGGCGGCGGCTTTGACGCGGCGCGGGGTGGGCGCGGCCATATCCACCATGTCAGACGGTGTCTGCGGGGCGGGATGCGGCATGGCGGGGGCTTGCGCGGCGGGGACCGTCGCTGGGGCTTCGGCGGCGACAAAGGACGGCAGGCCGGACGTGGCAGGCTGCGCTGGAACCTCTGGCACCGGTGCGGGCACCGCACGCGGTTTGTCATGGCCGCGATCTTTCCAAAGCGACAAGACGAACCGGCCAAGGGGCGCGTCAGGTGTCGCGGGCTCTTCGCGGACATAGAAAGTCAGCTTGGCGCTGGGTTTCAACACGCGGCCATGTTCCAGTGCCAGTTTGCCCCGCGCCCGCGCCGCCATGAGCGAGTCCAGCAGTGTCACCGCCGTGGCCAGCGGAACAGAAACCGGCAACCCTTCGAGGCTGATCGCAGGCGCGCCCAGATGTTCGGGGTTGCGCAGATTGAGGCTGTACCCGTCATTGCCGTTCGGGCCTTGTTCGGGCAGGCCGGGAACCGGATGGCGCAACAGCTTGTCCGGGGTATCGCCCGCCGCTGTCAGCTCATCGGGGCAGAACATCCGTTCAGAGGGGCCGAAATACATCGCCAGAAACCCGGGATTTTCGGCGATAAAGCGGGTGGTCCAATGCAGCGCCTGCATCTTGAGGGCGGCATCGCAAATCTTGGCCTCGCCGAATTCCTGCATGATCACGCGCGCTTCGGGCGGCAAGGGCGCGTTGCCGTCGCCCACCTCGACGCGGACATGCGCGGTATGGCTTTGGGCGGCCTGCACGTAATCAAAGCGGCGGATCGCCGTGATCGGTGCAATGGCAGAGGCGTCGATCGCGGGCCGCGTGTCTTTCTCTTCGGAGAAGGCGACCATGATATGGAATTTCTCGCAGGCCAGCAGCCACCAATCGGCGTGGCTGAGGGGGCTGACGCTCAGATGGCAGCCGTCCTGACCGGCGAGCCGCGTGTTCAGTTCAGTCAGCAGCGCGCCGATATCCGGGGTGGGGCGTGTATAAAACAGCGCCGACGCTTCAACGTTGTAAATTGCATCCACGATATCGAGCATAGCATGACTCCCGTTCTGTCTTGCTTGTCGGGGGCAATTCAGGCGCATCTATGACCGTGCGGCGACGTGGTTGGGTCAATTCGCGGATAATTTGAGGCGAAACGGGCAGATCGCCGGGATCGGGATGCGCCCGAAAACCGAGCGGCCCAAGGGGGCGCAGCGGGGCAGGCGGCCGGGACAGCGCTTAGTTGTTCAGGATAAACCGCCCTGTGTCGGACAGTTTGGATGTGCCGTCCTTGTTGAGATATCGGCTTTCCAGCGGCACTGACTGGCTTTCGTTCCAGCGGTCATCGCCCACCGTGGATTTCGCGATGAATTCGAGCGGGTTGAACCCTTTGCCGCCCGTGATCCCCTCTGCGATGGCGGCGCGAATGCCGGGCGTTCCGCGTTCCAAATGGGCCAACGTCAAGTGGGCCGCCAGCCCGATCAGCGCCAACCCGGCGGTGATGGACAGCAGAACCATCCATGGGCGGCGCGGTTTGAGCGCAGGACCGTCATCAGCGCTTCGCGGCGCGTGCGGGGCCGGACCATCCGGGGCGGCCGGCATCTGCTGCTGCGCCGCAATCCGGGCGAGCCGTTCCGCAAATTCGTCCTTTCCGGACATCGCAAGTCTCCTGATTGGCGCCGTTGTGATACGGGGCAGGATACCGGGGCAATCGGGCAGAGATGCGGCAATGCTTGGGTCAAGACGTGGTGACGCGGGCGGTGTTTGCCCAGACCGGCCCGCCCCGCAGAACGATACGCGGACCGGTGCGTGGCAACGAAAAAGGGCGCCCGTCACAGGCGCCCTTTCGTGATTTTATCAAACCAGCCTTAGCAGCTGTAGTACATGCCGTACTCAACCGGGTGCGGCGTGTGTTCGTAGGTTTCGATCTCTTCCATCTTCAGGTCGATATAGCCGTCGATCTGGTCTTTGGTGAACACGTCACCGGCCAGAAGGAAGTCCATGTCGGCTTGCAGTTCTTCCAGCGCTTCGCGCAGGGAACCGCAGACGGTCGGGATGTCTGCCAGCTCTTCGGGCGGCAGATCGTAGAGGTTCTTGTCCATCGCCTCACCCGGATCGATCTTGTTCTTGATGCCGTCAAGGCCGGCCATCAGGAGCGCTGCGAAGCACAGGTAGGGGTTGGAGGACGGATCGGGGAAACGGGCCTCGACACGCTTTGCTTTCGGGCTTTCGGTCCACGGAATACGCACGCAGCCGGAACGGTTACGGGCGGAATACGCGCGCAGAACCGGGGCTTCGAAGCCGGGGATCAGACGCTTGTAGGAGTTGGTGGACGGGTTCGTGAAGGCGTTGAGCGCTTTGGCATGCTTCAGGATGCCGCCGATGAAATACAGCGCTTCCTGGGACAGGTCCGCGTATTTGTCACCTGCGAACAGCGGCTTGCCGTCTTTCCAGATCGACATGTTCACGTGCATACCCGTGCCGTTGTCGCCTGCGATCGGCTTGGGCATGAAGGTTGCCGACTTGCCATAGGCGTGGGCCACGTTGTGGATCACGTATTTGTACTTCTGCAGCTCGTCCGCCTGTTTGGTCAGGCTGTCGAAGATCAGGCCAAGCTCGTGCTGACAGGACGCAACCTCGTGGTGGTGCTTGTCCACTTTCATGCCCAGACGCTTCATGGTCGACAGCATTTCAGAGCGCAGGTCTTGTGCTTCGTCGGTCGGGTTGACCGGGAAGTAGCCGCCCTTGACGCCCGGGCGGTGGCCCATGTTGCCCATTTCGTATTCGGTGTCGGTGTTCCAGGACGCGTCTGTCGCGTCAACTTCGTAGGACACCTTGTTCATGGTGTTGGAGAAGCGCACATCGTCGAACAGGAAGAATTCCGCTTCGGGGCCCATATAAGCCACATCGCCGATCCCGGAGGATTTCAGATAGGCTTCCGCTTTTTCGGCTGTGCCGCGCGGGTCACGCTCATAGGCTTCGCCAGTGTCAGGCTCAACAACGGAGCAATGCACACAGACAGTCTTTTCCGCATAGAACGGGTCGATATAGGCGCTATCGGTGTCCGGCATCAGTTTCATGTCGGAGGCTTCGATGGATTTCCAACCCGCGATGGAGGAGCCGTCGAACATGAAGCCCTCTTCGAGGAAATCCTCGTCCACTTGGTCGGACATCACCGTCACGTGCTGCAATTTGCCGCGCGGGTCCGTGAAACGGATGTCGACATACGCCACATCCTCGTCTTTGATCATCTTGAGCAGATCTTTAGCGCTCATCTTCTTCCCCTCTGTCTTTGGAAACTTGGCTTAGGTCAGTTACAGTGCGTCCGAGCCGAACTCGCCGGTACGGATGCGGATGGCCTGCTGCACGTCGGACACGAAGATTTTTCCGTCGCCGATTTTTTCGGTCTTGGCCGCGTCGACGATTGCCTCGATGGCGCCGTCAACCTGATCGTCGTCAAGGACGACTTCAACTTTTACCTTGGGCAGGAAATCAACCACATATTCCGCACCGCGATACAGTTCGGTATGGCCCTTTTGACGGCCAAAACCCTTGACCTCGACCACGGACAAGCCCTGAATCCCGATATCCTGAAGCGCCTCTTTCACCTCGTCGAGTTTGAAAGGTTTGATAATCGCCTCGATCTTTTTCATGGATGGTCTCCTCACCCCCGTGCATTTGTCTGCGGCAGGCAGATCACTTCCCGTTGGGAGCGTCCATGGGTTACAAGAATTTGCATCAACTGTAAGCGGAAATCCGAAAGTGCACGTTAAAAAATAGGCGTGATGCACAAAAAGTAATCGAAAATGAATCGCGAGGGCCGAAATGACGCCGATCACCTCTGATGAAATGCGCCGGATAGAGCGCGCAGCGATGCAGAGCGGGCGTGTCACCGGGCTGGAATTGATGGAACGCGCGGGGCAGGGCGTCGTCGCGGCGATTTTTGAAAAATGGCCCGACCTGTCGCCATCTGCCGCGCGGGACAGCGCGGGCGCGCGCAAAAAGGCCGTCGTCCTGTGCGGTCCGGGGAATAATGGCGGCGATGGGTTCGTCGTCGCACGCCTGCTGCACAAGGCCGGCTGGATGGTCGAGGTGCTGCTTTATGGCGATCCGGCCAAGCTGCCGCCCGACGCGCGGGTGAACTATGAACGGTGGGGCCGGGTCGGGATGGTGCAGCCTTGGTCCGAGGGTGCTGCGTTGCTCGTCCCCTGTGATCCGAACGCGGCGCTCCCGAAGGTCGATATCGTCATTGATGCGCTTTTCGGGATTGGGTTGGCGCGCCCGATACCCGATGACGTTGCAGCCGTCGCGCGGCAACTGAATGATAGCGCCGCGTCCCGAACCGCTCGGATTGTCGGTATCGATGTGCCGTCCGGGCTCGATGCCGATACGGGCGAGGTCGTTGGCGGGCAGGACCGTGTCTTTCGCTGCGATCTGACTGTGACATTCCATCGGCCAAAACCAGGCCATTCAAGCGCCCGTGGCCCGGAGCTGTGCGGGGAACTGGTCGTTAAGGATATCGGCCTATAGGGTGGGACGTAAACGCGATCTCAAGGGCGGAGGCTTTGCCGAGTGACGACCATTTCCATCACCCGTGATACGCTGCCCGATCTGTCCAAGGGGGGCGCGCACAAATACGACGCCGGGCACGCGCTTGTGATTTCGGGCGGGCCGCACAAGACGGGCGCTGCGCGTCTGGCGGCGCGCGGGGCGTTGCGCATCGGCGCGGGGCTTGTGACGCTGGCCTGTCCCCTGCGCGCGATGCCCGAAGTCGCGGGCCATGTGACCGCGATCATGTTGAAAGGGCTGGATGGCCCGTCGGGGCTGGCCGAGATTCTGGAAGACACGCGGTTCAATGCGATCTGCCTTGGCCCCGGTATGGGGCTGGGCCAGATCACCGCCAATCTGGCGCAGGTCGCATTGGAAAGCGGGCGCGCCTGCGTTCTGGATGCCGATGCCCTGTCCCGATTTCAGCGCAAGCCAGAGGTGCTCTTTGGCCTGTTGCACGACAAGGCGGTTCTGACACCACATGGCGGCGAATTCGCGCGCCTGTTCCCCGATCTGGCGCAGGTCCTGAAGGACGCGGACGACGCGCTTGAGGTCAAGACAGAGGTGGCGAAACAGGCCGCCGCGCGCAGTGGTGCCATCGTTTTGTTCAAAGGGGTGGAGACGGTCATCGCCAATCCCGCCGGGCGTGTCGCGGTCCATTCCGCAACGGGGGCGCGGGCGGTTCCCTGGCTGGGCACGGCGGGGGCGGGCGATGTGCTTTCCGGCTTTGTCACCGGGCTGATGGCGCGCGGCCATGCGCCAATGGTGGCCGCCGAGGCGGCCACGTGGCTGCATGTGGAATGCGCGCGGATCTTTGGCCCCGGCCTGATCGCGGAAGATCTGCCGGAGCAATTGCCGAAAGCGTTCAGGGACGTGGTGTCGCCGTGATGATCAGGCCACTGCGCGCAGCGGCATGACAGCCTCGGGCGCGGAGCCAAGTTCCAACCCGCCGGCATAGATCACGCGCGGACGGTCGAATGTCAGCCGGAACAAAACCATGCGGCGCGGGCCGATATCGGTAATCTCGATCCCATCCACCAGTTGCGCGGCCGTTGTCATCGCCTGCGATTGGTGGAACAGGGCACGCGCGCGCCAGTCACGCACCAGAACCGGCTGATCGGCGGGAAGGACGATATCCTCGCTTGGTCCCGCTGCGCCAAAACATCCAGCGCTGAACTTCACCGCCCGCGTGGCACGGGTAACAGCCTCGATCGCGTCAAGACGGGTCATGCCGCCATTGCGCGTGACGATCCGATCGCCCGGTGTCAGGAATTCCGCAGGCAGAATGCCATCTGCGGTTGTTACTTGAAGGCCCACGGGAAGTCCGTGGCACAAATTCTGCGCGCTTTCGGGGCGGTTTTGCCCACCCGTGACGCGCCCGACCGTTTTCGGTTTCATGGGCGTCTCTTGCTTTCACTGCCTCGTTTATGGGGCAAGAGTATCTTATAAACCTTTAAGCAAACGCATGTTTTTTCCCAATCAGCGGCAACGATGGCGATTTTGTGGCAATGATGCCACCACCTTACCTGTCGTCATCACGCATTTTTCGCTCGCAACCTTGGCTGTGCTTTGCTAGGACGCGCGCCGATGCGGGTGTGGCGAAATTGGTAGACGCACCAGATTTAGGTTCTGGCGCCGCAAGGCGTGGGGGTTCAAGTCCCTCCACCCGCACCACTATTTCCCGATGGAAGTAACCGCTGCCCGGCCATTCGGGCGCTTGCCCCGCTGGGGTTCGGGCGAAGCGAGGCCAGAAATGGACGGCTGTGAAGGGTACCGTTGGGATCGGGCGGCGTGACATGGCGTATTGTAACCAGCGTTGTCGGTACCTCTCTGCGCGTCCTCAAACCGAGACGCGCGGCGCATTGAGGCTGCAACGAGGCCGGAAGACCCTGTTGGTTCCGGGTGTTGACAGCCATTGATCAACCTTCGGACAACTCGGAAATATTGGTCGCTTTGAACGACGGGAAAAACTTGACGCCCTGCACTTTGAACGCGGCGATCAATTCGTCCGATGCGAGAAGGCTGCCAATGAAGCGCGCCTCGCGCCAGAGGTGGATGCCGGACTGTTTGGCTGGATCAACAACCACGTCGCCGTCCTTAGTATCGCCCCAAAACCGGGACAGCTCGTCTGGCTTTCTCTGACTTTTGTTGACCCTGGATTTCTCCATGACAATCGAGTCCTGCTTCACATGCACATTCATCGCGAACCACGGGCCGGGAATGTCGATGCCGCGTTTGGTCTGGATTTTCAGGGGAAAGAACTGGTGGATGCCGGGATCAAGGCCTTCAATCACGTGTTTTGCGGCACCGGAGACCACATAAAGCCCATTGGTTGTTGTAAAGGCATCCGGCCAGGTTTTGCGGGCGCGTTCGGCAAGCAAAACCTTGGGCATATCTTCTGCATTGTTGGGCCCCTTCGCGTCGCGCCAACAATGGACAGCGTTAAGTCCTCGATCAGTTATTGATTGATCGACGTTTGGTGATCCAACAGGAAAACGCTCTTCCCACTCTCGCATTTCGGTCGGAATTTGCACTTTGTGCAGTCGCAGGTCAAAAATATGGGTCACGCTGAATTCCTCACACTAAACCTTTCAATATGTGCGATACCCGTGTGGCGAAATATGGGCGATTTGGACATCTGACTTGGGACCTGTTCACTCAGCCGCGCTCCTATTCTGCGCGACATGGATGGAGTTGCCCAATCGTTGTCAAAATGCGCCCAACCGTTTGATATCTGCGTGCCGTGTGCATACCTGACAATGCAACGGAGGCACCCATGCAGCATTATTCACTTCTCGACCTGTCCCCCATACCGGACGGCAAGACCGCAGCCGACGCGATGGCCGGCACGCTCGATCTTGCGCGCGCCGCAGAGGCCGCCGGGTTCCACCGGTATTGGTTGGCAGAGCACCACAACATGCCCGGAATTGCCAGCGCCGCGACCGCTGTGCTGATCGGGCAGGTGGCGGCGGTGACCTCGACCATGCGGGTTGGGGCAGGGGGCATTATGCTTCCGAACCATGCGCCGCTGGTGATTGCCGAACAGTTCGGTACGCTCGCGACATTGTTTCCCGATCGCATTGATCTGGGTCTGGGCCGCGCGCCCGGAACGGATATGAACACGGCCCGCGCCTTGCGGCGGCATATGGCGCCGGAGGATACGTTTCCGCAGGACGTGCAAGAGCTGCTTGCCTATTTCGGCCCGGCGGCAGAGGGGCAGACAGTCCGTGCGATCCCCGGTGAAGGTACCCATGTGCCGATCTGGATCCTCGGGTCGAGCCTTTATGGCGCACAGCTCGCGGCATTTCTGGGGCTGCCTTACGCCTTCGCCTCGCATTTCGCGCCGGCCTTGCTGGAGGACGCTTTGGCGACGTACCGGGCGCAATTCCGCCCTTCGGCCTATTTGCAAAAGCCCTATGTCATCGTGGCGGCTGGGGTTTGCGCGGCACCGACAGATGCCGAAGCGGCCTTTTTGCGGACGTCGCAACAGCTTGCCTTCGCACGGTTGCGCAGCGGGCAGCCCGGTAAACTGCCGCACCCGGTCGACAACATCGAACAGCTGGTTCCGGCCCCGGTTTTGGCGCAAGTCAATCAGGCGCTCTCTTGCTCCGCGATTGGCGCGCCGGAGACGGTGCGGGCGCAGCTTGGCAGTATCATCGACAGCTTCGCGCCGGATGAGCTGATGGTCACCGGAATGATCCACGATCACGATGCGCGGGTACGCTCCTTTGAAATCGCGGCGCAGGTTCTGAGCGAACTGTGCCGGACGCCGGTTGCGGTCTGAGCGCGGGTTTTTCCGCATAATACCTCGAATATGACTAAAGGCCCGCCGAACGGCGCGGGGCTCGCAAATGCTGGGAAATGCGGGCCCGCTGCGTCACGCCATGGGGCCATCGGGTGACCCGGCGGGCGTGACACTCGTCCCGGCTCCCCGTCGCCGGAAACGATTTATTAGGACCGGGGCTGTAGCCAGAAGAGCGCACAATTACATCTTGTGGAGCTCGATCATCATGAAACTTCCAAATTCCGTCGCCGCCCTGCTTGCTGCCGCGACATTTGCGATGCCCGCCTTGGCACAGCAGGGCGTCTCGGAGTCTTCCGTGCAATTCGCGCAGGTCGCGGCGCTGGATGGCCCCGCCGCCGCGCTTGGCAACGGGATGCGGATCGGGATCACCGCCGCCTTCGAAGAGGCGAATAGAAATGGCGGTATCGCCGGGCGCATGGTGACGCTTGAAAGTTTCGATGACGGGTATGAGCCTGACCGGTCTGTGGCGCATGTCAAATCGGTGATCGAAGGCGACGCCCATCTGGGGCTGATCGGCCCGGTCGGCACCCCGACAACGAGGGCCACGCAGCCGGTCGCGACCTCTGCGGGCATGCCTTTCGTCGGGCCGTTTACCGGCGCGGGGTTTCTGCGTGATCCCAGTTTGAACAACGTCGTGAATGTCCGCGCGACCTATGCCGCAGAGACGGAGGCATGGATCGCGCATCTGGTGGACGAACTGGGCATGGAATCCATCGCGATCCTGTATCAGGATGACGGGTTCGGGCGCGTCGGTCTGGCGGGCGTGAACGCCGCATTGGAAAAGCGCGGGATGAGCCTTGCAGCCGAGGGCACGTATACCCGAAACACCGTGGCCGTGAAAACCGCGCTGCTGAACATCCGCAAGGCCAAACCGCAGGCAGTTGTCATGGTCGGCGCCTATAAACCCATCGCGGAATTCGTGAAGCTGTCCAAGAAGCTGAAATTCGAACCGACCTTCGTGAATATCTCCTTCGTTGGCTCCAACGCGCTGGCGACTGAACTGGGCGACGACGGCGAAGGGGTGATCATCAGCCAGGTCGTGCCCTTCCCGTGGGATACTTCCTTGCCAGTCGTCGCTGAATATCACGCGGCGCTGAAAGCCAACGATCCGGCGGCGGAGCCGAATTTCGTCACCTTCGAAGGTTATCTGGTCGGCCGGATTGCGTTGCGCGCCCTTGAGACGGCGGGGGCCGATCTGACGCGCGACTCCTTCCTCGCCGCGCTTGGTAACCTTGGCGCTTTCGATCTGGGCGGTTTGTCCTTCTCCTATGGGCCGGGCGACAACCAGGGTCTGGATACCGTTTTCCTAACCCGGATCACGAAGGATGGCGGGTTTGAGAGCATCGCGCTCTCCGAACAACACGCCAGCAAGTAAACCGAAATGAAAGGTTCCGGCTGGTATCGAACGAGTCGGAACCTTCATGAGCAAGGGTCGCACTGAATGTCACAAAGCGCACGTTCTTCATTCTTCGGTAGCCTGCTGTTCAAACTCATGGTCGTTGTGGTCGCATTGGGCGGCACAACGGCAGCTGCGGTCGGTATCGGCCTGATCGCTTTCGGGGGATTGTTCGGCTCCTTGCAGACCATGACGCAGGATGTTCTGCCGGATATCACCGACAGCTTCGCGGTCATCGAGAAGACAAACAATGTCAGCGAGGCGCTGCGCGAGTTGAGCGCGGCGGAAGACATACCGGCGGTTGATGCCAAACTGGCACGGTTTGAGGCAACAAGCGCAGAGCTTTCCGAAGCAACCAACGCGCTGCAGCCAGAGGCGATCGCCCGAATTCAGCCGATGATCGACGCGGTTGATGCGTCCGCCGGCGATGTTGCAAATGCGCTGCGCCGCCGATTTACAGCCGAACAGGAAATGCTGCGGCAGCTCGACGGTTTTCTGACATTGGGCGAACAAGCGCGCGGCTATCTCGTAGAGCTTATGGACACGGCGTTCTTCGACCTGACCATCGGCGGCGAAGACACCGTGACCTCGGTCAACGAAACCCTGTCAAAACTCACGGATGAAGCGTTTGCGACCATGCAGGCGGCGTTGAACCTGCGCGCAGAGGTCGGCCTGTCCACGGGTGTCACGCTCGCCTTGGCGCAGACACGCGACCCGTCCCTGTCTTCCATCCTTGAAGACCTGCAAAGCGCGAGCCTGAATCGTCTTGCTAGGCAAATGGAAACGCTCGACAAGGAAGAGAGCGCGGCGCCATTCATGCAGCCGGTCCATGAGACATATGATCTGCTGCAAGAGCTTGCCGGGCGCGGGAGCCTCCGGGTGGCGCGCGACGTCGATCAAATCCTGCGGCTCCGGCAGTCCAGCGATGCGGCATTGAGCGAACTTACCGACAATCTGTCCTTTGATCTGGTCATCCTTGCAGAGGAAACAGCGGCCGAGAACGAGACAGCCATTCAAGAGCTTCTGCATAGTCAGGTGGGCAATATCTTGCAGGCAGCTGAGATCGACACCGCTTCGAAACAGGTGTTCATCAGCGCCTTGCTTGGCATCATTGCCCGCGATGTCGCGGCGGTCGATGCGACCCAAACGCTGCTTAGCGAACAAGCCGCCGCGCTGATGGAACTGGTTGATGCCAGCGATGTCGATGACCGATTGAGAGAGGTGCTTGCGGCAAGCTTGGCGTTAACCTCCGCGGACACCGGGCTTTTGGCGGCGCGCAAGACCTATCTTGAGGATGTCGTGATTGAGCGCCAACACGCGGAATCCGCACGCGGCCGGTTGTCTGCGATCTCTAAAGAAGCGCAAAGCGAGGGTGCACGCGCCGTGTCGATGGTCACGGATGCCGGCATGGGTATTCTTGAAAGCACGAAGGCCTCACAGAGCCAGATGCATTTCGTCGCCCTGACTGCGGCGGCTGTAATTGCCATCGCCCTCATAGCGAGCTGGATGCTGATCCTGCGCCCCATGGTCCGGCTGACCGATGTGACTCTCCGTCTGTCGCAGGGAGATCTGTCCGAGGTCACGGGGTTCGACCGGATTGGCGGCGAAATCAGCCGCATGGGCGAGGCCCTGTCAGTCTTCCGCAGTGGTCTGATCGAACGGCAAGAGATGGCCGTTCGGGACAAGGAACGCGCGGAGCAAGAGCACAAGGCCCAGCTTGAAGCGCAAGACGCCAAGCGCAAAGCGGATGAAGCCGCCGCACGCGAGAAACAGCGCCTGCGCGACGAGGAACTGCAACGCAAAGCCGAGGAAGAAGAGCGCAAGCGCAAGCTGGAAGCGGCCGCACAAGCGGAACGGGACAAGCACGCTGCCGAACTGGACATCGTCGTGAACAACCTTGAGGCCGCGCTGATGCGGTTGTCCCAAGGGGACCTGTCCGTCGCCATCGAGGCAGATTTCCCGCCCGCCTACAAAGAGCTGCGCGTCAACTTCAACATGGCGCTGGACAACCTTTCGGGGCTGATCCAGTCCCTTAAGGACAGCGCGAGTAATGTGAGCGCGTCGTCCGCTGACATTGCCGCATCCGCCCGGGATATTGCCGAACGGACGGAACACGCAGCGGCGGCGCTGGAAAACTCCACGACCTCCATTTCCGAATTGGATGCCAGCGCCCACCAGATGTCCGAGCGTTCTGGCAAGGCAAATGAAGTCATGATCGAAACCCGCGAGAAAGCGATGAGCAGCAAGGCCATCGTGGAAACGGCTGTGGCAACGATGGGAGAGATCGAAAGTTCGTCGGATCAAATTTCAAAGATTGTCAGTCTGATCGACGATATCGCCTTCCAGACCAATCTGCTTGCTCTGAACGCGGGGGTGGAAGCTGCGCGGGCTGGCGAGCAGGGCCGCGGGTTCGCGGTGGTGGCAACCGAGGTCCGCGCGCTGGCGCAACGCTCCTCTGATGCGGCGAGCGAGATCAATGAGCTGATCACGCGTTCGCGCGCGCAGATTTCCAAGGGCGCGGTCGAAGTGGGCGAGGCTGGCGTTTCCCTTGTGACGATACTTGACTCCATCACCTCCGTCTCTGGCACGATCTCGGAAATCGCGCATGGCACCCATGAGCAATCCGAGACGATTTCCGGGATCAACAAGTCGATTGCCCGGGTTCAGGACACGACGCAGCGGACGGCGGCGTTGTTCGAGGAATCTTTTGCGACGAGCGAGTTGCTGAAGACCGAGGCGGCCAATCTGGAAAGGATCTCGCAGGGCTTCAAGACCAGTGAAATCGATCGCGATGGGGATGAACCGCGTTTCGCGGCAGAGTAACCCAAATAGATATTCGATAGGGCGATGAGAGTGTGATGGCCTCAAGAGATACTTTGAACGCACCAGGGTGCGCGGCGAGGTATCCACCGAAAAGCGAAAGCGGCGCCGGATTGGCGCCGCAGTCCTGCAAAACTTCTTAAGCCCCATTGGGCCACGCCAATCACGCCGCCATGGGGATGTGGTAAACCTCACGGCACGCGGTGCGCGATGCTAGTGCATCCGGCGAAGACTTTCCCTAAACAGCACAAAAACGCGAGGGGGAAGAACCGCATGAGTGGGATGTATCAAGACGCATTTGTGGAGCGTCTCCGGAAGGGGGCGGAAGGGGTGCTTGATCAATGGGGATTGTCGCCCGAGACAAAGGTGCAACTATTGAGCCTGTCCGAAAACGCCACCTTCCGCGCGGACGATCCGAACCGTTCGGCGCCGGTGGTCTTGCGGGTCCACCGGCCTGCCTATCACAGCCGGGCCGAAATCGCCTCTGAACACAGTTGGATCACTGCGCTGCGGCACGCCGGAACGGTGGACACCCCGGCGCTACTGCCCAAGCAGGACGGGGACTTCATCGCGCTGTTCGAGGATGATGGTCAGGCACGCCACGTGGTCGCCTTCGAATTCATGACCGGGGAAGAGCCGAACCTCGACGGTGATCTGGCCGCCGGTTTTGAAACGTTGGGCGCGATCAGCGCGCGTCTGCATGGTCATGTGCAAACCTGGCCTGTTCCCACCGGCTTTACCCGCAAGACCTGGAACCACGCCACGGCCTTCGGGCCGGCGCCGCTTTGGGGCGATTGGCGTGATGCGCTGGGTTTGACCCAAAGCGGTCACACCACTTTGCAACGGCTCAGCGATGCGCTGCGAGAAAAGCTTGCCCAATATGGCGATGGCCCGGACCGCTTCGGGCTTGTCCATGCTGACCTCCGGTTGGCAAACTTGCTGAAGGACGGCGACCGGCTTGGCGTGATCGATTTCGATGATTGCGGCTTTTCATGGTTCATCTACGATTTCGCGGCGGCGATCTCGTTCTATGAAACCAGCCCGATCGTTCCGCAACTGCAAGAGGCGTGGGTGCGCGGCTATCGCAGTGTCAACGCGCTGAGCGATGCACATGTCGACATGATCCCGACATTTATCCTGTTTCGCCGCCTGTTGCTGACCGCGTGGATTTCCAGCCACCGGGAAACCGAAACCGCCCGTGACGCGGGGCTGGAACAGTATACCGAAGGCACCCTGGACCTGGCGGAGCGTTACCTGACCTCGGGCCGCATATAGGGGCGCAATCGGCAGGGGAGCGCCGCGCGCCTTTGCCCCGCTGGACAGACACGCCGCATCCCGCGTATTTTCCGGTTGATCCTACCGGGGCCGCAAATTAGTAAGGCGCAAATTTTTCGGGCCGTTCCGCACGGGCACGGCCCCCGATCTTCTTGCTAGGAGCGACAATGCAAGTCACCGAGACGCTGAACGAAGGGCTGAAACGCGGCTATGCCATCACAGTCACTGCCGCGGAAATCGAAGAAAAGGTCACGACCAAGCTGACCGAAGCGCAGCCCGACATCGAAATGAAGGGTTTCCGCAAGGGCAAAGTCCCGCTGGCGCTGCTGAAAAAGCAGTTCGGCCAGCGCATCATGGGCGAAGTCATGCAGGAATCCATCGACGGCGCGATGAACGAGCATTTCGAGAAATCCGGCGATCGTCCCGCATTGCAGCCCGAGGTCAAAATGACCAACGAGGACTGGAAAGAGGGCGATGATGTCCATGTCGAGATGTCCTACGAGGCGCTACCCGCTATCCCCGAAGTCGATTTTTCGGGTGTGAAGCTGGAGCGTCTGGTCGTCAAATCCGACGACGAGTCCGTCAACGACGCGCTGGGCAACCTTGCGGAAAGCGCGCAGGATTTCAAAGCCCGCCGCAAAGGCTCCAAGGCGAAAGACGGCGACCAGATCGTTCTGGATTTCGTCGGCAAGGTCGATGGTGAGCCTTTTGAGGGTGGCGCTGCCGAAGATTATCCGCTGGTGCTCGGCTCCAACTCCTTCATCCCGGGCTTCGAAGAGCAGCTCGTCGGTGTTAAGGCCGAAGATGAGATCGACGTGAACGTGACCTTCCCCGAAGAGTATCAGGCAGAGCATCTGGCCGGCAAAGAGGCCGTGTTCTCCTGCACGATCAAAGAGGTGAAGGAACCCGTCGCGGCTGAGATCGACGATGAGCTGGCCAAGAAATACGGTGCAGAAGACCTCGAAGCGCTCAAAGGGCAAATCGCAGAGCGTCTGGAAGCCGAGTATGCCGGTGCTTCGCGCGCGGTGATGAAGCGTGCGCTGCTGGACGAGCTGGACAAGTTGGTGTCCTTCGACCTGCCGCCGAGCCTTGTCGAAGCCGAAGCCAAGCAGATCGCGCATCAGCTGTGGCACGAGGAAAACCCGGACGTGCAAGGGCACGATCACCCGGAAATCGAAACGACGGACGAACACAACAAGCTGGCCGAACGCCGCGTGCGTCTGGGCCTGTTGCTGGCCGATCTGGGCCAGAAGGCCGAGGTGGACGTGTCCGACGCCGAAATGACGCAAGCGATCATGAATCAGGCGCGTCAGTATCCGGGCCAAGAGCGTCAGTTCTTCGAGTTCGTGCAGCAAAACGCACAGATGCAACAGCAGCTTCGCGCGCCGCTCTTTGAAGACAAGGTCATCGACCATGTGTTGGATCAGATCGAAGTGACAGAAAAAGAAGTGTCCAAGGACGAGCTTGAAAAAGCTGTTGAGTCGCTCGAAGACGAATAAGACCTTCTAATCTAAAGACATTCTGAAACGCCGTCCCTTTTGGGGCGGCGTTTTTCGTTTGAGGGGGCGAAGTTGGTGATTATTCCCCGCCAAATTGAAAAGGCGCGCGCATAGGGTGCACTCAATAAGTAACGAGGGAGATGTTGATGCAAAAATTACTGGCAGAGTTCGTTGGGACGTTCGTCTTGGTTTTCGGGGGCTGCGGCAGCGCCGTTTTCGCCGCGGGGATCGAAGGTGTCGGGATCGGCTATATGGGGGTCGCATTGGCCTTCGGTTTGACCGTTTTGACAATGGCTTATGCGGTCGGGGGGATCTCCGGCGGGCATTTCAATCCGGCGGTCAGCCTTGGCCTTGCGATGGCGGGGCGGTTCGGTTTCGGCGATTTGGCAAAATATTGGGGCGCGCAAGTCGCAGGCGGGATCGTTGCCGGATTGGCGCTGTACCTCATCTTGTCCGGTATGGACGGGTTTGAAGGCGTTGGCGGGTTCGCGTCCAATGGCTATGGCGCGGCGTCTCCGCACGGGTATGGGCTGATGTCGGTTCTGCTGATCGAGATCATTCTGACCGCCATCTTCCTTATCGTCATTCTGGGCAGCACGGCACCATCGGCGCCGGTTGGCTTCGCACCGATCGCGATTGGCCTGTCGCTGACGCTGATCCATTTGGTGTCGATCCCGGTGTCGAACACATCCGTCAACCCGGCGCGTTCGACCGGTGTGGCGCTGTTTGCGGACGGTCCGGCGATCGCGCAGCTTTGGGCCTTCTGGGTGGCACCGTTGATCGGCGCAGCACTGGGCGCCCTGATCTGGAAAGCCCTGTCGCCGTCGGAGCAAGACCCGGCCTGAGGTTAACGAGTTTCACTGGGGTTTTTGTTGGAGCCTTTGACCTCATGTGAAAACTGCCGCGTCCGGGCTACCGGGCGCGGCAAATTTCGTTCTGGGCCTGTGTTCCTGCGTATGGACAACGGGCGCTGAGGGCCCGGCGCATGTGGGGACAGCCGCTTGCACCGAATTGGGCCGGACGACACGAAAAAGGCCGCGCCTTGATGGCGCGGCCTTCGTCAATTCCAGTGGAACAGGCGTCTTATGTGACGGGCTGTTCGTCGTCCGTGCCTTCGCCTTCGGGCGTTTCGACGCCAGCAGCTTCGGCCAGGTCTTCGTCGTCGGATGCCGCAGCACCGATATCGTCGAAGAGTTCCTGAATTTCGAACTCTGCTGCGGCTTCTTCTTCCGCGGCCAGTTCTTGGATCGACTTGCCGGAGGCTTGCAGTTCCGCTTCCTCGGCGGAGCGCGCAACGTTCAGCTTGATGTCGGCGGCGACTTCCGGGTGCAGGACCACGGACACCGTGTGCAGGCCCAGTTCCTTGATCGGTTGTTCGATCACGACCTGCTTGCGGTCGACGGAGAAGCCAGCTTCGGTTGCGGCATCGGCCGCGTCACGGGTGGTGACGGAGCCATAGAGGTTGCCGCCATCGGACGCCTGACGAATCACGATGAATTGCTCGCCATCAAGGCGTTCGGCCATCGCTTCGGCTTCTTTCTTGGTCTCAAGGTTGCGCGCTTCGAGTTGCGCTTTTTGCGCTTCGAAGTTGGCGATGTTTTCCTTGGACGCGGTCAGAGCCTTGCCCTGACGCAGAAGGAAGTTCCGGGCGTAACCCGGTTTGACGTCGACCACGTCGCCCATCTGGCCCAGCTTGGCCACACGTTCTAGAAGGATCACTTGCATCTGCTTTGCTCCTTACTTCACGGCATAGGGAAGCAGGGCGAGGAAACGGGCGCGTTTGATGGCGCGCGCAAGCTCACGTTGCTTCTTTGCGGACACGGCCGTGATGCGCGAAGGCACGATCTTGCCACGCTCGGAAACGTAGCGTTGCAGCAGGCGTGTGTCTTTGTAATCGATTTTGGGTGCATTGTCGCCAGAGAACGGGCAGACCTTGCGGCGGCGGAAAAATGGTTTTGCAGCCATGAGTTACGCTCCTTAGTTCCGGCGCTCGCGGCGATCGCCACGTTCTTCGCGTTTTTGCATCTGAACCGAGGGGCCTTCCTCGTGCTCGTCGACCTTGATGGTCAGAACCCGCATCACGTCTTCGTGCAGACGCATCAGGCGTTCCATTTCCTGAACGGCGGCCGCAGGTGCGTCCGAACGCAGGAAGGCATAGTGGCCCTTGCGGTTCTTGTTGATCTTGTAGGCCATCGTCTTCACACCCCAGTATTCGGTGTCGACGAATTTGCCGCCGTTATCGGCCAGCACGGTGCCAAAATGTTCGATGAGCCCCTCGGCCTGTGTATTGGACAGGTCCTGACGGGCGATCATCACATGCTCGTAAAGAGGCATGGGATCTTTCCACTTCTATCTAGGCGCATTTCAAAGACCGGGGCTAATCCTTCCACGGCCCGGTCACGAGAGACTGCGCGGTTCATTGCACGTGCGGAAGGATGGGGCCTTATACACGAGGCGCGGTGTGGATCAAGCCCTGCGCGCCCCGCAGGTCGCACAGGTCGCACAGGTGTTTCCCGGCCCGTGCTGCGGGGGGCGGGGCCAACGGAAGGCTGCCCAGACATGGCCTTTGCTCCGGCACGGGTTTGCCGCATTTGTGCCGGGATCTTCCGCCAAAACTCTCGTCAAAGGTGTGTAAAGCACAACGCCAAAACGGTGGATGGAGGGACAGAAAATGGCCGCAACAACCGAACAAGGGTATATCGGCAAGGACGCGCCCACGCGTCAGGTCACAATGACGGCACGCGGCGGCACGCGCGCGCTGATCCGAACGGCGCAACGCTTCTTGGGTGTTACCTTGTCCGTTGCGGCGCTGAGCCTGCTTTTACTTCCCTTCGGCGCTGAGACGACTGCCGAAATCCTGCTGAAACTGATGTTCGCACTGGTCCTTGGCTTTGTCGGCGCCGCGCTGTGGCAAGCGGGTGGGCGGGTTGCCGCGCCCGAGTTGGAAATCGACGTGGTGCGCCGCGAGGTCCGTCTGATCCGTGGATTTGGCCCAAGCCGGTCCATCGTCACGCGCCGCCGGTTCCGCGATCTGGGGGCGGTCAAGACGCAGGATCACAGTGTCTCGTTCTGGGACGCGGATCAGGAATTGCTGGCCGAGGTGACCATCGCCGACGACACAGCCTTGCGCAGCCTGCGCAGCGCGCTGCGCGATGAGGGCCTAGCGCTTTAAGCCCGGCGACACCCGCTCCGGGCCACACAATCACGTGATGTTCGCTCATGCGCAGATTCTGTGGAGAGCTTGCGATTGCTAAATGACGTGAAACCTTCTTTGCTGTGCTCCGTAAGCAACCGGACCCCGGATAAAGGAGTTTCCACCGATGCGATCCCTCGTTCTTGCCGCCGCTTTTGCCCTGCCTGCCAGCCTTGCGACTGCGGCAGAGAAATACGTTCTTGATCCCAGCCACAGTCAAGTCGTGTTCAGCTACCAGCACCTTGGCTATTCCACGACCTATGGCATGTTCTCCGGCTTTGACGGCGAAATCATGTTCGATCAGGAAGACCCCGCGCAATCCAGCGTATCCGTGTCCTTTCCCGTCAAATCCATGATGACCGGGTGGGAAGGGCGCTTTGGCCATTTCATGTCTGACGACTTCTTCGGGGCGACGGACGAGGATATGGTGACCTTTACATCGACCTCCATCGAAGTGACCGGCGACACCACTGCCAAGATCACCGGTGATCTGACCATGAATGACGTGACCAAGTCGGTCGTTCTGGATGCCACGTTGAACCAGACAGGCACGCATCCGCAGGCGCAAAAGCCATGGGCCGGGTTCGACGCTACCACGACGCTTTTGCGGTCCGATTTCAATGTCGGGGCGTTTGCCCCCTATGTCAGCGATGAAGTCGAAGTGATGATCTCGATCGAGGCGATGAAAGCCGAATAAGCCGGCCGTTCCGCACAAGACGACAGACCGCCGCGCCCCGAAAGGAGCGCGGCTTTTTTCTGCGTGGCGTGTGGCTTCTGTATGAATGGTGCGGATTTAGTCGGCGTTGCGCGTTGCGGTAACCGCCACGTTTACTTCGACCGAAAACCCAAGAGAGCTTTCATCGGCCATGTTCTCGCCAATCCCGAAATCGAGACGGTCGAGGATCAGCGTCGATTCCATGCTTGCGGTCTCGCCATCCCGTACCAGCGAATAGGGCAGGGTCACGGGCACCGTGTGGTCCTTGATCGTCAGCGTGCCGTCTGCCGCGTAGCCGTCAGCAATGGTGACGATATCGGCTTTGAAGACAGCGGTGGGATAGTTTTCGGCTGCGAAGTAATCCGGGCCAAGCGCCTGATCCGTGACAGATCCCAGCGTCAACGACGGGATGGAGATCGTGACCTCGACCTCGCCGGCCTTGCCCTGCGGCACGTCCGGGTCGAACGTGATCGCTGCGGTCCAGTCAGCGAAACTGCCTTCCACAGTGCTGCCGAACTGCTGGGTGGTGATGGCGATTTTCCCGTCGGTCACGGTCCAATCGGAGGCGACGGTTTCCAGCGCGGCGGCTTGCGGCGCGGCGGTGCCATGCCCGCCAAAGACACCGATTGCGCTGCCAATGCCCAACGCGGCGCCCCAGACGACCAGTGCAGACAGGATCGGCGCGGCGGCCGAACGATGTGCCCCGGCTTCCGGCGTTGTGGTCTGGCCAAACCACATGCGGCGCAGCGTCGAATCGCGATCGATGAAGTGATGCTTCAACGCGCCCGCCACATGCAGCAGAATGGATGCCGCCAAAACCCGTTCGAACACGATATGCAGCCCCGCGAACACCCCGGCGACTGCGTCATCCTTGGGCACGAAGGGCAGCGATTGGCCAAATGGCCACCAGATCGGTGCGAAGCCCGTTGTCGCGGCGTGATGAATCCAGCCCGACATCGGCACGAGCAGGAGCGAGCCATACAAAAGCCAATGCACGGTTTCCGCGGCCCAATGCTCCACCCGGCGATCCGGGTGCAGCGGCCCCGGTTTGGGTTGCGACAGCGCCCAAGCGATACGGGCAAGCGCCACGAAGAATACGGTCACACCCAGCGTCTTGTGCAGCGAGAACAGGAATGCCTTGCGGGCCAACTGCTCTCCGGTGTCGAAGGGCAGCCCATTGGCGATGATCCCCAGCGGAATCAGGGTCAGGATCAGAAGCGCGGTCAGCCAGTGAAAGCTTTTCGAAACGGTCCCGTAGCGGTGATGCGAATTGGTGGTGGCCATGTGTCAGATCCTGATTGGGTCGCTGAGTTTGGTCGCCGCGTACGGGCACCTTCAGGAATTCACATAGGCCGGGCGCGATCAAACAAAAACGTCACGGCTGCACATGACAAGTGCGCCAGCGCGGGGAGAGTAGGCGCTGGCGCAGTGGTCCGGTTCGTCTTGGCGCGTGGGGACTTGCCTTGGGACGGGGGGCCGGACGCGGGAGACAGGAGTGAGTACGTGCCGTCGTCTCCCGCAGGGGTATTCACCTCAACCGTTTTTGCTTGTGCGATAGCAAAGCAGGGTGTGAGTGGGGCCCGTTGGCTACGGGCAACGAACTGAAGCGGAGGGCGAAACCAATCGGAAAGGTCGCATTAACGAAGAGTAGAAACATAAGTCACGTTATCCAAAAAAGTGATGCGGTTTCCCGAACTTGCGCGGTAGGCGCGAATCAATGCTACCATAGGTAGTGGTTCGATCCAAAAGCTTTTGTGCCCGCGGTGATTGCGCCTTGGGCGGTGCCAGCGTATCCAGAACACCGGATCGCAGGAAACAGAGGGCAGCAATATGAGCCTTGCATTCATCTTTCCCGGACAAGGGGCGCAAACCATTGGCATGGGCAAGGCCCTTGCCGACGCATACCCGGTTGCGGCAGACGTCTTTGCGGAAGTCGACGACGCACTGGGCGAAGCCTTGTCCAAGCTGATCTGGGAGGGCGATCAGGATATGCTGACGCTGACCCAGAACGCGCAGCCCGCGCTGATGGCGACCTCTGTCGCGGCGCTGCGGGCGATGGAAGCCGAAGGGTTCGGGCTGGACCGCGCGTCTTATGTGGCGGGGCATTCGCTTGGGGAATATTCGGCGCTTTGCGCGGCGGGGGCGATTTCACTTTCGGACACGGCGCGGCTGCTGCGCACGCGCGGCAAGGCCATGCAAGAGGCAGTTCCGGTCGGTGTCGGGGCGATGGCCGCGCTGCTGGGGCTGGATTTCGAAACCGCGCGCGAGGTCGCGCAGGAATCAGCGCTTGGCGACATGGTTTGCCAGGCCGCCAATGACAATGATCCAAGCCAGGTCGTCGTCTCGGGGCACCGCGAAGCGGTCGAGCATGCGGTAGAACGTGCCAAGGCCAAGGGCGCAAAGCGCGCCGTGATGCTGCCGGTCAGCGCGCCATTCCATTGTGCGCTGATGCAGCCCGCAGCCGATGTCATGGCGCAAGCGCTGGCCGAGGTCGAAATCAAGGCGCCCGCTGTGCCGCTGGTCGCCAATGTCCGCGCCGAAGCGGTCAGCGATCCCGACCAGATTCGCGCGCTGCTGGTAGAGCAGGTGACAGGGTCCGTGCGCTGGCGCGAAAGCGTGCTGTGGATGGGCGAAAACGGTGTGACCGATCTGCTTGAGATCGGCGCAGGCAAGGCGCTGAGCGGCATGGTCCGCCGGATCAATCGCGATCTGGTCACCATGGCCGTTGGCACGCCCGAAGATGTGGCGAAACTCGTAGGCAAGGAATAAGGGCATCTCAATGTTCGATTTGACAGGAAAATCCGCACTCATCACCGGGGCGTCCGGCGGCATCGGGGCCGATATTGCGCGCACGCTGCACGCGGCGGGGGCGACCGTGGGGCTGTCCGGCACGCGGGTGGAGCCGTTGGAGCAATTGGCGGCAGAGCTGGGCGATCGCGCCCATGTGCTGCCCTGCAACTTGTCCGATTTCGAAGCGGTGGATGCGCTGCCCAAGCAAGCGGTCGAAGCCATGGGCGCGGTCGATATCCTTGTGAACAACGCGGGCATTACGCGCGACAACCTCTTCATGCGCATGTCCAACGACGAATGGCAAAGCGTCATCGACGTGAACCTCACAGCCACATTCCGCCTGTGCAAAGCTGTGCTGCGCGGCATGATGAAGGCGCGGTGGGGCCGGATCGTGAATATCTCTTCGGTTGTGGGTGCCACGGGCAATCCGGGGCAGGGCAACTACGCGGCCTCCAAGGCCGGGATGATCGGTATGAGCAAAAGCCTCGCCTATGAGGTTGCCAGCCGGGGAATCACGGTGAATGCGGTCGCGCCGGGCTTTATCCAGACGGCGATGACCGACAAGCTGAACGACGATCAGAAGGCCGCGATCCTGACCCAGATTCCCACCGGTCGCATGGGCGATCCGGCGGAAATCGCCAGTGCCGTTCTCTATCTTTCCAGTGCGGAAGCCGCTTATGTCACGGGCACGACCTTGCACGTGAACGGCGGTATGGCCATGTTATAGAACCGTCTTCGCACGCCTTGCCATTCGAACAGACTATGCTATAGGCGGCGCTGACATTGACCCTGAGGCATGTTGATCCATGTCGAAGGGACCTTGGGGGGACCCCGGGGTTGAACCGCCCATGTGGGGCATATCAAGGCTCTCCCGGGAAGCGGGGGCAAAATATTCGGATCTGAAGCATCCGACACGTAACATGAGGACTTGAAGTATGAGCGACATCGCAGATCGGGTGAAAAAGATCGTGGTGGATCACCTCGGAGTGGAAGAGGACAAGGTCACCGACAATGCTTCTTTCATTGATGACCTGGGCGCGGACAGCCTGGACACCGTAGAACTGGTGATGGCGTTCGAAGAGGAATTCGGTATCGAGATTCCGGACGACGCAGCCGAGACCATCCAAACTTTCGGTGATGCAGTTAAGTTCATTTCCGAAGCCAGCTAAGCTTCGGCTACAAAATGATCTAAGCGGCGTTTTTCCTTGGCGGAAAGACGCCGTTTTTTTTCCCGGTGTGCGGGAATCGGGCTGACAGGCTCTCGGTGGCGCGTCATTGTGTATGCTTAAGAGGCAGCAGAATGGACTCTCGCAAAAATGAGGGCAATTCCGACAATAAGAACCGCGCGGCTTACGCTGCGGGCGATGCGCTTGCAGGATTTCGAGCGTTTCGCAGAGATTTGGCGTGATCCGTCGGTGGTGGCACATTTAGGCGGCGTCCCGTGGGACGAACCGCGCGCCTGGGCGTCTTTCCTGCGCAATGCCGGGCATTGGCAGATGGTCGGCTATGGCCAATGGGCGATTGAACCGCATGGCACGCGGGAGATGGTCGGGCAGGTCGGTTTTTTCGTCGACCGCACGGATGAGGCCGCATCGCCATGGCCCGAAGCCGGCTGGATGCTGCACCCGGACGCGCAGGGGCAGGGGCTGGGCATTGACGCCGTTCAAGCTGCCCATGACTGGTTCGACCGGGTCATCACCGGGCCGCTGACCTGCCGGATTTTGCCGGGCAACGACCGGTCCGATGCCATCGCGCGGCAGCTTGGCTATCACTTGGCGGACCCCGAAACTGAAGACGACGGTGCGCTACAACTATATCTGCGCAAGACGCCCCCGGGCGGGCCACGCAATCTTTTGGACGACTGCTCCACTCGTGGTAGCATGTGAGTCTCTCAACAAAATCACCGGGGCTTCAATGATCATCTATCCGACACTGGAACTGCTGAACCATCGCTGTGTTTCCGTGACGCGCGGCCGGCTGGAGGCAGCGTCGATTTGGCATGTCGATCCGCTGGAGACAGCGCGTTCATGGGCCGAGGCCGGGGCGGAATGGATGCATCTGACCGATTTCGATTGGGTGGCCGGGAGAGACGGCAACACCGATCAGGTGCGGGAGATCATCCGCTCCGTCGGGATTCCGGTGCAATTGGCCGGGGGCTTCCGCACGGCGGATGCGGTCGCGCAGTGGATTGAGCTGGGGGCGGGACGGGTCGTTCTGTCGACATTGGCGGTGCTGGACCCTGACGGGGTGAAGGCGCTGGCCAAGGCCTATCCCGATCAGATCGTGATCTCGGTCGATGTGCTGGAAGGCCGCGTGATGACCCATGGTTGGCAGCAGCAAAGCGCCTATGAGCCTGAAACGCTGATCCGCGCCTATAATGACGCCCCGCTTGCGGCGGTCATCGTGACGGATATCGAGCCGCGGGATCGCGCCGCGGATGGCCGGTTGGGTCTTGTCTCTGGTCTGGCGTCCATCGCCCGCGCGCCGGTTATCGCCAGCGGCGTGGTCAGCAGCGAGGACGATGTCGCGCGGCTGAAATACATTCCCAACATCGCCGGGGCCATGGTTGGCCGCGCCTTGTTCGAGAAGGCCGTCGATCTGCCGAGCGTGCTGAAGCTTGCCCGTCCCGAGGTCGAACCGGTCGCCGATTTCATCTGACCGGGCCGGGACCAAGTACGGGGTCGGTTTATCACGAAAATTCATAACATAGCGGCGAAAGCACGCTGCCCCGCGCTGCGGTGGGCCTTGCCGATGGGTCGACAAGCGGGGTAAGAGCAGCCAACCGGGGCTTGTCCGCCAAGGAAAGCTCGGACGGAGGAAGAAGGGCAATTAGCATGCGCAGAGTCGTCGTAACCGGATTGGGTTTGGTCACACCTTTGGCCGATGGGGTCGAAGCCAGTTGGAGCCGGATCCTTGATGGTCAATCCGGGGCGGGCCCGATCACGCAATTCGACCCCGAAGGGTTGACCACCACCTATGCCTGCGAAGTGCCACGGGGCGACGGAACTGACGGGACTTTCAACGCCGACGCCTACATGGCACCGAAAGAGCAGCGCAAGGTCGACACCTTTATCCTGTTCGGGCTGGCTGCCGCACAGCAGGCGGTCGAGGATGCGGGCTGGATGCCGGAAGATCGTGAGAGCCTTGAGCGCACCGGCGTTCTGATCGGCTCCGGTATCGGCGGGCTGAACTCCATCGCGAATACGACGATGATCATGGAAGAAAAGGGGCCGCGCCGGGTGTCTCCTTTCTTTGTGCCGGGCGCGCTGATCAACCTGATCTCCGGTCAGGTGAGCATCAAGTACGGCTTCAAGGGGCCGAACCATTCGGTTGTGACGGCCTGTTCCACCGGGGCGCATGCCATCGGTGATGCGGCGCGTCTGATCCAGTATGGCGATGCGGATGTCATGGTCGCGGGCGGCGCGGAAGCGGCGATCTGCAAGATCGGCATCGCGGGGTTCAATGCGTGCAAGGCGCTGTCCACCAAGCGAGCCGACAACCCCAAAGCGGCCAGCCGCCCCTATGACGCGGATCGCGACGGGTTCGTAATGGGCGAGGGCGCGGGTATTGTCGTGCTGGAGGAATACGAGCACGCGGTTGCGCGCGGTGCCAAGATTTATGCCGAAGTCTCTGGCTACGGTTTGTCTGGCGATGCCTACCACATCACCGCCCCGTCCGAGGATGGCGACGGCGCGCTGCGTTCCATGCGGGCGGCGCTGAAATCGGCGGGTCTGGAGCCGGCCGATCTGGATTACATCAATGCGCATGGCACATCGACCATGGCGGATGTGATCGAGCTTGGCGCGGTTGAAAAGATGATGGGCGATGCGGCAGGCAAGGTGACGATGTCGTCGACCAAATCTGCGACCGGACACCTTTTGGGGGCCGCAGGCGCGATCGAGGCGATCTTCTCGATCCTTGCGATCCGCGATCAGGTCTGCCCACCGACGATCAACCTGGACAATCCGGCGGTGGAGACCCCTGTGGACCTAGCCCCGAACCAGAAGCGCGAGCGTGAGGTCAAAGCGGCTTTGTCCAACTCCTTCGGGTTCGGCGGTACAAACGCCAGCGTCATCTTCACAAAGGTCTGACAACGTGATTTGGCGGCATGTCGCGTCCAACGCGGTGACTTTTCTGGTACTGACGCTGTTCCTGTTGGGCGGCGTCATCCTGTGGGGACGTGGCGAATATAACGCGGCGGGGCCGTTGGAGGATTCCATTTGCCTTCAGGTGCCGCGCGGCAGCACGATTCAGTCGGTCAGCCGTGACTTGGAGGCGCAAAATGCGATCCGCAACGGCGCGATCTTCCGCATGGGCGCGGATTATCAGGAACTGGCCGATGATCTGAAAGCGGGGTCTTTCCTGATTTCGGAAGCCGCCTCCATGTCAGATATCGTGGCGACGATCACCGGCGACGGGCGGTCCACTTGTGGCACGCAGGTCCGGTATCTGGTGCGCGTGGCGGATCTGTTGGTGCGTGTGCGTGCGCTTGATCCGCAGACGCAGGGCTTTATCACAACGGCTGAGTTCCGTCCCGCAGAAGAAGAGGCACCGACAGCCTATAGCGCGGCGCTGGACGAGGTCGGGGTGGAATTGTCGGTGTCCTTGGCGCCCGGTGTGACAAGCTGGCAGGTGGTCGAAAGCCTGAAAGCGATCGACGTGCTGGAAGGCGATATTGCCGAGGTTCCGGCAGAGGGCGCTTTGGCCCCGGAAAGCTATGAAGTGCGTCCCGGCGATGACCGGGCGGAGCTTGTGGCGCAGATGGAAGAGCTCCAGCTGGAGCGGATTTCCCGCGTCTGGGCCGAGCGCGATCCTGACTTGCCGCTGGAAACACCCGAAGAGTTGATGACTCTCGCCTCTATCGTCGAGAAGGAAACGGGCAATGCCGAAGAGCGCGGCGTGGTGGCCAGTGTCTTTGTCAATCGTCTGCGTCAGGGGATGCGGCTGCAAACGGACCCGACAGTGATCTATGGCGTTACACGCGGGCAGGGCATCCTGGGCCGAGGTCTGCGCCAGAGCGAGCTGCGCGCACGCACGCCGTGGAACACCTATGTGATCGAAGGTCTGCCGCCGACACCGATTGCCAATCCGGGGCTGGCCAGTCTTGAAGCAGTCGCCAATCCGCCGGACACGGATTTCGTCTTCTTCGTTGCCAAGACGCTGGACCCAGCCGATGGGCACAACTTCGCGGTCACTTTGGACGAACATAACCGCAATGTCGCGGAGTACCGTCGGCTTGAAGCGGAGCGCGCGAATTCAAACAATTAGGCGTGCGCCGTACGGCGGATTAAGGATTTGTCAATTATACCGGTCGCTTACCGGGCGTTGTTAACCTTTTTTTAATTGACAAACCGAACGGTCCTGCGTATAACTTGTGACACGCTAGAAGACGTGGATGAACACCCCGGGGGCCTTGGCCCCGCGGGGTTTTTTCATGTCTCTCGTGCGGGGAACCTTTTGCGAACCAACTTGAGGCCCTTGCACATGACCATGATTACTCTGGAGCACGACATCACCCGCCAGCAGGAAATGCTGGAGGCGAGCCGCGAAGAAGTTTCGCGTCTTTTGAACGAAGTGAAATCCCTGCGCGCGCAGCTTGAGCGTGGGCAGGCCCCGGATGCAGCCAGCTGCCCGGATGTCAAACGCCTCACAGGCCTTGTGAAGAACTGTCTTGAAGTGGAGACCAGCCTTGTCAAATGCAAAGAACAGCAAGCCGGCATCGCCCAATGCGGCGTCGCCTTCGACCTTGAAGCCGCGCGGGACTCGATCGGGTGCAAGTTGGATAAGCTCCGCGGATCCTGATCTGCAAAAGACGTTTCTGGACAGTCTTGATGAGGGAGAGCTTCGTGCTCTCCCTTTTTTGTTTGAGTTCTGGGCCTTTGACCACCAGTTGCCGCCCGAAGGCGATTGGCGCACATGGGTCATCCTGGGAGGGCGCGGCGCGGGCAAGACACGCGCGGGCGCGGAATGGGTGCGTGCACAGGTGGAAGGGTCGAAGCCCATGGATGTTGGCGCATCGCGCCGCATGGCATTGGTTGGGGAAACCTACGATCAGGTGCGCGAGGTCATGATCTTCGGCGATAGCGGGATCTTGGCCTGCTCGCCCGAAGATCGCCGCCCGAAATGGGAAGCGAGCCGCAAGCGGCTGGTTTGGCCAAATGGTGCGATTGCCACGGTGCATTCCGCGAATGATCCCGAAGGCCTGCGCGGGCCGCAATTCGATGCGGCGTGGGTGGATGAGTTGGCCAAATGGCCGAAAGCGCAGGAGACGTGGGACATGCTGCAATTCGCGCTGCGCCTTGGCGAAGATCCCCGTGTCTGTGTCACGACGACGCCGCGCAATGTGTCCGTGCTCAAACAACTGCTGGAGACGCCGTCCACTGTCACGACCCATGCCAAGACCGAAGTGAACCGGGCCAATCTGGCGTCGTCCTTCCTGGAAGAGGTGCGCGCGCGCTATGCGGGAACGCGAATGGGCCGACAGGAGTTGGACGGGGTGCTGCTGGCCGATGCGGAAGGCGCGCTTTGGACCTCTGGCGGGATCGAGGCGTTGCGCGTGGCAACGGCGCCGGAGTTGGACCGGATTGTCGTGGCGCTGGACCCTGCCGCGACCAACGGGGCGCATTCCGATGAATGCGGGATTGTCGTGGCTGGTGTGACCATGGATGGCGCACCGCAGGATTGGCGGGCCTATGTGCTGGCGGATGCAACCGTCAGCCAGGCAAGCCCGACCGATTGGGCGAAGGCCGCGATACGGGCGATGGAACAGTATGGTGCCGACCGTCTTGTAGTGGAGGTAAACCAAGGCGGGCAGATGGTGGGCGAGGTCGTCCGGCAAGTCGATCCGCTGGTGCCTATCCGCGAGGTGCGCGCGACACGGGGCAAGATCGCGCGGGCCGAACCGATTGCAGCATTGTACGAGCAGGGGCGTGTGCGCCATGTCGGCGCGTTCGACACGCTCGAAGACCAGATGGTACAGATGACGGTTCGGGGATTTCAGGGCAGTGGCAGTCCGGACCGCGTCGATGCGCTGGTCTGGGCCCTGCATGAACTCATGATCGCGCCTGCGGCCTCTTGGCGCCAGCCGACGGTACGCACGCTTTAGCGCGGGAGGGCCGGGCACAGGAATGCCAACAGATCGTAAAGACCACCGTTCGCTGCCTGCGTTCGGTGGTCTTTTTTCGTTTTAACATCTTTGTAGGAAAACTCCTCAGCAAGACGCAGGGCAATCTGACCCGGCGGAGAGTTGAAGGAGCAGAGCGACATGGCATTCGATGTTTTCCGGCGCGCAAAGACGGCAGAGCCGCCAGAGCAGAAGGCAAGTGCGGCGGGTCGTGTGATCGCGTGGCAAACCGGTGGCCGTGTCGCATGGAGCCCGCGTGACACCGTTTCGCTGACGCGGACAGGGTTCAACGGCAACCCGGTCGGGTTTCGGTCGGTCAAGCTGATCGCCGAAGCCGCAGCCGCCTTGCCCCTGGTACTGGAAGACGCGGCAATCCGCTTTGAACAGCATGATGTGCTAAGCCTGCTGCGCCGTCCCAACGGGGCGCAGGGCCGGGCGGAGCTGCTGGAGTCGCTTTATGGGCAGCTTTTGCTGTCTGGAAACGCTTATGTCGAAGCCGTGGGCGAGGTGGGTGTCCCGCATGAGCTTCACGTCCTGCGTTCGGATCGGATGAGCGTCGTGCCTGGTGCCGATGGTTGGCCGATTGCGTTTGAATACGCGGTTGGTGGACGCAAGCATCGGTTCGACGCGGCGGGTTTGCCGGGGCCGATCTGCCATATCCGAAACTTCCATCCCCAAGACGATCATTACGGCTTTTCGCCGCTTCAGGCGGCGGCCATGGCGATTGACGTGCATAACTCCGCCTCGCGCTGGTCGAAAGCGCTGCTGGACAATGCCGCGCGGCCTTCGGGGGCCATTGTCTACAAGGGGCAGGATGGTTCCAGCAGCTTGTCGAACGACCAATATGACCGGCTGGTGACCGAGATCGAGAGCAACCATCAGGGTGCGCGCAATGCGGGGCGACCGATGTTGCTGGAAGGCGGGCTGGATTGGAAACCGATGGGCTTTTCGCCTTCCGACATGGAGTTCCAGCAAACCAAGGAAAGTGCGGCGCGCGAGATCGCCCTGGCCTTCGGGGTGCCGCCGATGCTGTTGGGGATCCCCGGGGATGCGACTTATGCGAATTACCAAGAGGCCAACCGGGCGTTCTACCGTCTGACGGTTCTGCCCCTGGCGACCCGCGTCGCGGCGCAGCTTGGCGGGTGGCTTAGCGGGTGGACGGGTGAGGATCTGGTTCTCAAACCCGATCTGGATCAGGTTCCCGCGCTGGCCGCAGAACGGGACGCGCAGTGGGGCCGGGTTGCGGATGCGGATTTCCTGACAGCGGATGAGAAGCGTCGCTTGCTTGGGCTTCCGCCGCTGCCGGTGGAGAGTCCCGATGAGCAGTGAGCCCCCCAAGTTCGAATGTGCGCCGGGGATGCGACTTCAGGCGCATGAAAAACTGACGGATGTGCATTTCGTGAATGTGAACGACCGTCTTCGGCGGATCGAGGCTGCGATGGAGCGTTTGGAAAAGCGTTTGTGGCTGGCGGTTTATGGCGTGGTGGCGGTGATCCTGACCCAGGGCGTGCAGGGGCTTGTGTCCATGTCGCACGGGTTGGCGCCCTGATGATGGCAAGAAAGGTGAGTGGAATGGAGACTGGTCTGGAACACAAGTTCGCCCGCTTCGGTGAGACACTTGAAGTGCAGGACGGCGCGGTGATCGAAGGGTATGCAAGCCTGTTCGGGTCTGTGGATCAGGGTGGCGATGTCGTGCGCAAGGGGGCCTATACGCAGTCGCTGGCCGCGCTGAGCCGCGAGGGCCGCAGGGTCAAGATGCTGTGGCAGCACGATCCAGCCCAACCAATCGGCGTGTGGGACGAGGTGCGCGAGGACGCGCAGGGGCTGTGGGTCAAGGGCCGTATCCTTGAGACCACGCAAACGGGGCGTGAGACTGCCGCGCTGATCAAGGCGGGCGCGATTGACGGTCTGTCGATCGGCTACAGAACCGTGAAGGCGGCGAAGAACGACAAGGGCCAGCGGCTCTTGACCGAGTTGGAGCTGTGGGAAGTGTCGCTTGTGACCTTCCCGATGCTTCCAAGCGCGCGGGTTGCGGCCAAGGCGGACAATCCCGCCGACGACGCGGCGTTGCGTGAAGTGGCGGCGGCCTTCAGGGACGCGCGTCTGAAGCTGGCACGGGGCTGAGACCCGGGCCCGATCAAACTGCAAAGGGGTGATCCATGAGCAGAACCGAGGCGAAGGCCGCGGCCGGGGGAGGTTTGACTCCGGCGCAAGAGGCGCGGGAGGCCGTGACTGGCTTTCTGTCCGATTTCAAGGACTTCCAAACCACCATCGAAACCAAACTGCAACAGCAAGAAGAGCGATTGACCATGCTGGACCGTAAGACTGCAACCCATGCCCGCCCGCCGCTGGGCGCCGCGGCGGATTTTGACGCGCCGCACCAGAAGGCGTTCAACGCCTATCTGCGGACCGGTGATGATGACGGTCTTCGCGGTCTGGAGCTGGAAGGCAAAGCGATGAGCACGGCCGTCAATTCCGATGGTGGTTTCCTCGTGGACCCGGAAACCTCTGACCGCATCAAGTCGGTGCTGAGCTCGACCGCGTCGATCCGCGCCATCGCTCAGGTGGTGAATGTCGAAGCGACGTCCTTTGACGTTCTGGTGGATCGCGCCGATCTTGAGGCGGGCTGGGCGACGGAAACCGGCGCTTCCGCCGAGACGTCGACGCCGCAGATCGACCGGATCACCATCCCGCTGCACGAGCTGTCCGCGCTGCCCAAGGCATCGCAGCGTCTGCTGGATGACAGTGCCTTCGATATCGAAGGCTGGCTTGCAGGGCGCATCGCCGAGAAGTTCGCCCGCGCCGAGGCCGCCGCGTTCATCAATGGCGACGGGAATGACAAGCCCACCGGCTTTCTGACCCATTCCACGGTTGAAAACGACAGCTGGACCTGGGGCAATCTGGGATATGTGCCCAGCGGTGTCGATGGCAGCGTGAGCGCCGAGTCGATCGTCGATGTGGTCTATGCTTTGGGGGCGGAATACCGCGCCAATGCGAGCTTCGTGATGAACTCCAAGACCGCGGGCACCGTGCGCAAGCTGAAAGACGGCGATGGCCGCTTCCTGTGGTCCGATGGCCTGGCGGCGGGCGAGCCCGCACGTCTGATGGGCTATCCGGTGCTGATCTGCGAAGACATGCCGGACCCGGCCAGCGACAGCAACTCCATCGCGTTCGGTGATTTCGCGCAAGGCTATACCGTGGCCGAGCGTCCTGACCTGCGCGTGCTGCGTGACCCGTTCAGCGCCAAACCGCATGTTCTGTTCTACGCGACCAAGCGTGTCGGCGGCGACGTGAGCGATTTCGCTGCGATCAAGCTGATCAAGTTCGGCCTCAGCTAACGGCCCGACCGGACGTGCAGATCCGCCCATGCGCGGGTCTGCACCCCGGGCGCGTGTCGAGGTCCCCCGCGTCGTCTAGCTGCTCCCCTCCGTCCGAGCGGCGCGGGACGGCGCGCGCCCACCTCGCCGATTGAGGCGGAAGACTTTCGGAGAACAGAACATGATGTTGATTGAAGAAACGGTGGTGCCGGACACCAGTCTGCCGGTTGAAGACTTCAAGGCGCATCTGCGGCTTGGAACCGGCTTTGGCGATGAGACGCTGCAAGACCCGGTGCTGTTGGGTTTCCTGCGTGCGGCCTTGAGCGCGATCGAGGCGCGAACCGGCAAGGTTCTGTTCGAACGCGGATTTTTGTGGACGCTGACAAAGTGGCAGGGTGTGGATGCCCAGCCCTTGCCGGTGGCGCCTGTAACGGCGTTGAACCAGGTCACGATGGTCGAACGTGATGGCACCGAGACCGACGTTGAACTGGATCGGTTGCGCCTTGTTCGTAACCTTCAGCAGCCGGTGATTGTGGCGCTTGGGACGATGCTTCCGACCATCCCGTCGACAGGCAGTGTCGATATCCGGTTCAAGGCCGGCTTCGGCCCTGCATGGACGGATTTGCCGGATGATCTGCGCCAGGCCGTGATGCTTTTGGCGTCGCATTACTATGAATTCCGCAGCGAAACATCGCTGAGCGAGGGGTGTATGCCCTTCGGTGTGACCAGCCTGATCGAGCGCTATCGCACTATACGGATTGGGTTCGGGGGGCGGACATGACGCTTCCTCAACTCAACCGCCGCCTCTCACTGGAGACACCTCAGAAGGTGCCGGATGGTGCGGGCGGTTACAACACGATCTGGGTGGCGCTTGGCGTACTTTGGGCAACCTGCGAGGCGCGCACGGGCCGCGAACGGGGGGAAGGCGGCGCGCCTGTGTCGGCGGTGACGTACAAGATCACCGTGCGGGCCGCGCCAGTGGGCAGCCCGTCGCGCCCGCGCCCCGAACAGCGTTTCCGCGAAGGCACGCGCATCTTCAACATCCGCGCCGTGATCGAGAGCGAAACCGATGGCATGTATCTGACCTGCCTCGCCGAAGAAGAGGTGGTGGTATGAGCTATGCGCTGTCAGCAGCCTTGCAATCGGCTGTGTACCAAAAACTGATCGGCGATGCCGCGCTGTCGGGCCTTGTGGGGGCCGATATCTACGACACGCTGCCCAGCGGTCTGGCCCCGCGTCTTTACGTGAGCCTAGGCCCGGAGACCGCCAAGGACGCATCGGATTACACAAGCCACGGCGCGCTGCATCGTTTCACGATCTCGGTCATTGCTGACGAGGCAGGGTTTTCCGCGGCCAAGACAGTCGCTGCGGCGGTCTGTGATGCCTTGGTGGATGCGGACCTGACGATGAGCCGCGGGCGGCTGGTCGCGCTGGGGTTCGAGCGGGCGACGGCCAAGCGGGACGATGGCGACAGTGCGCGCCGGATCGATCTGCAATTTCGCGCGCGCGTCGAAGACAGCTGAACATAAACCAGAACGGAGAATTCCCATGGGTGCACAAAACGGAAAGGACCTTCTGGTGAAGGTCGATATGGACGGCTCCGGCACGTTCCAGACCATCGCGGGGCTGCGCGCCACGCGCATCAGTTTCAACGCGGAAAGCGTCGATGTCACGAGCCTGGAAAGCCAGGGTGGCTGGCGCGAGCTTTTGGCGGGCGCAGGGATGCGGTCTGCCAGCATTTCGGGATCGGGCGTGTTCAAGGATGCCAGCACCGATGAGCGTGCGCGGCAGATCTTTTTCGACAGCGCAATTCCCGATTTCCAGGTGATTATCCCCGATTTCGGGCAGGTGCAGGGGCCGTTTCAGGTCACCTCGCTGGATTATTCGGGCAGCCATAACGGTGAGGCGACATATGAGATCAGCCTTGCTTCGGCCGGTCAGCTGACCTTCACGGCGCTTTGATCCGATGACCAATCCGTGGAGGGGAGATGTCGCGCTGGTGATCGACGGGGAACGCCATGATCTGAGGCTGAGCCTTGGCGCTTTGGCTGAACTTGAAGCCAGCCTAGAGGCCGGTTCGCTGGTCGAGTTGGTCCAGCGGTTCGAGCAGGGCAAATGCGGCAGCCGCGATGTGCTGGCGGTGCTGCGGGCAGGGCTGTCCGGGGCGAAGATCGATCCGGTGCCAGACCTTGAGCATGGCCAGATCGAAGGCGGTCCGATCCGGGCCGCGCAGGTTGCGGCGGAATTGCTGGTACGGGCCTTCAGCTTGCCGGAGGCGGGATGAAAAGCTTTGACTGGCCAGCCCTGATGCGCGCCGGAATGATCGGGTTGCGGCTGCCGCCCGATCAGTTCTGGGCGCTGACCCCGGCGGAATTCACGCTGATGTTGGGGGAAGGGGCCAGTGCGCCGATGAAACGCGCCGGCTTGGAGGCCTTGATGAAGGCCTTCCCCGATGAGGACGAACATGGAGCTTCGCAATGAGTGATTATGAAGAACAGATTGAGCGGCTCGAAGTAACCGCGGACTTGCTGCGGGACAATCTTGAACTGTCCGTGGATCAGACCGAAGAAATCCGCACAAAGCTGGCCCTGACCGCCAAGGAGATCACGACGATGGAGCGTCAGGTCTCTCGTGGGATCAAGAGCGCGTTTGACGGGATGCTGTTCGAGGGGCGGACGCTGTCCGATGCACTTAAGACGGTCACGCAATCGGTGGTGAACGCGTCGTATAATGCCGCGATGACGCCGGTGACGAACCAGCTTGGCGGGCTGTTGACGCAGGGGCTGGGCAATCTGTTTCCCTTCGCAAACGGTGGCGCGTTCAGCCAGGGGCGTGTGGTGCCTTTTGCGACCGGCGGCGTGGTATCCAGCCCGACCTATTTCCCGATGCAGGGTGGCACCGGCCTGATGGGCGAAGCCGGACCGGAAGCGATCATGCCGCTGGCGCGCGGCGCCGATGGCCGTCTTGGGGTCCGCAGCGCGGGCGGATCGACCGCCAATATCGTGATGAATGTGACCACGCCGGATGTGCAGAGCTTCAACCGCTCGCGCGGGCAAATCGCGGCGCAGATGAGCCGAGCGCTCAGCCGTGGCAATCGAAACGCGTGAGGAGGTGCCAAGATGAATTTCCATGAAATCCGGTTTCCGGCCAATCTTAGCTTCGGATCCGTGGGCGGGCCGGAGCGTCATACGGATGTCGTCACCCTTGCCAATGGTTTCGAGGAACGCAACACGCCCTGGGCCCATTCGCGCCGCCGCTATGACGCGGGGATGGGGATGCGGTCGCTGGATGATATCGAAAGCCTGATCGCCTTCTTCGAAGCGCGGCGCGGGCAGATGTTCGGGTTTCGCTGGAAGGACTGGACGGATTTCAAATCCTCCCGTGCCAGCGCCGCGATCCAGGCGACAGATCAGGTGATTGGGACCGGTGACGGGGCCGCGCGCGAATATGCGCTGTGCAAGACCTATACCAGCGGTGCCTTCGACTATACTCGCCCGATCACCAAGCCGGTGGCCGGTACGGTACAGCTTGCGCTGGATGGTGTGGCTTTGACCGAGGGCACGGATTTCGCCGTCGACGTGGCGACCGGGCTTGTGACGATGACAAACGCGCCTGCGGCGGGTGTTTCCGTCACGGCCGGGTTTGAATTTGACGTGCCTGTGCGCTTTGACACCGATCAGATTCAGATGTCGGTGGCGAGCTTCAAGGCCGGTGACGTGCCCAATGTTCCCATCGTGGAGGTGCGGGTCTGATGTCCGGAATACCTGCCGATCTGGAAACCCATCTGAAATCCGGGATCACCACGCTTTGCCGCGCTTGGGCCATCACGCGCAGCGACGGGGTCACGTTTGGTTTCACCGACCACGATATGCCCCTCAATTTCGAGGGGATCGATTTCAAAGCCGACTCCGGGCTGACCGCGACCGCCTTGGCGCAAAGCACGGGGCTGTCCGTGGACAACGCCGAGGCCGTCGGCGCGTTGAGCGACGCGTCCATTTCGGAAGCCGATATCGAAGCAGGCCGCTTTGATGGGGCGCAGGTTCTCAGCTGGATCGTGAACTGGATGGATCCGTCGCAGAAATGGCTGCAATTTCGCGGGTCCATCGGCGAAATCCGTCAGGGCGGCGGGGCGTTCACCGCCGAGTTGCGCGGGTTGACGGATACGCTCAACCAACCGATTGGCCGGGTGTATCAGAAGCCCTGCACGGCGGTTCTTGGCGATACCGCCTGCGGTGTCGATCTGGATCAGCCAGGCTTTTCCGTTGATCTGCTGGTTGAGGCCTGCAGCGAAAACCGGGTGTTCACGTGGCAATCCGATATTGATTTCGAGGCGGGCTGGTTTTCGCGCGGGCGCGTCATAATGCGCTCTGGTGCGGCGGAGGGGCTTTGGGGGGCCGTCAAAGGGGACAGCCTTTCAAGCGGTATCCGCCGGATTGAGCTGTGGGAGTCGATCCGCGCACAGGTCACGCCGGGCGACAGCGTGCGGCTGGTTGCGGGCTGTGACAAGCGCTGGCACACATGCCGGGACAAGTTCGCCAACCTTCTGAATTTCCAAGGCTTCCCTGATATACCGGGAGAGGATTGGTTGGTGGCGGTGCCCAAGTCGAGCGGCGCGAATACCGGGGGGTCACGCAGGTGAGACCGGATGTCGTAGCGGCCGCGCGCGGCTGGATTGGAACGCCCTACATACATCAGCAGTCGCTGCGCGGTGCCGGCTGTGATTGCCTGGGCCTGCTGCGCGGTGCCTGGCGCGAGCTTTACGGCGCCGAGCCGGAGCCGATGCCAGCCTATACGCGCGATTGGTCCGAACCGCAGGGCGATGAACAGTTATGGCGGGCGGCGCAGCGCCACCTTGTTGCGAAGGATTTGGACCAAGTCGCGCCGGGGGACGTTCTTCTGTTCCGGATGCGGGCGGGCAGTGTCGCCAAGCATTTGGGTTTGCAGGCCGCAACCGGTGACTACCCGACCTTCGTGCATGCCTATTCCGGGCACGGCGTTCTGGAGAGCGCCTTTACCCTGCCATGGCGCCGCCGTGTCGTGGCGCGTTTCGCATTTCCCGAGGAGATTTCCTGATGGCTACACTCGTTCTTTCCGCGACAGGCGCGGCGCTTGGTGGTGCTGTCGGCGGGTCGATTGCCGGTATGTCCACCGCCGTGATCGGGCGCGCTGTTGGCGCGTCTTTGGGGCGGGTGATCGACCAGAAGCTGCTGGGGCAGGGCTCTCAGAAGATCGAACATGGCAAGGTGGATCGGTTCCGCCTGTCGAGCGCCAGCGAGGGCGAGCCGATCAGCGGCATCTATGGCCGGATGCGGATCGGTGGGCAGATCATCTGGGCATCGGACTTCATCGAGACGGCCAGCACCTCTGGCGGCGGCAAGGGAACGCCGGCAAGCAGCGCGAAGACGACGAGCTACAGCTATTCCGTCAGTCTCGCCATTGCGCTGTGCGAGGGGGAGATCACCCGCGTTGCGCGCATTTGGGCCGATGGCGAGGAGGTCGCGATCGATGATCTGAACATGCATGTCTACTATGGCCGGGCCGATCAGTTGCCGGACCCCACGATGGAAGCCATCGAAGGCGCGGGCAATGTTCCGGCCTATCGTGGCACGGCTTACGTCGTGTTCGAAGACCTCGCGCTGGAGCAGTTTGGCAACCGCGTCCCGCAGTTTTCGTTTGAAGTGGCCCGGCCGGAACAGCCGGGCGCGGCGCAGGATTTGACCCGCGCAATCGAGGCCGTCGCGATTGTACCGGGAACGGGTGAATACACGCTGGCGACGACGCCGGTGAACTATACCAGCGGACCCGGCAGCGTCTGGAGCGCAAATGTCAACACGCCCGCTGGCAAGACGGATTTTGCCTGTTCGCTTGATGCATTGTCGCAGGAATTGCCGAATGCTCAGGCGGCTTCACTAGTGGTCAGTTGGTTCGGTAACGATCTGCGCTGCGGCGAATGCAAGCTGCGGCCGAAGATCGAAAAGCCCGAGAACGAAGGCAAGAACATGAACTGGCAGGTTGCCGGTTTGTCCCGCGCCGAGGCGGAGCCGATGGATCTGGTGGATGGAAACCCGGTCTATGGCGGCACGCCCACAGATCAATCGGTGATCGAGGCGATCGAAGCGCTCAATGAACATGGCAAAGCGGTCATGTTCTATCCTTTCATTCTGATGGACCAGTTGGAAGGCAACCTGCTGCCCGACCCCTATGGCGGGACCGAGCAGGCGCGTCTGCCTTGGCGGGGGCGGATTACGCTGGATATCGCGCCGGGGCAGGCCGGGTCTCCCGACGGCACATCGACTGCCGACCAGCAGGTTGCGGCGTTTTTCGGCACTGCGCGGGCGACGGATTTCAGCGTTTCGGGCAAGGACGTCACCTATACAGGGCCTGAGGAGTGGAGCTTTTCCCGGTTCATCCTGCATTACGCGGCGCTATGCGCGGCGGCGGGCGGGGTCCAGTCCTTCTGTATCGGATCGGAGATGCGCGGCCTGACGCAAATCCGCGGGGCAGGGAACAGCTTCCCCTTCGTGGCGCTTCTGCGGCAGCTGGCGGGCGATGTGCGTGCCTTGCTGGGGCATGACACGATGATCGGCTATGCCGCCGATTGGTCCGAATATTTCGGGTATTCCCCGCAGGATGGTTCGGGCGACCGGTACTTCCACCTTGATCCTCTTTGGGCCGATAACGAGATCGATTTCGTGGGGATCGACAATTACATGCCGATTTCGGATTGGCGCGATGGCGACGATCATGCGGATGCTGGTGCCGGATCGATTTATGACCTTGGCTATTTGCAGGGAAATATCGAGGGCGGTGAGGGCTACGACTGGTATTACGCCAACGAGGCGGATGCGGCGGCCCAACTGCGGACGCCGATTGAAGATGGCGCGCATGGGGAGCCGTGGGTCTGGCGCTACAAGGATATTCGCAACTGGTGGCTCAACCCGCATCACGATCGCATCGGGGGTGTAAAGCAGGCAGAGCCAACCGCGTGGGAGCCGCAGTCAAAACCGATCTGGTTCACGGAATATGGCTGCGCGGCGGTCGACAAAAGCACGAACCAACCGAACAAGTTTCTGGATGCGAAAAGCTCTGAAAGCCAGTTGCCCGCGTTTTCCAATGGCGCCCGCGATGAGTTGATCCAGATGCAGTATCTTCAGGCGTATAACAGCTATTACGCCGAGCCGGTGAATAACCCGATCTCCGACGTCTATGGCGGGCCGATGGTGGATATGTCGCGCGCATTCGTCTGGTCTTGGGATGCACGGCCCTTCCCGTTCTTTCCCAACAACCGAACGCTGTGGAGCGATGGGGAGAACTTCGCGCGGGGGCATTGGATCAACGGGCGCACTTCGGCGCGGCCCTTGGCATCGGTCGTGGAAGAGATCTGCGGCAAGGCCGGGCTGTCCGATATCGATACCAGCAAGCTGTTTGGCTATGTGCGTGGCTATACGGTGTCGAATGTGGATTCCGCGCGCGCCGCGCTACAGCCGCTGATGTTGCGTTACGGGTTCGATGCGGTTGAACGGGATGGTGTGTTGCATTTCGTGATGCGCGACCGGCAGGACGTGGTGACGCTTGATCCCGATATGCTGGCCCGCGATGGCGAGATCGAGGGCGCGGCGGAGTATGAGCGCGAGTCCGAGCTTGAGATGTCCGGGCGTGTGCGGCTGCAATTCGTTCAGGCAGATGCAGATTACGACGCGGCGGCGGAAGAAGCCGTCTTGCCCAACGAAGCGACACATGCGGTTTCGACATCAGAACTGCCGCTGGCCCTGACCCGCGGCGAGGGCCGCCAAACCGCAGAGCGATGGTTGGCCGAGGCCCGCGTGGCGCGCAACCGTGTCCGGTTTGCCTTGCCGCCGTCGGCCTTCAACGTCGGGGCCGGGGACGTGATCAGCCTTGGCACCGATGCGCGTTACCGCGTGGACCGGGTCGAGCAGGGCGCGTTGCAGATCGTGGATGCGGTGCGGATGGAGCGATCGGTCTATACGCCTGCGGATGTGGTGGACGACGCGCCCCCGGTGCGGCCTTTTACACCAGCGGTTCCGGTTACGCCGCTGTTTCTTGATCTGCCGCTGATGCGCGGCGATGAGGTGGCCCATGCGCCTCATGTGGTTGCGACGGCATCGCGTTGGCCCGGCGCGGTCGCTGTCTATCGATCCGCGACGGACAGCAATTACACGCTGAACACCCAATTGCCGACACGCTCTGTCATGGGGCAGATCCGCACGCCGTTGTTGGCCGCGCCGCATGGGGTTTGGGATCGGGCTGCTCAACTGGACGTCGCCCTGATTTCCGGCCAGTTGGAGCGCGCCGAGGATACAGCGGTCTTCGCGGGCGGCAATCTTGCTGCGATTGGGGACGGCACGCCGGGCAATTGGGAACTGGTGCAATTCGCAGAGGCCGAACTCACAGAGCCGGGCGTCTACCGGGTCCAGCGGATGCTGCGCGGCCAGCAGGGCACGGATGGGTTGATCCCCGATGTCTGGCCCGCGGGCAGCTGGTTTGTTCTGCTCAACGGCGCGGCGCAGCAGATCGACTTTGGGTCGAATTTGCGCCAGGTCGATCAGCATTTCCGCATTGGCCCCGCCAAGCGTGGATATGATGATCCGAGCTATCAGCACCTAGAACACGCCTTCGACGGCAATGGCTTGCGGCCCTATTCCCCGGCGCATCTGCGGGCGCATATCGGCGCGACGGGGGATACCGCGATCAGTTGGATCCGGCGAACCCGGATTGAGGGCGACAATTGGGATGGCGAGGTGCCACTGGGCGAAGACAGCGAACGTTACCTGCTGCAAGTCTGGGCCGATGGCGGCGTCGTACGCGAAGTGGAAACGACCGCGCCGGAATGGACATATCCGGACACGCTGCGCCAAAGCGATGGCGTCACTGGCACGGTGGAGTTCCGGGTCGCGCAACTGTCCGACCGGTTTGGGGCGGGTATCGCATCGCGGGTTCAGGTCACTCTTTGATGCGGCCCGTGTTGCATGATGACCTTGTTCAGCTGGGCCGAATGCTTTTGGCCCAGCCGCGCGAGCAACGCGGCGCGATTTGTCGCCGGGCCTTCAGGGAGGCCGAGATCGCCGATCGTTACCGGATACAGCACCGGACGCGGCACCCGGCCTTTGGGGACGGATCGCTTGCCGGATGGGCTGCGCAGCATCCGCGCCTGCCCGAACCGCGCCTTGACGATCCCGATTACGCCGGGTGCCTGCGTTTGGTTCTGGGGCATCTCATGTTGCAGCCGGGCCGGGCCGACCGCCCCTGAAAACGGGGGCTGTGACGGCCTGCACCGTGACGCGCCATTCCCATTCATGTCCGTGATGGGCTGTCACATGTATTTGCATTTAGGTTTTCGTCCCTATCTGGCATAAAGGGGACGCGAACCAGCAAGGATGCAAGAGCATGGCCGAAGCGCAAAGAAAAATCGCCGCAATCGATCCGATCTGGGACCGGATTGCTTCCGAAGCCCGGCAAGCCGTTGTCGATGAGCCTTTGATGGGCGGCTTCATCCACGCCTGTATCCTGCACCACAAAAGCATCGAACGCGCGCTAAGCTACCGGATCGCGGCGAAACTTGCGTCGAACGAGATGTCGATGGTCGTCGTGCGCGAAATCGTCGATGACGCTTACAAGGCCGAGCCGGGCCTGGTGGAAGCGGCGCGGGCGGACCTGATGGCCGTCTATGAGCGTGACCCGGCCTGCCACCGGTTCCTTCAGCCGATCCTTTATTTCAAGGGCTATCAGGCGGTGCAATCCTATCGCGTGGCGCATCACCTGTGGATGGAGGGAAAATACGATCTGGCTTATTTCTTCCAGATGCGCATTTCCGAAATCTACGGCGTCGATATCCATCCGGCGGCCAAGGTCGGCAAGGGCATCATGATCGACCACGCCCATTCCATCGTGATCGGTGAAACGGCGGTGGTGGGCGACAACGTGTCCATGCTGCATTCCGTCACCTTGGGCGGCACCGGCAAGGAAGAGCAGGACCGCCACCCGAAAATCGGCAACGGCGTGTTGATCGGCGCGGGCGCGAAAGTGCTGGGCAATATCAAGATTGGCGACTGCTCGCGTATTGCCGCCGGGTCCGTGGTGCTGGAAGAAGTGCCAAGCTGCAAGACCGTCGCGGGTATCCCGGCACGCATCGTGGGCGAGGCGGGGTGCGATCAGCCCTCGGTCAATATGGACCACATGCTGGGCAAGGATAGCTGAATTTTAGCTGCGGTCTGACGCGGCACCGACAAACGCGGCTGGTCGAGCAATCGTCTGGCCGTGGTTTCATACTGCGGCTTGAGTGCCGCCCCGAACCGCGTTTTGCTTGCAGAAACGGCGGGAGGGAGCCCAGAGCAACCGATGCTGCGCGGAGAACGAATGGTAGCTATGCGCAGATAGCGACCTCTGCAAAGTCGGGCTCATGTCAGCTTTGCTTGCACAGAATGCCAGTGTATGGGAACAATTGCGCTTCTAAATTGACTAGGTGACATGACAGAACGCTACACCCTAAAGAAAAGTCTCTATGTTCGTGCTAGTATGTTTACCGCCGATGAACTTCGGCGGCAGAAACGGCTTGACTTAAAAGAAGTCAATGAAGCCGTCCTCGAAGGTTTGGTGAAACAAAGGGAACAACTTGAAGCTCAGCAAAATAATATCCTTCGCTCTCTCACGATTTCGCTGTTCTTAGCTTTTATCGCTTGGAATGGGGGAAACATTCAAATCCCCGGAACAGGCGCATCAATAGCAGATGTACCGTCATTTCTGGAGCTTTGCCTGATCGCGGCATCTCTTAGCGTCTTAATGATTACCTACTCTTTTCTTTCAATACAGTTATACAACGCGGTGATTTTCGCTGTGGCAAGTGATGTAATGGCAAAGAACAAGCTCGATCCCGACTTATTTACCGCTGCTCGTACTCCGACGTGGCTGTTCGTGAAGTACTGTCAATCGGCCCCAGTTAACGGTCGGGAACCCGGGTTTAGAATCTCAGCGCCTGGACGGATCTTTTATGGCGTCTTAGTGGGGTTCTTATCCATGATCCTGCTTGCTTTGTGGCTGCTCGCAATCGCTAGTATTTTATACATTGCACATACAGGCTTATCTGATGATTTGGCCGGATGGGTTGTCTACGCAACGTGTGTCTCAATCATATTTGCGTCATTTATTGCCATGGCAGCAAACATCATTGAATTTACTCACGAAATGGATTTTTCTGTTCTGGAAAAGACGGAAACTGACAGTGGCGATCTCGGAAGCTAGTTCGTAGTTTAGTTAAGTTGCGATAGACCGCTTTGGGCTGGGAGCGGTCATTGCGTTCAGATAAGCGAACGACAGGTTCGTCCGCACAACCGACCTTATATTTCGCAAACAAAGTCGCCCGTCCTGCGCTTGGCGTGCGCGCCCGCATCCGATTTTGAGGCTGCCCAGAACCCGATTGAGCGGGAACGGTGTCTCGGCACGTGGTGGAATTCCGGAACTCTGTTCCTGATTTCCCCCCGCACTCTGGCAATACCGCGGCTTGCGTTCCTATGTTGGCGTCAATGGACCGAAAGCAGAGGGGCATCCCATGACCATTCGTCAGACCAATGGGCGCGGCAAGCGCTATGACAGCATTCTCGATACGGTCGGGGACACGCCGACCATCAAGATCAATCGCATCGCGCCGAAGAACGTGGATGTCTATGTGAAGTTCGAGGCGTTCAATCCGGCGGGCTCGGTGAAGGACCGGCTGGCGTTGAACATCATCGAGGCGGCAGAGCGCAGCGGCGCCTTGACGCCGGGACAGACCGTGGTTGAAGCGACCTCTGGCAATACGGGCATCGGTCTGGCGATGGTCTGCGCGGCCAAGGGCTATCCGCTGGTGGTGACAATGGCGGAGAGCTTCTCGGTCGAACGGCGGCGGCTCATGCGGTTTCTGGGTGCCAAGGTCGTCCTGACACCGAAAGAGGCCAAGGGCTTCGGCATGTATTCCAAAGCCAAGGAATTGGCAGAGGCGAATGGCTGGTTCCTGGCCTCGCAGTTCGAAACCTCGGCCAATGCCGACATTCATGAAAACACGACCGCGCGGGAAATTCTGGCGGATTTCGAAGGGTCCAATCTGGATTACATCGTGTCGGGTTATGGGACGGGCGGCACGATTACCGGGCTGGGCCGCGTGATGCGCAAGGAACGGCCGGAGACCAAGCTGATCCTGACCGAGCCGGCCAATGCGGCATTGGTTGCGTCAGGCTATGTGAACACCCGCAACGAAGATCACCAACCGACCGAAGGGCATCCGAACTTCAACCCGCACCCGATTCAGGGTTGGACGCCGGATTTCATTCCCTGGGTCCTGCAAGAGGCGCTGGACAAGAAGCTGTATGACGATCTGATCCCGGTGGCTGGTCCCGACGGGATCGCATGGTCGCGGCGACTGGCGGCGGAGGAGGGGATCTTTACCGGGATTTCCGGCGGCTCCACCTTTGCCGTGTCGATGAAGCTGGCGGAAACCGCGCCCGAAGGGTCGGTCATCCTGTGCATGTTGCCCGATACAGGCGAACGCTACTTGTCCACTCCGCTGTTCGAGGGCGTGGCAGAGGCGATGACCGAAGAGGAAATCGCGCTGTCGCAGTCAACGCCCGGCTACCGGATGGGCAGCTAAACGGAAAAAGCCGGAGCGATGCCCCGGCTTTCAAGTGATCCATTCATGAGGGGGACGTCCCCCTCATGGCACCCCCGGCGGTGGGGGATCAGGCCAGCATGGTCATCGGGTTCTCAAGGTTGTCCTTGATCGCCGTCAGCAGTTCTGCGCCCAATGCGCCATCGATGACGCGGTGATCGACAGACAGCGTGACGGACATGACCGTGGCGACGTCGACCTCTCCGGCATCGTTGACGACGGGTTTCTTGACCCCGGCACCCACCGCGAGGATCGCGCCATGGGGCGGGTTGATGACCGCGTCGAAATTGTCGATCCCGAACATGCCCAGGTTGGAAATCGCGAAGCTGCCGCCCTGATATTCATGCGGCGCGAGCTTGCGGTCGCGGGCGCGGGAGGCGAGGTCTTTCATCTCTGCCGACAGGGCAGAGAGCGATTTCATATCGGCATCCTTCAGAACCGGGGTGAACAGCCCGCCTTCGATCGCGACCGCGACGGCCACATCCGACGGCTTCAGTTGCAGCACCCGGTCCCCGGCCCAAACCGCGTTGGCGGTCGGCACCGTTTGCAATGCCAGCGCGCAGGCCTTGATGATGAAGTCATTCACCGACAGCTTCACGCCGCGGGCTTCCAGCTGCTTGTTGAGCTGCGAGCGGAACGCCAGAAGCGCGTCCAACTTGATGTCGCGGCGCAGGTAGAAATGCGGAATCTGCTGCTTTGCCTCGGTGAGGCGTGCGGCGATGGTCTTGCGCATCCCGTCCAGCTTGATCTCTTCGTATTCGCGGCCTTCATACATCTTGGCGATAGCATCGGCGGACGGGCCGGCAGGGGCCGCGGCCGCTGGGGCGGCAGCCTGTGCCTTGGGCGCACCGGCATCGGCGGCTTTGGGCGCGGCCGTCGCGTTTTCGACATCTGCCTTGACGATGCGGCCATGCGGGCCGGAGCCCTTGATCTGCGCCAAGTCCAAGCCCTTTTGCGCGGCGATACGCCGGGCCAGCGGGGAGGCGAAGACGCGCGTGCCGTCCTTGGTGGGCGCCGCCGGGGCGGCTGGGGCCTCAGCCTCGGCCTGGCCTTCCGCCTCTTTCGGGGCTTGCGCGGGGGCGGCGGTGTCCGGCTTGGGCGCGGCAGAGGCTGTACCGATATCGTCGGCGCTTTCTCCGTCCTCAAGCAGCACGGCGATGGGCGTATTCACTTTCACCCCTTCGCTGCCTTCCTCGATCAGGATCTTGCCGATCACGCCTTCATCCACGGCTTCGAATTCCATGGTGGCCTTGTCGGTTTCAATCTCGGCAATCAGGTCGCCGGAAGAGACGGTGTCGCCTTCCTTGACCAGCCATTTTGCCAGCGTGCCTTCTTCCATCGTGGGCGACAGGGCGGGCATCAAAACTTCGATGGGCATTTCTGTCGCTCCTTATCTGTAGGTCACGTCGCGCACGGCTTTGATCACCTCATCGGTGGTCACAAGCGCATGCTTTTCAAGGTTCGCAGCATAGGGCATGGGAACATCCTTGCCGGTGCAGTTGATCACGGGCGCGTCGAGATAATCGAACGCTTCCTGCATCAATACCCCGCTGATGTAGCTGCCGACCGATGGCTGCGGCCAGCCTTCTTCGACGGTCACGCAGCGATTGGTCTTCATCACCGATTTGATGATCGCGCCGGTATCCATCGGGCGCAGGGTGCGCAGGTCGATCACCTCGGCGCTGATCCCGTCCTCGGCCAGTTTTTCGGCCGCTTCGAGAGCATATTGCATCCCAATGCCGAAGCTGACGATGGTGACGTCCTCGCCCTCGCGCCAGATGCGGGCCTTGCCGAAGGGCACGGTCAGGTCATCCACCTGCGGCACGTCAAACGCGCGGCCATAGAGGATTTCGTTCTCAAGGAAGATCACCGGGTTCGGATCGCGGATCGCGGTCTTCATCAGGCCCTTATAGTCGGCGGCGGAATAGGGCATCGCCACTTTCAGGCCGGGGATCTGCATATACCACGCGGCATAATCCTGGCTGTGCTGCGCGCCAACACGTGCGGCAGCCCCGTTGGGGCCGCGGAACACGATGGGGCAACCCATCTGACCGCCGGACATGTACAGCGTCTTCGCGGCGGAGTTGATGATCTGGTCGATCGCCTGCATCGCGAAGTTGAAGGTCATGAATTCGACAATCGGGCGCAGACCGCCAAAAGCCGCACCGACCCCGATCCCGGCAAAGCCATGTTCGGTGATGGGCGTGTCGATCACGCGCTTGTCACCAAATTCATCCAGCAACCCTTGGCTGATCTTGTAGGCGCCCTGATACTCGGCAACTTCCTCGCCCATCAGGAACACAGCCTCATCCGAGCGCATCTCTTCGGCCATGGCATCGCGCAGCGCCTCGCGGACGGTCTGCGACGCCATCGGGGCATCGGACGGCCAATCGGGGCTGCTATCGGTCTGCGGCGCGGCGGGCGCTTCGGCCGGGGCCGCCACAGCAGGTGCGTCGGCGGCAGGCGCTTCGGCGGGCGCAGCGTCAGGCGCGGATTGCCCGGCATCTGCGGGCACGTCTTCGCCTTCCTCGACCAGAACGGCAATCGGCGTGTTCACTTTGACGCCTTCGCTGCCTTCCTCGATCAGGATTTTCCCGATCACCCCTTCATCGACCGCTTCGAATTCCATCGTCGCTTTGTCGGTTTCGATTTCGGCCAGAATATCGCCGGAGGACACGGTGTCGCCCTCCTTCACAAGCCATTTGGCCAGCGTGCCTTCCTCCATCGTGGGGGACAGCGCGGGCATAAGAATTTCGGTAGCCATAGTCTGTGCCTCCCGTTAAGCGTTCTGCGGTGCCGTTTCGGCGTAGATGTCAGTCCAAAGCTCTTCGAGCGCGGGCTCGGGGCTTTCTTTCGAGAACTCGGCAGAGGCGTTGACGATCTCCTTGATCTCTTTGTCGATCGCCTTGAGGTCATCCTCGCTCGCATGTTTGCCCGTCAGCAGCATCGCGCGGACCGCTTCGATCGGGTCGCGCTCTTCGCGCATCTTCTGGACCTCTTCGCGGGTCCGGTATTTGGCCGGGTCCGACATGGAGTGGCCGCGATAGCGGTAGGTCTTGATCTCAAGGATATAGGGGCCCTTGCCCGAGCGGCAGTGCGCCACGGCCTTTTCGCCCGCTTCCTTGACCGCCAGCACATCCATCCCGTCGACGATTTCGCCGGGAATGCCGAACGGCGCGCCGCGCGTGTGGATATCCTCGGTCGAGGTGGAGCGTTTTTGCGCCGTACCCATGGCGTATTGGTTGTTCTCGATCACGAAAATGACCGGCAGATCCCAAAGCGCGGCCATGTTGAAGGTCTCATAGACCTGGCCCTGGTTCGCGGCGCCGTCGCCGAAATAGGTGAAGGTCACGCGACCATTGCCCTTGTACTTGTCCGCAAAGGCAAGGCCCGCACCCAGCGGCACCTGCGCGGCAACGATGCCGTGGCCGCCATAGAAATGCTTCTCTTTCGAGAACATGTGCATGGAGCCGCCCTTGCCCTTGGAATAGCCGCCTTCGCGCCCGGTCAGTTCGGCCATCACGCCGTTCGGGTCCATCCCGCAGGCCAGCATATGCCCGTGATCGCGGTAAGAGGTGATGCGCTTGTCGCCTTCCTCTGCCGCGGCCTCAAGCCCGACCACAACGGCTTCCTGCCCGATATAAAGGTGACAGAAGCCACCGATCAGACCCATGCCGTAAAGCTGCCCGGCCTTCTCTTCGAAGCGCCGGATCAGCAACATGTCCCGGTAATATGCCTTGAGTTCATCCGCCGAAACATTCGACTTCTTTGTCGTCCTGCGAGCCGCCATGCGTTCTCCTCCCAGAGCAATAGTTTAGTGTTAAACTATTTTCTAAACCATGCCGCAGCAGAAAGCGAGAGACAAGGGTGTGGATCACCTATGCACATAACGCATGGCGGGAAGCCGGTCAGAACATGGGGGAATAGGGGCTTAACGGATGACGATTTCGTCGGCGCGGGTCATGCCAAGGATCGACCGGGCTTGCTGGTCCAGCAGGTCGATGTCCAGATATTCATCCGACAGGCGCCGCGTCATGTTTTCCATGCGCGCGACCTCGGCATTGACGGCGTCCAGCTGGCTTTGCATCTCGCGGGTTTCGGCGCCGATTTCGGCCCGGCGGAACAACCCGTAATCGCCCTGAACCGCAGCAAAGGTGAAATAAAGGCTCAGCGCAAAGGCCACCGCGAAAAACAAAAGCGGTCCGAACGATGCGGGGCTGCTGCGAAGAAATCTGCGGGTCATCTGAATACTGCCTTGCCTTGTGGCCGCGCCTCTTGCCGGGTGCGTGAAACCACTATGCCACAGGTGATTCGTCTTGTGAATCCCCGATGGGTGAAAAACCGGCGGTTTTCCCCGATTTTTCGCATATTTTCGGTGCGATAGCGCGCGCCGGGCCGGATTACGACAGGGCGGCGACGCCGGGCAGGGTTTTGCCTTCCATCCATTCGAGGAACGCGCCCCCGGCGGTGGAAATATAGGTGAAGTCATCGGCCGCGCCCGCCTTGTTCAGCGCCGCGACCGTATCGCCCCCGCCGGCGACCGAAATCAGCGTGCCTGCCTTTGTCGCGGCGGCTGCGGCCTGCGCTGCGGCATTGGTGGCGGTGTCGAAAGGCTCGATCTCGAACGCGCCCAGCGGGCCATTCCAGATCAGCGTCTTTGCGGCCTCGAAGGCGGCGGTGATGGCTTTGACGCTTTCGGGGCCGGCATCAAGGATCATGGCATCGGCAGGGCAGGCATCGGCCGCGACGGTTTCATGCGCCGCCCCGGCTTTGAATTCGCGCGCCACCACCACGTCAGAGGGCAGCAGGATCGTGCAGCCCGCCGCCTGCGCCTTTTCCATGATCTCGGACGCGGTGCCGGTCATGTCATGCTCGGCCAGCGACTTGCCCACATCGACCCCTTGCGCCGCAAGGAAGGTGTTGGCCATGCCGCCGCCGATCACCAGCGTATCGACCTTGCTGACCAGATTGCCCAGAAGTTCCAGCTTGGTGGAGACCTTGGCCCCGCCGACCACGGCCACAACCGGGCGCTTCGGCTTGGACAGCGCGGCCTCCAGCGCTTCCAGCTCCGCCTGCATCAGACGGCCCGCGCAAGAGGGCAGCAGATGCGCCACCCCTTCGGTCGACGCATGGGCGCGGTGCGCGGCAGAGAACGCGTCGTTGCAATAGACATCGCCCAGCCCGGCTAGAAATTGCGCCATTTGCGGGTCGTTCGCTTCTTCCATCGGGGAAAAGCGGGTGTTTTCCACAAGGATCACCGCATCGGCAGGCTGCGCGTCGATCCAGTCGCGCGCGGGGCGCTCCACGAAGGTCACGGCGCAGCCAAAGGCCGCTTCCAGCGGTTCGACAAGCTGGCGTAGCGACATTTCGGGGACCGGCTTGCCCTTGGGCCGTCCGAAATGCGCCAGCAGGATGGGCGAGCCGCCCTTGGCGCGGATGTCATGGACGGTGGGCGCGATGCGGTCGATGCGCGTGCTGTCAGTGACGCGGCCATCCTCCATCGGGACGTTGATATCGACGCGGGTCAGCACCCGTTTGCCGCTCAGTTCCAAATCGTCCAGCGTCTTCCAGCCCATGTCATATCCCCCGCTTTGGGTTGCAAAATAGATTGATCCGCCGCCCTTTCACCGCGTTCGGCAGCGCGGGTCAATGGCGGAATGGGCAGGGCCGTCTGCGCGGCATTTTTCCGGCGGGGCGAGAAAGGCGCACGCCTCCCTTGGCATTCCCCGGACAAGCACGTACCAACGGCGGAAATTCTCAGACCAAGGAGATCGCCACGATGGCCGAGATCAAGGACCCCGAAAACACCATTCTGATCGAACTGAAAGGCGGACAGGTCGTTATCGAACTGCTGCCCGACGTGGCGCCGGAACATTCCGCGCGGATGAAGGAACTGGCCCGCGAAGGCGCCTATGACAATGTCTGCTTTCACCGTGTGATCGACGGCTTCATGGCGCAGACCGGCGACGTGGCCAACGGCAATATGGAACAGGATTTCAACATCCGTATGGCGGGCACGGGCGGGTCGGACAAGCCGGACCTTCCGGCGGAATTCTCCAAGCTGCCCCATGATCGCGGCACGCTGGGTGCGGCCCGTTCGGCCAACCCGAACAGCGCCAACAGCCAGTTCTTCATCAACTTCTCCGACAACCATTTCCTGAATGGGCAATACACGGTCTATGGCCGCGTTATTTCGGGGATGGAACATGTGGATGCGATCACCCGTGGCGAGCCGCCCGCCGATCCCGATCGCATGATCAGCGTGAAGGTTGCCGCCGATGCGTAAGCTGATCGCGGCACTGGCGCTGATGGCAAGCCCGGCGCTTGCCAGCGGGATCGAGATCACCGTCGAAGGCGAGGGGGCCAATGGCACCATCAAGATCGACCTGCTCGAAGACGTCGCCCCGCAGCACGTAGAGCGGATCACGACCCTGGCCGCCGAAGGTGCCTATGACGGCGTGGTCTTTCACCGTGTGATCGAAGGCTTCATGGCACAGACCGGCGACGTGTCGAACGGCAAGCTGGGCATGGATATGCGCCGCGCGGGCACGGGGGGATCTTCCTATCCCGATCTGCCGCAGGAATTTTCCGAAGTGCCCTATGATCGCGGGATCGTCGGCATGGCGCGCACCAATGATCCGAACTCGGCCAATAGCCAGTTCTTCATCATGTTCGCGCCGGGTCACTTCCTGAACGGGCAATACACCGTTGTTGGCCGCGTGGTCGACGGCATGGATGTCGTCGATCAGATCAAGCGCGGCGACGGGCGTTCGGGCGCGGTCAGCGGCCAGCCAGACGTGATGAAAACTGTGACTGTCACCGAATAAGGCTTGGCAGCGAAGAAGTTAGCAGTGTTCCCGGCTTTGGTGTGATCTGTCACACGTCTGTCATCTGACGGTCTTAGGCAGAAAACAGATTATAAGCTGGGGACACTGATGAAACGCCTTTTGATGACGACGGCACTTGCAGCCGCGCCTTTTTCCTTCGCAACAATGGCAGTTGCCGATTGTGACGACCTCTCGCCGGGTGGCGGCGATACCGTCACCTGCACCGCGACCGATATTTTCGACGGCCCGGATTCGATTGAAACCCGCGCGCTTGATGATGGCAGCAAGGATGTTGTCGTGATTGTCGAAACCGACGCGGTGATCGACACCTCGGCCAGCGGCGATGACGCGATCAAGCTTCAGGACGACGGGGCCTTCATCTCCAATAGCGGCAGCATCATCGGCGGCGACGAAGCGATTGTCGGCGGTGAAGGTCTGGTGGTGGCAAATCAGGGTCTGATCGCAGCGCCGGACCACGCCATTGTCGGCGAGAACGAGGATGGCGATCCGGCCTCTGACCTGGAAATCTACAATGGCGGGCGTCTGAACGGCACGGCGACCATCGTGGCCGGCGGTGACGCGATCAAGGGCGGCGACGGGCTGTATCTGGAAAACTACGGCGTGATTGCCGCGGGCGATGACCTGATCCAGGGCGAAAGCGCGACGGGCCCGGCAAACGATGTGAGCGTGCTCAATTTCGGCGAGATGACCGCCGTCGACAAGGGCATCACCGTCGGCGATGGGTTGGTGCTCGACAACGCCTTTGGGGCGGTGATCCAGTCGCTTGAGAACGAAGCGGTGGAAGCTGGCGACAACGCGGTGATCTACAACGCAGGCGGCATCTTTGGCTTTGATGATGCGATCCAAGTGGGCGAGGGCGCGTTCATCGAAAATTACGGAACCATCGAGAACACCCAGACCGCAGCCGATATTGCCGCCGATCTCACGCTGGAAGCGCAGGACGCGATCGATATCGACAGCGGCTATATCTACAACGAAGGCACGATCCTGTCGGTGACCAACGCGGCGATCGACTATGATCCGGGCGCGTCGGAATCGGTGATCGAGAATTTTGGCATCATCAGCGGCACCATCGGTGTGAATACGGATGATGCGGATACGGCCAGCCAGTTCGTGTCGAACGCGGGCCTGATCGAAGGCACCGAGGGCACCGCGCTGTTTCTGGGCCAAGGCGATGACGCCTTGCTGAATGTCACTGGAAGCGAGATCGCAGGCGGCGCGGATTTCGGCGCAGGCGCGGATCTGATGGTCTTTGATGCCAGCTTCTTCGACATGACCACCGGGCTTTTCGCGGATGGCAGCCTGTTCGCGGGCGGCGAAGGTGAGGACACGCTGATCTTCGAAGGGGTCGCCAGCATCGAAACGCTGCTGACCGATCTGGGCGGCGATGTCTTCAAGTTGAGCATTTTTGGCGCGCTGGGGCAGACTGACCTGACGCTGACATCCTGGGAAAACATCGTTTTCGCAGATGCCTTGGCCCCGGTGCCGCTTCCGGCGGGCGCGGTGCTGTTCGGGACGGCCTTGGCTGGATTGGGGCTGGCCGGTCGCCGCCGCCGGGCCGCCAAGTAACGACGCTTTTGGTTGGGCAGGATATGCGGCGCGGCTGTGCAAGGCATGGCCGCGCCGTATCTCATCTGCGCAGCCCGCCCGGCAGGCGCAGCGCGATCAGGGCGCTTAGCAGGGCCAGGGCTGACGCGATCCACGCCACGCCCCGAAAGGCCACATTCATCGCGGCCACATGGCCTGTCGTATCGCTTTCGATCCCGAAACTCGCCAGCCCGCCCGCAGCTTGGTACAGCGCCGCGACGACCCCGCTGAGCGCTGCGACCGAGAGCAAGGCGGCAAGCCGCGTGATCGCGTTATTGATGCCAGAGGCGATGCCGGAGTGATGCTCCTCCACCGCGCCCATCACCGCAGCAGAGAGCGGCGCGACCACCAGCGCCATTCCGAAACCGATGATGCAGAAGCCCGGCAGCATATGCTGCCAGAAGTCCTGCGCCGGGGCAAGCCAGCCGATCACCCCATAGCCTGCCGCGACCACAAGGCTGCCCGGCAGGATCAGCGGGGCCGGGCCAATGCGGTCCGCCAGCTTGCCCGCGCGTGACGAGATCAGCGCCATGAAGACAGAGATGGGCGCGAAGGCGGCAGAGGCTTCGATCTCGCTGACGCCCCAACCCGCGATGAAGGTCATCGGCATGAAGAAGAACATCAGCGCCAAAGCGGAATAGAGCGTGAAGGACAGCAGGTTCGCGGCGGCGAAGACGGGCGCATTGAACAGGGTCAGCGGCATCATCGGTACGGCCTGGCGCGCTTCGATGCGCAGGAACAGGGCCAGGCCCGCAAGCCCGATCCCGACCCAAAGCCAGTCAGGCCCGTCCTCTGACGCGGTCAGCCCCCATGCCAGGGCCAGCAGGGCCAGTGTCGCAGTCAGCGCCCCGGCCATATCAAGCCGGGCCCCCGGCCGCGCGACGTCCCGTTGGGTTCGGCTGTACAGCAGCCAGATCGCCACGCCGCCCAAGGGCAGGTTCACCGCGAAGACCCAGCGCCACATCTCTGGCCCGCCAAAGGTCAGGGCCAGCCCGCCAATGATCGGCCCCAGCGCGGTCGTCAGGGACGATGCCGCCGCCCAGATACCGATGGCGCGGCCTCGCTCTGCGCGGGGATAGGCGCGGGCGATGATGGCAAGAGAGCCGGGCACCATGATCGCCGCGCCAATGCCTTGCAGCCCGCGCGCCACGATCAGGAACAGCGCCGTTGGCGCCACCGCGCACAGCAGGGAGGCGGCGACGAACAAGGCAATGCCGATACCGAAGACCCGCGCCAGCCCAAAGCGGTCGCCAATTGCGCCGCCCACCAGGATCAGCGCCGACAGCATCAGCATGTAAGCGTTGTGAATCCACTGGGCCTCGGCCAGTCCCGCGCCCAGCGTACTGCGCATGGCGGGCAGGGCGATGGCTGTCACGGTGCCGTCGATGAACCCCAGCGCCGACGCCAATATCGCGGCGATCAGCACAAAGCGGCGATCCTTTGGGGCGCAAAGCGCGTCCGAAACAGAAAGCGCCGCAGGGGTGTCCTGCGGCGTCTGGGTCGTTGTCACGGTGGTATCCGGGGTCAGCTTTGGCCGGGCTGTGCCGGTTTCGGCTGCGGCGCGGCGTGGGCTTGTTGCGGCTGTTTCGGGACGTTGCCGGAGATCGGATCGTCCTGACGCTGCACGGAGCCTTCGAAATGCGCACCGCTTTCGATTGCGATGGTCTTGTGGATGATGTCGCCCTCGACCCGCGCGGTGGAGGTCAGGCGGACCTTGAGGCCGCGCACGCAGCCGACGATGCGGCCATTGATCACCACGTCATCCGCGATCACTTCGCCGCGAATCGTCGCGCTCTCGCCGATGGTCAGAAGATGGGCGCGGATATCGCCTTCGACAGTGCCTTCGACCTGAATATCGCCGGTCGTTTTGACATTGCCGGTGATGTGCAGGTCCGCAGACAGAAGCGAGGCCGGCGGCTTCGCCTTGGGCGGCGTGTTCGGCTTGTAGTCGCTGGAAGGCGCGGCTGGCGCAGGGCTTGCTTTTTCCGGTGCGTCGGCCTTGGGCGCGTCTGCTTTGGGGCCGGGTTCGTTGATTTTGCTCTTAGAAAACATCGTTCGCTGCCTTGATGTAGATCATCGGGTTCACGGCTTCACCGCCGACACGGACTTCATAGTGCAGGTGCACCCCCGTTACCCGTCCAGAGGCTCCCATATCACCGATCCGCTGCCCGCGCGAGACCCTTTGTCCAACCTTCACGCGCATTTTGGACAGATGCGCATAGCGGGTTTCGATGCCGAACTCGTGCTGGATCTTCACCAGACGGCCATAGCCCGACGACCAGCCCGCGTGGACCACGACGCCATCGGCAGTGGAGTAGATCGGCGTACCGGTCCCGGCGGCGAAATCGACGCCCTTGTGCATACGGCGACCGCCCGTCTTGGGGTCGCGGCGTGTGCCGAAGCCGGAAGTGAAGCGGAAGGAATCCTTTACAGGGTTGGCAAACGGGGCCTTCTGCGCGGCGATCCGGTACAGGTTCAGGCGGTCCATCTGGTTCAGCAGGCGGTTGGCGCGCAGCGTGTCGGCGCTGGCCTCTTCGCCACGGGTGGAGAATGTCAGCGGCGTCAGCGGGCCGCCTTGCCCCGAATAGCCCCGGCGGACCTGTTCGATAATGCGATCGGTGCTAAGCCCGGCGGCGCGGAACATCTTGTCCAGCGGAGCCACGGACACGGTCATCGCCTCTTCCAGCTGGCGGAAGATCTGATCGTTCTTGTCCTGCATGAGCGCCAGTTCGGCTTCCATCTCGTCGGCGCGCAGCAGTGCTTCGCGGGCATCGGCCACCACTTGGTCACGTTCCGCCGCGGTGCGGGCCAGCGCATCGGCTAGGATATCGACCGGCGCGCCCGCGCCATTTCCGGCGGACGCGACAGAGGCTTCACCGGATTCGATCTGTTCTTTCAGCGTGGCCAGACGTTCTTCGACGCTTTGGCGTTGCTTCATCGTGTTGCGCAGCGTCGCCTGAATCACCTCGATCCCGGTTTCAAGCTCGCGGCGGCGGGTTTCGGATTCCAGCAGTTGCGACTGCATGACCGAAACCTGCTCAAGAGAGGCGTTGAAGCGTTCCTGCGCGGCCAGTGCTTCTTCGGCGCGGCTGTCACGCTGCGCGGCCAAGGCATCAAGACGGGCCTGATAAGTGCGCTGTTCGCGTTTGGCCTGTTCGCGGAAATTCCCGGCACCGATGGAATCCATCAGGATGATGGCGGTGGCAACGATGGCCCATGCAACGACAAGGGCGCTGCCCGCAAAGGCGATAAGCTGAGTCACGGGACGCAGGCGGATAAAGCGCGTGTCTTTGTCGGATTTCAGGAACACGCGGCGCTCGGGGAAATTCCGTTCCAAGAAGGCGTGCAGTTTGATCGCGAGGCGTGTACGCAAAAGGCTCGTCCTTTGTCCCATCCCAATAGCGGCGCTCGATCCCCAGTCCGACGCCTTGGCCCAACTCCTTACGCGCAGGTCAACCGGCGGGCAAGTCTCGCGGCGCGATAGGTCGCAACTGTTGCGGGAAAGTGAAATCTTTGGCGAAAAACCGCCGATATTAAGGTGTTGCTCGGCGAAGTTGAGCCCGCAGCGCGGCGCGGTTTCTGCCTGCGGCGGACGGTCGGACCATGCGGCCACCTCTGGAGGCCGCGCGCCCGAACGCGGCCCTTTCGCCTAACGCAACTGATCGGCCAGCGGCCAGTAGAAGTCGGGCGGTATCCCGGCTTCGGCGCGTTTTTCCTCGTTAAAGGGGGGCTTTAGCGCGCCGTGGAAATAGGTGCGCACAAGGTCATGGAAAACCACGACGGGGTCCGTGTTGTCGCGCCCGCACAGGAAGTGAAACCACTTCGATCCATAGGCGACGTGGTGGACTTCTTCGGCATAGATGATCTTGAGCGCATCCACCGCGCTTTGCGCGTTGGCCTTCTGGAAAATCTCGATCATGCCGGGCGTGACATCAAGGCCGCGCGCCTCGAGCACCATAGGCACTACCGCCAGACGGCCCAGCAGATCGTCGCGGGTATCTTCCGCCGCGCGCCACATTCCGGCATGGGCGGGCAGGGCGCCGTAATGGCTGCCCAGCTCTTCGAGGCAATCGCACATCAGATTGAAATGCTTGGATTCTTCATCCGCAGATTTCACCCAGTCATCGTAGAACCCCATCGGCATCGGCACATGGCCGAACCGGGCGATGATGTCCCAATGCAGGTCCACCGCGTTCAGTTCTATATGCGCCACCGCATGCAGCAGCGCGATCCGGCCCTGCGGCGATCCGGGGCGGCGGCGGGGTACATCGCGCGGGTCCAGAAGTTCGGGCGCGGCAGGGCGGGCCGGATGCAGGGGCGGCGCGGCTTCTCCCACGGGGATCGGCGTGCCCGCGGCGCGCGCGTCCCGCCAGCGGGCGGCATGGGCGCGCGACAGGGCGGTCTTGGCCCGTCCATCGGCGGTGGTCAGAACCTCCACCGCCATCTGCGTCAGGGTCTGCGCCGTCATAGGGCGCGCGCCGCGTCCAGCACCGCTTCGGCATGGCCCGGCACCTTGACCTTGCGCCATTCCTGCACGATCTGCCCGTCCGCGTTGATCAGAAAGGTCGAACGTTCGATCCCCATGAAGGTCTTTCCGTACATCTTCTTTTCCTTCCAGACGCCGAAATCTTCGCAGGCGGAGCCGTCCTCATCCGACAGCAGCGTTACCTTCAGATCGTGCTTGGCCGCGAATTTCTCGTGCTTTGCCATGCTGTCCTTGGAAATTCCGAACACGGTGACGCCCGCATCGGCAAATTCCCCCAAGCTTTCTGAAAATGCGATGGATTCCTTCGTGCAGCCCGAGGTATCATCGCGGGGATAGAAAAACAGGACCACGGCGCTGCCGCGCAGGTCCGAGAGTGTGACCGTGCCTCCGCCGGTCGCGGGCAGGCTGAAATCGGGAGCGGTCTGATGTGTATCGGCCATGTGTTTCGATCCTTTGGAGCGGGTGGTGCAGGCCATTCGCCTGCCGCTGCCGAGTGTAGTACGCCCTGCGGCGGGTTAAAGCCATGAGCAGCGGTTCGGCGGAAAAATCTGACAAGGAGGCGGGGCGGCCCGGCGCTGAGGCCGATGATGCCGCGCCAATGACCGGGGCGCTTTCGGGCGCAAAGGACCGCGCGGACCCATCTGACGGCGCGACACCTGCCGCCGACACGCCCGGCGGAACGACGCCGGATGTGGATGCGCCGGATGGGGACACGCCGGATAACGAAAAAACCAGACGCAGATGGGGGCGCGGAAAACGGTCCAAGGCCAAGCCGCCGCGCCGGCGACGATGGCTGCTGCGCGGGCTGCTCACCGTGGCCTTCCAACTCGGCTTCATCGCGGCGCTGATCGGTGGTGCGATCTGGTGGCTGACCGACCGGCCCGTGACCGCGCCTGACTGGCTGCGCGCGCGGATCGAGGCGCGCATCGCACAGAACGCGCCCGGGCTGGATGTGGATTTCGGACAGATGGTTCTGACCGTCCATCAGGGCTGGCGGCCCACGGCGCAGCTGCGCGATGTGGTGATCTCCTCTGCGGAGGGGGCCGAGTTGATGGCGTTGTCCGAGATGAACGCATCGCTCGCCTTCCGCCCGCTGCTGGAAGGGTTGGTGCAGCCCAAGACCGCGCGGCTGTCGGGGCTGTTCGCGACGCTGCGCCGGGACAGCAATGGTGTGCTAAGCCTGCAAGTGTCGCCCGACGCCGCCCCCGTTCAGAGCGCGGCAAGCCTGCCCGAGATGGTTGAACAACTCGATGGCCTGTTCCAAAGCCCCGGACTTGCGGCGCTGACGGAACTGGATCTGGATGCGGTGACGCTGCGCTTTGAAGATGCCCGCGCCCGCCGTGCCTGGACGGTGGACGGGGCGCGGGTTCGCATCCGCCGCGAAGGCGAAGAGCTGCGCATGGCCGCCGATCTGGCGCTGCTGGGCGGCGGCGCGTCTGTTGCGACGCTTGAGGCGAATTACACCAGCCGCATCGGGGAAAGCACCGCGCAATTCGGCGTATCGGTGCGCGACGTACGCGCCCGCGACCTTGCCGCGATCAGCCCTGCTTTTGGTTGGCTGACCGGCTTGCAGGCGCCGATTTCTGGTGCGGTGCGCAGCGCGGTGGATGCAGGCGGCAATGTCCAGCCGGTCAATGCCACGTTGCAGATCGGGCAGGGCGTGCTGCAACCCGCGCCGCAGACCCGCGCCATTCCGTTCAACGCCGGGCGCACCTACCTGACCTTTCATCCCGACCTTGGCGAGATCGTGTTCGACCTGATCGAGATCGACAGCCCCTGGCTTTCGGGCACGGCAGAGGGGCACGCCCAACTGGTCGGTCTGGATGAGGGTCGGCTGGACGAGATGATCGGCCAGTTCAACCTGAACGGTCTGACATTCTCGCCGCCGGATCTGTACGAGACCCCGTTGCAGCTTGACCGCGTCGAAATGGACACGCGTTTCATTCCCGATCCGTTCCGTGTCGAACTGGGGCAGATGCGCATCCGCGATCAGGGAGAGATCATCTGGGCCGATGGTGCTCTGGACGTGGCTCCCGAAGGCTGGCGGCTGGCGCTGGATGCACGCATGGCGCGGCTGAACGGCGCGCGGTTGCTGGAACTCTGGCCCGTCAGCTTCGCGGGCAAGCCGCGCGACTGGGTGTCCAAGAACATCACCGGCGGGAATGTGTCCGATCTGCAATTCGCGCTGCGGTCCTCGCCGGGGGTGCGCCCGGATATGCATCTGGGTTTCGGCTTTACGGCGCAAGAGGTGCGCTATCACAAGACTCTGCCGCCGCTAAAGGACACGGCCGGGGTGGCCTCGCTGCTGCGGGATCGCTTTGTCGTGGCGCTGGACCAGGGTTATGCCAGCGTTGGCGAGAATGGGCGCGTCGATGCGGCGGGCAGTGCCTTTATCATTCCCGATGTTACGGCCCAGCCCGACACGCCCGCCGTCATCCGCATCAAGACCGACAGCACGATCAACGCGGCGCTTGCCGTGCTGGACCAGCCGCCGCTGGAATTCATGCGCAAGGCGAACCTGCCGGTCACGCTGGCGGAGGGGCGGGCAGAATTGACCGGAACGCTGGCGCTGCCGATCCGCAAATCCGTCGCCCCGGACGAGATCGATTATGCGTTCGAAGGGCGGCTGACCGATGTGGTGAGCGATGTGCTGGTGCCGGGCCGCCGGTTGGAGGCCGAGGCGCTGACGCTCGATGTCTCGCCCCGCGAGGTGCGCATCGGTGGGCCGGGCCAGTTCGACGGAATCGCGTTCGAAGGCGACTGGACCATGGTTCCGGGCACGCCGGGCAGCCGCGTCGTGGCGCAGATGGACCTGTCGCAGAACACGGTGGAGCGTTTGAAAATCGGCCTGCCGCCCGGCACCGTGTCGGGGCGGGGGGGCGCGCGGCTGGTGCTGGACCTGCCGGCGGGCCGCGCGCCGCAATTCGAGGCGACCAGCGATTTGCGCGGGGTCGGGCTGAGCGTTCCGGCGCTGGGATGGTCCAAACCCGCCGCGAGCCGGGGCAACCTGACCGTGGCAGGCACACTGGGCGCGTCCCCCGCGATTGACCGTTTGGCGCTGGCCGCCAGCGGGCTGGACGCCGAAGGCCGCGTTGCACTGCGCCAGGATGGCGGTCTTGACCGGGCCGAGTTTTCCTCCGTGAAACTGGGCGGCTGGCTGAGTGCGCCGGTGGCGCTGGTGGGCCGTGGCCAAGGCGCGGCGCCCGCTGTGATCGTGCAGGGCGGCACGCTGGATATGCGGCGCGCCAGCTTTGGCGGCCGATCGGGCGCGGGCGGCGGCGGCGGCAATGCGCAAACCGGCCCGCTGACCCTGCGACTGGATCGGCTCCAGATCACCGATACGATCGCGCTGACCGGGCTCAACGGTGATTTCACACTGAACCGCGGGCTCGAAGGTAAATTCCGCGGGCGCGTCAACGGGGTGGCACAGGTCAGCGGGACCGTGGTGCCCGAAGCCGGGCGCAGCGCATTTCGGATTACCTCCGGCGATGCGGGCAAGGTCTTTGCCAGTGCCGGGCTGCTCAAACAGGCGCGCGGCGGGGATATGCAGCTGATCCTGCGGCCCGTCGGCACGGCGGGGGCCTTCAACGGCGCGCTGTCGATCACCAATACGCGGGTGCAGGATGCCCCCGCCATTGCGGCGCTGTTCAATGCGCTGTCCGTGGTCGGCCTGCTGGAACAGATGGGCGGGCAGGGGCTGCATTTCGCCGAGGTAGAGGCCGCCTTTCGCCTGACGCCGGAACGGGTCACGCTGACAGAGGCCAGCGCGGTCGGCCCCTCCATCGGTCTGTCGATGGACGGCACCTATGACCTTGGGGCCGGGCAGATGGATATGCGCGGGGTGTTCTCGCCGATCTACCTGATCAATGGCGTCGGCTCGCTTCTGACCCGCAAGGGCGAGGGGCTGATCGGCTTCAACTTTCGCCTGAGCGGGCCATCCGACAGCCCGCGCGTGCAGGTGAACCCGCTGTCGGCGCTGACGCCGTCGATCTTCCGCGAACTCTTCCGCCGCCCCGCGCCCTCTGTCGCGCAAGAACCGGGCGAGGCGCCGGGCGCGCAACCGCGGGTGCAGGGCAACACCGGCACCGAGGAAACCGGGAAAGCCCCCCTTGAGCACGGCGGCGGTGAACGCTAAGGCCCCGGCCATGAAACTTTCCGATTTCGATTTCGATCTGCCCGACGCTTTGATCGCCACCCGGCCCGCGCGGCCCCGGACCTCGGCCCGGCTGCTGGTGGCGCAGGGCGACGCGATAGAGGATCGCCACGTGTTCGACCTGCCGCAGATCCTGCGCGCCGGTGACAGGCTGGTGCTGAACGACACGCGCGTGATCCCCGCGCGGCTGACCGGTCTGCGCCGCCGTGACAGCGCGCAAGGCCCGGTCGAAGCCAAGATCGAGGTCACGCTGCTGTCGCCGGATGCGGGCGGCGGCTGGCGCGCCTTGGTCAAGCCGCTGCGCAAACTGCGCCAAGGCGAAACCGTCGCATTCGATGCCGGGCTGTCCGCCACGTTGGAGCGGGTCGATGACGGGCAGGCGCTGCTGCGCTTCAACCTTGAGGGCGACGCCTTCCAGGAAGCGTTGAACGCCGCGGGCGCGATGCCCTTGCCGCCCTATATCGCCAGCCAGCGCGCGGCCGATGCGCAGGACAAGGACGATTACCAGACCGTTTTCGCCAAACGTGAAGGGGCGGTGGCCGCACCGACGGCGTCGCTCCATTTCGACGAGGCGCTGCTGGAAAGCTTGCGCGAGATCGGCGTGGAGTTCACCACCGTGACGCTTCATGTCGGCGCGGGCACGTTCCTGCCGGTCAAGGTCGAAGACGTGACAACGCACCGGATGCACGCGGAATGGGGCAAGGTCAGCGCGGAGGCGGCGCAGCAGATCGCCACCACCAAGGCGCAGGGCGGGCGGGTGATCCCCGTCGGCACCACGGCGCTGCGGCTGATCGAAACCGCTGCCCGCGCCACCGGCGAGATCGCGCCATGGGAAGGGGATACGGATATCTTCATCTATCCCGGCTTCACCTTCAATGTGGCCGACGCGCTGATGACGAATTTCCACCTGCCCAAATCGACCTTGATGATGCTGGTCTCGGCGCTGATGGGGCGCGAGAGGATGATGCGTGTCTATGCCCATGCGGTCGCGGACAAGTACCGCTTCTTCTCTTACGGCGATGCGTCGCTTCTGATCCCACCTGCCAAGTGATCCGCCCCGAATGGTCCCGCATGGCCCCGGAAGGCACCGCATGGCCGGGGCGGCACCTTTCCGCAGGCAGGCCGCCCCATCGCAAAGGTCGCGTTGCACAGCGCCGCGCAATAGAACATGAATTGGCGGGTAATCCGTTCCAGGCCGTACAGGGATGTCAGCGTGTCCGAAGGTAATGAATTGAACCGCATCATACTGCATATCGGGGCGCATAAGACCGCCTCGACCCATTTCCATCGGTTGATGCGGGCCAATGCCGCGCGGCTCACGCCGGGCGACGTGCATGTGGCCAAGAAGGAGGACATCCGGCGCAACCTGACGCGCCAGATCCGCCAGATGCGGCGCGTGTTCTCCGGGTCCGGGCACCGGCAAGACATGCCCGGCGGGGTCGGAGCGCGGATGGCGGGTACAGCGCAGACGCTGTTCCTGTCGGACGAGAACCTGATCGGCACCAGCCAGAACCTGCTGGGGCACCGGTTCGACGGGGTTTCGTGGCTAGGCTCCCGGCGCTGGCTGCGTGCGTGGCTGGCGCGCATGTTCGGCAGGCCGCTGATCTATCCCCATGCGGAACGGCGGATGGTGATCGTCTCGCGGATGTTGTCCGGCGTCGATCAGGAAATCTATATCGCGATCCGCAATCCGGTGACGTTTCTGGCATCGAATTACTGCGAAACGATCCGCTTTCACGGCTATCAGGATTTCGCAGAATACCGGCGTGGGATCGACGCGGCGGCGCTGTCATGGGCCGCATTCATCCAGCGGCTTTCCGACACGCTGCCGGGTGTGCCGATCACCGTCTGGCGGCAAGAGGATTACCCGCAGGTGGCCCCGCAACTGGTGGCGCGCGTGCTGGATGTCAAACAAAAGCGCGTGCGCATCCCCGCCAAGCTGCAAGAGGTCGTCCGCCCCGGATTGTCGGCCCGCGCCGTAGAGGGCATCGCGGCGCTGTGCCGTGACAAGCCGGACCGGTGGACCCGGGACGAGATCGAGGCGATCGCCGAAGAGTTCCCGCGCAGCGAAAGCAACCCGCCCCCCAGCCTGCTGACCCCGGAAGAGGCGGCAGAGCTTGACGCGCAATACCGCGACGATTTGCAGACCATCGCCGCCATGCCGGGCGTGACCTTGATCGCCCCGTAGGCCGGCCGTAGGGCAAAGAACGCCCCCGCGCCGCGCCGAATTTCACAGCGCGCCGGAAAAGACAGGCTGAAAACGGCAGGCTTTTGTCGCAAGCAGGCCCGAATCCGCGTAGACCTGTCGATAACCGAGGGTAACTCGCAAAACGAGCAGGACGGTCCGATGAACCAAGTCGTAAAAAGTGCATGGGCCTTGTTGCTCGGGATCGGTCTGCTTCAGATCGGCAACGGGATGCAGGGCACCTTGCTGGGTATCCGGGGCGAAATCGAAGCCTTCACCACCACCGAAATGTCGATCATCATCGCGGCCTATTTCGCGGGCTTTCTGGGGGGCAGCCGTCTTGCGCCCGGACTGATCCGGCGTGTCGGGCATGTGCGCGTCTTTGCTGCGCTGGCCTCGCTGATTTCGGCGGTGATCATCCTGTACCCCGCCGCGCCGGACCCGTGGGTCTGGACCGTGGGGCGGGTGCTGATCGGGTTCTGCTTTTCCGCGGTTTACGTGACCTCGGAAAGTTGGCTGAACAACGCGGCCACGAATGAAACGCGCGGCCAAGCGCTGTCGGCCTATATGATCGTGCAGACGCTGGGCATCATCGCGGCGCAAGTCCTGCTGCTGGCCGCCGATCCTTCCGGCTATGTGCTGTTCGTCATCCCGTCGATCCTCGTCTCTATCGCGGTGACGCCGATCCTGCTGTCGATCTCGCCGACGCCGGCCTTTGGCACCACCAAGCAGATGAAGCTGAAGGATCTGTTGACCGCGTCACCGCTGGGGGCCGTGGGCATGTTCCTTCTGGGCGGTGTCTTTGCCGCGCAATTCGGCATGTCTGCGATCTATGGCACCCAGGCCGATCTGAGCATCGTGCAAATCTCGACCTTCGTGTCGATGTTCTTCGTAGGCGCGCTTGTCACGCAATATCCCATCGGCTGGGCGTCGGACCGGATGGATCGCCGTCAACTGGTTGTCTTCGTGTCCGGGCTTGGCGCGGTTGCCTGTGTCATCGGCGCGCTCTTTGGCGAAAACTTCACCCTGCTGCTGGTCGCGGCCTTCATGATGGGCGGCGCGTCCAACCCGCTGTATTCCCTGCTGATCGCACATACGAACGACTTTCTGGACCATGACGACATGGCAGGCGCGTCCGGCGCGCTGATCTTCCTTAACGGGCTGGGCGCGATCTTTGGCCCGATCATCACAGGTCAGGCAATGGCGATCATCGGGCCCGAAGGGTTCTTCTTCTTCACGCTTCTGCTGTTCGTGGCGCTGACGATCTATGCGCTCTACCGGATGACGCAGCGGGCCACCATCGCGGTCGAGGATACCGGCGCCTATGTGGCCATGACCCCGGCCTCCGGCACCGTCGCGGTGGAGCTTGCGCAGGAATATGCCAACGACGAAGCGCGTGAGGAAACACCCTGAGGCACACACGAAACAGTATGTTTATGACCAGATGAAAAGAATCGTGACTTTCCTCACGGGTAAAGCATTGTAACGATACGAATATAGTTCGGTAATTGTGTGACGATCAAAGGAGTGGGATCATGATCGGCCCGGAAGACGTTTTGAAGTTCTGGTTGGACGACACTGGCCCAGAGGGTTGGTATGCGACGGATGATGCGCTGGATGCGGAAATCAAGTCGCGGTTTCAGGAAGCATGGGAACAGGCGATGGCGGGCAAGTTCTCGCTTTGGCTGACATATCCTTCCGGCACGCTGGCCTATATCATCCTGACAGATCAGTTTTCGCGCAACATGTTCCGCGGCTCGCCGCTTGCCTTCGCCTCCGACCGGATGGCGCTTGCCGCTGCCAAATCGGCCGTGGACAAGGGGTGGGATTTCAAGATCGACGGACCGGCGCGTCAATTCTTCTACCTGCCGCTGATGCATTCGGAAAACCTGTGCGATCAGGAACGCTGCGTGCGCCTGATGTGCGAACGTCTGCCGGAGGCTGCCAGCAACCTGTTGCATGCCAAGGCCCATCGCGAGGTGATCCGCCTGTTTGGCCGTTTCCCCTATCGCAATGAGGCGCTGTCGCGCAGCACCACCGGGGCAGAGACCGCGTATCTGTCGGGCGGTGGCTATGGTGAAACGGTGCGAATGCTGCAAGCGAAACAGGCCAGCTAAGCCGCGCCCGCGCACCGGGTTTGCGCCTGTCGCAAGGCTGTTATGACACCGTCCGTTTCCGTTGTGGAAGGCTGAAAACTAGTTTAACACTAAACTAGTTTTCGGATTGCCCTCGGGAGGACTTCATCATGGCGGCCCAATCTTTCGACATCATCGTGATCGGGGCGGGCCCCGGCGGCTATGTCGCGGCGATCCGCGCGGCGCAGAATGGCGCCAAGGTCTGCGTGGTCGAACGTGAGAACCTGGGCGGTATCTGTCTGAACTGGGGCTGCATCCCGACCAAGGCGATGCTGCGCTCGTCGGAAGTGTTCCACCTGATGCACCGGGCCAAGGAATTCGGCCTGAAAGCGGAGAAGGTCGATTACGATCTGGACGCGGTTGTCGACCGGTCGCGCGGCGTGGCCAAACAGCTGTCCGGCGGCGTGGGCCATCTTCTCAAGAAGAACAAAGTCACCGTGATCATGGGCGAGGCGACGATCCCGGCCAAGGGCAAGGTGTCCGTCAAGACGGACAAGGGCACCGAGGAGCTGACCGCCAAGAACATCATCCTTGCCACCGGGGCGCGGGCACGTGAATTGCCGGGGCTCGAAGCCGATGGTGATCTGGTCTGGACCTACCGCCATGCGCTCAAACCCCCGCGTATGCCCAAAAAGCTGCTGGTCATTGGGTCGGGCGCGATCGGTATCGAATTTGCAAGCTTTTACAACACGCTGGGCACCGACACGACCGTGGTCGAGGTGATGGACCGCGTGCTGCCGGTCGAAGATGAGGAAATCTCGAAATTCGCCAAGAAGCAGTTCGAAAAGCAGGGCATGAAGATCATGCAAAAGGCGACGGTCAAGAAACTGGACCGCGCGAAAGGCAAAGTCACTGCGCATATCGAGGTGGGCGGCAAGGTTGAGACGCATGATTTCGACACGGTGATCTCCGCCGTGGGCATCGTCGGCAATGTCGAGAACCTCGGGCTGGAGGCATTGGGCGTCAAGATCGACCGCACCCATGTCATCACCGATGAATTCTGCCGGACCGGGGTCGGGGGGCTGTATGCCATTGGCGATATCGCGGGCGCACCGTGGCTGGCGCACAAGGCCTCCCACGAGGGCGTCATGGTGGCCGATCTGATCGCGGGCAAACACGCCCATCCGGTGAAACCCGAAAGCATCGCGGGCTGCACCTATTGCCATCCGCAGGTCGCCTCTGTCGGCTATACCGAGGCGAAGGCGAAAGAGCTTGGCTATGACATCAAGGTTGGCCGCTTCCCCTTCATCGGCAACGGCAAGGCCATCGCGCTTGGGGAACCGGAGGGCATGATCAAAACCGTGTTCGACGCCAAGACCGGCGAGCTTCTGGGCGCGCATATGGTCGGGGCGGAAGTGACCGAACTGATTCAGGGCTATGTGGTGGGCCGCCAGTTGGAGACCACGGAAGAAGACCTGATGAACACCGTCTTCCCGCATCCCACGCTGTCGGAAATGATGCACGAAAGCGTTTTGGACGCTTACGGGCGCGTCATCCACTTCTGAGTCTCAGCCGAAACTGCTATCCTTTCGCAGGTATTTTCTTGCGAAAGGATTTTTCGATGAAGCACGTCTTGATTGCAGGGGCGGCGCTGTGTGGCGCGCTGTTCATGGGGCCAACGCCCGCAGCCGCACAGCAGGTTCTGGCGACCTATTACGCGATGCTGGCCGATCACGACCTTTACAATTCACGCGGTCAGCCCTTGGGTGATTTCTGCGCCGTGTTGCAGCAGGACCGGGCGAATTTCCATCGCTTCGGGCGGCGTCATCCTTCGGATCAGTTCGACCCGATCTTTACCAGCCGCGAGGCGCGGGCCCGCATTCCCAGTATATGCTATATGGCCAGCGGCGATGCGGCCTTGCCCAACCAGTTGGCGCGCTATGGCTCTGTCTTTGTCTATGTGGAGATCATCGGCCAGAATGGCTGGCCCACTGGCGTCATCGTGCATCAAGGCGCGGGCTGAGCCCAAGCGATTGCCAAGGGCGGCGCGGCGGCGCATAGACGGGGCATGACCCAGCGGCCTGCGACTCCCTTCGGATTGATCCTGCTTCTTTGGGCTGCCGGGCTTGGCGCGGCGGCGCAATATGGCAAGGTCAGCGTCATCTATTTCCTGCTGCCGGACCATTACCCACAAGCGGGCGCGGCGCTGGCCTTTATCGTGTCCATCGTGGGGTTTACCGGCATCGTTCTGGGCGTTCTGGCCGGGCATCTGGTCGCGCGCTTCGGCTATCGTCGGTCGCTTCTGTGGGCGCTGTGGTTCGGTGCGGCCCTGTCGCTGCTAGAGGCTCTCCTGCCGCCGTTGCCGGTCATGCTGGCCCTGCGTCTGGCAGAGGGGCTGTCGCATCTGGCCATCGTCGTCGCCGCCCCGACGCTGATCGCGCAATTGTCCGCGCCGCGGCATCGCGGGCTGACGCTCAGCTTATGGAGCACGTTTTTCGGCGTGTCCTATACGGCGCTGGTCTGGCTTGGCCTGCCGATGGTGGCGCGGCTGGGCCTGCCGTCGCTGTTCGTCGCGCATGGGGTTTGGATGGCCGGGGCGGCGCTGTTGGTGCAGATCCGGCTGCCCGCGTTGAACACCGCGCGGCCGTCGCAGGCGCTGTCACTGTCCGATCTGCCCGCGCTGCACATGCAGACCTATCGGTCGCCCTTTGTTGCCGCGCCGGGCTTTGGCTGGCTGTTCTATACCTTCTGCTACTTGGCGTTGCTGACGCTGATCCCTCCCTTCATCGACCCGTCCTACCGCGCGGCCCTGGTCGGGGCGATCCCGCTGGTGTCCATCGTGACGTCAATGACGGTCGGCGTTTACCTGCTGGGCCGATATCCGGCTGTCCGCGTTGTGCTGGCGGGGTTTGCGCTGGTGGCGCTGGCGCTGGGATGGCTGCTTGTCGCGCCGGGTGGGATCGCGCCCAGCCTTGCGCTGGCGGTGGCCTTCGGGCTGGTGCAGGGGGCCAGCTTTGCCTGCGTGCCGCAGCTCAACAACTCCGCCGCGGATCAGGCGCGCGCCAATGGCGCGATGGCGCAGATGGGCAATATCGGCAACACGGTCGGAACGCCGGTTCTGGCCGCGGCGGTGGCCGGGATCGGCTATGGTGGGATGATCGGCACGGCGTTGATCGTGACGGTTCTTGGCCTGCTGACTCACGCCGGTTTGGACCACCTGCGCCGCCGCACCGAACAGGGCCAGCGGATTTAGCGGCATTCTTTCGCACAAAGCGCAGTTTGTTCCACCTATGTTCCGAATTCAGGTTGGAGACTCGCCCCGGCTGACTTATGTCTAAACGCGAACACCCCGGGGGCAGTCATGGCCGAGCAGAAATTCATCGAAGTGCGCGGAGCGCGCGAGCATAACTTGAAGTCGATCGACGTGGATATTCCGCGCGACCAGCTTGTGGTCATTACCGGGCTGTCCGGGTCGGGGAAATCCTCGCTCGCGTTCGACACGATCTATGCCGAGGGGCAGCGCCGCTATGTGGAATCGCTGTCGGCCTATGCGCGCCAGTTTCTCGACATGATGCAAAAGCCGGATGTGGATCATATCGCGGGGCTGAGCCCGGCGATCTCCATCGAACAGAAGACCACGTCGAAGAACCCGCGCTCTACCGTGGGGACCGTGACCGAGATTTACGACTATATGCGGCTGCTCTTTGCACGCGCGGGGACGCCCTATAGCCCGGCCACCGGCCTGCCGATCGAGGCGCAGCAGGTGCAGGACATGGTGGACCGGCTGATGGGCATGGAAGACGGCACGCGCGGCTATCTTCTGGCCCCGATCATCCGCGACCGGAAGGGCGAGTACAAAAAGGAATTCGTCGAACTGCGCAAGCAGGGCTTTCAGCGCGTGAAAGTCGATGGCAGCTTCTATGAACTGGATGAGCCGCCCACGCTCGACAAGAAATTCCGCCACGATATCGACGTTGTGGTGGACCGCATCGTGATCCGCGAGGGGATGGAAACCCGGCTGGCCGACAGCTTGCGCACCGCGCTGGACCTGGCCGACGGCATCGCCATCTTTGAAACCGCCCCGCGCGAGGATGAGGGCGAGCCGGAGCGCATGACCTTTTCCGAGAAATTTGCCTGCCCGGTCAGTGGCTTCACCATCCCCGAGATCGAGCCGCGCCTGTTCTCGTTCAACGCACCGTTCGGGGCCTGCCCGGATTGTGACGGGCTGGGGGTGGAATTGTTCTTTGACGAACGTCTGGTGGTGCCGGATGCCACGCTGAAAGTGGCCGATGGGGCGCTGGCGCCCTGGCGCAAGGGCAAGTCGCCCTATTTCCTGCAAACCATCGAAGCCATTGCGAAGCACTACGAATTCAACAAGAACGCCCGCTGGAAAGACCTGCCAAGCTTTGTGCAGCAGGTGTTCCTGTACGGTTCGGGCGAAGAGGAAATCCAGTTCCGTTATGACGAGGGCGGGCGGGTCTATCAGGTCAGCCGCGTGTTCGAAGGGGTGATCCCCAATATGGAACGCCGCTACCGCGAGACCGACAGCAACTGGATTCGCGAAGAGTTCGAACGCTATCAGAACAATCGCCGCTGTGGGTCTTGCGGTGGCTATCGTCTGCGCCCGGAGGCCCTGGCGGTCAAGATCGCGGGTCTGCATGTGGGCCAAGTGGTCGAAATGTCGATCCGCGAGGCTTATGACTGGTGCAAGGCGGTGCCGGAGCATCTGACCAACCAGAAGAACGAAATCGCCCGCGCGATCCTCAAGGAAATCCGCGAGCGGCTGGGCTTTTTGAACAATGTGGGTTTGGAATATCTGACGCTGTCGCGTTCCAGCGGGACGCTCAGCGGCGGGGAGAGCCAACGCATCCGGCTGGCCAGCCAGATCGGGTCGGGCCTGACTGGCGTGCTTTATGTGCTGGATGAGCCGTCCATCGGCCTGCACCAGCGCGACAATGACCGCCTGCTGGGCACGCTCAAGAACCTGCGCGATCAGGGCAACTCCGTGATCGTGGTGGAACATGACGAAGAGGCCATCCGCGAGGCGGATTACGTTTTTGACATCGGGCCGGGCGCCGGGGTGCATGGCGGGCAGGTCGTGGCCCATGGCACGCCGCAGCAGATCGCCGCCAACAAGGATTCCGTCACCGGGCAATACCTGCAAGGTGTTCGAGAGATCGCGGTCCCGGCCAAGCGCCGCAAGGGCAACAAGAAGAAGATCACGGTCAAGAATGCCACGGGCAACAACCTCAAGAATGTCAGCGCCGATTTCCCGCTGGGTAAATTCGTCTGCGTCACCGGCGTGTCGGGTGGGGGCAAGTCCACGCTGACGATCGAGACGCTGTTCAAGACCGCCTCCATGCGGCTGAACGGCGCGCGCCAGACGCCGGCCCCGTGCGAGACCATCAAGGGGCTCGAACATCTCGACAAGGTGATCGATATTGACCAGCGCCCCATTGGGCGCACGCCGCGATCCAACCCGGCGACCTATACCGGGGCCTTCACGCCGATCCGCGACTGGTTCGCCGGTCTGCCCGAAGCCAAGGCGCGCGGTTACAAGCCGGGCCGCTTCAGCTTCAACGTCAAAGGCGGGCGCTGCGAGGCCTGTCAGGGCGACGGGGTCATCAAGATCGAGATGCACTTCCTGCCCGACGTCTACGTGGAATGCGAGACGTGCAAAGGCGCGCGCTACAACCGCGAAACGCTGGAGATCAAGTTCAAGGGCAAGTCCATTGCCGATGTGCTGGATATGACGGTGGAAGACGCGCAGACATTCTTTCAGGCAGTGCCGTCGATCCGCGAAAAGATGGATGCGCTGATGCGGGTGGGCCTTGGCTACATCAAGGTCGGCCAGCAGGCGACGACGCTGTCAGGCGGCGAGGCGCAGCGCGTCAAACTGTCGAAGGAACTGTCGAAACGGTCCACCGGGCGGACGCTGTATATTCTGGATGAACCCACCACGGGTCTGCATTTCGAAGACGTGCGCAAGCTGTTGGAAGTGCTGCATGAATTGGTTGATCAGGGCAACACGGTCGTGGTGATCGAACACAATCTGGACGTGGTGAAAACCGCAGATCACCTGATCGATATCGGCCCTGAGGGCGGCGATGGCGGCGGCGAAATTGTCGCGAAAGGCACGCCCGAACAGGTGGCGGAGGTCGAAAGGTCGCATACCGGCCGCTATCTCAAGCCACTACTTCAACCTCGAAAAGTCGCCGCGGAATAGGGCGCGCACAGGATCGTCCTGCCCGCCCGTTCCCCTCGTGCGATATGCGTAGGAGTATTGAATATGGCATCCGTAGACATGCATTCCGCAGCCGGTACAGGCACCAATCAGACCAAGGCAGCGGAGCAACCCAGCGACGCGCAAACGGTCGAAAATATCCTGACGGTGATCTTCACCGTTCTTGCCGCCTGGGGCGTGCTGATCGCCTATTTCGGCTATCCGGCATTCTTCCTGCCGGTCCTTTTCTCTGTCCCGGTTATGTTCGTGACATTGATCCGGATTACCTTCGGCTAAGCCAGACGGGATCAAAAGACGGGCAGAGCCATACGCTCTTGCCCGCGCCGATCTTCGGCTATTTGGCGCGGCAGGTAGTGATCCCAAGTGCGGAATAAATGCCGCAAGACCCCAGAACCCCCGTGATCAGCCCAATCGCGCCGCCCACCAGGTACAGCCAGCTGTAACTGCTGTCGCTGCTGGCAAAGTATCCGGCGAACAGGGCAAGACCCAGAACGATCCGGGCGGACCGGTCCATCTTGCCGACATTGCGTGTGATCATCGTGAGACCCTCCGTGCTGGGCACCCAGATTGATCTGCGCGCCGCTCAAGGTCAACTCACGTTTCAGCCAGCCAGTGCCGCGCGCAACGGCGCAACATCGCGCGACCGCAGGGTGGGGCGGTTGGCTGCGCCATAACCGTCCGGGTCCGTTGCAAGCGCCGGGAACAGCGCGAAAATCTCTGCCTGCGTTTCGGCATCGAAGGCGTCCAGCGTCTGCTGGCCGGGCTGATAGCTTTCGGAGATCAGGCCATCCGAGAACAGCGTCTGGTGGCTGTCCAGCAGCAGGTGCACATAGGTGACTTCGGCCAGATCATCGGCCCAGCAGACCGTGCGGTGATTGACCAGATCCTTCGCCTTCACCAGCACTTCGGGCGCGCCGAACAGAAGCTCTGCCCAGATATCGCAGACCAGAATGCGGTGATTGGGGGACACGGTGATGTCGCGCTGCGCGCCAAAGCTGCCCGCTGCGATACGCACGGGGCGATGCTTGCCCTCGGCCTTGACGCGGGAGGTGCCCGCCCAGCGAACCGGCATCGGCCCGTTGTCACGGGTCAGCACGATCTGGCCCGGACGAATGTCTTCGACCAGCATGGGGCCGTCTGGTGTGTCCACGCGGCACCCGGCGGTAAAGCAGGGCACCTGCACGATCTCCACCAGACCGCTTGCGGCATTGCCGGAGGTATCCTCGGCCGTATAGGTGAAATAGACCGTCTCAGCATCGTCATCGCCCAGGATCTGGAACGTGCCATCCGGGTTCAGCGTGATTTCCTGCCCGGTCGGCAGGACAACGGTATCGCCCGCAGAAACCGGGGTGCCATTGATATGCGTGACTGACAACGTCCCCGCAGAGGAGCTGTCATTGGCCAGCACGTCCAGCGTCTTTTCGTCGTTGTGGCCGAAGGTGATCTCGTCATCCTGAAGCACGACGGTCGATTGAACAGAGCCGCCCGCGATCAGCAGATTGGTGTCATAGCCACTGTCCTGAACATCCGCGACGCCGATTTTCAGCGTATTGGGCACACCATTATTGACCGGTGCCACGAATGTCAGCGTGATGGTGAAACCGTCCATCTCTGTGTTGTAGGCATCGCTGGTGTTGTCGTTGTAAAGGTTCGGGGTTTCCGCGCCATTGATATTCCCGACCGAGGCAGACCCATCCCCGATGGAGACTTCCGCCTCGACACCGTTGACCCAGACGCCGACCACGTCGAGATAGTTGGAACTGATGAATTCGGGATATTCTTCCGAGGCGATGACGAAATCGATGGTGATGAAATCGCCGTCGGGGGTGAAGTCGATCTCCATGAAGGCCGCATCATAGGACGCGCGCCCGGCAATCGCGTCGAAATCGGAATCGCGGTCGATCCCGTTGGTGTTCGTGCCGGTATTGGTCGAGGTGTTGGTATTGGTCGTGCCGTCGGAATTGGTGAAATCCGCGACGTGGCCGGTGGACAGGATGACGCCGCTATCGCCCGGTGTGGCATCGGGGGAAATCGCATCGCCATTGGTGTAGATGCCCGAGGATTGCGCATCGCCAAAATACTGCGCCGCATTGACGATGACACCACCGCCAAAAATCTCGTTCGCCATTTCCAATTCGGTTGCCGTCGCGTCGATCGGCAGCTCTGTTGCGTTGGGCATTCTGCTCTCCTGCGGCGCAGCTTTTGCGCGTCCTTCGGGGCAGTATGACAAGCGGTTTTGACGACAGGCTGCCGGGCAGGGGGCTTTATCGTGTCAGTACACGTTTAACGTCAAAGGGGCTGACCTGTGCTGGGAGGTTAGAAATTTAATAAAATCAGATGTTTGGGGTTGGCGCGCGACGGTGCCAAGCCACGCGCGCCACATTTCCTTCGAGGTTTCGACAAATTTTCGTCAAACTCTCGCCGATTGGATTAAGACCGGCCCCGTCCTTCAAAGCGCGGCAGCATGGCGGAAAAATCGCGCCCGCGCCCGTCTTCGTCCTCGACGAATGTCCGGTAGAGCGCCAGCGCCTGCTGGCCCATCGGCGTGTCCGCATCAGCGGCTTCTGCCGCCTGCTGGCTCAGCCCCAGATCCTTCAACATCAATTCTGCCGCGAAGCCCGGCTGATAGCCGTTATCGGCAGGCGATTGCGGCCCGACGCCGGGGGCAGGGCAATAGGCATTCATCGTCCAGCTATAGCCCGAAGATGTGCTGACCACGTCGAACATCTTCTGCCGGTCCAGCCCCAGTTTGTCTGCCAAGGCAAAGGCTTCGCAGGTGGCAATCATGGTCACGCCAAGGATCATGTTGTTGCAGATTTTCGCCGCCTGACCCGCGCCTGCTGCGCCGCAATGCACCGCTTTTTGCCCCATGATCTCGAACAAGGGTTCGGCGGCGGCAAAGGCGTCGGCACTGCCGCCCGCCATGAAGGTCAGCGTACCCGCTGCCGCGCCGCCAATACCGCCAGAGACCGGCGCATCCACGGATTTGAGCCCTGCTGCCTCTGCCTGTTGCGCCACGGCGCGGGCGCTTTCCACGTCAACGGTGGAGCAATCGACCAGCGTCGCACCCGCTGTCATTGCCGGGATGATCTGGCCCGCAACCTTACGCAGGATGTCGCCATTGGGCAGCATGGTGATGACCACATCCGCGCCTTGCACCGCCGCCTCTGCCGTTGCGGCCTGGGCCACGCCTTCGGCTGTGGTGCCCGCCACGTCGAACCCCGTGACCTCGTGCCCGGCCTTGGCGAGGTTGGTCGCCATTGGCGCGCCCATATTCCCCAAACCGATAAATCCAATCTTCATGGCGTGTCTCCTCCCTCAAGGGTCAATGCGTCTTTTCCAAGCGGTTGCAGCATCTTGGACACCGCTGTCGCCGGTACGTTCATATCCGCGAATTTCCAGCGCGGATTGCGGTCCTTGTCGATGATCTGTGCGCGGATGCCTTCAAGGAAATCCCCGTGCTCCATCGCGCGAAAGGTAAAGCGATATTCCAGATCAAGCGCCTTTTCGATGCTCAGCCCCGGGCCGCGCAGGCGGTGGACGGTTTCGATCGTGCAGGCCATCGAAAGCGGGCTATTGCGGCTGAGGCTTTTCAAGGTGCTGGCGGCGAAGTCGCTGGGATCATTGCGCAAATCGTTCAGGATGTCGGCCAGAGCCTCGCCCGCAAAGAGCCTGTCGATCTCGCCTTGCGCCTGCGCCAGCGGGCCCGGCTCCGGCGAGGTGATCCAGCGTTCAAGGGCACTGTCCGCCGAACCGGTTTCGATTAACGCAGCCTTGACCAGTTCCCAGTTCGCTTCGGCAATGAAGTGATCGGCAAAGCCTGCATGGATTGCGTCGCCTGCGTTCATCCGCGCTGCCGTTGTTCCCAGATATTCGCCCAGCCGTCCCGGTGCCAGCGCCAGCATGAGAGAGCCACCCACATCCGGCACCAGCCCGATCCCGCATTCGGGCATGGCGATCTGGCTGCTTTCGCCCACGATCCGATGCGAGCCGTGGCAGCCGATCCCCACACCGCCACCCATGGTGAAGCCTTGCAGAAAGCTGACCACAGGCTTGGGATAGGCGAACAGCTTGGCGTTCAGGCGGTATTCGTCCGCCCAAAAGGTACGGCCATAGGCGAAATCGCCCTTGGTCCCGGTATCATAGAGTTCGGCAATATCGCCGCCCGCGCAAAAGGCGCGTTCGCCCTCCGCGTCGATCAGGACCAGCGCCACCGCGTCATCCGTGCGCCATGCGTCCACGGCCGCTTCGATCGCGGTACACATGTCATAGGTCATCGCATTCAGCGCTTGCGGGCGCGTCAGAGTGATACGGCCCGCGCGGCCTTCAACCCGTATGGAAATATCGCTCATCGGTTTTTCAACATGTCGCGCGCGACGATGACCCGCATGATTTCGTTGGTGCCTTCAAGGATCTGGTGAACGCGCAAATCGCGCACCAGCTTTTCGATCCCGTAATCGGCAAGATAGCCATACCCGCCATGCAGTTGCAGACATTGGTCCACGACTTTCGATCCCGTATCGGTCACGAATTTCTTGGCCATGGCGCAGAACTTGGTGGCGTCGGGCGCTTTGTTGTCCAGCTTCCACGCGGCTTGGCGCAAGAAGGTGCGCGCCGCTTGCAGCTCGATCTCCATATCGGCAAGGCGGAATTGCAGGCCTTGGAACTGGTCGATGGTCTGCCCGAAGGCCTTGCGCTCGCCCATATATGCCAGCGTCAGGTTCAGCGCGGTCTGGGCCGCGCCAAGCGAGCAGGCCGCAATGTTCAGCCGTCCGCCATCCAGCCCCATCATCGCGTATTTGAAGCCCTGGCCTTCCTCGCCCACGAGGTTTTCTGCCGGGATTTTGCAATCGTCGAACTGCACCTGCGCGGTGGGTTGCGAACGCCAGCCCATCTTGTCTTCCAAAGCGCCAAAGCTCAGACCCGGTGTGCCATCCGCCACATAGACGGTGGAAATCCCCTTGGGGCCGTCCGCACCGGTGCGCACCATGCAGACATAGGCATCCGAATAGCCACCGCCCGAGATGAACGCCTTGGTGCCGTTCAGCACATAGCCGTCATTGCTGCGGTCTGCCCGGGTCTTGAGCGCCGACGCGTCAGAGCCGCTGCCCGGTTCCGTCAGGCAATAGCTCAGCACGGTTTCAAGGCTAAGCACATCCGGCAACACGCGCGCCTTCATCTCGTCCGAGCCGAAACTGTCGATCATGCGGGCGCACATGTTGTGGATCGACAGGAACGCCGCGACAGAGGGGCAGGCCATGCTGAGCGCTTCGAACACCATGGTCGCGTCCAGCCGCGACAGCCCCGCGCCGCCGGACTCCTCGCTGACATAAAGCCCGCCAAAGCCAAGCTCCCCGATCTTGGGCCACAAATCCTTGGGGATCGTGCCTTCCGCCTCCCACTGGCGGGCATATGGGGCGATGTTGTCCTGTCCGAACGCATGGGCCATATCGAAAATGGCCGATTGTTCCTCGCTCAGTGCGAAATCCATGAAGTTCCTCCCACAGGTCTTCCGTTAATTGAACGCGTGTTTAATTTTTACCCGGCTCCGATTGTCGAAGCAAGCTGTCATGCGCCGCGCGCCGTGCCGGGCCGCAGGGGATCAGCTGGTTCAGATCGTCGAATGTCAGGCTGTTCAGCCCCGCGGTCGCCAGCGCATCGCTTTCTGTCTGGGCGATCCGCATGTTCTCCGGATTTCCGACAATGCCCAATTCCGCCATCATGGTCAGCAGCCTGCGCGACGGTTCCGTCTTGGCCAGATAGACGCGCAGCGGCATCCCCAATTGAATGTCCGAGTCGAATTTCGCGTCCCGCATAGCTGTGGCGGTCGCCCGGTTCAGGTGGTAGGCCGTGATCTCTGTCAGGTCCACGAGATGGGTTCGCGCCGTCAACGCAAGAGGGTCTGCGCAGAACTCGCTGAAACACGCGAAGCTCTCGGAAATGTCGGTCATTCCCCAATATTTGACGAAGACCAGTTCACGTTCCGGCAAAATCCGGTAGCCGATCGGCATTACACATCCGTTTCTTAGCGCGCACACTCCCACAGGGAAGCGTACGCGCCTTTTTGGTTGCCGCTCAAGTTTATTCCATGACGGGGATCGAGAACTCGCCACCTTCCTTGATGCCCGAAGGCCAGCGGGAGGTGATGGTTTTCGTGCGCGTATAGAACTTGAACGCGTCCGGGCCGTGCTGGTTCAGGTCGCCAAAGACCGACTTCTTCCAGCCGCCGAACGTGTGATAGGCCAGCGGCACCGGGATCGGCACGTTAATGCCCACCATGCCGATATTCACACGGTTGGCGAAGTCGCGGGCCGCGTCGCCGTCACGGGTGAAGATCGCGGTGCCGTTGCCATATTCGTGGTCCATCGCGAGGCCAAGCGCCTCTTCATAGGTTTGCGCGCGAACCGTGGTCAGGACGGGGCCGAAGATTTCGGTCTTGTAGATGTCCATATCCGGCGTGACCTTGTCAAAGAGATGCGGGCCGACGAAGAAGCCGTCCTCATAGCCTTGCAGGTTGAAGCCGCGCCCATCGACGACCAGCTCCGCGCCCTGATCGACGCCAGATTGCACCAGCCGTTCGATATTGGCCTTGGCAGCAGATGTGACGACCGGGCCGTAATCCACGTCGTCGCCTGCGGTATAGGGGCCGACCTTCAGCTTTTCGATGCGCGGCACCAGCTTTTCGATCAGGCGATCGGCGGTTTCATCGCCGACCGGCACCGCAACGGAAATCGCCATGCAGCGTTCGCCCGCCGCGCCGTATCCGGCACCAACCAGCGCGTCCGCCGCCTGATCCATATCCGCGTCGGGCATGATGATCATGTGGTTCTTGGCGCCGCCAAAGCACTGCACGCGCTTACCGTTGGAGCAGCCCTTGCCATAGATATATTCCGCGATCGGGGTGGAGCCGACAAAGCCGATGGATTGCACGACAGGGTGCTCCAGCAGCGCATCCACGGATTCCTTGTCGCCATTTACGACCTGCAGGATGCCCTTGGGCGCACCGGCTTCTTCCATGAGTTCCGCCAGCATCAGCGGGACCGAGGGATCGCGCTCGGACGGTTTGAGGATGAAGGCATTGCCGCACACGATGGCGGGCGCGAACATCCACATCGGGATCATGGCAGGGAAGTTGAACGGGGTGATGCCCGCCGTCACGCCCAGCGGCTGACGCATGGAATACATGTCGATGCCGGGGCCTGCGCTGTCGGTGAATTCGCCCTTCAGCAGATGCGGCGCGCCGATGCAGTATTCGACCACTTCCAACCCGCGCTGCACGTCGCCTTTGGCATCCGGTACGGTCTTGCCATGCTCGCGGCTCAGCGCTTCGGCCAGCTTGTCCATATCGCGGTTCAGCAGTTCCACGTATTTCATCATCACCCGTGCGCGGCGTTGCGGGTTGACCGCGGCCCATGCCGGTTGCGCCTTGGCGGCGATTTCGACGGCCTTGGCCACTTCCTCTGTCGAGGCCAGCGGCACGCGCGCCTGCACTTCGCCAGTGGCGGGATTAAACACATCCGCGAAACGCCCGGATGTGCCGTTCACATGTTCACCATTCAGGTAATGCGTCAGTTCTTGCATCGGATTGGTCCTCTCCTTTGTTGCGCATACCCTAGACTTGCGAAAATGTTCTATAAAGTGGAATAATCTCAAACTCGTCTTGCAGAAATGCAAAGCTAGACCCAACACGGACAAGTAGGGGAGCGCCCGCGATGCCAACCAATTGGGATGACCTGAAATTATTCCTCGCCGTGGCGCGGACGCAATCGCTGTCGGGCGGCGGCAAGGCGCTGCGGCTTGATCCGGCAACGCTGAGCCGGCGGATCGCCCGGCTGGAAACCGTTCTGGGCCGTGCGCTTTTCGTGAAATCGCCGCAGGGCTATGTTCTGACCGACGCGGGCGAACAATTGCTGCCCCATGCCGAAGCGGCAGAGGCGGCTGTGCAGAGGGTCGAACTGGCCGGGGCAGGGAGCGCCGGACCAGAGGGGCTGACCGGGCAAATCCGCATTGGCGCGCCGGACGGGGTGGCCAACTTCCTGCTGCCGCAGGTCTGCGCCGCGATCGGGCGGGAAAACCCGAATCTCGACATCCAGATCGTCGCCCTGCCGCGTGTGTTCAACCTCAGCCGCCGCGAAGCGGATATGGCGATTTCGGTCTCTGCCCCCTCGACCGGGCGGCAGACGGTGCAGAAGATCACCGACTACAAACTGCATCTGGCCGCTGCGCCAACCTATCTGCACAACGCGCCGCCCCTGCTGACCCGCGCCGATCTGGGCCGTCACAGGGTCGTCGGCTATATCCCGGACATGATCTTTGACAAACAGCTCGATTACCAAAGCACGCTGGAACAAGACCGCGTTGCGCTGGCGTCGAACTCTGTCTCTGTGCAGACCAACTGGATCCGGCAGGGCGCGGGGATCGGGATCGCCCATGACTTCGCGCTGCCGGTGATTGGCGGGATCAAGCGGGTTCTCATCAACGAGATCAGCCTGACGCGCAGCTTCTATCTGGTCCGCCATTCCGACGACCGCAAGATCGCGCGCCTGAACCGTTTCGCCGACAGGCTGCTTTCGGGGCTGCGCGACGAAGTTAACCGGCTTGAAGCCTTGGCTTGACAGGTCGCGGTCTTGTGGAGGACGCTGCTCCTTACCACATGGCCGGAGCCCGGCCACGACCGGGATCGCTGTCGGCCACCAATTCAAGGGAGCCCGCTCGATGCTTGTCCGCCAAATTCTCAAATCCAAAGCCGACGATGCCGTCGTGACCGTGCCGCCGGGCACTTCTGTGCGCGAGGCCGCCGACGTGCTGGCCAAACGCAAGATCGGGACCGTGGTGATTTCGGAAGATGGGCAAAAGGCGCTTGGCATCCTGTCAGAGCGCGACATCGTGCGTGAACTGGCCGCCCATGGCGCGGCGGTGCTGACCGAACCGGTGGACACCTACATGACCACCAAGCTGGTGACCTGCAAGCTCGACGCCAGTGCCGAAGCGGTGCTGGCCACGATGACCGAAAAACGGTTCCGCCACATGCCCGTGGTGGAAGAGGGCCAGATGGTCGGGATCATCACGCTGGGCGATGCGGTCAAGGCGCAGATGGCGGAACTGAAAATGGAAAAAGACGCGCTTGAAGGCATGATCATGGGCTATTGAGCGAACGCGCTTGCAATTCCGCGCCGCATTTGTTGATTTCCCGCAGAAATGACCAGAGGGGAGGACGTCATGCGCGTTGGTCTATATCCGGGGACGTTCGATCCCATCACGCTTGGCCATATTGATATTATTCGCCGGGCGTCACTGCTTGTGGACAAGCTGGTGATCGGCGTGGCGATCAACCGGGACAAGGGGCCGCTGTTCTCGCTGGATGAGCGCGTGGCGATGATCGAGGCGCAGAGCAAGCTGCTGTCGGATCAAACCGGGACCGAGATCGTGGCCCATCCGTTCGAAAACCTTCTGATCGATTGCGCCCGCGATGTCGGCGCGCAGATCATCGTGCGCGGCCTGCGCGCAGTGGCGGATTTCGAATATGAATTCCAAATGGTCGGCATGAACCGTGTGCTGGATGACAGCATCGAAACGGTCTTCCTGATGGCAGAGGCCAAGCATCAGGCGATTGCGTCCAAGCTGGTGAAGGAAATCGCGCGGCTGGGGGGCGACGTGTCGCGTTTTGTGACGTCGGACGTCAACGAAAAGCTGATCGCGCGGATGGGGAACAGCTCATCCACTGGATGAGCCATCCCCGCTAACTTCATGCTTTGATGAGTTTTCCCATCTGGATGGCCGTATCGATCATCCGGTTGGAGAAGCCCCATTCATTGTCATACCAGGACAACGTGCGCAGCATGTTGCCTTCCAGGATCTTGGTCTGATCCAGCGACACGATGCTGGAGCGCGGGTCGTGGTTGTAGTCGATGGATACTGTCGGGCGATCCTCGACCCCAAGAATATTTGCCAGCGCCCCCTCAGAGGCGGCGATCAGCGCGGCGTTCACCTCTTCTACGGTGACGTCACGCTCCAATTCCGTGACCATGTCGACGCAGGACACGTTCAGCGTCGGCACGCGAATGGCCTGACCCGTCAGGCGGCCCTTGAGTTCGGGCAGCACAAGGCCTACGGCCTCTGCCGCGCCGGTGGAGGTCGGGATCATCGACGCCGCCGCCGCACGTGCCCGGTTGAGGTCTTTATGCGCACGGTCATGGGTCGGCTGGTCGCCGGTATAGGCGTGTACGGTGGTCATCATCCCGCGCTTGATGCCGAACGAGTCGTTCAGCACCTTCGCCACTGGCGCAAGGCAGTTGGTGGTGCAGCTTGCATTGGACACGACCCGGTCATCGGCGGTCAGATCGCCTTGGTTCACGCCATAGACGATGGTCTTGGGCTTGGGCGATCCGCTGGCCGGGGCGGAGATCAGAACCGCCTTGGAGCCGTTCTCAAGATGCGGTTGCACCGCGTCGACACTGCGGAACACGCCGGTACATTCCATCACGATATCCACATCCGACCAGGGCAGGTCGGCGGGATTGCGTTCAGCGGTGATGCGGATCGGTCCGGTGCCGGCATCCATCGTGTCGCCATTAACGGTGACGCGGCGGCCCAGACGGCCATGCACGGAATCGAATTCCAGCAAATGCGCGTTGGTTTCAGGTTCGGCCAGATCGTTGATCGCGACAACGCGCACATCCTCGCGCCCGTTTTCGATCAATGCGCGCAACACGTTGCGGCCAATGCGTCCGAAACCGTTGATTCCGATCGTGATAGTCATGCCGGTACCTCCTGGATGAAGTTAGCGCTAACAACGCTAAAACTGTCGGAATGTCAACCCAAGGGGTTCGGTCAACGCCAGAAGGCGAGCCAGTCAAGCAGTTCGAGGAATTTCTTGCTCAGGAAGATCATATGCTCATTCCCGAAATACCAGACGTCCAAAGCCGCAGCGCCGACGATAAAGAGGGCGAGCACAAGCGCGGCGGTATTGGTCATGGGGCGGACTCCGGTCTGCACAGACGAGAAAGGGCAGGGCCAGTGATGCCAGCCCCGCCCCTCAACCGCAAGTCGCGCCGTGATCTGGCGCCCTGATCGGGTGCTATTCTTGTCGTCCTGCGCTTAAACGAGCGCGCCCATGGCCGCGGCCACGTCGGCCATACGGACCGAAAAACCCCATTCGTTGTCGTACCATGCCAGAACGCGCACGGTGCGGCCGCCGATGACTTTGGTCTGTTCGGGCGCGAAGATCGACGAATATTCGGTGTGGTTGAAATCCACGCTGACCTTGGGTTCGGGATCATAGGACAGAACGCGGCCCATTTCGGTCTTGGTGGCGGCTTCGACGATGGCATTCACTTCTTCCACCGTCACATCGCGCGAGGCTTCAAATGTCAGGTCCACAGCCGAGACATTCGGCGTCGGCACGCGGATCGCGGACCCGTCGAGCTTGCCTTTCATGTTCGGCAGAACTTCGCCGAGCGCCTTGGCCGCCCCGGTGGAGGTCGGGATCATCGACATGGCCGCAGCGCGGGCGCGGTAGAGGTCATTGTGCCGGGTGTCATGGGTCGGCTGGTCGCCGGTATAGGCGTGGATCGTGGTCATCACGCCGCGTTCGATGCCGATACCGGAATCCAGAACCTTGGCCAGCGGTGCAAGGCAGTTGGTCGTGCACGAACCGTTGGACACCATCTTGTCCGCAGCGGTCAGCCCTTCGTGGTTCACGCCGAAGACGATGGTCTTGTCCACGTTCTTGGCCGGGGCAGAGATCAGAACCTTGCCTGCGCCGCGCTCCAGATGGGCCTTGGCCTTTTCACCGTCGTTGAACGCGCCGGTGCATTCCATGACGATGTCGCAGCCTTCCCAATCCAGCGCGTTCAGGTCGCGGGTGCTTTGCACATTCATCGGGCCACGGCCCAGATCCAGCCAGTTTTCGCCAAAGGTCACGTCGCCGGGGAAGCGGCCATGCACGCTGTCATAGCGCATCAGGTGTGCTGCGGTCTCAAGCGGGGCGGTGGAATTGATCTTCACCACTTCGATGTCGTTCCGGCCCGAAGCCGCGATATGTGACAAGGTGCAACGGCCGATGCGACCGAACCCATTGATACCCACTCTGATCGTCATGCGACGTCTCCTTTTCACCCGTGCACTGTCTTGCGGCGTCTATAGCGCGGCAAACTTCATCGGAAAATGGGCGAAACTGTGAAAACTCAGCATGTTAGCGATAAAGTTTCGGGCGAAATCATGGGTGGCGCTAACGGCGGCGCTAACAGGACTGTTGCGGTTGAGGGAAAATTGCGTAACACCCAAAGATGCGCGAAACATTGATGAACGAGGAATTGTGATGAGTGGCTTGTTGGCGTTGCTGGACGACGTGGCGGGAATCGCAAAGGTCGCGGCGTCTTCGATTGACGACGTGATCGGACAGGCGGCCAAAGCCGGGACAAAAGCGGCGGGCGCGGTGATCGACGACGCGGCGGTGACGCCGAAATATGTTCACGGCTTTGAAGCGGACCGTGAATTGCCGATCATCTGGCGTATCGCCAAGGGCTCTTTCATCAACAAGTTGGTTTACCTGCTGCCCGTCGGGTTGGCCCTGTCGGCCTTCGCGCCTTTCCTGATCGCCCCACTGTTGATGCTGGGCGGGGCGTACCTGTGCTTTGAGGGCGCCGAAAAGGTCGCCCATGCGCTGGGGATCGGCGGCCACGGGCATGACGACTATCCGCATAAGGAGGAAACGGTCGAAGACCCTGCGCATCTGGAAGAAGAAAAAGCCAAGGGCGCGATCAAGACCGATTTCATCCTGTCGGCCGAGATCATGACGATCTCTCTCGCCGCCATTCCGGAAAGCAATTTCTGGATGGAAGCGGCGACGCTGGCGGCGGTCGGCATCATGATTACCATCGCGGTCTACGGTTCGGTCGCGATCATCGTAAAGGCGGATGACGTGGGTCTGGCCATGGCCAATCGGGGCCGGTTGGGCATCACCCAGGCCATCGGGCGCGGGATCGTGCGCATCATGCCGAAATTCATGTGGCTTCTGACTGTCGTCGGGACTGCGGCGATGCTGTGGGTTGGCGGGTCGATCATCGTTCACGGCGCCGAAGAGCTTGGCTGGGGCGCCCCGGCGCATTTGATCCATGATTGGGCCTATGCGGTGGGCCGTGCGCTGCCGGAAAACCTTGTTGGCTTCGGCGAATGGCTCACCAAGGCGGTGGTCGATGGCATCATCGGTCTGGGTCTTGGCGCGTTGCTGATCCCCATCGGTGAAAAAATCATCACGCCGCTCTGGCGGGCGGTCTTCGTCAAGAAAGAAGCGTAGCACTAAGGGGTGCGGCGACGGGGCAGGGCTTTCTTTCCGGCCCTGCCTGCGATATTGCTGAGGCTGCTTGGCAATAAAGGCATTGCGCGCTGCTGCCGGGTGAACGGAGCTTGTCCCGTTTGCACCTGAGCCCCCGACATGGCCGGGTTGCGCGCTTTCAGGCTCCTATCCTGTAACTGGCGGCGCGCCGCCATGACCATGAGGTAAGCCATGCTTCGCAACGACGATCAACTCGATCAATGGGATCGCGATAACTTCTTCCACCCCTCGACCCATCTGGCGGAATTCGCCCGTGGGAACCTGCCGCAACGTGTGGTCACGGGCGGCTCCGGCTGTCATATCGAAGACCGGGACGGCAACCGCCTGCTGGACGCTTTCGCGGGGCTCTACTGTGTGAATGTGGGCTATGGGCGGTCCGAAATCGCGGAGGCCATCGCCGATCAGGCGCGCGAGCTGGCCTATTACCATTCCTATGTCGGGCACGGCACCGAAGCGTCGATCACGCTGGCCAAGATGGTGTTGGACCGGGCGCCGAACCATATGTCCAAGGTCTATTTCGGGCTGAGCGGATCGGACGCGAACGAGACGAATATCAAGCTGGTCTGGTACTATAACAACATCCTTGGCCGCCCCGAGAAGAAGAAGATCATCTCGCGTTGGCGCGGCTATCATGGGTCGGGGCTGATGACGGGCTCTCTCACCGGGTTGGGGCTGTTCCACAACAAGTTCGACCTGCCGCTGTCGCAGGTGTTCCATACCGAAGCGCCCTATTACTTCCGCCGCGAAAACCCGGCGCAATCAGAGGCGGAGTTCACCGCCCATTGCGTCGCCGCACTGGAAGAGCTGATCGCACGGGAAGGGGCGGACACCATCGCCGCCTTCATCGGAGAGCCCGTTCTGGGCACCGGCGGGATCGTACCGCCGCCCGAAGGCTATTGGCCCGCGATTCAGGCGGTGCTGGACAAGCACGACATTCTGCTGATCGCCGATGAGGTCGTGACCGGCTTTGGTCGGCTTGGCACCATGTACGGGTCTGACCATTACGGGATGCGCCCGGACCTGATCACCATCGCAAAGGGGCTGACCTCGGCCTATGCGCCGCTGTCCGGCTCGATCGTCAGCGACAAGATGTGGGCCGTGTTGGAACAGGGCACCGATGAAAATGGCCCCATCGGGCATGGCTGGACCTATTCGGCGCATCCCATCGGGGCGGCGGCGGGGGTTGCGAACCTCAAGCTGATCGACACGCTCGATCTGGTGACGAAGGCGGGCGATATCGGGGCCTATCTGAACAAGGCGATGTCTGACGCGCTCTCGGATCATGCCCATGTGGGCGAGGTCCGGGGCGCGGGGATGCTATGCGCGGTGGAGTTCGTCAAGGACCGCGAAACCCGGCAGTTCTTCGATCCGGCCGACAAGATCGGCCCGCAGGTCGCCGCGGCGCTGCTGGATGCCGACAAGGTCATCGCGCGGGCCATGCCGCAGGGCGATATCCTTGGCTTTGCGCCACCCTTCTGCCTGACGCGCGACGAAGCGGACAGCGTCGTGGCGGCGACACTGCGGGCGGTGCGTAAGGTTCTGGGCTAAGACGGGCAGGGAAAAAGGCGCGGGCACGCCCCAAAGGCGCGCCCGCAGCCAAACAGGTCAGAGCAGCGCTTTGACGCGCGCGACGACATTCTCGGCGGTGATGCCGAACTTTTCGAACAATTCAGGGGCCGGAGCCGACGCGCCGAAGCTGTCCATGCCGACGAAATCGGCCTTTGCCTCGCGCCCACGCTCTCCCAACAGCCAGCGATCCCAACCTTGGCGCACAGCCGCTTCGATGCCCACACGGACCGGACCGCCCGGCAAGACGCGCTTGCGATAGGCCGCATCCTGCTGCGCGAACAGCTCCATGCAGGGCATGGACACGACGCGGGTGCCGATCCCTTGCTCTTGCAGCGCCTCACGTGCCGCCATCGCGACGGAAACCTCGGACCCGGTTGCGATCAGGATCACCTGACGCTTGCCCGTTGCATCGGCCAGAACATAGGCGCCTTGCGCGGTCAGGTTCTTGGTCTTGTGCTCAAGCCGCACAGTCGGCAGCCCCTGACGGGTCAGCGACAGCACGGACGGCGTGTCCTTGGAGGTCAGCGCGATTTCCCACGCTTCGGCGGTTTCAATTGTGTCGGCGGGGCGGAACACCATGGTGTTCGGGGTCGCCCGGCTGATCGCCAGATGTTCCACCGGCTGGTGGGTCGGGCCGTCTTCGCCAAGGCCGATGGAATCATGTGTCATCACGAAGACCGTCGGGATTTTCATCAGCGCTGCCAGACGCATGGCCGGGCGCGCATAATCGGTGAAGCACATGAACGTGCCGCCATAGGGACGGATACCGCCATGCAGCGCCATGCCGTTCATCGCGGCGGCCATGCCATGTTCGCGGATGCCCCAATAGACATAGCGCCCCTTGCGGTTGTCGGTGTCAAAGACGCCCAGATCGCCGGTCTTGGTGTTGTTGGACCCGGTCAGGTCCGCCGAGCCGCCAACGGTTTCCGGCAGTACCGGGTTCACGACTTCAAGCACCCGCTCGGACGAGGCGCGGGTCGCCAGTTTCGGCGCTTCGTCGGTGAATTGCTTTTTCAGCGCGCGGATCACGGCAGAGAGTTTCTTGGGCGCGTCACCGGCGATGGTGCGCGCGAATTCGGCCTGACGTGCGCCGGAAAGCGAGGCGAGGTTCGCTTCCCATTCCGCCCGCGTTTGCGCGCCGCGCTGACCGATTTCGGCCCAGGCGGATTTGATGTCATCAGGCACCACGAAAGCCGGGGCGGACCAGCCCCACGCCGTTTTCGCCGCATCGTTCTGTTCGGCATTGGTCAGCGCGCCGTGGCCCTTGGAGGTGTCCTGCGCCGCGTGCCCCAGCGCGATATGCGTCTTGCAGGCGATCATGCTGGGCTTGTCGGATTTCTTGGCGGCGGTCAGCGCCTTATCGATCGCCTCGGGGTCGTGACCGTCAATTTCGATCACGTCCCAACCGGCGGCGCGGAAGCGCGCGGGCTGATCGGTGCGGTCCGACAATTCGACCGTGCCGTCGATGGTGATGTTGTTATTGTCCCACAGCACGATCAGCTTGGACAATTGATGCCGCCCGGCAATGCCAATGGCCTCTTGGCTGACACCTTCCATCAGGCAGCCGTCGCCCGCGATGCAATAGGTGTGGTGGTCGATGACCTTCTTGCCGAAGCGCGCGCGCAGCATTTCTTCGGCCATGGCGAACCCGACCGCATTGGAAATGCCCTGACCCAGCGGGCCGGTCGTGGTTTCGATGCCGGGGGCCAGGAAGTTTTCCGGGTGGCCCGCCGTCTTGGCGCCCCACTGGCGGAAATTCTTGATCTCTTCCAGCGTGATATGCTCTGACCCGGTGAGATAAAGCAGCGAATACAGCAGCATCGACCCATGGCCCGCCGACAGGATGAACCGGTCCCGGTCGGGCCATTCAGGATTGGCCGCATCGAATTTCAGGTGCTTTTCAAACAGAACAGTCGCGGCATCCGCCATGCCAATCGGCATGCCCGAGTGGCCGGAATTTGCGGCGGCAACGGCATCCAGTGTCAGTGCACGGATGGCGGTGGCCTTGTTCCAATGGTCGGGATGCGCCTTTCGCAGGGTTGCGATGTCCACGGGCCGTTCTCCTTGGCTTGTCTGGTCGCGGCCGCTTCCATATGCGGCCATATTTCGCTGCTCTTAACAGCCGACCGGGTAAGGTCAAGCAGCCGGTGGGCCGAACCTTGCCATGGAACATGAACTCTGCCATGCAAGTGCTTGATCGAAAAGGCACGCACTTATAGCGTGTGGCTGATGGAGTTTTCGGAGGCAGAGGGCAGGCGATTCGGCTGGCGCTCTGGCCTGTGGGCAGGACAGGTAGGACATATGGCCAAAATCGTAGAGTTGCAGTCGAGGATCACCGCGGCACTGGACCAGTTGTCGTCTGGTGTTGACGAGTTGATTGAAGGCAAGGCGGGCGCGGCGGATGCGGGGGAACTGGCCGCGTTGCAGGCGCAGCTTGACGAGGAAAAGACCGTCAGTGCCCAGCTGGAAGAACGTCTCAAAGCGGTCAAGGAAAAGCAGGCGGCGGAACTGGCTGCGGCGCAATCGCAAATGCAGGACACCCGCGCCAAGGTCGATGCGCTTGATCTGGAACTGCAGCGTCTGCGCAAGGCGAACAGCGCGCTGCGCGAGGCGAATGCGGCGCTGCGCGAAGCGAATGAGGCCGGGGTAGGCGATGCGCATCTGATCAACAAGGCGATGGTGGCGGAACTCGAAGCGCTGCGGGCCGCGCGCTCTGCCGATGTGGCCGAAGCCAGCGCGATCCTGACGGCGCTTGCCCCGGTGCTCAGCCCCGATGCGGACCAACAGGAGGAGGCAGCCGATGCCTGAAGTAACGATTTCAATCGGTGGCCGGGATTTCGAAGTGGCCTGCCGCGAGGGCGAAGAGCCGTTTCTGCAATCCGCCGCCAAGATGCTGGATAACGAAGCGCAGGTGCTGTCCGACCAGGTGGGCCGGATGCCCGAGGCGCGGATGCTGCTGATGGCGGGGCTGATGCTCGCTGACCGCGCCGCCAGCATGGAAGACCGTGTGGCCAAGGTCGAAAGCGAATTGAAGGAACGGGATGCGGAATTGGAGGCGCTGCGCAACGCGGCCCCGCCAGAGCCGGAGCGGATCGAAGTGCCGGTCATTCCCGATCAGGTGACGGACACGCTGGCCGAAATCGCGGCCCGGACAGAGGCGCTGGCCGCAAAGCTGCAAGACAGCAAGGAAAGCGCCTGACGTAAAACGCGCGGCCAAAGCCCGAAGGCCCGGCCGCGCGTCTTTTCGGTCAGATGAGATCGGATCAGATCAGCCGTTGGCTTCGCGGATCTTGTCCGCCGCATCCTTGTCATAGGCGACGCCGTTCTGTTCCAGCAGGGTGTCGAGTTCTCCGGACAGCGTCATCTCTGTGATGATATCGCAGCCGCCCACGAATTCACCCTTCACGTAAAGCTGCGGGATCGTCGGCCAGTCGGAAAAATCCTTGATGCCCTGACGAATGCTGTCATCGGACAGAACGTTCACGTCAGTATATTCAACGCCCATATAGTTCAGCACACCGGCCACGCGGGACGAGAACCCGCATTGCGGCATGGATTTGGTGCCCTTCATCCACAGCACAACGTCGTTGCTTTCGACGATTTCCTTGATGCGGCTCGCTGCGTCATCGCTCATTTTTGCGTTCCTTTCCTCGGCTTCTCCCGTGGGACGAAGCGTTTTGCGTATTCCTGCGGGTCCTTGGGGATGGTGTAGCTTGTTGCGTGCCCGCCGCCACCCCCACCAGAGCTGTAATCAGAGTGAATTATGTGGTCCCCCTTGCCAGGCAAGGAGCCCCGTTCGCTGTCTTTCGTATGCCGCAAGGATTGTGCCCCGCGCAAGACCGCCAGCAGCAGCACCAGCGCACTGAGTATGACGACAAGGGTCCAATCCATCAGCCTATGGTCCTTTTCCTGGTTGCCAACGATCCGGCGGTGTTAGGCATCACCGGCGCAGGCATCACGTCCAGCCGCCATCTCCGGCCCCATAACCGGCGCAATCCTTGGCGCCAGCGCGGTCACTCGGGGGCCTTTGTCGACAGGGCCAGCGCGTGCAACTCGCCATTTGCCCCGTCCATCTTGCCCTTCAGCGCGGCATAGACAGCCCGTTGCTGCTGCACCCGGTTCTTGCCCTTGAACGAGGCATCGATCACCTCGGCCGCGTAATGGTTCCCGTCGCCTGCAAGGTCTGTGATGGTAATCTTCGCATCGGGAAACCCTTCGCGGATCAGGGCTTCGATTTCATGCGCTTGCATGGCCATAGCGGTTCGCTCCGTAAGGTCGTGTCAGGTCTTGTTTCCCAAGATGTAAGCCTCTGGCCGGGGGTGCGCAACTGGCGGAATTCCTTTCCGTCGCGCCTGCGCCTGTTGGCGGGCCTTTTCGCGCGGGACCGACCAAATGGTTACTTGCGCCCGCGCGGCCGTGCGCCCACTTTGTCGTCTATGAAGATCAAACCCATCGAAAGTGCGCCCGAACAGGCGCTTGACTGGTACGAGGCCGGACGCAAGCCGGCCCTCGCCACCGTGGTCGAAACCTGGGGCAGCGCGCCGCGCCGTGTGGGGGCACAGCTTGTGATCGCCGCCGATGGCGAAATGCAGGGCTCTGTCTCTGGTGGCTGCGTCGAAGGGGCCGTCATGATCGAGGCGCTCGAAGCGCTGGAGGACGGCAAGTCGCGGCTGCTCGAATTCGGGGTCAGCGACGATGACGCCTTTGCCGTCGGTCTGGCCTGTGGCGGCACGATCCGTGTTCTGGTCGAACCGGTTGGCCCGGACGCCATGCCGCCGGATGTGTTGAAGAACCTTGTCGCCCACCGCGCCGCCCGCACGCCGGTCGCCTATGTCACCGGCCTGACTGGCGGGGCGGGGCATCTGGCGCTGGCGCCGGGATACGCGGATCGGTTCCGCATGGATCGGTCCGGCGTCGAAGAAGATGGCGAGACATTCGTCGCCATTCACAACCCGCCGCTGCGCCTTGCGGTGGTGGGCGCGGTGCACATCGCGCAGGCTTTGGTGCCAATGGCGCGGATTGCGGGCTTTGACCCGGTGCTGATCGACCCGCGCGGCGCGTTCGGCTCGCAGGCGCGGTTCCCGGGCGAGACCATCTTGGAAGATTGGCCGGACGAGGCGCTGGCAGCCTATGGTCTGGATACCCGAACCGCGCTCGTGCTGCTGACCCACGATCCCAAGCTGGACGATCCGGCCTTGCATCAGGCGCTAGCCTCGGACTGCTTTTATATCGGCGCGCTGGGATCGAAACGCACGCACGCCAAGCGGGTGGAGCGTTTGACGCAAGACGGGTTCACAGCAGAGCAGATCGCGCGCATTCACGGCCCTGTCGGGCTTGATATCGGGGCGGCCAGCCCATCGGAAATCGCGGTGTCGATTCTTGCTGAAATGCTGCGGGTGTTGAGGCAGGGCGCATGAAGTTCGGCCCGGTGCCGCTGGCGCAGGCCGAAGGCGCGATACTTGCCCATTCCGAACATGCGGGCGGGCGCAAGATCGCCAAGGGCACGCGGTTGGAACAGGCGCATCTGGACCAACTGGCCGCAGCGGGGTTCGCGCAGGTTGTCGTGGCCCGGCTGGACCCCGGCGATGTTCACGAAAACACAGCGGCGCTGCAATTGGCGCAGGCGCTGGTCGCAGGGCAGGGGCTGCGGCTGAGCGATGCCGCGACGGGCCGGGTCAACCTGCGCGCCGAGCTTCCCGGCGTGCTCGAGATCGACGCCGCCGCGATTGGCGCGCTCAACCATGTGCATCCGGGCATCACCGTGGCCACGGTCCCGCAATGGGGCAAGCTCGGCCCGCGCGGGCTGGCAGCAACGATCAAGATCATCCCCTATGCGGTGCCGGGGGGCGCGCTGGATCAGGCGTGCATGGCCGGGGCGGGGGCGCTGCGCCTGCGCGCACCGGTGATGCGCCATGCCACATTGATCGAAACCCGCACCGGGCCGGATATCCCGCCGGAAAAGGGGCGTCAGGCAACTGAGGCCCGGCTGGAGTTCTTCGGCGTAACCCTCGCCCCGCGCGTGGTTGTCCCGCATGAGGTCGACGCCGTTGCAGCGGCACTGGCCGAGGCGCAGGGCGATCTGGCTTTGATCCTGACGGGATCGGCGACCTCCGACATGGCCGACACCGCCCCCGAAGCGGTGCGGCGCGCGGGGGGGCAGGTGCATCACTACGGAATGCCGGTTGACCCCGGCAATCTGCTGTTTCTGGGCGAGGCGGATGGGCGTCCGGTGGTCGGGTTGCCGGGCTGTGCGCGCTCTGCGGCGCTCAACGGCGCCGATTGGGTGCTGGAGCGGCTGATCTGTGGCGTCACCGTGACCCCGGAAGACATCATGGGCATGGGCGTTGGCGGGCTGCTCAAGGATATTCCGACCCGGCCGGTGCCACGGCATCTCGTCGATGGTTGAAAAATGCGTTGGCAAATCGACAAGCGCTGTCCCCGTTTTGACCGGGTTCAATCGGTTACGTCTTTCCGGCCGGATCAAGCGGCCGCCGATATCTCGCCCTGTCGCGGGTGGCCGGCCGACGCATCAAAATGTGCAACGATCGACGTAAGCTTGCGAGCTTCCGACTGGAGGCTTTGAATTGCTGCGGTGGTTTCTTCGACAACTGCTGCGTTTCGCTGCGTGCTTTGGTCGATATCGCCAAGAGCGGCGCTGATCTCAGTGATGCCATTGGACTGCTCGACCGTTTGATCCGCAATCTCGGTGACCTGACCAACGACGCCCTGCACGGCTTCAAGCACTTTGGCCAGCGTATCCTGGCTCCGTTCGACGGAGCCGACGCTTTGCGCGACGCTTTCTTCGCTGCGCTGAATCAGCGTCTTGATCTCCTGTGCAGCATCGGCAGACCGCATGGCCAGAGCCCTGACCTCGGAGGCCACGACTGAGAACCCTTGCCCGGCCTCGCCCGCGCGCGCAGCCTCCACACCGGCGTTGAGTGCAAGCAGGTTGGTCTGGAACGCAATGTCTTCAATGACGGACATGATCTTGGAAATCTCTCGGGACGAATTTTCGACGCCTTGCATTGCAACGACTGTCTGGTCCGCGACAGTGCGGCTTTGGCTGGCTTGGTCATGCGCATCCAATACGGCTTTGCGGGCAACATCGGCACTGTTCGCTGTGGACCGAACCGAGTCGGCCAGCTTTCCGAGCGCGGCTGTCGTTTCCTCAAGCGAGGCGGCGGATTGTTCCGTACGGCGCGACACATCATTGGTGACGCTTGCGATTTCTGCGACCGAGGCGTCGATGCGCGATGAGCCGCTCACAATCTGCCTGACGATTTGATCAAGATTCCGAACGGATTCGTTCAGGTGATGCCCGATATCATTGAATACGCCCCCCAAATCGGTTTCCATCTGACCGGAAAGATCCCCATGCGCCATCTTGTCCAGCACTGCTGCAATGCGGGTCAAACCGGTCTGCGTCACCTCACCAATGGAATTGATGCCTTCGCACAAATCCCGGAAGACGCCTTCCTTGTCGTCGAGGGTCAAACGCTCTGAAAAGTCTCCCGAAGCGCACGCTGCCACGACCTGAGCGATCTGGTTCGCCGTATCCTGTTCCTGCGCGCGTCGTTCTTCCAGTTCTGCTTGACGTTGGGCGGCCTCTTCGGCGCGGCGTTCCTGTTCGGCCGCTTTAGCCGCGCGTTCGCGTGCGTCGCGCGCTGCCGCCTCTGCGTCTTGTGCCTTGCTTTTCCGCTCCAGCTCGGCGCGTTTAAGCGCGTTCTCCCTGAAAACCGTAAGGCTTTCCGCGATGGCGGCGATCTCCGTGATGCGGGAGGCAGGCGGATCAATTTCCAAGTCACCCGCTGCCAAAGCGCTGAGAGCTTCCTGCGCCTGCCGCAATGGGCGCGAGGCCGCATCGGCGAGCCGTGTCGAAACCGCGAGGAAGCCGGCGATGATGGCGAGCAATGCAGCAACGGCAGCGATGAAGACCTTCTTGGCGTTAGCTTCAACAGAATGGAGCCGTTCCTGAGAGATTGTCACAAGCGTCTGCTTGAGGTCTTCGAAGGCCGGGATCGCGGCTTTGTATGCCGCATTCACGTCTGCCCTTTGTGCGCTTTCTTCAATGGCGCCTTGTGAATATTTCAGGAAGGCGGCCTGATATGAGGAAAGATGCGCCAGCACCAATTCGCGTGCTTCAGGCGAAGGATACATGGACGCCGGGAACGCGCGGAATTCGTCGACGCGGGCATTCAGGCGTTCCACATATTTCGCGTCACCGCGCATGATGAAGTCTTTTTCGTGCCGCCGCATCATCAACATTTTTACTTGCATCAGCGGTTGGTCGAACTCCGCCAAGGCGGTTTCGATCTTGTGCACACTGGCGCGCAGCGCGCCCTGTAGTCCCTGTGTTTCGTCCAGTCCCTGCCGGCGGTTCAATTCAACCAAGTGGTCGAACCCGTTTTCGTAAAGGTCAATTGCATCACGAAGCCGGGTGAAATGACCTACGGTACGCTCGTCCGGGTCCAAGGCCGTTTCGCGGCTTTCCAACCTGGCCAAGGATGTGCGTAGCTCGTCCATGGACTGCGCATATCTGTCCAGATCGGCCGCATTCCGTCCAAGCAAGAAGTTCTTTTCTGCCTGCTGCGCCCGTAGGATTTGCGCTTCCATAAGGATCACGTCGCTGAACAACTGTGAAATATGTGCCTCTTTGGCGCGTATTTCTTCGGCGAAGTAGCGTATGCCAAGGCCTGCCAACAGGATCAGGACGACGCTGGAGAGGCCAACAAAGACTATTCGTAGCACGGCACGATGAAGCGATATCTGGCGCGACATATTGAGCTCTGAACCTTGATTACTGACGTTCCACGTTCAGCGCCTAACCCCTTGGTGTTGAGATTCAGTAAAACGACACGGCCCGTCGGAGGCCTTCCCATCCGGCGCTGATCGAATTCGAATGTGATCAGCAATTGTGGCGCACTGCCCGTGATTTTTGTCGGATGCTCGGCGTAACAGTGCCGCAGGTTACGGGGCAGGAATATCCGTTCACCGCGCATCGGCCCCAAAGCGCCCGGATGGGCCTTGAGAAGCGGTTTGCCCTGCGCCCTTTGCGACTGCGCGGGCGAGATCTCGATACAGCCCTGACAAAAAGAAAACGCCCCGAAGGCGGGGCGCTTTGTCGATATCGGCGTCTGTTTTCGCGGCGGGCTTAGCCCTTTTGCGGAAGCGGGCCGATCATCATGACCATCTGACGGCCTTCCATCTTCGGCATGTTTTCGATCTTGCCGATTTCCTTGACGTCCTCGCCCACGCGCTCAAGCAGTTCGCGCCCAAGGTTCTGGTGCGCCATCTCGCGGCCCCGGAAGCGCAGGGTGACTTTCACCTTGTCGCCGTTCTCAAGGAACTTGAAGACGTTCCGCATTTTCACTTCGTAATCATGCGTGTCGGTGTTGGGACGGAATTTGACTTCCTTGACCTCGATCACCTTCTGATTCTTGCGCGCCTCGGATTCCCGCTTTTGCTGTTCATATTTGAACTTGCCGTAATCCATGATCTTGCAGACCGGCGGCGTTGCATTGGGAGAGATTTCCACGAGGTCCAATCCAGCCTGTTCGGCAAGATCCATCGCTCGTTCTGGACTGACAACACCGACATTATCGCCGTCGGCGCCAATCAGGCGGATTTCGGATGCGCGAATCTTCTCGTTCACGCGCGGGCCAGTGTCGCGTTGCGGCGGCGCGTTGTGCGGTCTACGGGCTATGATCGTTGTCCTTCGATTGTTGACTGGAATTGAGGTTGCAAACTACGCATGGTTACGTCCGCTTTCAAGGCGGTATTCGGCGGGTCCGGGCCGGAATGCGCCTTTTTTCCCCTTGTTGGTCGCGGGTTTCTGTCAGATGTGGCAACACAGCACCAACGCGACTCTGAGGGGGCCGCGGCAATAAATATAGGAGTGGTGAAATGCGAAACATCATCTGGATTATCGTGGCCTTGCTAATTGTGGGCGGCGGCTACCTGCTGTGGTCGGGCAAGTCGCCCCAGGAAGTCATGCAAGAAGCAAGCGAAGCCGCATCGAGCGCGACGGAAACCGTCAGCGACGTGGCTTCCGATGCTGTCGATGCCGTGCAGGATGCGGGCGAAGCGGCAATGGAAACCGCAAGCGACGCCGCAGAGGCTGTGACCGAGGCGGCGCAGGACACTGTCGACGCCGCCAGCGAAGCGGCCTCTGACGCTGTGGATGCGGCGACCGATGTGGCAACAGACGCCGCCGACGCTGTATCCGACGCGGTCGATGCCGCGGGCGAGGCTGCCACTGACGCGGCAACGGCTGTGACCGAAACGGCCTCTGACGCTGTCGACGCGGCCAGCGATGCGGCGTCCGATGTGGTGGAAGGCGCGACCGACATGGCGTCCGACGCGGCAGATGCCGTGACCGATGCTGCCTCCGACGCAGTGGATGCGGCCAGCGATACCGCAGATGCGGCGACGGATGCGGCCAGCGATGCAGTCGACGGCGCAACCGAGGCGGCCAGCGACGCGGCAGAGGCGGCCACCGAAACGGCCACGGATGCAGCCGACGCGGTTGCTGACACCGCAAGCGACGCCACCGAGGCGGCCACGGATGCGGCAACTGATGCAGCGGAAGCCACGACTGAAGCGGCAACCGATGCAGCCGAAGCCACGACCGAAGCGGCAGAGGCAACAACGGACGCGGCGACCGATGCGGCAGAGGCCACCACTGAAGCAGCCACCGACGCCGCCGAAGCCACCACAGACGCAGCAACCGACGCGGCCACTGATGCAACGGCAAGCGCAACGGCTGTCGAAGCTGCCGAAGCGGCAGGCACCGATGTGGCTGGCCTGACGGACCTGCTGTCCGTTGACGGCTTTGACCTCGGCAAGGTGACGGAAGCCATCGAAGGCACCAGCCTGTCGACCATGCAGAAAACCCTGCTGACCAAAGGCATTGAGCAAGCGCAAAACAATCCTGACCTGCTCAAAGCCGCGCTGGAAAAAGCGCGCGAGGCACTGGGTCTCTGATCCCGGTCCAGTCATACGCATGAAAAAGAAGGGGCGGTGCCAAAGACCGCCCCTTTTTAGTATGTGGTGAACACCACCTTTACCCCGAAAAGCAACACGACCCTAACGGGCTAAGGTTCTGACGGTATTCTGCCGGGGCAGCGTCATGGTCGTGGCGGGCCGGAAAGCGGGACCTTACTGTCGTTCGCTGCGGCTGCGCCAAGGTCTGCTTCCGAAGGAGGGTGTCGAATGACATTTACATTGACGGAGTGGAGCCAGAAGCAAAAAGGGTGCTATTGGCGTATTGCCTCAATTTCTGCTCGCCATACTTTGGCCTGCTCTTTTTGGTCTGCCGTCGTAGAATCCAGTGGCCGACGTTCGACCTTACGGCCATCAGGCAGTGTCACCGTGAGTTTCCAGTACCCGTCTTCCGAGTGGTCAGAATTTCTATGCCAAACCACTTCTGGCTGGCCTATTTCCTTCAGCGCAAACACGTCATTGCGCGTGTAGCCGAACGGGTAACGATATTTCACACGAACGTCTTGCGTGGCCGCGTCGAAGACCACCTTTTTTGATGGATTAATAAACACCCAAACAAGTAAAACACCGAGCAAGATTGAAATTACTATAAAAAATGGGAATGCGATATAATGTTCGGGGGCATTCGCGTTTCCGAAAAAGAAGCGCAGGCTGTCTATCGTTAGTTTTACGAGTAGCGAGAAACCAAATGCCAGAAACATCAGCCCTATCCCACCGGACATTAGTCCCCAAAACCACGGGACCGCGCGTTCTTCGATGGTAACAGTTTTTGGCATCACGGCCTCTATTAGGATGTCCGCGTCCGAGACGCTGGATTTTGATTGGATGGTGTGCCGCGAGACCAAAACGTTCGGACAAGTTCGTATATCAGCCCATCATAGAGCATCGACACCAGTCAAACGCAATTGCTCTGAATAGCAGCCATTGATTTGCGACGCAGCATCCGTCGGATTGGGCTCAAAGCGGACAACAGACCATCTGGTAACCCAGACCAACCCGGCGGTGATCATCGATGCTTCTGGTGAAGGGAGGGGCTGATAAGGGGCTTGTGCCGAACACCGCCCCTTTTCACGTCTTGTTCTGTGGCTGTGCCACGCGGCCCGGATCTGGTCCGGGCCAGGATCGCTTGGATCAGAACGGGATTTCGTCGTCCAGATCGCGCGAGGGGGCCGGGCTTTGGCTGCCGCCACCACCGCCACCGCCGCCATAGCCGCTGTCCCGGTCATCATAGCCCATCGAGCCGCCACCGCCGCCGCCGCCGTAATTGCCGCCACCTTCACCGCGCGAGTCGAGCAGGGTCAGTTCGCCGCGATAGGGGCGCAGCACCACTTCCGTGGAATAGCGGTCCTGACCCGACTGGTCCTGCCATTTGCGCGTTTCAAGCTGGCCCTCGATATATACCTTGGAGCCTTTGCGCAGATACTGTTCCGCAATCCGCGCCAGCGGCTCCGAAAAGATCGCGACCGAATGCCATTCCGTGCGCTCCTTACGCTCACCGGAATTGCGGTCTTTCCAGGTCTCGGAGGTCGCGATGCGCAGGTTCACCACCTTGCCACCATTCTGGAAGGTGCGCGCTTCGGGGTCGCGCCCCAGATTCCCTACGAGGATAACTTTGTTCACCGAACCGGCCATGCGCATTCCTTCCTGATCAGACGCCGCGAATCCCGCCACGCGGGGTTGGGGGAAGTTATCAAGGCAGAGGTCCGGTTGGAACACAGGAAACACACCCGTGCAGCCGCAGAACCGTCATGTCTGGGCAAACGGGAAAAAACGGGTATAGTGCCGTCTAATTTGGAACTTGGGATTTCCGGGACATGGGGTCACGCGTAACTTCTTTGCTGGCGCTCGGGTCGAGCGTTCTGCTTTTGGCGGGTCAGCCTGCCAGTGCGGATGTGTTTTCGACAAAGAGCCGTTCTAAACTGTTTCAGTCGCAGACCAAGATTTTGGATTCCCGCGCGAAACAGCAATATAACAGCTCTGTCCGGTTGCAGCCGCCGCAAGTGAACACCCCGACCAAATGGGATGACGGCAAAGCCTATACCGGTCGCTACAAGGGGCGTTATCTGGCGATGGCGCGCGATGCGGCGCGGCGCAATGGCGTGCCCGAAGACCTGTTCCTGCGGCTGGTCCAGCAGGAAAGCAACTGGAAGGCGAATGCGCGCTCGCACAAGGGCGCGATCGGTCTGGCGCAGTTGATGCCCTTTACCGCCAAGACGCTGGGTGTGGACCCGCATGACCCCTACGAGAACCTCGAAGGCGGCGCGCGCTATCTCAGCCAGCAATACCGAACCTTTGGCAGCTGGCGACTGGCGCTGGCCGCCTATAATGCGGGGCCGGGTGCGGTGAAGAAATACAACGGTGTGCCGCCCTATCGCGAAACGCGGAACTACGTGAAGAAAATCTGGGGCAGCTGATTTTCGCCCTGTACTTTCGCCATGTCCGGCGGGCTGGCAGCTCGTCCGCGACGGAATGGTGCAGCGGGCGCGTGTAGGGTGGGTAATCCAACCAGCACGGAGCTGACACATGTTCAAGAAACTCACCGCAATGCTCTTGATGGCCGCATTGGTGGCCGCCCCCACGACCTCTTTCGCGCAGCAGGGCAAGCGACATGCGGATCGTAATGGCCGCCAAGTCGTTGTCGTTCACAAGACGCACAAACCCAGCAAACCCAGTGTCGATCCGGTCGTCGTTGCCGTTGGCGCAGCCGTTCTGGCGGGCCTGTTGGCCCACCGCCACTGAGGCAGCGATCCGATAAAAGCACAAAGGAAAAGGGCCCCCGCGAAGAGGGCCCCAATCCAACAGATCGGACAGATCAGACGAGGATCGTGTCCACCGGGTCGAAGAAGTCCAGCCCGATGATGACCGGGTCATGGTCGGACGAGGCGAACAGATCGTCCGAATAGAACCGTTCATCGTTGAAGGTGCTGGAATAGTTCAGCAAATCCGGCTCGTCCGCGTTGATATGCCATTCGGTCAAGCCGGTGACATTCTCCGCAAAGCCGTTGTCGGCGATCACCTGATCCAACGCGCCGCGCTGCCCGTCGAAGACAAAGCTATAGGCATCCTCGCCGACATATTCCGCCAGCAGATCGACCGTATCGGCCTGTTCGCTGATGGCTTGGGTCGGGTCTTCTTGCGTATAGGCGTTGAAGTCGCCGAGGATCACGTAATTGTCCACGCCAGAGCCGCCATATTCGTTGCTCAGGAAGCTATAAAGCTCATCCGCCGCATCCGTGCGCACGCCGTTCCAGAACGCCTGACCATTGCCCTGATCGAAATTGGCATCCGTGGCCAGATCCAGGATGGCAGCTTCGATTTCCGCGACCTCTGCCGCGCTCAGCGTGGCGGCATTGGCGGACAGATAGGCCTCTGCCGTGTCAAGCGCGCTTTGCAGACCGCTATCCCCCTTGGACTTGAAGTGGACGGAGGCAACGGTGAACTGCTCGCCGGTCAGATTGTCCTCGAAGGTGGCGATGACCGCCGGGCGGTTGCGCTGGAAGTCGCCAATGCTGCCTGCGCCGGTCAGATCGGTCAGCAGATCGACCTTGGCGAAAGTATCCGCCGCAGAGGTTTCGGCAAAGACGATGGACGCGCTGTCCACCAGCGTGACTTTGTTGCTGTCATAGATGATCGACGTGCTGATCGCATCCGTGCCCAGATAGGCCGCGCCGCCCGTCGGATCGACCACGGCAAAGCTTTCCCCGGTTTCGGTGCTTAGCGCGTCAGCAAGCGCCTGCGATGCACTATCCGCGCCAAAGCCGTTATTCTCGATCTCTTGCAAGGCAAAGACATCGATACCGGAGGCCGCCATCGCGTTGACGATCTTGGCTTCCTGACGGTCGAAATCGCTGGCCGTGGTGGCGCCGCGCGGATCAAGCCCGTTTGGCCCCACCGTGCCGCTGCCATCATCCAGCGTGGTGAAGTAGTTCAGCACGTTGAAGGCACCGACCTGAAGCGTGCCGCCCACCGCGTCCGGCACCGCGTCGCGCGCGCCTTCATTGGTGGCGCTGTCCAGGGGAAGGGTACCATCGACCAGCATGGTATATGCGCCGAAATCATAGGTCATGACCCCGCTGGCCGTGCTGGCAAATTCCGTCCCAAGCCGGACAGTCGGCCCATCCGCGGTAAAGACATCGCCCGCATCAAGTATACCATTGCCGTTATCGCCCGCACTGGTGTTCGCGATATAGGCGAACTCGGTCGGGTTCTGCGCGCTCAACCCGTCGTCGATCTTGAGCGTGTTATTGGCATTGTCCTCCATCAGGGCCAGCACTTCGGCGGTTTCGGTCTGCGCATCGAACAGCTGCGTTGGCTGGTATTGCACACCTGCGCTGACGATGATCTCTCCGAAGCGGTCGAAGTTGAAATTGGTGATGATGGTGATCGGGTCTGTCGTGCCGCTCAGCAGGTCGAAATACATGCCTTCGATCGCTTCCTTGTCGGCGGCGGTCGCATCCGGCCCCAGCAAAAGCTGCGCCGGGGTCGGCATCGGATTGCCGCCAGAGACGATCGTCACATCGCTGACCGAGGTCATCTGCGTCTCGCCGAAATATTCGGTGACGGTGCCTGTGACGCTGACCTGATCGCCAAGCGAGGGCAGGGTGCCGCCCGATCCGGTGAAGACGAAGATCCCTTCGGATGTGCTGGCATCGCCATCGGCATCCGCGTCCTCTTCCTGCAGGAAAAAGCCGTCGCTGACCGTATAGGTGACAATGGCGTTCACGGTCACATCCATCGTCTCGTAGGGGCTGGCAGAGCCGGTGCCCTGAACCTGCGAGATCAGCAGCTCTTCGGCAGTGCCGCCACCGCCACCGCCGCTATCGCCATTGGCGGCGCCGGGCGTACCAAGATCGCCGTCGCCATAGCTGTCCGTTGCCGTTTCCCAGTTCGCGCCGTCATTATTATCCAGATCGGCCGAGATCAGCGCCATCGACGCGCCCGTGGGATCGGGGAAGGCCGGACCACCGTCATATTCGACACGGTCGATTTCGGTGCCGTCGCCAGCGGTCAGCACCAGTTCATCCGCGCTGTTGGACAGGAACATGCCGCTATAGGCGTAATCGACGGTAACGCCGCCATTGGTGGCCATATCGCCATTATTCGCAAAGACCAGATAGTCCCCCGGAGCCACCAGCAGCGGGCCGCCATTGTCGATCACAAAGCTGTCGCTGTCATTGTCCGACACGGTCCAGCCGTTCATGTCCACGACCGTTGTTCCGGCGTTATAGACCTCGAACCACTCGCCCGATCCATCCGCAACAGCCGACGGGTTTTGCATGATTTCGTTGATGACGATCACCGGGGTCGTATCGAAGTTCTCAACCCCCGGCGTGCCAAGATCGCCGTCGCCATAGGGCGTGTCGGCGGTGGTCCAGTTCGCGCCATCGTTGTTGTCGGCAGAAGGATCGATCAGCGCCATGGACGCGCCATTGGGGTCCGGCCATGCCGTGCCGCCATCCCATTCGATGCGGTCGACCTCGCCCGTGGCGGGGTCCGTCAGCACCAGTTCATCCGCACCGTTGGACAGGAAGAACCCGCTGCCATAGGCATAAGCGACCGGCACGCCGCCATTGGTGGCCGTGTCCGCGTTGTTGCCCAGCACCAGATAGCCCCCCGCCGGAACGATCAGCGGGCCGCCATTGTCGATCGTGTGGCTGTCGCTGTCATTGTCCGAGATCGTCCAACCGTTGATATCGATATCGTCGCTGCCGGGGTTGTAGATTTCGAACCACTCGCCATCGCTGTCCGACACCGCAGCGGGGTTCTGCATCACCTCGGAAATCACCAGCACGGGCGGCTCTGCCGGGGCGGCGTTTTCAGCGCCGGGCGTGCCCAGATCGCCATCGCCATAGGCGGTGTCCGACGTGGTCCAGTTCGCGCCGTCATTGTTCTCCGCGCCGGTGTCGATCAACGCCATGGACGCGCCGTTCGGGTCCGGCCACGCCGTGCCGCCATCCCATTCAATGCGATCCACCTCGCGCGCGAGGGTATCGGTCAGCACAAGCTCATCCGCGCCGTTGGACAGGAACATGCCGCTATAGGCGTAATCGACCGCGACACCGCCATTGGTCGCCGTATCGCCGTTATTGCCCAGAACCAGATAGGCGCCCGGCGCAATCAGCAGCGGGCCGCCATTGTCGATCACGAAGCTGTCGCTGTCATTGTCCGAAACGGTCCAGCCGTTCAGATCCACAGTGCTGTCGCCCGCGTTGAAAAGTTCAAACCATTCACCATCGGCGTCGCTGACGGCGCTTGGGTTCTGCATCACCTCGGAGATCACGATCTGCGCCACCGGCAGGATATTCGCCCCGCCCGAGGTTTCGGCCCGCGCCTCGCCCCAGGTGCCGTCCTCCTCGCGTTGCAGCGACAGGCCAAGATCGACGGCGTTTTCCATAACGCCAATATCGGTGGAGGTCAGACCCGCCGCAGCGCCGTTGGTGGCTTCGAAGCTGCCCTCATAGGACAGAAATTCAATCACCTCGCCGCCATTGGCCAGCACGATCCCATCGGGCGTGCCGTTTTGCAGACCGTTGGAGGGCAGGGACCAGACATAGTAATCATAGGTGCCATCGGTGGTCATCGTCATGGCTGCGACAGACTCGCTGTCATAGACCGCCCCGCCAGAGCCGTTCACCAGTTCCACCGTCAGGAAGGACACGTCATCGCCCGCGGCTGTGCGGATTTCGATGAACTCGCCAGTGTCGCCGCCCACATTGTCATAGTGGAATTCGTTGATCCGCGCGTCCACGGGCGGCACTTCGTCCACATCCGCGACCGTGACCGTCAGCGCGGAACTTGCCGTGCCGCCATCCCCGTCAGAGGCGATGATGTCCAGCTCATAGGCGTTATCCGCATTCGCATCGGCGGGCGTTTCGAAATCGGGAGCGGTGAGAAAGGTGATTGCGCCGGTGCTGGCGTCGATACCAAACAAAGCCGCATCCGTACCGCCCAGTGAAAAGGTCACAAGGGCGCTGTCCACATCGCTTGCGGTGACGTTGGCAGGCACCAGAACAGTGTTTTCGTCGATGGTCACAGCGGCGTCGGCGCTCAGCACCGGGCCGGTATTCACGCCGTTGATCGTGACCGTGACGGTGGCGGTATCGGTGCCGCCTTTGCCGTCATCGACGGTATAGGTAAAGCTATCGGTGGCCGTGTCGCCCGCCTGCAAGGCGTCGAACAGATCGCCGGGCGTATAGGTGACAGTGCCGCCCGCAAGGCTGACCGCCGCGCCCGAAGCAGACACCGCATCCACGCTGGTGATCGTCATCAAGTCGCCGTCGAATTCCTGATCATTGGCCAGCAGATCGGCCACGCCCAGCGTGAGGATCATGCCCTCATCCGTGCTGGCGCTGTCATCGGCTGCCAGAACCGCGTTGTTGGCCCCATCAAGGAACAGCGTGTAATCGTCCGCCTTGAAATACAGCGCCTCGACCTGGCGCAGCGTGTCGGTGCCTGCATCCTCGCTCAGCGACGAGGTTACAGTCACGCGGCCCCGGCCTGTGGTGATCGTGTAATCGCCGATGCCGCCCTCGTAGGAGACGGTGTCGAAGCCGCGCCCACCGAACACGGTGTCATTGCCCGCGCCGGTCACGATCACATCATCGCCCGATCCGGCCAGAACCCAGTCATTGCCGGTGCCTGCGTCGATCTCGTCATCGCCGGACCCTGCGCTGATCCGGTCGGCACCTGCGCCGGCGCGGATCACGTCACCGCCGCCGAATCCGAAGATGAAATCGCTGCGCGACGAGCCGTTCAGAATGTCAGAAAACCGCGTCCCAAAGACGAAGCTGGGCCAAAAGAAGCTCATGATGTGGTATCCCCCGAGTCAATTTTGTTAGGCTTTTGACACGACTATGTGTCAGTTTTGTTCGCCTGTCCAAAAGCTTTGGCCAATTGCAGGGGGGGCTGCACGGCCATGGCGGGCAAAGCCTAGTTTTCCAGCGTGAGTTGAGCGAGGTATTCCGAGACGCAGCTTTGCACATGGCGAAAGCGGTCTCCGCCCAGCTTGCGACCGCCATACCAGCGCGTGACGATCACCAGATGATCCTTCAAGCCTTCGCGCTCCAGCACGCGTAGGATCACCATGCCCGCGCCGCCCTCGCCATCATCGGCCTTGATCGGGCCGCCCGCGCTCAGCACTGCGCCCCACGTGTTATGGGTGGCCTTGGCGTAGCTGCGGTCGGATTTCAGTTCGGCGAGAACCGCGTCGATCGCGGCGCGGTCCGTGACTGGCGCGCCAGAGACCGCATATTTCGACCCCTTATCCGTCAGCACGACGCCAAGCCGGACCAACCCGGTGGCTGCGTTGTCGCGGCTCACAGCTGGGAAGCGGTTTTCCGGACGATCTGCACACGCTGCGCGTTGGGCGGGTGGGTGCCAAGGAAACGGTTGCCGGGATCGGGGATGCGGGTGAAGAATTCCGACCCGCGCAGCGGATCATAGCCCGCCTGATGGGTCAGGATCGTCCCAAGCTGATCGGCTTCCAATTCGTATTCCTTGGAAAAGCTGCGCGCGCCAACCACTTGGCCCAATTGCTGCGCGTTGCGAATGCCGGTGGCGTCAGCCCCGGCCGCGGCGGCGATCCCGGTCAGCAAGACTGCACCGGCATTGGCGTTGATCTGCTGGCGCGCGATGTGGCCCTCGATATGGTGCGCGGCCTCATGGCCCATGACAAAGGCAAGCTCGTCTTCGTTCCGGGCCATGGCAATCAGCCCGACCGTGAACACGATCAGAGGGCGCTGGTTCTCGTCCAATGTCTGATAGGCGTTGGGCGCCGATTTCGGATTGTCATCGACCACGATGCGGAAATCGCAATTCTGGCCAGAGGTGCGGGCGCGGCACTGGGATTCGATCACGGGCTCCATCCGGCGGGTCACTTGCGCAAAGGACCGCGCCGCCTGCTGTGCCGTCATGCCCGACGAACTCGTGGCGCTTGATGTGGGCTGTGATGCCGGGGCGGTGCTGGTCGGTATTTCCTCGCAGCCTGCAAGCAGGGCCACCGCAAAACCAAGGCACAGTGTCAGACGCTGCATCATTTACTCCGGCAGTTACTGTTTCACGCCTAAGTTTAACACGCCTGAACCGGACTGCCAGCCCTTCACGAAAGGTTGCAAATTCCGTTCCACGCGGCGAGGATCATGTCATGTTTACAATCGAACACGAATTCGACGCGACCGTGATCACCCTTGTGGATGAAGGCTCGGCGCCATTGCATGAAGACGTCAAGGTCGAGGCCTTTGAAGATTGCGTGGCGATCGAACAGCTGGATGCGCGCACGGACCGGGTGATGCGGATCGTCCTGTCGCCGGAACAATTGCGTGATCTGGCCGCGGCGCTGGACCTGCCCGAAGGCATCTACCAGCTGCGCCCGGCGGGAAAATAGCCCGGCGCCGCCGGGCGTCACGGACTTCGCTGCGCGGTCTCGCCACCGTCAAATCACCTTTATCCCGCCACAATCCCGCACCACTTGCGCGGGAATGTCGGCCTGTGGTCAAAAGTGGTGGACGACATGACGGACAAAAGGTTCGAAGAACGCCTGAAGCGTATCGCAGCGCGGACGGCACAGGGGGCTGAAGTGGAAATGCTCGCCGGTGTGGGCGAGACAGAGGTCGCGGTCAAAGCGGCGGCGGCAGTGGACAAGCCGCGCGCCTCGCTGGTGCTGGCGCTGGCCGGTGCGATAGTGGGCTTTGCCGCCTTTCGCCCGTTGCGCGATCTGGTCGGGATCGACGCGCTGATGACGATGCCGCCCGAAACGCTGCTGGAAATCGGCACGGCCCAACCCATGGTGGGCGGGGCCGCGATCGTCTTGGGGCTATGCGCGCTGTTGTCGGTTTTCTCGCTGTTGCGCGGACGCAAAGCCTTCAAACTGATGAGCTTTTCCTGGGCAGCGCTTGGCGCGGCCTTTGGCGGCGCGATCGTTTCAATCGGATAATCCCTGACGCACGCTGACGGCCAGCGCGCCGTTCAGGCGGCTTTACTGCGGCACAGGCAGCTTGCGCGGATGGGGATTTCTGCCCGCGCTTGCGCCTGATCCAGCAAGGCTTTGACATGCGGGCGCTCTGTCTCTTCGCCTCGGCGCAGCAGACATTCGTGCAGCCCGTGCAAGGCCCAGACATTGCGCGGGTTCTGGCTGGGGCGGGGCAATTTGCCATCCAGCCCCAGATCGGCGCGATAGACGGCTTCGGCTTCGGCGAACTCCCCGGCCTCCATCAGCAGCGCGCCAAGCGCGTGGCGCGTGGGCTGCGGCCAGGCCCAGGGTTCTTCGTAATTGAGCCCATCATCCAACGCGACCGCGCGGCGCAAATGGATCAGCCCCTCGGCCTGCCGCCCGGCCTTGAAGGAAATCTCGCCCTCCATCATCGCGCCGGCAACTTCCAGCAAGTCGCGCGCCTTGTTCTGAAACAGCAGCCGTTCCTCGGGGATCGCGTCAAACGCGGCGTGGAACTTGTCGCCCTCGGCGCGGGCCTCGTCATGGCGGCCCAGATTGGCCAGTGCAACGGCGCGCGCATAAATCACCAGCGCCTGCGTCACGGCGTAAAGCTGCGCGTCCTCGGGCACGGGTTCCTCCAGAATTTCGGACCACATCCCGAACCGGATCAGCACATGCGGGCGCGAGGCGACGAAGGTTTCAAACAGATCGGGATAGACTTGCACGACCTCATCGGGAACCTCGATCCGAAGCCGCCGCGCCGCATCCAGCGCGACACTGGGCTGGGCCAGAAACATCGCGCCATAAAGCACGAAATGCAGGTTATGGATGCGGTAGAGCGCATAGAAATTGGTGCCGCCCGCATAGGCTTTGAACTTTTCATCCGCTTTGGCCGCCGCCCGATTGCGCACCACGACATTGTGGTAATCGCCGCACAGCACGTCGATATGGCTTGCCATGTGGACAAGATGGCCCGCATCGGGCACCAGCCCGGTCAGCCGATCCCCATGCCGCAGCGCTTTTTCGGGATGCGGCGACATTTCCATCAGGTGGATATACATGTGCAAAAGCCCCGGATGGTCCCAGGCATCGGGCCGGGTGAAGGCGCGGTCCATCACATCCATCGCGGCCTGCGTCGATGCTTCGGGATTGATGATACCTTTCCAGAAGTCCCACAGTTTCCAAGGGGTGCGGTTCATCAGCGCCTCGGCGTAGACGAAGGTGATGTCCAGATCATCGGGGTAGGCGGCATGAACGCCCGCCATCGCCTCGGCGAAGCCGTCATTGAACGGGCCGTAATCCTCGATCTCCGGGTCGGTGGGATAGCGCGCGGCCAAGGCTTCCAACAGCGCCTTTTCCGGCCCTGCCGCCACCGCCAGACCGTCGGTCAGCGCCCGGTGCGCCCGTTCAAGCGCGGGGGCTTTCTCCTCGGGAGAGAACACCTCCCACGGTTTGTTGTAATTGGGGCCGATGGCATAGGCGATGCCCCAATGGGCCAGCGCGCAGCCGGGATCTGCGGCCAGAGTTTTCTCAAAACAGGCAATGGCTTCTTCGTGGTTATACCCGAAAAGCCAGACAAGGCCGCGATCGCTCCAGACTTGTGCCGCGTCCACCGTGCTGGCGGGGCGGGAATACGACCCAAGATCAAATGGATAGCTCATGCCAAGGCGCCCTTGTTCCCGATTGCTTCGCTGTGATGCTAGCACCGTGTTGCGCCGGGCGGAAAGGGGCAATCGGGGTGGTGCGCGGGACAGGCGGTCGCAAAATTCTTGGCCCCATTTGGGAACCAATTGCGCCGCCGGGGTGTTGTGTCTGCGAAAGCGCGACAGGGACAAACGCCGGACTTAGCCGGCCCCCCGAAACCCGCACCGCGATACATGACGAAGGAGAAACCTTATGTTCACGCGTCTTAAACTCTTTGCCCTTGCTGCCTCTGTCAGCGCTGGCGCTCTTGTGCAGCAGGCCGACGCGACCGAAGGGCTGAAATTCTCGGAAATCGATGTCGAGGCAAGCTATTCCGCCGCCTCTGATTCAAACGCGCTGAAAATGTTCCCGGACATTGAAAATGATGTGCAAAAAGCCATCGCACAGCGGGTTGCGACCAGCGACAACGCCAATGACCCGGAGATTTCCGTCGACATCCGCAAGATCGCCCTGGATGGTGATACCTATCTGCCAGACAGTGCAGAGTTTAACGAAATCGAAGGGGTCGTAAACATTACCGCGCCGAACGGAGCCACCGGTGGGCGGTCGTTCCCTATCTCGATCGCCGCCCGCAGCGGTGACGAGGCGATGCCCGCAGGCGTGATCGTCATCCCACCGAGCGATCGCGAGTTCTATCAGGCTATGGTCAACGCCTTTGCGGACGGTGTGGCCGATGGCGTTCTGAAGGTTGGCACACTTGGCGATACCGCCAGCAACTGACCGGTTTTAGAAAGACATACGGTAACGATTGATAATGCGGAGCCTATGGCTCCGCATTTTTTGTGTGTGAAGGTGTCAGGCAACCGTCTCAGGCTGCGGCGTGCCGTCTGCGCGGGCGCCGCTTCTTGGATGCGGCTGCGCCAGCGTTGTTCGGCTTTGCACCGAATTTCTGACCGCCGCCGCCATTGCCGCCGCCGCCACCCCGGCGCCGACCACCACCGCGACGCGGCTTTTGTTCGGACACGGGACCTGTCGGGGCCGTGCCGCTGGCGACCGGGATTTCGATCTTCATCAGCTTTTGAACCTGCCGCAGCAAGGACGCTTCTTCGGCAGAGCAGAACGCAACCGCCACGCCTTCGCGGCCCGCACGCGCGGTCCGGCCAATACGGTGGACATAGTTTTCCGGCACCTCGGGCAGATCGAAGTTGATGACATAGGCCACGGTGGGGATATCGATCCCGCGCGCGGCCACATCGGTTGCCACCAGAATGTTCGTGTCGCCATCGCGGAAGGATTTCAGCGCGCGGTCCCGCTGTCCCTGGCTTTTATTGCCGTGGATAGAGGCCGCTTTGTACCCGTCCGCGACAAGCCCCTTCATCAGCCGTTCCGCCCCGTGCTTGGTGCGGCAGAACACCAATGTCGGCGCGCCGGGATCTTCGGACAGCACGTCGCGCAGTTTCGCGGGCTTGCCGGGTTTCTCGACGTAATGCACCGATTGGGTGATCTTGTCCGCGGCCTTGCCGGGGGCAGAGACTTGCACCTTCTTGGGATCGTTCAGATAGGCGCGGCTGAGGTCTTCCATCTGCTTGGGCATGGTGGCCGAGAACAGCATCGTCTGGCGCGGCGTGCCAAGCGCGGGCGCGATTTTGCGCAGCGCATGGATAAAGCCAAGGTCTAGCATCTGGTCCGCCTCGTCCAGCACCAGATAGCGGACGGTGCCCAGATCGACCGCGCCGCGATCCATCAGGTCGATCAGACGTCCGGGCGTGGCCACCAGAATATCGGTCCCACGCGACAGCATGTTGATCTGCCGGTTGATGGATTGTCCGCCGACCACGGTGCCGATGCGGATTTTCGTCTTGTCGGTCAGCGTGCGCAGGCTGTCGGCGATCTGGTTGACCAGCTCGCGCGTTGGGGCCAGCACCAATGCCTTGGCGGTTTTCGGTGCCGGACGGCCGGGCATATCCAGCAGGTTGTTGATCAGCGGCAGGCCAAAGGCCAGCGTCTTGCCGGTGCCGGTCTGCGCAAGGCCAAGCACGTCATGCCCTTCAAGGGCGAAGGGGATAGCTTGGGTCTGGATCGGCGTCGGCTGAGTGAGGCCAGCTGTTGTCAGCGCCTCTGTCAGGGCTGGCTTGAGGCCGCCCGTTTGGAAATCGAACACGTAAGTTCCTTTCTGGCCATGCGCATTCGTCCTGTGACGGCATGGCAATACGGATTGGGCCGCGAGATCGCGGCGCAGGAGAAACCGCCAGAACACCCAATGGACATGCAGATGCATTCCAAAGGTCAGGCGGTGTGAACCCTGCGTGATGGGGAACCGGGAAAAAGGTTTCGCTGCTGTGCAAGGGCAGCCCGAAGGGGCGCAAATGGCACGGGTCGCTTCACGCGGCGACGCAGCATTGACCCTCACATGAGGGTTCGTCCCACGAAAGTCAACAGCGATCCGGCCAGTTGGTTATCACAGCGTTCCCAAAGTGGCTCAGCGGTGCCGCAAAGGCGGGAAACTCAATCGCGACGGGATTTGCACCGGCGCGCGCAGGTAATTCCCGCGCGCGCCTCGGGCCGATTGGCCCGGATTATTCGGCCGCGACCTTGATGACCGGGGTCATCGCGTTGAGTTCCGCATCGGGCAGGTGGCACTTGATCTGGTGTCCGCCGCCCAATTGGCGCACGGGCGGCACCTCTTTTTCGCACAATCCACCCGCGACCTTGTCTTTCCAGCGGCAGCGCGTCTGGAACGGGCAGCCCGGCGGCGGGTTCATGGCAGACGGGATGTCGCCTTCGAGCACGATATGCTCTTTCTGGATCGACGTGTCGGCAATTGGCACCGCCGAAAGCAGCGCCTCCGTATAGGGATGATAGGGCGGGGAGAAGACCTGATCGGTATCGCCCAGTTCGACCACATGGCCCAGATACATGACCATCACGCGGTCCGACAGATACCGCACGATGCTCAAATCATGCGAGATGAACAGCAGCGTGGTCTTTTCGTTGCGCTGAATTTCCATCAGCAGATCGGTCACGGCGGCCTGCACCGACACATCCAGCGCCGAGACGGGTTCATCCGCCACCACGATCCGCGCACCCCCCGCAAAAGCCCGTGCAATGCCGACCCGCTGCTTCTGCCCGCCCGACAATTGGCGCGGCATCCGGTCAGCAAAGGCGCGCGGCAGTTTCACCACGTCCAGAAGCTCCAGCATACGCTTTTTGCGCTCTGCCTCGTTCTTGCCGATCTTGAAAATCTCAAGCGCGCGGATGATCTGCCGGCCCACCGTCATCGACGGATTGAGCGTATCGAACGGGTTCTGGAACACCATCTGCACATCCGCGATGGTCTTGGTATCGCGCTTTTCGATAGGCACGTCTTCGATGCTTTGGTTGTCCAGCAGGATTTTCCCGTCGGTCGCGGTCTCCAATCCCATAAGCACCTTGGCAAAGGTGGACTTGCCGCAGCCGGATTCGCCCACGATGGCCAGGGTCTCGCTTTCGCGGGCCTCGAAAGACAGGGTTTCATTGGCCTTGACGACTTTCTTCTCGCCGCCGCCGAACAGCGCATTGGCCGCAACCTCGTAGTATTTCTTGAGGTTCTCCATCTTCAGAACGACCTTGCCCGGTTCGTTCTTTTGCGTGGCCTCGCCCACGGTGATGGGCGCGTTCCAGTCGATTTCCTGAAAGCGCAGGCAGCGCGTTGCATGGCGTTCATTGCCCGGCACGTCGAACATCGGAATGTTGCTTTGATCGCAGCGCCCGGCTTCGAAATAGTCGCAGCGCGGCCCGAAATTACAGCCCGGCGGGCGTTCATGGGGCAGGGGGAAGTTGCCGGGAATGGCCACCAGCGGGCGCGCGTTCTTGTCGGCCCCCGGCAGTGGGATCGACCGGAACAGCGCCTGCGTATAGGGGTGCTGCATCTCGTCGAACACATCCTCGATAGAGCCGCGCTCGACCGCCTCGCCGGAATACATCACACAGATGCGGTCGCAGGTTTCCAGCACCAGACCAAGGTTGTGGCTGATGAACAGCATGGAGGTGCCGTATTTCTTGCCCAGATCCTTGACCAGTTCGACCACGGCGGCCTCGACCGTCACGTCAAGCGCGGTGGTCGGCTCGTCCAGGATCAGCAGCGACGGCTCTGACATCAGCGCCATGGCGATGACGATCCGCTGTTGCTGGCCGCCTGACAATTGGTGCGGATAGGAGTTCAGGATCCGCTTGGGATCGGGCAGTTTCACATCCGTGACCACCTGTAGCGCGCGATCATAGGCGGCCTTCTCGTCCAGCCCCTGGTGGATCATCGGCACTTCCATAAGCTGCTTGCCGATCTTCATCGCCGGGTTGAGCGAGGCCATGGGCTCCTGATAGATCATCGCGATCTCGGAGCCGCGGATATCGCGCAGCTCTTCCATGCTCATCTGGCCCAGATCGCGGCCCTTGAACTTGATCGACCCGCCCACGACACGGCCGTTGACGCCCAGATCCTGCATCACCCCCAGCGCCACGGTGGATTTGCCGCAGCCGGATTCGCCCACAAGGCCAACCGCTTCGCCCGGTTGCACCGCGACAGAGAAATCCATCACCGCCGGAATTTCCCGCAGCCGGGTGAAGAAGGAAATGGACAGCTTGTCGATCTCGAGGATCGGTCCGTCATACGCGCCCTTGGCCGTGCCAGCGGTCTGCGTCTGCGTCTGGGGGTCCGTCATCGTCATTTAAGTCGTCTCCTATTCCGCCCCGTGTCCGCCATTTTGCGTGCAGATCCTGCGGAGCGCCCTGTTGGAGGCCCCGGGACTCGCGCCCCGGAGCAGTCTGTCTTAGTCCTTCAGGCTTTCTTCGCGCAGCCCGTCCGCCAGCAGGTTCAAACCCAGAACCAGCGTCAGAAGCGAAACCGCAGGGAAGATGGCCGCGTGGGGATAGATCGACAGCAGCTTGCGCCCGTCATTGATCGTGGTTCCCCAGTCCGGGCTATCGGGCGGCAGGCCCAGTCCGAAGAAGCCAAGGGTGCCCAGAAGGATCGTGGTATAGCCGATGCGCAGGCAGAAATCGACGATCAGCGGCCCGCGCGCGTTGGGCAGGATTTCCCACAGCATGATGTACCACGGGCCTTCGCCGCGGGTTTGCGCCGCCGCCACGTAGTCACGGGTTTTGATGTCCAGCGCGAGGCCGCGCACGATGCGGAACACCGTGGGGGAGTTCACGAACACGACCGACACGAAGACCACCAGAATGCCCGGCGGCATGTCAAAGAAGTCGAGCGCGCTTGGCAGGCCGGGGAAGGTATAGCCCTTGGCGTCGCCGCGCCGCGTGTCCAGCAGATAGCCGCCATCGGACACCATCACCAGATAGCCATAGATCAGCAGCCCCAGCACGATCACCATCAGCGGCGTGCGCAGCGATGGCTGCGTGTGATAGCGCGAATTGAGCAGCACCGCCGCAAAGATGATCGGGAAGGCGAAGAGGAACATCGCCATGTATTTCGGCACGCCCACGGCGGAAATCTCGGGCGTGACAAGCAGGTAGAACAGCAAGATGACCGGGAAGGCGAGGATCAGGTTCGCAAGGAACGAGATCAGCATATCCAGCCAGCCACCGTAATAGGCCGCCGGAAGCCCCAGCGTGATCCCGACCATGAAGGCAAACAGCGTGGCGAAGGGGGCGATCTTGATCACCTCCCACGCGCCTTTGACGATCCGGCTGAACACATCGCGGGCAAGGTTGTCACCGCCCAGCAGATACCAAGCATAGTCGCCATCTTCGGCCCCGCGCAAAGGCGTGCCGGGCACCTTGTTCTTCATGCCGGACACGACGTCCAGCGGCTGATGCGTGATGATCAGGTCCATCGCACCGAACACGCCGACAAAGACCCAGAACATCACCAGCCCGAAGCCGATCATACCGACCGTGGAATCAAAGAGCTTTCCGTACAGGCCCAGCTTGCGCTTATAGGCGATCGACACCGCATAAAGCAGCACCAGCGCGATCCAAACGGGCAGCAGACGCCGCGCCAGACCGCCGACAATGCCCGCGCCGTTCGGCCCCAGCACCGCGCCCACCGCGATATAGGCCAGCACCGTCGCGATCAGCAAAAGCAGCAGATACATCGACGCGCGGCTGACCATGCCGTAAGGCCCGGTATCGGCGGCAATCGTGCCATCGGGGTTGATCTGCGCCCGGCCCGAAGGCGCGGCATAGGCAAGGATCACCTGCAGCACGAGGCTGACCGCCAGAAGGCCCGCGGCGAGGAAGAAGATCGGGTCCAGCACAGTGCCCAGACCGCCTGTCCAAGTAAGAGGTTCCATGAGTTTCTCCTCCCTCAGCTGACGCGGATGCGCGGGTTCAGGTAGACATAGCCGATATCCGATATCAGCTGCGTGATCAGAACCACGGCCACCGACACCACGGATACCGCAAGCAGCAATTCGATATCGTTATTGCTCGCCGCTTCGACCAAGGCCCAGCCGAAGCCCTTGTAGTTGAACAGGGTCTCGACGATCACGACGCCGTTCAGCAGCCAGGGGAATTGCAGCATGATCACGGTAAAGGGCGCGATCAGCGCGTTGCGCAGCGCATGTTTGAGAACGATGTTGCGAAAGCTCACCCCCTTGAGCCGCGCGGTCCGGATGAATTGCGCGGTCATGACCTCTGTCATGGAGGCCCGCGTCATCCGCGCCACATAACCCATGCCATACAGGGCAATGGTCAGGACGGGCAGGGTGAAGTTCTCGAAGGTGATGTCTTCCAGCGCCGACGTGGCGGATCCCTTGAACCATTTCAGCCCAACCGCGGAAGAGGAGAACACCGCGATGAAGATCACGCCCGACACATATTCCGGCGTTGCCGTGGTCGCGATGGAGAAGGTCGAGAGTGACCGGTCCAGCCCGGACCCCTCGCGCATCCCAGCCAGCACGCCCACGATCAGCGCCATCGGCACCATGAAGATCATCACGAAGAACATCAGCTTGCCTGTTGCGCCAAGCCGTTCGCTGATCACGTTGCTCACATCCGTCTTGAAGCGCAGCGAATAGCCCCAGTCACCCTGCAAGACGCCGCAATAGGTCGCGCGGTCTTCCTCTGGCAGCTTGGCATCGCGGCACTGACGCAGGACGGTGCCATCTTCTTTCACGGTCTCCCAACCCGGTGCGACGCCCATCCAGCGCCCGAATTTCACGAAGGTATTGTCGGTATAGCCCCGATCTGAAAGCCAGCTTTGCACCGCTTCGTCGGACATGCGGAAGTTGCCTTCCGTCTTGGCGAGCTTTTCGAGGTTCGGTTCCAGATTTGTCAGAAAGAACACGATGAAGGTCAGACAGAGTGCTGTGAACAGCATGACTGCCAACCTGCGTAAGATGAATAGTCCCATATAAGTCCCTGTCGGTCAGGCCCCGGTGTCGGGTGTGCGGCAGGCATGTGCCCATCCGCGCATTATTCGGCAGCGCAAAGCCGCACTTTCGTTATTTGCATTGACCGCCGGTTGCTTGTGCAAGCAGACCGACCTCCCCGTGCATTTTGGTTCTTGGGCGCCTCTTGGCGGGCGCGCCGCGTGTCACCATTGAGGCAGCACTTTAACAGTACGGTCAACATTTCCAATGCAAGAGCGTGTAACTTTTGCGACATGTTGCGGGGTATAAAGCGACATCTGCCAACTTTTTTAAGACGCGGCGGTCTGTCTGGCCCGTTCTGTGGCCTCTCTTGCGCGCTTGCGCAATGCGCGCGGGCTGTTTCCCGTATGGCTTTGTATAAAGCGTGAAAAATAGGCAGCAGAGCGGAAGCCAAGCCCGGCGGCGATGTCCTTGACCGGGGTGCTTGTCGTTTCAAGCCGGTCGCGCGCGGCATGGAGCGTCCGCTCCACGATCAGTTCCGAGGCGCTGCGGCCCAGCCGTGCCTTGCAGACCCGCGACAGGTGCGTGGCCGTGACATCCAGCCGTTCGGCGTAAGAGGCCATCGGCGCGCCTTGCGGGTAAAGCCGTTCGAGATCGGACAGGAACGCGCCGATCAGCCGGTCCGCTGCCGTGTCGTGTGTCGCCGCGTCCTTCAGCGGCGCGCCGGAGCCGTCCGCCAGCAGGTGGCCTTCGTTCACGCGGATCAGCCAGACCGCCATCAGCTGCGACAGCGCGCCCATGGCGTCGGCCCAACCGCTGCGCTGCATCGATTGTTCACGGCTCATCGCGTCGAACAGGGCGGTGATCTCACCTTGTTCGCGCACATCCAGCGCGCGCGCCAGCGACGGCCAAACGGGCCAATTGCCCGCATGACCGGGCGGGACGCTCAGGATATGGCCCATGGGCGGCGGTCCGGCATCAAGGGCAAAGAGGTGCCCGGCGGGTAAGAATATGAGGTTATGCGCACCAATTCCGCGCCGCCGGGTGTCGATCAGCGCACGGCCCTGACCCTGTGTCAGCCAGATAAGCCGGTGCTGCGGCGCGCTGTGCAGCAGGCACATACGCCATTGTGCGATCCGCAGGCTTTGCGCCAGCGAGGTCACGTGAGGGGGATCATATTCGGGCTGTGTCTGCATGGCGACGGGGCATGAATTGCTGTAATTCATGCAGTATTACGCCCTGATTGGCCAGAATAATGTCAGGAAAAGACAGTTTTAGAGACTGCTGGCCAGAACCGGACGCCAGTCGCGACAGCGTTTGCGAAACCATGTGCGTTGGCGTTTGGCATATTGCCGGGTCGCGATCGTGGCGGCCTCCTGCGCGGCCTCCAGTGTCATTCGTCCCTCCAGCACCGCCATGAGTTCCGGCACGCCGATGGCGCGGAAGGCGGGCAGGGCGGGATCGTATTGCGGGGCCATGGCGCGTATTTCGTCCAACGCGCCCGCCTCCAGCATCTGGCCGAAGCGCGCCTCGATTCGCGGGGTCAGCCAGGCTTTGGGGGCCTCGACCACGATGGGCTGGGCCTGCGACAGCGGCAAAAGCGGTGGCGCGGTGTCATCCTGCCATGCGGCCAATCCACGCCCGGTTGCGCGCTGTACTTCCCATGCGCGCTGCACCCGCGCGCGGTTGGCCGTATCGATCCGGCTGCGCGTGTCCGGGTCAAGCGCCGCCAGCAGCTCTGCCAATGGCAACGCATCGGCGGCAAGGCGCAGCTCGGGCGGTGTGGCGGGAATGTCGGACAGACCTTCCGTCAGCGCGGCGAAATACAGCCCGGTGCCGCCCACGATGATGGGCCGCTCTGCGCCTTGCAAAAACGGGGCAACCTCGCGCAGCCAATGCCCGGTGGAGTAGGGCGCATCATAGGGCACATGACCATAAAGCGCATGGGGCGCGCGCGCCTCTTCCGCCGCAGAGGGCCGGGCCGAGATCACCCGCCAGCAGTCATAGACCTGACTGGCATCGGCATTCACGATGACCCCGCCCTGACGTTCCGCGATGGCCAGCGCCAGCGCCGATTTGCCCGACGCGGTCGGCCCGGCGATCAGGACCGGGCGCTCCGGCGAAATCTGTTCAAGAATGTCGTCAATCATACGCGTCTCGCCATTGAAGTACCGCGCGTTTTAGGACAGGTTGCGCGCGAATGCGAGACCACCAGCAGACCAGACAGGGGACAGCGATGACCGAGGACACAACACAGTTTAAACGGGTCATGCTGAAAATCTCGGGAGAGGCCCTGATGGGCGACCAAGGCTTTGGCCTGCATCCGCCCACCGTTCAGCGCATCGCGCAAGAGGTCAAATCGGTCCACGACATGGGCGTGGAGATCTGCATGGTGATCGGCGGCGGCAACATCTTCCGGGGCCTGCAAGGCAGCGCGCAGGGGATGGAACGCACGACCGCCGACTATATGGGGATGCTGGCCACCGTGATGAACGCGCTGGCGATGCAGTCCGCGCTTGAGGGGATGGGCGTCTTCACCCGCGTTATCTCGGCCATCACGATGAACGAGGTGGCAGAGCCGTATATCCGCCGCCGCGCCGTGCGGCACCTTGAGAAAAAGCGTGTGTGCATCTTCGCCGCGGGGACGGGCAACCCCTATTTCACGACCGATACCGCTGCCACGCTGCGGGCCAATGAAATGGCCTGCGAGGCGATTTTCAAAGGCACCAAGGTCGATGGGGTCTATGACAAGGACCCGATGAAGTTCGATGATGCCAAACGTTATGACACGGTGACCTATGACGAGGCGCTGGCAAAGCGGCTTGGGGTGATGGACGCCTCGGCCATTGCGCTGGCACGGGACAACAACCTGCCCATCATCGTCTTTTCGCTGGATGAACCGGGCGGTTTCCGGGGCGTTCTGGCTGGCAAAGGCACCTATACGCGCGTGCAGGGCTAAGCCGAAATCGGCGCCGCCGGATCACGCCGGGCGCGGGCGCGGTTGGGATCACAGGTGCGGATGCGTGGCCCTATCGGGACCGACGAGAGGCAGCGCGTTCTTGCGATGCCGTGCCAAAAGCCGCGCGACCCGGCGTCCGGGCGGGATAAGGCGCGCAGGCGTCGCATCGGTTCCGTCCGTTTCGGCAAAGGCGGCGCGCGCGATCTCGGGCGGCAAGCCTTTGCGCGCCATTTCTCCAGGGAACAGGCTTTCTGACCAGCATCCTTCCGCCTCGATCAGATGGTGGCGCAGCAGCGACAGATGAATGTAATGAACGGGCTTGCCCGGCGGGTCCTGACCGATGGAGGGCAGGCCCAACAACCGCTTTGCCGCAACCAGAATTTCCTTCTGGCCGAACATGCGTTCCGCGATGCGGGACCGGATCAGAATGCGGTGTTGCGGCGAAACACAAAGCGTCCGGCGCGGCACGCCCGGTGCCAATGCGCCCGCTCCGATGCGGATTGCTGCGTTGTGTCCCGGCGTGCCAAGGACCGTGCCGCCGATCCAGTCGATCACCGCCCATCCGTCATCCAGCGTCATCACCAGATCGCCCCGGCGCAGTGCCGCGATATCGCGCAGCCCCCGCGCGGTCCGCAGCAGCGTTCCCGCACAAAAGCATACGGTCGTATTTTCGGCGTTCTGCCACGTATAGTAGCCATAGGCGTTGTGATTTCCCGGTGCGTAAAGTTCTATCGACCGGATCGTGAGATTGTCGAAATTGCCAAGGTTTTCCTTGTCGCCGACAAACACATCGCCATTGGTCATCTGAACCAACACGACTTCGATGTCATGGACCGTGCCGTTCACATCCGTGACGCGGGCCTGATACAGCATGGAGGCGTCCGGGCGGCTGGAATGAAACACGCCGCCTTGCGTATATTCGACATAATCGCCATTGCCGGATTCATCGTCAAAGATGGCGCTGTCGTCATTGGCGTCATAGCTGGTGATATCGACCACTTCGAGGTCGGAAAAGGCGTCGTAAGTGCCCAGCACCGTATCGCGCAACTCGACATCAAAGTCGGTCTCATCGGTGTCCATATCGGCGAAATTCCCGATATAGACCATCGTGTTGGTCGTGGTGATCATAAACCTGCGCGTCCGTTGCCCCGCCTTCTCATAGAGGTTCGGTCTTGATACCGCGTTAACCCAGGCGCTGATTGCGACGCGGCGCGCATGACCACTGTACTTTCCCCCGGGCGAGCGTTTATATGCCTGCAAAAACAAGGGGGCATTCCATGTCTGACGATTTCATGCTGGATACTGACGACCTTCGGCGGCGGATGGATGGGGCCATGGCCAATCTGCGGACCGAATTCGCGTCGCTGCGGACCGGGCGGGCAAGTGCATCCATGCTTGAGCCGGTGATGGTCGAAGCCTACGGACAGCAGACTCCGATCAACCAGGTCGGCACGGTCAACGTGCCCGAACCGCGTATGGTCACGATCAATGTCTGGGACAAATCCATGGTCAATGCCGTGGAAAAGGCGATCCGCGAAAGCGGGCTGGGCATCAACCCGCAGCTCAATGGCACGATCATCATGCTGCCGATTCCCGAACTGAACGAGGAACGCCGCCGCGAGCTTGGCAAAGTCGCGGGCCAGTATGCCGAACACGCCCGCGTGTCGATCCGCAACGTGCGCCGCGACGGGATGGACCAGATCAAGAAAGCCAAGGCCGACGGCATGTCCGAGGACGATCAGAAGCTGTGGGAAGGCGAAGTGCAGGATATGACGAACGAATTCATCAAGGCTGTCGACGCCGCGCTTGAGACCAAGCAAGAAGAGATCATGCAAGTCTGATCGGCGGACAAGGGCGCAGGTTTCGCGCCCGGGCTTGCCCGAAGGCCGTGCATCCTTTAGGGCAGGCCCTCACAGACCGACGCCTTCCGCAGGGCAGAAGCGATTGTTGCCGCGCGGGACTTACGGAACGATGAAAGGATTGTCCCATTTCGCGCGAGCCTGCCTCAGCCGGTCCACGTCATGTGGCGATCATCATGGATGGCAATGGCCGCTGGGCCAAACAACGGGGCCGTCCGCGTCTGTTCGGGCACCATGCCGGGGCGCGCCGCGTCCGCGAGATCGTGGAAGCTTGCCCCGATCTTGGTGTCCAGTATCTGACGATTTTTGCCTTCTCGACCGAGAATTGGAAACGCACACAGGTGGAAGTGGCCGGGCTGATGAGCCTGTTTCGCCGCTATATCACCAAAGAGGCCCGCGCGCTGTTGGAGGAGGGCGTGCGGGTCCGATTTATCGGCGACCGAGACCGGCTTGACGACAAACTCGCCGCGCTCATGCACGAGCTTGAAGGCCTGACTGAAAACAACACCCGCGTGAACCTGACCATCGCCCTCAATTACGGCGGGCGGGACGAGGTCGCGCGCGCGACCAAGCGGCTGGCGCAGGACGTGGCCAATGGCACGCTCGACCCCGAAACGGTGGATGAGGAAACGCTGCCACGTTATCTCGATACCCATGTTCTGCCCGACCCGGATCTTGTGATCCGCACATCGGGCGAGGCGCGGATTTCGAACTTTTTGCTCTGGCAGTCGGCCTATGCGGAATATGAATTCATCGACACGCTCTGGCCCGATTTCAGCGCCGAGGAATTCGCGCGGCTCTGCAACGCTTACGGGACGCGGGACCGGCGCTTTGGTGGCGTGTCCGCATGACCCCCGGCACGCAGAGCGGCAAGTGGAATGACCTGACAACGCGGATCGGATCGGCGGCGGTCATGGTGATCATCGGCAGTATCTGCATCTGGAATGGCGGCTGGCCATTTCGCGGCCTTGTTGCCGGTGTCGCGGGTCTGATGATCTGGGAATTGGTGCGGATGCGCGCGCCGCACCGGCGGCTTTCTGCCATTGCGGTGGGGGCGGTCGCGGCGCTGGCGGTCTGGCTGGTTCCGGCGGCGGGCTTTTGGGGGGCGATGGCCTTGGTGCTGGGCACCACGGCGCTGGTGGGGCTGGTGTCTTTCCCGAACTGGAAGCTTGGCGCGGGCTATGCGCTGGTGATCCTTCTGGGGTCCATCGTGTTGATCGCATTGCGCAGCCAGTTGGGGATCGGCTGGGTGGTCTGGGTCGTGAGCGTGATCATCGCGACGGATATCGCGGGCTATTTCGCAGGCAAGACCTTTGGTGGCCCGAAATTCTGGCCCCGTATCAGCCCCAAGAAAACATGGTCCGGCACCATTGCGGGCTGGGGCGGCGCGGCGCTGGTCGGGATATTGTTCGGCCTCGGCTCTGGCATGATGGTGCAGATCGTTCTGCTGTCTGTCCTGCTCAGCTTTGCCGGGCAATTGGGCGATATCGGCGAAAGCGCGATCAAGCGCCGGTCCGGGGTCAAGGACAGCTCTGCGCTGATTCCCGGCCATGGCGGCGTTCTGGATCGGTTCGACGCGCTTCTGGGGGCGAGCCTTGTATTGCTGGTCATCGCCTGGCTGACCGGATTTCCCGGCGGGCTGACCTGATGCGGCGCGTCAGTATCTTCGGATCGACCGGCTCCATCGGTCAGAACACGATCGACCTGATCGCCCGCGCGCCGGACGAGTACGAAGTCGTTGCGCTGACCGGGGCGCGCAACATCGCGCAACTGGCGCAGGATGCGGTACGGCTTCGGGCCAGGATCGCCGTGACCGCCGCGCCGGATTTGGGCCCCGAGTTGAAAGAGGCGCTGGCCGGAACCGGGATCGAAACCGCCGCCGGGCCGGAGGCGCTGATCGAGGCCGCCGCGCGCCCTGCCGATTGGGTCATGTCGGCGATTGTCGGGGCGGCGGGTCTTGCGCCCGGTCTGACCGCGCTGGAACAGGGTGCGACGCTGGCCCTTGCCAACAAGGAATCGCTGGTCTGCGCCGGGGCGTTGGCCCTGAAAACCGCGCAGCGTCATGGCGGCAAGCTGTTGCCGGTGGACAGTGAACATTCCGCCGTCTTCCAAGCCCTGATCGGCGAGGAGATGGCTGCGGTCGAAAGGATCATCATCACCGCGTCCGGCGGGGCATTCCGCGATTGGCCGCTGGAAAAGCTGGCCCATGCCACGCTGGAACAAGCCTCTGCCCATCCCAATTGGGATATGGGGCAAAGGATCACGATCGACAGCGCGTCGATGTTCAACAAGGCGCTCGAAGTTATTGAGACGCGGGAATTTTTTGGCGTGGACCCGGACCAGATCGAAGTGATCGTGCATCCCGAATCCATGATCCACGCCCTGGTCGGCTTCAATGACGGCGCGCTGATGGCACATGTTGGCCCGCCCGATATGCGCCACGCGATCGGGTTCGCACTGCATTACCCCGACCGGCGCAGCCTGCCGGTAGAACGGCTCGATCTGGCGGCGCTGGGGCAATTCACCTTCCGCGCGCCCGATGACACGCGCTGGCCCGCGCTGCGGCTTGCGCGCGACGTGATGAAGCGCGGCGGACTTTCTGGTGCGGTGTTCAACGCCGCCAAGGAAATCGCGCTTGATGGCTTCATCGATGGCCGCCTGCGCTTTACCCAGATGGCAGAGGTCGTCGAACAGGTTTTGACCGACGAGAAAGCGGTCGATGGCCTCATTGATGCCGAAATGACTCTTGATAACGTGCTTGCCGTGGACCATCTGGCACGCAAGGCCGCGCGCACGGCGATCAGCAGAAAAGCAGGATAAATACCTTTGGATATCGTATCGCTTCTTCCCCAGTTTGGCGGGCTCATCTGGACCATCGTCGCCTTCGTCGTCGCGCTGAGCGTGATTGTCGCGATCCATGAATACGGCCATTACATCGTGGGGCGCTGGTCCGGTATCCATGCGGATGTGTTCTCCATCGGGTTCGGCCCGGTGCTATGGTCGCGCCATGACAAGCGCGGCACGCGGTGGCAAATCGCGGCGTTGCCCTTTGGCGGCTATGTGAAATTCGCGGGCGATTCCAATGCGGCCTCGGGCAAGGATGAGGACGCGATGGAAGAAGCCGCCCGCGATCCGGTTGCCTATCGCCGCACGATGCATGGCGCACCGCTTTGGGCGCGCACGGCGACTGTCGCGGCCGGGCCGGTGTTCAACTTCATCATGTCGATTCTGGTGTTCGCAGCGGTGGCCATGACCGCCGGGCAGGACCGGGAGCCATTGACCGTGGGCGAATTGACCCCGCTGCCGTCGCAAACGCGCGGGCTGGAGCCGGGCGATGTGATCGTCGAGGTTGCCGGGCTCGAAATTCCGCGCAAGGACGATCCGGCCTATGGCGAGTTTCTGGATGCCATCCCGGTCGAGCCGGTGCTGCCCTTCGTCGTCGAACGGGACGGCACGCAGGTCGAATTGACCGATCCCTATATCCTGCCGCCGGTCATTGCGGGCCTGTCTGCCAAAAGCGCGGCCATGGCGGCAGAGCTGGAAATCGGTGATGTCATTACGGCCATCGACGGCACCCCGGTCTTTGCGTTCTCGCAACTGAAAAACGCGGTGGAAGGGTCGGATGGGGCCACGCTGGACCTGACGGTTTGGCGCGACGGGCAGGAGATTGCCGTGTCCCTGTCGCCCAAACGCATTGACGAGCCGCTGGACGAAGGCGGGTTCCAGACCCAATGGCGCATTGGTGTGGCGTCGGGCTATAGCTTTACACCGGCGCGCGAAACGCTTGGCCCCGGCGCGGCGCTGCTGCGCGGTGTCGACCGCACGGGCGAGATCATCACCGGCTCGCTTTCGGGGCTTTGGCACATGATCGCGGGCAACATTGGCACCTGTAACCTGTCGGGCCCGGTGGGGATCGCGCAGGTCTCTGGCCAGATGGCAAGCCAGGGGTTTCTCAGCTTTGTGGTCTTCATCGCGGTGCTGTCCACCGCTGTGGGGCTGCTGAACCTCTTTCCGATCCCGGCGCTGGATGGCGGGCACCTTGTGTTCTACGCCTATGAGGCCGTGATGGGCCGCCCGCCCAGCGATGCGGCGCTGCGGGTTCTGATGACCATCGGCCTGACGCTGGTTCTGTCGTTGATGGTCTTCGCGCTGTATAACGATTTCCGCTGTCCCTGACGGGGCGGCGCGGCCCTGCGCTGCTTGGCTGACGGGCTATGCGCGGGGGTCTTGCAACCCGGGGTGGCGCGGGCCATCCGCGCGCCCTCACGCAGCGGTTGAAAAAGGCGGCTTGCCCAGATTTCGCCTCATTTCTGCGATATCTATGCCGCATAGATCGGCGAAATTCTTTTAACTGACGAGACACTTTGGGTGGTGACGATGCAAACTTTGAATGACGGATACCGGGCGTTGAGCCTTGTGATGACGCTGAATTGGGACCGCGTCCTTTATATTTTCACGGTGATCTTCGCGCTCTTCATCGGCAGCCTTGTCGGCAGCCTCTGATCTGCGTTGATCACGCCCGCATCGCCGGGCGCTTCCAATATGTGACCGACCCGCCGCAACGCCCCGTAAAGGGGCGTTTGGTGTTTTGACAACAGCCGCGATTCCGGGGTACTCAAACCTACAAGAATAAAGACGGTTTGGGATAGGCAATGACATCGAGGACAACGAACACCGCAAAAGCGGTGGCGCGTGATGACGCTAACCGATTGATCCGGTTCGGTTTTGCGCTTCTGGTAGCTCTGACATTGGTGCTCAGCGTCGTATCGGTCGCCGCACAAAGCTACCGCTTCAACACTGTAAGAATCGAAGGCAACCAGCGGATCGGCGATGCGTCGATCCTGCAAACGGCTGGCATTGCCCGCGGCGAGACCGTGACCGGTGGTCAGGTCAATGGCGCGCTGCAACGACTGCAAGGCTCGGGACTGTTCGAAACCGTCTCGATCGAGCCGCAGGGAAGCACGCTGGTGATCACCGTCGTCGAATACCCGACGATCAACCGCATTAGCTATGAGGGCAACCGGCGCATCAAGAATGACGCACTGGCCGCGTTGACCCAATCGCAGGAACGCCGGGTCTATAACCCATCGGTGGTTGAGCGCGATTCGGCTGCGATTTCCGAAGCCTATGCGAATGAAGGCCGTCTGGCCGCGCGTGTCACCCCGCGTGTGATCCGCCGCAGCGACAACCGCGTCGATCTGGTGTTTGAAATCTTTGAAGGCAGCGTCGTCGAAATCGAACGGCTCAGCTTTGTCGGCAACCGCACCTATTCCGATCGCCGCCTGCGCCGCGTTCTGGGCACAAAACAGGCGGGCCTGTTCCGCCAGTTCGTGCGCCGTGACACGCTGGTCGAGGACCGGATCGAATTCGACAAGCAGGTGCTGCGCGATTTCTACCTGTCCCGTGGCTATGTCGATTTCCGCACCAACTCGGTCAATGCCGAGCTGACGCGCCAGCGCGATGGTTACTTCCTTGTCTTCAACGTGCAGGAAGGCCAGCAGTTCAAATTCGGCACGGTCACAGTGACCTCCGAGATGCCCGAAGCGGATGAGGACGTGTTCCTTGCCGCCGTGAAATCGCGCCCCGGTGTGGTTTACTCGCCGGTTCTGGTCGAAGCCGACATTGCGCGGATGGAACGTCTGGCCGTAAAGAACGGCATCGACTTCCTGCGTGTGGAACCGCGCGTCACCCGCAACGATCGCGATCTGACGCTGGATGTGGATTATGTCCTGAGCCGTGGGCCGCGTGTCTTCGTTGAGCGGATCGACATCGAAGGCAACACCACCACGCTGGACCGCGTGGTGCGCCGCCAGTTCCGCGTGGTCGAGGGCGATCCCTTCAACCCGCGTGAAATCCGCGAAAGCGCCGAACGTATCCGCGCCTTGGCCTATTTCGAAACGGCAGAGGTGAATGCGCGCGAAGGCTCTTCGCCCGATCAGGTGATCGTGGACGTGGATGTGGACGAAGCGCCGACCGGTGCGCTGACCTTCGGCGGCACCTATTCCAGCAGCTCTGGCTTCGGTCTGGCGATCCGTTTCTCCGAAGCGAACTTCCTTGGTCGCGGCCAGCAGCTTTCGGTGAACGTGTCGACGGCGGAAGAACAGCAGAACACTGGCATCACGTTCGTGGAACCGGCTCTGCTTGGGCGGGATCTGCAATTCTCGTTCCAGACCAGCTACACGGACAATACCTCGCAATTCGCGTCATATGAGTTCGAACGCCTGTTCATCCAGCCTGCGATCAGCTTCCCGGTCAGCGAAAACGGCCGGTTCGGTCTGCGCCTTTCGGCAGAACGGCTGGACATGTCCGAAGCAGATGACGAAACCCCCGGCGGTATCATCCAATCTGAGATCGATGAGGGGGAAACCACCTCGTTCTCCGTTGGCTATACCTATACCTATGACACGCGCCTGACGGGCCTGAACCCCAATGCCGGCGTGCTGCTGGAATTCGGCCAGGACTTCGCCGGGCTGGGCGGCGACAGCAAATATGTCCAAACCACCGCCAAGGTTGTCGGTCAGACCAAGATCGCGAATGAGGAAGTCACCCTGCGTGCCACCCTCGAAGCGGGGGCTTTGCACTGGCAAAGCGGCACCAACCGCGCGGTTGATCGGTTTGTCCTGAACCCGGCCATCATTCGCGGCTTTGAACCCGGCGGCATCGGTCCGCGCGATATCGGCAGCGGCGCGGATGACTCTCTTGGGGGCAACTACTTCGTCGCGGCACGGTTCGATGCGGAATTCCCGCTGGGTCTGCCCGAAGAATACGGGATCACCGGCGGTCTGTTCTACGACATCGGCAACCTGTGGAACCTTGACGATGTGGATACCTCCGCAGCGGGGTCCAACGTGGTTGGCGAAAGCGGATCGTTCCGCCATGTCATCGGTGTGTCGATCCTGTGGGAAACGCCTCTGGGTCCGCTGCGCTTCAACTTCTCGAACGCGCTGCAGAAGGAAACCTATGACAAGGAACAATCCTTCGACCTGACCCTGTCGACGCAATTCTGATGCGTGCCTTTGTGCGCGGCGTGTTCATCGCCGCCACTCTCTCCATGACACTGCCGGTGGCCGCTTCAGCGCAAGACGCGGCCACCCTGCGCAGCCCGGTTCTGGTTGTGGAACCTGAACGGCTTTACCGCGACAGCGCTTTCGGGCAGCGGATTTCCCAGGACATTGCCGAACAAAGTGCCGAATTGGCCCGCGAGAACCGCCGTATCGAGGCGGAGCTTGAGGCCGAGGAAAAAGACCTGACAGAGCAGCGGCGCACGCTTGAACCTGCCGCGTTCCGCGAATTGGCCGATGCCTTCGATGAAAAGGTCCGAGAACTGCGGCGCGAGCAGGAAAACAAGGCGCGCGCCATCATCCGCCAACGCGAAACCGGGTTGCAGGAATTTCTGACCGCCGCCGCGCCGGTGCTGGAACAGATGATGCAGGAAGCGGGCGCGGTGGTCGTTCTGGAACGGCAAACCGTGTTTCTGAGCCTGTCCGCCATCGACATCACCGAAGCCGCATTGGAACGCATCAATCAGGAAATCGGGGATGGGTCAGCCGCCCCGGAGGAGTAACCCTGCCGCGCTGCGCGCTTAAATTGCGAATGATCCGCGTCCTTGCCCCGGCAGGCCGGACTTGGTAGCTGACATAGCCAACCCTTGATGACAATAAAGCAGGCCGCCCATGACCGACACACCGACCAGTGCCGACATCCAGTTGATCCAGCGCATTCTTCCGCACCGCTATCCGTTCCTGCTGGTGGACAAGGTGGTGGATATCCAAGGCACGTCCAGCGCGCTTGGCATCAAGAACGTCACGATGAACGAGCCCCACTTTCAGGGCCACTTTCCCGGTATGCCGGTCATGCCCGGCGTTACCATCATCGAAGCCATGGCGCAGACCACGGCTGTGATGGTTGGTGTGACTTTGGATATGGCGGACAAGGAGATGAAGGTCTATTTCATGTCCATCGACAAGTGCAAGTTCCGCCGCAAGGTCGTTCCCGGCGATGTGCTGGAAATGGAAGTCACCACGCTGCGCGGTAAACCCGGCGGCAAGGTGTGGAAATTCGGCGGGGTGGCTCGTGTCGAAGGCGAACTGGCCGCGGAGGCAGAGTTTACCGCCATGATGGAATTGCCGCAGGAGTAATCGCGCGATGCCCATACATCCTTCCGCCGTGGTCGAACCCGGCGCGCAGATCGATTCCACGGCCCAGATCGGCCCGTTCTGCGTCATTGGACCCAATGTGGTGATCGGCCCCCGCGTGGTGCTGAAATCCCATGTGGTCGTTTCTGGCCGGACAGAGATCGGCGAAGACACGCTGATCTATCCGTTCTCGGTCATTGGGGAAATTCCGCAGGATCTGAAGTTCAAGGGTGAGGAAACGCAGCTTGTCATCGGCAAGCGCAACCGCATCCGCGAGCATGTGACGATGAACACCGGCACCGAAGGCGGCGGCGGGATGACCCGTGTCGGCGATGACGGGCTGTTCATGGCGGGCTGCCACGTGGCCCATGACGTGCATGTGGGTGATCGGGTCATCATCGTCAATTCCGTCGCGCTTGGCGGCCATTGCGTGATCGAAGACGACGTGATCGTCGGCGGGCTAAGCGGTATCCACCAATGGGTTCGTGTCGGGCGCGGTGCGATCATCGGCGCGCTGTCGATGGTGTCGCGCGATGTGATCCCGCACGGGCTGGTGCAAGGCCCACGCGGCGAGCTTGACGGGCTGAACCTTGTCGGGCTCAAGCGCCGGGGCGTGTCGCGGGCGGATATCACCGCCTTGCGTGCCGCGTTCCAGATGCTCGCTCAGGGGGAGGGCACGTTCCACGACCGTGTCGAACGGCTTGGTCAGGAAACGTCCAGCGACTATGTGCGGCAGATCGTCGACTTCGTGTTGGCCGAAACCGACCGATCCTTCCTGACACCGCGCTGATGCTGGCGTTGATCTGCGGGCGGGGCCTGTTGCCGGCAGCGGTGGCGACCGCTCAGCCGCAGCGCCCTTTGGTCTGCGCATTGACCGGCTTTGAGCCCGAAACGCTTCAGCCCGACCTGACATTCCGGTTGGAACATCTGGGCACGCTGTTGCGCGACCTTACAGCGCGCGGTGTGAGCGAGATTTGCTTTTGCGGCGCGATCGAGCGGCCCAAACTCGATCCCGGCGCATTGGATGCTGAGACAGCGCCGCTGGTGCCGCGGATCATGGCGGCCATGGGGCAGGGCGATGATGGTGCTCTGCGTGCCGTCGCCGCGCTGTTTGAGGAGGCCGGGTTTACCATCCGCGCCGCCCATGAGCTTGCCTCCGACCTGACCGTTCCCAGCGGCGTGCTGACCCGCGTGGCGCCGCCGTCGGGGCTGGATGTCGATCTGGCCACCGCGCAGGCCGAACTTCAGCGCATGGGGCAGGCCGATCTGGGGCAGGCATGCCTTGTGAAGGGTGGCAAGGTGCTGCGCCGCGAGGATGAGACCGGGACCGCCGCGATGATTGCCGCGCATCAGGGCGGCGGCGTGCTTTTCAAAGCCCCGAAGCCGGGACAGGACCGCCGCATGGACCTGCCCACCATAGGACCTGATACGGCACTGGCCGCAGTGCGGGCGGGGCTGACTGGCATCGCCATCGAAGCAGGCGGGGTCATCGTGCTGGACCGTCGCAGCGTGATCGATACGCTGGATGATGCGGGCCTCTTTCTTTGGGCGTATGTGCCATGAAGATCTTCTTCATCGCTGGTGAGCCTTCTGGCGACGCCCTGGGCGGCGCGCTGATGCAAGGCTTGCGGCAGCTTTGCCCGGAAGTGGAGTTTCGCGGCGTCGGTGGGGACGCGATGCAGGCGCAGGGAATGACCAGCCGCTTTGACATGGCGGAACTGAGCTTGCTGGGGCTGGTCGAAATCCTGCCGAAATATTTCCATCTGAAGCGCCGTATCCGTGAAACAGCAGAGGCCATCGTCGCGTGGCAACCCGATGCGGTGATTACCATCGACGCGCCGGATTTCTCGCTCCGGGTGGCGCGGCAGGTGAAAGCGGCCAGCGATATCCGCTGTGTGCATTACGTGGCCCCGACCGTCTGGGCGTGGCGGCCGGGACGCGCGCAGAAAATGGCGGAGGTCATCGACCACGTGCTGGCGCTGTTCCCGTTCGAGCCGCCCTATATGGAAGCCGCCGGGATGGCCTGTGACTTCGTGGGCCACCCGATCGCGACCGCGCCGCTGGCCAGCGCCGAAGAGGCCGCCGCCTTCCGGACAGAGATCGCCCCGGACGCGCAGCCGCTGCTGCTGGCCCTGCCGGGATCGCGCCGGTCTGAAATCGCCCGCCACACGCCGATCTTTACCGATAGCCTCGCGCGTATCGGCAAGGCCCATCCGGGGCTGCGCGTGGTACTGCCTGCCGCCGCGCCGGTGGCCGATCAGGTGCGTGCGGCGGTATCCGACTGGCCGGTGCCCCCGGTCATCATCGATGCGCGGGACGTAGGCGCAGAGGCGCGCAAGCGGGCAGCATTTCGCGCGGCAGATGTGGCTTTGGCCGCGTCCGGGACGGTGTCGCTGGAACTCGCCGCCGCGCAAACGCCGATGGTCATCATGGGCGATCTCAATTGGCTCTCGCGCGAGATCATCCAGCGCATGATGCTGGTCGATACCTTTACCCTGGTGAACCTTGTGTCGGACACGCGCGTGATCCCCGAATTCATCGGGCGCAACTGCAAGGCCGATCTGATCGCCCCGGCGGTGAGCGAGGTTCTGGCCGATCCAACGGCGCAAGAACAGGCCATGGCCCTCACGATGGAACGGCTGGGCAAAGGCGGCGAAGCGCCCGGATTGCGCGCCGCCCGCGCTGTCTTGAGCCGGCTCTAATCACACGGCGTGGCTGCGCCACACGCTATTCATGGGACGCGTGGCCAGCCTGCGGGGCCGGGGCGGTGCGGTCAGCTTTTCGTGATCCAACCGCCGCCGAAGATGCGCGAACTCTCCGTGTCATAGAACACGCAGGCCTGTCCCGGGGACACGCCGTTTTCCGCAGCCGCCAGTTCCACCACCCCTGTCGTTTCTGATGTGGGGCGCAGGATCGCTTCGGTCGGCGGACGGGTGGAGCGCACCTTGACCGCCATCGGCCATTCCGAACGCGACATGAGCGGTGCATCGCCGAGCCAGTTGATCTCGGCCACGGGAACCTGCCGCGTGGCGAGCATTTCGCGCGGGCCGACGATCACTTGCTTGGCGTCCGTGTCCAGCTTGACCACGTAAAGCGGATCTTCCAGCCCGCCGATACCCAGACCGCGCCGCTGCCCGATCGTGTAATTTATCACGCCCTCATGCTCGCCAAGAACGCGCCCGTCGACATGCACGATCTGACCAGGCGCAGCCGCGTCAGGGCGCAGTTTGCGGATCACCGATGCGTAATCGCCATCGGGAACAAAGCAAATATCCTGACTGTCAGGCTTGTTCGCCACGCGCAGCCCATATTTTTCCGCAAGTGCGCGGGTCGCGTCCTTGGAGGGGAGATGGCCCAGCGGGAAACGCAGGAAATCGAGCTGTTCGGGCGTTGTCGAGAACAGGAAATAGGACTGATCGCGCGTCGCATCGGCCGCGCTGTGAAGCTCCGGCCCGTGATCGCCCTGCATGCGTTGAATATAGTGCCCGGTGGCCATGCAATCGGCGTCCAGATCCTTGGCCGTTTCCAGCAGATCCTTGAATTTCACACGCTCATTGCAGCGGATACAGGGGACCGGCGTGGCCCCGGCCAGATAGCTGTCGGCGAATTCGTCAATGACGGCGTCACGGAAAATGTTCTCGTAATCAAGAACATAATGCGGGAAGTTCATATCCTCGGCCACGCGGCGGGCATCGTGAATGTCGATCCCCGCGCAGCACGCACCCTTCTTGGCCAAGGCCGCCCCATGATCATAAAGCTGCAAGGTCACGCCGACCACGTCATAGCCTTCTTCCTTGAGCATCGCGGCAACAACGGAACTGTCCACGCCGCCAGACATCGCGACGACGACGCGCGTGTCTTCGGGTGCCTTGGCGAATCCAAGGGAATTGAGGGGCGGGGTTTGATCCAACATCAGGGTCTCCGGGGACAGGTCTGCGCGAATATAGGAAAATCCTAACTACTCTCAAGGGGGGGGCTTCACGCTCCTTTAAGCAGATATGGGTCATGTTCCGCCCGAGCCAAAGGATGGAACAGTCATGTATCTGAAAAAAGTTGATGGTCCGCGCGCGATCACGCTGCCAGATGGCCAGATTCTGACCCGCGCAGATCTGCCGCCGGAAAATACGCGCCGCTGGGTCGTGTCGCGTAAGGTCGCGGTCGTGCGCGGTGTGCTATACGGGCTGTTGTCGCAGGAAGAGGCCTTGGAAAAATACGGTTTGAGCGATGAAGAGTTCGCCGGATGGGTCAAGGCCGTGGCGGAATACGGCGAAGAGGCGTTGAAGGCGACGGCTGTTCAGAAATATCGACAATCTTAAGTTGACGTGATAAATGTATCTCAGATTAACGTGCGTTTAACTCTTTTCTACGACAAGGGGTCACAGAGTTAATCATAACGTAATCGGAGCTTTTAGATGCGCGTACTGCTGGTCGAGGACGATCCGACAACTTCGAAAAGCATCGAACTGATGCTGACCCATGCTAACCTGAATGTGTATTCCACGGATTTGGGCGAAGAAGGGATCGATCTGGCCAAACTGTATGACTATGATCTGATCCTTCTTGACCTTGGCCTGCCGGACATGAACGGGCATGAGGTGTTGCGACAATTACGTCTGGCGCGGATCGAAACGCCGATCCTCATTCTGTCGGGTGCCGATGACACGGAAAACAAGCTGAAAGGCTTTGGCTTCGGTGCCGACGATTACCTGACCAAACCCTTCCATCGCGAAGAACTGGTGGCGCGCATCCATGCAATCATCCGTCGGTCCAAAGGGCATTCGCAGTCCATCATCGACACGGGCCGCATCTCTGTGAATCTTGACGCGAAGACCGTGACCGTGGGCGGTAAGCCGGTCCACCTGACTGGCAAAGAATACCAGATGCTCGAACTTCTGTCCCTGCGTAAGGGCACGACGCTGACCAAGGAAATGTTCCTCAACCACCTGTATGGCGGGATGGATGAACCGGAACTGAAGATCATCGATGTCTTCATCTGCAAGCTCCGCAAGAAGTTGAGCCAAGCCACGGATGGCGAAAACTATATCGAAACGGTCTGGGGGCGGGGCTATGTCCTGCGCGATCCCGAACCTTCGATGATGGATGAAACCCAGATCGCCGTCGGCGCTTAAGTTCAAGCAGCGGCACTATGGCCCCGCGCAGAACTGGCCAGCGCGCCATCGATAAAATTTGATCGCCGTTCCACTGGGAGCGGCGATATTTTTATGTCCGGCGCAGGTATGACTGGCTCTGGACCGCCCGGTATGTCGCGCGTATTTCTGGTGTCCAAGTGAGCTAGGGGGCGAACATGGTGTCGGACACGCCGGTCGAAAAATTGTCGCTCGAAGAGGCGAAACAGGAACTCGCGGATTTGGCTGTGCGCCTTGCTGCTGCGGACAAGGCCTATCACGTAGAGGACCAGCCAGAGGTCAGCGATGCGGAATATGATGCGCTCAAGCGGCGCAATGCCGCGATCGAGGCGCGGTTTCCGAGCCTGAAGCGCGCCGACAGCCCGTCCGACCGTGTCGGCGCTGCGCCCTCGGAAGCCTTCGCCAAAGTGACCCATGCGGTGCGCATGATGTCGCTGGGCAATGGCTTCACCGACGAAGACATCGCCGAATTCGACACATCCGTGCGCAAATATCTGGGGCTTGGCGCACAGGATGATCTTGGCTTTACGGCGGAACCGAAGATCGACGGGCTTTCGCTTTCGCTGCGCTATGAGCAGGGCAGGCTCGTGTCCGCAGCGACGCGCGGCGATGGTCAGGTTGGCGAGAACGTGACCGCCAACGCCCGGACCATTCAGGACATTCCGCACAGCTTGACCGGTGCGCCGGATATTCTTGAGGTGCGCGGCGAAGTGTATATGAGCCACGAGGATTTCATGGCGCTGAACGTTCGGCAGACAGAGCAGGGCGAAAAGGTGTTCGCGAACCCGCGCAATGCGGCGGCGGGATCGTTGCGGCAGCTCGATGCCTCCGTCACCGCCGCGCGGCCTCTTCGGTTTTTCGCCTATGCCTGGGGCGAAGTGTCAGCCCCGTTGGCAGATAGTCAGATGGCGGCAATTGCGCGGTTGGCAGAGCTTGGATTTTCCGTCAACCCATTGACACAACTGTGCAATTCGGTGGAGGAGATGCTGTCCCATTACCGCCAGATCGAAGCGCAACGGGCGGTTCTGGGCTATGACATCGACGGTGTTGTCTACAAGGTGAACGACCTTGCACTGCAGGCGCGGCTCGGCTTTCGATCGACAACGCCGCGATGGGCGATTGCGCATAAATTCCCAGCCGAATTGGCGTGGACACATCTGGATGCCATCGACATTCAGGTGGGCCGCACGGGGGCGCTCAGCCCCGTGGCGCGGCTCGCGCCGGTGACGGTGGGCGGTGTCGTCGTGTCCAACGCCACTTTGCACAACGTAGACTATATCGCCGGCCGCGACAGCAAGGGCGAGACGATCCGCGACGGCAAGGATATCCGTGTCGGTGACTGGGTGCAGGTCTATCGGGCGGGCGATGTGATCCCCAAGGTGGCCGATGTCGACTTGTCCCGCCGCCCGAAGGATGCGCAACCATATCAGTTCCCGGAAACCTGCCCCGAATGCGGCAGTCCCGCCGTGCGAGAGCCTGGGGACGCGGTCCGGCGCTGCACCGGCGGTTTGATATGCCCGGCGCAAGCTGTTGAGAAGATGAAGCATTTCGTGTCGCGCGCAGCTTTCGATATCGAAGGGCTCGGCGCCAAACAGGTCGAACAATTCTACAAGGATGGCTGGATCGCGGAACCGGCGGATATTTTCACCTTGCGCGACCGATACGGCACGGGGATGCAGCAGCTCAAAAATCGCGAGGGCTGGGGCGAAAAGTCAGCGAATAATCTCTTTGCCGCTATCGACGAAAAGCGGAACATCCCACTGGGCCGCGTGCTGTTTGCCTTGGGTATTCGCCATGTCGGCGAGCAGGCGTCCAACCTTCTGGCCCGGTCCTACGGCTCTTGGACCGCGTTGGAGAACGCGCTTCGCGAGGCGGCCGATCACCAGAGCGAGGCATGGGCCGGACTTCTGGCGATTGACGGCATCGGTGAGGTGATGGCGCAATCCTTGGTGGATGCGTTCGCAAACCCCGCCGAGCGCGCGTCGATCGACCGGCTAGTGGCGCAGTTGCAGATCCAGGATGCGGAGCGTCCCGATACTGATGGCAGCCCCGTCGCGGGCAAAACCGTCGTCTTCACCGGCACCCTGGAAAAAATGACACGGGCCGAGGCGAAGGCGCGGGCGGAAGCCTTGGGCGCCAAGGTGTCTGGCTCTGTCAGTGCGAAAACGGACCTTGTGGTGGCCGGGCCGGGGGCAGGGTCCAAGGCCAAGAAGGCGACCGATCTGGGGATCGACATGATCGATGAAGACGGCTGGATCGCCCTGATCGAGGGATTATGAGCAGTCGTCCGCCGCTTCTTTACCCCTTGTTTTCTGGCCTTGATACGCTGGACGGGGTCGGCCCCAAGACCGCGCAGGCCTTGGCGACGATGGGGATTGAGGCGCCGCGTGATCTTGTCTTTACCCTTCCGGCATCGGGCATCGATCGCGCCCCGCGCCTCAGTGTTCAGGGGGCGGACCTGCCCGGCGTCGTGACCGTTCCGGTGACCGTCGGCGCACATCGTCCACCGCGCCAAAAAGGGCGGCCCTACCGAATTGATGTGGAGGACGAACACACGACATTCCAGTTGGTGTTCTTCCATGCCCGATCCGACTATCTGCAAAAACTGCTTCCTACCGGGTCGCGCCGCATCGTGTCTGGCCGGGCAGAGATGTTCGACGGGATGGTGCAGATGCCCCATCCGGACCACGTTCTGCCCGAGGCGGACGCGGCAGAGATACCGGAATTCGAACCTGTCTATCCGCTGACATCCGGCGTCACCTTGAAAGTGATGACCAAGGCGATCGCGGGCGCGTTGACCCGTGTGCCGGAATTGAGCGAATGGATCGACAAGGCGTTGGTCGAAAAGGAGGGCTGGCCCGCCTTCCACGAGGCGGTTCGGATCGCGCATGCGCCCCAATCGCGCAGCGACCTGTCCGCCGCGGCCCCGGCGCGGCAACGGCTCGCCTATGATGAGCTGTTTGCGCATCAGATGACGCTCGCCCTCGCGCGGATGCAGGTGCAGCGCAAGCCCGGACACAGTACCAATGGTGATGGGCGTTTGCGCGATAAGGTGCTGAAAACGCTTCCCTATAAACCGACCGGCGCACAGTGGCGCGCGATGGAGGATATCGCCGCCGACATGGCCGCACCGCTGCGGATGAACCGATTGCTACAGGGCGACGTGGGCGCGGGCAAAACGCTGGTGGCGTTCTTTGCGCTTCTGATCGCGGTCGAAGCAGGCGGGCAGGGCGCAATGATGGCCCCGACGGAAATCCTCGCCCGGCAGCATCTGGAGGGGTTGCAGCCGCTGGCGGAAGAGGCCGGTGTCGTGTTGGAAATCCTCACCGGGCGGGACAAGGGCCGGGAACGCGCGGCCAAGCTCGCCGCCCTCAAGGCCGGTGACATCCAGATTCTGGTCGGCACACATGCGGTGTTCCAACAGGATGTGGAGTTCCGGGATCTGCGCATCGGCATCGTCGATGAACAGCACCGCTTTGGGGTGCGCCAACGGCTGCAATTGGGGCAGAAGGGCGACGGGGTCGATGTGTTGGTGATGACGGCAACTCCGATCCCGCGGTCGCTCGCGCTGGCGCAATATGGCGATATGGATGTTTCGGTTCTGGATGAAAAGCCGGCCGGGCGAAAGCCGATCCGCACCGCCATGGTCAGCAACGAACGTCTGGACGAGGTGATCGAACGCCTGCGCGCGGCGGTGGCGGATGGCCAGCAATGTTATTGGGTCTGCCCCCTGGTCGAAGAAAGCGAGGTGGTCGATCTGACCGCCGCAGAGGACCGGTTTCGGCATCTGCGCGCCGCGCTTGGCGAAGGTGTCGTGGGGCTGGTGCACGGCCAAATGCCGCCCGCAGACAAAGACGCGGCGATGGCGCGCTTTCAATCCGGTGAAACCAAGGTGCTGGTGGCCACCACGGTGATCGAGGTTGGGGTCAACGTCCCCAATGCGACCATCATGGTGATCGAACGGGCCGAGATTTTCGGGCTTGCGCAGTTGCACCAGTTGCGCGGGCGCGTCGGGCGCGGCGATGCGGCCTCCACCTGCCTGCTGCTCTACCAACCGCCGCTTAGTGACACCGGCCAGCAACGGCTGGAAGTCCTGCGGCGCAGCGAGGATGGATTCGAAATCGCCCAAACCGATCTGGAGATGCGCGGCGCTGGCGATCTGATCGGCACCGCGCAATCCGGGCTGCCCCGGTTTCAGGTGGCGGATCTTGAACGGCAGGCCGCCCTCATGGCTGTTGCCCAAAGCGATGCGCGTGCGCTGCTTGCCACCGACCCCGAATTACGCAGCCCGCGGGGCGAGGCAACGCGGGTGCTTTTGTGGCTGATGCGACAGGACCGGGCGATCCAACTTATATCTGTCGGCTAGCGGACGTTCTCAAATGTTCGCGGATGTTCTCAAAAAGTTCTTTACTTGGCGCAAGGAATATGAGAACAAAAGGTTAACAGATGATTGGGAGCGCCGATATGAAAACCCTTGAAGAGCTCAGAGCCGTTTGCCAACGCAGCGCCGGTACGCTGGTGCAAGACATTGCCGGTGTTGCCGCTTTGGGGGTGATGCTGTTTGGCGCGCTCCACGTCGCCTCGTTTATGTAAGCTTCTGCCTGCGCTCTCGCGCCGGACTGTCCCGGAACGCTGCCTGTTCCACGGCTGAACTCTGCCTATCCCGGCCACTTTCCGTTCTCGTCCCGAACGGTTGGACATCCCCCGGATCCCCCGTGAGAAACGCTTGCCTTGCGCCGCACTCCTGCCCGGAGTTGCGGCGCTTTTTTTGTCCGGTGCGTGGGGGGGGCGGTCAGGCGCAGGCGGCGCGGCGCGCATGTTCCGCAGCTTCGGCAGCGGCTTCGATCGACAGCATGATCGACGCATGGCGATTCTTGAAATCGCGCGCGGGCACCAGCACTTCGTACCCGTCAAAAGGCGCGTCCGGTACCGGGCCGTTTTCCTTCAGCATGGCCCGCAACGCATCGCGGGCAGCGGCCAGTTCCTCCGGCGTGCGGCCCAGAACGGCCTCGCCGGTCACGGCGGCGGCGGCCTGACCCAAGGCGCAGGCTTTGACGTCCTGCGCAAACTCAGACACACGGCCATCTTCCAGCCGCACATCCGCCGTCACTTGCGAGCCGCATACAGGCGAGCGGCGCTTGGATGTCGCGTGCGGTGCATCCAGACGGCCCAGATGCGGTATCTCTGCTGCGAGCGCCAGAATACGCCCGGAATAGAGTTTGATGAGATCGTTTTCGCCGCTCATGCTGCGGGTTTCCTTTTCCGACTGAACCTATAGATAGGCAGAACACTCCGGCTTGCCAAAGGTTTTTGCCCCATGTCCTTCGATCCCGATACTTTGGTCTATAACGCTGATGGTCTGATCCCGGTCATTGCCCAAGATCATGCCTCGGGTGAAGTGCTGATGATGGCGTGGATGAATGTCGAAGCGGTGCGCCGGACACTCGACACCCGCCGCGTTACCTATTGGAGCCGATCGCGCCAATCCTTCTGGATCAAGGGGGAGACGAGCGGCCATACGCAGGCGTTGGTTAATTTGCGCGTCGATTGTGATCGCGACTGCCTTCTGGCGCTTGTGAAACAAATCGGTCCGGCCTGTCATACCGGGCGACGGACTTGCTTTTATACCGACGTCACAGAGGGTTCCGAGGAAGAGTTGATGTCACCCATGGTCTAACCCGACCTTGCGGCGGATATCGTCGGGCGTCGCGCCCTCTGCCCGGAATTTCGACAAAGCCCTTGCATCATCGCGCTTTGCAAGCCGTTTGCCTGTCTCGTCCCGGATCAATCGGTGGTGATGATAGCGCGGCGTGCGAAGCCCCAGGAGGCCTTGCAGAAGAACGTGAATCCGCGTCGCTTCGAACAGGTCGGCCCCGCGCACCACATCCGTGATCCCCTGCGCCGCGTCATCAAGAACCACGGACAAATGGTACGACGTGCCCATGTCTCTGCGGGCTAGAACGACGGCGCCAATCGTCTCGATCACCTCCGCATAAGAGAACGCGATGTCACCTGTCTGCCCGTCCGGACCGGCACCCGTTTCGGTGAAATGCGCGATCTTGTCGTAGGCTGTGCCGTTCTGCCCAATCGGCGCGGTAAACCCGTTCGCCACCTCTTGCGCACGCCAAACATCAAGACGCAGGGCCATATCCGTGGGGCGCGGCGGCGGGGTCTGTCCGGTCCAGCCGCCGGTGTTCCGGCATGTGCCGGGATAAACGATACCGTCTGGCCCGATCAGCGGCGCGCCTTCTTGGGGGGCCGATGCGGCCTCAACTATATCGCGGCGATTGCATGTGCAGGCAAACAGAAGGTGTTGATCCCACAGACGGTCCAACGCGTCGGCATAGACCGCAAGACGGTCTGACTGGCGTATCACCGGTTCGGACCATGTCAGGCCAAGCCAGCGCAGATCGTCATAAATCTGCGCTTCCCATTCCGGCTTGGATCGGGCGCGGTCGATATCTTCGATCCGCAACAGGAACGTCCCGCCAACGGCGCGCGCCATGTCATGGGCCAGCATCGCGGAATAGGCATGCCCAAGATGCAAAGGGCCAGTCGGTGACGGGGCAAATCGTGTGGTGAATGTCACGCTTTTTCAATGATATATACGGTGGAGTTCAAGCCGATCCCTGGCAGGTGCGGGCCATGCTCTTTGAACAGAAGGCGCGCGGCCCCGCAATCCATCCATTCGGAGAGGCGGCCTTCATTCGCCGGGTCTTCCAGAGCGTGATCGTTGAAGGACAGAACCAGCTTTCCCTGCGACGGCAGGGCGTGCATCAGGCTGTCGAAGACGCTGATTGGTGCCGCGCCCGCGCCGATGACGCCAATGGCGGCGATGGCGGTATATTGGCCGGGGCGTTCCACTGGCGGGCTGTCGGCTTCGATGGTGGACAGGTTGCGATAGACCTGCTTTTCCGCCGCCTGTTTCAGCATATCGGCAGAGAGATCGACGCCATCGATTGCCGTGAAACCTGCTTGGGCCAAGGCCGCTCCGGACAGCCCGGTGCCGCATCCGAAATCCAGGATTGGGGCGCTCAGATCGTCCACATATTCGGCCAGCGCCTGTGCGCATCGGCGCGGTGTGGCATATCCGCTTTCACCGACCTCCGCATCGTAAGTCTTGGCCCAGTCATCATAGAGCGCGCGTGTCTGCGCCGCATCGCGCGCCGCGTATACTTTGTTCAGAAATCCATCACCCATAAGGAACTATAGGCGATGCGTTTCAGGCGCGTCCAGTGGTCAGGCGGGCAGGGGCTGCGCGCGCAGCCAGTCTGCCATGTCGATTTTCGCCCGGTCGGTATAGGCCTTGTAGCGATCCTTCCGGCCGCGACGGCCGCCTTTGACGCCCTCAAGCGGCGGGAACAGCCCGAAATTGACATTCATCGGCTGGAAGGTTTTCGCCTCTGCGCCGCCGGTGATATGCGTGATCAACGCACCCATTGCGGTGGTCGGCGGAGGCGGCGCGATCTCGTGCCCCAGAATTTCCGCCGCGGCCATTCGCCCCGCGACCAATCCCATCGCCGCACTTTCGACATAGCCTTCGACGCCCGTGATCTGCCCGGCAAAGCGGATATGGGGGCGAGAGCGCAGCCGCATTTGCGAGTCGAGCAGCGTTGGCGAGTTGAGGAACGTGTTCCGGTGGATGCCGCCAAGACGCGCGAATTTCGCGTTCTCAAGTCCGGGAATCATCCGGAAAACATCAGTTTGCGCGCCGTACTTCATCTTGGTCTGAAAGCCGACGATATTGAACAGCGTGCCAAGTTTGTTGTCGCGGCGCAGCTGAACGACGGCATGTGCCTTAATCTCGGGCTGGTGCGGGTTGGTCAGGCCCACGGGCTTCATCGGACCGTGCCGCAGCGTTTCGCGCCCGCGCTCCGCCATAACTTCGATGGGCAGGCAGCCGTCGAAATATCCGGCTGTCTCACCCTCATGAAATTCGGTTTTGTCAGCGCTGAGCAATGCGTCGATGAACGCCTCATATTGATCCTTGTCCATCGGGCAGTTGAGATAGGCGGTGCGCTCTTCCTCTGTCTCGCCCTTGTCATAGCGGGACTGCATCCAGGCGCGGCTCATGTCGATGGAATCGAAATAGACGATGGGCGCGATCGCGTCGAAAAAGGCCAGCGCGTCCTTGCCGGTTTCCTGGGCGATTGCGGCGCCAAGATCGCTTGACGTCAAAGGGCCGGTTGCAAAGATCCAATGCCCCCCGTCTGGAAGCGCGGTAATCTCTCCTAACGCAACTGTAACTTTAGGATGGCCTTGTAAGCGATTGGTGATCCAGTCAGAAAACGCATCGCGGTCTACGGCCAACGCGCCGCCCGCCGGTAACTTGTGTTGATCTGCGGAGGTCATGATCAGCCCATTGGCCGCGCGCATTTCCCAATGTAGCAGACCCACTGCGTTCTGCTCGTCGTCATCGGACCGGAACGAGTTGGAGCAGACCATCTCGGCCAAGTTTCCAGTCTGGTGCGCGAAGGTTTCCACTTTGGGCCGCATTTCGTGCAGAACCACGTCGATCCCGGCCTCTGCTGCCTGCCATGCAGCTTCCGCGCCGGCCATGCCGCCGCCCACAATATGCAATGTCTTATCCATGCGCGCGATCTAAGCCAGGTGCTGCGGAAGGACAAGGTGTAGGGAGAGAGCATGGGGTCGCCGCCGCGGGAATTAGGTAGGTCGGTGAGAGGACGACCCTGGAGGAACCTTCCGCAATGCGGCGACCCATAGTGCTTGCCTAGCTTTTGCCACAAACCCGCCCAAATCCAAAGCGCCGATTTCGAAACAATAGGGCGCGCGAATGGAAACAACCGCAGGTAGGCTACTGCGTCCAGTTCGGATCGCGCTTTTCAAGGAAGGCGGCGATGCCTTCTTCGGTGTCGCGGTACAGCATGTTTTCGACCATGACCTCGCCGGTATAGGCGTAGGCTTCGTCCAGCGGCATCTGCAACTGATTGTAGAACGCCTCTTTGCCGATCTTCACCGCCGCGCCAAGTTTGGCGGCAATCACCTCGGCCAATTCCTGGGTCTGCGCCGCAAGCGTGTCATGGGGGACAACCCGGTTCACAAGGCCAAGCGTCTGCGCGCGGTCCGCATCGATGAAAGTGCCGGTCGTCAGCATTTCAAAGGCGTGCTTGCGCGGGATATTGCGCGACAGCGCGACCATCGGGGTCGAGCAGAACAGCCCGATATTGACGCCGTTGACGCCGAATTTGGTTCCCTCCGCCGCGACCGCCATATCGCAGGACGCAACAAGCTGGCAGCCCGCCGCCGTCGCAATTCCGTGGACCTGCGCGATAACCGGTTGGGGCAGGGACTGCACGGCCTGCATCATGCGGGCGCAGCGGTTGAAGAGATCGGCGAAATAGGCCTTGCCGCCATCCTCCGCCTGCCGCCCGGCGGTCATTTGCTTCAGATCGTGGCCCGCGCAGAACGCCTTGCCGGTGCCGGACAGGATGACCGCGCGGATGCTTCGATCATTTTGCAAACTGTCGAATTCACTTTGCAAAGCCTCCAACATCTCGTCCGACAGGGCATTCAGCCGCTCCGGCGCGTTCATTTGCAAATGCGCGACCGCGCCCGTGACGTTCCGTTCCAGTATGCTCATGTTGCACCTCCCCTCGCTATGCGCCAACTCTAGGCCCTACGATACGGGAGGGAAAGTAATGTCGCCAAAGATGTCAGCCGACGCATTCAACGCGTTTCTCGAACGAAACTTTCCGCAGGTTTCGGGCGAGTTCGAGGTGATCGATCTGTATGATATGGGCGCGCGAACGCGGCTTATCGTCAAGGACAAGCACCTACGGCCCGGCGGCACGGTTTCGGGGCCGACGCTGTTCGGATTGGCGGATCTGGCGATGTATGCGGCGATTTTGGGAATGGTCGGGCCCAAGGCGCTGGCCGTTACCACCAATTGCAGCATCGATTTCATGCGCAAGCCTGAGGCGACGACGAACCTGATTGGCGAATGCCGTCTGCACAAACTGGGCCGCGTGCTTGCCGTGGGCGATGTGCTGATCTTCCCGGAGGGGTCGGATAAGGCGGTTGCGCGGGCGTCGTTGACCTATTCCCTGCCGCCGGCGGGGTCGGCTGCCGACATTGATGCCTGACGGGCATTGCTGACGGGTTTCGCGCAGCGGGGAAGAGGGCGCCGCAATGCGCCGCCCTCAGTCATGATTTAAGCGATCCAGAACGGTTTTCGCGCCTCGCGCCGCGCATCTCGCGCGGTGATGCCGATGTCATTCAGGTGACAGTGTTCCAGCCGGTTCAACTGTTTTCGCGTGCGCCGGCGTTCTTCCCATTTGACCACGATGACGACCAGTTGCAGCGCAAGGGTCGAAACCGGCGTAAGCGGGCGATCCGACAGATAGTGCAGGGCATGTGTCTGGTGTGTCTGTGTCATCGTGTGTCCTTTCGAAATTGTATTGACACAATTGGGGCGATTTGCCACGTACATTGGTACATATCTTGCTGCGATCCGTCGATGGAAACATTGTTATGAGTACAATTTGGCTACCAGATTTGGCGAAGTTCGAAGGGCCGAAATACCGCCGCCTGACAGAGGCGCTGCGGCGTGCGGTGCGCGATGGCAGCCTGCCTGCGGGGGAGAAACTGCCGCCTGTGCGCGATCTGGCCTGGCGGCTGGACATGACACCGGGCACCGTCGCGCGGGCCTATACCATTCTGACCGACGAGGGTGTGCTCAAAGCCGCTGTCGGGCGCGGCACCTTCGTGGCCGAACCCCGCCCCGAGCGTGAGGTCGTCCCGCCCATCGTCGTCGATCCCAACCCGCATGGCGTGGACACGTCGGATGGTCCGCTTAGCCTTTATTCTCCGGGGCTTCCGAATGTCGGGCAATCGCGCCTGATCCGCGACATCCTTGCCGAAATCGCGGCGGAGCCACCTTCCGGCGTGATGCACTATCCGCAGCAGGGCAGCAATGCGCCCGCGCGCCTCGCGGCGCTGAACTGGCTGGCAGGTACACCGCTTGGGGTGGTGGATGAGGAAGACATCGTCCTGGCTCATGGCGGTCAGAACGCGATCCTGCTGGTCATGCAGGCGGTGCTGCGCGGCCCGCGCCCCGTCGTGTATGTCGAGGAGCTATGCTATCAGGGGTTTCGCCGCGCGGCGGAATTGTCGCGCGCCCAGATCGTGATGCTTCCGATGGATGGGCAGGGCATTGTACCCGATACATTCGCTGCCGCTGTGGCGCAGCACGGGCCGGGGCTGCTTTGTACCAGTCCGGAGGTGCATAACCCGACGGGCATTCTGACGCCGGAGGCCCGCCGCCGCGAGATCGCCGCCATCGCGAAACGTAGCGATGTGCAGATCCTGGAAGATGACTGCTATCGGCTTGGGGCGCCGCGCGCGCCCAGTTACCGGATGCTCGCGCCGGAGCGGAGCTGGTACGTCACCTCCGTTTCCAAGTCGATCTCCCCGGCATTGCGTCTGGGCTTTGCCATTGCGCCGCATGGCCGGGTCGCGCCCCTGCGCCGCGCGGCGGAGCATAGCTTTTTCGGGCTGTCGACGATCCTGTTCGATCTCGCGGCGAAGCTTCTGACCCATCCGCAGCTTCCCGCGTTGCAGGATGCGGTTCTGCGCGCCTATGCCAGCCGCGTGCAAATCGCGGTCAATCATCTGGGCGGCTATGACCTGAACTGGCGCGACGACGTTGCGTTTCTATGGCTGCGTCTGCCCGAAGGCTGGCGGTCCGGCCCGTTCTGCGTGGCCGCCGAAGCGCGCGGCGTCAGCATTCGTCCTTCCGATCAGTTCACCGACCGCGATTCCCGCGCGCCCCATGCGGTGCGGATTTCGATCAACGCCCAAGTCGCCGCGGAACGGTTCGAGGCAGGGATGAGCGCACTGCGTGACCTTCTTGACAATCCGCCCGCAGATATCGGCGTTTGATTGGGGTAAAATAATACCATAATTTTAAGTAGCTGTTTTTGAACGATAAAAATGGAAGGAAGCCACTTGATGTGCGCGCGTCAGCCTGTATAACCCGGCAATCGAATTTTCACCCCCTCTCTTAAAGGGACACGTCCAATGAAAACCTATTCTGCAACCCCTGCAGATATCGACAAGAAATGGATCATCATCGATGCCGAAGGTATCGTGCTTGGCCGTCTTGCTTCGATTGTCGCCACGCGCCTGCGTGGTAAACACAAAGCTTCCTTCACGCCGCACATGGATATGGGCGACAACGTGATCGTCATCAACGCCGAGAAGGTGCAGATGACCGGTCGCAAGCGCGAGGAAAACTTCTACTGGCACACCGGTCACCCGGGCGGGATCAAATCGCGCACCAAGGCGCAGATCCTCGAAGGTGCACATCCGGAGCGCGTCGTCACGCTCGCGGTCAAGCGTATGCTGCCGGGCAACCGCCTGTCGCGCAAGCAAATGACCAATCTGCGGGTCTATGCCGGTGCCGAGCACCCGCATGAGGCGCAGAACCCCGAAGTTCTGGACGTTAAGTCCATGAACAAGAAAAACACTCGGAGCTGAGACAGATGGCTGACGAAATCAACACGCTCGAAGATCTCGCTGCCGTCGCTGGCGATGCGCCGGTTGCCGAAGAAATCGAAATCAACCGCGAGCCGGTGCGCGACGAGCTGGGACGCTCCTACGCAACGGGCAAGCGGAAGGACGCTGTCGCACGTGTCTGGATCAAGCCGGGTTCCGGCAAGGTCGAAGTCAACGGCAAGTCCATGGACAAGTATTTTGCACGTCCGGTGCTTCAGCTGATCCTGCGCCAGCCCTTCCAGGTTGCTGGTGTCGAAGATCAGTTCGACGTGATGGCAACCGTGAAAGGCGGCGGTCTGACCGGTCAGGCCGGTGCGGTCAAGCACGGCATCTCCAAGGCGCTGCAACTTTACGATCCCGCGCTGCGCGCACCGCTGAAAGCGGCAGGCTTCCTGACCCGCGACAGCCGCGTGGTTGAGCGGAAGAAATACGGTAAGCGCAAGGCGCGCCGGAGCTTCCAGTTCTCCAAGCGTTAAGTTTGGCGCTATCGCGAACAGAAAAAAAGGGCCGCTCCATCCGGGCGGCCCTTTGCTTTTGTCTGGTCGGCGCGGCTTAGCCGCCGAAGACGCTGGTTTCAAAGCCGACGCTGAACGTCATCAGCCCGTCCGCATCGTCGGAATCCTCGTACAGCATTTCAAGGAAGACCGTGTCATTGACCGCATAGGTCAGTGCCGCCTCGCCATATGCGTTGTCATCCGCATCCGATACGCCATACATGAAGCGCGTCGACCAGCGGTCGTTCAATTCGAACTCGGCCGAGATTTCGTGGAACCAGTCTTTGCTGTCCGGGTCGATTTCCGAATACAGCGCGCCAGTCACGGATTCGCCCAGCGGATAGGACAATTCAACGCCGACCCCGTTATGGTCGTGGCCCGAGTCGGTCAGGAAGTAGCCGACATATTGCAGCGCAACGCCCAGATCGCCGAATTCGGTGCCATAGCCCAGGTAGAATTCCAGCTCGGCATCGTCATTCGGATCATCATGGAGCGAGCCCGCCCAGAGTTCCGTGAAAAACCCGCTGTTTTCATAGGCGATATAGCCTTCGATGGTGTTTTCCGAATGGTCCAGCCCGTTATCGATGTCGTAGGTCAGATTGACCTGACCGCCAACGACGGCTTCGCCTTGCGCCAGCGCGACAACGGGAACGAACGCGGCGACGAAAGCCGCGCATGTGGTACGAATGTGCATGAGGTTACCCTTGTATGATGCCTTGAAGAGGGGTCGCATCCGTTGGCTGGCATCGAGGGAAGGGGCTGGCTCGGAAGTGTCGGACTTGTTCCCTAGTGAAACAGTCGGGCTTTGTAAATCGCAATTCCCATGGATGTTCCGCAGCGCGTATCCGGTGTGGAAATTACGTCGCAAATTAATCGTTTTGTAGGTGTTTTGGACCAGTCTGCGCGAAACGAAGCGGCGGTTTGGATCGTGCAGGAAAAGACGGATGTAGTCGTGTTACTGTCAGCCTGGGGCACCGGGTCCACATCCGTCGCCGGGTATCTGGACCGGTGCGGCGTCTACACGTGCCCGCCGCATCAGGAAACCATCGACGAACGCACACCCAACGCCTATGAGCCGCAGGCCTATCGCGCGGCGCTGGCCGACGTAATCGATGAATTCACGCTGGAACCCAAGGGCGACGCCGACAGTTTCCGCGCCTTCCTTGAGCCCTGGATCGAGGGGGAGCGGGAAAAGGCCGCCGACGCCAATGCGCCGATGATCGCGCTCAAACACCCGCTGCAAACCTACCTGCTGCCTGTGCTGGAGGAGGTCTTGCGCCCTCGCTATGTGCTGATCACGCGCCCCTTTGCCGACATCGAGGCGACGCGCCAGCGCCGGGTCTGGCACCCGGTCTATGGCGAGGCGGGCGCGCAGCAGATCTATGGCGTGCTCTACACCTGGCTGCATGACAGCGCGCGGCCCTATCTGGGATTGCCCTATGCCGCGTTCCGGTCCGATCCGGGCCTGCGCCGCAAATTGCTGGAATTTCTGGACCTTGATCCACCGCCGGACAGCCTGCGCGCGGCGGAAGACTGGGTGCGGTGAAAGGAGACTGATGCAAAAGGCCATTTTCACCCTGACCGCCGGGCGGACCGGGACCGCATGGATTGCTGATTTTCTGGGGCAGAACCTTGAGATCGACGCCGTCCATGAACCTCTGGGGATCGCGGATTTCGGCACCCGCATGCCCGATATCCGGCTGATGCGCAGCTTCAACACCTATGGCAATACGCCGGAAGTGCAGCGCTTTTGGCAGGGCAAACTGGGCGCTTTGCCCCCGGTTTATGCCGAAGGGAATCATACGCTCGGCAAATGCGGGTTGATCGAAAACCTCGCCGTAAGCCCTTTGGCGCAGGATGCGGTGGTGGTGGTCTTGCGGCGGGGGATCGTCAAACAATGCGTCAGCTACCTTGTACGGGGTGATTTCGGCAATATCACCGTGCCATGGCAGTGGTATCTGATGCCGGATTACCCGCTCACGTTAGTCGCCTTCGCGCCGTTCAAGGGGATGGGGCAGTTGGGCTACGCGCTTTGGTATTGCTATGAGATGGCAGCTCGGCAGGCCTATTACCAGATGGCCTATGGCGACCGTGTCTCCTTTGTCGAAGCGCAATTGGAGGAAGTGACGAAACCGGAAGGCGCCGCGCGGTTCTGGGCGGATTTGGGCGGGCAGGGCACATGCAGCCTTCCGCCGCCGAAAAATGCCTCAAGCACAGCGCCCCCGGCTGAGCTTTTGGCGCAAGTGCAGGCCATCACGGACAAAATCGCCTTTGACGCCGACGCCGTCGCACGCGCGGCCATCGCCAAGGGGTTCAGCTTCGAAAGCGCCGCAGGGGGAGAGAAACGCTCTGCCTGACGGGTAAGGCTGCCCCCCGATTGTACGGCTGGGTGTCCACGGGTTCTGACGAGTATCGCTGGTACGAGAAACGTAACCAGTTCCAGTTTTGATGATCGAGAGAGGCCGTCCTCCGCAGGGCGGTCTCTTTTTCCCACAGCCGCGATGTCAGTCGTCGGGCCGGATCAGCCCCAGACCGCGCAGATACACACCGATTCCGGTTTCCAGCAGATCTTCGGGCGGGAAAGGAGAGGCGCGGCCGGGCGAGTTGCGCGCAAAAAGTTCGACGACCCCGTGGCTCATCGCCCAGATATGCGCGGAAAACATCGACGCGGGCGGGCGGCGGTCCTCGGGGATATGCTTGCTTAGATCTTCCGCGGCCTTTTCCAACACCTCATTGGCGCGGGCCGAAGCCGCAGCAAGTTCCGGTGTGCGGTTGACCGAAATGCCGCTTTCGAACATCGCGATATAATGGCCGGGAAACTTGCGCGCGAAGGCCAGATAGGCGCGGCCCGTGGCCTCGAACGCGGCCAGAGCGGAGGGTTGCCCGGATTGATAAGCATGTTCCATCAGGTCGGCAAAAATCTCATAGCCTTGCCGCGCGGCCTCTGCGATCAAATCCTCGCGCCCCTCGAAATGCCGGTAGACGGCGGCGGGGGTGACGCCCGCCTGCTTGGCCGCTTCGGACAGGGTAAAGCCGGTTGGACCTTTCTTTTCGATCAGGTCCAGTGCCGATTCCATCAGCGCGGCTTTGAGGTTGCCGTGATGATAGCCGCGTTTAGGCATGCCAGATGTCGGGGCCGCCGCAGATCAGGGGATCGGGCGCGCCCACCACTTTGCTGTCTTTTCGGTCATATCCAACATGGTTCAGCACATGCCGGATCGCCGCCAACCGCGCGCGCCGCTTGTCATCGGTGCGCACCACGGTCCAGGGCGCCTCTGCCGTGTGCGAGCGCGCCAAGGTTTCGCCGATCGCGGCGGTATAGGCATCCCACTTCTTAAGGCCTTCCACATCGATCCAGCTAAGTTTCCAATGCTTTAGGGGGTCTTGTTCACGTTGCAGAAAGCGGCGCAATTGCTCTGCCCGGCCCACATTCAGCCAGAACTTGATGAGCGTGATTCCCTCATCCACCAGCATCTGTTCGAACCGCGGCACTTGGTGGAAGAAATGCTCGCGTTGCTCCGGCGTACAGAACTCGAACACATGCTCCACCACGGCGCGGTTGTACCAGGACCGGTCGAAGAACACGATCTCGCCCGCCGCAGGAAGGTGATCGACATAGCGCTGGAAATACCACTGCGTCGCTTCCCGGTCTGTGGGCTTGGGCAAGGCCACCACACGCGCGCCGCGTGGATTAAGGTTCTCTCGGAAGCGCTTGATTGTACCGCCTTTTCCAGCGGCATCGCGCCCTTCGAACAGGATCGCGACGCGTGCGCCGGTCTGCTTGGCCCAGGCTTGCAGCTTGACCAGTTCGATCTGCAGCGCGTCATGGTCCTTTTCATAGGGTTTGCGCGCCAGCCTGTCGGAATAGGGGAAATCCGGGTTCAGAATTTCGTTCTTGTCGGCGCGCTTGATCGCGTCGCGGATCGCGTCCGGGGCATGGTCGGCGTAGAAAGTGCTGATGGCACCGTCAAAGGGAAGCTCCATCTTGGGCTCCTGTTTCGTGTCTGCTCAGGGTCAATATGGGATGTTAATCCGATTAACGCAAACCCGCACGCGTGGCGGCGCGGTCAATTGCGGCGATCGTTTCGTCCAGCGCGGCGTGGTGCGGCATATGGCCGATCCCGGGCAGGACGGTGAGGTTCACGCTGTCGACCTGATCGGCGAGCGGCTGCGAATGCACCGATAGCGGCACGATGTCGTCGGCGTCGCCATGCAAGATTTCAATCGGCAGGGTCAGGTTGTCGTAGCGCTTGGACATCTCCACGATATGTGGGCGCAACCCATTGACCTGACGGGAGTTTTCACGAAGCGTGCGTCGCCGCAGCGACAAGGGCGCACCGATATGTTCCGCATAGCCTTCGGGTTCGGCCTGCGGCGCGAAGATGGAGGCGACGACGCTGTCCAATGTCCCGCGCGGCATTCCGGCGGTGACCATCGGAATGGCGAAAAGCGATCCGGGGACAGAGGCCTGAACCGGATATTGCCAGTGCAAATCGCCCGGCCAAGGCTGGGACGCCCCGGCAAGAGAGATCATCGCGGCCGCTTCCGGGTCGTCCAGCACCCAAGCCATCGCCACCGCGCCGCCATAGGAATGGCCCAGCACCATCGGTCTGGAGATGCCGACCGCCTTTGCTGCCTCGCGCAGCAGGCGCGCTTGCAGTTGCGGACTTTCGCCATCGGTGTCCAGAATCCCCCCAAATCCCGGCGCTGCCTCCGACCACCCCAGACCGGGGCGATCCATGACGATGATGCGATAGCGGTCTTGCAGCGCGGGCACGAGAGAGAATGTAAAATCGCGGGAATTTCCCGATGCGCCGTGCAGCAGTACCAGATCGGGGCCATTATCGCCAAAGACCTGCACATGGATGTCCGTTCCATCGACCTCAATCAATTCGCCCTCGGGCGGGAAGAGCATCTCGGCCCGCTGTTCCCGGATGCCCGCCACAAGCTGAACCGCGGCGACCCCGACAAGGGAAAACAGGACGATGTAGAACAATGACCTAGCCACCGATCTCTTCCATGTTGAAAGGGGTTGATTGGTAAATCTGGTTAATCCAGTTCCCGTATAGCAAATGCGCGTGACTACGCCAGCGGTTCTGCGGCTTCATCTGCGGGTCATCCTGCGGGAAATAGTTCACCGGCAGGGCGATCTGCGCGCCTTCGACCTGATTGCTTTGCAGGTCGCGCTGGTATTCTTCGCCCAGCGTGCCGCTGTCATATTCGAAATGATTGAGGATATAGAGCGCCCGGTGCTCCGGGTCTTCGATCAGGCATGGCCCCGTCACGTCAGAGCCAAGCAGGATCGGCAGCCCTGCGGCTTCGACCTCTTCCTTGCGCACTTCCGTCCAGCGGCTGACCGGCACGACGCAATCATCTGAAAACCCGCGCAGATAGGGCGAGGCAGGGGCAAGGTTCGTATGGCGATAGGCCCCGAACAGCTTGCGATCCAGCACATGTTTCGGCACCCGGTGGAAATGGTGCAACATCGCCATTCCGCCCCAGCAGACGCCAAAGGTCGAATGCACATTGGTCTGCGTCCAGTCCATCACCTCGGTCAGCTCGTCCCAATAGGTTACCTGCTCGAAGTCCAGATGTTCGATTGGCGCCCCGGTGATGATCAGCCCGTCGAACCGTTCGTTCTTGACGTCCTGGAAGGGGCGGTAGAATTCCGCCATATGCTCGGCGGCGGTGTTGCGGGTCTGGTGTTCGGACATCCGGATCAGGCTCAGTTCGATCTGAAGCGGGGTCGCCCCGATCAGCCGGGCGAACTGGTTTTCCGTCTGGATCTTCTTCGGCATCAGGTTGAGCAGCCCAATCCGCAGCGGGCGGATATCCTGCCGTGCGGCCATGTCCTCGTCCATGACCATGACACCCTCGCGGGTCAGCACGTCATAGGCGGGAAGGGAAGCAGGCAGCTTGATTGGCATGGGGAACGCTCATTCTTGAAGGGTGAGGCAACAAAAGACGCGAAAAACACTTACAGGGTGAGGGACATAGGCCGTTTCACCGCGCGCTTCCAGCCCTTGTTGGATACGCTCGGTCAATCGTGATGGGCGCCGGGGCGCGTTTTGGCGATCTGGGCGCGACGGACAGGGGACTGCCCCCGCGCCTTAACTGCGGCGATCCAGCGCCTCGGCGATGAGGTCATCGAAATCGGCCTGGCTCTTCAGCGCCGCGATCTCGTCCGCCGTGACGGTGACGCCCCAGCGGGCCATGTCACGATAGCGCGGCTGGCGATGCGCCAGCGCCTTGGCATAGGTCCAGCGGATGAAGGCATCGGGATCGACTTTCTGCGCGGAGTGACCGGTTTCTTCCAGATACTCCGCCCAACAACGCGCCAGAAACGCCGGTTGATAGGCCATCGGCTTGGGCGCGCGGTCAAAGCGGCGGATCAATTCCTCGGTATGGGCCTCGGACCCTTCGATCCAGATCATCAGCGCGCGCTGGCTGAGTTCCAGCATCAGCGGGTCATTGGGATCGGTCGCATCCACCCATTCGCAGATCGACCCGCCGGTATCGCAGATGAAATTCGGATAGCCATAAAGCCGCTCAGCCCGGTCGATGAAATAGCCGGTATCGGTCAGCGCGTGAATCTCGGCGGTGCGGAACTGGTCCTGCCGCCGTTCATATTCGGCAATCGGCAGACCGCCTTTCTCCGGGTCGCCAGGCTTGCCCAGATAGGTGCTGACAGGCGCGAGGTTCGAGAACGTGATGTTCGATCCGATATAGATCGAATCCGACATCAGCAGATCGCGCAGGAAAGGGACTTTCATCGCCTCGGCCTTGGCGTTGTCGATGATGTATTCGCCCATATAGCGGGTGCCGATGCGGTAATCGATGGAGTAGTGGAACCACTGGCCGGAATCGCGCAGCATCTGGCTTAGATAGGTCTTGCCCAACCCGGACATGCCATAGACCAACACCCGTTTGCGCGGTGCGTCCCGCCATTCCTGCGCTGATTGGTAGAGCATCGGTTCCCCTGCCTTATGCTTGGTGATCCGTTTCCTAGCCGCGCCGGGCAGGGCGGTCAATCAGACGCAGAACCCGGCCATCGACGATCAGAAGCCCAAGCGCCAGAAGGCAAAATCCAAGATAGGCCGATGCGGGCAGCGTTTCATGGCGCAGGAGAGTTCCCAATGTGATGGCAAAGGGCACGATCAGCAGCGTGACCAGCATCAGGTTGCCCGATCCGGCCATGGCCAGCACGCGGTAGTACAAAAGATACGCGCCCGCCGTGCCGATCAGCGCGAAATACCCGATAGCGGCCCAAGTTTGCGGCGCAAGGCTGAAACTGGGCACGCCGTCGATCAGCATCGCCGCCGGCAGCGCGATCAGGGTCGATCCGGTCAGCATCCCGGCGGCGGCCACCTGCGGCGGCAGTCCGGTCAGCGTCTTGCGCGCCCAGACCGAGGCCAGCGCATAGCACAGCGTTCCCGCCAGCACCGCCATTTGCGCGAGCGAACGCAGATCGAAGCCGCGCACCGCATCAAGCCCGATGGCAATGGCCACGCCCAGAAACCCCAGCCCCACGCCCAGCAACCGCGCAGGCGTCAGCCGTTCGTCGGGAAAGAACAAGGCCGCCATAAGAATGCCGAAGATCGCCGTGGCCGCGTTGAAAATCGCCGTCAGCCCGCTTTCGATATAAAGCTGGCCCCACGCCATCAGGGAAAAAGGCAGCACGTTGTTCAAAAGGCCCATAACCAGAAACGCGCCCCAGATGCCCGGACGCCGCGGCACGGGCAAGCGGCGGGCCAGCACCACGATCCACAGCAGCAGCGCCGCCCAGCCGACCCGGTGCGCCACGACTGTTGCAAAGCCGATCTCGTCCAGCGCCACGCGGATCGACACGAAGGACGCGCCCCAGATCGCGGCAAGCAGCAGCATCTCGGTCCAGGCGCGGGCGGAAAGGGTCTTTTGCGGGGTCATGCTGTCTGCCTAACCGGGCATCTGGTGCGGCGCGACCCGGTTCTTGCGCTAAGCGCGGGCCGCACGGCGAGTCTCTGTCATGATGTTCAGATAGTTGCCACCAAAGATCAGCGCGGCGCCGATAAAGACCCAGATATCCACCGCCTCGCCATAAAGAACCCACGCCGCCAGCGCGATGGCGGGCAACCGTCCGAAATCGATGGGCGAAACAAGCGTCGCGGGGGCGAGCGACAGTGCCTTGGTATAGCAGAAATGCGCCAGAAGTCCGCCCAGCCCGATGGCGATCACGAAGGGCAGGGTGCGCATATCCGGCAGGGCAATATCCCCGTCATAGCCAGAGGCGACCAGCCCCATCACCAGTTGCAGCGCGGTCAGGTAGAACAGGATGCAGGCAATGCTGTCGGCGCGCGTCAAACGCTTGGTCAGCATGATGGTCAGGGCAAAGAAGATCGCGCAGGAGGCCGCCGTCACCAGCCCCGCATTGATCGGGGTCGCGCCCGGACGGGCCACGATCAGGATGCCGATGAACCCTACCAGCGCGCAGATCGCCCGGGTCGCCGTCAAGCGTTCGCCCAGCAGCAGCGGGCTAAGCACGATCACCCAAAGCGGCGAGGTGAATTCCAGCGCAAAGACCTGCGCCAGGGGCACCACGGTCACCGCGTAGAACCACAGGTTCTGGCCGGTGAAATGGGCAAGGTTGCGCAACAGGTGCGTGCTGAAATGCCTTGTGGGCACCTCGTGCCAGCGCCGGGTCGCTGTGATCACGCCCGCGACAATCACCAGCCCCACGATCGAACGGTACAACATCAGCTCGAACGTATCGAGCACATCGGACGCTTCGCGCCCCGCAACCGCCATGACAGAGAACGAGAAAATCGTTCCCAGCATCCAAAGCGCACCGCGCAGGGTGTCTGTCATCCTGTCACGCCTCCTCCCAAAGACGCGTCGTTATTCCCACTCGATCGTGCCGGGCGGTTTCGACGTGACGTCATAGGTGACACGGTTGATGCCGCGCACCTCGTTGATGATCCGCGTGGCGGTCTCGCCAAGGAATTCATGGCTGAACGGATAGTAATCGGCGGTCATACCATCGACCGAGGTCACGGCCCGCAACGCGCAGGCGAAATCATAGGTCCGCCCATCGCCCATCACGCCCACTGTGCGCACCGGAAGGATCGCGACAAAGGCTTGCCAGATCTCGTCATAAAGCCCGTGTTTGCGGATCTGGTCGATATAGACCGCGTCCGCTTCGCGCAGGATCGCCAGCTTTTCGCGGGTGATTTCGCCGGGGCAGCGGATTGCCAGACCGGGGCCGGGGAAAGGGTGACGCCCGATAAAGCTGGCGGGCAGCCCCAGTTCCTGACCCAATGCGCGCACCTCGTCCTTGAACAGCTCGCGCAGCGGCTCGACCAGTTTCAGGCCCATCTTTTCGGGCAAGCCGCCCACATTGTGGTGCGACTTGATCGTGACCGACGGCCCACCGGAGAAGCTAACGCTTTCGATCACGTCGGGATAAAGCGTGCCCTGAGCCAGGAATTCGGCCCCTTCGACCTGATCGGCGTATTTCTGGAATACGTCGATAAACAGTTTGCCGATGATCTTACGCTTTGATTCCGGATCGGAAACGCCTTCGAGTTCACCAAGGAACAGATCGGCTTCATCGGCGTGGATCAGCGGGATGTTGTAATTGTCGCGGAACATGGAGACGACTTCTTCCGCCTCGTTCTTGCGCAAAAGCCCGTGGTCCACGAAAACGCAGGTCAGCTGGTCGCCAATCGCCTCGTGGATCAGCACCGCCGCGACAGAGCTATCGACCCCGCCCGAAAGTCCGCAGATCACTTGCTTGTCGCCGACCTGTTCGCGGATCAGCCGGATTGCTTCCTCGCGATAGGCGCCCATGGTCCAGTCGCCGGTGAACCCGGCAAGGCGCACGAAATTCTCGTAAAGCGTCTTGCCATTGGGCGTGTGATGCACTTCGGGATGGAACTGCACCGCGTAGAAATTGCGCGTGGTGTCGGCGGTGATCGCAAAAGGCGCACCGGGCGAGGTGCCGAACACCTCAAAGCCGGGAGCGATTTCGCTGACATGGTCGCCATGGCTCATCCAGACCTGTTCGCGGCCAGACCCATCAAGGAACCAGCCGTTCAGCATGTCGATCCGCGTGTCCGACGGGGTGACATAGGCGCGCCCGAACTCCGCCGTGGCGTGTTCGCCCGCTTCGACCTTGCCGCCCAGATCGTGCATCATCACCTGCTGGCCGTAGCAAATGCCAAGGATCGGCACACCCATCGTGTAGGCCGATTGCGGCGGGCGGGGGCTGCCGTCGCGCATCACGGAATCCGGCCCGCCGGAAAAGATGATGGCCTTGGGCGCAAACTCCGCCAGAAACGCATCGGTCACGTTCTGATAGGGATGAATTTCGCAATAGACGTTGAGTTCGCGCAGACGCCGGGCGATCAACTGTGTGACCTGGCTGCCGAAGTCGATGATGAGAAGGCGGTCATGAGAGATATCGGACATGGTGTCTCGTTATTGCGTGACTTGAGCATGTGCAAGAGTGGATGCAGCACGGCATGGGAAAGGGTTCCATTTCGCGTTTCGTGAACTATGTTCATGTTTCTTGGTGAAAGAGGATGTGCCAGTGAATCGTTTATCTGCCGCCGTTGCGGCCGGGATCATCACGCCGGAACAGAAACGCGCGATCGAGGCCTTGCCGGACGGGCCCGGAAGTCTGCGCCTGTCGCTTGTTCACCTGCTGTGGCTGGGCGGGGTCGCGCTGATCGTGTTCGCGCTGTTCCTGCTGACGATTCAGATTTCCGGCGGCGATCCCGACCGGATCAGCATGGTCTGCCTTGTCTATGCCGTGGGCTTTTTCCTGCTCGACCGGGTTGTTGAGCCGCGTCCGGACCTCAGGTTGCTGTCCACGCTTCTGGTGCTGGGCCTTGGCGTCACGCTCTCCTTCTCTGTCGGGGCCTATATCGAACCGTTCGTACCGGGGCGGAATTGGTCCGGTTACACCAATGCGCTGGGTCCGCTGACCAAGGGGATGTACCTGCCGCTGCTGCCGCTGTTGGGCGTATCTGCGCTGCTGATCCGCAACCGCCAGTTCCTGCCGGCTTGGACCGGGGTGCTGGGGGTGCTGTCGGTCTACGCCATCGACCTATTTTATGGGCCGGGCCTGAACGACGTGATCGATCAGAACCTGTTCTGGCTGGCGCTCAGCGTGGGTTGTCTTGTGCTGGGCTGGTGGCTTGATCTGCGCGCCACGCATAACCACGGGTTTTGGCTGAACAAGGCCGGGTTGCTGGCTTTTTTCGTCTTCAGCACCTCCATGGCCTTCGACTGGCGCGCCGAGGGAATATGGCCGTTGTTGCCGACGGGGCTGCTGATGATCTTCTATTCGATCTATGTGCGCAGACCGGGCGGTATCTCGGGCGGGGCGCTGGCACTGGCCTTTTATCTGGGCGACTGGTTTCAGGCGTGGGATAACCTGTATGTCGCAGCGGCCATCGTCGCGCTGGCGGGGCTTGGCGCGATTTTTCTGGGCGTGCGGGCACATCTGATCGAGGACAGATTGGACGATTTTCTGCCCCCGGTCTTGCGGCGCTTGCGGCCAGAGGCCAGACAAGACCCGGTGACATTCGGATTGTAAGGAGCGCGCGATGCGGTTGATGACAGAACTTGGCATGGGCACGTCGCTGCGGCGTGGGGACTACACGCAGGCGGCCTGCCGGGCGGTGCGCGACGCGTTGTGGCACAATTCGATCAATCTGGCGGAGCTGTTCGGCTTTGAGAAATCCGCGATGCGCATCCGCGTCGATGTGGCGGTGCAGCAGCCAAGCAAGGTCGATCTGGAGGCGGTCGCGGCGGAATTTCCCTACGGCGCGCCGCAGATCCACGTGACCGAGGGCGGTCTGGATATTCCGCGCCCCGATGGTGACGGGCATCCGACGATCATGGCCAATGTCGCCCTGTCCGTCAGCTTCGAGATGGAGAAAACCGATGACTGAGCAGCGCGTGATCATCGAAATGGGCATGGGCAACAGCCAATATGGCCGCGACTATACCAAGGCCGCCGCGCGCGCGATCGAAGATGCGATCCGCCATTCGTCCTTGCCGCTGGTGAAGGGGCTGAACATTCCTGAAAGCGATATGCGCGTTCAGGTCACCATCGGGGCACAACGGCCCGACGCAGTGGATTGCGCCGCGCTGGTCTCGTCTTTGCCGCGCGGCCGGGCCGAGATTCGCGCCGTCAAGGGCGGTCTGGACGTGCCGAATCCCGACACCGGCGATGTGCTGGTCGTCGTCTCTGCCGCGGTTGAGGTGTTCTTGCCTCGACAAACCGGCTGGCGTTTGACGCAAAAGGCCTGAGCGATCGCAAGTCCGCCGCCTGCCGCAAGTGCCAAATACCGACACGCGGCCCCGCATCATGTCGCTTTTTTCCCGCAACGGGCGCTAACCGCGAGCGGGACCGACGATGCAACGGCTAAAACACGTTCCAACAACGAGTCGCGGTCATAAGGGGATTTGCAATGTCAGAGGCAGCAGCACGGCGTCGGGGACGTGGAGGCGGCGGCGCAGCGCGGCGTGCAGAGCGCAGCGCGGTGTCCTTTGAAACCGCCAAATATATCGAACGGAACATCCCCAATTTCGAGATTCTGAATGAAGAGGCGCTCGATATTATCGAGGCCAATGCCGAAACCGTTCTGGAAGAGATCGGCGTCAACTTCATCAACAACCCCGGTGCCTTGGCGCGCTGGAAAGAGGCGGGCGCCGATGTACGCGGAGAACGTGTGCATATCCCGCGCGGGCTGGCGCGCGAGCTGATCAAGACCGCGCCTTCGACCTTTACCCAACACGCGCGCAATCCGGCGCGCAATGTCGTCGTGGGCGGGCGCAACCTTGTGCTTGCGCCGGTCTATGGTCCGCCCTTCGTGCGCGATGTCGATGGTGGTCGGCGCTATGCCACAATGGAAGATTTCCGCAAATTCGTGAAGCTGGGCTATATGTCCAAATGGCTGCACCATTCCGGCGGCACGGTCTGCGAGCCGACCGATGTGGCGGTCAACAAGCGCCATCTGGATATGCTGCACGCGCATATGACGCTGTCGGACAAGCCTTTCATGGGCTCGGTCACGGAAAAATCCCGCGCGCAGGACAGTGTCGATATGTGCGGCCTGCTCTTCGGGGAAGATTTCGTGCGCAACAACACGGTGATGACCTCGCTCATCAATATCAACTCGCCGCTGACCTTCGACGATGTGATGATGGGCGCGCTGGAGGTCTACGCCGAGAACAACCAGGCATCGATCATTTCGCCCTTTATCGTGGGCGGCGCGATGGCACCGGTGTCGGTCGCGGGCACGCTGACGCAGGTGTTGGCGGAATGTCTGGCGGGCATCGCCTATAGCCAGTTGGTGCGCCCCGGTGCGCCGATCATCATGGGCGCGATGGTCACGTCGATCGACATGAATTCGGGCGCACCGACCTTCGGCACCCCGGAAGCCTCGCATATCACTTACGGCGTCGGCCAATTCGCACGCCGTTATGGGCTGCCATTCCGGTCCGCCGGGGCGTTCTGCGGATCGAAGCTGCCCGATGCGCAGGCGGCCTATGAGACTGCGAATTCGCTGAATATGGGGCTTTTGTCGGGCGTGAACTTCATGCTCCACGCCTGCGGCTGGCTGGAAGGTGGCCTTGTCGCGTCCTTCGAGAAGTTCGTGATGGATGCCGATCAGCTTGGTGTTCTGCATGGGCTGGCGCGCGGCGTCGAGATGGACGAGAACGCGCTTGGCATGGATGCGATCCGCGAAGTCGGGCCGGGCGGGCACTACCTTGGCTGTGCGCACACCCAAAGGAACTTCAAGAACGCCTTCTGGAAGTCGGACCTGCTGGATTACAAGCCGTTCGAAACTTGGGCGGACGAGGGCGCGCGCGACACGCAGGAACTGGCGCGCCTCCGGGTCGAAACCATGTTGGCGCAGTACCAGCAACCGGCACTGGACCCGGCGATCTCGGAGGCGCTCGACCAGTTCGTGACCGAGCGCAAGGCGCGCGAAGCCGACAGCTTCATCTAAGCGGCGGGCCCGGTTATTCCCGGGCCGCAGCCTGCATCAGACGCGCTTCGCCCACGATGGCAGACAGCACCGCAACATGGCGCGTCACCGAATAGGTGGCGTCCTTTGCAACGCGTTGAGTGTTAAGATCCGCCTCGATTTCGGCGAGCTTGAGCAACGACAACGCCGATTTCGGCGCGCCTGCCGACCGGAGCAATCGGGGCAGGTGACGATCCCGATGATAGGTATCAGCCCCGATTCGCGCTGCCTTCACCAGCAGCTTAGGACGGTCGATTCCTGCGATATAAGTCAGAATATCCAACATTTTTCCTGGCCTCACTCGTGTTTCTTGCCAGCAGCACTGTGGCACGGGTGCACTCACTGTTGCGCGAGTCGGCCCCTATGCGAACGGTCGGGTGGGGGAAGTTTATCATTTGGAAACAATACTGAACGGGATGGCGCCCTTTAAGGTTCTGGTAACCAAGTCACTATCACAAGTTGTGGGCGCTCTTGTGGAAAACTCTGTGGGCAGAATGGTGCGCGAGGCAGAGCATGAGGATCGAACCGTGTGGAAGGAAACGGATTGTCAGGCGGAAATTCAGCTCCCGGATTGGGCTCCGGAAGCGATGGCCGATTATCTCCTTCACACGTCATCGGGAGTTTCGATCCGCGATCTGGCTCGGCGCAAGAACTGCCATGCGTCCACAGTGTCACGGCGCGTCCGGAAGATCGAACGTCTTCGGGATGATCCGCTTATCGACGCGGCCTTGCGTCGCATGGAAGCGAAAGTGAGATCGACCCTGCCCGGGGATCGGCAGGCACAGCATAAGGAGTTTACGCAGATGAGCGATACACCCCAAGGGACGGCACATGGGGACCAGCCGGAATTCGAGCAGGAGGCCAAACGCATATTGCGTCGTCTATGTGAAAGCGGATCGGTGCTTGCCATCGCCGCCGACATGGACACGGCGGTTGTGGTGCGCGAGGGGCCTGATGGGGCAACCACGCGCACGGCTGTGGTCAGTCAGGAAATCGCACAGGCGATGGCGGTGCAGGGATGGATCGAAACCAGCGGGACGGGGCGTATCCTGCGGTATCGGATCACTCAGGCGGGGCGCGACAAGGTTCGTGACCTGCTGGACCAGGAACCGGCGCGTCAGGCGCCCGTCTTTGGCATGGCCGAAGCCCCGGCCGGTTTCGATGGCGCGGCGCCGGTAGGAGAGCCCGCAAATTCTCCCGCGGCGACCTCGTCTCGTCGCAACCGGTATTCGCTGTCTGAATCGCCGCTCACCGTTCTGGCGCGTCGCCGTGACAAATCGGGCGATCCATTCTTGTCCGATGATCTGGTGCGCTGCGGCGAACGTCTGCGCGAAGATTTCGAACTGGCGCAGATGGAACCCTCCATGTCGCAGAACTGGGACAAATTCCTGACCGCTGGCATCGACGAAGGGCGCAGCGGCGCGGGCACGACCGGCTATGGGCCGGCAGCGGCGCGGGCGCGGGTGATGCAGGCGCTCAGCGATCTGGGGCCGGGGCTCAGCGACGTGGCGCTATACTGCTGCTGCTATCTCGAAGGGTTGGAATCGACGGAAAAGCGCATGGGTTGGTCGGCGCGTTCCGGCAAGATCGTGCTGCGCATCGCGCTGCAACGGCTCAAGCGTCATTACGAGGAAAACCTGACACCCGAAGCGCAGTTGATCGGCTGAAGATATGATCCCCGCGGCACCAGTTGCCGCGGATCAGTCTTCCGATTTCCGGGATTTGAGCGGCACGCCGTACAGTTCCATCCGGTGCCCGCGCAACTCGTATCCAAGCTTGCGCGCAATGCGTTCCTGAAGCTCTTCGATCTCGTCATCGACGAATTCGATCACTTTGCCGGAACTCAGATCAATCAGGTGGTCGTGATGCTGGCGCTCCGCGTCTTCATAGCGCGCGCGCCCATCGCCGAATTCCAGCTTTTCAAGGATTCCGGCCTCTTCGAACAGCTTCACCGTGCGATAGACCGTCGCGATGGAGATGCCTGCGTCAATGGCCTGCGCCCGCGCGAACAGCTCTTCTACATCCGGGTGGTCATCGCTGTCCTGCAAGACCTGCGCCACCACGCGCCGCTGCCCAGTCACACGCAATCCACGTGCTTCGAGTCGGTCAAGTATCTTCGTGACAGTCATGGTCCCCCGCGGCCAACCCTTTCGAACAGGGGTTTAGCCGCAAGGGACCGGGAGGTCTACTGGTAGAGCGCAGGCACGCCCATTTGTTCATGCACGGCATTCACCGTTGCCGCGTCCAGACCAAAGCCCTGCGCCAATTGGTGCAGGTATTGCGCTTCGGGCTGCGTATCGAGGTCGATGCCCAACAGGGACATCGCGTATACCTGCGGCGCAAGCGCTTTGGGTGTGTCCTGAACCAACGCATCCACATCGACCGGCTTGGCCAGTTCCTGTTCGACAAAAGCGCGCTCAGAGGCATCCACATCGCCGCCCAGACGTTCGATAAGCTTGGCCTGTTCGTCAGCATCGAAGGACCCATCGGATTTCGCCGCCTGGATCATCGCGCGCAGCATCAGTGCCGCCGCGGCTTCTTGATCGGCGCTGGGTTCGATTGCGGCGACCGGTGTTTCTTCGAATTGCGAATTCAACACTTCGCCAAAGCCCGCGGTTTCAGGGGCGCTCGGTTGCCCGGTCAGGCCACCGAGCAGCTTGCCAAGACCGCCCGCAGCCGCGCCGCCACCGGCCAGACCGGAAAGCAGGTCTTGCAGATTTCCGCCCTTGCCGCTTGTGCCGCCGCTGATCTGATCCAGCAGGCCGCCAAGCCCGCCTTGACCCAGACCGCCACCAGCCGCGCCGCCGCCAAGCAGACCGCCCAGCATGTCTTCGATCCCGCCACCTGCGGGGCTGTTCGCACCGCCATAGGCCGTGCCGGTCCCCGCATTGGGCGGCATCATGTTCTTGAGCATGTCGCCCAAACCGCCGCCACCGCCGCTGACTTGGCCTGCGCCGCTATTGGCGCTGCCTTTCATCAAGGATGACGCACCTTTGGCAATCGCGACGCCCACGGCGACCTTCGCCAGTGTTTTTACAAGACTCATGGAAATACCCCTCTGTCGTACCAGTCCCTTGTTGCGCGCAGTGTGGCACAGTTACGTGACGAAACGAACGGGGAAAAACCGGCGCCCCGCATCGTCCGATTGACAAGGGGGTGTCAAACGGGCCTGTTCGCGCCATGCAACGCAAAGCCAATATTGACGCGCTCGGCGCGAGCCTGCTGATCGGGTTCTCTCTTGTTCTGGCGTTCAATCAGGTGGTGATCAAGCTGGGCAATGACGGTTTTTCTCCCGCGTTCATGGCCTTTCTCCGCTCTGCCGGGGGGGCGGTGATGATCGGCGGCTGGATCGTGCTGCGCGGGCGCAAACTGGCGATGAAACCGAAGGCGCGGATTTGGGGCGTTATACTGGGCGTGCTTTTCGCCGTTGAGTTCGTGTGCCTTTTCAACGCGCTGGACCTGACCACGGTGTCGCGTGCGTCGGTCCTGTTCTATACGATGCCGGTCTGGCTGAGCCTTGCGGCACATGTCTTGATCCCGGGCGAGCGGATTGGCGGCATGAAGGCGATTGGTCTGGGGCTGGCCGTTCTGGGCGTGGCGGTGGCCTTGTCGGATCGCGGCGCAGAGGGGCAAAGCTATAGCCTGCTGGGCGACGCGCTGGCGCTGGTCGGTGCGATGCTTTGGGCCGCGATTGCACTGGTGCTGCGCCTGTCGCCCGCGCGTGACGAAGCGCCCGAAACGCAGCTTTTCTGGCAATTGCTGTGGTCGTCGCCCATCCTGCTGGTGGCCGCGTTGATGCTGGGGCCGCTCTTGCGTGATCTGCATTGGGCCCATGTGGCCGGTCTGGGTTTCCAGATCGTCGTCGTGGTCACGCTGGCCTTCTTGCTGTGGTTCTGGCTGCTGACGATCTACCCGGCCAGCGGTGTCGCCTCTTTCAGCTTTCTCAGCCCGGTCTTTTCGGTGATCCTTGGCTGGCTTTTGCTGGGCGAACAGATCGGCCCGCGCGTCTGGATCGCGCTTGGCCTCGTCGCCCTTGGGATCGTGCTGGTCAACCGGCCGGTCAGGTCCCGCAAAATGTCGCCGCCACAACCTCCGACGGCATAGGCGGGCGCGTCAGATCGGCATCCTCGGCGCTGATCGAAAAGGGCGTGGCCAGAACACGCATCAACCGCTCGAACGGCGCGAAATCCCCGGCGACGGCGGCCGCGATCATCTGTTCCATCCGGTGATTGCGCGCAATCACGGCGGGGTTGGTGCGCATCATCAGGTCTTCGGGCGCTGTCTCTGTCGCAAGCCGGTCCCGCCATGTTCTCTCCCACGCGTCAAAGGCGGCGGGGTCGGTGAACTGATCGCGACCCGTGCCCTCGGCCAATGCGCGGAAGGTATTGGTGAAATCGGCCTGATTGGCGGCCATCCGCGTCAGCAGATCCTCAATCAACGGCACATCGTCGAAACTGGGCGCAGCCAGCCCGATCTTGGCCCCAAAACGCTGTAGCCACGCGCGTTCGATCAGGTGGGGCATGTCATGGACGATCTGGGTCGCCTCATCCGCCGCGGCCTGCGGGTCGGGCATTTGCTGGATCAGGGCCGTCGCGAATTGCGCCATGTTCCAGATCGCGATGCGCGGCTGGTTGCCATAGGCATAGCGCCCGGTCTGGTCGATCGAGGAAAACACACGGCCCGGATGATAGTCATCCATGAAGGCGCACGGGCCGTAGTCGATCGTCTCGCCCGAAATGGTGCAATTATCCGTGTTCATCACCCCGTGGATGAAGCCGAGCGACATCCAATGGGCGATCAGCCGGGCCTGCGCCGCGACCACATGGCGCAGCAATCCCATGGGGCCGTCGGCACCCGGCGCATGGCGCGCGATGGTGTAGTCGGTCAGTTGCCGCAATTCGTCGATCTGCCCGCGATGGGCAAAGACCTGAAAGCTGCCCACCCGGATGTGAGAGGCCGCAACCCGCGTCAGCACCGCACCGGGATAGATGCTTTCGCGGTAGACAGGCTCTCCGGTCTGGACCGCTGCCAAAGCGCGCGTCGTGGGAACGCCCAAGGCATGCATCGCCTCGGACACCACATATTCGCGCAGTACCGGACCCAGCCACGCCCGGCCATCGCCCCGGCGCGAATAAGGGGTCGGCCCGGACCCTTTCAGTTGAATGTCGCGCCGCAACCCGTTGGTATCAATGACTTCCCCTAGAAGAACGGCGCGCCCGTCGCCAAGTTGCGGGTTGTAACTGCCGAATTGGTGGCCCGCGTAAAGCTGGGCAATCGGCTCTGCACCTTCGGGCAAGGCGTTGCCCGCGAAAACCTGCGCGATTTCCGTGTCAGAGGCGGCGCGGATGCCCAGTTCCTCTGCCAGAGGGTGATTAAAGGCGATCAGGCCCGGCTCCGCCACGGCGACGGGCGATTGCGCGGTAAAGAACGCGCCGGGCAGGCGGGCGAAACTGTTGTCGAAGGGGATATGCACACTCATACCTCCCGACATAGGGGCTTAGAAGGCGCGCGTCATCAGGTGATAGTCGGGGCGGGCGCGGAAACCTGCGCGGGAATACAGCCGCTGCGCGCGCTCATTGCCGTGGCTGACTTCCAGATGCAGCGCCTTGAGTCCGGCCCCCGAAAGCGCCTTGGGCAGCGCATTGAGCACCTCGGTTGCGATCCCGCGTCCGCGCACGGCCCGGCGCAGATAGAACTCGTCGATGAACCCATCCAGCCCGCCAAATTCCAGCGACCAGCCAAAGCTGATCACGATATAGCCGATGGGCGCGCGCGCCGGACCGATCAGATAACAGGTGCCATGCGGAATGCCCTCCAGCAACGGGGTCAGACCGGCGCGGCGTGCGGCGTCGGACTGGTCGATCCCGTGATGCTCGTGAAAGGCGGCGACCAGGGGCAGCAATTGCTCCAGATGGTCCGGCGTGGCGAGGGTCAGCGCGGCGCTCATGATCTCCATTCCCTTCGGTGGATTTGGGTGAAGGGCCGGGGGGCTGTCGCCATGCTCATAAGCGGCCAAGCCGTTCGGTCAGCAGGGAAAAGAAGCCATCGGCATCGATATCGCCCATGAACATCGCATTGGCGGGCCGGTCGGTCACGCCCCACCAATCGGCCACGGTCATTCCCATGGTCAGGTCGGACTGGGTCTCGATCTCCACATTGATATGGCGGCCTGAAAATAGATCCGGCTGGATCAGATAGGCGGTCACGCAAGGATCATGCAGCGGCGCCCCGGCAGAGCCGTATTTTTCCTTGTCGAACCGTTCGAAGAAGTCGGTCATCTCGGCGACCGCGATCCCCACCGGCGTGTTCAGCGCGCGAAAGGCGTCATTGCGCGGCGTCGTCACCAGCGCCTTGTGGGTGACATCCAGCGGCATCACGGTGATCGGCGCGCCAGAGGAAAACACGATATGCGCCGCCTGCGGATCGACATAGATGTTGAACTCCGCCGCCGGGGTGATGTTGCCAACCTCGAAATACGCGCCGCCCATCAGCACGATTTCCTGAACCTTCTCAACGATATCAGGGGCTTTCTCGAACGCCATCGCGATATTGGTCAGCGGCCCAAGTGGGCAAAGCGTGACGGTGCCGGGGGCTTCGGCCCGCAACGTGTCGATGATATAATCAACGCCGTGCTGTTCTTGCAGCGGCATTTTCGGATCCGGCAGGGTGGGTCCATCCAGCCCCGTTTTCCCATGCACATGTTCCGCCGTGACAAGGGGGCGCCCCAAGGGGCGGTCGCAGCCGGCAAAGACCTTGACGTCGGGCTTGTTCGCCAGTTCGCAGACCATCCGCGCGTTCTTGGCAGTCAGGTTCAGCGGGACATTGCCCGCAACAGCGGTAATCCCGAGAAGGTCGATCTCTTCCGGGCTGGCAAGAGCAAGCAGAATCGCAACCGCGTCGTCTTGCCCGGGATCGGTGTCGATGATGATTTTGCGGGGGGTCATAGTGTGGGGTGTTCCTTCTTTGCCGCAGACTTACCTTGCAGGCGCGGGATGTCCAGAAGCGGTTTGCACGCCGCAACGTCCGGTCGCACAATAGGCGCAACATGGCTCGCGATATCTACCTTCATGCAGGCGCGCATCGCACTGGAACGTCGTCTTTTCAGATGGCGTTGCACGTTAATCGGGCAGTGCTGAAGGACGCCGGCTATGCGCTGGCCTATCCGGGCCGCGACGGCATACCCAGCGGGCGGCTATCGCTGAAACTGCCCGCGCCGCGCCACGGGCCAAAACAGGCCGAACGCTTTGCAAACAGGCTGGCGGAACAGTTTGCAAATTCGGATAAGCCCTTGATCATGAGCGAAGAAAACATCCCCGGACGGATGTTCCACTTTTACGCCGGGCGCTTCTATCCAGCGGCAGAGGCACGTTTGCAAACACTGCGTGCGGGCTTTGCAAATGCCACCTTCAAGCGCGTCGTGTATGTGATCCGGCCCTATGATGCGCTGTATGTGTCCGCCTTTCGCAAACGGGCCGAGGATAACCCCGTGCGCCCCTTTTCCGAAATCCGTCCGAAGCTGCTTGAGATGGATCGCGGCTGGCCGGAAATCGCCGCCCTGATGCGCGACATCTTGCAACCCGAAGAACTGGTCATCCTGTCCTACGCGCGGCGCGGCAGCAGCCGCGATCTGCTGTCCCGTCTATTGCCAGAGACCTTCCTTACCTTGGACGAGCCGGAGCAGATCAAGAACCTGTCAGCGACCGATCGTGCCCTTGAAGCGGTGCAGGCGCGCTATGCGGCGGGCGAGGCTCTGACCCGTGCGCAGTGGAAAGCGATCATCGCGGAATATGCCGAAGAGACAGAGCCGCGCGGCTTTGCAACCTTTGAGCCAAAGCAGCGCGCGCAATTGCAGGCGCGTTATGCCGACGATTTGACGCGCATCGGCGACATGCCGGGGGTGACGCTCATTTCTTGAGCTTTTCTTCGGCCTTCACCGCATCCCAAAGCGCGTCCATTTCCTCCAGGTCGCTATCCTCGGGGCGTTTGCCCATCGCTGCCAGCCGCGCCTCGATCCCCTCGAAGCGGCGGGTGAATTTCGCATTCGCGCCGCGCAGGGCAGCCTCTGGATCGATGCCCATATGGCGCGCCAGATTGGCCATCACGAACAGCAAGTCGCCGAATTCCTCGACCTGTTCGGCCTCTGTCAGCTGGTCACGCGCCTCTACCAGTTCGGCGGCTTCCTCGGTCAGCTTGTCGATCACGTTATCCGTGCTTGGCCAGTCGAACCCAACCCGCGCCGCCCGTTTTTGCAGCTTTTCGGCACGCAAAAGCGCGGGCAGACCGACCGCGACCCCGTCCAGCGTGCCTTTTTGCGCCTTTTGTGCCCGTTCGCGCGCCTTGACGGTCTCCCAGTCGCGGGTTTGCTGCTCTGCGCTTTTGTCCCGGCTTTCATCGCCAAACACATGCGGATGCCGGTCGATCATCTTTTGGGCAATGCCTTCGGCCACATCATGGAAATCATACAGACCCATCTCTGCCGAGATCGCCGTGTGATAGACCGTTTGCAGCAGCAGATCCCCCAATTCTCCTTTCAGATCGTCCCAATCGCGCCGTTCGATCGCATCCGCGACCTCATAGGCTTCCTCGATCGTGTAGGGGGCGATGGTGTCGAATGTCTGCTCGATATCCCACGGGCAGCCGTCGTTCGGGTCGCGAAGGCGGCGCATCACCTCCAGCAAACGCTCCATTCCGGGGGCTTTGTCGTGGATCGGGTCTTGAGGCATTGCAGGCGGCTCCGCTTCGGTGTCAGATGGAACTCAAACCCGGAGCCGCGACAGGAGTCCACCCCATGCCCGTGATTAACCGCATCGCCGGACTTGCCGACGAAATGACCCAGTGGCGTCAGTATCTGCACACCATCCCAGAGCTTGAGATGGAATGTTACAAGACGGCGGCGTTCATCGCTGAACGGCTGCGCGAATTCGGCGTGGACGAGGTGCATGAAGGCATTGGCGTGACAGGGATTGTTGCGATCATCAACGGGCAGGGTGACGGGCCGACGATCGGCCTGCGCGCCGATATGGACGCCTTGCCGATCGAAGAGGCGACCGGGCTGGACTATGCCTCTACCCATCCGGGGAACATGCACGCCTGTGGGCATGACGGGCACACGACCATGCTTCTGGGCGCGGCGAAATACCTGACGGAGACGCGCAACTTCTCGGGCCGTGTGGCGCTGATCTTTCAGCCGGGCGAAGAGGGGCCGGGCGGGGCCAAGATCATGGTCGAAGAAGGCTTTCTTGACCGGTTCGATATTGGCGAGGTCTATGGCATCCATAACGTGCCGGATCTGCCGGAGGGAGAGTTCCACACCCGCGCCGGGCCGATCATGGCCGCGGTCGATACGTTCCACATCTATATCGACGGGGTGGGCGGGCATGGTGCCATGCCGGAAGAAACCCGCGATCCGGTCATCGCGGCATGTGGGATCGGGCAGGCGATCCAGACAATCATCAGCCGCAATGTGCCCTCGCTTCAACAGGCGGTTGTGTCGCTGACGCAGATTCACACCGGCACCGCCAATAACGTGATCCCGGCCGAGGCCTATCTGAACGGCACCATCCGTACCTTCGACAAGACCGTGCAGGAAATGGTGCACCGGCGGCTGGACGAAATCGCGCAAAGCGTTGCGACGGGATATGGCGTGACGGCCCGGCTAGAGATCGAAGTCGGCTATCCGTCGACCGTCAACGCGGCGGATCAGACAGCATTCGCGGCGGACGTGGCGCGGGAATTGGTCGGGGCAGAGAATGTCGATGCCAATACACAGCCGGTCGCCGGGGCCGAGGATTTCGCCTTCATGCTGGAACAGCGACCCGGCGCCTATCTGTTCATGGGGCAGGGGCCAAGCGCGGGCCTGCACCATCCTGCCTATAACTTCAACGACGCGGTGGCGCCCTATGGGGCAAGCTTTTTCGCGCGTCTGGTAGAAACCGCACAACCGGCCAAGGCGGCGAAGTAACAAATGAGCTTGGAAGACGCGAAAAGTCAGGTGGATCAGGCGTTTACACGCGACGATCCGCGTGGACCATCCTTTGAAAACACCTTTGGCGGCGCCACAAGCTTTCTGCGCCGCCGCTATACCAAGGATCTGCGCGGTGTCGATATCGCGGTGACGGGGGTGCCGTTCGATCAGGCGGTGACCAACCGGCCCGGCGCGCGTTTCGGTCCACGCGCGATCCGCGAGGCCTCGGCCCTGCAAGCGCCCGATCAGCCCTATGGCTGGCCCTTCGATGTGATGAGCGACTGCACCATCGTCGATTACGGCGATGTGGCGTTCGATTATGCCAATGTGCCGGAATTCCCGTCGATTTTGCAAACCCATGTGGCGGGCATTTTGCAAAACAGCGCGGCAAGCGTCGTTCTGGGCGGGGATCACTTCATCACGCTGCCGATCCTGCGCGCCTATGCCAAGGTTTTCGGGCCGATGTCGCTGATCCAGATCGACGCCCACACCGACACCTGGGTCGATGACAACCCCGATCGGATCGATCACGGCACCTTTGCCTATAAGGCGATCAAGGAAGGTTTGGTCGATCCCGCGCGGTCGGTTCAGATCGGTATCCGCACCCATAACCCCGATACGTTGGGGGTCACGATCATCGACGCGCCCGAACTGCATCGGAACGGGCCGGAAGCCGCTGCCCAGCGGGTCCATGAGGTCGTCGGCGATCACCCCTGCTATGTCACCTTCGATATCGACGGGCTTGATCCGGCCTATGCGCCCGGCACCGGAACGCCGGTTTGGGGCGGGCTGTCTTCGGCGCAGGCGGCAGAATTGTTGCGCCGATTGGCCGGGATCAACATTCGCGGCGGCGACGTGGTCGAGGTCTCCCCACCTTTCGACACCACCGGCGCGACCGCAATTGCGGGCGCACATATCGCAACAGAGCTGTGCTGCCTCATTGGCTGGAGACAACGGAAGACACGATGACCAATCAACCTATCAGCGGCAATGACCTCGCACGGTTTTCGGGGCCCAACACGTTCATGCGCTTGCCGCAGGTCAATAATCTGACGGGGCTGGATGTGGCCGTGGTCGGCATCCCGATGGATATCGGAACATCCTGGCGGTCAGGCACACGGCTTGGGCCCAAGCAAGTGCGCTCTGAATCGGCGATGATCCGGCCCTACAATCTGCAAACCGGTGCCGCCCCGTTCGATAGTCTTAACGTCGGTGATATTGGTGACCTTGCCATTAACACATTTAACCTGCGCGACAGTCTTTCAATCATTCAAGAGAGTTACGCGGCGATCCTCACCCATGACGTGACGCCGGTCGGCATTGGCGGCGACCATTCGCTGACCTTGCCGATCCTGCGGGCCATAGCCGGTAAATACGGACCCGTAGCGTTGGTGCATGTCGATGCCCATGCGGATGTGAACGATGACATGTTCGGCGAGCGTGAGACTCACGGCACGGTGTTTCGTCGCGCCTATGAGGAAAACCTCATCGTCCCGAACAAGACCTATCAGATCGGGCTACGCGGCACCGGCTATACCGCCGAGGATTTCTCCGAGGCGGCCGGATGGGGGTTCCAGCAATTCATCGCGCCGGAACTTTGGCACCGCTCGCTCACCACGCTGGGCAGCGAAATTCGCCGCGATATCGGCACCGAAATGCCGGTCTATATCTCTTACGACATCGACAGCCTTGACCCGGCCTTTGCGCCCGGCACCGGCACGCCGGAAATCGGCGGGTTGACCACGCCGCAAGCGATGGAACTGATCCGAGCGCTGCGCGGACTGAACGTGGTTGGCTGCGATATGGTCGAGGTCTCTCCGCCCTATGATCCCAGTGGCAACACGGCGCTGACGGCGGCAAATCTTCTGTTTGAACTGCTCTGCATCCTGCCGGGCGTCACTTATCGGTGAGCGCGCGGGCGTCTCCTTTGCGAAAGGTTGAATACATGCTGTTTTGGGTAATCCTGCTTTTGGTCGTCGGGCTTTTGGCCTTCATCCGCCTTGCGCCGTCCGACCCTGCACGCTGGCACCAACCGGTCACCGCGCAGGCGGATAAGGACATGGCCTCTGGCGCGATCCGCGTCCTGCCCGGAGACGCGGCAACGCTGGCACGGCTCAAGGAGATCGCCCTGCAAACGCCGCGGACAGAGGTTCTGGCCGGGTCGGTCGAGGAGGGGCGGATCACCTTCGTCACACGGTCGAAAGTGATGGGCTTTCCCGATTACACTACGGCTGATTTACAGGACGAGCAGCTTCGGCTTTTTGCGCGGTTGCGCTTTGGCAAGTCAGATCTTGGGGTCAATGCCAAACGACTGGAGGGGTGGCTGGCGCAGCTGTGAGCTGAGACAGCCCTTCGACACCTCGCGCCACATCGGCACGTTAAGCGACATCTGGCATTGTGCCATGAACATGCGCCCATCCACCTGCAGGCAGATCGTTTCGCCCAGTTCGATACGGCTGCCACTGCTATCGGTGCAATAGCAATCGACCGTCTTGCCACTGGGGCTTGTGACATCGGCGATCGCAGGGGCCAGCGCGGGCAGGGCGGCCAGCAAGGACAGCAATGACAAGGCAAATTGGCGCATCATGCGACCATGCTAAGTCAGAACAGCGCCTTGACCAAGCCCCTGCTTTCGCGCAAGAGCTAGGCATGATTACGCGCGACAAATTGGACCAAATTCGCCAACGCTTTCAGTTTCTTGAGGCGCAGATGGCCGAGGCCGCAGGCGCGGATGTGGCCAAGCTAGCCAAGGAATATGCCGACCTTCGCCCTGTGGTTGAGCAGATTGATGCCTATGACGCGCTGCGCTCGGATCTGGCCGAAGCCGAGGCGATGCTGGACGATCCCGAAATGAAAGCGCTTGCGGAAGAAGAGTTGCCCGCCTTACGTGCCGCCTTGCCCGAGGCCGAAGCCGCGCTGCAACTGACGCTGCTGCCCAAGGACGAAGCGGACACGCGCTCTGCCATGCTGGAAATCCGGCCCGGCACCGGTGGGGACGAGGCCGCACTTTTTGCCGGGGACCTTCTGCGCATGTATACCCGTCTTGCCGAAGCGCATGGGTGGAAAGTGGATATCATCGAGGAACAGGCGACCGAACTGGGCGGCATCAAGGAGGTCGTGGCCAGTATCACGGGCGACAACGTCTTTGGGCGGCTCAAATTCGAATCCGGCGTACACCGGGTGCAGCGTGTGCCGGAAACCGAAAGCGGCGGGCGGATTCACACCTCTGCCGCGACGGTGGCGGTCCTGCCCGAAGCCGAGGATGTGGATATCCAGATCGACGCCAATGATCTGCGCATCGACACGATGCGGTCCTCTGGTGCGGGCGGCCAGCATGTGAACACGACCGACAGTGCGGTGCGGATCACGCACCTGCCGACCGGGATCGTTGTCACCAGCTCCGAGAAATCGCAGCACCGCAACCGCGAAAAGGCGATGCAGGTGCTCAAGGCCCGTCTGTATGACATGGAACGCCAGCGTGCTCATGACGAACGGGCGGCGGACCGAGCGTCCCAGGTCGGCTCGGGCGACCGGTCGGAGCGGATTCGCACCTATAACTTCCCGCAAGGGCGTATCACCGATCATCGGATCGGCCTCACGCTTTATAAGCTGGATGCGGTGATGCAGGGCGATCTGGACGAGATCATCGATGCGCTGATCGCCGAAGATCAGGCCCGCAAACTGGCGGAAATGGACGCATGACCGCGGGCGAAGCACTGGCCGCGGCGGCGGCGCGCCTGCGGGCGGCGGGGGTGGACAGCCCTGCGCGCGATGCCCGGATATTGCTGGCCCATGCGGCCTCTGTCGACGCGGCCCGCATCACGCTGATCGCCCCCGAAGACCTGAGCCCCGATATCGAAGAGCGCTTTGTGAACCTCGTGTCGCTGCGCGCCGTGCGGGTGCCGGTGTCGCATCTGATCGGAGAGCGTGAATTCTATGGCCGCCGCTTCAAGGTGTCGCGCGATGTGCTCGATCCACGTCCGGAAACCGAAACGCTGATCGAAACCGCACTGGCCGCGCCGTTCGGATCGGTTCTGGACCTTGGCACCGGGTCGGGCTGCATCCTTGTCACGCTTCTCGCAGAGCGCCCGCAAGCAGTGGGTACCGGCGTCGATATAAGCGAGGCCGCCTGCCTTCAGGCCAGTGCCAACGCGGTGCTGCACGGGGTCGAGGCGCGCGCCGATCTGCGCAAGTCGGATTGGTTTGACGGGGTCGAAGGGCGCTTTGATCTTATCGTCTCGAACCCGCCATATCTGAGCGCGGACGAGATGCAGAACGTCCAACCCGAGTTGCAGCAGCACGAACCGCGTATTGCCCTCACGGACGAGGCGGACGGGCTGAGCGTCTATCGCATCATCGCCCGCGATGCGGCGCGGTTCCTAAGCCCCGGCGGCCGCGTGATGGTGGAAATCGGCTGGACGCAGGCGCAGGACGTCTGCGCAATCTTTGACGCGGCAGGTTGGCAGACCATTCGCGTTTTGCAGGATTTGGGCGGCAAAGATCGTGTCATTCAGGCCCAGATGGCGGAAATCGGTAATTAATTGCCGCAAATTGCAGGTATTGCGCAATTTTGGCTTGCCCATCCATAGGCAGCATGTTTATCACCAAATAGTGACGCCCTCGGCAACGATGGCAGCGTCCTAGTCAAGCTCAAAGTCTGGCCAATTAACATGGGTGCAGCGCGCGCCCCGGAGCCAGACAAATGACCAATCAAGGCAAGTCGTAGTTAATGAAGTCTTCCAGATCCCGGTCCCGGAACAAGAACCGTAACAACCGTCCTTCGGGCGGAAACGTGATCAATCGCGTTTTCGACAGCAGTGGCCCCGAAGGTAAGGTGCGCGGTACGCCGCAGCAGATCATCGACAAGTACAACCAACTGGCCCGTGATGCGCAATTGTCCAATGACCGCGTCGCGACCGAGAATTTCCAGCAGCACGCGGAACATTACCTGCGCCTTCTGAGCGAAGCGCAGCGTGAGGTCGATGCGCGCCGCGAGGAACAGGAACGCCAGAACCGCGAACGTCAGGCGGAACGCGACCGTGAACGGGCGGAACGTCAGGAACGCGAGTCCAATCAGGCGCAACAATCCGACGACACGCCGCCCGCAGGCGCTGGCGATCAGCCCGATGTGGCCGTCGTTGACGATCAGGTTGCCGATGCAGGCGCGGATAGCGGTCTGGTGGAAACACCGGAAAACAGCCCCAAGCCCAAGCGTCGCAGCCCGCGTAAACCGCGTGCGCCCAAGAAAGACGCCTCGGCAGAGCAATCGGGCGATACGCCGGCGACACCGTCGAACGACGCACCCGAAGCTGCGGAATAATTACTCTGCTTCCAGCGCCCGTGCGAGGGCGCAAAACCCTTCCAGAGACACCGTCTCGGCCCGATCGGTCGGGGCGATTCCCACGGCGTTGAGATGATCTTCGATCTGCGGAGACATCGATTTCAACGATGAGCGCAGCATCTTGCGGCGCTGGTTGAACGCTCTGGCCACAAGCCGTTCCAGAATGTCGGCCCGCGCGGGAAAGCGCGGTTCGGGCAGGGCGGTCAGATGCACCACAGCCGATGACACTTTGGGCGGCGGGGTGAAGGCCTCGGGCGGCAGGCTCAGGGCAAGCCGCGCATCGGTGCGCCATTGGGCCAGCAGGGCCAGACGCCCATAGGCCTTGGAGCCGGGCTGCGCCACGATCCGTTCCGCCACCTCGCGCTGGAACATCAGCGTCAGGGTTTCCCAGACCGGCGGCCATTGCGGCGGGGTCAGCCAGCGAACCAGCAATTCGGTGCCGACATTATAGGGCAGGTTGGCGACGATGCGGATTGGCGGCGTCAGATGCGCCAACGGGTCGATTTGCAGCGCGTCGCCTTCGACCACCTCCAGCCGGCCGGGATAGCGGGCTGAAATCTCTGCCAGTGCGGGCAGGCAGCGCGGGTCTTTTTCAACGGCCAGCACCTTGCGCGCGCCTTCCGCCAAAAGCCCGCGCGTCAGCCCGCCGGGGCCTGGGCCGATCTCCAGCACGTCAGCGCCGGTCAGATCCCCGGCCGTGCGCGCGATCCGCGCCGTCAGGTTCAGGTCCAGCAGGAAGTTCTGGCCAAGCGCCTTGCGCGCGCTCAGCCCGTGCGTCGCAATCACTTCGCGCAGCGGCGGCAGGTCGTCGATCTGGCTCATGCCGCCGCCATCTTGGCCGCCATGCGCAGCGCTTCGATCATGGAACTGGGATTGGCGATGCCCTTGCCCGCAATGTCGAACGCGGTGCCGTGATCGGGCGAGGTCCGCACGAAGGGCAGCCCCAGTGTGACATTCACCCCCCGGTCGAAATCCAGCGTCTTGATCGGGATCAGCGCCTGATCGTGATACATGCAAATCGCGGCGTCATAGGTTTCGCGGGCGGCGGCGTGAAACATCGTATCCGCCGATTTCGGTCCGCTCACATCCAGCCCGCTTTGCGCAATCTCGTCGATCATCGGGCCGATCCATTCCAGTTCTTCGCGCCCCATCGCCCCGCCTTCGCCTGCATGGGGGTTCAGCCCCGCAACCGCCAGCCGGGGCGCGGCGATGCCGAACCGTTCGCGCAGGCCGGTAGCGGTGGTTTCGATCACCCGGCGCAACCGCCCCGGTGTCAGGGCAGAAGGCACGTCGGACAGGGCAATGTGAATGGTCGCAGGCACCACCCGCAACTGGTCCGAGGCCAACATCATCACCACGTCCACATCGCCGCCCAGATGGGCGAGAAACTCTGTATGGCCGGGATAGGCAAAGCCCGCGCCGTCTTGCAGCACTTTCTTGTGGATAGGCGCCGTGCAAAGCGCCGAGGCGCTGCCGGACCGGACCAGATCGACTCCGATACGGATCGCATCGACCACCCCTTGCGCCAGCGACAAATCGGGCGTGCCGGGGGTCACGGGACCGGCAAAGCGATGCGGGAAGACGGGCAGGGCCGTGTCACAGACGCGCACTGCCTCTGCCGGATCGGCGATTTCCGCGATTGGCGTGCCGCCCGGCAAGTGGCGCGGATCACCGATCCACAGCATCGGGACGTCGCCTTTCAGCTCTGCCCAGGCCGCTGCTGCGATCTCTGGACCGATCCCCGCCGGCTCGCCGCAGGTCACGGCAACGGGTAGGGCGCTCATTTCTCGCGGATGCGAGCGTCTGCGCGCAGCTCTTCCAGAAGGCTGTCGGCAAACCCGGACAAGCGTTCCTGCCGCAGGGAATTGGCCACGGCCTCGCGGCTGACCTCCTCATTGGCGGCGGTTGTGCGCCCGCAAAGCATCAAGAAGACCAGCGATTGCCCATCGGCAGTGGTCAGTGCGGTGGAAACCTCGTTGTTGTCGAGCTTGGCCAGTTCCAACGCGATGTCCTGCGGAATGTCGCCCGGCGCTTGCGTGTCGCGCGCCAAGGCTTCTTCGGGGCGACCCTGCGCGATGCCGTAAAGATCGTCGCAAACATCGACCTTGGTGCGGATGCGCGCGGCCTCGGCCATGGCGGCTTCGCTCCGACCGCCGGGAATGTAATAGCGCGCATATTCGATGGCGGAATATTCCGGTGTGCTTGCGCCTGTTTCTTCGATCGCACGCAACTGGAACAGCGCGACGGCATTGGGGATCGGGATCGGCTGGGTCACCTCGCCGGGGGCCAGCCCCAGAACCCGTGCCCGTAGGATCGGCGGCAGGTTGGACAGGGGCGCCCAGTCCAGTCGCCCGCCGCGACCGCGTGACGGGGTGGCGGAGAATTGGCGCGCATAGGACGAGAATTCAGCCTCGGTCGTGACCTGCGCGATACGTTCGGCCCGTGCCATCACCGTATCAAGCTGCGGCGGCGGGGCGGGCATGATGATTTCCGACAGCAGAACGCGCACGCCGCTGCCGGTGGTGGAGGCGGCCATAGCGCGGTCGATCTCGGCCTCTGAAATTTGCACGCGGTTGCCGAAACGGGCCCGGATCAGATCGCGCCACGCCACGCCCACCGCCACGAAATCGCGGAAGGTTTCCTCGGCAATGCCGCGTTGGGCCAGCGCCTTGATCAAGTCATCGGCGCTCAAATTCGCGCGGCTGGCGAATTCTTCCATGCCCTCGCGGATACCTTCTTCGGAAAGCTCCAGACCGACCTGCCGCAGCAACTGCGCGCGCAACCGGTCATCGATCAGTTCCTGCCGCACCACCGCATCGGTAGCGTTGGTCGGCGACACGACGCGCAGGAACAGGCGGCGCTGCTGCAATTCCCAGGCGGTGATGACATCCTCGTTGACCTCGATCACCGGGGCAAAGGGGTTCTGCGCCGACACCGGCGCGCCGCCCAGGACAAAGAGCGATGCAATCAGGAGAAAAACACGGGTCATGAGCATGATCGGGTATAACTTTCTGTTCCGGTTTGGGCCGAGAAGCCCCTTAACGCGATGGTAAAGCCGAAATTGGTCGAGGGCTCAACCGTTGTCGACGAGGCAAAGCGCCGTTCGACGGTCAGATCGACGGACACGCATTCGTTGTCATAGCCGATTCCAAGCCCTGCTTCGGCGGTTCTGTCGTCGCGGGCATCATAGCGCCAGTTGCCCGACAAGCTCCAGTGGCGGCTGAACCGGTAATCGCCTTCGATATTGAATTCGGACACGGCCTCATCAATGTCGAGCGCCGGGTCATAGGCATACCAGAAATAGCTGCCCCCAAGGGTGAGCCGGTCATTTTCCCAGTCGCTGCGCAATTCGGCCTTGGAGAATTCGAAATCTTCGTCAAAGACCGCGCGCCCGGTAAAGGCCAGCCCGGCCTGCGACCGGATATGCGTCGCCACCAGCAAGTCGGATACAGTGCCCTGAAGCCCGGAGGAGATGTTGAAATCCTCGACGGAATCCTCGCGGTAGATCTGCCCGAAAGTGACATAGCTTTCCCAGCCGTCGGGGTCATAGCGTGCCCAGTTCAGGCCCAATGCGATCTGCCCGCCATGCTCGCGCCGGTCGGCCTCGGGGAAGCGAGAAAGCGACAGCAGATTCCCCTCGTCGAATTCCACGCGCATGCTTTCATCATTGGCCACATCGGCCTGATTGTTACCGACCCAGCCCACTTGCAGGATCGGTTCCAGAAACTGGGTCGATCCGTCCGCGCCTTGGCGCGTCATCGGATAGCGCAGCGCGACAGAGGCTTGCGGGAAGGCATCCGCCTCGCGCCCGGCATAAGTGTCGTCCTGCTGCGTGTCGAAAACGTCGAAGGCCAGCCCGATCGTGGCATCCGCCTGCAACCCGCTTGCGAAAGTATAGGTCTTGAGCCATTCGAGTTCGCCATTCAGCCGCGTCACATCGCGCCCCGCGCCATCGGTGGAATCGTCCGAGCGGCGGTAATGCGAATGCGCGGTGAAGCCCAGCCGCACCTCGCCGCCGATCCGGGTCGGAAACAGTCGCCGTTCATAGATGATCTCGCCCACGATTGTCGGCAGCGTGTTGTTGTTTTCCCCCGCGCGGAGCGAGTTGTAACCGATGACAGCAGTGCGGATATACTCATCGCGCCGGGTGCGGCTGATCGCGATCTCGCTGTCCAGCCGGTCCTCGTCCGAATAGAAATAGTCGGACAGATAGGAATCGTCGCTCACCGCTTCGATGTCGAAGGACAGGACGAAATCGCGGCCCAGATCGAACGCGCCGCCGCCAAACAGGTAATAGCGGCGCCCATCTTCCAGCGTGTCGTCGCTGATTGCGCCCTCGAACTCGATATCGCCGCGCACAAAGGCCTGACGGTAGCGGAACTCGATCGTGCGCGTTTCAGACGACAGATAGGGTGTCAGCGTCAGGTCGCGGTGATCCCCCAGCGCGATGAAATAGGGCACCTTGATACCGGTCGACAGCTGCGACGTGGTCTTGATCGACGGGATCAGAAAACCGGTGGCCCGATCCAGCGTCGGGTCCGGCAAACGCAGGCGCGGCAGATAGAAGATCGGCACGTCGCGCACCAGGAACTGCGCTTCATCGAAATAAAGCTGCTGTTCTTCCTGGTCGTGGATCACGCGCTTGGCCCGGATCTGCCAAAGTGGCGATTGACCGTCTTCGCAAATTTTACAGGCGGTTACGGCGGTTTTGTAAAGTTGGCTATAGCGCCCGTTGACGCGGTTGATCTGTACCGCCGCCAATTGCAACTGCTGGTCCAGCACCATCCGCGCCGAACGCAGCACCCCGTTGCGCAGATCGGTATCAAGTTCCGCCTCGGTCGCCTGGATCACCACGCCAGAGCCATCGCGCAGCGTCAGCGGGCCTTCGAACGTGACCGTATCCGTCTTTTGATCATAGGTGATCGCTTGCGCCGTCAGCCGCCGGTTGCCTTGGAAAATCTCGACATTGCCGCGGGCCTGCAACACGCGGTCGCGGGTCACTTCGACGGAATCGGCCACCAGTACGGCGGGTTTGTTGGCATCGGGGTCCGGCGCAGCCGTTTGCGCCCGAAGCGCACCCGGACCGGCGCAAATCATTGCGGCCAAAGCGAACAAGGCAGTCGCAAGCGTCTTCATCCGTCCTCCGCGTGCAGCAGCAGCCCGAGCGCCAGCAAATTCGCTGCGACGGGAACCGCCCAAGTGGCCAGTGGCACCGCCAATTGACCGTTTTCGCCAAGTATCACCGCGAAGCTGCGAATGAAATAGAGCGCGAAGCCCAGAAGCACCGCTGCCAGCACCGCAGGACCGGTCCCGCCAAAGCGCGTGTGGCGCATGGTAAAGGCCGCGCCGACCAGCACCATGGCCGCAAGAAACAAGGGCCGGGACAGTTGCGACTGGAACCAGACCTGATGGCGCCGGGCGGAAAAGCCCGCATGTTCCAACTGTGCGATAAAGCCCTGCATCTCCCAGATCGACACGCCAGAGGACGAGCCCAGAGATTCGCGAATCCGGTCCACGGTCAGCGAAGACGGCAGCTCAAGCCGCGCGTGCCGCAGCGCTTCGGCCTCGGCATTGGTGCCGCTTTGCAGGTTCCATTCCTTCGCCTGTGTCAGTACCCAGTGTCCGTCGGTAAGCTCTGCCGAGGCGGCTTCGATCCGGCGGTTGGGACCGACCTGCGGCGCATAGCTGAGGAAGGTCACATCATACAGCACCGACCCATCCGCGTTCGACCGCGCAGCGCGGATCACGGTTTGTCCATTGGTGTCGCCTTGGCGCAGCCACAGCCCTTCGCCCGATACCGAGAGCGCCGCATTGCCCCCCGTGCGATAGCCTTCCGACAGCGCGGCATACCGGTTTGAAAACGCGGCAATGATCGGCCCCAGCATGGTCACGGCCAACACACCGATGACCAGCGCGACAACCACCGGCGCAATCAGCGACCGAATGGCCGACCGTCCGGCAGCGCGGGTTACGACAAGTTCAGAGGTCCGCGCAAGGCCGATGAACAGCATGATCGTCGCCAAAAGCAGGATCAGCGGCAGGATTTGATCCACCAGCCCCGGCGAGCGCAGGAACAACAGGCCCAGGATTTGCGGAAAGCTGACATCGGGCGCGGTGCCGAAATCGCCCAGAAGCTCGAACAACTCGACCACGGCGCTAAGAGCATACAGCACGATCGTCAGTCCCAGAAAGCCCATGAAAAACCGCCGCGCGAAATACATATGCAGGATCATGCGGCGGACTCCTTGCGACGGCGAAGCGGTTTGGCAGCCTGATGGATCAGCACCAGCGCCAGCACCGCGCCCAATACGGGCGGCAGATAGACCACCGGCCAAAGCTGCGCATCATCGCGCACGGGATCGACCAGTGCAGAGCGGATCGAATCCAGCACCAGCAGCGCACCAAAGGCGAGGATGATTTCCCGCCACGCCCCGAACCGCGAGAACCCACCGCTCATCAACACGGCAAAGCCCGTGAGCGCCGTAATCATGGCAAAGAGCGGTTTGGAAAAGCGGCTATGGACCTCTTCCGCGATCACGCCCAGTGGCTGGCCGGTGCGTTGTGACACCCCGTCCCAGTCGCCTAGCAGATTATGGGTCAGCATCGCGCGCACCTTTTGGTTGCTGCTGCTGTCTTGCGTAATCAACCCCGTGATATCATAGGAAAAATCGCGGAACGTGGCGGTTGATAGCCGGTTGTCCTGCGTCGAGAGGCGCTGCGCCAAGCCATCCACCATGATCAGCGATGTCTTTTCCGACTGGCGCACCAGATAGGCGGTCGAGGCGGTATAGATGATCCGCTCGCCCGGATCACGGCGATCCGACAGGAACACATCCTTCAGAACGCCGTCTTCGCCGATCTCGCGGGTATAGAGCGTCACGCCGTCAATCGGATGCAGGAACGTGCCCTCTGTCAGCAGCCGCGCGGTGACGTCCTTGCTGACCTCGGTTTCGCGCTTTGTCAGCAGATCCAGCGCGGCAGGCACCAGCAGATGCGAAAGAACAGACACCATCAGCGCCACGATGACACCGAACACCGCGACGGGCCGGGCAAGTCGCCATGGGCTCCATCCGGTGGCCAGCATCACGGTCAGTTCCGACTCGGAGTTCATCTTGTTGGTGACATAAACGGCCGCCGCAAAAGAGGCGAGCGGCACCACCATCTGCACCAGTCCGGGCAGGCCAAGCGCGGTGAATTCAAGGAAGATCAGCACCGACTGGCCATCCGCGATCAACTGATCGAACAGATTGACCGCCCGGGTAATCCAGAACACGGCAACAAGAACAAGCGCAAAGAATCCGAAATACAACAGAAGCTGCGACAGCATGTATCTGTCGAATTTGGCCACGCTTGCTCCCCCGAGGCGCAGTTATTGGTTACGGGCCAGATTAGCCGATCCCGTCGGCGGGGAAAACTGCAATCTGGTCTTCGGCGGCAGGCCGCGCTAGGTCTGGGCGAAACAGGACGAAAGAGGCTTTCCCAATGACACCGCTGACCCCGAAATTCGCCGCGACGGAACTGGACACGCTGAAGGAAACGGGCGGCCGTATTGCTGTTCTTGTGACGCCGGATGGCAAGCTGGATCAGGGCGCGCGGCGGATCAATCGGCTGTGCCGTGGGGCGGTGGCGCGATTGGTCGAAAGCGAACAGTTCGAAAAGCTGAGCGCGGGCAAGATCGTCACGCTGGCATTTCCCTCCGGGCTGGCGGCAAGCGCGATCGACGTGGTCAAGCTGACGCGCAACGCCGATGCGCTGACCGCACGCAAGGCCGGGGCGGCACTTTCCAAGGTGCAGGGCAGCGCCGCGCTGACAGTGCTTGCAGGCAATCTCAAACGTGCGGCCGAACTGACCTTCGGTCTGGTGGCGCGCAGCTATGATTTCTCGGCCCACCGCACCAGCGACGCGACCGTACCGGGGGACGTGACCATCATGTGTACCGCCCCCGAGGAGATCGAGGCGGAATATGCGCCCATGGGCGCCGTGGCCGAGGGCATCTTCATGACCCGCGATCTGGTGAGCGAACCGGCCAATGTGCTGACCACAACCGAATTCGCGGACCGTCTGGCAGCGATGGAAAGCATCGGGCTGGAAGTTGAAGTTTTGGATGAAGAAAAGCTTGCAGAGCTTGGAATGCGCACGCTTTTGTCGGTTGGCCAGGGCTCTGACAGCCCGTCCAAGGTTGTGGTGATGCGCTGGAACGGAGGCGGTGACGAAGCGCCGGTTGCCTTGGTCGGCAAGGGCGTCGTCTTTGACACGGGCGGTATCAGCCTCAAGCCCGCGGGCGGCATGGAAGACATGACGATGGATATGGGCGGGGCTGGCGTGGTCGCCGGCACGATGCGCGCGCTGGCGCTGCGCAAGGCAAAGGCGAACGTCGTCGGTCTGGTCGGACTGGTAGAGAACATGCCCTCCGGCGCGGCGACGCGGCCCGGAGATGTGGTCAAATCCATGAAGGGCGATACGGTCGAAATCATCAACACCGATGCCGAAGGGCGCCTCGTCCTGTGTGACGTGATGTGGTACGCGCAAGAACGGTTCTCGCCCGTGGCGATGATCGACCTGGCGACGCTGACCGGCGCGATCATCATTGGCCTCGGCCATGAGAACGCCGGCGTGTTCTCCAACGATGACACGGTCTGCAACGCTTTTCTCAAAGCCGCCGCCGCCGAAGATGAGGGCGCATGGCGGATGCCGCTGGGCAAAGCCTATGACGATCAGCTCAAATCCAACATTGCCGATATGAAAAATGTCGGCGGGCGGCCTGCGGGGTCGATCACGGCGGCGCAATTCCTGCAACGCTTCGTCAAGGATGACTGCCCGTGGATTCACCTGGATATCGCCGGTGTCGCGTCGGTGAAGTCGGAAACCACCCTGGCCCCCAAAGGTGCGACCGGCTGGGGCGTCATGGCGTTGAACCGCCTTGTGGCCGACAATTACGAAAGCTGAGATGGGCGCGGTCTTCTTCTACCACCTGACCCAGCGCCCGCTGGAGGCAACCCTGCCGGTCCTGCTTGAGAAATCGCTTGAGCAGGGCTGGCGGGTCGTGTTGCGCGGCCCCAATGTCGAACATTTGTCCAAGCTGGATGCGCAACTTTGGTTGGGAAACGAAGAAGCCTTTCTGCCGCACGGGCTGGCGGGCGGGCCGCATGACGATTTTCAACCGATATTGCTGACGACCCAGAAGGGGCAAAAAGCCGATTGCGTGATCTGCATCGATGGTGATGCACCCACGGCGGAAGAGGTCGCGCAAACCCAAAGGGCCTGCGTTCTGTTCGATGGACATGACCCTGATGCGGTGCAAACCGCGCGCCGCCATTGGAAGGCTTTGACCGATGCGGGCTGCGCCGCGAAATACTGGTCCGAGGAATCGGGCCGTTGGGAAATGAAAGCGGAATCAGGTGGTTAGACCTGTTTGCAAACCGGTCTTTGCCTGTTTGCAAACTACTCTCTGATCAAGACCAGCGTGCCGTCGGAAATCTCGATCCGGTCCCAGCGATTAAGATAGGCCATCCCCAGCAAGGATTGCGACATCTCGCCCTCATTCACAAAGGCTGTCACGTCGCCGTCGCGAATGCCGCCAATGGCAACCTCGTCCAGTCGAACCGGCGCGGTGCGCACCTCGCCATTCGCGGTGCTGGCCCGTCCCAGAAACCGCAATTCATCAAGATCCAGCCCCGCGCGCTGCGCGTCCTGCATCGTCAGAACGATCTCGCTCGCACCTGTATCGACGACGAAAGGCACCGGCGCACCATTCACATCCAGCGTGATATAGTAATGACCGTCGCGGTGACGCTCCAACTCGATCCGTCCCTGATCGGTGAAGACGGATTGACGCTGCTGGCCCTTGATGTCGTCCCAGATGCCAAAACCTGCGACCGTGACCAGAAAGATCAGTGCCCAAGTCGCCGCCGCCTGCATGTTCGCGCGCAGCCGCTGACCACCCAAGGACAGAAGCAGGATCAAGGCGATGAACCCAAGGAACACCGCGCTTAGAATATGACCTGTTTCAAATCCGCCCATCCGCCCAATATAGGTACGCAGCGCCGAACGGAAAGGGTTAACCGGCCTGCGCGGCCTCCAGTTTCTCTTGTGCGTTCATCCAAAGCGTTTCCGCCCGGTTCAGCCCGTCCATGATCTCCGCATATTTGCGGTTCCATGTTTCCAGCTCGCCCACACGGCTGTCTTCATACAGGGCCGGATCGGCGAGTTTCTCCGCCAGTTTCGCGCGCATCTCTTCGATCTTTTCGACCCGTGCCTCGCATTTGCGCAACTCTGAGCGAAGCGCCTGAATCGCCTCGCGCGAGGCTTTCTTCGCCTTGGGTTTTTCCTGTTCTTTCTTGGGCTTGGACGGGTTTGCAAGCAGGTGATCGCGATAGGTTTGCAAATCGCCATCATAGGGCGCAACCGTTCCCGCATTCACCAGCCACAGACGGTCAGCCACCAGTTCCAACAGGTGCATGTCGTGGGTGACAAGGATCACCGCCCCGGTATAGGCGGTCAGCGCTTCGACCAGGGCCTCGCGCGATTCAATGTCGAGGTGGTTGGTCGGTTCGTCGAGGATCAGCAGGTGCGGTGCGTCGATTGTGGCAATCAGCAGGGACAGCCGCGCTTTCTGACCGCCCGACAAACGCCCCACCTCGGTTTCGGACTGCTCCGCCCCAAGGCCAAAGCCCGAAAGCCGCGCGCGCAGTTTGGCCGGTGTTTCCGCCGGGCGCAGCCGCCGCAGGTGATCGATCGGGGTCTCGTCCACATGCAGTTCATCAACCTGATGCTGCGCGAAATACCCGATCCGCAGTTTGGAGGACGTGACCATCTTGCCCGCGATCAACGGCAAGCGGCCCGACAGCAGCTTGGACAGCGTAGACTTGCCCTGACCGTTCTTGCCCAGCAGTGCGATCCGGTCGTCCTGATCGATCCGCAGGTTCAAACGGCGCAGGATTTCGACCTCGCCATAGCCGGTGATGCCGCCCTCGACCGCGATGATGGGGGGCGACAGTTCCTCGGGCTGCGGGAATTCCAGGCGTCGCAAAGCGGCTTCCTGCGGCGTCGTGATGGGCTGCATCTTGGCCAGCGCCTTCAGACGCGATTGCGCTTGCTTGGCCTTATCGGCCTTGTAGCGGAACCGATCCACATAGGATTGCAGATGCGCGCGCCGCGCTTCCTGCTTTTTCGACATCGCTTGCGCATGGGCCAGTTTTTCCTGCCGCTGCCGTGCGAATTGATCGTAGGGGCCTTGGTAGAAGGTCAGTTGCCGGTCTTCCAGATGCAGGATCGCACCCACCGCGCGGTTCAAAAGCCCCCGGTCGTGGCTGATGATCAAAACGGTGTGCGGATACCGCGCCAGATAGGTTTCAAGCCAGACCGCGCCTTCCAGATCCAGATAGTTGGTCGGTTCGTCCAAAAGCAGCAGGTCGGGCTGGGCAAACAGCACCGCCGCCAAGGCCACGCGCATCCGCCACCCGCCCGAAAAGGCCGAACACGGCTTGTGCTGCTCCGGCTCGTCAAATCCCAACCCTTTGAGAATCGTTGCCGCGCGCGCTTCGGCGGACCAGGCATCGATATCGGCCAGACGGGTCTGGATTTCCGCGATCCGCGCGGGATCGTCGGTTTCTTCTGCCATGAGGGCGGCGCGTTCGGTATCGGCGGCCAGCACGGTGTCGATCAGCGACACGTCCGACGACGGAACCTCTTGCGCGACGCCGCCGATCCGCGCGCCGGTGGGCAAGGAAATCTCGCCCGATTCCAAGGCAAGCTCCCCCCGGATCAGTTTGAACAGGGTCGTCTTGCCCGTGCCGTTGCGCCCCACAAGGCCGACCTTGTGGCCGGTTGGGATCACGGCAGAGGCCCCCTCAAACAGGGGACGGCCTTCAATGGCGAAGCGGATGTCGTTCAGGCGCAGCATGCCGGTGTGTTTGGGCCAAGGGGCTGCCCGCGTCAATCGCCGCTTTTCATGCGCAATGGCCCGTGCTATCGGGGCCGCGATTTTGACAGGGGGCAGGGGCCCCCGCGCGCAATTAGGAGACTACCCATGGCCGTGGAACGCACGCTGTCCATCATCAAGCCCGACGCAACCAAGCGGAACCTGACCGGCAAGATCAATGCCAAGTTCGAAGACGCCGGTCTGCGCATCATCGCGCAAAAGCGTATCCAACTGACCAAGGCGCAAGCTGGCCAGTTCTACGCCGTGCACGCAGAGCGCCCGTTCTATGACGAATTGTGCGAATTCATGGCCTCCGCGCCGGTCGTCGTTCAGGTTCTCGAAGGCGAAGGCGCCATCGCAAAGAACCGTGAAGTCATGGGCGCGACCAACCCGGCCGATGCGGCACCGGGCACCGTGCGCGCGGAATTTGCCGAAAGCGTTGGCGAAAACTCCGTTCACGGCTCCGACGCACCGGAAACCGCAGCGGTTGAGATCGCTTACTTCTTCTCCGGTCTCGAACTGGTCGGCTGAACGCCGGGTTTGCAAATCGAAATTTGCAAATTAGCAAGCTAGGGTTTCGGGATTACACCGATTTCCGCAAGGGCCGCATCCAGATCGGGGCGGCCCTTTTGTTTTGCCTTCTGTGCGGATTTGATCGCATCGAAACGCGCCCGCAGCGCGTCCTTTTCAGCGCCGCGGCAGTCATTCCACGGCCGTCCTTGCAGCCCCATGACCATCGCGTAATAGCCGATGAAATGCGGCTTCATCCCGCTGGCCATCATCCTTGCATAGGCCGTGTCTGGGCCAAGCTCTCGCAACTCTTCGGCAGATTGAATCCCGGCCCTTTGGCAAGCTTGCTCAACGGCGGGGCCAAGATTGCGGATGCTAGAGACTGGCAAAGACATGTCCGCAAGTTTACGCCTGCGAACGGGCTACGCAACAGCGCCGCGAATTAAATGCTGGCGAAATCCGTAAAGACCGGAGCCGGGGCAGGTTGCTGCGGTGCCGGCTTATCGTTGGATTGCGCACTTTTCTCAATAGGTTGGTTCGACATAGTTTCTAACCTTCTCACTCAGGAACACTCGGGAAATAACCCTGTGCATTATCAAAAACGTAAGTTTGATGGTGAAGGCGCAGATATGGTCGAAACAAGGATTTCCTGCCGGTTTTGCAAAAATGTTACAATAAATGTCCCGGATTTGAACTTTTCGGTTACGGCGAATGTCGATGCGGGGCTTTTGGTGTAACGCATTGCTATCATGGCGAGAAATTTCGCCCGGTTTGTCAGTTTCCAGTCGCGTTCCGGTACCAGGCCACGAGGATCGCACGGGAGTCATCGTCCAGTTCGAACACGCCGGGTGGTGGCATGGCGTGGCTGCGGCCCGCTTGCAGGTAAATCTCGCGGGCGTGGCGGGCGACATCCGCCTCTGTTTCCAGCACGACCCCTTTGGGCGGCCAGAGCATTCCCTCCCACAGGGGTTCGCGCGCGTGGCACATGGAACAATTGCCAAGGACGGTGTCATAGCTTTCCTCGAACCCGGCGGCAGAGGCAAAGCGCTGCTCTTGCGCGGTCAGCGGGCGGGCTTCGGCCTCTTCCAGCGTGTCGGTCACCGGCCCGGCTGACAGCCAGACGATCAGCAGAAAAATCAGTACCGTTACGCCCCATGTCCACCACGGACGCCCTTGCTTGGCATGCATCGTGTTGAAGAAATGGCGGATCGTGACGCCCATCAGGAATACGAGGCTGGCGATGATCCAGGCATTATCGGTGCCAAAGGCCAGCGGGTAGTGGTTCGACAGCATCAGGAAGATGACCGGCAGCGTCAGGTAATTGTTATGGGTCGAGCGCAGTTTGGCGATCTTGCCGTATTTCGGATCGGGTTTGCGCCCGGCTTTCATATCGGCCACGACGATGCGTTGGTTGGGAATGATCACATGGGCCACATTCGCGGTCATGATCGTCGCGGTGATTGCCCCCAGATGCAGCAGCGCCGCGCGCCCGGTAAAGACCTGATCCAGCCCCCAAGACAGCAGCACAAGGATCACGAATAGCAGCAGCATCACCTGTGTCGGGTGATCGCCAAGCTTGGATTTGCAAATGAAATCATAGGCCAGCCAGCTAAGCACGATCACACCAAGCGAGATGACGATGCCCTGCCACAGCACCAGATCGGTCTTTGAGGCATCCATCAGATACAGCTCTCCGCCCGCCCAATAGACCACCATCAGCAGCGCAAAGCCGGACAGCCACGTGGAATAGCTTTCCCATTTGAACCAGACCAGATGTTCGGGCATCTGCGGCGGTGCGACCAGATATTTCTGGATGTGGTAGAACCCGCCGCCATGCACCTGCCATTCCTCGCCATCGGCAGGGCCGGGAATGGACCGGTTCAGCCCCAGATCCAGCGCGATGAAATAGAAGGATGACCCGATCCAAGCGATCGCGGTGATAACGTGAAGCCAGCGGATCGCGAATTCCGCCCAGTGCCAGAGAAGTGCCAGATCAAGCAAGGTGCCGTTTCCTTTTCGTGACGCGAATGGCCGCGCGTGCCGCCAAGAAGTTTGAGCCCGAGGCCGGGAGCTGTGCAAGCCCTGCGCGGCGGATCAACTGCCCCGATAGGTGGAATACCCGAAGGGCGACAGCAAAAGCGGCACATGGTAGTGGGAACGCTCGGACATGCCGAAGCGGATCGGGATCACATCCAGAAAGCGCGGCGTTTCAGGGGGCATGCCCACCGCGTCCAGATAGGCGCCGGCGTGAAAGATCAGCTCATAGGTGCCGGTGGCAAAATCGCTTTCGGGCAGAATCTGCCGATCCGTGCGCCCATCCGCATTGGTGGTCAGTGTGGTCAGGAAGACGCGCGTGTCGCCCTCGATTCGGTACAGATCGATCGTCAGGCCCTCTGCCGGGCAGCCCCGCGCGGTATCGAGTACATGTGTCGTGAGATATCCAGCCATCGCCTTTGCCATCGCTCTTGTTCGTGTTGACCCGGCCCACTGTGCCTATCGGTTGGGCAAAGGGCAATCGGTCTGCGCGATGCTCTCTTTTCATTGCCGGGCAAAGCGTATTGTCTGAGCGCAGACCCAGTTGAGGACAAGGACCGCCATGCAACGCTATCCCCGTGACATGACAGGATATGGCGCAACGCCGCCCGCAGCGAACTGGCCCGGAGGGGCGAAGATCGCCGTGCAGATCGTCTTGAACTACGAGGAGGGCGGCGAGAACAACATCCTGCATGGCGATGCCGCGTCCGAGGCATTCCTGTCCGAAATCACCGCCGCCCAGCCATGGCCGGGCCAGCGCCATTGGAACATGGAATCGATCTATGAATACGGGGCGCGCGCCGGGTTCTGGCGTCTTCATCGGATGCTGGGGCATGTGCCGATCACCGTATTTGGCGTTGCCTCGGCGCTTGCCCGCGCGCCGGAACAGGTTGCCGCGATGCAAGAGGCCGGATGGGAGATCGCCAGCCATGGGCTCAAATGGGTCGAACACAAGGACATGGACCCCGAGGAGGAGCGCGCCCAGATCGCGGAGGCCCTGCGCCTGCATACCGAAGTCACCGGGCTGGCCCCGCGCGGCTGGTATACGGGTCGCTGTTCGATGCACACGGTGCAACTGGCGACGCAGACCGGGAAATTCGACTATATCGCGGACAGTTATGCCGATGATTTGCCCTATTGGGACCAGTCCCATGGCCGCGATCAGCTGATCGTGCCTTATACGCTCGATTGCAACGACATGCGTTTTGCGATCCCGGCGGGCTATTCCGCGGGCGACCAGTTCGAAACCTATATCAAGGACAGTTTCGACGCGCTTTATGAGGAAGGCCTGAACGGTGCGCCCAAGATGCTGTCGATTGGTCTGCACTGTCGGTTGGCCGGGCGTCCGGGACGGGCCGCAGGGCTGAAGCGCGCGCTGGATTACATGGCGGCCAAGGACGGCGTCTGGTTCGCCACGCGCCTGCAAATCGCGCAGCATTGGGCGGCAACGCACCCGCCCGCAGCGCGAACCCGGCCTTCGGCCATGTCCCAAGACGCGTTCGTCGCAGCCTTCGGCGGTATTTTCGAACACAGCCCGTGGATTGCCGAACGCGCCCATGGGCTAGAGCTTGGCGCAACCCATGACACGGCGCGGGGTGTGCATGCCGCCTTGGCGCGCGTGTTCCGATCCGCGTCCGAAGAGGACCGCCTGGGCGTTCTGCGCGCCCATCCCGATCTGGCGGGCAAACTGGCCGCTGCCAAGCGGCTGACGGAGGATTCGACGCAAGAGCAAGCCTCTGCCGGGTTGGACATGCTGACCGATGCGGAACGGGCCAGGTTCCAGACCCTCAATGCGGCCTATACGGAGAAATTCGGTTTTCCCTTCATCATTGCCGTGCGCGGCCATGACAAGGCGTCGATCATGGCCGCGTTCGAGCGGCGCATCGCCCATGACCGCGACACCGAATTCGCCGAAGCCTGCCGGCAGGTGGAGCGCATCGCGGAACTGCGGTTGAGGGAGAAACTGCCATGAAAGAAGATCGTCTGATCCGGACCGAACCGCTGACCGGCGCCGCCTTTGCCCCGTTCGGCGACGTGCTGGAGGCAACCGGCCCCGCCGACAAGATCATCAATCAAGGGCGCTGCGGGCGGTTCCATGACCGTGCGCAACTGGCCTTTGCGGATGGGCGCGCCGGGATCAGCCTATTTCAGGCAGAGCCGCGCGACCTGCCGCTGGGGCTCGACATGATGGAACGGCATCCAGAAGGCTCTCAGGCGTTTCTGCCCATGAGCGCCGATCCCTTCCTTGTCATCGTGGCCGAGGATGCAGGCGCACGGCCCGGCACGCCGCGTGCCTTTCTGACCCAGCCGGGGCAGGGCGTGAACTACCACCGTGGCACTTGGCACGGTGTTCTGACGCCGCTGCATCCACCGGGCCTGTTCGCAGTGGTGGACCGGATCGGTGCGGGCGCCAATCTTGAGGAATTCTGGTTCGACGAGCCCTATACCGTCGATGCCTCGCCCTGACGCGGTTAGCCCAGCCCCAGCGGCATGTGGCGGTTCACGTCCTTGTACAGAAGATAGCGAAAGCGCCCCGGTCCGCCCGCGTAGCAGGCTTGCGGGCAGAAGGCGCGCAGCCACATGAAATCGCCGGCTTCGACCTCGACCCAGTCCTGGTTAAGCCGGTAGACGGCTTTGCCCTCCAGCACGTAAAGCCCATGTTCCATGACATGCGTTTCGGCAAAGGGGATCACTGCGCCCGGCTCGAAATTCACGATATTGACGTGCATGTCGTGGCGCAGGTCGTCCGGATCGACGAAACGCTGCGTGCTCCAACGCCCTTCGGTGCCGGGCATCTCTGACGGTGCAACGTCGGCCTCATGGGTGACGAAGACCTCCGGCGCGGGCAGGCCATCGACCGCGACAAACCGTTTGCGCACCCAGTGAAACCGCAGCGGCGCGTCGCCATCGGCGCTGATCTGCCACGCGGTTCCGGCCGGGATATAGGCGTAAGACCCGGCGCGCAGGCTGTACTCTGTCCCATCAACGCTGAGCCGCCCGCTGCCGCCAACACAGAACACGACGGCCTGCGCCCCGCGATCCGCTTCGGGCCGGTCAGAGCCGCCGCCGGGCCCGACCTCCATGATGTACTGCGAGAATGTCTCGGCAAACCCGCTCAGCGGGCGCGCGATGACCCATGCCCGCGTCTTGTCCCAGAACGGCAACTGGCTGGTCACGATGTCGCGCATCGTGCCGTGGGGAATGACGGCATAGGCATCGGTGAACACGGCGCGGCCGGTCAGAAGCTGGTCTTGCGTTGGCAGGCCGCCGGGCGGAAAGGCGTAATTTGTGGACATGCGCGCTCCGGTACAGGTGTTGACACGTCTGACCTAACGCAAAGCGCGCCCCTGCGGTATCCCCTATCGCGCATTCAAAATGGGCCGTCGCTGCGGCCCGAGTTCCGCGCCCCGATGCTGCGTGATCTTGTCACTGTCGGCGCGCGGTGGTCTGTGTCAGGACGGGCCACGGTTTCACCGTTTCAGGAAGGGACGACCCGATGACCAAGGACGCGCACACGCCGCGTATGCGTGCTCAGGCACGGATCATTGCGCCGGTGGCGGACCTGCTGCGCAAGGCGGGTTGGGTCAGCGTGGCGGCGGGGCTGATCTGGCCCTTGCAGGCGGCGCTGATCGCCTGGGCCGTGTCTCAATGGGTTGCGGGGCCAGTGCGGCTTGATCTGTCCGTCATGGCGGCGTTGGGCGTCGCGGCGCTGGGGATCGTGCGCGCGGAGCTGGAGCGTTTGGCAGGCGGCTGGCTTTTCGCCGCGGCGGATGAGACGATCCGGCGCGAACGCGATGCGCTGATCCTGCGCGAGGCCCGTGCGCCGGGCGCGGACAGCTCTGCCGCCGTGGCCGCGCTGGCGGTTCAGAAACTCCCGCTGCTACAGCCATGGATCACCCGCTATCACGTGGCGATGACGCGGGTGCGTGTGGTGCCGCTGGTTCTTCTGGCGCTGGTTTTCAGCCTGTCATGGGTGGCGGGGCTGGTTCTGCTGGTGGCCGGGCCGCTGATCCCGGTGTTCATGGCACTGGTGGGCATGGCCGCCGAAGACGCCTCGCGCCGGCAAATGGACGAAATCGCGGGCATCAACGATCTGACGCTGGAGCGCCTGACCGCGATGCTGGACATCCGGCTTCTGGGCGCTCAGCGCCGTGTCATCGACGGGTTCGCGCTGCGGGCGGACGATCTGCGCGACCGCACCATGGCGGTACTGCGCGTGGCGTTTCTGTCTTCGACCGTGCTGGAGCTTTTCGCGGCCCTTGGCGTCGCCCTCGTCGCGGTTTTCGTGGGCTTTACCCTGCTGGGAGAGATCGGCTTCGGCAGTTGGGCGCAGCCACTGACGTTGGGCGAAGGGCTGTTCATCCTGCTGATCGCGCCGGAATTTTTCCAACCCCTGCGAGAACTTGCTGCCGCGTGGCACGACCGGGCAGCAGGCTTTGCCGTGGTCGAGGAACTGGACCGGCTGGATGCGGCGCCGCGCGCTGTGATGCTGGGCCAGGGCGCGCGCGTGCAGCCCTTGCCGGGTCCGTTGTCCATCCGCACCAATGGGGCCGGTGTCGCCTATGCCGGAACGCAGATAGCAGTGCCGGACTTGTCGGTGCAGGCCGGGGATGCGCTGGTGCTGACCGGGCCAAGCGGCGCCGGCAAAAGCACGGTTCTGTCAGCGCTGGCCGGGCTGGTGCCCTGCGCGCAAGGGCAGATTGAGGTCTGCGGCCAGCCGCTGACCACGGACAGCGCCGATGCGTGGCGCGCCCGAATTGCGCTGGTGCCGCAGCGCCCGCATTTCGCGGATGTGCCGCTATGCGCGTGGCTGGACCCGCGCGGCACTGGCATGGACCCGGCAGAGGCCTTGGCGCTGGCGGGCGCGACACAGATCGTCGCGCGTCTGCCGCAAGGGCTAAAGACGCGGCTGGGCGAAAGCGGCGGCGGCGTGTCGGGGGGCGAGGCGCGGCGTCTGATGATCGCCCGCGCGGTCATGATGGGTGGCGACGTGCTGCTGGCCGACGAACCGACCGCCGATCTGGACCCGGAGACCGCCACCCATATCATCGACGCGCTCAAGCGATTGAACGAAGCGGGCCGCACGCTGATCTGCGCCAGCCACGATCCGGCGCTGATCGCCGCTTTTGACACGAGGGTGGAGGTCGGGGCATGAGCGCGCTTTTCAACATTCTGCGGCTGCTTCTGACTGCCGATCGCAAGGCCATGTGGCGCGGTGCGATGCTGTCGGTGCTGGTGCTGCTGATGGGCGCGGCGCTGTTGGGTCTGTCGGGCTGGTTCATCACCGCGACGGGGCTGGCCGGGCTGGCGGGGGTCGGCATCGCCTTTGACGTCTTCCGCCCCTCTGCCGGGGTGCGGTTCCTTGCGCTGGGGCGCACCGCCGCGCGCTATGGTGAACGGCTGCTGACCCATGATGCGACCCTCCGTGCGCTGGCTGCGCTGCGTGTGGCGGTGCTGCGCCGCCAATCCGAAGCCGATGGGCGCAGTTTGATGCAGTTGCGCGGCTCTGCCGGGCTGACCCGGATCATCGCGGATGTCGATGCGCTGGACGGGATCGTGCTGCGGCTGGTCTTGCCGGCCTTCGCGGCGCTGGTCACGCATCTGGTGGTCTTTGCCCTGCTCGCATGGCTTGTCGGCGTGCCGGTGGCCATGACGGTTCTTGTCGGCTATCTGCCCGCCGCCGCGCTGATCCTGTGGCGGCTGGGGCGGTGCGGCATGGCACCGTCCCGGCAGGCAGAGGCGGAACAACAGGCGCTGCAACGCGGGATCATCGACATGATGCGGGACCGCGAGGCGCTGATCCTGGCCGGAGAACTTGGCGCGCAGGAACAGGCGCTGATGCAAACCGATATGCGCGCCCGCCGCGCCGCCGGTACGCTGGACCAGGCCGACCGGGCCGCTGCGGCGCAACTTTCCGCGTTGGTGGCCATCGTGACGGCGGCGGCCTTTGTCGCCGGTGCAGTGCTGCTGGGGCGGGGCGTCATCGACCCGGCGGTCGCGGTCATCGCCACGTTCGTCGCGCTTGCACTGGGGGAAGCCGTGATGCCGCTCCGGCGTGGGTTTGCCGAACTTGGCCGAATGCAGGATGGGGCGGCGCGGGTAGAGATCGCAGCGCAGCCCTTGGCAGATGCCGCGCCCATCGATCCCGTGCCGGACGCGCCGTTGCTGACGCTGCGCCTTGGCGGCGACGAGGTCGCGCTGACGCCCGGAGATTTCGTGGCGCTTGAAGGCGCAAGCGGTAGCGGCAAGACGACCCTGCTTCTGGGGATCGCGGGGCTGCATCCTGTGCCGGACATCCGCATCAAGGGCCGCGCCCCGCAGGACTGGCCCGAAGCGCAACTGCGCCGGATCGTCGCCATGCTGCCGCAGCGCAGTGCCCTGATATCAGGCACGGTCCGCGACAACTTGTCCCTCGCCGGGGACTACTCCGACGCCGCCATGAAGGAGGTGCTGGAGGTCGTGGACCTATGGGCGGCTTTGTCCCCGCGCGGGGGATTGGACCTGCGCCTCACAGAGGCGGATGCGGGTCTTTCGGGCGGGCAAGCCAAGCGGCTGAGCCTTGCTAGAGCCTTGCTTTTAAAACCAGAAATTCTACTTCTCGATGAGCCGACCGAGGGGCTGGACGCGCAAACTGCCCAGCGCGTCCTGACCAATCTGCGGCGCTATCTGCCGGATGCCGCGGTTCTGGCGGCGCTGCACCGGGGCCACGATCAGGCCGAATTCGACCGGATGCTGCGGATAGAGCCTCAGGCGCGACGGTGACAAAGTTACCGCCAAGCAATCGCCAGAGGCGTAACATGATCAAGACGACGCAAAGGACCTGAGTCGTACCAAGGCCGCTTTGCATGGAATGCCAAGGAGTCGCCAATGGAGCTTGATATCGTAGAGCTGTCTCGATTGCAGTTTGCAATGACAGCAATGTACCACTTCCTTTTCGTGCCGCTGACGCTGGGTCTGTCGATCCTCGTTGCGATCATGGAAACCGTTTACGTGATGACCGGACGCCCGATCTGGCGACAGATGACCAAATTCTGGGGCACGCTGTTCGGCATCAACTTCGTTCTGGGTGTCGCGACAGGCATCACGATGGAATTCCAGTTCGGCATGAACTGGTCCTACTATTCCCACTATGTTGGCGACGTGTTCGGCGCGCCGCTGGCCATCGAGGGCCTGATGGCCTTCTTCCTTGAGGCGACCTTCGTGGGGCTGTTCTTCTTCGGTTGGGACAAGCTGAGCCGCGTGCAGCACCTTGTGGTGGCATGGCTGGTGGCCATCGGGTCCAACTTCTCTGCGCTGTGGATTCTTATCGCCAATGGCTGGATGCAGAATCCGGTCGGCGCTGAATTCAATCCCGATACGATGCGGATGGAGATGACCTCCTTCACCGAAGTGATCTTCAACGAGGTCGCACAGGCCAAATTCGTCCACACGGTTTCGGCGGGTTATGTCACCGCGTCTGTCTTCGTTCTGGGTGTGTCCGCTTGGTATCTTCTTAAGAACCGGCACGTGGAACTTGCGCGCCGGTCGATCACGGTGGCCGCGTCCTTTGGCCTTGCCTCGGCGCTTTCCGTCGTGGTGCTGGGGGACGAGTCCGGCTATTCGGCGAGCCATACCCAAAAGATGAAACTGGCCGCGATCGAAGCGATGTGGGAAACCCATGACGCGCCCGCGCCGTTCACGGCAATCGGCTTTCCCGACCAGGAAGCGCGCGAGACCCATTACGCCATCGAAATCCCCTGGGTCATGGGCCTGATCGGGACGCGGTCGCTGACGCAGGAAATTCCCGGCATCAACGATCTGGTGGCCGAGGCAGATACCCGCATCCGCAACGGCATCATCGCCTATGACGCGCTGATGACCATCCGCGAGGGGCAGGGCACTGCGCCGGACGACGTGCGCGCAACCTTCGAGCAGCATTCCGACGATCTGGGCTTTGCCTTCCTACTGCTGCGCTATGTCGATGATCCGCGCATGGCGAGCGAGGCGGACATCACCAAGGCCGCCAATGACACGATCCCCGGCGTGGCACCGCTGTTCTGGGCCTTCCGGATCATGGTCGGGCTGGGCTTCGCCTTTATCGGTGTGATGCTCTACTTCTTCTGGCGCTCCAGTTTCCGGCGTCAGACCTATCCTTGCTGGGCGCTCCGGGCGGCTGTGATCATCATCCCGGCCCCGTGGATTGCAGCGGAACTGGGCTGGTTCGTGGCCGAATTCGGCCGCCAGCCCTGGACCGTGGACGGCGTCTTGCCGACCGCGCTGTCGGTCAGCCATCTGAGCATTCAGGATCTTCTGCTGACACTGGCCGGGTTCATCACCTTCTACACCATCCTCTTCATCATCGAGATGGGGCTGATGCTGAAATACATCCGCAAGGGCCCGTTCCAGGATGTGGAGGAAACCGAAGCATGGGAGGCGCGGCACGAACACCGTCTGCGTACCCATGACGGGCAGGGGCCCTTCGCTCCGGCGGGCGTTCAAGCGGCCTCGGCGCTGGACGAACCCGGCGCAGCCTTCAACGCAAAACCGGCGGAGTAATCGACATGGTGCTTTTCGAACTCATTTCCTACGACGTTCTGCGCGTCATCTGGTGGCTGCTGCTGGGCGTTCTGCTGATTGCCTTCGCATTGACGGATGGCTTTGACATGGGCGTGGGCGCGCTGCTGCCTTTCATCGGCAAGACCGATCTGGAACGGCGCGTGATCATCAACACCGTCGGGCCGGTCTGGGAAGGCAATCAGGTCTGGTTCATCCTTGGCGGCGGCGCGATCTTTGCCGCTTGGCCGCCGCTTTACGCGGTCAGTTTCTCGGGCTTCTACCTTGCGATGTTCGTTGTTCTTGCAGCGCTGATCGTGCGCCCGGTGGCGTTCAAATACCGTTCCAAGCGCGAAAGCGTGCGGTGGCGCAACAGCTGGGACTGGGCCCTGTTCGCGGGCGGTGCCGTTCCGGCGCTGATCTTCGGGGTCGCGGTGGGCAATGTGCTGCAAGGCGTCCCGTTCGAACTGACGCCGGACCTGTTCTCGCGCTACGAGGGCAGCTATTACGGCAAGTTCTTTGGCCTGCTGAACCCCTTTGCACTGCTGGTTGGCCTGTTCTCGGTCAGCATGTTGCTGACCCACGGCGCGGCATGGCTGTCGCTCAAGACCGAAGGGGTGATTGCGGACCGCGCCCGCGCGGTGGGGGCGATCACCGGTATGCTGACGATGGGCGGCTATGCACTGGCTGGGCTGTGGCTGGCTGTGGGCATCGATGGTTATGCCTTTGCGGGCGAAGTGGTCCGCGACGGCCCGTCGAACCCGCTTTATTCCGAAGTGGTGCGCACCGGATCGTGGCTCAGCGCCTATTCCGACCGCCCCTGGATCATCCTTGCCCCTATCCTTGCCTTCCTTGGCATGGCGATGGCGGTACGCGGGCTGCGCAATGGCCAGGAGGTCGGCACGCTCTTGTGGTCCAAGCTGGGCATCTTTGGCGCGATCTCGTCGGTGGGTCTGACGATGTTCCCCTTCATCCTGCCATCCTCGCTTGATCCGACCTCGTCGCTGACGGTCTGGGACAGCTCGTCCTCGCATCGCACGCTCTTCATCATGCTGGTCAGCACGGCGATCTTCCTGCCGCTGATCCTGATGTACACCGCGTGGGTCTACAAGGTGCTGTGGGGCAAGGTCACAGAGGACGACGTCACCGGCAACAGCCATTCGGTCTATTGACCCTGGCGGCGCGCGGCGGGCGACGCAGCCCACGCGCCCGCCCCAACGACATTCCCGCCGGCGTGGTCCATCCCGACCGGCACTGAATAGAAGGAGAACCGACATGTGGTATTTCGCTTGGCTTCTTGGCCTCCCACTGGCGGCAATTTTCGCCGTGATGAATGCGATGTGGCTTGAGCTGCAACACGATCGCATCCTCGCGGGCGAAGCCGAAGAGCACGACACCTAAGCCAAACACGGCGCATTCAAGCACGGATCATCGCCCCGCGTCTTCGGGGGGCGCCGGTCCCGTGCGGACAAAAGACAGCACATGGACCGTAGAGATTTCCTGACCCTCATGGCCGCTGGCGGCGCTTTGGCCGCCGCGCATCCCCATCCGGCAGACGCCGCCAAGGCGCAACCGGTGCAGACCTCGGCCCGGATCGTCATCATTGGCGCGGGCGCGGCCGGAACCGCGCTTGCCAACCGGCTGGTGGATCGTCTGGAAGGGGCGCAGATCACCGTCATCGATCCACGCAAGACCCATCTTTATCAGCCGGGGCTGTCGCTTGTGGCGACCGGGTTGAAACCGCCCAGCTATGTGACCTCGCAGACCGCTCATTGGCTGCCCAAGGGCATCGACTGGCGCGCGCAGAAGGTTGCTGCGGTCGATCCCGAGGCCAAGACAGTCGCCACCGAAGGGGGCGAGACCATCGCCTATGACTGGCTGATACTGGCACCGGGCCTGACGCTGGATCACGGCGCAATCGAGGGGTTCTCTCTCGACATGGTGGGGGAGAACGGGATCGGCGCGCTTTATACCGGGCCGGAATATGCGGCGCGCACGTGGAAAGCGGCTCAGGCCTTCACCGAAACGGGCGGCACTGGCATCTTCACCCGCCCGGAGACAGAGATGAAATGCGCGGGCGCGCCTCTCAAACACACCTTCCTGATCGACGATATCGCTCGCCGCGCGGGGCATTCCAGCAAGATGAACATGGTGTATGCCGCGCCCCAAGACACGCTTTTCGGTGTGCCGATCGTGGCCGAAAAGGTGCGGATGATCTTTGAAGATCGCGGGATCGAAGGGCGCTTGGGCCTGACGCTGAAATCCATCGACAGTGAGGCCAAGCGGGCGACCTTCCGCGATGCCAGCGGCAGCGCCGTCGAGATGGGCTATGACTACCTTCACGTGATCCCGCCCCAACGCGCGCCGGATTTCATTCGCCAGTCGGGCCTGTCCTGGGCGGACAAATGGACGGATCAGGGCTGGGTCGAATGCGACATGCAGACCCTGCGCCACCTGCGTTACCCCGATATTTTCGCCCTTGGCGATGTGGCGGGCGTGCCCAAGGGCAAGACGGCGGCCAGCGTCAAATGGCAGGTTCCGGTGGTGGAGGATCACCTGATCGCCGCCATTCAGGGGCGCGAGGGGCAGGCGACTTATGACGGCTATACCTCCTGTCCGATGATCACCCGGATCGGGCGCGCGATGCTGGTGGAATTCGATTACCACGACAACCTTGTCCCATCCTTCCCGGGGATCATCGCCCCGCTCGAAGAGCTTTGGATCAGTTGGTTGATGAAGGAGGTCGCGCTGAAGGCGACCTATAACGCGATGCTGCGCGGCCGCGCCTGAGGAGGATCTGACACATGCAAGACCTGACATTCGAAACCATGATCGCCGTGTTCGAGGAAATCTTTGGCCGCGGCTTGTTCTGGGCCATGGTCGCCGTCGCGGCACTGGTCACTCTGGCATACATCTACGTGCTGATCCGCGACCGGTCGGTGAGTTGGCGCAAATTCCTGGTGGCGCAGCTTTCCATGCCTGTGGGCGCGGTCGCGGCGGTCTGGTTCGTGATGGGCATGACCCATTCGCACCTTTCCGATCTGGGTGGCCCGATCGATGTGATCGTCTTCCTCGGCGTCGCCGTCATGGGCGCGATCGGCATGGCGATCCTTGTCTACACGGTCGAGGCGCTGATCGGCAGCGACAGGACAACCGGCCATGAGTAACCTTGACCCCGCACCGGACGGCACGGCCCCGGCAGCGGCGCCGCAGTCCCGGCTGCAACATGTGCCCATCAGCCTCTTTGGCATGACAATGGGCCTCTTCGGTCTGGGGCTGGCGCTCCATGCGGGCGGGCTGGATCGGGCCTCTGCGGCTTTGGGCATCATCGGGGCGGCGCTGTTTGTGTTCCTGCTGGCGATATACGCGCTCAAATCGCTGCGATACCCGGCGGCGCTGGTCGAAGACTGGCACCACCCGGTGCGCTTGTCCTTCTTCCCGGCGATCTCGATTTCGCTTCTGTTGCTGGCCACGCTGGCCCGTCCAAGCCTGCCGGACGCGGCCCATGCGATCTGGCTCATCGGGGCGGCGGCGCAGGGGATATTGACGCTTGTCGTTGTCTCCGCCTGGATTTCGCATCGCAGCTTTGGCCCGGTGACCCTGTCGCCTGCCTGGTTCATTCCCGCGGTGGGCAATCTGGTCGTGCCCGTGGCGGGCGTGGCTTTCGGGCATGATGCGCTAAGCTGGTATTTCTTTTCGGTCGGTCTGCTGTTCTGGCTGGTTCTGCTGACGGTCGTGTTCAACCGGCTGATCTTTCACGATCCGCTGCCGGGGAAATTGCGCCCCACACTGGTTATCCTGATTGCACCGCCCGCCGTCGCCTTCCTGTCATGGACGCAGCTCAATGGCGGCCAGATCGACCCGGCGGCGCATATCCTGATCAACGCGGGCTATTTCTTTGCCGCGCTGGTGGCGCTGCAAGTGCCGGGCCTGCTGCGCCTGCCATTCGCACTGTCCTTCTGGGCCTTGTCCTTCCCACTGGCCGCGCTGACCATCGCGAGTTTTCGCTTTGGCGTTCTGGCCGCCTCGGGCGCCCATAACGGGCTGGGCTACGGGCTTTTGGCCCTGACGATCCTGACCATCGCGGCCCTCGTGCTGCACACACTTCGCGCTGCAAGACGGGGCGCAATCTGCGTGCCCGAATAATGTCCACCGACCCCTGAAAGGAAAATTCGATGAAAAACCTTCTTCTTGCCGCTTCGGCCGCGCTTGCATTGACCGGTGCTGCGTCCGCAGAAAGCCTGCCCAAATTGGTGACGGTGGTCACCTCGCCAGAGCCGCAAACGCAGCTTATGGCGATGGTGCTGACCATGCAGGCGGCGCAGCAGGGCGCTGACACCCATATCCTTCTGTGCGGCGGCGCGGGCGATCTGGCGTTGAAGGACGCGCCCGCCGCCGCCACCGCTGGCCAGCCGCCCAAGGATATGAGCCCGCAAGGCCTGATGCAGATGATCCAAAGCAAGGCTGGCGCGACGGTCGAGGTCTGCGCGATCTACTTGCCGGGCAAGGGCGCGGATGCCTCTGTACTGCTGGAGGGGATCGGCGTTGCCAAACCCGGCGAGATGGCCGCACGGCTGATGGATGCCGACACGCGCGTTCTGGACTTCTAAGATCCCCACGACCCCGGCCACACCGATCCTGTGGCCGGGCACCGCCCATGTGGCGGGGCCATAAAGGCTGCGCGCTGCGCCACGGGTTCGCGGGATGCGTCGGGAATCGCATGCCCGGCGAAGGGGGGCGTTGAATGCGCGCAACCCCCTCAAGGCACTATTTTTTATCGCCCAATTTGGCACCTGGCGAGCACGGCAAATCCGCACAGAAATATCTCGCGCCGCCGCACGGAAAGAGGCGGTCTGCATCCCTTCGTGGACCGAAATGGACGGTTTGTAGGGTGAAATGCGCCTAAATACTGGGCATATCCAGTCAAGAACGCTCAGATAATCGGCAAGCTCGCCGGTTTGCCCGATTTTCCATCACGCCGGAATTGCGCAACATCAAGCGACCTCGTCACGGTACAGATGCCTGACGCGACAACCATTGGTTGGAGGGAACGGCGTGCGGTTCCAAACGGGCGTGAGACCCGGCCAAATTCCGCACCAGACTCAACAGAGAAAAGCTGCAGGACGCATGGCTTGGTATCGTGAAAGATCGCGGGCCGTACTGTTCTGCGCGCCCAACGGGAGAAACCACATAATGACACTCGTTCGTAACACCCTTCTTGCGGCCACGGCCACTGCCGCGCTGACCAGCGCCGCGCAAGCCGCCGATTGCCCGATCAAGGTCGGTGTGCTGCATTCGCTGTCCGGCACGATGGCGATTTCGGAAACCACGCTGAAAGACACCATGCTGATGCTGGTGGAAGAGCAAAACAAGAAAGGCGGCGTGCTGGGCTGCGAGCTGGAAGCCGTCGTTGTCGACCCGGCCTCCGACTGGCCGCTTTTCGCGGAAAAAGCGCGCGAACTTCTGACCGTTCACGAAGTCGACGTGATGTTCGGCAACTGGACCTCCGTGTCGCGCAAATCGGTGCTGCCGGTGATCGAGGAACTCAACGGTCTGCTGTTCTATCCGGTGCAGTATGAGGGCGAAGAAAGCTCGCGCAACGTGTTCTATACCGGCGCGGCCCCGAACCAGCAGGCGATCCCGGCGGTCGATTACTTCCTTGATGAACTGGGCGTCGAGAAATTCGCGCTTCTGGGCACCGACTACGTCTATCCGCGCACGACCAACAACATCCTGGAAAGCTACCTGCAGGATAAAGGCATCGCGGCGGAAGACATCTTCGTGAACTACACGCCTTTCGGCCACTCTGACTGGTCCACAATCGTAGGTGACGTGGTCGAACTCGCAGCCGATGGCAGCCAGGTTGGCGTGATCTCCACCATCAACGGCGACGCGAATGTCGGCTTCTACAAGGAACTGGCCGCAGCGGGCGTATCCGCCGATGACATCCCGGTCGTCGCCTTTTCGGTTGGCGAAGAAGAGCTATCCGGTCTCGACACCTCCAACCTTGTTGGGCACCTCGCGGCTTGGAACTACTTCATGACGGCGGAATCCCCTGAAAACGAAGCGTTCATCGAAGCATGGCACGCCTTCATCGGCGACGAAGCACGCGTGACGAACGACCCGATGGAAGCGCATTACATCGGCTTCAACATGTGGGTGAACGCGGTGACACAGGCCGAAACCACGGATGTGGACGCGGTGCGCGAAGCGATGTGGGGCCAGGAATTCCCTAACCTGACCGGCGGCACCGCCGTGATGGGCACGAACCACCACCTCGCCAAACCGGTTCTGATCGGTGAAATCCGCGCAGACGGTCAGTTCGACATCATCTCCAGCACCGAGCCGGTGCCGGGCGATGCATGGACCGACTTCCTGCCGGAATCCGCTGTTCTGGTCTCTGACTGGAAAGACCTTGGCTGCGGTATGTACAACACCGAAACCAAGACCTGCGTACAGATGACGTCCAACTACTGATCGGACGCATAAAGACGGGCGCGCTGCGGCAGTCGCGGCGCGCCCAACTCTTCCATCGGGACAATCCATGAGACTTCTCTGCCTTCTCGCGCTTTGCGTGCTTCTGCCTGTGGCCGTTGCTGCACAAGACGTTCAGTCCATCCTGCAAAACCACGCGCAGATCGTCGCCAAGCCGTCGCGCAAGACAGTAAGCACGGTGATCGACGCGCTGGTGGCCTCGGGCCTGCCGCAAGTGCCGGAATTTCTTGAACGCTATCAGGCGCGTGACGTGTTCCAGCATGAGGACGGGCGCTTTGTCTATGCGGATAGCGCCGGTGACGGATACAGGCTGCGCGACATCGATACCGGCGCAGAGATGGGCACAGCCCCCAAGGACGCGCTGACGCAGATCAAGCCAAATGGCGGTGTGCGGCGCGTGCTGGCCGGGGCGCTCGTCGTGTTCCAATTGTCTGCGCCCGAAATCGAACGGCGGCGGACCGCGCTGGATGCCATCGCGCGCAAACCATCGGCAGACCATCTGGAGCCGCTGCGCGCCACCATCGACACCGAAACCGATCCCGCCCTGAAGGCACGCAAGCAGCGCCTCGTTAATTCGCTGACCGCGCAATATGGCGCGGATACGGGCGAGCGCATTGCCGCAATCGAAGGGCTGGCGCAGGATGTGTCCGTCGAAAGCCGCGCGGTGCTTAGCCGGATCGTGCAAACCACGGCGGGGATCGCGCCTGAATTGCCGGACGCCAATATCGCCCGCGTGTTTGAGCCGGGACAGGACATGACCGCCGAGGCCGCTTATCTGCAACTGGTCGATGCGGGGCTGGCCCCGGCGGCGCTGACATCCGATGACATCCGCAACACGCTGGCCGCCAATATCGATGGCGGCACCGTGGCGGGCGTTCCCGTGGCGCGGCTTAGCGATCCGTCCGCGCGGGCGCAGGCCTATGACGCGCTGGCCGCCAGCGGTGACGCCCCGCCGCGCATCACCGAGGCCGACAAGACGCAGGCGATTGCCGCGTACCGTTTCTTTGAAACCTATGACGAGCCGAACCCGGAAGTCACCGCCGCCGCCGAAACCGCGCTGGCACAGGTGCAGACCCGCGTTGCCGTGGGGCAAACCATCGACCTGACGCTGGATGCGCTGTCACTGGCATCCATTTACTTTCTTGCCGCCATCGGTCTGGCCGTCACGTTCGGCGTGATGGGGGTCATCAACATGGCCCATGGCGAATTCATCATGCTGGGGGCGTATACCGGCTATGTCGTGCAGCTTTTCGTGCCGGACTACACGCTGTCGCTGGTGATCGCGCTGCCCTTGGCCTTTGCGGTGGCCTTTGGCGCCGGTGTCGCGATGGAGCGTCTGGTGATCCGATGGCTGTATCATCGCCCGCTGGAAACCTTGCTGGCGACCTTCGGGATTTCCATTGCATTGCAACAGCTTGCCAAGACGATCTTCGGTACGCAGGCGCGGCCGCTGACGGCACCGGGCTGGCTGGACGGTGCGCTGGTCATCAACGAGGTGATCCAGATCAGCTATATTCGGATCGCCATCTTCGTGCTGGCGCTGATCTTCCTTGCGCTGCTGCTGTTCATCTTCAAACGCACCCGGCTGGGGCTGGAAGTGCGGGCGGTGACGCAGAACCCGAAAATGGCGGCCTCCATGGGCATCAATCCCGACCGCATCAATATGCTGACCTTCGGGCTTGGCTCCGGCATTGCCGGGATCGCCGGCGTCGCGATCGGGCTTTACGCGCAGGTTACGTCCGAAATGGGCGCGAATTACATCGTGCAAAGCTTCATGACCGTTGTTGTCGGCGGTGTCGGCAATGTCTGGGGCACCTTGGCGGGGGCGTCGATGATTGGCGGGCTGCAAAAGGGGATCGAATGGTTCAACCCCTCCAACACGCTGGCGGCGCAGACCTACATGATCATCTTCATCATCATCTTCATCCAGTTCCGGCCGCGCGGGATCATCGCGCTGAAGGGCCGGGCGGCAGGGGATTGAGACCATGAATCGCAGTTTCTTCGCCCAATCGCCTTCCGTTCTGGTGTTCCTTGGCTGCCTTGGCCTCGCAACACTCTTTGTTACCGTCCTGTCAGAGGCGTTCGGCATCGGCGTCCTGTCGACCTCTTTCATCAAAACGCTGGGCAAGACGCTGTGCCTGTGCCTGATCGCCGTGGCGATGGATCTGGTGTGGGGTTATGCGGGTATCCTGAGCCTTGGCCACTTCGCCTTTTTCGGTCTTGGGGGCTACATGATCGGCATGTGGCTGATGTATGAGCGCACCCGCGAGATCGTCGAAAGCTCCATGAGCGATGCGGTCATTCCGCCCACGCCGCAAGAGATCAGCGACGCCATCGGCAACCAGATCTTCGGCGTTGTCGGCTCTAGCGAGTTTCCGCTGATCTGGACCTTTGCGGACAGCCTGACGATCCAACTGTTCCTCGTCGTCGCCATTCCGGGTGTGCTTGCGGGGCTGTTCGGTTGGCTGGCCTTCCGCAGCCGTGTCACCGGGGTGTACCTGTCGATCCTGACGCAGGCGATGACCCTCGCGCTGTCGCTCTATCTGTTCCAGAACGAGAGCGGGCTGCGCGGCAATAACGGCCTGTCCGGGCTGCAAAACCTGCCGGGGGTCGAAGCCGGGCAAGACGTCGTGTCCATGTGGTTTTTCTGGGCCTCGGCGCTGGCACTCGGGCTTGGTTATCTGCTGGCGGCGCGGGTGATCTCCGGCAAGTTCGGCAGCGTCATTCGGGGCATCCGCGACAATGAACAGCGTGTGCGCTTCCTTGGCTATGCGGTCGAAAGCTACAAGCTGGTGATCTTCGCGGGCACCGCCATGATCGCCGGCATCGCCGGGGCGCTGTACTATCCGCAGGCGGGCATCGTGAACCCGGCAGAGATCGCGCCCATCGCGTCGATCTACCTTGCGGTCTGGGTCGCGATCGGCGGGCGCGGGCGGCTTTACGGCGCGGTGCTGGGGGCGATCTTCGTCAGCCTCGTGTCCAGTTATTTCACAGGCGGTCAGGCGCCCGACATCAACCTTGGCTTCTATACGATCAAATGGGTCGATTGGTGGCTTGTGATGCTGGGGATCAGCTTTGTTCTTGTCACCTTGTTCGCGCCCAAAGGTCTGGGCGGTCTGGTCGACCTGTGGGAAGACCGCCGCCGCCCGGATCGGCACGGCGCTGACCTTGGGCCCGATGCCGGTGCCCTGCGCGAGAAGGAGGCGGTGGAATGACGACGCTTCTGGAAGTTTCGGGCGTTTCAGTCTCGTTCGACGGGTTTCGTGCGATCAACAATCTGTCGTTCCAGATCGGCCCGGCGGAACTGCGCGCCATTATCGGGCCGAACGGAGCGGGCAAGACGACGTTCATGGACATCATCACCGGCAAGACTCGCCCCGATGAAGGCCGGGTCATTTGGGGGGACCTCAGCCGGTCCTTGCTGTCCATGTCGGAGGCGCAGATCGCGCAGGCGGGGGTTGGACGAAAATTCCAGAAACCGACCGTCTTCGAAGATCAAAGCGTCGAAGAGAACCTGCTGATGGCATTGAGCAATCCGCGCGGGCCGCTGGCCGTTCTGTTCTACAAACCCGCCAAGGCCGATTTGGCGCGGGTGGCGGAACTGGCGGATGAAATCGGCCTGCGCGCGCAGCTTTTCCGCAAGGCGGGGGAACTCAGCCACGGGCAGAAACAATGGCTCGAAATCGGCATGTTGCTGGCGCAAGATCCAAAGCTTTTGCTGGTCGATGAACCCGCCGCCGGCATGACCCCGGAAGAGCGTGAGCACACGACCCAGCTTTTGGTAGAGGCCGCCAAGACCCGGGCCGTTGTCGTCGTGGAGCATGATATGGAATTCATCCGGCGCTTGGGGTGCCGCGTGACCGTGCTGCACGAAGGGTCGGTTCTGGCCGAAGGCAGCCTTGATCATGTGACGTCCAACCAAGACGTCATCGACGTATATCTGGGGCGCTGACCATGCTGTCTGTTCGCAATCTCGACCTGCATTACGGTCATTCGCAAATCTTGAACGGTGTGTCGCTGGAGGCCGAGGCGGGCAAAGTGACCTGCCTCATGGGGACCAATGGCGTCGGAAAAACCAGCCTGATCAAGGCGATTTCGGGCACCCATCCGCGCAGCGCGGGGGACATCATCCTTGATGGCCAGACCCTTGGCGTCTTGCCGCCGCAAGCGATGGCGCGGCTTGGGGTGGGTTATGTGCCTCAAGGGCGTGAGATCTTTCCGCTTTTGACGGTGCAGGAAAATCTGGAAACCGGGTTCTCCTGCTTGCCGCGAGCGGAACGGCGCGTGCCCGATGAAATCTTTGACCTGTTTCCGGTTCTCAAGGAAATGAAGGATCGGCGCGGCGGTGACCTGTCCGGCGGGCAACAACAGCAACTCGCCATTGGCCGCGCGCTGGTCACACGCCCCAAGCTTTTGCTGTTCGATGAGCCGACAGAAGGCATCCAGCCAAACGTCATTCAGCAAATTGGCCGTGTGATCGCGCAATTGCGCGACCGGGGCGATATCGCCATCGTTCTGGTCGAACAGTATTTCGAATTCGCCTATGAGCTGGCCGACAGTTTCACGATCCTGCGGCGCGGGACGGTGACCTTGTCGGGACGCAAGGGTGACGTGTCGCGTGACGACGTCTTGCGGGGCGTTTCCGTCTGAATCCAATTGAAATCAGTCAATCGGTTGCATTTCTGTGAAAGTCGCGTCAAGTGACGCCACGGAAATGGAGGCTGTTATCGGGAATTCAAAAAGCAAGCTTGCCGAGCAGATTGCGGCCCTGCCGCTGCGCCGTGATGCGAAGGGCAGGTTGAGCGTTCTAATGGTGACGTCGCGCGAAACGGGACGTTGGGTCATGCCCAAAGGTTGGGAAATGGACGGCAAGAAACCGTGGGCGGCGGCCGAAATCGAAGCGCTTGAGGAAGCGGGCGCGGTCGGGCACATCAGCACGACCGAGATCGGCACCTATCGCTATGTCAAAAAGCTCGACAACGGGAAGGGCGTCCCGTGCCGTGTGACCGTCTATCCGATGGTGGTGGATCGTTTGAAAACGAACTGGAAAGAGCGGCATCAGAGAAAGCGCAAGTGGTTTTCACCGCCATCTGCGGCCAAGCGTGTCCATGAACCCGAACTGCGTGATTTGCTTTTGACGCTGGATACGAAAAATCCGGTGAAATCGCTGCCCAAGGAAATCCGCAAGAAGATGAAGAACACTCAATTCGACGAATGACAACGCCGGGCAGATGCCTTTTGGCGCTGGCGTGGAGCGGGCAGTCTCGGCCTCAAGGGGCTTGCGTTCTGATCTGAATGCGTGTTGCAGATGTTGGTCTTTGGAGCATCATCGCGTGGGCGCCTTCGGCGGTCTGAAATCCGGCGGTACAGGCGGCCCTCGAGCATAAATATCCCGGCTTTCAGAACAAATCCACCACGCCGTGGCCGGATGTTCGGTTGTGATCCACATGCGGCGCGGACGGCTCTTCGCGGGTCAATCGACGCAAACGCTCCTTGATCTGTTCAAGTTTTGGCGTTTCCACGATGGCCTCGACATCCACCGGAACATGCGGATCATGGAAGCCCGCGATTAATTCCGGCGAAGACAGGATCGAAACAAGATCGTGCTGGACCTGCTGAAGAAGGTCCAGGCGCTGCAGCTCTACCACGGGGAATGTCTCGACCTGCGCGCCTGCTTTCAGCCAGTCCCCCAGTGCATTTTCAAGGTAGGCGGCGTCGTGCGAGCACTCCTCCAGAGTGCCCGCGATTTCCGACAACATATCCGTAAACGTCGCGCCTTTTTCCGGCGAGGCATCTGTCATAGCGGGCCGACAACAGCTTCGATACAATTGCGCAGATCATTCGGTTCAAACGGCTTTTTGAGAAAGTTGTTCATGCCAAGTTTCCGGCCGTAATCAATGATCTGCTGCTCGGCGCGCCCGGTGATCAGGATGAAACCGACGCCTTTGGTGCGTTCATTCGCGCGCAGGTGTTGTAGCAGATGCAGGCCATCCATGCTGGGCATGTTGTAATCCGAGATGACCATATGGACCGGTGCGCGCGCCAAAATTTCCAACGCATCGGAACCGTTATCGGCCGTCGAGACGTTGCGAATACCGAACCCTTCCAGGGCTTGGGTGATAAGACCGCGGCTGGTCGACATATCGTCGACAACCATGATGCGAAGTTGATCTCGTAGGGCCATTCAGTTGTCCTTCCTCAGAGAAGTCGACGCGATGTTATTGTCGGGTTTTGCAAAGGCGTACGCGGTCGAACCGACGGATTTGAAAGCGGGATCGGTGATCCTTTCGGAATGCCCGACGAACACGAACCCATCGGGTTTCAAAAGGCTGCCAAAGCGCGGCCAAAGCCGTTCCTGGGTTAATCCGTCGAAATAGATGACGACATTCCGACAGAAGATCGCATCGAACTTCCGGCGCATCGGCCAATCGCCGATCAGGTTCAGTTCGCGGAAAGCGATCATGCGCCGCAGATCATCGTTTACACGATAGATTATCTCGCCGTCCTGATCTTCTTCCTGCGTTGTGAACTGCGAAATCTGCCTGTCGTCGAGCCCTGCAACCTGAGCTTCCGTATAGCGCCCGGTCGCCCCATAGGCGACGACCTGGGGGTCAATATCCGTTGCAAGGATCCGGAAATCCCCACTCCGGAAAACGGGGTCCTCGGACGCGAGCAGCATCGCGATGGAATACGGCTCCTGACCATTGGAGCAGCCCGCAGACCATATGCGGACCGCTTCGCCGTTTTTGATCCGCTCGGCCATGCGTGGAACCAAATCTGACTTGAGCTGTTCGAAGTGATGCGGCTCTCGAAAGAATCCGGAGACATTGGTCGTCAGCGCAGAGATCATATGCCGGCGCTCGACCTGCTGGGCGTCGGACTTCACGTAGTTGCAATAGGCCTCAAGGTTGTCGATGGAAAGCGCCTTCAGCCGGTGTCGCAACCGGGACTTGATCATCGCAGCCTTGCTGTCCGATAGGACAAGGCCGGCCTCATCATAGGCCAGTTTCGACAACGCATCGAAGCCGGGTTCGGCGCCGCCGCGTGTCGGGGTCTGTTCAACGAAAGTCACGCTGCTACGCTCTCCGCCTTGGCGATCACGCTCTCCAACTCGAGGATGCGGATCATACGTTCATCGATGAGCGACAACGCGCGAATGGTATTCGCGCCGCCATCATTCGTGACGTCCGGCGGCGGCTGCATATCGTCTGCCGAAAGAGCGATGATGTCAGAGACCGCATCGACAAGCAGACCCGTCATACAGTCATTGCATTTGACCACGATGATGACATTCCTTTCGGTCGTCTCGGTGGGCGGAAGCCCCAGGCGCGCGGCAAGATCGATAACCGGAAGCACAGTTCCCCGAAGGTTGATCACGCCGCGCATGAAGGCGGGGGCGTGAGGCATCGGGGTCGTTTTCGTCCAGCCGCGAATTTCCCGGACCGACATAATATCGAGTGCATATTCCTGGTTTCCCAGTTTGAAGGTCAGCAATTCTTTGCTGGTGCTGTCGAGATCAGTCATGACGACGCTCCTGATACTAAGGCGGGATCCAGAAGGGGGGCAGCATTCCCTGCCTGATGGACGATGTCGGTCGGATCGAGGATCAGGGCGATCTGACCATCACCGAGAATGGTCGCGGCAGCGATGCCGGGAGACCTGTAGAAGTTTTCGTCGAGCCCCTTGATCACGACTTGGCGCTGATCTCGGATATCGTCGATCATAATTGCAAATCTCTGGCCATCTTCATGGGCAATCAAAAGGACGACGCAGCCGGAATTGTCTTCCAAAGGTTCGCGGTATCCCAAAGCGACGCCAAGATCGAAGACGGGAACAAAGGCGCCACGCACCCTGATGGACAAAACGCCGGGCCGGATCATATCCATATCGACATCGCTGAGCGTGAGCGTTTCGATGACCAGATTGAGCGGGACAACGAGCGTCTCGCCCGCGACCTCGACGACCATCCCGTCCAAGACCGCCAAGGTAAGTGGCAAGGAAATCGAAAAGGTCGTCCCGACGCCGGGTTCCGATTGAATGGTGATCCGGCCGCCAAGTGCTTGAATGGCGGTGCGCACCACATCCATACCCACGCCGCGGCCGGACAGATCAGACACTTCTTTCGCGGTGGAGAACCCCGGCAAAAACAGCAGGTTGTCGATCTCGGTGTCGGTGAGGTTCGAATCTTCGGGGATCAAACCTTTTTCGATCGCAATCTGCAGAACGCGTGGCCGATTGATGCCGCCCCCATCGTCGGACACGTCTATCACGACGCGGCCCGATTTGTGCGAGGCGCTCAGACGGACGTTGCCCTGCGCGGATTTTCCGGCATCCAGTCTGGTTTGCGTGTCTTCAAGGCCGTGATCCACGGCGTTTCGGATCATATGGGTCAGCGGGTCGGCAAGGCGTTCGATGACTGTTTTGTCGACTTCGGTGTTTTCACCTTCGGTAATCAGCCGCACATCTTTCTTGATGGCAGAGGATGCCTCGCGGACGATACGCGACATGCGCTGGAACAACGATTTCACCGGCTGCGCGCGGATCATCATGACGCTGTCCTGAATATCCCGCGTGAGACGCTGGAATTCTTCAAGACCGTTCATCGCGTCGGAATGCGGAGAGAGGCCCGCTTGTTCAAGGCTCTGCGAGAGCATCGCCTGATTGATCACAAGCTCGCCCACAAGATTTACCAGCCGTTCGATCCGATCGAGGTCTACACGCACCACGGACTTCGCGGCCGGTTGTTTCCCGCCGCCGGCAGCTTTGGTCTGCTTTTCCGCCTTTGGTTCCGGTTTCAGCTCCGATGTTTCGGCGACCGGCACCGGATCCGTTTCTGTCGGTGCCGGCTCTGCCGCCATCACTGGCACGTCGTCGTCGTCCGGGAGCGTCGGCGGCGGCGGGGGCAGATCGCCAGGCAGGGACAAGTCGAGCGGGGGCGGCGCACTTGCAGCCGCGTTTAATGGGGTGATCTCCAATGTGCACAGACCTTCGACAAACTCGAAGACCGAATTGATCTCAGCCGCGTCGGCAGCCGTTGTCAGCTTGATATTCCACGCCAGGTACGACTTTTCTGGCGCCAGATCGTCGAGGGCAGGGATGTCTTCACATAGAATCTCAACCTCGCAATCGCCCAATTCGTGCAGCGCCTTCAGAAGTTGGAAGGGCTCATTTCCGGTTTCATAGAGTTCAAGCTGCGGCTTGAAGTGAATGTTGAAACCGGGTGCTTCCGTTGGGGCGTCTTCGGCAACCGGAAGATCGAGAGGCGGCAGACCCGGCAGCCCGAGATCAAGGTCAAGGGAGAGACCCGCCGGTTGGAAGTCGATTTCTTCCTCGGCAGCGTCTTCGCCGTCATCGCCGATCAACTCGTCAAGCTGCGCCAAAAGCTCCTGCGAGCGCTCCGTCGGCAATTCACCCTCGTCGCGGGATTCGCGCACAAGATCGGAAAGGTGGTCTGCGGCCTGAAAGAACAGCTTGAGCGCTTTGTCCGACACCTCCATCCGGCCGCCACGCACCTCATCCAGCGCGGTTTCGTATCGGTGCGCGAAGCGAACCAGCGCTTCGAGTCCAAACGCGCCGGCCCCGCCTTTGATGGAATGTACGGCCCTGAACACGACGTTGATGACCTCGCCATCTTCATCGCCATCTTCGAGACTGGTCAGGCCGTCCTGCAATGCTTCAAGCAGTTCCTCGCTTTCGATAAAAAACGAGGCGCGGATTTCGGCCATTGGATCGGTATCTTGGCTCATATCGCTGGTTCCTTAGCCCGCCACCATGTGCAACGCTTTGATCAGCTTGTTCGGATCGAACGGTTTCACGATCCAGCCTGTCGCGCCTGCTTCGCGCGCGCGCATCTTGAGTTCCGGCGCGCTTTCCGTGGTCAGCACCAGAATGGGGGTCGCGCGGTGCTTTTCCTGTTCGCGCACCGCGTCGATAAAGCCGAAGCCATCCATTCGCGGCATGTTGATATCGGTGATGATCGCGTCCGGAGAGATGCCTTCCAGCACCTCCAACCCATGCACACCATCATCGGCGGTATGGACTTCGAAATCGCCGGTATTCAGTGCCATCTTGATCATGTTGCGCATGGTGCGGCTGTCGTCGACTGCAAGAACTTCCAAGGTCACAGTGCGCCCTCCCTCAACTGTTCGGGCGAGGCGCCCATGAATTCCAACTGGTGCAGAACTTTCTCCGGGGTGTCGGTCAGCGCAAAACTGTGACCGCCTGCCTTGGCTTTCCGAGACGCGGCCACAAGCGTTTGCAAGCACAGCGCGCCAAGATGCTTCACCTGAGACGCATCGAGCGTGATATCACCGTCCATGGCCCGCAGGTCGGTGGCGAGTTTCGTTGCCGCAGCGAGATCCAACCGCTCGGGAAGGTGTAAAGGTTCACTCATGTCCCGATTGCCCCAACTTCGATTTCACCAATGCACATGCACGTATCCCCATCGTCGATTCCTGAGATGCAGGGTTTTTAGGGGCAGGGGGCTTAAGGTATCGTTACAGCCTTTAGAGTTTTCCAAACGAATTGGGCCCGACGCATTGCACCGGGCCCATGTTCTTGCATTTTATTCTGTGAATTCAGGCGCGTCGGCGGCGTCCACCGGCACGGCCACCACGGCCACCACGTGCGCCTTCCGGCCCGTCCGCGGGTTTGTTGAACCGAATCCACTCCGCCCCATGCGGGTCGTTATCGGTCAGGAAGTTGGCCGCGCGGATGGCTTCCATTTCCTTGCCCGGACGCGGCTTTGTGGATCCCAGACCGAACATCTGGCAGAAGGTTTCGTCATCCATGTCCGGCGGCAGCACGATGCCAGCTTCTTCGACCGCCGCACGTTTTTCAGCGATCTTGCTGGCCCCGACCGGCAGCGCCACCGGGTTCATGATGGCAGAGGTCATGCCCGCGCCCATCGCCATCGGCAGGAATGCATTGTTGATCCCGTGCCGGTTTGGCAACCCGAAGGAGATATTCGACGCGCCGCAGGTCGTGTTGACGCCCAGTTCTTCGCGCAAACGGCGCACCAGCGTGAACACCTGAAGCCCCGCCGTACCCATCGCGCCCACTGGCATAACCAGCGGATCGACCACGATATCATGCGCCGGGATACCGAAATCGGCGGCACGTTCGACGATTTTCTTGGCGACGGCGAACCGCACGTCCGGGTCTTCGGAAATGCCGGTGTCATCGTTGGAAATCGCCACGACCGGCACGTTGTATTTCTTGACCAGCGGCAGGATCAGTTCCAGCCGCTCTTCCTCGCCAGTGACGGAGTTGAGCAGCGGGCGGCCTTCGCACGCCTCCAGCCCGGCCTCCAACGCACCGGGCACCGAACTGTCGATACACAGCGGCACATCCACCAGCCCCTGCACCAGTTCGATCATCTTGCGCATGAGCGGCGGTTCGGTCTGGTTGGGATCGGGGTTCGAGTTATAGACAACGCCCGCATTCACATCGAGAACCGTCGCACCGGCGGCGACCTGCGCCAATGCGTCTTTCTCGACGGTCGAAAAATCGCCCGCTTCGAGTTCGGCGGCCAGTTTCTTGCGCCCGGTCGGATTGATCCGTTCCCCGATCACGCAGAACGGCTCGTCGAAACCGATCACGGCGGTCTTCGACTTCGATTCAACAATCGTTCTCGTCATTACCCCTGTCTTTCTTTGGTCGGCAGACCTGATACTGCCCTGTTGTCTTTTGGGTCATACCCGCTTTGCGAGTAAATCGCGAGGCGCAGTCCCGGTAAGTTTCGCATGGAGTGCGCGTGCGGCTGGTTCGGGCCGGGTTATCCGGTCACACTGGCGGGTTTGGTCGCCGCGCCGCCATTCTCGATCGCCCAATTCGCATTGGTCTTGATCCCGCCCAGCGGGAAGAAGTGCACATTGGTGATGTTGAAGTCGGGATTGGCCGCCTTGTGCGCCGCGAGTTCGGACAGAACCTCTGTCGGCTCGAAGGGCAGCAGCAGCTTGCTGACGTCCTTGGCGCGCTTTTGCAGCACTTTAAGCGACGGTCCCACGCCGCAGGCAATCGCGAACTTGATCAGCGTTTGCAGCTTGGCGGGGCCAGCGATGCCAATATGGATCGGCAGATCGACACCTGCCGCCTTGAGGTCATCGGCCCATTTGATGATCGGTCCGGCCTCAAACGCAAATTGCGTGGCGATGGCCATTTCCGCATCCGTGCGCTCGGCATAACCCTGCTTCCACAGCAGCGCCGCATCGACATTGGTGCGGCTGCCATCGGGATCGATATCCTTGTTGCCTTCCGGGTGCCCGGCCACGTGCAGGCGGGTGAATCCGGCCTTGTCGAATTCGCCGGTCTCCATCAGCTGCATGGAACTGTCGAACTCCCCATGAGGGGTGGTCACGCCGCCCGCCAGCAACAGCGCCTGACGCACATCGGCCTCGCCCTGATAGCGCGCGATCCAATCGGCCAGCGTTGCGCGGTCCTTGATGATACGCGCGGGAAAATGCGGCATCACCGGGTAGCCTTCGGCATTCAACCGCGCGGCAGTGCGCACCATATCGTCGATCGGCGTGCCTTCGATATGCGCGACATAGACGCGGGTGCCCTTGGGCAGCAGATCGCGGAAGTCCTCGACCTTTTCGGCGGTGCGCGGCATGACCTCGATCGAATAGCCTTGCAAGAAGGCTTCCATCTGCGGCGAGACAACCTGCGTGCTCGGTGCGTCTTCGCGGCGTGTGAACAGGCTCAGGGCCATTTTCAGAACCTCCTTGATGGGGCGCGGGCTCATGCCCAGCCGTCGTTGGCAATCAGTTGTTTGATGCGGTCTTGGTCGTATTCAGCTTCGATCCGGGCCGCTTCGGCTTCGACGATCTCGGCCGGATCGCCCTCGACCTCATAGGGGGCCGCTTTGCGCCATTCCGCCAGATAGGCGTCGGTATCCTGCGCGCCGACCTTCATCGCGGCACGGTCGATCGCCTGTTCGAACCGTTCTTCCAGTTGGCGTTTTGCGCCGCGCCGACCCTTGCCCACGATGACTTGAGCGGGGATGTCGCGCCAGTAAACGATTGTCACATCGGGCATCTGTGATTCCTTGCATGTCGTGCTGTCATTCCTAAGCAAATGGTCCGCGCTCACTGCGCCGTTTTCGACGACTCGCGGGCAATCCGCGACCTATGCCTGCGCCGGGGCTTTGGTGCCTAGGGCCCGGCGACACGCTTAGGGGGATCACAGCAACGCTTGCTCCTGCGGCCTTGAGTGATTATCGTCCAAGACAACACGATAAAGGAGGGCGCGACGATGGCGCCCAGGCGTCCCAGTGGTGCGGGCGCCTTCCCTAGACCGGTAGAGAGCCCCGCGCCGAAACTTCCCGATCCGTCGGAGCTGTATGCTGCGTTGGATTTGGGGACAAATAGTTGTCGCATGCTGATTGCCCAGCCCAAGGGCAGCGGATTTCATGTCGTCGACAGCTTTTCGAAATCCGTTCAGCTCGGCTCCGGACTGGAGCATTCGGGCCGGTTGTCGCGTGCGTCCATGACGCGGACGATGCAGGCGCTGCGGATTTGTCAGCAGAAGCTGAAAAAGCACAAGGTCAAGCATATGCGGCTGGTCGCGACCGAGGCGTGCCGCCGCGCGGTCAACGCCGAAGAGTTCGTGCACCGCGTTCACCGGGAAACCGGTTTGAACCTTGAGATCATCCAGCCGGAGGAAGAAGCCCGGCTTGCCGTGATTTCCTGCGCACCGCTGGTGTCCACCCGGACAGAGCAGCTCTTGGTGGTGGATATCGGCGGCGGCTCGACAGAGCTGGTCTGGATCGACATCGCGTCGGTGCCCAAGCGGGACCGGCCCCGTGCGATCATGCGGCTGCATACCGGGTTCTCTGCGCCCGAAGGTCCGTTTCCCGCTGCCAAGGTGGTGGATTGGATTTCCGTGCCGCTGGGCGTTGCGACGCTGCGGGACCAGTTCAACGATGTGGAAGACGATTCCGCGCGCTTTGCGCTGATGAGCTGGTTCTTTGAGGAAAACCTTGCCGATTTCGCACCATACCGGGATTTGCAGGCGCATGAACGGTTTCAGATCGTCGGCACCTCCGGGACGGTGACGACCGTAGCGGCATCTCATCTGGGACTGCGCCGCTATGATCGCAACAAGGTGGACGGCCTGCGCATGACCTCGACCCAGATCGACAAGGTGATCCGGTCCTATCTGGACCTTGGGCCTACGGGGCGGCGCGCCGACCCGCGGATCGGTCAGGATCGCCAGGCATTGATCATGTCCGGCTCTGCGATCCTGCAGGCGCTGATGCGTCTGTGGCCGACGGACCGGTTGTCGGTTGCGGATCGGGGCCTGCGCGAAGGGTTGCTTTATGCGCAAATGACCGCACATGGCGTCTTGGAAGACGGGCCGTTTTGATCCAGCAGGGATCGGGGCGGGCCGGATGCGGGGCGCGCCATGATATCAATCGAATGAACACGGGATGACGAGCGTGAGCGACAAGGGCAAGAATACATCGGGGCGGGGCCAGCGCGATCTGAAGGTGAAGGTCAAAAGCGCCCGTGGTCGCAAGCTGTCATCGACCCGGTGGCTCGAACGGCAATTGAACGATCCGTATGTGAAACGTGCGCGCGCCGATGGTTATCGGGGCAGGGCGGCCTATAAGATATTGGAACTGGACGACAAGTTCCGCTTTCTGGTGCCCGGTGCGCGGGTGGTCGACCTGGGCTGCGCGCCCGGTGGCTGGTGCCAGGTGGCGGTCAAACGCGTCAATGCGCTGGGACAGAAGTCCGGCAAGGCCGTGGGCACCGTTCTGGGCGTCGATCTGCAAGAGGTCGAACCGATCGCGGGCGCCGAAATCCACCAGTTGGATTTTCTCGAGGACGACGCCGATCTGAAGGTGAAGGAATGGCTGGGCGGCGATGCCGATGTGGTCATGTCGGACATGGCGGCGGCGTCGTCGGGCCACAAGCAAACCGATCACCTGCGCATCATCGCCTTGTGCGAGGCCGCGGCCTATTTCGCGTTCGACGTGCTGGACGAAGGGGGCACCTTCGTCGCCAAGGTCCTGGCGGGCGGGGCCGAAGGCGACCTGCAAAAGCTGCTCAAACAGCGTTTTACCAAGGTGGCCAATGTCAAACCGCCAGCCTCCCGCGCCGACAGTTCCGAGAAATTCGTCGTTGCAACGGGATACCGGAAGTCATCTGAGGCTTGAGAAAAAACTGTTTTTCTCGCAATACTTTCGCGGTTGAAGGAATCCGTGCATGCCTCTGAGCAGAGAAGACGTCCCGCAGGTCATCGCAGAAGCCATGCAGAAAATGGTGGCGTCGCAGGATTCGAACATCGTGTGGGAGATTTTCTGCGCGGCCTGCGAGGGGTTCGGATTTGACAAGATGCTGTATGGCGCGACGCGGATGCCCAAGGATGCGCGTCTGGGGGATCTGCGGGATGCGCTGATCCTGCACCACGGCCCCAAGGTCTATGCCGACGCCTATATCGAGGAAGAACTCTATCTCTATTCCCCGACCTATGCCTGGGCCGCGCAGAATTCCGGTTTCGTCAGTTGGCCCGCCGCCGCCGCGCAGTTCAACGGAGAGATCAAACCCCAGCATATGCGCATTGCAGAGCTTAACGCGCAGTTCGGGCTGCGGTCTGGCTTTGTGGGATCGCTGGATGATGTCGTGCGCGGGATGCACGGTGTCATCGGTCTAAGCCCCGCTGGCGCCATCGAACAGCCCGAGGCGGATGACCTCTGGCGCGAGGTCGGCGCACATATCGAGACATTGTCGAACCTTCTCCACCTTCGGATCGCAAGCCTGCCGCTGCCGGGGCAACGCCGCCCGCTCAGCACCCGCCAACTCGAAGCGTTGCACTGGTTTGCGCAGGGCAAGACCATGCAGGACATCGCCGTGATCATGGGGCTTAGCGCCAATACCGTGGAAAAGCACCTGCGGATGGCCCGCGAGTCGCTGGATGCGAACACCACGGCCCATGCAATCCAGAAAGCCACCTCTTTGAATCTGCTGACGGTCTGAAGGATCGCAGCCGGATCAACCTTCGCTTAATTCTCCTATGGCAGGGTCCGAAGGGCGCAGACCGGTCCGGCGTTGCGCCGGCGATAGAGGGAGCCTTGGATATATGCCAACCGTAAGACTGACCGCGATTGCATCTTTGCTGGCGCTTCCGGTCATTGCCAGCGATCCATCGGCCGCGATGACGGAATATGTCCGCCAAAGCGTGATGACGTGGATGTCCAACCCGGAAATCGTGAACGCAGTCGTCGCGCGGAACGTGGCCACATCGGGCTTGAGCGATGAGGAGGTCGTCGCGCTGGATAACCAGTGGCGGGCAGAAATCGGCGCCCCGTCTTCGCCGCTGATCGACATGATCATGGGCTCTGCCGCGTCGGACGCGATCCGGTCGCAGGTCGAAAACACCGATGGCATGATCACAGAGGTGTTCGTGATGGATGCGCGCGGCCTGAATGTCGCGGCATCGGGCGTCACTTCCGATTTCTGGCAAGGGGACGAAGCCAAGTTCCAGGAAACCCATGGGGTTGGCGCAGGCGCGATCCATGTGGACGAAATCTCGTTTGATGAAAGCACCCAAACCTATCAGGGGGAGGTGTCTTTTACCCTGATCGATCCCGCAACCGGTGCCCCGATCGGCGCGGTCACCGTCGGCCTGAATGTAGAGGCGTTCTTCTGACGCGCGCAGTTGGCGCGTCGCCCCGCGCATCCCGACCATCCAAAGCCCCATAACGTGACGTTTGACCGGCCCGGCCTTGCAAGCCCTGCCGCGCAATGGCACCAAACGCGCAATGGATTAATGGGAGAGAGACATGGCCGAGATCGTTATCGCATCCGCAGCACGCACCGCCGTTGGGGATTACGGGGGCGCTTTGAAGGGCATCGCGCCGACGGAGCTTGGCATTGAAACCGCACGCGCGGCGATTGAACGCGCGGGGGTGACGGCGGACGTCATCGGGCAGGCATTCTACGGCAATGTCATCCACACAGAACCGCGCGACATGTATCTGTCGCGCACGATCGCAGTGGGTGCAGGCGTGCCGGAAACCGCACCAGCCTTGACTGTGAACCGCTTGTGCGGCTCTGGCCTGCAAGCGGTTGTGTCTGGCGTGCAAGCTCTGGCGCTTGGCGATGCGGATGTGGTGCTGGCAGGCGGCTCCGAAAGCATGAGCCGCGCCAATTACGCCATGCCCGCCGCGCGCTGGGGCCAGAAGATGGGCGATGTGGAGGTCGTCGACATGATGCTGGGCGCGCTGCATGACCCGTTCGGCCACGGCCATATGGGGATCACTGCCGAAAACGTCGCCGAGAAATACCAGATTTCGCGCGAAGATCAGGATGCGTTCGCCGTGGAAAGCCACCGCCGTGCGGCGCAGGCGATTGCCGAAGGGCGCTTTGCCGAACAGATCGTGCCGATCACGCTGCGCAGCCGCAAGGGCGATACCGAATTCACAACGGATGAACATGTCCGCTCCGATGCCAGCCTTGAAGGCATGGCGAAACTGCGCGCGGCCTTCCGCAAGGACGGGCGGGTGACGGCTGGCAACGCCTCCGGCCTGAACGATGGCGCGGCCTCCTTGGTTCTGATGACCGCGGACGCGGCCAAGAAACATGGGATCACGCCGATGGCCCGCATCGTGGCCTATGGTCATGCCGGGGTAGATCCGCAATTCATGGGGATGGGACCGGTGCCCGCCATGCAGAACGCCCTGTCCCGTGCGGGGCTGACGGTGGACGATCTTGATGTCATTGAATCCAATGAGGCTTTCGCGGCGCAGGCCTGTGCGGTGACCGCCCAGCTTGGACTTGACCCCGCAAAGGTCAATCCGAATGGCGGCGCCGTCGCGATTGGTCACCCTGTGGGCGCGAGCGGGGCGATTATCGCCACCAAGCTGCTTTACGAACTCAAACGGACCGGCGGCAAATACGGCGCGGCGACCATGTGCATCGGTGGCGGGCAGGGGATTGCCCTTATCGTGGAAAACACGGCGAGCTAATTTGATCGCTGGTTGATAGTGACATGGGCACCGTCCGGCTTCCGGGCGGTGCCTGTTCTTTGCGGCGGCCGTTCAAGTACGGGCCGGAAACTCGCAAACGAAAACGGTGCCGACGTCATTTCCCGGCCTGCAATAAATGCGGCCGTTATGTAGCTCCATGATGCGTTTGCATGTCGCCAGCCCCAAACCGGTGCCTTCGAATTCCCGTTCCGAATGCAAGCGCAAGAACGGTTCAAACACCTGGGCCGCATCTTCTTGCGAAATCCCGATCCCATTATCCTGAACAAGGATCTGAATGGCAGCATTCGTCTTGCGCGCAGATACTTGAACTTGCGGCGTGTCCGACCGGTTATATTTCAGCCCATTGCTCACAAGGTTCTGGAAAAGCTGAACAATCAAGGGCGCGTCGCCTTGGATTTCCGGCAAGTCCGGCGCAATGCCCAGTTCAGCATTGGCTGTTTTGAGATCCATCGACAGGTTTTGCGCGACCGCCTCCATCTGCGCATTCAGATCGACGCGCGTGGCTTCGGGCGCGGAATCATCAAGGCTATTATAGGCCTGTAACGCGACGATCAGTTGATCCATGCGCTGCGCACCGTGGTTCACGAAATCCAACATCTCCTTATGTTCCTGAACAACGGGGTCGGGCAGGTCTTCGAACAGGAACTCGATCGCCCCGGTGATCGACCTGAGTGGCGCGCGCAAGTCATGCACGAGCATTCTGGAAAAGGCCTCAAGGCTTTGTCGCTGCTCCCGGATCATCTTTGTCATGCCGGAACGCTCAATCGCGTTGGTGATGCTGCGATCCAGCGCGGTATGCGTCATGGACGATTTGGGAATGTAGTCCTGTGCGCCCATCTGCATCGCCTTGACCGCAATCGCCTCGTCGCCCTGACCGGTGATCATCACCACCGGCGTATCAGGGAACATCGCCACGATCTTTTCCAGCGTCGCCAAGCCGTCACGACCGGGCAGGGAGTAATCCAGCAAGATGCAATCGGGATTCAAGCCGTCGCTGAGCCACGTCAGACATTCGGTGCTGTCCAGCGCCTCGGTCACCGGATGATAGGAATGGCCGGAGCGTTTGAGCGCCCGCGTGACGAATTCCCGATCTTCAGGATTGTCGTCAACAAGCAAAAGGGAAATGTCGCCCACGGCTCAGACCTGTTTTGGAAGAAGCGCGAAGTGGAACCAATAGTCGTGAAGACGGGAAATCGCCTCTGAAAATTCGTTCCACGACACGGGTTTACGCACATAGGTATTGGCGCCCATCGCATAGCATTGAGAGACATCTTCTTCCCGCGTCGATGTGGTCATGATCACGACGGGGATGACGCAAAGCCGTTCGTCCTGCTTGATCCGCGCCAAAAGCCGCCGGCCATCCAGCCCCGGCATGTTCAAATCCAGAAGGATCAGCGCCGGAAGCAGGTTGTCCTGATTGTTGAGCATGTCCCACGCCTCAGCCCCGTCGCTACAACGGATCAACGGGTTCGCAAGGTTACTGCTTTTCCGCAGCGCGCGTTCGGTGGCTTCGAAATCATCGTCATTATCATCAATGATCATTATGGCTTTTGAGGTTTGATCCATCTTAATCGCGACTCCTTGTCGGGAAATGAAATGTAAAAACTGCTGCCCGTGTGGGGGGTAGAGGTGACGCGAACGACGCCATCGTTCGCCTCGACGATCTTCTTGACGAATGCGAGCCCCGCGCCGATGCCCTCGCCATATTTTCCGGGGCGTTGCAGGCGCTTGAAAAGGCGGAAGATATCTTCGCTGAATTCGCCCTCCATCCCAATTCCGTTGTCCCGGACATAGAGAGCGGAGTGCAGGGTTTCGCCATCGACGAACACGCTGTCCGCAAAGCCGACCCAGACCGTTTTCTGCGCCTCTTCATTGAAAACCAGCCCGTTCACGATGAGGTGCCGCAAGCAGGTGCGCAGTTGCAGCGGGTCGAAGAACAGCTTGGGAAGGCTCGTCTCCAGAATGACCTCGCCCTGAACCCCGTCGGGCAGATTATCCGCAAGATCAGTGACGATTTCGGTCAGGTCATTCCATTCGGGCGCGTTTCTTGCGGTGGCGTCGGCATAGGCCAGAAGGCTCTCGACCAGGTTTTCCATGGACCCGCAAAGTTCCTGCATGCGTACAAGGCGCTTGCGCCCCTCTGCCGGCAATTTGTCTTCGAAATCCTCGACCAGAAACCGCGCGTGATTAGCGATGCCGCGCATCGGGGTGCGCAAGTCATGCGAAGTGAAGAAGGCGAATTCGGAAAGCTCGCGATTGGTTCTGTCCAATTGAGCGTTTCGCCGCGTCAGGTCTTCGTTCAGTCCGACCAGAAGCTTGTTCTGCGCGCGGTCAGATTGCAGCGTCGACCAGCCGATCCAGATGATGATGAGCGGCCCGAGAATATTGAGGAACGCCAAAACCCGCAGGATCGCCCCGAGCTCGTCGACTTGGCGGCGGGTTTCCTGTTGCGACTTGACGCGCAGCGCCTGAACGATCGCAATGATACTGACGGCGGCACTTGCATCCGAAATGCGCACCACCGCGTCGATTTCGGCGGGCGCCGCGCCATCGTCGCGCCGTTCGTCCACGACGTTCAGCGCATCGATATAGCTGCGCAATGTGCTGCGGATCGGGTTCGTGTCGATCTCGACCCCGGCCAGTTCTGCCAGCGCTTCCAACTCGCCCAGATTGTAAAGCGCCTTGTCATAGCTGCGCACCGCGGCGATCCGGTATCCAGATTCCCTTGGCCGCAGGACATAATTTTTGAAGTTGTGGATCAGCCCGGTATAGCCCACCGCAGAGTGAAACCCCGTAATCGCATTAGGAAGTCGTTCACCATACATCACATCGTATTGGTGGATCTTGTGGCGGACTGTCCGCAGCAGAATTTCGGCAGTGACGCCGGATAATACGACGAAGGCCATGACGGCCCACAGCACACGCATGCGGTTTTTGACCGACATCTTCATGCGGAACTTTGGCCTTCCGCTGCGGGGGGCGCGGACAGGGAAAAGTAGAATACGGAGCCTGCGCCCAGCGCCGACTGCAACTCGATTTCCCCTGACGAAGTTTCGACGATCTTTTTGACGAAGGCGAGCCCAGCGCCCGTGCCCTCGCTGTATTTGTCGTTTGTGTTCAGCCGCTTGAACATCTTGAACACGTCGGCCTGAAACTCCGGGTCGATCCCGATCCCGTTATCCTTGACGTAGAAGGCATTGCGCATCGTCTTGCCGTTGACTTCGACGCTGTCCAGAAATCCGATGTGAACCGTCCGTTCGTCGTTTTCATTATAGGTCAGGCCGTTCGTTATCAGGTTACGCATGACCGTGTTGAACTCCGCCGGATTGCCCGAGATCTGCGGCAATGGCGTGTCGATCTCGATCGTGCCGTTTTTCTCGTTCAGCGTTTCCCGCAAGGTTTCGATGATCTTTTCGACTTCCCGTTTCGTGTCGAAAAGTTCGATCGCTTGTTGGCGGCCAAGGCGTGAGTATTGCATCAGGGTGGAGATCAGTTCTTCGACCCGCGCGCAAAGTTCCTGCATCCGGGTGATCCGCTTGAGCGCATCTGCCGGCAGGCTTTCGGCGTGATCCTCGACAAGAAACTGCGCGTGGTTGGAGATGCCGCGCATCGGCGCTTTCAGATCATGCGACGCGATATAGGCGAATTCGCTCATCTTCTCCTGAATTTCGCGGGATTCCTCCGCCCGCCGATGGCTTTGCAAAAGCTCTGCGTCGCGGAGCGCCATCTGGAACTGGCTGGGCATGGCAAGAAAACGGGGGAGCAGGCGGTAAAGCTGGATGGCCGTATAGACAGAGATGATCGCAGTCATGACCTTGATCGCCGCTTGCAGCCCATACGCGGGCACCCAGAGCGTGGCCAGTCCCGCCAAATGGCTGAACCCGCAGGCCAGAATGAAGGTCGCGAACAGTCTGCCCACCTGCGCATCCAGAAGATCGGGACGGCGGCGCACGGCTTGCAGGATCAGAACCGGGATCGCGAAATAGGCGCAGGCGACAAGAAGGTCCGACACGCCATGCATCGCAATCAAATCCGGACGCCACAAAAGACATACGGCATGCGGTACAAACTGCGTCGCGCTGAACAGGTCGAGGATATAATCGAACATAGAACCGCCGCTGATTTACACTGCGCTGTGACCCTGTCCGAAATTCCTTATTAATTGATTAACCGTGACCGAGCCCTGTTAACCACGGCTGCTTCTTGAAAAAACGCTTGGCGGTTTGGTTACCTTCGGTCGCAGAAGCCCCTCGAACTCGTTGGGCTTCGGCTCCTGCAACTGGCTCAACGAGTCCAGAATGTCGGGCGCTTGCTCCATCGCGATCTTGGTCAGTTGATTGTCTTCGGCAAGTGCTTCCATGTCTTGAAAGAACTCTTCCAGCCGCAGGCAGGTGCCTTCGATCTCGGCGATATGTGCGGATTGGGAACTGACGGAGCCGTTGGACGATTTGAGCTGCCGCACCTGCCGGATCATGCGGTTGATCATCGGGCGCATTTCGCTGGAACAGGCCTTGGAGAAGGATCGCAACACGGCTTCGACAGCGCGCATTTCGGCGCTAGCCTCGTCCGCCGCGCGTGTGAGGCGGAGCTTTTCCAGCGCGTTGAGCGAGGCGCGCGTCAGAGAGGCGATGTTGAGATCGCCCTTGTCGATGTAATCCGAAAACCCGCGGTTGATCGCCTCAAGCGCGGTAGCGGTGTCGCCATTGCCGGAAATCATGATCAGATGCGCATCCGCATTCGTGCGATGCGCGCGCACGATGGGTAACAGGTCCAGACCATTGTCGGAACCAATGGACATATCGACGAAGATCAGGTCGAATTTGATGGAGTCCATGACATCGCAGGCTTCCGCGATCGTGCAGGCTTGGCGCAGGATGAAGTCGAGGCCCGTCGCTTCGAGAAGCCGGGAAAATCGCTTTTGGTCGAATGCGTTATCCTCGACTAACAGGGCATTAACGTAACGCGACTTCTGCGGTCTGGTCATTTGAACCTTCAAGACACTACTCCGGATCTCGGCACTCGGAGTGCAAAAAAGCATAGGACCAGTTATTAATTGATTAATGCTGCAGATATGGGGGCAAGAAAGCCCCAACCTTCAAAGCCAAATTGTCCGCATCTCCACGCGATCCTGCCAGCGCGGCCTTCGCGAACATGCGGGCCAAGGCATGTTGAGGAGCGTGGGTTAACGCAAAACCTTGACCCGCCGTGTCGCTACCCGATCCCAGCTACCGGGCGGCCGACCTCTGCGTGTGGCAGTTCCGATCACTCACCTTCGATCATCGCCGTTTCAAGCCCGCTGAGCACTGGGTCGAGCAGATAGGTCAGAACCGTTTCTTCGCCCGTGGCCACCATGACCTGCACCGGCATACCGGGATGCGGCGTTACCTTGTCGGGCAGGTTTGCATAGGCGTCTGCGGGGATCTGCACGTGGATCTTGTAGTAACTGACGCCCGCACCCTCATCAAAGAAGCTGTCAGCAGACACATAGGACACGCGCCCTTCAATGGGCGGGGTGGTGCGGAAACTATAGGCTGACAGGCGCACGCGCGCGTCACGACCCACCGCGATTTCATCAATGTCCGAGGTGGCAACCTGCGCTTCGATCATGAAGGGCGCATCACCCGGCACGATTTGCATCAGCACGCCGCCCGCCGGCACCACCGCGCCGATTGTGTTCGCCTCGAACCCGACGATCCGCCCGGAAATCGGGGCGCGGATGTCCAGACGATCCCGTACATCCTGATAGCTGCGGATACGCTGGCGTAGGTCAAAGATGTTTTCGGTCAGCACCTGCTGGTCGTCCGCGATGCGCTGGCGCCGATCCCGCGCGACCTGCAATTGACGCTCGCGCACCTCGGCCACCTGGTCGAGCACATCCTGCCGTTCATTTTCGCGCTGGCCAATCCGGGCCAGTACGGCAAGGCGGTCTTCCTCGCGGGCATAAAGCCGCGCCTTGGACACCAGCCCTTTTTCAAAGAGGCTTTGCAGATCGGCCAATTCCTCTTCGACGATGGTGAGTTGTGCGTGCAGCATCTGGGTCTCGCCCTCCAGACCGACGAGGCGTGTGTTCAGCTGCGCGATACGTTCGTCGAAAATGCTGATTTCACCCAGATCGGACTGCCGGTTGGACTGGAACAGCGCCACTTGTGTCTCTTTGACCTGCGCCAAGGCCGGATCGGAAGCGATCAGGCCGTCAAGCTCGGGCGAGAACGTGATTGCATCCGCGCCCTGCATCGCCGCGCGCAGCCGTCCCTCGCGCGCCAGGGCGGAGGCAAGCTGACTGCGCAGCACGCCAAGCTGCGCATCGACCCGCGCACTGCTGAGCCGCGCCAGAACCTGCCCGGCGGCCACATCGTCGCCCTCGCGGACAAGGATTTCCGACAAGATACCGCCTTCAAGGTGATCGACGACCTGAAGATCGCCTTCGATTTCAAAAGTGCCGCCCCCAACGACGGCGCTTTGGATTTTCTGCGTCGCCGCCTGATAGAACAGCGCGCCAATCAGGCCGAACCCGGCAAGGCATAGCCAAAAGGTCAGCCCCGCCACCTTGGTCGCCACGATTTGCGGGCGGTCGAAACTGCCGGGCACCTTGCCGTTCAGCGGTCCCACGGTCCCGGTTTTGGGCTTGGTCAGCGGTCGGGTGTCATCTTGTGTCATGTGGACGCTCCTGAGCGGGGCTGCGCATCATCGCCCTTTTCGTTGGACTTGCCCGAGGATGGGCGGGGCCGGTGCAGCGTGGTGACTTTGGGATTTTCGAATGTCTCGTGCGGGGCCATCGGCTCTGTCGCGGAGGCGAGGATATCGCGCGCCGCGCCGAACTTGGTCAGCCGTCCGTTCACCATCAGCCCTGCGTGGCTCATCCGTTGAAGAATGGCCATCCGGTGCGTGACCACGATGACGACGCAGCCCTCTGCACTGGCCGCAGCGACCGCACGCGCCAATGCTTCTTCGCCCTCGGGGTCAAGATTGGCATTGGGCTCGTCCAGAACGATCAGGCGTTTTTCCCCGAAAAAGGCGCGGGCCAGACCGATGCGCTGGCGCTGGCCTGCGGATAAAAGCTCCCCCCGCATGCCGACCTGCGCGTTATAGCCGCCCGGCAGGCTGAGGATCAGGTTATGCACCTGCGCCAGTTTCGCCGCGCGCACCACATCGGCAGCGTCGGCGTTCTCATCCATAGAGGCGATGTTTTCCGCGATGGTGCCATCGAACAGCTCAACCCGCTGGGGCAGGAACCCCACATGCGCACCGATCTGGTCAATCGGCCAATCCTCCAGCGAGGCATCGTCGATACGGATGTGACCGCGCGCCAAGGGTTGAAGCCCGACGAGGCTGCGCGCCAACGTGGTCTTGCCCGACCCGCTGGGACCGATCAGCCCCATCGTATCGCCCGGGCGCAGATCAAAGGTGACATCAAAGATCAGCGGGTTCTGCTGCGCGGGCACGACCACGGTCGCGTTTTCAACCGACAGGCGGCCTTCGGGTTCGGGCAATTCGATGCGGACCTTTCCGGTTTCGATCCCGGCAAGGATCGCGTTCAGGCGCTGGCGGGCAGACGCGGCGGAGAGCAGGGCGCTCCATCCTGCGATGGCCTGTTCCACAGGCGCCGCCGCACGGCCCAGAAGGATAGAGGCGGCGATCATCACGCCGGGGTTCAATTCGCCGCGCAGAACCAGCGTGACACCGACGGCAAGGATCGCGATCTGCAACACCAGCCGCGCGAACCGGGCCAGCGCACTGAAGGTCGCGACCCGGTCGACCACCTTGTTCGACGACAGCATGGACACGACCGAGCGCGCCTGCCACCGGTCGATCAGGGCAGGTGTCTTGCCCATGGAACGGACGACATCCGCGTTGCGCACCATTTCTTCGGCCAGCGCATGTGCGGCCCGGCCAGTCCGTTCGGCATCTGCATTGGGTTTGCGTGCGCTGATCTCGCTGAGCACGCCCAGCACGAACAGCACGGAAATTCCTGCAATCGCAACCCAGCCCAGCGCCGGATGGAATAGGAACATGATGGCCACGAAAACAAGCGACCAGGGCGCGTCGAGCAGGGCGGTAAACACCGGACCGGCCACGAAACGGCGCAGCACCTGCAAATCCCGCACCGGCTGCGCGCCGCGCCGATCCTCGGCGGAGGCCGATTGCACGAGCACATTCATCACGATGGGGCCAAGGCTGTCTTCCAGCCGCGTACCAAGCCGCGTGGCCAGCTTTTGCCGGATCGTGTCGAAGAAAAAGAAGAAAAGCAGCGCGACAACCGCGCCAATGGTCAGGACCGCAAGCGTCGAGGTACTGCCGGAGTTCATCACCCGCGAGAACAGTTGCAGCATGTAAAGGGGTGCCGTCAGGGCCAGAATGTTAACGAAGAAACTCGCGATGAAGATGGCGGCAATGACGCCGCGCTGACCTTCAAAGACGGATGATCTGTGATGTTTCATAACTTCGCCTCAAACTGACCTGAATAAAATGACGGCACCCTGACCCAAAGACGTCCGCGGTGGCTGGGTGACCCCGTGAGGCCCTCGAGCCAGGGCCCCGGAAGCGCAGGTTCGGGAAAGGGCCCGATCCGGCGCGACCGATTTGCGTGGCAGCCGCGAAGTAATGCACGCGGCTGCCAATCTCATACCCGGTTGACCGGATCAGATTTCGACAAGAGCGCCTTCGTTGACGATGATGTCGATGGCTTCGTACTGGTGGTTGCCATCGGTCCAGTCATTGATCGTCTCAAGGCTGTCGAAGTTGAACGGAGCGTTCGCTGCAATCCCGAGCAAGGTCAGGGTCGCGCCGCCCACCGAGATCACGGTGTCGGTGCCGTTATCGACCACGCTCGTTGCCCCGGTCAGGGCGTTGAACGCATCGGTATCGGACGTCGAACCGGTCTGATCTTCGATGACGAAGGTGACCACATCGTTGTCGTTGTTGAAGTCGAAGTCCGTGACAACGTCATTGCCATCGGCAGACGAGAAGGACAGGCCATCCCAGGTCAGGTGAACCTCGAAGACGTCACCACCAGCGCCGCCGGTCAGCACGTCGTCGCCGGTCCCGCCATGCAGGAAGTCGTCGCCGCCATCACCGTACAGGGCGTCATTGCCGGCATCGCCGTCAATATCGTCCATGCCAAGGCCGCCGCTGATGTAATCGTCGTCGTCGCCGCCCTTCATGCAGTCATTGCCGTTGCCGCCGTACATGGTATCAACACCGGCGTCGCCATACATCGTATCGTCGCCGCGGTTGCCCCACATCTCGTCGTTGCCGTCGTTGCCGCGCATGTAGTCGTTACCGGCGTTACCCCACATGTCGTCGTCGCCGTCGTTACCATACATGGTATCGTCGTCGCCTTCGCCGCACATCCAGTCATTGCCGGCATTGCCTTCCATGTAGTCGTAGCCCGCGCCACCGAACATCGTGTCAGCGCCGTCGTTCCCGTACATCTCGTCATTGCCGGAATTGCCCTTCATGCGGTCGTCGCCGGCATTGCCTTCCATGTCGTCATTGCCGGTGCCGCCATACATGTAGTCGTTACCGTCATTGCCGTACATTTCGTCGTCGCCGGCATCACCGCACATGACGTCCATGCCTTCGTTACCTTCAAGGTAATCGTTGCCACTGCCGCCTTTGACGAGGTCATCGCCGGTGCCACCATACATGGTGTCGTCACCTTTGTTGCCCCACATTTCATCATGCTTGCCTTCGCCATACATGATGTCGTTGCCGCCGCCGCCGCCCATGACATCGCAGCCGTCTTCGCCTTCGTCATAGCTGAGGCCTTCGTGGTCGAAGCAGCTTGCGGTCCAGCTGGGGGTATATTGCCCCGCCAGGCCAAAGCCGGAGTCACCGAACATGATGTCATCGCCGGATGCGCCAAGGATCCAGTCATCACCGGAGCCGCCCAGACCGAGGTCGGATTCATGCCCGAGATTGATGGAGTCATCGCCCGACCCGCCGTCGACATAGTCCTCACCACGGCCACCAAACAGACGGTCCTGACCTTCTTCGCCCAGGATTTCGTCGTTGCCCGCGCCGCCATCGGCCCAGTCATCGCCGGTCCCGGCAAAGATCACATCCGCCGCGCCGATGAATTCGAACTTGACGCCGGACCACGTGTCCGAACCGATATCAAGGTCGGTTTCCGTGCCCTGACGGATGTCGCCGAAGATCTCGTCATCGCCTTCATCGCCATCAATGAAATCGCTGCCGGTGCCGCCCGCAATACGGTCATCGCCGGTGCCACCGCTGATGTCGTCATCGCCGGAATTGCCGTAGAGCGTGTCATTGCCGTCTTCGCCGAAGATGCAGTCATCGCCGCCTTCGCCGTCAACGCAGTCATCGCCGGAGCCGGCAAGGATGAAGTCGTTGCCATCGTCGTATTGGTAACCGTCATTGTCGTCACCCATGATGACGTCATTGCCGGAATTACCTTCGATGTAGTCATTGCCGGTGCCACCGAGGATTTCGTCATCCCCTGAACCGCCATAGACCGTGTCATGGTCGGCGCCCGCGTCGATATCGTCGTTGCCGCCTTCACCATAGATCAGGTCGTCACCGCCTTCGCCATAGATCAGGTCATTGCCGTCGTCGTAATCGGGATCGCCGATCACATCACCGTCGGAATCGGCATCGTCGCCATAAAGCACGTCCTTGTCGGCGCCGCCATTGATCAGGTCGTCACCGTCCCAACCCCAGACCACGTCGCAGCCTTCTTCAGTCGTGATGTAGTTGTTGTCGGAGTTACCGACGACCACATCATCCCCGATATCGGAATCGTAGTTGTCCGGCATCGCGTCGAGGCGCATATCGACCTGATCGTCGCCCACAGTACCGTAACCAGTGACGCCGTTGTTCCCGGACGCCTTACTCAGATCAATTTCTTCAAATTCGGGATCGCAAATGTCCCACGGATTAAATTGAGTAGCCATCTTTCTTTCCTTTCGGTTGAAAAATTACCGGTATCAAAGCCAACTCAGGTCTTGGAAAAATGCTCCTCCTGAATCACCCAGCCCGATACGTTAAGTGAATAAGAAAACTAGTTTGAAAAATGCCCCCAAATGGGGGTGATTTGGTCTACCAATGGTTGCAAATAGCCAGTCGCAGAAGATGTAAGTGGCTGAATATCGGCGCTAAATACAGAACCCGCGACCACAAGTGCGATGGCAACAACCACACCGCTCACCATACGGAATATATTGCCTCCTTTCTTTGCTGGCGAAGCCGTCAATTCGCTTCGCAAAATGGATTGAATTTGCGGTGTCAACTCGACTCGCAACGCCGCTTCGACACTGTCCAAAGATTTTTCGACGATCTCGATCCGATCGCATAATTCCTTGCGATCGCGTTCAGCCGTCTTCATCGCCATTTCGCCCAGGCCATGGTTCAGCGTCTTGAACATCGTGACCATGCGCGAATGCAGTTCGATGAGATCCTGTCGGGTCGCGGGCGGGCTGCGTTTTCTGTCGCCAGCGCCCGTCTTGTCCGGGGGCGCGGCGTTTTCAGACGCATCCGCCGCGGCATCGGTCTCTTCCGCTGCCGCATCATCGCTGGCAGACGCCGTGGCCCGCGACAGCGCGTCATCCGCATCCTTGACCGCCGTGTCATCCTCCAAATTGGGATTTCCTGTGATCTGGTTCATGCCGAACGCCCTCCTGCGGCTTGCCAAGTCAGCATCTGCGCCATCTCTGTGCGGCAACTGACATTCAGTTTGTTCAGAACCCGCTTGGCATATGTGTTGAAAGTCTCTGGCCGAACGCCCGCGATCTTTGCCGCCTCGCGGTTGCTCAGCCCCAATTGCAGCAGCGCCGCCACCCGTGCTTCGGAACTGGTCAGCCCCATCTGCCGGACAAGGTCTTCGACCCGCGCGGGCGAGGGGGGGACCGGCACCATCGCCAGAACGTATTGTGTCGGAACACCGTGATGGAAATAGCGCGACAGCGTCAGCGGCATGCGGCGTCCATCCTCGGGTGAGGTCAGAAAGACCACGTGGCCATCGGTGTCGCGGGCGGTTGCCATGGCCCGGACGGCGGTCTTGAACGCGGCCTGATCGTCGGGATTGCTTGGCCCGATGCTGCCACGATCACGCGCAATGGGCTGGCCCGCATCCAACATCTCGCGCGCGGCGACATTCAGGCGGTACAGCCGGCAGCGCCGATCCAGCAAGATCATCGCCATGTCCACCCGGTCCAGCAAATTCCAAGCCGGGCCAAAGGGATCGACCTCAGCCATGTCCGTGCTTTGCGGCGCGTTCAGGCAGTCCTGACGCAATACCGGCCAGACGCACTTTAGATAGGTACAGGCCGTCTCCAGCGTGTCGGGCGCATCCAGACGCAGCGTGACCCGGTCGGTCCGCCCATTGGTCAGATGCAGCGTGAAGCGATGCCAAACCGGATCGCTTCCGATCTGTGGGCCACCATCAGCCTCAAGCGCCCCCGGTGCCCCAAGCACAAACGCCTCGCAAAGCGCGCAGGCCTCTGCCGGTGGCACAACGTCCTGCGTCAAAGACCGAACGCCGACACGGTCCTCGAGGGCCGGAGGCGTTACCGCATCCAACCTGAAAGGCCCGTGCCCGTCCTGCGTCGTCAGCGTCAAAACGCTGTCGCCCAAGTCTATTTCTGCAATCGCATGTTGTGAAATCGCAGACATCAATCTGTGTAAAACGCCGGACGTCGCCGCGCGCGCCAAAATTGGCTCTGAACACATTCCCAGCATCGATCACCCCAATCGACATGTGTTGCTAAAATGGAAAAAACTTTCCTCGAAACGTGTCCAAGCGTAGCAGTTTGTCAGGGGCTGTCTGTCCCTCAGGCAGCGTAGACCGGTCGGCGGATATTGGCGCAAACTCCCCGGAAAGAGGCAGGAACCTCCCCCAATAGGCGTAGTCCCAACCGCCATGAGGGACGCAAAAGGCGTAGTCCGCTTGGCCGGGTAAGAAAGTTTCGCGCCCAGGCCGCGCAAGTCTTGTCCGATCTGCTGCTAAAGAAGGTGTTGTCAAAACAACATGTTACCCCGCGTGACCATGCGATTCGCGGCCCAGATGCCCCTCGCACCATGACCGAATAGGGCAAAACTGCTTCCCCGAAAGTGGTTGCCCGAAGCCCAAACGGCGAATATTCTTTCAGACGAGTGGGGACGATTTAAAAGCGCTTTTTTCTGGGCGCGTTGATAAATTTTCTTTTGTATTGAAATGCTTATAAACATTATATCCTCTGCGGGGATGTTCCGTGACCTTATCGCCCAAGCGGTTGATGATGCAGGCCATGAGGTTTCGACAATCCTTGACGATCTTTCTGGCGGCGACAGCCTCCCAGCAGAGGCCGTTGTCGTGATCATCTGTCGGTCCACCGAAAATGATTTCTGCGCAAATCTGCGTGAATTACGCGGGCATCGGCCAGATCTTGCCATAGCGATCGTATGTCCGACCCGGCTGGAGCAAGAGCTGGTCCGCGATGTCGGCGATTGCGTCAACGGGATTTTCCCGGACGACAAGCCCATCAGCCTGATCCTGGCTTCGCTGCCAGCCCTGTCCGAAGGGTATCGCCTTGTGCCGCCCGCGCGCGCGCCGACATCCGGGATACAGGTGAAACGGGTGACGCATGAGAATTGCAGGGATGATGATCATGGCACGCCGCAGCTGTCATCGCGCGAAGAAACCGTGTTGGAGCGTATACTGGGCGGTCAGTCCAACAAGGAAATCGCGCGCGATCTTGGCATCAGCGATTCCACCGTAAAGGTGCATATGCGGTCGATCTTTCGAAAGATCGGTGTGCGTAACCGAACGCAGGCCGCCATGTGGGCCACGCGCCAGAACTAGGCGGGCAGGGGGCGCGTAGCCTCGCTCCAGTCGCGGCGCTGTCCCAGCCGCTCGATCAGAAAGTCGATGAACAGCCGGGTTTTCGGCGTCAGCACATTCGACTTGGGATAGACCAGCCATAGAACCGATTGATCGTTGAGCCGCCATTCCGGCAACACCCGGTGCAGTCGTCCGGCCGCGATGTCGTCGGCCACACTCCAGAGCGAATTGATCGACAGCCCCGCACCTGCCAGCGTCGCCGCGCGCTGCGCGGTCCCATCGTCAAGAATGGCCCGGCAGGTCAGGGCGGCAGGATCCAGCATGAAGGTATCGCCCCCGGCATTGATCATTTCGCGCGGCGCCTTGGTCTTCCATGTGATGAATTTGTGCCCGGCAAGGTCTTTGGGGGTTTGAGGCGTGCCATGGCTTTGCAGATAGCCCGGCGCGGCGCAGATCACGCGCGTATCATCGGCCAGTTTGCGACCTTTGAGGCTGCTATCGGCAAGCGGCGCACTGCGCAGCGCCAGATCGAAACTGCCTTCGATCGCGTCGAACCGCGTGTCCGACAGGCGCAAATCCAACGTCAGGTCGGGGTAAAGCGTGTTGAACTCCGGCAAAAGCGGCATGATGTGCAATTGCGCGAAACTGCTGGGCGCGGCAAAGCGCAACGTGCCCTGCGGCCCCGTATCCGATCCGCCCAGCGCCGCGCGAGCCGCATCCGCCTGCGCCAAAATCTCCCGCGCGTAGGGCAGGAAATCCGACCCTTCCAGCGACAGGGAAACCTTGCGCGTGGTGCGGTGCAGCAATTGTGCGCCAAGATCGCCCTCCAGTTTGGCAATCCAAGCGCTTGCCACGGCGGGGGCCAATCCCAGTTCCCGGCCCGCGGCGCTAATATTCAGAAGCTCTGCCGCCCGCACAAAAAGCCTGAGACACTGGATGTCCATCGATTATCTCCAATAGCCGAATACTGTACTCGTGACTTGGCGGATTTTATGGAAACCAGCCGGTGATATCTAGCCTTCAGACACAGCATCTCTTTATGGAGCCTGAAATGAACGCGATCACCCAAATCAACGCAGATGTGCAAAAGCAGATCACCGACGCCTTCAACTTTCGTCACGCCTGCAAGCTGTTCGACGCAGAGCGCAAGATCAGCGATGGGGAGTTCGAAACCATCCTGGAGGCCGGCCGACTGTCGCCCACATCCTTCGGGCACGAACCGTTCCGTATTCTGGTGATCCAAACGCCGGAAAAACGCGAACTCTTCCGCCCGTTCTCGTGGGGCGCGAACGGCATGATGAGCGGCACGGACGGCCAGCTTGGCACAGCGAGCCATTTCGGCATCATCCTTGCAAGCACAGCCGAGACGATGAAAGCGGGCTCCGACTATTTGCAGAACTTCTACCGCGAGGTGAAGTATCTGCCGGAAGACGTGATCGGCATGTTCAATGGCGCGTATGGCAACTTCCAAAGCACCGATCACAACATCACGACGGATCGCGAAATCCTCGATTGGTCGGGCAAACAGGCGTATATCGTGCTTGCCAATATGATGACGGCCGGTGCCCTGATGGGCATCGATTCCTGCCCGATGGAAGGGTTCGACATGGAGAAAACGACACAGGTGCTGGAGCAGGAGTTCGGCATCGACACGAATGCCTGGCGTCCGGCAGTGATGTTCGGCTTCGGCTATCGCGCCGGTGAGCCTGCCTTCGACAAGACGCGCCGGTCGGTTGAAGATACCGTCACCTGGTTCTAAGGCATCACGCTAACCGTTAAATTTTCCGCTTGATGCAAGCCCGCGCATGTTTGATGCGCGGGCTTTTTTCTGCCCAATGACGTAAGGGAAGACGGCGCAACCCTTGGTGGTGGCGTTATCCGAATCCCAGTGTGCCGAATCGTCGCAGTGGGTAGAAGTTAGGCGGCGTCCAGCCCAAGGGGAAATCTACCGGCGCGTTCCCCCGTGTTTTTTTCGCCACATCGCACATTAGGATGTGTTTGCATGTAATTGAGAGTAAACAAAAAAACGTCTGCTTAAAAATTATTCTGCAAAAAAGTCGACCAAGCAACCTTTCGTTAACCTTTTTTTCTTTCGGCCCATCACGATGCTGCGAGGCAGATAAGAGTCACAGCCGTTCCGCTGTTGGCGTCAAAGACTGGCGGCAGGAATGGGTACAGGGTTGCAGTCCATGATACGGTTAACGAGTGAAACGTCGAATTCCCAACAGTCGGTCGCGATGCGTCCGGCGGAATGTGGATCAGACAAGGCCAGCCTGACACGATCGGGACGCAAACGCGCGCGGCTTCTGGCTTATCTTTTCGCTCTTTTCACGCTTCTTGCCGGTCCCGCTTTTGCTTTGCCCGATTGGGCATTGGGGATCGAGGATCCCGGCCAGGACGGTCTGCCCGCAGGCAGCACGCTGGTTTACGAAGTCGAAATTCGGAATGACGCCTTTGGCGCCAGCAACAATGCCGGGCCAACCACCATTACCTTCACCGTTGGCGCCGGGACCACGATGGTCGATGGGGGCGGGTTGCTGAACTGTGTGACGCTTGGTGTGCCAGACGCCTCCGTGACATGTGATGTGCCGCCGATCGACGCCGGTAGCGCGCAGACCTTCCTGCCTCAAGTGGAAACCTCTGGGGCGGGCTCGCCCACGTTCAGCGGCAGCATCCCCAGCGCCGGGGATGCCAACGGCGGCAACAACAGCGCGTCCCAGCAGACGACGGTAACGGCGGGCGCCGATATCGAACTGACCGTCACTGGACCCAGCACCGCGCCATCAGGGACGGTGGTGGACTATGTGTTTACGGCAGAAAACAACGGCCCGAACGATTCCAACGGGTTCGATTTCGTCTTTCCCGTGCCCTCGGGGCTGCAAAATATCACACCGCCGTCGGGCTGTATTCTGAGCGGCGGGAATTACGAATGTAGCATTCCGGGCGTGATCGGGGTCAACGAAACGGTCGATATCACATTCCAGGGGCAACTTTCCGCAGCGAACGGGTCTGCGGTGACGCCTTCGGGCGCTGTGACCAACGGCTCTCCGGCGGATGGGGACGGCTCCAACAACATCGCGAGCATCGAAACCACGGTCACGGCCGGGTCGGACCTTTCTATCGGCAAGTCCATCAGTGACGATGAATTGCTGGTGGGGGAGACCGCGACCTTCACGCTGACCTCCGAATATACCGGTGACGATCCGCAGGACGTGCAGATCATCGACGTGGTTCCGGTGGTCTATTCTGTCACCAGTATCGATACGGCGGGCACAGGCTGGGATTGTAGCGCGTCGACCGGAAACGTGATCGATTGTACGCAGGCCAATGGCTCCGGATCAGGGGCCAATATCTCGTTGGGCGACATCACCATCGAGGTTCTGGTCATCGAAGATACCGGCGGCGTCAATGTCGCCAACGAAGCCACGATTTCGTCGGCAGGCCCGGTGGACCCCAACCCTGCAAACAACACGGCGGATGATGGCGGCGTTATCGCAGAAAACCCGGTTGTGGACCATCAGGCCAATAAATCCGGCCCGACAGAGCCGGTTGCCGTCGGCAGTGAATACGACTTCTCCATCAGTTCGACCAATGTGGGCAATGCGGCCTTCTATGGCACGCTGCAACTGGAAGACACGATCCCCGCCGGTGCCGATTACACAAGCGTCATCGACAACGGGTGGAGCTGTTCGCCCGCCGCGCCGCAAACCGGGCCGGTCGTGATCACGTGTCAGATCACCTACACCGAATCCGATCCCTTGCTGCCCGGCCAGACGACGCCAGCGGTCATCACCGGGGTCACGCCAACCACCACCGGGCCACTGCTGAACACGCTTCAGGTCAGCGCGCCGGTCGCGAATATCGAAGACCTCGAAAGCCCGAACGACATCATTGCGTATACGGTCACGGGCGAGGGCGGCGCGGTGTCGCCGGATGTCTCGGTGATCAAGACCGTCGACGGGCCGACGACCGTACCCTCTGGCGAGGTGGTTACCTTCACCATCGAAGTGCTCAATAACGGCCCGGTTCTTCCGGCGTCCGGGCCCGTGAACGCGGAAGGCGTGGTCGTCACCGACGAGGTCAGGGATCTGATCAACAATATCGCTGGGGCCGGTGGCGGCCTGGAATCCTTGAGCTTCGATCCGCAAGGGACCACGGGCATGACCTGTGACAGCGCCGCAGCAGGCTCGCGCGGGCGCTCGGTCACCTGTAACATTGCAGTGCTGCCCGAATGTACGGCCGGTGTGGACTGCCCGACCATCACCATCGGTGTTCGTCCCGGTGGCAATGCCTGGACGCGAACGAATACGGCAAAGGTGATCAGCACGATCACCGCCGATTCCGATCCGGACAACAACACCAGTTCGGCGTCCTACATGATGACGAACCAGACCGACGTCACCGTGTCCAAAACCGCGACGCCGAACCCGGCCTCCATCGGGCAGGATCTGCTGTACGTCGTGACGGCGGAAAACAAGCCGGTAGATGCCGAAGGCAGACGGATCATCCTGAGCCCGGCGCGCGATGTGTCGATCACCGATACGCTGCCGAACGATGTCACCTTCGTTTCGGCCTCTGCATCCGGCGGCGGCACCTGCACAACCGCATTGGCGGCGGGCGATACGACCGATGGCAGCAACAACGATGTGGTGTGTGAGTGGGCCATCATCGGCAGCGGTGGTCAACAGACCGTCAGCATTCTTGTCCGCCCGAATAACGCGACGCTGGGCAATACGCCGCCCGATCCGTCGCTGACCAACGATGTGGAGATCGAAACCACCACCGCAGAGACGGATACAGGCAATAACAGCGCCACGGTGGTTGTCGATATCATCGAGCCGGCATTCGATCTGTTGATCAACAAGACAGATGACGTGGACCCGCTGCCAATCAGCGGCGAGACGACCTACACGATTACGGCCACCAATGGCGGCCCTTCTGCGGCGGAAAACGTGGTGATCGTGGATCAGATGCCTGCCAGCGGGCTTGGGTTCTCCAGTTTCATCGATGGCGACGGCGTCACCTGCGCGGTGACGGACCCAGGCACAGCGCCCGCCAATTCCGGATTCGGCAATCTGGGCGTGGAGGTAACGTGTAGCGTTGCCTATCTGGCCGCAGGCGAGTCCGCCAGTTTCCAGATCGTCGCCAAGGGGGATACGAAAGGTTCGGCCACCAACATGGCGACGGTTTCTGCCGATAATTCGGAGTTCTATGAGACCAATACCGGTAACGATCAGATCGGTCAGACCACCACGGTGCGTTCCTTGGTCGATGTTCGGGTGAACTCCAAGACGGCAGACCGCGATCCTGTCAATCTGGGCGAGGATTTCAGCTGGACGATCCAAGTTGAAAATTACCAAGATGATTCCGTGCCTTACGGCAACTCCGATGGGACGGTTCTGACCGATAACCTGCCCTCTGGCATGATCCTGACCGCCACACCGGTTGTCGTGGCGCCGGGCGCGGGCACCTGTACCGGCACCGAGGGCAGCACCAGCTTTACCTGTACACTGGGGGATGCAGGCGGTGTGCCGGGGACGATGGATATCGGCGAGGTGTTGGAAATCACCGTCCCGGTCCGCGTCGTTACCGTAACCACGGATGCGCAGACCTTCTCGAACTCCGCCTCGGTCGAGGCCACCGGCAGCTTTGACGCCGACCCGGACAATAACGACAGCACCGGCACCGTGGTGGTGAATAGCGGGACAATCTCGGGCGAGATTTTCCGCGACTTCAACGATGACGGAACCAAGGATCCGGGGGATAGCAATGTCCAAGAGGTCACGCTGACATTGACCGGAACCGACCTGAACGGGAACTCCGTCGACCGCGTGATCACGACAACCGATGGCACCTATTCGTTCGGCCTGCTGCCCGAAGGCGAATACACCATCACACGCGGTCCGATCACCGAAGCCTATCAGACCGACGGCCAGAACACGCCCGGCACCACTGGCGGCCCGCTTTACACCGATCTGACCAGCCCCACGATCGTTCTTGGCGGTAACGAGGATGCGTCGAACTGGGATTTCGCCATCGTGCCACAAGCGCGGATCGGTCTGGCCAAGGCCGTACAGGGAACGCCTGCGCTCAATCCCGATGGCACGTTCGATGTGCCGTTCCGTTTTGTCATTCAGAACTTCAGTCTCGAAGCGGTGGACAGCGTTGAAGTCAGCGATGTTCTGACCGGCGCGGCGCCGTCTTTTGGGGCCTATACGACCGGAACCACCGCCGCCGATATGTCGCGGGGCAGCTACATGGTGCTTACACCGCCGGCCGCAGATTGTGGCACCGGCACCGCGACCTTCACGGGGGAGGGCGCAGATATCATCGCGCTCTCCGGTGCGACCATTGCGGCCGAAAGCAGCTGTGTTCTGACATTCGAAGTCCGGGTCAACCCGACAGACCCGCTGCCCACCGGCACGCCGCAATACGAAAACTCCGCCACTGTCACGGGCGAAGGGGTGCTGTCCGGTCAGACCAGCGCGACAAATCCGTTGCTGGCGGACACCTCTGACAACGGGGCCAATCCCGATGCGGATGGCGACGGGTCCGCTGATGACGCGAATGAGGATGATCCGACGCCCGTCAACGTGGAATTCCTGTCCACGGTCGAACTTGAAAAGACCGTCGATACAAGCGCCTTTGCCGACCCGGCCGCACCTGTCGCGGGGGAATTGCTGACCTATACCTATGTGGTCCGTAACCCCAATCAGTTCGATATTTTCGATATCAACGTGATCGAAACACCCCCCGGAGCGGCGGGCACTCCGCCTGCCTTTACCGGCACTGGCACACCGCCGGTGATCGGCGCGCCCGCGGGCGGGGCCGATATCGACGGGCAGGGCGATCTGCCCGATCTCGCACCGGGTGGGGCCATTACCTACACGGCGACCTATGCGATCACGCAGGACGACATCGATACCGGCTTTGTGCAGAACACCGCGACGGTGACGGCCACGGATGTGTACGGCGATCCGATCTCCGATTTCTCGGATGATACGGCGGTCAACAACGGCACCGATTACAATGGCGACGACAATCCCGATGACCCCACGGTGGCGACGCTGCCGCGCGTCGCGAAACTGTCGCTTGAAAAGACCATCCTGTCCGACACCTTGTCCGAACCGCCTGCCGCAGGCGACACGATCGAATATCAGGTGGTCGTGACCAATACCGGCAATACCAACATCACCGATGTTGCCGTGACCGATCCCGGCCCGGAATTCGGCGGTGTCGCCGCCAGCAACGGCCCGGTTGTCTTCACGACCACCGACGCCACCGATCTGAGCCCGACGGATGAGGCGACCTTCACCGGCACCTACACATTGGACGCCACCGATGCGGCGAATTTCCTTACTGCCGCCAGCCCCACCGATGCCATCCTGAACGAGGCCGATGCCACCGGCAATGTGCCCGGCGGAACCACGCTGGAAACCGAACCGGACACCGCCGAAACGGGCGTCAGCCTGACGCCGGGGATCGAACTGACCAAGGCGATCACGCAGGTGACCGATACCAACGGGAACGGTATTCTGGGCGATGCCGGGGATGAGGTTCTGTATGACCTGACCGTGACCAATACGGGCATCACCTCGCTTGCCAATGTGCGTGTGACCGATGCCAAGCTTGGGCTGACCAACGCGGCGCTGACCGCGCCTTCTACCGGGGCCAACCTTGCTCCGGGCGATTCCGGCGCGATCGAAGATCAGTCCTACACCATCACCCCGCTGGATCAGGCACAGGGCGAAGTGGTCAATACCGCCGAAGTCTCTGGTACTCCGGTGGCGACCAATACCGATGGCACCCCGGATGCTGGCACGCCGCTGGTCGATGACACGGGCGCGCCACTGCCAGATGAGACGGACACGTCTGACACGCTGACCGACCCCGATCTTGATGGCGATGGCAATGTGGTGGCCACGGACGATCCGGCGGCAGATGGTGATGACACCGCGACAGTGCTGAACCTGCCCACGCCAGAGGCGGGGATCACGATCACCAAGCGCGTTGACATGGTGGCCGACACCAACATGAACGGTCTGATTGGCGACGCCGAGGACACCATCACCTATTCGCTGGTGGTGACCAATACGGGCGACACGTCGCTGGCCGATGTGATGGTGACGGATGCGCTGCTGGGCGTGTCCCAGAATGTCGGCAACATGGCCGCGGGTGATGAGATCACGCTGTCCGGGCTGACCTATATGATCACGGTGCAGGATCAGGCCGACCGGGTGGTGGAGAACACCGCCGAGGCCGAGGGCAATCCCGTCGCGACAGGTCCCGGCAATGTACCGGACCCGAGCCAGCCGCTGGTCGATGCCACCGGGGCTGATCTGGACAATGTTACCGACGATTCCGACACGCTGACCGATCCCGACATCAATGCCGATGGCTCGGTCGATGATGTGGACGATCCTGCCGCCGGGGGCGCCGACGATCCGACGCTGGTCAAGCTGCCGCCCACCGGCCCGGAGATCACGATCGTGAAATCCATCGCCGAACTACGCGATCTGAATGGCAATGGCCTGTTCGGGGATGCGGGCGACGAGGTGATCTATAACTTCACCGTCACCAATACGGGCAATGTGTCCCTTGCCGGGGTGACCGTCACGGATGCGATGCTGGGTCTGGCAGATGCGCCCGTGACCCCGGCCAATCTGGCACCGACGGAGTCGGCAACGCTCAACGGCACATCCCATATCATCACGGCGCAGGATCAGGCGGGCGGCCAGTTGGAGAACACCGCAACCACCTCCGGTCAGCCGGTCGTGACCAACCCGGACGGCACCCCCGATCCGGCAACCCCGTTGCAAGCCCCGGATGGTAGTGACCTTGATCCGGTAACGGATACTTCGGACACGCTGACAGAACCCGATCTGGACACCGATGGTAATCCCGTCAGCGTGTCCAGCCCCGGCAGCGATGGCAGCGACGATCCGACATTGCTGAACCTGCCGCCGGTCGATCCTGAAATCACGCTGGAAAAAGAGATCGTTCAGGTCTTTGACGCCAATGGCACCGGGCTTTTCGGCGATGTTGGGGACACGGTTCAATACCTTCTGACCGTGACCAACACGGGCAATACCTCCCTTGCCGGGATCACGATCACCGATGCCAAGCTGGGCCTCACGGATGTGGCTGTGACGCCGGGCGATCTGCCGCCGGGCGGCGTGGCGACCCTGTCGCCGGCGCTATACACCATCACGGCGCAGGATCAGGGCGCGGGCGAAGTGGAAAACACCGCCCAAGCCTCTGGCGATCCGGTCGAAACCGGGCCGGGGAACCTGCCGTTGCCGGGCGCGCCGCTGGTGGATGCCGATGGCAACGATCTGGATGACGTCACCGATACCTCGGACACGCTGACCGAGCCGGATCTTGACGCAAGCAACGCCGTTGTCAGCGTCGCCGACCCGGATGCAGACGGCACTGATAGCCCGACGCTGCTGACGTTGCCGGAAATCGCGCCGGAAATCACGCTGGTCAAATCCATCACCGATGTGACGGATGTGAATGGGAACGGTCTGTTCGGCGATGTGGGCGATCAGGTGACCTATGAATTGACCGTCACCAATACGGGCAACACCGCGCTGGCGGGCGTAACTGTAACGGATGCCAAGTTGGGCCTAACGGCTGTTCCGGTCAGCCCGGCGGATTTGGGCATTGGTGACAGCGCCACGCTGACATCGGCCACGCTGTCGCAGTTGGTCTATACCATCACCCCGTTGGATCAGGCCGCGCGCCAGGTCGAGAACACCGCCACCACCGAAGGTCAGCCCGTTGCGACCGATCCGGTCACGGGCAACCCCGATCCGAGCACGCCTTTGCTGGATGCCAGCGGCAGCGCGCTTGATCCGGTGAACGATACGTCCGACACGCTGACGGACCCAGATCTGGACGCCGATGGCAACCCAGTAAGCACGGCCGCGCCCGATGCCGACGGGACCGATACGCCGACGCTGCTGAACCTGCCTGCCGATGGCCCCGAAATTTCGCTGGCCAAGTCGATTGCCGAGGTGCGCGACATCAATGGCAACGGGCTCTTTGGCGATGTGGGCGATGAAATCGTCTATGACCTCACGGTGCGCAACACCGGCAACACGGCGCTGGCAGGGGTGACGATCACCGATGCCAAGCTTGGCGTGGTCGATGTCGCCGTGACCCCGGCCAATCTGCTGCCGGGCGACAGCGCGACGCTGGCCGGTCAGGTCTATACCGTCACGGCGCTGGATCAGGGTGTGGGCGAGGTGATCAACACCGCCACCACCCAAGGTCAACCTGTGGCGACCGGGTCTGACGGGTTGCCCGATCCCGGCACACCGCTGATCGATCCCGCGACCGGCGCTGCCTATGAGCCTGTGACCGACGATTCCAACACGCTGACTGACGCGGATCTGGACGCGGATGGCAATCCGGTGCCGGTAATCGGCGCCGATCCTGGCGGCGACGGTTCGGACACCCCGACAGAGCTGAACCTGCCCCCGGTCATGCCTGAACTGACGCTGGTCAAATCCATTGCCGAAGTGCGCGACATCAACGGTAACGGGCTGTTTGGCGATGTGGGCGACGAAGTGGTCTATGACCTGACCTTGACTAACACCGGCAATACCTCGTTGTCGGGTGTCACCATCACCGATGCCAAGCTGGGTCTAACGGATGTGGCTGTGTCGCCAAGCGCGCTGGCCCCCGATGACAGCGCCGCGCTGACGGGACAGGTCTATACCATCACGCCGCTGGATCAGGCGGCAGGTGAGGTCGAGAATACCGCGACAACCGAAGGCCAGCCCGTGGCAACGCTGCCTGGCGGCACGCCCGATGTTGCCACCCCGCTGCTCGATGGCACAGGTGCCGCGCTCGATCCGGTGACGGATATTTCCGACACGCTGACCGACCCGGACCTTGACACCGATGGCACCCCGATCAGCACCGCTGATCCGGACGCGGATGGCCCGGACACGCCGACCGTTCTGAACCTGCCCGCGACCGAGCCGGAAATCACGCTGGTCAAATCGATCATCGAAGTGCGCGATATCAACGGGAATGATCTGTTCGGGGATGTGGGCGATGAGGTGGTCTATGAACTGACCGTGACCAATACTGGCAATACCGCGCTGGCAGGGGTCACGATCAACGACGCCAAGCTGGAACTGGTCGATGCGCCGGTCGCGCCTGCCGATCTTGCCCCGGACGCGTCCGCCACGCTGACCGGTCTGGTCTATAGCATCACGGCGCAGGATCAGGCCGCAGGGGAGGTCATCAACACCGCCACCGCCGCAGGTCTGCCCGTGGCGACCTTGCCGGACGGCACGCCGGATGCGGCCACCCCGCTGGTCAATGGCTCCGGCGCGGCGCTTGATCCGGTGACGGATGTTTCGGACACGCTGACCGACCCGGAGCTTGACGCCGCCGGCGCCCCCGTCACCACCGCCGATCCTGCTGCGAATGGTCCGGACACGCCGACCGAACTGGTTCTGCCCGCGGTGGAGCCTGAGATCACCCTGGTCAAATCCATCGCCGAAGTGCGCGACCTGAACGGCAATGAGCTGCTGGGCGATGTGGGCGATGAGGTGGTCTATGACTTCACCGTCACCAATACCGGCAACACGGCCCTTGCCAATGTCAGCATCACCGATGCCTTGCTTGGCCTGACCGATGTGCCCGTGACGCCGACGGCCCTTGCGCCGGGGGATGAGGCGACGTTGACCGGGCAGGTCTATAGCATCACGCCAGCCGATCAGGCGGCAGGGCTGGTGGAAAACACCGCCACCGCCGCAGGTGATCCGGTGGCGACGCTGCCCGATGGCAGCCCAGATCTGGATACGCCTTTGCTGGATGCTGGCGGCACACCGCTGGAGCCGGTCACCGATCTGTCCGACACGTTGACGGACCCTGATCTGGACGCCGATGGCGCCCCGGTCAGCACGGCGGACCCCGATGCCGATGGCGCGGACAATCCGACCATCCTCAACCTGCCGGACGTCGCGCCCGAGATCACGCTGGTCAAGGCTGTCACGGAAGTGGTGGACGAAAACGAAGACCTCGTTCTGGGCAATGCGGGCGATGTGGTCGTGTATCTCTTTACCGCGACCAATACCGGCAATACCGCCCTGGCGCCGGTGACGTTGAGCGATCCGCTTCTGGCCCTGGTCGATGCGCCGATGGACCCGAACGCGCTGGCACCCGGCGATACTGCGAGCCTGACAGCCGAATTGCTGATCACGGACGATATTTTCGACGCGGGCGTGGTGGAAAACACTGCCACGGTCGCCGGTCAGCCGGTTGCGACGGGCACGGATGGGCGTCCGCTTCCGGACACGCCGCTGGAGAACCCGGACGGCTCCGCGCTGGACCCGGCCACCGATCTTTCCGACACCGGCTCGCAGCCGGACGCGGAAGAGGACGGGACCATCATCGCCATCGGTGAGCCGGCCGGCACAGGCACGGGCGACGACCCGACCTTCCTGAACCTGCCGCTTGTGGCCTCGCCGCTGTCGATCAGCGGGACGGTATTCCTGGATACCAACCGGGATGGGGTGCTTGACGGTTCCGACGATCCGACCGCTGGCGCGGGCTATACGGTCAACCTGCTGGACGAGGATGGCAACATCGTCGACAGCGTGGTGACGGATGCGGATGGCAATTACGAGATGACCGGCTTCCCGGCGGGCACGTACACGGTGCAATTCGTCGACCCCGACGGCGTGGTTGCAGGCGTGTCGGATGCCTATACGCTGGACCTTGCCAATCCGACGCAGACAGGTGTGGACTTCCCGCTGGTTCGCGGTGCCGATCAGTCGATCAGCACATTGACCATCACCAAGGCCGTGGCCAACCGTGTGGTTGACGTGAAGATCGGGGATATCGTTCCCTACCGGATCGAGGTGATCAATTCCGACCCGATCCTTGCCGGTCCGGCAACGGTCGTGGACCGCCTGCCGCAAGGGTTGATCTATGTGCCGGGCAGCGCCCAGATCGACGGTGTCACTGCCACGCCGGAGATCGGCGGGCAGCGGTTGTCCTTCACGGACTTGTTCGTGCCGGGCAGTGACAGAATGGTCATCACCCTGTCCGCGCGGGTCGGCCCTGCCGCGCCGACGGGCAATCTTGTGAACACCGCGACGCTGTTCGACGGGGTCACAGGAGAGCAGATCGCGCCGCGCGCCGAAGCGACCGTGCGCCGCGTGCCGGAACATGTCTTCGATTGTTCCGATGTGATCGGCACGGTTTTCCATGACATCAACGGCAACGGATATCAGGATGGCCCGCAGCGCGCCTCCGGCGTGACGGACCAGACCTTCCTGGGTGGCAAGAACAAGGCCGCCGCAGGGGCTGATCCGGCCAACCTGCCCGGAGAGCCGGGTCTGCCCGGCGTGCGCATCGCCACGGTCAACGGCACGCTGATCACAACCGACAGCCATGGCCGCTTCCACGTACCTTGCGCGGAACTGCCCGGCGCGATCGGCACCAATTTCATCCTGAAACTGGATGAACGCACGCTGCCATCGGGCTACCGCCTGACAACGGAGAACCCGCGCGTGGTGCGCCTGACAGCGGGTAAATTCGCCAAGATGAACTTCGGCGCGTCGCTGAGCCGGGTGATCGACATCACAGTGAACGGCGGGGCCTTTGTGTCCGGTTTGGAGCCGACGCCAAAGCTGAAAGACGCGGTGCGCAATCTGGCGCGGACATTGGCGACACAATCGTCGGTCGTGCGGCTATCCTATGTGGCCAGCAGCCCCGATGAAGTTCGATTGGGACGCGCAAGAATGCGCGCGGTAGAGAAATTGCTGCGGCAAATGTGGCGGCAGAATGGGACCTATAAGCTGACGATCGAAAAGACGATCACGCGGCGGCAATAGGGAGAGTAACGGTGAACATTATGTATTCCAGCCGCTTTGCATGTCTTTTGCTCAGCACCGCGCTTGTATCGCTGCCCCGTGCAGCCGATCCGCAGGATTGCGCCTTGCCGGGCGGGCAGGGGTGTCAGGGCGATATCGCCGTGACGATCCCCGCTGCGCCCAATACCGAACGGGCGCAGGATGTGCCGGATCTGTCGGTGGACGGCTTCGATATCTCCGTCGATGGGGCGGCTGTGGCGCAGGATGGCACCATCACCGCAGGGCCGCCGCGCCGAAGCGCACGCCAACGGGTGCAGGACATCCAGTTGCAAAGCGCGGATGTGGCCGTGACCTTCGACGGTCTGGGTGTGCGCCCGCGTCTGGCTTTGGGCGCGATCGGCGATCGGTCGCCAGCGCCGGGTCAAACCGTGCGGCTGGTCAACCAGATGAACTATCCGGCCTTCGTCACGCGCGGCGAGCTTCGCGTGGTCGAGGTCGACTCCCGTGGCCGAGGCCGCGTTGTCCGCACGCAGGCGCTGTCCCCCAACGGGGAAGTCACCGTGCAGGCCCCGCCCGAGGGCGTCACCCGCTATTACAGCTATCGCGTATATGACGCGCGCGGGCGCTTCGACGAAACGCAGCCGCTGGCGCTGGACGATCTGCTGGGACGTGGCGCACCGCTGATCCCCACGCAAAACGGCGACGCGGTCGAGGAAGGCATCGACACCGCCTATACCCGGCGCATTCCGGTCAATGGCGGTGCGGTCACCGTCACCGGCACCAATATGGGTGCCGGGCGCAACGTCACCACGCTGGGCGAACAGGTGCGTGCCGACGAGAGCGGCACGTTCGTGCTGCAACGCATCCTGCCCACGGGCGATCATCTGGTGCATGTGGACGTAGCCGGGGGCAAGGCGCTGTCGCGCGATGTCTCGATCCCGTCCCACGACCTGTTCTATGTGGGTATTGTCGACCTGACGCTGCACCACACCATCGACGACGATCTGGCCGATGCATCCGGTCTGCCGGTGGACCGCAACCGCGAAACCGGCCGCATTGCCTTTTACCTGAAGGGCAAGATCAAGGGCGACGTGCTGCTGACGGCCGCGCTCGACACTGGCGAGGAAGAGCTGGGCCATATCTTCTCCAACCTCGATGAGAAGAACCCGCGCAGCCTGATCGACCGCATCGACCCGGACGAATACTATCCCGTCTACGGCGATGACAGTACCTCGATCGACGACGCGCCCACCTCTGGCAAGTTCTATGTCCGACTTGAAAAGGATGCGAGCCACGTGGTCTGGGGCACGTTCCGCTCCGAGGTTGGCGGCACCGAATATCTGCGCAATGATCGCACGCTTTACGGGCTTCAGGGGGTGTACCGGTCCAAGGCGCAGACCGAAAAGGGCCATTCCCGCGTCGAGGCGCAGGTCTATGGCGCACAGCCCGACACGTTGCCGCAGCGCGATGTGTTCCTGGGGACGGGCGGTTCTGTGTATTTCCTGCAATTCCAGGATATTACGCGCGGATCTGAAACCCTTCAGGTGGAAATCCAGGACCCCGACACGGGCCGCGTCATCACGCGCCGGACGCTGGTCTATGGCGTGGATTACGACATCAACTACGTGCAGGGGCTTGTCACCCTGCGCACACCGCTGTCGGGCACGGCAAGCGATGGCGATCTGATCACCACCAGCCCCAGCGGCGACAACAACGCCTATCTGGTGGCGACCTATGAACACACGCCCACGCTGGCCGATCTGGATACCTTTTCCTATGGCGGACGGGTGCAAACATGGGCGACGGACGATCTGCGGCTGGGCGTGACGGTGCAGCACGAAGACCTCGGCACGGCCGATCAGGATGCCTATGGGGCCGATATCCTCTATCAGCCGTCGGATCGGACATATCTCAGCTTTGAATACGCGCGTACCGATGGGCGGGGCGTCGATGAAAGCATTTCCGTCGATGGCGGTCTGACGGGCGCTGTCGTCTCTGGCATCACCGGCGATGGCCGGGCCTACAAGTTCAACGGTCAAGCGGATTTGCAGGAACTCGGCTTCGGAATGCCGGGGCTGATCGGCGGCTATTTCGAGGACCGCACGGCGGGATTCTCGACGCTGAGCTATCGCAGCGCCAATGATGAGCGGCTCTATGGGCTGTTCGTCGAACTGGACCCGAGCGAGCGCGTCTCGCTGCGGTTCGACTTCGATCACTATGAGGACAGCGCGGGGCGCGAGATCACCGAAGGCGGTCTGGCGGTCGGCTATCAGCTCAACGAACGTGTCGGTCTGACCTTCGGCGTCGAACATACTGACGAAGAACGCCCCGGCTTTGCAGAAGATACCGGGCGGCGCACCGATCTGGCACTGCGCGCCGATGTGGTCGAAAGCGAACGCTTCCGCTGGTACGGCTATGTCCATGGCACCGCAGAGGTGTCCGGTGGGCTGGAGCGGAACAACCGTGTCGGGCTTGGGGCGGAATGGGCTTTTGCCAAGAACTGGACCGCGCTGGTCGAACTGTCCGAAGGCAATCTGGGCACCGGGGCGCAGTTTCGCTTCAGCCATGCGGATGAAATCGGCAACACGACCTATTTCGGCTATGCGCTCGATCCGGGCCGCGAACTGGACGGGCTGAGCCTGACCGGAAAGGACCGGGGCCGTTTTGTCGCCGGGGCCACCCGCAAGATCAACGAGGATGTCACGATCACGGGCGAGAATTCCTATGATCTGTTTGGCAGCCGCCGCGCGCTGACCAGCCTTTATGGGGCGAATTATGTCGCGACGGAGCGTCTGACATTCGATGCCGCCTTTGAACTGGGCCGCGTGACGGATGATATCGCCAATACCGATTTCGACCGTAAGGCGCTGTCACTTGGCGCCACCTACGAGGATGAGGGGCTGACATGGCGCGGGCGGATCGAACTGCGCCGCGACGAAGGGTTGACCAGCGGATCGGACCGGGATGCGGACACGATCGCGGGCTCGTTCCACGCGCGCTACAAGATCAGCGAAAGCGCGCGGCTGCTCTTTGCCATCGAAGGGGTGACCTCGGATAATGCCAGCGCCTCCATCCCGGATGCGGAATATGGCGAACTGACCCTTGGCTATGCCTTCCGGCCCGTGGATAACGACCGGCTGAACATTCTGGCGAAGTACCAGTATGTCTATGACATGACGGAACGGTCGGGCTTTACCGCGCCGTCGGGCAGCAACTTCCTGACCACACCGCGGCAGAAGGCGCATATCCTGAGCCTGGATTCCTCTTATGACCTCAACCCGAACTGGACGGTTGGCGGCAAGGTCGGTGGGCGTTGGTCGGAACAGGATTTCGACGGGGTGTTCACCTCCAACAACGCGACATTGGGTGTGCTGAACCTGCGCTATCACGCGGTGCATAAATGGGATTTCCTGCTCGAAGCGCGGCAATTGCGGGCCGAGGATGTGGGATCGCAGTTCGGTCTGCTGGCCGCCGCCTATCGCCATGTCGGCAATAACCTCAAGGTTGGCGTCGGCTTCAACGATGGGGCGTTCTCCGACGATCTGTCGGATGTCACCTATGATGACCGGGGCGTGTTCCTGAATATCGTCGGCAAGTTCTGAACTGGTGTGATGGGCGGCGCGCCGGGCGCGGGCTTGCCGCGTCGCAGGGCAGGGGCGATACTGCGGCGCAACAGATGGACCTGTCGCCATGCACCGCCCTGCCTTGCTTGCCCTGACCTTCGCCGTGATCCTGCCGGTCGCGGTTTGGGCCGATATTCCCGGCGCCAGAAAGCGCGCTAGGTCGGGTGATTTCGATGCCACTGCGCAGATCCGATGCGCGCAGGATGCGGGCAAGCCGCTTGTCCGTTGCCCGGCGCAGATCACGCGGACAGGCAACGCTGCGGTGCTGCGGGTGACATTCCCTAGCGGCTTCGCGCGGTATCTGGTCTTTTCGGAAGGGGCGTTCTTGCGCGGCAATGCAACCATGTCCGGGGTCGGCACCGATACCGACTGGGCGCTTTCAGGGGGGATCTACACGATCCGCGTCGATGATCAGCGCTTTGAGATCGACAAGACGCAAATCTGGGGAGAGTAGGCCGCCTGCACCGCAAACGGCCTGATCCCGTATCAGTTGCCCGGCGTCAGCTTGTAGATCGTGCCTTCGTCGATCGAGGTATAAAGGCTGCCATCCGGCCCCATGACGACCGACCGAAAGCGCCCGGTCTCCATGGGAAGGGTCATCTCGGTCACGTCCTCCACATCGGTGACATCCTCATTGAAGTGGATCACATCGATGCGCTGACCGATCGGGGTGCCGCCAAAGCCAATACCCATGATGCCCACGACCATCGCGCCGTTCCAATCGCCCCAGGCATCGCCCTGAAGAAACGCGGCCGAAGATGTGCCCTGTGACCAGCCATTGTTGTTCCAGACCGGCGGCATGGCATCGGGATAGGTGTCGAAATCGGTCATCGGCATGAAGGCTGCCCGCTCATACCGGTTCATCCCGCCTTCCTGATTGGGGCTGTAGCCGCAATAATCGTCCGGACAATCCTCGCGCCCCGCCATATTCGGACGCGGATCCCAACCAGCATTGCCGCCATTCTTCAGGATCGTGATCTCATCGGAATGCCACGGGCCATGCTCTGCCGTGATCGCCGCGCCGGTGTCCGGGTGAAAGGCGATGCCCTGAATGTTGCGATGCCCGAATGTATAGGTGCGCTTGTCGAAACCTTCGGGCGGCGCGTTCTCCGGGTGCGCCGCGCCGTCGGTATCGACGCGGATCACCTTCGATCCCATCATCGTCGGGCTTTGCGGCACCTGACCGTTATGGGTGTCACCCGTGGTCAGCCACAGCGCCCCATCGGGACCGAACCGCACACGGCCCCCGTTATGCGCGCCCGGCCCACCAAACGGGTGGTTCGAAGCGGCCATCTTGTAGGGCACATCATCGATGATATCCGTCCGGTCCGCGACGGCGGTGAAGTCCTCATTCACCGTGAAGCGCATCAACCGGTTGGTATGCGGGTCCGACATGTTCGAGGTCGAATAGACATAGATACGCCGATTATCGGCAAAGCCGGGATCGAACGCCACGCCCATCATCCCGGCCTGACCTTCGCAAAACAGATCCTCCCCATTCGCGGGATAGCCTTCTTTCGCGCCCACGCCGTAAAGCTTGTTCACAGTTCCATCGGGCATCCGAACCGACAGGCCACTGCATTTTTCGGTGAACAGCATGGTGCCGTCGTCCAGAAACGCCATGTCCCAAGGGTTGTCCAATCCGTCCAGAACGACTTCGGATTGCAGGTTGGTCGTATTCATACCGCTTTGCGCAAGCGTCGGGGCGCCAAACAGGGCCGCGCCAACCAATAAAGATGCCGCAAGGGGCAAGGGTTCACTGAATCTTGAATGAAGCATAGTTTCCTCCCTAGGATTATGCCGCCTTCGTGCTTCGTGTGTGTTCGTCACCTTCTTTTTTGACGTGGACGACAACTTATACGGTAATTCTGGCCCCGGAACCGGTCAACGTAGGAGTTGAACATGGGTCGTTTTCCGCGACCATTGGTTGAGCGGGGCCGGTGCCTGTCACTCGAACGCGGTGGTCACATAGACGCTGAGACTGGCGATATCGTCATCCGACAGTTTCTTGGCGTGCTGGATCATCAGGATGGAATTGGGGCCGATCTTTTCTCCCGCGCGGTAGCGTTCCAGCCGCTCTGTAATATAGGCGGGGTCTTTGTCTGACAGGCTTGGATAGCTGGCCGCGCCTTGGGCCTTGTTGCCATGACAGGCCCGGCAGGATTTGCGGAAAATCTTCTCTGCCACCTCCAGATCGATCTGGCGTGTGGCTTCCGTTTCCGCGGTGTCGGTTGTCGGCGTGTCGCTGGCCAAAGCGCTGCTTGCACCTGCCGCGCCCAATAGGGCAACGACCGCAAGCGGTCCGTAGTTGAACATCCGGTTTCCTCCCTCAAGGATAATGACATTCAACTTAAGCGCGCAGGCCCGCGCGTCCACAACTATCTGGACGGGCAGCGCCGGGGCCAAACATCAAACGTAAGGCGCGCGATGCGCGACATGGCCACATTTCAGGGAAGTAGTGGCGGAGAGACAGGGATTCGAACCCTGGGTGGGCTTGCACCCACAACGGTTTTCGAGACCGCCCCGTTCGACCACTCCGGCACCTCTCCGCGGGGGTCAGGGCGCTCTGTAGAGTCTCTTGCAGAGCGAGACAAGCAAAAAGAGTGGCAAAAAGAGCGGCAAAAATCATCGCCCCGATCCTGGCGCACGCAGATGTGCAATCATCGATGCCCGGACCTCTTGCTCTGATCGCGGGCGCGCTTAACTTTGTGTTAAGGTGCAGGAATTGCTTTTCGGTGGAATAGGGGGCGCAAGGATGTCTTTGATGCAGCGAGTGTTGACGGTGGCGGCGTTCACCTGCGCGGTGGTGGCGGGTACGGCGTCGCTGGCGTTGGATCGCGGCAGGCTCGAAGCGTTTCTGGAAACCACCGGGTTCGATGTGTCGCTGGAAAGCATCCGGTTGAGTGCCGAAAGCGCGCCTGCGATGTTGGGCATGGGCACCAAGGATTTCGGGGATCAATGGACGCGCCTCGCCGAGGAGGTGTTCGACGTGGATCTGATGCAGGGCATGGCGCTGGATATTCTCGACAAGACGCTGGAGCCGGATGTGCTGGATCATGCGCAGGCGTTCTATGCCTCTGGCCTTGGACAACGGATCGTTCAGGCGGAAAACGCATCGCATCTGGTGGAGGATGAGGACGCCAAATCCGAAGCCGGGCAGGCGATTTTCGCGGCGCTGGTTCAGCACGGATCGGACCGGGTCGAAAGCTTCAAGCGGATGCTGGGCGCGACGGAAAGCGCGGACAGTTCAGTGCGCGCGGTCCACGAAATTCAAATCCGCTTCTTGATGGCCGCCGCCGTGGCCGAGGTGATCGAGCTGCGCGTCGACGAGGACCAGCTGCGCGACATTCTCGCCCAGCAGGAGCCAGACCTGCGCCGCCAGATGCAATTATCGTCGCTCGCCTCTGCGGCCTATACCTATCAGGCATTTTCCGATGAGGAGGTCGATTCCTATGCTGCGGCGCTTGAGCACCCCCATATGAAGGACCTGTACGCGCTGATGAACGCCGTGCAATATGAGGTCATGGCGAACCGTTTTGAAACTTTGGCCGGGCGACTGGCTGACCTGACGCAAAGCAGCGATCTGTGATCCGGGCGGCGGTTGCGTCTGTGGCGTTGATGCTTGCGCCGACATTGCTTTGGGCGGATGCGCAGCTGACGCGGCTGTATGATCTGCTGGAATTCGATGCCTATCTTGAGGTCACGCGCATCGAGGGCATGCGAGAGATCGAAGACGGTGCGCCAGAGATGCTGGGCCGTTCGGCCGATGGGGGCTATCTGGCGCAGATGGCGCGGGTCTATGATGCCGACCGGATGCGCGAGACGATCCTGTATCACCTGGAACGCGGCCTTAACTCGCAGCAGATCGACGCGGCGCTGGTCTTTTTCGGCAGCGATCTTGGGATGCGCATCACAGAGTTCGAGGTCGCCGCGCGCCGTGCCATTTCCGATACGGATGTGGAAGAAAGCGCGCGCGATGCCTGGCTTCGCGCCGAGGAAACGCATCCGTGGCTCAGCGCGCGCATCCATGATTTCATCGACGTGTCCGACCTGATCGAACGGAACGTGTCAGGCGCGCTCAATTCCAACCTGCGGTTCTATCAGGGGCTTGTCGATGGTGGTTCCATCGAACTGACGCAAGATGAAATGCTGATCGAGGTCTGGGCCCAGGAACCGGCCTTGCGAGACGATACGGAAAGCTGGATGGGCGGCTATCTGTTGCTGGCCTATCAGCCGCTGTCGCAAACCGACATCACCGACTATCTGGCGTTCTGGAAAACCGATACCGGGCGGGCGCTGAACGCGGCGGTGTTCGCGGGTTACAACGCGCTCTATGATGAGATTTCCTATGCCACCGGGCGGATCATCGCGCTGAACGTCGACACGCAGGAACTTTGATCGCGGAAATTGCCTTGACTTAAGAGCGGCCGCGGATCATAAGCCCGCATCCCGGCAGAGGCGACTCTGAGCGGGTTTATCTCAATTACGCGACTAAGCGCGCTGTCCGAGGTGGGCGAGAGGCCCGAAAACACCCGATCCGGGGACCACAGGACGCGGAAGATGTGAAGGAAAGACAGATGTTCGCAGTCCTGAAAACGGGCGGCAAGCAGTACAAAGTTGCTTCTGGGGACACTCTCCAGGTGGAACGACTGGCCGCTGACGCAGGTGAAACAGTACAATTCAACGACATCCTGATGCTGGGCGGTGACAAGACCGTCGTTGGCGCCCCGTTCGTGGACGGCGCCGCAGTGCAGGCCGAAGTCGTCGACCAGATCAAGGGCGAGAAGGTGATTCACTTCGTGAAGCGCCGTCGTAAGCACTCGTCCAAGCGCACCAAGGGTCACCGTCAGCAACTGACGCTCCTGCGCGTGACAGACATCCTCGCATCCGGTGGGGACAAGTCCGGCGTGAAAGCGGCTGTTGGTGCAGGTTCCGTGGCAGCGGTTGCCGTCGCAGCAGCGCCCAAGAAAGCGACCAAGAAAGCAGCGGCCCCGAAGGCTGACGCACCGAAGGCCGAAGCGCCCGCAGCAGGCGGCGCGGACGACCTGAAACAGCTGTCCGGCGTTGGCCCGGCGCTTGAGAAGAAACTGCACGAGGCGGGTGTAACCACCTTCGCGCAGATTGCAGCATGGACCGAAGAGGACGTTGCTGCTATGGACGAGAAACTGTCTTTCAAAGGCCGGATCGAGCGTGAAGGCTGGATCGAACAGGCCAAAGAAAAGACTCAAGGCTAAGGAGAGAGACGAATGGCACATAAAAAAGCAGGCGGTTCCTCCCGTAACGGTCGCGACTCTGCGGGCCGTCGCCTTGGCGTGAAGCTTTATGGCGGCCAAGCCGCGATTCCGGGCAACATCATCGTGCGTCAGCGCGGCACCAAGTTCTGGCCGGGCCAGGGCGTTGGCATGGGCAAAGACCACACGATCTTTGCAACCACGCAGGGCGCCGTCACGTTCCACAAGGGTCTGAAGGGCCGAACCTTCATTTCCGTTCTCCCAGCGGTGGAGGCTGCGGAGTAAGCCGAACCTCACAAGGCGAATAGTTTCAGGGGATCGGCGGAAACGCCGGTCCCCTTTCTCGTTTCCGCCTGTCACCCTCGAACAACGCCGCCCCGACACAGGAGCCAGACCATGACATCCGAGGAAAAACCTGTCCTGACCGGGCCGCGGGTCACATTGCGTGGCGCGCGGGACACGGATGTGGAGGCGCGGTTCCGGCTTGGCAATTCCGTCGAAATCCAGCGCATGTTCGGCACCGATCCGGGGCAGATCCGCGAACTGACGATGGATGCTGCCAAGGCGTGGGTCGAAAGCCAGAAGAAAGAGCAATACGGCTGGATCATCGAAGCCGATGGCGCGCTGTTGGGGGCGGTGCGTCTGCATACGCTCAATCTGGTGGATTTGCGGGCCAATATCGCCATCGGCCTGCTGAGCGAGGCACATCTGAACAAGGGCTACGGCACCGAAACGCTGCGGCTTCTTGCGGGCTATGCCTTTGACGTGATGGGGCTGCATCGGCTGACAGGCCGGGTGCTGGATTTCAATGCGCGCGCTGTCGCGTCCTATATCAAGGTCGGTTTCAAGGAGGAGGGGCGCGAGCGCGAGTCCGCCCGGATCGGCGATGCGTGGCATGACGATATCATTATCGGCCTGCTCAGTCAGGATTTGGAGCGATTGCCATGACCGCGCTGACAGCCACGGACGTATGGCGCGTTAACCGCTTTGTGACGCAGGCGCATGTAATAGGTGCCGAACCGGTGCACGCTGCTTCCCGGATTGCAGCGCGCGGCGTCAATCCCAATATACATACCCCGTTTGGCGCGTTCGCCGCGCCTTATTCGGTGTCCAGTCTGGTCAGGGAGGAAACTGACAATGATGCTTGAAACCGTGGTGACTCAACCCGCCATCGAAACCGAAAGGTTCGTTCTGCGGCCTTTGCGCCGGTCCGACGAGGGCAAGATCGGCCATTACGCTGCCGATGAGCGTGTCGCGCGGATGACAACGTCGATTCCGCACCCGTTGCCGCCCGGCGTCACCGAAAATTTCGTGACACGCGCGCTGGCAGAGGACCGGACTGAGGATATCTGGGCGATGGATGCCTCTGCGTCGGGCGGGGATGAGCTGATGGGCCTGATCGCGCTGGAACGGCTGGATCGGAACCAGTCCGAGATCGGCTATTGGGTCGCGCCGCCCTTCTGGAACGAAGGCATCGCCCAAGCCGCGGTGGAGGCGCTGGTGAATGCCAACCCGTTCGGCAATGATGCGATCTTCGCGTCCGTGTTTCAGGACAATCTGGCCTCGGCCAAAGTGCTGACCAATGCCGGTTTCGTCTATCTCGGCGATGCAGAGAGTTTCTCTGTCGCGCGGGATGCAACTGTCCCCACTTGGACCTACTCGAAAAAACTCCGATAGACGCCGGGCGTTAACGGGGCTAGGACGCCGATATGAAGTTTCTCGATCTGACCAAGGTCTATATCCGCTCTGGCAGCGGCGGCGGTGGGTGCATTTCCTTCCGGCGCGAAAAGTATATCGAATTCGGTGGTCCCGATGGCGGTGATGGTGGCACGGGCGGGTCGGTCTGGGCCGAAGCGGTCGACGGTCTGAACACGCTGATCGACTTCCGTTACCAGCAGCATTTCTTTGCCGAAAACGGCCGTCCCGGCATGGGGCGGCAGCGCACCGGCAAAGATGGCGAGGATATCACCCTGCGCGTCCCGGTCGGCACCGAAGTGCTTGATGAAGATCAGGAAACCGTGATTGCCGATCTGACCGAGGTCGGCCAGCGCGTGGAACTGGCGCGCGGCGGCAATGGCGGTTGGGGCAACCTGCATTTCAAATCCGCGACCAACCAGGCCCCGCGCCGGGCAAATCCGGGGCAGGAGGGTGTCGAACGGACGCTGTGGCTGCGGCTGAAGCTGATCGCGGATGTGGGGTTGCTGGGCCTGCCCAATGCGGGCAAATCGACCTTCCTTGCGGCCACATCCAATGCGCGGCCCAAGATCGCGGATTACCCCTTTACCACGCTGCATCCCAATCTGGGCGTTGTGGGCGTGGACGGGCGCGAATTCGTCGTCGCCGATATTCCGGGCCTGATTGAGGGCGCGCATGAAGGCAAGGGCATCGGGGATCGCTTTCTGGGCCATGTCGAACGCTGCGCCGCGCTGCTGCACCTGATCGACGGCACCTCCGACGATCCGGCAGAGGACTACCGCACGATCATCAACGAACTCGAAGCCTATGGCGGCGATCTGGCGGACAAGCCGCGTGTGACGGTTCTGAACAAGACCGACGCACTTGGCCCCGAACTGACCGAGATGCAGGCGGAGATCCTGCGCGAAGCCTGCGGCACGCCGGTGCTGTGCATGTCGGGCGTTTCGGGCGAGGGTGTCACCGAAGTGTTGCGCGCGCTTCAGGACCTGATCCGCAGCGAACGGGAGGCCTCCAATACCGAGGAGGCCGGTCCATGGCGTCCCTGACCAGCGCACGGCGTATTGTCATCAAGATCGGGTCGGCGCTTCTGGTGGACCGGACCAGCGGCGATCTGCGCCGCGATTGGCTCCGTGCATTGGCAGAAGACGTGATGTGGCTGAAATCGATGGGCCAGGACGTGATCCTTGTGTCCTCGGGTTCCATCGCGCTGGGGCGCGGCGTTTTGAAACTGCCGCCCACCGATCTGGCGTTGGAGCAATCGCAAGCCGCCGCTGCGGTCGGGCAAATCCGGTTGGCCCGCGCCTATGAAGAGGCGTTGGAGCCGCACGGCATCACCACGGCGCAGGTGCTTGTGACGCTCGAAGATTCCGAGAACCGGCGGCGCTATCTCAACACCCGCGCGACATTGGAACAGCTTGTCTCGCTGGGCGTGGTGCCCATCGTGAACGAAAACGACACGGTCGCGACCGATGAAATCCGCTTTGGCGATAATGACCGGCTGGCAGCGCAGGTGTCGGTGACGATCGGGGCCGATACGCTGGTGCTTCTGTCCGATGTGGACGGGTTCTATTCGGACAATCCGAATGTGAACCCCGACGCGCACCGTTATGAAACGATTGATAAGATCACGCCGGAGATCGAGGCCATGGCCGGCGATGCCGGGTCGGGCCTGTCGAAAGGCGGGATGAAGACCAAGCTGATGGCCGCCAAGATGGCCACTGCGGCGGGCTGCGCCATGGTGATCACCGAAGGGTCCGATCTGCGCCCGCTCAAGGCGCTGGAGGAAGGCGCCAATGCCACGTGGTTCACCGCCGGGCTGGATCCGCAGGCCGCGCGCAAACGCTGGATCAGCGCGATGAAACCGCGTGGATCGGTCCAGCTTGATGCCGGCGCGGTCGCCGCGTTGCACAAGGGAAAGAGCTTGCTGCCGGCGGGCGTCAAAGATGTCTCCGGCCGGTTCGGGCGCGGCGATCCGGTGGCGATTCTTGACGCCGGCGGGCATCAGATCGGTCTTGGCCTGACCCGTTATACCGTGGAAGAGGCCAAGGCGATCCGGGGGCGGCGTTCCGCCGAGATCGAAGAGATTCTGGGCTATCCCGGCCGCGCGGCTTTGATCCATCGCGACGATATGGCAGTTTAGGCGGACCTCTGGAGGGGACAAGACATGAAAGACCTGATCGATATTCCCGCCGTCATGGCGCAGATCGGCGCAGATGCCAAAGCCGCGGCCGCCGAACTGGCCTTTGCCACGGCAGAGCGGAAGCACGCGGCCCTGATTTCGGCGGCGGAGCATGTCTGGGCGTCGCGGGCTGATATCATCGCCGCCAATGCCAAGGATTTGGAATTTGGTCGCGACAAGGGGCTGAGCCCGGCGATGATGGACCGGCTGACGCTGGATGAGGACCGTATTCGCGGTATCGTGGACGGTCTGCGCGCGGTGGCAGAGCAGCCCGATCCCGTCGGGGCGGTTCTGGCCGAATGGGATCAGCCGAATGGTCTGAACATCAAGCGCGTGCGCACGCCACTGGGGGTGATCGGGGTCATCTATGAATCGCGGCCCAATGTGACGGCGGATGCCGGGGCGCTGTGCCTGAAGTCGGGCAATGCGGTGATCCTGCAAGGAACAGTATCCGCACGATACGGCGCGGCACCGCTTCTTCCGCGTCCCAATGGATTGTTAACTTGCTGGCGCGTGTCATATCCGTCAGCACGCCGCGAATCTCGCGGGCAGAAACATCCTGTTCGCCCGCGGCCCCGAAGGCGAGGCGGAAAAAACGGATACGGGCGCTGGCATTATCGACGCTCTCGCTGATCAGGCTCAATTCCGGGCCGGACACGTCGCCGGACATGCCAAGAAGCTCCAGCCCATTGTTGATCGCCCCGATAGGGGATATCAAATCGTGGCAAATACGGCTTCCGATCAGCGCTGCTAGGTCGGGGGACATGTTCGACATTTAGGTTTCGTCCTTGGAAGTATGACCGATCTGAACGCCATCTTCGCGCCTGGTATGCTTGTCGCGCACCCCGATCAGCCGGATTGGGGGACGGGACAGGTTCAATCCAACATCAACGGCAAGATCACCGTGAACTTCCCCGATCAAGGCAAAGTCGTGATTGATGGCACTCGGATAACTCTCATTCCCATAGTGATCCCTGATTAGGGTTTATGAAATGTTAACACAATCGCAGGTCCAAGTAAGGATTTCTGCGCACGTTGCCAATTCGGGTGGCTTTGGTTAGATGCTTTGCCACGTTTCGGGCGCAATGATATGGGCTGTTGCATGACGATCGGCTACGAAAAGGACGGGTACTCGGTCACGCTTGCGCAGAGCGAAGCGGACTTGGCGGCGGCGCAACGCCTGCGCTACGACGTCTTCGTGGCCGAACTTGGGGCCGGGGGCGCGGATGTGGACCACGCGGCGGGCCGCGAGCAGGACGCCTTCGACGCCTTTGCCGATCATCTGCTGCTGCGCGACCTGGACACGGGCGAGGCCGTGGGCGTCTACCGCCTGCTGCGCCCGGAACAAGCCGCCAAGGCCGGTGCCTATTACACCGAAACCGAATATGACCTGACGCCTCTCAAACGCTCGGGCCGGCGTCTGCTGGAACTGGGACGGTCCTGTATGCGGGCCGATCACCGGGGCGGGGCCGGGATGTTCCACCTGTGGACCGGGCTTGCCCGCTATGTCGAATTGCACGGGTCTGAAATCCTGTTCGGCGTGGCCAGCCTGAAGGGAACCGATGCCGCCGAACTGGCCGGACCGCTCAGCCTGCTGCACCATATGTACCTTGCCCCCGAAGGTCTGCGCCCCCGTGCGCGGGATTATCAGCCGATGGACCTTTTGCCTGCCGACGCGCTGGATCGCCGCAGCGCCATGGTGCAGATGCCGTCGCTGATCAAATCCTACCTGCGGCTTGGCGGGCTTGTGGGCGAGGGCGCCTATGTCGATCGAAGCTTCAATTGCATCGATGTGTGCATGATCATGGACACCGACGCTCTCAACCAGCGCTTTGCCCGCCATTACAGGACTGCCGCTGAATGACATCGCCGACATGGAGCGATGCGGACGAGCCAGAGATCGAGCCCCCCACAATCTGGGGCTGGGTCCGGGCCGGATTGCGTGCCCTTCCGCTGATCCTGGTGATTGGCGTCGGGCTGGTGATCTTGCTGCTGCTGCGCCTTGTCGAACGTCCGCTATTCGGGATGGCGCGCCCGGTCACGCCGTGGATCACCGTTGCCGTGTGCCGTATCGCGCTTGTGGTTCTGGGGCTTGGCTACAGCCGGACCGGAGAGCCGATGCGCCACAAGGGCGCGCTGGTTGCGAACCATTCCAGTTGGCTCGACATTTTCGTGCTGAATGCCGCCGCGCCGCTTTACTTCGTGTCGAAGGCTGATGTGGCTGGGTGGCCGGGGATCGGCACGCTGGCCAAAAGCGTCGGCACCGTTTTCATCGCGCGCAACCGGCAAGAGGCAAAGCTGCATAACGCGGTGTTCGAGGACCGTCTGCTGGCCGGGCATACGCTGCTCTTTTTCCCCGAAGGCACCAGCACGGATGGCCTGCGTGTTCTGCCGTTCAAACCGACGCTGTTCCAGGCCTTCTTTTCGGACAGCCTGGAAGGCGAAATCGCGGTGCAGCCGGTGACGGTGATCTACCATGCGCCAGTGGGCGAGCCGGCCAATTTCTATGGCTGGTGGGGAGAGATGGAATTCGGCGCGCATCTGGTGCACACGCTGGCCGCACGCCGTCAGGGCCGGGTCGAAGTGCATTACAGCCCGCCGATCCTGCTGAGCGCGGCGCAAAACCGCAAACTGCTCGCCGCCGAGTGCGAGGCCCAAATCCGCGCGATTCATGCAAAGGCGCTGACGTCGTCCTGAATCCGCTTGCAATGCTGCCCGATGCCCCCTATACGCGCGCCATCGAAATCCGCTGGCGGGGTTGGGCCGTGTGAGGGAGACATCCTTACAGGTCCGCCGGTTGGCCCATCCGGGCTGAATTCCCCCGCCACGAGGCTTAAACCGGAAAGGAAAACGGACATGGCTCTTCCTGAGTTCACCATGCGCCAGCTGCTTGAAGCAGGCGTACACTTCGGCCACCAGACCCAACGCTGGAACCCCAAAATGGGGCAGTTCATCTATGGTGACCGTAACGGCATTCACATTCTCGACCTGACGCAGACGGTTCCGCTGCTGGACGCGGCGCTGAACGCGATCCGCGAAACCGTTGCAAAAGGCGGCCGCATCCTGTTCGTCGGCACCAAGCGCCAGGCCGCGCACCCGATCGCCGACGCTGCGGAGAAATGCGCGCAGTACTACATGAACCACCGCTGGCTCGGCGGCACGCTGACCAACTGGAACACCGTGTCCCAGTCGATCAACCGCCTGAAGTCCATCGATGAGCAAGCCGCCAACGGCTTTGACGGTCTGACCAAGAAAGAGCGTCTGGGCATGGAGCGTGACCACGCCAAGCTCAAAGCCTCCCTTGGCGGGATTCAGGAAATGGGCGGTCGCCCCGACCTGCTGTTCATCATCGACGTGAAAAAAGAAGCACTGGCCGTTGCCGAAGCGCGCAAGCTGGGTATCCCGATCGTTGCGGTCGTCGACACCAACTGCTCGCCCGATGGCATCGATTACCCGATCCCGGGCAACGACGACGCCGCACGTGCGATCTCGCTTTACTGCGATCTGGCATGCCGCGCCGCTCTGGACGGGATGACCGCGCAAATGGGCGCAGCCGGTATCGACCTTGGCGCGATGGACGAAGCTCCGGTTGAAGAACTGGCCGGCGAAACCGAAATCGGTGGTGCCAGCAGCGAAACCGTCCATGACGACGTGATGTCCAAGGACGCACCGCTGGACGAGCTGAAGTCCACCGAAGAAACCGTCGCTGACGCCCAGAGCTGAGCGTAGCTTCACTGTCATGTTACCGGGGCAGGGCATTCCTGCCCCAGATCAATCGAATTGAGGAGAGCCAAGATGGCAATCACAGCAGCAATGGTGAAAGAACTGCGCGACACCACTGGCGCAGGCATGATGGACGCCAAGAAGGCGCTGACAGAAAACGACGGCGACATGGAAGCTGCGGTTGACTGGCTGCGCACCAAGGGTCTGGCGAAAGCGGCCAAGAAATCCGGCCGTACCGCCGCGGAAGGCCTTGTCGCAGTCGTCGTCGAAGGCTCCACCGGTGTTGCGGTCGAAGTCAACTCCGAGACCGACTTCGTGGGCAAGAACGAAGAGTTCCAGAAAATGGTTTCTGCCATTGCTGGCGCGGCAATCGGTGCTGACGATGTCGAAGCGCTGAAAGCGGCAACGATCGACGGCAAAACCGTCGAAGATACGTTGACCGACAAGATCGCCACCATCGGCGAGAACATGTCGCTGCGCCGTATGGCCAAGGTCTCCGGCGGCACCGTCGTGTCCTATGTCCACAACGCGGCAGCGCCCGGCATGGGCAAGATCGGCGTTCTGGTGGCCATGGATGGCGGCGACGAAGCGTTCGGCAAGCAGGTTGCGATGCACATCGCCGCTGTGAACCCGGCAGCTTTGTCCGAAGCGGACATGGACCCGGCCGTGGTCGAGAAAGAAAAGCAGGTCCAGATGGACATCGCGCGCGAATCCGGCAAGCCGGAGCAGGTGATCGAGAAGATGATCGTCGGCCGTATGAAGAAATTCGTCGCCGAATCCACTCTGCTGAACCAGGACTTCGTGGTGAACCCGGATCTGACCGTTGGCAAAGCGGCAGAAGAAGCCGGTGCGACCATCACAGCCTTCCTCCGTATGGAAGTCGGTGAAGGGATCGAGAAGAAAGAAGAAAACTTCGCTGAAGAAGTCGCGAAAGCGGCCCAAGGCTAAGGTCTTCGACATAATTTCAGCAAAGCCCCGCCGATCCGTGCGGGGCTTTGTCTTTTGGGCTTTGTGGAATGCGACCGCAGGGCTAAAATTTCCGTGGTTGGGTCGTGGGGCTGACATGGGAGTCGCCTCAGTGAAGCATGCTAAATTTCGTCTTTTGCTGGATGAGATTTCCGATTGTTACGTCGAGCAGGATTTCGGAAAATTCTGCCGAAACGTGCAATTGCCCTTGGATCTGATCACGCGGACCGGACTGGTGTCCCTGCGGTCAGAGGACGAATTGGAACAGAACTTCTCCACCTATATCGACCTGATGGCAGCCTCACAGTTAAGCCAGATCGTCCGCACTGAGGTCGGATTGGAACAATGCGACGAGGAAAACTGGATCGGGACCTATGACACCGATCTTCTGCGCAAGGGCACCCGTATTTCGCCGCGATACCGGTCTTCGATGCTGATGCGTTGGGAGTCGGGGAAATTTCGTGCCAGTTCCATTCTGAATGCGCGCGGCCACAGCGATTGGATGCGAATGGCGGATCGTTACTGCGGCGCGGATCGCGAAGTCGCTTAACCAATCCGCACCCAGTCGCGTAAACGGAGAACGGGATCGCCCCCCAGAGCGATCCCGCTTCCTGTCCCTGTCACGGGGATGAGACAGTAAGGACAACCCGGCCTGGAAAGTGGAAAAATGCACTCCCAGACCGGCCCGGTTTTACCCGACCAGAAGAAAGAGCCTCGCAATTTCGAGGGTTTCTTCTGAATGTTCCAAGGCCAAAGCCACCACTCACGGAACAACCTTAGAGTGACCTTTAACCAAGATTTTAGAAAGTCAGGGATTCCATACCCGGAAAGAAACAAGGGGAAAAACTAACCCAGCGTCACCGTGCCGAAAGTTGCGGCGCAGCGAAGGGTTTCGATGGAAAAATACGGTTAAGGCGTTGGTTTGACGCAGAAATCACAGATCCATCACGAACATCTGGTTTTGAAACGCCGCCTTGAGGACCGCCTGCGCCGTCGTTTCGACCGATAGCGACTCACGCGCGAGACGCAGGTGCTTTTCCACCGTGGCGGGAGTGAGTCCCATCAACATGGCAATATCCTGTGTCGTTTTCCCGTCGCCAACCCATTCCAAAGCCTCGCGCTGGCGCTTCGTCAGCGCACGGTTCGGGGCAGAGTAGGGCAGGGTCAGGATTTTCAGATGTGCAATATTGTTCATCAAGTGGATGTCGCGCCCGTGTTCGGCCCAGATCGCGTCCACATCGTCCTGAGACAGCCCAGGACGCGCCGTCAGCGCCATAGCCCCCTTGGAGCGCGCGGAGATCGACTTGAAACTGATCGTATAGCCAGCTGTGACGTTCATCTTTTGATTGAACTCGAACATACGCCGTTCATCTGCCGTCATGGTGCCGGTATTGACCATATCGAACAGCATACGCCAGCTTCCGGCGCCTTCATGTTCCAGCGCCCATTTCACCATCGGCGCATGGAAATAACGTCCTTCGCCAAGAAAGACGTCCATATATTCCTGCGGCTGATTGGTCAGGATCACGAAATCCTCTGGGTCGCCCAGCGATGTTTGCGTCCGGTAGCGCGTGAAGCCGTAAATGAGCCGGTCAAACCCGTATGTGGTCATCTGCGCGACATGCTCGGCCCAAAGCTCTTCAAGGCTTTGGCAGTTGGACAGAAACATCAGATACGCTTGCAGAGCTTTCATCTATACCATGTCCAGATGCGCGATCAGGGCGTCAATGGCGAGAATGTAACCCGTTGCGCCGAACCCGGCAATCTGTCCGATGCAGACAGGCGCAATATAGCTGTGATGGCGGAATTCTTCACGGGCGTGGATATTGCTGAGATGCACCTCGACGCAGGGCAGCTCGACTGAACTGATCGCGTCGCGCAGCGCAACCGAGGTGTGCGTATAAGCGCCAGCATTCAGGATAACGCCCGCATGAACACCGCGCGCCGCGTGAAGCGCATCGACAAGCGCGCCTTCGTGATTGGACTGCAGCGCGACGATATCGACATTCCTGGCACCGGCATGGGCGCGCGCATCGGCTTCAATATCTGCAAGCGTCGTGGCGCCATAAATCTCGGGCTGCCGGGTGCCCAGCAGGTTGAGGTTCGGACCGTTCAAAAGAAGAAAGGATGCCATGATCGCAAGATGTACCTAAAAGACGTCGAGACAGTTATCAGGGGTCATGGCGTGCGTGTCCAGCATCCACGATCAAGAATTGTCATCGCCAATCGCGTTAATCTTGGTGAATGCTGGAGCGTTGCTTGAGGGCGCGCCCATAACGCGTTGTAATAACGTGGTTATGTTAGGCGGGCGTTTGCCGGATTAACCTGAATTAACGCCCCGGACGTATCGCTTATATTTACATAATACCGATTATAGGAGTATTGCCTGTAGCCGCAAAGCGATAATGTCACCCATGAGCAAAGCAGAAGTGTCACTCTCCTCGCAAAACGATGTGAGGATGAGCAGACATGGGATGGGTGATGATGAGCGAGAGCGAGTTGAACCGTTTGGAGGTTTTGGCGCAGGTCGATGATGGACGGCTGTCTGTCGATAATGCGGCGCACATGTTGTGCCTGACACGGCGGCAGGTTTTCCGGCTGTTGAAGCGGTATCGTCAGGATGGCGCTTCGGCGATCCGGCACAAGTCGCGCGGACAAGCGCCGAACAACCAAATCCATTCGGCCAAACGTGACTACGCGCTGAGCATCATCAAAGAGCAGTATGCGGATTTCGGGCCGACCTTGGCGGCTGAGATGCTGTCCGCGCATCACGGGTTCAAGGTCTCGCGTGAGACGGTGCGCAAATGGATGGTCGAGGATGGTATCTGGCTGTCGCGCAAGCAGCGCCGGGCGATCCACCAACCGCGATGGCGGCGGGAATGCTATGGCGAGTTGATCCAGATCGACGGCTCGGATCACCGCTGGTTTGAGGATCGTGCCCCGCCCTGCACTCTGCTTGTATTCATTGACGATGCGACCAGCACGCTGATGGAGCTGCGGTTCGTCACATCGAAGAGCACCTTCAGCTATTTCGAAGCACTGAAAAGCTATCTTCTCAAACACGGTCGCCCCGTCGCCTTCTACAGTGACAAGCACACGGTTTTCCGCGTTCCCAAACCCAACGAACACATGACGGGCATGACCCAGTTTGGGCGTGCTTTGGCAAAGTTGAACATTGAGATCATCTGCGCAAATTCCTCTCAAGCCAAATGCCGCGTTGAACGGGCAAACCGGACGCTGCAAGATCGGCTGGTCAAAGAGCTGCGCATCGCAGGCACTTCAAAAATTGAAGACGGCAACGCGTTTCTTGCGGGCTTCGTTGAACGCTGTAACGCCAAGTTTGCAAAGGCTCCGGCTAAGCCAGACAACCTGCATCGTGCCTTGAATATTGAGCCGGATCGCCTCGCTGAAGACTTCTGCCTGCGCGACAAACGCTATGTTACCAGGGATTTGACCTTGAAGTATGACTGCAAGCGCATTCGATTGGAGGTCAACGATCTGACACGCGGCTTGGTTGGCAAATACGTTGATGTCCACGAGATGCCGGACGGGCGCATTCAGGTCCGCGCAAAAGGCGTTGCCCTGCCCTGTAGTATCTTCGACCCGCACCAACAGCGCTTCACCCATGCAGCGATCACGGAGAACAAACGCCTCGGTGCTGTCCTAGCCTACACCAAGGAAGAACAGGAGAAAGCCGCGCCGCCGCCAAAGGTTAAACCCGTCAGTGCGAGGAACGGCTACAAGAAGACCGGACGCAGCCCGCCAGGACGGCCCTCAAAGATGGAATCTTATTTTGAACGAAGGCGGGCCGATCGGGCAGCTGAAGACGCAAACTAACCTGTCGCCGCATAAGCATCAGCGAACGGCACAAACTTCGGCAGCTTTCGGAAAAATTTCTCTGTATCAGCTAGTTCGTAAAACCTGTCGTCTAAGTAGCCGAATTCCATTCGATCATCTGGCGGCCCGACAATTTCTTCCCGCGTGCTCTTATCACCCGGAAACGCACTTCCAAGCTTAGCCATGGCTTCTTCGACAACTCGGCTCACATCAGGCATACCGATGGCTGTAAAGCCTTCAATCGCTTCCGGTGCGGTAGTCCCGGTCGAGTTGAAGAAGTACTGCCAAAAACCGCCATTGTAGACCTCCAAATGAAGACAATGAACGCAGAACAGATGGACTGCCTTAGGCGGGATGTTCACAATGCTCTGCAACCAAGCTTCGCGACCATCGTAGAAATTAAAGCTGTCATAATACGGCTCATAAAATGCCGGATAGGCACGCGGAGCATTGAACAAGCTATGAATCACTTTAACCGTCCCAAGTCAGGAATACGGCCAACTGTCTAACTAAACAGCGTGGCAATTCTTTGACACCTCCTCGTAGCCTGCGCTGCAACGCCGCAAGGCTTTTCAGCCCTGCGATATTTGAGGTCTCCGGGCTGCTAAGCCTTGCTACCGTCGCGCCCCGTAGTGACACTTCTGCTTTGCAAACCCGGTGACATTTCTACTTAGTTGCAACATGCCACAGCGTACGCAGGTCAGCCCAAAGCGTAACCTGCGCCGCGAACGGTCCGCACGGGATCTTCCCCCCCGTGTTGAGTCAACGCTTTGCGCAGGCGTCCGATATGCACATCGACCGTTCGCGTATCCACATAGATGTCACGGCCCCAGACGCGATCCAGGAGTTGTTCGCGGCTCCAGACGCGGCCGGGTTTCTCCATGAACGTGCTCAGCAAGCGGAACTCGGTCGGTCCCAATTTCAGCTGCGCGCCGGACCGGCTGACCTTGTGGCTTTCCGCGTCCAGCACGATATCGTCGAACTCCAGCCGCTCGCCAACAGTCGACGGGCGCACGCGGCGCAACTGCGATCGCACGCGCGCCATCAGTTCGATAACCGAATACGGTTTGACCACATAATCATCTGCGCCGGTTTCAAGCCCCCTCACCCGGTCCACTTCTTCGGTGCGGGCCGACAGCATGATAACCGGAATCGCGCGCGTCTCTGGCCGCATCTTCAACCGCCGGCACACTTCGATCCCGCTGAGATTGGGCATCATCCAGTCGAGAACGATGATGTCGGGCATATCCTCATCCACAAGGATGAGCGCCTCTTCGCCATTCTCGGCGCAACTGACGCCGAACCCTTCAGCTTCGAGGTTATATGTCAGCACTTCTCGTTGTGCAGACTCGTCCTCGACGACCAGAACGCGGGGCTGCTGTGCTGACATGGGGTTACTCCTCCGTCAACGCGGTAGATGTGACATCGCCCTTGGGCCGCTGTTCGTCGGGCATCTCGCCGGTCACCAGATAGACGACCTGCTCTGCGATTGCGGTGACCAGATCACCCATACGCTCGACATTCTTAGCGATGAAATGCAGGTGCATGCAGGGCGAAATCTGCCGCGCGTCTTCCATCATGAAGGTCAGGAATTCGCGGAACAGCGCGTTGTACATCTGGTCCACATCCAGATCACGTTCGATCACGTCACCGGCCAGTTCGGCATCGCGGTGGATATAGGAATCCAGCGCATCCTTAAGCATGATTTCAACGGTCTTGCCCATCCGGCGCAGCGCGCTGGGGGCTTCTTCGATGGCCGGCATCGTGATCAGGACCGATGTCCGTTTCGCGATGTTCTTGGCGTAATCCCCGATCCGCTCGAGCGCGGTGGACACCTTGATGATCGTCAGGACAACGCGCAAATCGCCCGCCGTGGGTGCGCGCAACGCGATCACGCGGGCGGCTTCCTGGTTGATCAGTTCTTCCAGAGCATCGATGGCCTTGTCGGCCTTGACGACCTCTGCGGCGAGTTCCTCGTCGCGCGTTTCAAGCGATTTCGCGGCGTTGTTGATCGCCGCCTCGACAAGACCGCCCATCTTCATGATCTGGGCCTGCAAAGCCTCCAGGTCACGGTCATACGCGGATTGGATATGCTGCTCATTCATCGTCGAGTTACCCGATGCGGCCAGTGATGTAGCTTTCGGTGCGCGGATCACTGGGATTGGTGAAGATTTGCCCGGTCTCGCCATATTCGACGAGATTGCCGAGGTGGAAGAACGCCGTTTTCTGGCTGACGCGCGCGGCCTGCTGCATGGAGTGCGTCACGATCACCACGGAATAGTTTTCACGCAGCTCGTCGATCAGTTCCTCGACCTGCGCGGTTGCGATCGGATCAAGCGCCGAACACGGCTCGTCCATCAGCAGAACTTCGGGTTCCGTCGCGATGGCGCGGGCAATGCACAAACGCTGCTGTTGCCCCCCGGAAAGCCCGGTGCCCGGCGCGTTCAGGCGGTCCTTGACCTCGTCCCAGATCGCCCCGCGGCGCAGGGATTTTTCGACGATGACATCCAGATCGGCTTTGTTCTTTGCAAGCCCGTGGATGCGCGGACCATAGGCGATGTTGTCGTAGATCGACTTGGGAAACGGGTTCGGCTTCTGAAACACCATGCCCACCTTGGCGCGCAGCTGCACCGGGTCGATGCGCTTGTCATAGATGTCCTCGCCGTCGATCCGGATATCGCCTTCAACGCGGCAGATGTCGATCGTGTCGTTCATCCGGTTCAGGCAGCGCAGAAAGGTGGATTTACCGCAACCGGACGGGCCGATGAACGCGGTCACGGTCTTGTCCTTGATCTCGACGCTCACGTCTTTGATGGCATGCGTGTCACCGTAATAGACCTGCACGTTTTTGGCGGCAATTTTCGCGTCTTGGCTGGTCACGTCACGCTCCGTTAGTCTTAGATCGTCCATTTGGGGTCTCTCCCGGTTTACCAGCGGCGTTCGAAGCGGCGCCGAAGAATGATTGCGATCGTGTTCATCGTCAGCAGGAACACGAGCAGGATGATGATACCGCCCCAAGCCTTGTCATAGAAGGATACATCGGCGCGTGCCGCCCAGGTATAGATTTGCGCGGGCATGGCAGAGTTCGGTTCGATGAACCCGTTCACGAACCCGTCGGGATAGCCGCGCGCGACGAAGCCGACCATGCCGATAAGCAGCAGCGGCGCGGTCTCTCCAAGCGCCTGAGCAAGGCCGATGATCGTGCCGGTCAGGATGCCGGGCATGGCAAGCGGCAGTACGTGGTGGAATACCGACTGCATCTTGGAGGCCCCTACCCCCAGCGCTGCATCTCGGATCGACGGCGGCACCGCCTTCAGCGACGCGCGGGTCGAAATGATGATCGTGGGCAGCGTCATCAGCGTCAGCACAAGCCCGCCCACCAGCGGCGCCGATTGCGGCAGGTGCATGAACTGGATGAAAACGGCCAGACCAAGGATACCGAACACGATGGACGGCACCGCCGCCAGGTTTGAGATGTTCACCTCGATCAGGTCGGTAAAGCGGTTTTGCGGCGCGAATTCCTCAAGATAGATCGACGCCGCGACGCCGATGGGCAGCGACAGGAACAACACCACCAGCATCATGAAGAACGAACCGATGACCGACGCCCCGATCCCTGCCCCGCCCGGATTGTCCACGCCGGAATCCGTGCCTTGGATAAATGTCCAGTTGAACGCGCTTTTGATGATGCCCGCCTCGTGCAGCTGATCCACGATATCGAGGTCGGCGCGTTCCAGAAAACGGCTGTCCTGCACATCTTCACGTTTCAGCGCCCCGTTCAGGTACTGATCGACCCGGCTTGCGGCGGGCAAGGTGAAGCTGACCGGTGTGCCGATTTTGTCGGGGTTTTCCTTGTAGAACTCCCGCAGGATTGACCCGGTTTTGCCCGCGATCCGCTGCAGAACCTTCTTGTCTACCTCAAGCTCAAGCCCGCCGGCGGCCAGTTGCGCGCCCATTGCGGCGATGAACACCTTTTCATAGGCCGATGTTTTCAGAAGCTGGCTTTCCGCATCGTCATACTGGTCCTGCGTCATGTTGATCTCGACATCCACCACCGTGTGGGTGAAGGCCGGCAGCCCGTTCGAGACGATAGAAACCGCCAGAACGATAAGGAAGAACAGACCGGTTGCGATGGCGGCAAGCCCGTAGGCGCGGAACCATGTTTCGGACCGGTTGCGCTTTTTGGTGTGCTCATCCGTTTTCATCAGGGAGCTTTTCTTGGGCGCATCAGGTGCGCCCGCGGCGTCCATGCTTGCGTCGGTCATTCGTATTGCTCCCGGTATTTGCGCACGATGTAGAGGGCGAAGATATTGAGCGCCAAAGTGATGACGAAGAGCGTCATGCCAAGTGCAAAGGCGACCAGCGCCTCGGGCGAGGCGAAATCGGCGTCGCCGGTAAGCTGGCTGACGATCTTGGCCGTCACGGTGGTCATGGCTTCGAACGGGTTCAGGCTGAGCCGGGCCGCAGCCCCTGCGCCCAGAACCACGATCATGGTCTCGCCGATGGCACGCGAGGCGGCCAGCAGCACCGCCCCCACGATCCCCGGCAATGCGGCGGGAATGACCACCTGGCGGATGGTTTCCGATTGCGTCGCGCCAAGCCCGTAAGAGCCGTCGCGCATCGCCTGCGGCACCGCGTTGATGATGTCATCGGACAGCGAAGAGACGAAGGGGATCAGCATGATCCCCATGACGAGGCCAGCGGTCATCACGGCGGTGCCCGACTGCATCCAGTTCAGCCCGTCGCGGCCAAACACGCTCACCAGCAGCGGACCGACCGTCAGTAGCGCGAACAGGCCGTAGACGATGGTCGGGATACCGGCGAGGATTTCCAGCAGCGGCTTGGCAACAGACCGCACCCGCGGCGAGGCATATTCCGACAGGTAGATGGCAGAGAAAAGCCCGATCGGAACCGCCACGGCCAGCGCAACGATGGAGATATAGAGCGTGCCCCAAAGCAGCGGCAGGACGCCCAGTTCCGAACTGCCCCCGCGGCCCGAAAAGCTTGGCGCCCATTGCGTGCCGAAGAAGAAGTCCATCGCCGGATACAGGCGGAAGAACTCGACCGTGTTAAAGACCAGCGACAGAAGAATTCCGACCGTGGTCAGGATCGCGATGGAGGCCGCCGCGATCAGCAGCATACGCACGCCCTGCTCTACCACGTTGCGGGCGCGGAAATCGGGCAGGGATTCGCGAATGCCCCAAAGCGCCCCGGCAACCGCCGCGATAATCACCGCGATGGACATGATGCTGTAGCCCGCCGCGCTTTTGACGCGCAGCTCTTGCGCGGCCTGTAGCATTGGGCGGGTAATTTCGGAGGTGACGATCTGACCAGAGGATTTCAGCCGCTCTGTCACGTCCGCGATATCGGCGTCAGGGTCGCGGGCGAAGGCGTCATCCATCACCCCTTCGGCAATGGCATTGTCCAGCCCAGTGGCGGTGCGCTGCACCTCGGCCATCATCAGGCTGCGCGACGACCCCTCGCGGATTTCGCTGTCGGGGATCATGCCCGAGACAACCGAATTGACATAGAACGGCTGGATCAGCAGCCAGGCCAGCAGCAAAAAGAACGCGGGCACCATCGCCTTGAGGGCGACGTTCCAGCCATAATAGGTCGGCAGCGAATGCAGGCCCCGGCTGTCGCCTCCGGCGGCGCTCAAGGCGCGCGACCGTCCTGCTGCAAATCCGAGTGCTGCGATCGCCAGTACGATCAGTGCGAGCCAGAAGACCGGCATAGGTCCACCCCCCAGAGTGACATTCCAAAGTCCCGTTCGGGACGAAAGGAGCGGCGCATGACGCCGCTCCCGTTACCTTTTGGATCCGGTCGCGGATCAGGAACCGCCGCCCATCGTGGTCTCGCTGGCCACGGCGTCTTGCGTCGCGCTCAGTTCCGGGTCGGATACCAGACCGTATTGCGCCAGCGGGCCGTCGCTGCCTGCGATTTCGTCAGACACGAAGAAGGATGCATATTCCTTCAGGCCCGGGATCACGCCGATATGCGCTTTCTTCACGTAGAAGAACAGCGGGCGGGACACGGGGTATTCGCCGGTCGCGATGGATTCGGTGGAAGGAACGACGCCGCCCATGGTCGCGACTTTCAGCTTGTCTGTGTTGTTCTCGTAGAACGCCAGACCGAACACGCCGATACCGTTGGTGTTGGCGTCGATTCGCGCCAGCGTTTCGGTGTAGTCGCCGTCGATATCCACGGATTTGCCGTCTTGGCGCACGTCGAGGCAGGCGTCTTCGGCATCATCTTCGCTCATGCCTGCGTCCATCATGGCCTGCATCGCGCCGGTGTCTTCACAGCCCTTCAGCAGAACCTTGTCTTCAAAGACTTCGCGTGTGCCGTGCTTGGTGCCGGGGATGAACATGGCGATTTCCGCATCGGGCAGGTCGCCGTTGAAATCGGACCAGTTGGTGTAGCTGTTTTCAACGATCTTGCCGTCTTTCAGAACCTTCGCGCCGATGGCGTTGAAGATGTCGGAGGGCTGGAACGCGGTAAATTCGGGGCCGGATTGCTGGGATGCGAACACGATCCCGTCATAGCCGATGCGCACTTCGATGATGTCGGTCACACCAGCTTCGGCGCAGGCTTTGATCTCTTTCTCGCGGATTTTGCGCGAAGAGTTCGCCACGTCGATGGTGTTCTCGCCCACGCCTTCGCAGAAGCGTTTCAGGCCAGCGGAGGACCCACCGGATTCGACAACGGGTGTCGCGAAGTCGGTGTTGTCACCAAAAGCTTCCGCAACGATGGAAGCGTAAGGCAGCACGGTGGAGGAGCCAGCGACTTGCACTTGGTCACGGGCAGCCGCTGCGGTCGCGGATACGGCAGCAATGGCGAGTGCAGATGCTGTGGATTTCACAAAGGACATGATGTCTCCTGTCATTTCGATGTGTTCTGATCCCCCCCATGAGGATCTTCCGGCCCTCATCTAGGCGCGGCTGATTGAGCTTTTGTGACAGGTTTGTAACAGCTATATGACAGTGGCGGTGGATTCAGCTTTCTGGGCTGAAAATCGCAGCGATTGCAGGATTTTTTCTGGCGCCGGTAACCTTACGTAAAGCATCACATGGGCCATATTCGCCGCTTCGGCCCGACTCACGGGGCGAATCCCTCGCCCCGATTCCGTTCCGTCAGGGCTCGTGACAAGGCAGGATCACCGTGAACACGGACCCGGTGCCCAATTCGCTTTCGACGCGCAGACGGCCCCGGTGGCGGTTGATGATGTGCTTGACGATGGCAAGCCCCAGGCCCGTTCCGCCCAATTCGCGGCTGCGATGGCTATCGGCGCGGTAGAACCGTTCGGTCAGGCGCGGCAGGTGGACCGGATCGATGCCCGGTCCGTAATCGATGACCTTCACCCGTGCGGACGGCCCGCGTAGCGCCGGATCGCGCTGCACATAGGAAATCTGCAGCGTGACCCGCCCGCCGGAGCCACCATATTTGATCGCGTTCTCCACCAGGTTGGTGAAGACCTGAATCAACTGGTCTAGATCGGCTGTCACCTTGATCGGCACCTCGCCGAAATTCGGCTCCAGCGTGACGCCGGCCTCGTCCGCGACGGGACGCAGGCTGTGCAGGGTCGAGGTCAGCACATCCTTGAGATACACTTCTTCTGTGGGCCGGACGCGCTCTTCGCCCTCGACCCGGCTGAGCGACAGCAAATCGCCGACCAGACGGTTCATGCGGCTGGCCTCGCCCTCCATGATATCAAGGAAGCGGTCCCGGGCCTTGGCGTCTTCGCGCGCCGGGCCACGCAGGGTTTCGATGAACCCCATCAGCGCGGTCAGCGGCGTGCGCAATTCGTGACTGACATTGGCCACGAAATCCCGGCGCATCTGCCCGGCCTGTTCCAGATGGGTTATGTCCTCGAAGGCGACCAGAACCGCACCCGCCTGCCGTTCCCCTGCCCCGTCGATAAAGCGGCAGGACACGCGGAAATTGGTATCCTGCACGCCATCATTGGAAAGGTAATTGGTTTTGCGCGGGCGCCGATCCTTGAGGCAGACTTCGATTGCGTCCAGAAGGCCCGGCTGGCGCAGCATGGCGATATAGTTCCGCCCGATCAGGCCCTGACCCAGCAGGGTCAGAGCTTCGGCATTGGCGGCATAGATGCGTTCCGTCCTGTCGATCAACAGGCACGGGATTGGCATCGCTTCGATGAATCCCGCCGCCTCCATGGGTTATGCGCCGTGTGCGGCTGCAACCGCGCTGGCAAAGGTTTCGCACAGGGCGTCTGAATCTTCGAGCCCGACAGAGACACGGAAGAACCCCTCGCTCATGCCAAGCGCGGCGCGGTCCGCCTCGGACAAGGCGCGGTGCGACGAGGACGCCGGATGCGACAGCGTCGTGCCCACATCGCCAAGGGTCGGCGCAAAGGCGATCCCTTCGGCGGCACGGGCCAGCGCATTGGCGGCGGCGCGGGTGGGCGCGACCTCGAAGGACAGCATGTTGCAGCCTTGCCCGCCTAGCAAATCCATCGCGCGGGCGTGGTCGGGGTGATCCGTGCGTGTCGGATAGATCACGCGCTGCACGCCGGGCAAGCCAGCCAGATGATCGGCAAGCTTGGCAGCCGTCTCTTGCGCGCGCGCAAAGCGCAGATCGAAGCTGAGCATCCCGCGCTCGGCCAGCCAGCAATCGAACGGGCTGCCCACCATACCGGTGGTGACGGAAAACACGCGCAAACGCTCTGCCATCGCCGGGTCGGCGGCGGAAACATATCCCAGCATCACATCCGAATGCCCCGCCAACAGCTTGGTGACGGAATGGATCACGAAATCCGCGCCAAGTTCGTAAGGCGACAGCGCGGCGGGCGTGGTAAATGTGTTGTCGATGGCCAGCAGGATGCCCCGCTTTTTCGCCAGCGCCGCAATCCCCTTCAAATCGGCCACCCGCAGCGTCGGGTTGGAAACCGCTTCAAGCAGGATCAGCCGCGTTTCGGGCCGGATTGCCGCGGCAAAGGCGTCAACATCCGTCGGGTCCGCCAGCGAGGTGGTGATGCCAAGGCGCGGCAGGTCTTCGGACATCAGCCGCAGCGAACGCCCGTAAAGCTGGTTGCCGCCCAGAACGTGGTCGCCCGAACTCAGGCACCCCATCAGCACAGCAGACACCGCCGCCATGCCGGACCCGGTGACGACACCGGGATTGGGCGCGCCTTCCATCCGGTCGATCCGCGCGGCGACCACATCGGCATTGGGATGCCCTTCGCGGCTATAAGTATAGCCAGACAGCCCGCCCTCATACTGGCTGTCCAGCATGTCCGGCGTGTCCGACGCATAGACCACGGACGGGGAAAGCGGTGTGACCACGGGCCGGGAGGCACTTTCCGGCAAAGGATCGGGCCGCATCAGCGAGCCGCGCGTATTGGCTGTCATTCAAGAAACTCCGTTTGGTAACCATTGCCACTGAAGTTCACATCCACGCTCAGCCAGCACGGACGCGGCAGCAGCTCTGCGAGATAGGCGAACACATCGTTTTTGAGCGCATCGACGAAAGCATCATCCCGGTGCGGCTTGGGTAGCAGCGACACGGTGGCCATCAGATGGGTATGGGTGAACGCCGCCGCCGGATAGGCCCGCCCCTTGGAGGCCCCCGCCCCGCCGTCGTGTTGCAATATGATCTCTTCGATCCGGGTCAGTATTTCGGCCCCGTCCAGCGCAAGATCGGATGAGTAACGCAATTCGGTTTGCGGCATGATCAAAGCTCTCGCAGGTTGTCGCGGAACCGGCGCATGTTATCTTGGTAGTGCAGCGCGGAAATCTCCAGCGCGGAAATGGCGTTATCATCCAATTGCCGCACCACTTTACCCGGCGCGCCCATCACAAGGCTGCCATCGGGGATTTCCTTGCCCTCGGTGATCAAGGCGCCCGCGCCGATCAAGCAATTATCGCCGATCTTGGCGCCGTTCAGGATCGTCGCGCCCATACCGATCAGCGTGTTGCTTCCGATTGTGCAGCCATGCAGCATGACCTTGTGGCCAATGGTGCAATTGGTGCCGATGGTCAGCGGAAAGCCCATATCGGTATGGAACACGCAGTTTTCCTGCACATTCGATCCCGCACCGATGGCGATCGTTTCGTTATCGCCGCGCAGGGTCGATCCGAACCAGACGGAGGCGGCCTCTGCCAGCACCACATCGCCGATCAGGTTCGAATCCGGTGCGACCCAGGTATCCGCATGGCAGGTCGGCTGTTTGTCGCCCAAAGCATAGAGTGTCATGGCAAATCCTCGAATTGAGATTGCAGTTCCCGCACATGCGCCGTGAGGTCGGGTTGCTGTATACGGCGCAGACGTGTCGCTTCTATGATGGTGCGCAACTGGGTTTCCGTCGTGTCCAGATCGTCATTCACCAGCACGTAATTATAGGCGTCCCAATGGCTGATCTCGTCCCAGCTTTTGGACATGCGCCGTTCGATGGTGCTTTCGCTGTCCTGTGCGCGGCTGACCAGACGGCGGTGCAGTTCGGTGATGGAGGGCGGCAGCAGGAAGATCGACAACACATGCGGCGCGAGGGCCGAGTTGCTGATCTGTTGCGCGCCCTGCCAATCGATATCGAACAGCACGTCCTTGCCGCTTTCGATGGCGTCCTGCACCGGGCCGCGCGGCGAGCCGTAGAAATTGCCGAACACATGCGCGTGCTCCAGCATGTCGCCTTCGGTCACCATATGTTTGAACTGCGCTTCATCGACGAAGTGATACTCGCGCCCGTCCTGTTCGCCAGGGCGCGGTGCGCGCGTGGTCGCAGAGACGGAAAATATGATATCCGGATCCCAGTTGCGCAGCCGCGTGGCCAGCGTCGATTTGCCCGCGCCCGAAGGGGAGGACAGGATGATCAAAAGCCCGCGCCGGTTCTGCATCGGTTACTCCACGTTCTGAACTTGTTCGCGCATCTGGTCGACCACGACTTTCAGCGCCAGCCCCAATTCGGTCAACGCGCTCATCTGCGCCTTGGAGCACAGCGTATTGGCCTCGCGGTTGAATTCCTGCATCAGGAAATCCAGCTTGCGCCCGACCGCGCCGCCGGTTTCCAGCAATTCCAGCGCCGCCGCCACATGGGCGCGCAGCCGGTCGATTTCCTCGGTAATGTCGGTCTTGACCGCCAGCACGGCCAATTCCTGCGCCACCCGGCCTTCGTCCAGATTTTCGGTGTCCTGCAGGATGCGCGCCATGTTGCGCCGGAACTGCGCATCGATATCCGCCTGCCGCGTATCCAGAAGCGCCGACGCCTTGCCCACCAGTTCGGCGACCTCATGCAGTTGCCGCGCCAGAACATGCCGCAGCGCCGCGCCTTCGCTGGCCCGCATCGCGTTGAAATCGTCAACCAAGGGCGCGAATTCCGCCATCAGGGCTGCCTTCAGCGCCGAGGTGTCATCCGATTCCGATCCACTGTCCAGAACGCCGCGCAGCCCGACAATATCCGCCGATGTCGGCGGCGTCAGCGTTACGCCCGTAGCCTTGGCACGGGCTTCGACATCCTGCATCGCGGCGAGCAGTTGATCGACAAGCGCGGTGTTGAGGCGCACGGCTGTCTCACCGGTTTCGCGCTGGACCCGCAGGCTCAACGTCACATTTCCCCGCGTGACCGCCTTGGTAAGATGTGCGCGCAGCGCGGCTTCCAGACCGTCGATCCAATCGGGCGCACGCAGCCGCAGATCAAGGCCGCGACCGTTAACAGAACGTAACTCCCAACTCCAACGATACCCTTCCGCAGCCCCCTGCCCGGAGGCATAACCTGTCATAGAATGGATCATTTCGGCCCCAGATTTGATGCCATTACGGCATGGCGCAATCAGGCGCGGGCTGCAACCCCTCAGAATGGTTGCGAAAACCCGAATAACTGCCCGTTTGCACAGCCCCGACGCCACCGATTGGCCGAATGCGTTAACCGTTCGGCAAGAATTTGACCAAAATTGGGCACGCCCGTGCTATTAATGTTTTGTAAACGAAGATCAGAGACCTCTGCCTGCGGGTGGGCTATCGAGTGCAGATGTCTTGAACCAAGATGGGTGAGCGGAAGAGATGGATTGGTTTGGAGACAAGAAAGAGCCGAGCGGCAAGGATCCGGTTGTGGATATGAATGAACGTCAGTCGCGCATTCGCTTTGCCCCGCTTGGGCAGATCGAGGGCTACTGGAATGCTCTGCGTGGGGGGCGTGTCATGCCGCTGCGCTCTGAAATCGATCCGCGTGGGCTGAAAGGCGCACTGGAATTTTGCTTTGTCCTTGAACGGATTGCCCCCGGTTTGGCGCGGCTGCGCGTCGCGGGCTCTCATCTGGGCGATCTGATGGGCATGGAAGTGCGCGGGATGCCGATTTCCTCGTTCCTGACCGCGGATTCGCGGCAGCGCTTTGGCGAAGCACTGGAAGAGGTCTTCGAGACACCCGCAACAGCCACCGTCACGCTGAACGCCGAAACCGGCTTTGGCCGCCCTGCCCTGAACGCCCGCATGATTCTTCTGCCGGTGCGCAGTGACCTTGGCGACACCAGCCGTATTCTTGGCGGGTTCGTCACCGATGGCGATCTTGGCCGCGTGCCGCGCCGCTTCAACGTGACCGATATTCAGCTTGAAAAGATCGTGGGCCGCGAGACGCCGCCGCCCAGCACGCTCAAGCAACTGCGCCCGGATGATTTCCGTGCAACCGAGCAGCGTCGCGACTTTGCGGAGGCGCCGGTGACAAGCCCGGCCGTTGCAGAAGAGGACGCGGCCCGCTTTGATCAGCCAATCCCCGGCGTGCCCTATCTGCGCGTTGTGAAGTAACCTGATATGCAGCAGAGGGGCGCTTGCCCCTCAACGTGAAACGGCGGCCCCGATGGCCGCCGTTTTCATTTTTACACACGTTTATAACCGGCTCAGGACGCGGCACGATCCCGGCGCGTTTCACGGAAGCGAGTCAGTTCCTCGGCCACGAGGAAGGCCAGTTCCAGCGACTGCGACGCATTCAGACGCGGATCGCAGGCAGTGTGATAGCGGTGCGACAGATCCTCATCGGTCACGGCACGCACGCCGCCGGTGCATTCGGTCACATCCAGACCGGTCATCTCGAAATGCACACCGCCGGGGATGGTGCCCTCGGCCTCATGCACACCGAAGAACTCGCGCACTTCGCGCAGAACGCTGTCGAAGGGCCGGGTCTTGTAACCGGTGGAGGATTTGATCGTGTTGCCGTGCATCGGATCGCAGGACCAGACGACATTGGCACCTTCCTCGCGAACCGCCTTGATCAGACGCGGCAAATGTTCGCCCACGCTGCCTGCCCCGAAACGCGCGATCAGCGTCAGACGCCCTGCCTCGTTTTCCGGGTTCAGCTTGGACATCAGCACTTTGAGGTCATCCGCCGTGGTCGTCGGGCCGCATTTCAGCCCAATCGGGTTCTGAACGCCGCGTGCGAATTCCACATGCGCGCCGTCCGGCTGCCGCGTGCGGTCACCGATCCAGATCATGTGGCCAGACCCCGCGAGCCATTTGCCAGAGGTCGAATCGAGCCGCGTCAGCGCCTCTTCATATTCCAGCAGCAGACTTTCATGGCTGGTATAGAAATCCACGGTCGAAAATTCATGCGTTGTCCCGCCATCGATCCCGGCCGCGGCCATGAAATCGATACTGTCCTGAATGCGGTTCGCGATTTCCGAATAGCGCTGCATTTCTTCCGCATCGGTATAGCCCAGCGTCCAGCTATGGACCCGGTGCATATCCGCGAAACCGCCGGTCGAAAACGCGCGCAGCAGGTTCAGCGTCGCCGCAGCTTGCGTATAGGCCTGCAACATCTTGGTCGGATCGGGGATCCGCGCCTCGGTTGTGAAGGCCAATTCGTTGATGATGTCGCCGCGATAGCTTGGCAGTTCCACGCCGCCCACGGTTTCCGTCGGTGCGCTGCGTGGCTTGGCGAATTGCCCTGCCATGCGGCCCACCTTGATCACCGGAACCTTGGCGCCATAGGTCAACACCATCGCCATTTGCAGCATGACCTTGAACGTGTCGCGGATCGCGTCGGCGCTGAACTGTTCAAAGCTTTCGGCGCAATCGCCACCTTGCAGCAAAAATGCCTCGCCCCGGCTGGCCGCGGCCAGATCGGCCTTGAGCTTGCGCGCCTCGCCCGCAAAGACCAGCGGCGGATATTTCGCAAGCTGGTGTTCCACGGCACGCAGTGCCTCCGGATCGGTATAATCAGGCATCTGAACGCGCGGTTTGCTGCGCCAGTTGTCTTTGCTCCAATCGCTCATTTTTCTTGCTCCCGGGCTCGTGCGGCGCATGGTGCCGCGTTGCGGCGTCTTTTATAGCGCCGGGGCAGTTCAGTGACCATAGACGAAATGCGCCTCTTGACGACGCGAATAGGCCATGAATTAACCTTGTCCCTCAAGCGGAACCACCCCGCGATATCGATCACGAGACGCCCATGCCGATACAGCGCGCCACCAGAAACCAGACGATGGCCGAAAACGCCCCGAAGCGGTTCGTCTTCGTTCTGATGCCGGAGTTTACCTTGCTGAGTTTCGCGGCGGCGCTGGAATGTTTGCGCATCGCCAATCGCGTGGTGGGCAAACCGGTTTACGACTGGGCGCTGATCGGCGACGGCGGCGAGGAGATCACCTGCTCTGCCGGGACCAGTTTCAGACTGGATGACAGCCTGGGCGAGTTGGATCGCGATGACACGCTGGTTCTGTGCGGCGGTATCGATGTGCAGACCCATTCCACCAAGAAGCTGCTTAACTGGTTGCGGCGCGAGGCACGGCGCGGGATTCCGGTGGCGGGCCTGTGTACCGGGGCCTACACGATGGCCAAGGCCGGCCTTCTGGACGGCAAACGCGCCACGATCCACTGGGAAAATCAGGACGCCTTCGCCGAGGAATTCGATGAGGTGGCGCTGACGAAATCGGTATTCGTGGTGGATGGCACAAGGATGACCACGGCGGGGGGCACATCCTCGATCGATCTGATGCTGAAAATCATCGCGGAAGATCACGGTGAAGAGGTCGCCAATGCGGTGGCCGATCAGCAGATCTATGCCTCGATCCGGACCGATCAGGACACGCAGCGCCTGTCGGTGCCAACCCGCATCGGTGTGCGCCATCCGAAATTGAGCCAGGTCATCCAGATGATGGAGGCCAATATCGAAGAGCCGATCAGCCCCTCGGTTCTGGCCAAGGATGTCGGCATGTCGACGCGGCAGTTGGAGCGGCTTTTCCGGCGTTATCTTAACCGTTCGCCCAAGCGGTATTACATGGAGCTGCGCCTGCAAAAGGCGCGCAACCTGCTGATGCAGACCGATATGAGCGTGATCAACGTGGCCTTGGCCTGCGGTTTTGCCAGCCCGTCGCATTTTTCAAAATGCTATCGCGCCCATTACAACACCACGCCGTACCGCGAACGTGGCAGTCAATCGGCACGGCTGTCGATCTGAGCGCCGCTGGCGGTGGGCTGCGCTATTTAGGTGTTCCATTGTCTCGGATCACTGCGTGATCCGATCCGCCGGGGGCGCTGCCCCCGGACCCCCGAAGTATTTTGGAACAAGCGAAGCCAGGCGCGCGGGTCAGGGTGCAAGGCGGTAGAGCGTGCCCTGGCTGACCGAGAGGAAGAGGATCGATCCGTCCGGCGTTTCGATCAGGTCGCGCACGCGCAGGGTTTCTTCGGTTTTGATCTGCTCGAGTTCAGCAAGGGGCGCGCCGCCGAGCCGGGCGATGTAGTCGAATTTCAGGGAGCCGACGAAGATATTGCCTTTCCAATCCGGCGCGTTGGTGCCGGAGTGCACGAGCAGGCCGGAGGGGGCGATGGAAGGATCCCAGTAGAATTCCGGTTGCGACATTCCCGGTTTCGCCGTGCCTTCGCCGATCTTTGCGCCGCTGTAGTGCCGTCCGTAGGAGATCACGGGCCAGCCGTAATTGCTGCCTTTGACGATGCGGTTGACCTCATCCCCGCCGCGCGCGCCATGTTCGGCGGTCCAGAGCGTGCCCTGCGCATCCAGCCCCGCCCCTTGCGGATTGCGGTGGCCGTAGGACCATATCTCCGGCCGGATGTTGTTTTGGCCGATGAACGGGTTGTCGTCTGGGATCGATCCGTCGCGACTGATGCGGAGGATTGATCCGTTATGGGTTGTGCGGTCTTGTGCCGTTTCCCCGTCGCCGCGATCGCCCATGGTGACAAAGAGCGTGCCATCCGCCGCTTCGACCACGCGAGAGCCGAAATGACGCCCGCCCTTGCTTGCGGGGACGGATTCGAAAAGGTCGCGGACGCGCAAGAGGCGCTTGTTGTCGGCGCTGAGTTCCCCGACGGCGAGCGCCGTGCCGGCCCCGCCCCCGCGTTGCGGTTTGGAATAGGTCAGCAGAACCTCGCGCGATGTTTCGAAATCTCGCGGCAGCGTCACATCCAATAGCCCGCCCTGCCCGCGTGCAGCCACACGCGGCACGCCAGAGATCGCGTGCCGGGTCGCACCATCGACATAGAGAAGGCGCCCATCCCGTTCGGTTACAAGGTATCCGCCCTCTGGCAACTGCTCTACCGCCCATGGGGTGTCAAAGCCCTGCGCGATAGGTTCGATCTGCCAGGCCGCGGCCCCGGACGCCAGTCCTGCGGCGAGCCCTGCGGCGATCAGACATGCCGCCCAAAGCCGTCTTGTCCTTGCAAAAAGCATATGCACCATCCTTTCTGTTGACCCCACGTAATCCATGGCCATGGGTTTTCCACGTGCTTGCAATATCTTGGCGCCGCAGAATCCCACTTCCCATTTGCGAAACGTCACAATAACGTTCGACCCAGAAAAAACGCATAACAAGGGAGTTATCACATGAAGAAGATGCTTATGGCGACAGCCGCAACAGCGCTGATGGCGGGGTCCGCATTTGCGGCAGGCCACGCGAAGGAAGTGAAAATCGGCGTCATTCTTGGTTTTACCGGCCCGATTGAATCGCTGACGCCTTCCATGGCCGATGGCGCTGAGATGGCGATGAAAGAAGTCTCTGACAGCGGCCTGCTGCTGGACGGTGCAACCGTGACGTCGGTTCGTGCGGACAGCACCTGCATCGACGCGGCTGCGGCAACGGCTGCGGCTGAACGTTTGATCACCTCTGACAAGGTGGACGGCATCATGGGCGCGGATTGCTCTGGCGTGACCGGCGCAATCCTGACCAATGTTGCCGTGCCGAACGGCGTTGTCATGATCTCGCCCTCGGCCACATCGCCGGGCCTGAGCCACATGAACAACGAAGACAATGGCCTGTTCTTCCGCACCTCGCCTTCGGATGCGCGCCAGGGCGTTGTCATCACCGAAGTGCTGATGGATCAGGGCATCAAGGAAGTCGCGGTTACCTATACCAACAACGACTATGGCAAGGGTCTTGCGGACAGCTTCCAGGCAGCCTTCGAAGAAGCGGGCGGCACTGTCACGATCAACGCAGCACACGAAGATGGCAAGGCGGACTATTCCGCGGAAGTCGGCGCGCTGGCTTCTGCGGGCGGTGAACGGCTTGTTGTGGCCGGGTATGTCGACCAAGGCGGGTCCGGCGTGGTGCGCGCGGCGCTGGATTCCGGCGCGTTCGACACGTTCCACTTCCCCGATGGCATGATCTCCGCCAAACTGTTGGAGAACTTCGGTTCGGAAATCGACGGATCCTCGGGCGCGCATCCCAGCCCGTCGCCGGAACTGGCGGAAGCCTTTGGCAATCTTGTCGATGGCGCCTTCGACCACACGTCGCCCTTCACGCCCGAATCCTATGACGCGGCAGCGCTGATGATGTTGGCAATGCAGGCGGCGGGGTCCAAGGACTCCAACGACTACAAATCCAAGATCATGGATGTCGCCAACGCACCGGGTGAGAAAATCGGCGTGGGTGAGCTGGCCAAAGGTCTGCAAATCCTGAAAGACGGCGGCGAGATCGACTATGTCGGTGCCACAGGCGTTGAGCTGATCGGACCGGGCGAAGCGGCGGGCACCTACCGCGAAATCAGCTTCGACGACGGCAAAGACAACACGGCACGCTTCCGCTAAGGAACGCTGCGAGCTTAAAGCAGCCCGGGTATCCGCTCGGGCTGTTTTTTAGTATTTTTGAAGACCGTTTCGTAAAACGGCATTGGGGGTGCGATGATCGTCGTCGACGAGATTCACAAGCATTTTGGCGGCTTTCGTGCGGTCGACGGGGCGAGCCTGTCGATTGAAGAAGGTTCCATCACCGGGCTGATCGGGCCGAATGGCGCGGGAAAAACCACGCTTTTCAACGTGATCGCGGGCGTTCTTCAACCGACATCGGGCCGTGTCACCATGGCGGGCGATGACATTACCGGTCTGCCGCCGCATGATCTGTTTCACAAAGGGCTGCTGCGCACCTTTCAGATCGCGCATGAGTTTTCCTCCATGAGTTGCCGCGAGAACCTGATGATGGTGCCCGGCAATCAGAGCGGCGAGACGCTGTGGAATACCTGGTTCGGGCGCAAGCGGATCGCCGATGAGGAGCGCGCGCTGCGGGCCAAGGCGGACGAGGTGCTGGAATTTCTGACGATCGAGCATCTGGCCGATCACAAGGCGGGCCAAGTGTCCGGCGGGCAAAAGAAGCTGCTGGAACTGGGCCGCACGATGATGGTCGATGCGCGTATCGTGTTTCTGGACGAGGTGGGCGCCGGGGTGAACCGGACCCTTCTCAACACTATCGGCGACGCCATTCTGCGGCTGAACAAGGAACGCAATTACACCTTTGTCGTGATCGAGCATGACATGGATTTCATTGGGAAAATCTGCGACCCGGTGATCTGCATGGCCGAAGGAAAAGTCCTCGCCCAGGGCACGCTGGACGAAATCAAAGCCAATGAACAGGTGATCGAAGCCTATCTGGGCACGGGCCTCAAGAACAAGGAACAGGTGGGCGCATGAGCGGCAACCCGTATCAGAACGACCGTGGCAACAAGGACCGGTCGATTGCGAACAGTGCCGGGCAAGGCACGCTTGTCGCCTCCCCCGGGACCGGTGAGCGGCGCGATTCCGGGCAAAAGGCCTTTTTGATCGGTGACACGATGACGGGCGGCTACGGCAACGGGCCCGATATCCTGCATGACTGCACGATTGCCGTGAACCCGGGCGAGATCGCGGTGATCGTCGGCCCCAACGGCGCGGGCAAATCCACCGCCATGAAGGCAGTGTTCGGGATGCTGAATGTGCGGTCCGGATCTGTGCGGCTGGATGGCGAGGACATTACCGATCTGTCTCCGCAAGAGCGCGTCCGCCGGGGCATGGGGTTCGTGCCGCAGACCAGCAACATCTTCACCTCCATGACGGTCGAGGAAAATCTGGAGATGGGCGCGTTCATCCGCGATGACGATATTTCTGGCACCATGGCGCAGGTGTTCGATCTGTTCCCGATCCTCAAGGAAAAGCGCAACCAACCGGCAGGCGAGCTGTCGGGCGGTCAGCGCCAACAGGTTGCGGTGGGCCGGGCACTGATGACCCAGCCGAAAGTGTTGATGTTGGACGAGCCGACCGCAGGTGTGTCGCCCATCGTGATGGACGAATTGTTCGACCGGATCATCGAAGTCGCGCGGACCGGCTTGCCCGTGTTGATGGTGGAGCAAAACGCACGCCAGGCGCTGGAGATCGCCGATCAAGGCTATGTGCTGGTGCAGGGGCGCAATGCCTATACCGGGACGGGCAAGGAACTGCTTGCCGACCCCGAAGTGCGCAAGAGCTTCCTTGGGGGGTGATATGAGTATTTGGGGAACAATGAAGATCGCGGCCTGTGCCCTGCTGTGCCTTACGGGGCCGGGTTTGGCGGCAAGTGCCTGTCTGTTCACTGCGGAGTGTTTCGAGGCGGATGGCTGCGCCGAGTCCGGTTTCACGCTGGATCTGGCGGACGCGGATGATGCGGGCCGGGTTGTGGCGGCGACCGAGTTTGGCGATCTCACCGGCCGAGGTCTTGAGCGGGCGGCGGTGGGCGTCAGCTATGTGCTGGAGGGGGCCGGCGCGGTGTATTTGCTGACCATGTCCGGCACCGATGCGCGGCTGAGCGTTCATATGGAAGGGCCAATCGTGGCGACGTATCTTGGAACCTGCGATGCGGGGCAGTGACATGTGCAATTCTGGAGTGACGATGCCGCTGGACGGTTGTGATGCGGCGGCGATGCGCGCCCGAGGCGAGGTGACTGGATAATGGATTTCCTGAACGCGATTGTGGCGCTTCTTAATTTCGTGGTGGTTCCGGCGACGGTCTATGGATCACAGTTGGCGCTTGGCGCCCTTGGGGTCACGCTGATCTATGGGATCTTGCGGTTCTCGAACTTTGCCCACGGGGATACGATGGCCTTTGGCGCGATGGTCACCATTCTGGTGACATGGGCGATGCAGGCGGCGGGAATGTCCTTTGGGGTGCTGCCGACGGCCCTGTTGGCCCTGCCCTTCGGCATTCTGGGCGCAATCGCGCTGGTGCTGTTGACGGACCGCGTGGTCTATCGCTTTTACCGCGCGCAGAAGGCCAAGCCGGTGATCCTTGTGATCGTGTCGATGGGCGTGATGTTTATCTATAACGGTCTGATCCGCTTTATCATCGGCCCCAATGACCAACGCTTCGCCGATGGAGCGCGGTTCATAATTTCGCACCGGGATTTCAAGGAGATGACCGGTTTGCGAGAGGGGCTTGCGATCAAGACGACGCAGGGCATAACCGTGATCGTCGCGGTGCTATGCGTGCTTGCGCTGTTCTATTTCCTCAACCGGACCAAGACGGGCAAATCCATGCGCGCCTATTCCGATAATGAGGATCTGGCGCTGCTGTCCGGGATCAACCCGGAGCGGGTGGTCATGGTGACATGGATCATCGTGGCGGCGCTGGCGACCATCGCCGGGACGCTGTACGGGCTGGACAAATCCTATAAACCCTTCGTCTTCCTGCAATTGCTGCTGCCGGTCTTTGCGGCGGCCATCGTGGGCGGGCTTGGCAACCCCTTGGGGGCCATCGCGGGCGGCTTCGTCATCGCCTTTTCCGAGGTTCTGGTCACCTATGCCTGGAAGAAAGTTGCCAATTACGTCCTGCCCGAGGCGCTGGCGCCAGACGGTTTGGCGCAATTGCTGTCCACCGATTACAAATTCGCGGTGAGCTTCGTGATCCTTCTGATTGTTCTACTATTCCGGCCAACGGGCCTTTTCGCGGGGAAATCGGTATGACGGATTCTTTGAAAAACACCGCGCTTTTCGCGATCGTCGCCGGCTTGATCGTGATGACCGGCTTTACCGAAAGCTGGAATACCGCCCTGTTCATCGTGAATATGGGGCTGATTTCTGCGATCATGGCGATTGGGGTGAACCTGCAATGGGGCTTTGCTGGCCTGTTCAATGTCGGTGTCATGGGGTTTGTCGCCCTTGGCGGTCTGGCCACGGTGCTTGTGTCGATGGACCCGGTGCCAGAGGCGTGGTCGGCAGGCGGGCTTCAGGTGATTGGCGGCCTGATCCTTGGCGCGCTGATCATCGTCGCGGCGGGCGTCGCGGTGTCGCGTTTGCCGAAAGGACGGATGCGCTCGCTGGCAGCTGCGGCAATTCTGATCGGCGGTTTCTTCCTCTACCGCGCGGTCTTTGACCCTGCCGTGGCCGCGATCGAGGCGGTCGACCCGGCGGCGACAGGTTATCTTGGCGGTCTGGGCCTGCCTGTGTTGCTGGCATGGCCCGTGGGCGGGTTGATGGCGGCAGGTGCGGCTTGGCTGATCGGCAAAACGGCGCTGGGGCTGCGGTCGGATTACCTGGCGATTGCCACGCTCGGGATCGCGGAGATCATCATCTATATCCTCAAGAACGAGGATTGGCTGACGCGCGGGGTCAAGAACGTCAATGGCTTGCCGCGCCCCGTGCCCTATGAGATCGACCTGCAGAACAGCGCGCAATTCGTCGAACGCGCCTCTGGTTGGGGTGTCGATCCGGTCACCGCCTCCACGATCTATGTCAAGCTGGGCTATTCGGTTCTGTTCACCGTCGTGCTGGCGCTGGTGCTGATATTGGCGCAACTTGCGCTCAAATCGCCGTGGGGCCGCATGATGCGTGCGATCCGCGATAACGAGGTCGCCGCCGAAGCGATGGGCAAGAACGTCACCGCGCGCCATTTGCAGGTGTTCATCCTTGGCTCTGCGATCTGCGGCATTGCGGGCGCGATGATGACGACGCTGGACGGACAGCTTACGCCGTCATCCTACCAACCGCTGCGCTTTACCTTCCTTGTCTGGGTGATGGTGATCGTCGGCGGATCGGGCAACAATTTCGGGGCGGTGCTTGGCGGTTTCCTGATCTGGTTCCTTTGGGTGCAGGTCGAACCTTACGGCCTTGCGCTGATGAACCTGATCACCGCCGGGATGCCGGAAGGGTCTGCACTGAAAACGCATCTGATCGACAGCGCGGCCCATATGCGGCTTTTGACCATGGGTGTTGTGCTTCTTCTGGTGCTTCGGTTCAGTCCGCGCGGCTTGATCCCGGAAAAGTAGAAATACATTTAGGGCTTGGATTTCTTGGCTTTTTTCCGCAAAACGCTAAAGAGTGGGTCGGTCCAAGTAGCCTAAGGAGATTGTTACATGAAAATGCTTCGCTCAGTCGCGTTCCTTATCCCCGCAGGAGTGCTTCTTGCAGCTTGTGCGCCGGATCCACGGTCGTATGAAACGACGCCAGTCAAGCTGGAAACGCCCCAAGGGGTCGTGACCTGCCAACTCTACACGGACGAAATCGTCGCATGGGACAGAGCGATTGATCGCCCCAGCAAGATGAGCGTCACAGAGGCGGACGACATTTGCCGGGCCGAAGGGCAGCGCCGCAAGGACGCCCTGTAAGTCCGGGCCTGACGGGTCACACGAACGATCAGGAGCCCAGTGGCATGCCGCCGGGCTCCGATCCTATCCTTCGCGTTTGCGCGAACGAATGGGCCCCAATCGCGGTGCCTATCGTCCTTTGAAGAGGCCCCCAAGGATGCCGCGCACGATGCGGCGACCGGTTGTGCCTTTGAGTTCCTTGATTACAACCTGCGCGACAGCCTGGCCGAACCCTTCGGTCACATGCCGTTGTTTCGAGGTCGAGCGCTGCACGCGCGTCCCCTTGTAGCGCCGCGCCTGGTTGAACTCGCGCAGACGCGGTTCCTGCGCCTCTTCCTGCTCTTCCTTGGCCTCGGCCGCTTCGGCCTCTGCCGCGGCTTCCTCGGCCCGCGACTTGAGCATCTCATAGGCGCTATGGCGGTCCAGCGTCTTGTCGTACTTGCCCGACAGCCCACTTTGCGCGATGGCTTCGGCGCGTTCCTGCGCGGTGATCGGACCAAGCTGCGACGACGGCGGACGGATCAGCGTGCGTTCGACAATGCCCGGAATACCCTTCTTTTGCAGCATGGAGGTCACCGCCTCGCCCACGCCGACCTGCATGATCGCCTCTTCCGTGTCGAAACGCGGGTTCGGGCGATAGGTCTCTGCCGCCATGCGCAACTGTTTCTTGTCGCGCGCAGTGAAGGCGCGCAGCGCGTGCTGGATACGGTTGCCAAGCTGGCCAAGGATGTCTTCGGGCACGTCGGCAGGGTTCTGGGTGATGAAATAGACCCCCACCCCCTTGGAGCGGATCAGCCGCGCGACTTGTTCGACCTTGTCGACCAGCGCCTTGGGCGCATCCTCGAACAGCAGGTGCGCTTCGTCGAAGAAGAACACCAGCTTGGGTTTGTCCGGGTCGCCCACTTCGGGAAGCTCTTCGAAAAGCTCGGACAACAGCCATAGCAGGAAGGTGGCGTAAAGCGCGGGCGAATGCATCAACTGATCGGCAGCAAGGATGTTGATCGCCCCCCGCCCCGCAGAATCCGTGCGCATCAGATCGGCCAGCGCCAGCGCAGGTTCGCCAAAGAAATCCGCCCCGCCCTGATTTTCCAGCACCAGAAGCCGGCGCTGAATGGCGCCCACGGATTGCACCGAGATATTGCCGTAGCGCAAGGATAGCTCGCCCCGGTTCTCACCGACCCAGACCAGCAAGGCCTGCAAGTCCTTCAGATCCATCAGCGGCAGACCTTCTTCGTCAGCCAGCCGGAAGGCGATGTTCAGAATCCCCTCTTGCGCGTCGGTCAGCCCAAGCAGCCGCGACAGCAAAAGCGGCCCCATCTCGGATACCGTTGTACGGACCGGGTGGCCCTGCTGACCAAACAGATCCCAGAACGTCACGGGGAAATCGCTATAGGTGAAATCGTCAAAACCGATCTTGGCGGCGCGTTCGGAAAAGGCCTGATGCAGCTTGTGCGTCTCGCTCCCCGATTTGGCGAGCCCCGACAGATCGCCTTTGACGTCGGCCAGAAACACCGGAACCCCGGCATTGGAAAAGCCTTCCGCCAGAATTTGCAGCGTGACCGTTTTGCCTGTGCCGGTTGCCCCCGCGATCAGCCCGTGACGGTTCGCGTATTTCAGCGCCAGCCCTTGCTTTTCAGCGTATTGCTCACCACCGCCACCAATAAAAATATGATCGTCCATACCCGTATGCCCACTACCTGTCAGTTCACGCTCGCCCTGAACATACTATCTTAACTTGTCTGCGCCATATGTATTCTGGTCCCGAACCATATGTCCTCCAGGCTTCGGGACGACTTCCTCCCTGTCAGACTGGCCGCGCCTTTTAGGTGCGGCCTTTTTTTGCCGATGCACCGCCATTTTCCCGATTGTGATGAGATTACCCGTATTTACGGTTGACCGTTCAACCACCCTCTCGTAACGTACGGCTCATAACAGGTCGGCCAGTCCGACGGGGAGTATAAATGGGGAAGGGAGCTGCTTGCATGCTCCCTTTTCTTTTTTGTTTAAGCCATCGAAAATCGAATACGAAACCCCTATTTCCCGCGCAGGATCGGGCGCACGGGGCCGTGACCAAAAATTCGCCGAAAATCATTCGCCTGCCCTGACAATCCCCGCAACGCGTGTTAAATCCTCTTTCAATGAAAACGAGGTTGGGATTGAGATGAAACGAACCTTCGAGACAGCATCCGCCCTGGCGATCTGTTTGGGGATGGCGCTTGGCGCCCCCGCATTTGCGCAGGACGATCAGACCGCGGCACCGGCGGACGAGTCTACCGCGTCCGATGTGGAATCGCAGTTGAGCCTTGGCGAAGATGCGGACACGCCCACCGATCTTGGTCAGATGTACGTCAAGACCGAGAACGGCGATTGGGAAATGCGCTGCCTGAAAACGGAAACGCCAGAAAACGATCCGTGCCAGATGTACCAGCTTCTCTCGGATGAAACCGGTGCCCCGGTGGCCGAATTCACGCTGTTCCGTTTGCCCGCAGGTGGCAAGGCCGTGGCGGGTGCCACGGTGACCGTGCCGCTTGAAACGGCGCTGCCGAACCAGCTGACCGTGCAGATCGATGGCGGCAACACCAAACGCTATCCCTATGCGTTCTGCACCCAAGTAGGCTGCCACGCACGTATCGGCCTGACAGAGCAGGACGTGAACGCATTCAAGCGTGGCAACGAAGCCGTGCTGAGCATCGTTCCGGCAATTGCGCCGGATCAAAAGGTGGAACTGAAAATGTCGCTGAGCGGCTTTACAGCCAGCTATGATGCCGTGTCGGTGATCGAACAGCAGTAAGTTGTCGGCCAAGGCCACATCAAACACGCAAGGCTCCGCCCCTGTTTTGGGCCGGGGCCTTTTTTATACTTTCTTGAGGGCCAGAACGGCGTTCAGACCGCCAAAGGCAAAGGCGTTGGACAAGGCCGCCGTCACTTGGACCTCGCGCGCCTCGTTGGGCACGACGTCCAGCGCGCATTCCGGGTCCGGCTCCTGATAGCCGATGGTGGGCGCGATAATTCCGTCGCGCAGCGCCATGATGCAGGCCAAAAGCTCCACCGCGCCTGTGCCGCCGATCAAATGCCCATGCATGGATTTCGTGGACGAGATCATCAACCGGTCCGCATGGGTGCCGAACACATCCGAAACCGCCGCGCATTCGGTCTTGTCATTGGCGGCCGTGCCGGTGCCATGGGCATTGATATACCCCACGTCTTCCGGCGCCAGTCGCGCATCCTTCAACGCACCGGAAATCGCCCGTGCCGCGCCTTGGCGGGAGGGCATCACGATGTCAGAGGCGTCCGACGACATGGCGAAACCCGCGACCTCGGCCAGAATTTCAGCGCCGCGCGCCTTGGCATGATCGTAGGCCTCAAAGACATAGACCGCCGCGCCTTCGCCCTGCACCATGCCGTTGCGCGTGGCGGAAAACGGGCGGCACCCGTCCTTCGACATGACGCGCAGCCCTTCCCACGCCTTGATCCCGCCAAAGCACAACATCGATTCCGACCCGCCCGTGATCATTGCGGGCGCGACGCCGCCATGCACCATCTGGAATGCCTGCGCCATCGCGTGGTTGGAGGACGCGCAAGCCGTCGAAACGGTAAAGGACGGGCCGCGCAAATTGAATTCCATCGACAGGTGGCTCGCCGCGGCGTTGTTCATCAGTTTGGGAACGATGAACGGATGCACCCGGTTCTTGCCCTCTTCGTAAACGGCACGGTAATTCTCATCCTGCGTCGTCAGCCCGCCGCCAGACGTCCCCAGGATCACGCCCGACCGGTTCGCCAGATCGCCGTCAAAGCTCAGCCCCGCCTGCGAAATCGCCTGCCGCGCGGCCAGCAGCGCAAACTGCGTGAACCGGTCATAAAGTGCGATCTGTTGTCGGTTGAAATGCTCGGTCTCGTCGTAATCGCGGACCTGCCCGCCGATCTGCACCGCAAGCCGGTCGATATCGCGGATTTCCAACGGTCCGATACCGCAGCGCCCTTCGGCCATGGCGGCCAAAGTGTCCGGCACCGAATGACCGAGCGGGTTGATCGTGCCCGCTCCTGTAATGACAACGCGCTGCACCGGGGCTCACCCCGCCTTTTCCGCAAGAAGCTTTTGGATGCCGTTGATGATCGCCTGCACATTTGAGATGTCGAAATCGCTTTCGGACGGCTCATTCGCGTTGAAGGGTACGGTGATGTCGAACTCTTCCTCGAAAGCGAAAATGCTTTCGACCAGCCCAAGACTGTCGATCCCAAGGTCTTCCAACGTGCTTTGCGGCGTGACATCGGATTCGTCCAGCATCGCCTGATCCGCGATGATCCGTATCACTTTCTGCTCGATGCTCATGGCAATCCCCCCGTTGGTCTCGTCCGAGTGTCAATGTCACTTAATCGCTGGCGTCCGACTTGAAAACAGCCGATTTCAACGCCGCAACGTCGCGGAACAAGCGCGGCAGTCGCCGCGCAGCCTTGTTCATTTCGATCTGCTGTTCCATTTTCACCGCCGGATAGCCCAGGACAACGCGCCCTTCCGGCAAGTTCGACAGCACGATCGTGCCGCCGCCCGTGATCACGCGATCCCCGATGAAGATGTTGTCGCTGACCCCGGTCTTGCCGCCCAGAACCACGTTATTGCCGATCCGTGTCGATCCCGCGACACCGGCCTGCGCGCAGATCAGGCAGTCGCGCCCGATGATCACGTTGTGGCCGATCTGCACGAGGTTATCGAGCTTGGTCCCGCTGCCGATCTGGGTGTCGCGAATGGTGCCGCAATCCACGGTGGAATTCGCGCCGATTTCCACATCATCGCCGATCTGCACCGCCCCAAGCGAATGGATGCGCGCCCAGGGTTGCGCAGTCTCCGTCCCCGCCTCCCCCAGAGAGGCGCGCGCGGCTTCGACCCCGCTTGGCTCTGGCGTGACGAAGGAAAAGCCGTCGCCGCCGATGCGCGTGCCGGGCTGCGCGATAAAGCGGTCGCCGATGCGCACCCGCGCCCCGATAGAGACCTGTTCCCGCAGGAAGCAGAAATCGCCCAGCTCGGCCTGCGTGCCGATAAAGCTTTGCGGTCCAATCACGCTGCCCGCGCCGATCTTTGCGCCGGGCATCACGACCGCCATGGGGCCGATGCTGACCCCGGCGCCGATTTTCGCGTCATCGGCGACGACCGCTGTAGGGTGGATCCCCTCTTCGAACCCCTGCCCCGCATCCATCATCGCCGTCAGGCCAGACATCGCATAGCGCGGCCGATCCGGAATGATGGCCGCCGCAAGGCCAAGCGCCTGCCAATCCGCGCCCGGCCACAGCAAGGCCGCCCGTGCGTTCCCCTCGGCCAAGGCGTCGGCATAGGCTTGATTGGTCGCCAGCGCCAAATCGTCGGCACCGGCTTGCGCGGGTTCTGCCACGCGGGCAATGGTCAGGTCCGTATCGCCGAAAGCCGCCGCACCAAGCGCCGCGGCGATGTCCTTGATCTTGTGAGTCATGTCGTTCCCCGCGCAGCCCTGTGCGGGAGGACTTACCCGCGAACGTCGTGCAGGACCACCCCTGCATTCGCCAACGCGGTCCAGATGCGCGCATCCCGGCCATAGATATCGCGGCGATACTGCATCCGGCCCTTGTTGGAGGCGAACGCCGTCCGATAGGTGATGTGCACCGGCACCGGTTCCTTGATGGTGACGCGAGTTTCCTTGCCCGTCGCCAGCACCGATTGGAAATAGCCTTCAGGATCGGCCTGTTGCTTGGACAGCAGCGCATAGGCGAAATCGAACGGATCGGCGAGGCGCACACAGCCATGGCTAAAGGCGCGCACTTCGCGGCCAAACAGGTTCTTCGCCGGCGTGTCGTGCAGATAGATATTGTACTGGTTCGGGAACATGAACTTCACCAAACCCAGCGCATTCCCGCGCGAGGGCGGTTGCCGCATCGCGAAGGGAAAGGTCTTTTCCGTGTATTTCGCAAAATTCACCGACCCGCGATTGACCACGCGGCCGCGCGAATCCGTGATTTCGATATGGCGCACCGCGTTGGCGTTCTTGCGCAGGGCTGGCAGGTATTCTTTCACCACGATCGACCGCGGCACATACCAGCTTGGGTTCACAACCATGAACTCCATCACATCGGAGAACTCCGGCGTGTGACGCCCATCCTTATCAGCCCCCACAACCGAACGGGTTTCGAAGGTCACGCGGTCATTGTCGATGATCTTGGCGGTGAAATCGGGAATGTTGACCAGCACATGGCGCTGCCCACGGTCCCGGTTCATCCAACGCTCTCGTTCCATCGCGACGTGGATGGCTTGCAGGCGCGTCGGAATGGATTTGTTAAGCTCTGCAATCGTCGCGCCGCCCGCGACGCCATCTGCCGTCAGACCATGCGCCAATTGGAACTGCTGGACCGCATCCGTCACCGCGTCATCATAGGTTTCGCGGTTGTTCGGGCGCAGATAGCCCATGGCGATCAGACGGTTGCGCAATGTGACGACCGATGGGCCGGATTGACCCGGCTCCAACTTGCCAGAGGAAATGGTCGGGCCCCAGCCGCCTTGCGCCAGTTGACGTTCCAGCCGCAGCTTTTCCTTCATCAGCGCCGCATATTCCGCCGTTTGCGGCGGCAGCGCGCGGAAGAACCCGGCGGGCGAGGATTTGGAGAAGTTCACAAGGTAGGACGCACGGTCGCGGTAAGGCACCTGCCGGACGATATTCCGATCAACCCGGCTTGGCACCAGAACCCCGGTCTGCACTTCGCGCGCGTAAGCAAGGAAAGCCCGGCTCAATTCCACCTCAAGCTGGCCAAGTTCACGCGCATTGCCCGCGGCCTGCATCTTGTCCCGAAGACCCACCGCATCATAACGGGACGCGGGCAAGCCATGCGCCTCTGCATCGCCGAGGAACCGCAGCAACTGTTCGCGCCGTTTGCGTTCCTTGCCGGAACTGCCGACCCAAAGCGTCTTGTAACCACTGGTGCGATAAAACTGCGCGATGTCGGCGTCAGACGCGGCACTTTCCGCGATCGCCTGCTTCAGCGCAGTAACTTCCGCCCGCGCGGAGCTGGGCGCGAAAAAGCCCAACGCGGCGGTCAGGATCAACGCAAAGGTAAGGTGCAAAAGGTTCGTATGGCGGCGTATCGTCGTCATGGCGTCCACAAAATCATGAAATTTGGCAGTTACATACGTGTCTTAACCACAGCCTAGCCTGAGTCCATTCACAAATGATAAATACGTCCGGAGCCCCCGAAAAACTGGTGCCTGAATGCATCGCTCAAGTGGAAACATGACACGGTTTGGGCAAAGTGCGCAAAAAATTGCCGAAATTTGTCCGTTTTTCCCCGCGTCCCAATCAAGACTTGGTTCACTATTTTCTGTGTGTAATAACTTCCGCGACATCTTGGGGGATGAGACGGAACGCCTTGTAACATCAGGGCACGAGCAGCGTACGGGACGACGCGAAACATGACACCGACCACATCTGGCATCAGCCGCCGGGCACTCCTTGGCGCGTTTGCAGCAACAGCAGTTTCGGCTGCACCGACCTTTTCCAACGCAGCGGGTTTCATCAAAGGCGCGGGCGACATCCGGCGCATTCGAATGTATTCCGCACGCACTGGTGAACGCATCGATATGATCTATTGGGTCGAGGGCGATTACATCAAGGACGCGGTGAAAGAAGTGAACCACTTCATGCGCGACTGGCGCACCAACGACATCACGTCGATGGATTTGCGCACGATCGATATCATGGCCGCCGCGCACAACCTTATGGACGTGAAAGAGCCTTATATGCTCCTGTCCGGGTATCGCAGCCCCAAAACCAACGCGATGTTGCGCGCCCGTTCGCGCGGTGTGGCGAAGAATTCCCTGCACATGAAGGGGCAAGCCGCGGATCTGCGTCTTGGCTCTCGCTCCGTCGGGCAAATGGCGCAAGCCGCTGCTGCCTGCCGTGGTGGCGGTGTCGGCAAATATTCCGGCTCCAACTTCGTGCATATGGATTGCGGACCGGTCCGGTCCTGGGGCGGATAAGGCCCAATCCCGCACCGGGAGGACACCCCTCCCGGCCTTATCCCCAGCCTTCACTCATTCCAGCCACGCGTTCAGCAAACGCTGTCGCATACCGCTTCCCTGAGCGCGGTTGAACTCGTCCCCGCGCCGATCCGCCAGTTTTTGGCGCGCCCTGCCCGTCGCGGCATCGCCACTCCAGACCGTCACGAAATTCTGCTCCATCAGCGTCATCTCATCGGGCGGCACCCACCAGTTGAGCGTGCCTTTGGCGCAATTCACCAAAGTGATCCGCGTCAATGGCAAGTCGGACGTCGCCGCCCGCGTGGCATAAAGGTCTTCCAGCCGCCGCCACCCCTGATCGTTCCGAATGACCTGACTGCGCGCACGCGCGGACAAGACCGCCTCAACCGGGCTGGTAAAGAACTCAAACCCCCGGAATTTGTCGGTATCCTCTTTCGGGGGCTCGCAAGCCTCCGCCGGTTCGTCCTTGGTATTGAGCGCAAAGGCCCGAATTTCCAGGACGATCACACCCGACGTATGTTCGGCCAGCCAATCGGCAAGGCAGAAGCCTTCTGCCTGGGAAACGCAGCCCGCCTCGTCCGGGCTGAGCAAGGCGTTCACGATCGCGATGCCGAAATTGTCGAAATATCCCGCATCCACGACCCGCCGTTGTGGCGCGGTAGGCAGCGATGTCGCCGGAGAGATATAGGGAAAGGTCGCGCTCATCCGGACCCCGGTGGACAGCGCGAAACTGCTGCGCGCGCAGGGAAAGAGCCCGAAAAACTCCGTCGCCTCACGATTGTCGATCTCGGGGAATGGGCCGAAATCGAGGTTCGACACCAACAGCGGCTGGCCTGTTTCCACCACCATCGGGGACAGAATGATGCTGGGACGCCAGCCTTCCGCCTCGCCCTGCCGTAGCGCGGCGAAATCGGTACGGATGGTTTGCCAGTGACGCTCCAAGACCTTCCCGCGATCCACCTCCAGCCGGAACGGATGAAAGAGTGAGGGCGCGTCTCTCACCAGAAATTGCCGCGCCAAGGCAGACAGGCTGTCGCGTGCGATCGGGTTCGCGACCCTATAGTAATAACGCCCATCTTGGTCATCCGCCGGACGCGGCAAGATCTGGGCGGCCTCGATATCGGCATTGAGCTGTTCGATCAGCGTTTTGTCAGGCCACCCGTCCGGCGAGGCCATCGCGGTAAAGTACCCTGCCCCGACCATGCCGCCCGACGCACCGGTCAGGAACCGCACCGCGTCGGGAAGACCGGCAAAGAGCGTGCCGGGCGTGCGCGCTTCGGCGATCAGCTGATCCAGCACCAGCCCGGTCCAATAGCTGGCCCGATAGGCCCCGCCAGAGGTGGCGACGATCAGCAGCTTCGGCTTCTCGCGCCCCTGCGCCACCTGGCTGCGGGCCAGCCACGCCTCCATCGCGGTTTCAAACGACAGGGCACCACCGGCCGCGCCACCATTGGAACATTGGCCCAATTTCGCCGTCTCCGTGTCCAGCGGCAATGGCGCGTCGTAAAGATCACCGCCTTGCGCACCGGCGATCCCGGCGAAAGTGGTCTTGAACCCACCGGTTTGCGAGAACAGATGCACCGCCAGAAACCAGCCGGCAAGGCCGATCACCAGGACCACGCGCAGCGGCGCATTGAGCGCACCATAGAACTGCACAAAAAGGTAAACGCACAGGATCAGAACGAAAATCGGCACCGCTGGCACGACGGCGTCGAGCTTCACCGCGATGATCATGGCCGCGCCGAAGACGAGCGCGAAGAAGAACGCGCGCAGGCTTTGCTCTGCCTGCGCCAATTGCGCCTCGCTCGCCCGCGACGCAGCCACGACGGAATCGCCAAACGCGCCGGATTTGTGCTGCACCCGCGCCCGGGTCCGCATCCTGCCGCCCAGCGATGCGACCCAGCCAAGCACATGGTGCAAATGGTGGCGCAGCCGGTCCAGATAGAATTGCGACAGGAAGAAACCAGCCGCGAAGGCTGCGGCGCCAAACACAGCCCCTATCGCCGCGCGCGCATATTCCAAAGGCGGCGTCAGCGTGGATTGATCCGCCCGCCACCACGCAAAACCCAGCAGCGCATAGATCAGGATCATCCCCCCGATCAGCAGCCGCAACATCTGCGCCCGATCCGAACGGTGCGAATGACTCTCGCGACTTTGCGCGGCAAGCCATTGAAAACAGGGGTATGTCATGATGATGCCTGCCGCGAACATGATCATTGCCGATGTCCAGGCAGTCGGGCTGGCCAGCAAGGTCGGCACATCCAGCGCGTCATGTTCGCCGGGCACGTCCCTGAACACATTGGACAGGCCCAGACTATCCCCGGACAGGCTGAGCATCGCATAAAGCGCCAGCGTCAGCACAAAGCTGGAAGGCGCGCGCGGCAGCACCCCGGTAAGCAGGGTCCAGACGAAGCGCAAAATTCGCCCCGGTGCGCGAATAAGAAAATCGACCATGGTTCACACCACGTTCTGGCTAAAATCAACCAATGCGAGCATGGCGCGATGGCGTGAGTCAAGCGTTCTGCGTCGCTTGCGGGTCGCTCGCCGCTGAACCGCGCGCTAATCTGGTAAGGAAACAAACCGCAAGGAGCGAATGAATGCGCGCGCCGAATATCCTTTTTCTTCAGGTCGACCAACTGGCCGCGCAATATCTCAAATGCTACGGCGATCCGGTGTGCAAGACGCCCAATATCGACCGTCTCGCCGCGCGCGGCACCGTGGTCGAGACCGCCTATTGCAACTTCCCCTTGTGTTCACCATCGCGCGCCTCGATGGCGACGGGGCGGCTTTGTTCCGAAATCAAGGCCTATGACAACGCGGCGGAATTGCCTGCCTCTACCCCGACTTATGCACATTACCTGCGCGCGGCCGGGTATCAGACCGCCCTGTCGGGCAAGATGCATTTCATCGGGCCGGACCAGTTTCACGGGTTCGAGACGCGGCTGACCCCGGATCTTTATCCGGCGGATTTCTCATGGGTGCCCTTCTGGGGCGACGAGGGCAAGCGCGACACCAACGATTCCCGTGCGGTCACAGTGTCGGGCACCTGCGCCCGGTCGGTCCAGATGGATTTTGACGACCTCGTGACCCGGTCCGCCGTGCAGCATCTGTATGATGTGGCGCGCGCAGAGGACGCGCGTCCGTTCTTCCTGCAAGTGTCCTACACGCACCCCCATGAACCCTATCTTTGCGCCCGCGAGGATTGGGAACTTTATGAGGATGTGGACATCCCGATGCCAGAGCGGCCCCATCTGCCCGCCGAGGCGCATGACGCGCATTCACGTCGGTTGCTCACGGATTTCGACATGCTCGAACAGCAATTCGACGCGGAGGAAATCCGCCGGGCGCGGCGCGCCTATTACGGCTCCATCAGCTATATCGACCGGCAAGTGGGCGCCGTGATGACAGCGCTGGAAAAGGCGGGGTTGGCGGACAATACGGTGATCATCTTCACCTCGGACCATGGGGAGATGCTGGGCGAACGCGGGCTCTGGTTCAAAAAGCACTTCTTTGAACCCTCGCTCCGCGTGCCGCTGATCATCGCCGGGGAAGGTTTTGGACCGGGGCGAATGAACACGCCCGCCTCTCTGGTCGATCTGCTGCCAACATTCATGGGGCTGGCGACCGGCGCGCCGTGGCAAAGCGATATCGAACCTCTCGATGGCGCGGATTTGGCCGCGTTCCGCACAGCCCCGCAACCGGACCGTCCCGTTTTTGCCGAATATCTGGCCGAGGCGACGCCAGCGCCGATCCTCATGCTGCGCCGGGGGCGGTTCAAATACGTATATTCGCCCGCCGATCCCTACCTGCTTTACGATCTGGAGAGCGACCCTCAGGAGGTCCACAACCTCGCCGACCGGCCAGAGTACGCCGAGACCCTGCGCGATATGCACGCCGCCGTGGAAGCCCGCTGGGATGTGAGTGAGTTGACGCAGGATATCAAACGCTCCCAACGCCAGCGCCGCCTGATCCGTAACGCAATGCAGACCGGCGCGCCGCAACGGTGGAACCATGGCGAGGCGCATCTGCCAGCGGTTCCTTGGTATCGCGGCGCAGGCAGCTACAACGACTGGGCCTTCGCCTATCTGCCGGAACAAAAAACCCGCCATCATAGCGCGTTTGATGTCCCCAGATAAAAACGCCGCTGGAAAGAGGAAAAAACGTCGACTGAATTGTGCGTTTACATGCAATTCGCGTCCGTAAAGTTTGGAAGCCTGTAAAAGTTCTATCGAAATACAATCTATGGATGAAAAACACTGCGCCGCGCCCGAAACCCCATGCAATATCCGCGCCGGATAACGCTAACATAACGCGCCGAAGAAACCGGATTGAAGCGACGCTATGAATCAGGGTACGATTTTAAATATAGTGATTAGTGAATACTGGTTTACTCGATGTTGGATACCCTAGTTAAGCTGGGAAACAAGCTGCGGACTGACGCGCTTGCTATCACAGATACAGAGACCTTGGGTCTCGACCTCTCGAACTTGCGCGCGATCAGGGAACTGGAGTTCGAGGAAAAGACTCCGGAAAATGATTGGGATACGGCGCATCACAGTCAGGAAATGACCGGACGGCAGGTTCTGCTTGAAGCTCCACAGATATATCAGATGGGCGTAGGCCGCCAGCTGATGGATGTCGCGGAACAGTATTTCGGGTCACCCGCCATTTTACTCGACGTGACCTATCGCATTGATCGCAATGTGAAAGGCGACCAACGCGGTGTGCGTCGGTGGCACCGCGATGGCGAAAGCAAAAGTATGCTTCGGGCGATTGTCTACCTTGAAGCGGTCGGCACTTCTGACGGCCCGTTCGAATGCCTCCCCAAGACCCGTGTTCCGTTGCGGCTGCTTTTGAGGCTGTTGCCGCGTCATCTGCGTCATACGGATACAGGGGTTGGACTTTTCGTCAGAAAATCGCGTTGGCAGAAATGTACCGGGCCGGCGGGCACTGTGGTTCTTGTTGATCCCGCGGCGCTGTATCACCATGGAACAAACCCGAAAGCCCATCGAGAGGTGGTCACTTTCACATATATTCCAGTCGGGGGTGGTTAAGTCACGGCATTGTCCGCGCTTTACCAATTAGGCGCCTTGCCGAAGAAAACGACGCGACGTTTTCGCCTCCCCTTTCCTACTCGCCGTCAATTTACCCAAATGAGTTCGCTTTAGTTTGATTGTACATTATGGATCGTTTTCCCATCGCATCGATAATCATTCCAGCTTGCAACGAGCAGTTCGCCATCAAGCGTTGCCTCGAAACATTGCTGAAAGACGCCCGTCCCGGTGAATTCGAAATCATTGTCGTCTGCAACGGGTGCAATGATGACACGAGCCTCGTCGCGCAGGGGTTCGAGCCTTTCGGCGTCACGGTGATGGAAACGGCGACAGCTTCCAAGTCCAAGGCCTTAAGGATAGGCGACGGGGTAGCGACCCAGTTTCCACGACTGTATCTGGATGCCGATATTCATTTTACGACCGATGCCGCGCGGACTCTGGTGCAGTTTCTGTCGGATAACCCTCTGGTGTTAGCAAGCTCTCCGCGCGCTACGGTGGATACATCCGCCAGTGATTTTCTGGTCCGGGCCTATTATCGCGTTTGGACCAGTTTGCCCTATTTCAACGATGATTTGCTTGGTTCCGGGCTTTACTCGCTGTCCAAGAAAGGCCGCAGCCTTTTCCAGCATTTCCCCGACGTGATTGCCGATGACGAATTCGTGCGCCGGACAGTTGCCCCTAGTGAACGCCAAACATGCCCTGCGTCTTCCTTCCGCCTTTATGCGCCTCGGGATGTGCGCACCTTGGTGAGAGTGCTGACGCGAGTGCGCCTGGGTCTGCGAGAATTGGATCACGAGTTCCCGAAGCTGGCAAAAACCGTCGGTACAAGCATGAAGACCACCATCCTCACCCTTATGCGACGCCCAAAGCTTTGGTCCCAAGCCCCGATTTACCTTGCGCTTGTCTGCCTGGCAGAGTGGCGCGCTGGCCGGACATGGAAGCAAAGCAGGTTCATCATTTGGCACCGTGATGAGACGAACAGGCGCGCGTAAAGAAAACCGCCTCGGCTTTTTTCAGGGTGCATCCACTTGGTGCACTGATTGCCGCGAACGCTGCACCTCGTTTTCACGCCGTATCGAGCCGGGCCGGAGACAACCCTGCCGCGCCCTTGATGTTCACGGTTGGTTGTATGCACGGCGCACGCGATCGAACAGAACCCGGCAAGAATCACCCGACGTACAAGCATAGGCTTTGAGGCGCCGAGTGGCCGGAACAGTGGACAGAAACAACTGCGCTAAATCGTCAGTGGCGAGAGCTTTCCAACAATTTGTCGAGTGGACGATTGTCCGATTGATCGGAGCACCGCTTACATCCGCAAATGGTCGGAAAGCTGCATGTACCCATCCTTATTTCGCACGTCCCGCCATGATGATGTGCTGAGTACCGACATGGCCCCGCATAAATGGTCGGAACAGCCAGACTGCGCGCTTGATAACGTCGCCGAGGGTTCTAATCCGTCTTGGCGTGGCGTCAAAATCATCAAGCAAAACTAATTCGAAACCGTTTTCCAAGAACATTTTCTCCAATTGCCAGTGGGTCAAAGGTGTGATGTGCCCAATCCCATTGTATTGAAAGTCATCAAACATCCCAAAACGACCAGCCACAAAGAACTTAAATCGGCTATAGACGCCAGACGCATTCGGCGTCGATATTAGAAACAAGCCTCCCTGCTTCAACAACTTGCGCGCTTCACGAAACGCATTTCGTGGATTTTCAATGTGTTCCAAAACCTCAATGCAAGTGACCACGTTGAAATTCTCATCAAGCTTCTCGGCAAAGGGATGACTTAAATCACCTACCACGCATTCGAGGTCACATGTCGCCATGTCGGTTTCCAAGACAACTCCTTTGGCAGTGTTTCCTGCTGCTATCAGCCGCTTACCCCAAGCTCCACTGCCGGCACCGAGGTCTAGTACATGAAGAGGGCCAGAGACCAAATTTGAAAGAACGTTAAACAAATGGTCATGCAAACCGACTGATGCCATTTGGATACCGCCGCTTTGGGCGGTCTTCTTTTCGAAGCTACCACTCAAAGAAAAGAAATCTGTAATACTCATCTATGGCTCCAAATTTTGCTAAAACTAAATAAAGGTAAAGTTTACCCCTTTCTCGAACCACTTCAAGTATCTGTCTAACGCGCGGCGGGTTGACGTGGTTCGTTTGGCTTCCAGCTTCCAAAATTTTTGCATAATCAATGGAGAACCGGTCAAGGCAAACTGCGATGCAAGATCATTACGACCATGAGTCGCTTGCGGGCCCATCATATCAGGTTTCCCAACAATCAAAGTCCGCATATGCAGCGGCAAAGAGGGTGATAAAATGGGCGATGCCCGCGGTCATCACTCAGTTATATTGAGCGAAAACAATAAGTTATGTGGTTGAATTGGCGGACCGTAGAGGATTCGAACCTCTGGCCTCTGCCTTCGGAGGGCAGCGCTCTATCCAGCTGAGCTAACGGTCCATATGTCCGGGGCTATACCGGGCCTCTGATCGGGCTGCAATCTTAAAGTTGAGCCGCCCGGTCGCAAATCTGGTCCGGGCGGGCGGCCGCAAGGCTTACGGCCAGTTCGTGTCAGGAAAACAGCTCATGCGCGAGTTCCAATGCCTCGACCAGCACGTCGACCTCTTCACGCGTGTTGTAAAGACCAAAGCTCGCCCGGCAGGTCGCCGTAACGCCCAGATGGTCCATCAACGGCCCCGCGCAATGGTGCCCCGCGCGCACCGCAACGCCCTTCTTGTCAAGGATCGTGGAGATGTCATGCGCATGGGCTGCGCCGTCCAACGTGAAGGAAAAGATCGCGCCCTTGCCCGGCGCGGTGCCCTGAACGTTCAGCCAGTTGAGCCCGGTCAGACGGTCCTGCGCATAGTCCCGCAGGCTGGCTTCATGGGCGGCGATGTTCTCCATCCCCAGCCCCATCATATAGTCCAGCGCCGCGCCAAGACCGATGGTCTGCACGATACCGGGGGTGCCGGCCTCGAACTTCATCGGCGGATCGTTATATGTCACCGCATCCTTGGTCACTTCGCGGATCATATCGCCGCCCCCAAGGAAGGGCCGCATCTCTGCCATCCGTTCTGGACGGACATGAATCGCGCCGGACCCGGACGGACCATATAGCTTGTGCCCTGTCACCGCATAGAAATCCGCGCCAATATCCGCGACGTTGACCGGCATATGCACGGCGGCCTGACTGCCATCCACCAGAACCGCGACCCCGCGTGCCCGCGCCGCTGCCACGATGGGTTTCACATCGACGACGGTGCCAAGCACGTTCGACATATGGGTGATCGCGACCAGCTTGGTCTTGGGACCGATCGCGTCGATCACCGCTTGCGGATCAAGCGCGCCGTCCGGCCCCACATCGACCCATTTCAGAACCACACCCTGACGTTCGCGCAGGAAGTGCCACGGCACGATGTTGGCGTGATGTTCCATCACCGACAGAACGATCTCGTCGCCCGCCTGCAAACGCGGCATCGCCCAGGCATAGGCGACCATATTGATGCCCTCGGTCGTGCCGGAGTTGAAGATGATCTCTTCCTCCGACTCGGCTCCAAGAAAACGCGCCACGGTTCCCCGCACAGCTTCATATTTGTCGGTGGCCAGGTTCGACAGGAAATGCAGCCCGCGATGGACGTTTGCATATTCCTCCGCATAGCCGCGCGTAACGGCATCGATCACCACTTGCGGTTTTTGCGCAGAGGCCCCATTGTCGAGATACACCAACGGCTTGCCATTCACCTGCCGCGACAGGATCGGGAAATCCGCGCGGATTTCGGCAACATCATACATCGGGCAACACTCCCATTTGTCCGAACCCGGTCAGCATCAACAGCATGGACAGCGCCACGATGAGGCCGACGAACGTGATGAACAGCGCCAGCAAAGCGCCACCGATGGAGGACAGACCGTGCCCCACCTTGATGAAATTCAGGACGATCCACAGCGACAGCACTGTCATCACAAGGTAATACAGCGATCCCAGCGGCGGCAGCGCAATCAGCAGCAGAACGCCAATCGCCTGCAAGGCCACGCGCACGAATTGCAGCCAGACCATCAGCTTGAGCAGCCCGGCCAAAACGCCCTGCCCGCCCACGATACGGCCCGACCATGTCAGCACATGCACGAACAGCAGCAGGCCGCCCGCCATCACCATGAAATACAGAAACGGGCTGGTCAGAAAGGCCGGCCATTCCGGCGGCAGCGGAAACAGCGCAGCCATCGTCCCGGTCAGCACCGCATTCATCGCAGCGCCCGCGACAAGCCCCTGATAGACATCGCGCGGGGCGACATCCTGGGCCAGCACCGTTTGCGCCGCATCAGCGGGCGCGCGCAGTGTTTGTACGAAAAGCGAAGACCATGTCAGGCTCATGCGGCGACCCTGCGTTCAGTTACCCAAAGCCCCGTGCCCCAGAAGGCGACGAAGCAAAGCAGCCAAAGACTGCCGACCAAGGTGGATTGCACACCCGCCCCGATGAAACCCAGCACAAGGCCAAGGAGCAGAAAGATCGGCGCGGCCGCCAACAGCGCCCAAAAGAGCGCGAGCCGCGCGGTATAGAAACTGCCCTGCCCGCCAAAGATCAGCGCGATGACGTGGCTGATACCGGCGATCAGGTAGAAGGCCAGCGGGGCAATCATCAACCAGCCAAGCAGCGCGCCACCCATCATCATGTTCAGATCGCCTTCGGTCAGATGCGCCTCACGGGCGAGCCGTGGCAACTGCGCCAGAAACATCAGCGCACAGCCCGCAATAAGATAGGCCAGCACCCGGTCCTCCCGCGTGCCATCCCCCAGCAAATCGGCGACCACCAGACGGGGCCGCCGATACATGGCGAGAATTCTGCGCGAAACGCTCATCAGCCGCGGCGACGACGCAACCAGCCGGACAGCCGTTCGGTGAGTTCTTCGGCGATATCCGCGTCCTCGATCTCTTCCAGCGCTTCGGCAAGGAAGGCCAGCGTCATCAGGTCGGTCGCTTCGGCCATCGGCACCCCGCGCGAGCGCAGATAAAACAGGCCTGTCTCATCGATCGCGCCGGACGTGCTGCCATGGGAGCAGGCAACGTCATCGGCATAGATTTCAAGCTCCGGCTTGGCGAGGAACTGGCTGTCCTCATCCAGCAGCAAGGACTGGCTGATCTGATAGCCGTCGGTCTTTTGCGCGCCTTCCTTCACAAGGATCTTGCCCTGGAACACGCCGACCGCGCCATTGCGCAGCACCTTTTTGAACACCTGACGGCTTTCGCAGTTGAGCGCGTCATGCGTTACGAAAACCGTGTCATCATGATGAAAATCGCCATCACCGACACAGGCGCCGGCCACATGGGCAATCGCGTCATCGCCCGTCAGATCGATCACGCATTCATTGCGGGTCAACCGGCCATTGACCGTCAGCGTGAAGGATTTGAACGCGCTTTGCGTGCCCAGCCGTGCGAAAATATGCGTAGCGTCGCGCCGTTCGTGGTCGCGGCCTTGCGCACGCACATGGTTGAAGCGCGCAGTATCCGCGACATCGACCTCCATGCACTGATTGAAGCGCGCGGCGCCGGGGCCGTTTTCTAGCAGCGTCAGTTCGGCGCCTGCGTCCAGCTTGATGACATGATGCAGAACCGCGTCCGAGTCTTCTTTCGTGTGCCGATAGATGATCGAGATCGGTTTTTCCGCCTTGCCCGTAACATGGATCAGAACACCGTCGGTCGCATAGGCCGTATTCAACGCCGCCAGCGGACGGGGAACATAATGCCCCTCGCCTTCCAGCTTGCCGTAAAGGTCGGACGCCCAATGGATGTCCTGCGCATTTGCAAGGCGATCAATTTGCAAACCCGACATTTGCAAATCGCCTGACGCCGCGGCGTCAAACACACCGTCTACAAAGACAATTTCCAGAACATCACGATTTGCAAAGAGCCGCTCTTCATCATTTGCAAATACCGCCGCACGCGGCGCATCGGGCTGAACAAGCGTCTCGGGACGGGTGTATTTCCAGTACTCGTCCCGGCGACCGGGCAGGCCCATGTCGCGCACACGCGTCAGCGCCGCTTTGCGGGCCGGATCAGACCAACCGCCGGTCGGCAGCGTCATCGCCGCAAGCCGATCTTCGGTGGTATTGGATGTGGTTGCCGGTTCGGCCATTACGCCACCTCCGCCAGGATATCCGCATAGCCGTTGTTTTCGACTTCAAGCGCAAGCTCGGGCCCGCCGGTCTTCACGATGCGGCCATCGGCCATGATATGCACCACATCCGGTTTGATGTGGTCGAGAAGCCGCTGATAGTGGGTGATCACAAGGAACGACCGCCCTTCGGAACGCAGCGCATTCACGCCCTCGGCCACCAATTTCATGGCATCCACATCCAGACCGGAATCCGTTTCATCGAGGATGCACATCTTGGGCTCCAGCATCGCCATCTGAAGGATCTCGTTGCGCTTTTTCTCACCGCCGGAGAAGCCCACATTGACCGGGCGCTTCAGCATTTCCGCGTCGATCTTCAGGTCTTTGGCCTTGGCACGCACTTCCTTGAGGAAATCTGCCGCGCTCAATTCCTCTTCGCCGCGCGCCTTGCGCTGTGCGTTTACGGCTGTACGCAGGAAGGTCATGTTGCCCACGCCGGGGATTTCCACCGGATACTGGAACGCCAGGAACAGACCTGCTGCCGCGCGCTCTTCCGGTTCCATCTCAAGGATGTCTTCACCATCCAGAGACGCGCTGCCGCCAGTGACTTCATACCCGTCCTTGCCGGACAGAACATAAGACAATGTCGACTTGCCCGAACCGTTCGGCCCCATGATCGCATGAACCTTACCGTCCTCGACAGAAAGATTAACGCCCTTGAGGATCGCCTTACCTTCTTCTTCAAGTTCGACTTTCAGGTCTTTGATTTCCAACATTTTCATCTTCCTTAACCGATCACGACGGCGGTGCCGGAAGCACTCACCATCAGCATATTATTGATGACCTCGTAGTCGAGATCGACACCTACGACAGCGTTGGCACCCAGATCGGCAGCCCGCTGTTCAAGTTCGTTAATCGCGATCTGCCGGGCCTTGCCGAGCTCTTGCTCGTAAGCGCCGGACCGACCACCCAGAATATCCGTGATACCTGCAAAGATATCGCGGAACACATTCGCACCAAGGATGGCTTCGCCCACGACGATGCCCTTGTAGTCGGTGATCTTGTACCCCTCGACCGAAGGCGTGGTTGTGGTGATCATTTTCCTGCTCTCCCAAGGGGACATGCTTAGCCCACGGACCCTTCCAACGAGATCGCGACAAGCTGCTGCGCTTCCATCGCGAATTCCATCGGCAGTGCTTGCAGCACTTCCTTGCAGAACCCGTTCACGACCAACGCCACAGCCTCTTCTTCATCCATCCCGCGCGAACGGCAATAGAACAGCTGATCGTCATCCACTTTCGATGTGGTCGCCTCGTGCTCCACGCGGGAGGAGTTGTTCTTCACCTCGATATAGGGAACCGTATGCGCCCCACATTTGTCACCGATCAGCAACGAGTCACACTGGGTGTAATTCCGGCTGTTCTTGGCTTTCGGGTGCATGGAGACCAGACCGCGATAGGTGTTCTGCGCCTTGCCCGCCGAAATGCCCTTGGACACGATCCGCGATTTGGTGTTCTTGCCCAGATGCACCATCTTGGTGCCTGTGTCCGCCTGCTGCATGTTATTGGCGATGGCGATGGAGTAGAACTCGCCCTGGCTGTCGTCGCCGCGCAGAATGCAGGACGGGTACTTCCACGTCACGGCAGAGCCAGTCTCGACCTGTGTCCACATCACTTTGGCCCGGTCACCCCGGCAATCGGCACGCTTGGTCACGAAGTTATAGATCCCGCCCTTGCCGTTTTCATCACCGGGGAACCAGTTCTGAACGGTGGAGTATTTCACCTCGGCATCTTCTTCGATGATGATTTCAACGACGGCCGCGTGCAGTTGCGACTGATCACGCTGCGGCGCGGTGCAGCCTTCCAAGTAGCTGACATAGCTGCCTTTATCGGCAATGATAAGGGTGCGTTCGAACTGACCAGTATTCTCCGCGTTGATGCGGAAATAGGTGGACAGTTCCATCGGGCAGCGCACGCCCGGCGGCACATAGACGAAGGAGCCATCCGAAAAGACAGCGGAGTTCAGCGTCGCGTAGAAGTTGTCAGACACCGGCACGACCGATCCCAGATACTTCTTCACCAGTTCCGGGTGTTCCTTGATCGCCTCGGAAATGGAGCAGAAGATGACGCCCGCCTCTTTCAGCTCTTTCTGGAACGTGGTGCCGACAGATACGGAATCGAACACCGCGTCCACGGCCACTTTGCGCGCCTCGGCCGGCATCTCGCCCGCGCCTTCGACGCCCGCCAGAATGGCCTGTTCCTTCAAGGGGATCCCCAGCTTGGCATAGGTCGCCAGAAGTTTGGGATCGACCTCATCCAGCGATTTCGGCTTCACCTCCATCGATTTCGGGCGCGCATAGTAATACTGGTCCTGGAAATCGATTTCCGGGTAATCGACCATGGCCCAATCGGGCTCTTCCTTGGTCAGCCAGCGCTCATACGCTTCCAGCCGCCACCGGGTCATCCACTCGGGCTCTTCGTTCTTCTCGGAAATCAGCCGCACGATATCCGGCGTCAGCCCCTTGGGGGCGTATTCCATTTCGATTTCGGTTTCCCAGCCGTATTTATACTTGCCAGCAAGCCCCTTTACGGCGTCAACGGTATCCTGTTCGACACCTTCCTTGACTTGAACATCGTCCATGGCAGACATGCGTTTCTCCTGACTGGCGGTCACGCAGCGCGTGACTGGTGTTTCTTCAATTTCGCGCCCCACGCATCAGCAAAGCGCAGGACTTCTTCTTCTGTGGTTCCAAGGCCAAGACTGACCCTGATGGCAGAGGCCGCGTCCTCGGGCGAAAAGCCCATCGCAAGCAATGCGCGACTGGCTTTCACCTTGCCCGACGAACAGGCGGACCCCGCCGAAATGGCAAAGCCGGACAAATCCATCTGCATCACCTGAGTCTCGCCCTTCCAGCCGGGCGTTAGGATGCAGGAGGTGTTCGGCAATCTGGCTGCGGATTTCCCGACAAAAATAGTCTTATTTGCGTGGACCTCAAGGGCGTTTTCTAGAATATTTCTAAGTTCCGCAACCCGGTCCCATGCACCGCCCTGCACATCGCGCCCCGCACATTCCGCCGCAACGCCAAAACCTGCGATCCCGACAAGGTTTTCCGTCCCGGAACGGCGCCCCATTTCCTGTCCGCCGCCGACGATCAAGGGGGCGTGTTCCAGATCATCCAGCCCTTTGCGCAGGATCAACGCACCCACACCCTTCGGGCCGCCAAACTTATGGGCCGAGATCAGCGCGACATCGCAGCGCAAATCATCGAACTTCAACGGCATCTTGCCCCACGCCTGCACCGCATCGCACAAGTAGCGGCAATGCTCCGGCAGGCGTTGGCGCAGATAGTCCAGCGTGCCCGGCACGTCTTGCAGCACGCCGGTTTCCGAATTGGCGGCCTGAACGGCAAAGGCATGGGCTTGGCCCAGCGGTCCCAGCGCTTCGAAGTCGAAGCCTTCGCCGAAACGGATCAGCCCATCGGGACCAAGACCAAATGCCAGATCAGACGAGCGCAGCGCGAGAACCGCATCATGTTCGCCATCGGAACAGATGTAACCGGCACTGGCCCGGAAGGCATGAATGGCCGTCGCCGTCGCCTCTGTCGCGCTGCCGGTAAAGACCACTTGCGACGGCGTGCATCCAACGAAATCAGCCACTTGCGCGCGGGCGTGTTCGACCAGCGCCTTCGCCTTGCGCCCTTCGGCATGGACAGAAGACGGATTGCCCACCACATCCATCGCATCGATCATCGCCGCGCGAACTTCGGGGCGCAGCGGCGTCGTGGCGTTATGGTCGAGATAGGTTCTCATTCATCCACCACGTCAAACAGGTTCGGCACCGCCGGGCATGGCGCCAGTTCGTTGTCGATCACATCGCTCAACCGCGTTTGATGCAGGAATACGTAGACGTGGGCCGAAAGGCTTTGCCAAAGGCGGTTCGTCAGCGATTGCGCGCGCGACCCGGACGTGCCGCCCGAGGCCCCTGCCCCCATATGCATCGCATCGACGGTCTCATCCACCGCCGCAAGAATATCGACGACGCGAATCTCGCTCGCGGGCCGGGACAGACGATAACCGCCGCGCGGCCCGCGCACCGATGTTACAAGCTCCGCCCGGCGCAGTTTCACGAAAAGCTGTTCCAGATAGGCCAGCGAAATCGATTGGCGTTCCGAAATATCCCCAAGCGAGACCAGCGACTCCTGATCCTGCAAGGCGATATCCGCAAGCGCGACCATCGCGTAACGCCCCTTGGTTGACAGCTTCATGTCACGCCCTCCAAATGCAGCGGGCAATTGACCTTGCCCACGCATATGCCTAAATGCTCAACACCCGCGCGGCGTACCACGCGGGTTCCGTTTGTTAGAAACGTTCTAAGTTGTCCCGGCGTACTCGTCAAGAAATGCCGGAAGCCGAACACGACGAAAGGCAAGACCGCATATGCCCGAGGTGATTTTCCCCGGACCCGAAGGTCGGCTTGAAGGCCGCTACCACCCCCAGAAAGACCGAGACGCGCCCATCGCCATCGTGCTGCATCCGCATCCTCAGTTTGGCGGGACGATGAACCACAAGGTGTGCTATAATCTGCACTATGCGTTCTACAACATGGGTTTTACCGTTTTGCGGTTCAACTTCCGGGGCGTCGGACGCAGCCAGGGTGAATACGATCAGGGCGTGGGCGAATTGTCCGACGCGGCATCGGCGCTGGATTACCTGCAATCGATGAACCAGAACTCCAAGCATTGCTGGGTCGCCGGGTTCTCCTTCGGTGCGTGGATCGGCATGCAATTGCTGATGCGCCGTCCGGAAATCACCGGGTTCATCTCTGTCTCGCCGCCCGCGAACATGTATGACTTCTCGTTCCTCGCGCCCTGCCCGTCTTCGGGCCTGATCATAAACGGTTCTGCTGACCGTGTGGCCCCGCCCGCGGACACCGCGTCGCTGGTGGGCAAGTTGCACGAACAGAAAGGCATCACCATCACCCATGAAGTCGTGGAAGGCGCCGGGCACTTCTTTGAAGACCCGCATATGGACACGCTGATTTCCACCACGACCGATTACGTGAAGCGCCGCCTGACAGAGACGACGCGCTGATGACCGATCCCGCTGTTCAACAGATGGCCAACAAGCTGGCGGATGATTGCATCGCCGCCCAGGCCGAGATTGGCGACGACCGAATGTTCATGGAACTGGCACAAGTTCTGGGCGCGGCGTCGCAAACTCTGGAAGAGGCTTTCCTGACCGCCGTGCGGACACGCATGGCGGAGGTCGCTGGCCGAAATTTCCTGATGAAAAAGCTCGACGCGTATCGCGCGGCACAAGGCACGGGCGGAGAATAATCCGCCCGGCTCCGGCCCGGAATTTTACAAGCCCCGGGCCTCTCATATCGGGTATGCAATTTCAGAAACCATATTTCATCGTTTAATTTCAAAAATTTACGGGATCGAGATTTCGATCACCCGTCTGAAAAGAATTTATGAACTTTCTCCCGCTTGAAGTGAAATTTGCCGTGCGTACGTATCTGAAACGAGCAAACAATCTGGCTTCAACAGGAAAGACCCATGACAATTCATCGAGCCCACATCGCAGGCGCCGCGCTGGCTTCGGCCCTCAGCATGACATCCTCCGCAAATGCGCAGGCGCTGGAATATCAGAACACATCCGGCGGTTCTGTCACCGTGTATGGGCAGCTCAACTTCGGTTACCTGAACTTTGACGATGGCGAGTCCACCACGGACGAAATCGTTGACAACGACAACTCCCCCAGCCGCGTCGGCATGGCGCTTGTGCAGCCCTTTGGCGACAACCAACTGCGCTTCCGCTTCGAGACCGCGCTAGGTCTGCGGTCCTCCTCGGGCATCAGCCAGACAGAGGTGCCGGATGGGATCGACTGGGACCGCACCAATATCCGCCATTTCGACTTCGCATGGGCCAACCCGAACTACGGGACGATCTCGTTGGGTCAAGGGTCGATGGCAACGGATGGCGTGACCGGCGCGGACGATTCCGGCACTGATGTCATCTCCAACGTGTCCGTTTCTGATATCGCAGGGTCCTTCGCATTCCGCGATTCCACCGGTGCCTTGACCGGGGTGGAACTGTCTGACGCTTTCTCGACCTTCGATGGTGGCCGTCGCGGTCGTATCCGCTGGGACAGCCCCGAAGTGGCCAACTTCACCTTCTCTGTCGCACACGGGACCGAGATTCTGGATGAGGACGCCGATACCGATTACACCGACCTTGCTGTGCGTTACGGCAACGATTTCGGTGATTTCAACGTCAACGCAGCCTTGGGTGCGCGCCGCATTCAGCCCAGCGGCAGCGACGACGAAGATTACGTGATCGGCTCTGTCGCTGTGCATCACGCGCCCACTGGCCTCAGCTTTGCGGTCGCAGCCGGTAGCGAAGACGGTGGCGGCGACTATTACTACGCCAAACTGGGCTATGCGCGTGACTTCTTCGCAGTTGGGACCACCGCTTTCTCGATCGATTACTACGAAGGCGACGACATCAACGGCGCAGGCACATCCAGCGATTCCGTTGGCTTCTCTGTCGTGCAAAGCCTCGACAGCGCGAACTCCGAAATCTTCGCGACCTACCGCGAATATTCCTATTCGGATGGTACCGCGACCTCTTACCAGGACGCCAACGCGACCATGATTGGCGCACGCTGGAAATTCTGATCCGCGCAGGTGATGCGGGGCGGTTTGTTCCCTCGGACCGTTCCGCAGATCCCGCTCGTGAAAAGGGCCCCACCGTTCAGGTTGGGGCCCTTTCTGTTTCTGAAATCGCCGTCTGGCAGATCTACGGTGGCGTTTAGCCGATGATCTCGTTCAGCGTCGCGCTGGGCCGCATGACTTTCGCCGTCGCCGCGTCATCATTGCGGAAATAGCCGCCCGTATCCGCCGCAGCGCCTGCACCCGCGCTTAGTTCGGCGAGGATCTTTTCTTCGTTCTCGGCCAGGGCTTTCGCCATCGGGGCAAAGAACGCAGCCAGATCGGCGTCGTCGCTTTGCGCAGCCAGCGCTTCCGCCCAGTAGCGCGCGAACCAGTAGTGGCTTGCGCGGTTGTCCGGCTCGCCCGCTTTGCGGCTCGGCGACCGGTTGTGGTCCAGAATGCCCTGCGTTGCCGCCTCTGCCGCTGCGCCCAGCACAGCCGCTTTCGCGTTGCCCTTGCTATCTGCAAGGAAGTTCAGCGACTCGCCAAGCGCACAGAATTCGCCCATGGAGTCCCAACGCAGGTGGTTCTCGGCATGAAGCTGCTGCACGTGTTTGGGCGCAGAGCCACCCGCGCCGGTTTCGAACAACCCGCCGCCATTCATCAGCTTGACGATGGACAGCATCTTGGCCGACGTGCCCAGTTCAAGGATCGGGAACAGGTCTGTCAGATAGTCGCGCAGCACGTTGCCGGTGATGGCAATGGAATCCTTGCCGGCGGTGATGGTCTCCAACGATTGACGGGTCGCTTCGCGCGGCGCCATGATCTTGAATTTACCAGCGACACCAGCCGCTTCCAGCGCGGGCTTCACGTATTGGATGAGCTGCGCGTCGTGTGCGCGGTCCGCGTCCAGCCAGAAGATCGCTTCGGACCCTGTGAGGCGCTGACGATCCATCGCAAGCTGAATCCAGTTCTCGATCGGCGCCTTCTTGACCGTGCAGGACCGCCAGATATCGCCGCCTTCGACCTCGTGCGAATGCAGCGTTTCACCGTTGGCCAGCACGATCCGGATGGTCCCATCCGCAGGCGCTTCGAAGGTGGTCGGGTGCGACCCGTACTCTTCCGCCTTCTGTGCCATCAGGCCGACATTGGCGACGGAACCGGCCGTTGTCACATCAAGCGCGCCGTTGGCTTTGAAGAAGTTGATCGACTCGTCATAGACCGGCGCATAGCAGTTATCCGGGATGACGCAGTTGGTGTCGCCTTTGGCCCCGGTTTCGTCCCAGCCCTTGCCGCCCGCGCGGATGACCGCCGGCATGGAGGCGTCGATGATCACATCGGACGGCACGTGCAGGTTGGTGATGCCCTTGTCGCTATCCACCATATACATGGACGGGCGATCCAGCGCGTCGATCTCTGCCTTGATCTCTGCCGCGTTTGGCAGGGTTTCGATTGCCGCCAGCACGTCGCCCAGCCCCGAATTCGGCGAACCGCCCGCCGCAGCAATCGCCGCGCCATGCTTTTCCCAAACCGGGCCAAGCCATGCCTTCACCGCGTGGCCGAAGATGATCGGGTCAGAGACCTTCATCATCGTTGCCTTCATGTGCAGCGAGAACATCGTGCCGTCTTTCTTGGTGTCCTCGATCGCATCGGCAAGAAACGCGCTGAGCGCCTTGGCGGACATGTAAGTCGCGTCGGCGACGGTGCCCTCTTCCAGCGGCCAGACGTCTTTCAGAACGGTGACGCTGCCATCCTTGGCGACGAATTCGATCTTCGCGTCCCCTGCCTGCGCCGCCGTGATGGTGGCAGAGACTTCATTGGCGCGGAAATCATTGCCCGGCATCGACGACACTTTGGTCTTGCTGGTGGACTCCCATTTGCCCATCGAATGCGGGTTCTTCTGCGCAAAGGACTTCACGGCGCGCGCGGACCGGCGGTCGGAGTTGCCTTCGCGCAGGACCGGGTTCACGGCAGAGCCCTTGATCGCATCATACCGCGCCCGGATCGACTTTTCCTCGTCCGTTTTGGGGTCTTCGGGGTAATCGGGCAGCGCATAGCCCTTGGCTTGAAGCTCTTCGACGGCGGCAACCAGCTGCGGCACCGAAGCAGAGATGTTCGGCAGCTTGATCACATTGGCGTCCGGCTGCTTCACCAATTGGCCCAGCTCTGCCAGGTCGTCATTCTGGCGCTGTTCTTCCTTCAGGAACTCCGGGAATGTCGCGATGATCCGACCCGCAAGCGAAATGTCGCGCGTGCCGACCTCGATTCCCGCGACAGAGGCAAACCGGCGGATGATCGGCAAGAACGATCCGCTCGCCAGTTCCGGCGCTTCGTCGACTTTGGTGTAAATGATGTCGGGCGTTTCGGTATTCGACATAGGTCTTCCTTTTGCTCCTGTCGTCGCCCGGTCGCCATCGATATATGTCTGTTCGAAGATCGCCGTGCGAGCTTAAATTTTGCGCTTGTCGGTGCTCTATGTGACGCCCTTTTGCAAGTCAATGCATACAGCGGTATACAACCTGCGGCGCTTTGTGCCATCACCCCATCGGACGTTAGCCATAATTCGTTTACCCTGCATCGGGTAACACTCTATACGGCACAGATCACAACCAAGGACCTCCCATGACCAAGATCAAGGTAGCGAACCCCATCGTCGAGATGGACGGCGACGAAATGACCCGGATCATCTGGCAATTTATCAAGGACAAGCTGATCCTGCCATATCTGGATCTGGACCTGCTTTACTACGATCTCGGGATCGAAGAACGCGACCGCACCGAAGACCAGATCACCATCGATGCGGCGGAAAAGACCAAGGAGGTCGGCGTCGCGGTCAAATGCGCCACGATTACGCCGGATGAGGCGCGGGTCGAGGAATTCGGTCTCAAGAAGATGTGGCGGTCGCCCAACGGCACGATCCGCAACATTCTGGGCGGTGTGATCTTTCGCCAGCCGATCATCTGCCGTAACGTGCCGCGCCTGGTGCCCGGCTGGTCGCGCCCCATCGTGGTAGGCCGCCATGCCTTTGGCGACCAGTACAAAGCGACCGACATGAAATTCCCCGGCCCCGGCACGCTGACCATGAAATTCGTCGGCGAAGACGGTCAGGAAATCGAACATGAGGTCTACAAGGCCGATGGCCCCGGCGTGTTCATGTCCATGTATAACATCGACAAATCGATCTATGACTTCGCGCGCGCCTCGTTCAATTACGGTCTGAACCTGGGCTGGCCTGTCTATCTGTCGACCAAGAACACGATCCTCAAGCAATATGACGGGCGCTTCCTTGAGATCTTCCAGGAAGTTTATGACGCGGAATTCCGCGAGCAGTTCGAAGCCAAGAAAATCTGGTACGAACACCGCCTGATCGACGACATGGTGGCCTGTGCCATCAAGTGGAATGGCGGCTTTGTCTGGGCCTGCAAGAACTATGACGGCGATGTGCAGTCCGACGTGGTTGCGCAAGGCTTCGGATCATTGGGGATGATGACGTCGCAGCTGATGACCCCCGATGGCAAGATCGTTGAGGCGGAAGCGGCGCATGGCACCGTGACCCGCCACTACCGCCAGCACCAGAAGGGCGAGCAGACCTCGACCAACTCCATCGCGTCGATCTATGCGTGGACAGGTGGTCTCAAGCACCGCGCCAAGCTGGATGGCAATGATGCGCTGATGACCTTCGCCACGACTCTGGAAAAGGTCATCGTCGATACCGTGGAATCCGGGTTCATGACCAAGGACCTGGCGCTTCTGGTCGGTCCCGATCAGGGCTGGCTGACGACCATGGGCTTCCTCGAAAAGATTGACGAGAACCTGAACAAGGCGCTTGCGGGCTGAAAGCCTGCCTGAAATCGGATCAGGGCGCGCAAAACTGCGCGCCCTTTTCATTTCGTGCAATCGTCACGGATCACGCGGCTTTGCGCTCATGCGTGCCTTCTTCGATCTCTTCGATGATCTTGGACACGAATGCATCCAGATCGCCCGGATTGCGCGAGGTGATCAGGCCCTGGTCTGTCACCACTTCGCTGTCCTCCCAATGGGCGCCGGCATTTTCCACATCGGTCCGGATCGACGGGTAGGATGTCGCCTTGCGGCCCTTCAAGACGCCAGCTTCGACCAGCAACCACGGGGCATGGCAAATGGCGGCGACGGTCTTGCCATCGTTATAGGCCTTGCGGATCAGGTCCACGGCCTCTTCGTTTGTGCGCAGGATATCGGGGTTGATCTGACCGCCCGGCAGCACGACGGCGTCATAATCTGCAAGTGTGACGTCGCCAATTGCAACATCCGCGCTGGCCTCACGGCCCCAATCCTTATCATCCCAGCCCGTAATCGCAGCGCCATCCGGCGTGGCCACATGTACGGTGGCGCCCGCCTCGCGCAGCTTGTCGCGCGGCACTTCCAGTTCTGACTGCTCAAAGCCATTGGTCGACAGGATCAGAATCTTCGCTTCGGTAATCGTCGGCATGATGTTTCTCCTTCGTTTCCGTCATACGTTGACAACCCAATGCACAGCGGCTCAGATCGTTCCGAAAAATCTGCCCCCTTCCATCATCACGCCACCGGAAAGTCCCGCCACAATGCCGTTGCACTATGTCTATTTGTTCGTCGCAGTCGTCGCCGAGACCATCGGAACTTCGGCACTTCAAGCCAGCCAGCAATTCACGCGGCTTTGGCCTTCTGCCTTGGTGATCGTCGCTTACACGATCAGCTTCTACCTGTTGTCGCTGACCCTGCGGACCATGCCGGTGGGCATCATGTATGCGATTTGGTCGGGCCTTGGCATCGTGCTAATCGCGCTGATCGGGTTCGTGGTGTTCGGCCAAGTCCTCGATTGGCCCGCGATGGTCGGTCTTGGGCTGATCATTGCCGGGATCGTCGTGATTCAGCTTTTCTCCAACACGGTCACGCACTGAAGACGGTTGCGGGCCGTTTTCCGCTCCGCCTATGGTGGGGAAAGGAGTAAGGGGCACGCGATGTCGGACCGGCCATCACTGACGCTTGGGATCGAAGAAGAATACCTGATCGTCGACAAAACCACGCGCGGACTGGTCACGGAACCGTCGGATGCTTTTGTGGCGGCCTGCAAAGACCGTTTGGGCGAGCAAGTGACGGGCGAGTTCTTGCAATGCCAGATCGAAGTCGGCACCCGCCCCCATAAATCCGTGCCCGACGCGATCACGGATCTGCGGGCCCTGCGCGACGGGGTGCGCGACGTGGCCGCCGATTTCGGATTTGCCCCCATCGCCGCATCGACCCACCCGTTTTCCCACTGGCGCGATCAGCAACGAACGGAAAAGCCGCGCTATGACGGGCTGGCCCGCGATATGGGACAGGTGGTGGATCGGATGATGATCTGCGGGATGCATATCCATATCGGGATCGAGGATGAGGACCTGCGGCTCGATTTGATGCAGCAGGCCTGTTATTTTCTGCCGCATCTGCTGGCGCTCAGTTGTTCCTCACCGTTTTGGGAAGGCGCGGATACCGGGCTGGCCTCGTACCGGCTGACCGTGTTCGACGCGATGCCGCGCACCGGCCTGCCCGATGACATGCACAGTTTCGCCGCCTATCGCCGCATGGTCGACCGGCTGGTGCAGGCCGGCTGTATCGAAGACGGCACCAAGATCTGGTGGGATATCCGTCCGTCGGACAAATTTCCCACGGTCGAACAGCGCATCACCGATATTTGCACCCGGATCGAAGACGCAGCCTGTATCGCCGCCATCTATCAATCGCTGATCGCCTATCTATACCGGCTCAAATGCCGCAATCAGCGGTGGCGTCTGTATCCGCGCACCCTGATCATGGAAAACCGCTGGCGTGCCCAAAGGTTCGGCACCGATGGCGAATTGATCGATCTGGGACGCGGCGCCCTCACCGGGTTTGCGGACCTGATGGAAGAGGTGATCGACATGCTTGGCCCCGACGCCGAAGCGCTGGAGTGCCATAGCGAATTGCTCCATGCGCGGCGATTGGCGTCAAATGGAAACTCTGCGACGCGGCAACGCGCAATTCACGCCAAAGCGCTTGCAGAGGGCGCCACTGCGGACGAGGCGCTGATCCAAGTCGTCGATGATCTGATCGCAGCGTTCTGACCCATTGAAAATACCCACTAGCCTTTGTGGACCTCGCGCGGTATGGCCCGCGCGACCCTCTCAAAGGACCCGGAATTCATGGATCTTCGCAATATCGCCATTATCGCTCACGTTGACCACGGCAAAACCACGCTCGTGGACGAGTTGCTCAAGCAATCCGGAGCGTTCCGCGAAAATCAGGCTGTGGCGGAACGCGCGATGGACAGCAACGATCTTGAGCGCGAGCGCGGGATCACGATTTTCGCCAAGCCGACCTCCGTCGAATGGAAGAACACCCGTATCAACATCGTCGACACCCCCGGCCACGCCGATTTCGGTGGCGAGGTGGAGCGTATTCTCTCAATGGTGGATGGTGTTGTTCTGCTTGTAGACGCTGCCGAAGGCCCGATGCCGCAAACGAAATTCGTGACGTCCAAGGCGCTTGCCCTTGGCCTGCGCCCCATCGTGGTTCTGAACAAGGTGGACAAACCCGACGCCGAACCTGACCGCGCGCTGGACGAATGTTTTGACCTCTTCGCCTCGCTCGACGCGGACGAAGATCAGCTTGATTTCCCTCATCTTTACGCTTCCGGCCGTTCTGGCTGGGCCGATCCGGAACTGGACGGGCCGCGCAAGGATCTGCACGCGCTGTTCAACCTCATCGTCAACCACGTCCCCGCGCCGCAACAGCTGAAAAAGCAGGGCGACGACTTCCGGATGCTGGCGACGACGCTCGGCTCCGACCCGTTTGTGGGCCGTCTTCTGACGGGCCGGGTCGAAAGCGGCTCCATCAAGGTGGGGGCCACGGTTCAGGCCCTGTCGCGCATCGGCGAAAAGATCGAACAGTTCCGCGTGACCAAGATCCAGGCCTTCCGCGGCCTGTCGATGCAGGACATCGACGAGGCGAATGCCGGCGACATCGTGTCGATTGCAGGTATGGCGAAGGCCACCGTTGCGGACACGATCTGCGCCCTGGCCGTTGACGAACCTCTCGAAGCGCAGCCGATCGACCCGCCGACCATCACCGTGACCTTCGGCATCAACGATTCCCCGCTTGCGGGCCGCGACGGCAAGAAAGTCCAAAGCCGCGTCATTCGCGACCGGCTTTATAAAGAGGCAGAATCTAACGTCGCGATCAAAATCAAGGACACGCCCGGCGGTGAAGCCTTCGAAGTGTCCGGCCGCGGCGAACTCCAGATGGGCGTTCTGATCGAAAACATGCGCCGCGAAGGGTTCGAACTCTCGATCTCTCGTCCGCAGGTGATCATGAAAGAGGTCGACGGCAAAGTGATGGAGCCGGTCGAAGAAGCCACGATCGACGTGGATGACGAATATTCCGGCGCGGTCATCGAAAAGCTGACCGGCACCCGCAAGGGCGAGTTGGTCGAAATGAAACCGGCTGGCGCAGGCAAAACGCGGATCATCGCGCATGTCCCGTCGCGCGGTTTGATCGGCTATCACGGCGAATTCCTGACCGATACGCGCGGCACCGGCGTGCTGAACCGCGTGTTCCACGGCTGGACCGAACATCGCGGACCGATCCCGGGTCGCCGCGCTGGCGTTCTGATTTCCATGGAGAATGGCGAGGCCGTCGCCTATGCGCTGTGGAACCTCGAAGATCGCGGCAAGATGATGATTGGGGCGCAGGCGCCGGTCTATCAGGGCATGATCATCGGCGAACACAGCCGCGAGAACGATCTAGAAGTGAACCCGCTCAAGGGCAAGAAGCTGACCAACGTGCGCGCGTCCGGTTCGGACGAAGCGGTGCGCCTCACCACGCCAATGACGCTGAGCCTCGAAGAGGCGATTGCCTATATCAACGATGATGAGCTGGTTGAAGTGACGCCAAACGCGGTTCGTCTGCGCAAGCGCTACCTTGATCCGCATGAGCGCAAGCGGATGTCAAAGTCCCTTTAACCGGGAGACATGCCCGTCGCGGCCGTTTATTCGGCCCGGCGGGGTCAGACGCGGAAATCCATGATGGGAGAGGTCGAATCGAGACCGGCTTCTTCCATCCTTTGTGCCAGAAGTGTCGCGAAATCGACGCCTGCGGTGTCTTCGCTGGCGTCATATTCCTCCAACGTGGAATTGAGCAGATCAAGCGCGACCGTGTCCGAGACTCGCTCCGGTCCCCGCGATGCCCCTGCGCCGCCGCCTTCGGCGCCAGGTCCACGTTCCGGGCGATCCCCCTGCCCTGAGGCGCCCACGCCAAGCGCCGCCAGACCTTCCGTCAAAGCAACGCTTTCCTGTGCGTCCGCCTCACCTGTGCCGGTGACCAAATCCGGGGCGTCGCGATCACGAATTTCAGAAGTGTCGGAGGGAGACGCAAGACCATCCAGACGCTGTTCCACCGCGTCTGTGGCTCTTTGATAGAAATACTGCTGCGACGTCTGCAACGCATTCGCCGCCGTATTGAAATTCGTTAACATTGGCCTCTCCACGGGATGATGCGTCAGATAGCTGACTTCCCGTGGATAGCAGACCAGCGTTACCCCAACGCAAAGGGTCACGCTGTTAACGAAGGATAACAATCCAGAATTTAAGGAAGTTTTTACTCGTCCGACGTCTCGACGACCATCAACTCCCGCTCGGACGCATCCCGCGCATGGCTCAACGCCTCTTGGTATTCAGGCGAGTTGTAGCACGCGACCGCCGCTTCCACGGATTCGAACTTGGCGACCACATTGCGTGGCCGTTCGCGCCCTTCCAGCTGAACAAAGCGCCCACCGCGCGCAATGAACTTGCCGCCGTGTTTCGCAATCGCAGGCCCGGCCAGCTCGGCATATTTGCCGTAAGACTCTGCGTCCGTGACCGTTACATGTGCAATCCAAAGTGCGCCCATATCTTATCCTTCCAGTACCGCTTCGGCGGCCTTAATCGCGGCTTCCGCATTGGCCGCGTCTTTCGCGCCGCCCTGGGCCATGTCAGGACGACCACCGCCGCCCTTGCCGCCCAGTTCCGCCACGGCGGCCTTGACCAGATCGACCGCATTCGCCCGATCCGTCGCATCCTGCGTGACACCCGCGGCCACCGCAACCTTGCCGTCGGCCTCTGCGATCAAAAGAATGGCACCGGAGCCGATCTGCGATTTATGTTCGTCGATCAGGGGCGGCAAATCCTTGCCCGTGACGCCGCTGAGCACCTTGGCGAGGAAGCGAACGCCGTTGATCTCCTTCGCGGCGGGCGCATCGCCGCCACCACCGCCCATGGCCAACTCACGCCGCAATTGCGCGACTTCGTTCTCCAGCTTCTTACGTTCGCCCAGCAGCGCTTTGACACGTTCCGGCACATCGCCCGGCTGCGCCTTCAGCTCGCCAGCGACTTCCGTCAAAAGGCTGTCCTGCTTGCGCAGATGGTTGATCGCCGCCTCGCCGGTCAGCGCCTCGACCCGGCGGATACCGGCGGCGGCGGAACTGTCGCTGAGCGTAACAAAGGCACCGATATCGCCGGTGCGGCGCACATGCGTACCGCCACAAAGTTCAAGCGAGTAGGTGTTGCCGTCGCTCCCCTTGCCGGATCCATCCGACATGCCCATGGACACAACGCGCACTTCGTCGCCATACTTTTCGCCGAACAAAGCTTGCGCCCCCAAGGCGCGCGCATCGTCCGGTGTCATGATCCGCGTCTCAACTGGCGCGTTTTGCCGGATATAGGCGTTCACCTCTGTTTCAATCCGCGCCAATTCCGTCGCAGAAAGCGCCGCGCCATGGGAAAAGTCGAAGCGCAGGCGATCGGGCGCATTGAGAGAGCCCCGTTGCGCCACGTGATCGCCAAGTGCTTCGCGCAAAGCCTCATGCAGCAGGTGCGTTGCAGAGTGGTTCGCCCGAATGGCAGAGCGCCGCGCATGATCGACTTCCAGCGCAAGGGCATCGCCCTTGCTGAACGTCCCGGCGGTCACGGTGATCTGATGCGCGATGATCTTGCCATCGGCCATCTTTTGCGTGTCGGTCACAGTCGCCAGATCGTCCTCGTTCTCCAAGCGACGCAGCCAACCGCTATCGCCGACCTGGCCGCCGGATTCGCCATAGAACGGGGATTGGTTCAAGATTGCCCACCCCGTTTCCCCGGTGGTGAGCGTATCGACCTCGGCCCCATCGCGAACCAGTGCCAGCAACTGGCCTTCGGCTTTTTCCGTGTCGTAGCCAAGGAAATCGGTCGCGCCTTCGCGTTCGGAAATGTCGAACCAAATCGCCGAATCCGCAGCCTCCCCGGACCCGGACCAAGCTGCGCGCGCCCGCGCCTTTTGCTCCGCCATGGCGGCATCAAACCCGTCTACGTCAACCTCGCGCTGCTTTTCGCGCAGCGCATCCTGCGTCAAATCCAGCGGAAACCCGTAAGTGTCATAGAGCTTGAACGCCGCCGCGCCAGGCAACGGGGCATTCTCCGGCAAGCCGGCAAGCTCGTCATCCAGTAGTTTCAGCCCACGATCCAGCGTCTGCTTGAACCGGGTTTCTTCGGACAACAGCGTTTCTTCGATCAGCGATTGCGCGCGCCCCAGCTCTGGATAGGCGGCCCCCATCTGTCGCACCAGCGCCGGAACCAGACGGTGCATCACCGGATCGGCAGAGCCCAGCATATGCGCGTGGCGCATCGCGCGGCGCATGATCCGGCGCAACACATACCCACGCCCGTCATTGGACGGCATCACCCCATCGGCGATCAGGAACGAGGTGGACCGCAAATGATCCGCGATCACCCGGTGATGCATCTTGCCGGGGCCATCCGGATCGGCAGAGGTCACATCCGCGGATGCCTCGATCAGCGACCGCATCAGATCCGTGTCGTAGTTATCATGCTTGCCTTGCAGCAACGCGCCGATCCGTTCCAGCCCCATGCCAGTATCGATCGACTGCATGTCGAGCGCCCGCATCGAGCCGTCTTCGAACTGTTCATTCTGCATGAACACGACATTCCAGATTTCGATGAACCGGTCGCCGTCTTCCTCGGGCGAACCCGGAGGTCCCCCCCAGACATCGGGCCCGTGGTCATAGAAAATCTCGGTGCACGGACCGCATGGCCCGGTCGGCCCCATTTGCCAGAAATTGTCCGAAGTTGCGATGCGGATGATCCGGTCTTCGGGAATACCGATCTTTTTCCAGATCTGCGCCGCTTCGTCATCCGTGTGATAGACGGTCACGTAAAGCCGATCGGACGGGATCTGGAATTCGCGGGTAATCAACTCATAGGCGAATGGGATCGCCTCGGCCTTGAAATAATCCCCGAACGAGAAATTTCCGAGCATTTCAAAGAAGGTATGGTGACGCGCCGTATAGCCGACATTGTCCAGATCGTTATGCTTGCCCCCCGCCCGCACGCATTTCTGCGAGGTCGTCGCGCGGGAATAGTCGCGCGTTTCAACGCCGGTGAACAGGTTCTTGAACTGCACCATCCCGGAATTGACGAACATCAGGGTCGGATCGTTGCGCGGCACCAGCGGACTGGATGGCACGACCTCATGCCCCTGTTTTTCGAAGTAATTCAGGAAGGTGGAACGAATGTCGTTGAGCGAGACCATCAGCGGCGCCTTGCGAAAGTTGGACGGTTCCGTTCACATACCTTTCGCCCGTTCGACTGTCCACAGCCCAGCAAAGCAAGAAGGGAGACACGTTGCGTGCCTCCCCTCTCAAATGTCATCCGATCCGGCGATCAGGCTTCGATGATGTCGTCATCCCCGGCACCCGGCGGCATGTCGAATTCCAGACCATGCGCGGCCCGAATCTTGTCTTCGATATCCAGCGCCATGGCGGTGTTCTCGCGCAGGAATTGCTTGGCGTTCTCACGCCCCTGCCCGATCCGCTCGTCACCATAAGAGAACCACGCGCCGGATTTTTCGACGATCCCCGCCTTCACACCCAGGTCGAGAAGCTCGCCCATCTTGGAAATGCCTTCGCCATACATGATGTCGAATTCCACCTGTTTGAACGGCGGCGCGACCTTGTTCTTGACGATCTTGACCCGCGTGGCGTTGCCGACGACCTCATCCCGGTCTTTCAGCGCGCCAATCCGGCGGATGTCCAGCCGGACGGAGGAATAGAATTTCAGCGCGTTACCGCCCGTCGTGGTTTCCGGGCTGCCGAACATAACGCCGATCTTCATCCGGATCTGGTTGATGAAGATCACCATGCAATTCGACCGGCTGATCGATCCGGTCAGTTTGCGCATGGCCTGGCTCATCAGGCGGGCCTGAACACCCACGCTGGAATCGCCCATATCGCCTTCGAGTTCGGATTTCGGCGTCAGCGCGGCCACGGAATCGACCACGACCATGTTCACCGCGCCGGACCGCACCAGCGTATCGGTGATTTCAAGCGCCTGTTCGCCCGTATCGGGCTGCGAGATCAGCAATTCGTCCAGATCGACGCCCAGCTTGCGGGCATATTGAGGATCCAGCGCGTGTTCCGCGTCGACGAAGGCGCATACGCCGCCGTTTTTCTGCTGTTCGGCGATGCAATGCAGCGTCAGCGTGGTCTTACCCGACGATTCCGGGCCGTAAATCTCGACGATCCGGCCCATCGGCAGCCCGCCAATGCCAAGCGCGATATCAAGCCCCAGCGATCCGGTGGAGCTGGCCTTGATGTCCTGCGTCGCGCCTTCCTGCCCCAGCTTCATGATGGAGCCTTTGCCGAATTGACGCTCAATCTGGGCCAACGCGCTGTCGAGCGCCTTTTGTTTGTCGGCGTTTTGCTTGTTGTTCATGGTCAAAAGATCTGCCGTTGCCATTCTGGTTGTCCTTTATTGTCACACCCTGAGGGGGGCGGCAATCACTGCCTATGTTCGCCTCTTGTTCTCTATGCGATCAAAAGGAGAACATTTCAATACAATTCTACATATACTGACTTTGCGAGAGACATATTAAGGATGTGTTATCTGAGTTCCGCTATTGCGAAGAAGAGGCTCAGATGCTTGTTTTTACGCGCGAAAATCTTGTTTTCCTTGCGGTTCCCAAGACGGGGAGCACCGCTTACGAAATCGCGCTGCGCGATCGGGCGGATATGGTGATTTCCAACCCGCCGGAACTGAAACATGCGCCCGTCTATCGGTATAACAGATTCTTTCGGCCCATGCTGACATCCGTCTGCGGCACCGATCCGGAGCTTTTGGCAGTCATCCGGGAGCCGATCTCGTGGCTGGGCAGTTGGTATCGCTATCGGCGCCGTTCGTTCCTGAACGGCAAGCCGACCAGCACGCAAGGGATGTCGTTTGACGCCTTCGTGACCGATTACCTGAAGGGCCAGCGCCCCCCACATGCGGATGTCGGCAGTCAAACCCGGTTCCTGCGCGCCCAGCCCAACGGGTGCCGCGTCTCGCATCTGTTTCGCTACGAAGAACCGCATGCGCTCAACACATTTCTAGCCGGTCGTTTGGGCGTTCAGGTTGTGACGGAAAGCATGAATGTCTCGCCCGATCATTCCCTCACGCTCGACCCTGCTGTCGAAGCCAAGCTGCGGCGCAAATTCGCTGCCGATTTCGCGCTGCATGAAACGCTGGATGTCTCGCAACTGTAACGGCGGTCAGTGCAGTTGGCGATGCACCGTTTCGGCCAGATCGGTCAACGAGAACGGCTTGGGCAGAAATACCGAATTCGGGATGCGCGACTGTGTCTCGCCAAAACTATCTTCGGCATAGCCAGAGACGAACACAACCCGGGTATCGGGCCGCTCTTTCAACGCTTGTTGCACCCAGGATGGGCCATCCATACCCGGCATCACCACATCGGTCACAAAGACATCGATGCTGAGCGAAGGATCGCTAAGCGTTTCCAGCGCCGCTTCCGCGCTGTCGGCCTCCAACACGGTGTAGCCGCGCATACGCAGCGCGCGGCTGGCAAAGGCGCGCACGGGGGCTTCGTCTTCTACCAGCAGGATCACGCCTTCGGCATGTGCGGGTGTGACTTTCTGTTCCACCGCGACAACATCGGCTTCGACCGTTTCCTCCTGCGCGTCCTGCGCGGGAAGATAGATGGTGAAGGTGGTGCCTTTGCCGACGATACTATCGACGAAAATGAAGCCGCCGGTCTGCTTTACGATACCATAGGCAGTCGACAGGCCGAGCCCGGTGCCCTCATCCGTCCGTTTGGTCGTATAGAACGGCTCAAACACCTTTTGCAGCTTGTCGGGCGGGATGCCGATGCCCTCATCGGACACGGTCACGCAAACATATGTTCCCGCCGCCACAGTGGCATTGTCGCGCACCATCGGCTCCGACAGTTCGGCATATTCGCAGGTCACGCGGATCTGCCCGCCTTCCGGCATCGCGTCGCGCGCGTTCACCACGAGGTTCATCAGAACCTGTTCCAACTGGCGCTTATCGGCGCGGATCGGCGGCAGAACCGGATCATAGCTTGTGTGCAACGACACCCGTTCCCCGACAAGACGATTCAGTAGATGCGTCAGATCGGCAAGCGTGTCGCGCATGTCGATTGTCTTGGGGCGCAGGGTCTGCTTGCGCGAGAAGGCGAGCAACTGGCTGACCAGCGCCGCCGCGCGGTTGGCGTTCTGGTTGATTTGAACCAGATCGGCGTAATCGGGATCGCCTTGGTCATGGCGCAGCAACAGAAGGTCACAATGGCCGGAAATCGCGGTGAGCAGGTTGTTGAAATCATGGGCGACGCCGCCCGCCAATTGCCCGATCGCCTGCATCTTCTGGCTTTGTACGAATTGCGCCTCAAGCGTTTTCAACTCGGTCGCATCGTTAAGAACGGCAATCAGCGCAGGACCATCGGCGGTGTCGACCGGGGTCAACGTCACCTGCACGAACACCTCTTTATCCGCGCGCCGCAGCCGCAGAAATTCGGAGTTCTGCCCGGCACGGCGATCCAAGGTATCGCGCAGCCAATCGCGAATGGACCGGCCAAGCCCCTCCATCAGATCCGACAGCAGCACGCCGGAGCGCAATTCATCGCCCAACAAAAACTTGGCGGACGAATTGTAAGTCAGGACATCGCCACTGGGCGACACGCGCAGCAATGGTACGGGCAGTTCTTCGATCGCCTGCCAACCTTCCGTGTGCTGCGGGTTGTCTATGGGCAGGAAATAGAGCGCCCGGCGCCCTGCCCCCGCATCGATTTCACAAGGCGTAACCGTGACACGGCCCGTATCGGTCGAGATATCCGTCGGAACGCCCTGGCGCATATTCGGGTCCAGCAAAACACGGTCCAGCGATTTGACACGTCGCCCGATCAGCGCGCGCGCCGCCTCGTTCATGGACAAGATCGCGTCATTGCGCCCCAGCATCAGCATCGGCAATTGCGGCGCGGCAGAGCGTGTGGCCACGGCCTTTTCCTGCAAATCCTCAAGCCGCCAAACAAGGCGATTATCGCTCATCCGATGCACGGACAGGCGAACATGCCCCTTGCGCGTCACGATCTCTTCCCGGGCGGCACCCGCATCAGAGACCGCGCCCTGCAACCGGTTGAGGATCGGCGACGGGTTCGCGAATATCTGCTTCAACGTGCCGCCCAGCGTGTCACTGACCCGGCCATCGCAGCGCACGCGCGCTGCACGGTTTGTAAACAGAACAACGCCATCCTCATCCGTAATGAAGCTTGGCAGCACGTCTTCGGATATGAAATTCGCAAGCGACGTTTCTTCGACCCGGTCCGACAGGTCGATGCGCCACCACAGAATGACAAACACGCCAAGCAGCGCGACAAGAACACTGGCCGACGTGATAATACCGATACGCGGCAATCCCGCAGGCGCGAGAAACGCTATCGCGACCATCGCAACGGTCGCCAACATAAGGCCGCGACGCCTGGACCGCGCATGACGCGCCAGATCCAGAAGGTGTTTTCCGCGACCAGCAACGAGTTGCATACCTGTCCCCACGTTGATTCGTTGTCACGTATTACGCGCCGCGTTTGGTTAATTCCTACTTAACCTGCGACACGCTAACGCAGAATAACCAATCATGGGTCACTAGTCGAATGCGTTCTCCCGCATAAATTGAACCAGATAGAAGCCATCTCCGTCTGGCGTCACGGTCCAATGGTGCTCTTGATGCACAGCCCACCCATCGAAATTGGCAAGAAACCAATCCTTTTGGACCTCGTTTTCCTCGGCAAGGATCGAACAGGTCGCATAACAGATGCGCCCCTGCGCAGAAGCAAGCGGCACAGTTTGCATCAATACATCACGTTGGATCGCTTGAAGTTCGGCCAGACGTTCCCGCGTCAATCGCCACTTGGCATCTGGCGCACGCCGCCATGACCCGGAACCGGAACATGGCGCATCGATCAGAATGATATCAAAGCCCGCCGGTTTCAAATGCGCCCGGTCGCGCATGATCCGCACTTGCGCGCCAGCACGCTCCGCCCGTTGCGGAAGATCCTTCATCCGCCCGGCATCAATATCATGCGCGGTCACGACCTTGCCAGAGCGTGCCGCCAGCGCGAGGGTCTTGCCCCCACCGCCGGCGCAGAAATCCAGGATGTGATCCGACCGGGACAAATCCAGCGCTTCGACGACGGCTTGGCTGGAGGCGTCCTGCATCTCGAACAGGCCCTCTTGGAATTCCGGCAAATTGGTCAGGCCACCGCGATCCTGAACCAGCGTCAACGCGGCCTCCGCCAGAGGGTTCTCCCGCAGGTCGACCCCGGCGCGGGTCAACCGATCCATCAGCGCGGGCCGCGTCGTCTTTTGCAGGTTCGTCCGCAGCGTGATCGGCCCGCGATGAGACAGCGCACGCGCTTGCTGCAGAGCTACGTCATGGCCCATCGCGTTGGAAAGGCTTTCAAAAATCCACGCGGGCATATCGGGATCGTCCGATGGCGGTGCCGTGATGGCTGCGCGTTCCTCGTCCGTCAGCGGGTGCGGGGCGTGTCTTTCGCCGGTGAACACCGTGTCGAGAGGAATTTCCTGCGCCACGCAGGCGCCAATCATCAGCGAACGCCCCGAAGCGCCGCATGAGGTTTGGCCCGCAATCGATTGAAAAGACGACAGGTTTCTGATCGAGTGGTAGACGTGATCGCGCACCGCCGCACGGTCCTTGGACCCGGCGAACCGGCTGCGCCGTGCCCAGCTGGTCAAGGCCTTTTCGGCCGCGGCGCCACCTACGATCTCATCGAGAACCTCGATGGCCGCCGCAATCCTCGCTTCCGGACGCATATCACATCACACGGTAGTTTGGGCTCTCACGGGTGATCTGCACGTCGTGTACGTGGCTTTCCTTGAGACCGGCACCGGTGATCTTCACAAACTGGCAGTTGGACCGCATCTGATCGACCGTCGCGCAGCCGGTATAGCCCATGGCCGCACGCAGGCCGCCGACCAATTGGTGGATGACCGCCCCGGCCGAGCCTTTGTAAGCGACCTGGCCTTCGATCCCCTCGGGGACGAGCTTGTCCGATGCGGCGGATTTCTGGAAATAGCGGTCCGCTGATCCGCGCGCCATCGCACCAAGGCTGCCCATACCGCGATAACTTTTGAAGCTACGGCCTTGATACAGAATGATTTCCCCGGGGCTTTCATCTGTGCCCGCGATCATCGAACCGACCATGGCGCAGGACGCGCCCGCCGCAATCGCCTTGGCAAAATCGCCCGAGAATTTGATGCCGCCATCCGCGATAACCGGAACGTCGCCCGCCGCCGCTGCGCAATCCATGATCGCGGTAAGCTGCGGCACGCCGACACCCGCGACCATCCGCGTGGTACAGATGGAGCCCGGCCCGATCCCAACCTTGATCGCGTCCGCGCCCGCATCGATCAGAGCGCGCGTAGCCTCTGCCGTTGCCACGTTGCCGGCGACGACCTGCACCTCGTTGGACAGCGATTTCGCGCGGCGGACCGCCTCGGCAACGCCGGCGCTATGACCATGCGCCGTATCGATCACGACCATGTCCACACCGGCATCCACCAGCGCCTCGGACCGCTCAAAACCGGCATCTCCGACAGTGGAGGCCGCAGCAACGCGCAGACGCCCCAGCTGGTCCTTGCAGGCCGTCGGGTTCAGAACCGCTTGTTCAGTGTCCTTCAGTGTCAACAAGCCGGTCAGAATACCATCCGTGTCGGTGATCAGCAGCTTTTCGATCCGGCGCGCCTTCATCAGGCTGATCGCCTCGTCCCGGTCCGCCGGTTCCTTGAGGATTGCAAGATTCTCCGTGGTCATCATCGCCTTGACCGGCGTATCGTCGCGTTCTGCAAACCGCATGTCGCGATTTGTCACAATGCCCAGGATGCGGCGTTGGCTATCGACGACAGGAAAGCCGGAAAACCCGTACCGTTCCATCAGCGCCTTGGCATCTGCCAAGGTCTGATCGGCGGTCAGCGTCACCGGGTTGTAGACGATCCCGCTTTCAAAGCGCTTCACCCGGCGCACTTCGCGCGCCTGCTCTTCGATGGTCAGGTTACGATGGACGACGCCCATACCGCCCGCTTGGGCCATGGCAATGGCCATACGCGCTTCGGTCACCGTATCCATGGCGGAGCTCAAAAGCGGTATGTTCAGAGAAATCGTCCGGGTCACACGCGTGCGTGTGTCAGCGGTTGCGGGAAGCACGTCAGACGCGCCCGGAACCAAAAGTACATCGTCAAAGGTAAGGGCCTCACGAATCTCCATGCGCAGTCCTCTCAGCGGAGCCTCATTTGGCGCTTCCCTATTACACGGGCGCGCCGCGAGGGAAAGCCCAATTGCACATCGCGCCCTCCACAGCCTAGGGTGCGCCCATCAAAATCGGAGGTCAGACCATGTCCAACAGCTATGATTCCGGGCGGCTTGACCTTCCATTTGTCGGCATCGCCACCTTCGGCAAGCGCCCCTATCAGCCCGATTGGTCTGCCCTGGACGCCGATATCGCCATTCTGGGCGCGCCTTTCGATTTCGGCACCCAGTGGCGGTCCGGGGCCCGGTTCGGGCCGCGCGCGGTGCGGGAGGCGTCGACCCTGTTCAGTTTTGGCCACGCTGGCGCCTATGACCACGAAGATGATGCGATCTACCTGCCCGGTTCAGTCAAGATCGTGGATATGGGGGACGCCGATATCGTTCACACCGACACCGAAAAAAGCCACGCCAATATCGAAACCGGTGTGCGCGCCGCCCTCGCCGCCAAAGCGTTGCCGGTGGTGATTGGCGGCGACCACTCGATCAACATCCCCTGCTTGCGCGCCTTTGATGACCAAGGCGCCATTCACGTGGTGCAAATCGACGCGCATCTGGATTTCGTGGATGAACGGCACGGTGTGCGGCACGGCCACGGGAACCCGATGCGCCGCGCTGCGGAACATGGCTATGTGACGGGACTGACGCAGATCGGCATTCGCAACGTGTCCTCCACCGCGCGCGAAGGGTACGAGGATGCCCGCGCGATGGGGTCGGATATCCTGTCTGTGCGGCAAGCCCGCGCGCTTGGCCCCGCAGCGACGATTACACGGATTCCCATGGGCGCGCGAGTCTATGTCACCATCGATATCGACGCCTTCTGCCCCTCCATCGCACCGGGCACCGGCACACCGTCTCATGGCGGGTTCCTCTATTACGACGTGCTGGAAATGCTACAGGACCTCGCCAAGCGGCACGAGATCGTCGGCGTCGATCTGGTTGAGGTCGCGCCGGATTACGACCCGACCGGCTCCACCGCGATCCTTGCTGCGCAGATTTTGCTGAATTTCCTCGGTTTCATCTTCCACGAACGACAGAAGTGACGCGCGCGGGCTGCATTTTGCCGCCATTCAGCTTTCGCTTTGCCGCCAAGAGCCTATGTTGCCGGAAATGCCAAGCTCAGGGACGCGCATGGAACACGATCCTCTCGTCATTTTCACCCCTTCCGGAAAACGCGGGCGCTTTCCCGTCGGCACACCGATCCTGACCGCCGCGCGCCAGCTTGGCGTCGATCTGGATTCCGTCTGCGGGGGGCGCGGCATCTGTTCGAAATGTCAGATCACCCCATCCTATGGCGAGTTTTCCAAGCATGGCGTGACCGTGGCCGAAGACGCGCTGTCCGAATGGAACGCGGTCGAACAGCGTTACAAGGACAAGCGCGGCTTGAAGGACGGGCGCCGCCTTGGCTGTCAGGCGACCGTACTGAAAGACATCGTGATTGATGTGCCGCCAGAAAGCCAGGTGCACAAACAGGTCGTGCGCAAGGCCGCGACGGCCCGTGCGATCACCATGGATCCGGCCACGCGGTTGTATTTCGTCACCGTGCAGGAACCCGATATGCACGAGCCCACCGGCGATCTGGAGCGGCTGAAGTCAGCCCTGTCAGAACAGTGGGAAATCAACGGGTTGATCTGCGATCCTCATGTTCTGCGTAAACTGCAGCCGGTGCTGCGCAAAGGCAAGTGGCAGGTGACCGTCGCGCTGAACAAGGGTCACGCCGACGACACCCATCGTCTGGTCGAGATCTGGCCGGGCCTGCACGAGGGCGGGCTTTACGGGCTTGCCATCGACCTTGGTTCAACCACCATCGCCGCGCATCTGTGCGATCTGGTGAGTGGCGAGGTCATCGCCTCCGCCGGTGTGATGAACCCACAAATCCGCTTTGGCGAAGACCTGATGAGCCGGGTCAGCTACGCCATGATGAACCCCGGCGGCGATCTGGAAATGACCAGCGCGGTGCGGGACGCGATCAACACCCTGGCCCGCGACATCGCGCGCGAGGCGGATATCTCGCCGGAATTAATCCTCGAAGCCGTTTTCGTCTGCAACCCGGTCATGCACCATCTGCTCTTGGGCATCGACCCGGTGGAATTGGGCCAAGCCCCCTTCGCGCTCGCGACCTCCGGCGCGCTGTACCTGGGTGCCCGCGATCTTGATCTGGATGCGCTCAATTCCGGTGCGCGCATCTATATCCTGCCCTGCATTGCCGGGCATGTCGGGGCGGATGCCGCTGCCGTCGCGCTGTCCGAAGAACCGGGCAAATCCGAAGACCTTGTGCTGGTGGTCGATGTGGGCACCAATGCGGAAATCCTGTTGGGCGACACATCCCGCGTGCTGGCCTGTTCCTCGCCGACCGGACCCGCCTTCGAGGGCGCGCAGATCAGTTCCGGTCAGCGGGCCGCGCCCGGCGCCATCGAACGGATCGAGATCGACCCGGACACCAAAGAGCCGCGCTTCCGCGTGATCGGCTGCGAGCTTTGGTCAGATACGCCGGGTTTCGTGCAGGAAACAGCTGTGACCGGTATTACGGGCATCTGCGGCTCTGGCATTATCGAAGCGGTTGCGGAAATGCGCATGGCGGGGATCCTGGACGCGGCGGGCCTGATCGGCAGCGCCGCGCAAACCGGAACAGACCGGTGCACGCCGCAAGGCCGGACGCATGAATATGTGATCCACGACGCCAGCTCCGATGGCGGACCGCGCATCACCGTCACCCAAGGTGATATTCGCGCGATCCAGCTTGCGAAATCGGCGCTCTATGCGGGCGCGCGTCTGTTGATGGACGAACGCGGGGTGGATCATGTGGACCGCGTGGTTCTGGCCGGTGCCTTCGGAGCGCATATCTCGCCGAAACATGCGATGGTCCTGGGGATGATCCCGGATGTGCCGCTGGACAAGGTCACCAGTGCTGGCAATGCGGCGGGCACCGGGGCGCGGATCGCCCTGTGCAATGCCGCCGCGCGGGCGCAGATCGAAGAAACGGTCACGCAGATCACCAAGGTCGAAACCGCGATCGAGCCTCGGTTCCAAGAGCATTTCATCAACGCCTCGGCCATTCCGAACGCGGTCGATCCGTTTCCACATCTGGCACAGGTCGTGGCCTTGCCCGATGTCAGCTTCAACAGCGGAAGTGGCGGCGATGCAGGTGCCAGTGGGGGCCGCCGACGTCGCAGACGTGGCTGAAACGGCTCAAAACAGCTCCAGATCGTTGCCAACCGGCGCGGCGGCCGGTTTCGGCGGCGCCACGGGTTCGGGCGGCGTTTCCGTCAGCAAACGCATATTGACCCGTCCGGTCGCGCCCCAGAACCGCAAGGCACGCGCTGATGTTCCGCCAACGGATGAATTGATACAGGCGATATTTTCCTGCTTCAGGAAATCGAAGGCAAACCGTGCATTGTCTTCCCCGATCTGAGTCGCCGTCTCCAGCATCTGCGCACCGCCAAAGACCTTGGCCTTCAGGTTTTCACGTCGCCCGCCATTCTTGATGATCGCGTTGATCAGAACTTCCATCTCGGCCACGCCCGCCATGTCATAGCCGGAGCCGCTGCCGATTTTCTGCCCGGCCAGCAAAAGATGGTTCATCCCGCCCACGCCCACAGTGTCATCCCACAGACAACACGCCACGCAAGACCCCAGCAAGGTCGAGATGATTGTATCGGGATCATCGGTGATGGCATGTTCGCCCTGAACGATCAGTTTCGTTTGCCCGGCGGGTGCGATTCCGGTAAGTGAGGTCATTCGCTATATCCTTCCGGCTGATTGCGCTTTCATACGGCTGGCGATGCGTTGTCCGATCTCATCGGGAGAAAGCGCCAAATCCGCCGCCCCCAATTCATATGCGGCGCGCGGCATTCCGTAGACGACGCTGGTGGATTCGTTCTGTGTCATCGTGAAAAAACCTGCCTTCCTCAGTGCCAGTAGCCCGCGCGCGCCATCGTCGCCCATGCCGGTCATCACTGCCGCCGCACCCGATAGCCCCGCATCGGCTGCCGAGAGGAACAAATCGTCGACCGAAGGCCGGTACAAAACCTCGGCAGAGGGCGCGGCCAAAGCACAGGTGATCGTCCCGTCAGTGCGGCGGATCAACCGGGTGGACACGTCTTTACCGATGGCAATCACCGCCTGGCCGGGTTCCAGCGCCATCCCGTCCTGGGCAAGGGTGAAGCGGCGGCGATAGTTTTCATTCAGACGGCGCGTGAAACTGCGCAGGAAATTTTCCGGCATATGTTGCGCCAACACGATGGGGCACGCGATTTCATCGACCTCGCGCAGCACCCGTTCCAACGCCGTGACACCGCCGGTCGAGGCCCCGATCAGGATCACGTCACCGCGCCATTGCGCTTCGGGCGGTGGCACCAGTTCTTTGCGCGCGATGCGGCGGCCTGCTGCGCCCGGCTGAACCCGTGTATGCGCTGCCTGCAATACCCGTTCGCAAATCTGCACGGCAACATTCGGCGCGAAGGCAGAGCGCGGCTTTTCGATGCAATCCACCGCGCCCAGCGACAATGCCTCAATCGCCTCGCGGCTGCCCGCCTCTGTCAGGGCAGACACCATGACCACAGGAAGCGGATGATGGATCATCAGGCGCGACAGGAATTCCAGCCCGCTCATGCCCGGCATATTAACATCCAGCGTCATCACATCGACCTGCAGGTGATCCAGCATCCTGCGCGCTTCCGAGGCGCAACTCGCCTCTCCCACGACCTCAAGCCGTTCATCCTGTTCCAGCACGAAGCGCAACCAGCGCCGGATGCTGCGGGAGTCATCGACGATCATAACGCGGGTGGGCATATGCTGTATCGGACCACCATCCATTCGTGCCAAATCCCGTCCCTCAGTGCCGAAGCCGTCTCGCGCCGTGTCTAGACCGGCGTTCTTCAACATGGTGTTAATGCGTCCATGGATTTTTCCTTCAATAAGCTAGATCAGACAACAAGACGGCGCGGCCCATACCGGGGTGTGAAACCGGCGCGCCGGACAAGTTGCGCCTTTACACTCGGACGGCGGGACACGAGGTTGCGCGGCGACATGACGGAACGTGGACAGGACGTGGATAGGTGATGATTTTCGAACCAGATGGCTCCAACACGCGGGATTTGCGCGATTGTTTTGCGCGGTTCACGACCGGCGTCACCATTGTCACCTGCCCTTCGGAACACGGCCCCGTTGGCATGACCGCAAACAGCTTTTCGTCGATCTCTCTCGATCCACCGCTGGTCTTGTGGGCCGCCTCGCGCAAATCGCGCCGGTTCGCGGCCTTTGACGCGGCGCCGAAATTTGCCATTCATGTGCTATCGGCAGCGCAAAAAGACCTGTGCGATCTGTTCGCCAAGGATGGCTTTGCGCTGCGCGACATCGCCCATGACACGAACGCGGCAGGCGTGCCTTTGCTGGCCGATTGTCTGGCCTGTTTCGAATGCACCCGGACCGATATTCACCCTGCCGGCGATCACGCGCTGATCCTGGGCAAAGTCACCCGTGCGCGCTGGCAAAAAGGGGACGCGCTGGCCTTCTTCGCCAGCGAATTCACCACCGTCGCCCAGCCCTAGGCACCGGGCGCGCGTCACTGGGCGCCGGACGATCAATTGACGGCGCCACCAAAGCCGTGCAACAGCTTGTTTGGGTGTGAAATCAGGATCAACAGGTGACCCGCAAAGCACTGTCTCTCAGCGGCGAATGGACGGGGGTGTTCGACTATGCGAACACGCCGGATGAGGCCGTGACCTTCACTGCCAGCCTGACAGATGTGGCCGGCGTGATCTGGGGCACTACCTGCGAGCGCAACAGCTTTTCCCCCATCGCGGCGCGGGATTTGTCGGCATCGCTGTCGGGAATGCGGTCCGGCTATGAGGTGCGGTTTCGTAAGGAATACATGGGCGATGTGCCGGGCGGCGAAGATATAATCTCTTACGTCGGGCATGTCTCCGAAGACGGCAACCGCATTTCCGGCGATTGGCGCATTGCCATCCCCGGCGTGAATGTCAGCGGCCCCTTCGTGATGAACCGTGTCCGGGGCACGCGCGCGCAGATCCGGGTGACAACCAGCGTCAGCGCCTTGATCGAACGCGGCTGACCCCGGCGGGCAGTCGCCCCCACGAAAAGATGCGCCCCGGAAAATGACGCGTTGACACCGCCGCCCCCGATATATTTCACTGTCCGAAACAAATAGGGGGGACTGGTCATGTATCTCGGCCTTGATCTGGGGACATCCGGCTTGCGCGCGCTTCTTGTAAGCGAAAACGGGGATGTTCTGGCGGAGGAAGAAGCCAAATACGGCACGCAGACACCGCATCCCGGCTGGTCGGAGCAGGACCCGCAGGATTGGGTCACGGCCTGCGAAACCGTTATGGGCAACTTGCGGCAGGCGTATCCCGACAAGGTTGCGGCGCTGCGCGGTATCGGGCTGAGCGGTCAGATGCATGGCGCGACGCTTCTGGACGCCGATCACAATGTGCTGCGTCCCGCGATGCTGTGGAACGACACGCGCGCGGCGCAAGAGGCACAGCGCCTCGACCAGGCGCCGCATATGCGCGAGATCACCGGGAATATCGTCTTTCCAGGCTTCACCGCGCCGAAACTCGATTGGGTCCGCAGCAATGAGCCAGAACTTTTCGACAAGGTTGCGCTGGTGCTGCTGCCCAAGGATTACCTGCGGCTCTGGCTGACCGGAGAGGCGATCAGCGATATGTCCGACAGCGCGGGAACCGCGTGGTTCGACACCGGCGCGCGCGATTGGTCCGATGCTGCGCTGGCCGAAGGGCATATGCGCCGCGATCAGATGCCCGCCTTGGTCGAGGGCGCGGCCCCCGGCGGTCAACTGCGCGGCGATCTACGCGCGGCCTGGGGCATCAGCGGCCCCGTGGTGCTTGCGGGCGGCGGCGGCGACAACGCGGCGGCGGCCTGCGGTGCGGGGTGTTTCGCGGAAGGCAGCGGCTTTGTATCGCTTGGGACGTCTGGTGTCTTGCTGGCTGCGCGCAGCAGTTACGCCCCCGCCCCCGCAACCGCCGTTCACAGCTTTTGTCACGCAGTGCCAGAGCGTTGGTATCAGATGGGCGTTATCCTTGCCGCGACCGACTGCCTGAACTGGCTGTCGCGCGTGACGGGGCAACCCCCAGCGGCGCTTGCCGGCACCCTGCCCGCGCAGATCGCTGGCCCCTCTACGCTGACGTTCCTGCCGTACCTGTCAGGGGAAAGAACCCCGCATAACGATCCGGCGATCCGTGGGTCTTTCGTTGGGCTGGATATCAGCCACGACCAAGCAGAGCTGACGCAAGCCGTGATGGAAGGGGTTGCCTTCGCCCTGCGCGACAGTCTGGATGCGCTCAGCGTGACCGGCGCGCGGCTTGAAACCTTGCTGGCCATCGGCGGCGGTGCGCAGTCTGAATTCTGGCTGGATACGCTCGCCTCGGTGTTGAACCTGCCGCTGGACCTGCCCGAAGGCGGCGCGTTCGGCGCGGCGCTGGGCGCGGCGCGGCTGGCCATATGCGCGGTGACGGGGGCGCAACCCGAAGACGTGATGACCGCCCCGCCCATCGCCCGCCAGATCTTGCCGCGCGCGGACCTCACCGATGCCTATGCCGCCGCGCATGACCGCTACCGCGCGCTTTATCCGGCGATCCGGGGCGCGTTCCAGTGACGGCGGGCCGCAAGATCGGCCACCTAACCCTGCAAGACGGCGATATGCGTGTCGGCCTCTTGGATCATGGCGCGGTAACGCAATTCTGGCAGGTGGGCGACAGGGCGCTGATCCTTGGCTATGCCGATCCGGAGGATTACCGACAGGACCCATTCTATCTGGGCGCGATCGTGGGCCGTGTGGCAAACCGCATCGGCGGGGCGCATTTCCCAATAAATGGGACAGAGGTCGAATTGCCCGCAAATGATGGCCCGCATCACCTGCATGGCGGCCCGCAAGGGCTGTCGACCCGGCACTGGGAGATGGAGCGTCTGGACCCCACCCGCGCGCGGCTGTTCTACCGATCCGAAGATGGCGAAAGCGGCCATCCCGGCGCGGTGGAATTCGAGATCGCGGTGGAACTATGCGCGCCGCGGCTGCGCTATACCCTGCGCGCGCGGCCAGAGCGCGAGATGCCCATCAGCCTTGCGCAGCACAATTACTATACGCTGGGCCAGCCGAAGGTCATTGACGACCTCTGCCTTCAACTGCCTGCCGATACGATGTTGGAAAGACGCCGCGATGGGATCGTGACAGGCGCGCGGCTGCCCCTGACAGGCGGGAAAGACAGCTTTGCCGAACCGGTCAGGATCGGTGCCCGGCAAATGGACGACTTCTACCTGTTCCGTGCGGCCCCCACGCCATCGCACCCGGCCCCGGTGGCGCAGATCACCGCACCGCAAGGCCATGGGCTGCGGTTTTCCTCGGACCAGCCGGGCGCGCAAATCTATACCGGTGACGGGCTGGGCGCACCGTTTGGCCCCCGTGCGGGGCTGTGTGTCGAACCGTCGGGCTTTCCCAACGCGGTGAATTGCCCCGGTTTTCCATCGGTGATCTACGGGCCGGACCGCCCCTATTCCCAAGTGCTGGAGATCGAGTACCAGCCATGAGGTTCCTCTTTGCCCTGCTGTTGATCGCTGCCCGCGCCGGAGCGCAAGACCTTGGCCCGCCGCCCCAATTCGCGCCTGTCGATCCGCTGCGTGCGGAACTGGGGCAATTGCTGTTCTACGATCCGATCCTGTCGGGCAATCGCAATATCTCGTGCGCGACCTGCCACCACCCCCGCTTTGGCACCGCCGACGGGGTGGCGCTGGGCCTTGGCGAAGGCGGTCACGGGCTGGGGCCCGCGCGGCGCGCAACGCACACCAACCAGCCCGAAGAGCGTATCCCGCGCAATGCGCCCGGCCTTTGGAACCTCGGCGCGGCCGAATTCACCACCATGTTCCATGACGGCCGGCTGGAGGCGGACCCGGACCAGCCCGGCGGCATCCGAACGCCCTTGGGTCAAGACATGGTCAGCGGCTTTGACAGCGTGCTGTCGGCGCAAAGCATGTTTCCGGTCCTCTCCGGGGACGAAATGGCCGGGCAATATTCCGAGAACGAGATCAGCCGCGCGGTGCGCCAGGGCCTTCTGGCCCAGCCCGGGGGCGCGTGGGACAGGCTGGCGGCGCGGGTGGCGGCAATCCCCGCATATGCGGAACGGTTTGCCGCCCTCGATGGCCCGGACCAAAAGATCACCTTCACCGCGATTTCCAATCTTCTGGCTGATTTCATCCGCTTTGAATGGCGTGCCGATAACAGCCTTTTCGATCAGGCGATGCGCGGCACGGCTGACCTGCCAGAGGCCGCCGCGCGGGGCATGGCGCTGTTTTACGGCAAGGCGGGCTGCGCGCGCTGCCATGCCGGATGGTTCCAGACCGATCACCGATTTCACGCGATAGCCATGCCGCAATTCGGCCCCGGCAAGCGCGCCCGGTTCGAGGACCACGCCCGCGATACCGGACGGATGCGCGTGACGGGCGATCCGGGCGATGCCTTTGCCTTTCGCACGCCCTCGCTTCGGAATGTGGTGCTGACTGCGCCTTACGGGCATAGCGGTGCCTACCCAACGCTGCGCGGGGTCATTCGCCATCACGCCGATCCGGTCGCCGGTTTGCAGGGATATGACCGCACCAAGGCCGCGCTGCTGCCGCTGGATGGGGCCGAGGATTGGCACATCATGGACAGCGCAGAGGAACGCGCGCGCATCGCCGCCGCGAACCAGTTGCCGCCCACACAGATCAGCCCGGCAGAGGTCGATGATCTGATCGCCTTTCTGAACAGCCTCACCGATAATGCCGAACGGCTGGGTATTCCCGATACCGTGCCCAGCGGCCTTCCTGTGGACCGCTAGCGCGCCGGGTCGCGCGTTACCACCAGATGGTGGCCCGCCTCCACCTGCTGCCACGCGCCCACCCTGCCGTCGGGCCAGATCACCCGAAGCTGCGCCGAGGTCGCTTGGCCCAGCCCGAAATGCTCTGGCACCGCCTGCCCGCTCGCATGTCCACCGCCCAACGTAATTTCGCGCGTGTGCAACATGTCGCCCAGGCGCAACTCGATAAAGGCGCCGACAGCGCGCCGGTTTGGGGCGGGCGCGCGCAGCTCAACCGTCAGCCAAGCGCCAACCGGCCCGGTATTCTCATAAAGCTCGACCGGCGCTCGGCGATTGACCACCACCAGATCCAGCGCGCCGTCCCGGTTGAGATCGACAAGCGCCGCACCGCGAGAGCGTTCGAACGTGGCGATCCCCGCCTGCGCCGCAGCTTCGGCAAACGTGCCATCAGCGCCCTGTATCAAAAGCGAATTGGGATCGCGCATCGCGGCATCAGGCATTTGTTCCACATTGCCCTTGGCAACGAAGATGTCATCGCGCCCGTCATTATTCGCATCGCCCCATTGCGCGTGCCAGCCGGTCGAGGGACGACCATCCCCGCCCACATGCGGCCGATGCGCCGTGGTGCCGCGCGCATAGGTCACGTCCCGCCAGACCGGCCCACCGGGCGCTGGATCGAACTCCTGCAACTTTTGATCGCCCATGGAGGTCAAATATACCTCGGGGAAACCATCTCCGGTCACATCGCGCGAGGCTATGCCCATGCCCCACAGCCGATAGGTCTGCCAGCCCTCGCCCGCGACGAAAAGCTGCGCGGGATGTTCCATGCGCCACATCTGCTCTGCGCCGCCGCGCACATAGTAGTGCCGGTCATTGCTGATCCTCAAATCAGCGCGCCCGCTGCGGGACCAGTCGGAAAACAAGATCGACAGGGCGCAGTACCCCGGCTCCAACAGCTGCGGCGGGCCATAGCGGCCTGCCTTGGGACGATACAGCCGGCTGGCATCACAGGCCTCGAACGGGCCATCGGGATCGGCGCGGTCCACATAGGTGCCAAAGGCAAGCGTCGGCAGCGTCGCGCCCGCCTCCCATGTGGCTGAAAACGCCGTGGTCCAGTGGTCGCCGGACCGAAACCCCAGCCCTTCGAACGGGGTAAAGGCGCAATCGCCCTGCCCCTGCATCAGCATGTCCGGGCCAACCCGCAGGATCGCAAGGTCCAGAAGCCCGTCACTGTCGATATCAATGGGATAGGCCCCGGTGACGCCGGTCAACGCCAACGCGCTGGGCGTCTGGGCACGAAACGCCAAACCGCCATCTGCCGTCACGTTGCGCATCAGTTGCGCCGGATTGCTGCCACCCGCGAGATACAGTTCGGGCAGACCGTCGCCATCGCAATCGAAGACAGCCACGCCGCCGCCCACAAAATGTTCCCACCCGCCGGTATAGACATGTTCAGGCACCGCGCGCGGCGTGTATTCAGGCGCTTGCGCCGATGCCGCGCCCGCCAGACAGAGCGCAAGCGCGCTAAGCCGCATTTTGCGCCATGGTCTGGATCGTGCGCAGCGAAATCTGTTCGATCGCAAAGGTCGCCGCGCCGCGCGCCCACATCAGATCGCCCCATTGATGCACCCGGATATCCGGCAAAGGCGCGTCGATCCGCAGAACACTATTCTGGATCTTCTCTGTCACTTTCGGGCTGTGCAGATGGTCGAAACAGGTTTGCGCGCCTGACAGGATAATCAGTTCCGGATCAAACAGATTGATCATATTGGCCATTCCCAGCGCGAACATGTCACTGGCGCGGGTCAGTGCGTCTTGCGCGCGCGCATCGCCCGCCAGCGCGGCCTTCTGCACCAGTCCGATATCGGCAGGCGCATCCATCGCCGGCGTCAGCCCCGCCGCGCGGAGCACCGCATAATCGCCCAGATATGCCTCAAGACAGCCAGTCTGCCCACATTGGCACAGCGCACCATCCAGCGCGACCTTGGTGTGACCGAATTCGGCGCCGCACCCATGCACGCCCCGATAAATCTTGCCGTCGATCACGATGCCCATGCCGACGCCGTGCTCCACCGTGACAACAAGGAAATTGTCAACGCCGCGCCCTTCGCCCATCAGATGTTCGGCCTTGGCCACCAGATTGGCGTCGTTGTCGAAGAAAACGGGCCACGGCGCCCCTTCGGCGGGATCGGTCCCGAAATCCACGTTGCGGTCCGTCAGTGACGACGACCAATGCACGAAATTGGAGGTCGCATCGATCTGCCCGGCCAGCGCCACGCCGACCCCGGACAAATCCGCCGAAGCAATCCCGGCGCAGGCGCAGGCCGCCGCGACCGCGCGCGCGATTTCCTGCATCAAGCCGTCCGCTGTCATCCGCGCCGAGGGCAGATCCGTGTCGGCAGAGGCGATTTCCTTACCTTCGAAATCCGCAATCAGGACAGAGGCCCGGCGATGCGCGATCTTTACCCCGGCCACCAGATGTGCCTTGGCCCGCAACCGCAACAGCACGCGCGGACGGCCGCGCTTGACCGTGCCGCCAAGGTCTTGCGCCACCTCTTCGATCAGGCCCGCATTCATCAAGTCAGATGTTGCCGCGGTCACGGTCGCAGGGCTCAACCCGGTCTCTTGCGCGATGTCGATCCGGGCGATCTTTCCGACCCGGCGGATCGTCTCAAGCACGCGCCGCCGACCGACCCGTTTGAGATGTGTCGCGCCCGTCGCGCCGTCTGCCGGAGCCATTTCGCCCCTCCCTCCCTATGCGTTTATCCGTTCTACGCGATCCGGCGCCGAACGGGCAACAATATATTTTGACACGTAAATTAATAGTGCTAAGAAAGTTGCACGAGTCCCGCCATGACAGGTTTCACTGGCGGCGACACAGCCAGGGAGGAATAAGAAGTGAAACTTTTCGCAACCATATCTGCTGCCGCGATGATGCTGGGCGGTGCGGCCCTTGCCGCTGATCTGACGGTCGGCGTGAGCTGGTCCAACTTTCAGGAAGAGCGCTGGAAAACCGACGAAGCGGCCATTGTGGGCGCATTGGAAGCGGCTGGCGCGGATTATGTCTCTGCCGATGCGCAATCCTCGTCCGCCAAGCAGCTGTCCGATATTGAAAGCCTGATCGCCCAAGGCGTCGATGCGCTGATTATCCTTGCGCAGGACGCCCAAGCGATTGGCCCTGCCGTTCAGGCCGCCGCGGATGAAGGCATCCCGGTCGTCGCTTATGACCGCCTGATCGAAGACAACCGCGCCTTCTACCTGACCTTCGACAATGTCGAAGTGGGCCGGATGCAGGCACGGGCCGTTCTCGAAGCGCAGCCCGAAGGCAATTACGTGATGATCAAGGGCTCGCCCACCGATCCCAATGCCGATTTCCTGCGCGGCGGCCAGCAAGAAGTGCTGCAAGCGGCCATCGACAGCGGCAAGATCACCATCGTTGGCGAAGCCTATACCGATGGCTGGCTTCCGGCGAATGCGCAGCGCAACATGGAACAAATCCTGACGGCGAGCGACAACAAGGTCGATGCGGTCGTGGCCTCCAATGATGGCACCGCCGGTGGCGCCGTGGCAGCGCTGACGGCGCAGGGCATGGATGGTATCCCGGTCTCTGGCCAGGATGGCGACCACGCCGCGCTGAACCGTGTGGCCAAGGGCACGCAGACCGTGTCCGTTTGGAAAGACGCGCGCGATCTGGGTCAGGCGGCCGGTGAAATCGCCGTCGCGCTGGCGGGCGGAAGCTCCATGGAGGATATCGAGGGGCGCACCGAATGGACCTCGCCCTCCGGTACGACGATGAACGCCAGGTTCCTCGCCCCGGTCCCGGTTACCAAGGACAACCTGACAGCGGTTGTCGATGCTGGCTGGATTTCCAAGGACGCCCTGTGCCAAGGCGTGTCCGGCGGCCCGGCACCTTGTAACTAAGCACACCTGTTCCGGCCCCTGCTGCACGACGCGCGGGGGCCGGATCGGAACCAGACGACGCTGAGCAATGGGAGACCCCGTGATGGTCGACTCCACAAGTCAGCCGATCCCCACAACGACCAAGCGCAGCCTGTTCCAGCAACTGGAACTGGACATGCGGCTTCTGGGTATGATCGGCGCATTCGTTATCCTGTGCATCGGGTTCGACCTTCTGACCGAGGGACGATTCCTGACGCCGCGCAACATCTTCAATCTGGCGATCCAGACGGTTTCCGTCGCGATCATGGCCTGCGGAATGGTCTTCGTGATCGTCACCCGCCATATCGACCTGTCCGTCGGCGCGCTGCTGGCAACCTGCTCCGCCATCATGGCCGTGACGCAGACCGATTTCGTACCCAATACGCTGGGGCTTGGTCTGAACCACCCGGCAAGCTGGGCCATCGCATTGGCGGTGGGGCTGGCCGCGGGCACCATCATCGGCGCATTCCACGGCTGGATGATCGGCTATCTGACGATCCCGGCCTTCATCGTGACCCTTGGCGGGTTCCTCGTCTGGCGCAACGTCGCTTGGTATTTAACCGACGGCCAAACCATCGGGCCGCTGGATGCGAATTTCCTGAAATTCGGCGGCACCAATGGGACGCTGGGCGAAAGCCTAAGCTGGGCCATCGGCCTGATCCTTGCCGCGCTTGCCGTCTGGGTGTTGTGGACCGCCCGTCGGTCCCGCGCGGCCCATGGCTTCCCGGTGAAACCACTTTGGGCCCAGGCCACGCTGTCGGTCCTGATCGCGGGCGCGATCCTTGGCTTCGTCGCGGTGCTGAACGCCTATTCCATCCCCGAACGCCGCCTTGCCCGCATGTTCGAAGCGCGCGGCGAGGTCATGCCCGAGGGGCTTGAGGTCGGCTATGGCCTGCCCTTCTCGGTCCTGATCCTTGTGGTCGTGGCCGTCGCGATGACCATCATCGCCCGCCGCACCCGGTTTGGCCGCTATGTCTTTGCCACCGGCGGCAACCCGGACGCGGCCGAGCTTTCGGGCATCAACACCCGCCTGCTCACCGTCAAGATCTTTGCCCTCATGGGGTTTCTCTGCGCGCTGTCCGCTGTGGTCGCTTCTGCGCGGCTGACCTTCCACGCCAATGACATCGGCACTTTGGACGAATTGCGCGTCATCGCGGCGGCGGTGATCGGGGGAACGGCGCTTTCCGGCGGGTTCGGCACAATCTATGGCGCGATCCTTGGCGCGCTGATCATGCAATCGCTGCAATCGGGTATGGCGATGGTTGGCGTTGACGCGCCGTTCCAGAACATCGTCGTTGGCACCGTGCTGGTACTGGCCGTGCTGATCGACATCATCTACCGCAAACGTCTGGGAGAGAAGTGATGGTGGACCGGACCGGAACCCCCTTGGTAGAGATGCGCGACATCTCTATCGCGTTTGGCGGCGTCAAGGCTGTCGACCATGTCTCTGTCGATCTTTACCCCGGCGAAGTCGTCGGCCTGCTGGGCCATAACGGTGCGGGTAAATCCACGCTGATCAAGATCCTGTCGGGCGCCTATCAGGGTGACACGGGCCAGATCCTGATCGACGGCAAGCCGGTGGAGATCACCAATCCCCGCGATGCGCGCGCCAACAATATCGAGACGATCTATCAGACGCTCGCCCTTGCCGATAACCTTGATGCGGCGTCCAACCTGTTTCTTGGGCGCGAACTGGTGACTCCGTTCGGGCTGGTGGACGACGCCGCGATGGAGGCCGAGTGCCGCACGATCATGGGGCGGCTCAACCCGAACTTCCAGAAGTTCAATGAACCGGTCTCGGCCCTGTCGGGGGGGCAAAGGCAATCGGTGGCCATCGCGCGCGCGGTCTATTTCAATGCACGCATCCTGATCATGGACGAACCCACCGCCGCGCTTGGCCCCCATGAAACCCAGATGGTCGCCGACCTGATCCAGCAACTCAAGGCGCAGGGCATCGGCATCTTCCTGATCGACCATGACGTACATGCGGTCATGGAACTGTGCGACCGCGCATCCGTAATGAAGAACGGCCAATTGGTCGGCACGGTCGATATTCCGGACGTGACCGATGACGATCTGCTGTCCATGATCATTCTGGGCAAACGCCCCGGCGAATAAGCGGCGGACTTGCGGGCCGCCCTGTTGCCGATCGGACGCCAGAGACGGTATGAAACCCGATGCGCGCCGCCGAACGGCAATGCCCGGCGGCGCGCAGGACGCAGCAGTCATGCGGCGGCAATCGTTTCTTATGAAGGGCTTGGCGAGAAAATTTGCAAAACCGGATTTGCAAAATCATCAATATTTACTTCAAGCTTAAAATTTCAAGCTTGAAATAGTTTGCCCGACGCCCGACACTCCTCCAAAGACGCCGAGGAGGATGAAGATGCGTATTGCCTGTTTGGGCGGTGGACCTGCCGGACTGTATTTCGCGATCTCGATGAAGCTGCGCGATCCGTCGCACGATATCACGGTGATCGAACGCAACCGCCCCGACGACACATTCGGCTGGGGCGTCGTGTTGTCGGACGAAACGCTGGGAAATCTTGCGGCGAACGATCCCCAAAGCGCCGAGCAGATCCGCGCCCATTTCGCCTATTGGGATGATATTTCCCTCAAGATCGGAGGGCAGGATCTACGCTCCTCCGGTCATGGGTTCTGCGGCATCGGGCGCAAGCAACTGCTGATCTTGCTGCAAGCGCGCGCCCGCGAGCTTGGAATCGACCTTCGGTTCGAAACCGAATTCGACGACGTCGATCGCTATAGCCGCGACTACGATCTGGTGGTCGCCAGCGACGGGCTCAATTCGCGCACCCGCACCCATTTCCAGCAACAGTTCCAGCCCGAGATCGACCTGCGCCTTTGCCCCTTTGTCTGGCTGGGCACGCACCAGACCTTTGCCGATGCCTTCACCTTCATCTTCGAAGAGACCGATAAGGGTTGGCTCTGGGCGCATGCCTACCAATTCGACGAGAACACCGCGACCTTCATCGTCGAATGCGCGCAAGAGACCTATGACGCCTATGGTTTTGCCGATCTCAGCCAGGAGGAAAGCATCGCCATCTGCGAAGAGGTCTTCCGCGACCACTTGGGCGGACACGGATTGATGAGCAATGCGGGCCATATTCGCGGCTCGGCCTGGATACGGTTCCCGCGCGTGCTGTGCGGGAAATGGCACCATGACAACGTCGTTCTGCTGGGCGATGCGGCGGCCACGGCGCATTTCTCTATCGGTTCGGGCACCAAACTGGCCTTCGAATCCGCCATCGCACTGGCCGAATATTTGCAAAATGAACCGGATTTGCAGTCTGCATTTGCAAAATACCAGGATGAGCGCCGGCTTGAAGTGCTGCGCCTGCAATCGGCCGCGCGCAATTCGCTGGAATGGTTCGAACATGTGGAGCGTTATCTGCATCTGGACCCGGTGCAGTTGAACTATTCCCTGCTGACGCGCAGCCAGCGGATCAGTCACGAAAACCTACGCCTGCGGGACAAGGCTTGGCTGGAAGGCGCGGAACGCTGGTTCATGGACCGTGCCGGGGCCGCGCCGGATGCACCACTGCGCCCGCCCATGCTGGCGCCGTATCGTCTGGCCGATATGGAGTTGAAGAACCGCATCGTTGTTTCACCCATGGCGCAGTACAAAGCCGTCGATGGATGCCCGACCGATTGGCATTTGGTGCATTACGGCGAACGCGCCAAGGGCGGCGCCGCGCTTGTCTATACCGAAATGACCTGCGTCAGCGCCGAAGGCCGGATCACACCGGGCTGTCCGGGCCTATATACGGCAGAGCATGAAACCGCATGGCGGCGGATCACCGATTTCGTTCATGCACAAACCGACGCGAAGATCTGCTGCCAGATTGGCCACTCGGGGCGCAAGGGGTCGACCCGCATCGGGTGGGAAGGAATGGACCAGCCCCTGCCGGACGGCAATTGGGATCTGGTCAGCGCCTCCGCCCTGCCCTGGTCGCCGCAAAACGCCACGCCGCGCGAAATCACCCGTGCGGAGATGGAGGAGATCACCGCCCAGTTCCTCGACGCCACCCATATGGCCGCGCGCGCAGGCTTCGACATGATCGAACTCCATGCGGCGCATGGCTATTTGCTGTCCTCTTTCATCTCGCCAGTGTCGAACCAGCGCATGGATGACTATGGTGGCACGCTGGAGAACCGGATGCGCTGGCCGCTCGAAGTGCTGCGCGCCATGCGGCAGGCCTGGGCATCGGGCAAGCCACTGTCGGTTCGGATATCCGCCCATGACTGGGTCGGCGATCACGGGATCACGCCCGAAGACGCCGTGGAAATCGCGCGCATGTTTGCCGAGGCCGGTGCCGACCTGATCGATGTTTCTGCCGGTCAGACCACGCCTGAGGCACGCCCCGTCTATGGCCGTATGTTCCAGACGCCGTTCTCGGACCGTATCCGTAACGAGGCGGGGCTGCCGACCATGGCCGTTGGCAATATTTCAGAGGCGGATCACGCCAATTCGATCCTGCTGGCCGGACGCGCAGATCTTGTCGCGGTTGGGCGGCCTCATCTGGCCGACCCCTACTGGACACTGCGCGAAGCGGCGCGGATCGGGGACCGCGCGGCGACGGATTGGCCCTTGCCCTATCTTGCCGGGCGCGATCAGCTTTGGCGCCTTGCCGACCGCGACGCAGAAATCCGCGAGGTATGATGCCATGAGCGATCCATATGATCCGGGCAAGGACGGGGCGAAGATGTCCTATGAGGATGCGATGTCCTATGGCGATTATCTGCATCTCGACGCCCTGTTGGCGCAGCAGGCCCCGCAAAGCCGCGCCCATGACGAGATGCTGTTCATCATCCAGCACCAGACCAGCGAGCTTTGGATGAAGCTCGCCATTTACGAATTGTCGGCCGCGCGCGAGGCGTTGCGCAGCGGGGCGACGCCGCAGATGTTCAAGCAGCTTGCCCGCGTGTCGCGCATCTTTGAGCAGCTCAACAGCGCCTGGGACGTGCTGCGCACCATGACGCCCGCTGATTATACCCAGTTCCGCGACGCGCTTGGCCCCAGTTCCGGGTTCCAGTCGCACCAGTACAGGATGATCGAGTTCATCCTGGGCAATCGGAACCCGAATATGCTGGCCCCGCACGCGCATCGGCCGGACCTGCATGCGCAGTTGCGCGCGGAACTGTCGCGGCCCAGCTTTTACGACGAGGTTCTCGCCCTTCTGTGCCGCAGCTTGGGCAAGACGCCGCCCACGCCGCAACTGGAAACCCCGCGCCACTCCGATCCGGATATCCTTGCCCTGTGGCAGCAGGTCTATGAGGACGTGGACACCTATTGGACGCTTTACGACTTGGCCGAAAAGCTGGTCGATCTGGAGGATTATTTCCGCCGCTGGCGTTTCAATCACGTGACCACGGTAGAACGCATCATCGGTTTCAAACGCGGCACCGGCGGCACGCAGGGCGTCGCATATCTGCGCCGGATGCTGGAGGTCGAACTCTTCCCCGAACTCTGGCATCTTCGCAGCCATCTCTAGGGACGGTTTGGCGCATTATTGCGCCCCAAACGCACCGACGGGACTTGCCCCGCCCGCAGGCTTGATGTATCGCACGATCCTACCGCGGGTATGGTGAAAAGGTATCACGCGAGCTTCCCAAGCTTAAGTTACGGGTTCGATTCCCGTTACCCGCTCCAACAGATTTCACCGCATGTTCAAGAGCATCGCCGCAAGGCGATCGTGATCGGTTGATCGCGGCTCGCCTATGAGGGCCAGTGTAGATCAGCCGTCATTGAAAACCCCGCGCCAGACGTCCAGCGCGGGGCGAAGGCGTCACGCCATCAGCACGTCGCCATATTCTTCCTTCAGCTTGCGCTTGAGCACCTTGCCCGTCGCGCCAAGGGGCAGCTCGTCCACGAAGATCACCTTATCCGGCACCTGCCAGCTTGCGATCTTGTTGTCGAAGATGGACAGCACTTCGGCCTCGGACGGATCCGCCCCTTCGGCACGCACAGCCAGCAGAATGGGGCGTTCATCCCATTTCTCGTGCCGCGCACCGATGACGGCCGCATTCGCCAAAGCGGGATGCGCCACGGCGATGTTTTCCAGATCGACAGAGCTGATCCACTCGCCGCCCGACTTGATGATGTCCTTCGACCGGTCCTTGATCGTCAGATAGCCGTCCGGGTCCAGCACCGCCACGTCGCCGGTATAGAACCAGCCGTCATTCAGCGCCGAGCCGGGCTCCGTGCGGAAATAGCTGTCCAGAACCCATTCGCCTCGGCAGACCAGATCGCCTTGGGTCACGCCGTCATTGGGCAGCATGTTGCCATCCTCGTCGACGATTGCCAGTTCGACACCGAATGGCGGCCGTCCCTGCCCCACGCGCAGCGCGTGCTGCTCTTCGATGGGCAGATGCTTGTGCTTGGCCAACGGTTGGTTGGTCGAGCCAAGCGGGCTCAATTCCGTCATGCCCCACGCATGGATCGTGTCCACGCCGTGATCTTCGCGGAACGCGTCGATCATCGAGGGAGGACAGGCCGACCCGCCAATGACAGTCCGTTCAAGGCTGGCAAGCTTGGAGCCGGTTTTCTTCGCCTCGTTCAGCAGGCCCAGCCAGATTGTCGGCACACCAAGGGCGATGGTGATTTCATGTGTGTCGATCAGCTTGACCAGCGACGCGCCATCCAGGCCCGGCCCCGGCATCACCATGCGCGCGCCCGACATGGCACAGGCATAGGGTGTGCCCCAGGCGTTGACGTGGAACATCGGCACCACCGGCATCACCACATCCTGCGCGGAAAACCCGATGCAGTCGCGCATGTTGGACGCCATCGCGTGCAGCAGCGTGGACCGGTGGGAATAAAGAACCCCCTTGGGATTGCCCGTCGTTCCCGACGTATAACACAGCGACGAGGCTGTCTTTTCATCGAATTGCGGCCAGACGAAATCGCCCGGACCGTCCGCGATGAAATCGTCATAAAGCATGATTCCCGGAATGATGTCCGACGCCCCGTCATCGCTACCTTCCATCAGGATGATATGTTCCAGAAGCGGACACTCATCCTTCACCGCCGCGACCAGCGGCAGGAAGGTGCGTTCGACGAACAGTACCTTGTCCTCGGCATGGTTGAGGATATAGGCTAATTGCTGCGGAGGCAGGCGCGGGTTCAGCGTGTGGCAGACATAGCCGCCGCCCGACGTGCCGAAATAGATTTCCAGGTGGCGACGGTTGTTCCACGCCAATGTCCCGCATCGCGCCTGATTTTCGATCCCAAGCGCCCCAAGGGCACGGGCAAGCGCGCGCGAATTCGATTCGACTTGCGACCAGGTCGTCGTCTCTTCGCCGCCGCCCGTATTGACCGAAAAGATCTCCGTGTCCGCGTGATACTTTGCTGCGTGCGTGATCAAACCGGAGATCAGAAGGTCTCCACCCATCATCTGGCCCTGCATGGCCGTTCCTCCCCTAAAACTAAGCTCGCTAATCAGAGTGCCGCGCAGCGCGGGCGGTTTCAAGCCGCAGATGCACGTTCTTTCGTTACGTCAGAACGCCGTGCTGTCATATCCGAAGGCCTTGAAATCCGGCCCATAGATCACACGCACCAGATCAGCCTCGTCAGCTTGGTAGTATGCGCCAAGCGCCACATCGCGCGCCCGGTTGACGCTTTGATTGGTACGCTCCAGCCCCGCGAACTCCAGCCCGAGTGTCTGCGCGAGATCTGCCAGATCATCGGCCAGCGTTTCAAAGCGCAGGATATGCGTGACCAAACGCTGCCCGGCGGCGTCGTCCACGAACCAGCTTTGGTTCGGCAGTTTCGCGAACCACAGGTTCTTGCCCATGTTCTGCCCCAGAACCCGCCGCGTATCCGCGCGGTAGGACAGGTAATCGGCAAAGCTCATCTCTCGGATGGCCTTGCCGTAGGGCGTCTTGAGTTGCTTCATATATTCGTAATGCGACACCGCATGGTCGAAGGGATTGCGCACGACCGCGAAACTTGTGTAGCGCGCAAACGCCTCCGCCCCGATCAGGCGCACCACCGCACGTGCGGGATCGTGGCGTTTCAGGAACGCGGTTTGCGGCGACCGCGCCACGCCAAAGCGACGCGCCAGGCGGCTGAGCGGCAGGCGTTCCGCCTTTTCGTCATATTGGCCCAACGCTTTATCGACCGCCATTCCCGCATTCTTGGGGATATGGATGAAGATGAAGCGCCGGGAATGGCTGACGATCATGTGGCGCTGGTCCGATGCGCCAAGCGGTACGCCACCAATTGCCGGGTCGATCCGTCCTTGTCTTCCGCGCTGGCCTCTCCCGTGACGACGGGGCCAAGCGCGGTGGCAAGTTCCTTGCCAAGCTCGACGCCCCACTGGTCATAGGAGTTGATACCAAGGATCACGCCTTCGATGAAAACGCGGTGTTCATACAGCGCGATGATCTGCCCCAGCGTTGCCGGGTCCAGCAGCGGATAGATCAGCGTCGTGGAGGGGCGATTGCCCGCAAACACGCGGTGCGCCGCCTGCCGTTCCAGTTCGGCCCCCTCGAAGCTGTCCGCAACCTTGGCCCGCGCGGCGTCCAGATCACGCCCGCGCATCAGCGCCTCGGACTGGGCAAAGCAATTGGCGACCAGAAGATCGTGGTGATGCCCCAGATCCGCTTCATGGCCGTTCGCCGCCACCATGAATTCGCAGGGGATCACGTCGGTGCCCTGATGGATCAGCTGGTAAAACGCATGTTGTCCGTTGGTGCCCGGCTCCCCCCAGACAATCGGACCGGAGGGGATGTCCAGCCGCGTGCCATCCATGCGCACCGACTTGCCGTTGCTTTCCATTTCAAGCTGCTGAAGATAGGCCGGAAGCCGTCCCAGACGTTCGTCATAGGGCAACACCGCACGCGAGGCATAGTCGCAGACCTGCCGGTGCCAGATTCCGACCAGTGCCAGCATCAGCGGCATGTTGTCGGTGCCCTTGGCGCTGCGCATATGGCGGTCCATCTCCTGCCCGCCGCGCAGGAACGCGCGGAAGGCCTTGGGACCAATGGCGATCATCAGGCTCAACCCGATCGGCCCCCACATGGAATAGCGCCCGCCCACCCAGTCTTCGAAACCGAAGACGCGGTCGGCCGGGATGCCAAACGCCTCCGTCTTGTCCAGCGCCGTGGAAACAGCCGCGAATTGTGTGGCCGGATCACCGCCCTGATCCACCATCCACGCCTTCGCCGTGCGCGCGTTGGTCATGGTTTCAATGGTGGTAAAGGTCTTGGACGCGACGATCACAAGGGTCGTGCGCGCATCGCAGCCGCGCAGCGTATCCGCGATATGCGCGCCATCCACGTTGGACACGAAATGCACCCGCGGCCCATCGTGATAGGGCGACAAGGCGCGCGCCGCCATGGCCGGCCCAAGGTCAGAGCCGCCAATCCCGATATTGACCACATCGGTGATCTTGCTGGCGCGGAACTGGTCGGCAAAGCGAGCCATCCGGTCCAGTACGGCCAGAACCTCCGGCATGACGTCGGTGCCGTCCTGCAGTACCGGATCGCCGTCCAGATTGCGCAGCGCCGTGTGCAGCACCGCGCGTCCTTCGGTTTCATTGATCGGCGCGCCGCTGAACATCGCGTCGCGCCGTTCCTCCCAGCCCGAAGCCGCCGCCAAGTCCAGCAGCGCATCGCGCGCCGCCGCGTCGATCGCCGTCTTGGAATAGTCGAACAGCATATCGCCGGTCTGCGCGCTGAAGGACTGCGCGCGGGTCTGATCCTCGGCAAAGAGGCTTTCGATCCGCGTCTCGCGCGCGGCCAGGTCTTTCAGCTTGTCCCACATATCGGTCGCTCCCGTGGTCATTCGGCCCAGTGGACCGTCAAATCCTGCATCACCGCCCGGATCGGCGCCTGTTCGGGCGGCAGTTTCTGCGCCCGTTCCAACGCCTCGCGCTTGGCCGCGCCAAAGATGACAAGGTGCTTGCTCAGCGCGCCGTTCAGCACATGCGCCGCCAATGTCACCCGTTGTTCGGGCTGATCTTCCGGCTCGACGATATTCAGTACCGGGGCGTCCGGCGCAAGCGCGGCGTGCACCCCCGGCGCACCGGGGAAAAGAGACGCCGTATGCATGTCATCGCCCATGCCCAGCAGCAGCACCGAGATCGGCAGCACAGGGCTTACGTCTTCGCCCAGACGCGGCACGGTCTTGCCGATGGCGCCCTCGCCATAAAATGGCAGGAACCGCGCCATCTGCGCCGCATCTGTCAGAAGACGCGCGCGCACCAGCGCCGTGTTGGAGCGCGCATGATCCTCTGGCACCCAGCGTTCATCCGTCAGCATGACGGTCACGCGGCTCCAATCGAGGCGACGAATGCTCGACAGCACGTCAAAGATCGGCCCCGGCGTGGTGCCGCCGGGCACGGCAAAAGAGGCAGAGTCGCCCTGCACCAGACGGTTCTCAAGGTCGCTTGCCAACTTGTCGGCCACATCCATGGCCAGCAACTCACGGTCGGGGTATTCGATGATATTCACATCCGCCTCCGCTTCTGGGTAATTTCGCGCCAGATCAACCCGTCGCGCGCCATGAGTTGATCGGCCTCCACCGGGCCGGACCCGCCGGATTCGTAGGGCTTGGGCACGTCGCCGCGCGCCTCCCACCCGGCGATGATCGGATCGGTCCAGGCCCATGCGGCCTCGACCTCATCACCGCGCATGAACAGCGTCTGGTTGCCCCGGATCACGTCCATGATCAGCCGCTCATAGGCGTCGGGCGGATCTTCGACCTCTGGCCCAAGCGCTTCGGCAAAGGTCATGTCGAGCGGCACGTCAATCAGACGCATCCCGCCCGGCCCCGGCTCCTTGATCGTCACATCCATCGTGATGCCTTCATTCGGCTGCAACTGAATCGCCAGAACGTTGCGATTGGTGCCGTGTTCGACATCCTCGAAAATCGTGTGCGGCAGCGGTTTGAACACCACCGCGATTTCAGAGGACCGCGCAGACATCCTTTTGCCCGTGCGCAGATAGAAAGGCGTTCCGGCCCACCGCCAATTGGCAAGGTTGACCTTCATCGCAATGAAACTTTCGGTCTTGGAGCGCGGATCGCCCACCGCCGTGCGGTAATCGGGATGCGCGTCTTCATCTTCGCCCGCCATGTATTGCCCGCGCACGACGTGATGCGGCATCACCGGCTCCAGGGCGCGGATGACCTTCAGCTTTTCGTCGCGCACCGCGTCCGGGTCGAACTTCGCCGGAGGCTCCATCGCGATCAGGCAAAGCAACTGCATCAGGTGGTTCTGCACCATATCGCGCATCGCGCCTGAGCGGTCATAATATTCGCCCCGCCCGCCAACGCCCACGGTTTCGGCCACAGTGATCTGGATATGGTCGATATATTGCGAATTCCACAGCGGCTCGAAGAGCACATTACCAAAGCGCACCGCCATCAGGTTCTGCACGGTTTCCTTGCCCAGATAATGGTCGATCCGGTAAATCTGGCTTTCGTCGAAATGCTGCGCGAGAGTCTGGTTCAATTCCCGCGCGCTTTGCAGATCGCGGCCAAAGGGCTTTTCGACCACGACCCGGCACGTGGGCGACACCATGCCATGCGCATGGAGCCGCTTGGCAATATCGCCGAACAAGCCCGGCGCGACCGAGAAATAGAACGCCTCGATCCGGCCATCGCGTGACATCAACTGTTTCAGCGTTTCCCAGCCGTCTTCGCCGCGCGCATCCACATGGGCATAGCTCAGCTTTTCCAAAAACCCTTCAAGCGTTCCATCCTCGCAATGATGGCTGCCGCTGAACTCTCGCACCGCTTCGGCCACGATCTCGCGATAGGCGTCGTTGTCCATCTCGCCGCGCGCCGCGCCGATGATCCGCGCGTCGGACGGTATCTGCCCCGCGCAAAATCGCCGGAACAGGCCGGGCAAAATCTTGCGCCGCGCCAGATCGCCGGTCCCGCCAAAAATGACAAGATCGAACGTATCGACCGGAATGACCCTCGAAACCATGCAGTCCTCCTGTTGCGAAACCTCTGTTTTTTCCGCAATGTTAGCCCTAACACAACTTCTCGGCATCACAAGTGCGTCAAAGCTGGCTCAGTGGGTTTTTTCGGGCTCTGCGACAGTCTAAATGTTCTCAAGCAATACCATAACCGCCGGATGACGCCACGATGAAAGACCTCTCTGCCGCCAATAGCGGAAAATTCCAAAATCCAGAGGTCACGTCAGACGGCAGTCGCCGCGCCGTGGTCGAACTTTCGGATCCGCAAACGCTGTGGTTCAACACCGGCACGCTTTGCAACATCGAATGCGCGAATTGCTACATTCTCAGCTCTCCATCCAATGACGCGCTGGTCTATCTGACCACCGAGGATGTGAATGACTATCTGGACCAGTTGGAAGACCGCAATTGGCAGGCGCGCGAGATCGGCTTTACCGGCGGCGAGCCCTTCATGAACCCGCAAATGATCGACATGACGCGGGCCGCGCTGTCACGCGGGTACGAGGTGCTGATCCTCACCAACGCCATGCGTCCGATGATGCGCAAATCGGTACAGGCCGGTCTGTTGGAACTGAATGCCGCCTATCCCGGCAAGCTGACGCTGCGAATCTCTGTCGATCACTACCGTCCGGACCTGCATGACGAAGAACGTGGCGATGGCAGCTTCGACAAGACGCTGACCGGCATGAAATGGCTTCGGGACAACGGGTTCCGCATGGCGATTGCGGGCCGGGCACTCTTTGGGGACAGCGATGCCGACAGCCGCGCAGGCTATGCCGCGTTCTTTGAGAAACATGGCTTTTCCATCGATTCGACCGACCCGTCGCAAACGGTTCTGTTCCCGGAAATGGATATGACTGTCGAAGTGCCTGAAATCACCACGGCCTGCTGGGGCATTCTGAACAAATCGCCCGACGATGTGATGTGTGCGTCCTCGCGCATGGTCGTCAAACGCAAGGGCGCAGAACAACCGACCGTTCTGGCCTGCACCCTGCTGCCCTATGACGAAGAGTTCGAGATGGGTCCGCGCCTTGAAGATGCGGAAAAGCCCGTTGCGCTGAACCATCCCCATTGCGCGAAATTCTGCGTTTTGGGCGGGGCGTCCTGTTCTGCCTAGGACGCGCCGAACAGATCCAACTGCGCGCCGCCTCGCACCGGCTTTGAAAACAGATCGGTCCTGAGCGGCGGCAGATGCTCTGCCAGCCCCAGACGCTTGACCGCAAGTTTGAACCGCGCCTGCACCATCTGCGCATATTCCCCCTCGCCGCGCATCCGTTTGCCCCAACTGGCATCATACGCCTTTCCGCCATGCATTTCGCGCAGTCGCGCCATCACGCGCCCGGCGCGGTCCGGAACGTGGGCCGCCAGCCATTCCTGCCACAGCGCGGACACCTCGCGCGGCAAACGCAGCATGATCCAACTGGCCGATCCCGCTCCCGCCTCTGCCCCAGCCTTGAGGATTGCTTCAAGCTCCGGATCAGTGAGGGCCGGCACCATCGGGGAGGCCATGATCCGCACCTCGATCCCGGCGGCGGCGAGCCGTTCGATCATACGCAACCGCCGCGACGGTGATGGCGCGCGCGGTTCCATCTTGCGGCACAGATCCGCGTCGAGCGTGGTGACAGAGACCCCGACCCGCGCAAGCCCCTGCGCTGCCATGTCTGACAGGATGTCGATGTCGCGTTCGATCAGCGTGCCCTTGGTCACGATCGCAACCGGATGGCGTGTTTCGGCCAGCACCTCAAGGCAGGCCCGCGTGATCCGCCTGTCCCGCTCGACCGGTTGATATGGATCGGTATTCGTCCCCATCGCAAGGACGTCCGGCACATAGGATCTTGCCGAAAGCTCCCGCCGCAGCACCTCTGCCGCGTTGGGCTTGCAGACCAACCGTGTTTCGAAATCCAACCCCGGCGACAGGCCGAGATAGGCATGGGATGGGCGCGCGAAACAGTAAACGCAGCCATGCTCACACCCTCGATAGGCGTTGACCGACCGGTCAAAGGGCAAATCGGGCGAACGGTTATAGGAAATGACGGTGCGCGCGATTTCCTCGCGCAGTTCCGTCACAAGGCGCGGATCGTTCTCTGTATCCCCGCCCCAGCCGTCATCGACGCGCTCACTTTGATGCGCCTCGAACCGCCCCGCCGCATTGGACCTTGCGCCGCGCGCCTTGGGAATTTCCGGTTTCACCTGTGCCATGGCTGCAAATTAGAACATTGCGCGAACATTGCCAATCGGGCATTTCCCGCCCCGCGCCAAAACGACGATAAGCTGCGCAGGTGGCCCCCAAATAGTCGCGCTTGAAACGGGCTGTGTCGTTTCCCTCCTAGTGTTGGGTCGCAATCTGCCCGATTAAACGGGTAGTGATGTGCACCGCGCCCGCATTGGGCCAGCAAGGGATTTGTGACCATGTCCGACGAAGAAGACGAGATCATCCTCAGCGAACTGAATGACGAGGATCTCGTCCAGCAGATGTTCGACGACCTTTATGATGGTTTGAAAGAAGAGATCGAAGAAGGCGTCCGCATCCTTCTGGATCGCGGCTGGGCCCCTTACAAAGTTCTGACCGAAGCCCTTGTCGGCGGCATGAAGATCGTCGGCGACGATTTCCGCGACGGTATTCTGTTCGTGCCCGAGGTGCTTCTGGCGGCCAACGCGATGAAGGGCGGCATGTCGATCCTCAAGCCGCTGCTCGCCGAAACTGGCGCGCCGCGCATGGGCAAGATGGTGATCGGCACCGTCAAAGGCGACATTCACGACATCGGCAAGAACCTTGTGTCGATGATGATGGAAGGCGCGGGCTTTGAAGTGGTCGATCTGGGCATCAACAACCCGGTCGAAAACTATCTTGAAGCGCTGGAAACCGAAAAGCCCGATATTCTGGGCATGTCCGCCCTGCTGACGACCACGATGCCTTACATGAAGGTCGTGATCGACACGATGGTCGAACAGGGTATCCGCGACGATTATACCGTCCTTGTCGGGGGCGCACCGCTGAACGAGGAATTCGGCAAGGCCATTGGCGCCGACGCCTATTGCCGTGATGCAGCCGTGGCTGTGCAGACTGCCAAGGATTACATGGCACGCAAGCACAACCAGGTTGGTGCCTGAGCATCTGCCATGTACAATCGGACGGCCCGCCGCAGGGCCGCCCGCAAAATCCCGCCTACCAATGGCCCTCCATGGCTGGGAGGACATGTTGAATGACACTTCCCGGTGACAGCACGCTGACCGAACACGGGTTAGAGGCAACAGGGCGCGGGCGTATCCTGCTGATCGCGTGCGGCGCCTTGGCCCGCGAAATCCTTGATCTGAAAACCGCCAATGGTTGGGATCATCTGGACCTGACCTGCCTGCCCGCCAAGCTGCATCTTTACCCGGACAAGATCACCGACGCCGTGCGCGAGGCGGTTCAGACCCACCGCGCCGACTATGACGATATCTTCGTGGTCTATGCCGATTGCGGCACTGGCGGGTTGCTTCAGGCGGCCTGCACCGAGATGGGCGTAAAGATGATCGAGGGGCCGCATTGCTACAGCTTTTTTGAGGGCAACGCGCGGTTCGCGGACAGCGGCGACGACATTGGCACCTTTTACCTGACCGATTTCCTTGTCCGGCAATTCGACGCTTTCGTGTGGAAACCCATGGGCCTCGACCGCCACCCGGAACTGCGCGACATGCTGTTCGGCAATTATACAAAGCTGGTCTATCAGGCGCAGACCGATGATCCGGGCCTGACAGAAAAGGCCAAAGCCTGCGCCGCGCGCCTTGGCCTGCCGTTTGAAAGACGTTTCACCGGCTATGGCGATCTGGAAAGCGCGCTGGCAGGTTTGTGAGCCGCCACAGGCGCGCTCAGGCCGCCGCTTCTGCCGCCACGGCGCGAATCCGTTCGATCATCGCCCTAAGCCCGTTGGAGCGTTGCGCCGACAGATGGTCGTTCAGCCCCAGCCGCGCCATTTCGGCCCGCGCATCGACAGCGGCGACCTCCGCCACCGGCAACCCGTTGTAAAGCTTGCGCAAAAGCGCGATCAGACCCTGCACGATCATCGCGTCGCTTTCGCCTTCAAACCGGAACACACCATCCGTGATCTCCGGCTGAAGCCAGACCTGGCTGGCGCAACCGTCAACCTTTGTCGCGGGCACTTTCAGCGCGTCGGGCAGCGGCGTCAGTTTCTTGCCTTCTTCGATCACAAACCGGTAACGATCCTCCCAGTCATCGAGAAACTCGAAATCTTCCACAATCTCTTCAAAGGCGGCACTGGCCATATCGTCACTCTCCTTCTCGCGCCCTTGCAGTTAATCCGCTGCACCCACCGCGTCCAGCCCCTGCCGGATTGAAGGCTTTGCAACCCCACCCAGATGCGTTAACCCAAGGAAAAGTTTGATGACGGGGCATGGGGCATATGCGCAGAACTACGACCATCCTTCTGATTTCGGCCACGTTGCTTGGCGGGTGCGGCACTGTGCGCGACTCTCGCCTCAATCCGTTCAACTGGTTTGGCCGCTCCAGCGAAGTCCCTGCCCAGCAGCAGGCCCCGGAAGAGGTCAACCCGCTGATCCCGCAGAAATCCTCGTTCAACCGCAGCCGCGACGAATATCGCAACCGTGATCTGACGACACCAATCGCCACGGTGACGGATATCAAGGTGGAGCGTGTGCCCGGCGGCGCAATCGTTCGCGCGACCGGGCTGGATGCGACCCAGGGCGCGTTCAACGTGGAATTGGTGCCCGCTAACGAAGATGAAGTTCCGGTCGAAGGCGTGCTGACCTACACGTTCGAACGGCAGGTGCCGCAAGATCCGCAGCCGGTCGGCACCGAACAGTCGCGCGAAGTCGTGGTGGCCCGTGCGCTGACAGATCAGCAGTTGCAAGGTGTTCGCACGATCCGCGTGGTCGCGGCACAAAACGCGCGGCAGGTACGTCGCTAAAGCAAAGCGTCAGCGGCGCGTCCCCCGCGCCGCCACCCGTCAGAGTTCGACGATCTTGATCGCGTCGCCATCGGCAGACAGCGCGATTTTCCCCTCGCACAGACGCAGCGCATCTGTTCCGAACACCTCGGACCGCCACCCGCGCAGCGCCTGCAGATCGCGCTGACCCGCGGAAATCGCATCAAGATCGGACGCGCTGGCAATCAGACGCGGCGCAACACCAGAGCTTTCCGTCTTGGCCTTCAGCAACACGCGCAGCAGGTCGGCAAGCGCCGGATTGACTTGCAGCTTGTCACGGCTGGTATCGGCCTTCGGCAAATCCTCGGGCGGATAGTCCAGCCCCCGCTTCACGGCCTCAAGAATACCTTCGGCAATCTCACCTTTGCGCGCATCGCGCAAAAGCAGCCGCGCGCGCCCCAGTTCCTTCAGGTCCGACGGCTTCAACGAGGCAAGCTCGATCAGCGCGTCGTCCTTATAGACCCGGTTGCGCGGGATGTTCTTGGTCTGCGCATGGATCTCGCGGAACCGCGCCAATTCCTTGACCAGCGCGAGGAACTTACCGCTATTGGTGCGCGTCTTGACCCGCTGCCAGGCGTCTTCAGGCTCCACCCGGTAGGTTTCGGGCGTTGTCAGAACCTCAAGCTCTTCGCCGACCCATTTCGCGCGCCCCGACTGCGCCAGTTCTTCCGACAGCACTTCGTAGATCTTGCGCAAATGCGTCACGTCAGCCAGCGCATAGGCTTTTTGTGCTTCTGTCAGCGGGCGGCGCGACCAATCGGTAAAGCGTGACGTCTTGTCCAGCTTGGCCCGCGCGATCCGCTTCACCAGCGTTTCATAGCCCACCTGATCGCCAAACCCGCAGACCATGGCCGCAACCTGCGTGTCAAAAAGCGGCTCGGGGATCACCCCGGCTTCGACGAAGAAGATTTCAAGATCCTGCCGCGCCGCGTGGAACACTTTGACCACGGACGTATCGCGGAAAAGCTCATAGAGCGGCTCAAGCGACATATCGTTGCCCAAGGGATCGACCAGAACCGCGTCGGTCTTGCCGTCCCCCGGATAGGCCAACTGCGCGAGGCAAAGCTTGGCGTAATAGGTCCGTTCCCGCAAAAACTCGGTATCTACCGTAACATAGGGGGCTTGGGCCGCCTCGGCGCAAAATGCAGCGAGGTCTTCGGTCGTGGTCAGAATGCGCATAGACGGCTATACTTGTCTTTCTTGAGCGTATCCCTTCGTCCTAGCCCAAGATGCCAGCCTTTACCAGAGCCTACCCCAACCAGACAGGGCGGCGATCCCCGGCTGCAAATCGGCGCAGCACAGCGGGATAAAGGCGGTGTTCTTCCACCAGAACCCGCGCGGCAAGGCTGTCAGGCGTATCGCCCTCTTGGATCGGCACCCGCGCCTGACCAAGGATCGGCCCGTCATCCAGTTCCGGTGTGACCTCATGCACGGTGCAGCCATGCTCGGTCTCGCCTGCTTCCAATGCGCGCGCATGGGTGTGCAGCCCGCGATATTTCGGCAGCAGCGACGGGTGGATATTGATCATCCGCCCGCTCCACGGTGTCACGAATCCGGCGGTGAGAACACGCATGAACCCGGCCAGACAGATGATATCCGGCGCGTGCGGGGCCAAAGCCTGCGCCAGCGCGGTTTCGAACGCGGCGCGGTCCCCGGCAAAGGGGCGGTGGTCCACGACTTCGGTCGCCAGCCCCTGCCCGCGCGCCCAAGCGATGCCGCCCGCGTCTTCCTTGTTGGACAGAATAACGGCAGGACGTGCGGGATGATCGCCGGTCATACTATCGACCAGCGCGCGCATGTTCGATCCGCCGCCAGAGATGAAAATAGCGACGCGCTTGGTCACATCAGCGATCCGGTATAATGCACCGCGCCATCCCCCGCTGCGATCTGGCCGATCTGATAGACGTCATGCCCGGCCTCTTGCAGCGCGGCGCGGGCGGTTTCCACCTGATCTGCCGCGACCGCGACCACCATGCCGATACCGCAGTTGAAGGTCTTGAGCATTTCGCCCGCTTCCATTCCGCCCTGTTCGGCCAGCCAGCGGAAGACCGGCGGCAAATCCCAAGCGGACAGATCAACCTCTGCCTGCAGCCCTTCGGGCAACACGCGCGGCAGGTTTTCGGTCAGGCCGCCACCGGTGATATGCGCAAAAGCGTGAACGCCGCTGCTGGCCTTCATCGCGGCGATGCAGCCTTTGACGTAAAGGACCGTGGGTGCCAGAAGCGCCGCACCAAGCGTGCCATCCGCCCAAGGGCAATCGGCATCCCAACCAAGGCCGGACTGTGCGACCAGCGCGCGCACAAGGCTGTAGCCATTGGAATGCACGCCGGACGAGGCCAGCCCCAAAAGGACATCGCCCTCGGCTACATCGCGCGGCAAGGTCTGACCGCGCTCCATCGCGCCCACGGCAAAGCCGGCCAGATCGAAATCGCCTTCGGGATACATGCCCGGCATTTCCGCCGTCTCGCCGCCGATCAGGGCGCAGCCGGACAGCGCGCAGCCTTCCGCGATGCCTTCGACCACCCGCGCCGCCGCGTCCAGTTCCAGTTTACCCGTGGCGAAATAGTCGAGAAAGAAAAGCGGCTCTGCGCCCTGGCACACCAGATCGTTGACACACATGGCCACAAGGTCGATCCCGACCCCATCCACATTGCCCGTATCGATGGCGATGCGCAGCTTGGTCCCGACCCCGTCGGTCGCCGCGACCAGCACCGGATCATCATATCCGGCCGCCTTCAAATCGAAGAGCCCGCCAAACCCACCAAGGCCCGACATCACGCCGGGGCGTTGCGTGCGCTTGGCCGCGGGTTTGATCCGCTCGACAAGCTCGTTGCCCGCGTCGATATCGACGCCTGCATCGGCATAGGTGATCCCGTTCTTGCGCTGGTCCTGATCGGTCATAAGGTTCCCCCGGCTTGGCTTTGGCCGAGGGCGTAGACCATCACGGCAGTCCCTGCAACTGCCGGTCTTGACTTGCCCCGGTCAAAGGGCTTAGCCACAGCCTTGGCGGGCCTGTAGCTCAATTGGTTAGAGCAGAGCGCTCATAACGCTTTGGTTGCGGGTTCAAGTCCTGCCGGGCCTACCAAATCACTCCGCAAGATGCCGTTTGAACCCAGTCGCGCCTCAGCGCGCTTGGCTGCCAAACCCGCCATATTCTTCGACATATTCTTCGATTGCGGCATTCACCACACGTTCCGGATACCCGGCCACGCGCATGGAAGAGCGGGTCCAGTCAATCGGCTTGCCCTGACGCGCATCGAGGACAAGCAAGTTTTTCAAACGGTCGACCAGAAGTTTGTGCTGTGGGCTCATGTACCTAACTCTTTTACAAAAATTGTCTGAAACGAGGCGCACGAGCCCCGCGCACCCCTGAACGAGATGGCGCATTTTCAGCGATAACGGGCCAGTCTGGTCATTTGATGACCGATTTTCGGCAAGGTCATGTCGTCAGACATGCGACCCTGCATCAATCCGCCATCATACCGTCACGCCACATCCGAGATTTGCGCTGGGATACCGAAATCTTCCACCGGCATGTCGAACGGCAAGGACATCTGATCGTCTTCCGGCGTCACATCTGCCAGACGATAGCCACGCCCACGGATCGTTTCGATCAAGGTACGCGGTGCGCCCGCATTCGCCAGACGGCTGCGCAACGTCGCCACGAACACGTCGATCGTGCGTTCCTCGCCGCCTTCATCGATGCCGTAAAGCTCCCCCATGATCAGATGCTTGCTGACCGCATGCGGTGCATTCAGGCACAACTTTTCAAAGATCGTATATTGCGCCGGGGACATTTTCACCTGTGCCGCGCCCCACCAGACCTTCCGTTCAGACAGGCTGACGCGCAAAGGACCGATATTCAGCACCGGCCCGGCATAGCCCGCGCGGCGAGTCGCCACCGCAAGGATACGCGCCGCGACTTCCGACGCAGGCGTGCCGGGATCAAGCACATCATCAGCGCCCAGTTCCAAAGCGTCGGTTCTGTCCGAGGCATCCCGATTGGAATCCACAAGCAGAATGGACATGTTCGGACATTCCTTGCGGAGCTGATCCAGCGCAATCCGCCACCGAAGGTCCGGAAGGTCTGTCTCCAGAATCACCACCGGGTGACCCAAAAGATCCAAACACTCAAAAATCGCAATTCCGTCTTCTGCCGGCGTCACTGGAAATCCGAGTTGGCTCAAATCAGCTTGAAGCCGGACGGAATCCCAGGTGGTTACACTCATCAATACTCGCATCAAGGTTACTCCCCTGTTCCACGCGGAGCCCCCACCCCGACCGTGCCGACCCGTTCAGGGCCTCAAGCACAGTTGAAACAGCCGCCCCCCACTGGGAACGGATGACGCATTAGCCTTAGCGAAAAAACCGACGAGTCGGCAAAACCCATCTTTGGTGTAGGTTAACGTGAACGCTAACCACAGGCCTTAAGATGTCTGCAACCTGACATGCCATGTGACGGACATTTCACTGACCAGATTGTTGTCAGCATCGGTAATCGCGACCACGACGTCGAACACGGTCTTGCCCGTGGTCTGCAATTCGGCCAGCAGGTCCGCGCCGGGGCGTTCGGTGGCTGCCCGCGCAACAAGCGTGCCTTTCGCGACCTTCACATAGGAAATCCGCGCATCCTTCGCCACGGGCCTGCATTCAAGGATTACAGGGGCCAGCGCCCCCGCCAAAGCCGCGCCAGAGGCCGCCTCGCCCAAGGTGAACATCGCCCCCGCATGCATTGACGAAATGTGGTTGGATGTCTCGGGCCGCTGCGCAAGCCGCGCTTCGGCGTGACCGTCCGTGATGTCGCCCAGCACGACGCCGACCGTATTGGCGAAGGGCACGGCATTGGACAGATGCGCGCGGATCATATCGAAAGATGTGCTCATGAGGTTCCTCCTGCTCTGTCCAACAAAACCCGCAACGCCACGAGCGGCAATCCCTGCCGTTACGGCATTTTGCGGCAGCCGCGCGCTATCGGGCGATAACGATATCGGCGCATAGCCCGCCCAGCCGTTCACTTTCCGACAGCCGCAGCACCCCGCCATGAGACCGCGCCACATCCGTCGCGATGGCCAGACCAAGGCCCACCCCCGCGCCGCGATCCTGATTGCGTGACGGATCAAGCCGCACGAAGGGTTTCTGCGCCTCTGCGCGCATCTTCTCGGGGATGCCCGGCCCGTCATCTTCGACCCTTATGCGCAGCGATTTCTCTGACATGACGACCGACACCTCGGCCCGCTTGCCATAACGCACGCCATTCGACACGAGGTTGTCCAGCGCCCGCCGGATCGCGGTTTCGCGCAGGGATATGACCCCCTGTCCGCGCGCCTCTGCCAAGACGACGTTGCGGCCCGCCCGCTGCGCGTCTTCGATCACCCCTTGGACCAAAGCAATGGGATCGACCTCTTCCGGCATCCCTTCGGAGGCGCCTTTCACGAAACTCAGGAACTCATCCACAAGGCGTTGCATTTCCTCGACATCATGTTCCAGCGGCTCGCGGTCTTCCTTTTCCAGAAAGCTCAACGCCAGTTTCATGCGCGTCAGCGGCGTGCGCAGATCGTGACTGACCCCCGACAGCATCAGCGTGCGCTGTTCGATATGCCGTTCGATCCGGTTGCGCATGTCGATAAAGGCTGTGCCGGCGGCCCGGACCTCTGCCGCGCCGCCCGCCGTATAGGGCAAATGACGCCCGCGCCCGAAGGCCTCTGCCGCCTCTGCCAGCCGCGTGATGGGGCGCAGCTGATTGCGCAGATAGATATAGGCGATGACCGTGGTCAGCACGCCGAAGAAGATCATGTTCACATAAAGCTGGTGCGGCGCCGTCGCCGAGATGCGCCGCCGGTCAAAGCTGATCTTGGCCGGGCCGTTCTGCGTTTGGGCGAAAAGCTCCACCACCGTGTCATCCGCCAGCAGAAGACGTTCGATCTGGGGGAACGCGGCCTGCAAGCGCGGGCCAAAGACCGTGCCGGTGAAATCATACCAAAGCCGTGTATCACGCGGGGGGATTTCCGCGCCCATCTCGACGTCGATCTCCAACGCCGCAAGATCCGCCAGGGCGGCAGGCACCCCATCCGCATCGGGGGCCTGCGCGATTCGTTTGAACACCAGCGTCAGGTCCCCGATCATCGCATCCGTCATCTGCGCCGTGACTTCCGTGAAATGGCGCTGGGCGAACACGACGGAAACCACCAGTTGCACCACGACAACCGGCAGGATCAGGATCAGGGCGGCACGTTGATACAGACCGCGGGGCATATAGCGTTTGAGCCACTTGAAGGACATGCGATAAGCGTATCTCGTGACCCGGCAAAGGAAAAGCGCGCCCATGATGCCCCCTGACGATTTCAATCCGCCGATCGGAACACCCGAGACCGTGGCGCCCGATGTGCGCCGGATCGTGGCCCCGAACCCCTCGCCAATGACCTATCGCGGCACGAACACCTATCTGGTGGGCACGCAGGAGGTGGCCGTGATCGACCCCGGCCCGCAATCCGACGCGCATCTTGAGGCGATTCTGGCCAGCATCGGTCCCGGCGCGCGCGTCAGCCATATCCTTGTGACGCACACGCATCTGGATCATTCCCCCCTTGCCCGTCCGCTCGCCGAGGCCACTGGCGCGCCGATTCTGGCCTTCGGCGGGGCGGATTCGGGACGCAGCGCGGTGATGCAGGAACTGGCGCAGGCCGGAGAGATCGGCGGCGGCGAAGGCATCGATACCGAATTCACCCCTGACGAGACCTTGCAGGACGGCCAGATCGTGCAAGGCCATGGCTGGACACTCGAAGCGATCCACACACCCGGCCATATCGGCAACCACCTGTCCTTCGCGCTGGGCAGAACCTGCTTCACCGCCGATCACGTCATGGGCTGGGCATCGTCGCTGGTGTCGCCGCCCGATGGCGACCTGACGGATTTCATGGCCTCCTGCGCCAAGCTGTCCGCCCGCACGTGGGATGTCTTTCTGCCCGGCCACGGCGCGCCAATCACGGCCCCTGCGGATCGGTTGAACTGGCTGACGAGTCACCGCCTATCGCGCGAGGCGTCGATCTTGGCCGCGCTGGAACACGGGCCCGCCACCGCTTTTGCCCTGGCCGAAGCCATCTATACCGAAACACCGCCCGCCTTGCTTGGCGCGGCCGCCCGCAACGTCCTGGCCCACCTTGTTGATCTTTATGGGAAATCCTTGGTCGCGCCGACGGGCGCCCTGACCGCCGAGACGATTTTCCGCCTCAACCCCGAGAAACTGCACGCGAAATGAAAAATCGTGAAAAAGGCTCTGGACGGGGGCGAAACCCATTGCTATATCGCGCCGCACGGTTCCGGCGTAGCTCAGCGGTAGAGCAGTTGACTGTTAATCAATTGGTCGTAGGTTCGATCCCTACCGCCGGAGCCAAAATCTCTCTTAGATAACAAGAGTGTAACATGACCGCCCTCCCGGGCGGTTTTTTGTTTTTGCAACGATTTTGCAACGATGACTCGTTGGGCATAGCCTCCATTCAGTTCTTTTGCTGCTTGTCGCGGTATGCCTCCTCGCAATCATAGCAGATGTCGTCGCCGGGCTTTCTCCGAATCCCGCGACATTGTCTGCAAGGTCGCTCAGGTGATTCATAAAACACATCTCCAACAGCCCAAGCCTTGGCTCGCTCGAGAATTGGCGATGGAACGCCCAGATCACCTCGCATGTACGCATGCCAAACTACGATATTCGACATTCCTAAAAAGTCGGAAATTTCGCGGCATTCTATACTCTGCCGAAGATGGCCGTTTTCTCGGTAGAAATTCCGCGCCATTTCCATGGCCGTTAGGTATTCCTTCAAGTCAACGAAGGTTTTTCGCCGGGCTATTGTGATATCTCGGTTTGTTGATCGCGTTGCGTTGGCTTAGTCGGGGTGCGCGTCTTCTATAGCACGCGTGCGCGGTATGAGGTTGCCTCGAGCTGAAGCACGTCCGAAAGACTCCCCTCGAGCGTGAAGAACCGCGGTTTTTCGGGAAAGTTGAACACGCGAACCAGACGGTAGGCATTCCCCTTTTCTTCGGAAACGGCGACTTCGTTGTTGGAAACGAAAAAAGGCGTCGCTCGTCCGCTAGTAGTGGTCTTCACTTCTAGGAATACCTCGCTCCCATCAGGATCAAATGATCTGATGTCGTACCCTAGGCCATCACCCAGCTCTTTCGATACCCAATTAACACGTTTGGCCAAATCTTCTTTTCCTGCTGCAATAAGTTTCCGGATTTCATACTGATATACAAAGAACTCTCCGGCCTCTCCCAATTTGCGATTGCGCGCCTCTTTCTCTGCGAAATTTGTTTGCGTTGCGCGCGGTTTCCCTTTCTTTTTTGTCGCTTCCGGTGCCGAGCTGGCCACTGGGGTCGCTTCGGAAATCTCGTCGAGTTCGCGTTCAACCAAATCCTTGAGATATTCCTCGGAAGGTAACTCAAGTTGCTTTCTGGGTTTCTTTTTGACTGGCTTGCTGGGCTCCGGCGACTCTTCACCAGCAGCCGGTACTTCCTCCACCTCTTCGGAGTCTCCTTCTAACTCTTCCGTTCCAAACTCGCCGGCTGCGGTGTCAGCCGCGGCCATTCCGCGTATTTCGTGTTGTGAAGTAATCCAGATTGGGGGAGCAGTATCCAACTCAACTGCTTCAACAGCTTTGTTGGTTGCATCGAACAACTCAGATTCCAAATCTTGCCATTCACGCAGCAAGCCAGGAAAATCCGCAAAGGCCTCTTCTGCAATTGAAAATATTCCCGGGTTGTCGTTGTTGTTTTGAATAGCGTTAAGGGTTTCTTCCAGCAGATTGCCTTCGCCTTTCTGAGCGAGTTGTTGGTCTACGTTAATCAGTTCTTGTATCAAACGGCTGCCGCGCGACCGTGCCGCGCGCGTAAATATTCCGCGCGATGGATTTGCCCAAAAGAGAGCAGCCTTTGTTTTCTCGAAATCATTGACGCCAATCCTCTTTTCAGCAGCGATGTCGGGAAGTTCGTTCAAGTCGAAATGGATAGTGCGTCCATCGTTCAAATCGAAACGAAGACCGTCAATCGACTGATCGGCAATATAGGGCTCCAAGAGGATCTCACGCTCATCGCTGTCGAGTGTGTTGATTACTGCGGCTGCAAGATACCGAACTTCATCATCGGTTAAACTGCGCCCTAGGACACTTGCCAACTGATTGTAGGCGAATTGGAAGACCAATGCGGTGTTGAACCATCGTCCATCAGATTGGAAACCTATGTGCAGAATAAAGATACTTGCAAGACAATCCAGAGCCCGTACAAGATTTGGGTCGGTGGGATTCTCACGCAGTGCCTTTCCTATAACATATGAGTAGAACCCGAGCTTCGTAGACGGAACTCGACCGTCAACTACAGCCTGCCAACCAGACGGAAACGAAGCTCCAGCAACTCGAGGCTGAACAATGCGGCCAGAAAGAATACCTAGTTGGTAAGCTTCGCCAGCACGCGTTCTTGGCCCCGCTCCTGTATCCCCAACTGCCCCTTGGAATCCCCTGACACCCTTATGCTCTCTAGGGGGAACCTCAGAAAGTGGGCCTTCTAGCCAGTCAACCCAGTGGTGCTTAATTAGCTCATCGATATAAAAAAACAGGAATTGCGAATTTATCGTCATCGTCACCGCGCCAGCATGGAATCAATCTCTGGGAGAAGGATGCCATGCTACGAACGGCAAGGAAATGAGTGTTTAGGGCTTCACAAGACCAAGTACATGTTCGAACTCGATTTTCCCGCCTCGATCACCCCTAGGGATCGAAGTGCGATGGTCTTTGATCCGATACAGGAAGTACTTTTCCCAATTGTAGCCCAGTTCACCTGCAATTTCCGCGATGACTTGATGAGTCGGAACATCAATGTCGCGAATTTTGCTGTTTCCGATGATGATGTAATAAGAACCGCCTGATTTCAGCGCTTGAAAAACAGACTGGAGGTTTCGCTTCATATCATCGAAGAAAACCAAAGCCGTTTTGTACCTAGATTCATCAATCGCCTCAAGTTCCCCAAAGTGTTTCCGGGCGAGTGAAGAAACGAACTCATCGCCAATTACCCGATGGCGGCGAATGCTCTCTCCAAGTTGCGCGTTGCGGACAGTGCGAATTGCTTGGTCGTCAGCAGTACCGATCCAAGCACTTTCCAGCTTGATACATCGCGTGTAATCCATCGCGTTAATGTAAGGAGGCGAAGTAATGGCTAGATCAATGGACGTTGAGACATCGAAATCAGTGGCATCCCAACCCTCCCAAACGATTCCATCAAATTTGTGTTTGCCGGTCTCCAGAACTGCATCGATGTACTTTGGGGCAATTCTCGAAAACTCTTCCATCACTGGCTTCGGCGTTTTCTCGTACTTTTTGGAAATGTAAGGCTTGAGCGATTGCCGTTCTGCCTTTGAACAAGCCCGAATGATGTCACCGAAAGCGGCAAGAAGAAAGTCGCGAATCTTGCCTTCGTCCGTGAGATCAAAAATGGTGGATTTCAACTTAAGCAGGTCAGCGAAGTTCACGTCGTCGAACCAGTAGTCGATATTGGCAAGCTCGGGCTTCAGGGCAATATTTGGTTTCTGCTTTTGCACCCTTTTTTCAATCTCGGAGACCAAGGACTGCATTTCTTGAATCTCGTGTGAGGAGTACTTTCTAGTTGCTACAGTTGCGATCAACCGCGCGTATGGGTCGACCTCCACGCCGTGTACTGAGTTCGCGTAGCGGACAGCTTCAATGGCCGTGGTGCCTGATCCCATGAACGGATCCAACACTTTGATTCCGTTTGAATTCGACGAATAGTCTTCAAGAATCATACGAGGAACGTATGCGACACTCCGGCAAGGATATCGTCCCCCGACAAAGTGAGGTGATTTTGACAGTGCTCGGCTGTTTGGGAGCTGAATCTCTGCTCCCCACTGCAACTCTCTAAAATTCGTTGTTGTCTCCACCTACGACCTCCGCAACACGACCATGCTCTCGCGCATGTATTTCCGGTTGTTCCCAAGTTTTCGAAACTGCTGCGAAGATGGAATGATTCCGCGATAAACGCGGACCTCTTCCACCTCATAGCCTCTACTTCTTCCAAGCTCGGCTAACAACAGATCGGTGGCGACCGCCACACCACCATAGAAGGAATTTCCGACGACAAAACCAAGCTTGCCACCATTTCTCATTCTCGGCTTCAGGTTCGTTAAGAGATTTCCGAGGTCAGCAAAATACCCAGATAGCATGCTACCGATTCTCGGGGACCATAGGTCTTGCTCTTCAATGTACGGCCGTATTATTTCATCAACGACAGGCACCCCAAATTCGCAATATCTATCCGCCCAAGTTGCGTGCACATGGGAGCGAACGGAAGCCTCTCGAAAAGCCTGTTGATCTGCTTTCGATTCGAAAAAATCTCCCAGCCAAAGCTCTGACATGTAGATCTTGCTGTAGTCAAAGCAGTTAGCATATGGCGGCGAGGTCAACACCGCGCTAACGTCTTCAACTTCTTCCGACAGCGAGTCCCCCAAACAAGATCTCTGCAGAAACTCTGGGGGGTAGAAATTCGGTGTTTGCTCGATGTCCGAGGCAAACATCTCCAAAATCTCGCCCATGAAATGTTTAACGGCCAAAACGCTATCCGTTTCTGCTGTTGGCCATTCATAGTTAGTTTTTCTCTTTACACCATTCCCGGCTTTTCTATGCGTTGAAAACGGCTCAATCGCACTCAAAAAAGCCAGTTTGAAGAGTGAGCTAATTTTTGGGCAATCGATTTCGCTGAAAAAGCCTTTAGCCCTTAGCAACGCATCTAGTACCTCCGGTTCGAAATAGCGTTCAACCGTCGTATTATTTGGATTTGAGGCGCGACTGCCAAGTGGCGAATTCGCAAAATCAAGCAGGTAGCTCTTTAATGATCGCAATTCTTTAGCGCTCATAACCACGGCTTTTGTTCTTGCGACAAAATCAGTTAGTGGGCTCACATCAAAGCCAAGTCCACGAAAGCCAAGTTCGCCCGCAACCAATGCGGTTGTTCCTGACCCTGAAAATGGATCCACAACCAATCCACCGTTGATGGACACTCTGGTAGTAAGAAATTCTTCTACAAATGATGGCGAAAACCCTTCTTTGTAGGGGAACCATCGATGCCTCGGCTTTTGCATGGACTCGATGAAGTTCACGGGTGACCGGTAGGTTGTTCGAGTTGATTTTTCGTTTACCCGAATATCTCGTTCAAGTGCGCGGTAATGACGATACAGGTCACCAACCAGAGAGGCAGATTCCGATTCTGGATTGATGTCCGATAGTGTCATGCTCACCCCGTCGTGATCGTTGTGTTCTTGATTTGGCACCGAATGTGCAGCCTGCGGTACTCCGCATGAAGCACTATCACTATGAAGCATTCCCGACGGCTGCACAATATGTCGCGTCACGATATGGCCACGAGACTACCTTGAATTATTGAACAATAGCTTAAGACGGTCGCGTTCAGCCTATCAATGCCACCCACGCAACGTGCTGACGAGGATCGTCTGGGGCTTCAGGTATTGCGAAGCGAAGCCGCCAACAATCAGCGCAATGCCGAGGTCGCCGTGTCCAGCGGCTGACCGCGACTGGGTGATGATCTGGTTGCCCGCTGCCGTGGTCTGCATCGTGAACGAGGCCAGGTCGGCTTCGATCTCATCGCGCAGCGGCAGGTCATGGGCGAACTTGATGTCCCCGGAGGCGAACAGCACTGCGAGGTTCTCAATCATGAATGTTTTCCCCGCGTTAACGTATCGGGAACCCTTCTTTGACCATTCCTGCCCGCCTGTCATCTGGATGGCCGAGTGATCGACGTTTTGTTCCCATAGCATGTCCGATACGACGCGCCCGATTGACGTTCCGTCGATTACAAGTTGCGACTTGCCGCCGAATGGCGGGGCGTTCCGCAGGCGGATCAGGTGATCAACGACCTCCACATAACTGACGCCCCTGAACTTATCTGCATAGACGACCGTCCGCTCACGAGACCCAAGCACGACACCGCTGCCAGTCGAAACAGGCAGACACTGGTCCTTGATCACAACCGCCGACGAAAAATCGTTCGCTTGACCAAGGTCTGCACCAATCCAATACCGTTGATACCCCGTCACACGTGGGATAGCGGGGTCTTGGGTTGTTTCGTTCACGACTTCGCCGTTGGCGCGATAACATAGTTTTGGAGAATGGGACAAATTGCGCCCTCCTGACTTGTTGCTTGCTCAATAACGGCGAGGTCGAAGTAGGAGAGACCGTCGCTCAACATTTCGACTTCGACCTCTTGACGGAAGCGTGTCGCTGACAACTGCGAGCGGAGCCGTTCGACACGCGAGGCAAGGCGCGGGATCGACGTGCCTTTGACGACGATCCGATGCACGTCGTCTTTGGGTTCGAGGAACAACTCGGCAAAGTGATTGTTCTTGCCCGCAGGCGTTGAGGCGAACACGACCTGCGATGTTCCGTCGTCACGCAGCATTGGTAGGACCGAAACCACGACGTCTTCGCCACCGTTTTGGCCCGGAAGATATGCGGCCTCGTCGATCTGGATTTCATGCACCGAGTAACCACGGATCGTTGCGCCAGACGCAGGCACAGCAATGAAGCGGCCGCCGTTTGAGGTTTCTATCTCGGTCTGGGTTGCGCGTTCGACAATCAAATCTGTGGCACGGAGATAGGTCGCCACCTTTCTACTAATCTCGCGGGTTTGACGTTCAGCGGGTGCAAGGCAAAGGACCGTGTGTCCGAGTTTCAGCCGACGGACGGCGCGGGTCGCAAGGACGCATGACTTGCCCGCCTGACGGCACACACGCATGGCAATCGTTCCAGCAGTCGAGTTGACTGCCTCAAATTGCCAAGGGTCGACTTCCGTCGCGTTCGGAATTTCCTGTTGCAGAAAGTGCAGCATTTCCGCTTCGGGGTCGAGGTCACGTTCGACGAGGGTGCAAAAGTCACGGAGGGCATCAAAGGGCATCACTCAACCCATGCCGTTGAATGTAACAACCAAGACAACCTTTGCACATTCCGCGAGGCGTCGTGTGACCGTGCTTGCATGGCTGACCTGTGAAATAGACGCGTTTGCCTTGGTCAACAGCCTGCGGGCGCGTCGCGGGCATGTCGAGCCATTCGGGATGGCCTGCCTCAGTCGCCGCGTTTGAACGGTCGTCCCGCAAGTTGGCATAATGATCCCAACCAAGGAAAGTCGTGTGTTTCACAATGCACCCCCTTCTTCCTCGGTCACGCTCAACACGTTGTTGCGCATGTGGCGAAGTAGCGGTTCGCGCGCGGCGGGAACCTCGGCGCACACATCTTGCAGAATTTTGCGCATAGTCATCCATTCCTTCGACTCCGCCAGCGACAAATTGACGGTCAGTTTCTGAGCAAGTTTGCCTTGGAGCTGTGCAATGTCGCGCAGGACACGTCGCAACCCCTCCATTGCAGACAAAGCAAACGCCGGGTTATCTTCTTGCTCGGCCTTCGTGATCAACTTTTCGACCCTCCGCGCCAGGCTGTCATAGGTGTTCGCAACGTCCATGCGGTCTTCGTTGATGATGCCCGTATCGGCTTCGATCTTCTTGATACGTTCCCGCGCCAGAATATCACGGCGCATTTCTTCCGTGATCTTGTCGTCGCGATAGCGCTGAACCGTCGAAAAGTTGATGCCGATGCGTTTTGCTATGTCGGTCAGCGTCCGTCGCTCAAGTACGATGTCCTTGATGATCTCGTTCCGGTCTGGGCGCATGTCGATGATCGCACGACGTCCGCTGTTCTTCTTTCCACCCTGCGCCACTATAAAGACTCACCCGATTCATGGCCTTGAAGGGCCAAGGGATTGATCCTGATATCCAAAGTTATTCGCCCGATGCAGCGTCTTGTGCCGCCTTTTCCATGAGGTTGAACTTGGTCCGCGCATGGTCGGGCAGATCATCGAGGGACGAGAACGACCGAACCTTATATCCATCCCGTTCCGCCTGCATCCGACGGGCGACGAGGCCGCTGCCTGTGTTCATATCGGCCCGCACGTATCGGATGCGTTCGTGGGTATCATCGAAGGTGATTGTCTTCGAAGACATAACAGGATTGCGGCCAGTGTTGCGCGTTGTCGGGTCGATGTGTTCACTTGCCACCCGCAATTCGACGCCCGCTGCTGCTGCCGCTTCTTTGGCCGCACGGTACTGAACAGGGTCACGCGCTTGTTCACGAGTGAGGACGTGGGGTGCAGGGCCGGAGCCTGATTGCAGATACACCTTACCGTCAGGGCCACGTGCCATGCCTACGACGTCGAGGTCACGGCGATCACGTTCGGCGTCGAGATGTTGTTCGAGTGTGTTGGGTTTTGGTTCGGATGCGGGCAGCTCGCGTTTCGCGTCCATCACTTTGTCCAACAGGCGACCATTGTGCTCGTGGAGGTCGTCCATCTTTTTCTGCTGGTCTGAAACCGTGGTAGTGAGAATTACAACTTGCTTGATTAGCGCTTGTAGGGCGGCGGTGGTATCGTCTGGCATTGATGTGGTCCTTGTCCAAAATAAAAGAACGGCACGTGACAAGCACACACCGCCCTTTCATTATTTGGACAGGTTAGGATGTACGCATCGCGTGAGTTCAATTTAATTGGCAGGTAGGCGATCTACGACCGCAGAAGCAGGTCTTACCGGGGATCAAATGAGGTGCCGTTGTAAACAGCGGCAGATAGCTTTGGCTGCTACGGTCATGCCATCAGCTTTACCAAAACCGAAGACCAACCAGCTCGGATGAGAAGCGATTGGCGGTGTTGAGCCCAAACCCACGACATTTTGCAACGCAACGAATGACGGCTTTTTCTGGCCTGTCTCAAAACTCGTCACTTTGCTCATGCATTGAGTGATCAGTTCCAAGGTAGAGTTTGATCGTAACCAATTAGGATCAATCAACCAGTCGCAAGCCTGTCCGATTAGTATCTTTGGGAAGCACGTATCCTAGCGTCGAACGAAGCTTCCATTACGATCGACCCCGATAGTAAGCCAGCTTTGCCGGTCGCTCTTCTCTATCCGGGTCGAAAGGAAGTGCGACAGGGTTCCAATCACTGCAGCGCCACCCCCAAGGTATCCTGAGCCAATCAAAAAATCCGCAATGCTTGTGGGAATGGCAACATAAGTTGTTAGACCGGCAACTCTTGAAGCCCACGACTTACCTGCAAACCGAGACACGTCTCGTTCAATTCTTGCTCTCACATCCTCAAGATCTTTCAGTTTGCCTGCAAGCATTAGTTCATTCCAATCTCGGACACTCTCTCTCAAACTAACCATCGCTTCATCATCAGCAATGCGGCTCGCCTCTTGCAGGCTTTTTGGAGAAGGTAGCCATTCTAGGGAATCAATTGTGGTACGAAGAATTGACATCGGCCCTCGAGCAACATCTTTTGACAACCAACTTGGAGCAATCTGTGTCTTCGAAAGCATTGGTATCTCGTGATGAATCGCACGTTCAATAGCTCGAAGAGTGAGCTGAGCGGTCATGGAAACCTTGCCGGTATTGAGTAAATAGTAATCCTCCTCAATGTCATGGCCATTACGTCCTCCCGGAAAGTCGTACTCAAGCGCCTTCTGCACGTTGCCTCTAGTTATTGAGTAAGGCTCCCTTCCATCCCAAGGCTGGATCTCCTTGACACCAGAATACCGAATTGTTCTGACGATTTCATCTGTGAGTGGCAGAAATTCCGAGACTGGAGTCTTCGCAGCATTTAATAGAGATGCCCTTACCAAAAACGACACGCCCTCCCGAGTGTTTGGATGCCAAAACGGGTTTATTAGGTCGGGAGGAGCAAATTGCTCAAAAAATTCGCTGCGGGAAGTGAGACAGCCCAACGACATTAGTTTAGTATCAATGATCTGCGACCCGGCACTACTGTCAAGTTTTCCAAATAGCAGGTAGGCCGCGATTATTTCATCGCGCACTTTGTAAGGAATTGGAAATGAGTACTTTGATCGTCCGGGTAACTCAGTGCCATACCTCTTCCATTCAGAACCTTTAATGATATCATTTATATGCATTAAGTGGGCCGCAACTGCCTCGTACGGCCCCAGAACCACGCCCGGATTCTCTTCGATTGGCTTAGATAGTGGATTTCGAATCATAGAAGCAGATTGGTTGCCAGATTGTCGATTCTCAAGAGACAAACTAAGGCTGACGAAAATCTCGTCAGCACGCGAAAAGCGGACTTTGGACCAAAGGCGGCTTGGTCCCGCACACCAAACATTCATACCGATTATCTACGCAGCACGCGACCAAGGTGTGCGGAGGTGTCGGTATCTTGCGCGGACACGCTCGACAGCAGCCGTGTGGGTGGCGAGTACGGCAGCGTTGGCGGAGGCGTTTGGGTCTGGGAGCGCACCGCCTAACATCATGCGCCGGACACGTGCGGCCAGCACATTACCATCCCAGCCAATCAAGGAGCATAGATGATTGCGATGCTGAGCCCACTTACCGAAGTCGTCCGTTAGGAACGCAATTGCTTGGTCCTGATCGGCCTGGGTCGTGAGCGAGGCTGTCGTGTCGTTAACCCGTGCGAACAGATCACGGTAGGCCTGCATTATGATTGCCGTGACAAGCGCCGCTTCGGGCGTTTGGTATGTGTTGCTGATCATGCCGCCCGCAACTGGTCTGCAATCGACGTGAGCCAGCGCCACGGCAGGTCGATCTGGCCGTTGTGGGTCGCAAGGCGAACGCCTGTGTCCGTGGGATAAGCTGTATAGGCGGGCATGTTATCGATGGGTTCAGCAGACGGGTCAGTCGCGAAGGCGTGCAGTTGATCGCCTAGATTGGCCGCGCCCGTGATCTTGATGTTAGCCATGTTGTTGATCGTTGTGACTGAAATCGTTGCCGTGCTGTTGTTTAGGGAGGCCCTATAGATCATTCACTTTCCTTTCGGTTTGATCGCACCCCGCGCTGAAAGAACGGTCGGGACGTCGCGGGGCGCGATGATAGTCTGTCCCTCACAGCGATGAATATCATCCAGCAAAGGGGCGTTGGTCTGGGGAATGAGGTGGCGCCCGGGGATTATCAGGTGGCGCGAACCCTCGACGTCGGCGCGCACGTCAACGAGGCGCACATGGGCGGTGTGTTGCTTCGGGCATACCGTTTCAGAATTGACCAAGATGACCGCGTCCACCGCAGCAGATTGCGTCTTTGACACACACACGACGGATGCACCGCTCAAAATATGCAGGGTTGGCGATATTGTGCGTTATTCTAGTGATCTTGTTGGTTGGTTATCCGCCCGCGTTGCAAGAGACGTTGCAAAAGCCATCAAACTATTGATTAACTATTTAGAATATCAGCAGCAAAAGCGCTGTGTTGCTTGATTAGGAATCAATTGGCCTCGGTTTTCGCCCAGTTGCGACTTAGTCGTATCTAGTGGTCGGAAATCTCTAGGGCGGATTGGTTGGTGACAGGACACGGCCCTGCCCTGCACGCTTTTTGTCGTACGTAAACGCGTGTGCATAAAAAAATGTTGATGACATCTCCCAGAGCGTTGTTTCGAATTCTCATCATCATTTTTTTATGCACACGCGCACGCGCGCAACTTATCGCACGCAGCAGATTCACTGCTAAAGGCACTTCGCATTCGGAAGTGGTGTTCCCACCTGATTTCTCGGTCGTGCATGGACTGGCAAGCGTTGTATGTATTGGGCGCAACTACCAACGGGCCGAGTACAGCAGATGGCAACGTGCCGTCATAAGGCAAGTGTCATTGCGAGACCGACACGTTTAGCAAAGAGGAACCCGAACATGGCTGAACAACATGCACGACGCTTACATTCACTTGGCGTTGATCTTGAAACCATCCGCCGCTGGCTAATCCCTTGCTCAACACGAAAAGAGCGCGACGAAATAATCGCCGCGCTCCCATCGCCTAACCCAATCGCGGCCTAGGAGTTTAGGGTTTCAATTTCGCGATAGAATGAGGTCAGTTCGGCCAAAAGCGAGGCTGCATCACCGCTCGCATTGCCTGACCGCTCGATCTTACCTTTGATGTCGCGAATCTTGGCCTCAACTTCCTGTCTTTCGCGCGTATAGGCGTTGACAGGCGTTTCACCCGTTTCATGTAAGTGCTTCATGAAATAGAATGTCCCGGGGTCCCAGCCCTGTTTTTGACGTTCATTCGCTGGTAGCCATGTCTCGCCATCTGGCGACACTTCGACAATTTCCAAAACTAACTCCAAACGGCGCTCTTGTTCGTTCCAGACGTGCCGATGCTTTGACCGATACCATAGCCCGTATAGGCATTCGTTCAGGTCTTTGGGACATTCCTCGTTGCGCCTGTCTCCCCATTTACTATCCACATACCAAGGCTGCTGATCGAACGGCGGCGGACCTTTTGGTATGGCATCGGGATAACCTTGGGCATGCATTTCGTCGAACTTCTCACCGTACTCCCGTCTGAGAAAATCACTATGGACACTCTCAATTGGCACCAATGGGTCTACCGGGTCGGATAAGTCGATAAGGCGAGTGTGGTGCCTAAATGCTTTGTCGTGCAAATCGACAAAGAGGCATCGCGCGTTGTCAACGTCCAAACCTTCTTCGATCACCTTGGTATAGAAGTACGATACCAGCCCATGCGCATGTCGCTCACGGTAGGAAGCCTCACACAATTCACGGCCCAGTGATGCATACTCGGCGCGTTCACAAGCATACATGACTTTCGACCACCACTGATCGACAGCATCCTTGACCTCAGCAACTTTGTCGCTCGCCATAGGACGACCAGAAAACCAAGCATTGAAGGTTGATTGCGACGCTGAGAAGCACAACACGTCGCGCCACCAAGTCGCGCCGCCAATTTGCTTCATCCATAAGTGTAAATCGACTTTCGGCGGCCCCGCATCAGGCAGATACTTGCGGGGGTGCGCCGTCTGATCCGTCATAAGGCTATCAATGGAAGCGACGATGCCCTCCCAAACTTCCTTACCATTCAGCGCACGATTCCAAGTGCTGTAGTCTTTGGCTTCATCAAAGGGGTCATCTTCAAAATCCCGATTGCAAATCTCAACAATTCGCTGCTTTGTGACATTAAAGCGCAATAGCGCCTCGGTGTCGTTTGTGTGCATCCTTGCGGTGATGCGCTCCTTGCCCAAACGTGCCATTAGCAACACCCCACTTGTTTTTTCTTCGCCCACGCCATGACCTGATGCAAGTCGTAGCGAACAGTTCGCTGGCTGAAGTAAATCGCTGGGGGTGCGTCACCGCGTTCTTTCATCTCATAAAGAAGCCGCTCCGAAATCTGCATGAAGTCGCAAACTTGGGACGGCGTCATTAGGCGAGGATTGTTCAAGCGGGTTTCGAGTTCTTCAACGCGTGACTCGAGTACGCACAGGTTTTCTGTGAACATAGCAATGGTGCCCTTTATATCATGTCCAAATTGACAGACAGGTTTCCGTTGCTACCGGTGGCGCTTTTCCCTTCAACTCAGGACGTAGGCCACAAACGCGACCCCGAGTATATGCTGGTGCCCGCCAACAATGACGCGCGGCGTCTCACGACGATGCATTCGCACATCGAAAATATGGTGCACCATCAACGCTGCTTCAAGTCTGGAAACTAGGTCTTACGCCAATTCGCTCGAAATACACTGTTTCTATATCGTCCACAGCGCGACGATTACCCATACGCTTGAGGTATTTCATTAGCATGTCACTGCCCTCGCCTGCTTTTTTGTCTCCACGCAGAAAATGAGCGACGTAGCCCGGCAAAAATGCCTCGGCTGACGCCTGCATAAAGTGACGCCGCCCATCATGAGGCAGGAAAACGCGGACAACTTCATCGTTTATGGTGGCGAACGTTCCTTTGGGGTCGGTAATATATCCAGTCGCAGACGACGCCGGGAACACCCAATCGCTGCCTGACTGCCGGACGGACAACAGCAAGTCGATTACCGTGTCCATCACCGGCAATGTCCGCGCGAGTTTGTTTTTCATCTTGGTCAAGTGGATGGTCTTGTTCTGCAAATCGACCTGATCCCAAGACAAAGAGCAAACATTCTCAGACCGGATACCCGTCAGGAACATGATGGCGACGGCAGTCCCGACGATAACGTTCTTCTCGCGCCGCGCCATGATCGCCTCCCAGATCACAGACCAGTCGTCTGCGTCGAGATCGTGTGCGCGGGCGACCCCCGTCCATTGCGCTTCGGTCTCATCGCTCCGGGCCACACGCGTTCTCTTTTGACCGACCGGATTTACGACAGGCGCGAAGTTGAACGCGTTGCCAATACCGATACGCACGGCTCTCGCTGTCGCCTTCTTACCATCAGCCATCAGGCGGTTTAGCACGGCCTGCACGTTGGCGGAGGTCACGTCAGCGACATTGCTATCCATGATCTCTGGAGCATGCATCTCGAGCTGACGCGTCATGCGCGCTCGGTGCGCTTCGGACATACCGCCCTGCGCCTGTGACGTATCGCACCAGAATCGCCAGCCATCGCGCACCGTCTGAATGTCGCTCTTGGCAACACCTGTCTTGGTGTCGCCCTGTTTAAACGCCGTGAGGGCATCCATTGCCGGGAACCCGCCGATCTTGATGGACTTCGTTTTCCCATCGACCTTGCGCTTGATGTACCACGTGCTCTTGGTCTTGCCGACATTCAGATAAAGGCCCGGAAAGCGGTCGCCATCGTGGCGATACATGCCCGTAGAGGTTTTCAACAGGCGCGCGGGCTTGGTGAAGTCGATTGCGGTGGTCATCTGTCATGCTCCGATTTTGCAACGTTTTGCAACGCATGACGTCATTAAGGTGCATTCAGGCGCACTGTCAACCGATTGATTATCGTTGCAAAACCGGTCCAAACTATTGTTTTCACTGATTAACTGCACCAACATGCACCAAGTGCATAAATATCGTCGCTTGACTGTTAATCAATTGGTCGTAGGTTCGATCCCTACCGCCGGAGCCAAAAATCTCTCAGCGCGCAGATAATCACTCCATCTTTTCGGTGGTTTCCGCTCGATGTTGACGCACTGTCGCTGCTTTTTCGTTTCGCTTCTTCAAATGTTGGCCATCGCGCATTGTGCGGTGTCATTCCTGTCCGCGCTTAACTATTCTGCGCAGTGAGAGGAGGCCACATGACCAATCGATTTGACGAAGGGATGCGCACGCGGCGCGCGGTTCTGGGCGATGCGCATGTTGATGCCGCTGAGGCGGCCAAGACGGATTTTGACGCGCCCTTCCAGACACTTATCACCGAAGGCGCTTGGGGCACCTTGTGGTCCGACGACACGATCAGCCGCCGCGAAAGGTCGATGCTAACACTCGCCCTGCTGGCCGCGACCGGCAATTTCGAAGAGATTCCGATGCATGTGCGCGCCACCGCGCATACCGGTGCCAGCCCCGAGGACATCATGCAGGCGTTCATGCATGTGGCGATCTATGCGGGCGTGCCGAAGGCGAACCATGCGATCAAACTGGCCAAGGCCACGCTGGCGCAGATGGAGGAGGGCCAATGACAAAACCGCCCGCCGAGTTCTACCAATGGGACCGCGACCGCCACCCGCCCGGCTATACGCCCAATTACAAGACGAGCGTCGCGCGCTCCGCCCAATATGCGCTGATTTCGCTTGAAAATACTGTCAGTGAGGTCACCGGACCGCGCTTTGGGCACGGTGATATCGACCCGATGGACCGGGATCTTCTCCACAATTATGCCGCCGATGGGCAAAGCGCGATGGGCGAGCGGATCATCCTGCATGGACGGGTGCTGGACGAAAACGCGCGGCCGATCCCCAACACGCTGGTAGAGATCTGGCAGGCCAATGCCGGGGGGCGCTATCGCCACAAGAAAGATGGCTATCTTGCGCCGATTGACCCCAATTTCGGCGGCTGCGGGCGCACGCTCACGGACGAGGATGGCTATTACTATTTCCGAACAGTGAAACCCGGGGCCTATCCCTGGCGCAACCGTGTGAATGACTGGCGCCCGGCGCATATTCACCTGTCGATCTTCGGCACCGCCTTTGCGCAGCGGCTGATCACGCAATGCTATTTCGAGGGCGACCCGCTGATCGCGCGCTGTCCCATCGTGCAAAGCATTCCCGACCCGGACGCGATCGACCAATTGACCGCCGTGCTGGATATGAATGCGACGATCCCTCTGGACACAATCGCCTATCGCTTCGACATCGTGCTGCGCGGGCGACGCTCGACCCTGTTTGAAAACCGGTTGGAGGGGAATTGATGGCGCAAAAGCTGAATTACCTCAAACAGACGCCGTCGCAGACCGCAGGCCCTTACGTGCATATCGGGCTTGCCCCCGGTGCTGCGGGGTTCGACATCTATGACACCGAACTTGGGCAGGACATTGCGGGGCCGAACGCGGCAGGCACACGTATCCGCGTCGAAGGGCTGGTCATTGACGGGACGGGAAGTCCGATCAAGGACGTGATGCTGGAGGTTTGGCAAGCGAACGCGCAGGGCATCTATGCGCATCCCGAAAACGCGGGCACGGTCGAAGACGGGTTTCGCGGCTGGGGCCGTGTCATCACTGATTTCGACACCGGCGAATGGGGCTTTGACACGGTGAAGCCCGGCCCCGTTCCGGGACGCGGCGGCACCCTGCAAGCGCCGCACCTGTCCCTGTGGATCGTGGCGCGCGGTATCAACATGGGCTTGAATACGCGGATTTATTTCGAGGATGAGGCCGAGGCGAATGCCACCGACCCGGTGCTGAACACGATCGAATGGGAACGCCGCCGGGCCACGCTGATCGCCACAAGAAGCGAAAGGGACGGCCTGCCCGTCTATCGCTTTGACATTCAGCTTCAGGGGCAGGACGAAACCGTGTTTTTCGACATCTGAGCGGCCGGCGCCGGCAAGTCAGTTCGGCGCCTGCCCCCGGCTTTGGCGCAAATCATCGATCACACCGAACCACTGGCGCTCTCCGGTTCGGTTGCCAAGCGCTTCGGCTTCGTCCAGCAGCCCCGCTGCCAACCGGGTGTTGCCGTCCTGATATTCAACCTCGGACAGCATGATCAATTGCACCGTCCGGTGGATAAAGACCCCCATCCGGTCATAGGCGTGGATCGACAGTTCCAACGCTTCGCGCCCCGCCGCGCTATCGCCCTTCATTGCCAGCAACGCGCCTTCCAGCATCTGGGCATAGACCTGCCAATAGGGAAAGCGCCGGTCATCGGCGATGCGCCGAAGCCGCGTGGTGTGTTCTTCCAACATGGTTTCATCGCGGATCAACCAGCCGATCCCGCCCAGCAGCGAATGGGTGAGCGACTGGCTGTAGGGGTGGCTCATCCGGTAGGCCCGGTCGCGGCCTGCCTCCAGCCGGGCCAGCCCGGCCTCACGCGCCCCGTCCAGCCATTGTTCATACCCGCCCAGAACCAGCGCGACCACCTGCGGACACACGGCGTATTTACTGGCCAGCTCGGCGGTGTTCTGATCGCGGGTCAGGTCGATGACCCGGTCAAGATAGGTCAGCATCGGGGCGCAATTGCCCATGATCCACTGTGTGCTGCCCGCGCAGCGATTGGCCAGGATCTGCCGTTCTGCCGTTGGGTGGGCTTCCGCGATCTCCAACATCTCGGCGGCGATGCGCTGCGACATGTCCAGATGCCCCGCCATCCAACGATGTCCCCACAGCCCGAACAAGGCCTGAAAACGGCTTTGCACATCCCCGATACTGGCGGCGATTTCTTCGGCCCTGTCAAAGGCGCGCACTGTCTCGCGCGAGGTATAGCCCTCTACCGCGATCAGCGGGATTCCGATGGCGCTTTGAATCTCAAGCTCCAACCGGGCGGCTTCGGCGGGATCGATCCGGTCGCCTGCCGCGACCAGCGCACGCGCCTGTTTCAAATGGCGCAGCGCTTCGGCGTTGGCCGATTGTGCGATGGCGTTGCGCCCGGCTTCGATCAGATAGGTCACGGCCTTCTGCGTCTGGCGCGCCGCCTCACAGTGCCGCGCCAGAATTTCCGGCAGCGCCACGGGTCCGTCCACACTGCCATCTTCCATGACCTTGACGATCCGGCCATGAATCCGCCGCCGGTCCTTGCGCAGCATCAGCCCATAGGCCACGTCCTGGATCAAGGCGTGCCCGAACACCAACGGCTCCGACCCGCCTTCTGGCAGGGAATGGATCAACTGCGCGTCCGACAATTCCTTGAGCGCCCCCTTGAAGCGGTCATCGTCATAGCCTGAGACTTGCCGCAGCAAGCCCTGCGGCACCTCGCGCCCGATCGCGGCGGCGACCTGCGCAAGATGGCGCGCTTCGGGCAAGGCATCCAACCGGGCCGAAAGCGAATCCACCAAGCTGTCCGGCACCAGAAGCTCTCCGGTCTGCGCATCGGTTTCAGGGGCCTCGCCGCGCGCCAAACGCTCCATCACCGCCTTGGTCAGTTCCTCGGCGAACAGTGGCACCCCCTGCGCCCGCTGCACAATCGCCGCAATGGTGCTGGGCGGGATGTCCACGGGCTTGGCAGCCTCGATCACCAACGCGGATGTGTCGGTATTGGTCAGCCGATCCAGCCGGTAATGGGTGGCGATACCCAATTGCGGCTCGCCCTGCTCTGCATCCGACCGGAAGGTCACGATCACCAGCAGCGCCCGCGTCGCGCAATGTTCCTGCAACAGGTCAATCAGGCGCTTGGTCGTCGGGTCGGCCCAGTGCACATCCTCAAAGAACGCAAGGATCGCGCCCCTTTGCGACAGCGCATCGAACAGCGACACCAAAAGCAGCAGCGTCTCTTCCATCCGCTGGCGCGGCGTCATGTCGAGCGGCGTCACAAAGCCCTCGATATCCACCGACAGCAGCGCCGCCATCAATGCCAAAGACCGCCCGTCATTCAGCCGCAGATCCGCCATCCAAAGCCGCAACTTTTCGAATTGCGTGTCCGGCTCGTCGCCGGGCGTCAGGCCGATCTCTTGCCGCAGCCGGGCAATCACCGGGTAGAGCGCGGTACCCGTGTGATGCTGCGACGACTGGAAAGTCAGCAGAAACTTGGAATCGAAATGCGCCTCGTTGAAAAACGCATTGGCCAGCCGCGATTTGCCAATCCCCGCCGGACCCGACAGCAGCACCGTCTGCCCGCGACGTTGGCGTGCTTCGGCCCAATGCTCCACCAGCCGCTCCACATCATGCACCCGGCCCACGAAGGGCGTCAGCACGTCCGAACGGCGACTTTCAAAGCGCGTCCGGTCGGTATTTTCGCCCACCACCCGGTAAGGCGTGATGGATTCGGCCAAACCGCGCAGCACGCGAGGCTCCAACGCGGCATATTCGAACCGGCTGCCCGCAAGTTGCCGTGTATGCGGGCTGATCACGATCTCGCCCGCCTTGGCCGCGCTCAGCAACCGCTGCGCGACATTGGGGGCTTCGCCGAAAATATCCTCATCCGGTCCCTGCCCGTCTTTGAAACTGCCGACAACGACCTTGCCGGTATGGATGCCGATGCGCACCTTGATCCATTCGGGCGCGCCGCCTTCGAGCCGGATCGGGTTTTCGGCATGGATACGTTGGATGTCCCGCGCGGCCAGGATCGCCCGTTCCACGTCATCCTCATGCGCCTTTGGATAGCCGAAAAATGCCAGCACCCCGTCGCCCATGAACTTGGCGACATAGCCCTTGAAGTTGCGGATCGCTTCGGCGCTCCGGTCCGAATAGCCCCGCAGCAACTCGCTGAAATCCTCGGGGTCGAGCCGATGCGCCAATTCGGTGGAGCCGACCATATCGCAAAACAGGATGGTGACGTGACGCCGTTCCGCCGACCGGGCCTGCGCATGGCCACCATTGCGGTTGCGTTTGCGCAGCAGGTCGGACACGGCCGTCATCAGCTTTCGCCGATCCCCGACAGGCAGCCCGATTTCGCGCAACTCATCAACCGTAAGTTGCGGCAGGACTTCAAGGTCGACGGCTTGCTCGGCCAGCATGCCCGCATAGCGTTCTAGGCCGTGCTGCTCAAGGAACTCTGCCAGAGCATTTGCGCCGGAATCCATGTGCAACCACCCCCAATTTTAAAGTGATATGGTAGGCGACGCCGGTGAATGCGTCCAGCATCGCCCACCCGTATTACGAGCTTTACGGCTGTGTTTGGGCGGGTTCCGGCACTGGCACAAGGGAAATCAATCTATAGTTGCGCACTTCAAGGGCCATCGCCCGCTGCGTGCGATACAGGTCCAATGCCGCCCGGAAATCGGGTAGCGCGGACAGATCGGCCCAGTTTGAAACTCCGTGACTGGCCAGGATTTCACGCTCTGCCATGTCCAGAAATTGCGGCTGCGGCGCGGTCCCACGCGCCACCATCAGGTCGACCGCCTTGCGAAAGACGCTGAAGCGCATGAAGAGCGGCGAAAGCTGCGGCGCGCCGTCATCAAAAGCTTGGCGCAGCGCGGCGGTGTCCGCCGCAAGGATCTGCGCCTGCGAGGGTACTGGAAATGGCGCGTCATTCAGCGCCCCGGCGCATAAGGCCCAGAGCCAGAAATCGGGAATGACCTTGGGCATGTCGTAGCCCGCGAACGGATCGGGTCCACGCTCGCGCGGCTGTCCCATGCGGCCCACGGGCGCACGCAGATCGGCGCGGACATGGCTGGCCAGCCGCGCGGTTCCTTGGTGCCGCCGCACAAACCGGCAGCAGGCCAGCACGTCTGCCCGTTTAATGTCATGGGCTTTCAACGCGCGCAGAACATCTGCGCCAAGGGGCATCCCCGCCGCAGCCGCGATCCGGGCCCAACTGCGGTCCTGATAGGTCAGGTTTTGTGCCGCCTCCATCAGCGCCGCAGTCTGAGTCTGCGCCAGATGCCCCTCCCGGTGCGCGCGGCGCAAGGCGAACCGGATCGACACCAAAGCCAGCGTTACCGGCGGATAGGCCCGATCCGGTACATGCAGCACCGCGACCTCATCTTCCGAGGTCAGCACGCCGCGCCGAAACAGACGAAAGACCGCGCCCTGCCCGACCGCCCCGGCAACCGCGCAATCAGCCGCCCGCAGCGCGCCCATGCTGGCCGCGCCCACAACCGCCGCGCCATCCTCCATCACATCGACGATCTCGCGCGGAGCCACCGCAAGCGCGTCAGAGAAAACGCCATCAAAGATCACGAACAGCCCGAAATTGAGCATCCGATACCGATAGAGATCGCCGCGCGCCACAGGCGGCACGATCACGGCATCGGGCAATATCTGCCGTACAGAGTCCGCATCGCAGGACGGGCCAAGAAAGACCAACGGCACCTCACGCGGGGGCGTCACCATGGGCTTCTCACACCGGGCCTCTCACAAAATGTGACGCATGGCGCGCCAGCCAGGCCGGTGGCGATCCACCACATAGCTTGCCAGCCCCGGCACCCGGACGCGCACCACCGGCACGCCCAGATCCGGGTCTGTCATATTGACCACCAAGACACGGCTCAGCCCGACCTCCCGCAGCTTGCCAAGGCACCATGCGATATCCTGGGAGACCGAGCCAAAGACAGGCGGCGGCGCGGATAACGCCCCTTGGGCTGCGCCAGCACTGGTGCCGCTTGGCCGATGCGCCTCATGGCGGGCGGGCTCCATCACGTTGAAACTGTCCCGCGTCCCCTGCCGCGCCCCCAAACGCGATTGATGCGCCTCGGTCAACGCCCGGCGCGCCGCGATATCCACCTGCGGATCGCAGCCCCAGCCGCCAAACACCATCTGCTGCGGGCCATGGGCCGTGTCATAACCTCCCTCGATCAAGCGGCAGGCCACAACCGGCACGCCGATATCGGTGGTGATCTCCTCCAGCTCGACGCGCTGCTGCGGGCCTACCTCTCCGATGACGCCTGCGACCCCTTCGGAACTCAGCAGACGGCGCGCAGGTGCAATCCCGCCCGCATGGCCGAAATGGTCGAAAAACAGATGCGCGCTGATCGCATCGCGTTCGATCACCTCAAGCAGCCCATGGCGGATCGCCTCGCCATAGGTGCCGCCCGAGGCCAGACCGTTGGTGTCCACCTGGTCCAAGATCCCCTCAGCGGGCGGTGACTGGCACAGATCCAGCGGTAACCACAACGCATGACCGCGCAGCAAATCCCAACCTTGCACCCACGAAAACTCCCGCGCCGGATCATAGCGCGTGCTTGGTGGCAAATCGCAGGAAACGGGGTCGAGGCAGGCCTCCCCAATGGCCTGCATCTGCTGCAAGGACGCGCGCCGCACCGGTTGATGCACCCGCTCTGCCGAGACACGCTCAATCGCTTCCATCACCGCGCTGATCCGGGCCGCGCGGCGCGTCAGCCCCTTTCCCATATGGGTTGTCAGGTCGCGCGCCAACGGCGTGGTGGCCGAAAAGACGGGCGCTGCGCCTCTCTCCAGCCGAGACACCTCGGACACCCGCGTCACCGGCACCCGCGGCACGGCCCGGGCGATCATCGCGTCAAGCGCCGTGTCCGAAAGCACCCGGCCCGCCGCCCTGTCGCGCTTGCGATCAGGCTCCCCCCGCGTGAGCGGACAGGTCAGCACATTCACAGACCCAGAGCGATAATCCGGCCTTTTTCATTGCCATGTTCGTGAATGAAGATGTGCGACTTGGTCTTCACCGCCAGATCGACCAGCGTGTTGACCTGATCGATCGTCAATTCGGCAATCGCCTGCTGCACATGATCGGGAATATCCTCGGGGTTCACCCCCGCTGGAATGGCCCGCTTCTGCGGGTTGCCGTCCTTATCGACGGTATCCTGCATCGCTTTGAAATTGCTTTCGAAATCACCATAGCTCGCCATTGTTTCCATCCCAAGCTGGTTTCAATACAAATTTTCTGAAATCTCTACCCACTCCCGGGATGGTAGCAGGAAGGCTTACAACCTGTCCAGTTTTCACGCGCCCGCGCCGCGCTTGACAAGTTGCGGAGCCTGCTGCGCTTAATGGGTCTTATTCGATATCGGCCGCGCCGTGATTTTGCTGGCGGTGTTTTGATGGCCCAAGGGGGTAAGACCCATTCACGCAAAAGGGAGTTTCGTCATGAAAGATCAGACCGCGCCGCCGCCCAGCACACGTTTGCGCACGCAGATGATGCTGTTCACCGGCCCTCTCGAAGCGAAGTTCGAAGAGCTTTGGGGCAGTTCCAATCCCGCAGAGATGATCCCGTCCTTTCTTGTCCTGCTTCACCAGATCATGCGCGCATCGCTGCCTGTGATGGAAGCGGCCGTGCGCCGCTGCGAAGCGATTGGCGATGCCGATCCGGTCTGCGCGCCGCTTGCGGCCTATCTGGCGCATCACATCGACGAAGAGCGCGACCATGATGTCTGGGCGCTGGAAGACCTGGAGGCCGCCGGGTTCGATCCGAAAATCGCGATACGCCAAGTCCCGCCACCTTCGGTCGCGCGGCTGGCCGGGGCGCAGCGTTATTGGGTGGAACATCACCATCCGGTCATGCTGCTGGGCTGCATCATGGTGTTGGAAAGCTTTCCACCCAGCGAAGAGATCATCGACCAGATGCGCGACAGATCGGGGCTGCCCGAAGAGTCCTTTCGCACCTTCCGGCTGCACGGCGCGCTGGATCCGCAGCACAGCGCCGACCTGTTCGATTGCATCGACCGTTTGCCACTGACGCCCTATGACGTCGATATGATCGCGACCAGCATGATCGCGTCGATGGAATCCCTGACCGAATGTATCGGCGCGCTGCGTCCGATTGATTGGCAGACGCGGCGCGCCGCCTGACGCGCCGCCCTGAAAACCGATCCGATCAGGCGAAAATCACATCGCCTGCGTCGAACAGGGATTGCGAGAAATAATCGATATAGATGACGTCGCCGCCGCCGAAATCGATACGCATGGCGCTGCCCGTGTCGGACGCCAGTGCCGCGACCTCGGAAAAGGCGCTGAACCCAAAGGCCGACACGTCGATCACATCGGTGCCGTTCTCGAAATCGCGGATACGGTCGAACCCACCCGCGCCATCTGCGCTGCTGGCAAAGCGGAACACATCGCGCTGCCCGTCATTGGAGCCGCCGCCATAGCCACCAAAGAGCATATCGTCCCCTGCGCCGCCTTCGATGATGTCGGTGCCGCCTTCTCCCATGATGAAATCGTCGCCCGCACCGCCGTAAAGCGCATCGCCATTGCCGCCGCCGCGGATGTCATCCGCACCATCGCCGCCATGGATCTGATCGCCGCCAAGGTTGCCACGCAGGTTGTCATTGCCCGAACCGCCGTAAATCTCGTCCGCGTCACGCCCGCCATAGATATAATCCGCACCGGACCCACCATCGAGAATGTCACTACCGCCAAGACCCAGAAGCACGTCGGACCCATTGCCGCCGCTCATGGTATCAACACCGTCCTCGCCGCGCATATAGTCATCCCCGGCGCCGCCATCGAACGTATCATTACCGCCCTTGCCGCTGAGAATGTCATCATCCGCGCCGCCCATCAGGATATTGTCGCCGCTATCCCCGATCAGCCGGTCGATCCCGTCCGAGCCGATCACGTTCTCCACCGAAATCAGAACGTCATCGCCCTCGACAGAGCGGGAGAACCCGTGTGTCAGATACACCGAAACGCCATAATCGTCAGACGCATAGCTTATCCAATCGGATCCATCGCCCCCGTCGACCATATCCGCCCCCGCGCCCGCGTCGATCACGTCGTCGCCGTCCCCGGCCTGCACTGTATCGTCGCCGCCAAGCGCGGTGATTTCGTCGTCACCATGGGTGCCGGAGATGAAATCGCCGCCCGCGCTGCCGACCCAAGCGCCATCTTCGGACTGGACCGCGCCCGCGATGCCCAGCGTGCGCAGGTCATTATCGCTTGAGGCCAGCAGGATCGCCTGCGACGTGCTGATATCGGTATTGAGAACCGAGACATTCGTGATTTCACCGTCGAACAACCATTCAAGGTTATTCGCGCTCTCCGTCCGGTAGCGGGTCGAGGCGCCAATCATGGTCGAGCCGTCATTGCCCAGCATATCCGCGACGAAATCCGTGTTCTGGCTGACCAGATCGCCATCCACGAAGAGCGACACACCATCCTGCCCATAGGCAAAGGCGATATCGTATTCACGCCCCGCCTCGATCTTGGTGTTATAGCGCAGATAGGCGTCGCCATCAGTGGATTGAAGCCGCGTGCGCAGATAGCCGTAATCGTCGATCCAGATGGTCAGATGCCCGCCATCGCCATAGCCGGAGAAATCCTTCGACAGCAGCGCCTGATGGCCCGCGCCCGGTTCGTTGGCACTGAAGGTAAGCACATAGGTGCCCGCGCTTTGCTGTTCGCCGGCCATATGCGCCATCTCCATCACGGTCAGCCCGTTGAAGCTGCCGCCGCCATGGGAGTTGACCTGCGCCAAGACGTTCTGCCCGCTGCCGGGGTTCCAGGCGAAACTGCCGGACGCGGAGTCCATGAACGGGTTCACCGACCATGCCATCGGATCGGTCGTCAGCGGACGCCCTTCCACATCGCGGTCGTCATAGCCGAACAAATCACCGGGCCGCGCCACCGAGGACGGATCGTCAGAGGGCGCAAGCGCTTCTTGCAGATCGTCGATGGTCTGGACGATGCCCAGATGCGCGCCCGGATCGGTTTCGACCATGTCTTCGGTCACCAGATCCCCGATCACCGCGAGAATGCCAAGCTCGTCCTCGTCATGCGCGCCACCATTGGAGCCTTGCTGCGAATACAGCCGGATCAGCGACAACACGGAATCGTCGATCCCGTCTGCATCCGTGTCCACCGTGTCATAGGTGATTTCGATGTTGGTCGTATGCCCGATGACGGAAATCGTGTCCTCGTCAGCGTTGAAATCGCCGAAGATATCGATGCCGATACCGTCAACCCAATGGTCGTGGACCTGTGCATTTTCGCCGGCCACCCCATGCCAATGGATCATGCGCCCATCGGTCATCACATTGTCGAGGATCGCATCCTTCTTGCCGTTGATATAGGTGCGCACCGCCATGTGGTCCGCGCCCGCGCCACCAAGGAAAATGTCGTCCGCATAAAGCGGCTGATCGATCCAATCGACCAGCTTGAGCAGCGCATCGTCGATCGACGGATCGGGATAGGGGCGGATCGGCTGATCCACACCCATTTCATACAGCACCAGCTGGCCCGCGCGGTCCTCGCCCACATCACTGCCCGAGATCATGATGTCGTCGCCGTCACCGCCCATCACATAGTCAGAGCCGCGCCCGCCATCCAGAATGTCGTCTCCATCCCCGCCCAGAAGCCGGTCATCGCCATAGCCGCCGGTGATGGTGTCATCGCCGCCGCCGCCCTTGAGGTAGTCGTCGCCCGCGCCGCCATCGATAATGTCATCGCCGCCCCAGCCCTTGATCACATCGTCAGAGGCTACCATCGCTTGCGGACCCGACGGGTTGGTAAGCGCCGTGCCGGGGCCGTTCTTCATCAGCTCCTTGATTTCTGCCGTGGTCAGCGCGTCTTGCGCATCGAACCCGCCCCAGATGCCAAATTCGGCCATCGCGCCTTCGAACGCATCGTCAAGGTCTTCGTCATCGGTGGCGAAAGCCTGCGCGGTCTCGTTGATTTCGGTCACCCGCTGATCGGCGCCCAAGATCCACGGCTCTTCATTGCCAAGCATATAGGCTTCTTTGTAGATACCCGGAGAGGCCACGTCGCCTTCGGAAGGCACCCAAAGATCGTCCGACAAGGCCTTGCCGTCCTTGTAGACGGTCACGCCGTCTTCGGTGAAGTTGACCGCCAGATGGGTCCAGACGCCCTCTTTCAGCACCGGCTCTTCGATCTTCCACGACCGGTTGGAGCCGCCATCGCCGGGCGCAAATCGAAGGTAAAGCCCGCCATCCTTGAGCTGAAGCAAGCGGAAATGCCCGCCATCGCCGTTTCCAAGCGCATCCTTGGTCAGGATCGCACCGGTGCTGTCCAGATTATCGGCCCGAACCCAAAGCGCGATCGTGCCCTGCGTGACCTGGAAGGCCGAGTCATGGGCGAGATAGGCGAAATCGGATTCCCCGTCGAATTTCAGTGCCTTCACGCCGTCACGCGGACCATTCGCCGCGTCCCAGGTGCGCAGCACAGCCTGATTTTCGTAAAGCGTATAGGCCTTGACGGGGCCAAGCTCTCCGCGCCCATCCTCGTAAGACCCGGTGCCCGTGTAATCGAGCGACCAGAACCCCAAAGCGCCGGGCAATCCGTCCGGCTCCGGCTCGGATACGGGGCCCAAGGTCTCGGCCCCATTGGTGCCGGTGATGGTTTGCCCCTCGGCATCCTCGAAACCAAGCGGGGTGAAAGGATCGCGGGTCAGGACGACATCCTCCGCCTCGGTCGGGCCTGTGATGTAATCCTGGGCCTCGTCCCAGAACGGATTGTCCATCAAATCCGCCGCATCGCCTTCCGGCGCGACATCGACCTCGCCCGCCTCGCGGTAATCATAGCCGTGATAGTCGGTGCCGCCTTCGGTCAGCGTTTTCGTCTCGCCCACCTGCAGGATCGCTTCCGCGATATCCGCATAACCTTCGACCACGCCATAGGTCACGCCCGCGTCGGTCTTGATCGCGTCCACATCGACCAGATCGCCCTCGACGAAGACAACCCCGACAAGGTCGCGGTCATGGGCACCGCCTGCCCCGTGTTGCTTGGATACGGCGGTAATGATGCTCTCCATCACGCCGTCATTGTCGTAATCGACATGCTCCACCGCCACGTTCACCGTGTGGCCGATCACCGCGATATGGTCCTCTTGCGCGTTGTAATCCGCGATCAGATCGAACCCGAAGGAATCCACCCAGTGATCGTGCTGATAATCGTTTTCACCGGCAACACCGGCCCAACGGATCGTGCCATCGGAACGGATGTGCTTTTCGATGCTTTCCTGCGTGCCATTGATCTGCGGCGCGATCAGGAAGGTATCCATCCCGGCGCCACCGACCAGAATATCGTCGCCGACCAGCGGCTGATGTTCATAGCCGTATAGCTTGTCGAATTCCGGGTTGATCTGCCCACCATCGGGGCGCGTCTCGTCGATCACGGTGCGCTGGCCGACTTTCTGCTCCCCCGCGTCAGAGCGCGACACCAGAAGGTCATTACCCGCGCCGCCGATCAGCAGGTCCGACCCGTAACCGCCATCCAGCACGTCGTCGCCATCCCCCCCGTCGAGGCGGTCATCGCCATACCCGCCAAGCAAATGGTCGTCCCCCGCGCGGCCATCCACGACATCGTCGCCGCCAAGCGCATTGATCCGGTCCACACCGGCATCGCCCGTCAGCGTTTCGGGATCGTCGCGCGTCAGCGTGTCCAGCGTTTCGGACGGGTGGTAATCGGCCACATCGACCAGCGGCACATCCGGAGGCGGGTCGGTAAAGTCCCAGATCGACTGGTAAAATGCGCTTTGATCGACAACGAAGCCGTCGATCTCCATCGCGAGCGCCTTGGCCCCGCCGGTTTCGAAATAACGCAGCTGCATGGCGTAAAGGCCGCCTTCGAACTCCGCCGTGACAGAGGTTTCGCCAACCCCGCGCGCGCTGGTGTAATCCGAAAAATCGACCCCACCGAGGTTCAGGTCGAACCCGTCATCGGACCGGATGGAGACCGTATGCACGCCTGCCGGGATATAGACATAGCCCATGACCAGCAGCCCCGACGGCCCCACGACCATGTCCTCGTTCCCCGATGTGACGGTGCCATTGTCGCCCAGAAACTCCTTCAGTGTGGCATCGGTATCGCCCGTCGCAAAGGCCAGTTCGGACACCGCGATATGGGCCTTGGGATCCCCCGCCGCGATCAACTGGTTCAGGCGCGAGATGTTATAGATGCTTTCACCGTCGGAATAGGCATAGCCAACCAAGCCGGTCCCTTCGAGGGGAATACCGGTGACAGCGCTTGCGGCGACGGTCGGCGCGAGGCCGGGAACGGAGGACACGAAAGTCGAGGAGCTGGTGACGGACATACAGGATTTCCCGTTTGAGGAGCATTTGCACTGGCGTGCCGGGGCATCGTGGCGAAACCTAGGCAAGACTTTGACTGCTCCGGCCCAAAGGGTCCGGCACCCCACGCCAATTGGCGCGAGAACGCGTCTATCCAACCTTCTGGTTGCGCCGAACCGAAGCGCGGCATTTCCGTGTTAAGTCTGGCAGTTAACGGCCAAAATTCAGTTAACCGGCCGGGTTTGCACCCGGCTTGCGCAGGAACTTGCACAGGCGCGCGGACGCTGTCGGCGGGAAGCCGCGTTTGCTAAAATCGAAGGCAAATTCACCGCGCGGCGTCAGCGATTTTTTCACATTTGGAAACAAGCTGTCCAATCTCCGGTTGTCTGTTCTGCGCGGCCTCGTCGCTGCCTTTACGCAGGGCGCAATATCGCTGGGCGATTCTTGGTAAATCCGAATGTCAGTTTTGGTTTCGCGAAAGCTGGCCGCAGGCTTATTGCGCGATGCAATCAGTTGCGCCCCTATCCCGCAGACATCAGATCGGAGACTGTCCCATGAAAACTCGCACCAAGGCCGTTGTTATCGGTGGCGGCATCGCCGGTTGCTCCACCCTGTATCACCTGACGCAGGAAGGCTGGACCGACGTGGTGTTGGTGGAACGCAACGAACTGACCAGCGGCACCACGTGGCATTCGGCGGCACAGGTGACCAATTTCGGGATGAACCAGACGATGGTGGGCCTCAAGACCCATTCCATCAACCTTTACAAGGAACTGGCCGAGGACCCCGATTACCCGATCAACTACCATCACGGCGATGGCGGCATCCGTCTCGCCAACACGCAAGAACAGATGCAGGGCTATCGCCATTTCGCGTCCATGGCGCGCGGGATGGATGTCCATTTCGAGGTGATCGACGCCGAGGAATGCGCCCGCCGCCATCCGCTGATCTCAACCGAGAACCTGTTGGGCGGGCTTTGGGATCCTCTGGACGGCGATATCGACCCGGCGCAGCTATGTCAGGCGCTGGCCCGCCGGGCGCGCAAGGCCGGGGCCGAAGTATATCGCAACACGCCTGTTACCGCGCTGACGCAGCACAGCGATGACACATGGACGGTGCATACCGAACAAGGCGATATAGATTGCGATGTGGTGGTCAATGCCGGTGGCTACCGGGTGAACGAAGTCGGCGCGATGACGGGCGTGCACCATCCCGTCGCATCCATGGAACATCAGTATTTCCTGACCGAAGACATCCCCGCCATTACAGAGGCAGGCCACCGAATGCCGCTGCTGCGCTGCCCGATCTCGGATTATTACTGCCGTCAGGAAAAGAACGGGCTGCTGCTTGGCTTCTATGAACAGGGGTGCAAGACATGGGGTATGGACGGGATTGATCCGAATTTCGTCAATGCGCTTTGCCCCGATGATCTGGACCGCGTGACCGATGTGCTGGAAGGCGCATTCGCACGGATGCCCGCCTTGATGGAGACCGGCATCCGCACGGTGGTCAACGGCCCGATCACCTATACGATCGACGGCGCGCCGCTGGTCGGCCCCATCCCCGGCAAGCGGAACGCTTTCTGCATCATCGGACTGCGCGCCGGGCTTGGCGAAGGCGGCGGCCACGGCTGGCTGCTGGCGCAACAGATCGTCCACGGCGAGGCGTGCTATGACACATGGTGTATCGATCCACGCCGCTTTACCGGCCATACGAATGTGGAACTCACGGCGCTGAAGGCGATCGAAGACTATCAGAACGAATTCCGCTTTCACTTCCCGCACGAGCACCGCCCGGCCGGCCGCCCGGCCAAGACAACCCCCCTGACACCGATCATGGCCGCCGAAGGCGCGGAATTCACCACCGTCAACGGATGGGAGCGCGTCGATTACATCAAGCCCGACCCGGAATTTCACCCCAGCTTGACCTTCAATTTCGACGAGGCGTTCGATTGCGTTGCAGCGGAAGTGGCGAATGTGCAGGGCAATGTGGGTCTGTGCGAGGTGAACGGCTTCAACCGGATCGAAATCACCGGCAAGGATCGCCACGCATTCCTTGACCGGATGATCTGCGGCACCGTCACCAAGCGTCCGGGCCGTGTCGGGCTGGGCTATCTGCTGAACGATCATGGGATGATCAAGGCCGAGGCGACGATCGCAAATATTCCCGCCAGCGACCGGGGGCCGGACCGGGTGTGGTATGGATCGGCAGCGGCCAGCGAATATCACGATATGGACTGGCTGCGCGCCCATCTGGACCCGGCCGAGGACGTGCAGCTGCGCAGCCTCACCAATGACCAGACCATCGTGGTTCTGGCCGGGCCGAAAGCGCGCGCGGTCCTATCCGCCGCGGCCCGCGGCGATTGGTCAGCCGCCGCATTCCCATGGCTGAGCCTGCGCGAATGCTTCATCGGCTATGCCCCGGCGACGGTGATGGCGGTCAGCTTCTCGGGCGAATTGGCCTATGAGATTCACGTGCCCAATGCCTCGCTCTATGCTGCTTATCTGGCGCTGCGCACAGCGGGCGAGGCGTTCGGATTGCAACTGTTCGGTGCGCGCGCGGTGGAATCGATGCGGATGGAGAAAGGCTTCTTGCACTGGAAGGCCGATCTGCTGACCGAATTCGACCCGTTTGAAACCGGCCTCGATCGCTTTGTGAAACTGGACAAGGGCGATTTCATCGGACGGGCCGCGCTGATGGGGCGTGTTGCGGATGGCCCCAGGAAAAAGCGCGTCACTCTGGACATCGCCGCCACCCACGCCCCGGCGCGCGGCGGCGCGTCGCTGATGCAGGGCGACACGGTCATTGGCACCATCACATCGGGCGATTGGGGCCACCGGGTCGGACGCAATCTGGCCTATGCCTTTGTCGATCCGCTATTCAGCGCCGAGGGAACGGAGATGTTGCTGGACCTGTGCGGTGATCTGGTGCCCGCGACCGTGATCCCGGACGCGCCCTATGATCCGGGTTTCGACCGCCTGCACGCCTGAGCCTGCATCCAACGGAAAATGGCGGCCCCTTCCCCGGCGCCGCCATTCCACTCGTTACCCGTACAACCTTGGATCGTTACTTCCCGGAAGACACCGCGAAGCTCGAAATTCCACTCATGCCCAGATCGGCCAGCATCGTGGCCGCTCCGGTCGACAGGTCGATGGCGTAAAGCCCGGCGCTGTCCTGCCCGTCTATGTGCAACACCGCATAGGCCGCATCGGTTCCCTCTTGCGGCGACACAATGTCAAATCCGCCCTCGGGCAGGATATCGGCGGGTGCCCCGTCAATGGTGATGAGGCCAATCGTGTCCAGCGTGCCGGCATTATTGGCCAAGTTCACCAAGGCATTGGCCCGCGCATCCAGCGCATATTGGAAGGTGTCGCCCGCCTTCATGCCATCAATCGCGTTGGTATAGGCATTGGCAAAGATCAGCGGCTCCGCCCCGGCGGAGATATCGCCATCCGCATAGGCAAGGCTGGTGAAGCGGCGCACGGAATTGGCCTTGTCATCCCCAAAATCGCCCGGGAAGTAGACAAGATTATCGCCCTGCGACGACACCGCGCGCACCGCGTCGATCTTGTTGTTGAAATCGAACGCAACCACCGCATCCCCAGCGATCATGGCGTTCTCCATGAAGGTCGCGCCCTGATCGACCACGGTGCCGGATTGCGTATCGATGGTGACAATCTTGCCATCGGCGTAACCGATCAGTTCCCCCGTCACGGGGCGCCACGCGATAGAGCGGATGGGGGCCGACAATGCCACGCTGCGCGCGTCTTGCGGCATGGCGATGCTGTCCATCACGATAAGGCGGCTTCCATCGCCCGACAGGGCATACCCCTTTGTCGCGGCATGACCATCGGCTGCGGCGGCTGATCCCAGCGCGATGGTGGCGACGGTGGCGGCGATTGCTGTCTTGAACGTCATTGGACTTGCTCCTTCGGTTTCGCGGCCCGTCAGAGCCGCCGATAAAGAAGCCACGCAAAACAGCGCCCGGAAGTTTCACCGCCAGAACATTTTTTTTCGCAGGGCCGCGTCGCGGGCGCGTCATCAAGGCGCACGCCCGCACGTCTGCTTGCCGGATCAGGCGTCGATGACCGGACCTGCGGCCAGGACAGCCCCCGTGGGCGCACCCGTGGGCGAGCCGCCCGGCGGCTCGTCGCTGATGGCCAGAAGGCCGCCGGAAAGCTGCCCCGCCAGCGCCGCCGGCACGGTGATCTGCGCGGTGCCATCGGGCGGCAGAACGCCCAGCGACACGGGGGCTTCTGCACCGTCAGCGATCAGCCACAGCTCCAACACCCGCCCCGGCAGCGCGCCCCCGGCCTGCCGTTCGATATCAAGCATGCCCGTCTCGCGGATAAAGCGCGCCGCCACGACAAGCGATCCGTCTTCCGCCGCGACCGTGGCCGTCATGGCCGGAGCCGGCGCGCCCATGTCCATCAAGCGCGGTGCCATCACCAGCGCCCCGGCCAATACGCCAATCGCCAGCGTCCCGCCCAGGATCCAGCGCCAGATACTGCGCCGTTCCTTGCGTGGCTTGTCGAACAGCCGGGCTTCGATCCGGGCTTTAAGCGCGGCTGGCGGCACCACCTCGGGGATATCTTCGGCCATGGGCGCGAATTGTGTCTCGAAATCGCGCACCAAGCGGCGCAATACGGGATCCGTGGTCAACCGTGCCTCGACCGCGCGCCGATCCGCTGCATTCAGAAGATGCAGCACGTACTCACCCGCAAGGGCGATATCGTCGCTATGATCTTCTGTCTCGCTCATCGGGTCAGGCACTCTCTCAGTTTCAGCAGACTGCGCCGCAGCCATGTGCGGACCGTGTTCAGCGGCACATCGTAGCGCGCCGCCAACGCCTTGTAGCTTTCTGCGTCCAGATAAGCGCGGCGCACCGCATCCGATCTGTCGGCCTCCAATTCCTCCAGGCACCCATCAAGCCGTGCCCGTTCAGAAGACGCAATCGCCGCGGCTTCCGGCGTGGGCCCGGCATCGCGCAGGTCAGGCACCTCGTCGATATCGACCGCCGGGGCCTTGCGTGCGCGCAGCCTGTCAATCGCCGCATTCCGCGCCAGCGTGATCAACCAAGTCATCGGGCTATACCCGTTGGCGCGATACAGGCTTGCCTTCTGCCAAACCCGTAGGAAAACGTCCTGCAACGTCTCTTCCGCTTCGGCCCTGTCTTTCAAGACACGCAAGCAGACCCCGAAAAGTTTCGCAGAGGTCGCATCATAAAGCGAGGAAAACGCCGCCCGGTTGCCCAAACTGACTTGCACGATCATCTCTTCGATGTCGTCGATACCGCTCATTCTGACGAAATCCCCCCTGCCCGCCGGGCGATCATGCCCGCCGCGCGGGCGAAACACCAGCGCCAAGCAACGCACCCGCGAACGGCATGGACCATTAAAGCCGAATTGCCGTTTCCGTCCCGTCTTTCATCCGTTAGCCTGCCGCCCAAATCACTTGGAGGAGACGCCGCGCAAGCCCCGAACGGGCGCGCGGCCCGGACACAGCATGGCAAAGCCCAAGAACATTCTCTTCATCATGTTCGACCAACTGCGCTGGGATTACCTAAGCTGCTATGGCCACCCACATCTGCACACGCCGCATATCGACCGGCTGGCGGCGCGCGGCGTTCGCTTTACCCGCGCCACGATCCAGTCGCCGATCTGCGGCTCCAGCCGGATGAGCACCTATACCGGGCGTTATGTGCATTCGCATGGGGCCAGCTGGAACGGCATCCCGCTCAAAGTGGGTGAGGTAACGCTGGGCGATCACCTGCGCCGCGCGGGGATGGAATGCTATCTGGTGGGCAAGACCCATATGCGCGCCGACGAAGAAGGCATGGCGCGGCTTGGGCTTGCCCCCGACAGCCTGATCGGCGCACGGGTCAGCGAATGCGGCTTTGACGTGTTCGAGCGTGACGACGGGATGCTGCCGGAAGGCCCGGATGGGTATTACGACCCGGACGGGGCCAAACATTACAATGAATGGCTGCGCGCCAAAGGGTATGAGAGCGATAACCCATGGCATGACTTCGCCAATTCGGGGCTCGATGACGATGGCAATGTGCTGTCTGGCTGGTTCCTGAAACACGCGCCCGAAGCGGCCAATATCGCCGAAGAAGACAGCGAAACCCCCTACCTGACCGGGCGCGGTATCGATTTCATGTCCAGCCATGACGGTCCGTGGTGCTGCCACCTGTCCTATATCAAACCCCATTGGCCCTATATCGTGCCGGAGCCCTATGCCTCCATGTACGGGCCGGAACATGTACTGCCGGTCGTTCGGTCGGATAATGAGAAAGCCAATGCGCATCCGGTCTTTCGCTATTTCATGGACACCATCATCGGCGAATCCTTCTCCAAGCAAGAAGTGCGCGAGGCGGTGATCCCCGCCTATATGGGTCTGATCAAACAGGCCGATGACCAGATGGGCCGCCTGTTCCAATGGCTCGAAGAAACCGGGCGGATGGAGGATACGATGATTGTCCTCACGTCCGATCACGGGGATTATCTGGGCGATCACTGGATGGGGGAAAAGACGTTCTTCCATGACGCGGCGATCAAGGTGCCGCTGATCATCTACGACCCCTCGCCCGAAGCTGACGCAACGCGGGGCACGGTCTGCGACGCTCTGGTGGAATCCATCGACCTTGCACCAACCTTTGTCGAAGTGGCCGGCGGCGAGCCGCCCCAGCACATTTTGGAAGGCGAAAGCCTGATGCCGATCCTGCATGGCAAAGCGCAAGACACCAAGCGCGACTACGTGATCTGTGAATATGACTATGCCGCCACGCCCATCGCCCATCTGCACGGGATCGGGGTGCGCGATGCGGTGTGCTTCATGGTGGCCAACACACGCTGGAAGCTGATCCATTTCGAAGGTGGGCATCGTCCGATGCTGTTCGATCTGGAGGCCGATCCGCAGGAACTGGTCGATCTGGGCGACAGCGCCGCGCATGAGGACGTGATCGCGGAAATGTACGACAAGCTGTTCGCATGGACCCGCCGCAGCGCGCAGCGCACCACCCGGAGCGAGGCACAATTGATCGAGATGCGGACCAAATCGCGCAAACGCGGCGTGGTTCTGGGCGTCTATGACGAAAATGACGTGCCGCTGGAACTGACGGTGAAATACCGTGGCCGCAAAGCGCCCAACAGGAAAACGGCCCCCGGCAAGAAAGACGCGCCCGCCTCGTAGGGCCGCGCGCCTATTCCGCAGCCATCGCGGGGGATTTGCCGGGACGGTAGTTCAGAACCGGGGCCAGCCAGCGTTCGACTTCCGCGATCTCCATGCCCTTGCGCGCGGCATAGTCTTCGACTTGGTCACGCTCCACCTTGGCGACGCCGAAGTAATAGGCCTCTGGGTGGCCGATATACAGGCCGGACACCGACGCACCGGGCCACATGGCCATGCTGTCGGTCAGGCTGACGCCGGTATGCTTTTCGGCCTCAAGCAACTGGAAGAGCGTGGTTTTTTCGGTATGATCTGGCTGCGCGGGATAGCCCGGTGCCGGACGGATACCGCGATAAGGCTCGCCGATCAGATCCGCGGGGGCAAAGGCTTCCTTCGGCGCATAGCCCCAGAAGTCGCGCCGCACGCGCTGGTGCAGCATCTCGGCCATGGCTTCGGCGAAACGGTCCGCAAGGGCCTTGACCATGATCGCGCTGTAATCATCGCCCGCCGCTTCGAACTTTTCGGCAATGGCGATTTCTTCCGGCCCCGTGGTCACGACGAACCCGCCGACATAATCCTCGACCCCCGGCGGCGCGACGAAATCGGCCAGCGCAAGGTTCGGACGATCCCCGCGTTTCGAGGTTTGCTGGCGCAGCGTATGCAGCCGGTTCAGCGTGGCGCTGCGGGCGGTGTCGGCAAACAGGCGGATATCGTCGCCCTCCCGGTTCGCGGGCCAGAACCCCACCACCGCGCGCGGCACGAACCAGCCCTCGTCGATGATCCGCTCCAACATGGCTTGTGCATCGGCAAAGAGGCTTTTCGCCGCCGCGCCGTAGGTTTCATGCTCCAGTATACGCGGATAGACGCCTTTGAGCTCCCATGTCTGGAAGAACGGCGTCCAATCGATATAGCGGGCGATTTCCGCCAGATCCCAATCCTCCACCGGGCGCGGCCCGATGAATTGCGGCGCCGGCACGTGATAGCCCGTCCAGTCGATCTGCATCGCATTGGCCCGCGCGGCGGCCAGGGGCAGGCGCTGCTTGGCACGCTCGGCGGCTTCATGGCGCGCGGCGACCTCATCATATTCGGTGCGGATCTCTGCGATATAGCCATCCCGCCGGGTCTGGCTGAGCAAGGCTGACACGACACCAACCGCGCGGCTGGCATCGGTGACATAGATCGCCTGACTGCGCTGATATTGCGGCGCAATCTTTACCGCCGTGTGCACCTTGGACGTGGTCGCCCCGCCAATCAGAAGCGGGATGTCAAAGCCGACGCGCTCCATCTCGGCGGCCAGATGCACCATCTCGTCCAGCGAGGGCGTAATCAGGCCCGACAGGCCGATCACATCGACATCATGGGCCTTCGCCTCTTCCAGAATCTTCTGAGGCGGCACCATCACGCCAAGGTCGATAATCTCGTAATTGTTGCAGGCCAGCACGACACCCACGATGTTCTTGCCAATGTCATGCACATCGCCCTTCACCGTCGCCATCAGCACCCGGCCCGCAGCTTCGCGGCCACCGTCCTTTTCGGCCTCCATATAGGGCAGCAGCACCGCCACGGCCTGCTTCATCACGCGGGCGGATTTGACCACTTGCGGCAGGAACATCTTGCCCGCGCCGAACAGATCGCCGACCACATTCATCCCGGCCATCAGCGGCCCTTCGATCACGTCAAGCGGCCGGTCCGCCGCTTGCCGTGCGGCTTCGGTATCTTCATCGACGAACTCGGTCAGGCCATTCACCAGCGCGTGTTCCAGGCGCTTTTCAACAGGCCAGTCCCGCCACGCAAGATCGCGCTGTTTTTCTTCGCGTCCCGTCCCGCGATACCGTTCCGCAATGTCCAGCAGGTTTTCCGTAGGCGTGCCTTTGGCCGGGGTCCGGTTCAAAACCACATCCTCGCAGGCGTCGCGCAGGTCCGGGTCGATCTGATCATAAACCGCCAATTGCCCCGCATTGACGATCCCCATATCCATCCCCGCCTGAATCGCGTGATAGAGAAAGACCGCATGCATCGCCTCGCGCACGGGCTCGTTTCCGCGGAACGAGAAGGACAGGTTCGACACCCCACCCGACACATGCGCATGGGGCAGGTTCTGGCGGATCCAGCGCGTCGCTTCGATGAAGTCGACGCCGTAATTGTCATGCTCTTCAATGCCGGTCGCGACGGCAAAGACATTGGGGTCAAAGATGATATCTTCGGGCGGGAAGCCCACCTTTTCGGTCAGAACACGGTAAGCACGCGCGCAAATCTCGATCTTGCGCTCCAGCGTGTCCGCCTGCCCGTTCTCGTCGAATGCCATCACCACCACAGCCGCGCCATAAGCCAGACAAAGCGTTGCCTGTTCGATAAAGGCCGCCTCGCCTTCCTTCAGCGAGATGGAATTCACGACCGGCTTGCCCTGCACGCATTTCAGCCCGGCTTCGATCACCTCCCATTTGGAGCTGTCGATCATGATCGGCACGCGGGCGATATCCGGCTCGGCCGCGATGAGGTTGAGAAAGTCGATCATCGCCTGACGCGAGTCGATCAGCCCCTCATCCATGTTCACATCAATGATCTGCGCGCCGTTCTCCACCTGATCGCGCGCCACATCCAGCGCGGCGGCATAGTCGCGATTGGTGATCAGCTTGCGAAACCGGGCAGAGCCGGTGACATTCGTGCGTTCGCCTACGTTCACGAAAGGAATGTCCGGCGTCAGCACAAAGGGTTCAAGGCCAGAAAGGCGGAGCATGGGTTCAGGCAACGGCTTTCTCCTTCTGGCGGCGCGGCGGATGGGCCGCTACGCGCTCGGCGATGGCGCGGATATGGTCCGGCGTCGTGCCGCAACAGCCGCCCGCGATATTGATCAGCCCGTCGCGGGCAAATACCTCGACCAGGGCGGCGGTTTCATCGGGTGTCTCGTCATATGCGCCAAAGGCGTTGGGCAATCCCGCATTTGGATAGGCACAGATGAAGCTGTCCGCGACACCGGCCAGTTCCGCCAGATGCGGGCGCATGGCATCGGCCCCCAGCGCACAATTGAGCCCGACCGTGAAGGGCCGCGCATGGCGCACGGAATGCCAGAAGGCCGTGGGCGTCTGCCCGGACAGCGTGCGCCCGGAGGCATCGGTAATCGTGCCCGAAATCATGATCGGCAGCCGCTGCCCGTGTTTGGCGAAACTTTCAAAGGCGGCGAAGATCGCGGCTTTGGCATTCAGCGTGTCAAAGATGGTTTCGATCAGGATCAGGTCCGCGCCGCCTTCGATCAGCCCGTCGATCTGCTGGCCATAGGCGATGCGCAGATCGTCGAAACTGACCGCACGAAATCCGGGATCGTTCACATCGGGACTGATGGAGGCCGTCCGGTTCGTCGGCCCGACCGCGCCCGCCACATAGCGCCGCTTGCCATCCTGCGCCTCGGCCCGCTGCGCCGCGCGCCGCGCCACCTGTGCGCCTGCCACGTTCAGGTCATGGACCGCGCCTTCCAGCCCGTAATCGGCCTGCGCGATGGTGGTGGAGGAAAATGTGTTCGTCTCCAGTATGTCCGCGCCCGCCAAGGCGAATTCCAACTGAATATCTTCGACCGCCTGCGGCTGGGTCAGCACCAGCAGGTCGTTATTGCCCTTCTGCGGGTGGTCCGAGGGGTGATGACGGCAACCGGGGCCGTGGATATGCCCGTTGGCCGAGAAATCCTCCTCGGTCATGTTGAGGGTCTGGATCATGGTTCCCATAGCGCCGTCGAGGATCAGAATGCGTTCGGACGCGGCACGGATCAGCGCGTTATGCGCCGGGCTGGGCGGAAGTGAGAAGTTCAACATGGATCACCTGCTTTCCTGCACCGGAGGTAACATGGCGCGTCTTTGAAGGAAAATTCATACTTCTGAGAAAGATTATGAGCCACCTTCATAAAGGCAAAACCGCCCGTTGCGCAGTCCGAAGGCCTGCAGACACTGCGGCGATGTTTCCGCCCATGCGGCCAGTCGCCGGGTGGTTTTCGGGTTGCGGCATGATCCAAAAGCCCTCAGAACAGCGAGGTACCCGAAAATCGCTTCGGCACAAACATCTATATATTGACACGCACGCACCAAAGGCATCTATATGATGTTGTCTTGGTGCCTGCGAGTCGCCTCGCAGGTGAAAAGGGAAGCCGGTGCAATACCGGCGCTGCCCCCGCAACTGTAAGCGGCAAGCCGACGGCCCAAATCCACTGGCGCGATGCGCTGGGAAGGCGGGCCGCGGCGTCATAAGCCGCGAGCCAGGAGACCTGCCAAGGCGCAACGACGACCACCGCGGCGGAGGGCCCGGATGCGTGCACGGCGGAGCCACCCCGCCCGTGCGATGCGCGTCCCCGTCCCAAAGCCGCCAACCACGACAAGGGACAAACGCCATGAGCATCACCGTCTATTCCAAACCCGCTTGCGTTCAATGCACCGCCACCACCCGCGCGCTGGATGCCAAGGGGCTTAGCTATGACGTGGTCGATCTGACCGAAGACGCCGATGCGCTGGCCCGCGTGACAGAGCTTGGCTATCGTCAGGCGCCGGTCGTGATCGCCGGTGATGACCATTGGGCGGGCTTTCGGCCCGACATGATCGGCCGCCTGTCCTGAGCGCGGCGCGGTGGCGGGGCTTGTCTATTTTTCCAGCGGGTCGGGCAACACCGCCCGCCTGATAGAGCGTTTGGGCCTGCCCGCACTGCGCATCCCGCGCGACCCGGCGGCCCCGATGCCCTGCCCCGACGCGCCCTTCGTTCTGGTCAGCCCGACCTATAGCGACGGCACCGGGCGCGGCGCGGTCCACCGGCAGGTCATCCGCTTTCTGAACGACGCCCCCACCCGCGCCTTGCTGCGCGGTGTCATCGCCGGGGGCAACCGCAATTTCGGCACCACTTTCGCCCTTGCCGGGGACGTCATTTCGCGTAAATGCAACGTCCCCGTCCTGTACCGGTTCGAACTGGCCGGTACTGACACCGATCTTACCCGCATCCGCGCGGGGCTTACCCGTTTCTGGTCTACAGAGGACACACAATGCTTGATGCAAGCGTAACCGCCGATCTCGACTATCATGCGCTCAATGCGATGCTGAACCTCTATGACGAGGACGGCAAAATCCAGTTCGACGCCGACCGCATGGCCGCGCGGCAGTATTTCCTGCAACATGTGAACCAGAACACCGTTTTCTTCCATTCGCTGGACGAAAAGCTGCGTTATCTGGTGGATGAAGGCTATTACGAGCCCGAAGTGCTGGACCAGTATTCGCGCAATTTCCAGCGCGAGATCTGGGACGCCGCCTATGCGCTGAAATTCCGCTTTCCCAGCTTTCTGGGCGCGTTCAAGTATTACACCTCTTACACGCTGAAAACCCGCGATGGCCAACGCTACCTTGAACGGTACGAAGACCGCGTGGTGATGAACGCGCTGACGCTGGCACGCGGCGATGAAGCGCTGGCCATGCGCCTGATGAACGAGATCATCGCGGGCCGCTTCCAGCCGGCAACGCCGACCTTCCTCAATGCCGGGAAAAAGGCGCGCGGCGAGTTCGTCTCTTGCTTCCTGCTGCGCATGGAAGACAACATGGAAAGCATCGGGCGCGGCATCAACTCCGCCCTGCAACTCAGCAAGCGCGGCGGCGGTGTCGCCTTGATGCTGACCAATATCCGCGAGCATGGCGCGCCCATCAAGGGGATCGAAAACCAATCCTCGGGCGTCATTCCGGTGATGAAACTGCTGGAAGACTCGTTCAGCTATGCCAACCAACTGGGCGCGCGTCAGGGCGCGGGCGCGGTCTATCTGAACGCGCATCACCCCGACATCCTGCGCTTCCTCGACACCAAGCGCGAGAACGCGGACGAGAAAATCCGCATCAAGACCCTGAGCCTTGGCGTGGTGATCCCGGACGTGACCTTCGAACTGGCCAAGCGCAACGAGGATATGTACCTGTTCTCTCCCCATGACGTGGAACGAGTCTATGGCGTGCCGTTCTCTGACATCTCGGTCACCGAGAAATACGACGAGATGGTCGACAACCCGAAGATCCGCAAACACAAGATCAACGCACGGGCTTTTTTCCAGACCATCGCAGAGATCCAGTTCGAAAGCGGTTATCCCTACATCATGTTCGAAGACACGGTGAACAAGGCGAACCCGATCGCGGGGCGCATCACCATGTCGAACCTGTGCTCCGAGATTTTGCAGGTGAACGAAGCGTCGGATTTCAACGACGATCTGAGCTATGCGAAGATGGGCACGGATATTTCCTGCAATCTCGGCTCCATGAACATCGCCCGTGCGATGGATGGCGGCGATCTGGCGGGCTCTGTGAACACGGCCATTCGGGCGCTGAATGCGGTATCGGAAATGTCGGCAATCGACAGTGTGCCGTCGATCCGCAAGGGCAATGACGAAGGCCACGCCATTGGTCTGGGGCAGATGAACCTGCATGGCTATCTCGCACGCGAGCGTATCCATTACGGATCGCCCGAGGGGATCGACTTCACCAATATCTATTTCTGCACGGTCCTGTTCCACGCGCTGACCGCTTCCAACGCGCTGGCGCGCGAACGGGGCGTGACATTCAAGGGCTTTGCCGAGAGCGCCTATGCCGATGGCCGTTTCTTCGACAAGTACACGTCGCAGGACTGGCTGCCGGAAACCGACCGTGTGGCGGAACTTTTTGACGCGGCAGGCATTTCCGTTCCCACCCGCGCGGACTGGGACGCGCTGAAGGCATCCGTGATGGAACACGGGCTTTACAACCGGAACCTTCAAGCCGTACCGCCCACCGGGTCGATCAGCTATATCAACTACGCGACCTCTTCGATCCATCCGATCACCTCCAAGATCGAAATCCGCAAAGAGGGCAAGATCGGCCGCGTCTACTACCCCGCGCCCTATATGACGAATGACAACCTGGAATTTTACGCGGATGCCTACGAGATCGGCCCGGAGGCGATCATCGACACCTATGCCGCCGCGACCCAGCACGTGGATCAGGGCCTGTCGCTGACGCTGTTTTTCGCGGCCGAGGCCACCACACGCGATATCAACCGCGCGCAGATCTATGCGTGGAAGAAGGGCATCAAGACAATCTACTATATCCGCCTGCGCCAAGCCGCCCTTGAAGGGACGGAAGTCGAAGGCTGCGTCTCCTGTTCGCTGTGACAGGTAGGCTGAAGCCTACCCTACCCACCACACGCCCGTTTCGAGGACTGATCCGATGAAAGATTTCACCGCCGCCCGGCCCGTGCCCCGCGCCATCAACTGGAACCGTCTTGAGGACGACACCGATCTGGATGTCTGGAACCGCCTGACGGTGAATTTCTGGCTGCCCGAAAAGGTGCCGCTGTCCAACGACATCCAAAGCTGGTCGCAACTGACCGAGGATGAACGGCAATTGACCATCCGCGTCTTCACCGGGCTGACGCTTCTGGACACGATCCAGAACTCTGTCGGTGCGCCCACGCTGATGGTCGATGCGATCACGCCCCATGAAGAGGCAGTCCTGTCCAACATCGCCTTCATGGAAGCGGTCCATGCGCGCAGCTATTCGTCCGTCTTTTCAACGCTCTGCCAGACGGCGGATGTGGACGAAGCCTTCCGCTGGTCGGCTGAGAACGAACATCTGCAAGCCAAGTCCCGGCTGATCCTTGACGAATACGCTGCAACGGAAAACCCGCTGAAGAAGAAGATCGCCAGCGTCTTTCTGGAAAGCTTCCTGTTCTATTCCGGTTTCTATCTGCCGATGCACTGGTCAAGCCGCGCGCGTCTGACCAATACGGCCGACCTGATCCGACTGATCATCCGTGACGAAGCGATCCACGGTTATTATATCGGCTACAAGTTCCAGCGCGGCATGGAACGCCTGCCCGAAGCGGAACGCAACGCGTTGAAGGACTTCGCCTTCGCGCTGCTGTTCGATCTGTACGAGATCGAAGCGCGCTATACCGAACAGCTTTACGATGGCCTTGGGTTGACCGAGGACGTGAAACAGTTCCTGCATTACAACGCCAACAAAGCCTTGCAGAACCTCGGCTTCGAGGCGCTGTTCCCCGATGACGCCTGCAAGGTGAACCCGGCGATCATGGCCGCGCTGTCGCCGAATTCGGACGAGAACCACGACTTCTTCTCCGGCTCCGGATCAAGCTATGTTATCGGCAAGGCGGTCGCGACCGAGGACGAAGACTGGGACTTCTAAGCCCACGCGTTAAAGACAATTTTTCACAATTCCAAACCGTTAGACGATCTTAACTAAGTCTGCCTAAGGCTGCACGAAGACCGCCACTTGGCCCTCTTCGTGCAACCTCGGGACACCGGTTTTTTGACCACTTATGTCGTAACAACATCGAACTGGAATTCGGCGGCGTTCTGGAATGCCATCGATGAAAGTTCCAGTGGCCATGCCATCGACTTTTCCGGGCTGCCGTCGACCTATTTGATCACGGTCGATTCCGACAATGGCCGCCTCACCATTGATGACGGAACGACCACATATGTTGTCGAAGACACCAGCGGCACGGGTCCCGCCGATGCGACACTGGGCGGCGCGACGCTGTTCGAGTATTTCGACAGCTTCTCTGGCGGTGCGGGCGACGACGATATCTATGGCGGGTCCGGCGACGACACGATCTCTGGCGGGGACGGCGTCAATGTCCTTGAGGGCGAGGATGGCGATGACTACCTCATCGGGAATGCCAGCTCGGGCGGACACACTTATCTTGACGGTGGCGATGGCGCGGATGTGCTGGATGGGTCCGCCGGAAGATACGATATCGCCAGTTATCATGACTCCGCCCAAGGGGTCGTTATCGACCTGACGGATGGTGCGCCCGAAAGCGGCGGCGAGGCGGCAGGCGATACGCTGATCGACATCGAACAGATCGATGGGTCGCACCTTGCCGACGACTACATCCGAGGCGACGACTCAGGCCAGCAAATCAAGGGCTGGGCCGGGAACGATACCCTGATAGGCGGTGCAGGCGACGACCGGCTTGTGGGCGGCAAAGGCGACGATACCCTGACCGGGATGGATGGGGCCGATCAGTTCTGGGGCGGCCTCGGCAGTGACACCATGTATGGCGACGCGGGCGCCGACACATTCTATTTCAGCGATAACTTCAGTTCTGACCTGATCTATGGGGGCACCACGGACGGCAGCGGGATCGACTACGATACGATTGACCTGTCCGGCCTCTCCAACAGCGTCACGCTGACCGAAACCTCCGGCGGGGAAGGCAGCTTTACCGACGGCACCGATGTCGCCAGCTTCTGGCAGATCGAGAACTATATCGGCACCGATTACGACGATATCTTCAATGCCAGCGCCGCCACGGATGGGGTCGATATCGACGCAGGCGGCGGCAGTGACGATATCACCGGCTCCGCCTATGACGATACGCTCCTGGGGGGCGATGGCGACGATACCATTGATGGTCTTTCGGGCGATGATACCCTGTCGGGCGGCGCGGGTAACGACACCCTGCTGGCAGGCGTCGGATCAGATGATTTCGATGGCGGCACCGGCATCGACACGGTCGTGATCTACGGCACCGATGTCGAAACATTTGGCTTTACCATCAACCTTGCGGACGGGCTCGACGATCAGGGCAATACCTACGCCAATATCGAGAACGTGATTGGTGGCCTCACGGCCGACACGCTGATTGGCGACAGCAGCGACAACATACTTGAAGGGCGCGATGGCGACGACACGCTGGAAGGCGGTATCGGCGCTGACACGCTTTTGGGGGAGGAAGGCGACGACACGATCAACGTCGCCGAAGGGGATGTTGCGCAAGGCGGTGACGGGGACGACACCTTTACCCTGCTGGATTACGGCGAGGACGGGCAAAGCGACGTCACGGTCGATGGCGGCGATACCGGCGAAAGCGTAGGCGGCGGCGACGTGCTGCGCCTTGCCGGGCGCGCCGACATGTCGACGCTGACCATCACCAGCACCACCACAAACGCCAGTGGCAACACCAGCTATGACGGCACCGTTCAGATGAATGATGGCTCCACCCTCCACTTCACGGGGATGGAAAGCGTCGTTTGTTTTGCCTCTGGGACGCAGATCGCAACGCCCGCAGGTCCGGTACCGATCGAACGGCTTAGGCCCGGCGACCTCGTGCTGACGCGCGATAACGGACCGCAACCCCTGATCTGGATCGCAGCACGGCGGCTGGATTACCGCGAACTCGCGCTCAATCCCCATCTCAAACCGATCACCATCGCCCCTGCCCTGATCGGCACATCCCGTCCATTACGGGTGTCGCCGCAACACGGGGTTCTGCTGCGCCAAGATGGGGAGGAACGCCTGTTCCGCGCCCGGCATCTGGCGCAACTTCATGGCGGCATGGTGCGAGAGATGCGCGGATGCCGCTCTGTCACCTATCTCCACCTCATGTTCGAGACGCATCAGGTGATCTTTGCCAATGATGCAGCGTCTGAAAGCTTCTATCCCGGTCCGCAGGCGATGCGGGCGTTGCACAGCGATGTGCGACGCGAAGTATACGAATTGTTCCCCGACCTCGCCCATCTGGATGCGGTTTCGGCCTATGGCCCCACATCCCGCCAATTCGCGCGGCCTGCCGATTTGCCGCCGACGCTGCGCGCGTTGGACGCGGCGCCCTAGCCCCGTAGCCACACGTCTTGCGTTAGCCTTGTTCGCGCAGGCCCGCGAACTCTTCCTCGGACAATTGCTCAAGCCGCGGCATCAGATCCAGCAATTCACGTGTGTAATCGGATTGCGGATTTTCAAACAGCGCGCCGGTTTCCTGCACCTCGACCAATTTGCCCTGACGCATCACGCCCACACGGTCGCACATCTGCCGCACGACTGGCAGATCATGGGAAATGAACAGCATCGTCAGCCCCAGATATTCCTGCAAGTCTTTCAGAATATTCAGGATTTGCGCCTGGATCGACACATCCAGCGCCGAGGTCGGCTCATCACAGATCAAGAACCGTGGCTGGGTCGCAAGCGCGCGCGCGATCGAAATCCGCTGACGCTGACCGCCCGAAAACTCATGCGGGTATTTCCGATGCGCGTCCGAGGCAAGGCCAACCCGGTCCAGAAGTTCGCGCACACGCGCCCCCACCTCTGCACGCGGCAGGATCTTGTGATGGATCAGTGGCTCGGCCACGATATCGCCCACCGACATGCGCGGGTTCAACGACGAGTACGGGTCCTGGAAGATCATCTGGATCTGCCGCCGATAGCGCGCGATCCCCTCCTTATCCATCGCTGTCATTTCTTCACCGTCAAAGGTGATCTTGCCCCCGTCCACCGGATACAGCGTGGCGATCATCCGCGCGACGGTCGACTTGCCTGAGCCGGATTCGCCCACCAGCCCGAACACCTCACCGTCCTTGATGTCGAAACTTACGTTATCGACAGCGGTGAAATATTCGCGCCGCGATGGCAGAAGCGCGCCTTTGGACAGGAACCGTTTGGTCAGCCCTTCGACCTGCAACAGAGTGCCGCTTTGCGAGGTGGTCGACCGATCCCAGTTGCGCGCGAGGTCTTCGATCTTGAACGTGGTCTCGCGCCCGCCATAGCTGACCTGCGGGAACCGATGCAGTTTGACCTGCGGACGCGGCACGGCCGCGATCAGACTTTTGGTGTATTCATGCTGCGGCGCGCCCAGGATTTGCGCCGTGGCCCCCTGTTCGACCACGCGGCCCGAATACATGACGGTCACCTGATCGGTCGTATCGGCGATCACGCCCATATCGTGGGTCACGAGGATGACGCCGACTTGCCGTTCCCGCGCGAGTTCCTTGATCAGGTCCAGCACCTGCGCCTGCACGCTTACATCAAGGGCCGTGGTCGGTTCATCCGCGACGATCACCGACGGTTCGGAACATAGGGCCAACGCGATCACAACGCGCTGGCGCATCCCGCCCGAAAACTGGTGCGGGTATTGGTCGAAACGCTCTTCGGGGTTCGGAATCCGCACCCGGTCCAGCAGGTCGATGGCCCGCTTTTTCGCGTCCGCCTGGTTGAGGCCAAGATGCAGTTGGATCGTTTCCACCAGTTGCGCGCCCACCGTGAACAGCGGGTTGAGCGAGGTCAGCGGGTCCTGGAAGATCATCGCGATCTCTTTGCCGCGGATCTTGCGCTTTTCCTCGGCATCAAGCTGGTCAATCCGGCGACCGTTCAGCCAGATTTCCCCTTCCGCAATACGCGCGGGCGGATCGAGCAGGCCGATCACCGCATTGCCGGTCATGGATTTGCCCGCACCGGATTCACCCACGACGCCCCGGATTTCGCCCGGCCGGATGTCGTAGGACACGTTTTCGACCGGTTTGAACAGGCCACGACGCGTCGGAATATCGACGGTCAGGTTGCGGATCGACAGGACAGGTTCGGTCATCTCAGCCTCGGGTTAAGCGCGTCGCGCAGCCAGTCGCCCAGCAGGTTCACAGCCAGTGCAAGGGCTAACAAGGTGCAGGCCGGGAAGAACAAAATCCACCACTCACCGGAGAACAGAAACCCCTGTCCGATGCGGATCAACGTGCCCAGTGATGGCTGGGTCGGCGGCGCGCCCACACCCAGAAAGCTAAGCGTGGCTTCCGCGATGATGGCCAGCGCAAGCGAAATCGTCGCGATTACCAGTACCGGCGACAACACGTTGGGCAGGATGTGGCGCACCATGATCGTCAGCGGCGAACGCCCGATCATCCGCGCGGCGGCGACGTAATCCTTGGACTTTTCCACCAGCGTCGCCCCGCGCACAACGCGCGCGAACTGCACCCAGTCCGACAGGCCGATGGCAAGGATCAGCACCCAGATCGCCATCTGATCGCGGTATTCCACGGGCGTTACCCCCTTGGCGACGCCAAAGATCAGCATAGCCACAAGGATCGACGGAAAGGTCAGCTGCACATCCGCCGCGCGCATGATGATCGTCTCGGTCCAGCCGCCGACATAGCCGCTGAGCAGCCCAAGAAAGATGCCCAGAACCATCGCGAACAGCACCGCCGCGACCCCGACGAAAAGCGAAATCCGCATCCCGTAAAGGATGGTCGAGAACACATCGCGCCCCTGATCATCGGTCCCCAGAAGGAAGCTGTCACCGGTAAAGGCGTTCGGCTCCATCGGCGGGGTGAAGCCGTTCATCAGGTTCAGGCTGGACGGATCGAACGGGTTGGTCGGCGCGATCAGCGGCGCGAACACCGCCGCCAACACCATCAGAACGGTAACGGTGGCCGATACCACCGCAACCGGGCTGGTGCGGAATGCATAAAAGATGTCACTGTCGAAAAAGCGGGTCATGCGGCCACCCTCAAACGCGGATCAATGAAGGCGTACAGGATGTCCACCAACAGGTTGATCCCAACAAACATGACGGAAATCAGCATCAGATAGGCCGCCATCACCGGAATATCGACGAACTGGATCGCGTTGATGAACAGCAGTCCGACCCCCGGCCATTGGAATACGGTTTCCGTGATGATCGCGAAGGCAATGATGGAGCCAAGCTGCAAACCGATCACCGTGATCACCGGAACCATCGTGTTCTTCAGCGCATGGCGGAAGTTGATGACCCGGTCGCTCAGCCCGCGCGCCTTGGCGAACCGGACATAATCCTGTCGCAGCACTTCAAGCATTTCGGACCGGACCAGCCGCATGATCAGCGTCATCTGGTAGAGGCCCAGCGTGATCGACGGCAGGATCAGCGCCTTCAGACCGGACACGGTCAGAAAACCGGTCGTCCAGCCGCCCAGATCGACGGTCTCCCCCCGGCCGAAGCTGGGAAGCCAGCCAAGTTCGACGCTGAACAGGTAAATCAGCAAAATACCGATCAGGAAGGTTGGCAGCGACACCCCGATCAGCGAGGCGGACATGATCACATTCGCGGCGATGCCATTGCGGCGGATCGCGGTGAACACGCCCAGAGCGATGCCAAAGGCAATGGCCAGAACGCCGGACACCGCCGCCAGTTCCAACGTTGCCGGGGCGCGTTCCAACAAAATCTCGGCCACCGGGCGGCCCTGGCGATACGACACGCCGAAATTGCCCTGCACCGCCTGTTCGAGGAACCGGTAATACTGAACCACAAAGGGCTGATCCAACCCAAGCTGTTCGCGCAGGCGTTCGACGTCTTCCATCGTCCGTTCCTGGCCCAGCATGTTGTCGATCGGGTCGCCGACAAAGGTGAACATCGAAAACGCCACCAGCCCCGTGATCAACAGCACGAGGATCGATTGTCCGACACGTTTGAGAATGAAGGAGAGCACTTGTTCTTCCTTTTGTAACCCGCCCCAAGGCTGACGCGCGGCTTCCCACGTGCGGCCATGGCTGTCAATCGACGCGCCGGGGCGGGTTTGATTTTAGGCGGTCAGTTCACTGTGACCCAGCGCAGGATAAAGAAATTGTCCGGGCGCTGCGTCAGCTCGATCCCCGCACGCGCGCCCCAGACAAGGGGTTGCACGTAAAGCGGCACATAGGCGACCTCGTCCTGAAGCGTCCCGGCCACCTCATCCAGCATGGATTGACGCGCGGTGTCATCGATCTCGGACTGGATTTTCGGCAGCAGTTCATCCACCCGGGCATTGGAATACCCGCCGAAATTCCAGCTTCCCAGACGCGCCTCGGCATTGGGCGTGGCGGCAAGGAAACGGATCGGATGCTCTGCGTCCAATGTACCCGGCGACCAGCCCAGCAGGTACATGTCGAAGTTGTTCGCCCGCAGTTCCGGCCAGTAGTTCGACACCGGCATCGTATCCAGCGACACGGTCATCCCCGCCTGCGCCAGCATCGCGGTGACCGCCTGACACACGGCCTCGTCATTGAGATACCGGTCATTCGGGCATTTGAACGAGATCGTCTGATCTGTCAGCCCCGCCTCTTGCGCCAAGCTGCGCGCGGCATCCACGTCATAGCTGTAGGGCGCGGCGTTGGATTTGGAAAAGCCCCGCATCGCCGGGCTGACAAGCTGGCTGGCAACCTCGGCATTGCCGCGCATGATGGTTTGCAAGATCGCGGGCACGTTGATCGCATGGGCAACGGCTTCGCGGGCACGCGCGTCAAGGAACATGTCCGCCCCGCCCTGACCGCTTTCCGCCGCGCCTTCCTTTTGGTCAAAGCCCAGCATGATCACCCGCGCTTCGATGCCCTGAATGACTTGCACATCCGGGTTCTGCTTGAGACGGGCGACATCCTGAATCGGCACCGGGTCGATGAAATCGACATCGCCCGACAACAGCGCCGCAAGCGCCGTCGCAGAGTTCTGGATCGGGGTCATTTCGACCCGCGTCAGGTTATGTTCGGCGGTATCCCACCAGCCATCATAAGGCTCCAGCACGGTTTTCAGGTCCGGCTCGCGCGAGACAAGCTGAAACGCCCCGGTGCCATTGGCATTGAGCGTGGCGAAGTTGCCCTGTTCCTTGTCCGGACGCGCGGCGCCATTCGCCTCGGCCCAGCCGCTATCCATCATCATCCAGTTGGCGATGGAATCGGGGAAAATCGGGTTTGGCGCAGTTGTCATGATGTCGACGGTGTAATCGTCCACCTTCACGACCTCGCTCACCGGTGCGAACCAGCTTGAGGTATCGGCCTCTTCCGAGGACGCCCGCTGGTACGAGAAAATCACGTCATCTGCGTTGAAATCGGCACCGTCCTGGAATTTCACACCTTCACGCAGGTGGAAACGCCAGCCGCTCCCTTCGCCAATCGGCTCCCAGCTGACGGCCAGCGACGGTTCGATCGACATATCCTTGCCGCGTCGGACCAGACCTTCATAGACATTGTTCAGGAAACCAAGAACCGGCGCGGAGTTGACCGCATGGGGGTCCATCGTCTGCGGGTCCGTGGTGACGGCAAAGCTGAAGTCTTCGGCCGCGGCGGGCAGCGCCAGCATCATGGCCAGCGCGGTGGAATAGCGAAGCATGTGTGTGACCTCGATTGGGGAAGGGATCGACATACCGGGCCGCCCGCGAAGATGCGAACGGCCCGGCAAAGAGGGCGTTACTTCATGGTGAAGTATTTCACCTTCGGCTGATCTTCGGCATCGACTTCGACGCCGACACCTTCCGCCATGCCCCAGTTCAGAACCTGGTGGTGGATCGGGATATACAGCGCCTCGTCCTGCACGACGCGCCAGATGGAGGCGATATCCGCATTACGCGCTTCCAGATCGGTGTTGGAGGCCAGCGACGCGATCTTCGCATCCAGGTCGTCATTGTCGAACCCGGTGCCGTTCCACGTGCCGATGTCGCTTTCGCGGCCATGAACGAGGAAGTTGAAGATGTATTCCGAATCGTATGTCGGAACGCCCCAACCCAGCATGTAGAAGTCCGTCTTGCCGTCAGTGATCAGCGGGAAGTGCTGCGCCTTGGGCTTGGCATCCAGGTTCACCTTCACGCCAATTTGGCCCAGCATCCCGACAGCGGCCTGACAGATCGCCTCATCGTTGATGTAACGGTCATTCGGGCAATCGAGCCGGATGGAGAACCCGTCCGCATAGCCGGCCTCGGCCATCAGTGCCTTCGCGCCTTCCACGTCGGTGGAGCTTTCGGCATCCATTTCCGCCGTCCAGCCGTTCACGAAGGGCGGCGCGATCATGCCCGCCGGTTCGGACTGGCCGCGCATCACGACCTGCTGAATGGCGTCGCGGTTGATTGCCATCGACATGGCCTTGCGCACGCGCACATCGGCCAGCGGGTTCTTACCATCGATATTGTCCGCTTCGATGTCATCCGCGCCCTGGTTCATCCCGAAGAAGATCACGCGGTTCTGCGGGGCCTTCTTGACGACGAGGCCATCGGCATCGTTCACGCGTTGCAAATCCTGCACCGGCATGTCCTGAAGGAAGTTCACCTCACCCGACAGCAGCGCCGCCACACGGGTCGCGGCGTTCTGGATCGGGGTGTAAATGATTTCCGTCACTTCCATCGGGAACTGATCGCGGCCCCAGTAATCGTCGTTGCGCACCATGACGGTCCGCACGTCGGGTTCCCGGCTTTGCAGCTTGTAAGGACCGGTGCCGTTGGCGTTGGTCGTGGCATAGGTGATCTCGCCGCCCTCGAAATCCTGAACGTTGGCGGTGTTGTTCGCCTCGGCCCAACCTTTGTCGAGGATGAACAGGTTCGTCAGGTTCGACGGCAGAATCGGGTTCGGGCCATCGGTGACCAGTTCGACGGTGTATTCGTCGACCGCACGCACTTCGACGATGGAGCCGATCAGCTCTTTCATATCGGAGTTTTCGGTTTTCGCGCGCTCAAAGCTGAACACGACATCCTCGGCAGTGAAGTCTTCGCCGCCGTGGAATTTCACGCCTTCGCGCAGTTTGAAGACCCAGACATTCGGGTCATCGGCCTTGGGGCCCCATTCGGTCGCCAGCGCCGGTTCAAACGCGCCCGTCACGTCGCGGATGATGAGAGGCTCATACATCTGGTGGCGAATCGTATGCGTCGGACCTTCGTTTTGCGCATGCGGATCAAGTGTCAGCGCGTCGCCTGCGCGCGCCCACCGCAGCGTCTCGGCAGAGACAAGCGTGGTCGTCGACAACAGCGCGGCAACGGCCAAAAGACCGGTATACTTTTTCATGGAAAACTCCCTGATTGTTGTTCCCCTTCTAAGCAGACGGGGTGATGGCGCAAACACATCACGACCCGGCCCCGGTGCCAAGACCCCCAAAGCAGAAATCTGCGTCAAAACTTCGCACGGTGCTTTGGTCGCATAGGCGGCGCTAAGGCCTGCGCGTGCCCAAACAGGCCAGACGGCAGATTGGCGTGCCTAGATTATGCGGAAATTCCGAAAACTGAACTCCAATTCCCGCCGGTTACCCTGAAAATTGAAAATGTTACCTTCACCCATGACCACACGGCACCCGCGCAACGCGGTCGCCGTCCAAGTTCAGCGAGGCGACCGATGACCCAAAGCGCGACCGTCAATTACCACATCCACAAACCGTTCCGCCAAGCCTTCGAGATTGACGCAGGCGGGGCCACGGGACAGCTTGTCTCGCCCGAATTGGCAGCCACTCAAATCCCGCTGCATGATGAGCGCGACAGCGACACCAAGGCGGAGTTCGCTACCGACGGGTTTGCCTTTGCCCATGTTCCGACTGCCGTGACCGATTTCGACTGGGACGGCTGGCAAGCGGCCTACGATTCGGAACTGACGACACTGCTGCGCCGGGAAATTGGCGCGTCAGACGTCATCATTTTCGATCACACCCTGCGTGTGGACGATCCCACCGCAACACGCCGCCCTGCCCGCAACGTGCATAGCGATTACAGCCCCGAGGGCGCGAAACAGCGGCTCGTGGATATTCTGGGGCCGGCGACCGCCGCCGAATGGGCCGCCGGTCACTATGCTTTCGTCAATGTCTGGCGTCCGGTGGACAATCCCATCAACTCCGCGCCCCTGGGCTTTGTCCGCCCCGCCAGCGTTGCAAGCCGCGACTGGATCGAAATCGACCTGATCTATCCCGACCGGACCGGTCAGATCCTGGGCCTTGCCGCCAACCCGGCGCATGACTGGGTCTATCGGTCCCGCATGACCCCGGATGAGGTGGTATTTTTCAACATCTACGACAAACAGGGCCACCCTTTCGTGGGCCACAGCGCCGTCGATCTGGTCGAAGATCCGGCAATCACGACCTGCCGCAAGAGCATTGAGAGCCGAACTCTGGTACGGCTGTCAGCACCCCACGCAGCCGGATAACACAAGATGAACGAGGTCACTGCAATGAAAGACACGTCTGACGCCACCTCCTTCGCGCCGATGAACCGTGCCTATAACAGCGTGTTTCAACCGGGCGGGCTAAGCCTTGGTCTGGTGCTGCCTCTGGATGCCCATGGCAATGACCCGGTGCCGGATATGACGCGCCATATGGAGCGCGCGCAATTGGCCGATAGCTTGGGTTTTTCAGCGCTTTGGCTGCGCGACGTGCCCTTCAATGTGCCCAGTTTCGGCGATGCTGGGCAGCTCTTCGATCCGTTCGTTTATCTGGGCGCATTGGCGGCCTCGACCCGCGATATCGCCCTTGGCGTTGCCAGCGTCGTGCTGCCGCTGCGCCACCCGGCGCATGTGGCCAAAGCCGCCGCATCGGTGGATGTTCTGTCCGGCGGGCGTGTGCTGCTGGGTATCGCGTCGGGCGATCGCCCCGAAGAATACCCGGCGCTGAACCAGAACTTCCCCGACCGGGGCGCACGGTTCCGCGACAGCGTCGCCTATATCCGCGCGGTGGCGCAGGATTATCCGCGCGCCGCGCTGGATCATGGCACGCTGTCCGGCGGGATCGACATGCTGCCCAAACCCGTGGCAGGCAACATTCCCCTGTTGATCACTGGCGGTAGCCAGCAAAGCCCCGATTGGGTCGCGGAAAATGGCGATGGCTGGATGACCTACCCCCGCGACACGGCGGCGCAGGGCCGCGTCGTTGCCGATTACCGCGACCGCATCGCCGCTGCGGGCCTGCCCGACAAACCGGTGATGCAGTCGCTTTACGTCGATCTTGTGGATCAACCCGATGCCGCCCCCCGCCCGATCCATCTGGGCTTTCAGTCCGGTACGGATTTTCTGCGCCGCTACCTGACCGACCTTCGGACGCTGGGCATCAACCATGTCGCCCTGAACCTGCGGTTCAACCGCGCCCCTGTCGAAGACACGCTGCACCGGCTTGCCGATGCGCTTTTGCCCGACTTTTCCAACACGGAGAACCACCCATGACCAAGACCATTCTCATCACCGGCGCGACCGACGGGATCGGGCTTTTGACCGCCAAGACACTTGCCGCCGAGGGCCACACCGTTCTGCTGCATGGCCGAAGCGAGGATAAGCTGAAAGCCGCCGCGCAAGAGGTCGGCGGCGCGCCCAAGACGTACCGCGCCGATCTGTCCCGGCTTGCCGATGTCAACGCACTGGCGGATGCGGTGCTGGCCGACCATGAACGATTGGACGTGCTGATCAACAACGCAGGCGTTTACAAGACGCAACATACCCAAGCCGAAAACGGCCTGGATGTGCGCTTTGTCGTCAACACGATCGCCCCCTGGATTCTGACGCAGCGCCTGTTGCCGATCCTGCCAAAAGACGGGCGCGTGGTGAACCTGTCCTCAGCCGCGCAAGCGCCGGTCGATCCGCAAGCCATGCGCGGGAAAACACCGCTGGACCATTCCGGGGCCTATGCGCAAAGCAAGCTCGCCATCACGATCTGGACGCAGGAACTTTCGAAAACCCATCCCGAGGGGCCAGTATTCGTCGCGGTTAATCCCGGATCGCTTCTGGCATCGAAGATGGTCAAGGAAAGCTTCGGGATTGCGGGCAATGACCTGCGCATCGGGGCCGACATCCTGCGCCGCGCGGCCCTGTCGGACTCGTTCGCGGACGCCTCCGGCGCGTATTTCGACAATGATTCCGGGCGCTTCGCCCATCCCCACCCCGCTGCGAAAGATGGCGGCCAAGTGTCGGGTGTGATGGCCGCGCTGTCAGAGCTTTCGGGTCTCTGACGACGCTGCTGCGCCGGTCTGACCCGCCGCCGCACGAACTGCCGGGCCGCGGGTCAGCACCGCGCCCGCCATCGTGTCACACATGCAGGGAACAAGGCGAAACACCCGCAACGGCGGTCTGCCGGGCGGCGTTTGTCGCGAATGTCAGGGCTTGTGGCGGAGAGGAAGGCCGCCATTGTACGTTCCGGCGCAGTCCGGTGAAAGCTCTATACTCGCACTATTTCTAGACACATCACACCTTCCCTTGTCCTAGATGTTCCGGCATAGTCCTTCGTGATCCACTTAAAGGTGGGGGATAATTTGGGGTATAAATTCATGCAAGGTATTCGACGACCTGAGAAGGCCCTTACTGCGCGGTTTGTGGAAACTGTCTCTGAACCCGGTAAGTATTTCGACGGACATGGTTTGTTTCTTCGCGTGACCAAGGCGGGATCACGGCAATGGGTGCAGCGCATTATAATCAATGGAAAGCGGTGTGAACTCGGACTAGGTAGTCCGCCCGCCGTGCCATTGGCGACCGCTCGCAGGGTGGCGCTGGAAAACCGAGGTATGGCGATGCTTGGGGGCGATCCTCTAGCCGAGAAGCGCAAACAGCGTGAACGCGTGACGTTTGCCAAGGCCGTTGACACCTATCTTGAGTCCAAGCTTTCCGAATTCCGAAACGAAAAGCACCGCAAGCAATGGCGGTCGACGCTTGACAACTACGCGTCGCCAATCTTGGGGCAGATGCAAGTATCCGAAATTGGAACGCGCGACGTACTACGCGTGCTAGAACCGATCTGGAAGAACAAGACTGAAACCGCATCCCGCTTGCGAGGGCGGATTGAGAACGTGCTTTCATGGGCAACCGTTGCAGGCCACCGCGAAGGCGACAATCCTGCACGCTGGAAAGGCAACCTTTCAGAAATTCTCCCGAAACCTTCCAAGATAGCTAAAAGCGACAATCAACCCGCGCTGGCGCTATCCGACGTATCGCGTTGGTGGGCAGAATTACAAAGCCGGGAAGGAATGGCCGCGCGTGCGCTCGAATTTCTGACCATGACTGCGGCGCGATCTGGCGAAGTGAGGGGCATGACTTGGGATGAAGTCGACATGGGCGACAGTGCTACTCGTGCTACTGGTGCTACACCGAACGCGATCTGGACGGTTCCGGCTTCTCGAATGAAAAATGGCAGGCAGCACCGAGTTCCGCTTACGAAAGCGGCTGTCGAACTGCTGGAAAGCCTGCCGCGTCTCGAAGGTTCTGAATTTGTGTTCTTTGCCCCAAAAGGCGGGATGCTGTCCGATATGTCACTTTCGTCTGTCATGAGGCGGATTCAGGCCTCTCAAGAAAAAGCAGGTGATCAAGGGTTTTTGGACCCGGCGAACAAGCGCCCTGCCGTGCCGCACGGACTGCGCTCGACGTTCCGACAATGGGCCGCAGAACAGGGCTACCCCCGTGACATGGCGGAAATCGCGTTGGCTCACTTCGTTGGTTCGGACGTTGAACGCGCCTACCAGCGATCAGACATGCTCGAGCGTCGGCGGGAAATGATGGCCGCGTGGGGAGCGTTTCTTACAATGCCCGAAAGTGTGGCTAAAGTTGTGAAGCTGGCATGAAATTTGCGGATAAGGTCGCCGCCACCTTTGCTCGGATGGATGGCGACGATGATGTATGGGTGTTCTTTGAGGAAGGCCTTAAACCGGAAAGTCTAAGGCGTGCCGATCTCGAGTATGCCGAGAAGAAAAGCGAAGACGATGTAATAGAGTTAGATCTAGAGCGCTACCTTTGGGACTGCGAACGCGCGTTGGAAGGCGACCTTTTGGCGCTTTTCGACGTGGTGGGACACTGTCAGGAATTGCAAACCCCATTGCCGTATTGGGCAGCTGAGCGAATCCAGAAGATGATCGCCAACGGAGTTTTGGGCCAACCTGTTGAGCCTAAGACAAAGGGCAGGCATGGAACTTCAAGTAAGGTCCTTGCCGACGAGCTAAAAGGCCATCTGCGGCATGACGCGGTTTCAAGAGTTCGCGTTTATCAAACACTTGGCCCATGTTTGTTCTCGTTTATGATGCTGCCGGTGGGTCTAAGAAGGATTTACTCGGGCAAGCCGCTTCCAGACTTTGGCCACACCGTTGACGAGGCAATTGAAGCAGCTCGCCAGTCACTGTCAGGATCATTCGCGCAATGCTCATTTGAAACACTGCGTAAAGCTTACCGAAACGAGAAAAATGCTGCGTCGCCGAGTTGGGCGGCTGCGTCTGACGATGCTTTGATCGCTATAGGCGTCGAAGTAGATCAAGAACAGTACTTGCCCGAACACCAATCACATAGCTTCTTGCCTCACATTCCAAACTTACCCAGTCAAATGGGGGTCGAAGTACATCCGACGAAGTTAGATGAAAGGTCACTGCGCATTATCGAAGAAGCTAAAGGGTTTAGTGATTTCAATGACTTCGTTCGGGCGGTTCAAGATAGAAAGGTAGTGCTGTAAAACGACGAATTCTCGGAACTATCTACAGTGTGTCCTATCCATTTAGTTTTTCGCCATGTTCAACCGGACCCGAAAGGAACCGACATGGCAGAACCTCGAAAGAAACCCCACGCGCAGGCGGCGATAGCAGAAGCAATCAGCAGAGATACTCAGGAGCATCGCCAAGAACGCCTTATCCGCCGCCCAGAAGTCGAAGCCCGCACGGGGCTGTCCCGCTCAACTTTATATGACTGGATGAAGCGAGGCGAATTCCCGCAACCTGTCAAGCTGGGCGCGCGCCTAGTGGCATGGCGTGAAAGCGACGTGACCGAATGGCTGGAAAGCCGCGAAACCCGCGCGGCATAAAGAAACCCCCTGTCGCAACGTCGCGAACAGAGGGCTTCCAATGCTTGAAACACATGGGAATCTTACTTCTTTCGCGGCTCTTGCGCAATGTGAGGCAAGAGCAATGAATCCCACATTTTACGAACTGACCCCTGACCTTTGCGGTTCCATTATCCGAAATCCCAAAGGCGGGTGCATTACGTCGACATTCCACAAACCTTCCGGCCAAGTTCTCTACGGTTTCGAACCGGACTGGGAAGCAGCTCTGAGTTGGCTTGACGCTGCGAAGTTGATTTATGCGAACCCGGAAGGTGGTGCCTGATGCTGACCTTTCTAATCATAATGGGGCTGCCTTTCAAAACAGCCGCTCCGATTACCGCCGCGTTCTATAGCGTCATTGCGTCCCTTATCCTCTCGGGGGGCAACTATGAATAATCTGCAAATCCGCTTTCTAATGCACGCTCACGGGCTGACGGAAGCACAGGCAAACCTCATTGCAGCCTTGATCTGGGGAAGCACCCAATGACCGACGCACGCGAGATTACCCGCTCACTAGGCGGGCGCTGGTATCGCAGGTACGGCTCCGCGCCCTGCCCCATTTGCCAGACCGAACGGCGCAAGCAACAGAACGCCCTGACCTTGTCGGACGCACCGGGCGGGCGATTGCTGGCCCATTGTAAAAAGAACCACTGCGCCTTCACGGATATCCTGGCCGCGCTGGGCTTGGCGCGCGGGGACTACCGCGCACCCGATGCTGTGGAAGTGGCACAGCGCGAAGCAGAGCGCCGCGCCGAGGATGCAAAACGCGCGGCACAGGCGCAGCAATGCTGGCAAGAGGCTGGCCCGATTACCGGAACAGTTGCGGAAACCTATCTGCGCGGGCGGAAGATCAGCTGCGAATTGCCAGACTCCCTGCGTTTTCATCCAAACGCATGGCATAGACCAAGCGCAAAGCGTCATCCAGCGATGGTGGCGCTTGTGGACGGCGCGCGGGGCTTTGCGGTGCATCGAACCTTTCTGCTGCCTGATGGCACAGGCAAGGCGCGCATTGATCCGGCAAAGATGATGCTGGGGAACGTCGCAGGCGGCGCTGTGCGACTCACTAAGGCGCATGGGCCGCTTGTAGTGGCCGAGGGAGTGGAAACAGCCCTGTCGCTTTCCTGCGGGTTTCTGCGCGCTCCTGCGACGATCTGGGCCGCACTATCCACTTCCGGGTTAAGGGGGCTGTGCTTACCCCCGGAACCTTCACGGCTGACCATCGCACCAGACGGCGACCCGGAAGGCCGCGCAGCGGCGCATAATCTTGCAACGCGGGCAAGCGCGCTGGGCTGGCAAGTGTCCTTGCTGCCCGCCCCCGATGGCCGCGATTGGAATGATATACTGACAATGAAGGGTCGCGCGACATGAACGCTTTTGATCCCGAGCCTTTTATCCCCGAAGACCCGCAACCGTTGGTACGTGAGACACCGCAGGGCGCAGATTACCCTGTGCACGCCCTAGGGCCGCTTACCGGGGCTGTGCAGGCGGTTCAGGCCATCGCCCAAGCCCCTGTCGCGATCCCTGCAGCAAGCGCGCTGTCTGTGGCTTCCCTAGCCGTTCAGGGCTTTGCCAATGTCGAAACCCTGGGCGGGTTTCGCCCCGTTTCTCTAAACGCGTTGACCATTGCGCAAAGTGGGGAACGTAAATCTAGCTGTGATGCGCTTTTGATGGCCGCACTGCGCGATCACGAACGGGAACAAGCTTCTGTCCAGCGCGAAGCAGTGGAAAGTTGGCGGAACGCCCATGCGCTCTGGAAAGGTGACCGAGACCACATTCTCTCCCAAGCGAAGACTGGCAAAGGTGAAAAGCGAACCGCCGCGCAAGCCGATTTGGATGCGCTAAAGGAACCCGTCGCACCCCCGTCGGCTGACCGTACGGTGACGGAACCCACATTCGAAGGGCTGACGCGGCTCTTTGCCGAGGGGCAACCGTCTCTCGGCATATTCTCAGACGAAGGCGGCCAATTCCTTGGCGGCCATGCCATGAACAGCGACAATCGGCAAAAGACCTTGGCGGCACTGAACGATCTTTGGCAGGGCAATCCCATTCGGCGCACGCGAGCCGGTGATGGGCAAACCACCATGTATGGGCGACGACTGGCCGTTCACCTTATGGTGCAGCCGGGCGTGGCACGGTCTTTCATGGCAGACCCAATGGCGGTTGATACAGGGTTTCTTCCCCGTTTTCTCATCTGCGAACCAATGACGACAATCGGCACACGACTGTATTGCGACGTGCAGCCTGACAGTCGCGGGCTTACCGCCTATTCAAATCGACTACGCGCAATCCTCGATAGCGCTCTTCCGATGGACGATGACACTCGCGCTCTGGTCCCACGTGAATTGCCGCTATCGCCAGACTCAAAAGCCTTGCTGATCAAGTATCACGACGCTGTTGAACTAGCACAGGCAAAAGGCGGCGATCTTGCGCATATGACAGGCTTTGCGAGCAAAGCGGCGGAACAGGCAGCGCGCATTGCAGGAGTGCTGACCCTATGGAGCGACCTAAACGCCACTCATGTTACTGCAAAGGAAATGGGCCACGGTATTGAACTGGCTCGGTTTTACCTGTCCGAGGCTGTGAGACTGGCAGATGCAGCAACGGTCAGCGCTGAAATCAGCCGCGCCGAAAAGCTGCGCAATTGGTTGCTGGACACTTGGAATCACGACGAAATCATGCCGCGAGACGTAGCCCAGCACGCGCCGATCCGCGCGTTACGCGAGACCAAAGCCGCAAAGGCCGCGATCTCGATACTACAAAACCATGGTTGGCTTCACCTACTAGAACCGGGAACCGTTATTCGGGGAAGCCCGCGCAAAGAAGCCTACCGTATTGTGAGGCCGCGCCATGCTGTTTGATCATCATCCAGCGGCACCCAGCCAAGACACCCGACGAGGTAGCACAAGTCGCACAAGTAGCACGCCACCAGAGGCACCGAAACGGAAAGCAGGAGATTGGCATGACTAAGCCTGACCGAACAGCCATGAAGCCGAGGCACCGCGACCCGCCGGGACTAAATGCCACTTTCAACGAAGACGGAAAATGCGACGTCGACTTCATCGGAGACTGGGGGAACCTCAAAAATGCGTACCAGCACACGCCAATAATTACTGGCGTAGTTAGTCAAATCGCAGCCTTGGGTTCGCAGGGAAAGCAGATTGATGAAGGGGCTGCGAACTTCGCGCTGAGTTTCGTGGATGCCATGGACCCACAAGACCCAGCAGAGGTGCTCTTGTTGACGCAGATGGCGGCAACTCACCAAGCTACCATGATGCTGGCCCGGCGGCTAAATCACGTGGACAACATCCCGCAACAAGATTCCGCCGAACGCGCCTTGAACAAGCTGGCCCGCACCTATGCAGCACAAATGGATACCCTCAAGAAGTATCGCACCAAAGGCCAACAGGTAGTGCGCGTCGAACGCGTCACGGTTGAAGATGGCGGGCAAGCTATCGTTGGCGCTGTTGATGCTGGGGGGCGGTCCGATGGTAAAATGTGACGCTAACCCCATGCACCGTGTTATTCGTACTTTTATGTGCCAGCTGCGAGGATCAAATGAAACCACTTCTTATACTACTCTCTCTTTGCTGTATTTTCCCCCCAAATAAGGCCACCGCTCAACAGATTTCAGGCAACGACCTATATACAACGTGCACATCTGATAATTCAGTTATGCTGGGCTTCTGCATTGGCTATATAATCGGAAACCTCGAAGGCCAGAACTGGGGCGCATTTCTCTTCTCCAAGTCGGCTGGTGAAGACTTAAGTACAGATGAGTTCAACCAAGCCGCCAATCGCGCCTTCTACCATTGTGTACCCTCAAGCGCTTCGAACGAACAACTACGCGACGTAGTTACGAGCTATTTGCAGAACAATCCTGCCACTAGGCATGAATCAGCGCGCTATCTTACGTGGCAGGCGTATCAAGAGGCATTCCCTTGCGACGAGGCCACAAAATGAGAAACACGAGCCACATGAACTCGGCACCTCGTTGCACCGCTCGTTCAAAGCGAACTGGGAAACCTTGCCGCGCACCTGCAGTTCGTGGTTGGAGTGTATGTAGAATGCACGGTGCACGCGGCGGTGCGAAACCCGGCAAGGATCACCCGGCGTATAAGCACGGGCTGCGTGGCACAGAATGGACAAACCTCCGAAAAGCCCTGAACGCCATCACCCGGGACGCACTTACGTCAACAAGGCTGATCGATGGACAGTAAACTGAACGACTTGAACCGGTGAACTCGCGATTTGTCCAAATGCTCGTTGAGCGCAGGATAGCGACTTTTGCACAACCTATAGCCACAAGCATAAATTTAAGCCGCTACACTTTATAGCCACCGACAGTCTGTGTTCTCAATTGGCCTCAGGTAACCCAATGGCCTTGAATACCGCTCCACATACCGGCGTTGTAAGGGCGCGAAACCTGTCAATGTCGAATTCTCGGATGCAAGCTTCTGTCAAGGCCTCAGTATAAGCGCGCTCCCGTTCTTGCTGTTTCTCTTTGATTAGCTGCGCCCGGCGCTCGAACTCCGCAGCAAGTTCTGGCGAATGATATCTCCCACCTTCAAACACAAACTCGGTTTGGTAGGTCTCTTCTAGGCAACGTTTTCCCTTGGCTTTGTTCTCCGGACCGAGGTGGAAACGACTCCTCTGAGCCAGTTCCTCTGCATAGATTTCTGCGTCCTCGTCTTTGTCGAGAGTTTCGACGCACACTTTTACCAACTCAGAATGGGACAAGTCCGAAATCGAGGTCTCAGCTAGGGTGAATGAGGCGCTATAAAATACAGCCAGTGCGGCAGCTGAAATGGTTCTCATACAATATTTCCTCCTTCTCTGCGTCTGATAGTAAGACCTGTTTGGGTCCGAATTCCAAGGAACGTTTCGGGCTGGCTGCTGACCTTGGGACGATGCGGATAAGCACTTAGCCGCTCAGCACGCGAGTTCGCACAGCTTCTGGACGTGCAATGAGGCTGGGCTTAACGTCGTTCAAATGAACCAAAGACGTCCGACCTGGACCCGTGATGAACTCATATTGGCGCTTGTCGCACTGCAAAAACACTAGAATGGCGTTGAAGTGAAAAAAATCCTAGGTGCTTTCATAACAAGAGCCGGTGAGCTTGCTATAGTAAATCCCAACATTGCGGTAAGTGGGTCAGTGTTTCCATTAGAAGGCGTTATCTGTAGCAAAGAAGGTAGTACTCGGCCGTGTAAGTGGACCACACATGGCGAAGCGTCTATCACGGTAACACATCCGGACGATTTACTCGATGAAGCCGAGTATCCCCCAGAGTGGTTTTCGGTAAGATAATATGCGTTATTTGATCTCAGTTTTTTCCATTTGGCTGGCCGTGCCCGCCATCGCTCAATCTCTGCATGTTAGGGATGCAGACACAATCGTAGTGGATGGAACACCTGTGCGCCTCAATGGCGTGGATGCGCCGGAACTTGGCACGCAGTCTGGGCAGAATGCAAAGCGCTGGATGGTCAACTACCTACGAGGCAAGTCAATCACTTGCGAACTGAACGGCGACCGCACGCATGATCGTTGGGTGGGTGTTTGTTTCGCTGATGGTCAGGACATTGGCGCAGCGGTCATAGCTGCCGGTCATGCCTTGGACTGTGCTAGGTTCTCTGGCGGGCGCTATGCGAGACTTGAAACACCTGCCGCACGTTCACGTTTGCGAAGAGCAAGATACTGCTGATACCTAGTCTCAGTCCTCCGGGAACTTGTAATTATCGTCCGTAGGACTTGAAGCGATGAAGCGGTTGGACTTCTGCCCAATAAGCCGATCTATAAAAGCTATCTCTTCCTTGCGGTCTGCCTTGAGCTGTTGTCGGCGCAACCGTTGTGCTTCTGTCCTTGCCCGCTTCTTCTTGGGTTTCTTTTTCTCAGCCTGTGGCCGCAACTCATCGAGGGCTTCCTTCAAGACAATTTCCCACGGTTTGGGCATGTGAGACTCCGCACATCAGCTTTACAAAGAACTAGTATAAACACCTTACGTCCGTTGTGTAGTTATACGTAAGCCTGCATTTGCGTACTTACGCAAGTGCGTAGCTATGAACTTATGCGTTTGCGGTTTGGGGCATTTGCGGTATCCCAAATATAATGGAACAGGCGACTATGAACTGGGCGAGAGGTCTATTCAGACTGTGGTTGGTGTTGTCCGTTTTTTGGATAGCAACATTGGCAGTCGCTATGAGACCAGACCTACAGTGGAGCCAATACACTGAAAGTTACGCGCAAGCTGAAGAATTGGCCCGGGACCTGAGAGAAGGCGTTACGGCTGAAAGTCTGACAGAAGCACAAGCGGAAGCGGTACTACGGGCGAAGGAAGAATTGTTCCTGCGTACTGACAAGAAGGTTCAAAGTAGCTGGTCAACTATCACGGCCTTCTTGGCCATTGGCCCAGGGGTTGCCGCTGGTTTGTTTGTGATTGGGTTTTCTCTGCTTTGGGCGTTTCGTGGTTTTCGAGGTCAATCGAAATGAAAACAATTCTAGTAGCCGCTCGAAAATGGGGCCGGGAAAACCACCTTGGCCTACAATGATACTGTGGGAAGGCAAACGCCCTACGCCGCGCAAATGTGGGGGATCAAATGGGGGACACGCTCAAAACGTTTGAAAAAACACAAGTATTATCAAAACCCAAGACTAGGTTTGTGGCGGAGAGGAAGGGATTCGAACCCTCGAGACGGTTCCCCGCCTACACACTTTCCAGGCGTGCGCCTTCGACCACTCGGCCACCTCTCCGCCGGCGGGTATATGAAATTCCGCTGGGGGGATGCAAGGCCGAATGTGTTAATATGTTAAATGGTTTGTCGAAAATTTTAGTTCAGCCATACGCGCGTTGTGGCAGGAACTCGAAATGATCGTTGAAACCGGACGAGGCTGGCGCGGATTTTGCGGCGAACCGGCCCGGCAAGGCCCGTTCCAGCACGCTGAGCGGGATCGCATCCACGGCTTCGTTCGAATGATCTGGCGCTTTTGCAAGAACCGGGCGCATCACGTTTGAGCGGCGCTCCACTTGCGGATGCTCCATTTGCGGGCGTTCGATCTGGGCACGCTCCGGCATGGGACGGTCCATGGCGGGTTTCGGCGCGCTTTGTTCCGGCGCGGGCCGCTTGGGCGCGGCGGATGTCACTGTTACAGGGCGGCTTGGGCGCACCGGCGCAGCAGCGGTCGCGGCGACAGGTTCTGGCTTGGGCCGGTTGTGGCGCGTTGCAAAACGGCTGAAGGGCGCGGTTTCTGCCTCTTGGCCTGCATCCCGGTCACGCGCCTCATCGGCGGCAGGGTCGCGGCGATCCATGACCATCTGATTTGCGTCAGACCGATGCGGCGCAGACTGTGCCAAAAGGATATCTTCGCGCACATGCGTCGTTGCGAAACGCGACAAGGGTTCGTTTTCCTGCATCCCGTAAGACGCATTCGACTTCAGCATACGGCTCAAAAACGATCCCGGCATTTCGCACTCCCGCTTCACCACGTTGATGTGGACTGATTGTAATTCTTCACAACTGGTCCGAGTTAAGGCGGCGAAATGGGCAAGAAGCGGCGCAGTAAAGCGGCACTTTCAGAACGTTTTTGTGGCGAGATTAAGACTCCAGTTCGACGTAGACGCGCCGGTTCTGGCGCCCTTTCTTCTGGATCTTGCCCAGCTTGATCGCGCCGATCTCGCCGGTGCGGGCCACATGGGTGCCGCCACAGGGCTGCAAATCCATCGTCTCCACCCCCTGCCCGATCCGCACCAGCCGAATCCGTCCGGTTCCGCGCGGCGGCTGAACCGACATGGTCTTCACAAGGCCCGGATTGGCATCGAGTTCGGCATCGGTGATCCATTCATCGGACACCGGCGCATCGGTGGCGACCAGTTCGCTTAACGCCTCTTCAATCGCGTCGCGGTTTTCCGGTGCATCCGGCATGTTGAAATCAAGCCGCCCGCGCCCCGCACTGATCGCGCCGCCGGTCACGGCGAAAGGCACCACGACCGACAAAAGATGCAGCGCGGTATGCACCCGCATGTGTTTGTGCCGCCGGTCCCAATCGAGGGTCTGCGTCACTTCTTGGCCCAGATCGGGCAGCTCGCGCGGCTCTGCCGGAACCAGAACGATCTGATCGCCGTCGCCCTTGATCGCCGTTGCAATCGTCAGCGCGCCCCCATCCCAGGTGATGCTGCCGGAATCGCCCGGCTGACCGCCGCCAGTGGGATAGAAAACGCTTTGGTCAAGGATCAGACCGCCCTCGCCCGTGATCGCGGTGACCCGGCCGGGTGCGGTCCGCAAGTATGGATCGTCGCGAAAGAGCATTACGGTCATTTGTCGGAATCCTCGCCCGGGCCAGCGCTATCGGGGTGAAACTCGCGCACATCTTCGCTGGGTTGCGGCTGCGCGCCCGTGGGCGGTGCTTCTTCCGGGGCGTCTTGCGGCGTATTCTCGCCCCGCAGCGCTTCGGCATTGCGCAGCCACAGATCCTGTTGCGGGAACGGAATCTCGATCCCTTCCTTCGCGAACCGCTCTGCGATCTGGTGATTCAGTTCCGTGCGCACGCCAAGCCCGAACCCGATATCGCGCAGGATGACCCGCACTTCGAAGTCGAGCGATGACGCACCGAACGCGGTGAAGATGATAGAGGGCGCAGGATTCAGCAGCACCATCGGATGCGCTTCGGCGATCTCGCGCAAGATCGACTCGACCCGCCGGGTATCGGTGCCATAGGCAACCCCAACGGGCAGAATGATCCGCCCCACCGTATTGCCGCGCGTGTAGTTGGTAACCGTTCCGCTGACCAGGTCGGCATTGGGGACGATCACGTCAGAGCGGTCAAAGGTCTGAATCCGGGTGGAGCGCACGGAAATCTTAGACACCGTCCCGTGCTGGCCGCCGACCTCGATCCAGTCGCCCTCACTGATCGGACGTTCGATCAGCAGGATGATCCCGGACACGAAGTTGGAGACGATGTTCTGCAGACCGAAACCGATACCGACGGACAGCGCACCAGCGACCAGCGCCAGAGAGCTAAGATCAATCCCGGCCGCCGTAATCGCGATGACCGCCGCAAGGAAAATCCCCACATAGCCAAGGCCAGACACCAGCGCATTCTGCGCGCCCGTGTCGATCCGGGTCTTCGGCAGGACAGAGGTTTTCAGCGCATTCTGCAGCAGCCGCGTCAGCAAGTAACCGGCGGCGAACAGCACTGCAAAGGTGACGAAATCGATGGGCGAGATGGTCGTTTCCCCAACGGTGAAACCGCCAAGGAACGCGGTCCACAGCTCTGTCAGGTCCGCCACCCGCGCGCCCCAGATCAATGCCAGCAGCGGCGCCGCGATCACGACAAGTGCCAGCCCCATCAGAACAGCCACAAGACTGTCACGCGCCGCCTGCCCCTGCCCGGTAATCAGCCCGTAAACATCGCTGAAGAAGCGTTGCAGCGTCACCACGAAGCCCAGCACGCCCAACGTGGCGATCATCGGAAAGAGCAGCGCAGAACTGACAGAACCATAGCCAATCGCCGCCATAACCGGCGACACGACCGCGGCCACCTGCGCGGAGAGCCCGCCAATACGCACCAGCCGCGCAAGGCCCTGGCCACTGCCCGGCCCTGTATCGGCTTCTTCTTCGTCATCCCCTGCTTCCAGCCGGTAGCTGCGCAGAATATGCCCGAAGCGGTACAGGATCAGGCCCAGCACCACCAACAAGGGGAACTGGATCACGGCCTCCGACGAGCGGTCGAATTCGGAGATCTGGAACATCAGGTCCATCAGCCCCCAAAGCACCACCAGCAAAGCAATTACGTTGACGTAAAAGCGTGCCTCGGTCCGGCGTTCTTGCGGCAATTGGATCAGCGCGTCGTCCTCATTGCGCGAGAACAGTTGTTCCGCCAGCCAACGGTGGCCCAACACCACGAAGGCCATTTCGGGCAGTACATCAAGGATCGCGGTGCCGCGTGTGCCCACAAGACCCGTCGCGGTCAGCGCCTCTTTCAACGCATAGATACCGGCCAGCGGCAGCGCGATACGCAAAAGCGAGATGACGAAGCTCCAGACGCCGGAACCGGCGCCGCCGAACTGACGCAGATAATTGCCAAGGCGCGTGGACCAGCGCCGCCCACGGGCCAGCAGGATCGTCGCGACCGCCATCAACAGCAGAACCAACGGCAGTTGTTCCTGCGCCGCGGCCAGTTTGTCCTCGTCCTGCAAGACCCGCGCTTCGGTGGCGACATCGCTCACCGCCTCGCCCAGATCCTTGAGCGTGCCCGGCCATAGCACCGGGTTCAGCGGCGACGGCCCCAATGACAGCAGGCGTTCGGTCTGCCGTTCCCGGATGATGTCGTCGATCTCGCCTATCAGACCATCGGCGCGGGTATAGGCCTCTTCCGCCGTTTGCACCGGCGCCAGAAGCTCGGACAGTTGCCGGTTCAGTTCCGCCCGGCGCGCGGTGATATCGGTGGGTTCATCCCCATCCTCGGGCGCCTCGCCAAGCGCCGCGATCTGCGCCCGCAGCGTTGAAATACGGTCAGCGTTGGCCTTGCGTGCCTGATCGAATTCCGACCGGAAGGTGACCAACTGTTCCCGCAGGCTTTCCAGTTCCTCGTTGGTATCCTCGCCGCTATCGATAGAGGCCTCGGCTTGCGACGCGACGGTTTCCCATTCGCTGTAATCCGGGGCGGTAGCACTGGAGGCCGATTGAGCAAGCGCTGCATGTGACAGGCACAGCACCAAAAGAAACGCGGCGAAGATACGACGGAACATGGTCATGGATCAGCTATCGACCTCAACGAATTGCAATGCCAGATCGGCATCCCCCTTGCCCAGCCAGTCCGGGCAAGGCAGGTCTTTTTCCTTCAGGAACGCAGGATTGAAGAGCTTTGACTGATAACGCGTGCCATAGTCGCACAGCACCGTCACGATCGTATGGCCCGGACCCATTTCCTTGGCCATGCGGATCGCACCCGCGATGTTGATGCCGGTGGACCCGCCCATGCACAGACCTTCCTCGCGCAGCAGGTCGAACACGATTGGCAGCGCTTCGGTATCAGGAACGCGGGTGACGAAATCGGGGGTGAACCCTTCAAGGTTCTTGGTGATCCGGACCTGGCCGATCCCTTCGGCGATAGAGCCGCCCTCGGTCGAAATCTCGCCCGTGGTGTAAAAGCTGTACAGCCCCGCGCCTTCCGGATCGACCAGACCGACCTTCACGCCCTTGGGTTGCAGCGCCATCGCGATGCCCGCAACGGTGCCGCCCGACCCCGCCGCGCAGATGAACCCATCCACCTTGCCGCCAGTCTGTTCCCAGATTTCCGGGCCGGTGGTTTCCACATGCGCCTGCCGGTTCGCCACATTGTCGAACTGGTTGGCCCAGATCGCGCCATTCGGCTCCGTCTTGGCAAGTTCCTCGGCCAAGCGTCTGGAATAATGTACGAAATTATTCGGGTTGCGATAGGGTTTCGCGGGCACCTGGACCAGTTCGGCCCCGGCCAGACGCAGCATGTCCTTCTTTTCTTCGGACTGGGTTTCCGGAATGACAATCACGGTGCGAAAGCCCATGGACGCGCCAACCAGCGCCAAGCCGATCCCGGTATTGCCCGCCGTCCCTTCGACAATCGTGCCGCCGGGTTTCAACGTGCCCCGCGCGATTGCGTCGCGAATGATGTAAAGCGCCGCGCGGTCTTTCACCGATTGGCCGGGGTTGAGAAACTCAGCCTTGCCGAGGATCTCGCAGCCGGTTTCTTCGCTGGCCTTGCGCAGCCGGATCAGCGGCGTGTTTCCAACCGCATCGGCGAGGTCTTGGGCAATTCGCATCACGTCTTCCTTCCTGTCTCGTTCGTCAAGGGTATCGGCGTGGGGCATACGCCTCAAGCGCTGCGCAACCGATCCCTGTGCCGCGCCAGCCAGTATCCCGCCAGCACAAGCGGCGCCACCGACAATTGCTGAGCGTCGAGCCGCGCCATGAAGTCATCGAAATCCAGCAGGTGTGAACGGATATTCTCACCCTCGGATTCCAACCCGGCAACACCGTCACTGCCATCGGGCAGATCGGCGATGCCCACATAGATGTAGAAGAAATCCGTACTTCCGCCAGGGCTGGCATAGGCTTCGGCCACCAGTTCAAGGCTTTGCAGGTCAAGCCGCGCCTCTTCCTGCGCCTCGCGCCGTGCGGCCTCTTCCGGGGTTTCCCCCGGATCGACATGGCCCGCAATGGGTTCCAGTTGCCATGCACCCGCATCGCCGCGCGCGATGGGACCAAGCCGCGCCTGTTCGACCAGCAGCACCCGGTCGCGCACCGGGTCATAGGGCAGCACAAGCGCCGCATCCATCCCGTGAAAGACCGCACGCCGCAGTGGCGGGGTCATGTCCCCATCGAAGGTTTCGGTCCGCAGCGTGAAGTCTTCAAGCGCGTAGAAATCGGCATAGGCCAGATGGCGGCTGTCAAATTCGATCCGCCCGGTGCCGCCCGTGGGCTTTTGCCCGGCCCGCAGCCGCGATCCCGCGCGTTTGCGAATGGCCGGAAACATGCGCGCCACTTCGGTTGCCGGGCGCACCCCCATATGCCGCATCACCTCGCACGCGGCCTCGACACTCAGCCCGCCCCAGTCGGCCACCCATGTATCCAGATCGAAAGGCGCGCCCGGCGGTCCGACCTGTGGCCCCGGCAAATACATCTGGGCATCGCCCGCGCTGGTGGTAACATCCACCACATCATAGCCAAAGCCGCCTTCGTAGAAATCAAGCCGCGCGCGATCCTCGGCACTTAGCCCCGACAGCAGCAGCCCCGTCGCCTGCGCATCGGGCAGCCCCAGCCGGATCATCGGATAGCTTTCGCCCGCAACCCAGGTGACCGCCGCGTGATCCAGCACCGCTGGCGTCAGTTCGTCCGCCGCAGGCCGGCGTCCCAGAACCACTTCAAGCAGGTCAAGATGGCGCAACGTGCCATACAGGAAAAGTGTCAACGCCAAGTCCGCCATGCATATTCGGTCAGGACACCAGAAACGAAGGCACCCACCGCCGCGGTTCCGATAATCGGAGCCGTCAGCAGCAGCAATCCCCATTCGGCACCGATCTCGAACACGGCGGCAATCGCATCAAACGGACCGTCATACCGGTTCTTCATCGCCAGACGGACCATTTCGTTACACGCCTGCAAGAAGAGCCCCCACAGCATCAGCAAGAACACCCCGGTAATCCCGTTGGTGATCGCAGCCGACACCCCACGCCCGGCCCGTTTGCCCATGGACACCCAGCCGACGACGATGCCGACGACAACGTTCACATAGACGAAATAACCGAAATTGGTTTCACCGACCGCTTCTTCGTAAACAGGCATGATGAGGCCCGACAAAAGAAAGGCCACAATTGCAAGGGATACGGCGGCCACAAGTCGCGCGGCGTCGGGCATATCGCTCTCCTCTCGGGCGGCCTTCTGCTAGATGGGCCGCTTGATCGTGATTTGCGTCACGTCACAATTGGCACTTTCAAAGGTCGCCGCGCAAGAGGTCAGGTAGAAATTCCACATCCGCTGGAACCTGTCATCAAAGCCCATTTCCGCGATGTGATCCCATTTTTCGTTGAACGTCTCGTGCCAGCGGCGCAGCGTGAGCGAGTAGCTTTGACCAAATTCGACAGAGCGTTCGACGCTGAGCCCGGCCTGCAAAATCTGCTCGCGCAGCGCCGTCGGGCTGGGCAGCATCCCGCCGGGGAAGATGTATTTCTGAATGAAATCAACGCCTCGGCGGTAAATCTCCCAGCGGCGATCCTGCACGGTGATGATCTGCAACGTGGCATTGGCCCCGGGTTTGAGCCGTTCTCGCACGGTTTCGAAATAGGTCGGCCAATACCGTTCGCCCACCGCTTCGAACATCTCGATCGACGCGATCCCATCATAGACGCCGCGTTCATCGCGGTAATCCTGAAGTTTGAACTCCACCTGATCCTGCAAGCCAAGCCGCGCGATACGCTCCTGCGCATAGTTGAACTGTTCCTGGCTGATGGTCAGCCCGGTGACGCGCATCCCGCGTTCCTTGGCCGCGTATTCCGCAAAGCCGCCCCAGCCGCAGCCGATTTCCAGCAGGTGATCGCCGGGCTTCGCCCCCATCTGGTCGATCATGGAGGCATATTTCGCCGTTTGCGCCTTTTCGGTGCTTTCCTGCCCGGTCTCAAACAGCGCCGACGAATAAGTCATCGTATCGTCCAGCCACAGCCCGTAGAAATCATTCCCCAGATCGTAGTGATAAGAGATATTCTTGCGCGCCTGCCGTTTGTGATTGCGTTGCAGCCAGAAGCGGAACTTCTCGAAGGCGCGCAGCACGCTTTGCCCCGGAAACCCGTCATAGATGTCGTCGTTATCGGCATGGACCAGGTCCATGAAGGCCTGCAAGTCCGGCGTGGACCACCATTGATCCAGATAGGCGTCGCAAAAGCCCAGATCCCCTTCGCGGATCAGGCGCGCAAAGATATCCGGGTTGTGGATATGCAATTCCGCCACCGGGCCGGGATTGCGCCCGCCCGCACGAAAGCGGCGCCCGTCGGCCAGCACGAAATCAAGCCGCCCGTTCTCCATGTCCTTGGCGATGCGGAACACCTGCGCGAAATAGCGCGGCAGGTCCTGCTGCCCGTCTGTTGTTGTCAGGATCGTCATTCTCAAGCCCCCGTAAGTCCCTCAAGACTAATGCGAAAGCTGTATCGGGCAAGGGCCGAGTTTCATCAGGCCGCGTTTCGGCCCAGATCGGCCATGCGCGCCAACAGCTTTTCCACCCGTTCCGCGGGCAACTCCCCCACGCCGCCGATGATCGTCTGCCTTACCGGGCCGACCCCTGTCAGCCACAGAACCGACCGGCGCAACATCCGCAGCCCGAAGGCGCCAAAGATCAGGCGATAGGCCCAGGCCGGGGCACCCATCGGCACGATCAGCCGGACAGAGCGCCCCTTCAAATGCCGTTTTACCCCTGATTTGGCGTCGATCTGAAAGGCAAAACCTTCGCGCAGAGTTTGCTCCATCCACGCCTTGAGCCGCGCAGGCATGGAACCAAGCCAAAGCGGAAAGATCAGCACGATATGCCCGGCCCAAAGCAAATCCTGCTGTGCGGCCTGCGCATATTCAGGAACCGCGCCCGATTTGAAGTCGTCCTGATTGCGCAGGAAGGCGATCTGATGTTCTGCCGGGGTTTGAATGCGCAACGCATGGCCAGCCGCGCGCGCGCCGTTTGCATACGCCTCTGCCAAAGCGTGGCACAGATGGCCCCCCGCGGGGTCGGGATGCCCCTGAATGATCAGAATGTTCATGCGCCGTCCCCCTCATGCGATCATCTCACCAAGAAAATTTCGCATGACCACCCCGCACGCACATTGCGCGAGGTCAATGACCGGCTCAGAAATCGCGGTTCTCATAGGCGTCCAGCGCCCGTTTGCGCCCCCGGTCCGCCGCAACGATCGGATCGGGATAGCTGTCACTGGCGGACATGTTCCAGCGCTTCGGGATCGCCTCGAAATAGCGCAGCGCGTCCTCATGCGGGTCGGATTTGCCTTCGGCGATCCATCGGTCCACGTAGTCCCGGTTCGGATCGAACTTTTCGCGCTGCGTTACCGGGTTGAAGACCCGGAAATACGGCGTCGCATCGGGACCGGAGCCGGAAGACCACTGCCATCCCATCGCGTTGGATGCCGGATCCCAGTCGATCAGGCAGTCCTCGAACCATTTCTGACCGATCCGCCAGTGGCACATCAGGTGCTTGGTCAGGTAAGAGGCGACGATCATCCGTGCGCGGTTGTGCATCCGCCCGGTCACGTACATCTCCCGCATCCCCGCATCGACAAAGCGGATACCGGTGCGGCCCTGCTTCCAAGCCAGCACCTCGGCCTTGCGCTCATCCTCGTTCCACGGAAAGGCATCCCAATCCGGCTTCCAGTTTTCCGAAACGATCCGCGGGGTATGGTGCATCAGGTGATAGGCGAACTCGCGCCAGATCAGTTCCTTGAGGAAGGTCTCAGCGCCGTCTTTGCCATCCTCATGGGCGCGCAGCCCCGCATGCCAACATTGATGGGGGCTGATCTCCCCCAGCGCGAGGTTTTCGGACAGACAAGAGGTGCCATCCTGATCGGGCCGGTCGCGTGAGGCGTCATACCCATCGACAATCTGTCCGACAAAGGCCCCCAGCCGCGATTGCGCGGCCTGTTCACCCAGCCGCACGAATGGGCGCACCACATCCGCGCCGCGCCGCATCGCCGCGCCAAGCCCCCAGTCTTCCAGCCGGTCGCTATCCGGCCAGCTATCGGGCGCAGGGATCGTCCCGGGCGTCGGCAGGGGCGCTTCGACCTCCCTGCCCTTCACCGTCTTCCAGAACGGCGTGAAAACCTTGTAATAACCGCCGGTCTTGGTCTGCGTGCTCCATGGTTCGAACATCAGATGGCCGCCAAAGCTCTTGGCGTCGATCCCGTCCTGCTTGAGTGCCGATTTCACATCCGTGTCACGCTCTACTGCGCCCGGATCGTATTGCCGGGTCCAATAGACGCGGGTCGCACCGGTTTCGCGGATCAGCGCGCGCAGGTTTTCAAGCGCATTGCCCCGGCGCAGGATCAGGCGACTGCCCTTGTCCTTGAGCGATGTGGCGAAATGTTTCAGCCCGAGGCCCAAGCGCCATTTCGGCGCCGCGCCAAGGTCATCGGCCAGATCATCATAGATGAACACCGGAATCACAGGCCCGCCCTCGCAGGCGGCGCTTAGCGCGGGATGGTCAGACAGCCGCAGATCGCGGCGCAGCCAAAGAAGTGTCGTCTCGGTCATAGCGTTCCAACCTAGCCCGCTGCGCGGCGGTTCAAGGCATTTCAGTCGCGTGCGGATCGATCAGGGCAAGGGCCACGCGATCAGAGCACCTTATCCAGCGCCCCGATCAGCCGCGTGACATCGTCGTGGCTGGTGTAGTGCACGAAACTCAACCGCAGGACGCCCTTGGACACATCCACGCCCATCGCGTCAAGCGGACGCCGCGCATAGAAATCGCCGCCCTCGGCCATGATCCCATGATCGGCCAGCGCCGCGGCCACCGGCCTTGCCGCGCGGCCAAGATCAAGCGCCACCGTCGGCGCGCGCCGCTCCGCCTCCACCGGTCCCAAAAGCCGCAGATCGTTGCGGTCGCTTGCCCAATCCAGAAGCGGCTGCGTCAGCGCCACCTCCTGTGCGCGCATCATATCATGGGCAGACGCGCCGCCATGATGTGCCTCTAGCGCGTCGAGGTAATCGGCCATCCCCGCGCAAGCTGCAATCTGCGCATGGTCCGGTCCGGCGGGCGTGAATTTCTTCGGCAGGCTATCGCCGTTGAACCAATGGCCCTGATTGGGCAGCAATTCCGCCAGCGGCTCGCGCACGACCATGATACCCTGATGCGGCCCATAGGTCTTGTAGGCGGAAAACAGGTAGATGTCGCAGCCCAGATCCCCGACATTGGGCAGCCCGTGCGGCGCATAGCTGACCCCGTCCACACAGACAAAGGCGCCCGCCGCATGGGCAATGGCGGTGATCTCCGGCACCGGATTGATCTCTGCCACCACGTTGGAGCAGTGCGGGAAGCACACAAGGCGCACGGATTCGTCCAGCAGATCGGCCAACGCGGCCGGGTCCAGATGCCCGGTCGCCGGATCGACTTTCCATTCGCGGATTTCGATCCCGCGCTCCGCAAGCCGCCGCCACGGGCCGGAATTGGCCTCGTGATCCTGATTGGTGACGATGATCGCCTCGCCCGGCGCCATCCATTCGGCAAAGGCCTGCGCCAGAACATAGGTGTTCTGCGTGGTGGACGGACCGAAGCTGAGCTCCTGTTCCGCCACACCAAGTCGGGCGGATAGACGGGTTCGCGCCTCGTCCATCTCTGCGCCGCCCAGCCGGCTCGCCTCATAGGCGGAATAGGGCTGCACCTTGCGCGCGCGGTAGAACCGCGTCAGCCGGTCGATCACCGGGGCGCAGGCATAGCTGCCGCCAGCGTTGCAGAAAAACGCCTGCCCCTCGAGCGAAGGTTCGGAAAAGGCAGGGAATTGAGAGCGGACGAATTCAAGATCAAGTGTCATGGCGCGCATCAGAACGCCCTGCCGCGCCAAAGGTCAAGACGGCCCCGACATGCCATCGGGGCCGCCCCTGTTTCGATCAGCGTTGCGCGCGTTCGCTCATCAACCCGCGCGTGATCGCCCAGCACATCAAAAGCAGAATGGCGGCGAAAGGCAGCCCGGTCGACAGCACCATCGCCTGCAAGGAGGCAAGCCCGCCCCCGATCAGCAATGCAATGGCCACCGCCCCTTCGAAGATGCACCAGAACACCCGCTGCGGCAGAGGCGCATCCACCTTGCCGCCCGCCGTGATCGTGTCGATCACCAGCGACCCGGAATCAGAGGATGTAACGAAGAAGACGATGACCAGAATGATGCCGATAAAGCTGGTGATGGAGGCCAACGGCAACTCCGCCAGCATCCGGAACAGCTTTAGCTCAAGCGGCGCGTTCTGCACCGATGTCACCCCGTCCTGAAGGAACTGGGTTATCGCGGTGCCGCCGAACACGCTCATCCACAAGATGCAGACGAAGGAGGGGATCAGCAGAACGCAGATGATGAACTCACGCACAGTCCGGCCCCGGCTGACGCGGGCGATGAACATGCCCACGAAAGGGGACCAACTGATCCACCACGCCCAGTAAAACGAAGTCCAGCCCTGCATGTAATTGGTATCCTCGCGGCCAAACGGCATCGACAGCGGCAGGATGTTCTGACCATAGGCCACGATACTGTCCCAAAAGAGCGCCAACAAGGCCGCCGTCGGCCCCACGATCAGCACGAACAGAAGCAGCAGAAAGGCGAGGCCCATATTGATCTCGGACAGGATTTTGACGCCGCCATCCAGCCCCCGCACCACAGAGATCAGCGCAATCGCGGTGATCCCGGTGATCAGCAGCACCTCGGACGTGGTCCCGATCGGCAATCCGAACAGGAGGTTCAGCCCTGCATTGGCCTGCGTCGCGCCATATCCCAGCGAGGTCGCAAGCCCGAACAGCGTGGCGAACACTGCAAGGATATCGATGATATGCCCGGTCCAGCCCCAGACACGCTCGCCAAAAATCGGATAGAACGCGGACCGGATCGTCAGCGGCAAACCCTTGTTATAGCTGAACAGCGCCAGTGCCAGAGCGACCACCGCATACATGCCCCACGGGTGCAGCCCCCAGTGATAGATCGTCGCCGCCATGCCCAGCCGCACCGCGCCTGCCTCATCGCCCGCCGCGCCGCCAAGCGGGGCCCAGTCGGTGCGCACGCCGCCTTCCTCGGTGACACCGCCCAGCGAGGTTCCGAAATGGCTCATCGGCTCGCTCACGCCATAGAACATCAGACCGATGCCCATACCCGCCGCGAACAACATCGCGAACCAGCCGATATAGGTATAATCGGGCCGCGCATCCGCCCCGCCCAGCCGAACGGACCCCAAGGGGCTGACGATCAGAAACAGGCAGAAGATTACAAAGATATTTCCTGCGCCCAGAAAGAACCAATCAAAGGTACTGGTCAGCCACGGCCGCAGCGCGCCAAAGACCGCCTCGGCCTGCTCCGGCAAGGCCAGCGCGTAGAACACGAAAGCCACGATGCACAGCCCCGAGATCGAGAACACCGGATTGTGCACGTCCAGCCCGAAGGGCCCGATCTGCGTTTCGATATTGTCCTGACCGATCTCGTAATCGGTGTCGATGATATCCGCCGTGCCCTCGGGCGCTGGGATGCCTTGATCTGATGTGTCGGCCATGAGGCCTCCTTTGTGTCTTGCTATTGCGCCCCGCGTTGCCGCAGGGCCGTGTCGCGGCGGGCAAGGCCGAATGACGGACGCGGCTAGGCGCGCACCAACATCACCGACACCCCGGCATGTTCCGCCAGAAAGCCACCATGCGACGCCCAGATGTAATCAGTAGCTTTCGGCAAGTGACTTTCCATCACAACCATGTCCGCCCCGATATCCCGGACTGCTTTCAACAGCACCTTGTTCAGATCGGAGGACGGATCATGGGCGATCACCGCATGATGGCCCGTCTTGATGCCTTCTAGCTCGGACTGGGCCGCCGCGAACCGCGCCAAACGCGCCGAAAACTCCGCCGGCGTATGTCCCAGCGCACCTGGCGCGGCACCAGACACCCCGACATAGGTGATCTTGCTGCCCCAGTGACGCGCAAGATCCGCAGCGCATTTCAGCGACCTACCCAACTTCTCCGCATGGGCCAGATCAACCGGGACCATGATATGGGTGAACATGCGTCTTTCCTCCTGCGTTGGACAAACCCCGACGGCGCGCAAGTTTCCCTAGCGTAACGCGGCATCGGGGCAGAACGCAAACGCCCGGCGCAGAAGAAGGATCGACGGCTAGAGCGCCCCGCGAATACGCTCCGCGATGGCCTTGATCTCGTCCATGTCGCCCATTTTCCCCGGCGGACGCAGCGCCACACCCGCATGGCGCGGCAATATGTGGAAATGCAGATGATACACCTCCTGCCCGCCCGCATCCTCACTGAATTGCTGCAACGTGATCCCCTCCGCCGACAGCCCCGTCATCGCAGCCTTGGCCACCCGGTTCGCCGTCGCCATACAGGCGGCAAGCTGCGCCGGGCTGGCATCCAGCAGGTTTCGGCACGGCGTCTTCGGGATCACAAGACAATGCCCGTCGGCACGCGGCATGATATCCATGAAACACAAGGTCTCGTCATCCTCGAACACCTTGGTCGCAGGTATTTCACCCCGCAAAATCTTGGCAAAGATGTTCTGGTCATCATAGGCCGACATCGGCGGTATCCTCCTGTTGCATATCCCTGCGCCTAGCATGAGACCTCGCCCCGTTTCCAGCTTCGCCTGTTCGAAAATACTTTCGGGGGGAAGATCGCTGCGCAGAAGCGATCAGGGGGGCAGACAGCCCCCCTTTTTGGTCTGAAAACAATGCGGCCCGAAGGGCGCACCGCTAGGCTACGCGTGTCTCAGGCATTGACGTCGACCACGACACGGCCCTTCACCTGACCCTGCAAAATGTCCGCGCCCAGCTTTGGCAGATCGGACAAGGTCGCGGGCTGCACCATCGCTTCGAGCTTATCCATCGGCAGGTCTTTCGCGATCCGCTCCCAGGCACGCAGCCGGTTCTCATAGGGCTGCATCACGCTGTCGATCCCCAGAAGGTTCACGCCCCGCAGCAAGAACGGCACCACGGTCGCCGGCAGCGCGGCACCGCCCGCCAGCCCGACCGCCGCAACGCTTGCACCGTATTTCATCTGCCCCAGCACGCGCGCCAACATGGCACCGCCCACCGCATCGACACAGCCGGCCCAGGTCTCGCTCTCCAGCGGGCGCTTCACCGTCTCGTTAAGTTCCTCGCGCGGCACGATCTGCGTCGCGCCAAGGGACTTGAGGTAGTCTGCGGTTTCCGGCCGACCGGTCACGCCTGCGACCTCATGGCCCAGATTGGCCAGAATGGCCGTCGCGACAGAGCCGACCCCGCCTGCCGCGCCCGTCACCAGCACCGGACCATCCTTGATCCCGTGATCTTCGAGCGCCATCACCGCCAGCATCGCGGTAAAGCCCGCCGTGCCCACAGCCATCGCCTGCCGCGTGTCCAGCCCATCGGGCAGTGGCACCAGCCAATCGGCTTTCACCCGCGCCTTTTGCGCATAGCCGCCCCAATGCGCTTCGCCGACGCGCCAGCCGGTCAGCACAACCTTGTCACCCGGCTTGTAGCGATCATCGTCCGACGCCTCGACCGTGCCCGCGAAATCAATCCCCGGCACATGCGGATAGTTGCGGACCAGACCACCGCCCGGCCCGATGCACAGCCCGTCCTTGTAGTTCACAGTCGAATACTCGACCGCAACGGTCACATCTGCCTCTGGCAGCCTGTCCAGTTCGATCTGCTGCACCGCGGCCGAAGTTTTGCCCGCATCGTCTTTCTCAACGATCAATGCGTTGAATGCCATGTATCTCGCTCCCTTACATTTCCGGAAATTTGCGTGGTGTTCGTTTTGTTCAGGCGGGTGATCTGCGCCGGGACGGGCGGCGCGCCCGGCGTCAGAAGCCCTCGGGCAGGAATACCAGATCGGACACCGGCGCCGTTTCGCCCGCCGCCGTCAGCATCGCGTGGATCTGACCCCGGTGATGTGTCTGGTGGTTGAAGAAATGCATGATGCATTCCGCTTTGGGCCGCGACATCTGCGCATCGGCAGTGGCTGAATACCAATGCAGATCGCCCTTCAGATCCAGATTACGCAGGGCCATCGACCAGTGGCGGATCTTGCCATCCAGATGAAACCTCTCTGCCCCCCAGACCGAGATCGTGGGGGTCATGTTGCCATGGTTCGCAGCGGGGACCTGCGGCGGCTCCACCGATGGGTCAAAGCGGCTCATCCAAAGCTTGTCCGCCCATAACAGGTGATTGAGCGTCGCAAAGATGGACCCGAAGAACGCCCCGCGATCCTGCGTTAAGGCATCTTCATCCATCGCATGAACTATGTCGGACAATTGCCTGTTCTGCCAAGCATTATAGCGCGCCATGATGCGTGTATATTCAGCGTCGATCATGATATGCCCCCGTACGCCGCGCAGGCAAGGAATGCGGCCACGCGCTGCATGGGTGCAGGCCCGAACATGGTCTTGGCTGCTGTCATCCCGTCTCCTCCGCGACTCGACGCTTGCCATCGAAACTGTCAGACAGTTAAATGTAAGACAAATGAAAAATGACACCGATACAGCGACAACGCGCCCATCCGACCTGTCGACACAGATCGCCGGGCAAATCCGCGATGCCATCATTTCGGGCGCGCTGATCGTCGATGAGCGCCTTCCCTCCGAGGCGGAATTGGCTGAGCAATTCTCCGTTTCGCGTCCCACGGTGCGCGAGGCGCTCAAACGTCTGGCGGCACAATCGCTGATCCGTACGCAGCGCGGCGCGTCGGGCGGTGCCTTCGTCAACCGCCTCAGCTTTGAAGACGCCTATCCGCAGCAGATCACCACATCGACCCTGCTGCTCAGCATGAATGACGTCAGCTTCGACACGGCCTGCGAGGCACGCTTCGCGCTGGAACGCGCCTGCACCGGGCTGGCAGCAGACCGGCGCGGGGCCGATCATCTGGATGTCATGCGCGCCGAGCTGCGCCGCCAATCGCAGACCGATCTTACGGATGAGGCCTTCTGCGCCTCTGACGTGACCTTTCACCGGGCGCTGGTCGATGCAGCGGGCAATCCGGTTCTGTCCTATCACCTCGCCGGCCCTGTCGAGGCAATGCAGCCATTGATGAACATGATCACTTTCACGGCCCGCAGCCGCGCCCGGATCGTCGCGCTGCACACCGCCATCGTCGATGCGCTTGACGCGCGGGACGCCGAAGCCTGCGACACCCATCTTCGCGCGCTGGAAACCTATACCCGCCAGCTTGCCGCCGATGTCATGGCCCGGCGGGCCCAGCAGGGCTGACCCTTGTCGCCGCGCCCATCGCCGCTATTTCCCGCCACATGACAGAGTTTATGAACATCGCCGCCAGCCTGCTGACCATTGCCTTTGGTCTGTTTGGGTTCATCGCACCGCGCTACACCGCGGAGGCGCTGGATTTGAAGCCAACCGCCAGCACCATGGGGCTGAGCGAGATGCGCGCGTCCGTCGGAGGGCTGTTCGTGGCGATGGGGCTGGCCGCACTTTGGCTGGGCGAGCCGCTGGCCTATGCCATGATCGGGTTTGCCTTTGCCGGAGCGGCCTTGGGCCGGGTGGTCAGCCTGATATTCGACGCACCGCCGCTGCGCAAACTGGCGGTTTTCGGCGGGATCGAAGCAGCGCTCGCGCTTTGGCTGATCGCCGCCAATATCTAGGCGCCCGCGAACACGCCGCCAAATTCACACCCATCTCCCATGACTTTTCGGCCCTAAACATCTGTTTTCAAGCGCTTATCTCGCCTTTTCGGGGTATAGCTTTGCAAAGCAAGGCCTTGCACATGGCCAGCGCCCCGCCTATATTCAAATCGTTCTTCGGAACTATGGACATAAACGCGCTCGTAATAAGCGGATCGGACCCGGGGGCGGTACCCGGCGGCTCCACCAACACACTCTGGCGTTTTCCTTCGTTTGGGGAAAGTCATCAGAATCGGGGGGCCGAAACAGGATCGACGGACGTCTAAAGGGGTTATGCTTTGTCTCGGCTGTCTGCCACCGTTATCGGCGAAAACAGTACAATTGCAAACGACAATCGTGCTCCGGTTGCTCTGGCTGCGTAAGCAGTTCGAGTCGAACCGACTTTAAGCCCTGACGCCTAGCCGCGTCAGGCGGGGTTCGCAGGCACCTGGCAACAGAAGCCTGCACTTCCTCCCTACATTCTGCTTAACTTAATCTTTACCCGCGTAAATCCGCGGGAAAACCGGCTGTTTTACGCCATTTATGCCCCGTTCGGGGTCGTTTGCACCGGTTTGTACATCCTGCCGAAAATTGACACGTCCACCCCCCTTTTCACGCCCGATAAATTCCGTATGCTCACACCCATATTGCGGCGGAGATGTCATGAGCGACAGCATCGAATATGGCAACCTGATGCATGAGGCCATGCGTGGCCTGATCCGGAAGGTTCTTCAGCAGGTGGCCGATAAAGGGCTGCCCGGCGCGCATCATTTTTTCATCACCTTCGATACATCGCACCCGGATGCGGAACTGGCGGATTGGTTGTCCGACAGATACCCGTCGGAGATGACGGTTGTGATGCAACATTGGTATGATGGGCTGGATGTGACCGACGAAGGGTTCTCTGTGACGCTGAATTTCGGCGACCAGCCCGAACCGCTTTATATTCCCTACGATGCGATCAAGACCTTTGTGGATCCCTCGGTGGAATTCGGCCTGCGCTTCGAGGCGCATGAAGCCGAAGATGAGGCCGTGATCAGCCCGATCGAGCCTCAAGAAGCGAACATTCCCAGCGATGACGTGGCAGAGGATGATGCATCCAAGCCTGCACGCGAGGGCGAAGTCGTGTCGCTGGACAGCTTCCGCAAGTAAGCCCGCGCCAAACTGACCCGCCTCGCGCCGATTGCTTTGGCTGCGGCACGGGGGTAAACCGCATACGACAGTATTCCAGCGGAGTTATCCCCCATGTCCCAAACCCGGACCGAAACCGACAGCTTTGGCCCGCTTGAGGTTCCTGCCGACAAGTATTGGGGCGCGCAAACGCAGCGCTCGATCATGAATTTCCCGATCGGCTGGGAAAAGCAGCCCGTGGCCATCGTGCGCGCGCTTGGCGTCATCAAGAAAGCCTGCGCAATGCAGAACAAGGCGCAAGGCGGGCTGGACGCGAAACTGGCCGACGCCATCATCGAAGCGGCGGGCGAAGTCATCGACGGCAAACTGGATGACAACTTCCCGCTGGTGGTTTGGCAGACCGGGTCCGGCACCCAGTCCAACATGAACGCCAACGAAGTGATCGCGAACCGCGCCATTGAAATTCTGGGCGGCACTATCGGCTCTAAGGATCCGGTACACCCGAACGATCACTGCAATATGGGGCAATCCTCCAACGACACCTTCCCCACGGCAATGCATATCGCCACCGCGATGACGGCGCGCGATGTGCTGCTGCCGGGGCTGGAAAAGCTGCATGCCGCGCTTGAGAAGAAAGTCGCGGAGTTCGACGGCATCATCAAGATCGGGCGCACCCACACACAGGACGCGACGCCCCTGACGCTGAGCCAGGAATTCTCCGGCTATACGCATCAGGTTGCGATGGGAATCCAGCGCGTGAAGGATGCGCTTGGCCGGATCTATGAATTGGCGCAAGGCGGCACGGCCGTTGGCACCGGTCTGAACACGAAGCCGGGCTGGGATGTGGCGGTTGCCGGGCATATGGCCGACATCACCGGCCTGCCCTTCGTCACCGCGCCCAACAAGTTCGAAGCCCTGGCCGCCCATGACGCGATGGTCGAAATCTCTGGCTCGCTCAAGACCGTTGCGGCGAGTCTTTTCAAGATCGCCAATGACATTCGGCTGCTCGGCTCTGGCCCGCGCTGCGGTCTGGGCGAGCTGATCCTGCCGGAAAATGAGCCGGGATCTTCGATCATGCCGGGCAAGGTGAACCCGACCCAATGCGAAGCGCTGACGCAGGTGTGTGCCCATGTGATGGGTAACGACGCGGCGGTGGGCTTTGCCGGCTCGCAGGGCCATTTCGAACTGAACGTCTATAAGCCGATGATGGCCTATAACGTATTGCAATCCATGCAGCTTCTGGGCGACGCGGCCTCTGCCTTTACCGACAACCTGATGGAGGGTCTGCGCGCGGACGAGACCCGGATCGACAAGCTGATGCGCGAGTCGCTGATGCTGGTGACCGCGCTGGCCCCCGAAATCGGCTATGACAATGCGACCAAGGTTGCCAAGACGGCGCATAAGAACGGCACCACGCTGATCGAAGAAGCGGTCAAGCTGGGCTTTGTCACCGAAGAGCGGTTCAAGGAAGTCGTGCGTCCCGAAAACATGGTCGGGCCGAAGTGACGGTCGTCAATCTCAACAAGGCCCGCAAGGCCAAGGCTCGGGCGCAAGAGCGCGCCCGGGCCGACGAAAACGCGGTGAAATTCGGACGCAGCAAGGCTGAGAAGACCGCCGCGAAAACTGTCGCCAGCAAGGCCGAGAAAGACCTTGATGGCCATAAGCGCGACAGATGACGGCACGGCCCGTCAAACATTCCCTGACATTGCGCGGGCACCGCACCTCGGTCTCGCTTGAGGAGCCGTTCTGGCAGGCCTTTCGCGATATCGCGCGCGAAGACGGCAAGGCGCTGAATGAACTCGCCGCCGAGATCGACGAACGCCGGGGAACCGATGCCGGGCTCGCCTCTGCCATCCGGGTGTTCGTGCTGGACCGGGTAAGGCAGCGTTAACCCAAACGCGGCAACACTTGTCACATGATCACGAAAAAGCACCCGATCGCATCGCCTGATGCCTATATGACGGATCTGTTCAGCTCACGCATTGCCTGCGAGGGCGGGATCGTGCGGCGGCGCTGGCGCGACATCGAACGCTATGTGGGACGGGATCAGTTTATCGCCGAACTGCACCGCCGCGGTTTCCGCGCGATCGAGAATGCGGGCCATGTGGTGATTTTCTGCAATCGCGATCCCATCACAGCAATCGCGTAGCGGTTTGCGACACGCAAACCGACAGGAAACCGGCGCGGTTTCCTGCCCCGTTTCCCAAAATGCGCGAGCCGGTGTTCCGCACCGGAAAACCGCCGGAAGCCGCGCCGGCTTCCGGCCACGGTGCCTTTACGCAGAGGCGCGGTAGATCTTGTCGATATTCGACCCAATCGCTGCCGCGAATTCGTCATCGCTCATCTGTTGTAGCAGACCTTCGGTCAGCGCACGGCTGAACGAGGCGATCATCTTGCCGTTTTGCGACAGCAGGCTGCAGGCCTCATCCGTCGAATAACCGCCCGACAGCGCCACGACACGCAGAACGCGCGGATGGTCCGCAAGCACATCGAAGAAATTCGCTTCAGACGGAAGCGTCAGCTTCAGCATCACCGTCTGATCGTCGCTCAGGCCGTCAAGTTCGGCGAGGATCGCATCGCGCATGATCGCCTCGGCTTCGGCCTTGGTCGCGGATTTGATCGACACTTCCGGCTCAACGATCGGGACAAGACCCGCCGCGCAGACCTGCCGCGCCACGTCGAACTGTTGCGCTACCACGGCCTTGATGCCCGCTTCATTCGCTTCGTGGATGACCGACCGTTCCTTGGTGCCGAAAATCCCCATGCCCGCTGCGCGTTTGAGAACGTCGTCCAGACCCGGCATCGGCTTCATCAGTTGCACGCCGTCCGCTTCGTCCTGCAACCCTTTGTCGATCTTCAGGAAGGGTACGATCTGCTTTTCGCCCCACAGGAATTCCGCCACGGGTGTGCCATTGATCTTTTCGTTCAGCGTCCGCTCGAACAGGATCGCGCCGATCACCTTCTGATTGGTGAAATCGGGCGCAAGGATAATCCGCGCGCGCATGTTCTGGATCTCCGCGAACATCTCTTCTTCAGAGCCATAGCCCGCCGCGTCCACGCCATAGAGCGCCAGCGCCTTCGGGGTCGAGCCCCCGGATTGGTCAAGCGCGGCGATAAAGCCTTTGCCGGTTTCCATTTGCGCGCGCATTGCCGCGAGATCAGCCATAACGTATCCCCTGATTCCTAACTTTCGTTCGTCTTAATCCATGCCTGACGGCGATGGTACATGTTAGCGGCGGACAAGACGCAGGCGAATGCCATCCCGGCTGCGGACTGTCAGGTGCGCAACGGGAACGGGAACGTCCAGCGGCTCCACCCGCAGCCGTTTGAGGATATGGGCCAGCAGCAATGGCCCCTCGACCATGGCGAACCCCGCTCCGGGGCAGACACGCGCCCCGGCCGAAAACGGGATATACGCATCGCGCGGGCAGGCTTGCGCAGCCTTGCCCCCCCATCGGCCCGGATCGAACCCATCGGGATTGTCCCATAGCTGGGTGTGGCGGTGCAGATGCCATGGGCTGATCACGATCTGACTGCCTTTCGGAACCTGCCGATTGCGGAACTGTTCGGGGCATTGGGTCTCGCGCACCATCATCGGGACCGGCGGATAAAGCCGCAGCGCCTCGCGGAACACATCGCGCGCCACACGCAGCTTGGACACCGCAGCGAAATCGGCCCTGCCACCCTGCAGCGCCTCTTGCGCCTCTTGCGCCACGCGCGCTTGCCAATCGGGATGCTCTGCCAGCAGGTAGAGGCTCCATGCCAGTGCCGAGGCCGAGGTTTCATGCCCGGCAAGAAAGAAAATGGCCACCTGATCGACCATCTCCTGCGGTGTGAAACTGTCGCCGTTCACCGGATCAACCGTCGTCATGATCTTGGTGGCCAGATCATCCGGCGCGGTTCCCTCGCGGATATCCGCCGCGCGCGCGTCGGTCAGCCGCGTGATCAGCAACCGAATTCGGGCGGCACTGGCCCGCGTATCCTTGCGAAACAGCCGCGGCAACCAGCGCGGCAGCGGAACGAAGGCCGCGATATTCAGGATCGGCTGGCTGCGTTGATAGCGGCGAAATTCCTCGAACACGTCGCGCGCCAATTCATGTTCGATGGGGATCGAAAAGAGCGTGCGAAAGATCACGTCGGCAGCGGCATGGCTGGCTTGCTCCTCGATCTCGACCGCCGCGCCCGCGCGGGCCTCCAGCCGCGTCGCGCAAGCCTGCGCGGCCTCCCAAATGGCGGGAAACGTCTCGCGCAGGCGGCCGCCCTCGAAGGCGGGATCGATAATGCGCCGCTGACGTTCCCACGCCGCGCCATTGGTCAGGAAGACGGACTCGCCCAGAAGTGGCCGCAGCCCTTCGGCGATCCGGTTGGATTTCGGGAAATCCTTGGGGCGCTCTTTCAGCACGCGGCGCACCAGATCGGGTTGGTTCACCAGATAAGACCGGAAGAACGGCGTGCGAAATTCGGCCATCCACGCGCGATATAGCCGCTCTGGCTGCGCCGACAGGATATCCTGCCGAAACAGGCGCGCATATCGCCACAGCGACACCCGGTCGGGGCGGCTTGGCGGTTTTGGCGGCACTCGGGGCGAGGTCATGGGCCGACCGATGTGAACTTGTTCACCGGCGTCACGATCCGCGACTTCGACGGCGCACGCCCCGCATAGCGCGCCGCAAGGCTGAGCGGTCCGGCAGTGATCTGGAAATAGTCGTAATCCTTAGGGCGGTCGAAGGCGCAAAGATACTGGAAATGCAGCCGAAAGAACCGCCGCCGCAACCGCTTCCATGTGTCCGGTGACAGGGTCTGGGTGAAGGCCGCCGAAAAGACCAATGGCCAGCGGGTGCCCGGTACAGCCACGCCCGAAACGGCGACCGGATCACATAGGGCAAAGGCGCAACCATCGCCCGGCGCGCTGACATCCACCCATGTCACGTCTTCCGACACCGAGAGCGCCTGCAAATCACGCCGTAGCCCCTGCGCCCGCGGCAGGAAGGATACCATCGGCACCACCTGCCCCAATGTCAGAAACCCGAGCCTGCGCCCCGCTGGCACCTGCCCCTGCGCGATGAGATCGGCCAGGATCGACGCGCCCAGATGCGCGCCCGAGGAATGGCCCACCACCAGAACCTCGTCATAATCTTCTGTCAGCGCCGCTGCGATCTTGTCGCGAAACGCGTCCAGCCGCGCGGACAGTTGCGGCGGAGTCTCCCCCCGCAACCCGGCGGAAAAGGCATAGTCATGCATCAGGTAATAGGCAAAAATCCGGCCATCGCGCGCCTTGAACCAGCGCATCAGCCGCAACGCCGCCGCCGCCCCCGCGCCCAGCCCGGCCAGCCGGTGCAGCACCGGATCCCCGGCAAGGCTGTCATTGCGGACATAGCCAAATCCCCATGTGATCAGCGCGTAGACGGCCCAAGCCAGCAGCCCTGCCAACAGCGCCTGCCCCAACAGCATCGCCACCGGGTAGAGCGCCGCGATGATCGGCCCCTTGCGCAGCCGCATCAGCCGCCACAGCGCGCCGGTCGAGATATAAATCCACGCGGTCCGAATGAGTTGTCCGTAAGTGGCCGGGATCGAATCCGGCATACTGGCCTGTACGATGTCGGACCAGACCAGCACGTCGATCTCGCTGCGCACCTCTGCGCCGTCGATCTGCGCTTGCACGCCCCAGCCGAACCCGTCCGGCGGCACCTCACGCGGCACAAGGGCAAGATCATAGCCGCTGATACGCGCCTGCGCTTCCCCTTCGCTGCGATAAAGCTCGCGGTAGCGGCGGGGCGGCATAGGATCGTAGCCGGGGATGTAGAACACCCGGCGCCGTGTGACAGTTTGGTTTTCGGGGGCGCTGCTCATGCCTTCTCCGTATACCCGGTAAGGTTAACAACGATTTTCGGCCAAAGTAAGGCCAGCCGCGCCTCGATTGGATCAGCCGAAATTGGCCAGTGCCGGGAATTTCTCCAGCAGCCACCAGGAGAAGCTGGTGAACGCGCCCGTGACCAGGGCCAAACCGACCAGAATCAGCAGGACACCCATTATCTTTTCGATCAGGCCCATATGCCGTTTGAGCCGGTTCATCACACCCATTGCGCGGCTCATGAACATGGCCGCCAGCAGAAACGGAATGCCCAAGCCCGCCGCGTAAATCCCCAAGAGAACTGTGCCGCGCGCCACCGACGCTTCGGATGCTGCAAGGGTCAGGATCGCGCCAAGCTGCGGGCCGATGCAGGGCGTCCAGCCAAAGGCAAAGGCCAGCCCCAGCAAATAGGCGCCGAACGCATTGCCACCGCGATCGCCGGCGTCGATCCGCGCCTCCTGATCCAGAAACGGGATGCGAAAGATCGACAGGAAGTGCAGGCCAAAGACGATCACGACGACGCCGGAAATCTGCGCGAACAGTTCCTGATTGCGCAGGAAGAACGCCCCGAAGGCCGACGCGGTGAAGCCCAGGAACAGGAACACCGTCGACAGCCCCAGAACGAAGAACAGCGCGGTCAGGATGGTCTTGCGCCGCGCCGCGCCCGCCTCGGACATCTCGCCGACAGTCACGCCAGACATATAGGCCAGATAGGGCGGCACGATCGGCAGAACACAGGGGCTGAGAAAGCTGATCACACCGGCCAGCAGCGCCACGAACATGGAGGGCGCAAGCCCCGCGTCGATGAGATCAATTCCGAACATGAAACCGACTTATGTCAAGCGGGCGCCCGCGTCACGGGGTCAGGTGGTCACATCCCTGTGGACAGCCTGAAACATGGTGCCTATCTGAGGGGGTATGAGCCATTCCGAACTCGACGCCACCGGGCTGAAATGCCCCCTGCCCGTGCTGAAAGCCCGCAAGCGGCTGCAGCCGCTCGCCTCCGGTGACAGCCTGACTGTGCTGACGGACGATCCCGCCGCGATCATCGACATCCCGCATTTCTGCCATGAGGCCGGGCATGAGCTGGTCGAGGCGGCCAGCACCGACACTGTGGCGCGCTGGGTGATCCGCAAGGGCTGAGCCGCACGCCCCCCTGGCCCGCGTCACACGCATATCTCACACCCGGTCACCTGCGTTTGAGAACATGTTAGCGCCGTTTTCCTCCAGATACCGCTAGGCCTAAGGCACGGCAATTTTGCCCAAGGTCCAATAAGGAGGAAACCATGAAACATAACCCAGGCAGTCGCATGCGTTCGCTGGCACTATCGGCAACGGGTGCGGCACTGATTGCAAGTTCTGCGGCCGCAGTTCCTATTGATGTGACGATCACCAACACCCAACCGGGCGGCGGGCTGTACCTAACGCCGCTTTTGTCGATCTTCCATGACGGCAGCTTTGACACTTTCGACGCGGGCAGTTCCGCCAGCGCGGGGGTGGAGCTTTTGGCAGAAGAAGGCTCGCCCGCGGGCGTCATCGCGGATGTGGAGGCCGCGAACACCGCGAATGGCACCTCCCACACGACGGCGGTTCTGGCCAATCCGGCAGGTTTCGCTGGCGCGCCCGTTCTGGACCCCGGCGAAAGCACGACGATCACTGTCGATCTCGACCCAACTTCGCACCGCTATTTCAGCTTCCTGTCCATGGTGATCCCGTCCAACGATACTTTCATCGGCAATGACGATTCCATGGCCTACGAACTGTTTGACGCCATGGGCGGGTTTTCCGCCCTGTCCGACATCACCGTGACAGCGGGCGACGCATGGGATGCCGGGACCGAAGCGGATGACGGAAACGGGGCCGCCTTTGCTCCGCCCACTGCGACGGGTGCCACCGACACGGCCGATCCGATTGCCGCGCTGGCCGATCTGGATTTCCTGATTGGCCGTCCGCAGGCGCCCGGTGGCACTGTCGGCTCTGCCAGCGGGGTTCTGGCCACGATCTCCTTCGCGGAGGTCGCCCCAGTTCCGCTCCCGGCGAGCTTTCCGCTGCTGGCGTTGGGCGTTGCCGGGCTTGGTATGATCCGCCGCCGTCAAAACCGCTAAGACAGGCCCCCAAAACGCGAAACGCCCCGGCACTCTACCGGGGCGTTTTTGATTCAAGATCTGTCGGCGGTTACTTGGAGCCGAGCGACCACCAACCGCGCCGCTTGGGCTTGGCAGAGGCTTCGGCCTCCGGCTCCGCCGCGACGGGTTCTGGCTGCGGCTCTGGCGCGGAGGCGACTTCGACCTCTGCCGCCGGGGTTTCCGCAACGGGTTCCACGACCGGTTCGGGCGCGGCGTCTGCTGGGGCTTCCGCCACCGGGTCAGCCACAGCCTCGACTGCCATGGTCTCTGCGGCGACAGGCTCTTTCTTCTTGGCCCGCGAGCGTGTGGTCCGCGCCGGTTTCTTTGGCTTTTCCTCTGCCGCAGCTTCGGCGACAGGCTCTTGCGTCACGGTTTCAGGCTGCACATCGGCATCGGGCTGCGCCTCTGCCTGGCTTGCGCCATCCGCACCGGGATTTGCCGCTGGCGCATCCGCTTTTGCCGTTTCAGCTGCGGTCTTTGACTTGGAGCGGGACGACCGCGTGGACCGTGTCCGCTTCTTCGGCTTCTCTTCGGCATCAGGCTCTGCGTCGGCTGTTGGTTCCGCTTCCGCATCCGCATCGGATTTGGCCGCAGCGCCATCTTTCGCGGCGTCATCGCTGTCGGCTTTGGCATCGCTGTCAGGCGCGGCTTCCGCCTCGGACCCGTCGGACCCGTTCTCATTGCCCTCTGCGTCTGAGGACGACGATTTCCGCCGACGACGACGGCGACGGCGGCGCTTGGGCTTCGCCTCTCCATCTTCGCCGGTCTCGCCACGCGCATCATTGGTGCTGGGCGCTTCATCCGCGTCCGCCTCGGCCTCTGTCTCTTCGTCGAGCCCTTCCATGATCGTCGCATCCGCCGACACGACGGGCGCTTCGGCTTCGGGCACGGTGCGCGTTGCGGTCTTGAACTTCTCAAGCGTGAAGTCAGGGCTGATCAGCCTTGGATCGCCCTCGACCCGCACGGACAGGCCGTAGCGCGCTTCGATCTGGGCGATATGTTCGCGCTTGGAGTTCATCAGGAAGTTCGCGATCCCGACCGGGCACGTCACCAGAACTTCGCGCGACCGACGCCGCGTGCCTTCTTCTTCGATCTGACGCAGGATCGACAAGGCCATGCTGTCATCCGACCGGATCAGACCAGTCCCATGGCAAGACGGGCATGGCTGCGTGGAGGCTTCCAACATACCGGGCCGCAGACGCTGACGAGACATTTCCATCAGGCCAAAGCCCGAAATCCGCCCAACCTGAATCCGCGCGCGGTCGGTTTTCAGCTTGTCCTTCAGACGTTTTTCCACGGCCGAGTTGTTCTTGCGCTCGTCCATGTCGATGAAGTCGATGACGATCAGACCAGCAAGGTCACGCAGACGCAATTGGCGCGCCACCTCATCGGCGGCCTCAAGGTTGGTCTTGAGCGCAGTTTCCTCGATCGAGCCTTCTTTGGTCGCCCGGCCAGAGTTCACATCGATTGCCACCAGCGCTTCGGTCACGCCAATCACGATATACCCGCCGGATTTCAACTGAACCGTCGGATTGAACATCGCCGCCAGATAGCTTTCCACCTGATAGCGCGCAAAAAGCGGCAGGCTGTCTTCATACCGTTTCACGTTCTTGGCGTGGGACGGCATGATCATCTTCATGAAGTCCTTGGCGATACGGTAGCCGCGCTCGCCCTCCACGAAGACCTCGTCGATTTCACGGTTATAAAGATCGCGGATCGACCGTTTGATCAGGTCGCCCTCTTCATAGATTTTCGCCGGCGCGATGGATTTCAGCGTCAGCTCGCGGATTTGTTCCCACAGGCGTTGCAGATACTCATAGTCGCGCTTGATCTCGGCCTTGGTGCGCTTGGCCCCGGCGGTCCGAACAATCAGACCCGCGCCTTGCGGCACTTCGATCTCGTTCGCGATCTCCTTGAGCTTCTTGCGGTCGGCGGCATTGGTGATCTTGCGCGAGATGCCACCGCCACGGGCGGTGTTCGGCATCAGCACGCAGTAGCGGCCTGCCAGCGACAGATAGGTGGTCAGCGCCGCGCCCTTGTTGCCGCGCTCTTCCTTGACGACCTGCACCAGCAGGATCTGGCGAACCTTGATGACTTCCTGAATCTTGTACCGGCGCGGACGCGGTTTGCGGGCCGGACGAATGTCTTCGCTGTCATCCTCTTCGGCCACGGATTCGATGCTGTCATCGCGCGCCGATGCGTCGGCGGCGGCTTGATCGTCTTCGCCGTTATCCGCGTGGTCATCCTCGTCGGATGTTTCTGCCTCTGCGGCGGTTTCGTCCGCAGGTGCCGCATCCGCAGCCGCAGCATCCTCGGCAACAGTCGTATCGGACGAAGCCTCGTCAGATTGGGTGTCCTCGGACTGGGCCTCATCCGCCGCCGGTGTATCCACCGGGGTTTCCTTGACCGTATCCATATGGGTGCCAACCGCGTCACCGTCATCGCCGCCATCATCGAGGTCGATGGTTTGCATCCCCTCGATCTCTTGCGAAGCGACATCGGCCTTAGCGACCGCATCGGTATCCTTCGCCTTGGCCGCTTTGGACCGGCTGCGCGAACGCGATTTGCGTTTGGGCTTGGTTTCTTCTTCTTCGTCCCGCGCGCGCTGCGCTTCGGCATAGGCGCGCTCTTCCTCCATCAACGCCTCACGGTCGGCGACGGGGATTTGATAATAGTCGGGATGAATTTCCGAGAACGCCAGGAACCCGTGCCGGTTTCCACCATAGTCCACGAAGGCCGCCTGAAGCGACGGCTCCACACGGGTGACTTTAGCGAGATATATGTTTCCGGCTAGTTGGCGTTTGTTTTCTGATTCAAAGTCGAATTCCTCGACCTTGTTTCCGTCCACCACCACGACGCGGGTTTCTTCCGCGTGGGTGGCATCGATAAGCATCTTCTTTGCCATTTATTTCCATTGCGCGCGCGCAGCCGTGCCGCGCCCGGAGGGGCGGCCGATCTGGGAACGTGTCTTGTCTGAGCGATAGCTGACGCGCGGCAGAAAAGGCCCTTAGGGCCGTCTGCTGGGAATACTGCACTCCTCACGCGCGTCATCGCGGTTCTTCTCCGAGGCAAGGCGACCTTGCCCCCATTTGTTTGCCTCAGAACCCCTCGGGGCCTTCCGGCGTCTCGTGGCCCGTGGTGTGTCACCGGGGCCCAATCGGTCTGTTCTGGTCCTGCAGGACAACCCGCGCGAATCCGAAACAGCGAAACTCTCTGTAGGGGGACGCAATACTGCGACCTCCCTTCCATCTAATTAAAGTGTTTCGGCGGCAAATGACAATGGGCAATGTTTGCGGCGCTGCCCGGCGCTATATCGCGGCCATTGCCGGGGGTGCCCCTGGCACAAGCGGCAACGCCCTTTTGCGCGCTTTTGGCCACCAACGCGCCCGGCCCTTGGCACCATGGCTTGACAGGCGCGGCGGTGCCGATCACGGTCCGGGCAAGCAAACAGACCAAGAATTCAAGGAGTTTCTGTAACTATGTCCCGAACGATCGCCCTGCTGGTTGCAGCCGGCCTGACCCTCGCCGCGTGCGATGAAGCCACGATGCAACAGGTATCCGAGGACGCCGTGATCCGGCGCGGCAATGCGTCCTGCATCGCGGCGGTAGAGGCCCAGACCGGCCTGCCCGGCGCAACGCTGAGCGACGCCGCCGTGATTTTGGAGGTCAATCAGATCCTCGTCAACGCGGGCGATGGCGGGCGCTGGTCCTGCTTTACCAATGAAGAAGGACAGGCTGTCTCGTTGATCAAGCGCGCCTGATCGCGGGCCGCTTTCCTTCCTTAAAGAACGCCCAGTTTCCGCATCGCATGGTCGAGACTGGGCACCACATGCTGGCCAAGTTCCGGCAATGGCACGTCCGGTGCGCGCAAATCCGGTATCTGAAAAGACACGCAACCCGCCGCCATGGCCGAAGCGATCCCCTTGTCGCTATCCTCAAAGGCGGCGCAGGCCGTGGGCGCGACCCCCAGTTTTTGCGCTGTCTCCGCATAGGGCGCGGGATGCGGCTTGTTTTGCGACACCTCATCGCCTGCGGTGACATGATCGAAAAAGCCCGACAGACCGGCGACCTCAAGATGATGGCGCGCGACCTTGCCCCGTGTTGATGTCACAACCGCCATGGGACGCCCGGTGGCGCGCGCGGCCTCCAGGCTTTCGCGCACCATGGGGCGCAGCGGGATACCATCGGCCAGCCGCGCCTTCAGATGGGTGTACCACGTGTCATAGAAGGCCGCCGGATCAAGCCGGTCACCAAGAAACGCTTCCAGCCGCGCCTGCGTATGCGTGCTGCTGGACCCCACGAGCGTCAGAAAGAAGCCCTCGGTCTCGGCGCGGGAAAAGCCAAACGGATCCAGCAGGTCCACCGCCAGTTCCATGAACACCCGTTCTGTGTCCAAAAGCAGACCATCCATGTCAAACAAGAACGCGTCGATCCGATCCAGCATAACCACCTGCCCTTTGTGCCGTCAGCCCGTGTGTTTCACGGCGCAGGCCACAAGGCAATCGCAGGCCATCGGTCAGACGGTCACATCGCATGTCAGCGGGTTACAGCCCTGCCCCGGCCTTAATCGTCCAGTTCGCACAAGCCAGCCGACAGGCAGGTGGCAACGAAATAGCAGGACGTCGCGAACCCATCGAGCGTACAGCCACAGGCCTGAAACGGATTGGGCCAACATGCGCGTTCCAACCCGCCAAGCGCGATCAGACTAAGACGCGCAAGGTCGGAATCGCGGCGCATTTCCTCTTTCGCGGATTTCACCAGCTTGAAGCGGGCCACGTCCTGTGTGCGGGGGAGTTGCGCGGACAGGGTATCGCCGGGCGCGGCCTCTTGCGCGGCAAGCGGTGCAGATAGTGACGTGACTGCGCAGATCGTAATAGCCTTTAGAATGCGTTTCATGACGCTCTCCTTAAAAATAGATGCTCAAAAAAGTGCCTCTATTCCGCCAGAAAATGCGGCAAAAATCCACTAAAGGTTGTATCTTCGCGCAAACAGGCCAGAAACCGCACAGTCACAAGCGCGGTTTCCAGCGTCTTTTGGGTTTACAGGTAGTCTGACCGTTGCAGGCCGTATTTGGCCATTTTCTCGTTCAAGGTCCGGCGCGGCAGGCACAGCTCTTCCATCACCGAAGAGATCGACCCCTTGTGGCGGCGCATCGTATTGTCGATCAGCATCCGTTCAAAGGCTTCGACATATTCCTTCAAAGGCTTGCCTTCGGTCGTCATCACGGGCTGCATTTCCTCGTGATCGGACATCAGCAGCGACGCAATCGTACCCGACCCGCGCCGTTCCTGCAGAACCGCGCGTTCAGCCACGTTGATCAGTTGGCGCACATTGCCCGGCCACGGGGCCTGCAACAATTGTGCCGCTTCTTGCGCAGAGACTTTGGGCGCCTCGCAGCCATATTCATCGGCGAATTGTTCGGACAGCCGGGTGAACAGCGTCAGAATATCCTCGCCCCGCTGGCGCAGCGGTGGCACCGTGATGCGCAGCGCGGCCATGCGATAGAACAGGTCGGGCCGCAGCGCGTCTTCGCTGGTCCGGCCTTCGTCCTGCATGTTACAAATCGCGACGATCCGCGTCTCTGCCGGGGTGCCCTGATCGTTGATCGCGCTCAGAAGGCGGGCTTGCAGCGCCTCGCTCAGCGCCTCCACGTCTTCCAGAACCAATGTGCCGCCGCGCGCTTCTTCGATCGCGGGCAGTTGCGCGTCTTCGGGCAACATCGGCCCAAAGAGCCGCTTGCTCAGCTGTGCCTCATCCAGCGCCGAACAGGACAGCAGCACGAACTTCTTGCCCGCCCGGCTGCCCACCGCATGCAGCGCATGGGCCACCAATGTCTTGCCGGTCCCGGTTTCACCGTCGATCAGTACATGGCCATCCGCCTGCCCCAGATCGAGGATGTCTTCGCGCAGACGTTCCATCACCGGCGAATTGCCGATGAGCTTTTTCATCATCTGCCCGCCATCGCTGAGTTCCCGGCGCAGCGCACGGTTATCCATGATCAACCGGCGGGCCAGCGTGGCCTTCTTCGCCAGTTCCGACATCCGGTCCGGGTTGAACGGTTTTTCAAGAAAGTCGAACGCGCCCACGCGCATCGCTTCCACCGCCATGGGCACATCACCGTGGCCGGTAATCATGATGACCGGCAGCGCGCTGTCATTGCCCATCAGCTTCTTGAGAAACTGCATCCCGTCCATGCCGGGCATCTTGATGTCGGAAATCACGATCCCCGGATAATCGGGCCCCAATTTCTTGAGAGCATCCTCTGCGCTGGCAAAGGTCTCCGTGTCGTATCCTGACAAGGCCAGCCACTGGCTGATCGATTGCCGCATGTCGCGTTCATCATCCACGATGGCGATCTTCATTGCCTGAGCCATAGTTTTACTCCGCCGCCTCTACTTCGCCCTGGCCGGGTGTTTCCGCCAGGATCGGTAATTGCATTTCGAACACCGCACCACCGCGCTGCCCGTTTCTGGCCGTCAACCGGCCGCCAAGCTCGTTCACGATGCCGGACGAAATCGCCAGCCCAAGCCCGATCCCGTCGCCGGGTTGCTTGGTCGTGTAGAACGGCTCGAAAAGCGTGTCCTTGTCCTCGATGCCCGGCCCATTGTCGCGAATGGTCAATGTGGCTGTCTCGCCCGCGGCCAAGATGATGTCGATGCGCGGATCATCCACCGATTTGGTGGCGTCGATCGCATTGCGCAAGAGGTTGATCATCACCTGTTCGATCCGCAGCCGGTCGCCCATCACCTCGACCCGCCGCTTGGGCAGGTTGCGCGTGATTTGCACATGGCGCTGGCGCAACTGCGGCTCCATCATCGCCAAAGAGGCGGCCAAAGCCTCCTGCATGCAAACCGGGCTCAGGTCTTCCTGCCCCTTGCGGGCATAGGATTTGAGCTGCCGCGTGATCGCGCCCATCCGTTCGATCAGGTCGTCGATCCGGCCAAAGGCGGACAGGGCTTCATCCGGGCGATTGCGCGTCAACAGCAGCCGCGCGCCCGCCAGATAGGTCTTCATCGCGGCCAAAGGCTGGTTCAACTCGTGGCTCACCGCTGCGGACATCTCCCCCAGCGCGGCCAGCTTGCTTGACTGTTCCAGCGTCTGTTCCGCCATGGCCAGGTTTTCCTGCACCCGCACCCGTTCCGCGATCTCGCGCTGCAATTGCGCATTCAGCGCCCGCAATTCCGACGATTCCCGCTGGAACAGCGCCACACGCAAGGCCGAACGCCGCGACAACATGTAGAAGGCCAGCGCCAGCAGGATGGCAAAGCCCATGATTTCCAACGCCAAAACGCCGTTCACCCGCTCTCTGATAGAGGCATAGGTGGTAAAGGACACCATGCGCCAGCCGCGGAACGGCACGGGTTTCTCCAGCCGGATCACCGCCTCGCCCTGCAAATAGGCATCCGCGGGCAGCGCGCTCCAATCGGTTGTGGCGCGGATGGCCCGCAAAATCGCGTTCTGGGGGGTGTCGTCCACCAACGCCTCGGTCTCGGACTTGCCGCGCCAGCGTGGTTCGGTGGACAGGATCACGATGCCCTGGCTGTCCGTCACCATGATCGCCTCGGAGATCCCCGCCCAGGCGCGCTGGAACTTGGCAAGATCGACCTCGACCAGAATGACGCCCAGCGTATCCCCGCCCGACGTCACCCGCCGCGAATAGACAAAGGCATAGCCCGCCGATTCCAGCGGCTGCACCGTGAAGATCGTCGCCGTGTTGCGGATTGCATCCACGAAATACTGCTCCGACCGGTGTTGGCTGCCGATCCGGTTGCGATCCGTCGCCGCCACCGTGCGCCCATCCTTGTCCAGCAGCATCAGCGACGCCGCGCCGATCTCTTCTACGAAGGAAATCAGCCGCTGCGTCGACAAGCTGTGATCACCGGTAACAAGCGCTTCGATCAGCGATGGGTCGCGCGCCAGCAATTGCGGAACGATCCGGTTCTGACGCAGCTCCGCCATCAGGTTCCCGGAATTGAGCGCCAGTTGAAGCTCGGCGGCATTGCGCGTCGTTTCGGTAAAGCGATCCGTCAGCAGCCGATTTGTGACCCAAACCGTCAGCCCGGCCAAGACCAGCAGCAGCGCCAGCGCCGCTCGCACGCGCCACGAAACCGTGCGCCCTTCGCCAAGATCGGATGTCCCCATCATGCCCACAGATTACGGCGCAGGCGCGGTCTGCTCAAGTGACGCAGGTCACGCCGGGGTCAAAGCCCCCACGCATGCGCGAAAGAGCGCCGCTCCATCCGTGCCACCATGGCCGATATCCGCCGCCCGCTCCGGGTGCGGCATCATACCCAACACGCGGCGGTTGTGGCTCAGGATGCCTGCGATATCGCCGCGCGAGCCATTGGGGTTGTCCTCATAGGTGAAGGCGATGCGATTCTCGCCCTCAAGCTGCGCCAGCGTCTCGTCATCGGCATAGTAATTGCCGTCGTGATGCGCGATCGGAAACCCGACCACATCGCCCGCATTATACCCTTCGGTAAAAATGCTGTCCGAGGTCTGCACCTTCAACGGCACGGTCTTGCAGATATATTTCAGCCCCGCATTGCGCAGCAGCGCGCCGGGCAGCAAACCCGTTTCGGTCAACACCTGAAAGCCGTTACAAATCCCCAGCACATAGCCGCCCCGCTCCGCATGGGCCTTGAGGTCGCGCGTGATCGGAGAATTCGCCGCAATCGCACCACAGCGCAGGTAATCGCCATAAGAAAACCCGCCCGGCACGCCGACGATGTCGATCCCGTCCGGCAAGCTTGTCTCCTTGTGCCAGACCATCGTCACATCCGCCCCCGCCGCTTCAAAGGCCACGACCAGATCGCGGTCACAATTGGAACCGGGGAAAACAAGCACGGCAGCTTTCATGACGATCACCCTTTTCTTTTCAAGCCGAACGCAAACCAGAAGAGGTTACGCGGCGACGCAATTTTTGAATTGAGAGACCTGCGCCTTCGACGCCCCGCCGACCTTGGACAGGCCGCCGATCTCTTCCGGAGTTAAGAACTTGTAGATGTCACCCTTCAGGCCCGCCGCGATCCAGCACGGCTCGATCTTGGCCGGGTCGACACGCGTCGAAGACGCGAGATCGGCAGTCGCCATACCTTCACTCTCCGAACATGCCCCCAAAAGCGCAACAGCGCAAAAAGGGGTCAGAAACAAACGGCTTATCCCTGTCGTCACGTCCCAGTCCCCATTTCGCACGCATCTCTCACGCAAAGGCCGCACCGGCGTCAGCCCATCTCGATCGCGTAGCTTTCGATCACCGTATTGGCGAGAAGCTTTTCGCACATCTCTTTGACAGTCGCTTCCGTCGCGCCCTCGGCCAGGTCCAACTCGATCACCTTGCCCTGACGCACCCCGTTCACACCCTCGAACCCCAAGGCCCCCAGCGCATGACGCACCGCTTCCCCCTGCGGGTCCAGAACGCCCTTCTTCAACATCACATGCACCCGAGCTTTCATCGCGCTCCGCTCTCCTGCTTCATTGTTCCCCAAATACTCAAAAGCCCCGACCGCATCCTCAATTGATGAGCGTGGGCTTGGTGAACTGACCGGCATTCTTCGGCATCACGCCAAGCCGCGTCGCCACTTCCGTATAGGCATCGGTCAACGAGCCCAGATCGCGCCGGAACACATCCTTGTCCAGCTTGCGCCCGGTCTCGATATCCCAAAGGCGGCAACTATCCGGGCTGATCTCATCGGCCACGATCAGCCGCACGAAATCGCCCTCATAGAACCGGCCGATCTCGATCTTGAAATCCACCAGGCGAATACCAACCGCCATCATGATGCCGGACAAAAAGTCGTTTACCCGCAGCGCAAGGCTCACGATGTCGTCCATATCCTGCTGGCTGGCCCAGCCGAAGGCGGCGATATGCTCTTCGGTGACAAGCGGATCGCCCAACTCGTCATTCTTGTAGCAATATTCCACGATCGGACGCGGCAATTGCGTGCCCTCGTCGATCCCCAGCCGCTTCGACATCGAACCCGCCGCATAGTTGCGCACGATGATTTCGAGCGGAATGATCTCGCAAGAGCGCACCAGTTGCTCACGCATGTTCAGCCGCTTGATGAAATGCGTCGGCACACCGATCTGGTTGAGCCCGGACATGAAGAATTCGCTCAGACGGTTGTTCAACACGCCCTTGCCCTCGATCACGTCCTTCTTTTCCGCGTTAAAGGCGGTGGCGTCGTCCTTGAAATACTGAACGATCGTTCCCGGCTCGGGCCCTTCATAGAGGATCTTCGCCTTGCCTTCGTAAATTTTCTTGCGCCGGGCCATGCAATTCCTTTCGACTGCACCGGTGGCACATTTGGCCCCCGGGTGGCGATCTCATACGCCAAGGGGCATGTCGTCGCAAGCCGTTGCACACTGCCTTCTCTCTTGCGCCCGCGCCCTGACCATCGCATATCGGATAGGACGGAAACTTCTGACGGGTGGATAACACCATGAGCACCTTCGACGATCGCGAGAACGCCTTCGAGAACAAATACGCGCATGACGCGGAAATGCAGTTCAAGGCGGAGGCACGGCGCAACAAGCTTCTGGGCCTGTGGGCTGCTGCAATTTTGGGCAAAACCGGGGATGACGCCGATGCCTATGCCAAGGAAGTCGTGAAATCCGACTTCGAGGAAGCCGGCCACGAAGACGTCTATCGCAAAGTCTCCGGCGATTTGGGCGACAAGGCGGACGAGGCGACGATCCGCGCCAAGATGAACGAACTGATGGCAGAGGCGAAAGCCCAGATCATGTCGGAAGTTTCCTAAAAACTTCTGAAATTTTACATCAGATTTCTCGGCGGGAGCGCCCTTCGCGCTCCTTGCCGCACCAAGCCTAAACACTTGGTCAACTTCCCCGCTCTACCCTGCCCCCCTGTAATTCGTGTTTCGGGGTGGGTAGTGGCTTTTTCAACGATCTGGCAAATGTTGTGGCGCGTCGCGCGTCAGGCCGCCCCGCTGGGGGTTGCGGCGATCTGCGTCGCGGTGCTGTGGCCGCAGGTGCAGGAACAGGATATCGACGCCTTGGCTGCCGCATGGAATGCGATCGGTCCGGCGCAATGGGGTCTGGCGGTTCTTTTTACCGCCACCAGCTTTTTCGCGGTGGGCCAATACGACGTCATCGCCCATCGTCACCTTGATACCGGACTATCCGCCGCACGGGCCCGTGGCAGCGGCATCACCGCGATTGCACTGTCGCAAACCGTAGGATTCGGGCTGATCACCGCCACACTCGCGCGTTGGCGCCTGCTGAATGGATTCGGCCCGGGCGTGGCGGCCATGGTGACAGGCTTCGTCTCCCTGACCTTTCTCGCGGCGATGGTGGCCATCACCGCCCTGACATGCCTGTTGATGCCGATGCCTGCGGGGTTTGGCCTTGCCTCGGGCCTGGTACTGGCCGCCGTTGCAGCCATCGCCGCCGTTTCCCTCAGGTTTCCGGTCCTGCGCCTGCGCAACAGATCGCTCAATCTTCCCAGCCTGCGGGTCATGTGCGCCGCCAGCGGCTGGGCCTTCATCGATATGGCCGCCGCGGCTATTGCGCTCTGGATTCTGGTTCCGGATTTCGCGCGCCCGGACCTGGCGGCGTTTCTGCCGGTATTCTTTCTGGCGCTAAGCGCGGGGCTTTTGTCCGGCGCTCCGGCAGGCGCTGGCCCGTTTGAGCTGGTCTTGCTGGCGCTGACCGCCACCGCGTTGCCCGCGCAAACCGATATCGCCGCGCTTCTCGTCGCGGTTCTGGGCTTCCGCCTTGTCTATTACGCTGTACCTGCGGTGCTTGCGGCCTTGCTGCTGATCTTTCGCCCGGCGCAGGATCAACGCTGGCGCGACCCGCTGCCCCCCTCTGTGGATCTTGCCCCGCGCGCGGAGACCAATGTGATCCGCCAAACGAATGGGACCATCGAACGTTTGGGTGGCACCCATGCCGCTGTATGGACCACGGGGCAGTCGCTGGTCGCGATGTTTGACCCGTTTGCGCATCCCGATGGGCTGTTCTTTTTGCATTTGCAGCAGCGCGCACAGGATCGGAACCGTTATGCGATGATCTACAAGACCTCCGCCCGCGCGGCAGCGGTGGCAAAACGCGCCGGTTGGCGCTGCCTCCATCTGGCGGATGACGCCGTGATCCAGACAGAGGGGTACAGCCTTTCCGTGCCGGAGCGCGCCAATCTGCGCCGCAAGTTGCGCAAGGCCGATAAGGCGGGCGTAACGATCCGGTTTGCCCGGCCCTATGACGCCCCCGCGCTGGCGCAGGTGGATGCCGATTGGTGCGCCCATGTCGGTGCCGCGCGCGGCGGAACGATGGGCCGGTATTGCCCGGCCTATCTTGCAAGCCAGAAAATCCTTGTCGCCGAGGCACATGGCACTCTCATCGCCTATGTCACCCTGCAAACGGCGCAAACGAATTGGGCGCTGGATTTGATGCGCCATGTGGATGACATGCCCGATGGCACCATGCACGCGCTGGTCCACGCCGCCATCCTTTATGCGCAGTCACTTGGGGTCTCGTCCGTGAACCTCGCCTCCGTGCCCGCCTGTCCGAACCCGCATAGCGCGGTGTGGCGTTTCATATCCTTCAAGGGGGTGGAGCTGTTCAAAACCGGCGGGCTGCGGCAGTTCAAATCCAGCTTCGCGCCGGACTGGGCCCCGCGCTATATCGCCGCCCCATCCCGCATCGCCTTGGTCATCGGCATTCTGGACATCGCGCGCGAAGTGTTCTGGCCCGCGCCCATCGTTTCGATCAGCGGCGATGACTTGAATACGGCTCATGACAATCTTGACGATTATGAGGTTGCCTCTCAGGCCGTCGCGTGACAGGTGCGGAAAGTTATTCTGCGGGGCCGCCATGACCAATCTTCTCACAACACTGCTTTCCACCCATGATGTGCTGCTGGCTGATGGGGCCACCGGCACCAACCTGTTCAATGCAGGGCTGATGTCGGGCGACGCGCCCGAAATGTGGAACGACGAGCATCCCGAGAAAATCATCGACCTTTACAATGGCGCGATCCAGTCGGGATCGGACATTTTCCTGACCAACTCCTTCGGGGCCAATGCCGCGCGGTTGAAACTGCATGACGCCGCCAATCAGGCGCATCGCCTGTCGCGCATCGCCGCGGAAATCGCGCGCGACCTGGCCGACAAGGCGGATCGCAAGATCGTCGTTGCGGGCTCTGTCGGCCCGACGGGCGAAATCATGGAGCCTGTGGGCAGCCTGACACATGCGCTTGCCGTGGAAATGTTCCACGAAACCGCCGACGGCCTGAAAGCCGGTGGCGCCGATGTGGCGTGGCTTGAGACGATTTCCGCCCCCGAAGAATACCGCGCCGCTGCCGAAGGCTTCAAACTGGCCGGGATCGACTGGTGCGGCACGATGAGCTTTGACACCGCCGGGCGCACGATGATGGGCGTCACTTCGACCGATCTGGTCAAGCTGGTCAGCGAAATCCCTAACCCGCCCATCGCATTCGGCGCCAATTGCGGCACCGGGGCGTCGGACCTGCTGCGCACCGTTCAGGGCTTTGCAGCCGAACATCCGGCCCGCCCGATCATCGCCAAGGGCAATGCGGGCATCCCGAAATATGTCGATGGCCACATCCACTATGACGGGACACCGGAATTGATGGCCGATTACGCGGCCATGGCCCGCGATAGCGGCGCGCGAATCGTTGGCGGATGCTGCGGCACGACGCCCGCACACCTGGTCGCCATGCGCGAAGCGCTCGACACGCGGCCGCGCGGCGACACCCCGTCGTTGGACGAGATCGTGGAGGCGCTTGGCGCGTTCAGTTCCGATAGCGATGGCACCGGCGACGACGCGGCAGAGCCGCGCGCACGGCGCGGTGGCCGCCGCCGCCGGGGCTGATCACAACGCGATCACATGACCATCGCGCGGCTGGGCACGCCCGGCCGCCACATCCGCATAGACCGCTTCGGCGCTGTCGATGCCCTGATGTTCGCGCAGGTCCAGCCAGTCATCGGCGCGCTCGGCCACCCGCTGCCATGCCGCACCGATCTGCCGTTCAATCACCCCCGGCCCCCAATCGGCCCGGCGCTTTTCGATCTGGGACGGCGCAAAGAAGAATTGCGGCTTCGGCCCGGCAAGGTCCTGCTTGGGCCTGAACTGATCCCAATGGCTGGTGCCAACCGCACAAGAATGGCGCAGCTCTGCATCCAGATGCGCGTGAAGCCGTTGCTTTACCTCGGCATTCCCCGCCATATCAACATAGACGGACGGCAATTTGGCAAGGCTTTCGATCTCGTCATAGGTCACAACCGCGTCGCACGCCCCCAGCCCTTCCACAAAGCCCTTGTTCCCGGCAGAAGTCAGGCCGATCACCTGCACCGGGCGCGGGTCAAGCTCGGCCAGATACAGGCAAAGCCCCAGCCCGGTTTTGGACGATGCGCTGCCCACGATGACCTGCTGCGCGCCGAAGAACTGCTGATCCTGAAGCCAGTCGCTCAACAGATAAGACGTGGCCAGAAGCGGTTGCAGCAGCGATTGCATGCCTTCGTCCAGCGCGGAGCGGGCCTTGGCCCGCACATAACGGTTATAGACGACGGGCAACGCGGCGCGGTGCGGGCTGGCGTCAAGGATCACGGGCCCCTGCTCTTCCGGCGTGATGATCAACTCTTCCGCCAGCGGGTAGAAGCCGTATAGCCGCGCGCCCTCCTCCAACAGTTCAGAGCGCGTCTCGACAACCTCGGCAAATCCCCACACCGGCAGCAGGCCCTGCCCGTCGATCCCGGTGGGAAAGAACTTCCAATATCCGATCGCAAAGCCAGAGGCGGCATAGGTCACGTTATTCGCCGTCACCGCGAATCGTTCGATCTGCAGGCGCACCTGCCCCGGTTCCAGGTCCTGACGCGGCACGTCTTCCATCCGCGTCTTCGTAATATCCGATTGATCCACCAACATGCGCCGCATGGTTTCCTCCCCCTTGCTTGAGCAAGGAGAGCCTAGACCGAGCCGCGCCGCTGCGTCACCGGGCACGTAACGTCAGATGGCGTATCAGTGGAGCGTGAACTCCCCCACCACATTGCGCCACTCGCCAGAGCGCAGCAGCTTGCGATGGGTGAATCGCACCGAATGCAGCGCGCCCTCGATCTCCTCGCGCCAGAACTCGATGAACTTGAACAGGCGCGGATGGTCCGGCGCCAGATCGTATTCCTGCCAGACGAATGTATTCAGCACATGTTCGTAATCGGGCATGTGATAGAACATCTCCGCCGTGGTCAGCCCATAGCCTTTCAGCATCAGTTCCGTTTCGCACATTGTCATGATTGACCTCACTCTTAATGCCTGTAGAACCGAGTTTGCGCGCTGAATCCTAATTTTCAACAAAAACAGTATGTTATCACTTGAATGGCGCGGCTGCCAGATTTGTCAAAGCTCAGAGATTGCACTTCATATGCGCTTTGAGGTAAGCTGCACCGCAAGATATAGCGGCGCACAAATAACAGGCAGAACAACGTGAGCGACGACGCGCAAACTCCTGAAAACGGGGACGAAAACACACCGGCACGTCCTGTCCATGACGGGCCGACCATCTCGATCGAACGCGAGATGAAGACGTCTTACCTTGATTACGCGATGTCGGTCATCGTGTCCCGCGCGATCCCCGATCTGCGCGACGGGTTGAAGCCGGTCCACCGGCGGATCCTCTACGCGATGCACGAAACCGGCAACACGCATGACAAGCCCTACCGCAAATCGGCGCGTCCGGTTGGCGATGTCATGGGTAAATATCACCCCCATGGCGACAGCGCGATCTATGACGCCTTAGTGCGGATGGCGCAGGATTTCTCCATGTCGCTGCCGCTGCTGGATGGTCAGGGCAACTTTGGCTCGATGGATGGCGATAACGCAGCGGCGATGCGCTATACCGAAGTGCGCATGGACAAGCCCGCCGCCTACATGCTGAACGATATCGACAAGGAAACGGTCGATTTTCAGGACAACTATGACGGCAAGGACCGCGAACCAACGGTTCTGCCCGCGCGCTTTCCCAACATGCTGGTCAACGGCGCGGGCGGTATTGCCGTCGGGATGGCGACCAATATTCCGCCGCATAATCTGGGTGAGGTCGTGGATGCCTGCCTTGCGCTGATCGAAGAGCCGGATTTGAGCTCCGAGCAGTTGATCGACTACATCCCCGGCCCGGATTTCCCCACCGGGGGCATCATGCTGGGCCGGTCCGGTGCGCGCAAAGCCTATCTTGAAGGGCGCGGCAGCGTCACCATCCGCGCCAAGACGCGGGTAGAGGAAATCCGCAAGGATCGCTATGCCATCGTGCTGGACGAAATCCCCTATCAGGTGAACAAGGCCACCATGATCGAGCGGATCGCCGAGGCCGCGCGCGACAAGAAGATCGAAGGCATCGCCCATGTTCAGGACGAATCCGACCGGAACGGGGTCCGCGTGGTCGTCGAACTCAAGCGCGATGCCACGGCAGAGGTCGTTCTCAATCAGCTGTTCCGTTTCACGCCCATGCAGACCTCTTTCGGCTGCAACATGCTGGCGCTGAATGGCGGACGCCCCGAACAACTGACGCTGCGCCGGTTCCTGACCTGCTTCATCGACTTCCGCGAAGAAGTCGTGGCGCGGCGCACGGCCTATTTACTGCGCAAGGCGCGCGAACGCAGCCACATCCTGTGTGGTCTGGCCGTCGCGGTATCCAATGTCGATGAGGTCGTCGCCACGATCCGCGCCTCTGCCGACGCATCCGAAGCGCGCGAGAAACTGATGGAGCGCCGCTGGCCTGCTGCCGATATCGCCGCCTATATCCGTCTGATCGACGACCCGACGCATAAGATGAATGACGACGGCACCTATAACCTGTCCGAAACGCAGGCCCGCGCCATTCTGGAACTGCGCCTGCAACGACTGACCCAGATCGGCGTCAAGGAAGTCACGGACGAGCTTGAAGAACTGGCAAGCAAGATCAAGGAATACCTTGAAATCCTTGGCAGCCGCGAGCGGATCATGGGTATTATCTCGGACGAGTTGCGCGAAGTGCGCGAACTCTTCGCCGTGCCCCGCCGGACAGAAATCGTCGATTGGTCCGGCGATATGGAAGACGAGGATCTGATCGAGCGCGAAGATATGGTCGTGACGGTCACCTCGGGCGGTTATATCAAACGCACGCCGCTGGGCGATTTCCGGGCACAGCGCCGGGGTGGCAAGGGGCTTGCAGGGATGCAGACCAAGGAAGAAGACGTGGTTACCACGCTCTTCGTGGCCAATACCCATACGCAGCTTCTGTTCTTCACCACCGATGGGATGGTCTACAAGCTCAAGACATGGCGCCTACCGCAAGGGGGACGGACCTCCAAGGGCAAGGCGATCGTGAACATCCTGCCGATCCCGACCGGCGTTTCCATCGCGGCGATCATGCCGGTGGATCGGGACGAAAAAGAGTGGGACGACCTGCAAGTGGTCTTTGCCACGGATCACGGCACGGTGCGCCGCAACAAGCTGTCCGACTTCACCAATGTGAAGGCCAACGGCAAGATCGCGATGAAGTTCGAAGGCGAAAGCGAAGGCTGGAAGCTGATCAATGCGCGCATCGCCTCCAACGATGATGACGTGATGCTTGTCACCAATTCGGGCCGGGCGATCCGCTTCTCGGCCACCGATGTGCGGGTCTTCAACTCTCGTGCGTCGACCGGTGTGCGCGGCATCAAGCTGTCCGGTTCGGACCGTGTCGTGTCCATGTCGATCATCCGGCACTTCGAAGCCACCTCTGACGAACGGGCTGCCTATCTGAAAATGCGCCGTGCAATGGCGGGCTTGGCGGATGAAGCTGATGTATCGGATGAGGAAGAAGGCAACGCAAACGCGCCGCTTCCGCAGGAACGCTATGCGGAAATGTCCGCGGCGGAAAACCTGATCCTGACCATCACCGCCGGGGGCGCGGGCAAGCTGTCCTCCTCCCATGATTACCCGCTGCGTGGGCGCGGCGGCATGGGCGTGATGGCGATGGACAAGGCGATGCGCGGCGGGGCGCTTGTGGCTTCCTTCCCGGTCGATATGGAAGACCAGATCATGCTTGCAACGTCCAAGGGTCAGTCGATCCGCGTGCCGGTGGACGGCATTTCCTTCCGCTCGCGCTCTGCTGGCGGGGTGAAGGTGTTCAACACCGGCAAGGGCGAAGAGGTCGTTTCGGTCGCCTGGATCGCCGAACAGGGCGATGAAGAAGAGGCCGGGGCAGACGACGCCTCTTAACGTGAGATTCACGGCTGCGGGCTATGCTCGCGGCCATGAACATGTATACCTGCCAGATTGACCTGAAACAGGAGGCGAAGGCCCTCGCCTTCGCCGGTGCGATTGCCGATTGGATGGAATTCCTTATGGATCGGGGCACCATCCGCAATTGGCGGCTGATGCGGCGCAAGCTCAACCTCGCCAGCGACAATCACCGTGATTTCCTGCTTGAGGTCGAAGTTGATGATCTTGCCCAGTTGGACAGCGCCTTCCGCCTTACCGGTCAAAAGGACGAGCGTATCGAACAGCTGCATCGCGCCGTGCATGATCTGATCGCGTCCGCCGATTTCGGGCTGTACCGCCCCTTCCCCGATGAAGAACGCGCAGAGCGGATGGCCCTTCTGTAACAGCCCAGCCGCGCGGCGTATCGCGTTTCTGATCGCACGGGGCCCGCTATCCCCATGAACGGCGTGCGGGCCACCGGCCCGCTCCGCTTGGTAACAGCGTGCTGCGCTTAAAGGTCGTACAGACCGCCAAACTTGGTTTGCAGGTAGGACAGCAGCGGCGCGACGCTGGGCGCTTGCCCACTGGCGCGCTCGATCACCTCTGCCGGGGCATAAAGCCCGCCATGCTGTTGCAGGTTTTCACGCAGCCATGTCGTTGCCGGTCCAAGATCGCCCGCGGCCAGTTGCCCGTCGAGTTCGGGAACCGCCATGCGCAGCGCCTCGTGCAGACACCCGGCATAGACGTTCCCCAGCGCATAGGTCGGGAAATAGCCGAACAGCCCCACCGACCAATGCACATCCTGCAGGACGCCATTGGACGGCCTGTCCACCGCGTAACCGAAATCGGCGGCAAAGCGCGTGTTCCACGCCTCTTCCAGATCGACGACCCCGATTTCACCGCGCATCAACTGACGCTCCAGATCGAGCCGCAGCATGATGTGCAGGTTGTACTGAACCTCGTCCGCTTCGGTGCGGATAAAGCCACGATCCACCTTGTTCACCGCCGCATAGAACCCTTTGGCATCGGCCACGCCCAGATCGCCGAAGCTTTCGGACATGCGCCCGAAAAGCCACCCGCAAAAGGCTTTGCTGCGCCCCAGCTGGTTCTCATAGATCCGGCTTTGGCTTTCATGCACCCCCATCGACACGCCGCGCCCAAGCGGCGTCAGCAGATAGGCCGGGTCGATCCCTTGCTCATAGGACGCATGACCAACCTCGTGGATCGTCGAATACAGGCAATTAAACGGGTCCGTCGCGCTGGTCCGCGTGGTGATGCGCACATCCAGCCCGGACCCGGAGGAGAACGGGTGCACCGCCTTGTCGACGCGCCCGTGCTTCATGTCGTAGCCAAAGACCTTGGCCACTTCCCGCGTCAGACGCATCTGCGCGCTTTCGTCGAAACTGCCGCTTAGCCCCGTGGGGGCGGGACGCTCCAGCACGGCGGCGCGCAGTTCCACCAGCGCCGGGCGCATGTCGCCGAAAATCTCGTCCAGCCGCGCGCCGGTCATGCCCGGTTCGTAGTCGTCCAGCATCGCGTCATAGATATCGCCGTCAGAGGCCAGTGCCGCACCCTCGTCGCGCTTGAGCATCACGACCTCTTCCAGCACGGGCAGGAAGGCCGCGACATCCTCGTCGGCGCGGGAGGCGGCCCATTTGCCCTGAGCCTCGGACGTGACCCGTGCAATGCGGGCAGCCAGCGCACCGGGCACCTTGTTGGCCCGCTCGAAGGCGCGGCGGATTTCGCGTATCTGCGCCTTGCCCACCGCGTCCAGCGCAGCGGTATCGACCGCCTCCAGCCAGTCGCCCACGCGCGGATCGCTGCGCCGCGCATGAAGCACGGATTCCAGCGCGGCCATTTCCTCGCCCCGCTGCGGTGCAGCCCCGGAGGGCATCACGGTTTCCTGGTCCCAGCCAAGCCGTCCCAGAATCTGGCCCAGAGCCTGCGTTTCGCGGCTGAAGGCCATCAGTTCATCATATGCACTCATCACTTATCCTTCCCGGATACTGGAGGCGACCGGATACCCGGCCAGAAAACGGGCGCGCAGGATCAGAACCCAGACCGCCACGGCAAGCAACTGGTGCAGGATCGCGACCTGCAACGGCGCGCCGTAAAGCACCGTCATGATGCCCAGCACGATCTGCAACACGATGGCGGCAAAGGCCGCGTTAAAGGCAAAACGCGTGCGCTTATGCGGGCTGCGACGCCCCACGATCCAGACGCCGATTGCAAGGGCAAAGAGCAGATAGCCGACAATCCGGTGTACGAATTGCACCAGGCCGGGGCTTTCGAAGAAGTTGCGCCAGACCGGCTCCAGATAGAACGCATTGGGCGGAAAGACCTGCCCGCCCATCAACGGCCAGTCGGTGTAGGACCGCCCCGCGTCGATCCCCGCCACCAGCGCACCGATCAGTATTTGCAGGAAGGCGAAATGCAGCAGCCCCGTGGACATGCCCCATGCGGCCCGTTCCTTGCCGCGCCGCGCCTGCATCAGGTCACGTTCTTCCCGGCCCAGCAGCATCACGTACCACGCGATGAAACCAAGGATCACAAAGGCCAGCCCCAGATGCGTCGCAAGCCGGTACGAGGCGACGTCGGTCATGCCCTCGCCCTGCGTCACGCCGGAATGGACCATCCACCAGCCCACCGCGCCCTGCAGCCCGCCAAGTGCGCCAATGCCAATCAAACGCGGCACCCATCCCGGCGGGATCTTGCGCCGTACAAGGAACCACAAAAAGCCAACCGCCCAGACAAGGCCGATCACGCGGCCAAGCTGCCGATGGCCCCATTCCCACCAGTAAATGACCTTGAAATCAGACAGTTCCATCCACTGGTTCTGGATGCGGAACTCGTCGATCTCTTGATATTTCGCGAATTCCTGCTGCCAATCGGCCTCGTTCATCGGTGGAATGGCCCCGGTCAGCGGACGCCATTCCGTGATCGACAGCCCGCTATCGGTCAGCCGCGTCAGCCCGCCGACAGCGATCATCAGAACCACGAGGGAAAACAGGATCATCAGCCAGATGCGAATGCCGCGCCGCGCATAGCTGCGCCCGCGATCGATGCCCCCGGCCTGCGCCACTGGACGGGCGTCTGTCTCGCTGCCGACTTCCTCGAAAATACTGCGTTTTCCGCTCATCTCTCGCCTCTTCGTCGCTCGAATGGGACAGTAGGGCTGACCCCCTGCAAGGTCCAGTCAGTCTGCGCTGTCTTTCCACCGCACCAATTGACGCATCATCCCGTGGAACATGCGCACGTCCTGCGCGGTCATGGGAAAGCTGCTCCACATGTTGCGCAGCTTCAGCTTCATCGCCTGCGCTTTATGCGCGGGAAAGAAGAAACCTGCCTCTTCCAGACGGTCTTCATAGTGATCGGCCAGATGCGCGATCTCCTGGGCGGTGGCAGGTTCCGTGCCCGGCATCGACGGCTCGACCGCCGTGATCTCTTGCGTGGCGCGCCGCCACTCATAGCCGACGAGCAGCACGCATTGCGCCAGATTGAGAGAGGGGTATTCGGGATTCACAGGCACGGTGATGATCGCATTGGCACGGGCAATGTCGTCATTTTCCAGCCCGGCGCGTTCGGGGCCGAACATGATCCCCACCCGCTGTCCGGCGGCAATCTTTTCGGCGGCAAGGCGCATCGCGGCTTCAGGCGAATAGACCGGCGTGGTCATGTCGCGCGGGCGCGCCGTGGTGGCAAAGACGAAATGGAAATCGCCAAGCGCGGCAGGCAGGTCATCGCATAGCAGCGCCGCATCCAGCACCCGCCCCGCGCCAGAGGCCATGGCCACCGCCGCCGGGTTTGGCCAGCCATCGCGCGGCGCAACGATCCGCATGTGGTCAAGACCGAAGTTCAACATGGCCCGCGCGGCGGCGCCGATATTCTCGCCCATCTGCGGGCGCACAAGGATTGTACCAGGGTTCTGCGTCATGCCCTGCCCCATATCGCCAAGCCAAGGGCGCATTCAATCCCCGTTCCTCATTCCGGGCCATTTGCAAATGCGCAGCAATGGGGTAAGCGATGCGCCACGTAGCCAAGAGGCCAGAGCATGTCCCAAGACCAGCAGCCGCAAATCTATCTCATTTCGCCGCCGCGGATCGACCTTCACAGCTTTCCCGAAGCGTTGGCGCGCGTTCTCGACTCGCGCGATATCGCCTGTATCAGGCTGGCGCTGGCCGACCGGGACGAAGACGCGCTGGCCCGCGCCGCCGATACCTGCCGCGATGTGGCAATTGCCCGTGACGTGGCCATTGTGATCGATGACCACTGGCTTTTGGCCGAACGTCTTGGCCTTGACGGCGTACACCTGACTGATGGCTCGCGTTCGGTGCGCGCCGCGCGCAAGACGCTGGGCACCGATGCCATCGTTGGCGCATTCTGTGGCACCTCGCGCCATGACGGGATGACCGCGGGCGAAGCGGGCGCGGATTACATCAGCTTTGGCCCTGTGGGCGCGACGACCCTTGGTGGCGGCGAACAGGCGGAAACCGAGCTGTTCCAATGGTGGTCCGAAATGATCGAGCTGCCTGTCGTGGCCGAGGGGGCGCTGACCACCGATCTGGTGACCACACTGGCCCCTTGCACCGACTTCTTTGGCGTGTCCGAGATTTGGGAAGGCGACGATCCGGTGACAGCACTGCGAGCCCTGCTGGCCCCGCTGGGCTAAGGCCTGTCCGCCGCCGGCGCTTACAGCAGCGTCCGCTCCACCACCCAATAGGCCCCGATCAACGCGATTACGGCAGAGGCCGGGATCGCGATGACGGGCCGATACCAATCGCGCCCCGCGAACCAGCCCACCAGAAGCGCCGCAATGGCAATGACGGTGAGTTGCCCAAGCTCCACCCCGACATTGAAGCCAAGCAGCGCCGGAATGAACTGGCCCTCAGGCAGCCCGAATTCGCCCAGAACAGATGCGAATCCCAGCCCGTGCAGCAAGCCAAACCCAAAGATCAGTGCCGGGCGCCACGGGGTCAGCCGCCCGATCAGGATATTCTCGATCGCGACATAGCAGATAGAGGCGGCAATCAGCGGCTCCACAATCGAACCGGGCACATTGACCCAGCCAAGCGCACCAAGCGCCAGCGTGACCGTATGCGCGGCCGTGAAGGCCGTCACCTGCCACAGCAGCGCGCCCAGCTTGGCGGACAGGAAGAACAGCCCCAACACGAACAGAATGTGATCCAGCCCTTTCGGCAGGATGTGATCGAAACCAACCGGGATATATTGCGCGAAGGCGCCCCAACCGGTCAGCGCGTTGCCGCCGCCAATCGCCAATTCGGGCGAGGTTGCGCCGCCCCGGATATAGCCGGTGAACGGATCGTCCACGCCCGCCTCGCGCAGCAGCAATTCGCCCGCGCCCTTGGGCCAGGCCACCTGCATCACAGCCCCGTCCGCCGCGCCGCGCAGCACGATGCGGGACGGGCGCGGCAGATCGGTATTGCCAACCTCCGGGATCAGGATCTCTGCCGGCTCCAGCGTCACGGGGGCACCATCGATAGCCAGTAGGGGCAAGGCATTCCACTGCGCGATAAGCGACGGCACCCGATCCCGCAGCACATCGGGTTCAGCAGAGCGCAGCGTTGTATAGCTGTCGTTCTGCTCTGCATCGTCGGTGTTTTCCAATCCATCCAGATCGATGCCCGAAAGATAGGCTTCGAGGTTCAGATCGATGGTCAGGGAAACGTCGCCGTCCTCAGCCCGAAGATCAGCAATCGCAGGCAGAACCTCGTGGGCGGCGGCGGAAAATGCGAATAACGTTGACAGCAGCGCCGCCAAAGACAGTTTACACCCCATGAAAGACCTTATCCGCATCGCGTTCACACCCCTGATCGGCGCCAGTTTGTTGCTTATGCTGGCGCGCCCCCTTAATGCCCATGAATTCTGGATTGATCCAGTCCGGTATCAAGTCCCACCGGGCGAAAACATCGTCGCTGATTTCCGGAATGGCGAGAATTTCGAAGGGGTGCAGCTTGCCTTTTTCGACCGGAACAGCACGCGATTGCAGATGGCGCATAAGGGCGACGTCCGCGATCTGACCCCGCGTGCCGGTGACCGTCCGGCGATCAATCAAGCGCCCATGGGCGACGGGCTGCACGTTTTGGCGCATGAGACGACCATGTCCCGGCTGACCTATCGCGAATGGGAGAAATTCGCCGGATTCGCCGCGCATAAGGACTTTGCCGACATTCAGCAGCGGCACATGGATCGCGGCCTGCCGGCAGAGAATTTCCGCGAAGGCTATTCGCGCCACGCCAAGGCGCTGGTCACGGTAGGAAAGGTTAACGGGGCCGATCAGGAACTTGGAATGGTGACAGAATTTGTCGCGCGGACAAACCCTTACACGCCGGACTTCACGGGCGAGATGAAGGTTAACCTCTATTACCAAGGGCAGATCAGGCCCGATGCGCAGGTCGAAATTTTCGATACGGGGCCAGACGGTACGACCGATGTGCGGTTGGCGCGCACGGATTCTGCCGGACAGGCCGTTATCGCCACGCAGCCGGGGCATCGCTATCTTCTGGATGCCGTCACGCTGGAGCCTGCCGATGATGGCCAGATCGTCTGGCGCACATATTGGGCCGCACTGACATTTGCCGTGCCCGCCCGGTGACGCTGCCCCTTGCACCGCGCGCGGTTCGCGTCCAGAACCCGCAACATGACCCAGACACCTGACATTCTTTGTATCGGCTCCGTCCTGTGGGACGTGATCGGCCGCGCGCCCGTTGCCATGCGGCAAGGGTCGGACGTGGCCGGTCGGATCTCCCGCCTGCCCGGCGGCGTTGCCATGAATATCGCAATGACCCTGTCCCGCTTCGGCCTGACACCCGCGCTGCTGACCGCGATTGGCCGCGACGCAGAAGGCGACGAACTGATCGCCGCCTGCAAAGCCCGCGGTATGATGACGGACACGATCTATCGGTCGGATGATTTGCCGACGGACCGCTATATGGCTGTCGAAGGCGCGAACGGCCTGATCGCCGCGATTGCCGATGCGCACTCGCTTGAGGCTGCCGGGGCCAAGATCCTCGCCCCCCTGTCCGATGGCAGCCTGGCCCGCCCCTGGACGGGTCCGGTGGCGCTTGATGGGAACCTGACCATCGACCTGCTGTCCGACATCGCCGCCAGCCCGCTGCTGCAGCAGGCCGATCTGCGCGTGGCGCCAGCCTCTCCCGGCAAGGCGGATCGCCTGATGCCGTTTCTGCGTACCGGCAACGGAACGCTATATGTGAACCTTGAGGAAGCCGGGCTGCTGTGCAGCGCGCAGTTCGACAGTTCTGCCGACGCCGCACAGGCCCTGCTGGACCGCGGCGCGGCCCGCGCATTGGTGACGGATGGCGGCAACTCCGCCAGCGAAGGCAGTCCGGCCGGTGTCATCACGCAAACGCCGCCCAAAGTTCTTGTCACCCGCGTCACCGGCGCAGGCGACACGTTCATGGCCGCGCATATTGCCGCCGAAACACGCGGCGCAAACAGAGAAGAGGCCCTGCAGCGCGCGCTGACAGCGGCCGCAACCTATGTATCGGGAGGGAACCCCGCTTGATCAACATGAAGATCGCATCGGAAGTCGCTGAAGCGAAATCCAAAAACACACCAATCGTCGCGCTGGAAAGCACGATCATCACCCATGGCATGCCCTATCCGCAGAACCTTGAGGTCGCCCGCACGGTCGAGGCTGACATCCGCGCCGCCGGGGCCACACCTGCCACGATCGCGATCATGGATGGCACGCTGCATATCGGGCTGGAAGACGCCCAGCTTGAGGCCCTGGCCCAGGCGCAGAACGTGGCCAAACTGTCGCGCGCCGATCTGGCGATTTGCATGGCGCGCGGCGGCACCGGCGCAACCACCGTCGCCGCGACCATGATCGCCGCGCATCTGGCTGGCATTTCTGTTTTCGCCACTGGCGGGATTGGCGGCGTGCATAAAGGCGCCGAGCATAGCTTTGACATCTCTGCCGATCTGGCGGAACTGGCTCAAACCCCGGTTACGGTTGTGGCCGCCGGTGCCAAGGCCATTCTGGACATTCCCAAGACGCTGGAAGTCCTTGAAACCTATGGTGTTCCGGTGATTGCCTACGGTCAGGACGATTTCCCGGCCTTCTGGTCGCGCAGCTCTGGCCTTGCCGCGCCGCTGCGCCTTGACAGCCCCGCCGACATCGCCGCCGCGCAGGTCATGCGCGCCAAGCTGGGTCTGCCCGGCGGACAGCTTGTCGCCAATCCGATCCCGCAAACGGACGAGATCGCCGCCGAAACGCTTGGGCCGATCATCGCCCAAGCCCAGTCCGAGGCCGATGCCCAAGGCATCAGCGGCAAGGCGGTGACCCCGTTCCTTCTGGCGCGGATTTTCGAACTGACCGATGGCCAGTCGCTAGAGGCAAATATCGCCTTGGTCCGCAATAACGCCCGGCTTGCAGCGGCAATTGCCCTTGAAATGAGCAAATCGCCCGCATCATAGGCACTTCGCCTTCACCAGCCATTGCCGCGCCCCGGCAAACTGCTTACCTAGGTAACGCAATTCCGTGTGATACGATCATAGATGAATACCCCGTTCGATCCTGAAGAACCCAGACGCCCCGGCCTGTTTGCCCGGTTGCGGGCGTCGTTCCTGACCGGTCTGGTGGTGATCCTTCCCGTCGGGTTGACGATTTGGCTGATCTGGAGCGTCGTCGGCTGGATTGATGGTGTCGTGCTGCCACTAGTGCCTGATGGGTGGAAGCCGGACAAGCTGGTTCAGGACTGGTTCGGCCTGCCGCCAGAGGTGCAGATCGATGTGCGCGGCGTTGGCGTTGTCGTCTTTTTGCTGTTCACGATCCTCATCGGCTGGATGGCCAAGGGGTATATCGGGCGCTCGCTCATCCGCTCAGCCGAGACATTGGTAGAACGCACACCGGTGGTGCGGTCGATCTATTCCGGGATCAAACAGATTTCCGAGACGGTCTTCGCGCAATCAGACCGTAATTTTGAGCGCGCCTGCCTGATCCAGTATCCGCGTCGGGGGATTTGGGCGATTGGCTTCATCTCTACCACGGCCAAGGGCGAGGTGAGCCGAAAGGCACAGTCCGAGGGCGATCTGATGTCCGTCTTCGTCCCGACCACGCCAAACCCGACCTCTGGCTTCCTGCTGTTCTTCCCCCGCGAAGACGTGATCGAACTGGATATGAGCATCGAAGATGCGGCCAAGCTGGTGATCTCTGCCGGGCTGGTCTATCCGAACTCCAAAGACCCGACGGTTCCGCCCGAAAGCCGCTGACCGGTCGGCCCGGACCTCTCTGGTCCCTAACCGAACATGTCCTGCATATCGACCGTGCTGCGGTGGTTGAGATCGGCCTTGTGGTCGTCAAGGAAACGATGCGCCGCCGCGCGTCCGGCGTCTTTCAACTGGTGGATGATTTGCGCATTCGGCACCAGTTTCGTCGCCACGCTCAGGTCATTCATTAGATCATCATCCGCGATCATGTGGATGAAAACGCGCGCCATCCGGCCCGTATCGATCGTGCCTTCTTCGATCAGGCGCTGCACAAAGGAAATGGCCCGCAATTCGCGCAGCAAAGACGAATTGAAACTGATCTCGTTCACGCGGTTCTGAATCTGCTGCGGCGTGATCGGTATCTCGTCCCGTTCCAGCGGGTTGATGTTCACCACCACGATGTCTTCGGGCAACTCGGACGGAAATAGCGGGAACAGCGCCGGGTTCCCGGTATACCCGCCATCCCAGAACGCCTCGCGTCGCCCGGTTTCGCTGTCGTCGATCTCGACCGACTGGAACACGGTCGGCAGGCAGGCAGAGGCCATGATCGCATCGGTCGTGATCTCGTCGCCCTTGAAGATGCGGATCTTGCCGTTCCGCACACGGGTGGCGCAGACATAGAAGGCAGGCCCCGATTTGCTGCACACATTGTCAAAATCGAACTGCGAGACGACGTCTTCCAGCGGGTTCTTGTAGAACGGCCCCCACGCATAGGGGGAAAGCACGCGGCTTACCGTATCGCTCAGGGCATAGGGCAACGAAAATTCGATACTGCGGCTGATGGCCATCGGGCTGAACGGCCACATCCAGGCGGAAATCTGGTCCGAGGTCACGCCAGCGATCTTGTTCCACAGCCAATCGAGGTTCTCACGCGCGCCCTCGCGCCCGCCCGTCACCAGACCCGCCTTCAAAGCCGCCCCATTCACCGCCCCCGCTGAAGTGCCCGATATGCCGACGATCTCGATCTCGTCGTCTTCCAGCAGCCGGTCCAGCACGCCCCATGTGAACGCGCCATGCGCGCCGCCGCCCTGAAGCGCGAGATTGATCCTGCGGATTTTGCCCATGTTGGACCCTTTTTATGAAGACGGTCTTGTGACGAAACTTGCCGCGATGCGGCGAAAAATCAACCTCGAACCCAAAAGCAAAGGTTGACGTGCCGGACACACGTTTGGATTGTAGGCTTGGGAAAGCAAGGGGAATGAACGTAGAAATGCCTGAAAACAAGGACCAACTCGACGTCGCGATCATCGGTGCCGGACCCGCGGGGCTGCAAGCGGCCTATTCGCTTCAGGGGCGCGGATTGACGGTAGAGATTTTTGAACGCGGTGCGGTGGGTGAGTTTTTCCGCAACTTTCCACGGCACCGGAACCTGATTTCGATCAACAAGGTCCATACCGGGCTCAGCGATCCCGAAGCGCAGCTGCGCTATGACTGGAACAGCCTGCTGGGCGATCCGGTCCCCCGGTTCACCACCCATAGCCCGAAATACTTTCCGACCGCGGATGAGTATGTGGGTTACCTTGAGGGGTTTGCAGACACGCTGGGCGACATCATCCATGCCAATTGCAAGATCACCCGTATCGGCCGCGACGGCGACGGTTATGTCATCGAAAGCGCAGATGGCCTTTCGCGCCGCGCCCGTCAGATCATCGTGGCCAGCGGCGTCACCCTGCCATGGCTGCCGGATGTCGAGGGGATCGATCTGGTCGAAATCTATAACGATTTCGATACCTCGCCCGAGAGCTTCATCAACAAGCGGGTTCTGGTCCTGGGCAAGGGCAACTCCGCCTTCGAGACCGCCGAGAAGCTGATCGAGACCACGCAGGCGACCCATGTGATGTCGCCCAACAAGCTGAAATTCGCGTGGAACACCCATTTCGTCGGGCATTTGCGGGCGGTGAACACCAATTTCCTCGACACCTATCAGCTCAAATCCCAGAACGCCGTGCTGGATGCGCGTCCGATCAAGATCGAAAAGGACGGCGACACTTTTGTTGTCACCGCCGAGATGACCGCCGCGAGCGGGCATGAGATCGTATTGACCTATGACCGGGTTATCTGTTGCACCGGCTGGCGCTTCGATGCGTCGATCTTTGACGACGAGATCCGGCCCGACATGGCGCATATGGGCAAATTCCCCAAGATGAGCGCGAATTGGGAATTGGAAGGCGCGCCGGGCATCTGGTTTGCCGGAACGATCATGCAATGCCGTGACTTCAAGAAAACCATGTCGGGGTTCGTCCATGGGTTCCGGCACAATATCGACGCGCTGGCCCGCTTCGTGGAAGCGCGCGCCAAGGGCACGGAGCTTCCGGTGCAGCAGGTGGACCTGGCGCCGGAAACGCTGGCCCCCATGCTGGTGGAGCGCGCGTCGATCTCTGCCGCGCTGTTCCTGCAGCCGGGGTTTCTTGCGGATGTCATATGCCTGAGTGGCCCGCAGGCCGGAGCCTGCCACGCGGCCATGCCGCTGGATTGGGCGAAAGAGACCGTGCTGCGCGAAGGGGATTACCTGACGCTGACGCTGGAATTCGGTGATTTCGGGGAGAACCCCTTGCATGTGAACCGAAGCCACAACGCCTTTGGCGGGGCACCCGACCCGTTCATTCATCCGGTCCTGCGCCATTGGCGTGATGGGCAGGAGGTTGCGATGATGCACTTGTCGGACCATCTGGACGCCGACTGGCGGGACCGTGGGGACCGCGATGCAGGCGCCGGAACCGTGCTGCGCATGACCTATGCCGACAAGGGCGCGCCCCGTGCGCCATCGGACGTCGCTCTGGAACAGGTCACCGCGTTTCTGGCCGGGCTGGCCGCCGGCGCGCCCGCGATTGCGGCGGCGGAATAATCCAAGGCCATGTCGGTTTCGATGGTTTTTCGGATGGGCTGACGCCCATCCGACCAATGCGAGGGGCGCTGCCCCTCGCGCTCCCCGAAGTATTTTGAACAGGCGAAGGCCGGATCAGAGCGCCGTCCAGCCGCCATCGACGGAGATGGTGGTGCCGGTGATCTGGGCAGCGGCATCGGAGCACAGGAAAGTGGCGGTGCCGCCCAGCTGTTCGGTGGTTGCGAATTCGCGCGAGGGCTGGCGGGTCAGCATGACCTCGCGGATCGCCGTTTCCCGGTCCATGTTGTATTTCTTCATGGTGTCGGGGATTTGCGACTCGACCAGCGGGGTCAGCACGTAGCCGGGACAGATGGCGTTGCAGGTGATCGGATCCTCTGCCGTTTCCAGTGCGGTCACCTTGGTCAGCCCGACGACGCCGTGCTTGGCCGCGACATATGCGGATTTGAAGGGCGAGGCGGTGAGCCCATGCGCGGAGGCAACGTTGATCACCCGGCCCCAGCCACGCTCGCGCATACCGGTCAGAGCGGCGGCGGTGGTGTGGAAAGCGGATGACATGTTGATCGCGATGATCGCATCCCATTTGTCGGCGGGGAATTCTTCGATCGCGGCCACGTGCTGAATGCCCGCATTGTTGATCAGGATGTCGCACCCGCCCGCGGCCACTACGAGGCGGCGGCAATCATCGCCTTTTGACATATCGGCCTGAACATATTTCGCCGTAACACCGGTTTCGCTGGCGATTTCGGCGGCGATCGCGTGATCCTCTTCGGTGTCGGTGAAAGAATTCAGCACCACATCCGCCCCGGCACGCGCCAGTTCCCACGCCATGCCAAGTCCGATGCCGGAATTCGATCCGGTGATGACAGCGGTCTTGCCCGCCAAGGAAATCTCGTAAGCCATATCAGCCCTCCATTTGCCTGAGGCCCATTCACATGGAGCCCGTTTGCGTGAAGCCTAGTGCAAATGCTGCGGGTGCAAAAGATTGGCTGCGCATATTTGCCTGCGCCTGCGCGGCGGTCCGCCCTAACTGGCTTGGGCAGCCTTGTGGATTTGCCCTGTCAGCACCTCAAGCTTGGCGTCCAGATCGCGGCGGAATGCCTTGTCCGACATGGACAGGACGCGGATGAACGTCCGTTCGCCCAGCCCGTCCACAAGAAAAAGGCTCAACGACCCGCCTTCACCCGGAACGACGACGATGTTCTTGGGATTGATGTCCCAGGCCACAAGGCGCCATTCGGCGATTTGGCTGAACAGCTGGTAGAGGGCATCCTGAAGCTGCGGCGTCATACCTTCGCGCTGCGCATATTCCAGAACAGTCTCGGCCACATCGCCGGTCGGGCCTTGAATCGCTTCGAACACCAGCCCAGGGCCAAGATTGGTCTGCACCACGCCGCGAAATTCGGGCATGAAGGGCGGAACCTCCCCCTTGCGGGAAACGCCGAGCATGTATTCTTCGAGTTCGACCAGTGACAGGTACATCGCGCCAAAACGACGGCGGCGGCTTTCAAAGAGGTGCCGCAACCACTGAAAGCTCTTTTTCGCCGGAGGCCGCGTGATCTTGATCAACGATCCGGGCTGGTTGGGATGCCAAAACACCATCGCGCCCGCACCGCTGCGGATCTTGTCCGCCGTGTCGAGACAAATGGTTTGCGCGCCTTGCTGCATTTGTGTTGCACCGTCCATCTTCCCGAAATAAATCCGTTCCAAATCGTTTACAACTGATTTGCACCGGCCCGGACGCACCCGCATTGGGCGCATGGCAATCACGCGGCCAGCGCATGGGCCGGAACGGACAGGCCGGGTCGCGGTTTGAACGCAGGACGCAGCCGGGGCAGATTTGATGGGATCGCCCGATCCTGCGGCACAAAAAAAACCCCGGCACGAAGCCGGGGTTAAGTTATTGAGGCAGGTTTCATACAGGCAAGAAACCTATCGAGCAGTGCCCTTAATATAGACGCAGTTGAGGCCGAAAGCCAAGTTAAAAGTTTGAAAATACAGCAAAGCGCCAGTACCGTCTGGACCAAGAAAACAAGGGCAGGTCAGGATTGTTCACGAAATGAACAGTGATTTTTTCCGCAAATTGCGGGCCGCGCGGCAGGGTTTGGCGCTCGGTCTGTTAATGATTCTCTCCGGCGCTGCGGCACATGCCGAACCGGCGCATGGGATATCCATGTATGGCACCCCCGCCCTGCCCCCAGATTTTGTGTCGCTTCCCTATGCCAACGCGCAGGCCCCCAAGGGCGGGCGCATCATTCTGGGCAATACCGGCGGCTTCGACAGTCTCAACCCGTTCGTGCGGCGCGGGACCGTTCCGTGGCAGCTGCGCTTTCTGACCCATGACAGCCTGATGGCCCGGTCCTGGGACGAGCCTTTCACGCTTTACGGTCTGTTGGCAGAATCAGTCGAGGTGCCCGAGGACCGCGCCTGGGTCGAATTCACCCTGCGCGAAGAGGCGCGATTCTCCGACGGCAGCCCAGTGACGGTAGAGGATGTAATCTGGTCCTATGAAACGCTCGGCACCGAAGGCCACCCGCGCTATCTGAGCCTGTGGAACCAGATCGACCGGATCGAGGCGACCGGCCCGCGCAGCCTGCGGATCACCTTTGCCGAACAGAACCGCGAACTTGCCCTGATTGCCGGTCTGCGTCCGATCCTGAAAAAAGCGCAATGGGAGGGGCAGTCTTTCGCAGATGCGGGGCTGACCACGCTGCCCATCGGTGCGGGGCCCTATGTCATCGACAGTTACGAGGCCAACCGCCGCGTCACCCTGCGCCGCGATCCCGATTACTGGGGCGCGGATGTGCCGGTGCGCCGGGGCACCCATAATTTCGACGAGATCGTACTGGACTTCTATGCCGATGGCGCGATCCTGTTCGAAGCCTTCAAAGCCGGGGAACTTTCGGCGCTGCGGGAATTCGATGCGCAGGCCTGGGCCCGCGATTACGATTTTCCGGCGGCGCAGCGGGGCGAGATCACCAAGACCGAAATCACCAATGAAAAGCCCTCCGGCATGACTGGCTTCGCGATGAATACGCGCAGGCCACCGCTGGATGACTGGCGGGTACGGGCCGCGTTGATCCATGCGTTCAACTTCGAATATATCAATGACGCGCTGACAGGCGGCGTGCAGCCGCGCATCACATCCTATTTCTCCGGCTCCGATCTGGCCTATGCCCCCGGCCCCGCGCCGGAAGACGAGGCTGCGCTTCTGGCCCCGTTTGCGGCGGATTTGCCGCCCGGAACGCTGGACGGCTACGCGCTGCCGCAATCGGATGGGTCAGCCAGCAACCGGCGCAATCTGCGCAAAGCCCTGAAATACCTCGCGGATGCGGGGTTCACCGTTGAAGAAGGCGTCATGACCGCCCCCGACGGCACACAGCTGCGGCTTGAACTGGTGCTGAACAAGAACAACCGGAACGATCAGGCCATCGCCGATATCTATGCGCAGGGGCTGGAACGGCTGGGCATCGCGCTGGACATCCAGCGGGTCGACAATGCGCAGTTCACCGCGCGCAGCAACGGGTTCGACTTCGATATGATCTCGTTCCGGCGTGCGCTGTCGCTGTCCCCCGGAAATGAACAGCGCTTCTACTGGGGCAGCGAGGCCGCCACGCAGGACGGCAGCCGCAATCTGCCCGGTATCGCCCTGCCGGTCGTGGACGCGATGATCGACGCGATGCTGGACGCGACCGAGCCGGAGGATTTCACCCGCGCCGTGCGCGCGCTGGACCGGGTTCTGACGGCGGGGCGCTATGTGATCCCTTTCGCCAGCTTCGACCGCGACCGGATCGCCCACATACGGCAGATGAAACACCCGCCGACGCTGCCGATCTATGGAGATGGGCCGGAATACATGCCGCAAGCATGGTGGTGGGAGGACTAAGCACGCCGATTTGCGCCCGTGAGGCCTTGTTCATCGAAGTTTAAGACCTTGCAGGCAGGGTTGTGGGGATTTTGAAAACAAGGAGCGTCCCGCATGGATAAGGCGATCATCCAATCGCAGTGGTCCGGCCTGACAGCCGCGCTGCAAAAGGATTTCCCGCACGCGCAGATTCCCGACATTTTCCCGCATGGCGCACTTTGGGACAGTCTGATTGACCGGCTGGCGCGGACCCACGACCTAACCCCGGATGAGGCGCTGGAAACGTTGGAAGACCGCTGCCTTGGACTGCTGTTGCAGGATGCCGACGAAAAAGCCGCTTAACCCAGGGATGTGACCCACAGGATCGTCGCGTCTTCCTGGCTGATCGAAACGACATTATGTCCCATCGTGGCGTCGTAATAGGCACTGTCGCCCCGGCGCATTTCGATTGGCTCGTAATATTCGGTGTAGAACCGGACCACGCCGGTCAGTACGTACAGGAATTCCTCGCCCGCGTGGCGCACCCAGCCGTCGAACTCCTCCATGGACCGCGCCCGCACGCGCGCCCGGTATGGCAGCATCGCCTTCTTGGTCAGCGTTTCGGCAAGCATCTCATGCTCGTAGGTCACCGTCGCGACCGCCGCCCCCTCGCCCGACTTGGTCACCGCAAGCCGCCCGCCGACCTGCCCTTCGACCGGAGGCGTGAAAAGCTGCGGCACGGAAATCTCCAGCCCGGTGGCCAACTTCTTGAGCGCGTCATAGGTCGGTGACATCTGCCCGTTCTCGATCTTGGACAGGGTCGAGCGCGCCAGCCCGGCCTTGTTGGCGGCCTGCTCCAACGTCCAGTTCCGCGACTTGCGCAGATCGCGCACGCGCGCGCCAAGGTCCAACGGCTCTGCCCGTTCCGCTTCGCCGCCCTCCCGCGCAATGCGGATCAGGGATTTGGGGTCCTTCGATGTCATGGGGCGATCTTCTGGCACCGTGTCTGCAAACTTGCAAGCGTCTCGGCGCTGCGCTACGCCGCCGCCATGTTGTCCATATTCGATCAGGGCCCGCCGCCACCCGTTCCGACCCCTTTCAACATGGCCGCGCATGTGCTGCGCCGCGCCCAGGACCTGGCCGACAAGCAGGCGCTGAGCGTGCTGCACAGCGACCATGTCCAAAGCTGGAGCTTTGCGGACATCAGCGCCGCCATCCGCGGCATCGCCACAGGGCTGCGCCAGCGCGGGCTTGGCGCGGGCGACCGTATTCTGCTGCGTCTTGGCAACACACCGGAAACGCCTTTCGCCTATCTGGCCGCCATCGCGGTGGACATGATCCCGGTCCCGACCTCGGCCCAACTGACCGAGGTGGAAACCGCCAAGATCATCGACCAGCTTTCCCCCACCCTGATCCTGCACGATACCGACGTGCCCTGCCCGGACCATCCGGCGCGTGTCGATCTGTCGGACTTGCGCGCCATGATGGACCTGCCCCCGGCCGAATTCGTGATGGGCGCGCCGGACCGCCCGGCCTATATCGTCTATACCTCCGGCACGTCGGGGATGCCCCGCGCCGTGCTTCATGCGCACCGGGCGATCTGGGCGCGCCAAATGATGCATGACGGCTGGTACGGGCTGCGCCCGGATGACCGGCTACTCCATGCCGGTGCGTTCAATTGGACCTTTACCATGGGCACCGGCTTGATGGATCCGTGGAGCGTTGGGGCCACCGCGCTGATCCCGGCGCCCGGCACCGCGCCGGAGGCGCTTCCCGGCCTGCTCGCCAAACATGAGGCGACACTTTTCGCCGCCGCTCCAGGTGTTTACCGAAAAATCCTCAAGCATCACGACAAGATTAACCTTCCTTACCTGCGGCATGGGCTCAGCGCCGGCGAAAAGCTCAGCGATACCGTGCGCCAAGGATGGCAGGACGCCACGGACACCCGGATTTACGAAGCTTACGGCATGTCCGAATGTTCCACATTCCTGTCCGCCTGCCCGGACCATCCCGCCACGGGCGATGCGCTCGGGCAACCGCAACCGGGGCGGCACGTGGCGATCGTGGATGACACCGGCATCCCGACCCCACGCGGTGCGCCCGGCACGATTGCCGTGCATAAGGACGATCCCGGTCTGATGCTGGGCTATCTCGACGCGCCAGAGGCGACTGCCGCTCGGTTCGCCGGGGATTGGTTCCTGACCGGCGATCAGGGCGCGATGCAATCCGATGGACAAATCAGCTATCTTGGACGCGCCGACGACATGATGAATGCGGGCGGCTACCGGGTATCCCCGCTTGAGGTCGAAGCCGCGCTGGCCGGTGCGCCGGGGATCGAAACCGTCGCGGTGACCGAAATCGAAGCAAAGCAGGACGCCAAGATTATCGTCGCGTTCTACACATCCGCGTCAGAATTGGATAAAACCGCTCTGGACACCTTTGCACGCGCGCGATTGGCCGGATACAAGCTGCCGCGCGATTATGTGCGGCTGACCGAGCTGCCTACCGGACCGAACGGCAAGATATCCCGCAAGGCGCTTGCCGCATATTGGAGACACGAATGATCAAGCTCGACATCTTTTCCGACCCGATCTGCCCCTGGTGCCTGATCGGCAAAACGCAGCTTGATCGCGCCCTCGCCAATCGGCCGGATCACCCGTTCACCATCGAATGGCACCCGTTCCAACTGAACCCGGACATGCCCGCCGAAGGGATGGACCGCCGCACCTATCTGGAGCGGAAATTCGGCGGCAAGGATGGTGCCATGCGCGCCTATGCGCCGGTGGTCGAACATTCCAAAGCGCTTGGAATCGCCATTGATTTCGACGGGATGAAGCGCACGCCCAACACGCTCAATGCGCATCGGTTGATCCATTGGGCCGGGATCGAGCAGCGCCAGACCGAAGTGCTCGATGCGCTGTTCCATGCCTATTTCATCGATGCGCGCGACATTGGCGATACCGATGTGCTGGCCGATATCGCTGATAACGCGGGAATGGACGCCGCCGTGGTGCGCCGCCTTCTGGGCACGGATTCCGATCTGGAGGATATCCGCCAGCGCGATGCCGCCGCGCGGGATATGGGCATTTCTGCCGTTCCGACCTTTATCGTGGCAGGCAAACACGCGGTCCCCGGCGCGCAGCCGCCCGAACTTTGGGCGCAGGTGATTGACGAGATCACCAGCCAATTGGACACGACCGCCTGACATCGCCCCCAAAAAGCAATCCCGGCAAAGGGCTCAAGCCCGGCGCGATCCCAGTCAGATTAACCTAACGGAAGTGACGCGGAACAGCGTCGATTTCCACTTTAACGATTTAGCAACTTATGGTTATCGTGCTATTGATTTCATAAGGTTGCTGATGACGAGTAATTCTAGCCAACGCATGTCGAAGTCCGAGTTTGTCGCACTTGTCGCCATGCTCTTTTCTACGGTCGCATTCAGTGTCGATGCCTTGCTGCCTGCAATCCCGCAGATCGAAGCAGAGCTGGACGCGCCCGGTCTTGCCTATCAACTTCTGACCCTGTTCATGGGCGGCCTTGCGGTGGGCACGCTGTTTGCCGGGCCGATCTCGGACGCGTTGGGCCGAAAGCCCGTCATGTATCTGGGCGCCTTCCTTTATATCGGCGCCGGGCTGTTCGCTTGGCAAAGTGATAATTTCCACGCCATCCTGATCGCCCGCTTCTTGCAGGGCGTGGGCGCTGCGGGCCCGCGCGTCGTGTCGCTCGCCATTGTGCGCGACCTGTTTTCCGGCGCGGCCATGGCGCGGATCGTGTCGCTGGCCATGGTGTTGTTCGCCATCGTCCCCACCATCGCCCCGGCCATGGGGGCCATGATGGCCTCGACCTTTGGCTGGCGCAGCATCCTTCTGGCCTTTGTCTGCTTCATGGTCTTCTCGACCTTTTGGCTGTGGCTCCGGCTGGACGAGTCGTTGCCCAAGGAAGAGCGCCGCCCCTTCCGCCCCGGCCTGTTGATCGCCGCCGCATCCGAGGTCGTCACCCATCCGGTCGTCCGGCTGGCGATCCTGATCCAAGGCGTTGCAACATCCCTGATCATCTGCCTGCTGGTGCAAGTGCAGCCGATCTATGACCAGATTTTCGGCCTTGCCGACAGCTTCCCCTATTGGTTCGGCGGCATCGCTTTGGTTTCGGCCGCGTCGACTTCGCTGGTCAATGCATCGCTGGTGACACGCTTTGGGATGCGGCGCATGGTGACGATAGGTCTGAGCGGGCAAGTCATCTTTGCCTCCATTACCTTGCTGGTCACAACGCTCGCGCCGAAATTCGCCTTCCTCAGCTTTGTCATCTGGCAATTCATGGTGATCTGGCTGACCGGGCTGAGCGTCGGCAATCTGAACGCCATCGCGTTGGAGCCGATGGGCCATATCGCGGGGCTAACCGCCTCTTTGACCGGTGCAATCGGCACGATGATCGCCTCACTTGCGGCGATGTATGTGGGCACGTTGTTCAACGGCACGGTGCTGCCGCTGCTTTGGTCTGAACTGGCATTGGCGACGGTCGGTCTGCTGCTGATGTGGCGGCTCAATACCCGCGAGGCGGCTCAGGCGGGCTGAGATTTCTTCCGCTTCGCCACGACCTTTTCCGCAAGATCGCGCGCGATGGCGAAGGCGCCTTTGATCTTGTCGCTGTCTTTCTTCCAGTCCCGACGCACGATGATCTTGTTGTCCTTCACCTTGGCAAGACCGTTCTGCGCCTTGATGAATTCCACCAGCCCCTCGGGCGAGGCGAACTTGTCGTTGTGGAACTGAAGCGTCGCGCCCTTGGGCCCACCGTCCAGCTTGGCGATCCCCGCCTTGCGGCACATCGCCTTGATCCGCACGATCAGCAGCAGCGTGTTCACCTCTTTGGGCAGCTTGCCGAAACGGTCGATCAACTCGGCGGCAAAGCCTTCAAGCTCCACCTTCGTCGACAGGGCGCTCAGCCGGCGATAGAGGCCCAGACGCACGTCAAGGTCCGGCACGTAGTCTTCCGGGATCAGCACCGGCACGCCCAGATTGATCTGCGGCGCCCATTGGTCATCTGCCTCTGACAGCCCCTCCATCTCGCCGGAGCGGATCTTGGCAATCGCCTCCTCCAGCATGGATTGATAAAGCTCAAAGCCCACATCGCGCATCTGGCCGGATTGTTCGTCGCCCAGAAGGTTGCCCGCGCCGCGAATATCCAGATCCTGACTGGCCAGCGTAAAGCCCGCCCCCAGCGTATCAAGACTGCCCAGAACGCGCAGACGTTTCTCTGCCGCCGGGGTCAGCTTGGCCCGCGGTTTGGTCGTCAGATAGGCATAGGCCCGCGTCTTGGAACGCCCGACCCGGCCGCGAATCTGGTACAGCTGCGCCAGACCGAACATATCGGCGCGGTGCACCACCATCGTATTGGCCGCCGGAATATCCAGCCCGGATTCCACGATGGTCGTGGCCAGCAGGATGTCGAACTTACCGTCATAGAAGGCATTCATCCGGTCATCGAGTTCCCCCGCCGCCATCTGCCCATGCGCAACCACGTAAGTCAGTTCTGGCAGTTGTTCCTTCAGGAACGCCTCGACATCCGGCAGATCGTTGATCCGTGGCACCACATAAAAACTTTGCCCGCCGCGATAGCGTTCGCGCAGCAGCGCCTCGCGGATGGTCACCGCGTCGAATTCGCTGACAAATGTGCGGATCGCCAACCGGTCCACCGGCGGCGTGCCGATGATCGACAAATCCCGCACCCCGGACAGCGACAATTGCAGCGTGCGCGGGATCGGCGTCGCGGTCAGCGTCAGAACGTGAATGTCCGACCGAAGCTGCTTGAGCCGCTCCTTATGCGTCACACCGAAATGCTGTTCCTCATCGACGATGAGCAGCCCCAGATTGTTGAAGCGGATGCCCTTGGCCAACAAGGCATGGGTGCCGACCACGATATCAACGGTGCCATCCGCCATGCCCTTCTTGGTATCGGCGGCATCCTTGGCGCTGACGAAGCGGGACAATTGACGCACATTGATCGGGAAGCCCCGGAACCGCTCCTTGAAGGATTTCGCATGCTGCCGTGCCAGCAGGGTCGTCGGCGCGATCACCGCGACCTGCACACCAGACATGGCCGCGACAAAGGCCGCGCGCATGGCAACTTCGGTCTTGCCGAAGCCCACATCGCCGCAGACCAGCCGGTCCATCGGACTGCCCGAGGTCATATCCCCCATCACATCCGCAATCGCGCGCAGCTGGTCTTCGGTCTCTTCATAGGGGAAGCGCGCGGCAAAGGCGTCCCACATCCCCGGCGGCGGCTCCAATATCGGCGCCTTTCGCAAGGCTCGCTCTGCCGCGACACGGATCAGGCGGTCGGCCATCTCGCGGATGCGCTCTTTCAGCTTGGCCTTCTTGGCCTGCCACGCACCGCCGCCAAGCTTGTCGAGAAGCCCTTCCTCATGGCCGTATTTCGACAACAGTTCGATATTCTCGACCGGCAGATACAGCTTTGCCGCTTCGGCATATTCCAGCGTCAGGCATTCATGCGCCGCGCCAAGCGCGGTGACGACCTCCAGCCCAAGAAACCGGCCAATACCGTGATCCACATGGACCACCAGATCACCGGGAGAGAGCGATTGCGTTTCAGTCAGGAAGTTTTCGGCCCGGCGCTTCTTGCGGGTCTGGCGGATCAGGCGATCGCCCAGCACATCCTGTTCGGAAATAACCGTGAGCCCCGGCGCCTGGAACCCGTGATCGAGCGCCCACACCGCCAGATGCAGACCACGCTTGCCAATGCGCGTGCCATTGGCGATCGGGATCGCCTCGGCCAGCCCTTCGTCTTCGATCAGTCCGGTCAGACGCTCTCGCGCGCCTTCCGAATAGGATGCGATAACGACCGGCCCATCCTCAAGCTTTGCCTTAACATGTGACGCCAATGACCCGAAAAGGCTGATATTTTCCTGCTGTCGCTCCGGCGCGAAATCGCGCCCGATCCGGCCACCCGCGTCGATAACGCCCGGTCCGGTTGGTTGCGGCAATGCGGTAAATTGCAGAACCCTGCGCCCCTCGACGACCGTGGCCCACGCGGCCTCGTCCAGATAAAGCCCCTCTGGCGCGGCGGGCTTGTAGACCGTGTCCATCGTCCCGCGCTGCCCCATGGCGATCTTGCGGGTCTCATATTGGTCGACAACGCTTTCCCAACGCGACAGGCGCGCGGGCGTGATCTGATCGTCCAGTGAAATCGTTCCGCCCGGCAAGTAATCGAACAGCGTCTCAAGCCGTTCATGGAACAGCGCCAGCCAATGCTCTGCCCCTTGGTGCTTACGCCCTGCGCTGACCGCCTCATACAGCGGGTCATCCGTACCCGCCGCACCAAATTCCAACCGGTAGTTCTGCCGGAACCGCGTGATCGCCGCATCGTCAAGGATCACCTCGGACACCGGCGCCAATTCGACCAGATCAAGCTTTTCCGTGGTGCGCTGTGACACCGGATCAAAGCGGCGCGCCCCGTCAAGCACATCACCGAACAGGTCAAGCCGAACCGGCCCCAGATCACCGGGCGGATAGATGTCGATGATGCCGCCGCGCACCGCGTAGTCGCCCGGCTCCATCACCGTGGGCGACTGCACAAAGCCCATCCGCACAAGGAAATTCCGCAGCCCCGCCTCATCGATGCGGTCGCCAACGCGGGCCGAAAATGCCGCCTCTTGCAGCAGCGCCCGCTCTGGCACCCGCTGGGTGGCCGCGTTCAGCGTTGTCAGCAGCACGAAGGCATCGGGCATCTTGTGAACAAGTGCCGCAAGCGTCGCCATCCGCTGCGCCGAAATATCCGCATGGGGCGACACCCGATCATAGGGCAGACAATCCCATCCGGGGAAAACAAAGACCGGCATCTCGGGCGCAAAGAACCGCAGTGCGGACTGCATCGCCGCCAGCCGCTTGTCGTCCCGCGCCACGTGCAATACCGGACCGCGCGCCGCCACCTCGTCGAGGATCAGCTTCGCGTCGAACCCCTCGGGGGCGCCGGAAACGGTTATTTTGGAGGGGTCGGACATGCGCTAAGGGCTATCTGGCGTTTGCGCCGCTATTGTCAACAGTCAGAGCGCGCCGAAGGACGCATTCTGGTAAGTCCCCCAGAGCGCGGTACAGAAAATCGAAATCACGCCCAAGATCTGCGTATGCACCCGGTGCCGCATCAGGCGGGCGCGCAGCGGCTCCCCAGACAGGTCCTGGTGATAGATTTGCAGCGCAGCGTTGTAGCTCATCAGGCCAAGAATGGTCATCGGGAACGCCAGCAGGAACACGGCCTGCGCAAATTCCACATCATAGATGAAGCCCAGAATGCCCAGCCCGGTAATCAGGAAACACACGAAGCCCAGCAGCCACAGCCCCGACACCTGCACGATATAGATCAGCCGATTCACATTGACGCGAACCACGTCCTCCAGATCCACCTGAGCCTGCCCTTCGATCTTGCGCGCGCGCGCCACCATGTCATGCGGAACGCCCAGCACCCAATGGCTGGCGGTGGACCACAGCACCGCAAGGGCGATCCAGAACCACAGGTTCGAGAAAGAGCGCATGTCGATCTGTTCGAAAATAGTCTGTTGCAGGTCCAAAGGGGGTCCTCGCGCGTTGGGTGACTCTTGCTCCTTTAGCGCCCGCCGCGCCGGAATGGTAGACCCGAGGCTTGAGTAGTTTGCGCAACCGTGGCAGCTAGGAAACTCCCAAGCCGATCTGACAGGATTTGCCGATGCGCCCGACCCAAGCCCCCTATCCCGCCACACGCCTGCGCCGCACGCGCAAATCCGCCGCGACACGCGCCTTGGTGCGGGAAAATTACCTGTCCGCCGGCGATCTGATCTGGCCCGTTTTCGTGCGCCAGGGCGACGGGGTCGAGGAACCGATCCCCTCCATGCCCGGCGTGCTGCGCCGCTCTGTCGACAAAATCGCCGAGGCCGCGCGCGAGGCTGCCGATCTTGGCATCCCGGCCATGTGCATTTTCCCTTATACCGAGGCCGCCGACCGGACCGAGGATTGCGCCGAAGCCTGGAGCGCGCAGAACCTGTCCAATCGTGCCACTCGTGCGATCAAGGCCGCGGTGCCCGACATGGTCGTGATGACGGATGTCGCGCTCGACCCCTATAACATCAACGGCCATGACGGCTTCGTCGAGAATGGCGAGATCGTGAATGACCGCACGGTTGAGGCGCTGGTCAAGATGGCCGTCGCACAGGCCGAAGCGGGCGCGGATATCATCGGGCCGTCGGACATGATGGACGGGCGCATCGGCGCGATACGGGCCGCGCTGGAAGCGGGCAGCCACGACAAGGTATCGATCCTGAGCTATTCGGCAAAATACGCGAGCGGCTTTTACGGCCCGTTCCGCGACGCGGTGGGGGCATCGGGCGCGCTGACCGGCGACAAGAAAACCTATCAGATGGACCCGGCAAATTCGGACGAGGCCTTGCGTCTGGTCGAACGCGATCTGTCCGAGGGCGCGGATATGGTGATGGTCAAGCCCGGCATGCCCTATCTGGATATCTGCCGCCGCGTGAAGGACGCCTTTGGCGCACCCACTTTCGCCTATCAGGTGTCCGGCGAATACGCGATGTTGCAGGCGGCAGCGCAGAATGGCTGGCTGGACGGCGACAAGGTGATGATGGAAAGCCTGATGGCCTTCAAACGCGCGGGCTGCGATGGCGTGCTGACCTATTTCGCGCCCGCCGCCGCGAAACTGCTGGCCGGATCGGATTGGCGGTCCGCCTGATCGGGGGCGTAGGCGGCGCAGCGCGATCGGGACTGTTGGCGCGTGACAGCGCCCCCACAGGCCGCTATAGTTGCGCGCAAGACCGGCGAACCCGGCACAGAGCAACTCAAATCACAGGCGGTTCAGGACAAATGACGGATCTGACACGGCGCGGCTTCGCGCTCTCTCTCGTCGCAGGCGCGGGTACGCTTGCTGCTTGCGGAAACGGTATCGGCGGGCGCGGCCCGGCGGTGATCGATGCGCGCGTGGATGCCACGCTGCAAGAGATGTACCGGCTCTACCCGAACACGGCGCAGCTGGCGCAAAAGGCGAATGGCATGCTGGTCATGCCGCTGGTCACCGAGGCCGGCCTTGGCTTTGGCGGTGCCTATGGCCGCGGCGCCCTGCGCGTCGGCGGCGTGACGGTGGATTACTATTCGGTCGTCAAAGGTTCCGGCGGGTTGCAGATCGGCGCGCAACAATATGCGCATGTTCTGTTCTTCATGACCGAAGCGGCGCTGAGCGAATTCCGCAAATCCCCCGGTTGGGCGGCAGGTGCGGATCTGGAATACGTGATTTCCGATCGCGGCGACAGCGTTGCCGCCGATACGACCACCGTTCTGTCCCCGGTTCTGGCGGCAGTCTTTGGCCGTGCCGGTTTGCGCGTCGGCGCAACGCTGGAAGGCACGAAATACACCCGGATCATTCCCTGATCCGGCGCATGGCTTAGGCGACGTTGGCCCAGTTCCCATACTGGGCCGCGCGCTCTACCTCTTCACTACACTGCAGGATTTCGGCAACCGTGCTGAGGATTTGATCGAATTCAGCCGACAGGTTTTCCTGCGCGGATGCGAGACGGTTGACGATCTCGTCTAGTCCCGAATGTTCGCCAGAAAATTTCGACCGCTCGATCTTGCACATGATCCGCGTGAGTTCGAGCCCGGACATCATGCGCCGCATGTCACGGCACTGATCGCCAAAGCGGCGCACACGTTCCGCCATGCCGCGCACTTCGCTTACCGCGCGTGTTTCGTAGGCCTCGACAAGCTCCGTCAGAACCTTGTTTTCCCGGTCTCGCGTGTCGGGCTTCAGCCTTGGTTCCTTGTTCAAAGCGGCGGTAACTTCCCGGACCAAATGCACCACCATCGTCAGGAACAGTGAATCGCGCACTTCCTCTGCGCCCACGGCGGATTCGCGGCTGAACTTGACCAAATGTTCCTCCAGCGTCTGCGTCATCATCCGGTGATTGCCGGAAATCACGCTGATCGGCCCATCGCTGCCCTCAAGACGCCCCGCCTGAAGGCGCATGTTATAGGGGATCTGATGAGTTTTGGCGAAAGTCTTGTCGACCTTGATGGCAAGGGTCTCAAGCTCCCCCACATCCCGAAGCATCCGCGTCAGCGTTTCGCGCAACTCGAAGCGGGTGAGGCCAAGCTTGGTCTCCCGCGACGCCACCTCGTCGCACAAGGCCCGCGTCATGAATTCCTGATAGCTACGGAAGCCCAGTTGCTGCACCGCCTCGACGATCTGGTCGCGCGCTGCCTCTGGCTTCAGGTCATTGTCGTTCTCCTGCCGGCGGATTTGCTCATAGATCGGGATGACCTTGTCCAGATGCCCGGAAGACGGCTTCAGCCGCAAAGAGATATACCCGTCTTCCTGCGGCAGAACGACGGCGTAGACCCAATAAGGCATCCCATCTTCCGCCCGGTTCAGCACATAACCGCCGAATGGCTCGCCGTTCTGGATCATCCGCCACATCAGGGAAAAGACCCCGCGTGGCATGTCAGGGTGGCGCACGATCTTGTGCGGTGCGCCGATCAGCTTGTCCCATGGAAAGTGGCTGACATGCTGAAACACCTGGTTCCCCGCCTGAATAATCCCGCGATTATCGGTGCGCGAGAAGAACAGGTCTTCCAGCTTGAAACGCATATTGGACTTATCACTCTGCACAACCAAAACCGCCTTTTGCTGACGTGAACTGAACGTTTTCTTGCATGCCAACCGTTTCGATCCGTTTAACGTCGGCGCTGTTTCAGCGGGGCTGGTTGCATCGCCCCCCCGGTCTGCCTAACAGTCTGGAAACCAAATGCGGGAGAAGGAGACCACAATGGCGCATGTGTTTCGCTGGCTGCTGCGCATAGCAGGCGGGTTGGTGCTGTTGGTGCTTCTGGCGCTTTTGGGGGTCTATTACTTCGCCTCCCGGTCGCTGCCGGACTATGACCGCACCATCGAAACCGCCGGCCTTGGCGCGCCGGTAGAGATCGTGCGCGACAACGCCAATGTGCCGCATATCTTTGGCGCGAGTGACGAGGATGTCTTTTTCGGCCTTGGATTCGCCCATGCGCAGGATCGGCTGTGGCAGATGACCATGCTGCGCCGCACCGCGCAGGGCCGGCTAAGCGAGTTGTTCGGCGAAGCGACCCTTGGCGTCGACACCTTTCTGCGGCGGCTCGATCTTTATGGGTACGCCCGCCAAAGCCAAAGCGTGCAGGACGCCTATACCACCGCCGCGCTCAAGGCGTATTCCGCCGGGGTCAATGCACGGCTGGAACAGATCAACGCCGAAGCGCTGGGACGCGGCGCGCCCGAGATGTTCGTCTTCAACGCACCGATTGCCCCGTGGGTGCCAACCGATTCCCTCGCGATTTCGAAGCTGCTGGCGGTGCAACTCTCTGGCCATCTCGAAGAGGAAGTGCTGCGGGCAAGGGTCTCTCTCGCGCTCGACGATCCGTCCCGTGTTGCCGACGTGATGCCCGACCACCCCGGCCCCGGTATCGCAGTGCTGCCGGAATATGCGCAGCTTTTCCCGACAGTGGAACGGCACGCCAAGGCCCGCATGGAACAACGCCACCCGCTGGACCCGGTGCCCGAACGCGGCTTTGCCGGGGCTTCGAACGCATGGGCCGCCGCCCCGAACCGGTCCGCGGCGGGCGGCACGCTTTTGGCCAATGACCCGCATCTGGGCTTTTCTGCGCCAGCGATCTGGTTTCTTGCCCGGCTGGAGCTGGAAAGCGGCGGCGTGATCGGCGGCACCATTCCCGGAATGCCCGCCGTGTTGACGGGGCGCTCCGCCCGGCTGGGTTGGGGCCTGACCACAGCCTATGTCGACGATCAGGACGTCTATATCGAGAAGTTGAACCCCGACGATACCGGCCAATATCTGACACCCGACGGATACAAACCGTTCGAAAGCCGCGCTTCGATCATCAACATCAAGGATGCGGCACCGATCACCGTGCAGCTGCGCTGGACCGAAAACGGCCCGGTGCTGCCCCCCAGCCGCTATGGGCTGGGCCTGATCACACCGCCGGGGCATGTGGCGAGCGTGGCCTGGACGGTGCTGACGGGCGAAGACACCTCGGTCAGCGCCGCGCTTGGCGTCATGCGTGCCCAAAGCGTCGAGGAAGCGATCCGCGCCGCCGAAGTCTATGTCGCGCCGGCGCAGAATCTGACTTTGGTGGATACCGAAACCATCGCGCTCAAAACCATCGGCTATGTGCCGCGCCGCGACGCACGCCACGCCAGCCAAGGGCGCATCCCCTCGCAAGGGTGGCGGGCTGAAAACCGGTGGGATGGGCGGATGCCCTATCTGTCCAACCCTGAATTCGTGGCGCCCGTATCGGGACTGTTGGGCAATACCAACAACAAGACGGTCGAACGCCCTTTCCCCAACCACATCTCGTTCATGTGGGGCGATGCGCAGCGGGTACGGCGCTGGCAGAACCTGATGCAAAGCCGCGAAGTCCACACGCGCGACAGCTTTATCGAGGCGCAGCTTGATACGGTCAGCTATACGGCGCGGTCGCTGCTGCCCTTGATCGGCGCGGATCTGTGGTTCACCGGTGACGCCGCCCCCGACGGCACCCCCGAACGCAAACGCCAGCGCGCGCTCTCGTTGCTGGCCAGTTGGAACGGCGAGATGAACGAGCACCTGCCAGAGCCGCTGCTTTACGCGGCGTGGCTGCGCGCCCTGCAAACCCGGCTGATCCAAGACGATCTGGGCCCGTTGGAGAAGGAATTCACCCATGTGGACCCCCTTTTCATCGAACGTGTGTTCCGCGATATCGATGGCGCGTCGATCTGGTGCGACGTCAAACAATCCGCCCCGGTGGAAACCTGCACCGATATCGCGCGGGCCGCACTGGATGATGCGCTGATCTGGATCGAAGAGCGCTGGGGCGACAATTTCGAAGCGCTGCGCTGGGGCGACGCGCACCAAGCCACGCATGACCATCAGGTCTTGGGCGAAATTCCCCTGATCGGCGGCATCTTCAACATTCGCCAGTCCACATCGGGCGGCGACAACACACTGCTGCGAGGCCGGACCAGCGGCGTCGAGCCGGACCCGTTCTTCAACGTGCATGGCGCGGGGTATCGCGGGGTCTATGACTTCGCCGACCCGGACAGCTCGGTCTTTATCATCTCTACCGGGCAATCGGGGCACTTCCTGTCGCGGTATTACGACGATCTGGCGCAGCTTTGGCGGCGGGGGGAGTATATCCCGATGTCCCTCGACCCGGATCTTGCCCGCGCCGCGGCCGTCGGCATCACGACCCTGCGCCCGCGCTAAGCCCGCCATGCTGGTCCGGTTCAACAAACCCTTCGGCGTGCTCAGCCAGTTCACCGACAAGGGCACGCAGGACAGTCCGCGCGCGACCTTGTCCGATTTCGGGCTGCCGCCGCGCGTCTATGCGGCGGGACGGCTTGACCGCGATAGCGAGGGCCTGCTGTTGCTGACCGATGACGGGCGCGAACAAGCCCGCATCGCCCACCCGAAATTCAAAGCGCCCAAGACTTACTTAGTACAGGTCGAAGGCACCCCCTCGCCCGACGCCATCGCCGCCCTGCGCAAGGGCGTCACACTCAAAGACGGCCCGACCCGTCCCGCCAAGGCCCGCATGGTGACAGAGCCGCCATGGCTCTGGCCCCGCACGCCGCCGATCCGCGTGCGCAAATCCGTGCCCGACACATGGCTTGAACTGACGATTACCGAAGGGCGCAACCGGCAGGTCCGGCGGATGACAGCCCATGTCGGCCACCCGACCCTGCGCCTGATCCGCTGGTCCATCGGCGACTGGTCGCTGGCCGGGCTGGACCCGGGACAATGGCGCGAAGCCTGAAAAACCCGCACCGCCCAAAGAGACCCCCGCGCCGGCGCCAAAAAGTGGGAATCCGCGGTTGCGTTCAAAACCTCGGGTTGTAAAAACGCTGGAAAAAATATCGACTGAAGGTCCGACGCCGGAGTGAGAAACGCAAGGCACAGCCAGCGGGAAACACTCTGGTATGCGGCGTGAACGGTGTCGCAAACGGTACCGGTTTTTACCGGCGGTCCATGAACGAGGGTAAGAAATGGTAAAAGTGAGCCTCCATCTCGGCGCGCATAAAACAGCATCGACGCATCTGGAACGGATGCTGCGGCAGAATGTGAGCGCGCATGGCTTCAGCGAAATTCGCGTGGCGAAAAAGCGCGACATCCGCGATGCCATCACCAGCAAGCTGGATCAGGTCAAGCACAAGGAAGAATTGTCGCCCGAACTGATCGCGGGGGTCACGAAGCTGTTGCGGCGTAAATCCACCATCGTGGTGTCCGACGAGAACATCCTTGGCACCACCACATCCCTGTTTGAGAAGGATCAGTTCTACCCCAACGCGGAACGCCGGATGCGCCGTGTAAAGCGCCTGCTGGCCGGGTATGACGTGACTGTTTTTCTTGCGATCCGGAACCCGGCGGATTTCATCACCTCCAGCTATTGCGAGGCGGTGCGCCATTCAGGCTATATCCCGTTCGAAGACTACGTGGATGGGGACGACCTCAAGAAAATGCGCTGGTCCAATCTGGTGCGCCGTATCTCAAAGGCAGCGCCGGGGGTAAAGATCTGCCTATGGCAGTTCGAATATTACCCGACGATCTGGCGGCAAGTGTCGGAACGGATGCTGAATGTCGGCAAACAGCGCGCCGGACAGATCGAATGGCTCGACGAAGTGGCGCGGCCCGGTATGTCGGCCAAAGCGCTCAAGGAATTCAAACGCTTGCGCGGCACGGAACTGACGCGCGAACAAGCGGATGATATCCTGTTCGATAATCCGCGCAGCCGGTGGAACGGCACGCCCGATCTTTTCACACGGGCACAGCGGCAATCCCTGAACAAACGTTTCCAACGTGATCTGGCGGAATTGACCCATATCGACAATGTCGAGTTTATCGGACCGCTAAAGGCGCCGATGCAGGCGACAAGCTGGTTAAAACGCCGCTTCGGCTGATGGCGGCGGTCAAGGCCGGGGCCGCGCGCCCCGGCACCGTGACGAACCAATGATCGGACACGCCCGCGCGGGGCGCATCACGGCCTACAACCTGCCGAAATCATCCCGTTGGCGCGCGGTCCAGCGCACACGCAGGGCGACGCCGTCCTCTTCCATCTCTTCGTCCTGCACCAGATCACGCTCATAAAGCCATGCGCGTTTGCGGCCTTCATTATGGCCAAGACGGATTTCTTCCTCGCTCACCGCGCCGCGCAGGGTCTCGGCAATCGCGGCCAATGGCGCATCGAGCCCTTCGCCGGTCAGCGCGGAGGTCACAAAAATATGGTCCTCGCGCGCGGCCTTGGTGCGCAGCGCCTCTGCCGTGCTAGGTTCCAACTGATCGACCTTGTTCCACAGCTCAAAGCGCGGGCGTTCGTCATCGACCCCGAGAGAGGTCAGGATATCCTCGACATTGCGGGCCTGCGCGTCGGTCTCTGCGTGGGAAATGTCCCGCACATGCACGATGACATCGGCCTCCAGCACCTCTTCGAGCGTGGCGCGGAATGCCGCGACCAGTTCCGTCGGCAGGTCCGAGATGAAGCCCACCGTGTCGGACAGGATCACCTCTGGCCCTTCGGGCAGTTCAACCCGCCGCATCGTCGGGTCCAGCGTGGCGAAAAGCATGTCCTTGGCCATGACTTCGGCCCCGGTCAGACGGTTGAACAAAGTGGATTTTCCGGCGTTGGTATAGCCCACCAGCGCGACGATCGGATAAGGCACCTTGGCCCGCGCCGCGCGGTGCAGACCACGGGTCTTGACCACTTTGGACAACTGCCGGCGCAAACGCACAAGCTGTTCGTCAATGGCGCGCCGGTCGGCCTCGATCTGGGTCTCGCCGGGGCCGCCCACGAAACCAAGCCCGCCACGCTGCCGTTCAAGGTGCGTCCAGGCCCGGACCAGCCGCGTGCGCTGATAGCTGAGCGCAGCCATCTCGACCTGCAACACGCCCTCGCGCGTCGCCGCCCTGTCAGAGAAAATCTCAAGGATCAGCCCGGTGCGGTCCAGCAGCTTGCAGTTCCACGCCTTTTCAAGATTGCGTTGCTGCACCGGCGTCACCGGCCCGTCGATCAGGACCAGTTCGACATCATTCGCCTTCAAGCGCTGGCCGAGTTCCTCGACCTTGCCAGAGCCGAACAGATAGCCCGGTTGCGGCTTGGGCAGCGGCACGATTTCCTGCCCGACGACCTCAAGCTCGCCAAGCGCCTTGGCCAAAGCCACGGCTTCTTCCAGCGCGGGTGCCGCGGCGCGCCGGTGTTCGTTCTTGCGAATGTCGGGATGCAGGACCCATGCGCGGGTCACTGCGGCAGCGGTGGGTTCGCTCAATCTGCGTCTTCGCCTTCATAAAGGCTGATCGGCTGCGACGGCATGATCGTGGAGATCGCGTGCTTGTAGACCAGCTGGCTCTGTCCATCACGGCGCAGCAGAACACAGAAATTGTCGAACCATGTGATGACGCCCTGCAACTTGACGCCATTGATCAGAAAGATCGTTACCGGAACCTTCGTCTTGCGGACATGATTGAGAAATGCGTCCTGCAGATTCTGTTTGTCAGAAGCCATTTTATATATTGCCTTTGTTCTTGCTGTACGCGCTTGGCGCGAACCGTCCCTCCGAGCGAGTATGTCGGTAAGGTTTGGAAGTTTCCAGCCCCATTTCCAACAGCTTGCCTTGACACGCTCACTTCCGCGTCAGGTACGCCACAGTTCAGGGGTCAAAAGCGCGATAATCGCCAGTGTTTCCATACGTCCGACGACCATTGCTGCACAAAAAACCGCCTTTGCCCCGCCAGAGAGTTCGACCATGGGTATCGGGTTTTCCCCCGCCGCGTCGATCAGTGGCCCGGTATTGGCCAACCCGGCAACGCTCAGCACCATCGCTTCTTCAAAGCCCAGCCCCAGACTGGCGAGCAGCAAACTCACCGCCGTCAGCGACAGCGCGAAGAGCATGAAGAAGATCCACGCGATGAATGCGCCCTGCCGTTGCAGCCGCCGCCCCTGCCCGCGCGCGCCGCTGACAGAGGACGGATAGACCAGCCGGTCCATCTCGCGCAGGCCATGACGATACAGCGCGAATACCCGCAGCAGCTTCACCCCGCCCGCCGTAGTCGCAACACCGCCCCCGACCAGCGCCACCGCCATCAGGATCAGTCCCGGCGTCTCCAGCCCGGACCAGCCCTGCGCCGCGCCCCAATGGGACGACACGAACCCCGTGGTGCTCAGAAAACTCGTGACCGTGAAAAAGCTGCCCCACAGCCCAAGCGCCGCACTGACGATGTCCTCTTCCTGATCCACTTCGAACGCGCCCGCCCAGTGGCGCAGGAACAACAGCAGCGGAACAGAGACCACGATCGCCACCGCAAGCTGGATTTCCGGGTCCGTATGCAGCCCCTTGCCCACAACGGTCACGGTATCGGTCGAAAAGGTCAGGCGCGACACGGCAAAGACCATGAACAGCACCAACAGGATTTCCCCCGTCAGGCCCGATCCCGCAGTGGCGGGCCCGTCGATGGGCGAAATCCCCGAGGTCGACATCACCGACATGGCATGAACCAGCGCCACAAGCGACCGGTCGCCTGCCGCCAGCAGAACGACCCATAGCAGCAGCGTCAGCCCAACATAGATGGGCAGCAGCGCCCCGGCAGAGCGGATCAGCCGCTTATGTGTATCGGCCCGGTCGATCCGCGCGGCGTCATCCTGGCTTTGGCCCGGCTCTGCACGGGCGGTCACTTCGAACCCGCCAAGATTAAGCGGCGCAAGGATCGCCACAGCCGCGACCCACATCACGAAACCGCCCATCCACGCCACCTGCGCGCGCCACAGGTGCAACGTGTCGGACAGCCGCGTGGGATCGTCGAAGACCGGCGCGCCGGTTGTCGTAATGGCGCTGACCATCTCCAGATAGGCGTTGAAGAACGCGGTGGTGCGCAGCGCCTCGAAAAACGGCACCGCCAGACCCACGGGCAAAATCACCATGATCGAAAACAGCGACAGCAACGGGCCCAACGGGCCTGTTGCAGGCTCGCGCCCCGACAGGGCGATGCCGATCAGAGCGAAGAGGATCGTGCCAAGGATCGACGCATAAAAGAACATGCGCGCGGCGATGAAGTCTTCCAGAATGAGCCCATGCAGCGCTGGCACAAGCATGGAGATCGCCGCGATCCCGAAGGCCAGCAGGAAAATCGGAAGCTCTGACACCTGCTGCCAGAATCCGGGCGTGCGGCGCAGTTTCTGGGGCCGAATGGTCCCCATCAGAAGAAGTCGATCGAGACCTGCATCAGGCGCTCGACCTCCGGCACGTCTTCGGCAAGCGCGAACATCGCCACCACGTCGCCCTCTTCGATCCGGGTCTCTGCCGAGGGGCGGATGATCTCGTCCCCTTTGCGCACGGCACCGACCAGAACGCCTTCGGGGAAATCGATCTCGCCGATCTGCTTGCCCGCCATCGGCGAGGTGGACAGCACTTCGGCCTCGATCACTTCCGCCTCTGCGTCGCCAATGGAATAAAGCCCGCGCACCCGCCCGTGGCGGATATGGCGCAGGATCGAACTGACCGTCGTGGCGCGCGGGTTGATATAGGCGTCGATGCCCAGCGGTTCCATCAGCGGGACCAGCGACGGATCATTGACCAGCGCGATGGTGTAACGGCACCCGGCGGATTTCGCCCGCACCGCAGCCAGCAGGTTCGTCTTGTCGTCATCCGTCACCGCCAGCACCGCATCGGCGCGCGCCACCCCGGCTTCTGCCAGCAGCGCCATGTCCAGACCATCGCCGTTCAGAACGATCGTCCGCTCCAACGCTTCGGCGGCGTTTTCCGCGTGCTTGCGGTTCATCTCGATCACTTTGGTGCGTACCCGCGCCTTGCTCTTTTCCAGCTCTTGCGCCACCGCAAGGCCCACATTGCCGCCACCGATCAGCACAACACGGTCCAGCCGTGTCGCCTTCTTGCCGAAAATATCCAGCGTGCGATCCACGTCTTCGATATGGGCAAAGACATAGCATTCATCGCCCACGAAAAGCTGATCCCCGGATTCCGGCGCGAAAAGCGTGCCATCGCGGCGCACCCCGACGACGACAGCCCGCAGGGTCGAGAAAAGTTCGGTCAATTGCCGCAGCGGCGTGTTCACCACCGGGCAATCCTGCGTCAGATTGATCCCCAGAAGCTGCGCCTGCCCGTCCATGAAGGTTTCGGTGTCGAATGTCGTGGGCGCGGACAAACGCTGCAACGCGGCCGAGGCGACCTCGCGCTCGGGGCTGATCACCACATCGATGGGCATGTGATCGCGCCGGTACAGGTCCGAATAGATCGCGGTCAGGTAGGACTGGCTGCGCAGACGCGCGATCTTGCGATCAATGCCAAAGACCGAATGGGCCACCTGACAGGTGACCATGTTGACCTCGTCTGAATGGGTGGCCGCGATGATCAGGTCCGCATCGCGCGCGCCAGCGCGGTCCAGAACCTCTGGATAGCTGGCGAATCCGGCAATACCCTGCACATCCAGCGACTCCGTCGCGCGGCGTACAAGATCTGCGTTATTGTCGACGACCGTAACGTCGTTGCGTTCCCCGGACAGGTGCCGTGCGATTTGCCAACCGACCTGCCCTGCCCCGCAAATGATGACCTTCATGGTCCCGCCTTACTGCCGCGTAGGATACCCGGATTTGCATGACAGAAGCCGGGAAGGTGGTCAATCTCAATGTCTTGCTGGTGCCGGTTGCCGATCGCCACACTTCGCGCCATGATGAAACCATGAGACACCTGGCCTTTTCCCTGCCTCTTCTGGCGCTGCTGGCGACTTGCGGCCCGCTGACCTTGTATCACAAACCCGGCGTTTCGGTCGCCCGGCTGCAACAGGATGAGCTGACCTGCGAGACCCGCGCCCTGCGCGACGCCCCCGTGGCCAATGAACTGCGCCAGGACCCGCCGATCTTCGTGCCGCCGCGCCGGGTCTGCGGACGCCACGGCCATTGCCGGACGCATGGCGGATACTGGCGGCCGGGCAATATCTATACGGTGGATGTGAATGCCGGCCTGCGGCGGCGGATCGAAGCGCAATGCATGGCCTCCAAAGGCTACCGGCCCGCGCAAATCCCGCTTTGCCCACCGGGCACCAAGGTCAGCGGGCCGACAAACGTGCTGCCCCCCCTGACCGAGCGTAGCTGCGCGGTGCGGCTTGAGACCGGCGGTTTCGCCATCGTGGAGGGCGCGCCCGCCGCGCCCTGACCCCATCGCAGATCTGACCAGATGGACCGGTCTCAGGTGATCTCGTCCGCCTCTTCGATATGGGCCACGCGCGCGCCCGACTTCGCCGTTGTCACCACACCCAGCGACTTCAGCTTGCGGTGCAGCGCACTGCGTTCCATCCCGACGAAACTCGCCGTGCGCGAGATATTGCCACCAAAGCGGTTGATCTGAGTCAGCAGGTATTCCCGTTCGAACGCCTCGCGCGCCTCGCGCAGTGGCAATGTCGCCACGCCGCCCGACAGGATCACGCGCCCTTCATCGGTCGGGGCACCATCATCGCGGGGCAATTCGCGCACTTCGATGGGCCCGGTGCCTTCGCCCAGGATCAACACACGTTCGATCAGGTTCTTGAGTTGCCGCACATTGCCCGGCCAGATCATCGTCTGCAACAGCGCGGCCGCGTCTTCGCTGATCGCGCGCAACGGCAAACCCTGCCCGGCATTGAAGGTTTCTATGAAATGCTCTGCCAGCACCGGGATATCCTCGCGCCGCTCTTCCAGCGACGGCACCGAAATCGGCACCACATTCAACCGGTGATACAATTCCTGCCGGAAATCCCCGCTGTCGATGGCGGCCTGCAAGTCCTTGTTCGTGCTGGAAATCACCCGGATATCGACGCGCACTTTGTCATTGCCGCCGACCCTCTGGAACTGCTGATCGACCAGCACGCGCAGAATTTTGGACTGCGTGCCAAGGGGCATGTCGCCCACTTCGTCGAAATAGATGACCCCGCCATGCGCTTGTTCCAGCAGGCCCGGTTCGACCCCCCGTTCCGAGGATTCGCGCCCGAATAGCACTTCTTCCATGCGCTCCGGCTCAATCGAGGCGCAATTGACGCTGACGAAAGGCGCGCCCGAGCGGTTGGAGTTGCTGTGGATATAGCGCGCGGCGACCTCCTTGCCGGACCCGGCGGGACCGCTCAGCATGACCCGGCCATTGGATTTCGTCACCTTGTCCAATTGCCCCACCAATGCACGGAACGCGCCGGAATTGCCGATCATCTCGGCCGCGGTGACTTCCTTGCGGCGCAGCGTCTGGTTTTCGCGGCGCAAGCGCGAGGTTTCCATCGCGCGCCGGATCACCACCAGCAGCTGTTCGATATTGAACGGCTTTTCGATGAAATCGTAAGCGCCTTGCTTGATCGCCGCGACCGCGATCTCGATATTGCCATGCCCCGAGATAATCACCACCGGCACATCCGGGTTATCCCGCTTGACCGTCGTCAGAATGTCGATCCCGTCCATCCGGCTATCCTTCAGCCAGATATCCAGAACCAGCAGCGCGGGCGGCTCGGCGTTGATCTCGTTCATTGCCTCGTCCGACGTTCCCGCCAGCCGGGTGGTGTAGCCTTCATCTTCGAGAATGTCCGAGATCAACTCACGGATGTCGCGTTCGTCATCCACAATCAGAATATCGCTCATACTGTTCCCTTCCTCGTTCATGTCACGGGCGACAAGGGCAGCCGAATGACCGCCATCGCACCAAAATGGTCAGTTGCTCCGGCGAAAACCGGCGCGTCTTCCAGCACCAGCGTTCCGCCATGTTCTTCGATGATTTTCTTCACGATCGGCAGGCCCAGTCCGGTGCCTTCCGCGCGCGTCGTCACGTAGGGTTCGAATAGCCGCGCCCGGTCTTCCGGCAGGCCAATCCCGTTATCGGCAATGCGAATTTCCGCGCGCCCCGCATCTTGGGTCAATGACACCTCGATCCGCGGCACATGGCCTTCGGGCGCGCCTTCTTTTTGCAGCGATTCAATGGCTTCGCCCGCGTTCTTGATCAGGTTGGTCAGCGCTTGCCCGATCATTGTCGCGTCGATTTCCGCCGCGATCGGCGCGTCAGGAAGCTCCGCCGCGATGTCGACACCCGGCTGGCCCTGCCGTTGCAGCACAACCGCGTCGCGCAGCACATCGACGAGGTCTTGCGCCTGCCGGTCCGGTTCCGGCATCCGCGCGAATTTGGAAAACTCGTCAACGATGCGCCGCAGATCGCCGGTCTGCCGCACGATCACATCGGTCAATTGGTCCAGCTTTTCGCTATCGGCGACCTCGCGCGAGAATTTGCGCTTGATCCGTTCTGCCGACAGCTGGATTGGCGTCAGCGGGTTCTTGATCTCATGCGCGATCCGCCGGGCAACATCGCCCCATGCGGCCATCCGTTGGGCCGAAACAAGGTCCGTCACATCGTCGAAGGCCACCACATAGCCTTCCAGCCGCCCGTCTTCCGTCTGGCGGGTGGACATGCGCACCAACAGGTTCTCAAGCCGCCCCTGCCGCGTCACCTTGATATCGCGCTGCGCCACCTGCGACGGCGAATTCTTCAGCTCCGCAAAGAGCGGACCGAATTCGGGTACGGCCACGGCAAGGTCCAGCGCCTGCCGATCCTCGTGCCAATCAAGCAACCTTTCGGCAGAGCGGTTGACGAAGGCGATCCGCCCATCCGCGTCCAGCCCCACAACGCCGGAGGTGACGGAGCTGAGCACGGAATCGAACAGACGCCGCCGCCGTTCGATTTGCCGCGTGTTTTCCAGCAAGGTTTCGCGCTGGCCTTTAAGCTGCCGCGTCATCTGGTTGAAATAGCGGCCCAGCATGGCGATTTCGTCATCGCCCTGTTCCTCGGTCACGCGCACATCCAAATCACCGGCCCCGACCCGCTGCGCCGCACCGGTCAGCCGCCCGACCGGGCCGGACAGACGTTCCGCAAACCACAGCCCGGTCCAGATCGCCGCAAGGATCAGGATCACCGCAAACCCCAGATACAGAAGACCGAATTCAAAGAGCACGCGCCCACGTTCGCTTTCAAGCTGCTGATACAGCCGCACCGTTTCCTGCGTGTCATCCAGCAGCGCGAGGATTTCACCATCCACGTCGCGGCTGACATAGAGATAGCGATCCAGCGATGACGGCATTCGCAGCAGCGCCCGGAATTCGTTATTGGCCCAGTCTTCGATGATCACCACGCCATTCTCGGACGCGGCCGCCTGCGCAATCTGCTCGGCGGTGGGTTCCTCGAAGTTGAAAAGGTATGAGCCTTCTCCGCGCGCGCGGATTTGCCCGGTGCCGTCGATCAGAAACGCCTCACGCAGGCCCCGCTGAATAACCGCCTGCCCCTGCGCCAGCAGATCGCCATCGGCCACGAACACATCGACCCGCCGCGCCTCTTCCAAGGCACGGGCCAGGTCGCGCGCATCTTCGACAAGGTCTTGGCGTTGTTCGTTCTCATAGGCTTGCGCCGCCGCAAGAGACGTGCCGACCACATTGCGCACCCGGTCCGAAAACCAGCCCTCAAGCCCGATATTCACGGTGAGCGCTGCGAAGACGGCCACTGTCACCGTCGGGATCAGCGCCAGCATCGCGAAAGCGCCGGTAAGACGCAGGTGCAACCGCGACCCTGCCGATTTGGCGCGGCGCGCCGCAATCAGCCGCGCGACCGACCCCAGCACCAGCGCCGCCACCACCAGAACATAAACAAGGTCCGTCAACAGAACGAGGCGCAGCCCCATTGAGGACGCGCCCTGATCCAGCGGACCCAGCACAAGGAAGGTCACAAGCGCCAGCAGCGGCCCAAGGATCATCAACCCAAAGGTCGCAAGATTGCGCAAACGCCGCACACGGCGCAGACGTCCAAGCGTTTCCCAACGCAATTTTCGTGTCTGGGTTGCCACCCGACATCCACCCAAATCTGTGGCGCTGCTCGCGCCTGACCGCCATATCTCGTAGTCGTTCTCGGGGGTGTCCCCCGAATGCCACGGTTGATGTGGCGGTTTTACATCAATTTGCGGCGGCGTGTCACCTGAATATCGAGATCCGTGATTTTCTTGCGCAAAGTATTTCGGTTGATGCCCAGCAGATCGGCGCATTTCGCCTGATTCCCACCGGTCGCTTCCAGCGCGATTTCGATCAGGGGCAGTTCGACCTCCTTCAGGATTCGCGCATACAGCCCGGCGGGCGGCAGCATGTTGCCATGCAGATCAAAGTAGCGCCGCAGATGGCGTTCCACCGATGCGCCCAGCTTTTCCGAAGCCACGGCACTGCCGCGAATAGGCTCCAGTTCGGGCTGCGCGCCCAAGACCTGCTCCACCTCGGCGGCAGTGATTTCCGCCGCGCGCGAGGTCAAAGACAGGCGGCGGATCGCGTTTTCAAGCTGACGCACATTGCCCGGCCAGGAATAACGGCGCAGGATCGTGGTGGCGTCGGGCGACAATTGACGCGGCGCTCCGCCCGCCTTTTCCGCCTTGGCAAGAAAGTTCTCGGCCAGCAATTCGATATCATCGACCCGCTCGCGCAGGGACGGTACGGACAGTGTTGCGCCGCTCAGACGATAGAACAGATCCTTGCGCAGCGCGCCCTCTTCCATCGCTTGAGTCAGGTCGGTCTGGCTGGTGGCGAGAAAGCGCGGCACATATTCGCCGGGCGCGTCCATCATCTGCACGATGCGCGCCTGAACCTCGGGCGGAATATCGCCGATTTCCTCGATCAGCAGCGTGCCCCCCTTCACGCGGGCCAGCACCCGCGCCGGGCCTTCAAGGTCCTGAAGCTCTGCCGCGGTGCAGCTGACGAAGGGCAAGGTGCGCCGATCGGAAAAATCGTGGATCGCCCGCGCAATCAGGCTTTTGCCCGTGCCGCTTTCGCCCCAGATCAGCACCGGGAGATCGGTATTCATCACCCGCGCCACCACACGGTAGAGCGCTTGCATCACATCGGTGCGCCCGACCAATGGCAGCTCTTCGGGGCGCTCGGGCTGCTCTGTCTCTTCGGCGCGCGGCATGTTCTGGCGCGAATCCAGCGCCCGCGCCGTGCGCTTCATCAGGTCCGGCAGGTCGAACGGCTTGGGCAGATAGTCATAGGCCTCTGCCTCAGCCGCCTGAATGGCGGTCATGATCGTATTTTGTGCCGAGATCACGATGACCGGCAGGCCGGGACGATCCTGCTGGATTTTCGGCAGCATCTCCAACCCGTTCCCGTCCGGCATCATCACGTCCGAGATCACCACATCGCCTTTCCCCTCGCCGACCCAGCGCATCAGCGTGGTCAGCGAAGAGGTCGCATGCACCCGGCATCCTGCCCGCGTCAGGGCCTGTGTCAGCACCGTGCGAATTGTGCGATCGTCATCGGCGACAAGAACCGTTCCGTCCATGAGTTACTCCGTATGATAAGGCACGCCCGCCGCACGCGGCAGGGAAATGCGAAAAACCGTTTGACCCGGCACCGATTTGACTGAAATCCAGCCATTATGGTCCGAGATGATCTTGGATACGAGCGCAAGGCCCAGCCCGGTGCCGTTCTCTTTGCCCGACACGAAGGGGTCGAAGATGTCTTCCTGAAGATCGGCAGGAATACCGGGACCATCGTCGATCACTTCAATCTGCAAAGGCAGCGACTGACCCGAGCCATCGGACCGGCGCAGGCGGAAAGAGTGCTCAAAGAACGACCGCAGGGTGATCTTGCCCCCCTTGTTGCCTGCCGCCTCTGACGCGTTCTTGAGAAGGTTCAGGATTACCTGAAGCAACTGGTCCGGGTCGCCAAGCGCCAGCGGCAACGAGGGGTCATATGCCTCTACGATCTTCATCTGCGCGCCGAAGCCCAGCAAGGCAGAGCGCCGCGCGCGGTCCAGCACGTCGTGCAGGTTGACCGGCTTGAAGTCGGGCGGCGACAGGTTGCCGAACTGCTCCACCTGCTCCAGCAGTTTCACGATGCGGCGGCTTTCGGCCACGATCAGATCGGTCAGTTCAAGGTCGTCAGGCTTGAGGTTCATGCTCAGCAATTGCGCCGCGCCCGTGATCCCCGCCAGCGGGTTCTTGATCTCGTGGGCCAGCATCTCGGCCATCCCGATTGCCGATTGCGCCGCCGATTTGACCGAATGGTTCAGCGTCATGCGCCCCGCCAGCTCGCGCGGGGTGATCATCATCAGCATTTCGTCTTCAGCCCCAACCAGCGGCGCGATCTGAAGCGCACATTGCACAGGCGCACGCACGCCCGACCCAACATAGACATCGTTGACGAAAAGCGGCGTGCCGTTGATGCGCGCCCGTTCGAACGCCTCTTCAAGCGGCGCATCCACCGCGATCATGTCCCAGACAGGCTGCCCCGTCAGCGCCTTGGAGGACGAATTCAGAAACCCTTCGCCCGCCGGGTTCACCTCGGCAATGCGGTCATTCACATCGATCCGCACCGCCGGCACCGGCAGCGAGGCCCAAAGATCCATTTCAGGCGTCATGCACACACCACATCTTGATCGTTCACCTGCGCATCCTGATGCGCGCGCGCCGCGCCCGCCGGATCGGCGGACGGCTGGCCAATCGCCTGCGGCAGCAGCCGGAAGACATCTTTCGGCTCGACCGAAGTTAGAATTTCGCGCCGCAGGGCAATGGGCGTATCGGAGCGGTCCATATACCAACCCAGATGCTTGCGCGCGCAGCGCACCCCAAGATGCGCGCCATAGAAACTGAGCATCGCGTCGTAGTGACCTGCAACCATGTCGGCCAGCGCCGCGCCGGTTGGAACCTTGGGCGCAGGGCGCCCCCAAAGCGCATGGGCGATCTGTGCGGGCAGCCAGGGCCGCCCCTGCGCGCCGCGCCCGATCATCACGCCGTCGCATTCCGACCGCTGCAAGGCCCGCCGCGCGGTCAACTCATCAACGATATCGCCATTGGCCAGGACTGGAACCGACACGGCCTCTTTCACCTTTGAAATCGCGGTCCAATCCGCATGACCCTTGTAGAACTGACAGCGCGTCCGGCCATGGATCGTGATCATCGCAACGCCCGCCGCTTCGGCCCGTCGGGCCAGCTCTGGCGCGTTGCGCAGATCGTCGTCCCAGCCCAGCCGCGTTTTCAGCGTAACCGGCACATCCACCGCGCCGACCACAGCCTCGATCAGCCGGAGCGCGTGATCCAGATCCCGCATCAGCGCCGAGCCGGAATACCCGTTCGTCACCTTCTTGGCCGGGCAGCCCATATTGATATCGATGATCCGCGCGCCCTGCCCCGCGACCAGACGCGCCGCCTCGGCCATCGGGGTCGCTTCGCGTCCGGCCAGTTGCACCGCAGAGCCCGCGACGCCAAGCGCCAGTTCGGCCCGTTCGCGCGTGCCGGGGCGTGCGTTCAGCATATCCGTGCTGGCCACCATCTCCGACACGACCAGCCCCGCGCCGAAAGACGCGACCAGATTGCGGAACGGCAGATCAGTGATCCCGGCCATCGGCGCAAGAGCAACTGGCGTGTCCAAAGTGACTTGTGGCGATAGTGTGAGCATCAGGGCGATTTGCACCGGGAACTTGATGTGTACTTCATTCTGGCGTAGCGCCTGCCCTTGGGGGCTTCAACACCCCACCAAAGGCGGAGATTGTAGAATTTTGGCATATGCACAAAATTTAATCAAATTCGCAGTAGGAGTGCCCGCGGCAACGTGGAGGGAGGGGACGCGAAAATGAAGAGACAAGGCGTAGATGCCATTATCGTCGCTGCCGGTCGCGGTTTGCGCGCCGGGGGTGGCACACCCAAGCAATGGCGCGAATTGCACGGCGCGCCCGTGGTCGAACACACGCTGCGCGCGTTTCGCACACATCCCGATATCAAAAAGATCGTGCTGGTCATTCATCCTGAAGATTCAGAGCGTTGCAAGACTTTGCAAACGCAGCCTGACCTGTTTGCAAATGGCGGCGCCAGCCGCGCGGCCTCGGTCCGGGCGGGTCTCGACGCGCTCAGCGATAACCCCGCGCAGGGCGTTCTGATCCATGACGTTGCGCGGCCGTGCGTCTCTCACAAGCTGATTTCGAACGTGATCGAGCCGCTCTATGACAGCGCCGCCGCCGCGCCCGCCTTGCCCGTCACGGATGCTCTGTGGACCGGAATGGATGGTCACGTGACAGGCACGCATCCGCGCGATGGCCTATTTCGTGCGCAAACGCCGCAAGGCTTTCGCTACCGTGCCATCCGCGAAGCCCATTCGCATTACAACGGCCCCGCCGCTGACGATGTCGAAGTTGCCCGCGCTGCCGGGATCGAAGTTTCCGTCGTGCCGGGCGATGAGGATAATCTGAAAATCACACATGCCTCCGATTTCGCGCGGGCAGAACGGATATTGGGAGGACGCATGAAGATACGCCTTGGCAATGGTTTCGATGTTCACGCCTTCGGACCCGGAGACCACGTGACCCTGTGCGGCGTGAAAATCCCGCATGATCATGGGCTTGTCGGCCATTCCGATGCGGATGTGGCGATGCACACCGTCACCGACGCGATCTATGGCGCACTGGCGATGGGCGATATTGGGCAGCATTTTCCGCCGTCGGACCCGCAATGGAAGGGCGCGGACAGCGCGGTATTCCTGCGCCATGCGGTCGATCTGGCGGCGCAAGAGGGCCTGACCATCGGGAATATCGACTGCACGATCATCTGCGAGGCGCCGAAGATCGGCCCACATGCGCAGGCGATGCGCGAGAGCATGGCCCAGATCATGGGCGTGGATGTCGGCGTGGTTTCCGTCAAGGCGACAACATCGGAGAAACTGGGGTTCACGGGCCGCGGCGAGGGCATCGCCTGCATGGCCACCTGCATGTTGGAGGGCAAATGACCCTCGCAAGGATGATCGGAACCGTTCTGGGCGTTGGCTATATCCGCCCCGCGCCCGGCACCTGGGGATCGCTTGTGGCGCTGCCTTGGGCCTGGCTGCTGCATGTGCTTGGCGGTTTTCCCCTGCTGGCGCTCGCGATTGTTGTCGGCTTTGCCAAGGGCTGGTGGGCCACCCAGGTAATGACGCGCGACAGCGAGGATGAAGACCCGTCCGAAATCGTCATCGACGAGGTGATCGGCCAATGGATCGCGGTCGCGGCGCTCAGCTATCCGGCGTGGTCCATGGGCCTCGACATCCTTGTGCTTTGGCCCGGCTGGATCGCGGCCTTCCTGCTGTTTCGGCTTTTCGACATCTGGAAACCCGGTCCGGTCGGCTGGGCGGATCGACGCGGCGATGCTTTGGGCGTGATGCTGGACGATGTGATCGCGGGGCTTTTTGCCGCCCTCGGGATCATCGTATTGGCGGGCCTCTGGCACGGGGTGCTGGGACTGTGACGGAATCTGGCGACGCGGCCGAGATCGTCGAACGGGCGACGCGCGCGGGCCTGACCCTCACCACGGCAGAAAGCTGCACGGGCGGTATGGTCAGCGCGGCGATCACGGATATTGCCGGGTCTTCCGCCGTGTTCGAACGCGGCTTCGTCACCTATTCCAACATCGCCAAGACAGAGATGATCGGCGTCGCCCCCGCAACGCTGGATGCGCATGGCGCGGTATCGGAAGAGGTTGCGCGCGAAATGGCGATTGGCGCGCGCGGTGCCGCCAGGGCCGATCTGGCCGTGTCCATCACCGGGATTGCGGGACCGGGCGGGTCGGAGTTCAAACCCGAAGGGCGCGTCTGCTTTGGCCTTGCGACGCCCGAAGGCACGCAGACCGAAACCATCGAATTCGGCGCGCTTGGCCGGGCGCAGGTCCGACGCGCCGCGCGGGACCATGCGCTTGGTCTTCTCCTGCGCGCATTGGGCTAAGGTTCGCCCGCGCTGCCACGGCTGCATGAAGCGACCGCGGGACCGACAGGCCGAAGGCGGCCCGGTCAGCCGGACATAAGGTCCAGTAGCGCGTCCAAATTCGGCGCTTTTTGCGGATCACTCGCCTGCCAAAGCTGTGCTTCCGTCTGATCACCCAACAACGCCCGCCCCTTGCCACGCAGCCGCGCCGCGCGCGCCTCTGCCGAGATTGGCGCATTCAGATCATGGTCGGCGGCTATCGCCTCCCCACCTGTCAGAGTAAGATTTACCCGAGAAGCGGTTTCAGCCACGGCCTCATCCGCAACAACCGTCACGCGGGCGCGCAGTTCGGCAAGCCCCGCATCCCCGGCCAGCGTATCGGTATAGCTGTCCAGCGCCGCCGTGCTGATCCCGGTGAGGGCCATCGCCGCCGTGTGCCGATAGCTGAACTTCGTCTCCAACCCGGTTTTGGGGTCGGGAATGTTGCAAACGCTCATCCACCGTGGATGCGTGGTCACTGTCACCGCTTCGATTCTGCCGGGGTCGACCGCGACCGTCGCCAACGCCTCCAGCATCGCATGAAGCCCGTGACAGCAAGCATGAAACTTGTGACTGACCGTCTCCATCCGCCACGCCGTGCCCAGCGTGTGGAATGCGGTAAGGTTTGCTTCGCCGTGATGGGTCGGCCCGAAACCCTGCGCCCCGTCCAGCCCCTCGCCGCGCGTGTCGAACCCGGCGCGGGCCAGCGTTGCGGCCTCGACCCCAGTGCGCGCGGCCAAGCCTGCATGATACGGTTTGCCCATCGTGCCAAACTGGGATTTCAGCCCGGCGGCCTGCGTCGCGGCGATCCCAAAGGCGGCAACCAGTTGGCCCTGCGATAGTCCCAACAAGCGCCCCGCCGCCGCGGCCGCGCCAAACGCGCCTGCGGTGGCAGTCTGGTGGAACCCGGTCTGATAATGCGTCCGGCCCAGCCATTCCCCGACTCGCACGGAAAGCTCCGTGCCAATCAAAGCCGCGTCCAGAACATCTGCCCCGTTACCCTGCCCGGCTGCAAAAGCCGCAGGCAGCACCGCGACGGATGGATGGCCGATATGGGCGAAATGCGTGTCGTCATAATCCAATGCGTGGCTGGTCGCCCCGTTGATCAGGGCCGCATCGGCGGGCGCATAGGTCGCATCGCTGCCGAACACGCGCGATCCATCCGGCAATTCAGGTTTCGCAAGGCGCATAATCCTCGACACAGGCTCATCAACGCCGGCGATCCCACATGCCATCCAGTCGTACAGCGATAGCGCCATGATCCGCTTTGCCGAGGCCGCAGCGTCGCCCGCAACGGCGCCCAATGCGAAATCGGACAGGCGCGCCGCCAGCATCATCCGTGCAATTCCTGTGCCCGGCGCTCAAACGCCCGCACGATCCGCTGCATCGCGTCGTTGAACACGACACCGATGATGCCTTGCAGAATGGCGTTCTTGAATTCGAAATCGACGAAGAAAGAGACATTGCAGCCGCCTTCGACATCCTCAAACGCCCAGTTCGACTTCATGAACTTGAACGGGCCGTCCAGATATTCGGTGTCGATCTTCTTTTGGTCGGGCCATAACACCACGCGGCTGCCGAATTTCTCGCGGAACACTTTGAAGGAGATCACCAGATCGGCCTCCATCACCGTGCTTTCGCCGACGTCGCGCGTCGATCGGATACGCGCGGCGGCGCACCATGGCAGGAATTGCGGGTAAGAGCCCACATCCGCGACCAGATCATACATCTGCTGGGCGCTATAGGGCAGGAATTTCGTCTCGGAATGGGTGGGCATGCGGGTCCGTCTGCGATAGTCGTTTCCCTGCATGTGTCCCGAAAACCCCATGGAATCAAGGAGGGCGCGATGACGCACCGGCCTTATGTGATCGATCAGATGATTTCCGCCAAAGCGATTGCGGCCCGGATCGAGGATCTGAGCACGCTGATCGAGACCGAGTTTTCGGATACCGACAAGCTTGTCGTGGTGGGGCTGCTGCGCGGTTCTTTCGTATTCATCGCCGATCTGGTGCGCGAGCTCGACCTGCCGGTAGAGGTGGATTTCCTTGAGGCGTCCTCTTACGGCGATTCGACGGAATCCTCGCGAGAGGTTCGTATTCTCAAAGACTTACGCGGCGCGATCGAAGGGCGCGACGTGCTGGTGGTCGAAGATATCATCGACACCGGCTTCACCATGAAACACGTTCTGGGCCTGCTCAAAGCGCGCCATCCGCGCAAGCTGCGATCCATCGCGCTTCTCGATAAGCCGGTGCGCCGCGAGGTCGAGGTCAAGGCCGATTGGACCGGCTTTGAAATCCCCGATGAATTTGTCGTGGGGTATGGCATTGATTATGCCCAGCGGAACCGCAACCTGCCCTATATCGGAAAGGTGCGCTTCACCGACGGGTAAGCGCAGCCCGCCTTTGTTGTGGGCCTTGCGCTGCCGTGCCGCTTAACGCCCGGCGACCTTTGCCTGCCTCGCATCGCGCAACCGGGCAAAGTCATCCCCCGCGTGGTAGGACGACCGCGTCAGCGGCGTGGCAGAGACCATCAGAAAGCCCTTGCCATAGGCCGCTTTTTCATAGGCCGCGAATTCTTCGGGCGTCACGAACCGGTCCACCGCATGGTGCTTCGGCGTCGGTTGCAGGTACTGACCGATGGTCAGGAAATCGATATCGGCGGCGCGCATATCTTCCATCACCTGAATGACCTGCTGGCGTGTCTCGCCCAGCCCGACCATGATGCCCGACTTGGTGAACATCGTCGGATCAAGCTCTTTCACGCGCTGCAGCAGCCGGAGCGAGTGGAAATACCGCGCACCCGGACGGACCTCCGGGTAAAGGCCCGGCACGGTTTCAAGATTGTGGTTGAACACATCGGGCCGCGCCGCGACCACGGTTTCCAGTACCGAAGGATCGCAGCGCAGGAAGTCGGGCGTCAGGATTTCAATCGTCGTCTCGGGGCTGCGGTGGCGAATGGCCCGGATCGTCTGCGCGAAGTGATCCGCCCCGCCATCTTCGACATCGTCCCGGTCGACAGAGGTGATGACCACATGGTTCAGCCCCAGCTTTTGCACCGCATGGGCGACGCGCCCCGGCTCGAACGGGTCGAGGTCTTCGGGCGGCTTGCCGGTGGCGATATTGCAGAAACTGCAGGCGCGCGTGCACACCTCGCCCATGATCATCATCGTCGCGTGGCCTTGGTTCCAGCATTCGCCGACATTCGGGCACCCGGCCTCTTCGCAGACCGTCACAAGATTATTATCCCGCATGATCTTGCGCGTTTCGGCATAGCCCTCGCCGCCCGGCGCCTTGACGCGAATCCACGCAGGCTTTTTCGGCTGCGCATTGTCCGGCCGATGGGCTTTTTCAGGGTGTCGTTGAGCGGGAATTTTCAGATCACGCATCGGGATGGGCTCTCCAGCATCTGCACGAAGCGTAATCTAGTCACTTGAGCGGGAAATAGAAACACCTGTCATCAAAATGTCCCGGGCGCTTTTAACTGATGATTAGAGGAATGCGCTTATCAGTACGCGCCATGAGGAGACTTCAGGATTTCGCATTGCTCACGGGACTACTGGCAATCGTCGCTATCGGCACGCCCGCCGCAGCGCTTTGGCAGGCTGCCCGCACGGACGCGCCGTCCGATCTGTGGGTCGTGCTGACCTTTTCGCCGGAGGATGTGCACAGGCTTGCGCTTGAAACCGGCGGGCATCCCGTGGGGCCGTTCACTGCGCCCTTCGCGACCCTCATCCAGACAACCCCCGAAACACTCTCCTCGCTTCAGGCCAATTCAAGCTGGATGATTCCAGCAAACAAGCTGCGGTCCCTTTGTGCGCCCGCCCTTGAGGAAACTTGACATGAGCACCGCAGATAACAGCGACACACCAATGACATTCAAGGCCTTCATGATTATCGCCCTGGGCGTTCCGATCTCGCTCGGGGCGTGCCTGATCGACGGCAATTCACTGGGTCCGGTGGCCGCGATATCGCTGGGTTTTCTGCTGATCGGCATGGCCGTGGCACTTCTGCGTCCTGGGCTGCTCAAGGACATGATCGCCTTTGCGGCGATTGGCCAACCGATCGCGTTCACCGCCGCGCTTGCGGGCAACAGCTTTCAGCTGGATACGCATATGCTGTTCTTTGCCGTGACCGCGACGCTGGTCTCGCTGAATGCTGTGCGGCCGCTGGTCTTTGCCACGCTGATCGTGGCCGCCCACCATGTCGGGTTCACGGTTCTGCTGCCCACCTTCGTCTACCCCGATGGGGCCATTGCGGAAAACATCATGCGCAGCCTGTTCCACGGCGTCGTTCTGGCAATGGAAACAACTGCGCTCATTGCAGTGGTCCTGACCCGTCAGAAGATGACCGCGGCCCTTGCGCAGGAACGTGACGCCGCAGACCAGGCCCGCCAGGCCGCCGATGAAAACGCGGCAAAGGCGCAAGCGCTTGCCGTTGAAGCCGAAGAGAAAAGCCAGCATACCGAGGAACTGGCCGAAGAAGCGCGGCGCGCCCGTCTAGCGGCAGAAAAGGACAAGGATCAGATCAAATCCATGTCCGATCAAATGGCGCAAGAGGCTGCTGCGGCAGAACAAACGCAGCTCCGTCTGCGTGAAGAACTGCAATCGGTGCTGGATGCGCTTCAGGTCGGGTTGAGCAATCTTGCCGCCGGCAATCTGACCGTCACCATGCCGAATGATCTGCCCAGCGAGTATCGCGAAGTCGCGCATGATTTCACCGCCGCCGTGGATCAGCTGCGCAGCACGATTGCGCTTATGGTCGACAATACCCAAACCGTGCGTGGAGAGGCAGAAGCCATTACCTCGGCCACCAGTGATCTGAACTCCAAAACGCAGGAGCAGAATGCGATCCTTGAACGGTCGGTGGCCGCCATCGAAGCCCTGACCGCCGAACTGACCTCTGCCTCGAAAACCGCCGGCGAAGCCGCCGATGTGACCCGCCGCGTGCAGCAAACCACCGATGACAGCCGCAACATCGTGGAAAAGGCCGCGCTTGCAATCGAACGGATTGAGGCGACCTCGGGCGATATCAGCAAGATCACTTCCGTGATCGACAATATCTCTTTTCAAACCAACCTCTTGGCCCTCAATGCCGGGGTCGAGGCCGCGCGGGCCGGCGAAGCGGGGCAAGGTTTTGCGGTCGTCGCCGCCGAAGTGCGCAATCTGGCCATGCGTTCCTCTGAAGCCGCGCAGGAAATCCGCGATCTGATCGGCAAAAGCGAACATGAGGTGAATGACGGCGTGGAACATGTCCGTCAGACAGTGGCCTCCCTCATGGAAGTGGGCGATGCGGTCTCCTCCGCCGCGCGTCTGGTCGATCTTATCAAGCAAAGCGCGCAGACACAGGCCGGATCCGTGTCGAAGATTTCCGAGATGATGGACCTTCTGAACAATGTGTCTCAGCAGAACCTGCGCCTCTTCAATCACACGACCGATGCCTGCAAATCGCTGAACCAAACGGCCGAAAGCGCCGAAGCCCTGACCAATCGGTTCATTCTGACGGCGGACACCACGCAAGAACGACTGACGGGTTGACCCATGCCCCAGATCCGCCGCCCTGCGCTGCAACGGGGCGGCAGAATGCTTTCCCTCCATACCGTTGCCGTCTATGACCAAGATACAAGAGCATGGGGGCATGGCGATGGATTGGAAGCGGCACCGCCGAGAGGCACATTCGCAAACGCGGCTTCAGGAATTCCTGCGGCAGATCGTCTATGGCGGCAATGACGGGATCGTCACCACCTTCGCAATTGTTGCCGGATTTGCCGGCGCAGCATCAGAGGGCGTCGCCCAGATCGGTGGCCTGGCTGTGCTGGTCTTTGGTCTTGCGAACCTCTTTGCGGATGGCGTGTCCATGGGCTTGGGCGAATTTCTCTCCGCCCGGTCGGAACACGACCTGTATCACCGCCAGCGCGCCTTGGAGTTGGACGAAATCGCACGCAATCCAGAGCATGAGCGCATGGAATTGTTCGAAATTCTGCGCCAACGCGGCCTGCCCGCGGGTCAGGCGGATACGGTGACGACGCATCTGGCCGATCACCCGAACATCATGGCTGACCTCATGCTGACCTATGAATTCGGCATGCATTCACCCGAAGAGGACAACCCGGCCATGAACGGGCTGTTCACCTTCGGCTCTTTCATTCTTTTCGGCGCGGTCCCTCTCCTGCCCTATTTCCTGCGCCCAGCGGACGATTTCAGCTTTTGGCTGTCGGTGATCGCCACCGGTCTGGCCCTGCTGTCGCTTGGCCTTTTGCGGTGGTACGCCACTGGGGAGCGCGCGCTGCGCTGCATCCTTGAGACGCTTCTGGTTGGCACGACCTGCGCGCTTGTCGCTTATGGCGTGGGCTGGGTTGTGGGCGGCTGACGCATTACGCGCGCAGCCGCGCCCCGTCCGGATCGAAGGGCGGCTTGTCAAGAATGCGCGCCTTGTGCGGACGGCCCAAAACCATGATCTCGACCTCGTCCCCCGGTTTCGCCCCGCGCACAAAGCCAAGCGCAAGGCTCACACCGACCGTATAGCCATAGGCGCCGGAAGTGACGCGCCCGATCCCCTTTCCGTCCTTGAAAATCGGCTCCCCGCCGGTGGCGTCGGCATTCGACGCCTGCACATCTGCGTCGTCCAACGCCAGAAAAACAAGGGTTTCGCGCGCCGGGCGGGTCAGCACATCGGCGCAAGCGGCTTTGTTGAGAAACGCCTTGTCGGTCTTGCACAGCCGGTCCAGACCCACCTCTTGCGGCCAATATTCCGGCGAATATTCCCGGCTCCACGAGCCGTAACCTTTTTCGATCCGCAGGCTCATCAATGCGCGGCTGCCCACCGGACCTGCCCCGAATTCCGCGCCCGCCTCGATCACCGCATCGTAAAGCGCGCGTTGATCTTCGGTTTTGCAATGCAGCTCCCACCCCAGATCACCGGTGAAAGAAACCCGCAGCGCCAGGCACGCGATCCCCGCCAATTCGATCTGTTTGGAGCGCATGAAGCGGAAATCTTCGGTATGCAAAGAGGTGTTGGTCAACCGCTGCAAAATCTCGCGCGACTTGGGACCGGCCACATTGAACCCGCAAATCTCTTTTGTCCGGCTTTCGAAAATCGTGCCATCGGGCAGCGGCACCGCATCGAAGAACCGCTTGTGATAATGCTCCGCCATGCCGGAAGAAATGATCCAGAACTCATCCTCCGCCACGCGCGTCACGGTGGCATCCCCCGCGATCCCGCCGCGCACCCCGATAAGCGGCGTCAAGCAAGACCGGCCTATCTCGCGCGGCATCCGATTTGCAAAGACCGCGTTCAGCCAATCCTCGGCCCCCGGTCCTTTGCAAATATATTTTGCAAAGTTGGAGATATCGATAATCCCGGCCCGCTCGCGCAGCATACGGCATTCTTCTCCGACTGGCGCCCACCAGTTCTGCCGCGTGAACCCGTCCGTATCCTCGACCCCCGGCGCGTCGGCGAACCACAAAGGATGTTCCCAGCCATAGTTCAGCCCGAACACCGCCCCCAGCGCCTTCTGACGCTCATAGGCAGGGCGCGTGCGCGCGGGGCGCCCGGCGGCGCGTTCTTCATTCGGAAAGTGGATTTTGAATCGGTGCGCATAGGCGTCCTGCACCCGCGCCTTGGTAAAGGCCTTGTCCGCCCAATCGCCGAACCGCGCCATGTCCCACGCGAACATGTCATAGCGCATCTCGCCCTCGACGATCCAATCCGCCACCATCAGCCCCATGCCCGCGCTTTGCGAAAAGCCCGGAATGATCCCGTTGCAGCAGAAATAGCCTTTGAGTTCCGGCACCGGACCGAGGATCACGTTGGAATCGGGCGACCAGATCATCGGGCCGTTGATCACCCGCTTGATACCGGCAGTGCCGACCACAGGCACCCGGTCGATGGCGCGCAGCATGTTTTCTTCGATCCGCTCCAGATCGTCGGGAAAGAGATCATGCGCGAAATCAAGCGGCGTGCCCTCTTCGGCCCAGAACCGCATGTCCCGCTCATAGGCACCGATCAGCAGCCCCTGCCCTTCCTGCCGCAGATAATATTCGCCGTCACGGTCCGCGACCGACGGCAACCGGCGATCCATCGCGGCGATTTCCGCGATGGTTTCGGTCACAAAATACTGGTGCTCTGTCGGTTGCAGAGGAAGTTCGATCCCGGCAAGCGCCGCAACCTCGCGCCCCCAAAGGCCAGCGGCATTGACCACCCATTCGGTATGGATATCCCCTTTGGGCGTGCGCACGATCCATGTCCCGTCAAGCTGCGGGTCGGTCCCTGTGACCGGGGTAAATCGGTGAATCTCGGCCCCGGCCTTGCGCGCGCCAACCGCATAGGCATTGGTGACGCCCGACGGATCGACATTGCCGCCATCGGGTTCCCACATGATGCAGCGAATGCCGTCGAAATTGACCAATGGGTGCAGGCGTTCCGCCTCGGCCCGGTCGATTTCATGAAAGTTCATGCCGTATAGCTTGGCCTTGGCCGCTTGCAGACGCAGCTGGTGTTCGCGGTCCTCTGTCTGCGCCAGATACAGCGATCCGGGCTGAAACACGCCGCAGGACTGGCCCGTTTCGCTTTCCAACTGGTTGTACAGCGTCATCGTATAGTGTTGCAGGCGCGAGATATTGGCGCTGTCATGCAGCCCGTGAATATTCGCGGCGGCGTGCCAGGTGGAGCCCGAGGTCAGTTCGTCCCGTTCCAGCAAGACGACATCGGTCCATCCCATCTTGGTCAGGTGATACAGGATCGAACAGCCGATCACCCCACCGCCGATTACCACGGCTTTTGCATGCGTCTTCATTGCGGCTCCTGCATTGCTAAGATGGGACGGCTTCGGATCAGACGCGGGCCACCGATCCGGATGCCCGGCCCGGCCTGCCCAATGCGCCTGAAATCATGTTCCATCATGCACGCAGCCTGCGATGCAGATAGGCGGAAGGATTGCCAAATCGCGACACGCAAGGTCGCGAATTCGCTAGGTCGAACGCTCCGTCCCCGCGCGGCCCGCTGCATCGCCAAGCTTGTCACCAAGCACCGATTGCAGCGCATCGCGGTCCATGTCCCAATCCATCGCATCCAGCGCGCGGTGCAGATAATCGGTCGCGGCTTCCTGCGCGGCCTCGCAAAGCTCTGTGTCCGGGTGATACATCAACCCGGCAAGCACTTTGAGCAGCCGCTTTTGCACCTCGACCATCTGCGCCCCGTCCCGGTTGATCGCCCAGAACGCGTCGGAAATCAGTTCGCGCGCATCAAGCGGACGGGCGTGCAGTCGCGGATATGGCGGGCTGTCCTCCGCATCCGTTTCATCGCGGTATTCGGACAGAATCCGTCCCGACCGGTTGATCACGTCGATGGCCGTTCCCGGATCGTTGATACCAGGCGACAGCGCCTTGGACGCGATCTGAGACATGGTTTGCAGGCCGAACCGGGGGTCTTGATCAAAGGTGCGCTCGTCGCCCATAACGATGTTTTCGCGCACCAGTTCGGCCAGCTCTTCGCGCGCCTCATCATCGTCTTCCAACCCGGTGACGCGCACGAAGGGGGTGCGGTAGAACACGAAGCTGCCGATTTCTTCAAGAAAGTAGATCTGCACGCCCATCCGCTCTGCCGCTTCATGCAGGGGTTCGGGGTGGATGATCTGGATATAGCCGGTTTCAGGCGCCGTGATGACGATGCCATCCTCTGGCGGTGCCCCCGTCAATGGCGTCGCACCGAGGCACGGCATATCCAGCCGTTCGCGGAACTGGGTGCGGGTGATGTCCTCGACCTGCCGGGCGGAATTGATCAGGCTGCCCAAGGTCTGAAGATGCTGCATCCAGCGGATCAGCGACCAGACGATCAACGCCAGCACCAGCACAGTCATACAAAACAGCACCAGCGCCCGCTCATCCCCCAGCCATGTTACCTCGCGCAGCACAATCGCCGTCAGCGCATAGACATAGGCCCCGATAAAGGTGGCCAGCGTGTTTTGCGTGATCGCGTCTTCGCGGATCAACTGGTGAATACGCGGCGTGAATTGCGACGCCGTAGCGTGATAGGTGGACACCATGACGGTCAGCGAAAAGGTCGTCACCGCCAGCATTCCGTTGGCGATCAGGTCCAACAGGCGGTCGGCTGCCGCGCCGGAGATGCGGCTTTGCCATTCCACGGGCAGCAGCGCCTCGATCCCCTGCGACACCGCGATGGTGACAATGCCCAGAATGCCCATGGCGGTGACCCGCACCCATAGCAGGCGCAGATACCCGTGCAGGATGCGCAGGGCCTTTTGGGGGAGTTGAAAAATCTCGCTCATAGGGTCAGAGCCTAGCGCAGATTGTCGCAATGCCCAGAGCCAATCGAGGACTGATTACGACCTTGCCCGTCGCATCCGACATTGCGCCGCCCGCGCGCGCCTCGCACAAATGCGAAAACGGAGGTTCCAAGATGAAAACCACTTCCCGCGTTGTCGTGATCGGCGGAGGCGTCGTCGGCTGTTCGGTCCTGTATCACCTGACCAAGCTGGGCTGGTCCGATGTGATGCTGCTGGAACGCTCAGAGCTGACCTCCGGCTCCACCTGGCATGCGGCGGGCGGGTTTCACACGCTGAACGGCGACACCAACATGGCCGCGCTGCAGGGCTATACGATCCGTCTGTATAAAGAGTTGGAAGAAATCACCGGCATGTCTTGCGGCCTGCACCATGTGGGCGGCGTCACGTTGGCGGACAACCAGGACCGGTTCGACATGCTGCTGGCCGAACGGGCCAAGCACCGTTTCATGGGGCTGGAAACCGAAATCGTCACCCCAGAAGAGATCGCCAAGATCGCGCCCGTGACCAATATCGACGGGATCATCGGCGGTCTTTACGATCCGCTTGATGGGCATTTGGATCCTTCAGGCACGACCCACGCCTATGCCAAGGCCGCGCGGATGGGCGGCGCCACGATCGAAACCCATTGCATGGTGCAGGAAACGACGCAGCGCGCCGATGGCACGTGGGACGTGGTAACTGACAAAGGCACGATCCACACCGAACATCTGGTCAATGCCGGCGGGCTTTGGGCGCGCGAGGTCGGCGCGATGGCGGGTGTTTACCTGCCGCTTCACCCGATGGAGCACCAGTATATCGTCACCGAGGACGTGCCGCTGATCCTCGACATGGCCAAGGACGGCAAGGAACATCCGCATGTGATGGACCCGGCGGGCGAAAGCTATCTTCGGCAGGAAGGCAAAGGGCTGTGCATCGGTTTTTACGAACAGCCCTGCCGCCCTTGGGCCGTTGATGGCACCTCCTGGCAATTCGGGCACGAACTGCTGCCCGACGATTTCGACAAGATCGAAGATTCCATCGACTTCGCCTATCGCCGCTTCCCCGATCTGGAACGCGCCGGGGTGAAATCCGTCATTCATGGCCCCTTCACCTTTGCCCCCGACGGCAACCCGCTGGTCGGGCCGGTGCCGGGGTTGCGCAATTACTGGTCCGCATGTGGTGTCATGGCCGGCTTCAGCCAAGGCGGCGGCGTCGGCTTGACGCTGGCCCAATGGATGATCGAGGGCGAGCCGGAACGCGACGTGATGGCCATGGATGTGGCGCGGTTCGGCAAGTGGATCAGCCCCGGCTACACCCTGCCCAAAGTGATCGAAAACTACCAAAAGCGGTTCTCGGTCTCTTACCCGAACGAGGAACTGCCCGCCGCGCGGCCCAACCGCACCACGCCGATGTATGACATTTTCTCGGACATGGGCGCGGTCTGGGGGCAGCAATTCGGGCTGGAGGTCGTAAATTACTTCGCCACCGGCGATGCGCCCAGCTATGAAACGCCGTCCTTCCGCCGCTCTGACGCCTTTGACGCCACGGGACGCGAGGTACGCGCGGTGCGTGGCGCGGTTGGCATCAACGAGGTGCATAATTTCGGAAAGTTCCGCGTCACCGGACCAAACGCACGCGCATGGCTGAACCGCGTCATGGCGGGCCGCGTGCCTCAGGCGGGCCGCGTGTCGCTGACGCCGATGCTGTCCCACAAGGGCAAGCTGATCGGCGACTTCACCATGTCCTGCCTGTCGGAAACCGAATTCCAGCTTACCGCGTCCTATGGCAGCCAAGCCTATCACCAAAGATGGTTCGACCAGAACGCGCAGGACGGGGTCCGGGTCGAGAATATCTCGGACCAGCGCAACGGCTTTCAGATCGCGGGGCCAAATGCGCGCAAGGTTCTTGCCGCCTGCACCCGCAGTGACCTGTCCGATATGCGCTTTCTGGATGTGCGCCGCCTGACCGTCGGCATGACCGACTGCATCGTGCAGCGCGTGTCCTATACCGGTGATCTGGGCTATGAAATCTATTGCGATCCGATGGCGCAGCGCCAATTGTGGTGGACGCTTTGGGAGGCCGGGCAAGCGCATGGCATGGTGCCCTTCGGGATGCGGGCCATGATGTCGCTACGGCTCGACAAGTTCTTCGGCTCGTGGATGTCGGAGTTTTCGCCCGACTACACCGCTGCCGAAACCGGGCTGGACCGCTTCATTTCGTGGAAGAAGCCGGAAGATTTCATCGGACGCGCCGTTGCCGAGGCTGAGAGGACAGCCCCGCCCGCCCGCACGCTGTGCGCCTTTGAGGTCGATGCCGATGACGCCGATGTGCAGGGGTATGAGCCGATCTGGCTGGATGGCGATGTGGTCGGGTTCTGCACCTCGGGCGGCTATTCACACCACGCAGAAAAATCCATCGCGCAAGGCTTCTTGCCGCGGGATCGCGCGACGGATGGGCTAGCGGTTCAGATCGAAATTCTGGGCAAGATGCGGGATGCGCGGGTGATCACCACGCCACTGTTTGACGCGGATGGTGCCCGGATGCGGTGTTAATGTGACGCAAAGCGACATCCCCATCCTGATCCTTGCGGGCGGTGCAAGCCGCCGAATGGCGGGGCGGGACAAGTTGACGGAAACCGTTGACGGCGTCCCGCTGCTGCGATTGCAGGCCGAACGCGCGCTGCGTGTCAGCAAGGATGTTAACGTACTGATGCGTCCGGGAAGACCCGATCGCAAACAAGCGCTTGAGGGGCTGGACGTCAATGTGATCGTCAGCCCCCATGCGTTGGAAGGCATGGGGGGATCGTTGCGCACGGGCATCGAGGCGCTTGACGACAGGCCCTGCGTTCTGCTGATGCTGGCCGACTTAATCGATATTAACGCCCGGGACCTGCGTATGGTTATCGAAGCGCGGACCACCGCGCCGAACGCCCTGATCTGGCGCGGGGCGACGCAGGATAACCGGCCCGGCCATCCGGTCTTGTTCGACCGGGCGGTGTTCGCGGATTTGAAACGGCTTGAGGGCGATAGCGGCGGGCAAGAGGTCATGAAGGCCCACGCAGACCGCGTCGTTCTGGTGCCCCTGCCCGGCGACGCCGCCCGCACCGATCTGGACACGCCAGAAGACTGGGCACGTTGGCGCGCAGCGCGGGACTGACCCTGCGCCACTGCCCTGAATGAAAAACGGGGCAGCCATTGCCACCCCGCTTTCCTTAAAGCCTCAACGAATTGGGCCACCCAGCTGCATAATCTGGCTGCAAGGGCCGCTTTCGGCCCTCACATTTCTTTCAAGGCACGCGCTCCGCAAGACGGAGCAGTTGGCCATTCCCCACGAACGGCCCACGCCGGCGCGTCGTCACATGGTGACGAGCAACGCCTCATGTTTCTTGAGCGACCGGCGCGCAGAGGCATAGGATCCCATGCCCTCACGTGTCTTAAGCTCCGGGAACAATTCAAAAATTTCGTCGCGCTGCTCTGCCCCCATAGCCCCGAGTGTCATATCCCCGGGCTGGAAGCTTTCGGTCCACGCGCCGTCGGACAGGATGACCTCGTGCTGGTCGAACATGATGTGGATGTATTCCACATCGGCCACATCCACGATCTCAACCCCCTCAAGCGCGGTCAGATGCTTGGCCGCAACCAGGACTTCGCTTTCCTCGAAGAACAATTCCGTCTTCTGGTTGGCGACAAGCACCCGGTGGTTCGGCGACACAAGCATATCGCGTTCCGGCAGACCGCCCCCAAGCGCACCCGCCCGGATCATGACCGGACGCAAATGGCGGGCCGAGGCCAGATCGGCACCGGACAGCGCCCTGCTGCCAACCCAGCGGATACGCTGGATGCCATTGTCACGGGTGATCACGCGATCACCGACGCTCAACTCTTCGACGCGACGTTCGCCTTGCGGAGTTGCAATCAGCGTACCGGGGGTGAAGCAGGGAATGACCTCCTCCACATCGGTGAATGTCAGCGTGCCGGTGCTGGCGCCATTCTGGTCGAAATAGGTGACGAAACCGTCGAAGCCGTTGCCATTGGCATCCGGCCCGGTGAACGTGACTTCCAGCGACCCGTTCGGATCGGTCGATCCGGTCAGGTCCAGAATGTCGTAGTCATCGCCCGCGCCGCCACCGTCGACAGTGTCTCCCGCGTTCACATTGGTAAACGTGTCGCGATCCGCGCCACCCGACAGGGTGTCGTTCCCGGTGCCACCATCGATGGAATCGTTGCCGTCACCGCCAAGGATCACATCGTCGCCCTGACCGCCCAGCAGCGTGTCGTTGCCGATCCCGCCGTCGATCAGATCGTCGTCGATTTCACCGTCAATGTAATCGTCGCCCGCCTCACCATAGAGCGCGTCATCGTCATCCGCGCCATAGATCGTGTCATTGCCCGCACCGCCATAGACCGTATCGCGGCCATTATCCGGGCGCAGATCGGGGCCAAGCGGGTTGGAGCCGTCATCCTCGATGTTGAACTGGTCGAGGCCGAGAACCGGATCATTGCCCGCATAGATCGTGTCGTCGCCGTCGCCCGCGTAGATCGTGTCTTCGCCTTCGCCGCCAACGATCCGGTCATCACCGGAGCCGCCATGGATCGTATCGTCGTCGATACCGCCATCGATCACGTCATTTCCGTCGCCGCCATCGATGAAGTCTTCGTCATCGCCGGTGCGGATCGTGTCGTTTCCGTCGCCGCCATAGACCGTGTCGCGGTCATCATAGATGCCGGGCGTGCCTTCTTCGCCGGTGAAGACGCCGGGATAGCCTTTGTCGATCAGGAAAGAGCCGTTGCCGGTATTGATGACATCGTCGCCCGCGCCGCCCTGCACTTCGTCAGAGCCCGCGCCGGTTGTGATCGTGTCATTGCCGATACCGCCATCGACCTCATCGTCGCCTTCGCCTGCGATGATGGTGTCGTCGCCAGCGAACCCCAGAATGATATCGTCATTCGGCCCTTCACCCGGCAGGATCGCATCGTTGTTGTCGACACGATCGCCTTCCGGGTCGCCGGTGTAGTCCACGTCGATCAGATCGTTCCCTGCGGTGCCTTCGACGATCCCGTCAAGCGGCGGGCCGGTGACTTCAACCGTGACCACAGCGTCATCCATCAGACCGTCCGGGTCGGCCACGGTGTAATTGATCGTCGCGTCGCCTTCGAACCCTTCAGTGGGCGTGAAGGTGAGCGTACCATCGGCATTGATATCCACCGTGCCATTGGGCGACGTGGCCGCGATGATGGTCAGCGCATCGCCATCCACATCCGTGTCATTGTCCAGCACCGGGATCATCACCGGGGCATCCGTGGTCGTCGCGAAATCGTCCATCGCCACCGGCGCGTCGTTCACCGGGTTGACGGTCACATAAACAGTGCCGAAATCCTCATTCCCGTCCGGGTCCGCAACGGTATAGGTGATTGTCGCCGGGCCGTTATAGTCGGGCGCCGGCGTGAAGGTCAGCGTGCCATCTGCGTTGATATCGACGGTTCCGTTCGGGCTGGACGCTTCCGTCACAGTCAGAGCTTGCCCGTCGCCATCGAAATCATTGGCCAAGACGTCGATGACAACTGCCGTGTCCTCATCGGTCACTGCGGTGTCGTCATTTGCAAACGGAGGCGCGTCGCCGCGGTTGTCGCCCTGGATGCTTTCGATTTCCGTAAAGACAATCGTTTCGCCCGTCGGCGTGCCGGACTCATCTACGAAGACGATCGTGCCGTCGAAACCGTTGCCATTGCTGTCCGGCGTCAACCCATCGATCACGAACGGCCCCATGCCGGTCAGGTCGAGAACGTCATAATCGTTGCCGCCTGCGCCGCCATCGACCGTATCGCCTGCGCCGCCGATGATCGTATCGGCATCGTCGCCGCCAAAGACCATGTCTGCGCCAGCTTCGCCGTCGAGGATGTCGTCTCCCGCGCCGCCGTAAAGCGTGTCGTTGCCGTCTGCGCTGCCTTCGGACACCGTGGTGAAGGCGATATCCGTGACGGTGATGCCGGAATTGGCATTGCCCAGTTGGTCATGCAGGATTTCCCAGCGTGACACCGGCCCCGGAATGGTCACCAGAACCGAATGGGCCGCGTCCGAATTGGGCGCATAACCGTCATTCAGGCTTGTCGCGGTGTCATTGCCCGCAATGCTATCGGTGTCGGACAGGCCGACGTCAGAACCCGCGTCCGACAAAACAACCTCAATCGGATTGCCATCGGCGTCATAGGCCAGAACCTTGACCTGCCCGCTGCCGTCGATGTCGTTGATGCGGAATTCCACGTCTTCCAGCGGCTGATCGGAGGTCCAGCTATAGACCGCGGAGTTGCTGCTGCCGTTCAGAACGGATTGGAAGGAAGACTTGTTTCCGACCTCTGCATCCAGATCGTCGGTATTCTGGTATTCACGGTGGAATTCATTCGTCACGCCCGCCGATGCGCTTTCCACATCAAAGGTGATGGAGGCAGACCCGGTATCCTGCGTGAAGCCGGTGGTGCTTTTCTCGTAGGCAAAGCCGCTTTCGTCCGACCATTGGAAGATCTCGCGCACGGTTTCACCAGCATCGCCATTGTCGCCAAAGATCGTGTCGTTGCCGTCCTCGCCATGCAGCACGTCATCCCCAGCCCCGCCAAGAAGCACGTCGTCGCCTGCCGCGACTGCGCCCGCATCAGAGGAATAGCTGACATGCGCATTGTCAAAGGTCGCCCCGGACTGCGCCAGGTCGATCTTGACCTCGACATCCTCGAAATCCTGGTCACCAAGCCCGTAAAGGTCTTCGAAGCCAAGCGATACTGGGCCGTTCACGCCGTCCTGCGAAATCAGGCGTGTATGGACCTCGCCATCGGGGTTCAGGCCAGCATTCGCACCATAGCCGGAGCTGTAGAAATCGCCTTCGGGCGAGCGGATCCCCAGACCCACGGTCGCACCGGTCGGCACGCTGACTTCGAACGTGTCACCGACATTGCATTTGACGTTGTCCGTCAGGTCGATTTCTTCCAGCACGGTGCCGGTGGCCGGATCGAACACGTAGATGAACAGACCGTTGTTGAAATCAGCGCTGCTGCCGTAGCTTTTGAAAACGGTCACGTGGATCGGGGATGTCAGCCCGCCATCGTCGCCGTAGATTTCGTCATTCCCCTTGCCGCCAGAGATCGTATCGTCACCGGCATTGCCGAAGATGGTGTCATCGCCCTTGCCGCCAGAGATCGTATCGTCGCCACCATTGCCAAAGATGACGTCGCCGCAATCCGTGATCCGGTCCCCACCCTGATCCGTCGGCGCATTCCCGTCATCGTAACCGCGCGACATCGACTCGCCGCTTGCTTCGCCTTCGACCGCACCGTCAGTCCAGTGCTTCGTAGAATTCGACATCATCTTCTCCTCGTAACTGCGCAGCGCGCGCCCCGCAAAACGGCGGAAACTCAATACAAAAAACATGCCCATTGGCGGTGCCAGAAGCCGGATCGACCGCCTGAAACATCCAGATCTGAAGGAGAGGTGTGTTCTACCCAGCAAACTCGGCAAAAACCGACACTGGCGACTCCACGGCTTGACCTTACCGTGGCTCAAACACACGCCTCGCATCTTCTGATACGTCTCGTGCGGCCGCCCCTGTGGCCTAAAGACATCGCCCCCCAGTTGGGCAAGGACACAATTAGCAATAGGTTTGTCGCAAACAAAGCTAAACTTGTCCGAAAATTTCCACAATCTAAGCGCGAACAGCCCTGTTAACTACGGTAAATCCCTTCGAATGTGGCAGGATTGTGGCCGACTGTTTCGCTAAACACCTGAAACGGCGGGTAATCTGGCGCTTGAGCCCGATTTTGCGGCCCTATTGTCGCCCCTTCGGAAACTTTTCACATTTCCTTAACTTTCGCGTCAGAACGGCCAATTTAGGACACATTTTAACCAAATTGTTTTTAATCCACGGGATCAATTCCGCCATTAACAACCGTTTGTTGACGGAGCGAGGAAGAATTAGGGATTTCTTGATTCGTGTTCGTGAATCGTTTGCGAAGAAGCGCGGCCATCTGGCCTCACACTCATCGCGCGCCAAATCTCAACTTTAAGCTGCAAAACAGTTGTTTGCGCCGCGACCCTCAAGCGGATGCGGAAGTCAATCATGATGCGGAGAAGTTGGTACCCAAGGCCGGACTCGAACCGGCACGCCCGCAAAGGCGGGGGATTTTGAATCCCCTGCGTCTACCATTCCGCCACTTGGGCACGCGGGACGATTTACCCGCAGCTTGCAGCCGCGTCCAGCCCCAACTTTCGCGCACCGTGAGCGCTTGACCCCAAGACAGGTCCGTGCTCAACGGAAGCCATGTTAAGACGCCTTTACGATTGGACGCTTTCGATGGCCAACCACCCCCACGCCTTGTGGGTTTTGGCGGCTGTGTCTTTCATCGAAAGCTCGGTTTTTCCGATTCCGCCCGATGTGCTGATGATCCCGATGATCCTTGCCGCGCCGCATCGCGCCTGGCTTATCGCCATTGTCGCGCTGGTCGCGTCGGTTCTGGGCGGGATGCTTGGATATGCAATCGGTGCCTTCGCGTTCGAAGCCATCGGGGAACCGATCCTCGCCTCGCTTGGCAAAGCCGACGCGGTGGCGGAGTTCAACACAAGGTTCAACGATTTCGGTTTCTGGGCCGTATTGACCGCCGGTGTGACGCCCTTCCCCTACAAGGTCATCACCATCATGTCCGGCTGGACGGGTATGCCGATCCTGACCTTCATCGCCACGTCCATTCTGGCGCGTGGCTTGCGCTTTTTCATCGTCGCCGCCCTGTTGTGGAAATTCGGCGCGCCGGTTCGCGACTTCATCGAACGACGGCTTGGCCTCGTCTTCGCCGCGTTTGTCCTTCTGCTTTTCGGAGGGTTCGCCGTGGTGAGCCTGCTATGACCGCGCGTCGCCTGATCCTGCTGGCAACCGCTGGCTCTGCCGCGCTTCTGGTTGGCGTCTTCGTCTTCCAATCCCTTGGTTGGGCTCCTTGCAAGATGTGCCTGTGGCAGCGATGGCCCCATGCGGCAGCGCTGTTGATCGGCGTTCTGGCGCTGATGATCGGGCGCCTGTCAGAGCGTATTTTAGCCGGGCTGGGCGCGCTTACCGTGCTGATCGGTGCGGGCATCGCCGCCTATCATTCCGGGGTCGAACGCAAATGGTGGGACGGGCCGGCAAGCTGTAGCGGTACCGGCAGCGGCCTTGGCGGGCTGAGTGCGAGCGAGCTGATCCCCGGTGCCAGCGACGCGCCGCCGCTGGTTCTGTGCGATACGCTGACGCCCTTCCTTTTCGGGTTGACCATGGCGAACTGGAATTTCATCGCCTCGCTGGTGCTGATGGTGATCTGGGTTGCCGCGGCTAAGCGTGCTTCCGCGTAGACAGCAAAAGCGATGTCTCACTCGCCGTGACCCCGTCAAGCTGCCGGATCCGATGCAGCACGGCATCGAACACCTCCAGTGTGTCCACGGCGATTTCCACGATCACGTCCCACCGTCCATTGGTGGTGTGAACCGCGCTGACCTCTGACATGCCTTGCATCTGACGGATGATCTTTTCCGTCCCGCGCCCGGCGATTTCCACCATCATGATACCGCGAACCGGGGCCTGCGCCGCATCGCCCTTGGTCACGACCGTAAACCCGACGATTTCGCCGCGCGCCCGCATCCTGTCGATCCGCGACCGAACCGTTGTGCGCGATAGCCCCAGCACTGTTGCCAATTCAGAAACACTGGCCCGCGCATCCTTGCGCAAGGCCGCCAACAACCGGTTGTCCACTTCGTCCATTCGGCACCTCCAAAATGGCTAGTTAGACCGCATTTTGCGCAAATCAAACCCTTCAACTGGACGTAGAATACTCAATACTCGGCACCAACACACAGAACGGAGTTGTTTCCATGACTGACACGACTTGTATCCTGATCGGCGCCCCCGTCGATTGCGGAAAACGGCGGCTTGGGTGCCTGATGGGGCCGGATGCGTTCCGCGCAGCGCGCTTGCCCGAAGCACTGCGCAGTCTTGGACATGATGTGATCGATCGCGGCAATTTGCGCCCCGCCGACCACCCTGCCGATGCCGATGACGCCTTCTTGCACAAGCTGAACGAAACCGTCGGCTGGACCAAGACGCTGATGCAGGCGGCGACGCAGGAAATGGCCCATGGCCTGCCGATCTTTCTGGGCGGCGATCATGCCTTGGCGCTTGGCACCGTTCCGGGGGTCGCCGCCTTTGCCAAGGCGCAGGGCCGTCCTCAATTCGTGCTATGGCTGGATGCGCATACCGACTACCACAGCCCCCAGACCACGGGCAGCGGCAACCTGCACGGCACGCCGGTTGGCTATTTCACCGGGCGCAGCGGGTTTGACGCCTTCCCGCCCCCCGCCGCTACAGTCCCGGCAGAGAATATCTGCATGATCGGCCTGCGCTCCGTCGATCCAGAGGAACGCACCGCGCTGGATGACACGCCCATCGCCCGCCATGACATGCGCGAGATTGACGAACGCGGCATCGCCCGGCCCTTGCAGGAATTCCTGACGCGCGTCGCCGACGCGAATGGCTTTCTGCATGTTTCGCTGGACGTGGATTTCATCGACCCGGCCCACGCCCCCGGCGTCGGCACCACGGTTCCGGGCGGCGCAACCGTCCGCGAAGCCCATCTGGTGATGGAGATGATCCATGACAGCGGGCTGATGACCTCTCTCGATGTGGTCGAACTGAACCCGTTTCTCGACGATCGCGGCCAGACGGCGCACCTGATGGTCGACCTTGTGGCCTCGGCCCTTGGGCGCACCGTGTTCGACCGGCCGACGCGTGGCCGCCACTAACCCGCTGGAAGGAGGATTTCCCATGCCCACCAAGACCCATTCCCCCGCCCCATCCGACAAGGCGCTGGTGCCCTTCGTTTCCGTCGATCACATGATGCAGCTGATCCATATGCATGGCGTGGCCGATATGCTGCGCGGGCTGGCGCGCTATATCGAAGAGGACTTCCGGCGTTGGGAGAAATTCGACAAGACGCCGCGCATCGCGTCCCATTCGCCCGGCGGAGTCATCGAACTGATGCCCACCTCGGACGGGGAGGCATATGGCTTCAAATATGTGAACGGCCACCCCAAGAACACGGCGGAAGGCTTGCAAACCGTGACCGCCTTCGGGCTGCTGGCGGATGTGGCGACGGGCTATCCGGTGCTTTTGACCGAGATGACGCTGCTGACGGCGCTGCGCACGGCGGCGACCTCGGCACTGGTGGCGCGGACGCTGGCCCCCAAGGGGGCGACCACGATGGCGATGATCGGCAATGGCGCGCAGTCGGAATTCCAAAGCCTCGCCATGCAGGCGCTTTGCGGGATCACCCATGTGCGCCTTTACGACACCGACGCCGCAGCAACGGCCAAATGCGCGGGCAATCTGGCGGGCAGCGGGCTGCATGTGACGGCGTGCGCCACGCCGGAGGAGGCTCTGGAAGGTGCGCAGATCATCACCACCTGCACCGCCGATAAGCGCCGCGCCACGATCCTGACCGGCAACATGGTCGGCTCGGGCGTGCATATCAACGCGATTGGCGGCGATTGCCCCGGCAAGACCGAAATCGCGCCGGATGTCCTGAACCGCGCCGACATCTTCGTGGAATTCCCTGAACAGACCCGGATTGAAGGCGATATTCAGCAGCTAGACCCTGATCACCCGGTGACCGAAATCTGGCAAGTGCTGACCGGCGCGGCCCAAGGACGGCATTCGGACGCGCAGATCACCCTGTTTGACGGGGTCGGTTTCGCGATCGAGGATTTCTCGGCCCTGCGCTTCATCCGGGACCGGATCGTGGGCACCCATTGCTTCGAGCCGCTTGATATGCTGGCCGACCCGGATGATCCGCGCGATCTGTTCGGGATGCTGATGCGCGCGCAGCCGGATTAAGGCGCGGGCGGGTATTTCGCCTGCGCGGTGGGATCATAGCCATAAACCCATTCAAGGCGACGGGCGAGCATCCCGCGCCCCAGAACCAGGGCCGCGTAGGCGCCCCAGTTGAATGGCCAGCCCATGTGAAAGCGCCGACTGTTGCCGCGCGCCAGGTTGACCACGGCGCGGCAACGGTCCTGCCGGATCTCGGTATAGCGCGCCAGCCCGGCGGCCATGTCCGTGGCCCCGGCCAGCGCAGCGCCAAGCACCCAGGCATCCTCCAGGGCAAGGCAGGCGCCCTGCGCCATGAACGGCAGTGTCGGATGCGCAGAATCACCCAGCAGCACCACATTGCCTTTCACCCATCGTTGCGCCACGGAACGCGCATGAAGCGCCCAAGTATGCACACGCTCTGCCTGCGCGATAACCTCGCCCAACGCGCCGCCGAAATTTTCGAACCGCATCCGGAAATCAAGCGGATCGCCCTGCTCTGACCAGCTTTCATTCCGCCAGTCGCGCCGTTCTTCCACCGCCACCACATTCATCAACTTGCCCTGCCGCAGCGGGTAGCTAACCACATGCGCGCGGTGCCCCAAGGATACCGAGGCGCGCGGATCGGAGGGGTGGTCCCACGGCACCACGGCCCGCCATGCCACATGACCGGTGAAGGACGGGGCAACCGGTCCATCGACATAGCTGCGCCAAAGGCTGCGCACCCCATCCGCCGCGACGATCAGATCGGCCTGTACCGCCCCCGGCGAAACCGCATGGCCCAGCGAAAGCTCAACCCCGGCGTCTTTGGCGCAGCGCACCAACAGCGCCAGCAAATCGGCGCGGTGCATATACCAAGTGGGTCCACCCAGCGGCGCGCGAATCTCGGCCACCGCCGCGCCGGATGGGCCATCGCGGAACACGGTGCCGCGCGACAGCGACGCAGTGTCCGGCACCCCTGCCCCCACCGCGCCAAGCGCCTTCAGCACCCGCTGCCCATTGACGCTGACTTGAAGCCCCGCGCCAACCTCGGTCAAGGCCGGGGCCTGTTCATGCACCGTCACATGCGCCCCGCGCTGCGCCAAAGCGGCTGCCGTCGCCACGCCGCCGATTCCGCCGCCAATGACGGCCACATTCAATCCGGTCAGTTCCATGGTACCACCTGACAAAGAAAAAGCGCCGAAGCCAAGCCCCGGCGCTTTTCAATTTCGACCCATAGCGGCGATCAATCGTCGCGGTGGACCTTTTCCTTGCGTTCGTGACGTTCCTGAGCCTCAAGGCTCATCGTCGCGATCGGACGCGCATCGAGCCGTTTGAGCGAGATCGGATCGCCCGTCACGATGCAGTAGCCATATTCGCCTTCGTCGATACGGCGCAAAGCGGCGTCGATCTTGGCGACCAGCTTGCGCTGGCGATCCCGTGTGCGCAGTTCAAGTGCGCGGTCGGTTTCCTCGCTGGCCCTGTCTGCCACGTCCGGAATGTTGCGTGTGTTGTCCTGAAGGCCTTGGATCGTATCAAGACTTCCCGCCAGAATTTCGCTCTTCCAATCCAGCAGTTTGCGACGAAAATACTCAAGCTGCCGTTCGTTCATGAAAGGCTCGTCCTCGGCGGGACGATAGTCATCCTTCAGGAGGACTTCCTTGTTCATTTGCGTACCCTTACCTTGGCGGACCTCGGTCACCAAATCGCTCCCCGGTCTAACGCCCCCAAAGTTCCTGTCGCAGCGTTTATCAGCGCAAGAAACTATTGTCACTACACATTTGGGAACACGTCGGGCAAAAACTTATCCAAGTTAAGAAACACCGCTAAGAGGATACCAGCGCCATGAAATTTACCGGCACCGACTCGTATGTCGCGACCGACGACCTGACTATCGCCGTTAACGCGGCTGTGACGCTGGAAAGGCCCCTTCTTGTGAAGGGCGAGCCCGGCACCGGCAAGACAGAGCTTGCCAAGCAAGTGGCCGACAGCCTTGGTTTGGAGATGATCGAATGGAACATCAAGTCGACCACGCGGGCGCAGCAGGGCCTGTACGAATACGACGCAGTGAGTCGCTTGCGGGACAGTCAGCTTGGCGAAGACCGGGTGCATGACGTCGCCAATTACATCAAGAAAGGCAAACTCTGGGAAGCCTTCGAGGCCGGCAAGAAAGTCGTCTTGCTGATCGACGAAATCGACAAGGCGGATATCGAATTTCCGAACGATCTGCTTCAGGAACTCGATAAGATGGAATTCTACGTCTATGAGACGGGCGAGACCATCAAGGCACGTCACCGCCCCGTGGTCATCATCACCTCGAACAATGAAAAGGAACTGCCCGACGCTTTCTTGCGCCGTTGCTTCTTCCACTACATCCGATTCCCCGACATGGACACGATGAAAAAGATCGTCGAAGTCCACCACCCCGGCATCAAGGCGGATCTTCTGACAACGGCACTGACCCAGTTCTTCGAGATTCGCGATCAGGCGGGGTTGAAGAAGAAACCATCCACCTCAGAGGTGCTGGATTGGCTGAAGCTGCTTCTGGCCGAGGACATGGATGCGGGCGATCTGAAAAAGGACGGCGCATCGGCGCTGCCGAAGCTTCATGGCGCGCTTCTGAAAAACGAACAGGACGTGCATCTGTTCGAGCGCCTGGCCTTTCTTGCGCGCGGTCAGCGCTGAGCTGGCTGCCCCACGATCCGGCGCAGGAGCATCACGCCCCGACGGCTCAGGCGTCTGAGGGACATCGAAAAGCGTGGACGCTCCGAATGGCGGGGCGTCAAATCCAGTTCTTTTGCCGTGACCGCCGTGATCCGTCGTCCACGGGCGATCTCATTGAGGTCGATCATGTCGCGCTCTGACTGTGAGCTATTAGTTTGCATTGCGGTCGCTCCGATAGGGATAGCCCGCCAGTGTTTGGCAGGGTCTACCCCGCTGCGTGCCAGCCCATCCGGGCAGGAATGTGGCGAAGGCCGCTTTAAGTCATGTGATGGTTAATGGCTGTTTACACAGGTAAAAGCAGCCTTAAGCAGACCCACATACCCCGCACGAAAACGGCCCCGCGCATGTCTACGCGAGGCCGTCTGTCATTTGTTTCCGTGGGCCCGGTTTGCGCGGGCCTTACATCACGCCGTGGCGGGGTGCAGGACCACACGGGTTTTCAGCGGCACCCGGTTATAGAATTCGACGATGTGATCGTTCACCAGCCGCGCACAGCCATTAGACACCCGTTTGCCGATGGTGCTGGGCAGATGCGTGCCGTGAATGCGCAGGAACGTGTCACCGCGCCCCGGCTGGAACAGATACAGCGCCCGTGCGCCCAACGGGTTGGTCGGCCCGCCCGGCATCCCGTCTTCGTGCTTCTTGTAAGAGGCCGGATCGCGTTCGATCATGTCCGGTGTCGGCGTCCAGCTGGGCCATGCCTTCTTGGCGCCCACGAAGAACTCGCCCGATTCATAAAGCCCCACTCGGCCGATCCCGACCGCGTAGCGCATCGCCCGGCGGTTGCCCAACGTGTAATACAGCGCGAACTGAACCGGATCGACATGGATCTCGTTCGGAGCAACATCGTTGCGAATCCGCACTTCGCTTGGCTGAAACTGTTCCGGCAGGTTCGAAGGCTTGATCGATGCGTCCAGCGGCGGAACGCTGGCTTCAACTTCGATCGGCGCCATGGCCAGCGCGCCCGCGCCAATCATGAAAGTCCGTCTTAGCATAATAGTACCCCAAAAATTCTTCCGCGGGCAGAATAGGTCACGCAGGCGGGTTTTCGCAAGTTTCACGGTCAAGGCTGCGCGCAAATCTGCGTGAGTGTTGGAAAATCGCGCCCAGCGGGGCGCATGATTGGGCAAATCGCAGAAAAAAGGGAGGCCCGAAGACCTCCCTTGAGTTTCGCCACTCAGGCTCAATAGTTTACCGCCCGGTTTGTTTTCTGCCTGCGGCCTGAGCGTCGTCGGGGGCGAGCGCACCCGCCCCGTGTATAGGTGGGCAGAACCGACTTGGTTTGGCCCGACCCTATCTCTGGTGTCGTCTTCCCTTGTTTCGTCGGGGACCGGAACTCCTGGGGTGGATCCGGCCCCCTGCACCGCCCCGGGACCGGGGCAGTGGTAACTGATCGTCCTTAGCTACAGCCGCTTGTCGCGCCGCAGGTGTTGCACTTCATGCAGGTGCCGTTGCGCACCAGCGTGTAGTTGCCGCAATCGCCGCAGGCCTCGCCTTCATAGCCCTGCATCTTGGCCTTCGTCACCGCGTCCATCGCCGTGGCAGAGACCGATACGCTGGTGGCAGAGACGCTGACTTCCGGCACCAATGTTTCCAGCGCTGCCGTGGCATCTGCGGAAAACTCCGTCTGAGCCTCGGCAAACCCGGCCATCGCCGCCCCGCCCTGCAGAACCACCAGTTCTTGCGGCACGCGCTTGCGCAGGTAGCCCGGCGAAGCGAGTTGTTTCAGCACTTCCAAGGACTTGCTGGCCGCAGTGTCCGACAGTTCGGACACATTCGCCACGCCCTCTTCCACGACACCCAGACCGATATCGTCAAAGGTTGTGCCCTCTGGCTTTACATGCGCCAGATCGGTGCGATCCAGATAGGACACGGCCAGTTCGCGGAAGATGTAATCCAGGATCGAGGTCGCGTTCTTGATGCTGTCATTGCCCTGCACCATGCCCGCCGGTTCGAACTTGGTGAAGGTAAACGCATCGACGAACTCTTCCAGCGGCACGCCATATTGCAGGCCCACCGATACCGCGATGGCGAAGTTGTTCATCATCGCGCGGAAGCCGGCGCCTTCCTTGTGCATGTCGATGAAGATTTCACCAAGGCTGCCATCCTCATATTCGCCGGTGCGCAGATAGACCTTGTGACCGCCGACGATGGCCTTTTGGGTATAGCCCTTGCGGCGTTCCGGCATCTTTTCGCGGTGAGATTTGACAATCTCCTTCACCACGACCTTTTCGATGATCTTCTCGGCCAGCACCGCCGCTTTTTCCTGCGCGCTGCCAGAGGCGAGCACTTCTTCCGCCTCTTCGTCATCCTCGACCAGCGCAGAGGCCAGCGGTTGGCTCAGCTTGGAGCCGTCACGATAAAGCGCGTTGGCTTTGACGCCCAGCGACCAGCTGAGTTCATAGGCTTTCTGGCAGTCTTCGATCGTCGCGTCATTGGGCATGTTGATCGTTTTGGAGATCGCGCCCGAGATGAAGGACTGCGCCGATGCCATCGCGGTGATGTGGCTTTCCACGCTCAGGAAACGCTTGCCCTTCTTGCCGCACGGGTTGGCGCAATCGAAGATGTGGTAGTGATCTTCGCGCAGATGCGGCGCGCCTTCCAGCGTCATCGTCCCGCAGACATGGTCATTCGCCGCGTCGATATCTGCTTTGGAATAGCCCAGATGCTTGAGCAGATCGAATGTCGGATCGTTCAGCGTCGCCGCCGGAATGCCCAGCACCCGCGTGCAGAACTCTTCGCCCAGCGTCCACTGGTTGAAGACAAAGCGGATATCAAAGGCGCTTTCCAGCGCGGCATCCACCTTGGCCAGCTCATTGGCACCAAACCCGTGACCGGCCAGCGTGACATGGTTGACGCCCGGCGCGTTGCCGATCGTGCCATGCCCCACCGCATAGGAGACGATTTCCTCGATCTGAGCGGAGGAATATCCAAGCTTTTCAAGGGCCGCAGGCACGGACCGGTTGATGATCTTGAAATAACCACCACCGGCCAGCTTCTTGAACTTCACCAGCGCGAAGTCAGGCTCGATCCCGGTCGTGTCGCAATCCATGACAAGGCCAATCGTGCCCGTCGGCGCGATCACCGATGTCTGCGCGTTGCGATAGCCGTGCTTTTCCCCCAGCGCGAGCGCCTCGTCCCAGACCGCCTTGGACAGGTCCACAAGCCGCGTGTCCGGGCAGTTGCGGTGATCCAGCGGCACCGGGTTCACGCTGAGCCCTTCATAGCCTTCGGTTGCGCCATAGGCGGCTTTGCGGTGGTTGCGGATCACGCGCAGCATGTGATCGGCGTTACGCTCATAGCCGGGGAACGGCCCCAACTCGCCCGCGATTTCCGCCGAAGTCGCATATGCCACACCGGTCATGATCGCGGTCAGCGCGCCGGTCAGCGCCCGGCCCTCATCGCTGTCATAGCCAAGGCCCAGGTTCATCAGCAGGCCGCCGATATTGGCATAGCCAAGGCCCAGCGTGCGGAAGTCATAGGACAGTTGCGCGATTTCCTTGGACGGGAACTGCGCCATCAGCACCGAGATTTCCAGCGTCAGCGTCCACAGACGCGCCGCATGCATGTAGTCTTCCGCCTGGAACGTGCCGTCCTTCAGGAAGGTCAGCAGGTTCATGGAGGCAAGGTTACACGCGGTGTCATCCAGGAACATGTATTCCGAGCACGGGTTGGAGCCGCGGATCGGCCCGTCCGCCGGGCAGGTATGCCATTCATTGACCGTGTCGTGGTACTGGATGCCCGGATCGGCGCAGGCCCAAGCGGCGTGGCCGACCTTTTCCCACAAATCGCGCGCTTTCACAGTCTTGGTGACTGAACCATCGACGCGGCTGATCAATTCCCAGTCGGCGTCTTTCTCGACTGCCTTAAGGAACGCATTGGTCACGCGGATCGAGTTGTTGGAGTTCTGACCCGACACGCTGGAATAGGCTTCGCTGTCCCAATCGGTGTCATAGGTCGGGAACTCGATCGAGGTGTGGCCTTGCTTTGCGTAGTCCAGCACGCGCTTGACGTAAGTTTCCGGAATGGCGACCTTTTTCGCATCGCGCACGGCCGCTTTCAGCGCCGGGTTCACCTTGGGATCAAAGGCATCATCCGCTGCGCCATCCCAAGCGCGGATCGCTTCGAAGATCGCGTTCAGCTTCTGCTCGTGCATCTTGGAGCCCGCGACGATGCTCGCCACTTTTTGCTCTTCGATAACCTTCCAGTTGATGAAATCCTCGATATCCGGGTGATCGGCATCGACGATGACCATCTTCGCCGCCCGGCGCGTGGTTCCGCCCGACTTGATCGCACCCGCAGCGCGGTCGCCGATCTTCAGAAAGCCCATGAGGCCGGACGACTTGCCACCGCCCGAAAGCTTTTCGCCCTCGCCGCGCAAATGGCTGAAATTGGTGCCCGTGCCGGAGCCATATTTGAACAGACGAGCTTCGCGCACCCACAGATCCATGATGCCGCCTTCGTTCACCAGATCGTCCTGAACGGACTGGATGAAGCAGGCATGCGGCTGCGGATGTTCGTAAGCGGATTTGGATTTGGTCAGCTTGCCGGTCTTGTGGTCGACATAGTGGTGGCCTTGGCTCGGCCCGTCGATGCCATAGGCCCAGTGCAGGCCGGTGTTGAACCATTGCGGCGAGTTGGGCGCAGCCATCTGTGTCGCCAGCATGTAGCGCATTTCGTCGTAATAGGCGCGCGCATCGTCCTCGGTCGTGAAGTAGCCGCCCTTCCAGCCCCAATAGGCCCATGCGCCAGCCAGACGGTCGAACACTTGCTTGGAGGATGTCTCCCCCACCATCTCGGCGTCTTTTTCCGGCACCGAGCGCCACAGGAACTCGGGCACGCCCGCTTCCTTGACCTTGCGCATCTTCGTGGGCACGCCCGCTTTGCGGAAGTATTTCTGAGCGATCACATCGCTGGCGACCTGGCTCCAGCTTTGCGGCACTTCCACCTCGTCCAGACGGAACACGATGGTCCCATCCGGGTTCCGGATTTCGGATACGGTGGTCACGAAATCCAGATCCGCGTAGGCGTCACGCCCCGCTTCGGTGAATTTGCGTTCGATTTTCATAGCTGCCTCGCTCCAACTTTTCTTAGCGTGCCCGGCTTTTTCTACCGTGGCCCCCAACCGATGCGCGCCCGCTTCGGCAAAACTTCCCCGTCGATGGCCGCAAAGCCACCGCCCACAGCGAACGCTGCGTGGCGTCCGTACTCATTTGTCATGTTCTGCGAGCGGTTTCTGACTGTTATGCCCCGCCACTAAATCTAGTGGTCATCAACCTCGCCAGCACAACCTGCCGTATCGGCGGCTGAATCGTCAACGGCTTTTTTGAACAATTTTTGACACTGAAGGGCTTGACCGAGCGCCTTGGAATTGACCCGCCAACCACAGGCCGATTCATTCACGTGGCGTTAATAAATTTACCCCCAAGACCGGACCGGAATTTTCCGTTTTCCGGGTGGTTCTTAGCCCTTGGACGTCACCTTCTGCTTCAACTTATCCACAACTGCCCGCCCGCCCGGCGCTTTTGATTGAGGCTCACTCGGTTTCGTGCTGTCATTGCCACATGAGCAGATTTCACCCCGTCCTTTTCGGCCTGATCGGGCTTTTGACCACTGCGTGTGCACCACAAAATGTGGCGATCCGGCAGGTCGATCTACAAGATGTGCCCCGGCGCACGGCATTCTTTGCAACGAATCCCATGGCGCTGGACGAAGCCTTCAAGGAAGGATGCAACGGTCCGGGTGATATTTTCCGCCGCATCGACGGCGACACCGCCCAATGCGCGCTGCTGCCCACGCCCGAAGGCGCGGCCTTTCTTCTGGTGACTTTCGACGCCCAGCTCGAAGAGCCGCGCTTGATCGTGGAAAAGAGAACGCGCCGCGACGGGGACGGTTACCGGGTCGAGATGAGCTACTACGCCGAGGTACTTGCCAAGACGGGCAAGCGTCAGCGCATCTATATGCCGCGCCGCACGCTGGATCGGCAGATTGACATGATCCTGACCAACTCGGGCGGACAACTGGACGACAGACCGTAAACGCCCGGCGATGCGGAAAATGCGCGTTAAGTAAAAAACAAAACCTATCCGATAGGACCTCTGCGACCGGTTGAACGGTGCGGATGCCGCGTGCCTGACCAATTTCAATGGAAGGCGCTATGCCACGTATTGCGTATTGGGACTTCAACGAAACCACCGCCACCGAGGCGGTGAGCGATGAAGAACTGTCCGATGGCACCGCGCAAGACGGCACCTATCTGAGCGGCGCAAGCCCAGATGGGTCCGGCGCGGCAAATTTCGACGGCGTCGATGACTATATTGAAGTGCCCTATGACAGCGCCTTCGCGTTGAGCGAGGGGACCATCGTCATGACCGTGACGCAAAACAGCGCGTCCGTGTCGGATATCCCCCATGGCACGACGCCGGCACAAACGATATTTTCCATGGATTCCAATGGCTTCGATACAGGCGGCCATCTGACGATCTTCATTCAAAGCGACGGCACGATTGCAGTACGACACCAGACGGACACGACCACATATCAGTTTGCAGGGGGGGCTGCGACACTGGGGGAACCCGTGACGATCGCCTATTCCTGGGGGCCGTCGGGCGGTCAACTCATCGTCGACGGGGTCGCCATCATTACGCATACCCAGCCGTTGACCCTTGAAGGGAATACCGAGCCGTTGGTTTTCGGGGCGAACCAGACCGCCAGCAGTGACGGCGCCGCGGACAATCTGAAAGGGTTTTTCGACGGAACGATCAGCAATGTCGCGCTTTACGACGAGGTGTTGAGCGCAGGCGGCGTGCCCTGCTTTGCGCGCGGCACCAAACTGCTGACCCCGTCAGGCTTGATCCCGGTCGAGGACTTGCAACAGGGCGATCTGGTCACGACCTGCGGCAGTGGCGACAAACCGATCCGCTGGATCGGATCTTTCACAACCGATACGGCGATCACGGGCGGCGGCGATGCGAGGCTCTTTCCGATCCGCATCAAGGCCGGGGCCTTGGGGGCCGGACTGCCCTGCGCCGATCTTCTGGTATCGCGCCAGCACCGGATCGAGATCACCTCGAAAGTAGCGCAGCGCATGTTCAAAAGGCGCAGCGCCCTTGTTCCCGCGCATATGCTGACCCGCCTGCCCGGCATCTACGAAGATTGTTCCGTGCGCACGGTCGAATATCATCATCTTCTCTTTGACACCCATGAGGTCGTTTACGCCGAGGGTGTCCCGACTGAGAGTTTGCTGCTTGGCGGCGAAACCTGGCGCGCCCTGCCTGAGCGGTCCCGCAGAGAGATCGCCGCGTTGGACGCCCCGCAACTCGCGGCGTCGTCGCAGCATCTGATTCCGCCTCGCAGACAACAGAAAAGGCTGATCGCCCGCCATCTGGAAAACGATAAGCCGCTGTACTGATTGAAGAAAGCTGGGTTTTTGGAAAATGGTCGGGGCGGCGAGATTCGAACTCACGACCCCCTGTACCCAAAACAGGTGCGCTACCAGACTGCGCCACGCCCCGGACCGTGCCCGCTCTTACGCGCTCTGTTCCGGTTTGAAAAGACCAAACCTTGCTTTAATTCAACACGGCCACGCCGCATCCCCACCAAAGAACGGATGGCGCATCTGCGTCCCCGGCGCGATCCCGATTTGCTGCGCCAGGCCGCCATTGATTTCCAGCACCGCAACCAGCCCGCGCCCGCCCGAAATAGGCGTTTCATCCAAGGGGCGCGCGCGGTGATGGACATGGGCCACCACCCCGTCGGGGCGCAGGAAGATCAGGTCGAGTGGGATATAGGTGTTGCGCATCCAGAAGCTGAGCGCCTGAGGCCGCTGATAGAGAAACAGCATCCCCACGTCGTCTGCCATGCTGTCGCGGAACATCAGCCCGCGCGACCGTTGCGCCACCGTGGTTGCCAGTTCTACCCGGAAAGAGGTTTCCCCCCAATCGCCGCGCAGCCATACGACATCCTCGCGGCACGCCGCCCAGGCATGTGTCGCGGCCACGATCAACGCCGCCGCAACCAGACCGATCCGTGCCTTCAATCGTCTTCCGGCACACCGGCTTCCCAAGCGACGACTTCCGCGGCCATCCGGCCCCGCTTTCCATCGATCACCCGCAACGCCAGTGCTTCGCCCGGTTGAAGATCGCTCAAGCCCGACCGCCGCAAGACCTCGACATGCAAAAACACGTCTTCTGCCTTGCCAAAGACATTCGCAAAGCCGAATCCCTTGGCTTTGTCGAACCATTTGACCCGTGCCGGCTCCAACGGGGCCGACCGCACGGTGTCCTCATCCAACTGTGCAATATCCGCAAGCGGCGCTGTGTCCGACTTTACGGGAGGATCAATTCTGAAAATCTCTGTCGCTTGAACGCCACGTCCCGTGCTCTGGGTCGCTATTTCAATACCTGACCCATCCGCCACAGAACTCTGGCCAAAGTTTCGCAACACGTTGACATGCAATAAGATATCCGGGCCTCCAGACTCGGCTACAACGAAACCGAACCCTTTGACCGGATCAAACCATTTAACGTGACCGAAAACTCTAGCTGTCTCCGATTGTTCTATATCTGCCAAAACTCTTTCTCATGCTTGTTCAGCCACCCACGCGATCCCCAAAGTAACCATTCACGTGATCGTTAACGCTTTTCAAGTGAATTCCGAGTGGAAACAAGGCTCAAATTTCACGTCACACGAAATATTTTAATAAACTCATGGATTTAGACGAATTACCCGCCATGGTTGTGTCGGATCATTTCTTGTCCAGCGAAAGCGATCATGCAGACGAAAGGCCCCATCGGCCCAGAATTCGATTTCGACCGGAGTTATCCGAAATCCGCCCCAAAAAGGCGGACGTTTCGGATTAGGCCCCTGCTGCGCGGTGACTTTGGCCACTTCCGCGACAAGGGCGGCCCGGCTGGCAAGGGGTTGGCTCTGCTGCGAGGCCCACGCCCCAAGCCGACTTTTCAGGCTGCGCGACGCAAAATAGGCATCCGCTTGCGGGCCATCTTCGCGCGTCACCAGCCCCCGCACACGGATCTGACGGCGCAACGTTTTCCAGTGCATCACGAAAGCGGCCTTCCCGGCGCTGTCGATCTCCTGCGCTTTCTGGCTGCCGTAATTGGTGTAGAACACGAAGGCCCCGTCCTCGATATCCTTGAGCAGAACCATCCGCGCATTGGGCAGCCCATCCGCGTCTACGGTCGACAGGGCAATGGCGTTGGGATCGTTGGGCTCGGACTTTTCGGCCTCTGCCAGCCAGGTGCGGGCCAGTGCAAAAGGATCGTCCCCCTCAAAGATTCCGGTTCTGTCGCTCATCTCATCGGCTCCCTGCGCTGCTCGGCTGAACACTAGTGTCGTGGCGCGCCCGCTTCAATGGCACTGCGCGCGGACTTGATGCGGTTGTTCCAATCCCCTAAAGCAGTCCAACAATTACGTTCAGGCAGCGGGGACAAGTAGCCATGGCAGAGTCGTTGATGGCCGGCAAGCGCGGGTTGATCATGGGGCTTGCGAACGACAAGTCTATTGCGTGGGGCATTGCCAAGACATTGGCGGAACACGGGGCGGAACTTGCGTTCTCTTATCAGGGCGAAGCGCTGAAAAAGCGCGTCGATCCTCTGGCCGGCCAATTGGGATCGGATATCGTGCTGCCCTGCGATGTTGGCGACGAGGCCTCCATCGATGATTTGTTCGCCGCGCTGAAAGAGCGTTGGGGCGGGCTGGACTTCATCGTTCATGCCATCGGGTTTTCCGACAAGAACGAGCTGCGCGGTCGCTATGTCGATACCTCGCGCGGCAACTTCGCCATGTCGATGGATATTTCCGTCTATTCCTTCACCGCCATCATGCAACGTGCTGAAAAGATGATGAAAGAGGGCGGCTCGGCCCTGACGCTGACCTATTACGGGGCCGAAAAGGTCATGCCGCATTACAATGTGATGGGCGTGGCCAAGGCGGCGCTGGAAGCGTCGGTGCAATATCTGGCCGAGGATCTGGGTAAGGACGGCATTCGCGTCAACGCGATCTCTGCCGGGCCGATCAAGACGCTAGCCGCATCGGGGATCGGCGATTTCCGCTACATCATGAAGTGGAACGAATACAACTCGCCCATGCGCCGCAATGTCACCATCGAAGACGTTGGAAAGGCTGCGCTTTTCCTGCTGAGCGATCTTGGCTCCGGCACCACGGGTGAGAACCTGCATGTGGATGCGGGCTATCACGTTGTCGGTATGAAAGCCGTCGACGCACCGGATATGAGCAAAGGGTAAAGCCGATGTCTGACCGTCTTCCGCACGAAAAGGGTTTTCACGTCAGCTGGGATCAGATCCATCGCGACAGCCGGGCGCTGGCATGGCGTCTGGATGGCAAGGGCCCCGACAATGGCGCCTGGAAAGCGGTGGTTGCGATCACCCGCGGGGGTATGGCCCCGGCGATGATCGTCGCGCGGGAACTCGACATTCGCACCGTCGATACGATCAGTGTGAAGTCCTACCAGTCGGGCGGCGGCAAGCAGGATCAGCAATCCGAGGCAAAGGTTCTCAAATCGCCGGATGCCGAGATGATCGGTGACGGCACCGGAATCCTTGTCGTCGATGACCTTGTCGATTCGGGGAAAACGCTGGAACTGGTGCGCAAACTTTACCCCAAGGCGCATTTCGCCACCGTTTACGCCAAGCCTCAGGGCGAACCGCAGGTCGATGATTTCATCACCGGTGTCAGCCAGGACACGTGGATTTTCTTCCCGTGGGATATGGCGCTGCAATATGTGGAACCCTATCGCGGCAAGGACTGACGCGCCGCCTGCCCTCTTGCCCCCCGCTGAGGACCTGCTTACCTGATCTGGTTGAGAATTTGGGAGGCAACATGGAACTCAAGACCACTTCTGCCGTCGTGACCGGCGGCGCATCGGGGCTGGGGGAAGCCACGGCACGGTATTTCGCCGAAAACGGCGCGCAGGTCACGTTGCTGGACCGCGACGAAGAGCGGGGCCACATCGTCGCTGACGAGATCGGCGGGCGTTTCGTCAAAACCGATGTCACGGATGAAAAGTCGGTCCAGAACGCCATCAACATCGCATTGCAAACGATGGGGCGCATCACCGCTTGCGTGAACTGCGCCGGGATCGCCTTTGGCATCAAGACCGTGGGAAAGGATGGACCGCACCCGCTGGATGCCTTCCGCAAGACCATCGACGTGAACCTGATCGGCACCTTCAACGTGGCGCGGCTGGCCGCCGAACAGATGGCCAAGAACGACCCAGAGCCTGATGGCGCGCGTGGCATCATCGTGAACACGGCCTCTATCGCCGCATTCGACGGGCAAAAAGGTCAGGCGGCCTATTCCGCGTCCAAGGGCGGCGTGGTCGGGATGGCCCTGCCAATGGCCCGCGATCTGGCCTCGCTTGGGATTCGGGTCAACACGATCGCGCCCGGTATCTTCATGACGCCGATGCTTGCGGGTCTGCCCGAAGAGGTACAGCAAAGCCTTGCCGCCGATGTGCCCTGCCCCGCCCGCCTTGGCGATCCGCGCGAATATGCCCGGCTTGCCGGGTTCATGGTCGAGATGGGGTATCTCAACGGTGAAGTGATCCGTCTGGACGGCGCGCTGCGGATGCGCTGAGGCGTTACGCCTCGGCCTTTTCCGCCAGCATCAGCCACTCTTCCTCGGAGGCGGCAAGTTTTTCCTGCCGCTCCGTCAGGGCCTCTGTCGCCTTGCGGAACTTGACCGGCTCGCGGGTGAACAGATCCGCATCGGACAGAAGCTCTTCCAACTTGCCGATTTCGGCGGTCAGCCGGTCCATTTCTGCGGGCAATGCCTCCAGCCGGTGCTTTTCAGTAAAGCTGAGCCCCTGCGCCGCCGGTTTCGCGGTTTTGTCCTTGGGCGCGGCGGCTTTGGCCTTTTGCGCGGCCTTGTCCGGCGCGCTGTCCTCTTGCCGCTGTTTGCGATAATCGCTCCAGCCGCCCGCATAGATCACGGCGCGGCCATCTCCCTCCATCGCGACGGTCGTGGCGGCGACACGGTCAAGGAAATCGCGGTCGTGGCTGACCAGAAGCACCGTGCCATCATAGCTTTCCAGCAGGTCTTGCAGCAGGTCGAGCGTTTCCACATCCAGATCGTTGGTGGGTTCGTCCAGCACCAGAAGATTGCTTTCGCGCGCCATGATCCGGGCCAGCAGAAGCCGGGCTTTTTCCCCGCCTGACAAGGACTTGACCGGCGCACGGGCCTGCCGTTCGTCGAACAGGAATTCCTTGAGATACCCTACCACATGCTTTGGCGTGCCGCGCACCATCACCTGATCCGCCGCGCCGCGCACCCGCATTTCGGGGCTGCCCGTCAGGCTTTCCCACAAGCTGTCTTCAGGGTTGAGCTGCGCGCGCGCCTGATCGAACCACGCCACATCCAGATTGGTGCCAAGCGTGATGGTACCGCTATCGGGCGTTTCATCCCCGATCAGCATTCGGATCAGGGTCGTCTTACCCACACCGTTCGGCCCGACCAGCGCGACCCGGTCGCCGCGCATGATGGTCATATCGAAGGGTTTGAGGATCACCTTATCCCCGAACGCCTTTGAGATTCCCTTGGCTTCGATCACCTTGCGGCCCGATTTCTGGCCCGCCTCCAGCGCCATTGTGGCCGCGCCCTGCCGCGCGATCTGCGAGGCCCGTTCCGCCCGCAACGATTGCAGCGCGCGCACCCGGCCCTGATTGCGTTTGCGCCGCGCCGAAATTCCTTCCACCGCCCAACGGGCTTCGGCCTTGATCTTGCGGTCCAGCTTGTGGCGCGCGTCGTCTTCCTGTGCCCAAACTTCATCCCGCCAATCCTCGAACGCGGCAAAACCCTTTTCCTGACGGCGCACCTGCCCCCGGTCGATCCAGAGCGTCGCACGCGTGAGTTCGCGCAAAAACGCCCGGTCGTGCGAGATCAGCACGAACCCGGCCTGCGTCGTCTTCAACTCTGCCTCCAGCCAGGCAATCGCTTCGATATCAAGGTGGTTGGTCGGCTCGTCCAGCAGCATCAGCCCCGGCGCTTCGGCCAGCAACTTGGCCAGCGCCGCGCGCCGCCGTTCACCGCCGCTGGCGGTTTCCACCGGGCGGTCAGGGTCGAATTTCAGCCCCTCGCCCGCGCGTTCGACCTTGTACATGTCGGCCGGGCCCAATTCGCTCGCAGCGAATTCGCCCAAGGTGGCAAAGCCCGAAAGGTCCGGTTCCTGCTGCATATAGCCGACATCGACCCCCGGCCCCGCGACGACTTCGCCCCGGTCGGGTTCCACCTGCCCCGCCATCACCTTCATCAGGGTCGATTTGCCCGACCCGTTGCGGCCCACAAGCGCCACCCGGTCCCCCGGTTGCACCACAAGCGAAAGACCATCGAACACCGGATCGCCCCCGAAGGTCAGCGAGATGTCATTGAGTTGTAAAAGAGGAATACGCGCCATGCGCCGGAGCTACCCCCAGCGCGTCAGCCCGTCAACGCCTCAGCCAGCGACAGCGCGCAGAAGTCGCTTGCGGGCGGGTGGAATCGCCCCGATTTCGACCCCGGTAAAAACATGCAGCGTATTCATCTGCCGATCCACCACCGCATGATCGCTGACCCAGCCCCCCATCATCAGATAGGTCTTGAGCAGCGGCGGCATCCGCAGCATCGCCTTGCGCGCATCGGGCTTGCGCCGCAGCCGGGCGGCAAAGCGGAACACATGCGGCGCTTTCACCCGTGGCAACCACCGCTTGGGCGCCAGATACCGGGCCTTCAGCATGGCAAACGCATCAAGATAGGCGTCGGTCTCGGTCCCATGGAACGAAGAACAGCCGAACAGCAGATCGATTCCCTGCGCATCCACGAAGCGCGTCATCGCCCCCCAGGCCACGCGCAGGATATTCGGGTCCGAGACGTCGGGATCGACGCAGAACCGGCCCATCTCCACCATCTTGCCATCATAGGCTTCCAGAGCGGACAGCTCGTAATACTGCGCCGAATAGCTGTGCGAGATCGTCGCGCCGGTCAGCGGCATCATGCGAAAGCAGCAGACCAGCCGCCCGGTCGCGGTCTCTTCGACAAGGATATGTTCGCACAGGTCATCGAAAGAATCGGCGTCATGGGCAACATCCAGCCCGAAGGCCCGCGCCCGCAGCGCCTGTGCCGCCTGAATGTCGGATGGGCTGTCTGCCAGACGCGCCGCGAACTTACCTTTACTCAGCGAAATCATGTGCCTCTCTCGCCCCGTCCTCGGTCCCGTCTGCGGCCTTGCGCGATCACGTTCGCGCCGCCTCATAACGCCTTGTCGCACCGCTTACGGGCCTGATGTGACAGGCACGTGACGCGGGCCGATCAGAAGCCAGACGGCCGGATGCGACCCAGGCTGCCAAGCAACTGACGCAGGAAGGTCCGGTCGACGACGCTGGATTCGGTGACCCGGCGTTCGAGCGTGACGACACGCCCGTCTTCCAGACCGAACCGTTCGATATTCGACACGACACCCTGCTGATCGAAGGTAATGGCAAGAACTTCGCGATCAACCACCGTCGGTGCCGTAAAGGCAAAAGACCGGACACGCTGGCGGACATAGTAATAACCGGTATCGTTCACGAGGCTGGACGACGTGGGCGAGCCAATGGTTTCAGCCACACTGTCGCGCGTATCGACGCCGACAACGATTTCCTCCAGCTGATCCGAAGGCGGCACGTAGCCATGGCTGCGGAAGCTGGCGGAACATGCCCCGAGCGCCAGAACCAAGACCAACGGCCCTACCAGCCGCAGCTTGCCGATCGCGTTTCCCATATGCACCTTCGTCCCCCGGATCGTGCGCACCCTTGCGTGTCGGGTGCGCGGCTTCTATGTCGATTATCAACCCAAGCGCGGCTGTTCAAGTTCCACCTTCATATAGGGCCGCGCGGCACTGGCCGGAAGCGAAGCGAATGACGAACCCGAAAACCACTCCACGACAGCTTCGCGTTGCAGACCTGTCCGCAGCGCGCGAGCATGCGTTTGACCTGCGCCTCACCGCGCCGGAGACCGAAGCCATGCGCGACGCGCTGGACCTTCTGGACCTGCGCAAACCGCGCCTTGCAGGCACATTGCGCCCGGTCGGCAAATCCGATTGGCAACTGGACGCCCAGATCGGCGCGACCGTGGTACAGCCCTGCGTCGCCACGTTGGAGCCGGTGACAACGCGCATCGATTCCGATCTGCGGCGGCTTTTTACCAAGCAATATGACGATCCGGGCGAAGAAGAAGTCGAAATGCCCGAAGACGACTCGGTCGAGCCGCTTGGCACCGAAATCGATCTTCTGGCGATCCTGACAGAGGCACTAAGCCTTGCACTGCCGCTTTATCCGCGCGCAGATGGGGCCGAAGATGTCACGATTCAGGTGACCGAACCGGGCAAAAAAGCTATGACTGACGAAGACGCCCGGCCATTCGCGTCCCTGGCTGCGTTGAAGGACAAGTTGGGAACGCCGGAAAGCTGAAAAAGGCTCTTGCGAAATGCGCAAAGCTGACTATTTTGCGCCGCTCACGCATTTTAGGTTGGACATCCAGCGCCGGGTTGCGTTATCGCCCGCCAGTCTGAATGTCGAACTGTAACGAAAGCAATGGCCCCCAAGCGGAAGGATCCGCGCAGGTGGCCTCATCAGAAGGGCCAAAGCCATGGCTGTGCAACAGAATAAGGTGTCCAAATCGCGCCGCAACAACCGCCGCGCGCATGACTCGCTGACACCTGCGAACCCGAACGAATGCCCCAACTGTGGGGAACTCAAGCGCCCGCACCACATCTGCGGCGCCTGCGGTCACTACGACGATAAAGAAATCGTTCCGTTGACCGAAGAAATTGATCTGGAAGACGACGCAGCCTAAGGGCGAACCGCTTCGCACTAAAGGCATTCCATGACGGCCGGGTCCGATCACAACCATCAAGCGAAGCAGGCGGTTATTCTGTCTGTTGATGCCATGGGGGGTGATCAGGGCCCGGCCGCCGTCATTGCGGGCTGCAATAAATCCGCAAGCAAGAATCCCGAGATTCGGTTCATCCTGCATGGCCCCCGCGAAGAGCTGGAGCCGCTGGTCAATCGCCGCAAGCACCTGCGCGAGCGCTGCGAGATTCGCGATGCGCAAGGCGTCGTGACGATGGAGGACAAGCCCAGCCACGTGGTGCGCCACGGCAAGGGCACCTCCATGTGGTCGGCGCTGGACGCGGTGCGCAATGGCGAGGCCACGGTGGCCGTCAGTTGCGGCAATACCGGCGCGCTGATGGCGCTGTCGATGATCCGCCTGCGCAAGCTGCCGGGCGTCAACCGCCCCGCCATCGCGATTCTCTGGCCCAGCCGCAATCCGCAGGGCTTCAACGTCATGCTGGATGTGGGCGCCGATATCCGCGCCGATGAACAGGACTTGCTGCAATACGCCTTGATGGGCACGTCCTATGCGCGCAATGGCATGAACCTGCCACGCCCGCGTGTCGGGCTGCTGAATGTGGGTACCGAGGAACACAAGGGCCGGAGCGAGTTGAAAGAAGCCTATGAGCTGATCAGCGCGCAGGCCGGCCCGGCAGAGTTCGACTTTGTCGGCTTCGTCGAGGGCGGCGATATTCCGGGCGATATCTGCGACGTGATCGTCACCGACGGCTTCACCGGCAATGTCGCCATCAAGACAGGTGAAGGCACCGCCAGCCTGATCGGCGATCTGCTGAAAGAAGCCTTCCGCTACTCCCCGATGTCGCGCATCGCGGCGCTTCTGGCGCTGACCTCGTTGCGGCGGCTGCAAAAGCGTATCGACCCGCGAACGGTCAATGGCGGCGTCTTCCTTGGTTTGAACGGCACCGTGGTGAAATCCCATGGCTCGGCGGATGCGACGGGTGTCTCCGCCGCCGTGAAGCTTGCCTTCCAGCTTGCACATAGCGGGTTTACCGATAAGTTGGCATCCAGGCTGGCTGCGGCGACCGCGCCAGCCACACCGGACCCGGAAGCGGGCGGACCGGACCAGCGGGAGGCAGGCAAATGACAATCCGTGCAGTTGTGCGTGGCGTGGGGCATTACCTGCCCGCACGGGTGGTCGAAAATTCCGAATTCGAAGCGACGCTTGAGACCACGGATGAATGGATTCGCTCCCGCTCGGGGATCGAACGGCGGCATTTCGCCTCGGAGAACGAAACAACGTCCGAGATGGCCGTAAATGCCGCCAAGCGTGCGCTGGATATGGCCGGGCTGGACGCAAGCGATATCGACGCGATCATCGTCGCCACATCGACCCCGGACCTGACCTTCCCTTCTGCCGCCTCCATGGTGCAGGCGGGGCTTAAGATGACGCGCGGCTTTGCCTTCGACGTTCAGGCGGTTTGTGCGGGCTTCGTCTATGCGCTGGCCAATGCCAATGCGCTGATCGTGTCCGGACAGGCCAAGCGCGCGCTGATCATCGGCGCGGAAACCTTCAGCCGCATCATGGATTGGAAAGATCGGTCCACCTGCGTGCTGTTCGGCGATGGCGCGGGTGCGCTTGTGCTGGAAGCCAGCGAAGGCGACGGCACCAAGGCCGATCAGGGCATCCTGTCCACCGATCTCAATTCCGACGGACGCTACAAGGACTTGCTGTATGTCGATGGCGGGGTCTCTACCGGCACGACCGGACACCTGCGTATGCAAGGCAACGCGGTGTTCCGGCACGCGATCGAAAAACTCGCCGCCTCGGCAGAGTCTGCGATGTCGAAAGCAGGCGTGACCTCGGACGACATCGATTGGATCGTGCCGCATCAGGCCAATATCCGCATCATTCAGGGCACCGCCAAGAAGATGGGCGTGAGCATGGACAAGGTCATCGTGACCGTCCAGGACCACGGGAACACTTCTGCCGCGTCGATCCCGCTTGCCCTGTCGGTAGGATTCGAACAGGGGCAAATCAAACCCGGCGATCTGATCGTCACCGAAGCGATTGGCGGCGGGCTTGCATGGGGTGCGGTGGTTTTACGCTGGTAAATTCCCGTAATGCTTGCAAAACGCCGGTACCCGGCATTGACTCAACTTTCCTGCCGACACTAAAGTGCCGAAAAGACAGGGGGATAGGATGTCCGGGAAGACAGTGACTCGTATGGAATTGAGCGAAGCGGTGTTCCGTGAAGTCGGTCTGTCACGGAACGAAAGCGCCCAGCTTGTCGAAAGCGTGCTTGAGCACATGTCCGAAGCGCTGGTGCGCGGCGAGCAGGTCAAGATTTCCTCGTTCGGGACGTTCTCTGTCCGTGAAAAAAGCGCGCGTATGGGCCGCAATCCCAAGACCGGCGAAGAGGTTCCGATCAACCCGCGCCGCGTTCTGACCTTCCGGCCCTCGCATCTGATGAAAGACCGGGTTGCCGCTGGCAACAAACGCTAACCCATGACAGAGAGCAAATCCCCAGACGCTTTTCGCACCATTTCCGAGGTTGCGGAGTGGCTCGGGGTTCAGCCGCATGTCTTGCGGTTTTGGGAATCCAAGTTCAGTCAGGTCAAACCGGTGAAACGCGCCGGGGGGCGACGCTATTACCGGCCCGCCGATATGCTGCTTCTGGGCGGGATCAAGAAGCTGCTGCACGAAGACGGGCTGACGATCAAAGGCGCTCAGAAGATCCTGCGCGAAGAAGGCATGGCCCATGTGTCGCGCCTGTCGCAAGCGCTGGATGCGGAAAGCGCCGCGCTGTCTGACGGTGCGATTGACGGGGTGTTCGAAGCCTCTGCCGAGCCTGCGGACCCTGTTGCGGCCCCGGACCCTGTGGCACCTGTCGCGGACGAACCGGCGCCCGACGCGCCAGCGGTGGAAACGCCCGCCGATACGCAGACCCCGGTCCCCTCCTTCATGCGTTCGGCAGATCCGACGACGCCAGAACCCGCACCGGCGCAAGGCGATATGTCTGCACCCGCAGATTTCGCCCCTGCTCCTACCCCTGCCCCGCGGGAAGAGGCCGCCCCGGCCCCTGCCGCGTTGCAGGACAGTCCCGCAGAGGAGCCGTTGCCGGAAGAGACCTTGGCCGAAATCCCCACCCTCGCCCCCGATCTGGACGACGAGGTGGTCCCGGAGAAACCGCCAGAGGCGCTGAATACACCGCTTGGCGCACCTGCGGCCCCGCTCCCCGACCCCGTAGAGCTTGCCACGCCGTCAGACGCGCCCGAAGCTGCGCCTGCTGGGCCTGCTGAGCCTGCCGAGGCAAAGCTGGCACCGATCCCGGACGTTGCTGAGACCCCGATGCAGGTTGCGGACGAAGCCCCTGCGCCGATGGAGATGGACCTCCAACCGGCTCAGGACGCCCCGGAAGGGCCTGCCGACATCGAACCGGCAATGCTGGACAGCGCAGAGCCTGAGCCAACCGAAGCCGCCCCGGCAGAGCCCGAAGCGCCCAAGCCCATTGTCATCGATATGCCCGACCCGGACGAGGCCAGCTTTGAGGTCGCGCCCGCCGTTTTGACGGCTGCCTTCGGTGCCAAAACGCTGACACCGGCGCAACGCCGCGACGTGACACCGTTGGTTGCCCGGCTTGCCGCACTGCGTGACAGGATGGCTGCGGAACGCGGACGGCGATAACGTGTCGTTTCCCTCTTGCCACGACCGACAGATAGGATATGAACCCCCTCAATTCGGGCTATGGCGCAGCCTGGTAGCGCGTCCGTCTGGGGGACGGAAGGTCGCAGGTTCGAGTCCTGCTAGCCCGACCAAATCTACCCCTCTCCGGCCCCTGAACATCTGTTAAGGGGTGACGATGTCCGGAGTACTTCCAAATCAGCACATCCAGCGGATGATCGCCGAAGGCCAGATCGGCACCGGCACACCGCTTGCCGAAGGGCAAATCCAACCCGCCAGCCTTGATCTGCGCCTTGGAACCGTCGCGCACCGCGTGCGGGCCTCGTTTCTGGCCGGTCACGGGCGCAGCGTCGAAGATCGCCTGCAAGAATTCGAAATGCACCGCATCGACCTGAGCCAAGGCGCGGTGCTGGAAAAGGGCTGTGTGTATGTCGTCCCGCTGATGGAAGACCTCGCCCTGCCGGCGGGAATCAGCGCCGTCGCGAATGCCAAAAGCTCTACCGGGCGGCTTGATCTTCTGACCCGCACCATTACCGATGGCGGCAGCGAATTCGATCGCGTTGCCGAAGGCTATACCGGACGGCTCTATGCAGAAATCTGCCCACGCAGTTTCTCGGTACTGGTGCGCCCCGGAATGCGGCTGAACCAGATCCGGTTCCGATCCGGCCATGCGGTTTTAAGCGATGACGAACTGACCGCGCTGCATACCTCCACACCGCTGGTCGATGGCACCGCGATGATCGATGACGGCCTCGGCTTTTCCGTCGACCTGAAACTGCCCGGCTCGACCCTTGTGGGGTATCGCGCAAAGCCGCATACCGGCGTGATCGACCTTGACCGGATCGGGGAATACGACCCCCGCGCCTATTGGGAAGAGGTCCATGCCGAGAACGGGCAGATCATCCTCGACCCCGGTGCGTTCTACATTCTGGTGAGCCGCGAGGCGGTGCATATCCCGCCCGACTACGCCGCCGAAATGGCCCCCTATCTGGCAATGGTGGGGGAGTTCCGCGTGCATTATGCGGGGTTCTTTGATCCCGGTTTCGGGCATGACGCGGCGGGCGGCACCGGTTCACGAGGCGTGCTGGAAGTGCGCTGCCACGAAGCCCCTTTCGTTCTGGAACATGGGCAAATCGTTGGCCGGCTGGTCTATGAGAAAATGGCCGAAGCCCCCACCCAGCTTTACGGGCGCGAGATCAAATCCAACTATCAGGGACAGGGCTTGAAACTGTCCAAGCACTTCAAAACACCCGCGTAATTCGCGTGGGGCTGACGAACGTGCATCTGCTCTACGGAATGCTTGTTTGCGCCTTTGGGCCTGTCATTTTGATGGTCGTCTACGCCCTGTTCACTGGGCAGCTGCGATATTTCTTTTCAAACAAGGACATCGCGCGCGACAGGATCGCCACATCGCGCGTCATGCGTATTTTGGGCAAAGTCGCAGTGATCGGGTTCCTGATCTACTGCGGCCTGCTCGCCGTTCTGGTTGCTACCAGCTTATGATCCGCGCATTTGCTTCAGTCTGAGCGCTGCTCTTCCGCGGCCCGGCGCGCGCGCCGCTCAGCCCGAATGCGATCACGCTCACTGGTATCGCGGGGCGCATTGCCCCCGGCTGTCTTCTTCGGTCTGCGCATCTGCCCGACCTTGTTGATCCCGACATTCATGCCCTTGTTGACCGCCTTGCGGATGAACATGCGCATGATCATGTTCGCGAGTTGGTTCATATTCATCGATTAATTCCTGCTGCCTCGCATGCCTGTATAGCAGGTATTGTGGCAAATTTCAGGACCATCTTAATCCTCGAAGAGTTCGGACTGCCCCTCGACCGCTTGATCGTCCTCGTCATCCTGATCGCTGACCGTCACCCCAAGCGGCGGGCGGTTCTCCAACAGTCCGGCCGACCGCAGTTCTTTCAGCCCCGGCAGATCGCGCGCGTTCTCCAGCCCGAAGTGATCAAGGAAGGTTGGCGTCACCACGAAGGTCACGGGCCGCCCCGGCGTCATCTTGCGCCGACCAAAGCGGATCCACTCAAGCTCCAGCAACTGATCCACCGTCCCCCGGCTGACAGACACGCCGCGGATTTCCTCGATCTCTGCCCGCGTGACCGGTTGATGATAGGCAATGATCGCCAGCGTTTCGATCGCGGCACGGCTGAGCTTGCGTGTCTCCACCGTTTCCTTTTGCATCAGGAAGCCAAGGTCCGACGCCGTGCGCATCGCCCAGGCATCGCCCACCCGCACCACATGCACGCCGCGCCCCTCATAGCGTTTGCGCAGATAGACCAGCGCCTCCGCCGCGTCGCAGCCATGCGGCATCCGGGCCTCAAGCTCTGCTGTCGTGACCGGCTCTGCCGTCGCAAAGAGGATCGCTTCGACCATACGCTCCTGTTCGGCCATGGGCGGCGCATCGAACAGGCTTTCTTCTTTCTCTTCAGGGATGTCCGACATGTTATTGATCCTTCTTTCGAATTTGGATCGGGGCGAATGTCTCAGATTGCCGGATCACCAGTTTACCTTCCTTAACAAGCTCAAGCGAGGCGGCAAACGTGGCCGCCGTGGCCGAGCGGCGCTTGACCGGATCGGATTCCCAGCCTTCCGGCAGAAAGGAAACGATGTCTGCCCAATCCCCGGCAAAGCCAATCAATCCGCGCATCCGCTCCAACGCCTGTTCCATCGTGAACACCCGGTCGCGATCCATCACGAAGGGACGGAATTCATCCTTTGTACGGATACGCGCATAGGCTTGCATCAGATCGAGAAGCGTCGCCGTGTAAGTCACTTTACGCACGCGGCTTACATCTGTTGTGATACCGCGCGCAAAGAAGTCCCGCCCCAACTGGTCGCGGGCCATAAGCCGCGCCGCGCTTTCCCGCATGGCCTGCAAACGTTCCAACTGAAACGCCAGATGTGCGGCCAGTTCTTCGCCCGAGGGCCCCTCGTCCTTGGGGTCCGGCGGCAGCAAGAGCCGCGATTTGAGAAAGGCAAGCCACGCCGCCATCACAAGGTAGTCTGCGGCAAGCTCCAACCGAAGCTGCTTGGCTTTTTCAACGAAAACAAGGTATTGGCGCGCCAGTTGCAGAATGGAAATCTGCCGCAGGTCAAGTTTCTGGGTCCGCCCCAATGTCAGCAACAGGTCGAGCGGCCCTTCGAACCCCTCGACATCGACAATCAGCGCCTCTGCCGCGAGACGCTCATTCACCGATAACTTGTCTTCCTGAAACTCGTTGTCAGACATTCAAAGCCCCGCCCAGAAGCGCCTCAAGTTCGGCCTCCATGGCGGGAATGTCAATTGCCCCCTCGGGCTTTCGCGCGGCTTCGGCAGCTTCGGCGCGGGCTTGGGCCGCGTCGCTCATCTGGCCTGCGGCTTCGGCAACCTCGCGGCGCTGCGCGAATGTGTCGTTGCAATGCAGAACCACATCGCAGCCCGCATCCAGCGATTGACGCGACAGATCGGCAAGCGAACCGCTCAGCGCCTTCATGGAAATATCGTCGGTCATCAGCAGCCCGTCGAACCCGATTTCCGTCCGGATCATGTCGATCGTTTTGGGACACAGGGTCGCCGGAAGATCGCTGATCGCGGAATAGACAAGATGCGCGGTCATCGCCATCGCCTCGCCTGCAAGGGCTTGAAAAGGCTGGAAGTCGCTGTCGCGCAGCGCGTCCAGAGAGGCAGACACAACGGGCAGATCGAAATGCGAATCCTGCTGGGCGCGGCCATGCCCCGGAATGTGCTTGATCACGGGCATCACGCCGCCGTCGCGCAGCCCGTCCGCTGTGGCCAGACCATTGGCGATGACCTGCTCGGCAGACGTGCCATAGCAACGGTTATGCAGGAATGGATGCGTGTCCGGGCGCGCCACATCCAAAGTCGGGATGCAGTTGCTATCAAGGCCGATGGACAACAGCTCATCCGCCATGATCCGTGCGCGCAGATACATTGCCCGCACCGGATCGCTGGCCGCGTTGATGAAATCAAGCGGCGCGGACCATTCCCGCCATTGCGGCGCGCGCAGGCGCTGAACGCGCCCACCTTCCTGATCGATGGTGATCAAACAGTTGCGCCCGACAGCCTCCCGCAGGGAGTCGCACAGGGTATGCACCTGTTCCGGCGTCTCAATATGGCGCGCGAACAGGATGAATCCAAAGGGATTAACCTCTCTGAACAGCGCGCGTTCATCTTCGTTAAGGGTCGGCCCGTCCGTGGAAAGGATGCAGGCCCCGTATCGGCTCATCGAGACACGACCGGAATGCAATCCGCGCCTTCTGCCACCAAGGCAGAACAGAAGCGCCGCGCGTCGGCCAGATCGTCAAAGCCCATAGCCCGCAGACGATAGAACTTGCGCCCGCCAGAGGACGCTTCTTCGATCACACGATCCTTGGCATCCAGCAAATCGCCGAAACGGGCGGTGAACTTGTCCCATTCGGCGCGCGCACGTTCGCGCGTATCATAGGCCCCAAGCTGGGCCAGACGGGTGCCTGCTGGCAGCGCAGCCGCGTCGATCTCGCGCGGGCCGGTCGGAGCCGCCACGGGCTGCGGCGCGGTGTTCAGACGCACAGGACGCAATTGAGGACGCAGCGACACCTGGATACCCGGCTGATCGGCCATGGCCAGCACCAGCGCGTTGGCAATGTCGGTCGATTGGGTCGCCACAGCCGGGATCACCTTGGCAGCGCCGTCCAGCGGCTCCACCCCATCGGTCAGCGCCGCGACAAGATCATCCATAGACCCGCTTTGCGCAGCTTCCGTCACGCGGTCCGCTGTGTCATCGGCGACGTCTTCCGCATCCAGCCGTTCCTCGGCCAATTGCTCTGCCACGGCCTGTTGCACGATCGCCACGGCATCATCATCCAGCGGCACGTCTTCATCGGTCAAATGCACCGGTTGCGGCGCCAGAACCAGACGATCTGCGGGCGCTTCCGCCCCGCCATCCGCGGCCACAGCGTTCACGGCAAGACCTTGGTGCTGCGCCAGTTCCCCACCCGGATCCTCGGGGCGCACCCGCATCTCCCCCTGCATGGCGCGTACCACCGGAATGCCGGTCACGTCCCGCATCATCAGCTTGTAGCCCCAGACGCCGACACCGACGACCAAGGCCACGGACATCACCGCACCTGTCAGATTTGTGATATTATTCAGCGCGTTACGGCGCACCGGCGCCAACTCACCCTCGGGATACTTGAAAGATTGCGGCGCCTCCGCTGCCACGCGCGTTTCATAAGCCATACTCTGCCTCTTCGCCCGGACGGTCTTGTTGCCGCCATTCGGGTCTCTCGCCGGTTGTTATACTGCTCGGGCCTGCATGGCACGCTTTGGTCAGCGCATCTCTTCCGCAGGCTCTACGCCCAAGATACCAAGACCGGCAGAAATAACAACGGCGACGGCACGCGCCAGAGCGATTTTTGGCAAGGACGTAGCCGCATCCTCCTGCAGGAAGCGCAGACCCGGCAAATCGTTGCCCTTATTCCACAACCCGTGGAATTCTCCGGCAAGGTCATAAAGATAGAACGCAACCCGATGCGGCTCATGCGCGTCGGCGGCGGCTTCGACCAAACGGGGCCATTCGGCCAGTTTACGGATCAAGGCCAGTTCGGACGGATCCTCAAGCCCGGAAAGGTCCTGCGCGGTCAGCACGGCGTCGGACGCATCCCACCCCTGCTCTGCCGCCTTGCGCAAGACGCTGGCGACACGGGCATTGGCGTATTGCACGTAGAAAACGGGGTTCTCGCGGCTTTGCTCAAGCACCTTGTCGAAATCGAAATCCAGCGGCGCGTCATTCTTGCGGGTCAGCATGTGGAAGCGCGTCACGCCGGGGCCGACCTCATCCACCACATCGCGCAGGGTGACAAATGTCCCTGCCCGTTTGGACATCTTGAACGGCTCGCCGTTCTTGAACAGCTTCACCAACTGCGTCAGCTTGATGTCGAGCGGGACCGCCCCCCCCGACAGCGCAGAGACCGCCGCTTTCATCCGTTTCACATAGCCGCCGTGATCCGCGCCGAACACATCGATCAGCGCATCGAAGCCGCGCTGCACCTTGTCGTAGTGATAGGCGATATCGGGCGCGAAATAAGTCCAGGACCCATCCGATTTCATCACCGGGCGGTCCACATCGTCCCCATGTTCGGTCGATTTGAACAATGTCTGTTCGCGCGGTTCCCAATCTTCGGGCTTTTTGCCCTTGGGCGGCTCCAGCACGCCTTCATAGATCAGGCCCTTGCCGCGCAGATCCTCCAGCGCGGCTTCGATCTTGCCCGTGCCATAAAGCGACTTTTCCGAATAGAACACGTCCATTTCGACGCCCAGAGCGGCCAGATCATCGCGGATCAGGTCCATCATCGCTTCGGTGGCGTATTCCCGGATATCGGCCAGCCATTCGGCCTCGGGCTTGCCCACATAGGCATCGCCGACTTTCTCTTTCAGCGCAGCGCCGACCGGGATCAGGTAATCGCCGGGATAGGTGCCGTCTTCGAAGGCAACCTCTTGCCCATGGGCTTCGAGATACCGCAGATAGACGGACCGGGCGAGTACATCGACCTGCGCGCCGCCATCGTTGATGTAGTATTCGCGTGTGACGTCATAACCCGCGAAATCCAGCAGGCTCGCCAGCGCATCGCCAAAGACCGCGCCGCGCGTGTGGCCCACATGCAGCGGCCCCGTCGGGTTGGCAGAGACATATTCGACGTTGATCTTCTGACCCTGCCCCATGGCAGAGCGTCCGAAATCCGCGCCCGTTTTCAGAACCCCGGTGACAACGCCCTGCCACAGCGCAGGTGCGAGCAGCAGGTTGAGAAAGCCCGGACCCGCGACCTCGGCACTGGTGATGCGGGCATCGGCGGCCAGCTTTTCGGCCAGCGCATCGGCAATATCGCGCGGTTTCATCTTGGCAGGCTTGGCCAGAACCATCGCCGCGTTGGTCGCCATATCCCCATGCGCGGCATCGCGTGGCGGTTCGACCGTCACGTTGCGCGTATCCAGCCCGGCCGGCAGCGTTCCCGCCGCTTCCAGCGCCGCGAGCGCGTCGATCACCAATACACGAATGTCTGCAAACAGGTTCATGGGTCTCTCCTTTGACCTGCGCGGTTTAGCAGGACGGATGCGCGCGTCAACGGGGGCTGAAGGTCGAGATGGTCCCAAGTGAGCCGATCAGCCGCGCATGTTCCTGAATGGCGAAGCGATCCGTCATCCCCGCGATATAGTCGGAAACCAGCCGCGCCAAATCCTGTTCATCGCGCGCCTCTTCCACATCCTTACGCCATTGCTTGGGCAAATGCTGCGGGTGACTTTGGTAATAGGGGAACAGCTCGTTCATCACCTGTGTCACCTTTTCGCGCACCACCACGACCGACGGCGCGCGATACATGCGTTCAAAAAGGAAGGCGCGGATCTTCTTGAGATCCTCGAACACAGGCTGCGAGAACCGGATGACGGATTTGCCCGCCATCCGCACATCATCGACAGAGGCCGGGTCGATCTCTGCCAGACGCTCTTGCGCCACGGCGATCACATCCTCGACCAACACGCCAAAGAACCGGCGCAGCGCCTCGTGGCGGCGGCGGTAATAGTTGAGGCCGGGATATTTCGCATCCACCTGCGCAAAGCAGCGATCGAGGATCGGCAATTCCGCCAGTTCGTCGGTGGAAAACAGTTCCGCCCGCAACCCGTCGTGCAGATCATGGTGGTTATAGGCCACGTCGTCAGCAATCGCGGCCACCTGCGCCTCGGCGCTGGCATGGGTATGCAGTTCCAGATCGTGGCCCGCGTTATATTCGGCCAGCGCCCATGGCATCGGGTCATCCAGAACCGGACCGTTATGCTTGGCGATGCCTTCCAGCGTTTCCCATGTCAGGTTGAGCCCGTCGAAATCGGCATAGTGCCGTTCCAGCCGGGTGACGATGCGGATTGCCTGCGCGTTGTGATCGAACCCGCCATAGGGCTGCATCAGCGCATGAAGCGCATCCTCGCCCGTGTGACCGAAGGGTGTGTGCCCCAGGTCATGGGCCAGCGCGACGGCTTCGGTCAGTTCTTGGTTCAGCCCAAGCGATCCCGAAATCGTCCGCGCCACCTGTGCCACTTCGATCGAATGGGTCAGGCGCGTGCGGAAATAATCGCCCTCATGTTCGATGAAGACTTGCGTCTTGTGTTTCAGCCGCCGAAAGGCGCTGCAATGGATGATCCTGTCGCGGTCGCGCTGAAAACAGGAGCGATGCGCGCTTTCCGGTTCGGAAAAGCGACGCCCTCGGGCAAGTGCCGGGTCCGAGGCATAGGGGGCCTGTGCCAAGTCGTGATCTGCCTTGTTCTTGTACCGTGTCCCACGGCTGTCTATATGTCAGGCGTATCTGTATGAAAACCAGGTGACGACAGATGAATCTTCCTCCCAATGTGACATCCCGTGCATTTGAACGGCTGGCAGAGATCGGCGCGGCGGCGCAGGGTCAGGCGCTGCGCGTCGCGGTCGAGGGCGGCGGATGTTCCGGGTTTCAGTACGAAATCGCGCTGGATACGCGCAAGGACGACGATCTTGTGCTGGAAGGCAATGGCGAAGCGGTGCTGATCGACGAGGTATCATTGCCATTTCTGGCCGGGGCCACGATCGATTTTTCCGAAGAATTGATTGGCGCCCGGTTCGTCATCGACAATCCGAACGCCACGTCGTCCTGCGGCTGCGGCACATCGTTTTCGATGTAATCCGCGGATCGATGGGCCGCGTCACGTGCCCATGGTCCAGCCCCGCCTATAGGGCTGGCGCACTTGTCCGCGCGAACTGACGATAGAACGCATCGAAATGATCGGTGCTGTCCTCGGCGGCGCTGAGAATCTCCAACGATTGCATCCCAAGGCGCGGCAACATGCGGCCCCGCACCCGCTGCCAATCCCCGGACGCCAATTCCGGCAGCGCCCCGCTGAGGTCGCGCAGCGGCCGCGCGCTTGGCCGTGACATACAGATTTGCGCCCGCCCTTCCGGCATATCCAGCCGGAACGGATCGCGCCCGGCAATCCCCGCCAACCAACCGCACACAAGATAGCTGTGGTAATCGTCAAAGGGCGCCGGACCGTCGACCGCGATCGCTTGCGCCGCGCCATGTGCGCTCAGCACGGCGGCCTCCCAGGTTGTACTGGGGCGTTCCCCCGCATATCGCAGCGACACGCAGATTTCCGCGAGCAAGTCATAGTCCTGATCCAGGAAAGCCAGCAGCCCGGCAAAGGTCAGGCTTTGCACCGCGCTCTCACTGATCTGCGGATCGCAGCGCCCGTAATCGGACAGGTAAAAGACGATATGGGTCAGCTCATAGGCTGCCTTCTTGTTCGGCACGGCAAAGGTCGCCGTCCGATCGATAAAGCGATGCAGCCGCCCGGTCAGGTCTGCATCCGGTGCCGAACATCCCCGCCGCGCCAGCAAGCGATGGGCCTCGGCCCGCTGCAAATCCGACAGCTCCGCCTCTGCCAGCCCTTCCCGCGCGGCCCATTCGCAAATCGCCGCGCCCTTGTCGCCCGCCATCCCCAGCTCTTCGAGGTCCAGACAGATCGACAGCAGGAACCGGTAATATTGCGGGTATTGCGCGATCCGCTCTGCCATCTGGTCATAGACCGACGCATAGACCGGTAATACATCGTCCGCGTCGGCCCCAGTGGCGACCAGAATGTTGAGAAACTCGGCATTCTCCTTCAGCCAGAACACATCCGCCACATCGCGGCGATGATCTGCGAACAAGGCCGCGTGGCCGGCCGGCCGGGACATGCCCGCCCGGCTAAGCCGATGATCGTTCAACGTGATGACATTCGACATCTACGGTCCTCCTCCTTGGAAGACGCGCCCGATCAGGACGCTGAGGAGAAAAGACCCGTCACGGCGCCTTCGCCAAGCTCGGTCGTCATTTCCGGCGAAGAGGCCGAAGAGAACGCGCCCGTTGCCGCGCCATCACGGATTTCGCCCTGCGCCGGGGCGGAGGCGGAGGAGAACATCTCGACCAGATCGCCGCCATCGATGCGGGTTGCCGCGGGGCTGGAGGCCGAGGAAAACATCTGCGTGCCTTCGCCCGCCAGGCTGTCTGCCGATGCGGCCGGGGTGGAGGCCGACGAGTACATTTCCACACAGGCACCTGTGTCCATGGACGCGCTGGTCGGCATCGAGGCGGAGGAGAACATTTCAACGCCTTCACCGGTCTCCAGATCAAATGCAGTTTCAGTAGAGTGCTGGTTCTCAACGATTTTTTGAACAGCGGTCATAGCGAACATCCTTTCCTGTGGGTTGAGTTCCCCATGACGCTGCACCCGCTTAACGAGAGTTTGTGAGTCCTTTTTTACTAACGAAAAGTTAACCCGGCCTGTTATCCACATGAGCCAAAAACGCCATCTAAACCCCTGCAATTGATAAAAATTTTCCGCAACCCCTGCGGGAAAAAGTTATCCCCAATACGCAGACGGATGGACTCCACAACCATGAGGCGAGTTCGTTACCAAGGCGTTAATCGCTTGCCCCGTTTCGGGCCTGCATTTACCCATTCAGAATCGCCCGTCCGGGTCGATCTACCAGATATGGGGAGCCAGAAATTGCGAATCGCCACGTTCAACATCAATGGAATCAAGGCGCGTGTTCAGGCGCTGACGGACTGGCTGGAAGCCGCCGCGCCCGATGTCGCGATTCTGCAAGAGATCAAATCCGTGGACGAAGGGTTCCCGCGCAGCCAGTTCGAGGACATGGGCTATGTGGTCGAAACCCACGGGCAGAAAAGTTTCAACGGGGTCGCGATCCTGTCGAAGCACCCGCTGGAGGATGTCACGCGCGGCCTGCCCGGTGATGAAAGCGACGAACAGGCCCGCTATATCGAAGCGACCGTGATCGGGGACGCGCACGCGATCCGGCTGTGCGGGCTGTACCTGCCAAATGGCAATCCGGTGCCCGGCCCCAAATATGACTACAAGCTGGCGTGGATGGCCCGGCTTGAGGCGCGCGCGCGCCAATTGCTGGCCGAAGAAACGCCGTTCCTGATGGCGGGCGATTACAACATCATCCCACAAGACGAGGACGCGCGCCGCCCCGAGGCCTGGCGCGAGGATGCGCTGGCGCGCCCCGAAAGCCGCGCTGCCTTCCGCCGGATCGTCAATCTTGGTCTGACGGATGCTTTCCGCGCCCGTGTCTCAGGGCCGGAGCATTATTCGTTCTGGGATTATCAGGCGGGGGCGTGGAACCGGGATGACGGCATTCGCATCGACCATGTTCTGCTCTGTCCCTATGCGGCCGATTGGTTGACCGATGTGGGGATCGACAAGGACGTGCGCGCGGGCGAAAAGCCGTCGGATCACGTCCCTGTCTGGGTTGATTTGGCGCTTTAGATCAGCGCGTCAGGGCCTTGTAGCCGCCCGAAATCACCAACGCGGCGATCACGGCTTTGACAAGGTCGCCGATCAGGAAGGGGGCCATGAAGCCGCCCCAGACCGACGCAGCGGACAGACCGACCCAGCCGCCTTCAAGGCCCATCGCACCAGCAACGGCCATCGGCCACGCAACGCCAGGGATATAAAGAACGGCAGAGGCGATCACACCTGCCAGCGCCGCCAGCCCAAAAGACCGAGCCCAGCCGCGATCTGCGAAAAAGCCCGCGATCCATGCCAGCGCAACAAAGCCGATCAGGAAGCCCCCGGTCGGGCCGAAGAAGGCCGCGCCGTTTCCGGCATTGGCGAAAACGGGCAGACCCATGGCGCCTTCCGCCAGATAGGCCAGAACCGTGACCGCGCCCATGCGTGCGCCGAAGCTCAGCCCGACCAGCAGGATCGCCAGCGTCTGCAACGTCATCGGCACCGGATACATCGGAACGCTGATCTGCGCGCAGATCGCAATGAAAAGAGAACCGCCAAGCACCATCATGGCTTTCTTGGCGAGGCTTTGCGTACCGAACGCAGTCTGTGCGAGCGTCATGTCGTCGTGATCTCCCTATAGAGTTAACCTTGGTTCGCGCATTTGCCGCGTTGCCGCAAAGACTGTCAAGCCGCCCCCCTTGCTCTCGCCGCGTCAAACTGCCAAAGCGCAGCCATGGCACAGACAGATCAAAAACTGGCGCTGGTCACCGGCGCGTCTCGCGGGCTTGGCGCGGCTTTGGCAGAAGCGCTGGCTCCCCAGTATCACATCGTCGCCGTGGCGCGCACGGTGGGCGGGCTCGAAGAGCTTGACGATCGTATCAAGGCAAAAGGCGGCGCGGCGACGCTGGCGCCGATGGATATCACCGACAAGAACGCAATGGCGACCTTGTGCCGGGGAATCCATGACCGTTGGGGCAAAGTTGATATGTGGTTGCACAGTGCAATCCATGCCGCCCCGCTGACACCGACCAGTATGCTCGAAGGCAAGGATTTCGACAAATCCGTTGCGGTCAACCTGACAGCCACCGCCACCTTGATCACCTATGTCGCGCCGCTGCTTGGCGATCAGGGACAGGCCGTTTTCTTCCATGACGACCGGGCCGGGCAGAAATTCTTCGGCAGTTACGGCGCCACCAAGGAAGCGCAACTTGCCCTGGCCCGCAGCTGGCAGGCGGAGACCGTCAAAACCGGCCCCAAGGTGCATATCCTGCAAACCCCGCCCTTGGCGACCGCCCTGCGCGCACGCTTCTTCCCCGGCGAAGACCGCGCGCCGCTCAGTGCGCCGCACAGCGCCGCCGCAACCCTTCTGAGCGAGCTTGATCTAGGCTAAGGCGCTTTTCCGGGGCAAGAATTGCCTTTCGGGCATATGCCACCGCTTGCCCGCCCGCACGCTCCGACCTATCAAGGCGCAGGAACAGCGCCGGGGACCCCATATCATGCGAATACTCATCACGAATGACGATGGCATCAACGCACCGGGGCTAGAAACGCTGCACGCGATCGCAATGGAAATCGCAGGCCCGCAAGGCGAGGTCTGGACAGTTGCCCCCGCGTTCGAACAATCGGGCGTGGCCCATTGCATCAATTACACCAAGCCCACGATGATCTCGGAACTGGGCGAACGGCGCTTCGCCGCCGAAGGCAGCCCTGCCGATTGCGTTCTGGCAGGCATCAACGATTTGATGCCGCACCGGCCGGACCTTGTGCTGTCCGGTATCAACCGCGGGAACAACTCGGCTGAAAACACGCTCTATTCCGGGACGCTGGGCGGCGCGATGGAAGGGGCCTTGCAGGGTGTTCCCGCCATTGGCCTGTCGCAATATTACGGCCCCGAAAACCGGGATGAGGACGATCCGTTCGAAGCCTCTGCCAAACATGGCACGGCCGTTATCCGCGCAATCCTTGACGCCGGGTTTGAGGAAGACACCCCCTACCCGCTGTTCTACAACGTGAATTTCCCGCCCGTGCCTGCCGCCGACGTCAAAGGCATCAAGGCCGCACCGCAGGGCCGTCGCCCCGGCGTGCATTTCGGCGCAGAACGGTTCACCTCGCCCAGTGGACGCCACTACCTGTGGATCAAGGGCGGCGACCAGCGCGTGCGCACCGCGCCCGAGGCCGACGCGGCGCTGAATCTCGACGGGTTCATCAGCGTGACCCCGATGCGCGCCGACCTGACCGCCCATGACGCGCTCGCCAAGCTGGAGGCCGTCTTGCGATGAGCGATATCGCCGAACGGCAGATGCAGTTCCTGTTCACCCTGCGTTCGCGCGGGGTGACGGACAAACGGGTGCTCAACGCGATGGAACAGGTCGATCGCGGCCCTTTCATCCGGGGCATCTTTGCCGAACGCGCCTATGAAGACACGCCATTGCCTATCGCCTGCGGCCAGACGATCTCGCAACCTTCGGTGGTCGGGCTGATGACGCAGGCGCTGCGGATCAATCCACGCGATACGGTGCTGGAGATCGGGACCGGCTCTGGCTATCAGGCCGCGATCCTGTCAAAGCTGGCGCGGCGCGTCTATACGATCGACCGCCACAAGCGGCTGGTTCAGGAAGCCAGCGACATCTTCGAGGATATGAACCTCACCAATATCACCCCGATTACCGGTGACGGCTCACACGGATTGCCCGATCAGGCGCCGTTTGATCGTATCATCGTGACCGCCGCAGCCGAAGACCCGCCCGGGCCGCTCTTGGCGCAGCTCAAAATAGGCGGTATCATGGTCGTGCCCGTGGGCCAGTCTGATGCGGTTCAACACCTGATCCGTGTCCGCAAAGAGGAAACCGGGCTGGAATATGACGAGCTTCTTCCAGTGCGCTTCGTGCCGCTTCTCGAAGGGCTTGGCAAAGACTGATCGCAACGCGACACGACCGCAAGACTATATCCGAGCCCCGGCCAACAGGGGCATGGGAATGAGGACAAAGCAGATGACACATCCCTTCCTGCGCAGCAGTGTCGCCATCTTGGCGCTCAGCGCACTCGCAGCCTGCGAAGACGGTCTCGACTTCGACCTGCGCGGCGGCACCGGCAGTTTCACGACGGCCCAGGCCGCGCAACAGGCCACGGCAGCACGCCCGCAGCCCGATAATCGCGGCATCATCTCCTACCCGAATTACCAGGTCGCCGTTGCGCGGCGCGGGGATACGGTGGCCGATGTGGCATCCCGGATCGGCAGCGACGCCGATGCGCTCGCCAAGTTCAACGGCCTGCCCATTGACGCGACGCTGCGCGCTGGCGAAATCATCGCCCTACCCGGCCGGGTCGCTGAACCCTCACCTGCGACCGGCGCAGCCGCCACCGGCCCCATCCGCCCCGCCAGCGACGTGGATGTGACCACCTTGGCCGGACAGGCCATCGACAACTCGGCGCAAACGACGCCCAGCACCACCACGACCACCACGCAGCCAGTTGCGCAAACCGGCGAAGAACCGATCCGCCACAAAGTCGTGCGCGGTGAAACAGCGTATTCGGTGGCCCGCCTCTACAATGTGCCGGTCCGCTCCCTTGCCCGCTGGAACAGCCTCGGGCCGCAATACGCGATCCGCGAAGGCCAGTACCTGCTGATCCCCGTGGCCGAGGCAACGCCGCCCGCAACGGCGGCTACAACAGCCGAGGCGACAACAGCGCCCGGCGAAGGCTCGCCCACGCCGCAACCGCCCTCCGCCGCAAAACCGCTGCCGAAAGAAGACGTCGCGCCGGCGGCCTCTCCGAAGCCGGCTCCGCCCGCCCCCAAACCCGATCTCGGCGCTGCCACGAAACCCGCCCCAAGCGGGCAGCTTGCCTACCCGGTCCAAGGCACGATCATCCGGGACTACGCGAAGGGCCGCAATGATGGCATCAATATCAAAGGCGCGGCAGGCGGCGCGGTCAAAGCCGCCGATGCAGGCACCGTGGCGGCCATTACCGAAAGCGCCGATGGCGTGCCGATCATCGTGGTCCGGCATCAGGACAACCTGCTGACCGTCTACGCGAATGTCACGGATGTGAGTGTCAAGAAGGGCGATCAGGTGCGCCGCGGCCAAGGGCTCGCCAAGCTGCGACAAGGCGATCAAAGCTTCGTCCATTTCGAAGTCCGCAAAGGCTTCGAGAGCGTCGATCCGAACGATTACCTGAACTAACCGCCCTTCATTGTTCTCAAATACTCCGGAGGGGGTCCGGGGGAGGCAGCGCCTCCCCCGCCGGTCGGATCGCGTCAGCGATCCGAACCACCCGAACCTCTCACACCAATAGGCTCAGCGCGTGATGGCCACGCCCTTGCGCCCCGCCAGATCGGTAAAGAACTGCCACGCAACGCGGCCCGAACGCGATCCGCGCGTCGCCTGCCATTCGATCGCTTCGGCCCGAAGCTCTTCATCGCTGACCACCACGCCATAGGCATCGCAATATCCCCGGATCATGGCCAGGTAAGCGTCCTGATCGCAGGGATGGAACCCCAGCCACAGGCCGAAGCGGTCCGACAGGGAAACCTTTTCCTCCACCGCCTCGGACGGGTTGATCGCCGAAGATCGCTCGTTCTCGATCATGTCGCGCGGCATCAGATGGCGCCGGTTCGACGTGGCATACAGAACCACGTTGTCCGGCCGCCCCTCGATCCCGCCATCCAGCACCGCTTTGAGCGATTTGTAGTGTTGGTCATCGCCGCCAAAGCTCAGATCGTCGCAAAACAGTACGAACCGCGCCGGAGCGGTCCGCAGTACATTCAACAACCGCCCCACCGTCGGCAAATCCTCGCGCTGCAATTCCACGATTTTCAGCGCTGGATGATCTGCGTGGACATGGGCATGAATCGCTTTGACAAGGCTGGATTTCCCCATGCCCCGCGCGCCCCACAGCAGGGCGTTATTCGCGGGCAGCCCTGCTGCGAATTGGCGCGTATTGGCCAACAATGTATCGCGGGCGCGGTCGACCCCGACCAACAAATCCATGGGAACATGGTTCACGCGGGCAATGGGTTCCAGCCGATCCGGCTCCACATGCCAGACGAAGCCCGCGGCGGTGTCCCAGTCGGGGGCGGCCATCGGCGCCGGAGCCATCCGCTCCAGCGCCGCGGCAATACGCTCCATCGCGGCATCGCTCATCGGTCTTCGCCATCCTGATCTTTGTTCAGATCGGCATCCCAGTCTTCGTCCATCTCGTCATCCCACAGACCTTCAGCCTGCAACTTCGCCTTACGCTGCTTTTCGACACGTTTCACAAGCTGGATGGAGATTTCATAAAGCCCGTAAACCACGACAAAGAGGATCAACTGCGTCACCACATCGGGCGGCGTCACCACGGCAGCAAGCACCAGAATACCCACCATCGCGTATTTGCGCACATTGATCAGCCCGGTCGAACTTACCAGCCCGGCCTTGCCCATCAGCGTCAGCAAAACGGGCAATTGAAAGCACAGGCCGAAGGCCAGAATGAACTTTAGCGTGATGTCGAGGCTCTCATTGACCTTGCCATTGAAGACAATCGTCGGACGCGAGGTCTCCGCCACCGCTTCGCCCCCGTTCAGCATCGAGGTGAACATCGACGACGCATCGGCGAAGCCCAGCAAGAAGGTCATCGCCAGCGGCGTCACCACGAATTGCGCGAAACTCGCCCCCAGCAGGAACATGACCGGCGAGGCGATCAGGAACGGCATGAAGGCGTTCTTTTCCTGCCGGTACAGCCCCGGCGCCACGAAGCGCCACATCTGATAGCCGATCACCGGAAAAGCCAGCCCGAAGCCGAACACCATCGACACGCGGAACAGCGTGAACAGGTATTCCTGCGGGCTGGTATATTGGAATGTCGGTGACGGATCGCCCAGCGATCGCAGCGTGTTCTCGATCGGATCGAGCAGGAAGTTAAGCACATGGGCCGCCACGAACTCCCCCTGCCACGGGATGAAGAACACGGTAATGGCGATTAGGAACGCGATCACAGAGCGGATAAGCCGCGTGCGCAATTCCGCAAGGTGTTCGATCAGCGGCGCTGCGCTGTCGTCAATATCGTCGGTTTGGCTCATGCGTTGTCCTTGGCGCCGCCGCTTGGGCTATCTGCCTGCATTGCCGCCTCTGCCTCTTCTGCCTTCTTCAGCGCCTCGGCGGCCTCACGCGCTTTGCGTTCGGCTGCGGCCCGCGCCGTCTTGGCCTGAATTTTCTTGGTCTGCTCCGCGCGTTCCGCCGCCAGCTTGCCGGTTTCACTGTCAGGATCGAAATCCATCTTGTTCAGCGATGAGGCCGCATCCTTGACGCCATCCATCGCCGATTTCACCGGGTTGGCCGCCGCGTTCAGCGATTTCTGGATGTCGCGCACCCCGGCCTCGTCCGCCGCGTCATTCATGGCGGTGGTGAATTCGCGCGCCATCCCCCGCATACGCCCGACCCAGCGGCCCGCATTGCGGAACAGGACCGGAAGATCCTTCGGTCCCACCACGATCAGCGCAACGATGCCGATGACCAGCAGTTCGGCAAAGCCCAGATCGAACATCGGGGATTACACCTTGTCTTTGTCGTCCGCGGGCGTGACGTCTTTGGCCGCTTCCGCTGTTTCCGCTTCGATTTCCTGCGAGCCTTCATTGATGCCGCGCTTGAAAGAGGTGATCCCCTTGCCGACTTCGCCCATCAGACCGGCGATCTTGCCGCGTCCGAACAGAACCAGCACGACAACCGCGATAAGAATGATGCCTGGAAGGCCGATATTTCCGAGTCCCATGTGACGTCTCCCATATGTCTTTGAGGGCCAAGTGGCCCGCCGTCCCAAGCGTTTTACTGCGCGCAGCGCGCCGCGCGGAAGGCTTGCATCCCCCCGGAACGGCGCAAAGCGGGGATTTCAGGGTTGAAAATCACCGCCGGGAATGACACCTGACAGGTTAATGTCAGTATATAACCCCCATTTGCCGCGATGACCCGCACCCAACGTCTACATCGGCTGCTGTCGCTGCTGCGCGATGGCGCTGTGCATACCGCCGCCGATCTGGCCGCGCAGGTCGGGGTATCGGTGCGCACGATCTACCGCGATATGGACACCCTTCAAGCGTCCGGCGTGCCCATCGAAGGGGCGCGCGGCACGGGCTACCGCGCGACGGGAGAGATCACCCTGCCCCCGCTGACACTGACGCCGCAGGAATTGGAGGCGCTCAATCTCGGCATTGCCATCGTGGCGGAGGCCGCAGATCCCGATCTGGCAAGCGCCGCAGCATCGTTGGGCGACAAGCTGGATGGGCTGTTGCCGGAACAGGTGATCTCTGACACCGATGCGTGGAAATTCGCGACCTATCCTTTTGCGGACAGCGCACGCGGGCTTGGCCATATGCCGACCTTGCGCAGCGCCATCCGGGCGCGTCAAAAGTTGCGACTGCGGATAACAACCCCCGACGGCCAAAGCGCCGACCGCATTGCGCGGCCGCTGCGCATCGAAAACTGGGGGCGTGTCTGGCTGCTGACCATCTGGTGCGAAACCACATCCGCCTTCGATACCCTCCGGCTGGACCTGATCGATGCGGCAGTAGCGCTGCCCGAACTTTTCACCGACGAGCCGGGCAAAACCCTGGACGATCTTCCCCCCGGAACCGGCCAGCAGGGTTAGAACAAGCCGCTGAACCGCTCCGGCAGCACGAACTGTTTGGCGAAATCCGGGCGGCGGAATTCATAATACCCGGTGGTGCCACGCGGGCCGAAGCTGCGCTGCATCTTGCGGCGCACCCAGCTTAGATCAAAGCCGTCTTCCATCTCGATCTCGGCGAACTTCTCAAAGATGGCGCGATCCTCGCCGCGTGCTTCCGCGAACCAGTGTTGCCCAATCGCGGTTTCCTTGATCCCTGCCCCGATCTCGGAAGTGACGGCGTTGCGCCGATCCATCGCCTCGACATACGCGGTGAAGTCGCACCATTTGAGGTGCAGCAGGTACAGCTCATCGGGCGTGTGCAGCTTGTTGTACTGCGCAAAATGCCCACCGCGTGCCAGTTTCACCGGGGTCGAGACGATGCATGGCTTTGAATAATGCGGCGCAAGGCGCACATGGCGGCGCGGGCCCAGAATGGTGTCGGTGATTGGTGTGTCTTCGATATCGATCCGGTGGATCACCTCAAGCCCAACAGGCGTATAGACCCGGCCATCGGCCGCATCTTCAAGCCAGTCGCGCAGATTGACGCCCTTGGCGGGATCCACGACGACCAGCTCATCCACGTCGCCCACCAGCACATGCCGGTAATAGCGCCGCAACCCGCCCACCAGGTTATTAAGCAACGACCACCGCTTGATATCGAAATTCTTGTGCGGATCGCCGGGAATGCCGATGATATTGCATCCTTCGGCCAGCGCAGCGACCTCGGCCCCGCGCCCGTGATTGATCACATAGCAATTTTCGCGCCCGAACAATGTCCCGTAATGGCGCAGCCACGCCTTCAGAAAGAACGTGTCATCCCGCACCATCGTTACTGCGGCTACTGTTTGCATCTGCCCTGCCCTCAGCCCTGTTTGCGGCTTTTCCCGCGACAATAGCTATCCGGGAGATATAAGAGAATCACAAATAATTCATCGCCATGCAATGTGACCAACAAGCCGCGCCCATGATCCTGACCGATTTCGCCCACACCGGGTTTGCCCTTCATCTGGCCACAGACCAGCCCATCACACGCTATCAGGTGCTGGGCGAAAGGTCCTCGGGGACCAATTTCGCGAAACGGCTATTGGGGCGGAATACCGATCTGAAACCGACAGAGGCGCTGGGGTGGAAACACGGGTTTCCCCATGCCCTCGCCATCCCGCCGGACCTGCTGGTGATCGGGGTTGTCCGGTCCGCCAAAAGCTGGGCGCTGTCGATGCATGCAAAGCCCTGGCATGCCGGCCCGGACCTGCAGGCGTTGCCACTATCGGACTTCCTGCGGGCGCCATGGGACAGTTACGTGGATCGCCCGCGCTACTTTGACGGCGCGGCGGCGGCAGGCATCGTGGGCCAGCCTCTACAGTATGACCGCCACCCGTTGACCGGCGCACGTTTTGACAACCTGTTCGCCCTGCGGCGCGCCAAGTTGGCAGGGCTGCTCAGCTATGCGGAACGGGGCTGCAATTTTGCGCTTTTGCGGATGGAGGACATGACCGCCCAGCCCGAGGCCACGTTGGACAAGCTGCTGAGCGCATTGCCCAATTCCAAGCGTGCGGAAAGCTTCCGGCCCGTCATCAAACGGCTTGGGTCCAAGTTCAAACCGGCTATCCCCGCGCGGCCCGACACACCAAAAGCACTGTCTGAAGACGATCTGGATTTCCTGCGCGCCGAAACCGACAAAACACAGGAAGCCATTCTCGGGTACACTTACTAAGTGACCGAAAAGGCTTCCGAATTTCCCTAGGGGGAGAAAGTGGCGCGGTTGACGGGGCTCGAACCCGCGACCCCCGGCGTGACAGGCCGGTACTCTAACCAACTGAGCTACAACCGCGCGTGAGGGGCGATTTACGGTAAGCACCCAGTCGCGTCAACACGCAAATGCAAACCTTTTTGATTTTTTTTCGTCGGCGGTAACAGGTAGGTAATCTACCGACCATAAAACTGGGCGCACTCCCAAGAGATGGCCCGAAGAAATCATGCCCAAACCGTCCGTGCGACGCGCCTTTCCGTCCCGGCGTATGTCAGATCCTGATTGCTAGATGCCGCGACGCGACCCGTCAAAACCGGCATGGGATGGCAAGCGTCTCACTCTCCAACCGACCCGGGTGGGGTACCGGATCGTGTTGACGATGCTCGCCTTCGTTTGTGCGTTCACCTTTCTGATCACATTGCACGATCATTTCTTCGGGGCGCAAAACGGGATTGCTGTGCAGGACCATGGGTTTTTCTCTGCCGCCACGCTGTCCTCAGCCATCGTCACGATGCTGGAAGTGCTCATTGCCGGGATGGCCGCCCTCTTCGTTTTGCAGCAGGTCGCATTCCGGGCGATGGACAAGATGGCGAAACGGGTTTCGGTCGCCCATTGGAGCGACCCGGAAGACCTGGTTCCCACGGGGGAAGAACGGCTGGTATTTCCGGGCGTGGTGAAAAGCATCTTTGAAACGCTCGACCGGATGCGCCAGGAAGCGCGCGACGCCTACAAGCAGATGGAACGCCAGACCATCTATACCGCGCAACTGAACAGCTCGCTCCAGCAGGCGATCGAAGAACGTTCCGAACTCACCCACGCGCTTTCGCACGATCTGGTCACGCCGCTCAATTCCATGGACATGCTGTTGAGCGAAGTTTCCAGTCAGGGGGACGCCCTTGGGCCGGAAACTGCGCAAGACCTTGCGGATATGCAAAGCAGCCTCGACCGTCTGCGCACACAGATCGATGCGGTCAAGGATTACGCCTTCATTCTGGATAAAGCGGTGCAGTTCGAACCCGTTGATCTGGACGCCCTGGTGGAAAATGCGCTCGCCGGGATGGCACTGCAAATCGCCGATCTGGGCGCGGAAATCATCAAGGGGCCGCTCGGAACGGTTTCGGCCGACCGGGCGCTCTTGTCCTTTTTCGTGACAGAGGCTCTGGCCAACTGCCTTGCCTTCCGGGACGCGAAAAGGCCACTCCAGATCACGATCCAGACGCAATCGCCCCCCGGCACCCGGGAAGCGCGTCTCGTCATTCGTGATAACGGCATCGGGATCGCCCCTGAATACCACGACCGCGTCATGCGACTGTTCCAGCGCCTGCACACATATGCCGAAGTGCCCGGCCGCGGCCTTGGCCTGCCGATCTGCAAAAAAGTGGCGGAGCGGTTGGGCGCGGATTTCCAACTTCACTCCGCACCGGATGAAGGGACCACATTGACCTTGAAATTGAAAAGGAGCTTGCCATGAAACCGCCCCTTGGGACCGTCATGGTGATCGATGACGAGGAATTGGATCAGCGCCAGTATCGGCGCATTCTGTCGCGCTCGGGACTGACCCGGGACATCATTCAGTTCACCTATGCCGATGAGGCGCTGGAATGGTTGTTGTCTTCGCCCGACCCGGCACCGGACCTGATCCTGCTGGACATCAACATCCCGCGCATGAACGGGTTCGAATTTCTGGCTGCGCTGAAGAACGCGGTGGGAGAGCCGTCCAGCCCGGTCATCATCATGCTGACAACCTCGCTCAGCCCCGATGATCAAGCGCGCGCCAGCGCCTTCGCCTCGGTACGCGGCTATTTTCACAAGCCACTGACCGAGGCGCATCTAGCCGAAGCGGTTGAAATCCTGAAATCGGTTTCGGCGGCGTGACATGGCAGGACCATTAAGCGCCGAAACGCTTAGTGGTCCGACTTGTCGAAGTGGAAGTGGAATGCGTCGATGAAATGAAGGATTTCAATGAACCGCACGCTTTCTTCGATCTCCGCAATCTCACTTGGGGGGATCAGCACATCGATATTCGGCCCCTGTGCTTTATTCGGCAGGGCGGATGAAATCGAAACGACCTTTGCCTCACCATCTTTTGCGTCGGTGAGCGTGGAATAAGTAACTTCCGTCACTTCAGGCTTGGCGTCCGCTTCTGGCGCCAAAGACCGGCGCGCGCCCCGCGCCGCCCAGTAATTCACGGCAGAGACGGAATCGCGTCCAGCGGTGCCATCGGCGGTGTCGCCGACTTCCGCCACCAGATCCATCCAGCGTTCCGGGGACAGCGTGGATTTGAGGAGATAGCGATCGCAGCCGCGATCCAGCGCCGCGCGCGCGATCTGCGCATCCTCGAACGCGCTGACCATGACCACATAGGCGCCGAAATTGACGGAGGACGAGATGATATGATCCAGCGCGTCCAGCCCATCACCATCCGCAAGGCAATAATCCACCAGGATAAGGTCGTACTTGCCACGATCCAGTGCCAGTCCGAACTGCTGCAAATCGGCGGCTTCGTCCACTTCGACAGAGACTTCCGACTGCGACCGCGCCCAACGCATGATCCGTTTGCGGTCGAAACGGTCATCGTCCAGAACCAGCACCTTTAAAGACGGGTCCGTATAAACGCTATCAGCCCTGCGTACGGATAGACTTGGCATGGCCCTGCTCCTCATTTCCAAAACCGAAAACTTTTCCGGCCCTTACGGGACCGGGGAAATCAACTTGCGCAGCATCGTGAAGTTCGACCTGCACCGACAATCCGCCCAGCCTGTTCGCCGAACTGGCCCAGATGCGCCCGTCATAGCGCCCGACCAGCTTTTGCAGGATGGCCAGGCCCATGCCGCTCCCCTCGACCTCGTCCCGGCGGCGCAGCGTCGTCATCGGCTGGAAGATTTTCTCCAGGTCCTGCGGCGGCACGCCCGGTCCATTGTCGTCGAACCGCAAGGTGACAAGATCGCCGCTTCGCTCACCGCTGATCTTCAGCTCACCATTGCGGGGCGCGCCATGCCGCGCCGTATTTGACACCACGCAATCGAACAGGATTTTCGCGTCCTCGACCCCGATCCGCAGATCGGGAACCCCCTCATCGACGGTGACTGTCAGATGCGGCGGATCGCCGATACTGTCCAAGGCCGCCCGCACCAGCGCCGTGACGGAAAGCTGCGCGGTTTTCTGCGTTCGCCCGGCGCGCGAATAAGACAGCAAATCCGTCAGCATCCGGTCCAGACGCCGCGCGTGTTTGTCCAGCATCGACAGATTGTCGCGCATATCCGAGTTCAGGCGCACCCCTTCGGCTTCGAGGTCTTCGATGATCCAATGCGGAATTTCTGCGAGGGCGCGCGCGCTGTTGCGCACATCATGGCTGACGATATAGGCGAATTGTTCCAGCGCCGACGAGGCATCGCGTTGCGCAATAAATACCAAATCACCCGATGGACCCACGGTCATAACTTCACCCTCGTTACCATGCGCCGCGTATAAAATCGGCGCCAGACACTCACCCGGAGACTATGCGCAGACGAGCTTAACAGACGGTGAAACCGCTCTTTTTGAATAATATCAATTGTCTGAAAGACACTGAATGTTGTGCCTGCAACCTCGGCCAGGCAGGTCGGCGCGCATCACAGGATCACGTCAGCCGCGCTAAGATCCGCCAGCGCCATGTCTTCCAGAAACGCGACATCGCCATCGCCGAAATCGATGCGCAATCCGCTGCTCCGGTCGACGGCGATCTCTTGCAGCGCCGCAAAGCCGGCAAGGTGGAACGCGGACACATCCAGCGTGTCGACCCCCACCTCGAAATCCCGGACGGAATCGAATGCGCAAAGCGGATCGAAAATGAAAATGTCCTCCCCCGCGCCGCCGATCAGAACATCTCGCCCGCTGCCGCCCGACAGCACATCCGCGCCGTTCTCGCCCATGATGAAATCGTCGCCAGAGCCGCCGAAGATCGTGTCGCCGCTGCCGCCGCCGCGCAGGTCATCCGCCCCGCGCCCGCCATCCATGAAGTCCCCACCGATGTTGCCGCGCATCACGTCGGCGCCGCCTTGACCATACATCACGTCCATGTCGCGCCCGCCGTAAAGATAGTCATCCCCCGCACCGCCATAGATCAGGTCGTTCCCGGCATTGCCGTAGACCTCATCGCGGCCCGCATCGCCGATCAGGCGTTCTTCTCCTGCGTCACCGATCAAGCGATCATCGCCGCCGCCGCCATAGAGCCGATCATTGCCGCCCTTGGATTTCAGCACATCCGCCCCGGCCCCGCCGGAAAGCACATTATAGCCGCTGTTGCCGATCAGGTAGTCGTCGAATTGCGAACCGATCAGCCCTTCGATACCGGTCAGGTAGTCGATCCCGCCGGACAGGGTGTCCTGCTCCCCCTCCGGCAGGTTGAGCGCCACGTAAATACCGCCCGGCACATCCGAATAGTCGGCAATGTCGAACCCTGCCTGCCCGTCGATCAGGTCATCGCCCAGCCCGCCGCGCAGGATATTGTCGGCCTCCGATCCGCTCAGATTGTCATTCTGCGATGTGCCTTCGGCGTTCTCCACCTGCGCGATCACATCCCCCGTGGCATCGCCGCCAAAGACGGTCTGCGCAGCAAGATCGACGATCACCGGCGCGATGGATCCCGCATAGCTGACCGTATCGCTGCCATCCCCGCCGATCAGCCAATCTGCGCCCGCGCCGCCATGCAGGATATCGTCGCCCGCGCCGCCCAGCAGCCAGTCATCGCCCGCGCCGCCCGTCAGCGCGTCCTGCCCGGCACCGCCATAAAGGCTGTCATTGCCCGCCGCGCCGATCAGCCGATCATGCCCGCCGCTGCCCTCCAGCGCGTCATCGCCCTCTCCTCCCAGAAGCACATCATCGCCGGTTTGATCGTCTTCGTCGTCAAGGGTGAGCATGACTTCAACCTGCGTTGCCGCCCCATCCGCCGCGATAAGGCGAGCCGTGACGTCATCTGCCTCATCCTCAACCAGCCCGGCAGCTTCCACCTGAAAACGCAGGCCCAGCGGCGTTTGCTCCAAATCCGAAGCGGGCAGCACCGTTTGCAATGTCCCGTTGACCAGGATTTCGACCCGGTCCATGGGCGCGGCCGACAGGGTTGGCGCCGTGAGGGCGCTGGTCAGGTCCGCCGCCGAACCGATTGACCCGACACTGTTGTTCGGAACCCCGTCATCCAGCAGGTCCAGCTCATAGACCCCGGCCAAGGGCCCCAAGGCGAGCGTTTGGATGTCCGCCCCGATCGGCCCGCTGCGCAGGGTTTCTGCCGTGTCGAGATAGGTTCCCCCCGCTGTCGCAACCCCATCGGACAAAAAGACCAGCCGGTTCTGTCCGGCCCCCATCGTGCCAAAAGCCGTGACCGCCGCTTGCAGCGCGGCCTCGTAATCGCTGGCGCCGTTGGGGATCTGCCCGGACAAGGCCCCGCTTGCGCCCGCGCCCAGAGCGCCATCAAACAGCACCTCCGCCGTGTCTGCATAGCCGAGGATCACCACATCCTGCCCCGCATGGCCCGTGGTGATCATGGTATCGATGAACCCCGCCAGCCCCGCGTGCAGCAGGTCGATCATTTGATCCGGGGCACCGTCACCACTCAAATCCCCCAGCCCCGCCGCGCCGTCGAACACCGTGTTCATGGAGCCCGAGAGGTCGACCGCGATGACAAGATTGGTGCCCGCCGCGCCTGCACCCGTGGTGATAACCCCGTCCACCAGCGTTTCGCTGGCGCGGGTCGCAGGCGTGGCTGTCAGGGTCAGCGCAAGGCTTTGCCCTGCGCCGGGCAAATCCGCCGTGGCCACCCGGCTTTGCCCCCACCCGGCATCGCCGTCCATCACGTCATTGCCGGCCTCCCCCTGCAACACATCATTGCCGCCGCCGCCGCGCAGATCGTCATGCCCATCGCCGCCAAGTACCACATCGTCGCCTACACCGCTATCGACACGGTCAGCGCCCGCCTGACCCAGGATCGTGTCATCGCCCGCATCCGCCAGAAACCATTCGTTCCGCGCCGAGCCAACCAGCGTATCCGCCCCTTCGTTCCCGAAATAGGTCGTCTGTTCGTTATATCCGGCCACATGGTAATTCAGGATCGACGCCGCCAGGGTGGCGGAAATGCCAAGGGCCATGTCTTCGTCCAGCGGTCCTGCCAACGCTTCGGCAAGCGCCTGCAACGTCCCCGGCGCATAGCTTTGCGCGGCAAAGGTCATCACGCTTGCGCTCTGGCCCGGTTGCAGATCGAAGGTGAAGATCAGATCAGCCCGGTCCGATATCGGATAGCCCGCCACATCCGGCGCGCGCGTGCCGTCGCCAAAGGCAATGGCCACCTGCGGGTCGCCCGCCTCTGGCGCGGTATCATCGTTGATGAAGTAGCTGTCCGCCGTATCCAACACCTGATCGCCGCTGGAGGTCGCAATGATCTGGCTGGCCCCGTCAGAACCGAAATTGGTCGACAGACGCAGCGTATAGGTTGTGGCCTGCGTCCCGGTGTTGGTGACCGTATCGATGAACCGCGCCCATCCCGCGTCATCAGGCACATAGATACGCCGTTCCAGAGAGATGAACGGGTCCGACACCGCGGCCCCGGCACGCAGCACCAATTGCCGCCCGAACAGTTCCAGATCAGCTTGCCCCACGGTGGGCTGATCGACATTGTCCATGCCGCCATCGAACGCATCAAGCGTACCATCGCCAATCTGCCCATCGCGCTGAATATCCCACCGAAACCCGGCCCCATCGACAAGGTTGAAAGGTAGTGAAACGGACATGGCTTCCCCAGAATTAGCGAGTTTGCAGACACTGCCTTTCCTGAACCCGCAATCGCAAAGACTCGGTTAATTTGACGAAAATACAATCTATCGGGGAAGGTCGCTTGATACCCCGAACACATCCGCAGTTGGCAAACCGGCGACGTCAACCGGTCCGGGGCCAGATCAGCAACGCCACAGCATTGATGTCACTTCGGCTGGGGGGGGGGGATGGTGGGTGATGAGAGGCTCGAACTCCCGACATCTTCGGTGTAAACGAAGCGCTCTACCAACTGAGCTAATCACCCGTGCGGGAAGCCTTTAGCGGAAACCGCAGCCAGGTTGCAAGCCCCTCTTTCAGAGAAATTCCAACTTATCTGCCCCCGCCGCGTATCGCGGTCGGAAAAGCTGGGACCAGAGGGGGAAATGGTGGGTGATAAGAGATTTGAACTCCTGACATCTTCGATGTGAACGAAGCGCTCTACCACTGAGCTAATCACCCACTCAGTGCAGGCGGAATTATCCAATTTGACCGCGATGTGCAAGAGGTCTTGCGCAAATTTCGGAAGGGGTTGAAATCGCCGGACCGCCGCGCTGAAACTGCCCCATGACCTTTGATCCGACACAGCATCAAATGTTGCCAACGCGGCATTTCGACGACTTCTCCGTGGGAGAGCGGTTCCGCGCCCCCTCGCGCACCATGACGGCGGGCGTTTTCACGGCGTTTCAGGCGGCCAGCGGCGATAACCACCCGATCCATTACGACCGCGCCTATCTTGCGCGGCTTGGTCACCCCGGCCTGATGGCGCATGGCTATCAGACCTTGATCCAAGCGGCCATTGGTGCGTGCCCTCTGGCGCATGAGATGGGCGAAGCGCTGATCGGGTTTCTGGACCAGTCCAGCCGCTTTCTTGCCCCGGTTTACGAGGGCGATACGCTTTATCCCGCTTTTGAGATCACCGAACTGCAACGTCGCACGACCACCGGCACGATGCGCTTGGCAGTGACGCTGCATAATCAGGACGGCACGCTGGTCTGCGACGGGCACCAAACCTATCTGATGCGGCTTTGACCCCTACTCTGCCGCGTCTTTGCCCGACTTGGTTTGTTGGCGCAGCTTTGCGACGATCACGCGGGCCGATTGCTGCTGCTTGACGCGCTGCACTTTCAGCTTGGCGAAGGGCGGCAGGTTCATTTCGCGATCCTCGGCCAGCGCCTCGCCCAGAACGGCGAGCGTGTTTTCGATCACCGCTTTGACATCCCTGCGTTTGTGGCCAGAGCGTTCGACAACCGCGTCGATCAGATCCTTCTTGCGCATCGCCGGGCCAGAGAGCTTCGGCGCGGTTTCCTCGACCACGGCGGGACGCGCGATCTCGGCCTTCGGGGCGGGCGGCGCTTTGGTGGCGGTGGCCGCAGGCGCGGTATTGGGCGTTGTACTGGACGAAGTAAGGGGCGCCGCAGGCTTGGACGCCGCGCTTTTCGCCGGCACCTTGCGGCTGCGCGTGGTCTTGGCGGCGGGTTTCGCCGTTTTGGCGGGGGGCGTTGTCTTGCGTGCAGAGCTGCGCGCCGTCTTGGTTGTCGTGCTTTTGCTGCTGCGCGGGGATACCGGGGCCTTGGCCATCGTTACGTCTTTCGATTATTTCTGCTCAGGCGACAGTCTAACCTCGACCGCGTTAATTTTCCAGCAATCGACGCCAATCCCCCCAGAATCCACAGGTTTCCCCCCGAATTCACTCGCCCGGCGGCGCTGAAAGCACAGAAATGTTGACGTGACGTAGGGTTAACGGCAGGTTTGATCCCGCTGCTACATTACTTCTTGGGGAAAGTTAGATGAAAAAGTCGATATTTCTGGGTGTTGTTGGGTTTGCTCTCATGGGCACCATGGCCGTTGCAGGATCTGTCGCGGATCCGGTGATCGAAGCGCCTGTGGTTGTCGAAGCGGCGACCAGTTCCTCCTCCGGGGAAGTGCTCGTCCTGATGCTGGCGCTGTTGATGATCCTGCCCGTCGTGGACTAACGCCCGGCGCGGACCTGTGCGGTCGCTTTTGGCCCAATTCGGCCGGTCCAAATAAAAAGGGCGCCCCAATCGGAGCGCCCTTTTTTCTGTGATGCGACAGGGTCAGTGCGCGGTCGTTTGACCGAACCCGCCCCCGGCAGAGGCCGCACGGGCTGCTGCTGCGGCTTCTTCCGCAGCTTCGTCCCATTCGATCGGCTCCGGCTGCGAGACCAGCGCATGTTCCAGCACCTCGGAGACGTGGGTGACGGGGATGATGGTCATACCCTCTTTCACGTTATCCGGAATGTCGGCCAGATCCTTCTCGTTCTCTTCGGGGATAAGAACCGTCTTGATCCCGCCCCGCAGCGCCGCGAGAAGTTTCTCCTTCAGGCCGCCGATCGGCATGGCATTCCCGCGCAGCGACACTTCGCCCGTCATGGCGATGTCCTTCTTCACGGGGATACCCGTCAGCACCGACACGATGGAGGTGACCATCGCCAGACCAGCGGACGGGCCATCCTTCGGCGTCGCGCCATCCGGCACGTGCACGTGGATATCCATCGTGTCGAATTTCGGCGGCTTCACACCGATTTCCGGCGCGATGGAGCGCACGTAAGAGGATGCCGCGTCGATGGATTCCTTCATCACATCGCCAAGCTTACCGGTCGTCTTCATCCGCCCCTTACCGGGCAGCTTCAACGCCTCGATATGCAGCAGATCGCCACCCACAGAGGTATAGGCCAGCCCGGTCACGACACCAACCTGGTCCTTCTCTTCGGCCAGCCCATAGCGGTACTTGCGCACGCCAAGGAACTCGTCGAGGTTTTCCGGTGTGACTGTCACGGTCTCCGCCTCTTTGCGAACGATCTTCGTCAGCGCCTTCCGGGCCACCTTGGCGATCTCACGCTCCAGATTCCGAACACCGGCTTCGCGCGTGTAGTAGCGAATGATCGCTTGCAACGCATCGTCGGTCAGTTCGAATTCCTTCGTCTTCAAGCCATGGTTCTTGATCTGCTTGCTGATGAGATGCTGCTTGGCGATTTCCGATTTCTCGTCCTCGGTATACCCGGCCAGCGGAATGATCTCCATCCGGTCAAGCAACGGCCCCGGCATGTTGTAGCTGTTCGACGTGGTCAGGAACATCACGTTCGACAGGTCATATTCCACCTCAAGATAGTGGTCCATGAACGTGCCGTTCTGTTCCGGATCAAGCACTTCGAGCATCGCCGACGCCGGATCGCCACGGAAATCCTGCCCCATCTTGTCGATCTCATCGAGCAAGATAAGCGGGTTCGTGGTTTTCGCCTTTTTCAGCGCCTGGATGATCTTGCCCGGCATAGACCCGATATAGGTCCGGCGGTGGCCGCGGATTTCCGATTCATCACGCACGCCGCCAAGGCTGATCCGGATGAATTCGCGCCCGGTCGCCTTCGCCACGGACTTGCCGAGAGAGGTTTTGCCCACACCCGGAGGTCCGACAAGGCACAGGATCGGCCCCTTCAGCTTCTTGGAGCGCTGCTGCACCGCAAGATACTCAACGATCCGCTCTTTGACCTTCTCAAGGCCATAGTGGTCGTTATCGAGGATGTTCTGCGCCCGGCCCAGATCCTTTTTGACGCGCGATTTCACGCCCCACGGGATCGCCAGCATCCAATCGAGGTAATTGCGGACCACAGTCGCCTCGGCGCTCATCGGTGACATGTTGCGCAGCTTTTTCAGCTCCGCCTCTGCCTTCTCGCGCGCCTCTTTCGACAGCTTGGTTGCCGCGATTTTCTCTTCAAGCTCTGCAATCTCGTTCGAGCCGTCCTCGCCGTCACCAAGCTCCTTCTGAATGGCCTTCATTTGCTCATTCAGATAGTATTCGCGCTGGGTGCGCTCCATCTGGCTTTTGACGCGGGTCTTGATCTTTTTCTCGACCTGCATGACGGACATCTCGCCCTGCATCAGGCCATAGACCTTTTCCAGACGCTCGCTTACCGAAAGCGTTTCCAGAAGGTCTTGTTTTTGCTGAACTTCAATACCCAGATGCCCGGCCACCAGATCCGCCAGCTTGGCAGGTTCTGCGGTTTCCGCGACGGCGGTCAACGCCTCTTCGGGGATGTTCTTCTTGACCTTGGCATAGCGTTCGAACTCATCCGCAACAGAGCGCAGCAGCGCTTCTGTCGTGGCCATGTCGCCCGGCATTTCGGTCAGGTATTCGCAGCTGGCTTCAAAGAAATTGTCATTGTCGATGAAGTCGGTGATCCGCACACGCGACTGCCCCTCGACCAGCACCTTGACGGTGCCGTCGGGCAATTTCAGCATTTGCAGAACACTGGCGAGAACACCCGCCTTGAAGATTCCGTCGGTCTCCGGGTCGTCAATCGACGCGTCGATCTGGCTCGACAGCAGAATCTGCTTGTCGTCGGCCATCACTTCCTCGAGCGCCCGTACCGATTTTTCCCGCCCGACGAACAGCGGCACGATCATGTGGGGGAAAACCACGATGTCGCGCAGCGGCAGTACCGGGTAGGACGTGTTAAGAGGCTCTTGCATGCTCTTTCCTTATTCTTGGCAAGGCGGGCGGTCCCAAAAGAGGCAACACTGCCCGTCTCCTGTCTACGGAGTGTTAAACTGTGGCCCGACCCAGCGTTTTTCAAGCCGTGTTCAGTTCACAACATGCCGCGACAGCCCTTGGTGTGCAACGGGCCAATGGCGCAAAAACCGAATATCCGTCAATTCCTGAACGTTTAGTTAACGCTGCGGGCGCGCTGCCGGGGACGCGCGCAAAACCGCGTATTGCGGGACGGAAGGTGGCGTTAACCCGCAAGATGGCGGGCACGGCTGGCCGGAAGGCGCGCTTTCGCCAAAGCGCAGCTGCCCCGTTCAGTGCAGGCGCAGAATCGGCGACGTTTCCGCGCCGAGGCCTTGGCGCTGCGCCTCCGCCAGACCTTGCCCAGCGCTCTGCACCACCATGGCTTGCCAGCCCTCATAGCTGCCGCCCTGCCCGGCACAGGCATCCAGCAGGCGCATCGTATGCAGACCGATATCCTGCGGTGCCATGGTGGCAAGATGCGTCAGCCGCACGACGAAGCCATCCTCATGGCTGGTTCCGGGTTCCACCGGGGCCACCCTATAGCCCTTGCTGCGCGCCCAATCGGCGAATTGTTCGGCGGCACGGGGGCTCGTAAAGGCGCACCAATGTTCGACCGGGCGCGTCTCGGCCGTCATATCGCCCGCATCGCGCAGCGCATCGAGTTGCCGCTGATCCGCGATCCACTGCCAATCCTGATCGGTCGGATAAAGCAGATCCCGGTATGGTCGCAGCGGCGCGTCGGTGATCTGCATCAGCGCGACCTCATAGCCGTGGGTTTGCCCCACCGTGACCAGCGTCCGTTCCACCTGTGGCAGATCGGCGTCGTTGCGGATCAGCACATAGATGCGCCGAAGCCCGTTCGCCGTGATGCGCCCAAGATAGTGCTGCCCCGGCACGCCGATCGCTGTCTGGAGCGCCTCGTCAAAGGCCATCAGGGTCTTCCCCTCGGCCACGGTCGGCATCCCGTTCGCGGTGACATGGGCCAACGCGATTTCGGCCTGGATCACCGTGGCGGGCATCATTGCATCCAGAAAGGGTTCGATCCCCACATGCACGACGACAGAGCAAAGCGTGTCCTCGATCATGGTCAGGAAGGTCTCCCACTGGTCCGGGATGTCGGCAGGCGTATCGGCAAGCTGTGGCTGTGCAGTCTTGGACGTGGTCATGAGAATGTCGCCTTTTGAGTTGGCCGGACCCTAGCACAGCAATTCCCGTCATGGGAGAGACCCCGGCAGATCAAATGGATTACCCCCCCCTGTCGGGCAGATACATCGCCGGGCGCTTACCGCAGGCCAGTCACAGCGGGTCTATATCGCCCTGCGCCCGCGTTTGTGTGAACTCCGTCTGCCAAGCTTCGAACCGACCTTCGGCAATCGCGTGGCGCATCTGATCCATGATCTGCTGGTAGTAATGCAGGTTGTGCCACGTCAGCAGCATGGAAGAGATGATCTCCTGCGTGCGGAAGACGTGATGCAGATAGGCGCGCGAATAGTTGCGGCAGGCCGGGCATGTGCATTCTTCGTCCAAGGGGCGCGGATCGTCCTGATGCCGGGCGTTCTTGATGTTGAGCACACCCAGCCGGGTAAAGACCTGCCCCGTCCGCCCCGACCGCGACGGCAGCACGCAATCCATCATGTCGATCCCGCGCGCGACCGCCCCCACGATGTCATCGGGCTTGCCGACCCCCATCAGATAGCGCGGCTTGTCTTGCGGAAGCTGCTCGGGCGCATAGTCGAGGCAACCGAACATCGCCTCCTGCCCTTCGCCCACAGCCAAACCACCGACGGCATAGCCTTCGAACCCGATCTCGCGCAGCGCTTCGGCAGATTGCGCGCGCAGGTCTTCTTCCAGCCCCCCCTGCTGGATCCCGAACAGCGCGTGGCCCGGACGGTCCCCGAACGCCTCACGCGACCGCGCCGCCCAGCGCATCGACAGTTCCATCGACGCGGCGATCCGGTCCCGGTCGGCGGGCAAGGCGGGACATTCGTCGAAACACATGACGATGTCAGAGCCCAGAAGCCGCTGAATTTCCATGGAGCGTTCGGGGCTGAGCATATGCTTGGACCCGTCTACATGGCTTTTGAACGTCACGCCCTCTTCCGTCAGCTTGCGCAGCCCGGCAAGGCTCATCACCTGAAACCCGCCGGAATCGGTGAGGATCGGACGATCCCAATTCATGAACTTATGCAGCCCGCCCAGCCGATCGATTCGCTCGGCGGTGGGGCGCAGCATCAGGTGGTAGGTATTGCCAAGCAGGATATCGGCCCCCGTGGCGCGCACGCTTTCCGGCATCATCGCCTTGACTGTGGCCGCCGTTCCGACGGGCATGAAGGCAGGTGTGCGGATATCGCCGCGCGGGGTGGAGATCACCCCGGTCCGGGCGCGGCCATCGGTGGCCTGAAGATCGAAACTAAAGGAGGTCATGGGCCCGCAATAATCCGGCAGCGCCCCCGCGACAAGTTGGATGATCGCCCTTCCGGCAGGAAAGCTGCGCTGAAGCGCACCCTACGGGCAGGCCCAGCGCGCGGGCTTTCCCCTTGCCTTTCTGCCCCGCTCTGACGACATTCTTGCCGGTATACGTTGTGAGGAGCCCCCCGTGCCGATTGAAGATATCCTGCTTAGCTTCGCAGAGGCGAATGTCGTCTGGTTGATTGCAGCCGTCCTGATCGTGATCCTTGTTCTGAAGGCGGTCAAAATCGTCAGCCAGTCGGAAAAGCACGTGGTCGAACGGTTCGGCCGCCTGCGCGCGGTGCTTGGCCCCGGTATCAACCTGATCGTGCCCTTCCTCGACCGCGTGGCGCATCAGGTGTCGATCCTTGAACGCCAGCTCCCGACCGCCAGCCAGGACGCCATCACGCGCGACAACGTGCTGGTGCAGGTCGATACCTCTGTCTTCTACCGCATTCTGGAGCCTGAAAAGACGGTCTACCGTATCCGCGATGTGGATGGGGCGATTTCCACCACCGTCGCCGGTATCGTCCGGGCAGAGATCGGCAAGATGGATCTGGACGAGGTCCAGTCCAACCGGGCGCAGTTGATCTCTACCATCAAGACCAGTGTCGAGGACGCGGTGGATGATTGGGGGATCGAGGTCACGCGGGCCGAAATTCTGGATGTGAATCTGGATCAGGCGACACGCGACGCGATGCTGCAACAGTTGAACGCGGAACGCGCACGCCGGGCGCAGGTGACCGAAGCGGAGGGCCAGAAGCGTGCCGTGGAACTGGCCGCCGATGGGGAACTCTATGCCGCCGAGCAAACTGCCAAAGCGCGCCGCGTGCTGGCGGATGCCGAAGCCTATGCCACGCAGGTCGTGGCGCAGGCGATCAATGAAAACGGGCTGGAAGCGGCCCAGTACCAAATCGCGCTGAAGCAGGTGGAGGCGCTGAATGGTCTCGGCTCCAGCGCTGGCAATCAAACCGTGGTGCTGCCCGCCAATGCGGTCGACGCCTTCACCGACGCCTTCAGCCTGCTCAAGGGGCGCAAGCCATGATGGCGTGGCTGACAACATGGTGGGTCTGGATCGCCATTGGGTTGGTATTCGGCATTATCGAGGTGCTGGCACCGGGCTTCATCTTCCTTGGCTTCATGCTGGGGGCGCTGATCGTTGGACTGATTGCGCTGGTGGCGCAGGGTTTCATCGCCGGGCTGAGCTTCAACGCGCTGATGGCGCTGTTCGCAGGTTTGTCGCTGCTGTCCTGGATCGCGCTGCGATTGGCCTTTCGCCGCCAGTCAAGCGGGGCCAAGACCTTTACCAATGACATCAACGACTGACACGGCAGCAGATTAAGCCAGCGGCAAAGCGCAGCGGCGGCACGCATCGCCTCGCCTCAAAAGGCCCGGTGCCGCTAGGGCGCAAACCTTGGCCTTCGCAGGCCCGTCACGGTCGTATCGCAGTTGTGAGCGCCATCACAGGCTGATACATTCGCGGCACCGCAGCAAGGAACGACCGACATGTCTGATGACACCCCGACCCAACTGGAATTCGGCTGGGAGGAATGGGTAGCCCTTCCCGATCTTGGCCTGCCCGCGCTGCGCGCCAAGGTAGATACCGGTGCGCGAACATCGGCGCTGCACGCCTCCGAGATCGAGGTTTTCGGCCCCAACGCCAAACCCAAGGTGCGGTTCATCGTGAACCCGGTGGCGGGCGATGACGGGCTTGCGATCCCCTGTTCCGCCACCATTCTGGACCGGCGCGAAGTCACGTCGTCCAACGGCGAGAAAGAGATGCGCTATGTCATTGGATCGAAACTGACGGTGAATGGTCAAAGCTGGCCGATCGAGATCACCCTGACCAACCGTGCCGGCATGGCCAGCCGGATGCTGCTGGGGCGGCAGGCGCTGACCGAACACATCACCATCACCGCGACGGAAAAGCATCTTCAGCCGGAACTCAGCTATGATGTTTACCGCTCTGCCGGGCTGCGCAAGACCGCGCCGAAACGCGCGCTGCGGATTGCGGTTCTCAGCCGCGAGGACAATTATTCGACCCGCCGCCTGGTGCAGGAAGGCGAAGCGCGCGGACACACGGTAGAGGTGATCGACACCACCCGCTGCTATATGGCCATCAACGCGATGAGCCCCGAGGTGCATTACGACGGTGCGCGCCTGCCCCGCTATGACGCCGTGGTGCCGCGCATTGGCGCATCCATCACCCCCTATGGCACCGCCGTGATCCGGCAGTTCGAGACCATCGGCACCTATTGCGTCAACGGCTCCACCGGGATCGCTTCAAGCCGTGATAAACTGCAAGCGCATCAGATCCTCGCCTCGCAAAAGATCGGGATGCCGACGACGGCCTTTGCGGCCTCGCCCAAGGATACGCGCAACCTGATGGATCTTGTCGGCACCGCGCCGATGATCGTGAAGCTGCTGGAATCCACTCAAGGCAAGGGCGTCGTTCTGGCAGAAACGAAGAAAGCGGCTGAATCGGTGATCGACGCCTTCCGCGGACTGCGTGCCAACTTCCTTGTGCAGCATTTCGTCAAAGAGGCCGCCGGAGAAGATATTCGCTGCCTTGTGATCGCGGGCAAAGTCGTCGCGGCGATGAAACGCACCGGCGCCGATGGCGATTTCCGGTCGAACCTGCATCGCGGCGGCACCGCCAAGGTCGCCCGCATCACCCGGCAGGAACGCGCCACCGCCGTGAAAGCTGCCAAAGCCTTCGGGCTGGGCATCGCCGGGGTCGATCTGCTGCGCTCCGAAGACGGCCCCAAAGTGCTGGAGGTCAATTCCTCTCCCGGCTTCGAAGGGATCGAGACAGCGACCGGCAAGAACGTCGTGGGCTTCCTCTATGACGAGATCGAAACGCACGCGGCCCCCAAACCGACGCGCCGGAAAGTCCGCAGCGGCGGCTGAGAGCCGGTCCTGACCACCCTGACACCGTTTGGCATTTACCTGATCTTAGGTTTTTTGCGCCACGATCTGACAGGTCGCAGCACGCCTGAACCCGTGCCTTGCGCCATGTTTGGTAACGCGTAGTAACAGTGTCACAGGTCCAAAATGACGTTCTATCCCATCGTTCTCGGGTCCGGTCTGGCCGGTTACAATTTCCTGACGGAAACGCGGGAAACGCAGCAGGCCAATTTCGACAAAAACACGATTTTTGATCGTGATGTGCAGGCGTTCAAGGACCAGATCGGCAGTATCAGCACCGCCGAAGAGCTTGTGAACAACCGCCAGCTTTTGCAGGTGGCGCTTGGCGCGTTCGGGTTGGAAGACGATATCGACAACAAGGCGTTCATCCAGAAAGTGCTGGAATCGGACCCGGCGGACAGCACCTCTTTCGCAAATCGGCTGGGCGACAAGACCTATCTGTCCATAGCGGAAACCTTTGGCTTTAACAGCTCCACCGGCCCGCAATTGCCCGATGATGGATCGACACTGCAACTTGACGGCATCGAAAGCGTCGATGATCTGCTCTCTCCGCTGAACCGGTCCGTCCTGCGCGGCGCGCTCGAACAGTTCGGCCTGAAGGGGAATGAGAACAACACCTTCTTTCTGCGGCAAGTGCTGGAATCCGACCTCACGGATGAAAGCAGCTTCGTCAACCGCCTGACCCAACCGGCTTGGGCAGATTTCGCTGCGGCGATCGGCTTTGATAATACCGTTGAAGGCAACACACCGATGGAACGGTTCATCAACACCTTCGATGGCAAGTTCGATGACACCCTGACAGCGGAAGACCTGGTAAACGATCCCCGGATGCTCAGCGCCGCGACAGAGATTTTCGGCATCACCCAGACCGATCCCGATTACCTGCAAAAGATCCTCGAATCCGATCCCACGGATGAAAACTCGCTGGTCAACATCGTGGGCGACGAACGCCTGTCGATGCTGTCGCAAGCCTTTCGCTTTGGCTGGCCGGATATTGACGATCTGTCCAGTGCGGACGACCTGATCAATAACGAAATGCTGCTGGAGGATGCGCTGGCCACCTTCGATGTCGGCAATCCCGGTGACGACCTGCTGCGGGATATCCTCAACTCCGACCTGTCGGATCCCGCGTCCGTCGCCAATCAACCCTCCAACGCGCCATGGCTCGAAATGGCGGAAGCGTTTCAAAATGGCTGGCCCGACACTCCCAGCCCGGCGCAAACCTTTGTGGAACTGATGCTCTCCGAAGACCGGCTCGAGAACCTTGATAACAGCTTCGATGTCGTCTTCGACCTTGATGTCTATGACGCCACCATGCGCCTTTATGGGCAAGAGGCCGATGTGGGCGAGCTGACACAGGTAAAAACCATGCTTGATGCGGATTTAAGCGCGAGCGTGTCTGCCCTGACCTTTTCCTTCAATACCCCCCTCAAGGAAATGGCCAAAGCCTTTGCCTTCACCTCTGGGGATACGGGACAAAACTATCCCGAAGGGTTCGCCGACGCGATCACGCGCAACTATCTCGACCGGCAATTCGAATCCAGCGTTGGGGATACCAACACCAATCTGCGCCTTGCCCTGTCCCTGGAACGCGAATTGACCACCGTCGCCACAGGTTCGTCCACCGGGGACGCCCAGATTTACAGCGTGCTCGCCTCCTCTCCGCTGCGCACGGTGTTTGAAACCGCGTTCCAACTGCCTTCCGCATTTTCCAGCATCGACATCGACCAACAGCATTCGGTTCTGAAAGCGCGGATGGAATCGCAGTTCGGTGTCAGTGAGGTGTCGGAATTCCTTGAGCCTGAAAACCTCGAAGCCTTGCGCAACCGGTTTCTGACACTCGGCGCGCTGTCCGAAAACACGACCACGACGACCAGCCCGGCCCTGATGCTGCTGACCGGCCAGTAATCGACATGGGAACCGTCACGAAGACGCGCCACCTCTGGACGGCGATGATCCCTTTTCCTATATGACTAGTCAGGAAATCGATGCGAGGATCCGATGAACGATCAAACCGGACAGATGGAGGGCGCACCGCTGATCGCCCCCTCCTCCACGGACCACCCGCTCTACGACCAGATCGCAGATGCGTGCCGATCGGTGTATGATCCCGAGATTCCGGTCAATATCTTCGAATTGGGCCTGATCTACACGATCGACATCAACGAAGAGAACGAAGTGCGGATCATCATGTCGCTGACAGCGCCAGGTTGCCCCGTCGCCGGTGAGATGCCCGGCTGGGTCGCAGATGCGGTCGAACCGATCCCCGGCGTGAAACAGGTCGACGTGGAACTCACATGGGAGCCGCCCTGGGGCATGGAAATGATGTCCGATGAGGCGCGGCTTGAACTGGGCTTCATGTAAGCCCCACCCCAGTCAGGCAAAATAACTTTCTTTTCATCGAAGCAAGTGATATGACTTGCTCATGAATTTTGCCGTACTGACAGGGGATATCGTCGATTCCAGCGCGCTGACTGCCGCGGATCTGGATGCGAGCCTCGATGCGCTTTATAGCGCGTGCATGGAAATCTCGCGTTGGCAGCCCGATCTGACTGCTGGGTTTGCCCGGCGTGGGGGCGATGCGTGGCAAATGGCAATCTCCGCCCCAGCACTCTCCCTTCGCGCGGTGCTTTTTGCGCAAGCCGGCCTGCGCCGCCGCGACAAAAACCTGTACACACGGATCGCGGTCGCGATCGGCGATGGCACGCTGCCCCAAGATGGCGACACGAACAGCGCCCATGGGCCAGCCTTTACCGAATCCGGCCGGTTGCTGGAGCATCTGCCCAAACATGTGCTGATGTCCCACGCTTCGGGTGGCGCACCGGCAGCGACACTGCATCTTGCCGATCATATCGCGCGCGGCTGGACCCAAGCGCAGGCCAGCGCGATGTACGAAATTCTACCGCCCGGATCAGGCCCCCGCAGCAAAGCGGCAGAGGCGCTGGGCATCACCCGGCAAGCGGTCAATCAGGCACTCTGGTCCGCAGGCTACACCGCATTGGATGCCGCACTCGCCGCGTGGGAGGCCGAATAATGCAAGCAGAACGACTTGCTCTGCCAAAAGGAAAGCTCAAATGCTTGCCCTGATGGACGCGATTTCCCCCGCGATGCTGCACAGCTTCACCGCGCTTCTGCTCGCCCATGTCTTGGCGGATTTCGTTTTTCAGACCAACTGGATGGCGACGCGCAAAGCCGACCCGCCGGTCTTGCTGTTGCATGTCCTGATCGTTTTCATCCTCAGCAACCTCGCGCTGGGCGGTGTCTGGCAGGTCGCAGGCGCAATCACCCTTGCCCATTTCGCGATTGATGCCACCAAGGTCTGGGTGGTGCCCCAACGCCACCGCAACACATTCACGGCCTTTCTGATCGACCAAGTGGCACATCTGCTCAGCCTGATCGTCGCCGTGATCTGGTGGCCGGATGCAATTGCGACAGGCCTCTGGTCCAACATTGCGGCCCTCGCCTTTGCCCCGGCCCTGATCGCTTCTGGCGCAATCCTGACCATCCGCGCTGGCGGGTTCGCAGTCGGCCTCCTGACGGCCCGGTTTTCCGAGCATCTGACCGAAGAAAGCCTGCCGGATGCGGGCCGCCTGATCGGCCAACTCGAACGCGCGCTCATCTTCCTGCTGATCTGGGCTGGCCACCCCGCCGGCGTCGGCTTTCTGGTCGCCGCCAAATCCATCCTGCGTTTCGACGCCGCAAAGGACAGCAAAGCTGGCGAATATGTCATCATCGGCACGCTCGCCTCTTACGGCTGGGCCTTGGCAATGTCCTACGCGACATTTGCCCTCCTTGAGATTGGCGGCCCGTCCCCCTAGATTGGGACCAAGGGCGAATGAGGTACACCATGTTCAGTATTCCCGGCAAACAAGCCGTCACCATGACCGACCGCGCTGCGGCGCAAATCTCGCGGCTGATGGCAAAGGAAGGTCATAAGGGGCTGCGGATCGGCGTCAAGAAAGGCGGCTGCGCAGGCATGGAATACACCATGGAATATGTCGATGAGGTCGGCGAACACGAGGAAATCGTGGAACAGGATGGCGCCCGCGTGATCATCGCCCCGATGGCGCAGATGTTCCTTTTCGGCACGCAGATCGACTACGAAACCTCGCTGCTTGAAAGCGGTTTCCGGTTCAACAATCCCAACGTGTCCGAAGCCTGCGGCTGCGGCGAATCCATCAAGTTCGACAATATGGATGACCTGTCCGCGGCAATGGACGCCACCAGCAAAGGCTGATGGCAGTCTCTGACGCGCAAATCGCCCATATGCGCGATCTCTTTGATGCCGTCGGTCCGATCACGACCCGCAAGATGTTTGGCGGGCTGGGCATTTATCTCGACGGCAGGATCTTTGCGCTGCTCATGTCCGACGGCACGCTGCGCTTGAAAGGCGCGGGCGAAATGGCCGCGACCCTCGACGCCGCCGGGTGGGAACGCTGGACCTACACCCGCGACAGCGGCGTCAGCGCGGCCATGCCCTATTGGACGATCCCGGACGAGGTGCAGGACGATCCGGACGAACTGGGCGAATGGGCGCGCCGCGCGCTCAGCCACTTGTAGCGAAACAGCCTGCGCCGTTGCCGAGTTTCGGGCAAAGTGTTAGCACCGCAAGGATGTTTTCATAACGAGGTTCCTTATGCGCCGCAAACTCGCCGCCGGTAATTGGAAGATGAACGGCCTTGCCGCCAGCCTGAAAGAGCTTGCCGCCTTGGCACAGGCGATCACCGCCGATGACCAGACAGGTATTCTCATCTGCCCGCCCGCACCCCTACTGTACCGCGCAAGCGAAGCCGCCAAAGGCACCGGCATCTCGATCGGCGCGCAAGACTGCCACGGCGATGCGGATGGCGCTTATACTGGCGACATTTCCGCCGCAATGATCGCCGACACTGGGGCAACCCATGTGATCGTCGGCCATTCGGAACGGCGCGAAGCGCATCACGAAGACGACGCCGAAGTGCGCGGCAAAGCCCGCGCTGCCCATGCCTGCGACCTGACTGCGATCATCTGCATCGGCGAGACAGAGGCAGAGCGCGAAGCCGGCAACACGCTCGACATCCTTGCCGGACAATTGGCCGGGTCCTGCCCCGACAACGCCACCGCCGCCAATACCGTCATCGCCTATGAGCCGATCTGGGCCATCGGCACCGGCCGCGTTCCGACATTGGAACAGATCGTCGAAGTCCACGATCACCTGCGCGCCAAACTCATCGCGCGCTTCGGCGACGAAGGCCACGCCATGCGCCTACTTTACGGTGGCTCGGTCAAACCCGACAACGCCGCCACGATTTTCAAGGCTGACAATGTCGACGGCGCACTGGTCGGCGGCGCGTCCCTGAAGGCGACAGATTTCGCCCCGATCATCACGGCCCTGCAAGCCTCCTGATCTTCGCCTGTTCTGAAATACTTTCGGGGGGAATCGCTTTGAAAAAGCGATGGGGGGCAGACAGCCCCCCTGATAAAGACATGCGCCCCCGGTCAGGGGGCGCTCCGCCAGGTTTCACGGTCAATTCGTGATGATCTCCGGCCCCATCATCATATTGGGCAACCAAGTGGAGATCGCCGGGATATAAGTCACCATGATCAGGAAGATGAACAGCACTGCCGTGAAGGGCAGCGCGGCTTTCACGACCCGCATCATCGGCATCCCCGCCACGCCAGACGTCACGAACAGGTTCAACCCCACGGGCGGCGTAATCATCCCGATCTCCATGTTGACCACCATGATGATGCCCAGGTGAATGGGATCGATCCCCAGCTCGATCGCAATCGGGAACACCAAGGGTGCCACGATCACAAGCAGGCCTGACGGCTCCATGAACTGCCCGCCGATCAACAAGATCACATTGACCATGACAAGGAACATGATCGGCCCCAGACCCGCCTCCAGCATAGAGGACGCAATCTGCTGAGGAATCTGTTCTTCGGTCAGAACGTGCTTCAGGATCAGCGCGTTGGCGATGATGAACAGCAGCGTCACCGTCAGCTTGCCCGCCTCAAAGAACGTGTCGCGCGTATCCTTGTGGAACCAGACGGTCAGCAACGCATAGGGTTTGCGCCACAGCTCGGTATTGCGCGTCTCCTCACCCGGCGTGTGCAGCGGCCCCATATCGCGATAGACAAAGGTCGCGATCAGGAACGCGTAGACCGCCGCCACCGCCGCCGCTTCGGTCGGGGTGAAGATACCGCCATAGATACCACCCAAGATGATCACGATCAGCAACAGCCCCCAGATCGCATCAAGCCCGGAGGCAGCAACCTCGCCCCAACCTTTCCACTCACCCTTCGGCAAGTCGCGGATCACGGCAATGATATAGATCGTCACCATCAGCATGGTGCCCGCCATCAGGCCCGGAATGACCCCCGCAAGGAACATCCGTCCCACGGAAACATCCACGGCAGAGGCATAGACCACCATCACGATGGAGGGTGGGATCAGGATGCCAAGCGTGCCCGCATTGGCGATGACCCCCGCAGCGAAATCCTTGGTATATCCGACCTGCCGCATACCCGCGATCACGATTGTCCCGATGGCGACCACCGTCGCCGGGGATGACCCCGATAGCGCGGCAAACAGCATACAGGCAAAGACACCTGCAATCGCCAGACCGCCCGGCAGGTGCCCGACGCAGGCGATGGAGAACCGGATGATCCGCTTCGCCACGCCGCCTGTGCTCATGAATGTCGAGGCAAGGATAAAGAACGGGATGGCCAGCAATGTGTAATGCCCTGCCATCGCCTGAAACAACGAGTTCGCGACCGAGGCCAACGAGGCATCCGAATAGACCAACAGGAACATGATCGACGAAAACCCAAGGGACACCGCGATCGGCACCCCGATCAGCATCAGCCCGATCACCATCGAAAAAAGAAGAACGACATCCATTAACTCAGTCCCCCGCGTTCACGTGACGGACGCTTTCCACGTCGTCTTCGGCTTCATGGCTGACGATCAGGCTTGTCGCCTTGCCCTGCCAGATCCGCACCGTCGCCTGGATAAACCGGAACAGCAGCAGCGCCATGCCCACCGGCAGGATCAGATAGGGAATGAAGCGCGGAATTTTCTCGTATTCATCGCCGTCATTCATGATCGGTTCGATCCAGCGCAGCCATTCGGGCATCGGAATGTCGATCACCTCGTACCACCCGCGATAGGAGGTACGGCGCATTTCCTCGAAGCCCAGCGGGAACCACCGCCCTTCGGTCTGCGGCAGGTTGGCGAAATTCGCCCAGTAATCCCACGCACCTTTAAGCAAGAGAAACGCGAAAACCACGCAGATCAGCCCGGAGATCAAGCCCAAAGCCCGCCGCCCGCCGGGGCCAAACAGGTTCACGATGGCGTCGACGCCAAGATGCGATGTGGTCTTCACCGCATAGCTCGCCCCGAACAGCACCAGCCAGGCGAACAGGAATGACACCATCTCAAGTCCCCAGATAATGCCGGTGTCAAAGCCATAGCGCAGGATCACATTGATGAAGGTGATCACCGTCATCGCTCCAAGGATCACGGCGATGGCCGTTTCCTCAAATTCATTCACCAACCGAGACAGGCCGGTCAGTTCCTTGTTTGTCTGGACCGACATGGCCCCACCTCCTCGATCAGAAATCCCGGATACGCGCAGCCTGCTGAAGCCGCCGCAGCGCGTATGAAAAAGCCCCGCCCATCAGGGCGAGGCTCGCAGCGCCAGCCGGGTCGCTGGCGCAAGCTGATCTTAGTTCACCGCCGCATTGATGGCTTGCGCCGCGTCGATGTTCTCTTGGCCAACGTCGTCCTTGAACTGTTCCCAGACCGGCTTCATGACGGTGACCCACTCTTCGCGCTGCTCAGCCGTCAGCGTGCGCACGGTGCCGCCCGCGTCGATGATCGCCTGCTTGTTCTGCGCGTTCACAGCCGTGGATTCCGCGTTCCGTGCCACGGTCACTTCGCTGATGATGGTCGCCAGCTGGTCGCGCACATCCGCGTCCAGACCCTCCCACCAGTCCACATTCGTCACCAGCAGATAGTCGATGATGCCGTGGTTGGTTTCCGTGATACCGTCCTGAACTTCAAAGAATTTCTTGCCGTAGATGTTGGACCAGGTGTTTTCCTGACCATCCACGACGCCGGTCTGCAGCGCGCCGTAGACTTCGGAGAACGCCATCGGCTGGGGCGAGCCGCCGATTGCCGCCATCTGCGCCTTGAGCACGTCAGACGACTGCACGCGGAACTTCAGACCTTGCGCATCCGACGGGGACACCAGCGGCTTGTTGGCCGACATCTGCTTCATGCCATTGTGCCAGAACGCGAGGCCCAGCAAGCCGCGCTTGGTCATGGATTCAAGCATCGCTTGCCCGGTATCCGACGTCTGGAACGCGTCGACAGCGTCGATATCGCGGAACATGAAGGGCAGATCGAAAATGCGGAACTGCTTGGTAAACTGCTCGAACTTCGACAGGGACGGCGCAGCCAGTTGCACATCGCCCTGAAGCATCGCTTCGAGGACCTGGTTGTCATTATACAGTGTCGAGTTCGGGAAAACCTCCATACAGGCTTTGCCGTTCATCTCGTCATTTACACGCTGTTCCAACAGCGACGCGGCAATCCCCTTGGGGTGCTTGTCCGTGTTGGTCACGTGGCTGAATTTGATGACGATTTCACCATCGTCGCAAGCTGCGGAAACTGCGGACGCGCTGACGCTCAGCGCCAGTGCTGCCACGGCGGCTTTAACGAATTTCATCGGGTATCCTCCTCCGATATGATGTAGAGCGAAACGCTCGGAGCGGCGCAGGGCCGCACTGGGCGTAAGTAGCGCGAATCTGCGGCGTTCAGGCAATCCGCGATTCGCTGACTTGGCGGAAACCGCCCTATTTCATTGTTCTTCAAATACTTACACGATTCGCGCGCCATCCGCGCTTCAGCGCGATAACGCGGCCGTGCGAAAATTCGCACACGCCCCTGCAGCATTGTGCGAAAATCCGCACAACTTACTCGCTTCGAAACGTCTCTGCCCGAATCCCGTGACGCGCCAGCTTGTCATAGAAGGTCTTGCGCGGCAGTTTCAGCGCCTCCGCCGCCGCCGCCGCGCGGCCGCCGACACGTTGCAGCGTATGTTCCAGAATGGTCCGCTCCACCTGCGCCATTTGCTCCGCCAACCCCAGGCCAGAGGGCGCGGGGCGCTCATCGCGCAGCCCCAGAACAAAGCGCATCGCCTCGGACATCAGCGCCCGCGCATTGCCGGGCCAGTCACGCCCCATCAGGTCCGAAACAAGGGCGGGCGTGACTTCGGGCGGCTCCAACCCGGCCTGCTCCGCCGCCAGTTCGACGTAGTGACGGAACAGCACCGGAATATCCTCGCGCCGTTCCGACAGGGACGGGATGCGCAGGCTCACGCCTGACAGGCGGTAATAAAGATCGCCATGCAGACGCCCCTCTTCGACCGCCGCCTCCAGGTCTGTTGTCGCGCCCAGATAAAGCCGCGGGCGCGGCGCATCGTCGAGGGCTTCGGCCAGCAACAGCTGTGTCTCCATCGGCAGGCGCACGGCTTCGTCCAGAAACAGGCTTCCGCCCTGCGCCACGTCCAAGGCTTGCTGGCACGCCTCCGGCCCCAAATCATGTGCGGCCCGCTTCACGAATGGCGCTTTGGAGCGGTTGCCGCTCAGGTGGACGACCTCCGCCACCTTGGAAATCCCGGAACCTGACGGCCCAAGGATCAGCGCATCGCTGCCCGCCTCGGCAATGCGGCGCACCCGGTCACGCAGCGCCTCAGCCGCGCCTGACTGCCCGAACAGCATCCGCGCCGCCGGGTCGCCCTGTTCCAGCTTGGTCCGAAGGCGCCGGTTTTCCTGCACCAGCGCGCGAGTCCGCAGCGCCCGTTCCAACACATCGATCAAATCCTTGGACGCACAAGGCTTTTCCAGAAAATCAAACGCCCCCTGCCCCATCGCTTTTACCGCCATGGGAATATCCCCCTCGCCGGTCAGCAGCACGATCGGCAGGTCGGGGTCACAGGCCCGCGCATAAGACAGCAGATGGAACCCATCACGCCCCGGCATACGAATATCGCTCAGCACGACCCCGTCGAATTCCTTGCTGATATGGTCCTTGGCCGCGACGAAACTGCTCGCCATGATCGGGTCCAGATCGTGAAGCTCCAGCGTCTGCGCCAAGGCTTCGCGCAATTCCCTGTCATCATCGACCACAAGAACCTGTCGCATCATGCCGCCCGCTCCTCTTCGCTCCAGCGTTCCAATTCAACGGTGAAGATCGCGCCGCCCGCAGCGGCATTGATCCCGCGGATCTCGCCCCCAAGGCTTTGCACGATCCCGTAGGAAATCGACAGCCCCAGCCCCATCCCGCCCTCTTCGCGGTCCGATTTCGTCGAATAGAAAGGTTCGAACATCTTGGCGGGCATGTCGATGCCCGGGCCGCTATCGGCCACGTCCACACGCAGCCGCTCGCCTTCGCGCACGGTGATCCGCAGGGCGCGGGTATCGCTGTCCTGCATCGCGTCGACGGCGTTGGTGATCAGATTGACAAAGACCTGGCACAGCCGCACCTCCCCACCCCGGACCCAGACCGGCCCTTTGGGCGGGCTATAGTCCAGCGTCACGCCCCCGTCGCGCCGCCGCGTCGCCGTGAGTTCCATGGCAGAAGCCAGCACCTTCACCAGATCGACCCGCGACACCGGCGCGCTTTCCTGCCGCGCAAAGGCCCGCAAGTTGCGGATGATCCGCCCGATCCGGCGTGTGAGGTCCGAAATCCGCCGCAGATTGTCCGCCGCGCGGTCAGGTTTGTCCCGCTCCAGAAAGGCCGCGCCGTTCTCTGCGTAGGATTGGATCGCCATCAGCGGCTGGTTCAACTCATGGCTGATCCCGGCCGACATCTGCCCCAGCGCACTCAACTTGCCCGCCTCGACCAGATCCTCCTGCGCGCGGCGCAGCGCGGCTTCGGCGGCTTCGCGTTCCGCCACCTCCCGGCGCAGGGCGGTATTGGCATCGGAAAGCGCGCTGGTGCGTTCGGCCACCCGCGCTTCGAGCTTCGTATTGGCAAGCGCCAACGCCCGGCGGCGTTCGGTGGCCAGAAACAGCATCGCCCCAAAGGCAAGACACAACGCCGCGACCGCTGCCGCCTGCAAGGATGCGATCCGCCGTGCCGGGGCGGTGTCGATCAGCGCCTCTGCCGTCATTCCGATCACTGGCAGTTCCCGCGTGATATGCAGCGCGCGCCGTGGGAAATAGGGCTCCCATTCCATTTGCCAGATTTCCCGGCCGCCCACGATCCGCGCCTCGAAACGGCGCGCGGCGGCGCTGTCTTCCGACGCATCGCGCCGCCACCAGATCAATTCCGACCGGTTGGAGATGAACACCTCGCCCGCGCTGTCGGTGAAGAACACCGCCGGGTTGGTGCCTGTCCAATCCCATTCGATTTCCGCCACATCCGCCGCGACCACGACGGCCCCGCCGACGCTGCGATCTTCGGCGAAATGGGGCGCGGCGAAATAGACCGCGCGCGGCGCAACCAGCAGGTTCGCCCCATGCCCCATGCCCAGCGCCCCATTCATTGCCCGGCCAAGAAATGGCTGATCCGGCACCAGCCCGCCCGTCTCGCTACGCGCGGCGGCCAGAACGCGCCGGGTGCGGTCCACGAACAGAATCTCTAGTGCAGAAGTCTTGTCGGCGACCTCTTGGAACAGCGTGTTCGCCTCGGCCAGATGCGTTCCGGTATTTGCGGCCGCCACCGCCGGATGATCGGACATCAGCACGGCCAGTTCCCGGTAGCGTTGCAATTGCCCGACCACGCGATCCGACGACAGGGCAAGGTCCGCCTCCCCCTTGCGCACCAGCGCGCCGATCCCCTGCACATAGCCCAGCCGCCACACGCCGCCCGCCACCGCAGCCACGGCGCACAGGAACAGCGCGATCAGCAGGGCGCGGGATGTCCAGCCACGTTTCATGCGCAGAGTTTACCCCGCGCCGCGCGCGCTTGACCAGTGCCGCCCCCTGCGGCCACCCGCGCTGGCACCGTCATTCCAGCGGCAAGGCGGTGGTGGCTTTGATCTCTTCCATCGACAGCAGCGCCGTCACGTTATGCACCCGCACTTCCGAGATCAGCGCCTGATAGAACGCATCATAGGCCCGCGCGTTCTTCACCCGCACCTTCAGGATATAGTCGATATCGCCAGCCAGCCGATGCGCCTCTTGCACTTCCGGGCGATCACGCAGGGCTTGCAGGAAGGTTTTCTGCCAATCCGCCTCATGTTCGGAAGTGCGGATCAAAACGAAGAAACAGGCTTCGAATCCAAGCGCTTCGGCATCCAGCACCACGGTCTGCTGACCAATCACACCGGCATCGCGCAGCTTGCGAATCCGGTTCCAGACCGGCGTCTTGGAAGAGCCCACCGCTTTGGCGATATCCTCCAACGACTGCCCCGCATCGCGCTGCAGCTCTGCAAGAATTTTCCGGTCGGTGGCGTCTATGCGGACAGACATTCCGATTTCTCCTTGTTCCGTGGTCCTTCGACCAATTCGCCGCGATCCTTAGAACGAACGTCCTTCTTTCGCCAGCCCCATAGCAATGAAACAGGACATTTTCCTATATTGAGGTCAAGAAATCGAACGAGGCGCATAGCGATGGAACATTTCCCGATTTTCCTCGACACCAAGGGCCAGCACATCGTGCTGTCTGGCGGTGGTGAAGCGGCGGAAGCAAAGCTGCGGCTGCTGATGAAGACCGAAGCGCGGATCACCGTTTTTGCCGTGGCCCCGTCTGCCACGATTGAAGGCTGGGCCGCCGAAGACCGGATTACCCTGCGCACCCGCCAAATCACTTCGGGCGATGCCGATGACGCGGTTCTGGTCTATGCTGCCGATGAGGACGACGCGCTGGATGCCCGCACCAAGCAGATTGGCCGCGCGGGTGGCGCGCTGGTGAATATTGTCGACAATCTGCACGATAGCCAGTTCATCACCCCCGCCATCGTCGACCGTGATCCTGTCACCGTCGCCATTGGCACCGAAGGCGCGGCCCCGGTTCTGGCCCGGTCCATCAAGGCAGAGCTTGAAGCGCGACTGCCTGCTTCGCTGGGCGTTTTGGCCCGGATCGGCAAGCGCTTCCGCCATGCGGCAGAGGCATTGCCCTTTGGCCGTGCGCGCCGGGATTTCTGGCGTGACTATTACGACCATGCGGGCCCGCGCGCGATCCGCGAAGGCGAAGCGGCCGTCGAACCTGCCCTGCATGAATTGCTGGACACGCATTTGAATACCAAGGCCCGTCCCGGCCATGTCGCCTTTACCGGCGCAGGTCCGGGCGATCCAGAACTGTTGACGCTGAAAGCCCGCCGCGCATTGGATGAGGCCGATGTGGTGATCCACGATCGTCTGGTCAGCCCCCAGATCCTTGAACTGGCGCGGCGCGAGGCGATTCTGGTCGACGTCGGCAAGATCGGCTTTGGCCCGTCGACCGCCCAAGAGGATATCAACCGCCTGATCGTCGAACACGCCAGCACCGGTGCCCAGGTCGTGCGCCTCAAGGGCGGCGACGCCACGGTGTTCGGCCGTCTGGACGAGGAAATTGATGCGGTAGAGGATGCCGGGATCGCGTGGTCCATCGTTCCGGGCATCACCTCTGCTTCCGCCGCCGTGGCCGCAATCGGCCAAAGCCTGACAAAACGCGGGCGCAACGCCTCTGTCCGGCTCCTGACCGGCCATGACATGAAGGGCTTTGCCGATCACGATTGGCGCAGCCTTGCCCGCCCCGGCGAGGTCGCCGCGATCTATATGGGCAAGGCGTCGTCGCGCTTTGTGCAGGGCCGCTTGCTGATGCATGGCGCGGATGGCGCAACGCCCATCACGCTGGTGGAAAACGCGTCCCGCCCCGATCAGCGCATCGTTGCATCGCGACTGGAAAGCCTGCCGCAAGACCTGACAGAGGCCGGCATGAATGGCCCCGTTCTGATCTTCTTCGGCCTCGCCCCGCGTGCGGTCGAGACCTCCCAAATCACCGATATCGCCCAGGAGTTTGCCTGATGCCCAAGACACCGGATTTCCAGGTCGTCACCGCCAATCACCTGATTGAAGGGGACGTGATCTATCAAACGGCCACCGGCTGGACGCGCGATCTGCGCGAGGCCGAAGTGCTGGATGACGAGGCCCATGCCCAAATCCGCCTGATGGATGCGATGCACCAGCACGGCAGCGTCGTCGGCGCCTATCTGGCCGAGATCAAGCAAGGCCCCGATGGCCCCGAGCCCGCCCATTTCCGCGAAGCCTTCCGGGCGCGCGGTCCGTCGAACTATCACCACGGCAAACAGGAGGCCGCGGATCATGTATAATTACAACGACTTCGACAAGGCGTTCATCGCAGAGCGCAATCGCCAGTTCCGTGCCCAGGTGGAACGCCGCATCGACGGCTCTTTGACCGAGGACGAGTTCAAGCCGTTGCGCCTGATGAACGGTCTTTATCTGCAACTGCACGCCTATATGCTGCGCGTGGCGATCCCCTATGGCACGCTCAATTCCGCGCAGATGCGGCAACTCGCGCTGCTGGCCGAAAAATGGGACAAGGGCTACGGCCACTTCACCACCCGCCAGAACATCCAGTATAACTGGCCCAAGCTGGCCGATGTGCCCGATATGCTGGACGCATTGGCAGAGGTCGGCCTGCACGCGATTCAGACCAGCGGCAACACGATCCGCAACGTCACGGCGGACCATTTCTCGGGCGCGGCGGCAGACGAGGTCGCCGACCCCCGGCCCTATGCGGAATTGATCCGCCAATGGTCCACAGACCACCCCGAATTCCAATTCATGCCGCGCAAGTTCAAGATTGCCGTGACCGGATCGCCCAATGACCGCGCCGTGATCAAGGCGCATGATATCGGTCTGCGCGTTCTGGAACGCGACGGCGCGCGCGGCTTCGAGGTCATCGTGGGTGGCGGTCTGGGCCGGACGCCGATGATCGGCAAGGTGTTGTGCGACTTCCTGCCCGAAGCGGACCTGCTGCCCTATCTCGAAGCGACGGTCTCTGTCTGGAACCAGATCGGGCGGCGCGACAACAAGTACAAGGCGCGGATCAAGATCACCGTGCATGAACATGGCATCGATGCCATCCGCGCGCTTGTCGAAGAGCGTTTCGCGCTTGTGCGCCCGCAATTCGACGGCGTCGATCAGCAGATGCTTTCCGGCATCATCGCGCAATTCGCGGCCCCCGCCTTCAAGACGGCCACACTTGGCGATTACGATGACGCTTATGCCGCCTCGCCGGTTTTCCGGTCCTGGGTGGATACGAATGTCGCCGATCACAAGGCGGACGGCCATGCCATCGTGACCGTTTCACTGAAGAAACACGGCGCAACGCCGGGCGATGCCAGCGCAGAGCAGATGCGCGTTCTGGCCGATCTTGCAGAGCGGTTCGGCTATGACGAGTTGCGCATCAGCCACGAGCAGAACGTCATCTTGCCGCATGTGCATCGCGCCGACCTGCCGCAGATCCACAAAATCCTGTCGGCACATGGGCTTGCCACGGCGAATATCGGGCTGATCTCCGACATCATCGCCTGCCCCGGCATGGATTACTGCGCATTGGCGACCGCCCGGTCGATCCCGATTGCCCAGGAAATCGCAGAACGGTTTGAAGAACTGAAGCTGGAGCATGAAGTCGGCCCGCTGAAGATCAAGATTTCCGGCTGCATCAATGCCTGCGGGCATCACCATGTGGGCCATATCGGTATTCTCGGGCTGGACCGCGCGGGCGTGGAAACCTACCAGATCACACTGGGCGGAGACGCGACCGAAACCGCGGCGCTGGGGCAACGCACCGGGCCGGGATTCTCCGCCGAAGAGATCATTCCCGCCATCGAACGACTGGTTTTTGCCTATCTCGACATCAGACACTCGGAAAACGAGAGTTTTTTGGAGGTGTTTCGCCGAGTTGGCATGATTCCGTTTCAATCAGCACTGTATCCTGATGCGGCCGTTGCCGCTGAATGAGGCCTAGTTGATGCACCACTCTCCCGAACTCTCGCGAAGAGCGAAACAGCCCCACCCCGCGACGCTCGCCCATGTGGCGGTGCTGAACAACCGCTATGACGGGTGGGAGCCGATGGACCTGTTACGCGTTGGCCTGTCAGAGCTAGGACCGGTGGCGATTGTTTCGTCCTTCGGGGCGGAATCGGCCGTCCTGCTGCACATGGCCTCGCGGATCGACAAATCCGTGCCGGTGATCTTCATCGACACGGAAATGCTGTTCCCCGAAACGCTGGACTATCAGCGCGAGTTGACCCGTGAATTCGGCATGACCGGCGTGGTGGTTCTGCGGGCGGGCGATGCGGCGGTCCATGACCCCGATGGCACCCTGCACCAGCGCAATACGGATGCGTGCTGCGCCCTGCGCAAGACCGCGCCGCTGCAAACCGCGCTGTCCGGCTTTGACGCGTGGGTGTCGGGCCGCAAACGGTTTCAGTCGGGCACCCGTGCGACACTGGAACATTTCGAGGCGGAAGCCGGGACCGGCCGGATCAAGGTGAACCCGCTGGCCCATTGGACCGCGAGTGACCTGCAGGACTACATGACCCGGCATGACCTGCCCCGGCACCCGCTGGTGGCGCAGGGCTATCCGTCTATCGGATGCGCCCCCTGCACCACCAAGGTTGCCCCGGGCGAAGATCCCCGCGCCGGACGGTGGCGCGATGCAGACAAGGACGAATGCGGCATCCATTTCGTGAATGGCAAAATGGTACGCGGCGGAGAGGCGACATGACACAATTGATCAACGATAGCGGCTTCGTGGCCGACGACTGGACCGAAGGCTTTTTCCCGGTGGAAGACGCGCCCGCCAATGCAGGCGCGATCGACGTCGCCTCGGATGCCGATCCGAACACCGTGCCGCTGACCGCGCCGATGGTGCGCATCGCCTTCCCCTCCTCTGCCGATGGGCGCGGGTTTACCATTGCGCGGATGCTGCGCCTACGCGGCTATACCGGGCGTTTGCGCGCCCATGGCCATGTCATTGCCGATCAATATGCCATGGCCCGGCGCGTCGGTTTCGATGAGGTCGAAGTGACCGACGAGATCGCCCAGCGCCAGCCCGAGGCGCAGTGGCAGTTCCGCGCGGACTGGCAAGCGCATGACTACCAAGCAAGGCTGCGTGGCTAAGCCCCGCCCCGTTCCGCGCGGTTGATTTTCCGCGCGGCCCTTTGACGCCTCGTCAATCCAGGCCGACTTATTGTAAAGAGGGCGCAGGTTCCGACCTGACGCGATACAAACATGACTGAGCAAACACCCGTGAACGAGACCGCCGCCGTCAAAGCGACCCCGACCCTGCCCGACGCTCAAACAGTGACGGAGGTAAAGCACTACACCGACCGGCTGTTCTCCTTCCGGTGCACGCGGCCTGCATCGCTGCGCTTTCGGTCCGGGGAATTCGTAATGATCGGCCTGATGGGCGATCCCGATCCCAAGACCGGCAAGCAGAAGCCTTTGCTGCGGGCCTATTCCATTGCCTCGCCCAGCTGGGACGAAGAGCTGGAATTCTATTCGATCAAGGTGCAGGACGGTCCGCTGACCTCCAAGCTGCAACATATTCAACCGGGCGATCAGATCATTCTGCGCCCCAAGCCGGTGGGCACATTGGTGCATGACGCGCTGCTTCCGGGCAAACGTCTGTGGTTCTTCGCCACCGGGACCGGCTTCGCGCCATTCGCCAGCCTGCTGCGCGAGCCGCAGACCTATGAAGACTATGATGAGGTCATCATCACGCATACCTGCCGGGAGGTCGGTGAGCTGACCTATGGCGCTGAATTGATCGAGAGCATCCGCAATGACGACATGCTGGCCGAACTGATTGGCGAAGGGTTTGCGGACAAGATCAAGTATTACCCGACCACCACCCGCGAAGAGAGCCCGAAGATGGGCCGGATCACCGACCTGATGCGCTCGGGCGAGGTGTTTTCGGATCTGGGTGTCGCGCCCTTGTCGCCCGAAACGGATCGCGCGATGGTGTGCGGCAATCTGGCATTCAACCTTGATATCAAGGCATTGCTGGAAGGCTATGGGTTGGAAGAAGGCGCCAATTCCAAGCCGGCGCAATATGTGGTCGAGAAAGCCTTTCTCGACTAAAGGCGCGATGAGGGGCGCTGCCCCTCAAACTCCCCGGAGTATTTTGGAACAATGAAGGGGTGGTCTTTTAGGCCGCCCCTTTTTCCTTGGGGTAGGTCAGGACAGGGCGTCTTGCAGCAAGGTCAGGACGGCGTCGCGCGGCACGTCGGGTGTCACGAAGCTGTCCCCGATGTCGCGGGCAAGGATGAAGCGCAGTTGGCCGTCGACCACTTTCTTGTCCTGTCCCATGAGGGCGAGCAGGGTTTCCGCGTCCGGCAGATCGCCGGGAATATCGGCAAGATCCGTTTTCATCCCCATGGCCTTGAGGTGGGCGCGCACGCGGCTGGGCGCCTCTTGGCTGCACAGGCCCAGGCGGCTGGAGAGTTCAAACGCCAAGGCGCAACCGATCGCCACGCCTTCTCCATGCAGCAGCCGGTCCGAATATCCGGTGGCGGATTCCAGCGCGTGGCCGAATGTATGGCCGAGATTCAAGAGCGCGCGATCACCGGCTTCTTTTTCGTCGCGCAGGACGATCTCGGCCTTCATCTCGACAGAGCGGCGCACGGCGGCGACGCGGGCGGTCATGTCGCCCGCCGCCAGTGCCGGGCCGTGATCTTCGAGCCAGGCGAAGAAATCGGCATCGCCCAGCAGCCCGTATTTCACCACCTCGCCATAGCCGGCGAGAAAGTCGCGCGCGGTAAGCGTGCACAGAAGCGCCGTATCGGCAAGCACCAAGCTGGGCTGGTGGAACGCCCCGACAAGGTTCTTGCCATGGGGGGAGTTGATGCCGGTCTTGCCGCCGACCGAACTGTCGACTTGCGCCAGAAGCGAGGTCGGCACCTGCACGAAGCGCACCCCGCGCCGCAGGATCGCCGCCGCGAAGCCGACCAGGTCACCGATCACGCCGCCGCCGAAGGCAATGACGATATCGCCGCGTTCGACCTTTTGTTCCAGCAGCCATTCGGTGACATGTTGCAGTTGCGCCCAGCTTTTGGTGCCCTCGCCCTGCGGCAGTTTCAGAACCGTGCTGTCGATCCCGGCAAGCCCCGCTTGCAAGGTGTCCAGATGCAGGTCGGCGACGTGGCCATCCGCCACAATGGCCACGCGCGGACGGCGCAGCAACGGCGCGATGTGGTCCGCGGCCTGAGCCAGCAGGTCCGGCCCGATTTGCACGTCATATTCCCGGCCCGGCAGCCCCACATATACGGTTTCAAGCGGCATGAGACCTCTCCAACACATCCGGGCGGGTCAACAGGACGTCGATCACCCGGCTTACCATATCGTCAATCGTGAAAGCGGGATCGGCCTGCGCGGCCAGATCCGCCCGTTGGTAGACCGGCACCCGCGCCTCATAGATGGCGGTCAGCGCGCCCTTGGGATCATCGGTTTGCAGCAGCGGCCGCGTGCTGCGGTGCCGCACGCGGGACCACAGCAGGTCGAGATCGGCATCCAGCCAGACCGACACGCCCCGCTGCGTGATCGCATCGCGATTGCCTTGCGCCATGAACGCGCCCCCGCCCGTGGACAGGATGCAGGGCGCGCCATCCAGCAGGCGCGAAATGACCTGCGCCTCTTTCGTGCGAAAGAACGGCTCTCCGTCGCGGGCGAATATTTCCTGCACCGTCATGTTCGCGGCCGCTTCGATTTCCGCGTCACTATCGAGAAACGGCACGCCCAAGCGTTGCGCAAGGGCACGTCCGACAGCGGTCTTACCCGCCCCCATCATGCCCACAAGCGCCACGGTCTTCTTCAAGTCGAAGGCCGTACCGTGTTGCTGTTGTGCCGGTGATTGCTGAATTTCGCTCATAAAGGTGTGAATGGCGTGATCTTGTCAGAAAGGCCATATATAAGTTGGGAAAAAGGGCAAGGGGCACGGCAGTACAACATGCTTTGGCGACTGATCAAATTCCTGATCTTTCTTGGATTGTTGGGATTCGCGGCCCTCGTGGCCTATGCCTATCTGGGGCCGTTTTTCGGCGCGGATTTCTCGGCCCCCCAGACCGAGATAAGAGAACCGGTCACGTTGGATGCGAATTAGCGCCGTCTTTTTTGCCGCGATGATGGTACAGGCAGGGCCAGGCGCAGCGCAGTCTGACAGCGCGCCCCTGTCCGCGATAGATTGGCTTAACCAGAACCCGTCGCCCGCTGCGATGCGCCCCGCGGCGCAGCCGCAACCCCAGACACAACCCCAGACACGCAAAACAATCGAGGAGCCGCCCGTCACCCAGTCAGGACTGGCGCCCGTGGTTTCCGTGACCCCGCTGGGCACCGATACACGGCGGCGGATCGGCTTGTTGCCCCCCGACGTGACCGGCCTGCCCCCCTCGCTGTGGACGGACAGCGAGCCTGCGCAATTGCAGCGGTTGCTGCCCGGCGCGATGGGACAACGCCTGCCCGCCGCGCAAGAGCTGCTGCTGACAGTTCTGCTGGCCGAGGCCGATGACCTGCCCCGCCCGGACGACGCGATGGCGTGGCTGATCGCCCGGATCGACGCACTGATCGAGCTTGGCGCGGTAGAGCCTGCATTGTCCATGATCGCGGCTGCCGAGCCGACTCGCGACAAGGACCTGTTCGCGCGCTGGATGACGCTGTCGCTGCTTGCCGGTGAGGAACGCGCGCCCTGCGGTGCCTTGGCCCTGCGCCCTGACCTGAGCCCCGATGAAGCGACACGCATCTTTTGCTTGGCGCGCATGGGTGACTTTGAAACCGCAGCGCTGCTTTTTGGCACGACCGGGGCCTTGGACGTGTTGGGCGCGGAACGCGAAACCCTGCTGGCGCATTTCCTTGACCCTGAACTCTTCGCGGACGAGCCGCTGCCGCGCGCGCCCTTGCGCCCGGACGCGCTGACCTTCCGCCTGTTCGCCGCCGCGGGAGAGCCCTTGCCCACCGCGCCGCTGCCGCGCGCCTTCGCCCATACGGATCTAAGCGACGCCGCCGGGTGGAAAGCGCAGATCGAAGCAGCGGAACGTCTGGCCCGCGCTGGCGTCCTGCCGGCGAATCGCCTTCTGGGGCTCTACACCAACCGTGCGCCCGCCGCGTCTGGCGGTATCTGGGACCGGGTCGCGGCGGTGCAGGATTTTGACCGGGCGCTGAGCGCGGGCAATGCCGCCCAAGTGGCCGAAACCCTGCCCCCTGTCTGGCGCAGTATGCAATCGGCGGGGTTGGAGACTGTCTTTGCCGATCTGTTCGCCGCCGATCTGGCCAAACTGTCGCTGAATGGCCCGGCCCGCAACATCGCCTGGCGCGTTGTTTTGCTGTCTCGCGAGTCGGCAGAGGCGGATTTGCCGCACGACATGCCGGCCCCGCTGATGTTCCTTGCCTCGCTCGCCCAGGGCCAGCCGGACGCCGACCTTGCCCAGACCGATACCGGCAGGGCTGTTGTGGATGGCTTCGCCCCGCAAGCGGATCGTAGCCTGCCCCCCGGACAAAGCGGCGAAGAAATCCTGAAGGTTCTGGCCCGCCTTTCCGAAGCCGGGCGCGGCGATCTGAGCGCGCTGACCTCCGCGCTGCGCACGCTGCGCGCCCTGGGGCTGGAGCCCGTGGCGCGGCAGGTGGCGCTGCAAAGCCTGATCATCCGCGCGCGGGAGTAACCGATGACCCCGGCGCGCTGGATTTCCACCTTTCTTGAGGCGCAGACAGCCGAACGTGGCGCGGCGGGTAATACACAAGCCGCCTATGGTCGTGACTTGCTGATCTTTGCCGAATGGCTTCAGGACAAGGGCCGCGATTTTGCGACCGCGACGCAAGACGACGTCGAGAATTTTCTTGTGGACAGCGAAACGCAAGGGCTGGCGAAATCCACCCGCGCGCGGCGGCTGTCCTCCATCAAGCAGCTGTTCCGCTTTGCCTTTGAAGAAGGCTGGCGCAGCGACAATCCGGCGATCCAGATCAGTGGCCCGGGACGGGACAAGCGCCTGCCCAAGACGCTGAGCCATGATGAGGTGGATCGCCTGCTGGACGCCGCACGCAGCACCGGACGCAGCGCGGGGGACCGGCTGCGCAATACCTGCCTGATGGAAGTGCTTTATGCCACCGGGATGCGGGTGAGTGAGCTTGTCGCCCTGCCCGTCTCTGCCGCGCGGGGCGATCCGCGCATGTTGCTGGTGCTGGGCAAGGGCGGCAAGGAACGTATGGTGCCTTTGTCACCGGGGGCGCGTGATGCGCTGGCCGCGTGGCTGGCCCATCGCGACGCCGAAGAAGAGGACGCAGTGTCCAAAGGACAGGCCGCCTCGCGCTTTCTGTTTCCCAGCCGGGCCAGCGCCGGGCACCTTACGCGTCACCGGTTTTACGGGCTGATCAAGGAACTGGCCGTGGCGGGCGGCGTTCTGCCCTCGAAAGTCACGCCCCACACCCTGCGCCACGCCTTTGCCACGCATTTGCTGGAAGGCGGGGCCGATCTGCGGTCGATCCAGACCCTGCTGGGCCACGCCGATGTGGCCACGACCGAGATTTACACCCACGTCCTGCAAGAGCGGCTCAGCCAATTGGTGCTGGATCACCACCCGCTGGCCCGCGCCGACCAACGGGACCGGCCCAAAGACGGCACTGCGGCCCCGAAGGATGGCGCCGACCGGTCGTGACGCCACCACACTCCGCGTCCCTTGCAAGTCGCGACATGCTCCGCCAAAGACGATAGACAAGGACCGGGCCGCGCGCCGCCACCCTTGAACCTGCGCGCGGCGCATCCCATAACAGGCGGCAAAGGACACGACCTTCCCAATGGAAACACCCGAAACTCTGCTTGATGGCGCATTCTGGATCACCGCTGGCGTGATCTTGTCTTTGCTCGTTCTGTCGGGCTTCTTTTCCGGCTCCGAAACCGCGCTTACAGCCGCCTCGCGCGGGAAACTGCGCAGTCAGGCGGACAAGGGGTCCAAGGGCGCGCAGCTTGCGCTGTCGATCACCGAGGATAACGAACGGCTGATCGGGTCTGTTCTGCTGGGCAACAACCTTGTGAATATCCTCGCCACCTCGCTTGCGACGGCGCTTTTTACGCGGGTGTTCGGCGAGTCGGGTGTGGCTCTGGCCACGCTGATCATGACGGTGCTGGTGCTCGTCTTCGCGGAAGTCCTGCCCAAGACCTATGCCATCACCAACGCCGAAAGCGCCGCCGCGCTGGTGTCGCGCCCGATTGCGCTGATCGTGCGGGTGTTTTCGCCCCTTGTCGGCGCGGTGCGGCTGCTGGTGCGCGGCGTATTGCGGATCTTTGGCGTTCAGACCGACCCGGACAGCCATATCATGGCCGTGCGCGAGGAAATCGCGGGCGCGCTGCATCTGGGCCATTCCGAAGGCGTGGTGGAAAAGGAAGACCGCGACCGTATCCTGGGCGCGCTCGATCTGGCCGACCGCACGGTGGAGGAAATCATGCTCCACCGCTCCGGCATCGAAATGCTGAACGCCGATGACAGCCCGCAAGACATCCTTGAACAGTGCCTGAAATCCAACCACACCCGCCTGCCCGTCTTTCAGGGCGACCCCGAGAACATCATCGCGGTCATCCACGCCAAAGACCTGCTGCGCGCGATTTTTGCCCGTATGGGCGGGCCTGAAGGCGATGTGCGTCTGCTGACCAATTTCGAGATCACCGACGTCGCCAAGCAGCCCTATTTCGTGCCGGAGACGACGACGCTGGACGACCAGATGCGCCAATTCCTGCGGATGCGAACGCATTTCGCGCTGGTGGTGGACGAATATGGCTCGCTTCAGGGGCTGATCACGCTGGAAGACATCCTTGAGGAAATCGTGGGTGAAATCACCGACGAGTTCGATCCCGATGACGCCGATCCCGTGGTCGAACAGTCCAATGACGGGGCCTTCCTTGTGGACGGCGCGATGACGATCCGCGATCTCAACCGTGCGCAGGACTGGTCGCTGCCCGATGACGAGGCGAATACCGTCGCCGGTCTGGTCATCCACGAGGCGCAGATGATCCCGACCGTGGGGCAGACCTTCAGCTTTCATGGCTTCCGGTTTCAGGTCATTGCCCGCGAAGGCAACCGCCTGACCGGATTGAAGATCCGCCCGCTTTGACCCTGTCAGACAACCTCCGTGGCATCCTCTGGATGGTGTTTGGCATGGCTGGATTCGCCGTGCTGGACACGCTGCTCAAGATCCTTGCAGGCGCGATCCCCACAGGTCAGGTGATGATCCTTCAGGGAATTGGCGGTGCCACGGTGTTCTTCCTGATGGGGCTGCGCGCCGGGGCGCGGGATTGGGCCAAGCGCGCAATGCATCCTGCCGTCGTGGCCCGCAACATCTGCGAGGCACTGGCCGCAGTCTGCTTTATCACCGCGCTGGCCAACGCGCCGCTGTCACTGGTCGCGGCGATCATCCAGGCCAACCCGCTGCTTGTCACCCTTGGTGCGGCGGTCTTCCTGCGCGAGCCGGTCGGCATCCACCGTTGGAGCGCGATCTTCGTCGGGCTGCTGGGCGTGTTGCTGGTGATCCGGCCCTGGGGCGCCGGGTTCGAGCCAAGCTCGCTTTGGGCCGTGGCCGGGGTCATCGCGCTGTCGGCGCGTGATTTGCTGGTGCGCTGGGTGCCGCGCCACTATCCGACGGTGCAACTGGGCGCGATGGCGATGATCAGCCTGACCCTTGCGGGCGGCGCGTTGCAACTGCTGCCCGGCGCGACCTTCGACCCAATGGATGGCGCGCAACAGATCATTCTGGTCGTGTCCATCTTTGCCCTCGCCGTCGGCTTTATCGGCACCACCAATGCCATGCGCTCGGGCGATATCAGCGCGGTCACGCCCTTCCGCTATTCCCGCCTGCCCTTCGCCATCGGTCTTGCCGCGATCATCCTGAACGAGCGCCCCGATGCCCTGACCCTGATCGGTGCGGGCGTGATCGTTGCCTCGGGCCTTTACACCCTTTGGCGTGAACAGGTCCGCCGCCGCGGCTGACCCTTTCCCTTTTGCACGCGCGGCGTTAGAAGTTGCGCGATATTTCCGCCGAATAAGGGACAAGGCGCCATGAGCACGATTATCGATATTCACGCCCGCGAAATTCTGGACAGCCGTGGCAACCCGACGGTTGAGGTCGACGTGCTTCTGGATGACGGGACGATGGGCCGCGCCGCTGTCCCCTCTGGCGCATCCACCGGCGCTTACGAGGCCGTGGAAAAGCGCGACGGCGACAAAAGCCGCTATATGGGCAAGGGCGTTCTGGAAGCCTGCGCTGCGGTCAATGGCGAAATCACCGAAGCGCTGGTGGGCGCGGATGTCACCGATCAGGTGGAAATCGACTCTGCCATGATCGAACTGGACGGTACCGACAACAAATCCCGCCTTGGCGCCAACGCCATTCTGGGCGTATCGCTGGCCTGCGCCAAAGCCGCGTCGGAATTCTGTTCGCTGCCGCTTTATCGCTATGTGGGCGGCACATCGGCCCGTATCCTGCCGGTCCCGATGATGAACATCATCAATGGCGGCGAACATGCCGACAACCCGATCGACATTCAGGAATTCATGATCATGCCGGTCAGCGCGGAAAACATCCGCGACGCCGTGCGTATGGGCTCCGAAGTGTTCCACACGCTGAAAAAGGAACTCTCTTCCGCCGGTCTGGCCACCGGTGTCGGCGATGAGGGCGGCTTTGCGCCCAACCTGTCCTCCACCCGGGATGCGCTGGATTTCATCCTCAAAGCCATCGAAAAAGCTGGCTACAAGCCGGGCGACGATATCCACCTCGCGCTGGATTGCGCCGCGACCGAGTATTTCAAGGACGGCAAATACGTGCTGTCGGGCGAAGGCAAAACACTAAGCTCGGCGGAAAACGCGGATTATCTGGCGGCGCTGGTCGCCGATTACCCGATCATCTCCATCGAAGACGGCATGTCCGAAGATGACTGGGACGGCTGGAAAGCGCTGACCGACAAGCTGGGCGACAAGGTGCAACTGGTGGGCGACGATCTGTTCGTGACCAACCCCGCGCGTCTGGCAGACGGCATCGCGAAGGGCTGCGCCAACTCGATGCTGGTCAAGGTCAACCAGATCGGCACCCTGACTGAAACGCTCAAGGCCGTCGATATGGCCCACCGCGCCCATTACACCAATGTCATGTCGCACCGCTCGGGCGAAACCGAGGACGCGACAATTGCCGATCTCGCCGTTGCAACCAATTGCGGGCAGATCAAAACCGGCTCTCTGGCGCGGTCAGACCGGCTCGCGAAATACAACCAGCTGATTCGCATCGAAGAAGCACTCGGAGAAAGTGCTGAATACGCAGGCCGCACAATCCTGCGTTGATCGGCTGATTGCGCTGACCTAAAGTTGAAAAGAAACGACGGATCGCCCTTGGCGGTCCGTTTACTTTGCGCGGCATGCGTAGAGTGGGCTACGCTATTGGCGTCGTCAGGAGAGATTTATGATCGCAGCACGGCTCAACTCAGCGGAATTTGCAAAGACATCGGCGGAAGAAGGTTCGCCCGCGTCCGATGGTGTCTGGGCACGGATCAAGGCGGCGCGCGCGGCCTATTTCGCATCCAAGGTGGAGCTTTGGACCCGCTTTGCACTGATCGCCTGCGGCGGTGCTGCGCTGTTCCTTGCAACGGGGCATGTCTATTACCTTGTCTGGGTCAGCGGCTATTTCGTGATGAACGGGATCTATTGCACAGCGCTGTTGCGCGCAGCCCCGGCAAGCGCGGTCAACGACTATCGGTGGATCGTCGCGGCCAAGATCGCGGCGACCGGCGTTTTCGTCAGCATGCCGACCTTCTTGTGGATCAACGCCCAGCAGACAGAGGTGAAGATCGCCGCGCTTAGCGCGATATGTTGCTATGCGTTGTACATCCTGTCGCGCTATCGCACCGCAAGCCTGATTGGCCTGATCGAAACCATCGGGGTTATCGCCTCTCTGGGGGTCATCGGCGCGTTCGAGATCGCCACCGGTGCTGATTTGGTAAGCACCACGCTGATCGGAATCGGTCTGATCGGCCTCGGCATCTACTGCATCGTTGCGCAGATCAACGTGTTTCGGGACAACGAAATCCTGTCGCGCAGCCGAATGGACGCGGTCAAAGCCAAGAAATACGAAGCCATGACACAAATCACCGCCGGGATAGCGCAGGACTTCAACAACATCCTGACCGTGATTCAAGGCAATATCGAATTGGCCGAACTCTCCCCTGACCCTGCGGAACGGCGTGAGTTGCTGATGGAGGCGCGCAGCGGCGTGTCGCGAGGCAGCGATCTGGTCTCGCAGATGATGTTCTACGTGGGCAAAGCGCCGCTTCAGGTCAGCGTCGTGGCGCTGCATGATTACGTCGCGCGGATCGAACCGCTGCTGCGGGCCCAGCTGTCGCCGGCGATCCAGTTCAACATTCATCTTGAGGATGAACGCCTGACCGTGCGGGCCGATGAGGCATCGCTGCACACCGCGCTGACCCATCTGGTCGCCAATGCGCGCGATGCGATGGATCAGGCTGGCGGCACGTTGACGCTGCGGATCGGGCGCGCAGCGGCGCTGTCATGGCCCAGCCTGCCCAGTGGCGACATCGCGCAGTTCATCCAGTTCAGTGTCCGCGATACAGGTCCGGGCGTGTCCGTCGGCGCGCTTCCCGCCCTGCCAGAGCCGTTCTTCACCACCAAACCTGCCGGTCAGGCATCGGGGCTTGGCCTGTCCATGGTCAAAGGCTTTGCCGAACAACTGGGCGGCGCGCTGCACCTGCGCAACCACCCCGCTGGCGGCTTCGAGGCCAGCCTGCTGCTGCCGCAACATGATGCGATCTCGTCCCTGCGCGAATCGTCGAACCGGGGCGCGCAATGGTAACTGCGCAGGACATCATCGCACGGCTGGACCTTGCACCGCATCCCGAAGGCGGCCACTTCCGGCAGACATGGATCGCGGACAATCCCGGCCGCGCTACCGGAACGTGCATCTATTTCCTTCTCGCCGCCGGGGAACGCAGCCATTGGCACAAGGTCGATGCCACGGAAATCTGGCTTTATCACGCGGGCGCGCCGCTGATCCTGTCGATGGCCGCCGATGATGCTGGCCCGGCGCAGGACCACCTACTTTGCCCCGATCTGTCACGGGGGGAGCCGCAATTGATCGTGCCGCAGGGCCATTGGCAATCGGCACGCAGCACCGGCGACTGGACCTTGGTCAGTTGCACCGTGTCCCCCGGCTTTCGGTTCGACGGTTTCACGCTCGCACCGCCGGAATTCGATATCAAAGGCCCCGATGGATGACGGATCACACCGCAGTTCTGGCGCGCTTGTCGCAGACCGAGAAAGCCGCCCTGCAACAGCGATCTGATCGCGCCGGGCTGCGCCACCTTGCCGGGTATCTCGCCGCGCTTGCGCTGACCACGACACTGATCGTGGCGCAGGTGCCGTTCTGGGGCGTGGTCATGCTGCCACATGGCATCCTGCTGGTGTTCCTGTTCACGCTCAGCCACGAGGCCACGCACCAGACCCCGTTTGCCACGCGCTGGATCAACGAGGTCGTCGGCCACGCCATCGCCCCGGTTCTGGCGCTGCCCTTCCTGTGGTTCCGGTATTTCCACCTCGCCCACCATAAATGGACCAATGACCCGGATCGCGACCCGGAGATCGCCGGTCATCCGCGCCCGCGCGATTGGCGCAGCTATCTGATCTATCTTTCCGGCTGGAGCTATTGGAGCGCGGCGTTTCGCGGGCTTTTTACCACCGCCTTCGGAACCATCGACGCGGCGTATCTGCCCGCGCGCGTCCACCCAAGGCTGCGACGCGAGGCGCGGATCGTACTTGCGGTGCAGTTCTGCTGGCTCATCTCGCTGCTATGGTCGCCGCTTGCGCTTTGGCTTTGGATCGTGCCGGTGCTGATCGGGCAACCATTCCTGCGGCTTTACCTGCTGGCCGAACACGGGCTCTGCCCCCCGGTCGCGAACATGCTGGAAAACACCCGCACGACCTTTACCAACCGGATGGTGCGCTGGCTGGCGTGGAACATGCCTTACCACATCGAACACCATTCCGCGCCGAATGTCCCGTTTCACAGCCTTCCTGATCTGCACCGGCACATGCGCAGCCACCTTGTCAGCACATCGGATGGTTATGCCGAATTTACAACGGATTACGCGCGCAGCCTGTCCCGCCCCCCCCGTATTCCCCAAGGTTAAGGACGGCTGACGACACCGCCGCCGACATTGGCCGACACGCCCGTCGTGCCCGGACAGGAGGTGGCCCAGCCCTGAAGCACACGGGCCGCCAGAAAGGCAAAGGCCTGCGCTTCAAGCATGTCGCCGTCCAGCCCCACGGTCTCCACCGGGGTCACCGGACAGTCGAGGGAAACCTCCAGCATCTGCATCAGTACCGGGTTATGCCGCCCCCCGCCCGTCACATAGACCTGCGCGGGCGGCTCCGGGCAATGTTCCATCCCCGCCGCCACGCCAGCGGCGCACATTCCGGTCAGCGTGGCGGCCGCATCCGGATCGTCCAGTTCGGACACCAATTCGATCATCTCGGCAAAATCATTGCGATCCAGCGATTTGGGCGGGATACGCGCGAAGAATGGCTCGGCCAGAAACAGCTCCAGCGCGCCCTGCTCGACCTCGCCGCGGGCGGCAACCGCGCCGTCCTTGTCGAAATCCTGCCCCAACCGCGCTGACATCAGATCATTCAGCGGCGCATTGGCCGGGCCGGTGTCAAAGGCCAGCAACGCACCCGGATCGGTTGGTTCGGGGCGGCGCGGATCGACATAGGTCAGGTTCCCCACCCCGCCCAGATTGAGAAACGCGATCGGCCCCTGGGCGCCGATATGCCGGGCCAAGGCGAAATGGTAGAACGGTGCAAGCGGTGCGCCCTCGCCCCCCAGTTCCACATCGGCGCTGCGGAAATCCCAGACCACCGGCACCCCGAGAACCTGCGCCAGCGCCGCTCCATCACCGATTTGCAAAGTGCCGCGCCCGCGCGGGTCATGCGCAAGGGTTTGCCCATGAAATCCAACAAGATCAATGCGTTCAAAGGTTTGCAAAAGCTCCATATGGGCACTTTGCAAAACCTGCGCGGCGGCCTCGACCTCTGGCCCGGTCCACTTGCCCAAGGCGGCGCGCAACACTTCGCGTTCCGCCGCGCTATAGGGGCGATAGCCCGCCTCGCCAAAGGCCAGAACCTGCTGCCCGTCGGTTTCCAGAACCGCAGCATCCACCCCATCCAGAGAAGTGCCGCTCATGGCACCCAACACACGCATCGGCATCGCCTGCCCACGGGCCTTTTTCATGCTCTTTTCCTTTGCCCATCCCTTGCCTATAGATGCCCTGCAATTCCAACCCGAGGCAAGACATGACCTACCATCCCAAATCGGACTTCATGAGCGTGATGATGGAGCGCGGCTTTCTGGCCGACTGCACCGATTATCAGGCGCTTGACGATGCGCTGACAGATGGGGTCGTGACCGCCTATATCGGCTATGACGCAACGGCGCAGTCGCTGCATGTCGGCCACCTGATGAACATCATGGTGCTGCGCTGGCTGCAAAAGACCGGTCACAAGCCGATCACGCTGATGGGTGGCGGGACGACCAAGGTGGGTGACCCGTCCTTCCGCAGCGACGAACGCCCGCTGCTTGGCCCCGAACAGATCGACGCCAATATCGACGGGATGAAGCAGGTCTTTGCCAAATACCTCGACTATGGCGACGGCGACACCCATGCGCTGATGCTGAATAACGCCGAATGGCTGGACGGGCTGAACTACCTTGAGTTCCTGCGCGACATCGGCCGGCATTTCAGTGTGAACCGGATGCTCAGCTTTGAATCGGTGAAGTCGCGGCTGGACCGGGAACAATCCCTGTCCTTCCTCGAATTCAACTACATGATCCTGCAAGCCTATGATTTCCTTGAACTGAACCGCCGTTATGGCTGCGTGCTTCAGATGGGCGGATCGGATCAGTGGGGCAATATCGTCAACGGGATCGACCTGACCCGCCGCGTGCTCGACCACGAGATTTACGGGCTCACCACCCCGCTTCTGACCACTTCGGACGGGCGCAAGATGGGCAAAAGCCAAGGCGGCGCGATCTGGCTCAACGCTGATATGCTGTCGCCCTATGAGTTCTGGCAGTTCTGGCGCAACACCACGGATGCGGACACCGGCAAGTTCCTGAAAATCTTCACCGAATTGCCGGTGGAGGAATGCAACCGCCTTGGCGCGCTGCAAGGATCGGAGATCAACGATGCCAAGATCATCCTCGCCAATGAGGTGACGACGCTGTGCCACGGGGCCGAGGCCGCAAGGACCGCAGAAGCCACCGCGCGCGAAGTCTTTGAAAAAGGCGGCGTGGGCGACGATCTTCCGACTCTGTCCGTGACCGAAGCCGACCTGCCGCTGTCCATCGTGCAGGCAATCGTGCGGGCCGGGTTGGCGAAATCGGGCAAGGATGCCAAACGCCTGATCGCAGAGAACGGCGCGCGGATCGACGATGCGCCATTGACCGATGCCGGTTTGATGCTGGATGCGCAAGCGCTGGCCTCACCCGTGAAACTGTCCGCAGGCAAGAAGCGGCATGCGCTGGTGACACTGGCATGAGCGGCACGCGCGCGACCTTCCCCGCACCGATCGTCGAGGCGCGGAAATGGATTGACGGCGTGACCTTCTCGGCCGACCGGCCGCTGATCAATGTCAGCCAAGCCGCGCCGGTGGACCCGCCGCCAGAACCGCTGCGCCAAGCGATGGCCGACGCGATCCTGACCAACCCGGACGCGCATCTTTACGGTCCGGTGCTTGGGCTGACGCCCCTGCGCGAAGCCTTGGCGGAACGGACCGGACGGATCTATGGCGGCGCGGTGACGTCGGATCAGGTCTGCATCACCTCTGGCTGCAATGAAGCCTTCGCCGCCGCCATGACGACGCTGTGCGCAGAGGGGGATGAGGTTCTTCTGCCAACGCCTTGGTATTTCAACCACAAAATGTGGCTGGACATGACCGGCATCGGCGCGGTTCCGCTGCCCACCGGCGACGATCTTCTGCCCGACCCGGTTGATGCCGCCGCCCGCATCACCGACCGCACCCGCGCCATCGTGTTGATCACGCCGAACAACCCCGGCGGTGTCGAGTACCCGGCGGCGCTGCTGTCGGCGTTCCGCGATCTGGCCCGCGCCAAGGGCATCGCGCTGGTCGTGGACGAAACCTACCGCGACTTTCACGCCGCGCCCGGTGCGCCCCATGACCTGTTTCGCGACCCGGATTGGGACGACACGCTGATCCACCTTTATTCTTTCTCCAAATCCTATCGCCTGACCGGGCACCGGGTTGGCGCGATGATCGCCTCACCCGCGCGGCTGGCAGAGGCGGAAAAGTTCCTTGATACGGTAACGATCTGCCCCGCTCAGGTCGGCCAGATCGCCGCGCTGTGGGGTATGCAGAACCTGGATCAGTGGCTGGCGGGCGAACGCGATGAAATCCTTGCACGGCGCAAAGCCATTGCAGACGGTTTCGCCCCTCTGGCGGCGAAGGGCTGGACGCTCAAGGGTTTGGGCGCCTATTTCGCCTATGTGGAGCATCCGTTCGACACGCCCTCCGACGTGTTGGCGCAGAACCTTGTGCATAGCGCGGGCCTGCTGTGCCTGCCTGCCACCATGTTCTATCCGAGCGGCGCGCCCGAGGCCGCCAAGGGGCTGCGGATCGCCTTTGCCAATCTGGATGTGGACGGGATCGGGGACATGTATCGGCGTCTTGACGCGCTCTAACCGCTTGCCCCCGCGCGGCGGCTGAAATATTCAACGCCAAACCTGCGTCATGCGGGATGTTTACAGGGGGCGACATGGCCAAAACGTCGAGCTTTTCGAAAACAGCTGTCTGGGTGTTGCTGGCACTGCTGATCCTTGGACTTGCCGGTTTCGGCGCCACGAACCTGAATGGCAATATCCGGACCATCGGGAAAGTCGGCAGCAAGCCGATTTCGACCCAATCCTATTTCAGCGCCATGCAACGTGAAATGCGCGCCTTTCAGGAACAGACCGGTCAGGCCCTGCCCTTTGCCGAAGCGCGCGCAATCGGTCTGGATCAAGCGGTTCTGCAACAGCTGGTCACGACCCGCGCGCTGGATCACGAGGCCACGCAGATGGGCCTGTCCATCGGCGACGAAAATGTCCGCGACCAAGTGCTTAGCTTCGATGCGTTCAAATCGCTGGACGGCACATTCGACCGTGAGGCCTATGCCTTTGCGCTGGAACGTCAGGGCTTGAGCGAAGAAGAGTTCGAGGACTCGCTGCGCGAAGACACCGCCCGCCGCTTGTTGCAAAGCGCCGTGATCAACGGGATTTCCATGCCAGCCAGCTTTGCCGACACGCTGGTCGCCTATGCCGGAGAGCAGCGCAGCTTTACGTGGTCCGCGCTGGACCCGACCCTTGTCGCGGGCGACGTCATCGAACCGACTGACGCGGAACTGCAAGCCTATTACGATGAGAACACCGATCAGTTCATGCTGCCAGCCAGCAAGGACATCACCTATGCGTGGCTGACGCCCGAGATGCTGGTCGATCAGGTGGAACTGGACGAGGACGCGCTGCGCCAGGCCTATGACGACCGGATCGACGAATTCGCGCAGCCTGAACGCCGCCTTGTCGAACGTCTGGTCTTTCTGGATCAGGACGCTGCCGATAGTGCGGCTGCCGCGCTGGAAGTGGATGGAACCACCTTCGAGACGCTGGTCGAAGGCCGCGGCCTGACATTGCAGGATGTGGATCTGGGCGATGTGGACCGTCTGGAACTCGACGCGGCGGGCGAAGCGGTGTTTGCCGCTGAAACCGGCGATGTGGTCGGGCCGCTGCCCACCGATCTTGGCCCGGCGCTGTTCCGGGTGAACGGCATTTTGCCTGCGCAGAAGGTCGAATACGAAGAAGCCCTGCCCACCCTGCGTGAAACTCTGGCGCTGGAGCGCGCGGGCCGGATCATCGAAAATCAGGCGGAAAACTACGAAGACCTGCTTGCCGGTGGCGCAACACTGGAAGAGGTCGCCGCCGAAAGCGACATGGTGCTGGGACAGATCGACTGGACCGAGGAAAGCGCCGATGACATTGCGGCCTATCTGGCCTTCCGGGACGCCGCCGCGCAGCTGACGCTGGATGATTTTCCTGAAATCGAACTTCTTGATGATGGTGGCGTGTTCGCCATGCGATTGAACCGCGAACAGCCCGCCCGCCCCGAACCTTTCGACGACGCCAAGGACAAGGTCCGCGACGCCATGATCGTGGAACGGACCCAGGCGGCCCTGAGCGAGATGGCCGAAGGTCTGGTCGCGCAAATCGCGCAGGGCGCAGATTTCGCGGAACTGAACCTGACCGCCACGGTGGAAGAGGACCGCACGCGCGGGGCCTTCGTGCCCAACACGCCGCCCGCCTTCCTTGACGAGGTCTTCGCGATGGAACCGGGCGATGTGCGCACCGTGACAGGTGGGGGCTTCGTGGTGATTGTCCGGCTGGATGCGGTGGACCCTGCCGCCGATAGCGATCAGGCGACCGCCCTGCGCGCCAGCCTGCAACGGACGCTGGACCAGGCGCTGGCGCAGGATCTGTTCGACATCTACACCAACGATGTGGGCCTGCGCGCCGAGCCGCGGATCGATCAGGCAGCGGTGGAAGCCGTCAACGCGAATTTCCAGTAACCCCCATGGCCCTCACACCCGATTTCGACACATTCGCCAAAGGCTTCGAGGCAGGCCAGAACCAAGTCGTCTATGCACGGCTTGCCGCCGATCTGGACACGCCGGTTTCTCTGATGCTGAAGCTGTCGGGCGGGGCCAAGAACGCCTTCATGCTGGAATCCGTAACCGGCGGCGAAGTGCGCGGCCGCTATTCGATCATCGGGATGAAGCCGGACCTGATCTGGCGCTGCCGGGGCACCCGGTCCGAGGTGAACAGGCAGGCCCGCTATGACGAGGAGGCCTTCACCCCGCTGGAGCAGCCCCCCCTTGACGCGCTGCGCGCCCTGATCGCCGAAAGCCGGATCGATCTGCCCGGCGACCTGCCGCAAGCGGCGGCGGGGCTGTTCGGCTATCTGGGGTATGACATGGTGCGGCTGGTCGAACATCTGCCCAATATCAACCCCGATCCGCTTGGCCTGCCCGATGCTGTGATGCTGCGCCCGTCGGTCATCGCGGTACTGGATGGCGTCAAGGGCGAGGTGACTGTCGTCTCGCCGGCTTGGGCTGGCGAAGGGCAATCTGCCCGGGCCGCATATGCGCAGGCGGCGGAACGGGTGATGGATGCCGTGCGCGATCTGGAACGCGCCGTGCCCGCCGTGGGCCGCGATCTGGGCGAGGCGCAAGACCCCGCCGCACCGGTCAGCAATTTCACGCGCGATGGCTACAAGGCCGCCGTGGAAAAGGCCAAGGACTACATCCGGGCGGGCGATATCTTTCAGGTGGTGCCCGCACAACGCTGGGCGCAAGAGTTCAAGCAACCTCCCTTCGCGCTTTACCGGTCTTTGCGGCGCACGAACCCGTCGCCCTTCATGTTCTATTTCAATTTCGGCGGCTTCCATGTGGTCGGAGCCTCGCCCGAAATTCTGGTGCGGGTCTTTGGCCGCGAAGTGACGATCCGCCCGATTGCAGGCACCCGCCCGCGCGGCGCCACGCCCGAGGAAGACCGCGCGCTCGAAGCCGATCTTCTGGCCGACCAGAAGGAACTGGCCGAACATCTGATGCTGCTGGATCTGGGCCGCAACGATGTGGGCCGCGTGGCCAAGATCGGGACCGTGCGCCCGACCGAGGAATTCATCGTCGAGCGGTACAGCCACGTGATGCATATCGTGTCGAATGTCGTGGGCGAGCTGCACGAGGACAAAGACGCGCTGGATGCGTTCTTTGCCGGGATGCCCGCCGGGACCGTCTCTGGCGCACCCAAAGTGCGCGCGATGGAGATCATCGACGAGTTGGAGCCGGAAAAGCGCGGCATCTATGGCGGCGGCGTCGGCTATTTCAGCGCGGGTGGCGATATGGATATGTGTATCGCCCTGCGCACGGCCGTCATCAAGGATGAAACGCTGTATATCCAAGCCGGTGGCGGCGTGGTCTATGACAGCGACCCGGAGGCCGAGTTCATGGAAACCGTCCATAAATCCAACGCCATCCGGCGCGCCGCAGCCGATGCGTCGCGTTTCGACGGGAGCGGAAACAGCTAATGCGCGCAGCGTTCGAGTTCGGTGGTCACACCATATCGCCGGGCAGCCGCGCACGTACGACGCTTCCTGTATCGACCCTGCCGGACCACACCCCCGTGGGGATGGAAGTCGAAGTCCTGCATGGCAAGCGCGATGGGCCAACCGTGTTTATCTCTGCCGCCGTGCATGGGGACGAGGTGATCGGCGTTGAAATTCTGCGCCGCCTGCTGCGCACGCCGCAGCTTGACCATATCCGGGGCACGTTGCTGATCATCCCGATCGTCAACAGCTTCGGCTTTCTCACACGCTCGCGCTATCTGCCGGACCGCCGTGACCTGAACCGCTGTTTTCCCGGCTCCACCGGCGGCTCACTGGGGGCGCGGTTGGCGCATCAATTCCTAAACGATGTGGTGAAGCGCTGCGATTTCGGCATCGATCTGCACTCCGCCGCGATCCACCGCACCAACCTGCCGCAAATCCGGATTTCGCAGGGCGACAAGACCACCGCCGCCATGGCCCGCGATTTCGGCGCGCCGGTAATCCTGACCTCGCCGCTGCGTGACGGCTCCCTGCGGGGGGAGGCTGCGGCCTGCGGTGTGCCCGTGCTGTTGTTCGAGGCTGGCGAGGCGCTGCGCTTTGACGAAATCAGTGTGCGCGCCGGTGTGGCGGGTATCCTGCGGGTGCTGCGCGGGGCGAATATGCTGCCCGCAAAAGGCATCAAGAAGCCGCGCAGCGAACCTTACCTGTGCCAATCGAGCAAGTGGCTGCGCGCCCCTGCCGGCGGTCTGCTGCGGATGTTCCGGGCAGAGGGCGAATTGGTCGCGGAAGGCGATGTGCTGGCCGTTGTCTCTGACCCGTTCGGCGATACCGAGGCGGAACTGACCGCCCCCGGCCCCGGCCTGCTGATCGGGCGGGCGATACATCCCCTCGTCAACGAGGGCGACGCCCTGTTCCATCTGGCGACGCTGCGTCAGCGGGTCAGCGAAGACGTTGTCGAAGACCTGACCGCGCAGCTGGAATCCGACCCGCTCTTTGACGAAGACGAAATCATCTGACCGCGCCTGCGCGCGCCCCTTTCTGGGGATGGGTCAGGACGGCTCTTGCGGGACTTGCAGCACGGCAGAGACCGGCGCGATGGCGACCCGGCTGGCCCGGTCCTGCAGCCCCCAGACCAACAGCGCCGAAATCGTATCGGTGCGCAGACGCCCGACCATGATCAGCCCGCCCTGCTGACCTGCCTTGAAGGCCGCTTGATCCAGAAAGCGGCGGATCACGATCGGTGTTTGCCCGCTGCTGTCGAAATCGCGGAACATCGTGTGCGAGGCCACGCCATTCTTGGCCGCCAGTTTGCGCGCCGTATCCAGCCCTTTCGACCGCCAGATGATGCCATGGCCCGTCTCGCTGAGGATTTCGCCCACCTGCGCCGCCATTTCCGGCGTGCCTTGCAACCCAGTCACCGGCCCTTCCAGCACGCCGACCGCTTCGGGCACGGTATCCAGCGCGGCGGTCAGCACGACCTCGGTATCCGAGGCAGTCAGGTTTTCCGGCAGGTCGATCATCGCCAGAACCTCGAACCCGCGCGACCGATACAGCGCGGCCCGATCAGCGGCGTCCGGCAGGCTCCAATCCACAGCGATGGACAGCTTGTGCGGGAAGCTGCGCAGCGCTGGCAGGCCGACCGTGTCATCGTCGATCGCGAATCCGCTATCCATCAGGACGATGGACAGCAGGGGTTTATCCTCTGCGTTTTCAAAAGTTTCGGCATGGGCGACCAGCGCGGAGTTTTCCGGTTGCGGCGCCGTGATCGTGGGCAGGACGCCCTGCTCTGGCGTGGCCAAGGCATCGCCGGACCGCGCCAACAGCGATTTCGCCGGGGTGCCGATCATCGGGCGTGCAATGGCCGTTTCGGACTGTCCCAGCGCGGCAATTCGCGGCGCGTTATTCGCGGTTCCGCGCAGTCCGGGCGCTTGCGCGGACGGGCCTGCGGCCCCCGGATCCTGCACAGCGCTTGTAACCTGATTGTCTTGCGGCGCGATGACACCCGGTTGCGCCGGTGCCTGCGCCGCGGCGGTCCGCTGCACATCGGGCGCGGCCGAGGACACACCAGCATCGCCCGTGTCTTGCGGTGCCGGATTGGCGATGACCGGCGGGGCCAGTTGCACCTGCGCGGGCGCGCTGGCGATCCGGTCCGGTGCGCTCACATCCATTGCGTCCGGCTCGCTGGGCTGCGCAAGCGATACCGGGGCAGAACTTTGCGCCGCTGGGCTGCCGGTATACCTGCCGGGCACGGTCGGGGCTGGCGCCTGTTCAGGTTCAGCCGTCAATTGCGCCCCCGCGCCAAGGGTGGCTATTTGCGCCGGCAATGGTCGCGCGGCGGGCGGTGTGATTTCCACCTGTGCCACGGCATCCGGCTGCGGTGCGATCTGCTGCACCACGTTGCGCGACGATGTTACGGGCGTATCCGTTGCGACCGCAGCGGGCGCGGCCACGGCAGCGGGCAACTCGGCAGGTTTCAGCGCATCACTCGCCAATTCGACAGCCTGCGGTGCGGGACCGGGCTGTGTCGCATCGCCATCCAGCGCCGAATCTGCGCCGGGGTCCGGTTCGGTGACTTGCGGTGTCGCGGGGCGCAGCGGCTCATCGCCATCGCGCCCGGGCACAGTCCCGACTGTGGCCACAGGCACTTCCGGCGTGTCCACGTCATCGCTGAGTGATGCGGCAAATTCCGGCGGGCGCGGCGGCTCCACCAAGATCGCAAGAATGACGGCTGCGCCAACGGATACTAGCCCGCCGATCAACATTCCCCCAAGGAATCCTCGTGCCATGCCCCGCTCTCTCTTCCGGTGCGGCCCACCCTGCCAAGCAGGGCCGCAGAACCATCGAACAACCTCTGTCTTGTCTCTAAGCCACAAAGCGGGAGGGATCGCCAACCCGGAGGCCCCTTGACGCTCCCCGCCAAGCCTGAACAAGTATGCGGACGTTATAACCTGCACATGCCACTCATGACCAGAGTGAGTGTCCATCCAAGGTCCCGGCTCATGCTGCTTTTGATCGATAACTACGACAGTTTTACCTACAACCTCGTCCATTATCTGGGCGAGCTTGGCGCCGATGTTCAGGTGCATCGCAATGATGCGCTGGATGTGCAGCAGGCGATGGCGCTGAACCCGGCGGGGATTCTGCTGTCGCCCGGCCCTTGCGATCCCGATCAGGCCGGTATCTGCCTTGCCCTGACCGAAGCCGCCGCCGAAACGCGCACCCCGCTGATGGGCGTGTGCCTTGGTCACCAGACCATCGGTCAAGCCTTCGGCGGCAAAGTGGTACGCCATTCGGAAATCGTGCATGGCAAGCTGGCGCAGATTTCGCATGAGGGCAAAGGCGTCTTCAAAGGCCTGCCCTCGCCGTTTGCGGCGACGCGCTATCACTCGCTTGTGGTCGACCGGGGCAGCCTGCCAGACGTGCTGGAAATCACGGCAGAGCTTGAAGACGGCACGATCATGGGCCTGCAACACCGCGAATTGCCGATCCAGGGCGTGCAATTCCATCCGGAATCGATCCGGTCGGAGCATGGGCACAAGATGCTTCAGAATTTCCTCGACATGATGAAGGTGCCCGCATGAGTGAAGCGCTCAAACCGCTGATCGACGCATCCGCCAATGGCCCGCTGACCCGCGCACAGGCCGAACAGGCGTTCTCGATCCTCTTTGATGGTGAGGCGACCCCGTCCCAGATGGGCGGGTTGCTGATGGCGCTGCGCACGCGCGGAGAGACCGTTGATGAATACGCCGCCGCCGCGGGCGTGATGCGGGCCAAGTGCAACAAGGTCCGCGCCCCCGAAGGTGCGATGGACATCGTCGGTACCGGCGGTGACGGCAAGGGCACGCTGAACATTTCCACCGCGACGGCTTTCGTCGTGGCAGGTGCCGGGGTGCCGGTCGCCAAACACGGCAACCGCAATCTCAGTTCCAAATCCGGTGCGGCCGATGCCCTGACGCAGCTTGGCATCAAGGTGATGGTTGGCCCCGAGGTGGTCGAAAAAGCCCTGCAAGAAGCGGGGATTGGCTTCATGATGGCCCCGATGCACCACCCGGCCACAGCCCATGTCATGCCGACCCGGTCAGAACTGGGCACACGCACGATTTTCAACATTCTGGGCCCGCTCACCAATCCCGCAGGCGTCAAACGGCAGCTTACGGGCGCGTTTTCCCGCGACCTGATCCGCCCGATGGCCGAAACGCTCGGCCTGCTTGGCTCTGAAGCGGCGTGGCTGGTGCATGGGTCGGACGGCACGGATGAACTTACGATCACCGGCATCAGTTGGGTTAGCGCGCTGGCCCCCGATGGCTCTGTCTCCGATTTCGAACTGCACCCGGACGATGCCGGTCTGCCCGTACACCCGTTCGAAGATATCGTCGGCGGCACTCCGGCGGAAAATGCCACGGCCTTCGCCGCCCTGCTGGATGGCGCGCCGTCGGCTTACCGCGATGCGGTGCTGCTGAACGCCGCCGCCGCGCTGAAGGTCGCGGGCGTCGAGGATGATCTGAAACAGGGCGTGGCCCGCGCCGCGCAAAGCATCGACAGCGGCGCGGCGAAAGAAAAAATCGCCAAGGTCGCGCAGATCACATCGGCCGCATGAAACTGGACCTGAGCCGCCTTGGCGACTGGTCCACGCTGCCCTTCTTCACGGCCCAGTTGCCCCAGATCGAAACGCGTCTGGCACAGGAAGACGGGCCTGTCTTTCCGCCCGCGCCGCAGGTTTTCGCCGCGCTGGAACGGTGCCAGCCGGACGCAACCCGCGTCGTGATCCTGGGCCAAGACCCCTATCATACGCCAGGCAAGGCGGACGGGCTGGCGTTTTCAATCCCCAACGGATTTCCCGGACGGCTTGATAGCCTTGGTAACATTATTAAGGAATTGCAAGACGATCTTAAAGTGACGCGCACGCAGACCGCCCTCCAGGATTGGGCCGACCAAGGCGTGCTGCTGCTCAACACCAGCTTGACGGTGCCGCAGGGCAAAGCCGGCGGGCATAAGGCACTTGGATGGGCCGCGCTGGTGCGGGATGTGCTGGAGCGCCTCGCGGATCGGCCCCGCGCCTATGTCCTGTGGGGCAGCCACGCACAGAAGGTCGCCGCAAAGGTGGACCCCACCCGAAACCTCAAGATCGAAACCGCGCACCCGTCCCCTCTATCCGCCTATCGCGGCTTTTTCGGCTCGCGCCCATTTTCAACCGTCAACCAATGGCTTAAGGATCATGGTGACACGGAGATCAACTGGACACAGGCGCCATGACCGAGACAATTCTGGACAAGATCAAAGCCTACAAACTGGAAGAGATCGAAGCAGATAAAGCGGAAAAACCGCTTTCCGAAATCGAGGCCGAGGCGCAGCAGGCCGACGCGGTCCGCCCTTTCACCGACGCGCTGGTGACAGCAAGCCGGACCGGTTACGGCCTCATCGCCGAGATCAAAAAAGCCAGCCCGTCCAAGGGCTTGATCCGCGATGATTTCGACCCCGCCGAATTGGCGAAGGCCTACGAAGCGGGCGGCGCGACATGCCTTTCCGTTCTGACCGACACACCCAGCTTTCAGGGCGCAAAGTCCTTTTTGACCGAAGCGCGCGCCGCCTGCGACTTGCCGGTGCTGCGCAAGGATTTCATGTATGACACCTATCAGGTCGCCGAAGCCCGCGCACTTGGGGCGGATTGCATCCTGATCATCCTCGCCTCCGTGTCCGACCAGCAGGCGGCAGAGCTTGAAGCCTGCGCGACCGAATGGGGCATGGATAGCCTGATCGAGGTCCATGACGAGGCCGAGTTGGAGCGCGCAACCCATCTGCAAAGCCCCCTGATCGGGATCAACAACCGCGATCTGCGGACCTTCGAGACAACGCTCGACACCACGCGCAACCTGTCGCGCCGTGCGCCCGAGGACCGGGTGATCGTGTCGGAAAGCGGGTTGGAAACGCCGGACGATCTGAAGGATCTCGCGATGTATGGCGTGCGGAAATTCCTTATCGGCGAAAGCCTGATGCGGCAGGAGGACGTGACCGCCGCCACCCGTGCATTGCTGTCCAATCCCCTGACCTCCGGGGCCATGTAACATGGCGCTGACCCATTTTGATGCCGATGGCCGGGCCCACATGGTCGACGTGTCGGACAAGGCCGTCACCGACCGTGTCGCTGTCGCACGCGGATGGATTAAGATGGCGCCGGAAACCCTTGACCTGATTGAAAAAGGCGAGGCCAAGAAAGGCGATGTCGCCGGGGTTGCCCGCCTTGCCGGGATCATGGCGGCGAAGAAAACGTCGGACCTTATTCCCCTTTGCCATCCCCTGCCCATCGCCAAGGTCGCGATCGAGATCGAGACTGACCATGACCTGCCTGGCCTGCGTTTGGCCGCGACGGTCAAGACCACCGGCCAGACCGGGGTAGAGATGGAAGCGCTGTCTGCTGTCTCGGTCACGGCGCTGACCGTTTATGACATGGTCAAGGCGGTGGACCGCAGCATGGAGATCGGCGGCATCCATGTCGCCCTGAAAGATGGCGGCAAATCAGGCCGTTACGAAGCGAAATGATTTCCGTCGACGAGGCTCTGGCGCATCTGTTCGCGCTGGCGTCGCCCCTGCCGCCGGAAACGGTTCCGCTGCGGCAGGCCGCCGGACGCGTTCTGGCCCACCCCGTCACCGCGCAACGCACACAGCCGCCCTTTGCTGCCTCTGCCATGGACGGTTTCGCGGTCAAGGCGGCCGAGGTCGAACAGGACGCCCTGTTCAAGGTCGTTGGAGAAGCCGCAGCCGGCCATGGTTTCGCGGGCAGTGTCGGACCCGGTCAGGCGGTGCGTATCTTTACCGGCGCGCCAGTGCCGGAAGGCGCGGATTTCGTCGTCATTCAAGAAGATACCAGCCTGCGCGGCGATCTGATGACGGTGACCGCCCGAGAGTTCTCTTCGGACAACATCCGCCCTGCCGGTGCCGATTTCAGCGTCGGAGAACGGTTCGACAAGCCGACCCCGCTGACGCCGCAAGACGTGGCGCTGCTGGCCGCCATGAACCATGCCGAAGTGACGGTGCGCCCGGCCCCGGTCGTTGCGATCTTGCCCACCGGGGACGAGCTTGTGCAACCCGGCGAGACGCCCGGCCCCGATCAGATCATCGCCTCCAACAGCTATGGGCTGGCCGCTTTGCTTGAGGCCAACGGCGCCCGAGCCCGGCTTTTGCCCGCCGCGCGCGATACGGCCGCCAGCCTGAAAACCTGCCTTGCCCTTGCAGGCGACGCCGATCTGGTCGTGACCATTGGCGGCGCGTCCGTCGGCGATCATGATCTGGTCGCGGGCGTGACTGAAGACATGGGGATGGAGCGCGCCTTCTACAAAATCGCGATGCGCCCTGGCAAGCCCCTGATGGCGGGGCGTATCGACGGAAAACCCCTGATCGGACTGCCCGGAAATCCCGTTTCAGCAATGGTTTGCGGGTCGATCTTCATGCTTCCCGTCATCCGCGCCATGCAGGGCGACGCCCCCACCGCGGCCCCACGCATCACCGCAAGGCTTAGCCACGATATCGGGCCAAACGGCCCGCGCGAGCATTATATGCGCGCCGAAGTCAGCGATGGCCAAGCGCGCATTTTCGACCGTCAGGACAGTGCCCTGCTGTCTGTTTTGTCGCGCGCAAACGCGCTTGCCGTGCGGCCTGTACATGATCCGGCACGCGCCGCCGGAGAGCTTTTGGATTTCATCCCTCTTTAACCATAAAGCCCCTAATGTTCCGGCGATGTTCAGGATTTGTTGACACAAAACGAGAACACTTCTAGAACAAAAGTCAATTACAGGCGACAGAGGGGCAGCAAATGCTGACGAAAAAACAATTGGATCTGCTGCAATTCATTCACGGACGGATGCAGCGCGACGGTGTTCCACCCAGTTTCGACGAAATGAAGGTGGCGCTTGATCTGCGCTCCAAATCCGGGATTCACCGGCTGATCACCGCGCTGGAAGAGCGTGGGTTCATCCGACGCCTGGCACATCGCGCCCGCGCCATCGAAATCGTCAAGCTGCCCGATGCGATGGCAGGCCAGCAGCCGGGTTTCACCCCGCGCGTGATCGAAGGCGACCGTCCTTCTGCCCCGCCGCCATCCGCTGCGATGGATGTATCCGGCCTGCATGTTCAGGAACTGCCCGTCATGGGCCGCATCGCCGCCGGTGTTCCAATCGAAGCGATCAGCGAAGCCAGCCATTCTGTTGCGGTGCCCGGTCAAATGCTGTCCGGTCGCGGCGATCATTACGCGCTGGAAGTGCGTGGCGATTCCATGATCGAAGCCGGGATCAACGATGGCGACGTGGTCGTGATCCGCGAAACCTCCAGCGCCGATAACGGGGATATCGTTGTGGCCTTGGTCGAGGATCATGAAGCCACCTTGAAGCGCTATCGCCGCCAAGGCGATACGATCGCGCTCGAAGCGGCCAACCCTGCTTATGAAACGCGGGTGTTCCCGGTCGGACGGGTCAAGGTTCAGGGCCGCTTGGTCGGGCTGATCCGCACGTATTGAAGCGCCCGTACCGCTGCATGGCGTGGCGCGGCATCGGGCCATTGGGACCAAAGCCGCTCGCCCGCCACATCGCGGGCGGTTCGGACCACAAGCTGACCACCCGGCACCAGATAGAGCGCAACTGCCCCGGTGGATTTCAGCCGATCGGGGTCGAATAAGGCACAGTCTGGCGACTGGCGCGGCACGGGCTGGTTGCTAACCAGAATACCCGCCGTGCAATCGGGCGCAGCCGCCGCCGCTTTCTTCCCCGTCACATGCCAAAGTGGCACGCCTGCCAAGGCGGCGCGTGCGGCGCGGCTGCCTTCCTCCGCGGGCCATTCTGCCGCCCAGCGTGCATGGGCCGCCGCCTGATCGCCGCCATCGCCGTCATTCTCCAGCCAGTTGGTCGCCACGAAGCCCGACCCGCGTGCGCGGCTCAGCGCCCGGCCCTCTGCGGTCATCACCCCGACCAAGCCGCCAGTGTCCGAAATCAGGACCGCCGGTCGTTCCTGCACCGACCACAGCATCAGCGCCGCAGCCACCGGCCCAACGCCGATCCAGCGCAGCCGCCCCTGCCAAAGGATGATGACGACCAACCCCAGGGTCAGGCACGGCAGCACCCAAGCCGACGGGCCGACCACAAAGCTGCGCGCACCTGGGAAATTGGCAGTGGTCTGCGCGACAAAGAGAATCCATTCCAGCCCCCACCCCATGACCCACAGCGCCGGGGCTGCCAGCCCGATCGGCGCAAGACATGCAGCCAGAACAGCGGCTGGCACCACAAGAGCGCCCATGACCGGCACGCTCAGCACATTGGCGAACAGGCCGTAATGCGAGACCGCGTTGAAATGAGCGGCTGAGAACGGGGCAGTTGCCAGTCCCGCCACGGCCGAGGAAATCACCACGGCGGACACCGGCTGCACCCAGCGGGGCAAGCGCCATGGCGCGTCGCGCAGCGCGTTGAATACGGCGACCAGACCCGCTGTGGCCGCAAAGGACATCTGGAAGCCCGGCCCCAGCATCGCTTCGGGGCGCAGGCTCAGCACGATCATCGCGGCAATCGCGACAGAGCGAAGCGAAATGGCCCGGCGGTTCAGCATGACCGCGCCCAAGGCCACCGCTGCCATGATGAAGGCCCGCTCGGTCGAGACATTGCCGCCCGACAGCGCCAGATACCCCGCACCGGCCACAAGCGCCCCCGCCGCCGCGATGGCACGCACGGGCCAATGCAGCGCGACCCCCGGCACGAGGACGAGGCCAAAGCGCAGCACGGCAAAGACAAACCCGGTCAGCAGGCCCATATGCAGCCCGGAAATCGCCAGAAGATGTGCAAGGTTGGAGGCCCGCAAATCCTCCAGCGCCGCCTGCCCCATTCCGCTGCGATCCCCGGATGTGACGGCGGCGGCGAAGCCCCCGATATCGCCGGGCAGGATATCCCGCACGAAATGCGACACCGCCATGCGCATGGTGAACACGCGCATACGCCAACCGGAAATGTCGGGCGGCCCGGCTTGCACGATAGGCACGCGGGTATAGCCAACACCGCCAAGCTTGAGGAACCAGGAATGACGCTGGAAATCAAAGCCGCCCGGCTCCACCGGACCGCCGGGTGGCGAGACATGCGCGGTGGTCATGATCCGTTGCCCCGGCATGGGTGTGATCGATCCCGCCGCATCGCCATGCAGGGAAATCCGCACCCGTTCGGGCGTGCGCGCGGTTGGGATTTTACCCATGCGCAGCCTGTCCAGCGTCAGGCGCACCGCATCGGATGCCGACCGGTCAATGGCGACCACGCGCCCCTCTACAGGCCCGTAATAGCGCCAGCCCAGCACCGGGGCGGCCACGTCATGCGCCCGCCAACCCGCCATCGGCACGCCCGCACAGATGAACGTGGCCCCGGTCAGCAGAATGGCGGTCGCGCTGCCGCGCAAGATCTGCGCAATCGCCGCACAGATCAGCCCTGCCCCGGCCAGCGCCCACAGGAATTCCCGCGACGGCTCCACCGGTTGCGCGAAGTAAATCGCAATGCCAATCCCATAGCATACCGGCACCCAAGGCAGCAGCATCCCGCGCTGCGCCTGCAAGTGCCCGGCCAGCCATGCCAGCAGCCCCATCGGCTTGCTCCCCTGTTGCGCCCTCTGTAGGAAGGCGGCGAACAGGCTACCTCCGCCTTGGTTAACAAAGGTTGAACCCGCGCATGACCGTCGTCACACGATTCGCTCCCTCACCCACCGGATACCTCCATATTGGCGGCGCGCGGACGGCGCTGTTCAACTGGCTTTACGCGCGCGGCCGCGGCGGCAAATTCCTGCTGCGGATCGAAGACACGGATCGCGCCCGGTCCACACCAGAGGCGACCGAAGCGATTCTGAAGGGGCTGACATGGCTCGGTCTCGACTGGGATGGGGAGCCGGTCAGCCAGTTTGAACGTGCAGACCGTCACGCCGAAGTCGCACAGGCGCTTCTTGCATCAGGAAAGGCATATAAGTGCTTTTCAACGCAAGAAGAAATTGCCGCGCACCGCGAAGCACATAAAACCCCGTTCCAATCCCCTTGGCGTGACAAAACCGAAGCGGAGCATCCCGATACGCCCTATGTCGTGCGGATCAAGGCCCCGCAAACCGGCGAGACGGTGATCCGCGACCAAGTGCAGGGCGATGTGACCATCAACAACGCGCAGCTTGACGATATGGTCCTGCTGCGGTCGGACGGCACGCCGGTTTATATGCTGGCTGTGGTGGTGGACGATCACGATATGGGCGTCACGCATGCGATCCGCGGCGACGATCACCTGAACAACGCCGCGCGCCAGCAAATGGTCTATGACGCGATGGGCTGGGACGTGCCGGTTTGGGCGCATATCCCCCTGATCCATGGGGCGGATGGCAAGAAGCTGTCAAAGCGGCACGGAGCCTTGGGCGCGGATGAATACCAGAAAATGGGCTTCCCCGCCGCCGGGATGCGCAACTATCTGGCCCGCCTTGGCTGGAGCCATGGCGACGACGAATTCTTCACCGATGCGCAGGCGCGCGAATGGTTCGATCTGGACGGAATCGGCAAGGCGCCGGCCCGCTTTGACCTCAAGAAATTGGAGCATCTGAGCGGCCAGCACATTGCGGCCAGTGACGATGCCGCATTGCAGCGGGAATTGGACGCATTTCTGGACGCGACTGGGCAAGCCGCCTTGACCCAAGGTCAACATGACGCGATGGAACAGGCCATGCCCTTCCTGAAAGAGCGCGCAAAGACCTTCCCCGAACTTCTTGATAAGGCGGCGTTTATCCTGTCAGACCGCCCCATTCAGCCGGACGAGAAGTCGGCCAAGGCGCTTGATACGGTATCCCTTGGTATACTGAAGGAATTGACGCCGCATCTGCAAACCGCTAATTGGAACCGCACCGATCTCGAAGCGGTTATGAATGCCTTTGCTGAAAGCCAGGGCACGAAGTTCGGAAAGCTCGCCGCTCCGCTGAGGGCAGCACTTGCCGGACGGGCCGCAACGCCATCGGTTTACGACATGATGCTGGTGCTGGGACGCGACGAGTCTTTGGCCCGAATTCTGGACGTGGTACAAGACAAGTGATTTCCCGTCATAGGGGAAGCATGGTTAACTAGGTCTGGCTTAAGACTTGTGTAACACGCCCCTGCTACCCGTGCCTGCATCAGCGCGCAGGCTGGCCCTCGGAGAGGAAGGATCGACATGAAAGACACTCAAAAAAACGCGACGCTGACGATTGACGGCACGAGCTATGAATTGCCCATTCACAGCCCGACAGCCGGTCCGGATGTGATCGACATCCGCAAGCTGTACGCCAATGCCGGTGTGTTCACGTATGATCCCGGCTTCACGTCGACAGCGGCCTGCGATTCCACCATCACCTTCATCGATGGCAACAAGGGCGAACTGCTGCACCGCGGCTATCCGATCGATCAACTGGCGGGCAAATCCCATTATCTCGAAGTCTGCTATCTGCTGCTTTATGGTGAACTGCCGACAGCCGCCCAGCTTGAGGATTTCGAACATCGCGTAACGCATCACACGATGCTGCACGAGCAGATGGTGAACTTCTTCCGCGGGTTCCGCCGCGATGCGCACCCGATGGCCATCATGGTCGGCGTGGTTGGCGCGATGTCCGCCTTCTATCACGACTCGACCGATATCAACGATCCCTGGCAGCGCGAAGTGGCGTCGATCCGTCTGATCGCGAAGATGCCGACCATCGCCGCCTGGGCGTTCAAGTACCATATCGGGCAACCCTTCGTGTATCCGCGCAACGATCTGGACTATGCGTCCAACTTCCTGCGCATGTGCTTCAGCGTTCCGGCCGAAGAATATGAAGTGAACCCGGTGCTGAGCCGCGCGATGGACCGTATCTTCACGCTGCATGCCGATCACGAACAGAACGCCTCCACCTCCACGGTGCGGCTGGCGTCTTCGTCCGGTGCGAACCCGTTCGCCTGTATCGCTGCCGGCATCGCCTGCCTTTGGGGCCCTGCCCATGGCGGCGCGAACCAGGCCTGCCTTGAGATGCTGCGCGAAATCGGCACGCCGGACAAGATCCCGGAATATATCGCCCGCGCCAAGGACAAGAACGACCCGTTCCGCCTGATGGGCTTTGGTCACCGCGTCTATAAAAACTTCGACCCGCGTGCGACCGTGATGAAGCAGTCCGCCGACGAGGTGCTGGAACTTCTGGGCGTAGAGAACAACCCGATCCTCGCCACGGCGAAAGAACTTGAGAAACAAGCGCTTGCGGACCCCTACTTCTCTGAGAAGAAGCTGTTCCCGAATGTCGACTTCTATTCCGGCATCATCCTCGAAGCGATGGGCTTCCCGACCTCCATGTTCACGCCGATCTTCGCGCTGAGCCGGACAGTCGGTTGGATTTCGCAGTGGAAAGAGCAGCTGGGCGATCCGCAGATGAAGATTGGCCGCCCGCGCCAGCTGTACCTCGGCGAGACAGAGCGCGACTATACAGACATCGAAGACCGGTAAACGGTCTTCAGTCACCACAAAACAGGGCCGCAACGCAGATGTGTTGCGGCCCTTTTCGTTTCAGCCATTTCCGGGCGGTTCGGCCATGTGGGCCGGGTCAACCGAAGATCGGTTTGGACCCGATCAGCGACCTTCGAATTTCGCGGGGCGTTTTTCGATGAAGGCCATCACACCTTCCTGAAAATCACGCGTCTTGCCGCAGGCCCCCTGCTCGCGCGCTTCCATGGCAAGCTGCTCTTCTTCTGTATTGTCCCAGCTTGCCCGGATCACCCGCTTGATCGTGTTGTAGGCGGCGGTCGGTCCCTCGGCCAAATGCTTCGCCCGGCCAGCCACGTGTTCGGCAAAGCCATCATCGGGGACCGCCTCCCAGATCAGGCCCCATTGGTCGGCCTGCCGCGCGGAAATCTTGTCTGCGAACAGCGCCGCGCCCATCGCCTTGGCCATGCCCATCGCGCGGGGCATCACATAGGTGCCGCCCGCGTCCGGGATCAGACCAATGCGTGAAAAGGCCTGCAGGAAATAAGCGTTCTCAGCCGCGATCACCACATCCGCCGCAAGGGCAAGGTTGGCCCCCGCACCCGCCGCCGGACCGTTGACCGCCGCAATCGTGGGGACCGGGCAATGGGCCAGCGCCTCCAGCATCGGCTCATACTCGTCGCGCAAAATCCGCTCCAGATCCAGATCAGAGGCGCTCGCCCCGCCCAGATCCTGCCCCGTGCAAAAGGCGCGCCCGGCCCCGGTCAACACGATCACCCGCGCCCGCGTGCCCGCATCCTTCAGCGCGTGCTGCACTTCCGCCCGCATCTGCGCGTTCATCGCGTTCATCTTGTCGGGACGGTTCAGCGTCAGCGTTGCAACGCCGTCGCGTTCTTCCAGAGTGATCGTCTCGTAATCCATCGCGTGGTCCTCCCGGTCTTTGGGGGAAGTGTTACCAGAACACCGCCCCTTGGAAAGGGGAGCGCCACGTCAGTCCTTGAGAATCTCGCGCAGCCGCGCCTCTTCGGCTTCGGACAGGGCCGTATCGCCCGCCGGGTCCTCCGCATGCGCCCGGCGGCGAATATAGGCCCCGCCCAGCAACAGCGCGGTCAGCAACATCGCCGGCCCCGCCAGCCATAGCGCCAGGGTCGATCCCGATTTCGGCGGGTTCATCAGGACGAATTCGCCGTAGCGATCAAGGAACCATTGCTTCACCTCGGCATCGCTGGCCCCGTCGGAAATCAGTTCGCGGATTTGACGCCGCGCATCCTTGGCCCAGTCCGCGTTGGAGGACGCGACGACCTCTGACTGGCATTTGACGCAGCGGATATCGTGGTCCAGCGCACGCGCGCGCGCCTCAAGCTCCGGATCGGCCAGCATTTCCGACGGATCAAGCGCCAAGGCAGGCGCGGCCAGCACCAGCCACAGGAGGAAAGCGAGCCGCCTCATTCCGCGGGCACCGCGCCCGCGCGCGGTTTACGCGCCCCGGCGGCCACACGGAACCGACGGTCGCTCAACGAAAGCAGCCCGCCCAGTGACATCAGCCCGCAGCCGATCCAGATCCAGTTGGTCAGCGGCTTGATATAGACCCGCACCGCCCAGCCGCCATCCTGCTGCGGATCGCCGATCACGACATAGACATCGCGCGCGAGGTTGTAGTCGATCGCGGCCTCGGTCGTGGGCATCTGCGCCACCGGGTAGACGCGCTTTTCCGGTGTCAGGACCGACACCTGCCGTCCGTTCTTGCGCACATCGACGACACCTTGCGTGGCAAGATAGTTCGGCCCCTGCGCCCGGCGCACATCGGACAGCGTGAACTCGTATCCGCCCACCTCGAACGGCACACCGATCTGCGCCACGCGGATATCCTCGGTCTGCCACGCGGTCAGCCCGCAAATACCCAGCATCGTCAGGCCAAGCCCGCCATGCGCGACCGCCCTGCCCCAATCCGCACGCGGCAGCCGGAATAGCCGCGCGACAGAGCCGCCACGCCCGGTCCGCGACCACAGATCGACAGCGGCCCCGGCGACGATCCACGCGGCAAGGAAAACGCCCACCGGCCCCAGCAGGCTCCGCCCGGATTGCATCGCCCAGACCAGCCCCGCAATCGCCAACGCCAGAACGAAGGCAAAGCGCAGGCTATGTACTGCGCGTCCCAGCCGCGCCCGCTTCCAGGGCAGCATCGCGCCCACTGGCAGGATGATCCCGAGGATCAGCATGAAGGGCGGGAAAGCCGCGTCGAAGAACGGCGCGCCGACGCTGAGTTTACGGTCGAACAGCATCTCTGCCACCAGCGGCCACATGGTGCCGACAAAGACCACGAAGCAGCTGACCGCCAACAGGATATTATTGGCGACAAGCGCGCTTTCGCGGCTGACGACGGAAAAGACGCCTTTCGCCTCCATCGCGCTGGCGCGGATGGAAAACAGGGTCAACGCCCCGCCGGTAAAGAAGGCAAGGATCGCTAGGATGAACACGCCGCGTTCAGGGTCATTGGCAAAGGCATGGACAGAAGTCAGCAGGCCGGACCGCACGATGAATGTGCCGGTCAGCGAAAAGCCAAAGGCCAGGATCGCCAGCAAGATCGTCCAGCTTTTCAGAACTTCGCGCTTTTCCACGACGATGGCGGAATGCAGCAGCGCGGCAGCGAGCAGCCACGGCATGAAAGAGGCGTTCTCGACCGGATCCCAGAACCAGAACCCGCCCCAGCCCAATTCGTAATAGGCCCACCATGATCCCAGCGCGATTCCGATGGTCAGAAAGACCCATGCGGCAAGGGTCCAAGGCCGGACCCAGCGCCCCCATGCGGCGTCCACACGCCCTTCGATCAGCGCGGCGACGGCAAAGGAGAAGGCCATCGAAAGCCCCACATAGCCAAGGTAAAGAAACGGCGGATGGAAGGCGAGACCGGGATCCTGCAAAAGCGGGTTGAGGTCTTGGCCATCGAACGGAGGCACCGCGAGGCGCAGGAACGGGTTGGAGGTAAACAGGATAAAGGCGAAGAAGGCGACGCCAATCGCCGACTGCACCGACAGTACCCGCGCCCGCAATGTGGGCGGCAGATTGCCCCCGAACCACGCCGCCATTGCCCCGAAAAGCGTGACGATCAGCACCCAAAGCAGCATCGACCCTTCGTGGTTGCCCCACGTGCCCGAGATTTTATACAGCATCGGCTTGGCCGAGTGCGAGTTCAGCACCACAAGCCGCAGGGAAAAGTCGCTGGTCACAAAGGCATAGGTCAGCGCCCCAAAGGCCAGCGCGGTAAGCACGAATTGCAGCGTCGCCGCAGGCTCTGCCACCGCCATCAGCCGGGCGTCCCGGCGATACGCGCCCCACATGGGAACGACCATCTGGATGATCGCCACGCAGAACGCCAAAACCAATGCGAAATGTCCGAATTCTGTAACCATGCGCCGGTTATAAACCGCGCGCGCGTCACCGCCAATGGGTCTGGTCCATATGCCGCATCACGGCTGCGTGGCCCCTGCCGCAACAAGGTGCTAGCCGCCCCCGACCTGCGAAAGCGGCTGGCCCATGGTCAGGCGCGTTTCTTGCGCCACGCCTCAAGCGCCGGGTTCGGATCGGGGATCAGTGCGGCGAATTGCAGACCGCTATCGGCACCGGTATCCGCCGTGCCCGGATCGTCGTGGCGCATCTCGCGCAGTTGGCGGATATTCTCCATCACCTGCGGCGCCCGTGTGACCGTGGCTGCGATTTCCCGTTGGAATTGCTGCGTTTTGACCTGATGACGCGCGCCGAAATAGAAGCTGACGATCACGCCCAGTAGCCACCAGAGCGGCTCTGGCACCAAGGCGATGCCCTGCATCCGTTCGGCGAACCAGATCGGGTCCACCATCGCGCAGACGAACAGCCCGATCGTGCCAAGTGCCAACAGCGGGCGCGGCACCCGGTTCACCCCATCCATGAACTGGTCGAACCCGCCCTGCCGGGCGACGGCGAACTCCGCGCCGTGCTGCTCCATCGCCTGTATCTGCACCTGCGTGCCGCGCTGATCGGCCTCGTTGGCGTTCTCGCGGAACACCTCCACCGTTTCCTTCACCACGTTGCGCCCGTTTCCGAACAGGAACCCCAACACTCCTTCGATCATCCCCATGCTGCTACCCTCTGTGCGAATTGCTCTCCGGTCATGTGAAACTTCGGACGCATGAACTCCTCGGCGCGCTTGATCCAGCCGCCCTTGCCGCCGGCCCGCGTGCGAGCATATTTGCGTGACGCCGCGCGCCGATCGGCAAGCCGGAAGTAATAGTTGCGCCGCGCGATGGCATAGGCATCCGCGATATGGTCCGGCGCCGCGGCATAGGCTTCGTGCGCGGCGGTGTAGGTTTGCGGCCCGATCGCCCCGTCCACGGTGACGTTCCACCCCATCTCGCGCAGCAGCCGTTGCAGGATTTTCACCGCATTGCCGCCCGCGTTGACATACATGTCGAACACCGAGGCTTGCAGAACGTCCGGCAATTTCGCGATGCGCGGACGTTCGAAATAATGGTCGATAAAGATATCCACGGCCTGTTCGCGCGTCAGGCGCTTCACATCCGCGGGCGTAATCTGGCCATCCTTGTTCAGGTCAAGGCCAAGACGGCGCATGGTGTGAATGGTCACACCCCAATTTGTCGCCCCACCCGGATCGTCCGGGTCATTGACGTAGCCGCCCTCACGGGCAACGATCTCTTCCGCTATGTCACGTACTGTCGGCATGAGCAGCTCCCCTCCGCCTTTCTCTTGCGAACCGGGGATCACTATGCCGAGGCGGGGTTAAAACCCGCCCGGAGGAGCGTTCTTAGCTTTCAGGCTCTTGATAGACACCTTGTTCCTTGAGCGCATCGACGACCTCTTTGGGCATGTAGGTTTCGTCATGTTTCGCAAGGATTTCAGTGGCTTCGAAGACACCATTCACATATCGGCCCGTGCCGACCATGCCTTGGTTCTCCTCAAACAGATCCGGAAGGACACCTGTGAAGGTTACCGCAACGGACGCTCCCCCATCGGTGACGCTGAATCGGATCGTCTCTCCCTGACCGCGCTCAAGCGAGCCTTCTTCGACCAGCCCGCCAATGCGGAAAACCTCTGTCGGTTGGGGAGGTTCTTCCATGACCTGACTGGGCGAGCGGAAGAAATTGATACCGTCCCGCATGGCATAGCCGATCAAACCCGTCGAAACGATCAGCGCCACGACGGTAAGCGCGATAACCTGAATACGACGTTGCTTCTTGAGCGATTTCATGCGGTCACGGGAAAAGCGGAGCCATCATCAGCCCCTGTGTCTCTGGCAAACCTAGCATCAGATTGGCATTCTGCAACGCTTGACCACTGCTACCTTTTGTCAGGTTATCCAGCGCCGCCACCACGATGGCGCGCCCGTCGATGCGATCCCCGGTCACGCCGAGATGGCAGAAATTCGATCCGCGCACATCGTGGGTGGACGGCGTCGCGCCAAATGGCAGCACCTCGATAAAGGTCTCGGTCGCATAGGCCTGCTGCAATGCCTGATGTACTGCCGCCGGATCGCCATGGACATAGGCCGTTGCCAGGATGCCCCGGTTTGCCGGGATCAGATGCGGCGTGAATTGAATATGCACGGGCCGCCCGGCAAGCGCCGAAAACTCCTGATCAAACTCGCCCAGATGCCGGTGCGTGCCACCGACGGCATAGGCATTGGTGCCCTCGGAAAGCTCCGCATGCAGCAGGTTTTCCTTCAGCGACCGCCCTGCCCCGGACACGGCGCATTTGAGATCCAGAATGATGTGATCAAGGTCGATCACCCCCGCTTCGATCAGCGGACGCAGTGCGAACTGGCCGGTCGCCGCATTGCAGCCTGTGCCCGCCACAAGCCGCGCCGCCGCGATCTGGTCGCGGTAGAATTCCGTCAGGCCATAGACGGCTTGGCCCTGCATTTCGACAGCGCCATGGGCGTTGCCATACCATTTGGCATAAGCCTCTGGATCGCGCAGACGGAAATCAGCGGACAGGTCGACGATCTTAAGCGTTTTGGGCAGCGCAGAGATCACCTCTTGCGAGGTTTTATGCGGCAGCGCGCAAAAGCACAGGTCGATCCCGGTCCAATCGATCTCGTCGATGGTGACAAGCTGCGGCAGGTCCAGATGTCGCAAGAACGGGAACACATCGGCCATCGCCAGGCCCGCCTTTGAATTGGCGCCAAGCGCGGCAATCTCCATCCCGCCATGGGTAGAGATCAGCCGGATCAATTCCGCCCCGGTGTAACCCGACGCGCCGAGGATTGCGATCTTTGCGGTCATGTCTTGTCTCTCGCGATCGAAGTGTTCGGAACACGTGCCCGACACTGCCCTGTTCTGGTAGCCAAATGGTCATATTGGAAGGGCATCGCCTTGGCAAGCAGCGCTGCGGGTCCGGTGCGCGGCACGCCCGTTTGCAGGTTCAGCTTGGCTCCGCGCAGCGTTGCGCGTCATCCAGCCCGATAGCGGCCACCGCGTCCACATGGGCCGGCAAGTCGCGTCGCCGCGCGTATGGGACCACCGGCGCGCCATAGGCCACCGCCAAATCCTGCGGCTTGGCAGATGGAAACCGCGCCAGCAGTGACAGGCGCGCCAACGGGGCCAGGGATGCCACCGATTGCGGGCCGGGATAGAAGGATTCCGTAGCCACCCCATTGGCAAAGACGATTTCGTGATGGGGCAACATGAAATGCACATAGGTCACGGATCGGACACCGCTTGCGACACGGACCGCCCCGCCTTCAAGGCGCAACAGCTGGGACGCGCGGGCCAGCTTGGCCTCCGACATGTCCGGCGTGCGCACAAGCACCCCGTGCTGGCGCGACAACAGCAGCCGCCCCTGGCAGCCCGTCCAGCCCGGCTCAAGCGCGACGGGGCGCAGTTCGGGATACGCGGCAAGCTGCGCGGCCCCCACATGGCGCGATCCGACCCACCGGATGGGTTGCGCGCCGCTGCCTTGGGTCGTGACCAGATCCCCCACACGCAGGCTTTCCACCGCCCGCGCGCCGCTTGGCGTCAAGATTTGCGTTCCATGGACAAAACAGGCGACATTCGAGAACCACGCGTAAGACGCGGTATTGCCATCGGGGGTCGCCCCGTCCGGATCGTCATTGGCCGCATCCTCGAAGGTGGTCTGCGTATAGACCGTGCCGGGGACCAATGGCTCGCTCACAAGATAGCCGACATGCTGGCCCGCGATTTCGATGCGTTCGACCCAGATATTGGTCCCTGCGGAATCGGACAGGACATAGAATTCTTCGTCATAAACCTGCCCGCGCGCGATGGTCGCCCCGGAGGTGTCTGTCACGCTGGCATTCTGGTCGCTGTCGTTGCCGACCTCGTCGTCGAAATTGTCGCCGGACAGGTATTCGTCATCGTCGGCAATCGTGAAGGTCACTGTGTGCAGATCGGGATCGTAATCCGAACGGAGGGTCCATGTCCCGGCCGCGCTGTCATATACAAGCGTGTCCGTCGCATACCCCGAAAATGTATAGACCGCCATCGACTGGACCTCGCATCATGCAGGGGCCGTTCTAGGAGATAGGTCTTCAGAAATAGCTAAAATGCGGGTTGCCGGTCGCGCCTGAACGGGCAGCGGAACGGCAGAGGTGATCAAGCCTGCACGAATTCGATCTTGCGCCGCAGGAATTGGGTTGCCCGGTCGCTGACCCGTTTGGGATCGCCCGTTGTGACGAAAGCTGCCTTGGAACTGCCAATCATGCCGGGATGGCGGCTGAGATAATCGGCAAGGCTTGCCGCGACCAGATCGCCTTGCGAGAACACCCGCACATCCGCGCCCAAAGCGTCCTGAAACACCTGCGCCACCAATGGGTAATGCGTGCAGCCAAGGATGGCGGCCTGTGGCATCGGCATCTTGCGCTTCAGCGCTTCGACATGCGAACGCACCAGCGCCTCGGCAAGGATCATGTCCCCCTCCTCGATCGCGTCCACGACGCCGCCGCAGGCCTGCGCCTCCACATCGACGCCGATGGCGCGGAACGCCAGCTCGCGCTGAAATGCGCGCGAGGCCACCGTGGCCGGGGTCGCGAACAGCGCCACATGCTTGACCTGGACTTCGCGCGGCGGTGAGTTATCGCCCCACTGGCGCTCGGTCAGCGCTTCGATCATGGGCACAAAGACACCCAGCACGCGCTTGCCTTTGGGCACCCCGGCTTCTTGCATCCGGCGCAGCGCCGCCGCCGACGCGGTGTTGCAGGCAAGGATGACCAGATCGCAACCCGCATCCCACATCGCGTGAACGGCATCGCGGGTCAGGTTGTGAATATCGTCCATGGTGCGCACGCCATAGGGCGCATGGGCACTGTCCGCATAGTAATACAGCGGCACATCCGGCAGCTGTTTCGCCACCGCGTCAAGAACGGTCAGCCCGCCAAGGCCGCTGTCGAAGATACCAATTGCCATAATCTGTCAGCTGCGATGATGTGTTTCGAATTCGTACCCCAAAGCGAGGGGGTTGGCCACGTTTGGTGCCAGCCCATACGTGCTTTGGCGCAGGAAATCCATCATCGCCTTGCTGTCCTTGGACAGCGGGTCCAGTTGGTCGCGCCCAATCGGGTCGCCGATGATGACTTCGACCGGCGTATCCACGCGCTTTTTGAACTCTTTGATCAATAGTCCCATGCGCAGGGTCGTGTGCATGTGGCTGGCGATCTGGAACAGGCGCGACGTGGTCCCCTTGAAGAAGATCGGCACCACCGTTGCCTGTGATTTGGCCACCATGCGGGCCGTGAAGCCGCGCCAGCGCGGGTCCAGCGGCTTGGAGAACGGCTTGGCCGCCGTCGATACCGTGCCACCCGGAAACACGCCGATGGCCCCGCCCTGTGCCAGATAATCCAGCGAGGTCTTGCGCGTTTCGATATTGAGCTTCATCGCTTCCTTCGTCTCGTCGAAGGAGATCGGCAGAATGATGCGGTTCAGGTCTTCGGCCTTGCGGAACACGCGATGCGCCAGAATGCGGAAATCACCGCGGGTTTCGGACAGGATATGCCCCATCATCAGCCCGTCGAGGATGCCGTAGGGATGATTGGCGATCAGGATCAGCGGCCCGTCTTTCGGGATGTTGTCCAGCGATCCGCCTTCGACCTTCAGCGTCAGTCCATAGCGGTCGACCATCACCTCCCAGAAATCGCGCCCGGAGGCGACTTCGGTCTCGTACCCCTTGGCCCGTTTGATCAGCCCGATCCGCCCCGTGGTGTTTTCCATGAAGCGGATCATCGCCTTGCCGCTCCGCGTCTGGGCGGAATGGGCATAACTGATGTCACGTGCGATCTGGCGATTGGCGGCCATGTTTACAGCTCCGGCGGATATCGTCTCTATTTTACGTGCGGAGCGTTTATATGCCTAGCCTTTATGACAGCGCAATGACGATTACTCTGCCGCCTGACCCAAGGACGGTCCCCCCGCTTTGATGACGGCCAGAAGCTCCTCTCGGCGCTTTGCGGCCTTGGCTTCATTGGCCTGCTTGACCGGACCGAAGCCACGGATTTGCAGGGGCAATTCGGCCAGCGCGATGATCGCATCCCGCCGCGCGGTATCAAGCTGCGGCAGCACCGCGCGCATGTCCTTTTCGTACTGGGAAATCAGCGCCCGTTCCATCCGGCGTTCCGCCGTGCGCCCGAACAGGTCAAACGGCGTGCCCCGCAGACGTTTCATCCGCGCAAGCAGCGGGAAGAAGCGTTCGATCCACGGGCCGAGCTCGCGCTTTGCCGGACGCCCGCCCGGACCTTCCTTGGCCATGATCGGCGGCGACAGGTGGTATTTGAGGGTGAAATCACCGTCGAATTCGGCAGCGGCCTTCTTGCGCGTTTCCATCAGCAGGCGCGCGACCTCGTATTCGTCCTTGTAGGCCAACACCTTGTGATAGCCCTTGGCGACGGCCTCTTTCACATCCGCATCCGCCACATTGTCCACCAGCTTGCGATAGCGTTTTGCCAGACGCTTGGACTGGTAAGCCGTCAGATGATCGGCGCGGAACGCAATCCGGTCTTCCAGCGATTGCGGCAGGGTGACGACGTTGCTCGGAGCGATGATCTTCTCCGCCTCTTGTGGGTGAAGAACGGCCCAACGCCCGATATCAAAAGCGCGCAGGTTGCGTTCGACCGCCGCGCCGTTGAGTTCGACCGCCATGCGGATCGCCTCGCCCGAAATCGGCAGAAGCCCAAGCTGCCACGCGGCCCCGAAAATCATCATGTTGGAGAAAATGGAATCGCCAAGGCTGGCCTTCGCCAGTTCCGACGCATCAAAAAGCGACAGCCGCTCGCGCAGGCGGGCCTGCAAGGCGACCTCAAGCCGGTCGGAGGGCAGCGCGAATTCCGTATTGCGGGTGAAATCGCCGGTGATGATCTCGTGGCTGTTGACCACCGCACCAGTGCGCCCCGTGGCCGTCAGGCCCAGCGTCTTGGCCCCGGCGCTAACCACCAGATCGCCGCCGATCAGCGCGTCCGCCTCGCCCGTAGAGACACGCACCGCGTTGATGTCAGAGGGCTTTTCCGCGATACGGCAATGGATATGCACCGCGCCGCCCTTCTGGGCCAGCCCCGCCATTTCCATCATCGCCGCGCCTTTGCCGTCGATCTGCGCCGCCTGCGCCAGCACCGCGCCAATGGTCACCACGCCAGTGCCACCGACCCCGGTGATCACCACGTTCCACGTGCCATCGATGGCGGGCAACACTGGCTCTGGCAGGTCGGGCAAATCCAGTTCCGCCGTGGCCTGACGCTTCACCTGCGCGCCCTCGACCGTCACGAAGCTGGGGCAGAACCCCTTGAGACACGAGAAATCCTTGTTGCAGGACGACTGGTCAATGGCGCGCTTGCGGCCCAGCTCAGTCTCTGCCGGTACGATGGAAACACAGTTCGACTGCACCCCGCAATCGCCGCAGCCTTCGCACACATCGGTATTGATAAAGACACGGCGATCGGGATCGGGGAACTTGCCCCGCTTGCGTCGCCGCCGCTTTTCCGCCGCGCAGGTCTGGATATAGACAAGGATCGACACGCCTTCCGTCTTGGCGAATTCCTCCTGCACTTTCTCCATGTCCGCGCGCTCATAGGTCTTGATGCCCGATGGAAAGCGCGACAGGTCCACATCTTCCTTTTCGTCATAGACGACCGCGATATTCTCGCAGCCCATCGCCCGGACCTCATTGACGATCTGATACGGGGACAGATCGCCCTCGTTATGCTGCCCGCCCGTCATCGCCACGGCGTCATTGTAGAGGATCTTGTAGGTGATCGTCGTCCCCGCCGCGAGCGCCGCGCGGATCGCCTGAACGCCCGAATGGTTATACGTGCCGTCGCCAAGGTTCTGGAAAACATGCTCGCGTGTGCTGAACGGCGCCTCGCCAATCCAGTTCGCGCCCTCTCCGCCCATATGGGTGAAGCCAAGCGTCTCGCGGTCCATCCATTGCACCATGAAGTGACAGCCAATCCCCGCATAGGCGCGGCTGCCGTCGGGTACCTTGGTGGAGGAGTTATGCGGGCACCCGGAACAGAAATAGGGCAAGCGCGCCGCGATTTCTTGGGCGTTATCGGCCCGCCGCGCATCGTCCAGCGCGGCCAGTCCGGCCTGAATACCATCTGTGTCGCGCCCTTCCTCGACAAAGATATCGCCGAGCTTTTGCGCAATCCAATGCGGGTTCAAATCGCCATGGGTCGGGAACAACTCCTCGCGGTGCAGACTACCTGCCCCGCCCTTGTACCAGCCATAAACGCGCCGACCGCGCCGGTCGTCAAAGATGGCTTCCTTGATCTGCACTTCGATCAGCTTGCGCTTTTCTTCAACGACGACAATCAGATCGAGCCCCTCGGCCCAGTCATGGAATCCCCTCATATCCAGCGGGAAAGTCTGCCCCACCTTGTACAGCGTGATGCCCAGACGCTCGGCCTCGTTCTCGTCGATGTTCAAAAGCGCCATTGCGTGCAGCACGTCGAGCCAGTTCTTGCCCGCCGACACGATCCCGATTTTCGCGCCCGGTTTGCCCCAGACACGCTTGTCCATGCCGTTGGCATGCGAAAACGCCTCTGCCGCGTACCGCTTATGCTTGATCAGGCGTTCTTCTTGCTGGTGCCGGTCATCGACAAGGCGGATGTTCAGCCCGCCTTCCGGCATATCGAATTTCGGCGCGGCAAAGCTGTAGCGATCCAGACCCGCTTCGACCACGGCGGTCGCCTCAATCGTGTCCTTCATCGTCTTGAGGCCGACCCAAAGCCCGGAAAACCGGCTGAGCTGGAAGCCGTAAAGCCCGTAATCCAGAATTTCCTGCACCCCCGCCGGCGACACGATCGGCAGATAGGCATCCATCAGCGCCCATTCGGACTGGTGCAGAACGGTGGAGCTTTCGCCCGTGTGGTCATCGCCCATCGCGACCAGCACGCCACCATATTTCGACGACCCCGCCATATTGGCGTGGCGGAAGACATCGCCGGTGCGGTCCACACCCGGCCCCTTGCCGTACCACAGCCCGAAAACACCGTCATACTTGCCCTCGCCGCGCAGTTCCGCCTGCTGGCTGCCCCACAGCGCGGTCGCTGCAAGGTCTTCGTTCAGCCCGGCCTGAAACAGCACATCGGATTTCTTGAGAAAGGATTCAGCCCGCATCATCTGCATGTCGACCGCACCCAGCGGCGAGCCGCGATACCCGGTGACAAGCCCGCCCGTGTTCAAACCCGCCGCCGTATCGATCGCCTTTTGCATCAGCATAAGCCGCACAAGGGCCTGCGTGCCGTTCATCAGAACCGGCGATTTCTCAAGATCGAAGCGGTCATTGAGTGAGATTTTCTGCGTGCTCATCCTGAAGCGCCTCCCCGCGCAACCCAGTTTTGCATGATTTCGCTCAAATATAGGTCATCAATTCTGACCTGACGAGCGTTTTTTTTCCCCCTTTTGTGAAAAGAACGGTTCAGGTTCATATAATATCGGCTAACTAGGGCGCGCCTGTAGGGAAGTTGTGTGTATGGACTGGGACAAGCTTAGAATATTTCACGCTGTGGCCGATGCTGGCAGCCTGACCCATGCCGGGGATCGCCTGAATTTGAGCCAGTCCGCCGTCAGTCGGCAGGTGCGCGCGCTTGAAGAATCGCTGAACGCGACCCTGTTTCACCGTCATGCGCGTGGCCTTATTCTGACCGAACAGGGCGAATTTCTGTTTGACGCGACCTCTGCGATGTCCCGCAGGCTGGATACGGCCGCCGCGCGCATTCGCGACAGCGAAGAAGAAGTGTTTGGCGAATTGCGCGTCACCACGACCACGGGCTTCGGGTCCATCTGGCTGGCGCCGCGCCTCAGCAAGCTTTATGCGAAATTCCCCGATCTGAAGGTCGACCTGATGCTGGAAGAGCGCGTGCTGGACCTGCCCATGCGCGAGGCCGACGTTGCGATCCGCATGAAAGAGCCCAGCCAGGCCGATCTGATCCGCAAACGGTTGATGAGCGTTCGGATGTCGATGTTCGCCACGCGGAAATATATCGACGAAAACGGGATGCCCGCGACCATTGATGATCTGCGCGACCATCGCCTGATCTGCCAAAGCCCTGACAGCACGCAGGTCAGCGCGGGATTGACCCTTGTTCAGAACCTTCTGACACATCAGCCGCGGTCGCTTTTGTCGGTCAACAATTACTTTGGCGTGTTGCAGGCCGTGCTGCACGATCTGGGGATCGGCGTTCTGCCCGACTATGTCGCGATCGAGAACCCCGGCCTGGTCGCCGTGCTGAGCGATACGCATTCTGCCGAGGTGCCCGTGTTCCTCGCCTACCCTGAAGAACTGCGCCAATCAAAGCGCGTTTCGGCCTTCCGCGACTTCGTTCAGGAAGAGATCAAAGCCTATCGCCAGCAATCCCGGGAAGTGCACAAAAATTAAGCTATGCAAAAATTGCATAGCGGACATTCACCAAGTGCGACCTTTTTGACCTTGATTGCGCAAGGACTGCTGAATAGTTGATCGATTGACGATGATGATCGGGCAACCGCGTCATCTTCATACCTCCCTGTTGGACTGGCCGAGCCTTGTGCTCGGCCTTTTTTTTTTGCGTTTTCGCCAGCAATCGGTGTGCGCGATGGGCGGAAACAACCACCAGTTGCTATTACGCGACGTTAACTTCTGATAAGGTTAACGCAGAAGGCTCCATTTTTAAGACGTTAACCAGTTCGACGGCAGCAATTTTTAGCTGCTTCTACGATGGGAGAGCGACATTGAAGATTGTAAATTACCTGCTGCCTGCGCTTTTGACATGCGGATTTGCGGCGACTGCCTCGGCCTCGGTGATTGGGCCGTTTGACAAGGAGAACGGCGAAGCGGCGGAAATCGCGGCAGCGCTGACACAGCTTTCGGATGCGGGCGCGGATACCTCCGGGTGGGTCGCGTTGGGCAAACTCGAAGAAGGCGACATCGTTTCTGGCCTCAATATCGAGACCGAAGACTATGGCCTTGGCCTCGACGCGACACTCACCGATCTGTTCTATGACGGCGGAGAGTTGAAGGGCTTTGACATGGCGCTTGATGCTGTGGCCGGATACGAACTGACCGCCGTGCTGATCAAAGCGGGCACAAAGCACATCATCTACTACGCCAACATGTTCGATGACATGCGGACGACGCTGCTGGACGACAAGGCCGTGAGCCACGTGTCCTATTTCGGGACGGTGTCGATGTCAGCCGTTCCGCTGCCAGGCTCACTGCCACTTCTGGCGGGTGGTGTCATTCTGGGCGGTGCGGTGCTGCGGCGACGCAAAGGCTGACACCTTTTGTCAAACCGATTTGGATGAGGGGCGCCGTTTCGGTGCCCCTTTTCGCATTTCCGGCCCAAATACACGGCGCAGGCTGCACAGCGCCGAGATGGGCCGAAACCACACTATTTATCCGCGCGCGAGTCACCAGATTTGCTTTCGTTCCACAGAAATTTCAAAATCTTTGTGAAGACATTTATTGTCACATAAGATCAGCACCTTACACGAATCTTGCACCCCACTCACGTTGACGATTTGGGCGTCTCGAATAGCTTTTTTGTCATCACCAACGGCGCGGTGATCCTCTGATTGCCAACAGCGCCACAATGGAAAGGACTAAACGCTATGAAACGCATTCTGACACTGACAACCGCTGCTGCTGCTCTTGTTGCAACGACCGCTTTCGCGGACGCACCGTTCAAAGGTTCGGACAACAAAGCCTACCCCACGCTGGAAACTGAACAAGCTGCCAACCATGCAGCCAAAGGCGTTCGCTACAACAAGGACACCATGTCGGACATCTCTTACGGTTCGGGCATCTACACCACCGAAGGCACCGTGATCGGTTCCATCGAAAGCTGGGAGCGTGATGGCGCAGGCAGCGAAATGACTGTCGCCCTGAACGAAGAAGCAGGCATCCCCGCCGACACGCTGGTGCTGTCCATCGCACCGGAAGCCGTGATGAAAAGCGATAATGTCGTGATGCTGGACACCACGCTGGCCGAGCTGAAGCTGAAGGCTGAAGCCAACACCATCGGCGAGAAGAAAGAACGCATCGAGATCGACATCAACTGATCGATCTGACGTTCGGCCCCCGGCGCACGACGCCGGGGCGCCCTACTGCCTATAAATCGGGTCGTGCGTTTCCCTCGTCGCGCGGCTCGATTTTTCGTTCTGGCCAACGAAAAAAGGCGCCCCGTCAGGAGCGCCCTTCTCACTGCATATATATAGTGTCGCTTACGCGGCTTTGCGGCGGCGCATGACGCCCAGACCGCCCAGACCTGCCAGCAGCATCCAGCTTGCAGCCGGAAGCGGCACGGCGGATACCGGCGGCGTAACAACGGCCGGACCCTGAACGATCAGACCGTTTGCAGCCAGACCGCTGGGATCGCCAAAGAACGCACCGACAGTTTGTTCGCCTTCGAAGTTCGTTGCTTGGCTTTCGGAGTAAAGGATCGTTTCCAATTCGATCGTTTCGCCATCCGCGAAATTGCCAAGGAACAGCGTCTCTGTCAGATCGTCGATCGTGACCAACTGACCCGTCACAACGCCGGGGTCAAACGGGTCGACGACGTCTTCGACCGAATAGGTGAAGTTCTCGACATTCGCGACGGTGAAGCCATCATCGACGCCGCCGAAGAGTTCGATATTCGCGCTGTAGATCGACGTGCCGTTCAGCAGTACCTCGTAAGAAATCTTGTTCCCCGCGGCATCGCTGTCTGCATCATCAATCCCGTCGAACGGGTTCGAATAGTCCCGGTACGCGCTGTAGCCATAGTTTTCCTGCACTTGCAGCGACAGATCGAACAGGCTGAAGGTAAAGCTATAGCCCTGCAACGCACCGGCTGTGTTCGTCGCGGATTGTTCCAGCACAGCGGTCGCGGACACGACTGAACGACCACCCGCGAACGGGGTTTCTACCGACGTGCTAACCGAGGAGGAGCCATCGACCCCTTGGAACGCGGTAGCTTCAAATCCAAGGACTTCGGAATCCGCGCCAAAATTAAGGTCTGTGACCGTTACCTCACCGCCAAAAGGCGTGTCGACGGTGGTTTCGGCCAAGGTAACTGTAGCGGCTTGAGCCGCGCCAACCGTTGCAAATGTGGCAACAATACACGCTGCCAAAGTATTATTATGCGTGATTTTCACGTTTATCCCTATCTTTCAGTAATTTATTAGTGGGAACCCCCAGTGCAATAGACTGGTTAATGCTTGAATTATCAACGGAAATTTGACCCGTTTCGCAAGTTTTTCCCCTTGCAATTGTGCAGGTGTCAAATTCCCAAGCAGCCACCTGCCCGCGCCCTTGGCCGGTGCCCTCTTTATTACCGCGCCGCCCGGCTGTATGAGGGCGTGAAAATCTGCCATTCGGGGGAAATCGAGGCACATGACCGAGCCAGCCATCACCAAGGATCTTATCGAAGCTCACGGCATCAAACCGGACGAGTATGACCGCATCCTTGAGATCATCGGGCGCGAGCCAACATTTACCGAGCTGGGCATTTTCTCGGCCATGTGGAACGAGCATTGTTCCTACAAATCGTCCAAGCTGCATCTGCGCAAGCTGCCGACCAAGGGCCCGCAAGTCATCTGCGGGCCGGGGGAAAACGCGGGCGTCGTAGATATTGGTGATGGGCAGGCCGTGGTCTTCAAGATGGAAAGCCACAACCACCCGTCCTATATCGAACCCTATCAGGGCGCGGCGACCGGCGTGGGCGGCATCCTGCGCGACGTGTTCACCATGGGCGCGCGGCCGATTGCCTCTATGAACGCGCTGAGCTTTGGCGAGCCTGCGCATCACAAGACGCGCCAGTTGGTCAATGGCGTCGTCGAAGGCATCGGTGGCTATGGCAACTGCTTTGGCGTGCCTTGTGTCGGCGGCGAAGTCCGGTTCGACCCCGCTTATAATGGCAACTGCCTAGTGAATGCCTTTGCCGCGGGCCTCGCGGATGCGGACAAGATTTTCTATTCAGCCGCGTCCGGCGTCGGAATGCCGGTCGTTTATCTGGGTGCAAAAACCGGGCGCGACGGCGTTGGCGGTGCAACCATGGCCAGCGCCGAATTCGATGACACGATTGAAGAAAAGCGCCCCACGGTGCAGGTGGGCGACCCGTTCACCGAAAAGCGCCTGATGGAAGCGACGCTGGAACTGATGCAGACCGGCGCGGTGATCTCGATCCAGGATATGGGCGCGGCGGGCCTGACCTGTTCGGCCGTGGAAATGGGCGACAAGGGCGGTCTTGGGGTGAAGCTGCATCTCGAAAACGTGCCGCAGCGCGAAGAGAACATGACCGCCTATGAAATGATGCTTTCCGAAAGCCAGGAGCGGATGCTGATGGTGCTCAAGCCCGAGCTTGAAGCCGAAGCCCGCGCGGTCTTTGTGAAATGGGATCTGGATTTCGCCATCGTGGGTGAAACAATCCCCGAAGATCGTTTCCTGATCCTGCACAATGGCGATGTGAAAGCCGATCTGCCCCTGTCCAAGCTGTCCTCCGAAGCACCGGAATATGACCGCCCCTGGGAACCGACCCCCGAGGCGACCCCGCTGGAGGACGTACCGCAAATCGATCCGATCGACGGGCTCAAAGCGCTGATCTCCTCGCCCAACTATGCGGGCAAGCAGTGGGTGTATGAACAGTACGACACGATGGTCATGGCCGACAGCGCCCGCACGCCGGGCCTTGGTGCCGGGATCGTGCGTGTGCATGGCACCGACAAGTTGCTGTCCTTCACCTCTGACGTGACGCCGCGCTATGTGAAGGCGAACCCGGTCGAAGGCGGCAAGCAGGCGGTGGCCGAAGCCTATCGCAACCTGTGCGCGACCGGGGCCAAGCCGCTGGCGACGACCGACAACCTGAATTTCGGCAACCCCGAAAAACCCGCGATCATGGGCCAGTTCGTTGGTGCGCTCGACGGGATCGGGCAGGCCTGTCTGGTGCTCGACATGCCCATCGTTTCGGGCAACGTGTCTCTGTACAACGAAACCGACGGTCAGGCGATCCTGCCCACACCTACGATTGGCGCGGTCGGCTTGATCGACCACCCCGACCACGTGATCGGCAACGAGGTGCGCGAAGGCCATGTGGCCATCGTCATCGGCGAAACCGAAGGGCATCTGGGCCAATCGGCGCTTCTGGCAGAGGTGTTCAACCGCGTCGAAGGCGACGCCCCTGCCGTGGATCTGGAAGCAGAGAAGGCCCATGGCGAATTCATCCGCGCTAACCGTGACCTCATCACCGCCTGCACCGACCTCTCCGACGGTGGCCTCGCCCTCGCCGCGTTCGAAATGGCGGAGGCCGCGGGCGTCGGGGTGCAACTGGACGACGACAGCACGCCGTTCCTGTTCGGCGAGGATCAGGCGCGCTACCTCGTGGCGTGCAACTTCGACAAGGCCGAGGCGTTGATGGTCGCCGCAGGCAGTGCCGGGATTCCCATCGTCACCGTCGGCAAGTTCACAGGCACCACAATGCGCATGGGCGCGTCCGAGGCCGAACTGGACGAGCTGAGCGCAATCTACCGCAACAGCTTCGCCGCGGCTGTGGCCTAAGCGCCCCCTGTGCTGGACCGGGGCGCATGAGCATCCCGGCCCACGCTGCGCCAACTTTGGACCAGGCCGGAACGATGCCTTCAGTCACCCGGCCGCACTGATCCGGGGGCGAGGCCCACGCGTTGTGCAACCGGCAATAGCCCGACCCCGTCCACCTGCTCGACTTGACTTAGGATTTGAGGCCGCGACTGCTTTATTAAGTTCGCTGCCCCAGCACTGACGAAAAGACATAGATGTCTTGAGGGAATAGCATCACATTATCAGGTATCCAATTTCGGGAGCCCAACAAAGGAAGTCTTATGTTCGACACCCCTTTGAATCATTTCAAGTCAGTTTTCGCGCACCACCTATTTGTCGTACCGTCGGACCGGAATTATTTCCTAGCAAGATTCGCGAAGACCTACGGCATGAACGAAGAGTTCTGGTGGCAAGCGCTCCAAACCATTGAAAAGCTATTAAAAGCTGGGCTTATCCTCAATGGAGTTTCGGTAAAATCCGCTAACGGTCACGACGTTGAGAGTCTTTGGATAAAACACAAGGAGCACTTCGGAGACTTAGCTGTAACGAAGCTGACGAAACCGGACAACCTTCCTGAAAATTGTTGGCCTAACGCCTCTGTGGATGAGTTTCTTGCTCGTCTTTATCGCATGGGGCAGCCAGACAGCCGTTACGGCCTGTTAGGTTATTCCAACCTTAAGTTTGACCTTTTTGTATTTGATCGTCTTGCCTTTGAGCTTCGGCGTCGGACGATTGGATTGGACTGGATCGTCGGCGAAGATTTTCCAAATGAAGGTTTAAAAGAACTTTATGGTCAGCCTTACCGCAGCGTCATCTCCGATTTTCCAGAACGCGAAATTCGAAAGATGAAAACGCCAACAGGGTCTTTCAGCGTGATTGGCTCTGAATTGGAGGATGTGGTATTTTCCTGGAACTATTCTTTCCGGCGAAGCGATGGTGACTTGGAACGCCCGACGCCTCCAAAAGTCGCAAGTACTATCCCTGGCTTCGGCAATTCCCACCTGAACCTCTTGTGGGAGAAAATATCCAACGGACATGTAACGGACGATGCTCGCGAACGCATTGAGTGGCTTCTGGAAAATGTCAAAATTGGTCGAGACGCCGAAAAAGCATTAAGAAGCAAACTGAATGGAACAGCGCGAAACAGCGGCACCGGGGCGGCGCCTCCTCAAGCGGGGCGTTGACGCCTCTTACAGCATCGCCATCAGGCGCGCCTTCTCTCCCTGATCGTCCTTCTTGGAAATCACCTCTGCCAGAGCCTCCAGTGAGGCGACGGAGTGCCCGGCCCGGAAGCTGTCCACATGGGGCAGCATCGCCGCGATGCCGGTGGCCTTGGGGGCGAACCCTTCCCAGCGCAGCAGCGGGTTCAGCCAGATCAGGCGTTTCGACGACAGGTGCAGCCGCTGCATCTGCTTGGAGAGCGCATCCGGTGCGCCCCGGTCCAGCCCGTCGGTAATCAGAAGCACCACCGCCCCCTGCCCCAGCACGCGGCGCGACCAATCGCGGTTGAAGTCCTCAAGGCAGTCCCCAATCCGGGTGCCGCCTTCCCAATCCTGCGCCTCCGCCCCTGCGGCCTGCAAGGCGGCGTCAACATCCCGCGTTTGCAGGTGGCGGGTGATATTGGTCAGCCGCGTGCCGAAGGTGAAGGCGTGGACCTTGGCCCAGCCCTGCCCCTTGGCATTCGACACCGCGTGCAGAAAATGCAGCACCACGCGGGAATATTGGCTCATGGAGCCGGAGATATCGCAGATGCAGACAAGGTTGGGCCAGCGGATGCGCGGCTGTTTGAGGGCGATGCTGTGCAGCTCGCCGCCGCGCCGCATCGCTTGGCGCAGCGTCCGCCCCGTATCGATCCGCCGCCCTAGGTGGCTGGCCTTGCTGCGGCGCGATTTGATCGGGTCCACCGGCAGCGTGAGGCGCGAGAGCATGCGTTTGGCGGCGGCCATCTCTGCCACAGACATCTGTTCGAAATCCAGCGTCTTGAGCTTTTCTTCCTGACTGATGGTGAGCGAGGCATCGAGCTCGATCTCGGTCCCTTCTGTTTCTGGTTCCTCGAACGTGTCCGGTGCGTCGCCCAGCCCGTCAAGCAGCGCCTCTGCCGCGCGTTTCTCCGCCGCCTGGGCCGCGCGCTCTTCGGCGACCCCGCGCACGGCGGGCAGCATCATCGACATCATATGTTCGAGATAGCGCGGATCGCGCCAGTAGAGCCGGAAGACCTGCGCGAAGACGCGGCGCTGTTCGGGTTTGGCGACAAAGCAGGATTGCAGCGCGAAGAAGAAATCCATCTTGTCGGTGAAGCCCGCCGCCTCTACCGCGCGCACGGCGTCGATCACGCGCCCCGGCCCGATGGGCAGTCCTGCGCGCCGCAACGCCCGTGCAAAATGGGTGATGTTTCCCGCCAGTTTCGGCGCGTCAGGTATTTCCAGCGGAAGATATTCAGGCACGGAATTTCCGGGGGCGCTGCCCCCGGACCCCCGGAGTATTTCGGGAACAATGAAGGATCATGCCGGTTCGAGCGCTGCCTGAGCTTCTTCCAGCAGGCGTTTGGCTTCTGAGCCTTGCAGCTTTTGGATATCGTCCTGGTATTTGAGGATGGCGCCCACCGTATCGGCGATAACCTCGGGCGAGAGGTTGATCACATCGAGGGCGAGAAGGCATTTGGCCCAGTCGATGGTTTCGGCCACGCCGGGATTTTTGAACAGGTCCTCGGTGCGCAGGCGCTGGACGAAGGCGACGACCTCGCGGGAGAGGGTTTCGGCGGCCTCCGGGGCGCGGGCGTGCAGGATTTCCAGTTCGCGTTCGAAGCCCGGGTAGTCGACCCAGTGGTAGAGGCAGCGGCGTTTGAGCGCGTCATGGACTTCGCGGGTGCGGTTGGAGGTCAGGATGACGATGGGCGGCTCAGGCGCCTTGATCGTGCCGAGTTCCGGGATGGTGACCTGAAAGTCGGACAACGCTTCGAGCAGGAAGGCCTCAAAGGGTTCATCCGTGCGGTCGAGTTCATCGATCAGCAGGACCGGTGCGCCTGCCGGGTCGGGCCGCATGGCTTGCAGGAGGGGGCGTTCGATCAGGTACTCATCAGAGAATAGTTCGGTTTGCAGCGCCGAGCGGGAGGCGTCACCGGCGGCTTCTGCGGTGCGGATGGCCACCATTTGTGCGGGGAAGTTCCATTCGTAGACAGCAGAGGATGCGTCGAGCCCTTCGTAGCATTGCAGGCGGATCAGGCGGCGGCCAAGCGCGGCGGAGATGGCTTTCGCGATCTCGGTTTTGCCGACGCCGGCTTCGCCCTCCAGAAACAGGGGGCGTCCCAGTTTGAGAGAGAGAAACACCACTGTCGCAAGATCGCGTCCGCAAACATAGCCTTCGCCCTCAAGCTGGCTTTGCACCGCGTCGATACTGTCAAATCCGGTCATGTATGCTCCTCCTGCCTTGCCAACCTGCACCCTGCGCCCGCCCCGTCAAGCGCGCGTTGCCCAAAAGACGCGCGGCTTGCGACCAAAGTGGCAACGCAATTGACCCGCCCCACCCCCAATGGCACGATAAACGCAAAATAAAGACGCGCGTGGCACAAGACCTGCGTGCAAGACGGCGGCGAGCAAAAGGCGACATCGGATGAGGTCCAGAAGGGTCCGGGCGGCGGCGGGATGAAAATCACCGCTGTCACATGCGTGAAGAACGAAGGGCCGTTCCTGTTGGAGTGGATTGCCTTCAATCGCCTGATCGGCGTCACCGATTTCCTGTTCTACTCCAATGATTGCACCGATGGGACGGACCGGCTGCTGGACGCGCTGGCCGAACGCGGGCTGGTTACGCATCTGCCCAACCCGGCAGAGGGCCGCAATTACCAGATGGAGGCGCTGAAAGATGCGCGGCAGCGTGATATCGTGGCCCATGCCGATTGGGTCTGGGTCGCGGATGTGGACGAATTCCTAAACATTCACACTGGCGACCATACGCTCCCTGCCCTGATCGCGGCCTGCGGCGATCCGCAGGCGATTTCGGTCACATTCCAGTTCTTCGCCAACAATGATGTGGATGCGTTCGAAGACCGCCCGGTCATCGCGCAGTTCCAACATTCCCATAATCCGGACCTGTGGTGCGGGGAGAGCGCGATTGAGGTCAAGACCCTGACCCGCCATGACTTCCCCCTGCAGTATTTTGGCGCGCACCGGCCGTTCTTCAAAGGCAACCTGCCGCCCGGCAAACGCCCGCGCTGGACCGATGGGTCGGGCCGCGACGTGCAGCACAGGTTCTTGGTGGCGGCCAATCCGCGCCGTATCCGCAAATTCCCCGCCCAGGGCGCGCGCGCCTTTGCCACGCTGAACCACTATGCGCTGCGTTCGCTGGACAGTTATCTGGTGAAGAATGACCGCGGCGACGTGAACCGGGAAAACCGGGCCTTCGACGACACCTATTGGCGCGAACGCAATGACCCTGCCTGGCACGACCCGTCGATCCTGCGCTATCTTCCGGCGTTGGAAAAAGCACTGGCCGCGTTGAAATCCGATCCGGAGATCGCCGCGCTGCATCAGGAGGCGGTGGATTTGCATATTGCGCGCCGCGACGCGCTTTTGGCGCAGCCTGAGTATCAGCGCATGCAGATGCAGTTGCGCCGGGCCTCCAAGCTGCCGCCACAGGAAGAAGACATGATGATCGCGCTTGGCCTGATGGAGCCTGCGCAATGACCGAGGCGGGCCAGCTGCGGGTGGTGAACCTTGGCTTGCCAAAGACGGGCACGACGACATTGTCGCGCGCGCTCAAAATCTCGGGCTTTCGGGTGGCGGATCACCGGATTCGCCGCCGCCAGACCCCCGAGAGTGCCCTGCACGATGCCTTTGTCGGCGATCTGATCTATGAGGGGTATTTCGCCACCGGCGATCCTGCTGCACGACTGCCCGGCTTTGACGCGATTTCCGAAATGTCCTGCCTGCGAGATGGTAAAAGCCTATGGCCGCAAATGGATTTCGCCGTGATCGACGCCCTGCGTGTGCATCATCCCGGTCTCAAATTCGTCGCCACGCGGCGCGCGGCTTGGGATGTTTCGCAATCCATGCTGGCATGGTCCGACCTTGGGCTGGACCGTTTGCCTGCGGGTGCGATCCCCGGCCTGCCCCCCGGCTTTGGCGAGACCTCGAAGGAACGCGAGACATGGATCGAGGCGCATTATGCCCATCTGGATGCGCTTTTCGCGGGCGATGCGGCCTATCTCGAACTGGATGTCGCGGCCCCGGACGCCCGGGCGCGGCTCGCGTCGCATCTGGGATGTGACATCGCGTGGTGGGGCCGCGCCAACAAACGCAAGGAGGCGTTGTCCTGATGCGGATCGACCTGCATATCGGTGTCGAACATTGCGGCGCGGCCCGCCTGCAATCGGTTCTGGCCGCGAAACGCGATCACCTCACCGCGAAAGGCATCCGTTATGCCAATGCGCCGGGCAACAAGAACCACACACGGCTTTGGATGGCGGTCACCGATCCGGGCCATGTGGACCCGCTGCGCTATAATCGCGGCTTCATTCCGGCAGAGAAGCAGGCGGACCTGCGTGCATCGCTGCAAGCGGCGCTGATGAGCGAGGTGAGCACGCACAAGCCCGATCAACTGATCCTGTCCGCGTCGCAATTGTGCTGGCTGGCGACCGACACCGAATTGACCCGTTTGCGCGACCTCTTGGCCCCCCTGTCTGAGGACATTCGCATCATTGCCCATGTGGATGAACAGGCCCGCCTGCTGACCCGCATCTACGCCGATCAAATTCACGAAGGGCGCGCCGCCTCTCTGGATCAGGAATTGTCGATCGCCGGGCGGGAGAACTGGTGGGACAGCGCCCTCAAATTCGCGCCGGAGATTTCTCCGAACGCGGGTATTTTCCTTGAAAATCAAGCCGCACCCTTCTGGCTCGATTACCGCCGGTTGGTGCAGCACTGGGAAGCCGTGTTCGGCGCGGGCAAGGTCGACCTTTGCGCCTATGACGAAGCGCGATTTGCCAGCGATGCCGTGACGGAGGATATCCGCCACGCCTTTCGTCTGCCAGATCAGATTGGCAAAGCCGCAGCCGGGAAACCGACCCAGCCCGCATCGGCGGCGACACTGGCCCGTGGCCGCCAGTTGAACGAGTTGATCCTGCGCGTGTTGCAAGACCGCAAGCGGGTGCTGCCGCGCCAGCTCTGGCGGTCTTTCATCCAAGAGATCAGTCTTGATGGCGCGCCCATCGACCCGGCCAGCCTGTCCGCAGTTTCCAAGAATTTTACCAAGGACAACAGAGCGCTGGCCGCCGCGCATACCGGGCTGACCGCGGATCTTTTCAAACGTGGCCGCGCCAAGGCCCAGTGGACAGAGGCGGACCCGGAATACGGTTTCCGCCCCTCGCAATACCTGCTGTCCTTCATGTGGCGCATCGACAAGGCCACACGCGAAGAACGCGACGCGAAGTCAGGCGCCGCCGCGCCCGCCACGCCGCAGGCCCATGATCTGAGTGAAAGCGCGCGCCAGATCATGCCGCCGCTGGCCGTGCAGAATTTCGAGAAACTGAAAGGTTCGCCCTTTGCGCCGCATAACCGTCTGGGTGCGGTGAACGAAGAAGACCTCGCCGCCGCCTACCCGCCGATGGCCCCGCGCCAGCTTGCCCCGGGAAGCAGCGGCAATGTCATCGTCGGCTGCATGAAGAACGAAGCGCCCTATATCCTTGAATGGGTGGCCTATCACCGTGCCATCGGCGTCGACAACTTCCTGATCTACACCAATGGCTGCGAGGACGGGACATCTGAACTGCTGGATCGGTTGCAGGAACTGGGCGTGCTGCAACACCGGCTGAATGACGACTGGCGCGGCAACTCTCCGCAGCAATTCGCGCTCAACCGCGCGCTGGAAGAACCGGTGATCCGCAACGCCGATTGGATCATCCATATCGACGTGGATGAGTTCATGAATGTGCGCTACGGCAATGGCACCTTGGATGATTTCCTTGCGCGCGTGCCGGATGCCACCAATGTCGCGATGACCTGGCGGCTTTTCGGACATAACGGCGTGACGGAACTGCGCGACGAGTTGGTGATCGACCAATTCGACACCTGCGCCCCGAAATTCTGCCCCAAGCCGCACACGGTCTGGGGCTTCAAGACGATGTTCAAGAATATCGGCGCTTACGAGAAAATCTCCTGCCACCGGCCGAACAAGCTGATCGGCGGCATGGAAGAGCGGGTGAAATGGGTCAACGGATCGGGTCAGGACATGACCCGCGAGGCCGCGAAATCGGGTTGGCGCAATTCGAAGAAGACCATCGGCTATGACCTGATCCAGCTCAATCACTACGCGCTGCGCTCGGCCGAGAGTTTCCTGATCAAACGCCAGCGCGGGCGTGCCCTGCATGTGGATCGGTCGATCGGGCTGAACTACTGGATCCGGATGGATTGGTCCGATCACCGCGACATCACCATCAAGCGCAACGTCCCGCGGGTCGAGATGGAGCGCAACCGCCTCTTGCAGGATGATCGCCTGCGCCAGTTGCACGAGGATGGGCTGAAATGGCACCGCGCCAAGGCCGACGAATTGCACGGCAAGGACGAATTCCGCGAACTCTACGAACAGGCGTTGCGCGTGAAGCTGACCCAGACCGAACGTGTCGCCTATGCCCTCGCCCTTGATATGGAGAGTTGAGTGCGCTGTCTCGCGGTCCTGACCGTCCGGAACGAGGCTGCCTTCCTGCTGGAATGGCTGGCGCATCACCGTGCGGTCGGATTCACGGATTTTCTTGTTTTTTCAAACGATTGCCAAGACGGCACGGACCTGATGCTGGATCGGTTGGAGGCGATGGGCCAGCTGACGCATCTGCGTAATGACGGCCCGCATGACAAGCGCGGCATCCAGTTCACCGCCCTCAAGACCGCCGCCTCGCAGGATATCGTGAAAACCGCCGACTGGATCTTGCCGCTTGATGTGGATGAGTTCGTCAACATTCACACTGGCGATGGCACGCTGACCGCGCTTTTCGCCGCCCTGCCCGAGGCAACGGCGATCACGCTGACATGGCGCCTTTTCGGCAGTTCGGACCATGTGCGCTACAAGGATATGCCGGTGACGCGCCGCTTTGCGCGCTGCGCCCCGGTGGTGATGCATTGGCCGTGGCGCTCTGCCATGTTCAAAACGCTTTATCGGAACGACGGCACGTATCGCAAACCCGGCGTGCACCGTCCACGCGACCCGAACCCGGACCGGCTGGAACAGGCCCGCTGGTTCGATGGCGAAGGCCGCGCCCTGCCCGATCAGTTCAAAACCCGGCGCATTTTTTCGCCCTACGGCCGATCCAACTATGCGCTGGCGCAACTCAATCACTATCCGCTGGGCGCGATGGAAAGTTACGTGGTCAAGGCGGACCGTGGCAGGGCCGTCCATTCCGATCACCTGCTGGACCTCGACTACTGGACAGAGCGGAATTGGAACACCGATTACGACCCCAGCATTCAGCGCTATGCCCCCGCGACAGATGCGCTGCTGGCCGACCTGCGCCAGGACCCGGAACTGGCCGCTTTGCACGACACCGCCGTGCGCTGGCGCAAGCAGAGATTCGAGGAACTGATGCTCCAAGAACCCTTCCGCGCACTCTTCGGACGGTTGCTGATGGCCGCCCCCGCCCGGCCCGTGCCCAAAGAAGCGGCGAAATTCATGATCGGCTTCGCCAACCGTTCACGATCCGAGAACAATAAAACCCAAGATTAAGCGACTATTTCCAAATTTTCGCCGCAAATCGCTGCTATTGCTTTTTGGGTATCAGCGCCGCATCACTGCGGCTATTCCCGTGTTCGAGGGCAACATAATGCAGGACGTCACCAACATGTTCGACGCACCTCTGGCCGGGTTGAACACGGCTGAATGGCTGGATCAACTTGAGCAGATCACCCAAACGCACGGCGCTTTTCAGCGTCTGGGCACGCAGCATTTCTCCGCCCTGATCGAGGACGGCACGACGCTGCTTGTCACGTTCGAAACGATTCAGGGCATTCGCGCTCTGGACGAAGACGCGCAGCCGCTTGGCTGGGAAATGGTCAAGGGGGCCGACTGGTCGCATCTGGCGCTGGTCAGCAATGGCGACACCTGGTTCCGCGCGCCCGAAGTCTTCGCCTATTTCGATTCGCTGATCGACGACGGGTTCTTCGATGAATATGACCGGGTCGTGTTCTATGGCGCGGGCCCCTGCGGATATGCCGCCGCAGCCTTTTCGGTGGCCGCGCCCGGCTCGACCGTGGTTGCCATCCAACCGCAAGCCACGCTCGACCCGGAAATCGCCGAATGGGACGATCGCTTTACCGAACACCGCCGCCGCGACTTCACATCGCGCTACGGATACGCGCCAGACATGCTGGATGCGGCGAAAGAGGCGTTCATCCTCTACGATCCCAAGGTCGAACTGGACGCGATGCACGCGGCGCTCTTTTCGCGCCCCAACGTCACCAAGCTGCGGATGCGTCACATGGGCGCGATTGTGCAAACCCACCTGATGGAAATGCAACTGCTGTACCCGATCTTGGCCCAGGCCGGTGTCGGTCGCCTGACCCGTGCCAGCTTTGGACGGCTGATGCGCAAACGCCGGGATTATCCGCCCTATCTGCGCAACCTGCTGACCCGGCTTGACCGCGATGGGCGTGACGGGCTGTCGGAACGGCTGTGCCGCAATGTCACGCAGCGCATGCGCGCGCCGAAATTTGCCCGCCGCCTGAAGGAACTGGAAGAGGCGAAGGGCTAGTCTCTGCCGCTCAGCCGTGCTAGCGCAAGCGACATGACCAGCTTGACGATCCGCCAGCCCGACGACTGGCACCTGCATCTGCGCGATGGCGACATGCTCAAAGGCGTGTTGCCACACAGCGCCGCCCATTTCGCCCGCGCCATCATCATGCCGAACCTCGTGCCGCCCGTGGTGACAGGGGCCCACGCCGCCGCCTATCGCGACCGGATCATGGCCGCCCTGCCCGACGGCATGACGTTCGATCCCCTGATGACGCTCTACCTGACCGAAGACACCGATCCTCAAGACGTGGTTGCCGCGCACGCCTCCGGTCTGGTCAAGGCAGTCAAACTGTACCCCGCCGGGGCAACGACCAATTCCGCCTCCGGCGTCGCCGATTTCGACAAGGTCCGGCACACGCTCGAAGCAATGGCACAGCACGGCATCCCGCTTTGCGTACACGGCGAAGTGACCCGGCCCGACATCGACATCTTCGACCGCGAAGCCGCCTTCATCGATCAGGTTCTGGACCCGATCCGGCGCGCGACGCCCGGCCTGCGCGTGGTGATGGAACATATCACGACCTCCGACGCGGTGGCCTACGCCCGCGACCAAGGCGACGACCTTGCCGCCACGATCACCGTGCAACACCTGATGCTGGACCGGAACGACATGCTGGTCGGCGGCATCCGCCCGCATTACTACTGCCTGCCGATCCTGAAACGCGGCACCCACAAGACCGCCCTGCTCGACGCCGCGACCTCCGGCGAAACGCGGTTCTTCCTCGGCACCGACAGCGCGCCCCATGCCACACATACCAAGGAAAACGCCTGCGGATGCGCCGGGTGCTTCACCGCCCCCATCGCCCTGTCTTGCCTGGCGCAAACCTTCGACGACGCAGATGCGCTGGACAAGCTCGAAGGCTTCACCTCCCTGCACGGACCTGCCTTCTACGGTCTGCCCGTCAATGACACGTCCCTGACCCTGACCAAGGGCGATCCGCTCGACATTCCGGACCAGATCGCCACCGGCGCAGGCCCCGTCACCGTGTTCGACCCCGGACGGCCAATACTCTGGCACGTCGCCTGACTTCATTGTTCCCGAAATACTCCCCCCGGAGGGAGCCCGCACCCAGCCACAAAGACCAGACACATGATCCCAAGCACCTATCCTGACCAAGCCGAAATCGCCCGCCTCACCGCCCGGATGCTGCTGGAAATCGAGGCCGTCCACCTGAATGCCGAAGACCCCTTCACCCTCGCCTCCGGCCTGCCCTCACCGACCTATATCGACTGCCGCAAACTGATCTCCTTCCCGCGCATCCGCGCCACGCTGATGGATTTCCTGACGATCACCGTCATGCGCAATGCCGGCTTCGAAGCCTTCGACAATATCGCAGGCGGTGAAACCGCCGGTATCCCCTTCGCCGCACTGGTGGCGGAACGCATGGCGTTGCCGATGACCTATGTGCGCAAAAAGCCCAAAGGCTATGGCCGCAACGCGCGTATCGAAGGGGCGATGTCCGAGGGTCAGCGCGTGCTTCTGGTGGAGGATCTGACCACCGATGGCGGCTCGAAACTGTCTTTCGTGGATGCGATCCGTGACACCGGCGCCACCTGCGGCCACACAGCGGTGATCTTCTATTACGGGATCTTCCCGGAAACGGAAAAGACGCTGGGCGAGCATGGAATCGATCTGCACTACCTGTGCACATGGTGGGATGTTCTGGCAGAGGCGAAGGCCGCCGGCACCTTCTCCGCCGCAACCCTTGAGGGTGTCGAAGCCTTCCTGAACGACCCTCGCGGGTGGCAGGAACGAAATGCGCCGAAATAAGCTGTAGCGATTCCGCCAATTCGCACGAATCTGTGGAAAACCCGTCTGTGGACGGCCTGTGTACAGGTAACGATTCGATGACAATCGCATCCACATGTGGTAGCCATTCTTCAAGGCGGCACCAGATCGGCGCGTGATATTCGGACTGGACAGGGTTACCCACACAGTAACCCCCAGATTTTTCCCGATTTCACCACGCACCGATCCGTGGCATGACACCCGCCACGGGGGGCACCGCCGCGCTGATCCGATAAAGAACAAGACCCGTGCAATGCCACGGTCTAGGGGTATGAGCAGTGAACGAGATTACGTCTTTACAGGCGACGCAAGCCGCCGAGCAGGCCGGGGATGTTGTCCCCCATTCGACCGAGGCTGAGCAGCAGCTCTTGGGCGCGATTCTGACGAATAACGATGTATTTGACAGGATCGCGTCCATCATCCGGGCAGAGCATTTCTATGACCCGGTCCATGCGCGGATCTACGAACTGGCCGCGGCGCGGATCGCCAAGAACCAGCTTGCCTCGCCGGTGACGCTCAAGACCTTCATGGAAGACGACGAGGGCCTGAAAGAACTGGGCGGCGCTGCGTATCTGGTGCGTCTTGCGGGCTCCGCCGTGTCGTCCTTTGCCGCGCGCGAATATGCGCAGATGATCTATGACCTCGCCGTGCGCCGCGACCTGATGCAACTGGGCAAGGAAATCAGCGACCGCGCCTCGCATATGGACGTGGCCTCCGAGCCGAAAGAACAGATCGTTATGGCCGAACAGGCGCTGTATAAGCTTGCCGAACAGGGCCAGACCGAGGGCGGCTTCCAAAGCTTCCTGCGCGCCGTGACCGATGCGGTCAATGTGGCGAACGCCGCTTATCAGCGCGAAGGTGGGTTGGCCGGGGTCTCGACCGGGCTGATCGACATGGACAAGAAGCTGGGCGGTCTGCACCGCTCTGACCTTCTGATCCTTGCCGGACGTCCGTCGATGGGGAAAACCTCGCTTGCCACCAACGTCGCGTTCAACATCGCCAAGGCGTATAAGAAGGGCATCAAGCCCGACGGCACCGAAGGCACGGTGGATGGCGGCATCGTCGGCTTCTTCTCGCTGGAGATGAGCGCCGAACAGCTTGCCGCGCGGATCTTGTCGGAAGTGTCCGAAGTCCCGTCCGAGCAAATTCGCCGTGGCGACATGACAGAGGCCGAGTTCCGGCGTTTCGTGGATGCGGCCAAGGCGCTTGAGGCCTGCCCGCTTTACATCGACGACACCCCGGCGATCCCGATCGCCCAGCTTGCCGCGCGCTGCCGCCGCCTGAAACGGACCCATGGTCTGGACGCGATTTTCGTCGACTACCTGCAGCTGGTACGCGGCACCGCCGATAACCGGGTGCAGGAGATCGCGGAAATCTCAATGGGTCTCAAGGCGATTGCCAAGGAACTCAATATCCCGGTCGTCGCGCTTTCGCAGCTGTCGCGTCAGGTGGAAAGCCGGGACGACAAGCGCCCGCAACTGTCCGACCTTCGGGAATCGGGATCGATCGAACAGGATGCGGACGTGGTCATGTTCGTGTTCCGCGAAGAATATTACGCCGAGCGGGAAAAACCGTCCGACGACAACCTCGAAGCGATGGCTGCGTGGCAGGAACGGATGGAACGCCTGCATGGCCGCGCCGAGGTGATCATCGGCAAGCAACGTCACGGCCCCATCGGCACGGTCGACCTTAGCTTCGAGGGGCGGTTTACCCGCTTTGGCAACCTGGCCCGCACCGATTACCTGCCCGAACAGGACTACTGATCCCGCCCCCGCCCCTTCGCGATCACGAAGGGGGCCGCCTTTTGGCGCGGGCGGCCTTGACGCGCGCCTTTAACCTGTCAAAACCCGGTTCCATGGCTACAGGCAATCTGACGATCGATCTTTCCGCATTGGCACGGAACTGGCGCGACCTGAACGCGCGAAGCGCGGGCGAAACCGGCGCTGTCGTAAAGGCGGATGGCTACGGGCTTGGCGCGACTGTCGTCGGGCGGCGCTTGGCGCAGGAAGGCGCACGCACCTTCTTCGTGGCTGCCGCCGAAGAAGGCAAAATCCTGCGCGGCGCGCTTGGCCCCGGCCCTGAAATCTTTGTGTTTTCCGGGCATATGGAGGGCGACACAGCGCTGCTGCGTGACCATGGGCTGACGCCGCTTTTGAACAGCGTGGATCAGCTTTTAAGGCATGTTGAGGCATTGCCGGGCCATCCCTTCGGCATCCAGCTTGATACCGGCATGAACCGCCTTGGGATGGAACCGGTGGAATGGGCGGCGGTGCGCGATATCGCCCTGTCCTTGTCGCCGCGCCTGCTGATGTCGCATCTGGCCTGCGCCGACACGCCATCCCACGAGATGAACCCCAAGCAGCTGCACGCCTTCCGCGAAATGACCGATGGTCTGGGCGTGCGCCGCTCGCTCTCTGCGACGGGCGGCCTGCTGCTGGGCCCCGCCTATCACTTCGATCTGTGCCGCCCCGGTATCGGTCTTTACGGCGGCCTGCCCTTTATCGACGCCTCGCCCGTCGTCACGCTGGACATCCCCGTGATTCAGGTGCGCGATGTCGCGGTGGGCGAAACCGTCGGCTATTCCAACACATGGACCGCCACGCGTCCCTCGCGCATTGCAACCGTTTCTGCCGGCTATGCCGACGGGCTGATCCGCGCGATGGGCGAAAACGCGCGGCTCTATGCCGATGACCGCGAGGTGCCTGTGGTCGGGCGCGTGTCGATGGACCTGATCACCGCAGATGTGACCGACCTCGCCGACGATCCGGCCAGCCTGCAACTTCTGGGCCGGCATCAATCGGTGGACACGGTTGCAGACATGGCCGGAACCATCGGATACGAGATTCTCACCTCGCTCGGCGGGCGTTACCGCCGTAGGATCACGGAATGACATTTCTTGCCGCCATCGGTGCTTCGGTACTGTCTTTACTTGCCGGGATCGGGCGCGTCGCGATCTATGCGCTGCAAGCGCTTAGCCATGTGTTCCGCCCGCCCTTTTATGGCCGCGAATTCGCGACGGCGCTGCTGAATATCGGCTGGCTTTCACTTCCCGTTGTCGGGCTGACCGCGATTTTCACCGGCGGCGCGCTCGCCTTGCAGATCTACGCGGGCGGCGCGCGTTTCAACGCCGAAGCCGTGGTGCCGCAGATCGTCGCCATCGGCATGGTGCGCGAACTTGGCCCGGTGCTGGTCGGGCTGATGATCGCAGCAAGGGTCACATCCTCCATCGCGGCCGAAATCGCGACGATGAAGGTGACCGAACAGATCGACGCACTGGTCACACTGTCCACCCATCCGATGAAATACCTTGCGGTGCCACGGGTGCTGGCCGGGCTGATCACCGTGCCGCTGCTGGTCGGCATCGGCGACGTGATCGGCATCTTCGGAGGCTACGCGGTCGGCATCGGGACGCTTGGCTTCAACCCGGCGAACTACATCAAGAACACCGTCGACTTCCTTGAACCCTTTGACATTATTTCATCGCTGATCAAGGGCGCGGTCTTCGGGTTCCTTGCCACCATGATGGGCTGCTATTTCGGTGTGAATTCGGGCCGCGGCGCACAGGGCGTGGGCCGCGCCACCAAAAGCTCGGTCGAGGCCGCCGCAGTGCTGATCCTTGCCGCCAACTTCCTGCTCACGGGGGTGTTCTTCTCGATATGATCACGCTCGACAATGTTCATAAGTCCTTCGGTTCCAACCACGTCCTGCGCGGCGTCAACCTGCATGTGCCGCGCGGCAGTTCGATGGTGATCATCGGCGGGTCGGGCACCGGCAAATCCGTGGCGCTGAAATGCGTGCTGGGGCTGGTGACACCGGATTCCGGCCAGATCACCGTGGATGGCAAACCCAACGACAAGGGCGACCGCGACGCGTTCCTCGCCCGGTTCGGAATGCTGTTCCAAGGCGCGGCGCTGTTCGATTCACTGCATGTCTGGGAAAACGTCGCCTTCCGCCTGCTGCGCGGAACGCTCAAACGCCCCCGCGCCGAAGCCCGCGAGATCGCCATCGAAAAGCTGCGCCGGGTCGGGCTGAAACCCGATGTGGCAGACCGTTTCCCGGCGGAATTGTCCGGCGGGATGCAAAAGCGCGTGGGCCTTGCCCGTGCCATCGCGGCCGATCCAGAGATCATCTTCTTCGATGAACCGACAACCGGGCTCGACCCGATCATGTCGGGCGTCATCAATGACCTCATTCGCGAGATCGTTGTCGAAATGGGCGCGACGGCAATGACCATCACCCATGATATGTCGTCCGTCCGCGCCATCGCCGATAGCGTTGCGATGCTGCATGACGGCGTGATCCAATGGACCGGCCCCGTGGCCGAGATGGACGCTTCGGGCGACCCCTATTTGCGCCAATTCATCACCGGGTCCGCCGACGGCCCGATCGAGGCCGTGCGCTAGATGCCGCTGAGCGCGTTGAAATACCTCAACCTGTCGCTTCTGGTGCTCTACCCTGTTGTCTGGTTCGCCCCGCTGATGCGCGCGGGATTGTTGCCGCTCTATGGGCTTAGCGAGATCTCTGTCATTTCCGGCCTGCAATCGCTTTGGAAATCCGAAGTGGCGCTGGCCCTGATCGTCACCGCCTTCGCGCTTTTTGCCCCCTATCTCAAGACCATCGGCCTCGCGCTGCTGCATTTCCGCATGCTCTCGCCCCGCGTGGAACCAGCGCTGCACCTTCTGGGCAAGCTGGCCATGGCGGATGTGTTTCTGATCGCGGTCTATGTCACCGTTTTCAAGGGGATCGGTGTGGGCCGCATCGAAACCGCCTGGGGGCTTTACGCCTTCACCGCGCTGATCCTGACCTCCATCCTGATCGGCTGGCAGACTGAACGGCTGCGCAAGGCACGGGGGCTCTGACATGGCTGCAAAGACCACATATTCCTGCTCCGCCTGCGCGGCGAGTTTCTCCAAATGGTCGGGGCGCTGCGACAATTGCGGCGCGTGGAACACGATTTCCGAAGATAAGGGGCTAAGCGACCGGGCGGGCAAGGCCTCTCTTGGGGCCAAACGCGGTACCACGATCCCGCTGACGGACCTGACGACACAAGAAGCACCGCCGCCGCGCACGCTATCGGCAATGGGCGAACTCGACCGGGTTCTGGGTGGCGGGCTGGTCGAAGCTTCTGCCACGCTGGTGGGGGGCGATCCGGGCATCGGCAAATCCACCCTGCTCTTGCAGGCCGCCGCCGCATTCGCGCGCAGTGGATTGAAAACAATATACGTTTCGGGCGAAGAAGCCTCCGCCCAAGTGCGGCTGCGTGCGAACCGGTTGGGCGTGACCGATGCGCCGGTGCAACTGGCCGCCGCGACCAACCTGCGCGATATTCTCACCACGCTCGAAACGGAAAAGCCGCAGCTTGCGATCATCGATTCGATCCAGACCATGTGGTCCGACAGTGTCGACAGCGCACCCGGTTCGGTCAGTCAGGTCCGCGCCGCCGCGCATGAGCTGACCTCTTTCGCGAAACGGCGCGGGGTCAGCGTGATCCTTGTCGGACATGTCACCAAGGAAGGCCAGATTGCCGGGCCGCGCGTGGTCGAGCACATGGTCGATACCGTGCTGTATTTCGAGGGCGAGCGTGGCCACCAGTTCCGGATCCTGCGCGCGGTGAAGAATCGCTTCGGTCCCGCGGATGAGATCGGCGTGTTCGAAATGACCGGGCGCGGCCTGGCCGAAGTGGTGAACCCGTCGGCCCTGTTTCTGTCCGAACGGGGCACCCCGCAGCCGGGCAGCGCCGTCTTCGCCGGGATCGAAGGCACGCGCCCGGTTCTTGTTGAGTTTCAAGCCCTTGTCGCCCCGACGCCGCAGGCCAATCCACGCCGTACGGTGGTCGGTTGGGATGGTGGGCGACTGGCCATGATCCTTGCGGTGCTGGAAGCGCGCTGCGGCATCCCCTTCACTGGGCTGGACGTATACCTCAACGTGGCAGGCGGTATGAAGGTCAGCGAACCGGCCGCCGATCTGGCCGTCGCCGCCGCGCTTTTGTCGGCGCGCGAGGACACCGCCCTGCCCGAAGCGGCGGTGGTTTTTGGCGAGATCAGCCTTTCCGGTGCGCTGCGTCCGGCGCCGCAAACCGAAAATAGGTTGAAAGAGGCGCAAAAACTTGGTTTCACCGCAGCCATCGCGCCGCGCGGCGGCAAATCGACATCGGTATCCGGCCTTAGCCTGACCGAAATGTCCGATCTGACCGGCTTCGTGGGCGATATCTTTGGCGCGGGATAAGCGCGGCAGGCGCAAGTAAAAGGGCAGGACGCATGGAAGGTTTCACCATCATCGACGGGGTCGTCGCGCTGATCATCGTGTTGTCGGCGCTGCTTGCCTATGGCCGCGGGCTTGTCCGTGAATTGATGGCGATTGCCGGATGGGTCATCGCCGCGATCCTTGGGTACATGTTCGCCCCGCAAGTTGAACCGCTGATGAGCGAAACCCCTGTCATCGGGGAATTCATCGCCGGAAACTGTACGCTTGGCATGGTGCTCGCCTTCTTTGCGGTCATGGTGGTCGCGCTGATCGTGGTGTCGCTGTTCACGCCGCTGTTCTCCTCGCTCATCCAACGCTCTGCCTTGGGTACGATCGACCAGGGGCTCGGCTTTCTCTTTGGGGTGATCCGCGGCATTCTGCTGATCGCGATTGCTTTCTTTGTCTATGACACTGTGATCATCGGCCAGGAATTCACCATCGTGGACGAGAGCCGCTCCGCCGCTGTGTTCCAGCAGTTCACCGGCCGCATCGCCGAGCAAAATCCCGAAGGTTTGCTGGAGTGGTTCCAGCTGAAATACAGCGATCTGCTGTCCAGCTGCGAGTGATCCAGCGCCACAATTGATCATCGGCGCGCCCTAATCGCGCCATGATTCCCCTGTCCAAACCAGCCCCGAATCGCCGCGCCAGCGGTCGCATCGTCGTGGGAATCGGTCGGCCCGAAATCCCCACCCATCACGGATTCCCTTGGAATACAGGGCGTCTGGGTTAACAAGCGGTTAACCCGGTTGCTCAATTCGTGCCAGTTCCGCCTGCCCTGCTCAACTTTTCCGAGAGTGCAAACAAAGACTTAATAAGACCGTAAATGTGTCAAAATCTGGGCGGAATTCAGCGGCTTTCTGGCTTCAGTTCAACGCAACCCGCCGCATCGGCGAGACAGTCAATCGGAGCCCTCACATGTTCGCACGTCACCAAAAAGAATTCGCAGAAGTTAAATCAAACCTGGCCGTTAAGGGTGCGGTGATCAGCCTTGGCGACGCCACCATGCTGGAAACCCGGACCGGTTGGATGCCCGTGGCGGAACTGACGCGCGGCGATGCGGTTGCCACGCTGGATGGCGGTTTTGCCCCGATCTCGTGGATCAGCGAGGACCGCGTCGCCCGATCGGCCATGCTGGTGCCTGCTGGCGCGCTCGACAACTGTTCTGACATCTATCTGCCCGCAGATGCGCTGATCGCCATCGAAGCGCCGCTCGACTTCCAGGAGGCCAAAAGCGATCACGTCTCGATGCCGCTGAGCGCGCTTGAAGGGTATCGCGGTATCCGGCGCGACGAGGACATCGTGATGACCACCCGCACACTGGGTTTTGCCGAAGAAGAAATGCTTTGGGCGCAGACCGGCCTGCTGATCCATGCGCGCCCCATGACGGATGCGTTTTTCCAGACTCTCAGCTTTGCGGAATCACGCGCGGTACTCGCTCTGATTGAGGCAGGTGCCTATCCCCTGACAAAAGCGGCTTGATTTCCGATTGTGTTAGTTCGGTGACAGTGACACTGCGGGCGTGAATTGGTAAACCCGATTCAGGCCCACACCGGATTCGGAGCTGCCTTCCCCGTGACTGATGCTGTCTTCCCCCCTTCTCACCCTTTTGACTTTGATGCCGTGCGCGATGCGGATGACGACAAGCTCCGCGAAGAATGCGGTGTCTTCGGCGTCAACGGCGTTGTCGATGCAGCGAATTTCGTGGCTCTGGGCCTGCATGCGCTGCAACATCGCGGCCAGGAAGCCGGCGGGATCGTCTCGCACCATCCTGAGTTTGGATTCAATTCCGCCCGGCGCATGGGCTATGTCCGCGACAATTTCACCAGTCAGGACGTGATGGATACCCTGCCCGGCGCGCTGTCGATCGGGCATGTACGCTATTCGACCACCGGGTCGAAAGGCAATACCGCGATCCGCGACGTGCAGCCGTTCTTTGGCGAATTCGCCATGGGCGGCGCGGCGATTGCGCATAATGGCAATATCACGAACGCTGACGCGCTGCGCCGGGAACTGATTGAACGCGGGTCGATTTTCCAATCCTCGTCGGACAGCGAATGCATCATTCACCTGATGGCGCGCTCCCTGCAAAAGGGCATTCCCGAGCGGATGGAAGACGCGCTGCGCCGTGTCGAAGGGGCGTTCTCTGTCGTGGCGATGACCCGCACCAAGCTGATCGGCGTGCGTGACCCGCTGGGCGTGCGCCCGCTTGTGCTGGGCCGGATCGGCGATGGCTGGGCGCTGTCGTCGGAAACCTGCGCGCTGGACATCATCGGCGCGGAATTCGTGCGCGAGATCGAGCCGGGCGAGATGGTCGTCATCACCGAAGACGGCAAGATTGAAAGCCGCCGTCCGTTCCGCCAAGCGACGTCGCGCTTCTGCATCTTCGAACATGTCTATTTCTCCCGCCCGGATTCGATCCTGGGCGGTCGCTCTGTCTATGAAACCCGCGAGGCGATTGGCCGCGAGCTGGCCAAGGAAAGCCCGGTGGATGCGGATCTGGTCTGCCCCGTGCCTGACAGCGGCACCCCGGCAGCCATCGGTTTTTCGCTGGAAAGCGGCATCCCCTACGCAATGGGCATCATCCGCAACCAGTATATGGGCCGGACCTTCATCGAACCGACAGAACACATCCGAAACATGGGTGTACGGCTCAAACTTAATGTGAACCGGGCGCTGATCCGCGACAAGCGGGTGATCTTGGTAGACGATTCCGTGGTGCGCGGGACGACCTCGCGCAAGATCAAGGAAATGATCCTGGATGCAGGCGCGAAAGAGGTTCACTTCCGTATCGCCTCGCCGCCGACCGCGTGGCCGTGTTTCTATGGTGTGGACACACCGCAGCGGGAAAAACTGCTCGCCGCGACCATGTCCGAAGAGGAAATGCGCCAGCACCTGTCCGTGGACAGCTTGAAATTCATCTCTCTGGACGGGCTCTACCGCGCGGTGGGCGAAGCTAAAGGGCGCGACGCCGGTTGCCCGCAATATTGCGATGCGTGTTTCTCGGGTGAATACCCGGTCGAGCCGGCGGATATGATAGCGCAGGGCTTCCAACTCAAGACTGCGGCCGAGTAATTTCGCCGTGATCGGCGGGGTTTTGCTGCGCTCAAACGGTCTGCTGCGCGCCTTGTCGCGCGCGGTTTCAGACGGGATTTGCACGCATCAACAGGATTGATAATCGGCGCTTCCAACCCCTTGGAGGCTCGAATGACCACCGACACCGACTCGCCCTTACCCGAAGCCACGAACGCCGCCGCGACCAGCAAAGCGGCCCTGCCGCTGCATGATCTGGCCTTGCTGGGAACCCTGACTGGCGGCGATGCCCCGCGGGCCTTGCTGCGCAAACCGGGTGGGCGGATCATCAATGCAGGACTGGGCGACCGGGTGAACCGCCATGTGATCATCGCCATCGAAGAAGGTGCCGTGATCCTGCATCGCCAAGGCGGCGGCGACCAACGGCTTGCCCTGCCCTGACGGGCAAGGCGCGTCAGGCTTCCAGTTCGGCGTCCCAGTAAAGGAAGTCCATCCAGCTTTCATGCAGGTGATTGGGCGGGAATTTCCGGCCCATGTTACGCAACTCCTCCGCGCCCGGCTGGCGTGGGGGTTTGCGCAGCGACAGCCCGGTCTGATGCAACGGCTTGGAGCCTTTGCGCAAGTTGCAGGGGCTACACGCCGCCACGACATTCTGCCAACTGGTGACACCGCCCGCCGCACGCGGCACCACATGGTCAAAGGTCAGATCCCCCTTTGACCCGCAGTACTGGCAGCGAAATTCGTCCCTCAGAAATAAATTAAAGCGCGTGAAGGCCACGCGCTTTTGAGGTTTTACATAGTCTTTCAGAACGACGACCGACGGTATTCGGATCGACATACTCGGACTTCTGACGATCTCATCATATTCGGCGACGATATCCACCCTCTCCAGCCAGGCCGCCTTCACAGCCTCCTGCCACGGCCATAGCGAGAGCGGATAATAGGACAAGGGGCGATAATCGGCGTTCAAAACCAGCGCCGGGTTCTGCTTCAGAGACGCGGGATTCCGCGTGAAATCTGTTCGGAAATTGCCTTGGGTGTTTCCGCTTTGCACCGCTTGCATAGTGACTCGTCTCCCGCCCTGTCTGCCCTTTGTGGACCCGGGTCGCGGGGAGGCCAGTCGGACCCCCAAGCCCCGGCTCATGTGCTGACTATATATCGTGGCGGTGGACTGACAAGCCTCTACGTCACCACAACATGTCGCAGGTTCCCTAACCTGCCCGGATGACAGGCATATGACGGTTATCCACAGCTTCCGATCCGGCAATGCCGGGGCGGCACGATGCGGAATGTCACAGACTGAGCTTGTCGCGCATGAAGGCCAGCGCCACGCTCAGACCGTCCGGGGCAATTCCGTGTCCGGTGCCCTTCATGATATGGGCATAGACATCCTGCCATCCGGCCTCTTGCAGCGCCTCTGCCGCCTCGGGCAAGGATTGCGGTGGAACCACATCGTCGGCGTCGCCGTGGACCAGCAGGACCGGCGGGCGGCTTTGGACCTCATCGGCCAGCAATTCAGGGCGCAGCAAACGACCCGAAAACGCGACGATCCCTGCCACCGCATCTTCGCGGCGCGGGGCCACATGCAGCGACATCATGGTGCCTTGCGAAAAGCCGAACAGAACGACCTGTTCCGGCAGGACATCCTCATCGACCATAAGCGCGTCGAGAAACGCGTTCAGGTCTTCCGCCGCGCGGGTCATGCCGCGTTCGGATTCCTCTTCGGAAGACCCATCGATCCACGGAATCGGGAACCATTGGTATCCATTGGGCATCCCCGGGATCGATTCCGGCGCATCGGGCGCAACAAAAAGCGTATCGGGCAGGTGATCGCTCAAGGGATCGGCCAGACCCAGCAGGTCCGCACCATTGGCGCCATAGCCATGCAGGAAAACGACGACGGACCGGGTTTCCCCAGAAGCAGGCCCCTTGCGGCCAGATTGCAAAACACGCGTCACCTTACACCCTCCCGGTTCTTCATGACCCGGTAGTAGGCCCAAAGCGTCCGCGCCGCAACCGATCGCCACGGCGACCACGCTTCGGCCATATCACGCAGCGCTTTTTCCTTCGGACGGTCCGGTAAATCGAACAACCCACGCGCCGCTTCCTGCAAGGCCAAATCCCCCGGTGCAAAGACATCCGCATGGCCCAGCGAGAACATCGCATAGATCTCCGCCGTCCAAACGCCGATGCCCGGCACCTCGGTCAGGTTCTTGACCACGGTCTGCGTATCCGCTTGCCGCAACGCGTCGTAATCCAGCCGGGCCGCTGCCAAAGCCTGCGCATAGCGGATCTTCTGCCGCGACAGTCCGACCTGCCGCAGCGCGTCCTCCCCCGCGCTGGCCACCGCATCCTCGTCCGAGAGGCCCGCCTCGACCATGCGCGCCCAGATCGCCGCCGCAGACGCGATTGAGACCTGCTGCGAGACAATCGCGCTGAGCAATTCGGCAAACCCATCCGGCTTACGCCGCAGCGGCAGCGGGCCGCATTTCTTCAACGCGGCGGCCCACCGCGCATCCTGCCCGCGCAGCCACGCCGCGCCCTCTGCCACATCCGCGTCGCAGGTGATGATGCGCCCCTTGTGCGTTTTTCCGTAACTCACCTGTGCATTCCCCTGCTCTTCCGACTTATGGACCCCGCCACGCAAGATAGCTAAAGCAAACCCATGACAGAGACTTATGATAATGCGCGCGCGAAACGCAACGTCGCGGTTCTGGTCGCCGCGCAGGCCATTCTTGGCGCGCAAATGCCCCTGATTTTCACGATTGGAGGCCTCGCCGGACAATCGCTTGCGACCAATCTGTGCTTTGCGACGCTGCCGATTTCGCTCATCGTCTTGGGGTCGATGTTGTCCGCGACGCCGCTATCATGGTTCATGCAGCGCTACGGACGCCGGGCCGGCTTCGCCCTTGGCGCGTTCGGCGGCGCGCTTGGCGGGCTGATCTGCGCGACCGGCCTGTACTACGCCTCTTTCCCGATCTTCCTGCTGGGGTCGCTCTGCACCGGGCTGTATATGTCGGCGCAGGGTTTTTACCGTTTTGCAGCCGCCGATACCGCCGCTCCGGAATTTCGCCCCAAGGCGATTTCCTATGTCATGGCAGGCGGGCTGGCCTCGGCCATTATCGGCCCGCAACTGGTCAAACTGTCGAACGGTGCGATTGACCACCCCTCTGCTCTCGTCTCGACCTTTGCTGGCGCGTATCTGCTGGTGATCGTGCTGAATGTCGTGGGCGCGCTGCTCTTCACCATGCTCGACATCCCCCGCCCCGAAGCCCCCTCCGCCGACAGCCCCAAGGGCCGCACGCGGTGGGAACTGATCACCACGCCCCGCATCGCCGTCGCCGTGATCTGCGCGATGGTGTCCTATGCGCTGATGAACCTTGTGATGACTTCAACCCCGCTGGCGGTTGTCGGCTGCGGCTTCGAACAGGACAGCGCCGCAGATGTGGTGACGGCGCATGTGCTGGCCATGTTCGCGCCGTCCTTCTTCACCGGGCATCTCATCGCCCGTTTCGGGGTCGAACGGATCGTCGCCCTGGGCCTGCTGATCCTCGCGGCGGCGGGGGCCGTCGCCCTGTCCGGCGTCGCGCTGGAGAATTTCTTCATCGCGCTGATCCTTCTGGGCATCGGCTGGAATTTCGGCTTCATCGGCGCGACCACGATGCTGGCGGGGGCGCATGAACCGCATGAGCGGGGCCGGATGCAGGGGCTTAATGATCTGCTGGTCTTTGGCGGCGTCACCTTTGCGTCGCTGGCCTCGGGCGGGTTGATGAACTGTTCGGGCGGCACACCAGAGGCAGGCTGGACAGCGGTCAATCTGGCGATGGCCCCATTCCTGACCCTTGCCGGTGGTGCGCTGATCTGGCTCGCCTTTCATCAACGACGCGATGTGGCGGCCTGATCCGGCCTACCATTCCCCAAACGCGGCGCGCAGGGTCAGGCCAAGTCGGCTGGGTTCGGGCAAACGGCCCGCAGCCACATGTGACGGGGTCTTCACCGCCGCTTTGAGAACCCTGCCCGATCCAGACGCCGGCCAGAACGCGGGCAGCGCAACCCGCTGAACCGGCTGGCTTTTCGCAGAGGCCAAGGCGGCCAGCCCCTCCTGCGCGAGGGCGCGGACCCCCTCCGCAGTTCCATCCACCAGCGGGATACGCTGTTGCGCCTCAAGCGCCGGGCACGCGCGCAGCCAATTGGCCACGCCCAAGGCAAAGCCCGCATCCTGCGCCAAGCCCGCGCTGCCACCAAGACAAGCGGCGGCAACGGACATCAGGTTCCCCGACGTATGTTGCAGGTAGCCTGTCAGATGGGCCGCGTCGTCGAACGGATCTTTCTCGCAATCCCAATGCCGTGCGCGAACGAGCGCGCTCAAAGCCTCGGCATTGGCCCGCGTCAGGAAGCCTGCCAGCGGGGTGACGACCTCGTGCCGCCGCACGCCCTGCCCAGCGGCGATCTCCTCCAGCGCGTCGAGCCACCATTGCAGCCGCATCTGCGCGATCATGGGCTCTTGCGTCACCCATGGGGCGCGCGAGACCTCGACATTGAATGCATAAAGCGGAAAGAGCGTCTTGCGCGCGGCAACTGGGGCCGCCATGACCGTCCGAAACCGCAGCGGATCGCCCTTTTCAACGATGGCCGCGCAGGCGTTGAGATCGTCATCGAAACCCATCGCCGCCCCTTATACCGGACGCACGAGGCAAAGCTTGTAGAACACCTGATCGGGCGCGCGCTTCCACGTGTCGATTTCGCGGGTCGTCATATCAAGAAGCGCGCCCAGCGTCTCATCCGCCGTCGGCCGCAACGCCGCCACGCGGGTTTCGAGCGGGGCGAAATAGCTGTCCCACCGAGGCGCGCGGCCCTGCACGTCGCGGCTGTCGATCAACGTATATCCTGCGGACTCGATCCGCTTTGTCAGACCCGCCATATCGGTAATGGCCGGATAGGCCTGCCAGAAGTCTTCTGCCACCTCGCGCGGGCCTTCGGGCAAGATCGGTTCCGAAAACGCGACAACGCCACCATCCGCCAATGCCGGACGCCACGCCTGCAACGCCTCGGTCACGCCAAGGAAATAGACCGCGCCCGCACACCAGATCAGGTCAACCGGCCCTTCGATCTGGCTCATGTCGCCCGCGACCACCTGCGCGCGGCGACCCAGCCGCGCCTGCGCTTCTGCCACCAGATGCGGGAATGCGTCGATCCCGGTCAGCGTGGCATCAGGCAAAAGATCGGCCAGATGTTTCAGATCGGCGCCCGGCCCGCAGCCCGCGTCGACAACGCGCAGCGCGCCCTGAAGACCAAGCCGTGCCACGGTCCACGCCACATCGTCTGCCGTGCCCGGCCCCTGCCGGGGCATATCCGCATGCAATGTCTTGATCGCGTTCAAGTCCATCAGGATGGTACCTCGTCCCGGATGATTTTCCAGCGCACCGCGTCCAGCAGCGCCTCGAACGAGGCATCGACAATGTTCGGGCTGACCCCGACCGTCGACCAGCGCTTGCCCTGCCCGTCCTCGCTGTCGATGATGACACGGGTCACGGCCTCGGTCCCGCCTTGGGTGATGCGCACCTTGAAATCCACCAGCCGCATATCGTCGATCGCGTCTTGGTAGCGCCCCAAATCCTTGGCCAGCGCCTTGGACAGCGCGTTCACCGGCCCGCGATCCGATCCGGTTTCATCCATGCTTTCCGAGACAGACAGCTTCTTTTCGCCATCCACCTTTACCACGACAACGGCCTCGGACAGGCTGACCATCCGGTCATACTTGTTCTTGCGCCGCTCCACGCTCACCCGATAGCGCTTGACCTCGAACAGGTCCGGCATCCGGCCCAATTCGTCCCGCGCCAGCAACTCGAACGAGGCTTGCGCCGTGTCATAGGAATAGCCCTCGGCCTCGCGGTCTTTCACCCGGTCCAGAATCCGCGCAAGGGCGGGGTCGCCGGCCTCGACCTCCAGCCCCGCTTCGGCCAAACGTTTGCGCAGGTTCGACTGCCCCGCCTGGTTGGACATAGGGATGATCCGGCTATTGCCGACGCGCGCCGGGTCCACATGTTCATAGGTCGCCGGGTTCTTGAGGATCGCGCTCGCATGCAGCCCCGCCTTATGCGCAAACGCGCTGGACCCGACATAGGCCGATTGCTTCATCGGCACCCGGTTGAGGATATCGTCCAGCATCCGCGACACCCGCGTCAACCCTTCGAGCGCGTCATCACTCACCCCGATATCCAGCGTATCGGCATAGGGTGCTTTCAGCTTCAAGGTCGGGATCAGCGCCGTCAGATTGGCATTGCCGCAGCGTTCGCCCAGCCCATTCAGTGTGCCCTGAACCTGCCGCGCCCCGGCCTCTACCGCCGCCAGACTGCCAGCAACCGCCTGTTCGGTATCGTTATGGGTGTGAATGCCCAACCGCGCGCCATCCAGCCCCGCCGCGATCAGGTCCGAGACGATGCGCCCGATCTGCCCCGGCATGGTGCCGCCATTGGTGTCGCACAGAACCATCCAGCGCGCCCCGGCCTCCTGCGCAGCCTCAAGACAGGCGCGCGCATAGCCGGGATCGACCAGGTAGCCGTCAAAGAAATGCTCTGCGTCGAAAAGCGCCTCGCGCCCCTGGGCCACCAGATGCGCGATGGAGGCGCGAATGTTTTCAAGGTTCTCTTCGGCGGTGATGCCCAGCGCTTCTGTGACGTGGAACAGGTTGGATTTGCCGACCAGACATACCGCAGGCGTCCCCGCGTTCAGCACCGCCGCCAGCACATCGTCATTCTCGGCAGAGCGCCCGGCCCGCTTGGTCATACCAAAGGCCGTGAGGGTCGCGCGCGTGCTGGGTGCGGCTTCGAAAAACGCGCTATCGGTCGGGTTGGCGCCGGGCCAGCCGCCTTCGATATAGTCCACCCCCAGCCGATCCAGCGCCGCGGCGATCTGCTGCTTGTCAGAGGTGGAAAACTGCACCCCCTGGGTCTGCTGCCCGTCGCGCAGCGTCGTGTCGTACAGGTAAAGGCGGTCTTTAGTCATTTTTCTGCCCTTTGCATATCGGGCGAACCCCGGTGCGTGCGCGCCGTTCAGCATGAAGTCGGCAAGCGTTGAGCATCACTTCAGTGCCTCGAGCTTGGCAGGGTCAAAGTCACCTGTTGGTTCTGCTTCTGGCCCAGCAACGCCAACCGACAGCTTTAACCCTGTTGCTTCCAATTTTTGCTTCAGCTCATCGGCGGCAGCGTATTCTTTTTTGTCTCTGAACTCCTGCCAACGCGACAATAGCTCCAACAGCAAAGTGCTGTGGTCCGATAGGTTCGACAGTGCGGCCATTTTAGTTCCACCGCGAAACCACTCCACATCCTCCGCGTCTGGAAAACCCAAGAAGCGCAACCCGCTTTTCAACTCCGGTAGCATCGAATTGTTGTGCAAGTGGACCAGCTCTGACAGCGCCAAGTGCGTATTAAGGTCGTTCGCCAGTGCATCGACCAATTTTTGCGGGACCGATTGCGCAGCTTCGACATTCTCGGTGGCTTTGAAGTAAGCGGTCAGACGCATTTCCGCCTCCTGCCGCTTCTTCTCCGTCCAGTCCATCGGCTTGCGGTAATGCGTGCTGAGCATCACGAAGCGGATCACTTCGGGCGGTACGCCATCATCCAGCAAATCGCGCACGGTAAAGAAGTTGCCCAGCGACTTGGACATCTTCTTGCCCTCGACCTGCAGCATCTCGTTATGCATCCAGATCTGCGCCATTTCGTCGGTCTGGTTGGCGCAGCAGCTTTGAGCGATCTCGTCCTCGTGGTGCGGGAATTGCAAATCCAGCCCGCCGCCGTGGATGTCGAAGACATGGGGCTTTTGCATCGCCTCGGCAGAAAGACGGCCTTCGCGCACTGGTTTTTCCCACAGCAACTCATCCGCCATGGCAGAGCATTCGATGTGCCAGCCCGGACGCCCCCGACCCCACGGGCTGTCCCATCCGGGCAGCGCGTCATCGGATGGCTTCCACAGCACGAAGTCCATCGGGTCTTCTTTATAGGGGGCCACTTCCACCCGCGCGCCCGCGATCATGTCATCCACCGAACGGCCCGACAATTTACCGTAAGCGTCATACTTGCGGACGCGGAACAGGACATGTCCGTCCTTGGCATAGGCGAACCCGTCCGCGATCAGCCTTTCGATCATCTGGATCATCTGCCCGATAAACTCGGTCGCGCGGGGCATCTCGTTCGGCTCCAGCGCGCCCAGCGCACCCATATCCGTCAGATACCAGCCAATCGTTTCTTCCGCGCGCTCTGCGATCAGCTCTTCCAGCGTGCCCTTCGCCCCGGCCTCTTTACGCGCCAGCGCCGTCGCGTTGATCTTGTCATCCACGTCGGTGAAGTTGCGCACATAGGTCACGTGATCCGGCCCATAGACATGGCGCAGCAGCCGGTACAGCACGTCAAAGACCAGCACCGGGCGTGCATTGCCCAGATGCGCACGGTCATAAACCGTCGGGCCGCAGACATACATGCGCACATTCTTGGGGTCCAAGGGGGTGAACACCTCTTTGGAGCGGCTGGCCGTGTTGTAAAGCTTGATCTCGGTCATGGCGTCCTCGCACGCAGGTTTGGCGCGGGCCTAGCAAGTCTGATCGTGAAGGAAAAGAAGAACCGGCCCGCTGACGTTCAGCAGGAGATAATGCAGCAAATGATGCAGGTCTTGCGGTTCATGGCGTGATCCATAACGCCCTGTCATCGGCTTGGTCAAGGCAATTGATTTGACTTTGCCGGGCCGCTCTGACGCTGTGCCGCAAAACGAAAGGGATCGTGCATGCAACTCTCGGAACGGATTTTGGGGCTGACTGGTGGCGGGTCTGACGGGTGGGACCTGTTCAACAAGGCGCGCCAGATGATGGCGGATGGCGTGGATGTAACCGAACTGACCATCGGCGAACATGATATCCGCACCGCGGCCCCGATCCTTCAGGAAATGCACCGCACCGCGCTGCAGGGGCACACGGGTTACGCCAGCATTCCCGGCACCGCCGCGCTGCGCGATGCGGTCGCGGCCCGGACCGAGGCGCTGACCGGCGTGAAAACCCGCCGCGAGAATGTCGTGATCACGCCCGGCGGACAGGCGGCGCTGTTCGCGGCCCATATTGCGGTATGCGATCCGGGGGATACGGCGCTTTATGTCGATCCCTATTACGCGACATATCCCGGCACCATTCGCGGGGCCTCTGCCCTGCCCCGTTCCGTTCGGGCGCGGGCCGAAGACGCGTTTCAACCGCGCGAGGACGACTTGCGCGCCGCCGCTGAGGGTGCGCGGTCGCTGCTGGTCAATTCCCCCAACAACCCGACAGGCGTCATCTATTCGGCGTCCACATGGGAAGGCATCGCGCGGGTCTGCACCGAAGCTGATCTGTGGCTGATCTCGGACGAGGTGTATGACAGTCAGGTCTGGGAGGGCGAGCATATTTCGCCGCGCGCATTGCCGGGGATGGCCGACCGCACGCTGGTTGTCGGTTCCATGTCGAAAAGCCACGCAATGACCGGATCGCGCTGTGGCTGGCTGATCGGGCCGGAGGATGCGATCGCCCAACTGATCACCCTGTCCACCCACACCAATTACGGGGTGCCGGGTTACATCCAGGATGCCAGCAGCTATGCGCTGGGTCTGGGCCCGGAGTTCGAGGCGGAAATCGCAGCGCCCTTCCGGCGGCGGCGGGCACTGGCGCAGGACATCCTGTCGGCGCAGAACACTGTTGGCCTGATCCCGTCGGGCGGCGCGATGTATCTGATGCTGGATATCCGCGCCACGGGGCTAAGCGGCGACGACTTTGCCGACAAGCTGCTGGATACCCATCACATCGCGGTCATGCCGGGCGAAAGTTTCGGCGCGGCAGCCTCGGGCCATGTGCGCGTGGCCATGACCATCGAAGACGCGGCCTTTGCCGATGCCCTTCGGATGATTTGCCGCTTTGCGGAACGTCTTGCGCGCTAAACAAAGAAAAACCCGCCATGCAATGCCGTGGCGGGTTTCAAATTTCGCCGCGCTGACGCGGAACCTTACGGGGGCGTTAGAAGCGCAGGCCGCCCCGGATCGACAGGCTGGTTGCGTCCGCATCGACGCCAGAGCCATTGATGTCGTCAAACCGGTGACCCAGAACCTCACCGCCCAGATAGAAGCGGTCATTGAGCTGGTAACTCACGCCAACACCCGCGAAACTGCCCGTTTCAGAGCCGATCGAGGTATCGATTTCAGCCATACCTGCGGTCGCATATAGCAGTGTGCGCCCCAGATCATAACCGCCGCGCAGCTTCAGCCGCGCCACGCTGTCCACATCCGCAACAGCGCCAAGGCCGATATTCGTGGTTTCATATTCGATTTCACCGCCCAGAACGAACTGGCCGAAATCGTAGTCATACCCCAGATGCAGACCATAGCTGGAATGTTCACCATCCGGTGCGCCCGTTGCATCGATATCGATTCCACCAATGCTTAACCCGGCATAACCGCCCGTCCATTCGCCACCATAGGTGACCGCCGGGGCCGGTGCGACGACCGGCGCATCCGCCGGGGCAGAATCGCTGCTGCCCGCAAAGGCGGGGGCTGCGATGCCAAGGGCGGCTGCAAGGATGACCAAGGGCTTCATTTCGACTCTCCAGACGGGGTGACAGACATCAAGTTACACCTATGACCCGATTAAACTTAACATATGGTGAGCATTGCGGAATTGCGAGTCACGCTCGCGTCAGAAAACCAATTTCCGCCGATGTCGGCCGACGGGATAAGTCTCGTTTGCGACATCAGGTCGTTTCCAAGCCAGATCGCCCCTCCCAGACCGCTAGGCTAAGTCAAGTCGGAGGAGACACATGGTACAAGCAGTGCTGTGCAAAATCTCGTTGGTGAGCCGCACAATCGGAGCGGCCAGAGGCCGCGCGGCGCGGGGTCGACCCGCATGGATGTGATCCGACATTCCCCTTTGCACATCCCTTGACCCTGGTGGTTTCCATGACAGATCTTTCCCCTCCCCGTTCCGGTGGCCGCGCCGCGCGCAGAGCCGCCCGTGCATCCGCCCTGCCCGACCATATGCGCCCCGTGCGCCCCGGCATGAGCGGCGGCACTTACAAACCGCTCAGCCAGACCGACATCGAAAATATCCACCACACCGCGCTGGATGCGCTGGAGCAGATCGGGCTGGCCGACGCCCCGCCCAGCGGCGTCGAGATCCTGACCGGCGCGGGCGCGATCCTTGGCGATGACGGGCGTATTCGCATTCCCCGCGCGCTGGTCGAAGACGCGCTGGCCAAAGCCGCGCGTGAGATCACCCTGTTCGGACGCGATCCGGCCCATGACCTGCACCTGAGCGGTACGCGCGTTCACTACGGCACGGCGGGGGCGGCGGTTTCCATGGTGGATATCGACGGGCGCAACTACCGCGACAGCACACTGCAAGACCTGTTCGACGCGGCGCGCATCGTCGAACGGCTGGACAATATTCACTTCCTGCAACGCCCCATCGTGGCCCGTGACGTCGCCGACATGCTGGAGATGGATTACAACACCGTCTATGCCTGCTGCGCCGGAACGCTGAAACATATCGGCACGTCCTTTTCGGCGCCCGAAACGGTCGCCCCCTCCATCGAGATGCTGCACATGATCGCGGGCGGCGAGGACAAGTGGCGCGCGCGGCCCTTCATGAGCAACTCCAACTGCTTTGTCGTGCCGCCGATGAAATTCGCGACCGAAGCCTGCATCGTCATGGAACACTGCATCGCCGCCGGGATGCCGGTTCTGCTGCTGTCTGCCGGGATGGCGGGTGCGACGGCGCCCTCCACCGTGGCCGGGGCCATCGTGCAGGCCGTGGCCGAATGCCTGGCCGGGCTGGTCTATGTGAATGCCATCGTCCCCGGCCACCCGGCAATCTTCGGCACCTGGCCCTTCGGGCTGGATCTGCGTTCGGGGGCCATGACGGGCGGCTCTGGCGAACAGGCGCTGTTGACCGCCGGATGCGCGCAGATGCACCAGTTCTACGGTATTCCGGGTGGCGCGGCGGCGGGAATATCGGATTCCAAGCTGCCCGACATGCAAGCCGGATGGGAAGCGATGTGTTCCAACGTCACGGCGGGGCTGGCCGGGCTGAACATGGTCTATGAGGCCGCCGGGATGCACGCCTCGCTGCTGGGATTTTGCCACGAAAGCCTGATCCTTGGCGACGATCTGATCGGCCAGGCACAGCGCTGCGTGCGCGGGATCGAGGTGAACGAGGAAACCATGGCGCTGGACCAGATCCGCGACGTTTGCATGGGGGGGCCGGGCCATTACCTTGGCACGTCGCAGACCCTTGCCCGGATGCAAAGCGACTATGTCTATCCACAGCTTGGGGACCGGACCAGCCCGAAGGAATGGGCCGAAATCGGCAAGCCGGACCTGCTGGAAAAAGCCGGGCGCCGCAAAGACATGTACCTGTCCGAACCCTCAAAGGCGCAGTTCGATCCGGCCGTGGATGCGCAGATCAGGCAGACGTTCAACATCTATCTTCCGCGCTGACACGCACGGCCCGGCAGCTTGAGAAAAACCGGGCCGCGCGCCTTCACCGGATGCCCCAGCCTTTAGGCTGTCACGGCGGTATCAGGCCAAAGCATCCGCGAAGCTTGGCCGGGCGTTAGGAGCCCGTTGGCAGGATGCCCGCTTCTTCGGCGGCGGAAATCTCTGCCTCGTCCAGCAGACCGTCCGCATTGGCGTCAATCGTCGTGAACGTATCGGTCGACACGTCCGGGAACGCGGCCTGAATTTCGTCGATGGTCAGCATCCCGTCGCCGTTCTTGTCTGCCGACACCGCAGCATCGCTCATGGCGAATGCGCCTCCGGCAGTCAGAAGCAAAGCGGCTGCGGTACGGGTTGTAAGAGATGTGAACATGGTGACTCCTCCTTGGGGTCGTTGAGATATTCGTGACAGCCGAGGTGTAATCTGGGGCGTCCGGCGCGCCCCGGAAAGACGGCCCGCGTGCCACCGCGCTGATCCGGCAGGCGCGTGCCGAAACCGGCTGCGCGCTTCGGCAAAGCCGTGCCGGGCAAGCCCACGCCGCGCCGTTTCGGCGGAAACGGGCGCAGCCCACCTGCCCCCTTGCGCCGGTGCTTGCCGACCGCAGCCGAAACCCAATTGTGACGGAACCAAGACCCGCGCCACATTTTCGCCCCAATTGATTCGTAGACGAAAAAGCGACGAGTTGCGGCCAACGCGACCGTTCAACAGCCAAAATGGCGAGGCAGGCAAGTGACAGGATCGACAGACGCACCCTTGGTGCGCCCCTTGAGGGAGTCCGACCGCGCGCAATGGGCGCGCCTTTGGGCGGGTTATCACGATTTTTACAAGGCAACCGTCGCGCCAGAGGTGTATGACCTTGCCTTCGCCCGTCTTCTTGGCAGTGACCCGAACCAGTTCAACGGATTGGTTGCCGAACAAGATGGCAAGCTGGTCGGCCTAACCCATTACCTGTTTCACGCCCATGGCTGGAAGGTCGAGCGCGTCTGCTATCTGCAAGACCTCTACGCCGACCCGGATGTGCGCGGCACCGGCATTGGACGCGCGCTGATCGAAGCGGTCTATGCGGCAGCCGATGCGGCGGGGGCGCCCTCTGTCTATTGGCTGACCCAGGAAGATAACCACACCGCGCGCCGTCTGTATGACCGGGTTGGCGAATATTCCGGCTTCGTCCGCTACAACCGGCCTGCCCCGTGATGCGCAAGTTCCTTCTGCCGCTGGCGCTGGTTCTGAACGCCTGTACCCCGGTGACACCGCTGGGGCCCATCGCCGATACCGCCACCCGCGGCGTCACCTCGGCAGAGGTCAACGGCTCTGGCCTGCCACCGATGAAATCCTTCGGTGCGCCCCATGTCACCGCGCCGCATATTTCGAACCGCGATCTGGCCATCGATTTCATCGAGTTGAGCTTTCGCCTTGAATCCGGGCGCGACCTGCCCGTGTTCACCCGGTTCGAACACCCCATCACCGTGCGCGTGACCGGCGACCCGCCGCCCTCGCTCTCGCCCGATCTGACAAAGCTGATCTACCGTCTGCAAACAGAGGCCGGGATCGAGATTTCGCGCACGTCCTCGTCGCGGGCCAATATCACGATCGAGGCCGTCACCCGCGCCGATATTCGCCGTGCCCTGCCGCAAGCCGCCTGTTTCGTGGTGCCCAACGTCACCTCGCTCAGCGAATACCGACGCGCTCGCCGCAGCGCGCGGGTCAGCTGGTCCGGCCTGACGACGCGCGACCGGCTTGCGATCTTCCTGCCCAACGATGCCAGCCCGCAGGAAGTGCGCGACTGCCTGCACGAGGAACTGGCGCAGGCCATTGGCCCGCTCAACGATCTGTATCGCCTGCCCGACAGCGTCTTTAACGACGACAATGTGCACACCGTCCTGACCGGCTATGACATGATGGTGCTGCGCGCCTATTACGACCCGGCGCTGGCCTCTGGCATGACGCGCGGACAGGTCGCGGCCCGGCTGCCTGCGATCCTTGCGCGGATCAATCCCGAGGGCGAAAGCCTGCCCCCCCGTTATTCGGCCCGCACCCCCCCAGCCTTTTCGCAGGCGGTGCAGGATGCGCTGGGGCAAGGCTCCACCACGGCAGAGCGACGCCGCGCCGTGAACCGCGCCTTGCGCATCGCCGATGAAATGGGTTGGGAAGACCATCGCAGCGCCTTCGCCCACTACGCCGCCGGACGGCTGGCACAGTTGAACGACCCGGTCGCTGCCCGCGCCCATTTCCGGCAGGCCGACGCGATCTATGCCCGCACCCCAGGCACCGAGCTGCACCGCGCCTATGTCGCCACGCAGCTGGCCGCCCACGCGATCTCGGACGGGGATGGCATGACCGCGCTGCATCTTGTCGCACCGCATATCGAAACCGCCGCCCGCAACGAAAACGCGGCCTTGCTGGCAACGCTTTTGCTGCTGCGTGCGGAGGCGCTGGAACTCACCGGACAGGTTGCCCATGCCCGTACCGTCAGGCTGGACAGCCTTGGCTGGGCGCGCTACGGGTTCGGCCCGGATTGGGCCGTGCGTGCCAAGTTGCGCGAAATCTCGGCCCTCAATCCGCTCAAGGCGCGCGCCCGGTCCTGAACGGCGTGGCCGCGAAACAGGAGAGGCACGCATGTTCGTGATCGGACTGGCTCTGGGCGCGGCCATTGGCGCCTTCACCGCTTGGCGGCGCAAGGGCAACCTCGCCGACATCCTGCAATATGCTGCATCCTTCGGCATCGCTTTCGGCCTTGTCTTTCTGGTTCTTGGCCTGATCCTCGCCCGCACCAGCATGTGACACCGCCTTGGCGGTGCGGCGCGTCACACGATACCGCCATTGGCGCGCAGGGTCTGACCGTTGACCCATGCCCCATCCGGCCCGGCAAGAAACGCGACCGCATTGGCGATATCCTCCGGCGTGCCAAGGCGTTCCAGCGGAGGCATCCGCGACAGTTTCTGAACGACCTCGTCCGGCTTTCCGTCCAGAAACAGGGCGGTCGCCGTTGGTCCCGGCGCGATCGCATTCACGGTAATCCGACGTCCCCGCATCTCTTTGGCCATGATCACGGTCATCGTCTCAATCGCTGCCTTGAGGCCCGCATAGACACCATAGGTTTCCAGCGCGAGTCCCACGACTGAGCTTGACAGGTTGATGATGCGCCCGCCGTCCCGCACGCGCGCCGACGCCTCGCGCAAGGTATTGAACGTGCCCTTGAGGTTCACCGCGACCTGGGTGTCGAAAAGCGCGTCATCGCTGTCGCCGATCCGGGCCAATCTCATGACGCCCGCGTTGTTCACCAGAACGTCGATTCCGCCGAAAGCTGTGTGCGCATGATCGAACAGGCGCCGTACATCCGCGCCGTGGGACACATCCGCCTTGGCCGCAATGGCGCGCCCGCCCTCGGCTTCGATCCTGCTGACCACGGCGGCCGCTGCCTTTTCGTCGCCCGAGTAATTCACGATCACATTGAACCCATCCCTTGCGAGGCGCGAAGCGATGGCCGCCCCGATCCCGCGCGATGCGCCCGTCACCAAAGCCGTTTTGCGTGTGCTGTCTGTCATGTCCAATTCCTTGTCAAAGGCTGGCGGCGTGCCAGTCGTGCGGCACAGATAGGCTTGGACGTTGTTCAGATAATCACTTACAATCTGGCATCACTATTCGGATCATACGGACAATATAATGGACCGCCTTGACGCGATGGATCTGTTCACACGAATCGTCGAGGCCCGCAGCTTCACCAAGGTCGCCAGCGATCTGGGCCTGCCCCGCTCGACACTGACAGATGCGATCAAACGGCTGGAAGCGCGGCTTGGTGTCAGCTTGCTGCACCGCACGACGCGGGTCGTCCGCCCGACGCTGGACGGCGAGGCATACTATCGCCGCTGCCTGTCCATTCTGTCCGAGGTCGAAGATGCCGAAGCCGCCTTTTCCGGCGCGCAGCCCAAGGGCAGATTGCGGGTCCATGTCCACGGCATTCTTGCAAGGCACTTTCTATTGCCATCGCTTCCAGACTTCGTCGCGCGTTACCCGGAACTGGAGATTGAGATCGGCGAGGGAGACCGCCTCGTCGATCTTGTTCGCGAGGGCGTGGACTGCGTGCTGCGTGTGGGTGTGCCAGCCGATAGCGATCTCATCATCCGCAAACTGGCAAGCCTCGAAGAAGTGACCTGCGCATCGCCCGCCTATCTTGACCGCTTTGGCACGCCCGAAACGCTGGACGCGCTGGAAGGTCATCAAATGGTCGGGTTCAAATCGACGGCGACCGGGGCGGTTCTGCCGTTGGAATTCGTAATCAATGGGCAGGTCAAGGCCGTGTCCTTGCCAGCGCCCGTGACGGTAAGCGGGGCCGATACGCTTGCGCATTGCGGACGACTGGGTTTGGGGCTTATTCAAAAGCCGCGCTATTCGGCTGCGGAGGATCTTGCAAGCGGCCGCCTCGTCGAAGTCCTGCGGGACACCCCGCCGCCCGCGTCGCCGGTTTCGATCCTGTATCCACGGGCGCGCCACCTGTCCGCGCGTGTCCGCGCCTTCGTCGACTGGGCCGACAGCGCGTTGCGCCAAGACACCGGCGCGCAGGCCTAACGACGCGCGCCATTTTGTGCCGCGCCGTCAGCACTGGCCCCGCGCCTTTCGATTGGCTACAAATCCCGTGAGCCAAGCGAAAGGTGCCGTTCATGTTTCTGCCCTTCTTCGACCATCTGCGCAAATCCGGGGTGCCGGTGTCGCTGCGCGAGTTTCTGTCCTTTCTCGAAGGGCTGAAGACCGGGCTGGCCACCTATGACGTGGAAGCGTTCTATTACCTTGCCCGCACCAGCATGGTGAAGGACGAGCGCAATATCGACAAGTTCGACCGCGCATTTGCCGCGGCCTTCGAAGGGTTGGAGCAGATCAGCTTCGATCAGGTGCTGGAGGCCGTGGATATCCCTTCCGACTGGCTGGAGAAGATGGCCGAAAAGCATCTGTCAGAGGAAGAACGCAAAGAGATCGAGGCGCTTGGCGGTTTCGACAAGTTGATGGAAACCCTGCGCGAGCGGCTGGCAGAGCAGGAAGAGCGTCACCAGGGCGGCAATAAGTGGATCGGCACGGCGGGCACGTCGCCCTTCGGGGCCTATGGCTACAATCCCGAAGGCGTGCGGATCGGCCAGAAGGAAAGCCGGCACCAGCGCGCGGTCAAGGTCTGGGACAAGCGCGAGTTCAAGAATCTCGACGACACGGTCGAGCTTGGCACGCGCAACATCAAGGTCGCGCTGAAACGTCTGCGCCGCTGGGCGCGCGATGGTGCGCAGGATGAGCTGGACCTGGATGGCACAATCCGGGCCACCGCCGAACACGGTTATCTGGATGTGAAAACGCGGCCCGAACGGCGCAATGCGGTCAAGGTCGTCCTGTTTCTTGATGTGGGCGGATCGATGGACCCCCATGTGAAAGTGGTGGAAGAGCTATTCTCCGCCGCCAAATCCGAATTCAAGCATCTGGAATATTACTATTTCCACAACTGCCTTTACGAAGGCGTCTGGCGCGACAATCGCCGCCGCTGGGACGATCAGACCCCGACCCACGAGGTGCTGCGGACCTATGGGCCCGATTACAAGTGCATCTTCGTCGGCGACGCCTCCATGTCCCCCTATGAAATCGCCTATCCGGGCGGCGCGAATGAGCATTGGAACCAAGAGGCGGGCTCGGTCTGGTTGGCGCGGGCGCGCGATCAGTGGGCATCGCACCTGTGGATCAACCCGGTGCCCGAGAAATACTGGGACTACACCCATTCCATCACCATGATCCAAGAGATTTTCGGCAAGGATGCGATGGTGCCCATGACGCTGGAAGGGCTCAGCCGCGGGATGCGCGCGCTGAGCCGGTGACCGCAGATGACGCGCGCGCTGATCATCCTTGGCGCGGCGGTCTGGCCCGGCGGGCGGCCAAGTCCGACATTGGAACGGCGCGTCAATAAAGCGATTGCGCTTTGGCGGGAGGGCGGTTTCGATCTGGTGATCCCCTCCGGCGGGCCGAGCGCCCATCCACCGACCGAGGCCGAGGTGATGCAGCATATGCTGATCGGCGCGGGCGTGCCAGAAAGCGCGATCCTGCCAGAGCCTTACTCGACCACGACGCTCACCAACGCCGTGAACAGCGCGGCGCTTTTGCGGCCCCTGACGCGCCCGCAGGTGGTGGTTGTCACCGATGGCTATCACGGGCTGCGCAGTGCGCTGACATTTCGCCGCCTGGGCCTGGCCGCGCGTGTCGTGTCTGCCGATGACGCGCCCCCGACGCCGCGCTGGCAGGTCCGGCTCAAAGGGCAGCTTCGCGAATGCGCGGCCCTGCCCGTCTATGCGCTGAAACTCTATGCCCGCGCCCTGCCCGCGCCGCATCCCGATCTTCAGGGGGTGGCGGAACGCGGGCCTGAACCCACCCGCGCCCCCCGCGCGTGATACGGGACAAAGGAACCTTTACCCCGATGGCGCGCTGGCCTTACCCTTTGCCTATGACCACAGCGCCCGTCACCGAAATCGACCTTGCCGCATTTGCCGCCGACCCCTATCCGGCGCTGGCCGCCATGCGCAAAACCGCCCCCGTGACCTTTGTTCCGCAATTGGGGGCGGTGCTGCTGACCCGGCGCGACGATGTTCACCATTGGGAAAAGCAGACTGCTTGCCTCTCCTCCGATCAGCCGGGCGGATTGATGACCGTCCTGATGGGCCAGAACCTGATGAGGCGCGACGGCGCGGATCATCAAAACGAACGCAAGATCCTGTTCCCCGCGCTCAGCCCCCGCACCGTGGCCCGGCATTGGAAGCCGAAATTCGAAGCCGCCACCCGCGCCATTCTGGACGACCTGAAGCCGCGCGGCAGCTGCGATCTGGTGCGCGATTTCGCGATGCCTGTCTCCGCCCATGCGCTGCGCGAGATCACCGGCCTGACAACCATGACGGCGCAGGAGATGGACAGCGCGTCGCAGGCGATGATCGACGGCTGTGCGAATTACGCGGGCGATCCGGCGATCGAGGCGCGCTGCCACGCGGCCACCGCGCTGATCGACGCGCATATCGACCGCCAAGTGGCCGCCCCGCCCGAACAATCGGTGCTTGCCGTGCAGGTGCAGGCCGGGCTGCCCATGGACAACACACGCGCCAATGTAAAACTGGTGATCTCCGGCGGTCAGAATGAACCGCGCGACGCCATTGCCGGAACCGCGCTGGCCCTTCTGGACCATCCGGACCAGCTTGCCCTCATCCGGCAGGGCAAGGCGGATTGGGCGGATGCGTTCGGCGAATATGTGCGGCTGCATTCGCCCATCGGCATGTCGCCGCGCCGGGCCGCCAAACAATTTCAGATCAACGGCTTTGACATCGAAGCGGAGTCGCGCGTCTTTCTGATGTTCTCCTCTGCCGGGCGGGACGAGGCGCATTTCACCGCACCCGACACCTTCGATCTGACCCGTAACACCGGCCCGGCCATCCCCTTCGGTGCCGGCCCGCATTTTTGCGCCGGGGCGGCTGCGGCGCGCTGCATGATCACCGAAATCGCCTTGCCGATGCTCTTTGCCGCCCTGCCGGGCCTGCGCATCGACGGCGATGCTCCGCTGCATGGCTGGGCCTTTCGCGGGCCGGTACGGGTGCCAGTGCGCTGGACACCCTGACAATCGTGCCCATATTCACCTTATGTTGAAACTTACACCGATCCTGCTGGCGCTGGCCTATGGGCTGATCATGTACCGTTTTTCGGTCTGGCGCACCGCACGCGAGCTGGACAGCCAATCCACAGTGCTGGACGACCCGGAGCTTGGCCGTATCTGCGACCGGCTTGCTGGCGCGCTCGACCTGCCACGGATCAAGGTCCATATCTACGAAATCGCCCCGGTCAACGGGCTGGCCGCGCCCGATGGGCGTATCTTCATCACGCGGGGCTTTTACAACAAGTTCCGTAATGGCGAAGTCAGCGGCGAGGAAATGGCCAGCGTGATCGCCCATGAACTGGGCCATGTCGCCCTTGGCCATTCGCGGCGGCGCATGATCGACTTTTCCGGCCAGAACGCGATGCGCATGGCCCTTGGTATGGTGCTAAGCCGTATCCTGCCCGGCATCGGCATCTGGATCGCCAATATGCTGACATCCCTGCTGGCCGCGCGGCTGTCCCGTTCGGACGAGTTCGAGGCAGACGCCTATGCAGCGGCGCTGCTGACCAAGGCCGGGATTGGCGTCGCCCCTCAGATTTCGCTGTTTTCCAAGCTGGACGAACTGACCCGATCCAAGGCCGGTCCGGTGCCCGCATGGCTGATGAGCCACCCCAAGACCGACCAGCGCATCGCGGCGTTGAAAAAGCTGGAAGACAAGTGGAACGGCGCGGCGGACGCGACCTGATCAGCCCGACCTGATCAGCCCGGCGTGGACAGGGCCTTGGCCAGACGCGGCAGCCGCGCTTTCTTAAGCAGCGGGCGCATCTGCCAATCCTCGGCGGATAACCTGCGGGCCTCTGCCAGTACGTTCTGACCGACCTGCGCGACCTGATCCGGCGCATCGCTATGAAACTGCATCAGCAATGTATCGGGGTCGATGCGGTCCAGACCTTCCTCTGCCAGAATGCCGCGCGGAAAATCCTTGCGGTTGAGCGTCACGATCTGATCCGCCGAACCGGCGATGGCGGCCGCCAGAACATGAATGTCATTGTCATCGGGCAGCCAAAGCCGCGATTCCAGCGCCGGTGGGACGGTGACCTCTGCGCCGGGAAAAGCCGCACGAACCAAAGCGATCTCTCCGCGCGCCTGCGCCTCTTGCGCGGGGCCATGGCGGGCCGCCGCCCGCGCCCATTCTTCCAGAATACGCGCGGACCAAAGCGGCTGGAACAACCCTTGCGTTGCCGCGCCCAGCAGCATCTCCCGCATCACGGTGGGATAGATCACGCAAGCATCCAGAAGCAGCTTCATAGCGCGAAGAACAACGCCTTGAGATATCCGCTTTCCGCCAGTTGCGGCATCTGCGGATGGTCTGGGCCTGCAAAGCCGGTATGGATCAACCGGCCCGTGCGCCCGGCGCGTCCGATCCCGCGCGCGCAGGCGGTGCGGAACTTGTCCAGCCCCGCCGCGTGCGAGCAGGAACACAGCACCAGAAAGCCGCCCTCGCGCACCAGCCCCGCCGACAGCCGCGCCACACGCTCATAGGCGCGCAGCCCCGCCTCCAGCGCAGGTTTTGCCGGGGCGAAGGCGGGCGGGTCACAGATCACCAGATCGAAACGCGCGTCTTCTTCGCCCAGCTTGGTCAGCACATCGAAGGCATCGCCCGAGCGCGTGCTGAAACGATCGGCAAAGCCCGACTGCGCCGCCCCGGCCTGCGCCAATTCAAGCGCAGCGGCAGAGCCGTCGACCGCCAGCGCCGATGTCGCCCCGCCTGCCAACGCGGCCATCGCAAAGCCGCCCACATGGGAGAACACGTCCAGCACCTCGGCCCCGCGCGCCAAACCGGCGGCAAAGGCATGGTTCGGGCGTTGGTCATAGAAAAGGCCCGTTTTCTGTCCGCCCACCAGATCGGCCATATAGGTCGCGCCATTCATTGGCACCGGGATCGGGGCGTCCGGCAGCGTACCGCAGACCAGCCCGGTTTCATCGTCCAGACCTTCCAGCCCGCGCGCCCGGCCCGAGGCGTTCTTGATGACGGTGGTCACGCCGGTAACCTCGCGCAGCGCCTGCACCAGCGGCTCCATCAATGTATCGGCCCAAGCGGCGTTGGGCTGGACCACGGCGGTGTCGCCGAACCGGTCGATGATCACGCCGGGAAAGCCATCCGCCTCGGCATGGATCAGGCGATAGAACGGCGCGTCGAACAAATTCTCGCGCAGGGCAAGCGCCCGGCGGAACCGCGCGGCGAACCAATCGGCATCCAGCACCGCGTCCGGATTGCGATCCAGCATCCGCGCCATGATCCGCGAAGCCGGGTTGAACCCCACCAGCCCAAGCGGCTTGCGTTCGGCATCTTCCAGAATGGCCAGGGTGCCGGGGGCCAGCGCCTTGGTGCGCCGGTCCGTGACGATATCGCTGTCGAAAACCCACGGCGCGCCATGGCGCAGGGCGCGGGCGTTGACCTTGGGTTTCAGCCGGACAACCGGCTTGTCGGGGGAATTTGGGGACGTGTTCATGGGGCCGTTCCCTAAGCTGTCTTGGCCGCTGCGGAAAGCCCCGATTTGCGCAAGGCCCACCGGCTGCGCGCAAGTTGGCCCGCCGCTACTTGCCGCCGCGGTCCCGGCCACGCGCCCCGCCCCGCCGCCGCGGTTTGGCCGCGGCCTCAAGCCCGGCGCGCAGTGTTTCGGTCATCGGGTGGCTGGGATGCAGCGGTTCATAACGGGTCAGCAGCGCCTCGATCTCGGGGCGAGTGTCCGTATCGACCGGCAGGCTCAGCGCCCAATCGAGAAAGATCGCGCGGCATTCTTCCGGCAAAATGCCGGTGATCCGGTAGGATTCAAAGATCAGACCTTTGGGGTCGTGGCTATCGCCCTTGTCAATCATCGCCGCCTCTCAGACCGTTCAGCCCGTCCGATATCACCCGGTCGGCCATCTGCTGCCCCTCTGTTAGCGCCGCCCGAAGTTCATCCAGCGACGCCATCCCGGTCATACGCAGCAACAAAGCGCAGCCAGAGCGGCCCAGCCCTTCGGCATCCGCCACCGCGCTGGAAAGCAAACGCCCCCCGACAAGGACGGTCCAATAAAGGTCATGCAGCCGCGTCAGGTCTTCGGGTGCCTCCAGCACGCCGCGCCGTGCCAGTTCCGCCAGACCGCCCGCAAGCCCGGCGCGCGCGCCCTGCCCCGTCAGCAGCGCACCGGTTTGCGCGAAGAGGTCGATATCCTGCATCCGTCCCGGCCCCGCCTTGACATCCAGCCAGCCAGAGGACGGCTTGGCCGAGGCGATCCGCGCCCGCATCTGGGCCACGTCCTTGGCGACCTCTGCCGGGTCTGCCGTGCCGCACAGCAGCGCATCGCGGAAGGCGCGCACATCCTGCGACAGATCCTCTGGCCCCGCGATGACATCCGCCCGCGTCAGGGCCAGATGCTCCCACGTCCACGCTTCGGTTTGCTGATAGGTGCGGAAACTGTTCCAACTGGTCGCCACCGGCCCCTGACTGCCCGAAGGGCGCAGACGCATATCGACCTCGTAGAGACGGCCTTCCGACATTGGCGCGGAAATCGCCGTGATCATCGCCTGCGTCAGACGTGCGAAATAGGGCCGCGTGGCCAGCGGGCGCTTGCCTTCGGACGTGTCCTGCCCTTCGGCATCGTAGATGACGATCAGGTCGAGATCAGAGCGCGAATTCATCTGCCGCGCGCCCACCGCGCCCATTCCAAGGATCACTGCCCCCCGGCCCGGCGCGGGCCCATGACGGCGGGCGAATTCCTGTTGCACGATAGGCCAGAGCACATGGACCACCGCGCGGGCCAGATCGGCATATTGCGCGCCCGCCTCTTGCGCCGTGATGACAGAGCGCAGCAGTTGCACGCCGATGCGGAAATGCCATTCCTTCTGCCAGCGCCGCGCAGCGTCCAGCCGCGCCTCGTAATCCTCGCCGAACCGGCCAAGCATCTGCAAAAGCGACGCCTCAAGCGCTTCCTGTCCGGGCCATTCGGCAAAGAAATCCCCGCCGATCACCGCATCCAGCACCTGTGCGTTGCGTGACAGATAGGTGGCCAGATCCGACGAAATCGACACCACATCCAGCACCAGATCGATCAGTTGCGGGTTCGCCTCGAACAGCGACAAAAGTTGCACGCCGGCAGGCAGTCCCGCCAAAAACCCATCCAGCGCCAGCAGCGCTTCGGGCGGGCGGTCGGCCTTGGCCAAGCGGTTTTCCAGTTCGGGCAGCAGCCGCGACAGGATGGTTCTGGCGCGGTCGGTGCGCAGCGCCGGATAGCCGGTCCAGCGCGAGATGACCTCTTCTGTCAGAAGCTCCGGCGTCGCGTCGTCCTCGCTGGGCGTATCGGGGGCGAAGAAGCCTTCCGTCGCCGCATGGACATCGGTCAACCGCGCGCGCAGTTCCGATTTCAGCGCAGCAGCCTCGCGCCCCATCATGCAGGCCAATCGGTCGAATTCCGCGTCCGTTGCCGGCAAGTTATGGGTCTGCGCGTCCTGCACCATCTGCACCCGGTGTTCGACCGTGCGGTGAAAGATGTAGTGATCGGTCAGCGTGGCCGACAGGTCTTCGGGCACCCACCCGGCCAGTGCCAGTTGCTTCAGCCCCTCGCAGGTGCCGCGCACCCGCAGCGACGGATCGCGCCCCCCGGCAATCAACTGCCGCGTCTGGGTGTAGAATTCGATCTCGCGGATGCCACCCCGGCCCAGCTTCATGTTGTGGCCCGGCAGCGTGATCGGCCCGCCCAGCCCCTTATGTTCGCGAATGGCGAGCCGCATGTTATGCGCGTCCTCGATGGCGGCAAAATCGAGATGTTTGCGCCAGACAAAGGGTTTGAGCGCGGCAAGAAAGCGCGCCCCCGCCTCCAGATCACCGGCCACCGGATGCGCCTTGATATAGGCGGCGCGCTCCCATGTGCGGCCAAGGCTTTCGTAATAGGTTTCCGCCGTTTCCATCGCCAGACAGACCGGCGTGACCGATGGGTCGGGGCGCAGACGCAGGTCCGTGCGAAAGACATAGCCTTCGCCCGTGGCGTCCGACAGGGTGCGCGACATGGTTCGCGTCGCCTTCACGAACGCGCTGCGCGCGTCAAGATATGTGTCCGGGTCGAACCGGTCCTGATCGAACAGGCAGATCAGGTCGATATCGGACGAGTAATTCAACTCTCCCGCGCCCATCTTGCCCATCGCCAGAATAACCATCCCCGCTGCGCTTGGCAGGTCATCCTCGCTTTGTCCCGGCACCTTGCCCCGGCGCAACAGCGGCGCCAGTGCCGCCTTCAAGGCCACGTCGCAGGCCAAGGCGGCAAACCGCGTAAGCCGCCCCGTAACCTCGTGCAAAGGCCAGACCCCGCCCAGATCCATCAGCGCCAACATCAGCGCCACCCGGCGCTTGCCCCGCCGCAATACGCTGCCGATCTGCGCCGGATCGGCCTCTGGAATATCGGCCATCACCGCGTCGATCGCCGCCTCGGGGGCCGCAATCGCCTCTGTCAGCCACTCGGCCTCCGCCTGTATCAGCCCGGCGAGATACGGCGCGCTGCCCCCCGCCCCGGCAATCAGGTCTCGTAAATCGGTATCAAGCTGCGGGAACATCTCCCGCAATTCGGCGCCGCGCTGCGCGTGATAGGCGCGCGGCATCAGGGTCAGGCGGGAACTTGTGGTCATGGCGGCAGGATTGACCCCTGCCCGCGCCAAGGTCAATGGGCTTGGCAATCGGCGCGCGCTGCGCCATCACTGCGCCCATGAGCAAGAGTTTGAAACGTGTACGCGCGGCGCTGATCGATGCGGGTCTCGAAGACACGATCCGCGAAACCCCGCTGGCAAGAACCGCGCGCGACGCGGCGGATGCGGTCGGCTGCGATGTGGACCAGATCGCCAAATCGATCATCTTTGCAGGCGAGGATGGGCGCGTCGTCCTGTTCCTGACGGCGGGCGGCAATCAAGTCGATACCGGCAAGGCCGCTGCCATCGCCGGTGGCCCCCTGGGCAAGGCCGATGCCGCGCTGATCCGCGCCCAGACCGGCTTTGCCATTGGTGGTGTATCGCCGCTGGGACACCTCAATCCCATTCGTGCCTGGTTCGATCCGCGCCTTGCGGATTTCAGCAATATCTGGGCCGCTGCGGGCACGCCGCATCACGTATTTTCCTGCGCGCCGGGTCTTTTGATGCAGGTTTCCGGCGCGGTCGAGGCCGATTTCACCGTCTGAAATCCGCAGATTTCTCCGTATTTTCTGACGTTAAATCAGCTACCTGCGCGAAAAATGTAAAAAACATTTACATCCGTCCTTGCGCGGTGCGCCCTCGCGCCCCATCTGTTCTAATGTGAAAGGAATTCACATCCCTCAACGAAGGGACATGACAACCGCGAGAAAGGACCCGAGATGACCGCCGTCGCCACGAACCACACCACCGCCCGCTCTCAGGGTATGTTTTCAAGGACCGAAGCTTGGCTCGATGATAAGGGCAAAGGCGCATGGATCGCCGCAATGGTTCTTGGGTTTATCTTCTTCTGGCCGGTTGGCCTCGCCCTTCTGTTCTACATGATCTGGAGCAAACGCATGTTTTCAACATCCTGCACCCACCGCCAGAAACGCCACCGGGGCCACGCGATGACCCATCTGCGCCCCACCGGGAACAGCGCCTTCGACACCTACAAGGCCGACACGCTGCGTCGCCTTGAGGACGAACAGGAAAAGTTCGAGGAATTCCTTGAGCGCCTGCGCGAGGCGAAGGACAAATCCGAGTTCGACCAGTTCATGGAGGAACGCGCCGCGGCGGCCCGTGCCGAAACCGCTCAAAGCTGATATGATCCGCGTGTCCCGGCCCGGTGCCGGGGCGCGCCTCCCGTTTCGATCAACACGCAAGGCACACACTCAAGCAACCGATCATGGCTTATATGTCCGACTATACATCCCAGCTTCCCGATCCGATCACGCAACCGGAATTCTATGACAGCGTTCCGGCCAAGCGGTTTCTGGCTTGGGTCATCGACACGCTGCTGATCCTGACCTTGGTGCTTGTGTCGCTGCCCTTCACCGCCTTTCTGGCCGTGTTCTTCATCCCCACCATGTTCTTCCTGCTTGGCTTTGCCTATCGCGTGGTGACGTTGGCCAATGGCTCTGCCACGCTGGGCATGCGCCTTGCCGCGATTGAGATCCGCCAGCAGGATGGCCGCAGGATGGACCTTGGCAGCGCCTTTTTGCACACGCTCGGCTATACCGTGTCGCTTTCTGTGCCGATTTTGCAGATCATTTCCATCGTGCTGATGATGACCACCGCCTATGGGCAGGGCCTGACCGATCACGTGATGGGAACGACCGCGCTGAATCGTCGCCGCTAAGCGCCTTGAACCCAATATTCACAGGTCCATATTAGCCTGTACCGGGGCTGACGTATCCGCTTGTCCTTGCGCGGGTCTATTTGTTACGCTCCGCCGAAACAGGTCCGGATCACCATGCGTCACACGCTTCCTCTTGCGCCACAATTCTATGTGACAGCGCCGCAACCCTGCCCCTATCTTGAGGGCCGGATGGAGCGGAAGCTGTTCACTGCGCTGCAAGGGGCGAATGCGCAGCGGCTCAATGACAGCCTGAGCCAGCAGGGCTTCCGCCGGTCCCAGAATGTGCTTTACCGTCCCTCCTGTGCCGATTGTTCTGCCTGCCTGTCCGCCCGCATCGACGTGTCACGCTTCAAGCCTGGCAAGTCGCAACGGCGCACGATCAGGCGCAATGCCCATCTGGAACGCCGCGCCACATCGCCCTGGGCGACCGAAGATCAGTATGAACTCTTCCGCGCCTATCTTGACAGCCGTCACGCCAGCGGCGGCATGGCGGATATGGATGTGTTCGAATTCGCCGCCATGATCGAAGAAACGCCGATCCGGTCGCGCGTTGTCGAATATACCGATCTGGAAAGCGGCGATCTGACCGCCGTCAGCCTGACCGATGTGCTCAGCGATGGTCTGAGCATGGTCTATTCGTTCTATGACCCCGCCAAGACCGATGCCAGCTTGGGTACTTACATGATCCTCGACCATATCGAGATCGCGCAAGAAGCGCAGTTGCCCTATGTCTATCTTGGCTATTGGGTGCCGGGCAGTGCCAAGATGGGCTACAAGTCGCGCTTTTCGGGGCTGGAGATTTATCTGGGCGGCACATGGCAGCGGCTGGACGATCCGGCGAATTTTAAGATCGAAAACCACCCGCTGGCCAATGATCCAATTGCCGAGCAGGTCGCCAATATCCAACTGCCCGACACGGCCTCCTGACCGAAATGGCCCGTCAAAGTCTGCATGCCGTCACGCTGGTCGTGGATGATTACGACCGCGCGATTGCCTTCTATGTGGATGCCGTGGGCTTTACCCTGCTTCAGGACATCGATCTGGGCGATGGCAAACGCTGGGTGCGCGTGGCGCCGCCGGGTGGCGCTGACGGCTCTTTGCTGCTGGCGGAGGCCGCCAATGATGCGCAGCGTGCGGCCATTGGCAACCAGACAGGCGGGCGCGTAGGATTTTTTCTTTCCACGGATGATTTTGACCGGGACCATGCCCGGATGCTGGCCGCAGGCGTCACCTTTGAAGAGGCCCCAAGGTCGGAGCCGTATGGCAAGGTCGCGGTCTGGCGTGACCCCTGGGGCAATCGCTGGGATCTGATCGCCTTCGCCTGACCGGCGCCCGGCCCTAATCGTCAGGCTGCGCGCCGTTCTCAAGCCAAAGGCGATCTTCTGGCGATAGTTCCGCCGCCATCATCGCGTCATAGCCCGCCAGCTCCGCCTCTGTCAGCTTGCCATGCCATTTGCCGCTGGTGCCGCTATGAAAGAAAGCGGCATCGGATTTGAAGAACCCCGTACCACCCGACGGCGAATAGCGTTCCGCATTCTGCTGCATATTGTCGAACTGCGCGGCCGCCACCAAATCGGCCATGACCGGCGCAGGGTGCGAAACCCCCAACAGCGCCGCGACGGCGTCGAACGTGCCGGCCAAATCCCGCTGCATATCGCGGTAGTGGAACAGCGTCACATTGGGCCGCTCTGCCACCGCCTTGGCCGCCCGGTAGTGGCGCAGAATATGGGCCAGCGGCATCAGATCGGTATCGAACCCTTCCGGTCCACCCTCCAGAAACCAGCGAAAGGCCTGCCCGGTGCTGTCGTCCTCGGGATACCACATCTTGAACACCGGCATCGGCGCATTCTGCGCGTGATTGCGGAACGAGAAATGCGCATCAAGCGGATGGCGGAAAACGCACAGATACTGCCCGCCCTCCCCCAGCGGCAGGCCGTCCAGCGGCGTATGGCTTTTCAGGCTGCGGCGGTTTTGCATGGCGGCCAGACGTCCGGCGACATCCGAAATCGCGCGCATCCGGTTATCGACCCATGGCATCTTGACCGATAATTGTGTCTCTACCTCTGGATCGCCCGAAAGCAGCAGCGCGACGATGGTCTGCATCCATGTGGTTCCGCATTTGGGCGGGGTCACGACAATCACATCATCGGGGCGCAGGTCCACATGATCCCAGCGCCGGTTATCCGTGAGCGGACCCAGATAAAGCTGTCTGCGCGGCGTGTTCTGCGGCATGTCCGGTCATTCCTTCTACCGGGCGGGGTGCGAAAGCCCGCCCACCGCCAACTGAACGAGATGCGGCGCGCCTTGTCAAAGACCGCGTCCGGACACTTGACTGAATGTTCATATTCGGAAATATTCCCACATATGACTCACCCCACCGTCACCTCTTCCGCCCCATTGGGACAGCATCTGCGCTCTTTGCGTGAAGGCTGCGACATGACCCTTGATGCGCTGGCCCGCGCGACGGGGCTGAGCCGCGCGACCCTCTCTCGCATCGAGAAGAACGAGGTAAGCCCAACGGCAGAAACGCTGGGGCGGCTGGCGTCGGCCTATGCCTTGCCGATCTCGCAATTGCTGAGCCCGATGGAACAAGCGTTCCAACCTGTTATCCGGCGCTCTGAGCAGGCGGTCTGGACCGATCCCGGCCACGCCTTCACCCGGCGCAGCGTGTCGCCGCCCAGCGGGCAATTATCCGTCGAACTGATCGAGGCCACGCTGGGCGAAGACCAGACCATCACCTATGCCGCGCCTGCGGTGCCGGGCCAGGAACATCACCTCTATGTTCTGTCGGGTGAGATAGAGATTACCGTCGAAGGCAGGACCCACCCGTTACGACAGGGCGATTGCCTGCGCTACGTGCTGTTTGGCGAGACTGTCTTTCGCACCGCCGCCTCCCCTTGTTCTTATGTGATCGCCTTGTCATGACCATGCCCCTGCCCCCAACCACCACGATTGCCCGCCTGACCGCCGACGATATGGACCGCCATCTGGACGATCTGTGCCGCGTGCTGATCGACAGCGTGGAGGACGGCGCCGCCATCAGCTTCATGTCGCCCCTGTCACAGGAAGCCGCCGCCGCGTTCTGGTCCGATAGCGTCCGACCCGATGTCGCGCGCGGGGACCGGTTGCTGCTGGGCGCAGTTCAGGACGGCAGGCTGATTGGCACGGTGCAACTTGTTTTGGCAATGCCGCCGAACCAGCCGCATCGCGGAGAAATCTCCAAGATGATCGTCCACCCCGAAGGGCGCCGCCTTGGACTGGGCACTGCCCTAATGCAGGCCGCTTTGCGCGCCGCCAAGGACGCGGGGAAAACCATCGTCACGCTGGATACCCGCAGCGGCGATGTGTCCGAAGGGCTGTATCGCCGGGTCGGGTTTGAAGTCGCCGGGACGATCCCGGATTACGCTTTTGACCCGGACGGCATCCAGCGCCACGCAACCACCTATATGTATCGCTACGTTTAAGCACCCGGCCAGCGGAGGCCAGAGTTGAGCCCGCGACGACGAAGACCTAAACAGGGCCACAGGTCCAGCAGGAAAGGCCCCCGCCATGATCGCCTATGTCACTGTCGGCGCGGATGATATCGCGCGGGCAAAGCGGTTCTATGCCGCGTTTCTACCCGCGCTTGGCTATGGCCTGACCGAGGGGCCAGAGGGGCTTAGCTTTGCGCTGCCCGCGCCGGACGGCCAGTCGCCGGTTCTGCCCGATTTCTATGTGAAGCCCACCTTCGACGGAAAACCTGCTTCGGCAGGCAATGGCGCGATGGTGGCCTTCGAGGTGCCCGCGCAGGCGCAGGTCCGCGCGCTTCATGCCGCTGCGGTGCAGGCGGGCGGCACCGACGAAGGGGCGCCGGGGTTTCGTGCCGCCTATGGTCCGCAGTTCTATGTCGGTTATCTGCGCGACCCGCAGGGCAACAAGATCGCGCTGTTCTCCGCCAATCCCGATGAGCCGGGCCGCGACGACTAGGACCACAGCCTGCCCCCGATCCCGCCCCCCCGCTGCAAAAAGGGCGCCCCGACCGAGGCGCCCTTTCCAATTCCGATTGCCTGACAGCAGCCGCGTCAGCGGCCGATCAGTTCCGGCACGATGGTGACGATGTCCGGGAAGAACCACAGGATCGCCAGCCCCAGCACCTGGATCAGCACGAAGGGCAGCACGCCGCGATAGATGTGGCCCGTCGTGACTTCCTTCGGTGCCACCCCGCGCAGATAGAACAGCGCAAAGCCAAAGGGCGGTGTCAGGAAGGACGTTTGCAGGTTCACCGCGATCATGATCGTGACCCATTTCGGATCGAAGCTGCCGCCATAGATGACCGGCCCGACGATCGGGATCACGATGTAGATGATCTCAAGGAAGTCGAGCACGAAGCCAAGGATGAACAGCACCAGCATCACGATCAGGAAGACCGTGAACTCGTCATCGAAGCTTTTCAGCCATTGCTGGATGTAATGCTCACCCCCGAAGGAGATCACCACGAGGTTCAGAAGCTGCGAGCCGATCAGGATCGCGAACACCATGGAAGTGACTTTCGCCGTCTCCCGCACCACCGGGGTCAGAACGCCGGAGGTATAAAGCACGTAGCAGCTGAACAGCAGCCCGAACAACGCATAGAGATAGGCCGCATAGGCGACGAAGAACGCGACCCAGCTTTCAAAGCTCACATCGTCCGTATTGATGCGCAGGTCGAAATTCACGCCAACCAGAAGGCAGATCACAATGGCCAATGTCGACCAGATGATGATCTTGGGACTGCGGTCCTGATCGCGCAGCTTGCGATAGGCCGCGAGCATGATCGCCCCGCCCGCCCCAAGCGCCGCCGCCGGTGTCGGGTTGGTGATCCCCCCAAGGATGGAACCAAGCACAGCCACGATCAGAACCAAGGGCGGGAAGACCACGCGGATCAGCTCGTTCTTGGCGCAATAGCGGACCGCATGGACACAGCCGTAAAGCAGCATCGCCATGGGCAGCGCCCAGATCACGACCGACAGGCCCGCGCTGGTATCTGCCCCGATCAGCAGGATATCGGCCAGGAAGATCAGAACCGCCCCCAAGGCACCGATCAGCAAGGGACGCGGATCGGAGGACGGAGAGATACCGCGCGCCGTTGTCAGAACGAGGCTCAGCATCACCACGAGGATCGCGATACCGCTGCCGATCGGCGCAGCGTTCGCAATCAGGCTCTCGCGCGCTTCGATCATTTGCTCATCGGTCAGACGTTCGGACTGTTGCAGCCCGCCTGCCGCGTCGATCTCTGCCTGTTGGGCCACCGCGCCATCCCAAGCGGACTGTCCATGCAGTTCAATCATGGAGGCTTGGCATTCCGGGCTCACATTGGTGCGCAGCGCCGCGCTTTCCCCAAGATCGGAGAAGCTGGACACCGTCAGGCTTTGCGACCCGACCACACCCAGCGAGGACAGCAGCATTGTCCCGGCAATCAGCGCGATAGGTGCGCCGAGGAACCAGGTAAACGCCTCACCCCGGGTGATGGGCTCTTCGTTGGACGATCCCATCGGCACCGCAGGTGCCTTGGACGGGTTCACCAGCGCATAGCCAAAGGCATAAAGCGCATAAAGCAGCGCCAGCAGGATGCCGGGCAGCAGCGCGGCCTGGAACAAGGTGCCGACGGACAGAACCGCAGGCTCGCCCAGATAGGTCAGCGCATCGGTACAGCCAGCCACCTGCGCACGGGTTTCCTGCGCGGCGGAATAAAGATCCCCGGCCAATGTGCCCAGCAGAACGATCACGATGGATGGCGGAATGATCTGCCCCAGCGTGCCCGATGCCGCGATGACGCCGGTGGCGATCTCGGGCGAGTAGTTGTTGCGCAGCATGGTCGGCAAGGCCAGCAGGCCCATCGTTACCACGGTCGCGCCCACGATCCCGGTGGAGGCCGCAAGGAACGCGCCCACCACAACGATGGACACGGCCAGACCGCCCGGCAGCGGGCCGAAGACACGCGCCATCGTGGTCAGCAGATCATTCGCGATCTTGGACCGTTCCAGCGTGATGCCCATCAGAACGAACATCAGCACCGCCAGCAAAGTCTCGATCGACTGGCCCGCCAGAACCCGTTCGTTGATCCGGTTCACGATGAAGGAGATATTCCGGTCCATCGCCACTTCCCAGCCCTGCGGGAAGACCGGCTCTGCCAGTCGTGGCAGGTCCGGGTATCGGAAGATCGATATGGTGTTGGGGTTGACCCCCTCTGCCACCAGCGCCCGGAACGCATCCGATGAACTGTCGATCGCCTGGTGGATCAGCAACCCGGCGCTGTCCAGCGCGGCAATGATCCCGAATGCGATAAGCCCTGCCCCGCCGATGGCGAATGCCACCGGGAAGCCGGAAAGAATGCCGCCGAACAGGCAGACAAAAACGATGATCAGGCCGATTTCTACGCCATCAAGTCCAAACATAACCCACTGCCCCCGGAATTAGTGTGTGCCTTCGAAGGCTTCTTCACCCTCGCCGAGACTATCTTTGTCGAGGTGTTTGCCCTCGCTCTCTTCGCCCTCGACAAATTCGAGGTAGCATCGCCAGAAGAATGCCGCCGCCTGCAGGAACACGATGCCGCAGAACACAACCAGCAGAATCTTGAACAGGAAATACGCGGTAAAGCCGTTCGGGCTGAACCCGATGGTTTCCACATTCCAGCGCAGCGCCCGCGCTTTCATCACCAGACGGTCAAGCTGATCTGACGCCGACGGCTTCGGCACGATCAGGTGACGCCACAGGAAGTACCACGAATACATCCATGTCAGCACCGCGACCGGCATCATGAAAATCAGCGCGCCGACCATGTCGATCACGCGCTTGGTGCGGAATTTGACGGCGGAATAGACAAGGTCTACCCGCACATGCCCGCCCTGCACGAATGTGTATGTGACGCAAAGCGCGACGACCAACGCATTGTAAAGCTTCAATTCTTCTGCATACCACGAGATGTCGAACTGCATCGGAATGCCGAACCCGATTGTGATGTCAGGCCGCGCGAACACACGCTGGATAAAGACGATTACGATCTGCTGGAGCACCATGAGAAGCCCCGCCCAGGCAAAGAACCGACCCACCGTGTTGGCAAAGGTCTCAAGCACGCGGACGGCCCCCCAAAGCCAGTTCCGCTTCCAGATCCCCACCAATGTGATCAGCAAAAACAGCGAGAAGACGACAAAGAAGAACTCTGCCGAACCACCGTAATAGACGAAGCGCATCAGGGATTCTTTGTCTTCGGTCGTGTTCTCCCAGCTCATCCAATCCAGCCAGGATCCGGCGTTGAAGAGTGCTGTGAAGATATTCACGATCCCCATTACGAGGTTCTCAAGCAGCCACATTATGCCGCCCCAGAGCTGCCCTCCGAATGAAGTTGTGACCTCGTCCTGCATGATGCCCCCACATTTGATGATTGCGCGCCCCGCCCTGTCCCCAACGGCGGCGTCTTTGAATAGATGCGCCTCCCCGCCGGAGCGGAGAGGCTATGCCGTAGATCAGGCCGTGATTAGCCCAGAACGCGGTCGCGCTGCGCCACGTAAGCTGCCGAAGAGCGGCCCAGCCAGCCCGAGGAGGACTTCATGGATGCCATCGCGCTGTCGTGGATCTTCTTGTAAAGATCGTCGCCGAGGTTCTCGTCGTGCACTTCCTGCGAAGCCTTGCCGAAGGCATCCCAAACGCTGTCCGGGAATTCGAGGATCTTCACGCCGCCCGATTGCAGACGCTGAAGCGCCGCACCGTTGTTGGCCAGGAATTGCGCCAGGTTCCACTGGTGCGCTTCTGCGGATGCGATCTCGATGACCTTCTGGTGCGCCGGCGACAGGCTTTCGAACACGTCGCGGTTGGTCGCAACCGACAGGGACGCGCCCGGCTCGTGGAAGCCAGCGGTATAGTAGGTCTTGGTGATTTCCTGGAAACCGGCTTTTTCGTCCGCCCAGGGTCCGATCCACTCGGTGCCGTCGATCGCACCGGAGGACAGCGCCTGATACACTTCGCCGCCCGGAATGTTCTGCACGGATGCGCCCAGCTTGCCCAGCGCCTTGCCGCCCAGACCCGGCATACGGAACTTCAGGCCGTTGAAATCGTCGGGGCCGTTGATTTCCTTACGGAACCAGCCACCCGCCTGCGCGCCGGTGTTGCCGCCGAGGAAGGATTTCAGACCAAAGATCTGACCCAGCTCGTCATGCAGCTCCATACCGCCATCGTGGTAGTACCAGTTCACCTGCTCTTGCGCGGTCAGACCGAACGGCACGGCGGTGAAAAAGGCATAACCCGGATGCTGACCCACGAAGTAGTAGTCGGCACCGTGATACATGTCGGCCTGACCAGAGGTCACGGCGTCAAAGACTTCGAACGCGCCAACCAGTTCGCCAGCCGCTTTCAGGTCAACGGTCAGGTCGCCATCGGTCATGGCGGTGATGGAATCCGCAACGCGCTGCGCGGAATCATGCACGCCGGCCAGACCACGTCCCCACGTGGTCACCATTGTCAGCGTACGTTTGCCCTGCGCATAGGCGGGGGCTGCCAGCGTGGTCGCTGCGGCACCGCCAAGTGCGGACTTCTTCAAAAATGAACGACGATCCATTGAGATACTCCTCCCGGTTTTCGCAGACGTACAGGCTCTCCCTCGCCTGCGGATCGTTTACGGTGGGGCAACCATACCGATCGCGCGCCCGATAGAAATACCCATCACTACGTAGTTTGCCTGCGAATGCAGCAAAACTTGAACGAATCGGGCAAGATAGGATACTCAAAGGTAGGAAAACCGCGTGATCCGGGGTTTGATTCGCGCCCAATCCATCGTAACGAATCATCGATGCGCTTCGCCGACCGGATACATCTGACCTACAGCCAGAAACTCTCGCTTGTCGCGGCGGTGCCTCTGGTGCTGGCCATGGCGGCGATTGCCTCGCTTGTGGCGCTGCAATCCAAAACCGTCGCCGAACAGGAAATCCAGACGCTGGAAACCCGCCTGCTTGAAGCCAAGAAAGAAGAGCTGCGCAACTACGTCACGCAGGCGCGCAACGGCTTCTACTTCATATATGGCAGCGCCGCCCCCGAAGATGCCGCCGCCAAGCAGCAAGTGGCCCAGATCCTCGCGGCGATGATCTATGGCGAGGAAGGGTTTTTCTTCGTCTATGATTACGACGGCAACAATCTGGTCTCGCCCCGGCAGACAGACCGGATCGGGCAGAACTGGATCGACCTGACCGATGCCGAAGGCACGCAGATCGTCCGCGAATATGTCCGGCTGGCGCGGCAAGGGTCCGGCTATGTCACGCATTTGTGGCCCAAACCCTCCACCGGGGAGGACGCGCGCATGATCACGTTCGTTCTGGGCTTTCAGGATTGGCGGTGGGCCGTGGGCACCGGCGTCTTCATCGACGATGTGCTGGGCACGGTCGCCGCCGCCCGCGCCGAGGTCGAGGCGCGCGTGCAGCGCACATCCTTCTACATTGCCGGGATCACGCTGGCCGCGCTTCTGCTGGTCTTTGCCTCGGGCATGTTCATCAATTTCCGCGAACGCCGACTGGCCGATGCCAAGCTGAAGGAACTGACCCAGCGGGTCTTTGACGCGCAAGAGGAAGAGCGCGGGCGCGTGGCGCGGGAACTTCATGACGGGATCAGCCAGATCCTTGTCGGCATCCGCTATGCGCTGGACACTGCGCGGCGCAAATTGGCGCGGGGCGAGGACGGAGCCTCCGCCAGCCTCGACAAGGGGATGGACGCGCTTGGCAACGCGATCTCCGAAGTGCGCCGGATCAGCCGGGATCTGCGCCCCGGCGTGCTGGATGATCTGGGCCTCGGCCCCGCCATCAAGACACTGGTCGAGGATTTCGCCGCCCGCACCGGCATCACGACGGAGTTCAACACGGTGGTGTTTCGCAACCGCCTCGACCCGGAGGCAAAGATCGCGCTCTACCGGATTGCGCAGGAAGCGCTCACCAATATCGAACGGCACGCGCAGGCCACCGAGGTCAAGGTCGATCTGCGCGGCCACCGCAAGGGCGCGACGCTGCGGATCAGCGATAACGGTGTGGGCGTATCTTCGGCGCGGGGCGATGGCTCTGGCCTGCGCAACATGGAAGAGCGCATGTCACAAATCGACGGCACCTTGCGCATCCTGTCGGCACGGGGCAAAGCGGAAGCCGGCACCGTGATCGAAGCCACCGTGCCGCTGAGCCACCTGCTTCCGCCCGAGCCGACCACAATTCAGGACGCACAGAACCGCGCATGACCGACCGTATCCGCATCCTTGTCGTGGACGATCACCCGATGGTGGCCGAAGGCATTCAATCGATCCTCGAAAGCTATGACGATATAGACGTCGTCGGCACGCTTGGCGACGGGCAAGCGGTGGTGGACCAGTTGGACAGGCTTTGCCCTGATGTGATCCTGATGGACCTGAACATGCCGGGCATGGGCGGCCTGACCGCGACCGAAGTCGTGCTGGAACAGCGCCCAGACACGCGCATCCTGATCCTGTCCATGCACGACAGCCCGGAATATGTGTCCTCGGCGCTGACGCATGGCGCGATGGGATATGTGCTCAAGGACGTGCCCACGGACGAAATCCGCACCGCGATCGATACGGTGATGCGCGGGGAACGCTATTTGTGCACCGGGGCCGAAGGCGCGTTGGAGCCGAAATCGGTCTCTGTCTCGCGCAGCCTAACCAACCGGGAACAGACGATCCTGCTGCAACTGGCGCAAGGCCGCTCCAACAAGGAGGTCGCGCTGGCCCTGGATATCTCTGTGCGCACGGTCGAAACCCACCGTAAGAACATCAAGCGCAAACTGGGGATTTCCACCACCGCGGGCCTTACGCGCTATGCGATGGAACACGGGGTTTTGCAGGGCACCGGCGTATCGATCTAAAAGCGCGCGCCGGGGGCCACCTGTAACACGGGGCCCCAAGATCGCCGGAGCGCTGTCCCCTCTTTCGGCGTAATACATCCAATCCGGCGCGGCACATGCGCCCAGATACCCGGCCGCATCATGCCCGGCGGTGGACTTGAAGGCGCACGCGCGCCCGAAACCGGGGCAAAAACCACGCTGAATTCGCGAAAATGTCCATCCGGCGACAGCAAACGCAAGATAGTTTCAAAATTTACCGGTCTGAGAGTATGTTTTTTGTCGTTTTCGCTGTTGACGCCCCGATACGCGGCTCCTAATGTCCCGCCACGCTTAAGGAGTCCCTGAACAATGGCTGATCTAGTCGTAATTGTAGGAATAACGCGCATGGGCCGGTAACGGTTGACCATATCAAGACCCATGCGCCCCCGACTGCAAACCGGGGGCTTTTTTATGCGAAAATGACAGTGTCCTGAGATCGGAGAACAGCACAATGGCACGCCAGATGACCGGAGCGAAAATGGTCGTTCAAGCCCTGATCGATCAGGGTGTGGACACAGTATTCGGATACCCCGGCGGTGCGGTACTACCGATTTACGACGAGATTTTTCAGCAGAACAACATCCGCCATATCCTTGTTCGTCACGAACAGGGCGCGGTGCATGCCGCCGAAGGCTATGCGCGTTCGACCGGGAAACCGGGCGTGTGCCTTGTGACCTCCGGTCCGGGGGCGACCAACGCGGTAACCGGGCTGACCGACGCGCTGATGGATTCCATCCCGATCGTGGTTCTGACCGGACAGGTGCCGACCTTCATGATCGGCTCGGATGCGTTTCAGGAAGCCGACACCGTGGGCATCACCCGCCCCTGCACCAAGCATAACTGGCTGGTGAAAGAGACCGACCGGCTGTCCGCCACCATTCACGAGGCCTTCCATGTGGCGACCGCAGGCCGCCCCGGCCCGGTTCTGATCGACATCCCAAAGGATGTGCAATTCGCCACTGGCACTTATCAGGGTGCCAAACCCTCGGCCTCGCATTACCAGCCGCAGGTGAAGGGCGATATGGAGGAGATCACGGAACTGGTCGCCGCGATGGAGACCGCCAAGCGCCCGGTGTTCTACACCGGCGGCGGCGTGATCAATTCCGGCCCGGCAGCAAGCCAATTGCTGCGCGAACTGGTCGAAGCGACCGGCTTTCCCATCACTTCCACGCTGATGGGGCTTGGCGCCTACCCCGCATCCGGCGACAAATGGTTGGGGATGCTGGGGATGCACGGGCTTTATGAGGCCAACCTTGCGATGCATGATTGCGATCTGATGATCAATATCGGTGCCCGCTTCGATGACCGGATCACCGGGCGGCTGGATGCGTTCAGCCCGAAATCCATCAAGGCGCATATCGATATCGACCCGTCCTCGATCAACAAGGTGATCAAGACCGATATCCCGATTGTCGGCGATGTGGCCCATGTGCTGGAAGACATCCTGAAAGTCTGGAAGTCGCGCGGTCGCAAGACCAACGCCGAGGCCGTGAAGACATGGTGGGGCAAGATCGACGAATGGAAGAAGGTGAATTGCCTCGCCTACACCGGCTCCAAAACCACCATCAAACCGCAATACGCGCTGCAACGGCTTGAAGCGCTGACGAAGGACCGCAAGGACCGGTTCATCTGCACCGAAGTCGGCCAGCACCAGATGTGGGCCGCGCAGTTCCTTGGCTTCGATCAGCCGAACCAATGGATGACCTCTGGCGGACTGGGCACGATGGGCTATGGCTTCCCGGCATCGATTGGCGTTCAAATGGCGCATCAGGACGCGTTGGTGATCAACGTCGCGGGCGAAGCCTCGTGGCTGATGAACATGCAGGAAATGGGCACGGCAGTGCAGTTCCGCCTGCCGGTCAAACAGTTCATCCTGAACAACGAACGGCTTGGCATGGTGCGCCAGTGGCAGGAATTGCTGCATGGCGAGCGTTACTCGCACTCCTGGTCCGAAGCCCTGCCCGATTTCGTGAAACTGGCCGAAGCCTTTGGCGCGAAGGGGATCATCTGCTCTGACCCGGCCGATCTGGATGACGCGATCATGGAGATGATCAACCATGACGGCCCGGTGATCTTCGACTGCCTTGTCGAGAAGCACGAGAACTGCTTCCCGATGATCCCGTCGGGCAAAGCGCATAACGAGATGCTGCTGGGCGAGGCCGACACCCAAGGTGTGATCGACGCCAAAGGCTCGGTCTTGGTGTAACGCCGCGTTTTCCGGCACGGAAAACGGGCCGGAAACCGTGACGGTTTCCGGCGCTAACGGAAAGAACGGAGACGAGAGATCGATGTCTGCCCTGAAAATCAAGAAAGGCTCCACGAGCCATTCCGCCTATAACCTACGTCCCACATTCAGCGATGTGGAAGAACGCCATACGCTTGCGGTGCTGGTCGAAAACGAACCGGGTGTGCTGGCCCGCGTCATCGGTCTGTTTTCCGGGCGCGGTTACAACATCGACAGCCTGACGGTGGCCGAGGTGGATCATACCGGTCATCTGTCGCGCATTACCATCGTCACGCGCGGCACGCCGCAGGTGATCGAACAGATCAAGGCCCAGCTTGGCCGTATCGTTTCGGTCCATGACGTCCATGACCTGACGGTCGAAGGGCACAGCGTCGAGCGTGAGCTTGCAATCTTCAAGGTTGCGGGATCGGGTGAAAAGCGGGTCGAAGCCCTGCGCATCGCAGAGATTTTCCGCGCCAATGTCGTGGACAGCACGCTCGAAAGCTTCGTGTTCGAAATCACCGGAGCGCCGGAAAAGATCGACGCTTTCGCGGAACTGATGCGTCCGCTCGGGTTGGTGGAAGTCGCCCGAACCGGCGTTGCGGCGCTTAGCCGCGGCGTGTAACCGGCACCGCCTTTGCGCAATTAATCCCAGCGCGCTCCGCCAACGCGGTGCGCTGCCAACATGATCACGTTGTCAGGGTCTTTGGGCGGCAAAGTTTGCGTCTCTGACGCCATGCCCACAAATGGCGCGATCACGCCGTCTGACGGTTCCAGCACCACATGCCGATTGCTCAGCACGACGCTTGCCGCGTTGAAGGCAAGGCGCTTGTCCTGTTCGAATGTCACATCGAATTCAACGAGATCGCCGGGATCGAAAAAGATCTTCTCGATATCCACGGCATCCACCGCGCGTTGGGGATCCTCGTAATAGGCCAATCCCCGTTGATCTTCGCACCAAATTACCGCGCGGCGATCAAGCGGGTCACTCCAGAGAATTACACCATACATCTGTCGTTCCGATCATCGTTATTCACCGTTCACGGCCCAGTGCCCCTCCCCGCGCCAAGGGAACTTGCACCTGTTAACCGAATCTACCGTTCGTTGAGTCACTTGGGTACAAACAACCGAGCAACGCACTCTTGCAATTTGTGTCTAGCTGAATAAGTTCTGACGCAACTCAGCGCCAAGACTGACGCCAAACAGCATCAAACCTTGGCTAATCCAAACGAAACGCATGCAAGAATCGGCTGGCAGTGCTACCGATGGGTGAAAATGGCGCATTTGAAAAAGTCCCCTGCCGAACTGCGCAACATGTTCGGCGCGAATTTGAGAGCGATGGCCCGCGATTATCCGTCGATCTCCGAATTGTCGCGTCAACTCGACATCAACCGGACGCAGTTCAACCGCTATCTTGCGGGGGAAAGTTTCCCGCGGCCGGACGTGCTTGCCCGGATTTGTGACTTCTTTGACGTCGACGCCCGCGTCCTGCTTGAGCCGGTCAGCAACCTGACGATGAGCCAATCGGTCCTTGAGGGGCCCGAACTGCGGGAATATTTCGGCACGGGCGCGCATCCGAACGAAGCACAGTTTCCCAGCGGCTTTTACCGCTTCACTCGGCGCAGCTTTTTCGCGCCCGAGAGTTACGTGATCGGTCTGGTCCGCGTTTGGCGCAACTCGCAAGAGCAATGTTTCGTGCGCGGCTTCGAGGCGCGCGAGGCCATTCGCCAGCAAGATTTGCCCATGACCCCCGAATATCGGGAATTTCGCGGCCATATCCTGCGGCTCGAAGCGGGGATCGGCTTTGTGATTGCCCGCCGTCAGGCACAATCGGCAAGCTATAATTTCCTCGCCCCCGTTCCGTCATTCGAGAACAACTTTTTCGCCGGATATGTCAGCCGCACGGTTCCGGAAAGCGTCGACAGCGAACGCATTGTGCGCATGGTATACGAACATCTGGGCACCACGTTCCGCCGCGCGCTTGAAGCGGGCCGAGGTACCGGGCTGGTCACAGAAGAGCAAATCCCGAATTTCACGCGCCGCCTTCTCAAGCCGCAAACGCCCTTCCGTTAAGCGCGTCGCCCTGGCGTCGGCGAAGATGTCGCAAAAAGTGGATGTGGGTCGCCTTGATAAAAGTCGCGACTGCGATTTCCGGTTAACTGGGAACAGAGCCCAGAACCGGAGTCTTGCCATGTCCGACACGCTTTCCGCCGTACGCCAGCCGATTGAATCCGCACACGGTCTGCCCAACGCACATTACATCGACGCGGCGACCCATGCCGAAGAAAACCGTGCAGTGCTGCTGAACGAATGGTCCGGACTTGCGGTCGCGGCAGATGTGCCAGAACCAGGCGATGCAGTTCCCATCACATTTCTGGGCATGCCGCTGCTGCTGATCCGCGACAAGTCTGGCGCGGTCCGTGTCTTTCAGAACACCTGCCGCCATCGCGGCATGATCCTTGTCGAAACGCCGCGCAAGATCGAAGGCGCCATTCGCTGCCCCTATCACAGCTGGTGCTACGCCACCGATGGCAAGCTGGTTTCCACGCCGCATGTGGGTGGGCCGGGCCAGAACAAGGCAGAGGGGATCGACCGCGCCCTGCTGGGCCTGATCGAAATTCGCAGCCATGTCTGGATGGATGTGGTCTGGATCAATGTCTCTGGCACCGCGCCCGCCTTTGAAGAGGTCCATGCCGAATTGCTGGCCCGCTGGGCGGAATTCGACAAGCCGCTGTATCACGGCGGCGATGACAGCCGGTTCCAACTGGATGTGAACTGCAACTGGAAGCTCGCGGTGGAGAACTACTGCGAAAGCTACCACCTGCCCTGGGTGCATCCCGGCCTCAACAGCTATTCGCGGCTGGAAGACCACTATCATATTGAAGCACCGGGCGCGTTCTCCGGTCAGGGCACGCTGGTCTATCGGCAAGTCACCAACGAGGACGGCCACCCCTTTGCCGATTTCGAGGGGCTCAGCGACAAGTGGGACACCGGCGCGGAATATGTTGCGGTCTATCCGAACGTCCTTTTGGGCGTCCACCGCGACCACACCTTCGCCATCGTGCTGGTCCCGCAGGGGCCGGAGCGCACGGTTGAGAACATCCACCTGTATTACGCCGAACCGAAATCCGACAGCGGCCTGCGCCAGCGCAACACGCAGCTTTGGAAAACCGTGTTCGAAGAGGACGTCTTCGTGGTCGAAGGGATGCAGCGCGGCCGCCATGCGCCGCTGTTCGACGGGGGGCGGTTCTCACCCGCGATGGATGGGCCGACACATCTGTTCCATGACTGGGTGGCCGGCCGGATGCAGATATGGCGCGCGCAGCAGGCGCAGGCCGCCGAATAAGCAGGCGGCGCGATGGATCTGAATGATCGCCTTCTCAGCGCCCATGCCAGCGGAGACATCCGCGCGTTGATCACGCTTTATGAAGAGGCGGCGAACAGCGCGAATGAGGATACGGCGCGGGGCTTTTACCTGACCCATGCCTATGTCTTCGCGCTGGAAGCAGGCGCGCCGGAGGCAGCAACCCTTCGGGCGCGTCTGGTCGATATGGGGCGAGAGCCTCGGACCGCCTGATCAGGCCGCTCCCGTATCAGCGCCCCCCGTATCGGCAGCCTCCTCCCGGTCGCGCATCAGGCTGTAGATGTGCCAAGAGGCATGGCTGAGCCACGGGAACACGACCAGCAGCCCCAGAAACGCGGGCAACATCGCCAGAAACACGACAACGGCCAGAAACACCGCCCATGCGAACATGACGCCGGGATTGTCCCGCACAACGGACATGGACGCGATCATCGCCGACACGAAATCGACCTCCCGGTCGAGCACCATCGGCAGGGAGATGACGGAAAAGCTGTAAAGCACCGCCGCAAAGACCGCGCCCACCAGTGTCCCGACGCCCAGCATCATCAACCCTTCGGAGGTGAAGTAGATGTCGAGCGAACTGGACACATTGGTCATCGCGCTGAGCCCCAGAAACAGAGCGAAAATCATGTGGCCGATGAAGAACCAGAACAGAAACAGGATCAGAATGATCACGCAAAGCCACGGCAATTGGCGGCCGCGCTGACGCCATGTGACGCCAAGGATCGCGCCCGCATTCAAGGCCATGCCCGCCTCCAGCCGGTGCGACACCTCGTAAAGCCCGATGGCAGCGAACGGCCCCACAAGCGGGAAGCCGACAGCGGCCAGCACCAACCAATAGCTTTGCCCGGTCGAGACGGTAATCCACCAGATCGCAAGCCCGGCCAGCACATAGACGAGGCCGAAGAACAGCCCCAACACGGGCGCGAGGCGGAAATCGACCCAGCCTTGACGCAACGCTTCGCGCAGCAGGGCGAAATCCGGCTTGCGCAGCGGCGGCACCCCATGCGGGCGGTCATGGACCTCTGGTTCTGTCTTTGTGGTGGTCATGGCGAAACCTTGCGACAAGCCCTGCCCGGTTTCAAGTTGCCAATGTGGGCGGACAGCGCCCCGGCCAATCCGTTGCCGCGTGCCAGCTTTCCGCCAATTGCAGCAAACGCCCGTCACCGCCGCGCGGGCCAATCAGTTGCAGCCCCATCGGCAGGCCGTCGTCACTGAAGCCGATCGGCACGTTCACGACAGGCAAACCGATCAGGCTGGCGGGGATCACGACCTCCATCCAGCGGTGATAGGTATCCATGCCCTGCCCCGCGATCTGCTGCGGGTATTCGGTGTCCACATCGAACGGCCAGACCTGCGCCGATGGCAGAACCAGCGCGTCATAGGTTTCAGCAAGCTTTGCCGCCCGCTGGAACCAGAGGCTGCGCATGGCGCTGAGCCGGCTGATGTCCTGTGCGCTCAATGCGCGCCCGTTCTCGATCTCCCACTGGGCTGTCTGCTTGAGCTTGCCGCGGGTCTCCGGGTTGTCAAAGAGCGGCCCCAAAGACGAGGCCACCGCGAAATGGCGCAGCCCTTTCCACGGCTCCCATATCTCTTCGGCGGCACAGGGCGGTGCCAGGTTTTCAACGCTAAGGCCGATCTCTTCCATCTGGCGCAGCGCGGTTTCGCACAATGCCAGAATGCCCGCATCCATCGGGTACGCACCGCCCCAATCGCCCAGCCATCCGATCCACCGCCCCGTCACCTGCGCCGAGATTTCCGGCAAGGTCAGTGGCAGCGAAATGCCGAAGGGCTGGCGCGGATCCGGCCCGCCCATTGTGTCCAGCAGCGCCGCCAGATCGCGGGGGCTGCGCGCCATCGGGCCATTGGTCGACAGCCGTTGCAAATAGGTATCGCCGCGCGGCTCCGACGGGATGACGCCTTCGGTCGGGCGCATCCCATAGACATTGTTCCACGCCGCCGGGTTGCGCAGACTGCCCATCATGTCCGACCCATCCGCGACGCTGACCATCCGCGCCGCCAGCGCCACCGCCGCACCGCCAGAGGATCCGCCGCAGGTCCGTCCCGGCGCATAGGGGTTGGCGGTCGCCCCGAAAACCGGGTTGAACGTGTGACTGCCCAGCCCGAATTCCGGCACGTTCGTCTTGCCGATGAAAATCGCGCCCGCCGCGCGCAGACGGGCCACGTGGATATCGTCAGCGCCTGCGATCTGATCCGCAAATACGGGCGAGCCCATGGTATTGGGCAAACCCTTGGCCGCCGCCAGATCCTTGATCGCCATCGGGATGCCATGCAGCCAGCCCTGCGGCTCTGCCTTATCGGCCTGGCGCGCCTCGTCCATCAGCGCATCCCGGTCGCGCAGCGACGTGATCGCATTCAGCGGCCCGTTCACCGCCTCGATCCGGGTCAGCGTGGCATCCATAACCTCCGCGCAGGACACGTCCTTGCCCGCGATCAGCGCGCTCAACTCAAGCCCCGAATGTTCCAATAGATCGCTCATCCCCGCCCCTTTGCCGCCGTGGTCGCGCCCATCACAGACAGGCCGCCCGGCAAGGATCAAGCGAAAACTGCGCCTTAGCCCTGATAGACGGCAGAGACTTCGGCGCGGATGATCCGGGCGATGAGCGCGCAATCATCCGGCGAGAATGTCAGCGGCACGCGCATATCCAGCAGCCCCGCCAGCACCCGGTCGGTCTGCGGCAGGGGCGTGGATGGGGCATAGCGCCAACTGTCATAGCGCGAGGTAAAGGCCACCGGCTCCGCCGCGCCAAACCATTTCAGTTCGACCCCGCGATCGGCACAGCGGCGCACGACCTCTTGCACCTTTTGCGCGTCCCAGCCCAGCAACAGAAACTGGAAGGAAGAGCCGACGATCTGCTCGGCCTCCGGGCGTTCGACCAATGTCAGGCCGGGAACGCCGCGCAGGCCGTCCTCAAGCACGTGGTAGCGTTCATTCCAGCGATCCACCTGCTTTTTCAGGTGCTGCAATTGCGGACGCAGGATCGCCGCGCGCAGGTTATCCATCCGCCCCGAGATATTGGGCGTTTCATAGCGTATCTGCTCGAACGCCTCCGGCCCCGGTGCCGCCAAATGGCGTTCGAACAGCATGTAAGACCCGGACAGCATCACCGCCCGCGCGGCGATTTGCGCATCGTCAGTGACCAGAAAGCCGCCTTCGCCGGAATTGAGATGCTTGTAGGTCTGCGTCGAATAGCAACCGACCACACCGTGCCGCCCCGACGGGACATTGTTCCAGCCCCCGCCCATCGTATGCGCGCAATCCTCGATCACGGTCAGCCCATGGCGGGCGGCGATTTCCATCAGCGCGTCCATGTCGCAGCTATGGCCGCGCATATGCGACAGCAGCAGCACCTTGGCCTGATCCGCTTTCGCCTCCAGATCGGCAAGATCAATGGTCAGCGCTTCGGTCACATCGACAAAGACCGGCACCGCGCCCACAGCGGCAATGGAACCGGGCACAGGGGCCAGCGTGAAGGCGTTGGTCAGCACCGCATCCCCCGGAGCGACCCCAACGGCCCGCAGTGCCGTCGCCAGCGCATAGCCACCAGAGGCCACCGCAAGGCAGTATTTCGCGCCGACCTCGGCTGCAAATTCCTGCTCAAGCAGCGCGGTTTCGCCATGCTCTCCCGGCGCGGTGTTGTAGCGATGCAGGCGCCCGCTTTTCAGCACCGCCATGGCCGCGTCGATGGCCGCGTCGGGGATGGGTTCCTGCTGGGTGAAACTGCCTGTGAAACGTTCTGTCATGGCACACCTTGTCGTCCTGTCATCGCGCCCGGTCAAGCGGGCGCTTGCGCATTTCAAAATCCCAAAGCGGCGGCGAAACACCCCCCGATTTCGGGCCTATGCCGATCCTGCACCGCGCAGCAACCGCGCCACGACGCCGGGCAATTCGTCGAAATGGCCGATCAGCGCCTCTGGCTCCAGCGCGGCCATATCCTCCCCGGACGGGCCGAAGGTCACAAGGATAGAGGGCACGCCCGCCGCCTTTGCCGTATTCCGATCCGTGTCGCTGTCGCCCACAAGGCAGCAGGCCTTGGCCGTGCCGCCCGCCCGCCGTGCCGCCTCGAAAAGCGGCTCCGGGTCGGGTTTGCGCACCGGCAGCGTATCGGCCCCGACGAGCGCGGCGAACGCATCCCGGATACCCATGCGCGTCAACAACTGATCTGCCAGTGCTTCGGGTTTGTTGGTGCAGATGCCGACACCGAAACCGGCGGATTTGAGGCGTTCGACATTCTCCATTGCACCATCGTAAAGCCGCGTATGCACGTCGATCGCCTGCGCATAGGCCTCCAGCAGCACCGCATAGTAATCGCGCACCATCGGCTCCGGGTCCGGATGCGCCATGCGCGCCAAACCGGTCTCCAGCATCCGCCGCCCACCGCGCAGCGCGACCCCCGCATCGCGCACCGGGTCCAGCACATCGCCAGCCCCCATTTCGCGAAAGCAATGGTTCGCCGCCGCGATCAGATCGCCGCTGGTATCGGCCAGCGTTCCGTCCAAATCGAAAATAACCGTGTTCATGGCCGCCACCCGTTACATCCCAATTATATTGCAGGCCGCAACCTTGTTTGATCGTCCCTGCCTTGCGCTGCACCCCTCTTCCGATAAAACGAGCGCGAACAAAAGACGATATGAGGCAAAAGATGCAGACCGCCCTGATCATCCTAGCGGCAGGGAAAGGCACCCGCATGCGGTCGGACCTTCCCAAAGTCCTGCATCCCATTGCGGGCGTACCGATGCTGACCCATGTGCTTTCGACCGCGGCCGCGCTTGACCCTGCGCGCACCGTCGTTGTGACCGGCCACGGGGCCGAGGCCGTCGAAGCCGCCGCGCGGGACGTGAACGAAGACATCCAGACCGTGCGGCAGGAAGAACAGCTTGGTACCGGCCACGCCGTCGCCCAGGCCCGCCCGCTGCTGCAGGATTTCGACGGGCTGGCGATGGTCCTTTTCGGGGATACCCCCTTCATCCGCGAAGAAACCCTGCACGCCATGCGCGACGCGGCGCAGGACGCCGACGTGGTCGTGCTGGGGTTTGAGCCGCAGGATCCGGGCCGTTATGGGCGTTTGGTGATGGACGGCGACCGCTTGGACCGGATCGTCGAATACAAGGATGCGAGCGAGGCGGAGCGCGCGATCTCGATGTGCAATGGCGGGCTGATGGCCTGCTCGGCGCAAAAGCTGTTCGAACTGATCGACGCCACCAATAACGAAAACGCCTCTGGCGAATATTATCTGACCGACATCCCCGCCCTTGCTGGCCAACAGGGGCTGAAAAGCACCGTTGTCACCTGCACCGAGGATGAGACAATCGGCATCAACAACCGCGCGCAACTGGCCGAAGCCGAACGCTTTTTCCAAAATTCCGCGCGGGCCGAGGCGCTGGAGATCGGCGTAACGCTCGTTGCACCCGAAACGGTTCATTTCGCGCAGGATACCGTGATCGGCCGCGATACGCTGATCGAACCCAATGTGGTTTTCGGCCCCGGCGTCACCATCGAAACCGGCGCCCATATTCGCGCCTTTTCCCATCTGGAAGGCTGCCACGTGAGCCGCGGCGCCGTGGTCGGCCCCTATGCCCGCCTGCGCCCCGGCGCGGAACTGGCCGAAGATGTGCGCATCGGCAACTTCGTCGAAATCAAGAACGCCGAGATCGCGGAAGGCGCCAAGGTCAACCACCTGACCTATATCGGTGATGCCACCATCGGCGCGCGGTCCAATATCGGCGCGGGGACGATCACCTGCAACTATGACGGCGTGATGAAGCACCAGACGACAATCGGTGCGGATGTGTTCATCGGCTCCAACACGATGCTGATTGCCCCTGTCTCCGTCGGCAATGGGGCGCTGACGGGAACCGGCTCTATTGTGAAAACCGACATTCCGGGCGATGCCATCGCGATCCCGCCACAACAGGTCGAGGTGAAAGAAGGCCGCGCCGGGCGCTATTTTGATATGCTGCGGGCGAAAAAGGCCCGACACAAGAAAGGTTAACCTCATGTGCGGAATTGTCGGTGTTCTTGGGAATCACGAGGTCGCTCCGATTCTGGTCGAAGCACTCAAGCGGCTGGAATATCGCGGCTATGACAGTGCGGGCATTGCGACCGTGCAGAATGGCAAGCTCGACCGGCGGCGCGCTTTGGGCAAGCTGGTCAACCTGTCGGACCTTCTGGTGCATGATCCCCTGCCGGGCCATGCCGGGATCGGGCACACCCGCTGGGCCACCCACGGGGAGCCTTCTGTCATCAACGCCCACCCGCACCAGTCGGGCAATGTCGCGGTCGTCCATAACGGGATTATCGAGAACTTCCGCGACTTGCGCGCCGAACTGGCCGAGGCGGGCCTGACCCCCGAGACAGAAACCGACACCGAAACCGTTGCCATGATGACGCGCCTGCACATGGATCGGGGCCTGCCCCCGGTGGAGGCCGCGTTCAAAACCATCGACCAACTCGAAGGGGCCTTTGCGCTGGCCTTCCTGTTCGATGGCGAAGAAGACCTGATCGTGGTGGCGCGCAAAGGTTCACCGCTGGCGATCGGCCATGGCGATGGCGAGATGTTCGTGGGATCGGACGCGATTGCGCTGGCCCCCCTGACCGACCGGATCACCTATCTCGAAGAAGGCGACCGCGCCGTTGTCACCCGCGCCGGTGCGGTGATCACCGATGCCGAAGGCCGCCTTGCCAACCGCGACATGCAGCAAATCGAAGTCGATGCCGCCCGCGTGGACAAGGCCGGTCACAAGCACTTCATGTCAAAGGAAATCGCCGAACAGCCCGCCGTCGTGGCCCGCGCGATAGAGCATTACCTGCAAGGCAGCGACATCGTTCTGCCCGGCGATGGCATTGATTTCACCAAGATCGACCGCCTGACACTGGTCGCCTGCGGCACGGCCTTTTACGCCTGCCTGACGGCGAAATACTGGTTCGAACAACTCGCCCGGATCCCGGTCGAGGTCGATATCGCCTCTGAATTCCGTTACCGCGAACCGCCGATCCCGAACCGCACCATGGCCCTGTTCGTCAGCCAGTCCGGTGAAACCGCCGATACGCTGGCCGCGCTGCGTTACTGCAAGGAAAAGGCCGACAAGATCGTGTCCGTGGTGAATGTGACGACAAGTTCCATCGCGCGGGAATCCGATGTCACCCTGCCGATCTTTGCCGGGGTCGAAGTGGGCGTGGCCTCCACCAAGGCGTTTACCTGCCAATTGACCGTGCTGCTTTTGCTGGCGCTCAAGGCGGCCAAGGCGCGCGGTGCCCAGAGTGATGCGGAGCTTGCCACCCACCTGTCGGCGCTGCAAAACCTGCCCGGTGCGATCAATGTCGCGCTTGGCGCGGGCGACAGCATCCGGCGCACTGCCCGCAAATTGAGCGAGGCGCGCGATGTGCTTTTCCTGGGCCGCGGCCTGATGTATCCGCTGGCGCTTGAAGGCGCACTGAAACTCAAGGAAATCAGCTACATCCACGCCGAAGCCTATGCATCGGGCGAACTGAAACACGGGCCGATCGCACTGATCGACAAGAACGTGCCAGTGATCGTCATGGCCCCGCGCGACAGCCTGTTCGACAAGACCGTGTCGAACATGCAAGAGGTCATGGCGCGCAAGGGCAAGGTGTTGCTGATGTCGGATTCGCAGGGCCTCAAAGAAGCCGGTGATGACGTCTGGGAAGAGATCGAGATGCCCGCAGCGCCCGAAATCGTGACCCCGATCCTTTACGCCGTGCCTGCGCAGCTTCTTGCCTATCACACGGCGGTTGCGAAGGGCACCGATGTGGACCAGCCACGCAACCTTGCGAAATCCGTGACGGTGGAATGACCCCGGAGGACGCGCTGGCGCAGATAGCAGAGCACGCAGACCCGCAGCGGGCGGAAGGCGCACGCGCCTATCACAAGGCGGATCGCCCCTATCTGGGCGTTCCCAACCCGGTGCTGAACGATCTGACCCGTGCGTGGCGAGCCGATCTGGATGCCGACGGCCGCGTCAGCCTTGCCCGCGATCTGTGGCAGACCAATATCTACGAGGCGCGCATCGCCGCCGCCAAGCTGCTGACGACCGCGCGTATCCGCCCCGATGACAGCGCGGCCTGGGCGCTTATCGCATCATGGACGCCGGATTTTGACAGTTGGGCGATTGCCGATCATGCCTGCATGGCCGGACAGAAACGCCTGCAGGAAGACCCCTTGCGGGTGGATCAGGTCGCAGAATGGACGCGGTCAGAGCATATGTGGACCCGCCGCGCGGCGTTGGTCATCACCCTGCCCTGGGCCAAGCAGAATTTCCCCAAACCGCAAGATCTGGAAATCCGCGACCGCGTCCTTGGCTGGGCCGCCAGCTATGTGCCGGACCGTGATTGGTTCATTCAGAAAGCGATTGCATGGTGGGTGCGCGACCTGTCGAAACATGACCGCCCGCGTGCCGAAGCCTTCCTTGCCGCGTATGGCGACGCGATGAAGCCCTTTGCCCGCAAGGAAGCTGGCAAGTATCTCTGACCCGGCTGCGGCGCAACGGGGCGACATTCGCGGCGCCAGTCCCATTCGCCGCCCTATGCCCTGCGACCTACCGTAGACTCCCCCTGTCACGTGAACGCGCCGCCCGCCGTCTTCACTGGTCAGCCGATGCAGAGGTCAAAAGCTGCGCCGCCGCCATCTGACCTTGCCAGACGGTGTTCAAAGCCGCACCAAGGGTCAGGCCGTCTTCATGTTCCCACAGAAAAATCGCACGCCCGACCGCATCCGTGGTCATGCTGGCAAGGGCAGCCGCAGTGTGGCGGTCCTCTATGCGACCGCGCAGGCCTTCGGTGAGTGTCCGGCGCTGCATCATCAGGAAACCTTCGAGGATACCGCGCGCCTTTTCATTGGTTCGCAGGACGTTGCCGACCTTTCTGATGACATCCACTTCCTCGGACAAAACCTTGATATGCTTGTCCAAAAACAGCTTCAGATCATCTGAAAGCGCGCCGCGTCCCTCACGCAGCGCTGCCACGTCTTCATCCAGGAACGCCGGAGGCGATCCGATCGCTGCGGCTTCCTTGTTGGTGTAATAGTTGAAGAAGGTCCGCGTGCTGACGCCCGCAGATGCGGCAATCTCTTCAGTCGTGACGTTTTCAAGCCCTTGCTCTGCCGCCAGATCCAGCGTGGCAAGCTGAATATCGCGTGCGGTTTGCTGTCTTCGTCTCTCTCGTAACGAAACTGTCATTTTATCAAAACTTGCGTAGTGTGCATTGTTTGCGTATTGGGAACCAAAATCGCCTGATAGTCAAGGATCGAGACCGGAATGAAGTTCAGCGTATTGAAAATGATAGGCGTGGTCCTCGCGGTGGCGGGGTCTGCCACGATCGCACATGCACAGGCCGGGATGCCGGGCAACATGGAGATGGGCCCTGCCGAGGTTGGTGTTGTCGAGATGACGTTGCAAGAGGTGCCCCGCATCGTCACCTCGCCGGGTCTTGCGGTTGCGTATCAACAGGTTGAGGTGCGCCCGCGCGTCGGCGGCGTTATCCAGGAGGTGCTTTATACACCGGATCGATTGCTCGAAGTCGGTGATCCCCTGTTCCGGATCGACGATTCCTCTTACGTGGCGGCAGAGGCCACAGCGCGCGCGAATTTGGCGACGGCGCAGGCCAACCTGCCCGTGATGCAGGCAGCCTATGACCGGGCGGTGCAATTGGCCGGTCGCGGATATACCGAGGCCGAGGTAGAATCGGCCCGCGCAAGTCTGGCAGAAGCGAAAGCGACGCTGGAATCGGCGCAGGCCGCACTGGATTATGCACAAACCGAACTGTCCTGGACCACGTTGAAAAGCCCGATTTCCGGGCGCGCGGATGTTTCGACGGTCTCCGTTGGCGATCTTGTGACCGCCGGGCAAACGGATGCGCTGACCACCATCGTGCAATCCGATCCGATCTATGTGGACATGATGGAAGCCAGCGCGCGTATCCTTTCCGTGCGCAAGGGTATTACCGAAGGGGTGATCAAGCAGAACGACACGCTTGAGGCGACGCTGACACTGGAAAACGAAGAGGTGTTTCGCGGCACCGGTCAGCTTGTCACCGCTGGCAACACGGTGTCGACCACGACAGGAACCGTGACCATCCGGTTCAAGTTCGACAACCCGGACCATGTGATCATTCCGGGCATGTTTGTCCGGGGCGAGGTCAGGATCGGCTCTGTGCAGGCCTATCTCGTGCCACAACTGGCCGCCACGCGCGATAATTCCGGCAAGTTGACCGCCTATATCGTGGGCGAAGACGGCGCGGCCAAGCAGGTCACTCTGGAAGATGATGGCAGCTATCAAAACGCATGGATCGTGCGCGAAGGATTGAGCGAGGGCGATCAGTTGATCGTCGATGGGCTGTCCTCGCTGCGAGCCGGACAGACGGTAGCGCCCGTTGCCGTGACCATCGATGAAGACGGCGTCGTGCGCGATGCCGAAACTCCCGCCGCAGAGGACTGATTCATGGCCGCGTTCTTCATTCACCGCCCGGTCTTCGCCTGGGTGCTTGCCATTGCGACCATGCTGCTGGGTGCCTACAGCATGACCAGCCTGCCGATTTCGCAATATCCCGACATCGCCCCGACCACCGTGCGGATCAGCGCGACCTATACCGGGGCATCGGCAGAAACGGTCGAAAATTCGGTGACGGCGGTTATCGAGGATGGGATGACCGGGCTGGATGGCCTGACCTATATGACCTCCTCCTCCAGCGAGGGGTCCGCCACCGTGTCGCTGACCTTTGACGACAGCATCGACCCCGACATGGCGCAGGTGCAAGTGCAGAACAAGCTGCAGCTTGTCGAATCGCAACTGCCCGACACCGTGACCAATAACGGGGTTTCCGTCACCCGTTCCACCAGTTCGATCCTGATGGTCGGCGCGCTGGTGAGCGAGGATGGGCGCTATTCCTCGCTTGAACTGGGCGACATCCTGAGCAGCACGATCGAAGATGCGGTGCAACGCACCGAAGGTGTCGGCTCCATCAACAGTTTCGGCACCGAATACGCGATGCGGATCTGGCTGAACCCGGAGCGGCTGTATCAATACCAGTTGACGGCCTCCGATGTGACCTCTGCGGTGTCAGAGCAGAACACCAACGTGACCGTGGGCAGCCTTGGCGATCAACCGGTCACCAAGGGCCAACAATTCACGGTGTCCCTGTCGGCGCAGTCGCAATTGGGCACGGTTGAGGATTTCCAGTCCATCCTGCTGAAAACCGACTCCGACGGATCGGCGGTCTATCTTGCTGACGTGGCGACGGTGGAACTTGCCGAAGAAGATTACGGAAGCGTCAGCCGGTTCAACGGCCATCCGGCGGCCGGTTTTGCGGTCAACCTGTCTACGGGGGCCAACGCGGTCGACACCGCCGAACGTGTCCGCACCGTCGTGAACGGGCTGTCCTCGGCTTTGCCAGAAGGGGTAACCATCGAATACCCCTATGACACCTCGCCCTTCGTCGAGGAATCCATCGATCAGGTTTACGAGACACTGATCGAGGCCATCGTTCTGGTGTTCCTTGTGATCTTCCTGTTCCTGCAAAGCTGGCGCGCGACGCTTATTCCGACAATTGCCGTACCTGTCGTGCTGCTGGGCACCTTTGGTGTGCTCTCGGCCTTCGGCATGTCGATCAACACGCTGACGATGTTCGCGCTTGTGCTGGCCATTGGCCTGCTGGTGGATGACGCCATCGTCGTGGTCGAAAACGTCGAACGCGTGATGGAAGAAGACGGGCTGGACACGGTGGCCGCCACCGAAAAAAGCATGGGCGAGATTTCGACCGCGCTGGTCGGGATCGTGATGGTGCTGTCTGCGGTGTTCCTGCCGATGGCCTTCATGTCCGGGTCGACCGGGGTGATCTACAAACAGTTCTCGGTCACCATCATCTCTGCCATGGTGCTGTCGCTGTTTGTGGCGCTGATCCTGACGCCTGCGATGTGCGCGCAATTGCTGAAACCCGGGCATGGCAAGGCCCCATTGGCGCCGCTGCGCTGGTTCAACACCGGGCTTGAACGGCTGACCGGCGGCTATGGCGCCACTGTCGGGCGTTTTGCCCTGCGCCCTTTCCGCATGGTCCTTGTACTCGCGCTGGTAGGTGTGGGCGCTTATTGGGTCTATGACCGTCTGCCAAGCTCTTTCCTGCCGACCGAAGATCAGGGCGTTCTGATGGCGATGGTCGAACTGCCGCAAGGTTCGACCGTGCAGCAGACGCAAAACACGATCGAACAGATCGAAGCCTACCTCATGACCGAAGAAACCGCTGTCGTGGATGGGGTGTTCGCCAATGTCGGGTACAGCTTCAGCGGGTCCGGGCAGCGCTATGGGATGCTGTTCATCCGGCTGAAGGATTACGAGGAACGCCCGAACGATGATGCCGCCGATCTGCTGATGCGCGCGAATGGCCGCTTCTTCCAATCCCGCCTTGGCAGCATCTTTGTACTGCAACCGCCAGCCATTCAGGGGCTGGGCACCACGTCCGGTTTCGCCATGTATCTGGTGGACCAGTCCGGCCAGGGCCAGGAGGCGTTGAGCGCGGCAGCGGATCAGCTTGTGGCGTTGGGGAACCAGGACGGACGAGTGACCAACCTGCGCGGCAATGACGCGGCGACCGAACCTGCCCTGAAACTGAAGATCGATCAGCAACGGGCCGAGGCTTTGGGCGTCTCGCTATCGGATGTGAACAGCATGCTGTCCACGGTCTTCGCGGGCTCTTACGTGAACGACTTCCCGCTTGGCAACGATCTGCGCGAGGTCATCGTTCAGGGCGGCGCGGATTGGCGGATGCAGCCTTCGGATATCGACCATTGGTATGTGCGCAATTCGTCCTCCGAGATGGTGCCGCTGTCCGCCTTCATGAGCCAGGAATGGGAGATGATCACCCCGCAGCTGGCCCGGTACGGCGGCACCCGCGCGCTGGAAATCTCGGGCGAAGCGGCAAGCGGCACCAGTTCCGGCGATGCGATGGACCTGATGGAAGAGCTTACCACCGAGCTTGACGGCTCTTACGCCGCCGCGTGGACGGGCCTGAGTTATCAGGAACGTTTGTCCGGCGATCAGGAGGCGATCCTTTACACGATCTCGGCGCTGGTGGTCTTCCTTTGCCTTGCCGCCTTGTACGAAAGCTGGGCCGTGCCCTTCGCCGTCATGCTGTCGGTCCCGGTGGGCATTTTCGGGGCGCTGGCGACGACGTGGTATTTCGGGCAATCGAATGACGTTTATTTCAAGGTCGGCCTGCTGACCACCATCGGCCTCGCGGCCAGAAACGCCATCCTGATCGTCGAATTCGCGGAAGCCCTGCGCGCCCAGGGCCAAAGCCTGATGGAGGCGACGACCATGGCGGCGCGGCAGCGGCTTCGTCCGATTCTCATGACATCACTGGCTTTCGGCTTCGGTATCCTGCCGCTGGTTCTGGCCTCTGGCGCCGGTGCCAATGCGCAGAAATCCATCGGTACAGGCATGTTGGGCGGGATCATCTTCTCTGCCGTGATCGGTGTCGTGATGGTCCCGGTCTTCTATGTCGCTGTCATCAAAACCACGGAAATGTTCCGTACCCGAAAGGAAGCCTTGCAGTGAAACCTCAATTCCTTTTGCTGGGTCTGCTTATGGCCGGCTGTGCCGTCGGCCCGGAATATCAACGCCCGGAGGTCGCCCTTCAGACCCGCTTTGTCGCGGGCAGCGCCGACACCATTGGCGCGGTTGCCGCCGAGAAATGGTGGCTGGACTACAAGGACAAGGTGTTGACCGGGCTGGTGTCGCGCGGTCTGGCGCAGAACCTGGACGTGATGGCCGCGACCGAAGCGATCCGGCAGGCACAGGCCAATCTGCGCATGACCGGCGTCAATTCCGCTGTCGATGGCGCGCTCTCCGCACAGCGCAGCACAACCGGCGGTGAAGGCATTGACGGCACAGTCACCACAGACAGCGGCTCTCTCGGGGCTGAGCTGGTGCTTGACCTGTTCGGGGGCATCCGCCGCGAACGCGAGGCCGCAGCAGCCTCACTGACCGCCGCACGGGCCGAGGCCGAAACCGTCCGGCTGGCATGGCTGGCCGAACTGCTCGCCGCCTATTCCGACGCGCGTTACTATCAGGAAGTGCTGGCCCTGACCCGCGAGACGATCAAATCGCGCGAAGAAACGGTGGCGATCACCCGCAGCCAGTTCGACGCGGGCGCCGCAACGGAATACGAGGTGGCGGAGGCGCAGGCGCTGCTGTCCACGGCGCGAGCAAGCCTGCCGCAATATGGGGCGCTGTTTGATGCGAATGTCTATGCCATCGCCACGCTTCTGAACGAGCCCGCAGGCCCGATCCTGGCGCAGTTGCAGAAGGGCGCGCCGCAGCTTTCCACACCCGGCGGCGCGCGCACGGGTGTGCCTGCCGACCTGTTGCGCAACCGCCCCGATGTACGCAGCGCCGAAGCCGATCTTGCCGCCGCCGTGGCCGAGGTCGGTGTGGCGGAAGCCGCGCTTTACCCGTCCCTGTCGCTGACGGGCACGGTGGCGCGTGCCGATGGCGTGGATAGCTGGACCTTTGGTCCGCAACTGGCGCTGCCAGTGTTCAAACAGGGGCAATTGCGGGCGAGCCGTGATGCGCAAATCTCTGCCGCGAAACAGGCCGAAATCGCATGGCGAAGCGCGGTTCTGTCTGCGGTCGAAGACGTGCAGGTCGCGCAATCCAACCTGTCCCGCTACCGGCAACGGGCCCGGCTGTTGCAACGGGCGGCTGACGATTACGGCCGCGCGCTGGCCCTAGCGCAGCAAAATTATCGCAACGGGGCGATCACGCTTCTGGACCTGCTCGAAACGGACCGGAACACAGCCGCCGCAAGGATTTCGGCAGCATCGGCGGTCAATGACGCGGCGCAGGCCTGGGCCACGCTGAAGATCGCCACAGGCGCGGGCGCGGCTGCGACCGGCCTCGCGGGCGGTTGATCTGGCCATCGGCGGGCAACAAAACATGCGGGGCACAGCGGCCCCGCACGGCGAATACAGGCAAGAAAGGCCTTGGAAACTAATGAAACATATAGGAAAAATTGCGCTTCTGATCGCCCTTCTTGGCATGATCGGAGCGGCGCTGATGCTGTTTGGCGCGCGCCTTGACCTTTGGCAGCCAATCACCGGGTTCGGGCTTTATCGCAGCTATTTCAACCCGCTGGCGATGGTTGTGGCCGGGGTCGGTCTTTTCGCGCTGGTTGTCCATGTTCTGCGTAAGGAACGCGGCGGAATGCTGGCAGGCGGGATTGCGACGATCATCGGCCTTGCCCTTCTTGCGCCGCTGGCTTCCGCCTCGATCAACCCCAAGCCGCGCGCGGCGCCGATCCACGACATCTCAACCGACACGGCCAATCCACCGGTCTTCGAGGTGCTGGATGAAACCCGCGAAGGCGCCAGAAACACGCTGGAATATGGCGGGCCAGACCTGGCCGAAGCGCAGGCTGCGGCCTATCCCGACATCGCGCCCCTGGTCACAGTGCTGCCGGCAGATGCCGCTTATCAGCGTGCGCTGGAACTGGCGCGGGACATGGGCTGGGAGATCGTCGCCGAAGACAAGGAACGCCGCCGGTTCGAAGCGACCGCGCGCACCTCGGTCTTCTACTTCGCCGATGACGTGGTGCTGGTCGTGACGCCGCAAGACAACGCCAGCCGCGTCGACATGCGCAGCGTTTCAAGGGTGGGACGCAGCGACCAAGGCGTCAACGCCGCCCGCATCCGTGACTTCCAACAGCGGTTTGGGGCATAAACTGCCGGGCTTTGCGGGTCTACCAAGGCCGCAAAGTCCCCATCGCATAATCGCCAACTGGGTGTTCAGCCCTTGGCGCTGGTCGCGAAAACTTCCACTTCCGGCAGGCCGGTCAGCGGCGCTTCGATCACGCGGAACGCAGACAGGGACAAGCGACTGCCAGCCGTGGCCTCGCCTTCGATCGGGATCAACGTGACCTGCACGGATCGGCCATTGGCCGGATAGACAACACGCCCGCGCTGTTCGGTTTTGACAAGCGGCGTTTTCAGCCAGAACCCGGCCTCGGAGGGTGATCCAAGCGATGCTACCGTGCGGCCCAAGCTGGCTTCGGTCGCGGGTTCCGGCACGCTTTGCGCGGCAGCTTTTTCTTCCTTCGTGGTCGTGTCGAACTGATCGACCGTTTGCGCGCCTTCCACAGGCACAGGGACAGGCGTTGTTGCCGGCGTAGGGGTCTCTGGCGCCGCGTCCTGGGCCGAGGCGGCCGCTTCCGGCGCCGGTTCCGTCCCGCCGGGCAGGATCGACTGGGTCAGCGCGCAGCCCCCCAAGACAGACAAACACATGGCAGCAATTGCGAATTTCATAACGGCCCCTATCGACAACCTGAACTGGTACAATAGCACCTAAGCACAGGGTCTGCTTGCTCACAATCTATTCAAATCCCCTTGCCGGGGCACGGGCGGGCATTTACCTATGTCCTATGGCTGCTCCTTTGATCGATCCTTTTCAGCGCGCAATCACCTATCTGCGCGTCTCCGTGACAGACCGCTGCGATTTCCGCTGCGTCTATTGCATGGCCGAGAACATGACCTTCCTGCCCAAGAAGGAACTGCTAACCCTCGAAGAGTTGGATCGCATGTGTTCGACCTTTGTGCGGCTGGGCGTGCGCAAGCTGCGCATCACCGGGGGCGAGCCCTTGGTGCGGCGCGATATCATGACCTTCTTCGGATCAATGGGGCGGCATCTGGACTCCGGCGCGCTTGAGGAATTGACGCTGACGACCAATGGCTCTCAGCTGGAACGTTTCGCGCAGCAATTGGCCGATGTGGGCGTGCGGCGGGTGAATATCTCTCTCGACACGCTGGATGAGGGCAAGTTCGCCGATATCACGCGCTGGGGCCGACTGCCCCAAGTGCTGCGCGGGATCGACGCCGCGCAGGCTGCCGGGCTGCGGGTAAAGATCAATGCCGTCGCGTTGAAAGGCTTCAACGAAGACGAATTGCCCCGCATCACCGAGTGGTGCGCAGAGCGCGATATGGACCTGACGTGGATCGAAGTCATGCCAATGGGCGATATCGGCAATGAAAACCGGCTTGGCCAATATTGGTCACTCAAGGATGTCCGCGCCGCCTATGAAGGGGCCTATACCGTGACCGACCTGCCTGAACGCACCGGCGGCCCTGCCCGCTATGTGCGGCTGGAGGAAACCGGCCAGAAGATCGGCTTTATCACACCGCTCAGCCATAATTTCTGCGAAAGCTGCAACCGCGTGCGGATCACCTGCACCGGCGAGATTTACATGTGCCTGGGTCAGGAAGACATGGCCGATCTGCGCCCTGCCCTGCGCAATTTCCCGCAGGACGATCGCCCGCTTGAGGACGCGATCCGTGCGGCAATCGATCTGAAGCCCAAAGGGCATGATTTCGACTACTCGCGGCAACGCGCCGATGGGCAAATGTCCCGCCACATGAGCCATACGGGCGGATAACCACCGTTACCCGCCCATGGAAACGCGGCGCGATCAGGCCGCAGGCATCCGCTGTTCAACAATCCCGGCAAGCCAGCTGCACCCGGCTGGAATCGCTTCGTCGTTGAAGTTGTACTTGGGATGGTGAACCATCGCCGTGTCGCCATTGCCGATCAGGATATAAGCGCCGGGACGTTCTTCCAGCATGAAGGCGAAATCTTCGCCGCCCATGACCAAAGGCGCTTCATCGCAGTCACCGCTGACGGAGCGGGCGACATCGCGGGCGAATTCGGTTTGGTCGTCATGGTTGACCATCACCGGATAGTTCCGTTTGTAATCCACCTTCGCCGTGCCGCCAAAGGTTGCCGCAATCCCGGTGCAAATCTCGTTCACGCGCTTTTCGGCCAGATCGCGCATCTCTGCCGACATGGTCCGCACGGTCCCAAGTAGCTGCACCTTCTGGGGAATGACGTTGAACGCATTCGAGCTTGTCTCGAACGAGGTGATCGACACCACGATCCGGTCCACAGGGTCCGCATTGCGGCTGACAATGGATTGCAGCGCTGTCACCGCATGGGACGCCATCACAGTCGTATCGACGGTTTCATGGGGTTTCGCCGCATGGCCGCCCAGACCTTCGAATTCGATCTCCAGCAGGTCGGTCGCTGCAAAGAACGGGCCGGAACGGATGGAGAATTCGCCCACAGGACGGCCCGGCCAGTTGTGCATCCCATAGACTTCCTGAATGCCCCAGCGGTCCATCATGCCATCATCGCACATTTCCTTGCCGCCGCCGCCGCCTTCTTCGGCAGGCTGAAAGATCATCACGGCGGTGCCGTCGAAATTCCGCGTCTCGCTTAGATATTTGGCCGTGCCAAGCAGCATGGCGGTGTGACCGTCATGGCCGCAGGCATGCATCGCGCCTTCGTTTTCCGACGCATAGTCCAGCCCGGTTTCCTCGGTCATGGGCAGCGCATCCATATCCGCGCGCAGCCCCACGACCTTGCCCGACCCATCGGACTTGCCCCGGATCACACCGACAACGCCCGTGCGACCGATCCCTTCGACCACCTCGTCACAGCCGAATTCGCGCAGCTTTTCCGCCACCAGCGCCGCCGTGCGGTGGGTTTCGAACAAAATCTCCGGATGCGCATGGATATCGCGCCGCCATGCGGTCACTTCTTCATGCATCTCGGCAAAGCGGTTCTTGATCGGCATATCCGACCTCCCTTCTGAGTAGATCCGTGGTTTTAAAGTGCCGGGCCCAGATCGATTTCGGACCCGTCGGTAAAGCGTGACAAGCGGAACCGCGTCAAATCGTGACCCGGTGCCTGCCCTCGAACAAGGCTGGCCATGACCCGCCCCATCCCGGGCCCGATGCCGAACCCATGCCCCGATAGCCCCGTGCCGATGAACAGCCCCGATATCTGCGGGGCCTCATCCACGACCGGGACCACATCGGGCATCGTGTCGATCAAACCGGCCCATGCCTGTTCGATCTGGATCGGGCCGAGTTCTGGAAACAGCGTGCCAAAGCCCTGCGCAACGCGGCGCAACGCCTTCATATTGGGCGCGGGATTGAGAACGCGCAACCTCTCGAACGGGCTGACCTCATCCGCGGCCCATTTGCGCGGGGTGAACCAGTGATCGGGATAGTGCTGCGGCGCAGAGGGCAGCAGAGTCGTGTTCATACCATCGGCGCGCATTTGCTTGATGTATTTGCGAAAGGCCCGAAACGCATCGGGCCCAACGAAAAGCTCGTGAAAGCCGCCCGGCGCAAGCGTGTATCCACCATCGGATCGCCGCCGCCAAGCGACCGTATTATCGGCAGAGGCAGAGACCCCGATATCCGGCAAAGCCTGCGTCCGGCAGACCGACGCGCGAACGGAAAGTTGAGGAATATCAACCCCATGGGCACGCAGGAACAGCGCGCTCCACGCGCCGCCCGCGACAACGACCCGGCTGCATGCGATGCGGCCCTGTTCGGTCACAACGCCGGACACCGCCCCGCCGGTCGTCTCCAAGACGCGCACGGCGCAGTTTTCGACCAGCACTGCCCCATCGCGCGCTGCAATGCCTGCAATTGCCGGCACGGCGAGAAACGGTTCGGCCTTCATATCTGCGGCTGTGTGGATCGCACCGACATAGCTGCGCGACATTTGCGGCGCGCGCGCGGCGGTTTCCTCGCGCGAAAGCATCTGCCCCGACGCGCCCAGCGGGGCCGCCTTGCGCAGCCACTCGGCATAGCGGTCCGCCTCTGCCTGCGTTTCGGCCAGATAGGTGACGCCCACCTGCCGCAATCCGAAATCCTGATTGGTTTCCCGCTCCAACTCGCGCCAGATCGCGGCGGATTCGATCATGATCGGCAATTCGTCCAGATCGCGGCCCTGCTGGCGAATCCAGCCCCAATTGCGACTGGACTGTTCACCCGCGATGCGGCCTTTCTCGCACAGAACGACCTTTTGGCCCGCGCGGGCCAGATGCAGCGCCGTCGAAACACCCATGACACCGCCACCGATCACCACGACATCCGCGGCCTCCGGCAACGGTCCGGGATAGGTGACGGGCGTCGACTCAGAAATGGGAAAAGGCTTCATAAGGCGGCACCTTACGCCGCGCTTTGCGATGCGCAAGACGAGGCCCGCCGCACGCCGAACAAATCGCCCGGCGGCTGCGGCAATCGCCTATTCCGCTTGCGCTTCGGCCCGGCTTTTGCCCGACACATCCATGGCAAGCGTGGCTTCCATGAACCCGTCCAGATCGCCGTCAAGCACCCCTTGGCTGTCCGAGGTTTCATAGTTGGTGCGCAAATCTTTCACCAACTGATAAGGCTGCAGGAAATAGCTGCGGATCTGCGCGCCCCAGCCCGCATCGCCCTTGGCTTCGTGCAGCGCGTTGACCTCGGCATTGCGGCGGTCGAGCTCAAGCTGATAAAGCCGCGATTTCAGCGCTTTCATGGCGATGTCACGGTTCTGGTGCTGCGACTTTTCCGAACTGGTCACGACAATGCCCGTCGGGTGGTGCGTGATCCGAACGGCGGAATCGGTGGTATTCACGTGCTGACCGCCCGCGCCCGAACTGCGATAGGTGTCGATACGGATATCGGCCGGGTTGACCTCGATCTCGATATTGTCGTCGATCACCGGATAAGCGCCCACAGCGGCAAAAGAGGTCTCGCGCGTGCCTTTGCCAAAGGGCGAAATCCGCACCAAGCGGTGCGTGCCGGATTCCGATTTCAACCAACCATAGGCATTCTTGCCCTTGATCTGATAGGTGGCCGATTTGATACCGGCCTCCGCGCCCGGGGTCTCTTCCTGCAGCTCGACCTCGAACCCGCGCTTTTCGGCCCAGCGCACATACATGCGCGCCAGCATCGACGCCCAATCGCAGGCCTCGGTCCCGCCTGCGCCGGACTTGATCTCAAGAAAGGCGTCGTTGCCGTCAGTTTCGCCATCCAGCAGCGCTTCCAGCTCCTTCTTGGCGGCGCGGGTGCGCAACGCTTCCAGCGCGCTTTCCGCTTCGGCCACGACTTCCGCGTCGTCTTCCATCTCGCCAAGTTCGATCAGCCCGGCATTGTCTTCCAATTCCTGTTTGATCGAATTGTAGGTGTCCATCGCATCGACCAGGTTCTGACGATCCCGCATCAGCTTCTGCGCCGCTGCCGGGTCGTCCCACAGATTGGGATCTTCTACTCGGGCGTTGAATTCCTCAAGCCGATGCGCCGCCGTTTCCACATCCATCCTCTGGCCGAGCAGAGCCAGGGATTTCTCGATCTCGGTCACGATGTTCTGCGTCTCTGCGCGCATGTGGATTGCCTCACATATACTTGGTCCGGGTGTGATAGATCACCGCCGCGCGCTTCACAAGCACACCCTGCGCAGTGGCCAGCGGGACGGTGGGCGGGGCGCATTTCCGCAAGGAAACAGCGCCGTCCCCGCCCCCAGGGCAACGCCCGTTCAGTACAGACCGCCCGAGCTGATCGAACCGAAGCTGGCCTTGGGACCGACCACGGCTTTCTTGCCCGTGGATGTCGTCACCTGGCGCGAGCGCGATCCGACCTCGTCAAACAGCCGAAGATCCGCGCCCATCGCAAAACCACCGTCGAAGGTGATCCCGAACAAAGGCTCTTCGCCCGAACGGAAACACTCGGACACGACATTGGCCCCCGAAGCATCATCGCTCAGACGCACGCCGGAATAGCGGTCGATCTTGATGAATTCGCACTCATCGGGCACCGCAAAGGGACCACCGCCATATTTGGCGATGGCCTGCGACATGAAGCGCTGGAAGACCGGCGCGCACATGGCCCCGCCCCCTGCCCCACGGCCCATAGGGCGCGGCGTGTCATACCCGATATAGCAGCCAGCCACGATATTGCTGGAAAAGCCGACGAACCACGCGTCGCGCTCATCATTGGTGGTCCCGGTCTTGCCCGCAATCGGCACCGGCAGGTTGATCGCCTTGGACGCGGTGCCGCGATCGACCACGCCCTTCATCATGGAGGTCAGCTGATAGGCGGTGACCGGGTCCATCACCCGTTCGCGGTTGGAAATGATGCGCGGCGCCTGCCCCGGCGGCAGGTCCGCCGCAGTGCAATCGGCGCAGACCCGTTCATCATGGCGATAAATCGTCCGCCCATAGCGATCCTGCACCCGGTCCACCAGCGTGGGCTGCACCCGCTCGCCGCCATTGGCGAACATCGCGTAAGCTGCAACCATTTGGTACAGCGTCGTTTCCTGCGATCCCAGCGCATTTGCCAGAACCGGGCTCATGAAATCATAGACCCCGAATTGCGTCGCATAGGAACCGACCAGATCCATCCCGATTTCCTGAGCAAGACGGACCGTCATCAGGTTCCGCGACATTTCGATCCCGGTGCGCAGGGGTGTCGGCCCGTAGAACTGGTTGGATGCGTTCTTGGGACGCCACAGCCCCTGCGGCGTGTTGATCTCGATCGGGGCGTCCACAACGATGGTGGCCGGGGAATACCCGCTATCCAGCGCCGCCGCATAGACAAAGGGTTTGAACGAAGAGCCCGGCTGCCGCTTCGCCTGCGTGGCGCGGTTGAACACTGAATGCTGGTAAGAGAACCCCCCCTGCATCGCGATCACCCGGCCTGTGTTCACGTCCATCGCCACGAACCCGCCCTGAACCTCAGGCACCTGCCGCAACGTCCAGCGGATGAACTCACCCGCGCCGTCCTCGCCAGAGGTCATCCGGCGCACATGCACCACATCGCCCGGCGTGAAATTGTCGAAGAAGTTGCCCTTCATCCACGCGATGTCCTTGCGCGGGACCACATGCGGCTCTGCCTCGGTCTCTTCCACGCCTTCGATGCCAAGGCGCAGCTGGTTTTCCTGCACCTCGCGCACCACCGCCACATGCCACGTCCCATCCAGATCGATGTCGCGCGCCACGGCGACACTGGCCAGGGCGTCGCGCCATGCGTCCGGGTCAGTCAGTGTGTCCGCCGGGATGGTCTTTCCGGTGCCCCGCCAGCGTTTCAGCCCACGGTCATATTGCTCAAGCTGACGCCGCAGCGCCGTGGCCGCCACCGGCTGCATTTCATTGTCGATCGTGGCGCGCACGGTCATGCCGCCGGAAAAGAATTCGCCCTCGCCAAAGTTCTGGCTGAGCTGGCGGCGGATTTCGTCGGTGAAATAGTCGCGCGGCGGCAGGACCGACTTGAAGCTCTCGTAATCGCCATTCTGCACGGAGCGGAGCGGCTCGTTCACTTCGCCGGCATAGGTGTCCCGGTCGATATAGCCGTTCTCGTACATCTCCTTCAGCACAAAATTCCGCCGCTCGATGGCGTATTCCATGTCGCGTACCGGGTGCAGTTTCGCAGGCTGTTTCGGCAGCGACGCCAGATACGCCGCCTCGCGCGGCTTCAACTGGTCCAGCGTCTTGTTGAAATAGGTCTGCGCCGCCGCCGCCACGCCATAGGAGTTCGCGCCGAGGTAAATCTCGTTCAGATAGAGTTCGAGCACCTGATCCTTGCTGAGCGTGTCGGTGATGCGGGACGCGAGGATGATCTCGCGAATCTTCCGCTCCGCTTGTCGCGAGCCATCCAGCAGGAAGTTCTTGGTCACCTGCTGCGTGATCGTTGACGCACCCCGGCAGCCAGAGCCGCGCGAGCGCGCGCAATCAACCGCCGCCGCCGCGATCCCGCGCAGATCATAGCCTTCGTGCTCATAGAAATTCTTGTCCTCGGCCGAGATGAACGCCTGCTTTACAAGATCGGGGATCGTTTCGATGGGGGCAAAAAGGCGGCGCTCCTGCGCAAATTCATCGATGAGCCGCCCCTGCCCCGAATAGATGCGGCTGATCGTCGGCGGGGTATATTGCGCCAGGCTCTCATGGCTCGGCAGATCGCGGCCATACATGTAGAACACGGCCGAAATGCCAAGCGCGACCATCGCCAGACCGAGGGTCAGCGTCGTGAAAATCCCTCCGAAGAAAGACAGGATAAAACGAAACATAAAACGGGCCTCTCGGGCGAAACTGATTTCAACGGATATACGCCCGCACGCGGTCAGGGTCAAAGGCGCCGCGCAACAAAGCGCCGAGTTTCTGGGCCGCTAGTGACGCACCAATTCGGCCCGCGCGGCATCCGCATCGCGCCATTGCAGCACCGCATCCGCCAGCGTCTGCGCCATCTGCGCGCGCCATGCCGGATCGGCAATGTTGCGGCGATCCCGCGCACTGGACAAAAAGCCGATCTCGACCAGAACGCTGGGGATATCGGCGGATTTGAGAACCGAAAACCCGGCCTTGCGCCACGGCTTGCCATTCAGCGGCGCGCCCGATTGCCCGATCCCCGCGATCACCTCTTCCGCCAGTGCGGCACTGCGCGGGTCTGTCTCTTGCCGGGCAAGATCCAAAAGCACGCTCGTCACCTCGTCATCCGCGCCGGTCAGGTCGAGACCGGCAAGAATATCGCTGCGGTTATGCCGTGCCGCAAGCTGGGCAGACGCCGCATCCGACGCCTTTTCCGACAGGGTATAGACAGTCGCCCCGTTTGCGCCGCCATCGCTGAGCGCATCCGCATGGATCGACATGAAAACGCTGGCCCCCGCCTGATGGGCAATCGCCGTGCGCTGTTCGAGGCTTACGAACACGTCGCGGTCACGGGTCATGACGACCTGAATGCCCTCGCGGCGCAGCGCAGCATTGACCCGCAGGGCCACATCCAGCGCCAACACCTTTTCCACCAGTCCGGACCGTTCCGCCCCCGGATCAATCCCCCCATGACCCGGGTCGATCACCACGGTGAAGCGGTCCGGCACGGTCGGCGCGACGAAAGGCGTCTGCGCCACCGGCCCCCAATCGACCCGCGCGGGCGCACCAGAGGCGGCGGCGAACTCCTCCACCGTGGCGGGGTGCAGCGCAAGGCTGAACCGGGCGGCACCGCTATCTTCGTCGATCTCCATCTGCACGTCACTTGGCAGCATCGGCGCGCTCAAATCCGCGACCAGCCGCGACCAGCCGGGACGAAAGACACCAAACCGCAGGCCAGAGACGCTGCCCTGTTCGGGCAGCAGCGTATCGGCGGACAGCGCGCTGAAATCGGCTTCGGAGAAATCGACCACCAGGCGCGGCGGGCCTTCCAGCGTGAAGACCCGGAACGGCACCCCTTGCGACAGGGCCAGTACCAGCTCCGTGCGCCCGAACCAGCCATCCGTCAGGGACGAGCCCGCCGGATCGACGCGTGCCAAACCGGTCAGGGCTTGCGCCGCTGCCGCGACCGACCAGACCGCCCAGAAGATCAGTGTGTAGATAAACCTGCTCATCGCCTTGCCCCGGCTTGTTTACGCGCCAGCCTACACCATTCGCACGCGGCTTTGAATCCCCCCTGCACCTTCCAAGGACAGCAGGTGGCGGCGGCTCTGGACCCGGCCAGCGCGGATCAGGTCATCTTGGCCATGAACTGCGCAAGGCGCGCCAGCCCGGTTTCGATATCCGCCGTGCTGCGCGCATAGGAAAACCGCAGGAACCGGCCGCCCCGCCCCGGATCGAAATCCAGCCCCGGCGTGACCGCGACCCCGGCCTCGTTCAAGATGCGCGCGGCAAAGGCCAGACTGTCATCGGTAAAGCGCGACACATCCGCATAGACATAGAACGCCCCGTCCGGCGGCGCGATCCTGTCGAACCCGCAAGCGGCGAGCCCGTCCAGCATCAGGTCACGGTTGCGGCGATACACCGTCAGGTTGGCCTGCAATTCCGCGTCGCACTCCAGCGCCGCCAGCGCCGCGACCTGCGCCGCGTGCGGAGCACAGATGAACATGTTCTGCGCAAGACGTTCCACCACCCGCACATGATCCGGCGGCACCACCATCCAGCCGACACGCCACCCCGTCATCGAAAAATACTTGGAAAACGAATTGATCACATAGACATCGTCCGAAATCTCAAGCGCGCTTACCGCTTTCTTGTCATACTCGATCCCGTGGTAAATCTCGTCCGAGATGAACGCAGCCCCCTCGCGCGCGGCCCCCGCCATGATCGCGGCCAATGCGTCCTTGTCCAACATCGTGCCCGTGGGATTGGCCGGAGAGGCCATCATCAGCCCGGCCAGCCCGTGCCCCGCAAGATCGTCGCTGACAAGCTGATAGCCGTTTTCCTCGGCCGCTTCGATCACCACCGGCTCCAACCCGACGGCTTTGAGGATTTGCCGATAGGACGGGTAACCCGGTGCGCCGATCCCGACCTTGTCGCCATTGTCGAAGAGCGCGGTAAACGCCAGCAGGAACGCGCCCGACGATCCCGGCGTCACGATCACGCGCGCCGGGTCCAGATCGACCCCGTACCAATCGCCGTAAAGCGCGGCGATGCGCGCGCGCAGCTCCGGCAGGCCCAGCGCGACCGTGTACCCCAGCGGATCCTCCGCGACCGCGCCGCGCACGGCCTCCACCGCCCCCTTGGGCGCGCCGGTGCCGGGTTGGCCGACCTCCATATGGATAATCTGCTGTCCTGCCGCCTCCAGCGCGCGCGCCTGCTCCATCACATCCATCACAATAAAGGGATCGACACTGCCTCGGCTCGATTTCCGCATTGAAAAGACCCTTTGCCTCGTTCAGGTTTCGCTTATGGTCTTACACCTTGCCCGACGCGCGGCGTCAATCGCCGCCCTTGCGCTTCTCATGGTCACTCTGGCCCTGCCCGCGCACGCCGTCACGCTGCTGCGCGATGCCGATCTGGAATACGGGCTGAAGCAGATCGCGACGCCGGTCCTGCGGGCCGCCGGGCTGTCACCGACGCGGGTCAAGATCCTGATCGTCGATGACGGCACGCTCAATGCCTTCGTGGTCAGCCAAGACGCGATCTTCATCCATTCGGGCCTGATCGGAAAGCTGACCTCTGCCCGGCAATTGCAATCGGTCATCGCCCATGAGGCCGCGCATATCGTCAATGGCCACCTGACGCGCCGCCTGACCAATCTGCGGGCCGCGCGTACCGCAGCCGGGCTGGGCGTCGCGCTTGCCGCGGTGGCCGGGGCCGCATCCGGCAATGGCGGGGCCGCCGCCGGCATCGCGCTTGGGGCGCAGAATTCCGCTATGCGCAGCTTTTTCCGCCACACAAGGGCCGAGGAAAGCTCTGCCGACCAATCCGCCATCAGCTTTCTGCGCTCTGCCGGGATCGGCACGCAGGGCATGGTCGAGGTCATGCAGATCTTTCGCGGCCAAGAGGTGCTGGCCGAACACCGCCAAGACCCCTACGCCCGCACGCACCCGCTGTCCCGTGACCGTCTGCGCGCGATCAATGCCGCCGTCAGTCAGGACAAGGAATTGCCCGACGACAAGACCGCCGCCTATTTCTTTGCCCGCGTCAAAGGCAAGCTGACCGCATGGCAGCGCGCCCCGAAATGGACCCTGCGCCGCGCCAAGGAAAGCGGCTATGCAGATGTGCGCGCGATCCGCGAGGCCGTTGCCTATCACCGCCAATCCCAGACCAAGAAAGCGCTGAAAGCGGTAGACAGCGCCCTTGCCCCCAGCCCCAACGATCCGTTCCTGCATGACCTAAAGGGCGAAATCCTGATGGATAGCCGGAATTTCTCGGCCTCTGCCGCGTCCTATGCCCGCGCCGTACAGCTTGCCCCGCGCGATGCGCTGGTGCTGTCGGGCTATGGGCGCGCGTTGCTGGCCTCTGGTCAGCCGAAAGCGGCACTTGGGTATCTTGAGCGTGCGCGCGGAATTGACTACCGCGACGGGCATATGCTGCGCGATCTGGCCACGACCTATGCCAAGCTGGGCCAGACGGGCATGGCCGCACTGGTCACGGCCGAACGCTATGCGCTGCGCGGACGCCTCGACGATGCGGGCATCCACGCGCAGCGCGCCTCTGATCTTCTGCCGGTTGGTTCCGGCCCTTGGCAGCGCGCGCAAGATGTGTTGTCTGCCGCCAAACGCCACTCGAAAAAAAGGAAACGCTGATGCTGCGTGCTCTTTCTGTCTCCGTCCTCGCACTGGGGTTCGCCCTGCCCGCGCAGGCCTTCGATCCCGCCGCCATGTCGGATGCCGACAAAGAGGCGTTCGGCCAAGCGGTGCGGTCCTATCTCATTGAAAATCCGCAAGTCATCATGGAAGCGGTTGCCGTTTTGGAACAGCAGCAGGCCGAAGCGCAGGCCGCGGCGGAACAATCGCTGGTGTCCGACAATGCGGCGGCGATCTTTGATGACGGCTATTCCTTTGTTGGCGGCAATCCCGACGGCGATATCACATTGGTCGAATTCCTTGACTACCGCTGCGGCTATTGCCGGAAGTCGCATCCCGAAGTGGCAAAGCTGGTCGAGACCGACAAGAATATCCGCCTGATCCGCAAGGAGTTCCCGATCCTGGGCGAGCAATCTTTGCTGGCCTCGCGTTTCGCCATCGCCACCAAGCAGGTCGCCGGGTCCGACGCCTACAAGCAGGTATCCGACGCGATGATGACCTTCGATGGGGAATTCTCCAACGCGACGCTGACGCGCATCGCCAATGGCTTCGGTCTGGATGCGCAGGCCATCACCGCGCGCATGAATGACGACAGTGTGACTGACGAAATCCGCCAGACCCGCGCGCTGGCGCAACTGCTGCAAATCACCGGCACACCGACCTTCGTGGTGCAGGACGAGATGATCCGCGGCTATGTGCCCTATGACCAACTGACCGTGATCGTGGACGACAAGCGCGGCTAACTGCGCCGCCCGACACGCAGAAAACCGGCGGCCCCGTGCCTTGGGGCCGTCACGTCGACGCGCTTTGCTCCACCACCGGAATATAAAGCCGCACGATCGTACCCTCGCCCAAACGGCTTTTGATCTCCAACGCGCCGCCCGATTGCTCTGCAAAACCCTTGACCATCGACAGCCCAAGGCCAGAGCCTTCGCCCACCGTCTTGGTGGTAAAGAACGGCTCTGTCACCAAAGGCAGCGTGGCCGGGGCGATCCCCTCACCCGTATCGCGCATCTGCATCACCACATACTGGCCCGGCGCAAGGTGAAGGCCTTCCACTTGCTCTGAGCGCTGGATGCCGATGTCGCGCGCGGACAGTTCCAACGTGCCGCCGTCGGGCATCGCGTCGCGGGCATTGAGCGCCAGATTGACCAGCACGGTTTCCAGCTTGCCCGGATCAAGGCGCACATTGCCCAGCCCTTCGGGCGGCGGGACGACCTCGACCCAGATCGAGGGCGGCAAAATCCGCAGCAGGAAGCTGCGCAGCTTCCTCATCTCGTTGGCGATATCAACGTCGCGCGGCGTCAACACCGACTGGCGCGAAAAGCTCAAAAGCTGCGCCGTCAGACGTGCGGCGCGCCGTCCGGCATGTTCCGCCTCTGCCAGCAGCGCCTCCCGCTCTGCATCCTCTTTGGTCAGGCGCGACAATTCGATACTGCCCAGGATCACGGTCAGCAAATTGTTGAAATCATGCGAAACCCCGCCGGTCAGGCGGCCAATCGCCTCCATCTTGGAGCGTTCCTGTTCCGACAAACGCGCCGCGTCCAAACGCCGACGAAACCGGACAATCACCCCGGCGCAATTGACGAAGTACAGCATCATCCCCGCGCAGCAGAGCGCAAAGACCAGTACCCGCATGGACAGCCCATGGGTCATCGCTTCCATCGCTACAAGACAGATGACCCCCAACATTGCCCACAACACATCCCAGTTGATCAGGATCGGCGCCACCGCCCGCACCGTGAGCATGTTGAAAAGGTTACTGCACAGCAGCATCATCGCCAGAACCTGCAGGAACGGCTCGTCGCTGGCCCACAGCGTCAAGGTCGACAATACGATCAGCGACATCGGCAAGGACGCGACAAGCCCGTATGTCATGAAGCCAGCGCGGCTGGTCTCGAACGGGGCATGGCGCATGATCCAGGCCACCGCCAGATTGGCGACGAAATAGATGGCGAAATGGATCAGAAAGACCGGCTGTTCCAGCCAGACGCCCACTGCAAGGGCCATGATGCCCAACAGACCAAGGCGCACCTGAATTTCCCGCCGGTCGAGCCGGTGGAATTTCTTCATACCCGTCAGGTCATATGCCGTGCTGTGCAGAGTGTCATCTGCGTCCTGAGCCGCGCCTGTCGGCGCGCCGGTGGATATGTCGCTACTCGGCGGCACGATCAACCGATTGGGCGGCGGCATCGATCTCAGCCGCCTTGGCTTCGACCTGCTCCACGATGTGATCGATCATCGCCGCGTTATCGACCTTGTGGCTTTGCTTGCCCGCCAGATAGACCATGCCATGCCCTGCCCCGCCGCCGGTGAAACCGACATCGGTCATCAAGGCCTCGCCCGGACCATTCACCACACAGCCGATGATCGACAGGCTCATGGGCGTCTTGATATGTTCCAACCGCTTTTCAAGCGCTTCGACAGTCTTGATCACGTCAAAGCCCTGACGCGCGCAGGATGGGCAGGAAATGATGTTCACGCCCCGATGGCGCAAGCCCAGCGATTTGAGGATTTCATACCCGACCTTCACTTCTTCTACCGGATCGGCAGAAAGGCTGACCCGGATCGTGTCGCCAATCCCCATCCACAGCAGATTGCCCAGACCGATGGCCGATTTGATCGTCCCCGACATCAGCCCGCCCGCTTCGGTGATCCCAAGGTGGATCGGCGCATCCGTCGCCTCTGCCAGCTTTTGATAGGCCGCCGTCGCCATGAAGACGTCGGACGCCTTGCAGGAGATTTTGAATTCGTGGAAATCGTTATCTTGCAGGATCTTGATGTGATCGAGCCCGGATTCCACCATCGCGTCGGGGGTCGGTTCGCCGTATTTCTCCAGCAGGTGCTTTTCCAGGCTGCCCGCGTTCACCCCGATCCGGATCGAACAATTATGGTCGCGGGCCGCCTTGATCACTTCGCGCACACGGTCTTCGCTGCCGATATTGCCCGGATTGATCCGCAGACAGGCCGCGCCGGCCTCTGCCGCTTCGATCCCGCGTTTGTAGTGGAAATGAATATCCGCCACGATGGGCACCGGGCTTTCGCGGCAAATCTCTTTCATCGCGCGGGCGCTGTCTTCGTCCGGCACGGACACGCGAACGATATCCGCCCCCGCATCCGCCGCCGCCTGTATCTGCGCGATGGTGCCCGCCACATCCGTCGTCAACGTGTTGGTCATTGTCTGCACCGTGATCGGTGCGTCGCCCCCGACAGGAACATTGCCAACCATGATCTGGCGGCTTTCCCGACGGTAAATATTACGCCAAGGACGAATATGGTTGAGCGACATCAAGCGGTCTCCCGGTGACTGGAAACAAAAAAAGCAGCGACACTCTCTGCCTTACACCGACACGCGCCCCACCTTCCAGTTCAGATATGAAATTCAGTTGCCATGACAAGGGAGCTTGGGCAATTGCGTCGGCTCCAGTGTCGCGAACATACGGTTCAGCGCGCTATCCGCATCGGCGGGGTTCACGGACTGATATCTGTCAAGCAGCGCAACGCGCTCCAACGCCACATTGGACGTCACTTCCCCGCGACCGCCAACAGGACCGTAACAATCGGTGCCCATTGCGAAATAGATCGCCCCAGCATTGCCGGTCCGCAGCGTGGGCGGGCCTTCCATGACGGGGATGTCATAGGTTTGACCGGGTTTCATCACGGTTTCGAACAGGGTGTTCCCCTCGGCCGAACGCACCCGCACCCAGCTTTCCTCGGTCGCGACCATACGGATCGACGGGCCAAGGTCTTCGACCACCTGCGGCATCCGCTGCCCGTTCGGCGTGCCCGCTTCGGGCGATTGCAGCGCTTCGCCCAAGGCGGCGGTGACTGCGGAATTCAGATCATACGCCCCACCCGGCTGGGCTGCGGCACCGGGCCCCCGGCGCGCATTGGACCCAACCGCTGCGAAAGCGCCGGTTTCCTGCGGGTTCAGTGTGGCAATCGGTGCATCACGTGCCACCAGCACCGGCACATCCAGCGCCTGCGGGCGGTACAGCCGATCCAGAGAGGCAGAGCGCGACACTTCCATGTTCGCACTTGCGGAAATCTCGGGGGAGACAGGATCAATCGCAGCCTGCACATTGGCCAGCGGGTCGATATCGGCAGCCACGACGGGCGCTTGTTCGACCGGCGCGACCTGCACCTTCTGCACTTCCTGCAACACAGTCCACGCGCCATAACCAATCGCCGAAATCAGCAAGGCCAGCACCGTGACGGACCCGATGGCCCCCGGTTCGATCCGCGACAGAACGCTTTCCCCGGTGGGAACGAAGGGCGTGGTCGGCGTGGCGAAAATATCTTTGCCGTCGCGCGGCTTCAGCCGGTCTTCGCGGCTTGGCTTGCGCAGGCCGGAGGCTTCCGCCGACATGCCATGCGCGACCTCAAAGCCGCTTTCCCGGCAAAAGGCATCAAAGGCCAGATCGGGATCCATGTTGAGATAGCGCGCATAGGACCGGACATAGCCTGCGATGAATCCCTGCGTTTCAAACGCGCCGGGATCACAGTTTTCGATTGCGGCGATATAGGCGGCCTTGATGCGCAATTCGCGCTGCACATCGAGAAGCGATTTGCCCATGGTTGCGCGTTCGCCGCGCATGACGTCACCCAAACGCAGATCATAGTCGTCAAACCCCTTCGGAGCGACGTCTTCAACCTTTTCCAATTTGGATGATCTGCGCCCAATCATGCGCTTGCCCTATCCTCGTGTCCCCAACCTATACGCCTGTGAAATCTGCTTATGCCAGTCAGCAGATCTGCCTGTCGATTCGGCGCATGGCCTTTTGTTTAGGAAAACCTAACACAAGGCAAAGAAGATTTCACTATTGTGTAATTTAGCCGGCTAATTCGGCACGATTTAGCGCACAATGTGACCAAAGCTCGTCCATAGCGTGTACGAGCGCGTCGATCTCTTTCGGACCGTGTACGGGTGATGGCGTAAAACGCAGACGTTCCGTGCCGCGTGGCACCGTCGGGAAATTGATCGGCTGAACGTAAATTCCGTGATCTTCCAATAGCATATCGGAAATGCTCTTGGTGTGAACCGGATTCCCGACGATCACCGGAACGATGTGGCTGCCATGATCGATCAGGGGCAAGCCCAAACCTTTCAGGCGCATTTTAAGAATTTTCGCCTGCGTCTGATGCTGTTCGCGCAGCTCGGATGCGGATTTCAAGAATCGCACCGATGCCGCCGCACCCGCCGCAACCGAAGGCGTCAGCGAGGTGGTAAAGATGAAGCCCGGCGCGTAAGAGCGCACCGCGTCACACATTTTTTCAGATGCGGCGATATACCCGCCCATGACACCATAGGCTTTGGCCAAGGTGCCATTGATGATGTCGATCCGATGCGCCAGCCGGTCACGTTCCGTCACGCCGCCCCCGCGCGGGCCATACATGCCCACCGCGTGCACCTCGTCGATATAGGTCAGCGCGCCGAATTCATCGGCAAGGTCGCAAATCTCTTCAATCGGGCCGAAATCGCCATCCATCGAATAGACCGACTCGAATGCGATCAATTTCGGCGCAGCCGGATCATCCGCCGCCAGCAATTCGCGCAGATGCGCCACGTCGTTATGGCGGAAAATCCGTTTGGCCCCGCCATTGCGGCGCACGCCTTCGATCATCGAAGCGTGATTGAGCGCATCCGAATAGATGATCAGACCGGGAAACAGCTTGGGCAACGTCGACAGCGTCGCATCATTGGCGATATAGGCAGAGGTGAAAAGCAGCGCCGCTTCCTTGCCATGCAGATCGGCCAGTTCCGCCTCAAGCCGCTTGTGATAGACCGTCGTGCCAGAGATATTCCGCGTCCCGCCCGAACCTGCCCCGGTGGCATCGATCGCTTCGTGCATCGCTTCCAGAACGACCGGATTCTGGCCCATTCCCAGATAATCGTTGCCGCACCAAACGGTAATCGGACGCTCCGTCCCGTCGGGCCGCGTCCAGACCGCATGGGGGAAATGCCCGCGGCGGCGCTCGATATCGATGAAGGTCCGGTAGCGTCCTTCGTCGTGCAGGCGGTTCAGCGCGTCATCCAGCCGGGTCTCGTAGGTCAACAGTCTCTCCTCGCAGCACGAAGACTTAGAATAGTTCTCGGTTTGGAACTATCTAGCGGCAAAAGTCCGGGCGATCAACGCATTGGCGCCGGACATCGGGTCGCATCCGAAGGTTGGACCATAAGGCACATGCGGGAAAGTGGGGAAATCCGGACCCAGCGCCAGCCCCGGTTGCCTTTCCCGTCCGCGCGGCGCTAGCTTCGCGCAGCAGTAACCCCGGAGAAACCATGACCCTCGAAAATACCCTCAGCCGCATCGACACCGATCTGGACGCGGCCCTGGAGCGTCTGAAAACCTTCCTCGCGATTCCCTCGATTTCGACCGATCCCGCCTACAAGCCCGACTGCGACCGCGCCGCCGATTGGCTGGTGGCCAATCTGCAAGAAATCGGCATCGACGCGCAAAAGCGGCCGACCCCCGGTCAGCCCATGGTCACCGCGCATGTGGACGGCCCCGAAGACGCGCCGCATCTGCTGTTTTACGGGCATTACGACGTGCAGCCCGTTGACCCGCTGGAGCTTTGGACCCAGCCCCCGTTCGAGCCGATTATCGCGGACGGCCCCAATGGCCGCATCATCCAGGCGCGTGGGGCATCGGACGACAAGGGCCAGTTGATGACCTTTGTCGAAGCCTGCCGGGCGTGGAAGGCTGAACATGGCACGCTGCCCTTCCGCATTACCTTCTTCTTCGAGGGAGAAGAGGAATCCGGCTCGCCCTCGCTGGTGCCCTTCATGGAAGAACACGCGGACGAGCTGCGCGCCGATCTGGCGCTGATCTGCGACACCGGCATGGTCGCGCCCGGCGTGCCCTCTATCGCCAGCCAACTGCGCGGCATGTTGAAAGACGAATTCACCCTGATCGGCCCCGCGCGCGATCTGCATTCGGGCCATTACGGCGGTCCCGGCCTCAACCCGCTGCGCGAGATGGCGCATATCATCGCCTCGTTCCATGACCCGGAAACCGGCGCGGTGGCGGTCGAAGGGTTCTATGAAGGCGTCGAAGACATCTCGGACGAGCTGCGCCGCCAGTGGGAGGGCTGCGGCTTTGACGAGAAAGATTACCTGGGTGCGGCGGGATACAGCGTCGCCCACGGGGAAAAGGCCTATAGCACCTTGGAACAGCAATGGGCGCGCCCCACGCTGGAAATCAACGGGCTCTGGGGCGGCTATCAGGGCGCGGGTACAAAGACCGTGATCCCGAGCGAGGCACATTGCAAGCTGACCTGCCGCCTCGTGGGCGATATGGACCCGGACGCGCTGCGCCTGAAAATCCGCAAACACGTGGAAGACCGCCTGCCGGCCGATTGCACGGTGCGCTGGGATCAATCGCTGGATGGGTCCAAAGCCTCTGTCATGGATGTAACCCGCCCCGAATTCGAACGCGCTCGCACCGCATTGACCGACGAATGGGAGCGTGAAGCCGTATTCACCGGCATGGGCGGTTCGATCCCGATTGCGGGCTTCTTCAAGTCGATCCTGGGCATGGATTCGATGCTGATCGGCTTTGCCAACGAGGACGACTCGATCCACAGCCCGAACGAGAAATACGATGTGGAAAGCTTCCACCGCGGCATCCGCAGCTGGGCGCGGATCATGGACAAGTTGAGCGGCTGACACCCCAGAGGGGGCGGAAACCGACACGGTTTCCGCTCCGATTTCCGTGCCGGAAATCGTTACACCGGATCACGAAGGTCTCCCCCGGCATGACGAGGCCGTGAGGGGGACTGCCGCAACGCGAGCGGTGCCATTAGGCTATTGGAACCCGCCCGGTTCAGGGTGGGCAGACCCGGCTTAATGCCCGAACGAAGGATATTGCTATGACCCGCATTCCGCTTTTCATCGCTGCCACCGCCGTCAGCGTCCTGACCCTTGCCCAAACCGCCTTTGCCGGCCCGCAATATGTGGACGAGACAGGCTATGCCGCTTCCGGCTTCGACGTGGTCGCCTATTTCGACCTTGAACAAAGCCCCGTCGGCCAGTCGCAGCCCGCCCCCATCGCGGGCAAAGCGGAATACACCGCCGAATATAACGGGGCCAAATTCGCGTTCTCTTCGGCTGAAAACCGCGACACCTTCCTTGCCGATCCTGACCGTTTCGCCCCGCAATATGATGGCCACTGCGCCTATGGCGTCGCCAAGGGTGGCAAGGTGCCGGGCAATCCGACCCTGTGGCGCATCGTCGATGACAAGCTCTATCTCAATGTCACCAAGAACGTCGTGACCTTCTGGGAAGAAGACATCCCCGGCAACATCCAGACCGCCGAGGGCAATTGGGTGAGCCTTGAGCCGGACGCAGCTTCGGATCGGACCATTCCGAATTACAGCTCGCCCGCGCCGTCGAAATAAGCGATCCGGACGGCCGCCAGTTCAGGCGGAAATTGTTACAGGCCGCGCCCCGGCATCAAACGGGGCGCGGCTACTTCCCGCGCTCGCGCCAGACAATATAGACGCCCGCCAAGACGATGATCGCCGCGCCCAGAAAGACTGTCGGCTTCGGCCACTCGCCGAACACCGTCCAGCCCCAGAACAGCGAATAGATCAGCAACAGATATTCGAAGGGCGCAACCACCGCCGCCGCCGCCATCCGGTAGGCCTGGCTCATCGAATAGCCCACGATCCCCGATAGCAGCCCAAGCCCGGCCAGAACCGGCAGATCCGCGCGCTCGGGCCAGACCCATGCGCGCAGCAGGAAGCGACTGCTCTCCGATATGCCCTCCTGCGCCGCGAAACGGCCATCACCCGCGATCAGATAGACCGCCAGCGAGGACAGGATGAACGCCGCCTGCAAGTTGAACGCCAGAACCGACGCCGGGGCCGCCGCGCCCAGTTTGCGCGTCAGCACCGATGTCACAGCATAGCCCGCTGCGGCCATCACCGGCAGCGCCGTGACCCAGCCAAGCCCCGCCGCGCTGTCCAGCTCCGGCCACAAGATCACCAGCACCCCGATGAAGCCGACGCTCACCGCCGCGATCCGGCGCGGACCGACCGCCTCGCCCAGAACCGGGATCGCCAGCAACGTGACAAACAGCGGCGCCACGAAGTAAATCGCAGAGGCCGTCGCCAAGGGCATTGCCACGATCGCGGCATAGAACGCCGAATTGGCGAAAACGATGCACAGCGCCCGCGCCACATGCAGCCCCGGCTGTTGCACCCGCAGCGCGGCAAACCCGCCCTCGAAACGCAGCAGCCCCACCGTGATGCAAATGCCGATCACCGACCGGATCAGCACGATCTCATGCAGCGGATAGCCGCCAGACAAGGCTTTGACCGCCATATCGTTGAGCGAGATGCAAAACATGCCAATCGACATGAACATGACCCCAAGCAGGGTCCGATGCTGTGCGCTGTTCTCCATCCCTCCCCTATCGGCGCGCAATCAAAGAACGTAAAGTGCCTGCGCACAGGGAGAGGGCACAAAAATGATCGACGGGTTCACATCGGCGACCGCCAAGGTCAACGGCCAAACCATCGCCTATGAAAAAGGCGGTAACGGCCCGCCTTTGCTGCTGTTACACGGGTTTCCGCAAACCCGCGCGATGTGGCATGCAATCGCCCCAGTGCTGGCCCGGACATTCACCGTGGTCGCGGCGGACCTGCGCGGCTATGGCGACAGCTCCAAACCGGTGGGGGTGGCGCAATACAGTTTCCGCGCGATGGCCGCCGACCAAGCGGCACTGATGACGGAACTGGGCTTCGACCGCTTCCACCTTGTTGGCCACGACCGGGGCGCGCGGACATCGCACCGCCTTGCACTGGATCACGCAGAACGTATCAACAGCCTGACGCTGATGGATATTGTGCCGACATATCTACTGCTGGATGATCTGCGCAAAGAGGTCGCGGCGGGCTATTACCACTGGTTCTTCCTTGCCCAGCCTGAACCCTTTCCCGAAACGCTGATCGCGGCGGACCCGGATTTCTACTATGAAAGCTGCCTTCTGGGCTGGGGTGCGGCAAAGCTGGCCGATTTCGACGCCGCCGCACTTGCCGCCTATCGGACAAGCTGGCAGCGGCCCGAAACCATCCGGGCGATGTGCGACGACTACCGCGCGTCGCTGACCCTTGATTTCGACCACGATGCACAAGACCTCGGTCGGCAAGTCACCTGCCCGGCGCTGGTCCTCTATGGCGCGGATGGGGCCATGGCCCGGGCCTATGATGTCGCGGCGACATGGAAAGACAGGCTGTCCAACATGACTGCCAAGGGAATTCCCGGCGGGCATTTCTTTCCCGACACGAACCCGGCAGACACGCTTGACGCCTTGCAGAGCTTTCTGAACGCGCGGTGATCACGGGACGGTGGGCGGGGCGAGTTGGCCAAGGGGCCAAGAGCGCCGTCAACCGGCCTCGAACACGAAGCAACGATCGCGCGGCACCCGCAAAAGCAGCATGGTCCCGACCTTCGGCAGAAAGACATTCGGCACCGTTGCCTTCAGCCGGATTCCGGTTTCAACCAACTTGAACTCGATCAGGCTCTCATTGCCAAGGAACCGCGCGCGCTCGACCTCGGCCCGTGCGGGCGTCCCTTCGGTCGGGGTCGGCGCCGGAGGCATCCCCCGGTCGAAGTCGATCCGCAGATGCTGCGGGCGAAAGACGATCTCTACCTCGGTCCCATCCGGATGGCCCGGAGCAAGGAAACGCCCGAACGGCGTCATCGCCAACGCGCCTTCAACTTTTGCCTTCAAGACATTGGTATCGCTGAAGAACGCGACGGCCGCCTTATCGGCGGGACGGGTGTAGACATTGTAAGGCGCGCCCAGTTGCACCACCCGCCCGTCGCGCATCAATGCGATCTGATCGGCCATGCGCATCGCTTCCTCGGGTTCATGCGTGACCAGCAGAACGGCCGTATCCTCTTCGCGCATCAGCGCAAGGGTCTCGTCCCGGATACCGTCGCGCAGCCGGTTGTCCAGCCCCGAGAACGGCTCATCCATCAGCATGATCCGGGGCCGCGGGGCAAGCGCCCGCGCCAAGGCGACCCGCTGCTGCTCCCCGCCCGAAAGGCTGTCGGGATAGGCGTCGATAAAGCGCTTGAGATGCACGCGCGACAGCATTTCTTCGGCCCGTTCCCGCTTCTCCGCCTTGCTGCCGGTCAGCCCAAAGGCCACATTGGCCCCAACGGTCAGATGCGGAAACAGTGCGAAATCCTGAAACATCAGCCCGATCTGGCGCCGTTCCGGCGGAACGCGAAAGACCGTGTCGCAGATCAGGTTGCCATCGACCCAGATTTCGCCCGCATCCTGCATCTCCACCCCGGCGATCATCCGCAGCGTTGTGGATTTGCCGCACCCCGACGGGCCAAGCAGACACGTCACCTGCCCCGGCATGACGGTCAGCGACACGTCATCGACCACCCGGCGCCCGCCATAGGCGCGCACGAGATTGCGAATTTCCAAACGGGGGGTTGGACTGCCCGGTGCGTTCACTTTGTCATTCCCGACCAAAACGCTTTGCCCCTATCAGCCCCGCCCCGCCGCTGCAACCGCTGTGCGGCGCGCCGCCGGGGCTGGGCCCGGCCCCGGTGAGGGGGCCGAACCGATGGGCTGTCTTACATCGACAGGTTCGTCGCGCCACCATCCAGCAGGATGTTCTGGCCGATGATAAACCCGGAATGTTGTGAGCACAGGAAGGCGCAGGCCGCACCGAATTCTGCCGCCGTGCCATAGCGCCCTGCGGGAATCGACGCCGCGCGCTGCTTTTTCTGCTCTTCGATGGAAATACCGGCCTGCTGCGCCGCGCCCGTATCCAGCGCCACTGCCCGGTCCGTCGCATGGATACCCGGCAGCAGGTTGTTGATCGTCACGCCCTTGCTTGCCACTTGCCGCGCCGTGCCCGCCACATAGCCTGTCAGACCCGCCCGCGCCGCGTTGGACAGACCCAGCACCGGGATCGGTGCCTTCACCGATTGCGAGGTGATATTGACCACCCGGCCCCATCCGGCCTCCATCATGCCTGGCACCAGCGCCTTGATCAGCGAGATCGGCGTCAGCATGTTCGCATCGAGCGCTTTGATGAAGTCCTCCCGGTCCCAATCCGTCCACATGCCCGGCGGCGGACCACCCGCATTGGTGACCAGGATGTCGACACCTGCCGCAGCCTCCAACAGCGCGCCGCGCCCGTCTTCGGTCGTGACATCCGCGGCCACAGTGTCGATCTTGACCCCATACGCCGCGCGCAGGTTTTCCGCAGCCGTTTCAAGGGCTTCCGCGCCGCGTGCATTCATGACAAGGTCCACCCCGGCCTCGGCCAACGCCGTCGCGCAGCCCAGACCAAGCCCCTTGGATGACGCGCAGACCAGCGCCCGTTTTCCTGCGATACCCAAATCCATATCCGACCTCCTCAAGTCAATTTCGGCGCACACTGCCCCAAGGCTTGAACAATTGCCAGCAAAACGCCGGACCGTTGACCGATTGATGACATATTCCTATGGTCTGATGCTGGAAACAGGAACGAGTTGTTCGAGTATAGTATCCATGTCCCCACACAGTGCCCCCCTTCAAAGCCTCGCGGTGATCGATGGTCGCGCCTTCAAAGTCGTTAGAGGGGCGAATTTGGGCGATGGACTGTCCTTTGCGGACGACTTGGTGCTGGACGATATCTACCAGCTGTCGGAAACCGCCCTGCGCCCGCGCATGTCGCTGACCAGCGAAGGCGGCCATTTTCGAATCGCGGAAGGCAGTGAGGCCGGTCAGATCGGCGCGCGTGTCTGCCTTGATTGCGCGCTGACGCTGATGTCGGAAGACGGGGAGACCACCGATGCCATCGTGATGGTCGAACTGGATGGGAACGACTATGTCGCCGCCAGCTATTTGCTGCCCCTCGCCCCGATAAGCCCCAAAATGGATTACGCGCTGGTCGGGATCGATATTTCCGACGCGCGCGAAATGCTGGCCCGGATCGCCTGCGTGTCGTTCTCGCGCGGGACGCAGATCACCCTGTCCAGCGGGCTGCAACGCCCGATCGAAGACCTGCAACCCGGTGACAAGGTGCTGACCCGCGATGCGGGCGCGCAGGAAATCCGCTGGATCGGCCAGAACACGCTGCGCGCCACAGGCCAATTCGCCCCGATCCGCATCAAGGCCGGAACCCTCAACAACGACCGCGACCTGATCGTGTCGCCCGACCACCGCCTGTTCATCTACCAACGCGAAGACCGCATCGGCGCCGGGCGCTCTGAACTGCTGGTCAAGGCGCGGCACCTCGTCAATGGCGACAGCGTCGTGGTGATGGAGGGCGGATATATCGATTATTTCCAACTGCTTTTCGACGATCACCAGATCATTTTTGCCGAAGGTATCGCCGCGGAAAGCTTCCTTGTGGACCTGCGCACCGCCCCCGCAGTGCCGATCGAACTGTCCAGCCGCATGTCCAGCACGCCCGGCAACCGCATGGCCCGTCTGGATGTGAACGAAGGTCTTCTGGACCGGCCCGATGCGGCCGAATTGCTGCGCCTGGCCTCCAGCCGCTAACCAGGGCGCTCAATCCGCCACTGGCCGTTCCCTGACGATTGGAACGCGTGCAGATTGGCCGCCCCCGACACGGCGACAGCGGATTGATTCACGTCAAGGTGACGCCCCGCAAAGCAGGCCACTCTTGTCTGGCAAAGACAGGAGAATTGCATGTCACACCCGCTCTCCAGAATACTCGTCGCCACGGATATGTCGGCGCGCTCAGACCGCGCGGTCGAACGCGCCTTCCAACTGGGCGCAGAACTGGGCCTGCCCGTCGAAGCGCTGCTGGTCCTCGACGATGCCCTGCCCGAAGACCTTCTTGCACCGCTGCACGACAAGGCCAACGCCCAGCTTGAGGCGATCTGCGCCCGCTGTGCCGATGGCCGCCCCTATACGGTCAGCGTTCAGCCCGGCGACCCGACAGAGGAAATCCTGAAAGCCGCTGTGCCCGAAGAAACCAGCTTGCTTGTCATGGGGCCGCATCGCCCGCGCCCCTTCCTCGACAGCCTCCGCGAGACCACCATGCAGCGCATCGTGCGCCGGACCGCCGCGCCCGTGCTTCTGGCCCGCGAACCCGTGACCGGACCCTATACCGGCATCCTATCGCTGCTGGATTACGGCGCGGTGTCTACAGCGGCGCTGCACATGGGCGCGGCACTTGCCCCGTCGGCCAGGATTACTGCGGCTCATGCGATCAACATCCCCTATGCCGGGGCGCTTGATACCACCGGCGCGGTGCAGATGGACCTGCAAGTGGCCTTTCAGGAAGACGCGAAGGCCGAGGATGCCGCTTGGCGCGAACGGACGGACCTGCCCGCGCAACTGACCCCTGACACCCATATGGCGCAAAGCCCGCCGATGAGTTTCGTGGCGGATCTGACACAGGGCGGTCAATACGATCTGATCACCGCCGGGGCGCATGGGCGTGTTGGGGCGGCACGGTCCTATCTTGGCTCGCTGGCACTGGATCTTATGCGCAACCCTCCCTGCGACGTTCTGATCGCAAGGGCTTGACCCGGCGACGCGGGCAGAACAGTTTGGCGTCAAAACGACAAAAAGAGCAGTTCTACCCGTGTACCGCCCGCCGCTTCTGCTGGCTCTCGCCTTGAGTCTAGGCGCCTGTGACGCTTCCGCGCCGCTGGCTTCTCGTAGTGGTGCCGGGATCGAACCCGTCCCGCAGCCCGCCCCCATCGGCCTTGCGCAGGCGCTGGACAGCCGGGTCAGCCCGCTTTTCGCCCAATGCCTGACCTTCGTGACAAAGGGGCGTTCGCCAAGCAGCGAGGGCTTTGCCGTGGCCGGATACAATATCGCGCACACGGATCGAAGCCTGCAATACAAGCAAAAGGTCCAGCACCCCGATGCGCGCAAGCCAGTCGCTTTGGTCATGGGCGTAACGGCTGAACCCGAACGCGCCTGCGCCCTGCGGGTCGGTCTGCCCAGCCAGCAAAATGCGCTTGGCCGCTTTGCACTGGCCCACACCAAGGCCGCAGGCTTTGACACCGCCGGGCAGGATATGCGCCAGGACATCCTGCTGACCAATGGCTCGGATCGACTGGTTCTCAAGGCATGGACCAGCAAGACCGACAGTTTCCTGACCCTGACGCAGGCCAAACCCGCCCCCTGATGCGGCCCTGAAGGCTCACAACGGGCGATCGCACCACAATTTCGCGTCAATTCGGGCCAATTCCCCCCTGCCCGCGCGCGGTAAGCTGCGTTAACAGATTGCCCTTTGCGCGGCGCTCGCCTAAATCACAGCCATGTTGGATTCCGCCTCAAATCGCCCCGAATTGCCGCCCGAAATCGCGCGTCGTCGCACCTTTGCGATTATCTCGCACCCGGATGCGGGCAAGACCACGCTGACCGAGAAGTTTCTGCTTTTCGGCGGAGCGATCCAAATGGCGGGCCAGGTCCGTGCCAAAGGCGAAGCGCGCCGCACGCGGTCCGACTTCATGCAGATGGAAAAAGACCGGGGCATCTCTGTCTCTGCATCGGCAATGTCGTTTGACTACAAGAACTTGCGCTTCAACCTCGTCGACACGCCCGGCCACTCGGACTTTTCGGAAGACACCTACCGCACGCTGACGGCGGTGGACGCCGCGGTGATGGTGATTGACGGGGCCAAGGGGGTCGAAAGCCAGACTCAGAAACTCTTCGAAGTGTGCCGTCTGCGCGATCTGCCGATCCTGACCTTCTGTAACAAGATGGACAGGGAAAGCCGCGACACCTTCGAAATCATTGACGAAATTCAGGAAAACCTTGCCATTGACGTGACCCCGGCAAGCTGGCCCATCGGTCAGGGCCGCGATTTCATCGGCTGCTATGACATTCTGCGCGACCGGCTGGAACTGATGGACCGGGCCGACCGGAACCGTGTTGCCGATGCCATCGAAATCGACGGGCTGGACGATCCCAAGCTGGCCGAACATGTGCCGGAACACCAGCTGGCTCAACTGCGCGAAGAGCTTGAAATGGCGCGCGAATTGCTGCCCAAGCTGGACCCCAAGGCGGTGCTGGAAGGGACCATGACCCCGATCTGGTTCGGCTCTGCGATCAACTCGTTCGGTGTGAAGGAACTCATGGACGGTATCGGTGCCTACGGGCCGGAGCCGCAACCCCAATCGGCCGAACCGCGTCAGATTGCGCCGGACGAAACCAAGGTGTCGGGCTTTGTGTTCAAAGTGCAGGCCAATATGGACCCCAAACACCGTGACCGGGTGGCCTTTGTGCGCATGGCGTCCGGGCACTTCAAACGCGGCATGAAACTGAACCATGTGCGCACCAAGAAACCCATGGCCGTGTCGAACCCGGTGCTGTTCCTCGCCTCTGACCGGGAACTGGCCGAAGAGGCCTGGGCGGGCGACATCATCGGCATCCCAAACCATGGACAATTGCGCATCGGCGACACCCTCACCGAAGGTGAAGCCCTGCGCGTCAAGGGTATCCCTTCGTTCGCGCCGGAATTGCTGCAAGGCGTGCGCGCGGGCGATCCGATGAAGGCCAAGCACCTCGAAAAGGCGTTGATGCAATTCGCCGAAGAAGGCGCGGCCAAGGTGTTCAAACCGATGATCGGCTCTGGCTTTATCGTCGGCGTTGTCGGCGCGCTTCAGTTCGAAGTGCTCGCCAGCCGGATCGAACTGGAATACGGCCTTCCCGTCCGGTTCGAGGCCTCGCAATTCACCTCCGCCCGCTGGGCCTCGGGGGCGAAACAGGCCCTCGACGCCTTCATCGACGCCAACAAGCAGCATATCAGCTATGACCATGATGGCGACGTCGTGTACCTGACGCGCCTGCAATGGGATATCGACCGGATTGCGCGGGATTACCCGGACATCACGCTGACCGCGACCAAAGAAATGATGACCTGAGACTCAGCTGCGGCCTGCGCCAATTTTGAGCACCTGCGCGCCGCACCGAAACCACATTTCCCGCCTGACGTGTGGGGAATTTTCCCAATCAGAGACAATCCGCCTATCTTTTAGAAACTTATTGACAAATAAGCACCAATTCTCACGATAAGATAAAGTTTATAGATTTCTTTTTGGTTACGGGTTTGTTAAGCGCTTTAGTACCGGGTCGGGGGATCGGCCCTTTTTTGGCATGTCGGTGGTTCACTCCCCGACTTAGTCGTTAACGAGAGGAAGGGCGCTTACAATGCTCCGTAAACTTGCTGCTGCATCAGTCATTGCAGCTTTTCCGGCGGTCTCGCATGCCGCCACAATCATCTCAGACGGGAACGTGTCGCTCGGCATCGATGATCTGGGTCAACTCAATGTGAGCGGCGGCAACGCAGATGTCGCCGGCGAAACAGTAGTCGGCGTACGTTGGATTGCCGATACCGGCGTCGAATATGAAGGCACTTCGCACGGCTGCCTGTGCGAAGGCTGGGGTATTGCCATCGACGGCACCACCGCAGGCTATGCCGACAACGCCGACGGCGTTGCTGGCCTGTCCAGCGTCAGCTTCACATCCACAGCGACCACCGCTCAATCGGTTGTCCAGTTGAGCGGATCTGACGTTTTCGTCACGCACGACTTCCAACTGTCCGCTTCGGACGACCTGATGGAAGTTGTCGTCACGATCGAAAACCGCGGCACAACCGCAGTGAACGATGTGATGTACCGCCGTGAAATGGACTGGGACGCATCGCCGACCCCGTTTAACGAGTTCGTCACAATCGGCGGCACCAGCACAACATCGTTGCTTGCAGCCTCCTCCGATGACGGTTTCATCGGCGGCGACATCCTGTCGTCCCCGATTGCAGGTTCCGATCTGCTAAGCTGTGGCGAAACCGTCGACTTCACCGCATGTGGTCCTGACGATCACGGCGCGGTGTTCGACTTTGACTTCGGGTCCATCGCTGGTGGCGACAGTTACTCTTTCTCCATCTTCTACGGTGGTGCAGAGAACCTGGACGCAGCTGAAGCGGCACTCGGCGCTGTTGGCGCAGAGCTGTTCTCCTTCGGTTGGTCCGGTGACGATGCTGACCAAGACGGGTTCAGCGACGTGAACGGTGATCTCACGCCCACCTTCATCTTCGCCTTCTCCGGCGTTGGCGGCACTGTGATCATTCCGCCGACCACACCGAACCCGAGCGCGGTTCCGCTGCCGGCAAGCTCCGTTCTGCTGCTGGCAGGTCTGGGCGCAATCGGCGCGATGCGGAAACGCAAGACCGCGTGACCCGCAGTTTGAAATAGTCTACAACGGGCGTCCTCGGGCGCCCGTTTTCTTTTGCCCGCAAGCAAGGACATCGTCATGCGTAAACTCTTCGTCGCAGGCCTTCTGTCATTGGCCACATTCCCGACCCTCTCTGCCGCGCAAGAACAATCTGGCGGTTGGATCCCGAAATGCGATGATACGAAATGCACGATGGCGCGGGAGTTGAACCGCGCAGAGGATGGCAAGCGCGTGGCGACATTCTTTGCCGTCAAACAGATCGACTCTGGCGCAATCCGCCTGGGTGTCGCCCTGCCTCTTGGTATCCTGCTGGAACCTGGTGTGCGCTTCGATCTGGACGGAACCGCCTTGGACCTGCCCTTTGAAGTTTGTTTCCCCGACGGGTGCCGCGCACAGCGCGTATTCACCCCCGAGGAACTGGAAAAGGTCGAAGGGGCTGACGAAATCTCTGTCCGCTTTTTCGCCTATGGCTCGGCGAACCCGGTCTCCATCGTGATGCCTGTGGATGGGATGCTGGGCGCGTTCGACCAGTAATCACTGCCACGCACCTGCCCGGCAGGGCTTGACCCGCGCGCGCAGGTCAGCATCGTCGGGATATGGTCACGCCCACCCCGCCCGATTTGCCACCTGCCCCGTCGCCGCGATGGGGTATCGTCACCACGGTGAAGGCGCCGCCCGCGCGGATCGCGGAGTTCTGCGCCTATCACCTTCGCGCCGGGGCGGCGCATATCACTCTTTGCCTGGACGACCCGAACGGCGACGTGCCCGCCCCGGTGGCCGCGCATCCGCGCATCACCCTACAGCGTTGCGACGCCCAGCACTGGCGCGACCTGACAGGCAAACGGCCGGAGAAACATCAGCAGCGGCAAACGCTTAACGCCACATGGGCCTATAGGCAGTCTGGCCGCAGGCTCGACTGGATCGCGCATATCGACGTGGATGAGTTCATCACCGCACCCGCCCCCATCGCAGATATGCTTGGCACTGTGGCGGCAGAGCAATTCTGCCTGCGCCTGCGCCCGATGGAGCCCTTGGCCGGCGCGCCGGGCCTGTTCAAAAGCAGTGTCCCGCGCGGCCCGGATCGGGACCGTATCTTGCAAGACCTCTACCCCGATTGGGCGGACTTGCTGCAAGGCGGACTGCTCAGCCACACCGCCGGAAAGCTCTTTGTTCGGACCGGTGCGCGCAATATTCGCCTGCGCATTCACAACGTCTTTCAGGGGCAGGTGCGCAACCCCGCCATGACCGAGATCGCCCAGATGCGACTGGCCCACATGCACGCCCCGAATTGCGACGCGTTCTTACATGCTTACCGGTTCCGTCTGACGCGCGGATCCTACAGGGCGGAACTTGCGCCAAACCGGCCACGCGAACAGGGCGGCGTCACCTTGCACGAACTCTTGAGCCAGATCGAAATCGACTCGGGCGAGGACGGTCTGCGCCAGTTCTACGATCAGGTTTGCACTGCCCACCCGGCGCTTTTGGAGGAGCTGGAGCGTCACGGATTGCTGCACCGTGCCGATTTACAACTGGAAGAGGCTGTAACCGCCATATTCTCAAGCAAAATTTGACCCTGAGCACCGCGCCTGATATGACCCACCCAAGCGCTGCCATACGGGTGGCGCATTGCTAGTTGGCGGGCCAAAGCAGATGTGTCCGCACCCGATAGACGGACATAATGACAAAGTTTTCTGACCTTAATCTGAACCCGAAGGTTCTCAAGGCGATTGAAGAAGCCGGGTACGAAAGTCCCACCCCCATTCAGGCCGGGGCCATCCCCGCCGCGCTGGACGGGCGCGATGTGCTGGGGATTGCCCAGACCGGAACCGGCAAAACCGCCAGCTTCACCCTGCCGATGCTGTCGCTTCTGGCCCGTGGCCGTGCGCGCGCCCGTATGCCGCGCAGCCTCGTGCTGTGCCCGACACGCGAACTTGCCGCACAGGTGGCCGAGAATTTCGACACCTATTCCAAGTACCTCAAACTGACACGTGCCCTTTTGATCGGCGGCGTCAGCTTCAAGGAACAAGAGGCGATCATCGACAAGGGCGTTGACGTGTTGATCGCCACGCCGGGCCGCCTTCTGGACCATTTCGAACGGGGCAAACTGATCCTGTCGGATGTGAAAGTCATGGTCGTGGACGAAGCCGACCGGATGCTCGACATGGGGTTCATCCCCGATATCGAACGCATTTTCGGCCTGACCCCCTTCACCAGGCAGACGCTGTTCTTCTCCGCCACCATGGCGCCAGAGATTGAGCGGATCACCAACACCTTCCTGTCCAACCCCGAACGGGTTGAAGTCGCGCGTCAGGCCACGGCCTCCGAGACGATCGAACAGGGTGTTGTGATGTTCCGCGCCTCGCGCAAGGACCGGGAAGCCTCTGAGAAACGCAAACTTCTGCGCATGCTGATCGATGGCGAGGGGGAGAAATGCTCCAACGCGATCATCTTCTGCAACCGGAAGACCGATGTGGATATCTGCGCCAAGTCGTTGAAAAAATACGGGTATGATGCGGCGGCGATCCATGGCGATCTGGACCAGTCGCAACGGACCAAAACGCTGGAAGGGTTCCGCGACGGGAACCTCCGCCTGCTGGTGGCGTCCGATGTGGCGGCGCGCGGGCTGGACATTCCGGCGGTGAGCCATGTGTTCAACTTCGACGTGCCGGGCCATCCCGAAGACTACGTGCACCGCATTGGCCGTACCGGTCGCGCCGGGCGTGAGGGCAAGGCGATTACCCTGTGTTCGCCGCGCGATGAGAAGGCTTTCGATGCGGTCGAAAAGCTCATCCAGAAGGAAATCCCTCGTCTGGACAACCCGCTGAAAACCAAGGACGCCCCTGCGCCCAAGGAAGATAATGAGGCGGCCAAAGAGTCAGCACCGCAGGAAAAGCGCAGCACGCGCAGCCGCCGGAGCGAGCCCAAGCCCAAAGAGCCGACACCGCAGCCGCAACGCAATGAGCCGCGCGGTGAAAAACAGGAGAGCGGGCGCAGCCGTGACCGCAGCCGCCGCGATGACAAGAACAAGGTCGTCGGTCTGGGCGATCACCTGCCCGGCTTCATCGCGATGAGCTTTGAGGAGCGTAAAGCGGGCTAACCCCCGCAGCGCTGCCGGTTCCGGCAAAGACCATCGCCTGCCCCCGTCGGCGGATGCTAGAAATGAAAACGCAGGCCAGTGATCTGGCCTGCGTTTTTCGTTGGTCCGATTGTCCGCGCTTAGCTGAGGCGGCTGACGATCACCGTGACTTCCGGCTTCCGGCCGATTTCATCTTGCGCCGTGCTGCGCGTTATGCGGCGCAGCTCGTCCTCCAGCTTGTCATCGTCGGACAGCGTGGCGGGCGAGGCACGGCCAAGAAACTGCGACAGATCCTCTTCCAGCACGTCCAGCAGCGGCGCCTTGGACCGGCCAATCTCTGGCAGGCCCATCAGCTCACACCACGGCTCACCCAGGGGTTCGTTCTCTTCATCGATCAGGACCGACACCGCCACATGACCGTTCAGCGCCATGCGGATACGATCCCGCACCACCCCGTCCATCGCGCCGATCTGCACCGTCCCGTCCAGGTAAGTGCGTCCGGTTTCGACGTATTCGGCCACGTCCAGCATATCCGGCCCGATCTGAAGCATCGTGCCATTCACGGCCAGCGCGCTGCGATAGCCCTTGGCCATCGCCAAGCGGGAATGTTCACGCAGATGCCGGTGTTCGCCATGCATCGGAATGACGGAGCGCGGATTGACGATCTCGTGCAGCCGCTCAAGGTCGGGCCGGTTGGCATGGCCGGACACATGGTAATGCCCGCCAGAGCTTTCATCGACCACATCCACCCCCATTTCGGAGAACTGGTTGACGATGCGCAGCACCTCCCGTTCATTGCCCGGGATGGTCTTAGACGAGAACAGGAACGTATCGCCTTCCTTCATCAGGATGCCGTTATACTTGCCCCGCGACAGTTGCGCAGAGGCGGCGCGGCGCTCGCCCTGACTGCCTGTGGCTAGGATCATCAGGTTCTCACGCGGGATCTGCCGCGCATCTTCGGGGCTGATGACTTTGGGGAACTTGGTCAGAACCCCCGTTTCGATGGAGGCTTCGACCATGCGCCGCATCGCCCGGCCCAGAAGGCAGATCGACCGCCCTGCCCGTTCCCCCGCATCCGCCAGCGTCTTGACCCGCGCCACGTTGGAGGCAAATGTCGTCGCCACCACCATGCCCTTGGCCCCGGCGACCAGCGCTTCGATCTCTGGCCCGACGGTGATCTCGGACCGGCCCGGGCTGCGCGACATGACGTTCGTACTGTCACAGGCCAGGGCCATGACACCGGATTTTCCGATCTCCGCCCACATCTCTTCGTCGAACGGCTCCCCCACCACCGGGGTCGCATCCAGCTTGAAATCGCCCGAATGCACGATCCGCCCCTCGGGCGTGTCGATCACCAGCGCAGAGCTTTCGGGGATCGAGTGACTGATCGGCACGAAGCCCACGCGGAACGGCCCGGCCTCAACCTGCTGCGGCCATGCCGAAACAGTCTCAACCACGTCTTCGGGCAGACCGTTATCGGCCATCTTGCGCCGTGCGATATTGCCGGTGAAGGCGCGGGTATAAACCTTGGCCCCAAGACGCGGCCAGCAATGGGGCAGCGCGCCCACATGGTCTTCATGCGCGTGGGTGATGAAAATCGCCTCGATCTGGTCGGCCCGCTCTTCCAGCCACGCGATATCGGGCAGGATCAGATTGACCCCGGGAGAGGTTTCCATGTTCGGGAAGGTCACGCCAAGATCAACGACGATGAGCCGCTCCTTGCCTGCCGGACCATATCCGTAGACGTAACAGTTCATCCCGATTTCACCCGCCCCACCGAGGGGCAGGTAGATCACGCGTTTCTGGCTCATGCCTTATCCTTGTTATAATCGTAGATCACGGTCAGCCCGTGCATTGTCAGATCGTCTTCAATTGTATCAAAGAGCATCTCCCCCGAAGCGAACAAAGGCGCAAGCCCTCCGGTGCCGATAACCTTCATCGGTCGGCCATACTCCGCCTTGATTTGCCCGATAATGCCGCGGATCAGCCCGACATAGCCCCAGAACACGCCCGATTGGATGCAGCCCACCGTATTGGTGCCGATCACCTTGTCGGGCTGGGTGATGTCCACATGCGGCAGCGCGGCGGCCCCTTGGTGCAGCGCTTCGAGGGACAGGTTCACGCCCGGAGCGATCACACCGCCCACATAGGCGCCATCCTCCGCCACCACATCGAAATTCGTTGCCGTGCCGAAATCCACCACGACCGCATCGCCGCCATGCCGGTCAAAGGCACCGGCGACATTGGCCAGACGGTCCGGCCCGATTGCCGTTCCCGCATCCACACGTGGCGGCACGGGCAGCGCGCATTCCGGCTTGCCCACGACCAGCGGGCGGCAGTTGAAGAACCGGTCGGCAAAGACGCGCAGGTTCCACACCACGCGCGGCACCGTTGAACTGATCACCACATCGGTGATCTGCGCCTTGATCCCGTAATGCGCAACAAGCGTCGAATACCATGTGAAATAGGCATCCGCCGTGCGCGCATGGTGGGTCGATGTGCGCAAGGTGCACAGGAATGTTTCGCCGTCCCAGATCGAGAACACCGTATTGGTATTTCCGCAATCAATCGCCAACAACATGGCGGTCCCTCCCTAGAAGTAGATATCGGCAGCGGGGATCGCCACGCGACCATTGGCGGTCTCTAGAACAAGCTGACCGTCATTGTCCACGTCCACGAAGCGGCCCTGCTGTTCGCTGGTGCCGGTGCGGGCGGTGATCACCTCCCCCCGGCGGGCCGCCCGGTCCAGCCAAAGCCGGCGGATCGGTGCAAAACCTTGCGTGGCAAAGCTGTGCTCATGCCGGGCATAGGCGGCGGCGAGTGCGTTCAGGAAATCCTCTGGCGTGACGGCGATGCCAGTTTCGGACAGAAGTGACACGGGCCGTACCGCACCTTCCTCGACCTGCGCGGCAGAGGGGGCTTCGGCAAGGTTGACGCCGATCCCGATCGACAGATGGTTGACGCCGGTGCCGTTCCCGACGCTCTCCAGCAGGATACCCGCCAGTTTGCCGCCGTTCAGCAAGACATCGTTGGGCCATTTCAAAGACAGACCGGACGCGCGCCCCGTTACCGCAACAACCGCATCGAACAGCGCCAGCGCCGCCACGAAGGACCGCAGCGCCGCCTGTTGCGGCGGCGCGTCCGGGCGAAGTACAAGCGTTGCCGCGAAGTTACCCTTGGGGTTGTGCCATGCGCGCCCGCGGCGGCCACGGGCCGCTGTCTGGTGCAGGGCGAGTATCCACTCCGGCCCCGCAAGGCTGTTCGCGATGCGGCGCGCTTCGTCCAACGTGCTGTCCACTTCGGCCAACACACGGCGACCATAGCCCACAGGCCAGTCCTGCTGGGTCATCCTGTCACGCGCATCCTTCGCGGGGTCATGTCAGTTGACAAGCGACAGTGCTGCCGCGTTCGCCGCGCCCTCGATCCCGAACAGATTCACGATGCCAAGGATCATCACCGCCGCGCTGGCCATCAAAAGACCCCACAGAACCGGTGTCGATTTTCCGACATCCAGGGTATCCCCCCGGTCTTCGCCGAAGAACATGAAATAGACGATGCGCAGGTAGTAATAGGCCCCGATGGCCGAGGCGACAGCAGACGCCACCACCAGCCAGACCATGCCCGCGTCAATCGCCGCGATCCAGACGCCCAGCTTGGCAAAGAAGCCAAGGAAGGGCGGCACACCGGCCAGCGAGAACAGCAGGAACAGAAGCGCCCAAGCCTTGGCCGGTTCGCGTTTGGCGTAAAGGTTCAGCGCCCCGATATCGGTGACGGGTTGGCCGTCCTTTTCCATCATCAGGATAAAGGCGAAGGTGCCGACATTCATCGTCACATAGACCGCCATATAGATCAGCATGGCCTGCACACCCAGCGCGGTGCCCGCCGCCAGACCGATCATCGCATATCCCATATGCGCGATAGAGGAATACGCCATCAGCCGCTTGATATTCGTTTGCCCGATCGCCGCGATCGCGCCAAGGAACATGGAAGCGACAGACAGCAGCGCGATGACTTGGCTCCAATCCGCGACAGCCTGCCCGAAAGCATCATGCATCACACGGGCAAACAGCCCCATCGCCGCGACTTTGGGCGCCGTCGCAAAGAAGGCGGTGACCGGCGTGGGCGAGCCTTCGTAGACGTCCGGCGTCCACATGTGGAACGGCACCGCAGACACCTTGAAGGCAAGACCCGCGATCAGGAAGACAAGGCCAAAGAGAAGACCGATCGACACCTCGCCATGCACGGCTGTCTGGATGATGCCGCCAAATTGCGTCGTCCCCGCATAGCCATAGACCAGCGACGCACCATACAGCAAAAGGCCCGACGACAGCGCGCCAAGAATGAAGTATTTCAACCCTGCCTCGGTCGAACGCAGGCTATCCCGGCGCAGCGAGGCCACGACGTAAAGCGCCAGCGATTGCAGCTCCAGCCCCATATACAGCGTCATCAGGTCGCCGGCAGAGACCATCACCATCATCCCGACAGAGGCCAGCGCCACCAGCATCGGATACTCGAACCGCAGCAGCCCCTTGCGGGTCATGTAGCCTTCGCTCATCAGCAGAACCGCCGCGCCAGAGACCAGCAGAACCACCTTGGCATAGCGCGAGAACGCATCGTCGATGAACAGCCCGCCAAAGGCGAGATGCCCTCCCTCGCGGGTCATCCCGATCCACAGCGCTACGGCCAGCATGACCGCCACCGTCATCCACAGCAGCAGCGACGCCACCTTGTCCTTGCCGGTATAGACCGCTCCGACAAGCCCCAGCATCGCGAAGACCGCCAGAATGATCTCGGGTAGGATGATGTTCAGATCCGCGCTCATTCGCCCGTCCCCTTATTGAGTCTCGGCCACTTGCGTCGCGGCCTCTGCCGCGGCAAGCGCCGTGTCATAATTCGATACCAAGGCTTCGACCGACGGGCCGATCACATCCAGCGCCAGCGCCGGATAGATGCCCAGCCACAGGGTCATCACCACCAGCGGCGCGAAAATCCAGCGTTCACGTGCGGTCATGTCCGAAATCGTCTTCAGGCTTTCCTTGATCAGATCCCCGAACACCACCCGGCGGTACAGCCACAGCGCATAGGCCGCCGAGAAGATCACCCCGGTCGCCGCCACCGCCGCAACCCATGTGTTGACCTGGAAGGCCGCCATCAATGTCAGGAATTCGCCCACGAAGCCAGAGGTTCCAGGCAGCCCGACATTGGCCATCGTAAAGAGCATGAAGACCAGCGCATAAGCCGGCATCCGGTTGACCAGCCCGCCATAGGCGTCGATCTCGCGCGTGTGCATCCGGTCATAGACCACGCCGACACACAGGAAGAGCGCGCCCGAGATGAAGCCATGGCTGATCATCTGGAAAATCGCGCCGTCGATCCCCTGCTGGTTCGCGGCAAAAATACCCATCGTGACAAAGCCCATATGCGCGACAGAGGAATAGGCGATCAGCTTCTTCATATCCTCCTGCACCAGCGCGACCAGCGATGTGTAGACCACCGCAATCGCGGACATCCACAGCACCAGCGGCGTCATGACATCGGCCCCGACGGGGAACATCGGCAGGCTGAACCGCAGGAAGCCATAGCCGCCCATCTTCAACAGGATCGCGGCCAGCACCACGGAACCCGCCGTGGGCGCTTGCACGTGTGCATCCGGCAGCCATGTATGCACCGGCCACATCGGCATTTTCACCGCGAAGCTGGCAAAGAAGGCAAGGAACATCAGCGTTTGCATCCCGCCGACGACCTGCACGCCAAGCACGCTGAAATCGCTGAACTCGAAGGAGTGTTTCAGCAGCGCCTCGATATCGGTTGTACCGGCATCCACATACATCGCCACCATCGCGACCAGCATCAGAACCGAGCCAAGGAAGGTGTAGAGGAAGAACTTGAACGAGGCATAAATCCGGTTCGCCCCGCCCCAGATCCCGATGATCAGGAACATCGGGATCAGCCCTGCCTCGAAGAAGAGGTAGAACAGCACCATGTCCAGCGCGACGAACACGCCGATCATCAGCGTTTCCAGCATCAGGAAGGCGATCATGTATTCCTTGACGCGCACCTTCACATCCCAGCTGGCCAGAATGGTCAGCGGCATCATGAAGGTGGTGAGCATCACGAACAGCACGCTGATCCCGTCCACGCCCAGTTTGTATTTCAGGCCAAGGATCCAAGCGCCCTCTTCGACGAACTGAAAGCCCGTGTCGTTGCGGTCAAATCCAAAGAGGATGAACAGCGAGATCAGGAAGGTCGCGCTGGTGGCAATCAGCGCCAGCCATTTTGCATTGCGCTGCGCGGCCTCGTCCTCGCCCCGCAGGAACAGGGCAAGAATGATGGCGGCCAGTGCCGGGATGGCAAGGGTGATGGAAAGCAGGTTGTCCATTACTCCGCTCCTCCGCTGAGCGTCATCCAAGTAATCAGAAGCGCCATGCCGATCACCATCGCGAAGGCATAGGTAAAGATGTAGCCGTTCTGCGCCCGGCCCGCGAGGCGGGTGAAGAACGGAATGATGCCCATGGACACCCCATTGATCGTCCCGTCAATCGTGGCGCTGTCGCCGTTCTTCCAGAGGAAGCGGCCAATGGCTAAGGCTGGCTTGACGAAGATCACGTCGTAAATCTCGTCGAAATACCATTTGTTCTTGAGGAACAGGTACAGCGGGCGCTGGTTTTCGGCCAAGCGACCGGGCAGCGACGGGTTCACGATATAGAAGAGATAGGCAAGACCCAGCCCCAGCAGCATCGCGATGAAGGGCGAGGTTTTCACCCATTTCGGTGCCGCATGGGCGTCGTCCAATACGTGGTTGTCCGGCGCGAAATACAGCGCGCCCTCGCCCGGTTGGCCGGTGAACGCATAGTGATGATCGCCGCCATGGGCCATTTCCTCATCGCCGTGATGCGCCTCTGCCGTGCCGTCGGCCTCATGCGCGGCATGGGTATCCGCGTCATGATCCGCGCCATGGGCGTCGTCGTGACCATCGGCCTTCGCGTCGTCATGCGCACCGGCCTCTGCAACCGGGATGCCGTAGAACTTGCCGACCTGATCCGCGTGCCCGAAGAAGCTGTTGTACCAGATCATCCCCGCCAGAACCGAGCCAAGCGCCAGAACGCCCAGCGGGATCAGCATGACCATCGGGCTTTCATGGGCGTGCTCATGAGTGTGCTTGTCGCCACGTGCCTCGCCGAAGAATGTCAGGAAGATCAGCCGCCAGCTATAGAAGCTGGTCATCGCCGCGGCGATCACCAGGGACCAGAAGCCGAAAAGCGAACCGCCTGCATAGGCGCTTTCGATGATCGCATCCTTGGACAGGAACCCGGCGAAACCGATTGTGGTCAGCGGAATTCCGACCCCGGTGATGGCCAGCGTGCCGATCATCATCGCCCAATAGGTATAGGGGATCTTCTTGCGCAGGCCGCCATAGTTCATCATGTCCTGCTCGTGATGCATCGCATGGATGACCGAACCGGCGCCAAGGAACAGCATCGCCTTGAAGAACGCGTGTGTGAACAGGTGGAACATCGCGGCCGAATACATGCCGACACCCGCCGCCACGAACATATAGCCAAGCTGCGAACAGGTCGAATAGGCAATGACGCGCTTGATGTCTGTCTGGACCAGCCCCACCGTTGCCGCGAAGAAGGCTGTGATCGCACCGATAATGGTCACGAAGGCCATCGCCTCGGGGGCGAATTCCATCAGCGGCGACATGCGGCAGACGAGGAAGACCCCCGCCGTCACCATGGTCGCGGCGTGAATGAGTGCCGACACCGGTGTCGGACCTTCCATCGCGTCGGGCAGCCATGTGTGCAGGAACAACTGGGCCGATTTGCCCATCGCGCCAATGAACAGCAGGAAGGCAATCAGATTGGCCGCGTTCCACTCTGTCCACAGGAAGCTGACCTGCGTTTCCGCCAGCGTCGGCGCGGCGGCGAAGACGTCATTGAAGTTGATGCTGTCGACCAGAAAGAACAGGCCGAAAATGCCAAGCGCAAAGCCGAAATCGCCGACACGGTTGACCACGAAGGCTTTCATCGCCGCCGCATTGGCCGACGGTTTGCGATAATAGAAACCGATCAGCAGATAGGAGGCAACGCCCACGCCTTCCCAGCCAAAGAACATCTGCACCAGATTGTCCGAGGTCACCAGCATCAGCATCGCGAAGGTGAAGAAGGACAGATAGGCGAAGAAACGCGGCTTGTATGTCTCCCCCTCGAACTGGGGGTCATGCGCCATGTAGCCGAAGGAATACAGGTGAACGAGGCTCGACACCGTGGTCACGACGATCAGCATGATCGCCGTCAGGCGGTCAAGGCGGATGGCCCATTCGGTCGACAATGTTCCGCTTTCGATGAAGCGCAGAATGGTGATCTGCTGCGTCACGCCATCGAAGCTCAGGAACACGATCCACGAGAAGAACGCCGCGACGAAGAGCAGCCCCGTAGCGATCCAAAGCGCGGCACGTTCGCCAATGAATTTCCAGCCGAACCCGCAAATGATCGCGCCAACCAGCGGGGCGAAGAGAATGAGCGTCTCCATATCAGGTCAGCCTTTCATCACGTTGACGTCTTCGACGTCGATGGTGCCACGGTTGCGGAAGAAACAGACGAGGATCGCAAGTCCGATCGCGGCCTCGGCCGCGGCGACGGTCAGCACGAAGAGCGTAAAGACCTGCCCCACGAGATCCCCCAGATACGAAGAGAACGCGACAAGGTTGATATTCACCGACAGCAGCATGAGTTCGATGCTCATGAGCAGGATGATGACGTTCTTGCGGTTCAGGAACAGCCCGAAGATGCCAATGACGAACAGTGTCGCCGCGACGGTGAGATAATGTTCAAGTCCGATCATCTGGAACCTCGATCCTCATAAGTCCTTCGGGTGGGCGCGGAAAACGTGCGCGTTTTCCGGACCGTTTTCCGCAACCGGAAAACGGCGGGCGCTGGGGTGGTCACTTTGCAATCCATCAGAGCCCCTGCCTTGATCTGCGAAAGCTCGGGCGGCGCGGCGACATCGCCTTGAGGCGCGACAGCCGGTATTCGACCCGCGCCCGTGCGGTCTCTGGCAGCACGCGCAGCGACTGGCGAATAATCCACGCGCCCGCCATCAGCTTGAACGCCCAGAACCCGGCATATGCCGCGATGCCTGCCGGCGAAAACAGAAAGGCCCAAAGCTCCGCCATTCTTTACAGCCCCTGCCCCGGTTTGACGTCTTTCAGTTCCATCGCCGTTGCCGGATCGCGGTACATCTGCGCCAGCACGTTCTGGCGTTTGACATCCGCGCGGTGGCGCAGCGTCAGCACGATCGCCCCGACCATCGCCACCAGCAGGATCAGACCGGACAGCTGGAACAAAAGGAAATACTGATCGTACAGGATCATCCCAAGCGCCTGCGTGTTGTGCAGATCGTCCGGCACCGGGTTCGCGCGCAGCCCCTCGGCAGCGGCATTGGCTTCCCACGCGCCAAAGGCCATGGCGAATTGCATCAAAATCACAACGCCGATCAACAAGGCCAGCGGCATATATCGGGCCATCTCGGCCTTCAGCTCGGCGAAATCCACATCCAGCATCATCACGACGAACAGGAACAGAACGGCCACCGCGCCGACATAGACGATCACCAGCAGCATCGCGACGAATTCCGCCCCAAGCAGCACGAAGAGCCCCGCCGATGACAGGAACGCCAGGATCAGCCACAGCACCGAATGCACCGGGTTACGGCTGATGACAGTGAACAGCCCTCCTGCGATCACGCAAATGGCGAACAGGTAAAAGGCAAAAGCATGTGCCATTATCTCTCCTCTCGCGCGCCGGCGGCGCCGCTATATGGGCAGGTCATGACACACCTGCCCGCACCGGGACCGGCCCGGCTGCATCCAGTTTCTTGATCTGATGTGCGAAAAACGTATCCGCCCCAGCCTGTTGGTTTTCGAACCACGGGCGCATGAAGCTGCCCCAAAGGTGCACGGCGACGGTTTGCGGTGACAGGCAAGACTCGACGAAGCTGTTGGACCGCCACAGATACTTTCGGTTGTTGTAGGAAATCGGATAGAACACCTCTGGGCTCAGGCCCAGATGACGGTAATTCATCGCGTCCAACATATGCCGCAGAGGCCATGGGCCACTGTAATATTTCGGCTCGAACGTGTTGCGGTGCACCGGGTCATCCATCTGCGCCCGCAGACGAAGCTCGGCATTGCGCACATCGCGGAAATAGGGTTTCGGCGTCGGATATTCTTCGCTGACGGCCTCCAAATAGGCCTGCAACAGCGGATGATAGGCATCCGCATAGAACACCGCGTTGTTCACATGGTCGCCCGGCATGTTCCCGAAAAGCAACCCGCCGACCTGTGGGAAGGCGTCCTTGACGACCAGAAGATCGCTATCGACCCAGACAAGCCCTTCCTGTTCGATCATGTGGAGCCGGAAGATATCCGCAAACATCGCCGGCTTGATGACCCGCGCGCCGCACAGCGCCTCATCCGCGAGGTTGACCTCACAGATATCGCGGGCATCGCGCCACGCGACGCCTTCAGGAAGGTTCTTGATCGGCGCATAGGAAAAGACCGTGATGTCCCAGCGATGCGCGACCATGCTGAGGAGGCAAAGCAACTCCATCCGCGGCAAGCTATCGCCCAGCCACAACGTCCCCAAAGCCGGAGAGCTCTTGCCAGAACGCACTGGCAGATAGGTGGCTTTCGCCCCGTTATGCCCGGCCACGCCCGTCACGTCAGCAACGACGCCTTTCGCACGGCGATGGAACGGCGCTGAAGCTCGTCGCTCATTCCTCGGTGTCCTTTCCGTCTTCCAACACGTCCCGCGCAATCTCCATCGCGCGTGTCGAGGCAGGCAGCCCCGCGAACATGCTCATCATGCCGATCGCCTCGTAGACCTGCTGATCGGTCGCTTCAAGCTCCACCAGATGGCGCACCGTCTGACGCAGCCCGATTTCGTTCTGCGCGCCTTGCATGGTCATCCCCGCCAGCGTCAGCATCAGCCGAGTCTTGGCGTCCAAACCGTTCTCGTTCACCGCGTTGCCGAACCATGCTTCCATGAGTTCCTTTGGCATCGTGGGCCAGAGCTTGTCGAACCCTTTGGGCGAAAAGGCTTCCATCGCCGGGAAGGACTTCGCCATCGCCTGCGCCTGTTCCATCATCAGCTCGAAGGGGGATTTACTGCTCATCTGTAGGGCGCATCCAGTTCAAGGTTGCGGGCAATCTCGGCCTCCCAGCGGTCCCCATTCGCCAACAGCTTGTCCTTGTCATAGAACAGCTCTTCGCGGGTCTCGGTGGAGAATTCGAAATTCGGCCCTTCGACAATCGCGTCGACCGGGCAGGCTTCCTGACAGAACCCGCAATAGATGCACTTGGTCATGTCAATGTCATAGCGCGTGGTCCGGCGCGAGCCATCCTCGCGCGGTTCGGCGTCAATGGTGATCGCCTGCGCCGGGCAGATCGCTTCACACAGCTTGCAGGCAATGCAGCGCTCTTCGCCATTGGGATAGCGGCGCAGCGCATGTTCGCCACGAAAGCGCGGGCTGAGCGGCCCCTTCTCATGCGGGTAGTTCAGCGTGGTCTTGGGCGCGAAGAAGTATTTCAGGCCCAGCTTCATCCCCGCCCAGAAATCCTGAAGCAGAAAGTATTTGGCAGCGCGTGAATAATCGATCTGCGTCATTGCTTAACCTCCTGTGGTCCAGCGCGCATAGGCGCCCCAGAACCATTCGAACTTTGCCGCGAAGGACACGAAGACAACCCAGAACAGGCTGAACGGCAAGAACACCTTCCAGCCGATCCGCATCAACTGGTCATAGCGGTAGCGGGGCGTGATCGCTTTCACCATCGAGAAGATGAAGAACACGAACAGCATCTTCATCAGCATCCACAGAATGCCGTCCGGCAGACCCGGAATGGGCGACAGCCAGCCGCCGAAGAACATCAGCGACACCAGCGCGCACATCAGAACCACGGCCACCAGCTCGCCAATCATGAACAGCAGGAACGGCGTCGACGAATATTCCACCTGATAGCCAGCGACGAGTTCCGATTCCGCTTCGGGCAGGTCGAAGGGCGGGCGGTTGGTTTCCGCCAGCGCAGAGATCAGGAACAGGAACAGCATCGGCAGATGCGGCAGCCAATACCACGAGAACAGGCCGAACCGACCATCCTGCGCCTCGACGATGCCGGTGAAATTCATCGACCCCGTGGAGATAATGACGCCGATGATGATCAGGCCGATCGACACCTCGTAGGAAATCATCTGCGCGGCAGACCGCAACGAGCCGAGGAACGGGTATTTCGAGTTCGATGCCCAGCCCCCCATGATCACGCCATACACCTCAAGCGAGGAAATCGCGAAAACGTACAGGATCGCCACATTGATATCCGACAGCACCCAGCCGTCATTGAACGGGATCACCGCCCAAGCCACCAGCGCCATCACCAGGCTGATCAGCGGCGCCAGCAGGAACACGGCCTTGTCCGCCCCCGCCGGGAAGACCACTTCCTTGACGATGTATTTCAGGAAATCGGCAAAACTTTGCAGCAGGCCATAGACCCCGACCACGTTCGGGCCGCGCCGCATCTGCACAGCGGCCCAGACCTTGCGGTCGGCATACATCAGGAAGGCCAGCGCCAGAAGGAGCGGGATCACCAGAAGGAAGATCTGCCCGATGATGACCAGAAGCTGGCCAAGGACGGTTGTGGTGAAGAATTCGTACATCTCAGGCCCTTACACCAATGGTATTCCCTTTTCGCGGCAGTTGGCGGCAACCACCTCCGCGTCGATTTTCGTCAGCCCCTCCGGCAGGGTCGGAGAAATCGTATAGACCGCGTCACCGGTCCAGACGCCGTTCTGCTCGTCGACCGACGTACGCACATGCCGGGCAAAACCATAGCCGCGCACCAGCGTATAGCCCGCCGCCGCACATTCGGCATAGGCCGCGACGTTGCGCGGCTCCAATGCGTTGGTCATTTCCACCCGAAATTGCACCAGATCCCCGTCCAACAATTGCGTATCGACGCCCCGGTAATCAGGGATCAACTGCTCTGCCGTCAGGACAGGCTCGCCGCAGGCGGCGAGAAGCAGGGGGGATATGAGCAAGGCCCGGTTCACTCTGCTGCCATCGCCTCTTGCCCGCGCGCCTTGGCCCCGGCGGAGAGCTCCGCCATCAGTTCCGAAGACCGTGCAATCGGGTTGGTCAGGTAGAAATCGCGCAGCGCATAGCGGAAATCCGCGTTGCCCAGCTTGCCCATCGCCAAGGGCTGCCACGCATTTTCCGGCACTGCGTCGATTTTCTTGAGATGGGGAACATCCTTTACCAGCGCCTGACGCAGCCCCGCAAGGCTGTCCCATGGCAACTGCGCCCCGACTTCTGCGGACAGCGCCCGCAAGATGGCCCAGTTTTCCTTGGCCTCCCCCGGCGCGAAACTGGCGCGCATCGCAAGCTGCGGACGCCCTTCGGTGTTTACGAAAAGCCCGTTTTCTTCAGTATAGGCCGCGCCCGGCAGGATCACGTCGGCGCGGTGCGCACCCCGATCGCCATGGCTGCCTTGATAGATCACGAACGCACCCGCAGCGATTTCGACTTCATCTGCGCCGAGGTTAAAGATCACATCCGCATCTTCGGTTGCCGCGATGCCCGCGTCGTTGACAGCGCCCACATCCAGCGCCCCGACCCGTCCGGCCGCCGTGTGCAGAACCATCAACTTGGCACCGCCCATCTCGGCCAGCTTCATGGCCGCAGCCAGAACCGCCGCGCCATCGGCTTCCTGCAACGCGCCCTGCCCCACGATGATCACACCGCCCGGCTTGTCGGAATGGTCTTGGGCCATGACCTCGTCAATCGCGGCGCGGCCTGCGCCCAGTTCGACCACCGGATAGCTCAGATCGACCGACGGGCCGATGCGCCCCACGGTGGCACCATGGGTCCAGGCCTTGCGGATCCGCGCATTCAGCACCGGCGCTTCTTCGCGCGGGTTGGTGCCGATCAGAAGGATCATCCTGGCGTCGTCGATATCTTCGATACGGGCCGTGCCGACATAGGCCGACCGGTTATCCGTCGGCAGTTTCGCACCATCAGTCCGGCACTCGACCACGCCGCCCTGCCCCTCGACCAACTGCCTGAGGCTATAGGCCGCTTCGACCGGGGCCAGATCGCCCACAAGGCCGACCAGCTTCGACGCGCCCTTGATGGCTTCGGCGGCCTTGCCAAGCGCTTCGGGCCATGTGGCCGGGCGCAGCTTTCCGTTCTCGCGCACATAGGGCTTGTCCAGCCGCTGGCGGCGCAGACCGTCCCAGACAAAACGTGTCTTGTCGGAAATCCACTCTTCGTTCACGCCGTCATGGTTGCGCGGCAGGAACCGCATCACTTCGCGCCCCTTGGTATCGACCCGGATATTGGACCCAAGCGCATCCATCACGTCGATGCTTTCGGTCTTGTTCAATTCCCACGGGCGGGCGGTGAAGGCATAGGGTTTCGACACCAGCGCGCCCACCGGGCACAGGTCAATGATGTTGCCCTGCAAGTTGGAATGGAGCGTTTCCCCCAGATAAGAGGTGATTTCCGCATCTTCCCCGCGGCCGGTTTGGCCCATCTGGGTGATCCCGGCGACCTCGGTCGTGAAACGGACACAACGGGTGCAGGAAATGCAGCGCGTCATATGGGTTTCGACCAGCGGGCCAAGGTCCAGATCGTCCACCGCGCGCTTTGGCTCGCGGAAACGGCTGAAATCGACGCCGTAAGCCATGGCCTGATCCTGCAAATCACACTCGCCACCCTGATCGCAGATCGGGCAATCCAGCGGGTGGTTGATCAGCAGGAATTCCATCACGCCCTCGCGGGCCTTCTTGACCATGGGCGAGTTCGTCTTGACCACCGGCGGCTGACCTTCGGGACCGGGGCGCAGATCGCGCACCTGCATCGCACAAGAGGCCGCAGGCTTCGGCGGGCCGCCTACGACTTCCACAAGGCACATCCGGCAATTGCCCGCGATCGACAGACGTTCGTGATAGCAGAAACGCGGAATTTCGATCCCCGCCTCTTCGCACGCCTGAATCAGGGTCATCGCCCCGTCGACCTCGATCTCCCGCCCGTCGATATTGATTTTGCGAAGGTCAGACATGTCGTTTTCCCGCCATTTACTTCAAGAGCCGCGCAATGACAGCGCCCCGGACGCCGCGCGCCCGACCTGCCACGCACGCCTTGCCCGCGTCCGGTTTCGTTTCGCTGCTGCCGAAGCTGCGCGCCTGCCGCATGGCCGCAGACACCCTGCGCCCGCCACGGCGCATAACGCGCGCTTCCACGTCCTGATTTTGCTGGATAAGCATCGCGTCAAAGGCAATGGATGCACGGGCCGAACCGTTCGAACCAAGGCAGCTCAAATCCGCGCCGCCCGGCAGGATCGCCGCCACGGCCGGAGCAGCCTGTTGAACACCCGTCGCATTGAACATGTCGTTCGCCTTGCCTCCGACGCTTTCTAGCTGTCAGCGCGCACGTAGCAGCGCGCCGATCCGGCTGGATTTCTCAATTTCTGCACGGCCTGCCGCGCAGTACGTTGCGGGGTCGGATTTCACAACCCCCAGTGTCGTCAAATACGCATCCCGCTTGGCCTCCATGCGCCGCTTTTCAGCATCGCTGCGCACATAGGATTTGATCTCATCCTTGGAGTAACCGATTGAAACTGCATAGTCTTGAAGATCGCTCAACTGACGCATCGCCTTCAGCACGCGGCCAGAGATCGCATCACACTCGTTTCGGATCTTATCCGCGACCGCGATGGCGAAAAGCCCGTTCTCGACCGGATCCACATCCCTTAGGGACGGCTTGGCCGCAACGCTTCCCGCCGCAACTGCACATACCAGCGATGACACCACAAAAAACCGCATCAGCGATACTCCTTATCTGCTGCTTCTAACGCGCGCATTGCGACGCGCGCGGTGCAGATGGGAACTTGATGCCCTGATATGCAATAACAGCCCAATTTACCACGAAAAAACGTGCGATATGCAGCCAAAGCGATCATCCCTCGCAGGCGCCTCGCAAAACCAGCGTATCGTTTTCGATCGAATAGGTCTCCGGCGCCTGATCCGGGCCGACGACCCAATCCACCGCCGAGTTTCCGAACGTGGTCACGCAATAGCGCGTCGCCTCATAACGGCCCGCTTCCCGCGCCCCTTCCAGCGAAGCGCTGACTGGCTTGACCGTCACCATGATCTGCGCCCGGTCGCCATCGACCTTGCTAAGCTTGGACCGGAAGAACTGCCCATCAAAGGCGATCTGGTCCTTTCTCGACTGACACGCGCTCAACGCCACGGCGCACACCATCATCCCCACAAAAAGTCTCACCGGAAAGCTCCTCCCATGGCCGTCACTGCCAGCACGGCAACGCAAACTGTTCCAACCGCCCACGTTGCCGAGCGCAGCCCTTGATTTTCCGTCGCGATATGCACCACCGCAGTTGCGATCCGCGCCACAAGGAAAACCGTCGTCAACATATTCACCCAGAACGGCGCGGCCCCGGTCATGATCGCCACCAGCGTGGCCATGACGAAGGGGCCGGAAATCTCGATCGCGTTCATGAAGGCCCGCCCGCGCCGATAGGCCGGATCCGAATAGTCGCGCTTGACCTGCCCGCAGGCGCAGCGGTTCTCGGGCGTTCGCCCCACCGTGGACAGCGCGCCCAGCACGAGGATCAGAATGGCAAATCCGGCCATCGCCGCCAAAGAGTGACTGTAAGGATCGAAAATTTCCAAGGTTTACTCCCCCGCCCCGCCGCTGGTGTGGGCTACCCACATCCGCGACTTATCCAAATTGGCCCGGCCGCTCTCCACCACGGATGGGGCGGTCGGGCCGGCCTGCAATCGGCCTATATGTTCCATCGCCGCGCCCATGTCAGCGCCGTTCCAAATAGCGGCCAATGTCGTCATTGCCGCCAACGATCTGCAACGCGAAAAAGCACAGCCGCTGCGTGTTCTCGATATCGACGCCGCGCCGCTCCAGCTCTTCGCGCTTCATCAGATACATCCGATCGAGGTCAATCTCTTGCGTCACCCGCGCCAGATCGGACATCGTCACGTCATTCTCGTTGATGATCTGGATCACCCCGTTGGAGATGAAATCCTCCTGCGTGCCGCCGCCCTTGCGTTGGACGTAGTGAGGACAGGCATCGGCCAAATCCCCGGCCACAAGCAGTTTCGCCATAAGTTCCGCAGGCGTCGCGGCCGCGAAAGCGACGGAGGGGAACAGGGCCACGGCACAGATCAGGGGCAGTCGCGTCATGCGGCGTTCCTCGCATAATCCCACCCGAAACCCATGTCACTGTCACCATGCCTTGCCAGATGGGTCAAGCGCGCCACCGCATCCGCAATGGTGGGGCGATGGCCGGTTTGCACATGCCACAACACCAAACGCTGCCCGTTCCAGCCCTGCGCGGTCACATCATACCATTCGGCCCGGCGGTCATAGAATTTCTTGTGCACCGTGTTGAACACAAAGCCCTTAAGACTTTCCAAATCGGTCCAGACCGACAAGGTCGAGGCCGTGCGCGGGTTGTTCCCCAACGGGCCATCGGGCGCGGTCTGCGCGGCTTCCATCGCGTCGGCGTGCAACTGCCAGACAAAGCCCGGGCTGCGCTGCGCAACCGCGTTCACGCGGTCAATATTATCCGCGAAATCCACAATGCGCGGATCATCCCAAGCATAGCGCAGAATGCCTATGTTGAACGCGGCAAGATGCATTATTCGGCCGCGACCGCCGCCCGCTTGTGCTTGATCCGGTCCTCGATCTCGTCCCGGAAATTGCGGATCAGCCCCTGAATCGGCCAGGCCGCCGCATCGCCCAGAGCACAGATCGTGTGGCCTTCGACCTGCTTGGTCACGTCCCACAGCATGTCGATTTCCTCGGGCTCCGCCTCGCCCGTGACAAGGCGTTCCATCACCCGCATCATCCAGCCCGTGCCCTCGCGGCAGGGCGTACATTGGCCGCAGCTTTCGTGTTTGTAGAATTTCGACAGACGCCAGATCGCCTTGATGATGTCCGTGCTTTTGTCCATCACGATCACCGCTGCCGTCCCAAGGCCGGAGCCAAGGTCGTTGCGCAGATAGTCGAAATCCATGGTCGCATCGCGCATCTTTTCGCCGCGCACACACGGGACGGACGACCCGCCTGGAATGACCGCCAGCAGGTTGTCCCAACCGCCGCGAATACCGCCGCAATGCTTTTCGATCAGTTCTTCGAAAGAGATGCTCATCGCCTCTTCGACGACGCAGGGGTTGTTCACATGGCCCGAAATCGCGAACAGCTTGGTACCCGCATTGTTGGGACGGCCAAAGCCTGCGAACCAATCGGCGCCCCGGCGCAGGATCGTCGGCACAACGGCAATGGATTCCACATTGTTCACCGTGGTCGGGCACCCGTAAAGCCCCGCCCCCGCCGGGAATGGCGGTTTCATGCGCGGCATGCCCTTCTTGCCCTCAAGGCTTTCCAGCAGCGCGGTTTCCTCGCCGCAGATATACGCCCCGGCCCCATGGTGCAGGTACAGGTCGAAATCCCAGCCCGACCCAGCGGCATTCTTGCCCAGAAGCCCGGCATCATATGCCTCGTCGATGGCGTTCTGCAGCGCTTCTTTCTCGCGGATATACTCGCCGCGGATGTAGATATAGCAGGCATGGGCGTTCATCGCGAAACTGGCGATCAGGCACCCTTCGATCAGCGTATGCGGATCGTGGCGCATGATTTCCCGGTCCTTGCAGGTGCCCGGTTCGGATTCGTCAGCATTCACAACCAGATAGGACGGACGCCCGTCGCTTTCCTTGGGCATGAATGACCATTTAAGCCCCGTCGGGAAGCCCGCGCCGCCGCGACCGCGCAGCCCGCTATCCTTCATCTCTTGGATGATCCAGTCACGGCCCTTCTTGATAAGGCCCGCCGTACCGTCCCAATGACCGCGCGACTGCGCGCCCTTCAGCGTCCGGTCATGCATCCCGTAGATGTTGGTAAAGATCCGGTCCTGATCCTTCAGCATACGCCCTATCCTTTACTTGCCCCGGCCCGCGTCAATCCTTGCGCGCGCGCCACAGCCCGATTGCAATCCACAACGCCCCGCCGAAACCGGCCAGCGCCAGAAGATCGAATAACGCCCGGACCCTGTTGGACCAGCCGTATTCCGACCCGATGAGGTTGGCGAGAACCCAAAGAACCCCGGTGCCAGCGATGACAAGCGACAGACGTCGCCCTGCCTTCCCGGTATCCTCTGTTTCTCCCGCCATCTCTCTTTCTCAATTCCCTTTGACGGGCGTCAGTAGACGCCGCCATCCTCGACCCGCTTGGAGAACGCAGTCTCTCCGCCGCTGGCCAATACCTTTGCCTGTTCGACCCACTTGTCGCGCGACACGCGCCCCTTGAAGCCAAGAAGGTTGGCATCCACCCAAGCGACCTCATCAGCGGACCAGCTCGCGATCTGGTCGAAATGATAGAAGCCAAGGCTGTTGCACAGCTGTTCCAGCTTCGGCCCGATCCCCTTGATCTGTTTGAGATCGTCAGCCTTGCCGCCGCGCGGACCGTCGAGCGTTTCGGGCCGTGCGCCCTCATTGGTGCCTTCGATCACGCCGTCGCCGTCATAGTCGACGCCCGTTTCAGTCGTCGCCGCTGCAGCAACCGGGGCCGCGGCCACCGGGGCGGCGGCGACGGGGTCCTCAGCCGCTGGCGCGGGTGCAGGTGTCGGCTCTGGCGCGGCCTTCGCCGGCTCTGCCGCATCGCCGGACGCGCCGCCGTCATAGGTCCACGAGCCTTTTCGCGCCGCCAATTCTTCCTCTCCCGGAAGGGATTGCGAGGGCTTCATCACAGCTTCCGCCTCGGCCGTTTCCGGCGCAGCGGTCGCCGCGTCACCGGGCGCGCTGGCCATGGCCGCATCATCCGCAAGCGGATTTGCATCCTCGGCTGGTGCCGCGCCGGAAGCCGCTGCGTCTTCGGCCTCTTCGCTTTCCGCCGTGGTCGCTGCAGCCGCAACTGCTGCCCCGGCACCGCCCGCCGCAACGCCAGCAGCGGCGGCTGTTGCGGAACTGCTGGCCACAGGCTCCTGCCCGGCAGCCGCGCCGTCATGGCCCGCACCGCCGTAGGTGGCATTACCGGATGCAGGCTGCGTCCGGCAGACCGTCCACTCAAGCAAAGCGCCAAGAATAATCGTCAGAATGACCCCGGCGAAGATCGCGGATATGAGCCGCCAATCCCCCAGAAGCAACAACAGTATGGCGGTCAAAACCCCCGCCCCAATGGCCAGCCACCAGACTTTCGATCTGCAGCTTGCCCCAGTTTGACTGGTACTCATCGTTTCACCTCTCCCGTTAAATGCGTGTTTTATGACTTATAAATACCGTCTTTTTGCGCACGTTGGGAAAATTCTGTCGGTTTGCCCTCAGCGAGGGATTTGGCTTGTTCGACCCAGTTGTCGCGAGACACCCGCCCCTTGAAGCCCTTGAGGTTGTCATCGACCCACGCGACCTCGGTTTCGGTCCAGGCCGCAACCTGGTCGAAATGGAAGAAGCCCATCGAATGCAGCAGGGCTTCGAGCTTGGGACCGACGCCCTTGATCAGCTTCAGATCATCGGGCTGACCGCCGCGCGCTTCGCTCAGCGCCGCAGGACGATCCGCATCGGTTGGAGCCGTTGCCGGCGCCGGGACCGGCTTCGCATCGGCTTTCTTCGCCTTGGGTTTCGCCGCAGCTTTGCCCTTGGATTTCGGCGCGGTTTTTTCCGACGGGTCCGCGGTTGGTTTGGCCTTGGATTGCGCCTCACTCACCGGGGCCGCCGCGACCTTGCGTTCTGGTGCAGAGGGTTTTTTCGGGGTCGGCGCCGCCGCATCATTTGCCGGAGGCGCCACGCGCGCCTCGCCATGAGGCCGCCCGCCCTGATCGCCCCACGGCGCGACCAAAGGCACTTCCGTCCCGTCGATCCGCTTGACGGTTTCGCCAATATCATCAGCCAGTTGCACGGACGCGTTGAACTTGGTCTGCCCGCTGTCAAACTCCGTCAACGAGGTCAGACCGGAGAGCGGCTCGGACGCGTAGCGGCCATTCTGGGGACCCGGCGTCGGCACTTTTCCATCGGCCAGTTCGTCGATGATCTCCGCAAAGCGGTCGGCGGTCAGATCCTCGTAATAATCCTTGCCGATCTGGGCCATTGGCGCGTTGGAACAGGCCCCCAGACATTCGACCTCTTCCCAGGAGAACTTGCCGTCGGCGCTGATCTCATGCGGTTTCGCGGCGATCTTCTTTTTGCACACCTCCATCAGGTCTTCAGCCCCGCAGATCATGCAGGACGTGGTGCCGCAAATCTGAAAATGCGCAATTTTGCCAACCGGTTGCAGCTGAAACATGAAGTAGAATGAGGCCACTTCAAGCGCGCGGATATAGGCCATGCCGAGCATATCGGCCACATATTCAATCGCCGGGCGGCTCAGCCAGCCCTCTTGTTCCTGCGCCCGCCACAAAAGCGGAATGATGGCCGATGCCTCCCGCCCTTCCGGGTATTTGGTGATTTGCGCCTCGGCCCAGGCCCGGTTGTCGGGCGTGAAGGCGAATGTTTCGGGTTGGTCGTGGTAGAGACGGCGGAGCATACCTTACAGCCTTCCGGTCTGGCCGAGAGGTCTGGTGCCTCCGGCGGGAGTATTTTGAGAACAATGAAGAGGAGCGGTCATGTCATGTTCAACCAGATTGCGGGCCCGATAGGGTCGCGGCAGGATGCCTGGGGCGCAGGCACCCAAGCGGGTTGTGGCGTAGTGACCAAAGCCTGATCCGCAGGCGCTGTGACTTGAGGCTCCGATCACGGTGGTCACCTGTCGATCTCCCCGAAGACGACATCCATGGTGCCGATGATCGCGGCGACATCGGCTAGTTGGTGCCCCCCGGCCACATGGTCCATCGCCTGCAGGTGCAAGAAGCCCGGCGCCCGCAACTTGGCGCGGTAGGGTTTGTTGGAGCCATCGGCCACCAGATAGACGCCGAATTCGCCTTTGGGCGCTTCGACGGCGCAATAGACCTCACCTTCAGGGACGTGGAACCCTTCGGTGTAGAGCTTGAAGTGATGGATGAGTGCTTCCATCGATGTCTTCATCTCGCCCCGTTTGGGCGGCGTCAATTTGCCCCGCGCCAGCACGTCGCCAGTCGCTTCGCGCAATTTTGCAATGGCTTGGCGGATGATCTTCACGCTTTCACGCATTTCCGCCATGCGGCAGAGATAGCGGTCGTAGCAGTCGCCATTCTTGCCCACGGGGATTTGGAAGTCGAATTCGTCGTAACACTCATAGGGCTGTGCCCGGCGCAGATCCCACGCAAGACCAGACCCGCGCACCATCACGCCCGAAAAGCCCCATTCGAGGATTTCCTCTTCGGTGACGATGCCGATATCCGCGTTCCGCTGTTTGAAAATCCGGTTCTCTGTCAGAAGCCCGTCGAGATCGTCGAGCACGTTGGGGAAGGTGTGAGTCCATTCCTCGATATCGTCGAGCAGATCGTCCGGCAGGTCCTGATGCACCCCGCCGGGACGGAAATAGGCCGCGTGCAGGCGCGCCCCGCAGGCGCGCTCATAGAAGATCATCAGCTTTTCGCGTTCTTCGAACCCCCAGAGCGGCGGCGTCAGCGCCCCCACATCCATCGCCTGCGTGGTCACGTTCAGCAGGTGATTCAGCACCCGTCCGATTTCCGAATAAAGCACCCGGATCAACGAGGCACGGCGCGGCACTTCGACCTTGCAGAGCTTTTCAATGGCGAGGCACCATGCATGTTCCTGATTCATCGGCGCGACATAGTCCAGCCGGTCGAAATAGGGCAGGTTCTGCAGATAGGTGCGGCTTTCCATCAGCTTTTCGGTGCCGCGGTGAAGCAGGCCGATATGCGGATCGCAGCGTTCCACGACTTCGCCGTCAAGTTCCAGCACCAGCCGCAAAACACCGTGCGCGGCAGGGTGTTGCGGGCCGAAATTGATGTTGAAGTTGCGGATCTTCTGTTCGCCGGTCAGGGCGTCGTCAAAGCCTTTGGAGCCGTCCATCATCTCAACGTTCCTCCATCTGTTGCAGCTTGATCGACATCCACCAGATCAGCACCACGGCGCCAATCGGGATGATGGCAATCAAGGCCCACCATTTCTGTATCCCGAAGAACGGGAGCAGTTTGAGCATCGGGATGACGGTCAGAACCGCCACGATGACCCAGACCAAGCCCTCCATCAGGATGCCTCTTCTTTCTTTTCATCGCCGGGCAGGATGTATTCGGCCCCTTCCCATGGCGACATGAAATCGAATTGGCGGTATTCCTGAACCAGCGAGACTGGCTCATATACCACGCGCTTTTGCGCTTCGTCATAGCGCACTTCGGTGTAGCCCGTGGTTGGGAAATCCTTGCGCAGCGGATAGCCGCGGAACCCGTAATCCGTCAGGATGCGGCGCAGATCCGGGTGCCCGGAGAAGAGGATGCCAAACATGTCGAACACCTCACGCTCGAACCAATTGGCCGAGGGGTGCACCGATACGATAGAGGGCACCATGTCCTCTTCGCGCACCTGAAGGCGCAAGCGGATGCGCTGGTTCTGGTACATGCTGAGGAAGTGATAGACCACGTCAAACCGCTTCTTGCGGCCCGGATAATCGACCGCGGTGATGTCCACCAACGACGAGAATCGGCAATTTGGGTTGGTCTTCAGCCATTCCACGAAAGGAACGATATTGCTGAGCGCCACATCGATGTTCAATTCGCCATGGGTCACATCCCAGGACCGGACGCATTCCTGGCGGGTGGAGGCGATCAGCTCGCCCAGTTCGTGCATCGCATCGCTCATCGTACAATCGTCCCCGTGCGGCGGATCTTGCGCTGCAATTGCAGGATTCCGTAAAGCAGCGCCTCTGCGGTTGGGGGGCAGCCGGGCACGTAGACATCGACCGGCACGATCCGGTCGCAGCCCCGCACAACGCTGTAGGAATAGTGGTAGTACCCGCCCCCATTGGCGCAGGACCCCATGGAAATCACATAGCGCGGCTCTGGCATCTGGTCATAGACCTTGCGCAGCGCCGGGGCCATCTTGTTGGTCAGCGTGCCCGCCACGATCATCAGGTCGGATTGGCGCGGAGACGCGCGCGGCGCGGTGCCGAAACGTTCCAGATCATAGCGGGGCATGGACGAGTGCATCATTTCGACGGCGCAGCAGGCCAGGCCGAATGTCATCCAGTGGAGCGAGCCGGTGCGCGCCCAGTTCACGATGTCCTCGGTCGAGGTCAGCAAGAAGCCTTTATCCTGAAGCTCTCGGTTGAGGGCCTGCGTGGCAACTTCCTTGTCGGGGCCAGCGGTGTTGGCCCCATAGGGTGCCGCGTCGGTTACTGCCATTCCATCGCTCCCTTCTTCCACTCATATGCGAAGCCCAGCGCCAGAATGCCCAGGAACACCATCATCGACCAGAACCCGACCATGGAGATATCCTTGAAGGCCACGGCCCACGGGAACAGGAAGGCGATCTCAAGGTCGAAAATGATGAACAGGATCGACACAAGGTAGAACCGGACATCGAACTTCATCCGCGCATCATCGAAGGCGTTGAAGCCGCACTCATATGCGGAGACCTTTTCCGGATCGGGATTTCTGACGGCGATAACCACGGCGGCGAGGATCAGAACGAGCCCCAAGCCAATTGCCACGGCGAGAAAGACGAGGATCGGGAGGTATTCCCGGAGCATCTCTTCCATGTCGGCTCCTATCTGCTACCGGCCAAACGGACCGGACGGCTATTGATGTGGCACCCGCGCGTTTTGCAACAGGTCAGTCGACCGGAGTTGTCGACCCACCTGCGGTGTACCCATGTGCGTGTGCAGCGTCAACGTCCGCCCGAAGGGTTTCATGCTGTTATCACCGGATAAAAATGAACGATTGGTGAAGTAGCGCCCTTGCACGGCCGACAAGTGAGGATGCGCAAGTGTCGCAGGTGGGGCTTTTGCGGCAAACACGGCGCAATGCGGACCGTCACGGAAAGGGCGCACAGGGCGCTTTACGTCCCCCGCACGTTCGTTAGGCTGAACCTCCACAGTCCTGACAGCAGAAAAGAGCGCGCCATGATCACCGTTCATCACCTCAACCGGTCCCGTTCCCTGCGGGTGCTGTGGCTGCTGGAGGAACTGGGCCTGCCCTATCAAGTGACGCGCTATGAACGCGATGCCAAAACGAATCTGGCCCCGGCAGAATTGCGCGCGGTTCATCCGCTGGGCAAATCCCCGATGATCGAAGTCGATGGCGCGCTGATCGCGGAATCGGGCGCAATCGTCGAGTGGATTTGCGCCACCCACGCGCCGCGCATGCTTCCGCCCGCCGGGTCAGAGGCGTACATCCGCCATCTGGAACTGATGCATTTCGCCGAAGGCTCTGCCATGACGCCGATTCTGCTGAACCTTTATGTCGGGCGACTGGGCGAACATGGCGCCCCGCTGCAGCCGCGCATCCAGGCGGAGTTGGACAGTCATTTCGCCTATATGGACAGCACCCTGCGCCCTTCTGGGCATTTCGTTCAGGACACGCTTTCCGCTGCCGATATCATGCTGAGCTTCCCGGCTGAGGTCGCGATGCTACTGGGGTTCAAATCGGCCTATCCCCGGCTGGCGGCCTTCGTCGAGTCCATCCACGCACGCCCGGCCTATCAGCGCGCAGTTGACGCGGGCGGCGGCGACTGACCACGCGGCCGCACGCAACACACGCCAAGGTCGAAAGCCGCGTATAATGCTTGCCTGTTTTTTCGACATTTGCGCGATTTTCCGGTGATGACCCCCAATCGGGGGTACCACACGCAATATCGTCTTATTATTATCTCCCCAATTGCCGGGTACGCCAATTATTTCTTGGCGCCTTAATACGCGGCAAACAGAACAAGTGCGGGTATTGTTTTCCGCCTTGCTTAAAGAGTTCGGATGTTCACTTTCAACAGATTGCCCCAGCAGTCTTTTCATGTGTTGACGGCAATCTCCTGACGATTAGGGGTACGCAAAATGCGATTTATGAAGTCTTTGCCGGCGGTTATTGCGGCGACATTTGTAGGAGGCGCGGTATCAGCGGCGACCTTCGATTTTACCGGGTATAGCGATGGTATCACGGAAACCCTGACGGAAACCGATAGCGGCCTGACCGTCAACATCACGGCTGGCGCATACCTCGGCGACGGCAACCTTTACTACGAAGAGGATCAGGACGCCACAATCACGGTTTTCGGTGTTGACCTTGTCGATTTGGCAGTGGCGCAACGCGATGATTGCGCGGTTCCGGGTCTTTTTGGCGGGTGCTTTATATCTCAAGATGCCGGGATCGGTGTCGCCTTGGCGGATATCAATCTGATTGGCGATATCAATATGACCCAATTGCTGACATTCGACTTCGGCCAAATGGTTGATTTTGGCAGCGTGGTCTTCGGCAACGTCGATGATGATGACGATTTCGACCTGTTCATCGACGGCGTTTTCGTTGCACCGGGCGAATTCGGTATCGCCGGGAACAATCCGTTCGATCTGACCGGCCTGAGCGGAACCAAGATCAGCTTTGGCGCCGATGCGCTCTTTGACGATTTCAACGTGCAAAGCATTTCGGCGACTGTTTCAGCGGTGCCGCTGCCAGCCGGTGCGGTGCTGATGCTGACTGGCATCGCGGGCTTCGCCGCCACGCGTCGCCGCAAATCGTAACCGACCTGTAACAGCATTCCAGCCGCCGCGTCATTGCCATGGCGCGGCGGTTTTCACTTCAGCGGGCCGTCACCAGCGGCACGCCGCGCCCCGCCTCATTACGTGCGCACCCAGGGCGCCTTACGCTTGTCGAAGAACGCCGCGATGCCTTCCGCGCCCTCTTCGGTTTCCCAGCGCGCCACGAGCTGCGCAATGGTGTGGTCGATCACCTCATCGTCGATCTTTGGGCCCAGATGGCGGGCCAGCGCCTTGGCCGCCGCGACAGCGCCGGGCGCACAGTCGAAATAGGGGACGACCTCGGCTTCGATTGCGGCGTCAAGATCGGCCTCCGGCACCGCGCGCGCCAGCAGGCCCAGCTCCACCGCCTCCGCCGCGCCAAAAAGCCGCGCATTCATGAAGACGCGCCGCGCCCGCCCCTCGCCCATCCGGGCCAGCACATAGGGCCCGATGGTCGCCGGGATGATCCCCAGCCGCGTTTCGGTCAGACCCATCTTGAGGCTGTCCACCCCGATGGCGACATCGCAGACAGAGGCAAGCCCGACACCGCCGCCGAACGCATTGCCCTGAAGCCGCCCGATCAGCGGCTTGGGCAAAGTGTTGAGCGCTTGCAGAACTTCGGCCAGCTTGCGTGCTTCGCGGGCGCGGGTCTTTGGGTCCATACCGATCTGCTGCTGCATCCAGCCCAGATCACCGCCCGCGCAAAAGCTGCGCCCCTCGCCCGTCAGTACGACGACCCGAACCGCGTCATCCGCGCCCAGCGCCGCCGCTGCCTGCGCAAGCTCGTCCAGCATCTGGCCAGACATGGCATTGTGCTTTTCCGGGCGGTTGAGCCGCAATGTCGCGCCCCCGCGCGCATCGGTTTCAACTGCGATTGTCTCATATGTCGTCATCTGTCTCTTCCCCCGCGCGCAGTCGCCGCGCCAGCGCCGCCGCTTCTTGAATGATCTCAAGATCAAGCCCTGTCTCGATCCCCCGCGCATGAAGCATGGCAAGCACCGCTTCCGTCGCGACATTGCCCGCCGCGCCCGGCGCATAAGGGCAGCCACCCAGACCGCCGACAGCGGTGTCAAAGACCCGCAGCCCGTGGTCGAGAGAGGCCGCGATATTGTCCAGCGCGCGCCCATTGGTGTCGTGGTAATGCCCGGCCAGTTGCGCGGCTGGCACGGCGGCGGTCACGGCCTCCAACATGGCGCTGATCGTCTCGGGGACACCCTTGCCGATCGTGTCGCCAAGGCTGACCTCGTAACAGCCCATCTCATGCAATTTGCCCGCGACGTCAGCGACCTGCCCCGGCGCGACCGGCCCATCATAGGGGCATTCCACCACACAGGACACGTAGCCGCGCACGGGCACGGCTGCATCGCGCGCCGCCTCTACCACGGGGGCAAACCGTGCAAGGCTTTCGGCGATGCTGGCGTTGATGTTGGCGCGGCTGAACCCTTCGGAGGCAGAGCCGAACACAGCCACCTCATCCGCCCCCGCCGCCAGCGCGTCCGTCAGCCCGCGCATGTTTGGCGTCAGCGCGGCATATCGCACCCCCGGCGCGCGGGTGATCCCGGCCAGCACCTCGGCGCTGCCAGCCATTTGCGGCACCCATTTGGGACTGACGAAAGAGGCGCATTCAATCCGACTAAACCCGGCCCGGGACAGCAGATCGACCAGCGCAACCTTGTCCGCCACGGGAATCTCGCGCGGCTCGTTCTGAAGCCCGTCGCGCGGACCGACTTCGAAAAGCTCAACCTGCATCGGCATCCTCCGCCAGCAGAACCAGAACCGCCCCTGCCGTGACCTGCGCGCCAGCCTCGACCAGAACCTCGGCCACCATGCCATCGCGCGCCGCCGTCAGCGTATGCTCCATCTTCATGGCTTCGAGGACCGCAAGGGTCTGCCCCTCCTGCACGCTTTCCCCCGCCGCGACAGAGATCGACTTCACCAGCCCCGGCATCGGCGCCTCAATCGCATTGCCAGCCGCCCCGCTCGCCCCATCGCGGGCCAGCAGATCGACAATGCCGAAGGCGATACCATAGCGATCGAAGACCGTGACAGTTTCGTCCGTCAGCGCGACCTGCGGCATCGGAGCCCCATCCAGCCGCCACTGACCTTCGGCGCGCGTCGCAACGACGGTCTCACCACCCACATTCCAGAGTTGCGCGTCCGGCCCGGTGACTTCGACCGAAACATCCAACGCCTCTTCACCATAGGTCAGGCCGACAGCGCGCCGCAGCGGCGACCAAAGCGTGAAACCTGCGGCGTCCCCGGCCGTGTTCAACCCGCTCACCACCATTGCCGCCGCCGCGACATGCAGCGCGCGCGGGGTCGGAGCCGCCGCCAAACCGTCGATATCCCGCGCAATCAGCCCGGTATCGACCTCACCCCGGGCAAAGCCTTCATGCCCGGCCAATGCCCCCAGAAACGCCAGGTTGGTCACCGTCCCAGCCACCTGCGTGCCAGCCAAGGCCCGTGACAGCCGCCGCAGCGCGACTGCACGTGTGTCGCCATGAACCGTGATCTTGGCGATCATCGGATCGTACCAAGGGCTGATTTCATCACCCGTTCGCACGCCGCTATCGGCGCGCACACCGCCGGGAAAGGCCAGATGCGTCAGCGTTCCCGTGGCCGGAAGGAACCCCTTCGGCACGTCCTCCGCATAAAGCCGGGCCTCGAAGGCGTGGCCGGAGATGGACAGATCCTCCTGCTGCGCGGGCAATGCCTCTCCCGCAGCGACACGCAACTGCCAAGCCACCAAATCCACACCCGTGATCGCCTCGGTGACCGGGTGTTCGACCTGAAGCCGCGTGTTCATCTCCATGAACCAGAACCCATCAGGACGCAGCCCGTCAGAGCCGTCGACGATGAATTCCACCGTCCCCGCCCCCTTGTAGCCAATCGCTTCGGCAGCCCGCACCGCCGCAGCCCCCATCGCTTCCCGCATCTCCTGCGTCATGCCGGGCGCGGGCGCCTCCTCGATCACCTTCTGGTGGCGGCGCTGCAAGGAACAGTCACGCTCGAACAAATGCACCGCGCGCTCACCATCCCCAAAGACCTGAACCTCGATATGACGCGGCTGACTTACATATTTCTCGATCAGCACGTCCGGATTGCCGAAGGCCGTGCGCGCCTCGCCTTGCGCGCTTTGCAACGCCGCCGCGAAATCGGCCGCCCGCTCCACCAAACGCATCCCCTTGCCGCCACCACCGGCGACCGCCTTGATAAGGACCGGATAGCCGATCTCACCCGCACGTTCGGCCAGAAAATCAGGCGCTTGCTCTGCCCCATGATAGCCCGGAACCACCGGCACCCCGGCCTCTTCCATCAAGGCCTTGGCCGCGTCCTTCAGCCCCATCTTCCGGATCGCCGACGCGCTCGGCCCGATAAACACCAAACCCGCCGCCTCGACCGCTTCGACGAAATCGGGGTTCTCCGACAGGAAGCCATAGCCGGGATGGATCGCCTGCGCCCCGGCCTCAAGCGCCGCGGCGATGATCACGTCACCGCGCAGATAACTCTCCGCTGGGGCCGCACCACCGATATGCACCGCCGCATCCGCCATCGCGACATGCTTGGCCTGCCTGTCGGCATCGGAATACACCGCGACACAGCGCACCCCCATCGCCTGCGCCGTTTCCATTACCCGGCAAGCAATCTCGCCCCGGTTCGCGATCAGGATCGTGTCAAACAAGACCGGCCCTCCCATCTGAGAGGCCCATCGCCTCTTCATTGTTCCAAAAATACTCCGGGGTGTGGGGCAGCGCCCCACGCACGCTATCCACCGGGCCCGTATTACCGGCCGCAAAAGTCAGGGCTTTTGCGCGGCGCGCGTCCAGCATGGCCACCGTGTGGGCCGTCACATCCGCTGCGCGGATATGACCTTGCCCACCAGCCGCAAAAGTCGGGGCTTTTGCGGCCATTGTCACATCCGGAACACGCCGAAGCGTGTCTCCTTGATCGGAGCGTTCAACGCGGCACTCAGGCTCAGTGCCAGAACATCGCGCGATTTGCGCGGATCGATGACACCGTCATCCCAAAGCCGCGCCGACGCATAAAGCGGATGGGACTGTTCTTCGAACATGTCGATCGTCGGCTGCTTGAAGGCCGCCTCCTCTTCCGCGCTCCACGTGCCGCCGCCGCGTTCGATCGCATCGCGTTTGACTGTCGCCAAGACCCCGGCGGCCTGCGCCCCACCCATCACCGAAATTCGGCTGTTCGGCCATGTCCACAAGAAGCGCGGGGAATAGGCCCGCCCCGCCATGCCGTAGTTGCCCGCCCCGAAAGAGCCACCGACCAGCATCGTGATTTTCGGCACCGATGTGGTCGCCACAGCCGTGACCATCTTGGCCCCGTGCCGCGCGATGCCTTCGTTTTCGTATTTCTGGCCCACCATGAAGCCCGTGATATTCTGCAAGAACACCAAGGGGATGCGCCGCTGCGAGCATAGCTCCACGAAATGCGCGCCCTTCTGCGCCGCTTCGGAAAACAGAACGCCGTTATTGGCGATAATCCCCACGGGCATGCCTTTTACATGGGCAAAGCCGCAGACCAATGTCTCCCCGAACCGCGCCTTGAATTCGTCAAAGCGCGAGCCATCAACCAGCCGCGCGATCACTTCGCGAATATCATAGGGCGTGCGCAAATCGGCCGGCACCACGCCAAGGATCTCGTCCGGGTCATATGCCGGGTCCTCGGGGGCCTCCAACTGTAGGGTGTGCTTCAGCGCACCTCCGAGGCTGCCCACCGCGCGCCGCGCCAGCGCCAGCGCATGCGCGTCATCCTCTGCCAGATAATCGGCCACACCGGACAGACGTGTGTGGACATCGCCGCCGCCCAGATCCTCGGCGCTCACGACCTCCCCCGTGGCCGCCTTGACCAGGGGCGGGCCTGCCAAAAAGATCGTTCCCTGCTCCTTCACGATGATCGTCACATCCGACATGGCCGGCACATAGGCCCCGCCCGCCGTGCAGGAGCCCATGACGACGGCGATCTGGGGGATACCCTTCGCGCTCATCTGTGCCTGATTGAAGAAGATACGTCCGAAATGGTCGCGGTCCGGGAAGACCTCGTCTTGATTGGGCAGGTTCGCGCCGCCGGAATCGACAAGGTAGATGCAGGGCAGATGGTTTTCCTCGGCAATCTCTTGCGCCCGCAGGTGCTTTTTCACGCTCAGGGGGTAGTATGTGCCGCCTTTGACAGTGGCATCGTTGCACACGACCATGACCTCGCGCCCCATGACCCGCCCGATGCCCGCGATCACCCCCGCCGCCGGAGCCGCGTCGCCATACATGCCATGGGCCGCAGTTGCGCCGATTTCCAGAAAGGGCGTGCCGGGATCGAGCAGGTTGCCGACCCGGTCGCGCGGGAGCATTTTGCCTCGGCTGACATGGCGCGCGCGGGATTTGTCCCCCCCGCCCTGCGCCGCTGCCTCGGCTGCGGCTTCGATCACGCCGAGCGCCTCCAGATGGGCGGCGCGGTTCGATTGGAATTGCTCCGAGGAAGGAAGGGCTTTGGACTGGAGTTTCATACCGGCACCTTTTCTAGCGGCGAGCGTCGCGCCGTGAGTATTTGGAGAACAATGAAGGCAGAAGCGCGCGGGCCACATGCGGTGGCCCCATCGCTACCCGGATCATAGGGGGCGACCAAGGATATGCGCCGCAGTGGGGTGAGCGCGGCGTGCGGCTTGCGAGCGGGCTTGGGGAGGCAGCGTGTCTTGATCATGGGGCGACCTCGGCGGAGGCGCGCGATTTCAGCTCTTTGCGGATCACTTTGCCTGTGACCGTCATCGGCAAATCCGTGACGAATTCGATTTCCCGAGGATAGGAATAGCTGGCGAGCCGCTCCTTGACCCAGGCCTGTAGCTCTTCGGCGCTGGGGGCGCAGCCGGGTTGGGCGACGACATAGGCTTTCACAATCTCCGTACGCAATCGGTCGGGTTTGCCGACGACGCCGCAGGTCGCGACAGCGGGATGGGTGAGCAGGCAGTCTTCGATTTCCGCCGGGCCGATGCGATAGCCTGCCGAGGTGATGACGTCATCCTCGCGCCCGACAAAGCGCAGATACGCGCCCTCTTGGATCCCGCGATCCCCGGTCAGCATCCAATCACCGCGAAACTTTTCGGCGGTGGCTTCCGGGTTCTGCCAATAGCCCTGCATCATCGACGGCGCGCCGCGTTTGACGGCGATATCGCCTTCGTCTTCTGTGACTTTGCCCTGCGCATCGATCACAGCCACTTCGAACCCCGGAACGGGCTTGCCCATACATCCCGGTTGCGGCGCGAACTGCGCTGCGCAAGAGCTGACGACCATGTTGCATTCGGTTTGGCCATAGAATTCGTTGATCGTGACACCCAAGGCATCGCGGCCCCAATCCAGCATTTCCGGCCCCAAGGGCTCGCCCCCCGATGCGACGGTGCGCAACCCGGAAATGCGTGTGCCCGCCGCGCGCAACATGCGCAGGGCCGTGGGCGGAAAGAACACATTGCGAATGCCCAGCCGGGCAATCAGGTCAGCCGTCTCGGCGGCGTCGAACTTGCGAGGGCTGTGGGCCACCACCGGCACGCCGAGCGCCAGCCCCGGCATCAGCACATCGAACAGGCCGCCAATCCAGGCCCAATCGGCCGGGGTCCACAGGCAATCGCCCGGCTGGCCCAGTTGGTCATGACTTAAACTGACACCCGGCACGTGCCCCGACAGCAGCCCATGCCCGTGCAACGCCCCCTTGGGTGCGCCCGTCGTACCGGAGGTATAAATCAGCACCGCGCTTGCTGCGTCGGCAAAGGGCACGTCCGGGCCGTCCTGCCCGATCTCGGAGGCGAATAGCGCTTGCGCCAGATCGCCGATCAGCGCCTTGCCTGGCCGGTCTGTCAGCACATAGGAAATTCCGGCGTCCCGCATCCGCGAGGCCAGTGCGTCCCGCTTGAACTTTTTGAACAGGGGCACTGAAATCGCGCCAATTTTCCAGATTGCCAGATGCGATGCCGCGCACCACATATCTTGTTCCAGCAACACGCCGACGCGGTCGCCGGGCCGAACCAGACCTTGCAGTGCCCGCGCAAGCCTGTCCGTCATCTCGGCCAGTTGCGCATAGGTGATGTCGGCCACCTGCGCGCTGCCACCGGCATCGGAAAAAGGTTGGCGGATGCACACCTGATCCGGCGGCCCTGCGAGCGCCTGTTCAGCCATGTTCATGTGCTTGGCTCCGGCGAAGGGACGCGCTGCCCCCGGCGATCCACGTGATAGACAGATGCCCCGCAGGTGACGCGCAACCACACATCGCCCTGCCCCGGAACGGCAAAGCAATCGGACCCGTCGCCGCCTGTTCTGTTCCTATGGTGTTGCACCACCGCGTCGATCACGTCCGTCTCCTCCAACGGGGCCCATCGCAGCCCAGCCACCCCGCCCAGAACGGCGGCCAGCGCCGCAAGCGCCAGAGCCGCCACTCGGACGGAGCGCGGCATTACGCCATGCCGTTCATCAACTCGCGCCCGATCAGCATACGCCGGATTTCGGACGTGCCTGCACCGATTTCCATCAGCTTGGCATCGCGGAACATCCGGCTGACCGGGTTGTCCGACAAAAAGCCTGCGCCGCCCATCGCCTGTACTGCCTGATGCGCCTGCGTCATCGCCGCTTCGGAGGCGTAAAGACAGCACGCCGCCGCATCCTGCCGCGTCTGGTTGCCCCGGTCACATGCCTTGGCACATTCATAGACATAAGCCCGCGAGGAATTCATCGCCGTATACATATCGGCGATCTTGCCCTGCATGAGCTGGAAATTCCCGATGCTCTGACCGAATTGCTTACGCTCGACCATGTAGGGCATCATCTCGTCCATGCAGCCCGCGATGATCCCCGGACCGATCGCCGCCAGAACCACCCGTTCGAAATCAAGGCCGGACATCAGCACTTTCACGCCCTTGCCTTCCTCGCCCAGAACATTTTCAAATGGGATTTCCACATCTTCAAAGACCAGCTCCCCGGTGTTGGAGCCGCGCATCCCAAGCTTGTCCAGATGGGGCGGCGTCGAAAAGCCTTTCATCCCGCGCTCGACCAGAAAGGCGGTGATCCCCTTGGACCCGGCATCGGGATCGGTCTTTGCATAGACCACCAGCGTATCGGCGTCGGGCGCATTGGTGATCCAGTATTTGTTGCCGTTCAGCCGGTAGTGATCGTTGCGCTTTTCGGCGCGCAGTTTCATCGACACCACATCCGAGCCTGCCGATGGTTCCGACATGGCCAAGGCACCGACGTTCTCGCCCGAAATCAGCCCCGGCAGATATTTCTTCTTCTGCTCTTCGGTGCCGTTCAGCTTGATCTGATTGACACACAGGTTCGAATGCGCGCCATAGGACAGAGAGACAGAGGCAGAAGCCCGCGCGATTTCCTCGACCGCGACCGCATGCGCAAGATACCCCATCCCCGCGCCGCCATATTCTTCGGATACCGTGATCCCCAGAAGACCAAGATCGCCCATCTCTTTCCAAAGATGCGCCGGGAAGTCGTTCGTCTTGTCGATTTCCTGGGCGATCGGGCGCACCCGCTCTTGCGCCCATTTGTGCACCATCTCGCGCAGAGCGGCGATATCCTCGCCCAGATCGAATTGCATGGACCCTTGGAACATCGCGCCATACCTCCCAGTTATTGAACGCACGTTCATAAATAGAGGCAAGCGAAGCGAGTCGTCAAGCAAGGCGTGAGTCGCGGCGGTGCGACACAGGTTTGTTTTACCGAGTTTCACGAAGTTTGGCGGCGGCTGCAACGGCGCAGACGTGTCGTGACCCCTGCTCTGACCGCGCGAATGTCCCGCCCTCAAACAAATTAATATGCTAATTAGTTTGCGCTGCCCGGCGCGCACCCTATCTTCTTGGACAGGTGTTGCCATCCGCGCCACTCGCGGACCGGTGAGGCACATCACCGGGCGCAATGACAGACGTCCGGTGCAGCAGAAAGAAGGAGATAACAACCATGTCGAGCCCCCTTCCCCCGCGCGATCGGACAAACGCCCGATGGGGTGCCTTCGCGGTCAGCGTGATCGGCGGCGCAATGCTTGCCAGCGGTGCCTTGGCCCATGCGGATGAGCATTCCGTCCACGATACAGCACTGGCGGGGCCCAGCGAGATCGTCGATTGCACGCTGGAAAACGGCGAGGCCGCGAAATGCGCACGCTACGTGGTGAAGTATCTGCCCGATGATCTTGAGATCGGCCCGTTCTGCCCGGCAACGCTGGAGGACACGGGCGGCATCTGGCACTGGGACGGCGACGAAGCTGGGCTCTACCGGATTGACGGCGCGTTCCTGCGGATGCTGGACGTGCAGGGCTATACCTTCTTCAACGAAGCGGGCGAGGTCTATTCCTTCGACATCCGGACGGAGCAACCGACCGAAGCGAATGAGTGCATTCAGGCCACGGTGGATTCCGAGGTCGAGATGACCGTGCTGATCCCCGCGAACCCGGTCATGGCAGACGCGCCGACACCCCTTGGAACCGTGGCCAAAGTCGGGATCGGATTGGACGGTGTGCCGATCTTTGCGGATGCCCCATCGGTGCTCGATACCGGGCACATGCCTGCGCTTGATACATGCGGCGGCCATATCGACCCCGGCGGCTGGTATCACTGGCACGCGACATCGACCGATCTGAACGGCATTTATGAGCGCGAAGGCGTCGACGCGGAATGCGTGCATGTAAAGCAGGACGAAACCGCGCAGTTTGGCTATGCCTTTGACGGCTTCGCGATGTATGGGGCGCTGAACTATGACGGCTCGACCCCGGAGGATCTGGACGCCTGCGGCGGCCATGTCGGCCTGACCGAAGAGGGCGGAGACCCGGTGTATCATTACCATTCGGGCACCAGTTTCCCCAATCTGCCCGCCTGTCTTGTCGGCGTTGTCGCGCAGGACAACTTCTCCACCAATGCTGCGGGCGGTATTGGCTCTGCCCATGGCGGGGGTGGCCCTGACGGGGCGCATGGCAGTGGTCCCGGTGGCGGCCCCCGTGGCGGACCCGATTTCGACAAGGTTGCAGAAACGCTGGGCGTAGATGCCGACTTGCTGGAGCAGACCTTGCAGGACGCTGGCGGCCCGCGCGCCGATCTGGATGCCGTGGCGAAAACTTTGGGCGTCCCGGTCGGCGACCTGAAAGCGGCCCTACCCGGCCCGGGGCACTGATCCCCCTGCCCTACCGGGCATGACGCCCCGGCAAGCCATCATCCGGTCGCAGTTATCAAACGCTTCGACCGGATTTCCCCCGATACGCGGGAACGCCCTTGAACGCCGGCCTTAGCCTGCAAGCCGATCCAACAACTTCTCCATGAAAGCCTGACCGGCTTCGAATTCCGATTTCTCGATGAATTCGTCAGGCTGGTGCGCCTGTTCGATATTGCCCGGCCCGCACACAACGGTCGAATAGCCCGCCGCCTGGAAATGCCCCGCCTCGGTGCCATAGCTGACGACATGCGTGCCGTTATCGCCGGTGATCGAGCGCACAAGATGTTCCGCACCGCCCTCGGCTTCGGGCTTGAGCGGCGGCACGGAAAAGGTGGGGGTGATCACGATATCCGCCTCTGGCCGCACCGCCTGCATCGCGCTGCGAACCTCATCCACCTTGTCCTGATAGGCCCGCGCCAGAACCGCCGGATCATCGCCCGGCACCGCGCGGTGGCCCATGACGAAGCGGCAGGATTTGGCGGTGATGTTATGCGCAGTCCCGCCTTCGATCGTGCCCACATGCCAGCTGGTATAGGGCGGATCGAACAGGGCCGAGATTTCACCTGGCTCGGCCGCAGCATTCTCGGCATTCACCTCATTGGCCCACTGGATCAGCCGCGCCCCCTCATGGATCGCACTCACCCCTTGATAATGGATCGAGGAATGGACCTCGAAGCCCACCACCTCTGTCGCAAAGCCCTGCCCGCCCTTGTGGCCGGTCACAGCGCGCATCTCGGACGGCTCCCCCACGATCACGGCACCGCCCTTGGGCAGAACCTCCTGCATCGCGGCAATCATCGGCGGCGCGCCCGTGCAACCGATCTCTTCGTCAATGCTCAGTGCAATCTGCAACGGCGTCTTGAGGCCCCGATACTTCCCCTCCACCAGTGCCCAGATCGCGAGCGCGTCAAAGCCCTTCATGTCACACGTGCCGCGCCCATAGTAACGCCCATCCCGCTCCGTCACCGTCCACGGGTCCGAGGTCCAGGGCTGGCCATCGACCGGCACCACATCCGTATGCCCGGACAAAACAACCGCCCCCTCGACCTCCGGGCCGACATGGGCAAAAAGCCCCGCCTTTTCCGGCTGATCCGGGTCCGGCCAACGATGCGCCGAAATCCCGTGCGCGCCCAGATACCCCTCCACCCAGTCGATCAGGGGCAAATTGGTGTCACGCGACACGGTGGGAAAGGAAATCAGCTTAGTCATGATCTCAAGCGGGGACAGGCGCTGCGGCATGGGGTCTTTCTCCGGAAGGTTCCACGCCTAAATGGGCACGAGAACACGGCGCCGTCAAACCGATAGCCGCGCCCCTTGAAATAGATCCCATGCATCGCTATTTGAGGGCCTCATAGGGACCCGGCCCCTGCCGTTCGCATCATGGTGAAGCCCGGATAACACGTCTCGCTGTATCCGCCCTGACGGGACCCGGATCAGGCAATGCGAACACCTGCCCCAAGGCCCCAATGACAGGAGCATACGGATGAGCACCCCTCTCCCCACACGCCCCGCGCTCAAGGCGCAGGCAAAACGACTTCGCACCGACCTTGCTGCCCAAGGCACGCAGATTTCACATTCCGAAGCCCTCGAAATGATCGCGCACCAATGGGGCGCAAAGGACTGGAACACGCTCGCAGCGCAGGCAAGCACGCCCAACGTGGCGGAATGGGCCCCAGGACAACGTGTCTCGGGGGCCTATCTCGGCCATGCCTTCACCGGGCAAGTGAAATCGGCAACCGAACGCGCGGGCGGCTATTGGGACGTCACCATACGCTTCGACGATCCCGTCGATGTGGTCACGTCCCGGCACTTTTCGTCCTTCCGGCATCAGGTGCAATCGACCCTGCGCCCGGACGGACGCAGCCCGCAAAAGATTTCGGACGGCACCCCCCATATGGTGCTGCAAGCGGGATAAACTCCCGCAGCTTCATTGTTCGGAAAATACTCCGGGGGCGCGGGGGCAGCGCCCCCGCCCTGATCGGATCGGCGCAAGCCGATCCGACACACTCAATAGCCGCTATCTGTCTCCAGAACCAAATGCCCCGGCTCCACCTCACGGTAGACCGACGGCTCCGGCGTATAGGTCACCGGATGAATCGGCGACGGGATCGGCTTGAAGTTCAGGTCTTTCTCCGATTTGCGCCTGCGCGGATCGGCAATCGGAACCGCCTTCATCAAAGCCTGCGTATAGGGATGCTGCGGGTTCTCGAAGACACGCGCGCGGGGTCCCAGTTCCACGATACGGCCAAGGTACATCACGCCGACATGGTGCGAGACACGCTCCACCACCGCCATGTCGTGACTGATGAACAGATAAGATACACCCAACTCCGCCTGCAATTCCATCATCAGGTTCAGCACCTGCGCCTGCACCGACACGTCCAGCGCCGATACCGCTTCATCGGCGATGATCAGCTTGGGGTTCAGCGCCAATGCGCGGGCGATCGCCACTCGTTGACGCTGACCACCGGACAATTCATGCGGATAGCGCCGCATGAAACTGCGGGGCAATTCCACCCGGTCAAACAGCATCTCGACGCGCTTGGTGATCTCAGCACCTTTGAGCGTGCCGAAATTATGGATCGGTTCGGCCACCTGATCGGCCAGCGGCATCTGCGGATTGAGCGAGGCGAAAGGATCCTGAAAGATCATCTGCATCTCGCGGCGTTCCTCGCGAAGCGCCCCGGGGGACAAGGACATCACGTCCACGCCATCCAGGTTGATCTCGCCCGCCATCGGTTCCACCAGCCGCAGAATGGACCGTCCGGCGGTCGACTTGCCGCACCCGGATTCGCCCACAAGGCTCAGCGTCTGCCCCTTGTTGATGGTAAAGGACAGATCCTCCACCGCGTGAACATTCGCCACGGTCCGGCGGAAGAAGCCGCCCTTGACCGGGAACCGCGTCGTCAGCCCCTTCACCTTCAGCAAGGGTTGGTCGGTGCCAGGGATCGGCGCGATAACGCCCTGCTCCCGGCCCAGCAGCTTCATCGGCTCCGGCGCACCTTTGCCGCGCATCTCGCCCAGCTTGGGCACCGCAGCCAGCAGCGCCTTGGTATAGGGATGCTGCGGGTTCTCGAAAATCTCTTCGACCGTGCCTTCCTCGACCTTGTTGCCGCGGAACATGACAACCACCCGGTCGGCCATCTGCGCCACCACCGCCATGTCATGGGTGATGAACATCACAGCGGTCCCGGTCTCACGCTTGAGCCGGTCCATCAGGGCCAGAATTTCCGCCTGAATGGTCACATCCAACGCCGTCGTCGGCTCGTCCGCGATCAGCAGGTTCGGCTCACAGGCCAACGCCATGGCGATAACGACGCGCTGGCGCATCCCGCCCGAAAGCTCATGCGGGTATTGCTTCAGCCGCCGTTCCGGCTCGGGAATACGCACCTGGCGCAGCAATTCCAATGCGCGCGCATCGGCCTCTTTCTGGCTCAGCCCCTTGTGCAGCCGCAGCCCTTCGGTCAACTGGCGCCCCACAGTGAACACCGGGTTCAGCGCGGTCATCGGCTCTTGGAAGATCATGCCGATTTCATTGCCGCGAATCGTCCGCATCAGGGACTGATCCGTCTTGGCCAGATCGATGGCCTCGTGATTCTTGCGGTCGAACAAAAGCCGCCCACCCGCGATGGTGCCGCCCCCGAATTCCACAAGCCGCATCAGCGACAGCGAAGACACGGACTTGCCGGACCCGGATTCGCCCACGACGCAGACGGTTTCGCCGGGATTGACGTCAAAACTGACATCTTCCACGCCCACAACCGGGCCGTCCTTCGTCTGGAACTCTACACGTAGTCCTTCGATCCTAGCGATCGGTGTTGTGCTGCTTTCGTCGAGCATTCTTTTCCCCTGCCGGCCACGTCGAGGACGCTACGCTTAGTCTGCCAGCACTGTCAAACAATGCACCAAATTTCCGCAACGCAAACCTTGGTTCCTGCTTGCATTTTCGTCAAAAGCTGGTTCGATAGCGGGCATTCGGTGTCCGGTTCGCCGCGCAAATCCTTGAAAAGCCTACGCTTCCATAGATTTGGTGAACTGGCCCAATCCATAGGCAGGTGCTTATTAAAGGGCCTGCACAACAAACAGGCACAACGAAAGTGCCATTTTGGGAGTATGAAATGAAACTCAAAACCCTTCTGATGGGGGCGATTGCGACGTCCGCCATGGCGCCAGCCGCTTTTGCGGAACGCGGCAGCGACGGCAATGTCAGCATCATCTATTGGCAAGCCCCGTCCATCATGAACCCGTTCCTGTCGGGCGGCACCAAGGATGTCGAAGCGGCCTCCATGGTGATCGAACCCCTCGCACGCTACAACGAGACCGGCGAACTGGTGCCGTGGCTCGTCGAAGAAGTGCCGACAGTCGAAAATGGCGGTGTCTCCGAAGACCTCACCTCCATCACCTGGAAAATCGCGCCGGGCATCAAATGGTCCGACGGCACGGATTTCACATCGGCGGACGTGAAGTTCACCTATGAATATTGCACCGACCCGGAAGGCGGCTGCGCGCAGGTCACCAAGTTCGAAGGCGTCACTTCGGTCGAGACACCAGACGACATGACCGTCGTCGTCACCTTCGACAAGCCGACACCGTTCCCCTATGGCCCCTTCGTCGGCGGTGAAAGCCCGATCCTGCAAGCGGCACAATTCGCGGACTGCATGGGTGCGAAAGCCCCCGAATGCACAGAGCAGAACTTCAACCCGATCGGCACTGGCCCCTTCGTGGTGACAGAGTTCCGCCCGAACGACGTGATCACGCTGAAAGCGAACGACAACTATCGTGACCCAGCGAAACCGGCCTTTGCGACCGTGACCTTCAAAGGCGGCGGTGACGCGAACGCGGCGGGCCGCGCCGTTATGGAAACGGGCGAGTTCGACTACGCATGGAACCTGCAACTTGCACCCGACGTCATCGCGAAGATGGAAGAAGGCGGCAAGGGCAAGCCGGTCGCCGGCTTCGGCCCGCTGGTTGAGCGCATCATGCTGAACCAGACGAACGCATCCCCGGACCTGCCGGAAGGCGAGCGTTCCACACGCGCGCATCCGCACCCGTTCCTGTCCGAACCGGCCGTATACAAAGCCATGTCCATGGCGATCGACCGCCCGCTTCTGGTCGAAGTCGGCTACGGTCAGGCTGGTAAAGTGACCTGTAACTGGGTTCCGGCGCCGGCGATCTTCAACTCCGACACGTTCGATTGCTCCACCCAGGACATCGAAGGCGCGAACAAGCTGCTGGACGATGCAGGCTTCACCGATACCGATGGTGACGGCGTGCGCGAAGTCAACGGCGTGCCGATGAAGATCCTCTACCAGACCTCCACCAACGCCGTCCGTCAGGACTTCCAGGCGCTGATCAAGGATTGGTGGCGTCAGATCGGCATCGAAGCCGAACTGCGCAACGTGGATTCGTCTGTATTCTTCGGTGGTGACCCGGGCTCCCCGGACACGTTCCAGAAGTTCTATGCAGACGTGGAAATGTACGCCAACACCTTCAACGGCACCGACCCGCAGTCCTATCTGGGCAACCTGCTGTGCGACAAGGCCCCGCGCCCTGAAACACAGTGGCAGGGTGAAAACATCACCCGCTTCTGCGACGAAGCCTATGATGCACTGCACGCGCAACTGGCGGAAACCGCTGGCTCGGAAGAGCGCGCGAAAATCGGCAAGCAGCTGAACGACATGGCTGTTGAGCAAGGCGCGATGATCCCGCTGGTACACCGCGGTCGTCTGTCCGCCCACGCCAACACACTGGGCGGCGTCGTCCTGAACGTGTGGGACAGCGAGCTGTGGAACGTGGCCGACTGGCACCGTATCGACTGAACCAAGCAAGCAGGGTGCGCCAAGGCGCGCCCTGCCTTTGGCGGCCCGCTTGGCCGGACGCTGTGCTTTTCTTTCGCCCGACCACTCCTGATGCAGGAAATTCCCGCGAATGCTGACCTATACAATCCGACGACTGGTCCTCGCCATCCCGACGCTGATTTTCATCAGCCTTGCCATTTTCCTGCTGCTTCAACTCGCCCCCGGCGATCCGATGGCACAGGTTCCCCTGACAGTTCCCCCCGAAGTCAAACAGCAGATGCGCGAAGCGCTCGGCCTTGGGCAGCCTTGGTACATCCAGTACTATAAATGGCTGATCCAGTTCTTCTGGATCGAACCGCAGGTGATGTTCGACAACATGTTCGGCACGACCTTTGCCGAAGGGAAGCTGCGCGTGATCTCGTGGCAGACCCGTTCGCCGGTGATGGACATCGTGGCGCAACGTATCCCGCAGACGCTTTGGGTCGTGGGCGTGGCTTATGTGCTGGCGATTCTCATCGCCCTGCCCATCGGGATCTATTCGGCCTACCGCCAATATTCGACCTTCGACAATGCCGGCACCTTCGTGTCGATGATCGGCTTTTCGATCCCGCCCTTCTTCACCGGCCCGCTGCTGATCGTGATCTTCGCGGTGCAGCTTGAATGGCTGCCTTCCGTCTACAACACGGTGCATGAGGTGAACGACTGGGACAGCTTCATGGTGCAATTGCGCCAAATGGTGTTGCCGGTCATGGTGCTGGCGCTACAGATCACCGCGCAGTTGAACCGCTATATGCGGGCATCGACCCTCGACAACCTCAATCAGGACTATGTCCGCACCGCGCGTGCCAAAGGCCTGAAAGAGCGTACCGTCGTGCTGTCGCATGTGGTGCGCAATTCCATGATCCCGGTCGTCACCGTGATCGCGCTGAACGTGCCCAACATCTTTGGCGGCGCAATCATCACCGAGGTGATCTTCAAGGTGAATGGCATTGGTCAGCTTCTGATCACCGCCCTCTTCGCCAATGACCTGCCGATGGTCATGACGCTGACCTTCATCTTCGCGATCCTGATCGTGCTCTTCAATATCATCGCTGACGTGCTCTACGGCGTGCTTGACCCGAGGATTCGCTATGACTGACACGAACACCTACGGCGCGCTTCAGGACAAGGAGCCGCAGAAAGAGCCGCGCAGCCAGTGGAGCGAGGTCTGGGACCAGTTCCGCCGGCACAAGGGCGCTGTCTGGGGCGGTGGCTTCTTGCTGTTCATCACCCTTGCCGTGCTGATCGGTCCGTATCTGTGGACGGTGGATGCGCAAAAGCTCGACATTCGCGCCAAGGATATGCGCCCGATCTACGTGGCGCTGTGGGATTCCAGCGCAAAGACGGGCTGGAATCACCCGTTCGGCACCGATCAACTTGGCCGCGATATTCTGGCGCAAATGCTGTCGGGCGGCCGCGCCTCCATGTCGGTGGGCTGGGCGGCAATGCTGATCGCGCTGCTGATCGGCACGCTGGTCGGCGTTGTGGCAGGGTATTTCCGCAAGCTCGACGGGCCGCTGATGCGCTTCACCGATCTGGTGCTGTCTTTGCCGATCCTGCCGCTGCTACTCGTGGCGGTGACGCTGTTCCGGCAGCCTCTGGTCGCCTTCGCGGGCAGTCCCGAGGGCGGTATGTTCATCCTGATCGTCGCCATCATCGGCATCACCTCGTGGATGCAGACCGCGCGGATCGTGCGGGGCGAGGTTCTGGCCCTGAAGGAACGCGAGTTTATTCTGGCCGCGCGCTCCATCGGGACGCGCAACGGCGCAATCATCCGCCGCCACCTGCTGCCCAACGTGCTGTCGCCCATCATGGTCTCTGCCACTCTGGGTCTGGCCACCGCGATCATAACCGAAAGCGCCCTGTCCTTTCTCGGTGTCGGCTTCCCGTCGGATTACCCCACATGGGGCAAGCTGCTGGCCGATGCCGTCCCCCGGATGGAACGGTTCCCAGAGCGCGTGATGCTGCCCGGCATCGCCATTTCGCTCACGGTGCTGAGCGTCAACTACCTTGGCGACGGTCTGCGCGACGCGCTCGATCCGCGGATTCGCGGGCGCTGACGCCAAAAAGAACAAACGTGCCACGCGCGCCCGCCGATTTCGGCGGGCGTTTGCGTTCCCGGCCTGTCACGGAACATTATTCTACACGCAAACGTGATACGGAACGCAGTTCCAGCGTCCTCCTCCATTCCAAGCGGACCGAAGATTGATCGTTCTGGAAAAGCCCCATATTCAGCTATGATTTTCCGATTAGGAAGGATTCGTGATGTTCGAAACGCTCGGCTTCGAAGACTACACCGCCAAACAGGTCAGCGTCTGGTTCGCCCTTAGTCTTGGCATCGCTTTCGGCATCTTGGCGCAATTGACCGCGTTCTGTCTGCGCCGGGCGCTGGTGGGCGACGACCGACGTCAGGCAGCCGGGGTTTGGCTCATGGCGCTGGCCACCGCGCTTGTGGGCACGCAAGCCGCCGTGACCGCCGGGCTCATCAGCTTTGACGAGCATCGTTTCATGGCGTCCGAGCTTCCGTGGCTCGCAATCAGCATTGGCGGCCTCGCTTTTGGCGCGGGCATGGTCCTGACACGTGGCTGTATCTCGCGGCTGACGGTGCTGACCGGGTCCGGCAACCTGCGCGCGCTGACCGTGGTCATCGTCTTTGCACTGGTCGCCCATGCCACGCTGAAGGGCGTTCTGGCACCGCTGCGCACCGGACTTGGGTCTGTCACGGCTTCGCTGGGCGATATGACGTCGCTTGCCGCGCTTCCGGGCGGCGCATGGGTCTGGACCGCGATCCTTGTCGCCCTGTCGCTTGCCGTCGTGCTGCGGTCGGGCAACCGGGTTCTGACACTGGTGGGCGCGTCCCTGATCGGCTTGCTGGCTGTCGCGGGCTGGATCGGCACTGGATACGTCCTTTACGATGAATTCGAACCCATCGCGGTCGAAAGCCTGTCCTTCACCTCCCCCGCCGCCGAGACGTTGTTCTACGGCGTCGCAAGCACCGCGATTGAACCGGGCTTCGGCACGGGCCTTCTGGGCGGCGTGGTGCTGGGTGCACTGGTCGCAGCGCTGCTGTCGGGCAAGTTCAAATGGCAAAGCTTTGAGACACCCGCCCAGACTGGCCGCTATCTTGCCGGCGCTATGCTGATGGGATTTGGCGGGGTGTTGGCCGGGGGCTGCACCGTGGGCGCAGGTCTGTCGGGCGTGCCGACGCTGTCCTTCGCGGCGCTGCTGGCGCTTGTGGCCATCGCCATCGGCGGGCTTGTCACCAACGCCTTCGTCAGTGAAGCTTCCGCGTCAGACGCCGGATCATCAGCCACACAACGCCTACAACCGGCAGAGTGATGATCGCAGTCAACATGCCCTTGGAAAGCCCCGTGGCGTCCTGCAATGGATACATCAGGTAGGACGCCAACGAGACCGCGTAATAGCTGATCGCCACGACCGACAGCCCCTCTACCGTCCGTTGCAGACGCAGTTGCAGGTCAGAGCGTTTGTCCATGCTTTCCAGCAACGCCTGATTTTGCGCGCTACGGTCCACATCCACGCGGGTGCGCAGCAGATTGCCCGCGCGGATCGACCGATCCGCCATCGCCTCAAGCCGCCGTTCCGATGATTTGACCGTCCGCATCGCAGGCTCGTAGCGGCGCATCATGAACTCCGCAAAGGTCTGCCGCCCCTCATAGCGCGTCTCGCGCAGCGCGGTGATCCGCTGCGCGACAATCGCCTCATAGGCCCCGGTCGCGCCGAAGCGAAAGGCACACTGGGCCGAGAGTTTCTCCAACTCGCCCGAGATCGACAACAGCTTGTGCAGCGTCTCCTCCGCAGGCTCGTCCGCATGCATCATCTGCCCCATCAGCGCGGTCAGGCGGGCATCCAGATCGTTCAGCTGGCCGGAGATCGACCGCACCCGCGAAAAGCCAAGCATCGACATGCTTTTATAGGTCTCGATTTCGCACAGCCGCTGCACGATACGTCCAATGCGCCGCGCCCCGGTGGGCGGGTCCACAAAGACGGCAAAGCGCATGTTGCCAGAGCTATCGACGCGGAAATCCCCCGCCACGATGGCCGCATCATCCAGCACCCGCGCCACGGCGAGGCTTTCGGGAACGAACCAGTCGCGCAGGCTGTCGCGGATGCGGTCCGCTGTCGGCATCGGCTCTACCCGCACCAGTACGGACGTCACCCGCTGGCCCGGCATCTCCGCCAGCCAGTCGGCCGGAAAAACGTCAAATTCACTGCCATCGAACACCCGGTCGGGCAGTCCTTCGGTAAAGGCCGTATAGGTCACGAATTCCGTATGCTGTTCCCATTTCAGCCAGTGCTTGCCCAGCTTGCCGTAGTAATGCGTTGCACCGGGCGGCGGATGTGGCAGGCCGAAGCGGTCCAGCAGTTTGACCAGATGCGCCAGATCGACGGCGCGGTCCCGTTCTGCCGCCTCGCCCGGGTTCTTGATCGCCAGATAGGCCGCCACATGCGGGGCTTCCATCGCCGGGAAAGGCCGCGCATGAAGTTCATTGGCAAGCGTATAGCGTAGCGGGTGATCGTCGATGGGCGGCATTGCGGGGCGTGCTCCACGCTGGTTCGGTCTGGTCGGGGCGATTTCAGCACAGCTTGCGCGAAATGTCGCTAACAAATCATCCACTTAAGGGAATGCAACGGCATACCGTAAGGCCGGGCGCGGGTCAGCCCGGCAAGGCGGGCACGGCAAATGTCAGGAGATGAAGATCATCGCGGCCCCAAGGCGCACCCTCACTCCGCCGCCCAGCGGGTCACGATCCGGCGGTTTTCGATGGCCCGGTTAAAGCGTGGGAATTGCCAATCGGGATGGGAAACCGCCAACTGCGCCAGTGCCTGTTCGGCAAGCTGGTCATGGCCCCGTTCCAGCGCTTCCAGCAGGATGTGACGGGCCAGGGATTGCCCCTGTGCCCGGCCCGCCCGGCGCAGCGCGGTGAACCGCGCCTGTGTCAGGGTTCCGTCCCAGCCGGCGCGGCAAACCTGCCCCAGAATCCCCATATGTTTTAGAAGTCGCGCCGGGTTGTGACCGAAATTGCGGGCGCGCAGCCAAATCAGCCGGTCCGCCGGCAACCGCCCCACATGAGCCGCATCCACCGCAAGCTGCGGGTCCGCGATCACCGTGACACGCCCGGCATCCTTGGCTGACACCGCGCCATCGGTATAGCTGCCCCCCTGCCAATCGCCGCGCGCATATCCCTTGCGATAGCGTGTTTCAAAGGGGACTCGGCCGGGATCAAGGCTGGTCTGCGGGGCGAAGACAAAGACATCCGCGCCCGGACAGGCCGCACTAAAGGAGAGCGCGCCAAAGCCGCCCATCGACGCGCCGTAGAACACCACGCGGTCAAACCCGGCGAAAAACCCACGCGCGGACAGATCATCGAAAAACAGCGCCAGATCGCGATGACGGAACCAGTCATTCCGGCGGGCCATCATCACGCCCAGATGGGAATGGCCCGCGGCCCGGATCGCGTCATAGCCCCAGGGAAAGGCGGGACCGGGCATCGTGCGGCTTTTCATATTGTCGAACCCCACGACCAGCGTGCCGCCACGCGGATAGAACATCGCCACATGCCGGGCCATGATCCGGACAAATCCGCCCGCCCCGACGGCGCGCGCCGCCTGCTTGTGTCTGTGCCGCAATGCCATGCACGCGCTTTTATTCGGTGAAGGTAAAGACGCCCTTTCCCTGCGCGCAAAGAAAAAGCCCCGCGCGGTGGCGGGGCTTTGAGGTGTTTGAGATCGGCACCAAAGGCGCGTTAGTCGATCATCGGCAGGAGCTTGTCCAGGGACTGCTTCGCATCGCCGTAGAACATGCGCGTGTTCTCTTTGTAGAACAGCGGGTTCTCGATCCCGGAATAGCCCGTCCCCTGCCCGCGCTTGGACACGAAGACCTGCTTGGCTTTCCAGCATTCCAGAACCGGCATCCCAGCGATGGGCGAATTGGGATCGTCCTGCGCCGCCGGGTTCACGATGTCGTTGGAGCCGATCACGATGACAACGTCCGTATCCGGGAAGTCGTCATTGATCTCGTCCATCTCCAGCACGATGTCATAAGGCACCTTGGCTTCGGCCAGCAGCACGTTCATGTGCCCCGGCAGACGGCCCGCAACCGGGTGGATCGCGAAGCGCACGTTCTTGCCTTTGGCCCGCAGCTTCTTGACCAGGTCAGAAACCGCGCCCTGCGCCTGTGCCACGGCCATGCCATAGCCCGGAATGATGATGACGCTGTCCGCTTCATTCAGCGCGGCTGCAACGCCTTCCGCTTCGATTGCGATCTGCTCACCCTCGACCGCCATCTGTTCACCCGCCGGGCCACCAAAGCCGCCCAGAATGACCGAGACAAAGGACCGGTTCATCGCCTTACACATGATGTAGGACAGGATCGCACCGGAGGAGCCGACCAAAGCACCGACCACGATCAGCAGATCGTTGCCAAGGCTGAAGCCAATCGCCGCCGCCGCCCAGCCCGAATAGCTGTTCAGCATGGACACAACCACCGGCATATCCGCGCCGCCAATGCCCATGATCAGGTGATACCCGATGAAAAGCGCGCAGAGCGTCAGCAGGAACAGCGCGAAGAAACCACCGCCGTTGAAGTACCAGATCGCAAGGATCAGCGACAGCGCGCCTGCGGCTGCGTTGAGCGTGTGACCGCCCGCCAGTTTCTTGGCCGCGCTGTCCACCTTGCCCGCCAGTTTGCCATAGGCGATGACCGACCCGGTAAAGGTCACGGCACCGATCCAGACGCCCAGCACCAGTTCGATTTGCAAAATGGTGATCTCGATCGAGGTTTTCTTGGCGACCAGCGTGGCAAATGTGCCCTCGACCGCCTCGCCCGCCGCCTTGGCGGCGTCGACCATGCTGATGGTGAAATCGGCATTGAAGCCGACGAACACCGCCGCCAGCCCCACGAGGCTGTGCATGATGGCCACCAGTTCCGGCATTTGGGTCATTTCGACTTTGGTCGCCAGTTGATAGCCAACCGCCGCACCGCCCGCGATCAGCAGCAGCGACAACAGCCACATGCCCGATCCCGGCCCGACCAATGTGGCCAGAACGGCAATTGCCATACCGGCAATGCCATACCACACAGCGCGTTTCGCGCTTTCCTGCCCGGACAGCCCCCCAAGCGAGAGGATGAAGAGCACAGCCGCGACAACGTAAGCCGCAATAGTGAATGCGTTTTCCATATCCTCTAACCCCTTACGATTTCTGGAACATGGCGAGCATGCGCCGTGTTACGAGGAAGCCACCGAAAATGTTGACCGAAGCCATGAACACCGCCAACGCGGCCAGTAGCGTGATGAGGAACCCGCTGGATCCGATCTGGATCAGCGCGCCGAGGATGATGATCGAGGAAATCGCGTTCGTGACAGCCATCAGCGGCGTGTGCAGCGAATGCGCGACATTCCAGATCACCTGGAAGCCGATGAACACGGCAAGCACGAAAACGATGAAGTGCTGCATGAAGCTGGGCGGCATCCCGGGGATCAGGCCAATGCCCAAAACCAGCGCGCCGCCGATTGCCAGCATACCGACCTGACTGCGGGTCTGTTGCTTGAATTCTGCCACTTCCTTCGCGCGCTTTTCTTCCGCCGTCAGCTCTTTGGGCGCTTCCTTCTTGGGCGCGGCTGCGATGGCGGCAACTTTTGGCGGCGGCGGCGGGAAGGTGACTTCCTTACCGTGGGCGATGGTCGCGCCACGGATCACGTCGTCTTCCATGTTGTGATGCACAACGCCGTCTTTCTCGGGTGTGAGATCGGTCATGAGGTGACGGATGTTGGTCGCGTAAAGCGAAGACGCCTGCGTGGCCATGCGCGACGGGAAGTCGGTATAGCCGATGATCGTCACGCCATTATCGGTGACGATCTTCTCGTCCATGACGGTCAGCTTGCAGTTGCCGCCCTTCTCTGCCGCGAGGTCCACAATCACCGATCCGGGTTTCATCGAGGCGACCATGTCCTCGGTCCAAAGCTCTGGCGCTTCGCGGTTCGGGATCAGCGCGGTGGTGATCACGATATCCATATCGGGCGCCAATTCGCGGAACTTGGCAAGCTGCGCCTCGCGGAATTCCGGCGAGGAAACAGAGGCATAGCCGCCCGTGCTCGCCCCGTCCTGCTGTTCTTCCTCGAAATCGAGATACACGAACTCAGCGCCCATCGATTCGACCTGCTCGGCCACTTCGGGGCGCACATCGAAGGCGTAGGTCACCGCGCCAAGGCTGGTCGAGGTGCCAATCGCCGCCAGGCCGGCAACGCCTGCGCCAACAACCAGAACCTTCGCCGGGGGCACCTTGCCCGCCGCCGTGATCTGACCGGTGAAGAACCGGCCGAAATTGTTGCCCGCTTCGATCACCGCACGATAACCGGCAATATTCGCCATCGAAGACAGCGCGTCCATTTTCTGAGCGCGGGAAATCCGGGGGATCATCTCCATCGCAACAACGGTCGCGCCCTTCTTGGCCGCCGACTTCATCTTGGCTTCATCCGCAACCGGGCTGAAGAAGGAAATCAACGTCTGATCGGCACGCAGGCGCTTCATCTCGCTGTCGTCCGGAACACGGACCTTGGCAACGATATCCGCAGCCTTCCAAAGCGCCGCCGCCGTCTTGACGACTTCGACACCAGCCGCGGTATAATCGGCATCGGCAAACCCGGCCTGCGCCCCTGCCCCTGTCTCGATCAGGCATTCATAGCCCAGTTTCTGCAGTTGCAGCGCACTGTCGGGCGTCATGGCGACCCGGGCCTCTCCTGCAAATGTCTCCTTTGGCGTACCGATCTTCACCAGCGATCCCCCCAAATGTTATTCCGTTGCAAGCGCAAAAGCGCCTTTTCCACTAAAACCCACTACGCGCTGAACCGTAATTTAACAAGAGGAAGCCGCGCAGCACTTCGCATACGCGGCGTAACTTTATGTCGCATGTCAATTAACTGGCGAACGGATCGTGCGTACAGACGCGGTATGCTGAAGCATACCCTACACAGCCGCCCGTAGGGTGCGCTTCAGCGCACCTGTGCCGCGTTCACCGGATGATAACCTTGCGCTGCCACCATCGCCATATGGCGACCTATATTCGAAACCATGTGCCCGGCGGCAGTTACTACCTGCATGTCTGCCTTCAGGACCGCGACTCGGACCTGTTGATCCGCGAACTTCCCCGTCTGCGCAAAGCCATGCGCTATGTGCTGATGGCCAATCCGATGCGGATCGACGCGATCACGGTCCTGCCTGCCGAAATCCACACGATCTGGACCCTGCCCGAGGGCGACAGCGCCTATTCACTGCGCGTGGCACAGTTGAAGGCCACATTCTCGCGCGATCTACCGGCCGCGCCAACGCGGTCCCCGTCGCAATTGGCGCATCGCCGCAAGGGCATTTGGCAAAAACGTTTCTGGGAACATACGATCCGCTCGTCCGCCGATTTCCAGACGCATTTGGAACAGGTTTTGCACGCGCCGGTTCAGGCCGGGCTCTGCGCGATGCCCGCCGATTGGGCACATTCGTCGATCCACCGTGACCGATGGGCGCAAACACGTCTTGGCATCACCGCCGCGCAGCAGATCCCATCACGGTCTGCGCGGCTCGCGTGACGGCGAATTCAGAAAGCGCTCAGGCAGAGCGGAGAACTTCGGGCCGTTCGCCTGCCGCCCATGCACGGGCCGCGTTGCCCAGCGCCTCGAACAGCGGGCGCGAGACAGGATCGCTGCCCGCTTGCCATTCCGGGTGCCACTGCACCGACAGCGTCAGGCCCGGCGCACCGTCCACATAGATCGCTTCGGGCGTACCATCGGGCGCATGACCGTCAATCACCACGCGCGCACCGGGGTCTTTGATCCCCTGCCCGTGCAGCGTGTTGGTCATCACCTCTTGCGCGCCCATCAGACGGTGGAACGGACCACCTTCGGTGAAGCTGACCATGTGGCGCAGCGCGAATTTCTCTTCCAGCGTGCCATCGGGCGGCATCCGGTGGTTCATCCGGCCCGGCAAATCGCGAATCTCGGGGTAAAGCGTGCCGCCCATGGCGACATTCACCTCCTGGAAGCCACGGCAAATGCCGATAAAGGGCTGCCCCCGGTCCACCAGCGCCCGGATCAGCGGCAAGGCCACCGCGTCGCGCGCCCGGTCGAAGGCGCCATGCGCCTCGGTCTCTTCCTCGCCATACTCTTCGGGATGCACATTGGGCCGCCCGCCGGTGAAGAGAAACCCATCACAGGCCTCAAGTAGTTCCTCGACACTGACAAAACGCGGGTCCGTCGGGATCAGCAAGGGCATCGCGCCGCTGACCTGCGCAATCGCCTCGGAGTTCATCTCGCCCCCGGCATGAACGGGATAGCTGTCGTTCATCAGGTATGAATTGCAGATAATACCGATTTTGGGGCGCGCCATCCGGATCCTCGTCTCAATTGGTTGAGCCTGTATACCGTTTACCATGCACAGAGTTAAGGCCGCGGAAACGAGACCGGAACCTGCACCAATGCACAGGTCCCGACTTGCCCGGAAATCAGGCAGATTTCGTCTGCCCCCCGGTCAGCCGCGCTGCGCTTTGAGTTCCAGCCGCCGTTCATGCAGCACCGGTTCGGTATAGCCAGACGGTTGCACCCGCCCCTTGAACACCAGATCGCACGCCGCCTTGAAGGCAATTCCGTCAAAGCCCGGCGCCATCGCCCGGTACAGCGGATCGCCCGCGTTCTGCCCATCGACAACCGCCGCCATCTTCTTCATTGCCGCCATCGCGTCCGCTTCCGACACGATGCCATGATGCAGCCAGTTCGCGATATGCTGGGCCGAGATACGGCAGGTCGCGCGGTCCTCCATCAAGGCGACATCATTGATGTCCGGCACCTTGGAGCAGCCAATCCCCTGATCGATCCAGCGCACGACATAGCCCAGAATACCCTGGGCGTTGTTTTCGACCTCGCGGTTGATCTGTTCGGTGGTCCATTTGCGGTAGCTGGCAATCGGAATGTCCAGAAGCATGTCCAGATGCGCGCGCCGTCCGCCCCCGGCCAGCTTGTCCTGCACCGCGTGGACATCGACCCGGTGGTAATGCAGCGCATGCAGCGTGGCCGCCGTCGGCGACGGCACCCATGCACAGCTTGCACCGGCCTTTGGATGTTCGATTTTCTGCTCCAGCATGGCTGCCATCGCATCGGGCGCAGCCCACATGCCCTTGCCGATCTGCGCGCGGCCCTTCAGCCCGCATTCCAGACCGATATCGACATTGAGGTTCTCATAGGCCTGAATCCACGTCTTGCGCTTGATGAAATCCTTGCGGCTGAACGGCCCTGCCTCCATCGAGGTATGAATTTCGTCGCCGGTCCGGTCCAGAAACCCGGTATTGATGAAGGCCACCCGGTTCTTCGCGGCGCGTATACATTCCTTGAGGTTGACCGACGTGCGGCGCTCCTCATCCATGATACCGATCTTGACGGTGTATTGCGGCAGGCCAAGGATCGTTTCGACCTGCGTGAAGATGTCGTTCGTAAAGGCGACCTCATCGGGGCCGTGCATCTTCGGCTTGACCACATAGACGGACCCGCGCACGGAATTACCGCCCTCGCGCTTGAGGTCATGCATCGCGATCAGAACGGTGATGAGCGCATCAAGCAGCCCCTCGAACACCTCTTCGTCCTCGCTATCGCGCACCGCCGGGTTGGTCATCAGATGGCCGACATTGCGCACCAGCAACAGCGCCCGCCCTTTCAGCGTCAGCGCCTCGCCCCCCGGCGCGGTAAAGCTGCGATCATCTGCCAGACGCCGGGTCATCTGCGCCCCGTCCTTTGAGAACGTCGCGCTCAGATCGCCCTTCATCAGGCCCAGCCAGTTGCGATAGGCCACGACCTTGTCTTCCGCATCGACGCAGGCCACGGAATCCTCAAGGTCCATGATGGCGGACACCGCTGCCTCCATCCGTACATCCGCCAGACCGGCCTGATCGCGCGCGCCGATGGGGTGGGTCCGGTCAAAGACCAGCTCCACATGCAGCCCGTTATTGCGCAGCAGCACCGACTCCGGCGCTTTGGGGTGGCCGATATAGCCGACGAATTTGGACGGCTGCGCCAGCGGCATGTCATCCACCAACAACGCGCCGTCACGTATATGATACCGCCGGGCATCCGCATGACTGCCGCCAGAGATCGGGAACGCCTCGTCCAGAAACAATCGTGACCGCGCCACGACGCGCGCACCATGGCCGCGATCATAGCCGCCCGGCGGCGGCAGCGTGCCCATCGCATCTGTACCATAGAACGCATCGTAAAGGCTGCCCCAACGCGCATTCGCCGCGTTCAGCGCAAAACGGGAATTGGTGATCGGCACCACCAACTGCGGGCCGGCGATCTCGGCGATTTCCGGATCGACCCCGGCGGTCTCAGCCTGGAAATCAGGGCCTTCGGGCACGATGTAACCGATCTCTTCCAGAAAGGCGCGATAGGCTTCAGGATCGCGCGGCTTGTCCCGGTTTTCGACATGATAGGCATCGATCTGCGCCTGCAACAGGTCGCGGCGTGCCAGCAATTGACGGTTGCGGACCGTGGAAGAGGACACGAGTTCGGACAGCCCCGTCCAAACGGTTTGCGGTGACATATCCAGATCGGGAAGCACTTCCTTCTCGATGAAATCCACCAGCAATTGGTCGACCTTCAGGCCCTGCTTTTCGGTATACATGGCGTCCCCTCTCCTTTGCGCCTGAGAGAGGTAGCGCGAAAGTTTCGTATCGGCAACAAGCGCCTTGCATAGGCGCGCAGTCCGATCACGCTTTGGCCTGCTTTGGCCGGTGCCAGCCCCATGCAAGAAACACGACAGGGCGGCCCGAAGACCGCCCTGCGTTCAGACATACAAGCCTGACTTAGATGAACGCGAAGTCCGAGGACCCGATATCGGCCAGCGCGACATTCTCGATGAAGATGATTTCACCGGTTGTGTCATGCTCCAGCTTCACACCGCCCCAGATTTCCTCTTTCAGGAATTCGGAGTCGGAGGTCGCGAAGCCAACGATACCGATCGTGTCGATGCCGTCTTCGAAGTCCTTGATGATGTCGAAACCGGTGCCAGCCTCGAAGACGAAGACGTCAGCACCCTGACCGCCCCACATCTTGTCGTTGCCCGCGCCGCCGACCAGTTCGTCCGCGTCCCAGCCGCCCAGCAGCCAGTCATTGCCGTTGCCGCCATCCAGGTAGTCGGTGCCAGCGCCGCCATAGATCGCGTCGTTGTTGTTCTGGCCATACATGATGTCCACGCCGTTGTTGCCTTTGATACGGTCGGAACCGCCACCGGCATATACGACGTCGTCGCCATCTTCGCCCCAGATCCGGTCGCTATCGGCGCCCGCGTCGATCCAGTCATTGCCGGTATCGCCGAAGATCGCATCTTTGCCGTCTTCGCCATAGATGACATCGTCACCTTCGCCGCCATTCACGTAGTCGTTGCCGGTCCCGGCCCAGATCGTGTCGTTGTCATCGCCGCCGAAGATGTCATCGCTGCCGGACTGGCCGTAAAGAAGGTCTTCGCCCGCGCCGCCATAGATGTTGTCGACACCGCCCACGCCATAGATCGTGTCCGCGCCATCATCACCGAACAGCGTGTCATCGCCCAGCGCGCCAATGACATAGTCGTCGCCGTCGCCGGCACGGACCAGATCGTCGCCGTCGCCGCCGTCGATATTGTCATTGCCTGTGCCGCCGCGCAGATCGTCGTTGCCGGCTTCACCGAAAAGGTCGTCATCGCCAGCATTGCCGTAGATTTCGTCATCGCCGTCGCCGCCATAGATGTCGTCGTTGCCGCCATCGCCAAGGATCTGGTCAACGCCTACGCCGCCTTCGATATAGTCGGCATCGTCGCCGCCACGGATGTAGTCGTCACCGTCACCGCCATAGATCGAATCCAGGCCAGCATTGCCGTAGAGGCTGTCATTGCCCGCATCGCCGGACATATCGTCGTTACCGTCGCCGCCGTTCAGAACGTCGTCGTCATCGCCGCCCGACATCACGTCGTCGCCTTCGAAGCCGTTGAGAACGTCGTTCCCGGCGAGGCCCGAAATCGTGTCGTTGTTATCATCACCATCCAGCGGATCGTCGTCACCGGACGTGCCTGTCACGGTCAGGGGCGACGCGCTCAGGGTTTGGGATGTTGTTTTGGGCGCCTTCGCGGGCGCATCACCGTAAATATCGCCTTCCGGCCCAGTTACAATTTCAGATTCAATAGTCATGTTTGGCACCTTTTCTTTCCAACCCTAATTGCCTGTTGCACAATTCCGAACGAGGGACCTCGGACCTTGCTTGACGTACAGACAACCTCTGGCTTTTGGATGGAGGTGGATTGGGGCGGGAATGGGGCGCGCTCGGACAAACTAAATGGTAAGTTAATGACCAATCCGTGCTGAAAAGGGGAAATTCCCACCCAAGGTTGCAAAACGCGTAAATTCAGCCGCGCGGGCGCTTCGTCGACGTTACGTCAACCCCGCGCAAACTGCGGCATTTATCGGAACAGTAACGCACCTCATCCCAGACGGCGGCCCACTTCTTGCGCCAGGTAAACGGGCGTCCGCAGACCGCACAGGTTTTCTGCGGCAGCTCCGACTTGCGTCTCATCCGTGCCATCACCATCCCCTGCGTGCCGGCGGCCCAGCGCGCCGCCTTTGTCGGCCAATATAGGCCGAAGCCGGTGCGGGTCAGCCCTTCGCGGCCTTGAACCTGCCCCCGCAGGTGCATACCGTCAGCGCAGTCACCCCATGTCGAGGAAGAGAGACCCGCCCATGCGCGACGCTGCCCCCCAGACCATCTATCTCAAGGATTACGAACCCTTCGGCTGGGAGGTAGAGGACGTCCACCTTACATTTCGGCTGGCGCCCAACACGACCCGCGTGATCAGCCGCATCCGTTTTGCGCCCAAACCCGGCGCGCGCGGGCCGCTGTTCTTGCATGGCGAGGCGCTCAAACTGATCTCGGCCCGGATTGACGGCAGTGACGTCACGCCAGAGGTCACGCCGCAGGGCCTGACCGTGGCCGTGCCGGGCGCGCCCTTCACATGGGAGGCCGAGGTCGAGATCGACCCCGAAGGCAACACCGCGCTGGAAGGTCTGTACCTGTCGAACGGAATGTATTGCACCCAATGCGAGGCCGAAGGCTTTCGCAAGATCACCTACTACCCTGACCGCCCCGATGTGATGAGTGTCTTCACCGTCCGCGTCGAGGGCAACGAGTTGGTCAAGCTGTCCAACGGCAACCCGGCGGGCAGCGGCGCGGGTTGGGCCGAATGGCACGACCCCTGGCCGAAGCCGGCCTATCTGTTCGCGCTGGTCGCCGGTGATCTGCGCGCCACCACCGGGCAGTTCACCACAGCGTCGGGCCGCGATGTGGAACTCAATGTCTGGGTACGTCCGGGCGACGAGGGCAAGACCGCCTTTGCGCTTGAGGCGCTGATCAAGTCGATGGCCTGGGATGAAAAGGTCTATGGCCGCGAATACGATCTGGACGTGTTCAACATCGTGGCGGTGGATGACTTCAACATGGGCGCGATGGAGAACAAGGGCCTCAACATCTTCAACTCCTCCGCTGTGCTGGCTTCCCCCGAAACGTCGACGGATGCGAATTTCGAACGGATCGAGGCGATCATCGCCCACGAGTATTTCCACAACTGGACCGGCAACCGGATCACCTGCCGCGACTGGTTTCAGCTCTGCCTCAAGGAAGGGCTGACCGTGTTCCGCGATGCGCAATTCACCTCTGACATGCGATCGGCCCCGGTCAAACGCATCACCGATGTGATCGATCTGCGGGCGCGTCAGTTCCCCGAAGACCAGGGCCCGCTGGCCCACCCGGTGCGCCCCGAGAGCTTTCAGGAGATCAACAACTTCTACACCGCGACCGTCTATGAAAAGGGCGCAGAGGTGATCGGAATGCTCAAACGGCTTGTCGGGGATCAGGCCTATGACAAGGCTGTGTCGCTGTATTTCGACCGCCACGATGGGCAGGCCTGCACGATCGAAGATTGGCTCACCGTGTTCGAGGATGCCACCGGCCGCGATCTGAGCCAGTTCAAGCGCTGGTACAGCCAAGCTGGCACGCCGCGCGTCACGGTAGAGGAGGGCTTTGCGGATGGCACTTATACGCTGACGCTGGTGCAATCGCTTGCCCCATCCGCGACCACACCCGACCCGCAGCCGCAGGTGATCCCCTTCGCGATGGGCCTGCTGGGCCGCGATGGCAGCGAGGTGGTCGGCACGCAGGTTCTGGAACTGACCGAAGCCCGCCAAAGCTTTACCTTCGGCGGTCTTGCCGAACAGCCTGTCCTGTCGCCGCTGCGTGGGTTTTCGGCGCCTGTGATCCTCGATTACGCGGCGGATAATGCGTTTTTGCTGGCCCATGATACCGATCCCTTCACCCGGTGGGAGGCGGCGCGGACGCTGGCGAAATCCTCGCTCCTGACGACGATCCGCCACGGCGCAGCGCCTGATCAGGGCTATCTTGAAGGGATCGCTGCGGTGGTCCGTGACGCGGCGCTGGACCCGGCCTACCGCGCGCTGATGCTGGGCCTGCCCAGCCAGTCGGAACTGGCTGCCGCGCTGCACCATTCTGGCGACATTCCCGATCCGCAGGCGATCTATGACGCGGTGAAGGCAATGGGCCGCACCCTTGCAGACCATCTGAGCGACGATCTGCGCGACATATATACTGCCCATCAGGTGGATGGCCCCTACGCGCCCGACGCCGAACAGGCGGGCAAGCGGGCGCTGGCCAATGCGATGCTGTCACTGCTGACCAAATTGGACGACGGCGCGCAGGCGCAAATCCAGTATGACAACGCCACCAACATGACAGAGCAGCTGGCAGCCCTCGCCTGCCTGATCCGCGCCGACAAGGGAGAGGATGCGCTGGCCGATTTCGCCGCCCAATGGTCGGGGGACCGGCTGGTCATGGATAAGTGGTTCTCGCTTCAGGTGCTGGAGGCCAAGCCCGACAACGCCGCTGCCACGGCCGAGGATCTGACCGAACATCCCGACTTCAACTACAAGAACCCCAATCGCTTCCGGTCCGTTCTGGGCGCGCTGGCCATGCACCATGCCGGGTTCCATCATGAAAGCGGCTATGCCTATGGGCTGATGGCCGATTGGCTGATCCGGCTTGATCCGCTCAACCCGCAGACCACGGCGCGCATGTGTACCGTGTTCCAGACGTGGAAACGCTATGATCCGGTCCGGCAAGAGATGATCGCCGCCGCTTTGGATCGCATCGCCGCCGAACCGGGGCTAAGCCGCGACACGACAGAGATGATCACCCGCATCCGGCAAGCCTGACCCGCCCCCTTCGGCCCTGCCCGTGTTCTTCTAATGCGGGCAGGCACCGGGCAATTCGGACAGCGGAAATTCCGTCAGCAGGTAATCCTGCGCGAGGTTCAGCAGCCCGTCATCATCCATCATCTGCGCAAAACTCAAAGCTTGAAGCGCAAGATTGCGCACCAGAAAGGCTTCGCGCTCCGGGTTGTTTTCGCCATGGGCAAAATCCATCGGGGCCGCCAGCATCCGCTGCGCCATCGCTTCGATCCGGTCCTTGGAAATCGGGTGGCTGTGGATCGCGCGCCCCTCGTCAGAGCCAGGATCGCCCCACCACGCCGCCTGAAAGTAGAAGAACACGCCCATCGGTGATCCGCCAAGCCGCGCGAAGTGATCCAGCGCGAAGCTGTCGGCCTCGCGTTCTTGCCGGCGGCTATCGGCGGCCGTCTGAACCGGGCCATGCCCCAGCATCAGATGCCCGACCTCATGGGCAAGGATGAATTGCAGCCCTGACGAATAGATCTTGCCCGAAAGGCTGTAGGTATCTGCGTGGGCGTGCAGCTTTTCACGGTCCAGACCGAAGGCCGGGATCGGATTGGGCACATCCATGCCCTTGCGCAGCAGCGCCCACAGGTAACTTTGCAGATATTCCAACCGGCACCCTTCCGAGGGGTGGAAATTGATCCACGCCATCAAGGTCGCGATATCGTCCAGAAACCGGATGGAGGTCAGCGGAAAGTAGATCGCGTTATTGCCGGGATGCGCGTAATAGCCCAGCGGCGACGGCCCTGTGTCGGGAAATTCCAGCGCGATGGCACGCGCCCGCGCCTGCTCCGCCTCTGGCAGGCGTTCGATGATGTCGATGCTCAACACCTTTTGCAGGTTCGGCACCGCGCGGTCCCGCACCCGCTGCAAGTCCTGACTGGAATAGTGAATCTCTGCCCACGGCGCAGTCGCCGCCACGGCCAGAGCCGCCGCCAGCGCGCCCGTCTTCCATCCCAACATCCCGCGCCCCCGTTTGTGCCGCCACGCTCAATCTACCACAGGTTGCGGCGCCGACCAAATTCGCTTGGCCTTCCCATCGGCCCCGGTGCAGGATGCCCCAAAACGGGAGGCTTCAAGACATGACCGACACAGCGCGCAAAACGCTTCTTATCACCGGGGCATCAGCAGGGATCGGCGCGGCTTGCGCCCGCCTTGCCGCGCCGGACTATGACCTTTACCTGAATTATCGCAGCGATGATGCGGGGGCCGAGGCCGTGAAAGCCGATTGCGAGGCGGCCGGCGCGAAGGTCACATTGCTGCGCGCCGATGTGTCGGACCCGCAGGCCCTTGCCCGCATGTTCGACCAGATCCCGCGGCTGGATGCCTGTATCAACAATGCCGGGATCGTGGCCCCCACAGCGCCCGTGGCCGCATATGACCATGACCGGCTGCGCCAGATGTTCGATGTGAACGTGATCGGCGCGATCATGGTCGCCCGCGACGCTGCCGCCAAGATGGATGGGCCGGGCGTGATCGTGAATGTGTCTTCCGCCGCCGCGCGTCTTGGGTCTGGCGGGCAATATGTGGACTATGCTGCCTCCAAGGCGGCGATCGACACCTTTACCAAGGGCCTCGGCGACGAACTTGCCGCCGATGGCATCCGCGTGATGTCCGTGCGCCCCGGCCTGATCGACACCGAGATTCACGCCAAGGGCGGCGAGCCGGGCCGGGCCCAGCGCCTTGCCCATATGGTGCCGATGCGCCGCGAGGGCAGCGCCGAAGAGGTCGCGCGCCCCATCCTGTTCCTGCTGTCGGACGGCGCGTCCTACATGACCGGGTCATTCATCGAAGTCACCGGCGGACGGTAAATTCGCCCTTTGCGAGTGCAAAAGCGCTGGTTAGCATGATGCCACTCCAACAACTTCCGTGATGAAAGACTCATGTCCATTTTCAAGCGCCTGTTCGCCTCTCCTACCGCCCTTCCTTTGTCCGCAATCCCAAGCTCTGCGCCCGAGAAGGCGAAGACGACCACCCTGCAACTTTCCGCCGAATTTCTGGGCGACGACACCTCGGAAATCATCGCGGGCACCCTCGACGCCGACGAGATCGACGCAGGTGGCGGTGATGACTTGGTTAACGCGGGTGCGGGTGATGACATCGTGCATGGCGGCACCGGTGATGACATTCTGAACGGAGAAGATGGCGACGACCTTCTCAAAGGCGGACGCGGCGAAGATATCCTGAATGGCGGTCTCGGCAATGACGTGCTGGATGGGCAGAAATCCATCGACAAGATCAACGGGGGTGACGGGGATGACCGGCTATATGCCGGGCTGGGCGCGACCAAGCTGCGCGACGCGCATGACACGCTTAACGGTGATGCGGGAAATGACATTCTGGACGCGACCGAAGCTTCGGCAACGCTGTATGGCGGGGATGGCGACGACACGATGCGCGGGAATCGGTACGCCATTGTCGCTTATGGCGACGCGGGCGCGGATACGATCATCGGGTCTGCCGCGAATGACACGCTGGATGGCGGCGCGGGGGATGACTGGATCGACGGCGGCGCGGGAAATGACACGATTACCGGCGGTGACGGTCTGAACATCCTCGCTGGCGGCACGGGCGACGATGATATCTCTGGCGGGGCAGATACCGACAAGATCGAAGGCGGCGCTGGGGCAGATGTCATCTATGGCTACGATGGCGATGACTGGATTCACACCGGCAGCACCGCCGGCGCGCGCTATTCCTGGTATAGCAACACAGCCTATGGCGGTGATGGCAACGACACCCTGATCGGCGGCGATAACGACGACGATCTGTACGGCGGGAACGGGGATGACATCCTTCGCGCTGGCAACGGAGAAAACACTCTGAATGGCGACGCCGGGGCGGATATGCTGTTCGGCGGAGAGGGCCGGGACAGGTTGTATGGCGGCGCGGATGCCGACATCCTGTATGGCCGTGGCGGGTATGACACGCTGAGCGGCGCAGATGGCGATGACATCCTGCACGGGGAAGAGAGTAACGATACCCTATACGGCGAAGACGGTGCCGACCGGCTTTATGGCGGGTCTGGCCGCGATACCCTTTACGGCGGGAATGGCGAAGATTTCCTCGATCTGGGAACCGGGGTGACCAACTATTCCTATTACGGGTCCGAAAGGGCTTATGGCGGCAATGGCGACGACGCGATCTATGCCCCGGACACGTCGGTCCGGGCTTATGGCGGCTCTGGAAACGATATCATGCGCGCCGAAAACTACGCGGTGTTGTTCGACGGCGAAACGGGGGATGACGATCTGCGTGGCAGCCGTCAGGACGACATCCTGTTCGGCGGTAGCGGCAATGACAGTTTCTTCGGCTGGGGCGGCGACGACCGCATCGACGGTGGCAGTGGTGATGACTATATCGAAGGCGGCTGGGGCAAGGATACGATCGACGGCGGCAGCGGCGCCGATGTTATCCTGAGCGGTGGCGGACATGACACCGTGGAAGGCGGCGCGGGCGAAGACATCATCCGCGACAGCGCCGGCGACAACATTCTGGACGGCGGCAGCAAGAACGATCTGATCGTTGACGGCGATGGCAACAGCACCCTGATAGGCGGGCACGGCAAGGACAGCCTCTATGGCGGCGGCGGGGACGATACGCTTAATGGCGGCATCTATAACGACCTGCTGGTTGGCGGCGCGGGGGCGGATACCTTCCTTTTTGAAATCCTCGCACAGGACGCCACACTGTCCACCGAAAGCTTTGGCCGGGATGTCGTGCGCGATTTCGAAGTGGGAGTGGACCGTATCGTCATCGATGTGGCCTTGATCGGCCTGAATGACCTGTCGATTACATCGGATGGCGCGGATACGGTCATTGCCATCAACGAATTCAATCAGATCACCCTGTGGGGCGTGTCGCACCTGACCTTTGATCCAAGCGATATCTTCCTGCAATAACCGGCCCGCGTCTCAAGGGGGATATCGGCGATGCACATCATTCTGGGCCTGATCATGCCGGCCACGGCAGCCCATCCCCTTGTGATCCGGGCACGGCGAGGCGCGCTGCCCGAAGGTCAGAAGGCCAGTCAGCTGAAATGACGCCCGCCCCCTACCGATTTACCCGTGCAGGCCGCAGTTGGACCGGCGTTGTGTCCGTGGCAGTGGTCTGGGCGCTGGTGGCTGCGGCATGGCTGCGCTGGGATATCTCGCCCTGGATCGGGGCCGTGCTGCTTGCCTTCACGCTGCCCGCGCTTTGGGATCTTTGGCGCGGCACGACGGCGGGCCTGCGGCTGGATGACAGCGGGCTGCATTGGCATAGCGGGCGGCGCGCCGGTCACGCCGCGCTGGACGAAATCGCGCATATGCGCCTTGTCACGCGGCTGGATCTGAGCGTGCGGGCCGCGATCGTGCTCACCTCGGGCCGCAAGCTGCGCCTGCCTGCCGAGGCGACCCCGCCCGCGCAAGATTTCGAAGCCGCGCTGACCACATGGGGGATCACGGCGCAGCGCCACCATTTTACCGCGCTCTGATCTGGCCCGCGCCCATCGCCTGCCCTTTGCTTGCGCTGCACCGCCCTGTCGCAGGATCGCCGCATTTGCGCGGCCTGCCGCCTGCCCTCCCTGCCCGCCTTTGCAAAAGTGTTCGCACCCCGGACGCAATCCCCGGGATGCGCCCGGTCATTGTTGCCAATGCGTGTCCGTCAGGCCGCTCTTTTCCCCCGAAACCTCCCCTTGGGGGTCATGTTTCAGCCGGATTGCACCGTCAAATACAGGCACCAACATAAATCAATGGGTGCTTGCCCGCATGAATATCGTCGACCGTATATCCAAGCTGATGTCCGCGCGCCCTGCGCAGCGGTCCGTGGCTGTGCGCGCCGACCTGACGGGCGGTGAAGGGCAGCTGTCGATCCCGACGCCCAATGTCTCCGCAGAGGAATCCATCCGCGACATGTGGCAGACACAGGGCTGCAATCTTGCACGTCAGGAAGATTGGGACGCCCTGTCTGCCCTGATCCGCCGCGCCGATACCGCACGCAGCCTGACGCCCGGCGGAATGGCCGTCACCGATCTGCTGACACTGGGGGCTCGCGCAGACGTAAGCAGCATCGCCGAATATGCGCTGGCCGATGGGCAACCTGCCCCGGACCTGTCCCTGCTGGCCGGGATCGAAGCGCTGGAAACGGTGCTGAGCGAATATCCCGGCGACTATCCCATCGCGCTGGTCGTGGCGCGCACGCATATGGATATGGCCTGGACCTGGCGGAACAACGCGCGCAATCGCGGCGGCCCCGCCCCCCTGGGGCTGGAGGCGTTCTGGGCACATATGGACCGCGCGCAAACGATCCTCGCCGAGGTCGACGCAGACCCGGACGACACTCCGTCGCTGCTGGCGGCGCAATGCGCGCTCAAAGGGCCGCGCGATGTGGACACGGCAGAACTGGCGGCGGATTACCTGCGCCTGATCGACATGGCCCCGCTTGACTTTCGGCATATGCGCAGCCTTGGCCCCCGGCTTCTGCCGCGCTGGAATGGCAGCTATGACCTGCTGGAACTGACCGCCCGCAAGATTGCGGCCCAGACCCAGCATATCTGGGGCGCGGGCGGCTATACATGGGTGATGATGGACGCACTGCTGAGCGATGAGGAGGTTCTGGCCGGATTGGATGTCGAGCATTTCACCACCGGCCTGCACAACATCCTGTCGCTGCGCCCGGACCAGTACACGGTGAACCTGCTGACCGCCTATTGCGCCCTGTCGCTGCCGGGGGCCTGCGAAAACGAAGCCGCCGAATATAACCGCGCGCGCATTCAGCGCTGCTGCGACTGGATGATCCGCGACTACCTGACCGAATTGCATCCGCTCCTTTGGGCCCATGCCAGCCATCGTTTCGCAACGCAGCTGCCGGCAAGGACCGAGACACGGCTGGCGGTCCTTGGCCAACGCGAGGCGCAAAAGGTGCTCGAAGCGCTGTTCCTGCCCGAATTGGCGCGCGGTCAGGACGTGACCTTCACCGAAAACGGACCCGTGGTGCAAACCGGCTGAGCCGCCCACGCCGCCTGCCCCCTTGCCCACCACCGAAGCCCCTTGCCCCGCTGGCGCACCGGCGCTATCACCTGCCCCGACCCGCAGATGGAGACAGGCATGCTCGACCTCACCTTTGAGCCCCCCAAACCCAAAGTGATTTCCGGTGCCAAACAGGACTGGGAACTTGTCATCGGGATGGAGGTGCACGCACAGGTTTCAACCCGTGCCAAGCTGTTCTCCGGCGCATCCACCCAATTCGGGGCAGAGCCGAATTCCAACGTTGCCTTCGTCGATGCGGGCATGCCGGGCATGTTGCCGGTCATCAATGAGGAATGCGTGGCGCAGGCCGTGCGCACCGGGCTGGGCCTCAAGGCCGAGATCAATTTGATGTCCGCCTTCGACCGCAAGAATTACTTCTATCCGGACTTGCCGCAGGGTTACCAGATTTCGCAGCTGTACCACCCGATCGTGGGCGAAGGCGAAGTGCTGGTGGAATTGGGCACTGACAAGGACGGCACGCATCGCGCGCGCCGTGTGCGCATCGAACGCATCCACCTTGAACAGGACGCGGGCAAGTCGATCCACGACATGGACCCGGCAATGTCCTTCGTCGATCTCAACCGCACGGGTGTCGCCCTGATGGAAATCGTCTCGCGGCCCGATATCCGCTCCCCCGAGGAAGCCGCTGCCTATATCGCCAAGCTGCGCCAGATCATGCTGTATCTGGGCACCTGCGACGGCAACATGCAGAACGGCAACCTGCGCGCGGATGTGAACGTGTCGATCTGCCAGCCCGGCCAATACGAGAAATACATGGAAACGCAGGATTTCTCGCATCTTGGCACGCGCTGCGAGATCAAGAACATGAACTCCATGCGGTTCATCCAGCAGGCCATCATGGTCGAAGCCGAACGCCAGATTCGCATCGTCGAAGGTGGCGGCCAAGTCGAACAGGAAACCCGGCTTTACGATCCCGACAAGGGCGAGACGCGGTCGATGCGGTCCAAGGAAGAAGCGCATGATTACCGCTACTTCCCCGATCCCGACTTGCTGCCGCTGGAAATCGAACAGGCCTGGGTCGATGACATCGCCGCAGGTCTGCCCGAATTGCCTGACGCCAAGAAAGCGCGTTTCATGGGCGATTTCGGCTTGGCCGATTACGACGCCTCGGTGCTGACGGCCGATCTGGCCTCTGCCGCCTATTTCGAAGAGGTCGCCAAGGGCCGCGACGGCAAGACCGCTGCGAACTGGGTCATCAACGAACTCTTCGGCCGCCTGAACCGCGACGAAAAATCGATCACCGACAGTCCCGTCAGCCCCGCACAGCTTGGCGGCATCATCGACCTGATCGCCAAGGGGGATATTTCGGGCAAGATCGCCAAGGATCTGTTCGAGATCGTCTATACCGAAGGCGGCGATCCCGCCCAGATCGTCGAAGAGCGCGGCATGAAACAGGTCACCGATACCGGGGCCATCGAAAAGGCCGTGGACGAGATCATCGCCGCAAACCCCGCGCAGGTCGAAAAGGCCAAGGAAAACCCGAAACTTGCGGGCTGGTTCGTGGGTCAGGTGATGAAAGCCACCGGCGGCAAGGCCAATCCCAAAGCGGTGAACGAGATCGTCGCGAAGAAACTCGCGGGATAGCAAATGCTGGAGTCGCTTTCCAAGGTTGTGGCAATGCTGGGCGTGATCAGCAGCGCAATTCTTGGATGGCTGTACTTCGTTTACGAACCGCCCATCGGCTGGAACGATGCGGTCGAAACAGTGGCCAGCAACCCGGATGCGGCAACGCAAACGGAAGACGTCGCGCGGGAAACTCTCGCGCGGCTGACTGACGCCACCCAAACCATTGCAGACACGGCGGCGGGCAAAGGTTATTCCGACCTGCCGCCGCTGTTGATCACCCAAGACCCGGTCTGGGTGGCGCGCTATGCCTCGGCAAATTGGAAGGTTCCCGGCGTCGGCCAAGTGTCGATCGGTGTCAATGGGTTCAACGGCGGGCGCGCGTGGATCAAATACGGCGATCAGGAAGGCTATTACAAATCCGGCGATGTGTTTGATATTCCCGGCAGTTCCTGCACGATCACGCTCGAAACCGTTGATGAGCCCAACCTGCGTGCCGGGTTGCGTCGCACCTGCCCATAACCCGCCGCGGCGTGCCCATACAGCTATCGTCGTTGGCAATTTTCCTGTGCGGACCGTCGCGGCACCACCGATGTTATCGGGCGGCGCGGGTTAGGCAGTTTTGCTCAATGGAACGTCCGGCGGTGCATCGCACAGCATATGTGCCAAATCCCGCCCCGCGCGCCTTTGAAACCGCCTAAGTTCCGCTACGTAACGCGCGAAGGAACCGATCGGGCGACACCTTCCCTCCGCGCACATGCGCCGTTACAAAAACCGCATGACTGATATACCCTTCCGCTCTTCGTTGATGACCGTGAAGCCCGAATGGATCGACTTCAACGGTCACCTCAACATGGCCTATTACAACGTCCTGTTCGATCAGGGCGCGGATGACCTGTTCACCATTTTCGGTTTTGGGCCAGAATACCGGGCAACGACGAATTTCACGACCTTCTCGGCCGAATTTCACGTCTGCTACCTGCGCGAATTGCACGAAGGCGCGCGGGTCTATGTGACCTCGCAACTTATCGATTTCGACGCCAAGCGCTTTCACTTCTATCAGGAGCTTTGGCACGAGGATGGCTGGCTGTCTGCCACGGGTGAAGGGCTGGGACTGCATATCGACCTGTCCGGGCCACGTGTCGCGCCGATGCCGGACGCCTCCTATGCCGCGATGGAAAAACTACTGGCCGCCCACAGCCAACTGCCCCGCCCCGAACGGGTCGGACGCCGCATCGGAATTACGCGCAAGTAGGGTCGGGAATACCGCCATACCCACAGTGCAGGAAAATACACTAAGCTCCCGTTAGTTTCATACTGGGGGTGCCGGACCACGTCCTGAGGCCCCCCCCAACATTCAAACAGGGAGTTTCCTTCATGGCCGATATTCAAGGCACCAGCATCCGCATTGCCGATACGTTCAACGATATTCCTGCGAGCACGCTCGACGGCGGGATCGACGCGGCCTTTGCCACCGTCAATGGCGCGACGTTTCTGTATGCAACCGGCCAGACTGCCGATGGATTTTCGATTTTCTCGGTGGCTGCGGACGGGTCTTTGACATTTCTTGACAGCATCACGGATACCGGTGGAACAACCCTTGATAACGCGAGCGATATCGTCTCGTTTCAGGTCGGGGGAAATCAGTTCATCGCTGTAGGCGGTGAATTCGATGACGGCGTCGCGGTCTATGCCCTGTCCGACACGCCCGGCTATGCCACCTTTACCGATGCGGTGTTTGACAGCGAAGACCCGGATTATGAATTGAACGGGACGTTCAGTCTGGCGGTGATGGAATACAATGACCGGGCTTTCGTGTTCGCGGCAGGTATCAACGACTCGGGCCTCTCGGTGCTTGAAGTTGACGGAAGCGGCAACATCTCCGTGATCCAGAACGTACCCGACGACGTCAACACGGCATTGAGCATCCCGCGCCTTGGCCAGATTGTGGATCGCGGAACAGGCTCATTTACCCTGCCTGTCACCGGTGGATCGCAAGGACTTTCGGTTTTCAACGTGTCCTCAACCGGGATTGTCAGCCTGCAGACAACGTTCGAAGATACCTCGGTTCTTTCCGGCCCCGCGCACCCGGCGGGCGCTTTGATCGGAAATGATGAATACTATTATGTCACCGACCGCAACAACGACACGACCAATGTCTTTGTCCGCGACGGTTTCGATCTGGAACTGATCCAGTCCTTCCGGTCCAACGCTGTGTTCAGTGACAATCGCGACGGTCAAACGTTCCAGTTTGGCGACACCTGGATCTATGCCACGTCGGAAAACAGCTCGGGCGGGACGACCTCCTTCTATGCGATCGACTCCATCCTTGGGTCGCCCACGGCAGGGCATCTCAGCCTGATCCAGACCCTGACGGATGGCGTGGATGGGGACGATCTGGCCTCGATCTGGTTCGGCGACAGTATCACGATTGATGGCACATCCTTCATCGTCGGCAGCGCGCGGCTCGACGACAGCCTCGTGATGTTCGAAGTCGGCGGCGGCGATGATGTGCTGGACGGGACGCAAAGCGCGGACACCATACGCGGTGGCAGCGGCGATGACGTGATCCACGGGCTGGGCGGAGATGACGAAATCGATGGCGGCAATGACGACGACATCATCTATGCCGGATCGGGCATCGACACGGTTTATGCCTCTGCCGGCGCGGATAGAACCTTTGGCGGGTCCAATTACGATACGTTCGATGCGGGGTTCTTCAATGGCGCCGCAGGCGGGGTTCAGATCGACACCGCCTTTGATCTGTTCCGCACGCCAGATGGGACCAAGCAGCTTGTATCCGGCTTTGAAAAGCTGCTTGGCACCAGCCAGGACGACGACATTCGCGGCGACGATGCCAATAACGATCTGCGCGGCCTGTCGGGCAATGACGTGCTGAACGGGCGCGGCGGCAATGACAGCTTGCGTGGCTCGAACGGCGATGACCGGCTTCTGGGCGCGGATGGCAACGACTTTCTCTTTGGCGGCTTCGGCGCGGATGACCTGCGCGGCGGCAGCGGCAGCGACCAGTTGGCGGGCGACGCGGGCGATGACTTCATGCTGGGCGACAACGGGGCCGACACCCTGAATGGCGGCGTTGGAGAAGACACCATGACCGGCGGCAATGGTGCCGATATCTTCGTGTTCGAGAACTACGCGCTTGGCGCGACGGAATATGACAGCGTGCGCGACTTCACCAGCGGGTCTGACAAGCTGGATCTGTCGGATTTCGGCTTTGCCAACGCCGCTGCCGTACTGGCGGGCGCGACGCAACGCGGATGGGGCGTGCGGCTGGAGCTCGATTCCGATCAGGTGGTCGCGCTTGAGGGTTTGAACCTTGCCGATCTTTCGGGCGCTGATCTGATCTTGTAACCCTTCGCGGGCGGGGGAAGTGTTCCCCTTGCCCCACGGGCCGCCGCCCCTGACCATGCCCCGGACCAGCCCGCGGCACCGGCGCAGCGCGGACACGATGTCAGCTTAAAATTCCCCTCACCTTCCCGCGCCCCGAAACCGCTGCTATACGGGGGGAACGATTTTCGTGGGGGACAAAAATGGCCGCATATGAATACAAGGTGGTTCCAGCACCGACCAAGGGTGTGAAAGCCAAGTCTGTCAAAACGCCCGAAGCGCGATTTGCCCTGACTTTGCAAGACCTTATGAACGAATTGGGCGCCGATGGCTGGCAATATCAGCGCGCCGACACCCTGCCCAGCACCGAACGGTCCGGCCTGACCGGGTCCACCACCACATGGCGGCACGTCCTCGTGTTCAAACGCCAGTTGGTCGAAGATGCCGAACAGACATCCATTCTGGGCGAAGAGCATCTGGACGAAGCGCAGCCGCCCTTCGCCAATGATCCGTCCGACGAGATGGAGGATATCGCCGCAGAGGCCGCGCCCGTGCCGCTGCGCCCGGTGCCGCCCCTGCGCGCCGTGGATGATCCCGAACCGACGGAAAAATCAGACGTCTAAATCCAGAGCCAGCGCGTGAATGCGCGCGACCAGATCCTTGCCAAGCGCCGCATGAACCGCCCGGTGACGGGCAATGCGAGACTGGTCCTTGAAATGCGCCGACCGGATGCGCACGTTGAAGTGGCTCTCCCCGCCCTCCTGAAACCCTGAATGCCCGCGATGGCGTTCACTGTCATCGACGACTTCAAGCTCCGTCGGATCGAAAGCGTTTCTTAACAGGTTTTCGATTTCGTCGCGTACAGACATTTTTTAGCTCTTCCCTCTTCAATCCGCCGACCAATCGCTTAAACTCTGGCGTCCGAGTCGAAAAGGTGTTCCCGATGCCCAAACCAGACCCCTTCGGTTTTGATATGTCCGTTTCTTCTTCCAAGAAGAAAAATCCGCGCGGTCGGCGCGGTATGTCTGGCGCATCTGAAACCTCGACCCGCATCTGTGATCATGACGGATGCAACGAAGCCGGGAAGTTTCGCGCGCCCAAAGCGCCGGATGTTCTCGACGATTTCTTCTGGTTCTGCCAGCAGCACGTGCGGGAATATAACCTCAAGTGGAACTTCTTCGACGGCAAGACCGAGGCGGAGATGAACGCGCAGGCGACGTCGGACAAGGTCTGGGAACGCAACACCAAGGACTGGCGCGATCCCGAAGCGAAAGCTTGGGCGCGGCTGGGGATCGAAGACCCGCATCAGGTTCTGGGCGCGAACGCCACACGCAATCCGGGGCGCAACGGCTCCAACGGTGGCGGACGGCGCCTGCCCCCGACAGAGCAGCGCGCGGTCGAGATACTTGAAGCCAAGGAAGACTGGACCAAGAAGGAAGTGCGCAAGGCGTACAAGGCGCTGATCAAAGTGCTCCACCCCGATATGAACGGCGGAGACCGCAGCCAGGAAGAGCAATTGCAGCTTGTCGTCTGGGCGTGGGATCAGATCAAGGACAGCCGTTACTTCAAGGATTGAGCAGCGCTCGCCTTCCGAATGCAGCGTTAAGGCCCTCCCGCTATCTTTCATCGCATCAACCGGTGGCATCTTGCTGTCGGATGAAACCGTGGTGGGGGTCGACGGATGAAGTGCCTGATCGTCGAAGACATGGTCAGCGACCAACTGGACTTTGAAACGGCGATGATCGACATCGGCTTTACCTGTTGGTGTACGCGGTCAGCGGCAGACGGTGCGTATCTGCTGCTCACCCATGACTTCGACCTGATCCTGCTGGATTTGCAGGTTCAGGACGGCGACACGCTGCAACTGGCCGATTACATACAGGTCATGGGCGCGCGCAGCACGATCATCCTGTTAACCGGGTCCGGTGCCTTCCCCCATGGCGAGGCCGCGACGCTGTCGCCAAGGATCGACTACGTGATGCGCAAACCGGTCAATATCGTCGACCTGCAATCGCTGGCCAGCTACGCCTGTACATCCAAATCCTGAGCCGTGGCCGCTGGCGCCTGAAGTGACGCAAATTTCAGCCTTCAATCGGCATATTCTGGCCGAAATTCTGCGCTTGCAAAGATAGTTGCTTCATCAAGTATTTTTTTACTATGGTGACGGTCAGGCTTGTGTATAAGCCGTCGCAAAATCGCGAATTTAACCAATTGAACCCATTTTTCAGAACGGAATCTGGTCCCATGAAAAAAGTTATGGTTGTCGACGACGATCCAGAGACCCGTCTGATTGTATCGGACTTGCTGTCTCGGCTGGACATCAAACATGAGGTCGCCGCCTCTGCCGGGGAATGCCTTGGCCGGTTGGTGAAAGATCCGAATTCCTACGGCCTGGTGCTGATGGACATTCACATGCCCACCCTGTCGGGGGTTGATGCCTCCACCTGGATTTCCAGCAGCGAGACCGATCCGCCGCGCAGCATTCCGGTCGTGGCGTTCACCGGCGACAAGACCTACCATTGTCGCAACTACGTTTCGCAATTCGGAATGAAGGATTTTCTGGCCAAACCCGTCACGCTGGACACGCTCAGCGATACGGTCGCCAGTTACGCGGCGCTTTAACGCCGCAACACCGTTCCCCGCCGCCGAAATCGCCCAGGAAATGGGACCGTGACGGCGCGAAATGTCGGAACGTCATTTGGGGGGCAATGGCATTCGTCCTTCCCCTTGCACACAACATGAATATGTTGCACCAGAGACGCCGCGTCACAGGCGGCGCAAGCACTTGCAAGAAAGGCATGAGAGCCATGGCAGACGGGTCCATCGACATCGACGCGAAACCAACCGAGGAGATTTCGGTACGGGAGGTCTTTGGCATCGATTCGGACATGAAGGTCAAAGGCTTTGCCGAGCGCAGCGACCGCGTGCCCGAGAACGACGAGACCTACAAGTTCGATCCCGACACGACGCTCGCCATCCTTGCAGGCTTTACCCATAACCGCCGCGTGATGATCCAGGGCTATCACGGCACGGGCAAATCGACCCATATCGAACAGGTCGCGAGCCGTCTCAACTGGCCGACCGTGCGCGTCAACCTCGACAGCCATATCAGCCGGATCGACCTGATCGGTAAGGACGCGATCAAGCTGAAAGACGGCAAGCAGGTCACCGAATTCCATGAAGGCATTCTGCCATGGGCGCTGCGCAACCCCTGCGCGATCGTATTCGACGAATATGATGCGGGCCGCGCGGATGTGATGTTCGTGATCCAGCGGATTCTCGAAGTGGACGGGAAGCTGACGCTTCTTGACCAGAACGAAGTGATCACGCCCCATCCCTATTTCCGGCTTTTCGCGACTGCGAACACCGTGGGTCTGGGCGACACGACCGGGCTGTATCACGGCACGCAGCAGCTGAACCAAGGCCAGATGGACCGGTGGAGCCTTGTGGCCACGCTGAACTATCTGTCCATCGACGCGGAAACCTCGATCATTCTGTCCAAGGCGCCGCATTACAACACGGAAAAAGGCCGCAAGATCGTCAAGCAGATGGTCACTGTCGCCGACCTGACCCGGACCGCCTTCATGAATGGTGATCTTTCCACCGTGATGAGCCCGCGGACCGTGATCGCATGGGCGCAAAACGCCGAGATTTTCCGCGATGTCGGCTATGCGTTCCGCCTGACCTTCCTCAACAAATGCGATGAGCTGGAGCGTCAGACCGTGGCGGAGTTCTATCAACGCCTGTTCGACGAAGAGCTTCCTGAAAGCGCGGCGAGCGTCAGCCTCGGCTGATCAACAAGGCCTTGAGCCACTGATTTTTACTGGCGGGCGTCATGATTCAGGTCATGGTGCCCGTTCTTCATTGGTGGCGGATGATTGTGCCTTCCCGCGTGAAGCCCTACCTGCTGCCCAAAAAACGGAAGGTGCCCGCCAGATTGTAAAGGTTTTGTGACACAGCCATTGACCGGTCCGCTGCATGGGACAAACTGGGCGCATGTCTTGTGCAAAGGTTTTCACCACTGCCGCCCTCCTGCCCCTGCTTTGCGCCGCCATGCCCGCGGCTGCGATGGGGCCCCGCGCCGATCTGGATCAATTCGCCATTTGCGCCGGACGGTTCTCTGCCATGGCAACGCAGCGCCCTGCGGACCATACCGACTTCGCCGCGCGGCGCGGCTGGTTCGCGGAACTGGCCGAAGCAGCGCGCCCGAATTCCGTTCCGGCAGATTACGTCGCGCAGGTGGAACTAGAAGCCTGGGCCGGTTTCATGGTCCTTTTGCATACCGAAACCGCAAGCTTTAATTCCAATATTGCCAAGGGCGCGGCCCGCGCACGTCAGCGCGGATTGGCGGAATGTGAACGCCTGATCTTCGGATAATCCCGCCGGTTCGGCGCTGCGACGCGGCGACATCATATCGGCAAACTGCCGTCGCACCGCCGGTTCACTTTTGACAAACACCTATCGTGTACTAATCCTGTCATGGGCAAGAATGGTGCAATATCCGCCCTTGCGGCGCTTATAATCGGTCAGTTTCCCGGCCCGTCTTTCGCTGTGCCTGCCGATCCCGACCCGCTCTATGCCGGGATTGCCACATGCCTTGGACGGTTCTCTGCTGAAATCGAACATGCGCGCCTGCGGCCCGGCCCCGCTGAAGTAATCGCGCAGCGCTATTCTTCTTTTGATGAGCTTTACACAGCTATCGGTCCCGACCGCCGCTATCTTAGCCTGCGCATCGCGGCAAAGATGCAGCACCGCCAGTTGCTCGACACGGCGCTTTTCGGCACCGATCCCCGCCGCGCCCGGCTGGCAGGACAACGCGCGGCCCGCCAGATTGCCAGCTGTGCGGAAATGCTGCTGAGTTAGCGCATTTCAAAGCCGCATTCCCCCTTGCCAATTCCGCCGCTGCGGGCGAATTGTTGGGCATGGTTCAGAAATCAGACAACCCTGCCGATCCTTTCAAGAAAGCGCTCGCCGAGGCCTCCAAGGTCATGGCCGACGATCCCGAACTGAACGTGTCCTACACGGTCGATCCTCCGGGCATGTCCGGCGATTCCATGCGTCTGCCGCAGGTCTCGCGCCGGATGACACGCGAAGAGGTCCTGCTGGCCCGTGGCACGGCGGATGCGCTGGCGCTGAACCGACGCTATCACAATGGCGAAACCCATGCCCGCTATGCGCCCCCCGGCGACATGGCACGCGAACTCTATGAGGCGATGGAAACCGCCCGCTGCGAGGCGATGGGCGCGCGCGACATGCCGGGCACGGCGGGCAATATCGACGCCAAGATCGCACATGAGGCGCTGCGGCGCGGCTATGATCAGGTACGCGAACCAGCCGAAGCCCCCCTGCCCGTCGCGGCCGGCTATCTGATCCGCCATCTGGCCACCGGGCGCGATATGCCCAGCGGCGCGCAGAACGTCATGGATTTGTGGCGGCCCTTTATCGAAGAACAGGCGGGCGGGTCTCTCGAAAATCTCGAAGACATCCTGTCCGACCAGTCCGCTTTCGCGAAATTCGCCCGTCAGGTGATCAGCGATCTGGGCTATGGCGACCAGCTTGGCGACGATCCTGACAGTATCGACGAAGATCAGGAAGAAGACGCCGAACAGGACGGGGAAGAGCAGGAAGACCCCGACAATCAGGGGCAGGACAGCGACGGCGAAGAAGACGCCGAAGGCACCCCGGAACAGACACAGGAAGAACAGCAGGACGCGGCGCAGGCTCAGGTCTCCATGGATGACATGGCCGATCAGGAGATGGGCGAAGAAGCGGAACTGCCCGAGGGCGAAGCCCCGCTTGAGCCGCCCAGCCCGCAGCCGATTTCCGACGCGGACCCTGAATATCAGGTCTTTTCGACCGAGCATGACGAAGAAATCACCGCCGAAGATCTGGCCGAGCCGGTAGAGTTGGAGCGCCTGCGCGCCTATCTCGACCAGCAGCTTGAGCCGCTCAAGGGCGCGGTGAGCCGTCTTGCCAACAAGCTGCAACGCCGCCTTCAGGCGCAGCAGAACCGGTCTTGGGAATTCGACCGCGAGGAGGGCATCCTGGATGCCGGACGGCTGGCGCGTGTGGTGGCGAACCCGACCACCCCGCTGAGCTTCAAGGTCGAAAAGGACACCGAATTCCGCGATACGGTCGTGACGCTGCTGCTGGACAATTCCGGTTCGATGCGCGGGCGGCCGATCTCTATCGCCGCGATTTGCGCCGATGTTCTGGCCCGCACGCTGGAACGCTGCAACGTAAAGGTGGAAATCCTTGGCTTTACCACCCGTGCGTGGAAAGGCGGGCTGGCGCGCGAGGCATGGCTGAACGATGGGCGCCCGCATCAGCCGGGCCGTCTGAATGACCTGCGCCACATCACTTACAAGGGGGCCGATACCCCGTGGCGCCGGTCGCGTGACAATCTGGGCCTGATGATGAAGGAAGGGTTGCTCAAGGAAAACATCGACGGTGAGGCGCTGGAATGGGCGCATCGCCGGATGCTTGGCCGGTCCGAAGCGCGCAAGATCCTGATGGTGATTTCGGACGGGGCCCCGGTGGATGATTCCACGCTGTCGGTGAACCCGGCGAACTATCTTGAAAAGCACCTGCGCGACGTGATCGCCATGATCGAACGCCGCAAGGCGGTGGAACTGCTCGCCATTGGTATCGGCCATGACGTGACGCGCTATTACGACCGCGCCGTGACCATCACCGATGTGGAGCAACTCGCCGGCGCAATGACCGAGCAATTGGCGGCACTGTTCGACAGTGACCCGCGCGCGCGCGCCCGCGTCATGGGAATCAAGCGCGCCAGCTGACACGCATGTAAGGGAGGAACAGATGTTCCAGAGTTTCGAGGTCACCGCACGCCCCGAGCAAGGCCCGCCGCGTCTGGCGGCGCTGCGTGAAAAGATCGCGGCCGCCGGGATTGACGGTTTCATCATCCCGCGCGCCGATGTGCATCAGGGCGAATATGTCGCCGATCACGACGCGCGGCTGGCATGGCTGACGGGCTTCACAGGCTCTGCCGGTTTCTGCATCGCGCTTGCAGATATTGCCGGGGTCTTCATCGACGGGCGCTACCGCACGCAGGTCAAGGCGCAGGTCGATCTGGCGCATTTCACCCCGGTTCCGTGGCCCGAAATCAGTTCCGGCGCGTGGCTGCGCGAACAACTTCCCGAAGGCGGCAAAGTGGGGTTCGATCCCTGGCTTTTTACCGCCGGACAATTGGCAGAGATCGAAACCGCGCTTGAAGGCAGCGGCATCACCCTTTGCCAGACAGAGAATTTCGTCGATGCGGTGTGGGAAGACCAGCCGCCGCCTCCCATGGCTCCGGCGCGGGTGCATCCGCTTGAATTCGCGGGCGAGGCCTATGGCGACAAATGCGCGAGGCTGGCACAGGATCTGCGCACGGCAGGCCACAGCGCCGCCGTGATTACGCTTCCGGATTCGCTGTGCTGGCTGCTCAACCTGCGTGGCGGCGACATTCCCCGCGTGCCGCTTTTGCATGGCTTTGCGATCCTGCACGACACGGCGCAGGTTGATCTGTTCGTGGCGGAAAGCAAGCTGGCGGAACTGGGCGACCATTTGCAGGACGATGTGCATGTACGCGCACCCGCCGACTTCCTTACCGCCGTTGCCGCCCTGGATGGGGCTGTTCTGGTCGACAAGAACACCGTTCCGGTCGTGGTCGCAGACCAGCTTGGCGACAAGGCAGTGATGGGCAGCGACCCTTGCGCCTTGCCCAAAGCCTGCAAGAACGCGGCAGAGATCGAGGGCGCGGCACAGGCCCACCTGCGTGATGGCGCGGCAATTGTCGAACTGCTTGCGTGGCTGGACAGTCAACCAGCCGGCAGCCTTACGGAAACGCAGGTCGTCACCCAGTTGGAAGCCTGCCGCCGTCAGGACAACGCCTTGCAGGATATCTCTTTCGATACGATTTCCGGCACCGGCCCCAATGGCGCGATCATGCATTACCGCGTCACCGAAGAGACCGACAGCCGCCTTGAAGACGGGCATCTGCTGGTGCTCGATTCCGGGGGGCAGTACCAGGATGGCACCACCGACATCACCCGGACCATTGCAATCGGAACGCCTGATGACGAGGCGCGCGCCTGCTTTACCCGCGTGCTGCGCGGGATGATCGGCATGTCCTGCCTGCGTTGGCCCACCGGGCTGGCTGGCCGCGATATCGAAATGATCGGCCGCTTGCCGCTTTGGCTGGCCGGTCAGGATTTCGATCACGGTCTGGGTCATGGCGTCGGTGCCTATCTCAGTGTCCACGAGGGGCCGCAGCGTCTGTCGCGGGTCAGCCATGTGCCGCTGAAACCCGGTATGATCCTGTCGAACGAGCCGGGATATTACCGCGAAGGCGCCTTCGGGATTCGCATCGAAAACCTGCTGGTCGTGGAAGAGGCCCCTGCTCTTGCGACCGGCGACGCCCATCGCGACATGCTATGCTGGCGGACGCTGACCTTCGCGCCCATTGACCGCCGCCTGATCGTGCCCGACATGCTTACCGCCGCGGATCGCGAGTGGCTGAACGCCTATCACGCGCAGGTGCTCGAACATATCGGCCCGCGCGTCAGCAATGACGCTGCGACATGGTTGCGCGCAGCCTGCGCAGCCATCTAATGTGTCACGTTGCTGTTACCAACCCTCGGCAGTAGGGTGCAGCACAACGAAGGAGGACCCCATGGCAGATCATATCAAAATTACCAAGGCAGACGGTCGCTGGAGCGTTCGCGCCGGAGGTGCAGTGCTGGGCGAATCCGACAACGCGCTGGAACTGGTCGAAGGCGATTACCCCCCGGTGATCTATTTCCCCCGTCAGGACATCGCGATGGCGTTCCTTGATGCCACCGACAAGACCACCCATTGCCCCCATAAAGGCGATGCAAGCTATTTTTCCGTGGTCACCAAATCCGCCACGCTGGAAAACGCGGTCTGGAGCTATGAGAACCCCAAGGAAGGCGTCGCACGGATCAAGGATCATCTGGCCTTTTACACCGGCAATGGCGTGACGGTCGAAAACATCTGAACCAAGATAACCGAACCCGGCGGGAATTTCCGCCCGGTTCCCGTTCCGGTCAGCTATGCTCCTCTGCGGCGGTTGCCGCGAGGGCCCGGTTATAGGCCTTGAGCGCATCCACATGGAACAAGGTTCCCAAAAGCTGCGGCGGCGTGTCTTCGCCGGTCAGTGAGACTACCGGCAGGAACGCCACACCGGCCTGATCGAAGACCGGCATCGCCGCTTCCAGCGTCGCATTTCCATCCACATAGGTGCCGTCCCGGATCATGTCCCAGCATTGCTGTTCTGGCGCGGCGCGTGGGTGATCCGCCGCGCGCATCACGGCACTGACCCGGAACATCGACAGAAGATAGGCCTGCGGTCCGGCGGCTAAACGTGTGCCGCGGCGTTCCAACTGCGTCAGGAAGAAACTGCGATCGACCAGACGCGATGCCAGCGCCGTGGACATGGACACAGAGACCATGACCGCCAGCCCCGTCTGCCAGTCCCCGGTCAATTCAAACACGATCAATGTCGTGGAAATCGGTGCGCCCAGAACGGCCGCCGCCACACCGCCCATCCCGGCAAGGGCATAGATCGCCACCGCGCCGGACCATTGCGGAAGCACGCTGGTTGCGATTAGCCCAAAGCTTAGCCCGGTCAAACCGCCGATCATCAAAGACGGGGAAAACACGCCGCCGCCCATGCGTCCGCCCAGCGTAATCGCCACGGCCACGGATTTGATCAACGCAAAGACGATGGCATCATGCAGCAAAAGCTGGCCGGTCAGCGCAAGCGAGGTCGTCTCATAGCCGACGCCGATGATATGCGGATACCACACTGCAATCGCCCCCAGCAGCAGCCCCGCCAAGGCAGGACGCAGCCAGCGCGGCAGCTTGGTGCGCGCTTGCACATTGTTTGCAAGACTATCCGCCCAGAAGATCCCGCGCATCAGGAACACCGCAACCGCGCCGCATAGCAGCCCCAACAGCAGGAAGGCCGGAAGTTCGATGTAGAACGCCAATTCCGACGCGGTGGGCAGCGCAAATTCCGTCACACCGCCATATTCCAGCCGGTTGATGACGGTTCCCGCAGCGGACGCGATGACAATCGGCGCAAAGGCATGGACCGCGAAGTGCCGCAGCACGACCTCCAGCGCAAACAGCGCGCCGGCGATGGGTGCGTTGAAACTGGCCGATACCGCAGCCGCCACTGCGCAGCCCAGCAAATCGCGCCCCGTGATGCCATCGGCGGCAATCCGGTTGCTGATCCATGTGGACAGCACGCCGGCCAAGTGAACGACAGGCCCCTCTCGCCCAGAGGAGCCACCCGAACTCAGCGTAATCAGCGAGGCCAGCGCAGAGGCCACCCCCGCCCGCTGTTCCACCCGGCCATCTTTCAGCGCCGCGCCCTCGATCACATCAGCGACGGACCGCACCCGGCCATCGGGCGTGAAATTGTGCAGGATCAGCCCCACAACAAGGCCGCCCACCACCGGGATGATGACGATCACGTACCATGGCAGACTGCCCGCATGGCTGTGCAGATATTGCACGTCATCGGTGCGGTAGATCACCGCTTGCAGTGTCTCGATCCCCTTGCGGAAGAACAGCGCCGCGAACCCGGCCGCGATCCCGACCACCAGGGCGATGAACCAGAACTGGATCTGGCTTGGCCCGCGTCGGCGCAGCATTTCCCAGCCGCCTTTGCAGGCAGTCACGGCCTGATCCAGCTGTTCGGACAGAATGGAACGGTTCGGCGCAGACATTTCGGCACACTGTTCTGACAGGTCTCACATTCGGTGATACGCTTCAGGAGCGCCGTGTAAAACCCCGTATGGGCGAAGATTTTCGCGGCGTTACCCGGAAAGCAAAGCCTGCGCAGCGCTGCGGGCCTCTGGGGTGATGCGATCACCGGACAACATCCGCGCGATTTCGTCCACCCGTTCCTCGGGCAGAAGCGGCACCACGGTAGAGGTCGTCATCCCGTCTTCGACCTGCTTTTCCACCCGCCAGTGATGCGCCCCAAGCGCTGCCACCTGCGGCGAGTGGGTAACGACCAGCACCTGCCCGTCCTCTGCCAGTGCCGCCAATCGGCGTCCGACCGCATCCGCCGTCGCACCGCCAACGCCCCGGTCGATCTCGTCGAAGATCATGGTGATGCCCTGCTGACCTTCGGTCAGGCACACTTTGAGCGCCAGCAAAAACCGGCTGAGTTCACCACCGCTGGCGATCTTGTTCAGCGGCCCGGCTGGTGCGCCGGGGTTCGTGGCAACGGTGAAGGCCACCGCATCCTGCCCTTCCGGGCCGGGGGTGTCATCGCTGATCTGGGTTGTGAAAACCGCCCGCTCCATCTTGAGCGGGGCAAGCTCTGCGCGCACGGCTGTGTCCAGACGCTCTGCCGCCGCGCGCCGCGCCGCGCTCAACGCATCCGCTGCTGTGGCGAATTCCTGTTCGGCCACGCGCCAATCGGCCTGAAGCCGTTCGATATCCGCGTCACCATCGTCCAGCTGCGCCAGCCGCGCACGCAGGCTGTCGGCAAAATCCGCAAGCGCATCGGGTTCGACCCCGTGCTTGCGCGCAAGCCCACGGATCGCGAACAGACGTTCCTCGCAGCTTTCCAGTTCCGCCGGGTTGAAGGTCAGCACATCAAGGCAGCGCTCGACACCGCTGGCCGCATCGCCAAGTTCGTTCAGCGCCCGCCCCAGCGCGGCAATCGGTTCCTCCAACTGCCCTTCGGCCCGGTCCGCCACCCCTTCGAGCCAGCGCAGCGCGTCCGACAAGGCCCCTTCGGCGCCCTCATAACCCAACGCCGCCTGGGCGCGGCCCACATCGCCTGCAATCTTTTCGGAGGCCTGCATCATGCGCCGCTGCGAGTCGAGCGTTTCTTCCTCGCCCGGTTGCGGATCGAGCTTGTCCAGTTCGGACACCGCGTGGCGCAGGAAATCTTCCTCTGCCCGCACCGCGTCGATCGCCTCTTCCGCCGCGCGCAACGCCTTTTCCGCCGCGCGCAATCCGGCCCATCCCGCACGGGTGTCCTGCAACAGCGGCGCATGGCCGCCAAAACTGTCGAGAATGTCGCGATGCCCGCGGGTGTTAAGCAATCCGCGATCATCATGCTGCCCGTGCAGCTCCAACAGCACTTCGGACAGCGCCCGCAGCACCTCCCCACTGGCGCGCCGGTCGTTGACCCATGCGGTCTTGCGCCCATCCGCCGTGTTGACCCGCCGCAGCAGCAATTCGTCGCTTTCGGGCAGACCGGCCTCGCGCAGGACAGCACGCGCCGGATGCGCCTCGTCCAGATCGAACCACGCGGTCACTTCACCGGTCTGCGCGCCCTGACGCACCAGATCGGCCCGCCCGCGCCACCCCAGAACGAAGCCAAGCGCATCCAGCAAGATCGACTTGCCGGCCCCGGTTTCGCCGGTCAACACGTTAAGACCCGGATGGAACGCCAGTTCCAACCGTTCGATGATCAGCATGTCCCGGATTTCAAGCCCGCGCAGCATCAGCGTCGTCCCGTAGGGTGTGCTTCAGCACACCTGACTATAGCCACTTGCCCTGGATCATTTGGCGATACACCTGCGCCAGCCAGTTATTGCCGCGCACTTTCGGCTCAAGCCCGACCCCGGTCAGCAGCGCATAACTTGCCTTGTACCATTCGGTCGACTGGAAGTTGTAGCCAAGGATCGCCCCAGCCGACTGCGCCTCATCCGTAAGACCCAGCGACAGATACGCCTCCACCAAACGGTGCAGCGCTTCGGCAGTGTGGGTCGTGGTTTGGAAATCTTCAACCACCACGCGGAAACGGTTGATCGCCGCCGGGTAATGTTCGCGCTTCAGGTAGTAGCGCCCGATTTCCATTTCCTTGCCCGCAAGGTGATCGAAGGCAAGGTCGAATTTCAGGATGGACGATTTAGCGTATTCGCTATCGGGATACCGTTCAATCACCTGCCGCAACGATTGCAGCGCCTGGAAGGTCAGTCCCTGATCCCGGCCCACATCGTCAATCTGGTCGTAATAGCTGAGCGCCAGAAGATACTGCGCATAGGCCGCGTCATCGTCATCGGGATAGAAGTCGATGAAGCGCTGCGCGGCAGAGCGGCTATTCTCGTAATCGCGGTCCTGATGATAGGAATAGGCCTGCATGATCAGCGCCCGCTTGGCCAGATCGCTATACGGGTAAAGCCGTTCGATTTCGCCAAAATAGAAGGCCGCGTCATCGGGACGCCGCCGTTCCAGTTCGAATTCCCCACGCTCGAAGATTTGAAGCGGGGTATAGGTTTCCAGCGGGATTTCTTCGTTCGAGAAAAAGCCAGCGCCGCCGCCATTGCCGCAGCCCGAAAGGGCCACAGCGAGCGCCGCCGCCGAGAGCCACTTACCTGCGCGGATCCGCACCGAGACGCTCGTCATACCCAATGCCCTTGTTTCCACTTCAGCACGCGAAGGTCACCCCACCAGAGCCATCATCCTCAGATCGCTCTAGCACATTCACTTCCAAGGCTGAAAGTCGATTCAGGTCGTTTTGACAATCCATTCGCAGACTGTGACCCGTCAGGCGACTCGGGGCACTTCGCTCCAATGCAGCCCTGCCCCGGGAAGCCGGGCTGTCCGGGCGTCATCGCATGTTACCATCCGGACGGCGCCGGGGGTCGCGAAGAGTTTGCGCAGCAGCATATTGGTCAGGGTATGCCCGGCCTTGTCGCCAGTGTAATGGCCGATCAGCGGGGCCCCCGCCAGTGCCAGATCGCCGAGCGCGTCCAGCATCTTGTGGCGAACAGGTTCGTCCCTGTGGCGCAGACCGCCGGGGCTGACCACATGACCGCCATCAAAGACCACAGCATTCACGCCGGGCGCGCCACCAAGGGCAAGCCCATTGGCCTGCATCGCCTCGACATCCGCTTTCCGGCAGAAGGTCCGGCTGTCGCACAATTCGCGGGCAAAGCTGCCATTGGCCATATTCAGTCGCTTGGACTGCTTGCCGATGGCTGCGTCTTCGAAGTCGATATGGAACTCGATGCCCATCTCTTCGGAGGGAGAAATCGTCGCCGTCGCACCGTTATGCGTCACGGAGACTTCCTCGACCACTTCGAAGGCGCGCACCGGCACGTTGAGCCGCTGCAAACCACGCTGCATGATCCCGCGCACGAAAGGTGCGGCGGACCCGTCCAGGATCGGAACTTCCGGGCCGTCGATTTCGATCAGCGCATTATGAACACCGCACCCGGCCAGCGCCGCCATGAGGTGTTCGACCGTGGAAACGGACACGCCCGCTTCGTTGATCAGCTTGGTGCACAGCGGAGAATGCTCCGCCACGTCCCAGCGCGCGGGCACAAGGTTGTCCTTGCCGATCACGTCGACTCGTTTGAACCAGATTCCATGCTCCGCGGACGCAGGAAAGATCGTGATCCGGGCAGATGCGCCCGAATGCAAGCCTTTGCCCCGAAAGGTGACCGATGATTTGATCGTTGTCTGCACTGCTGCCCCGTAGCGTTGTTCGCGTATCTTGTTAGCGTTCACAAAGTTTACCGTTGTTAATGAAATATTGTTATGAGGCCGAAGGCTCAACACACGCTTTGTAACGGTTTGAAACATGACGGGCTGTAGTGGCGAAACCTTGCCACGCGCGCACTAAACATCTGATAAAAAACGAAAAAGGGCCGCACGAAGCGGCCCCTTTAATGAAACAATGTTTCAGGATCAGTTGGCTTGGCGGCGCAGGAAGGCCGGGATTTCGATCCGCTCGTTGTCCTGATCGACCCCTTCACGGGCCTGCGGCTCCGGCGCGACGGCGCGGGACACCTGCGGTTGCACACGCTGCGCCGGTTGCGATGCTTGCCCTTCGGCGTGGCCGGTCATCCGGTTGATCAGCGAGTTGATGCCAAAGCGCGAGGACCGATCGCCCGCAGCGTGCTGCGGCTCTGCTGCCGGTTGCGGCTGCGCGGCCTGCCCGCCATTCGCGCGCTGGGTCACAGCCCGCAGACGTGCCATCGCTTCGGGCGACGGTGTGCCGGGTGCGTGATGCTGTTGCGGCGCGGGGTAATCTTCCGGCTCCGCTTCCAGCGACTGCTGTGCCGGTTCGTATTGCGCAGGCTCCGGCTGATAGGCCGGGGGCGGCAGGTCGTCGGCCGCATAATGCTGCGGGGCTTCATAACCTTGTGCAGGGGCTTCCGCCGCCGCGCCGCGCTGCGTTTCGATGTCTTCGAACAGGCTGGGTTCTTCTGCGGCAACCGCCATGGGCGTTTGCGCCGGTTCGGGCATCCGCTCTTCCGCGACAGCGGGTTGCGGCTGTGCGTAGGTCGCTTCTTCCGGCGCATCGGCGGCCACGGTTTGCGTCAGCGGTGCGCTCAGGCTGCGACGCGGAACCGGAGTTTCGCCCACATTTTCGGACGCATCGATCCCGGTGGCCACGACCGACACACGCATGGTGCCGTGCATTTCGGGCTCAAGTGTGGACCCAACGATGATGTTCGCCTCGGGATCGACCTCTTCGCGGATGCGGTTGGCCGCCTCGTCGAGTTCGAACAGCGTCAGGTCTTCGCTGCCGGTGATGTTGATCAGAACGCCCTTGGCGCCACGCAGCGAGATTTCGTCCAGCAGCGGGTTTGCAATCGCCTTCTCTGCCGCTTGAACCGCGCGATCTTCGCCGTCGGCCTCGCCCGTTCCCATCATCGCCTTGCCCATCTCGTCCATGACGGCGCGCACATCCGCGAAATCAAGGTTGATCAGGCCGGGACGGACCATCAGATCGGTCACGCCTTTGACGCCTTGGTACAGAACGTCATCCGCCATGGAGAACGCATCGGTGAAGGTGGTCTTTTCGTTGGCAAGCCGGAACAGGTTCTGGTTCGGAATAATGATCAGCGTATCGACAACGCGCTGGAGCGCTTCGACGCCCTCTTCCGCCTGGCGCATCCGCTTGTTGCCTTCGAACTGGAACGGCTTGGTCACAACACCAACCGTCAGAACGCCCAATTCGCGTGCAGCCTGCGCGATGATCGGCGCAGCACCCGTCCCGGTGCCACCGCCCATGCCCGCAGTGATGAAGCACATATGCGCGCCTGCAAGGTGATCGACGATCTGCTCGATGCTCTCTTCCGCCGCAGCGGCGCCAACGGCAGCCCGCGCGCCCGCGCCCAGACCTTCGGTCACTTTCACGCCAAGCTGAATGCGCTGCTCCGAAGCCGATTGCTGCAGCGCCTGCGCGTCGGTGTTCGCAACAACGAACTCAACGCCCGCGAGTTGCTTTTCGATCATGTTATTGACCGCGTTGCCACCGGCACCGCCCACACCAAAAACGGTGATCTTGGGTTTTAGGTCCGGTTCACCCGGCATGGAGAGATTCAAGGTCATAATAGGATCCGCCTGTCTTGGTCCCGGCTGCCTGCGGGATTCGCCTTATAAATCACGAGCAAGTTTATCGAAGCGTAGGAAGGACGTCACCCGGAAATCGGCCTTCAACCACCAAATATGGCAATTTCAAGACAACAACAGGCAGTATTTTGCTGATCGCCCAAGATGTTGCGGCGCATAGTCAACGCACCACAATCTTTTCCACAACTACCGATACGTGTGGAATCGCAACCGTTTCGCGCGTGTCGTTCATTCAAAATGTCAGGACGACTGCTCAATTTGCCGTCCGGCCTCTGTGGGACCTTGGGGATAAACCTATGGATAACCACGAAAGATGCAAGTCGATTCGTTAACTGATCGGGGTCTCCGGGCAGCCCACGGGCGTGTCCGAAATCTCGGTCACTTCCTGCACCTGAGCGCCGAAAGCCTCGGGCGTGCGCACCAGTAGGCGGTCATCCATTCGGAACACGTTCCAACAATCGGGCACCGCGTCGATATCTTCGTAAAGAAAGCAGATTTGCCGGTCTTCCACCCAGATGCGACCATAGACGCAGCCATATTCGCGGGTTTTCCAGACGCTAAGCGACCGGCTCAGGAATTGTTCCGTACCGACAAGCCGATTGCCCGGAAAGCTATGAAAGGTCAGCGTGCGGCCTTCTGCAATGTCCAGAAAGCTCTCGGGCGAGATCATCTCTTGCCCGCGGGCCGGCGCGATCCAGACCGACATAAGCACCGCAGGCAGCAGACAGATGGCCAGCAACAGGGATGAGGCCCGCATGGCAAGACCAGCAAGGCCCCTGCCCTTTACCAATTGTCACGGAACCATTTGACGGCGCGGCGGAAGCTGCGCGCCGGGTAGCGATCCGCCGGAATGTCGAAATCCCACCATTCATCCTGCGGATGGGCGGCGAAAAGGCTCAGCCCCACGGCGCTGGCAAAGCCCGGGCCGGTCGCCGCCTGCGGCAGTCCATGCACCCGTAGCGGACGCCCCAGCCGCACATTCTGCCCAAGGATACGGCTTGCCAGCCCGTCGAGCCCCGGAATCTGGCTGCCGCCACCGGTCAGCACGATTTGCTGGCTGGGCAGGTGATCGAACCCGGCCGCATCCAGACGCGCGCGGACCTCTTCAAGGATTTCCTCGACCCGTGGGCGCATGATACCAATGATCTCTGCCCGGCTGGCCGTGCGCCGGTCATGTTCGAAATCACCAGTATCACCGCCGATCTCGATCATCTCGCGGTCATCCATGCCCGTCGCATGAACCCCGCCGTAAAAGGTCTTGATCCGTTCGGCCTGCTGCATCGGGACTTGCAGACCCATGGAGATATCGGCCGTCACATGGTCACCGCCCATGCGCACCGAATCCGCAAAGATCATGTGTTTCTTGATGAAGATCGACACGCCGGTTGCACCGCCGCCCAGATCGATACAGGCCGCGCCAAGCTCTTGTTCGTCTTCCACCAGCGCAGCAATCCCCGAGGCATAGGCCGAAGACGCGATCCCCGCCAGTTCGAGGTCGCAGCGCTTGATGCAATGGGCCAGATGCTGCACGGCAGAGGCTTCGACAGTCAGCATGTGCATATCGACCGACAATTGGTTGCCGATCTGCCCGCGCGGATCAATCAGCCCAGACCGGTGGTCCAATGCGAAATTGACCGGCTGCGCATGAAGCACTTCGCGCCCCGGACCGTAATCCGGCACATCGCAGCCCGCCAGAACGCGCGCCACGTGTTCTTCGGTCACAACCTGGCTTTCGACTTCCAGCTTGTGATCCAGACCGTAGGACCGCGGCTCTGCCCCCGAAAAACAGGCGATCACGTGATCGACACGAATCCCGGCCATCTTCTGGGCCGCTTGCAAGGCGGTGCGGATCGCGCGCTCTGTCTCGCCCATGGCGCTGATCTCGCCGAATGTGACGCCGCGCGACCGTGTCGTCGCCGCGCCGATCACCCGGAAGCCCGCTTGCCCGGCCAGCGCGCCCATCTCTGGCGTGTCCTCCATCCGCGCGGCATTGTCGAAGCGCAGCACAAGGCAGGCGATCTTGGACGATCCCACGTCCAGAATAGCCACCACCCCGCGCTGAAGCGCTTGCTGCCGCATCCGTCGCATACTGCGTTGGAAAGAATAGAGATCCATCATTGCTCGTCACCTGCCTGTGTCACGGCACCCGCTGGTGCCCTGATCTGCCACCATGCCTGCGTGGCAGCCTCGTTCATCTGTACCGTTGGGCGATCGCCCAGCCGCATATCAACCCGCGCGATGTCTCGCGCCAGCAAATCCTGTGCCTCGTCCAGCGCGATCACGCGCTCCAGCGCCTGCAAGGCCCCCTCTTCGGGCAACAGGATACGCTGGTCGCGGTCCAGCACGACGTCCCAACGCCGCTCGCCAATCCGCACAAGGCCGCGCATCCGGTCGCCCAGCGGGTCCGCCGCCTGGATCAGCGCCAACGCTTCGGGCACGTGTTTATCCGCGCCGTCACCTGCGATCAGCGGCAGATCGGGCCGCGCCAGACGGGTCGGGATTTCTGCCACATGCGCGCCGCCCGCATCGATCAGCGTCAATTGTTCATAGGTCCGCCAAACCGCGACCGGGGTCCGTTCGGTCACATCGACCTCCAGCACCCCGCCAGAGCGGATGCGCAGGCTCGCCTCGGCTACCGGGTCCAGCCCTTCGATCGTGTCGCGCAGTTGCTCAAGATCCAGATCGAAGGACGAGGTCGGCAGATCGAAGGGCATGATATCGCGAATATCGGCCGCGACTTCGGGGCCAGCGCCTTCGACGGCCATGACATTTACCATGAATTCCGGTCGCTGCTCCACGCTGGCGCGCAGCTCTGCAATCGTGTCCAGTACCATCATGCGGTTCTCCTCGACAGAGAACCACCCCGTCACTGCCCCGAAGGCCAGCGCAAAGGGAATGCCCGCGCGCAGTGCAAGCCGGATGCTTGGCGTCAGCATCCACCGTTCCAGCCGCCACGCCCAGCGTGACGGGGCCGGGTCCGCCTTGCGCGGTTTGTCGCGGCGCAGCCAGTTCAACGGTCGCATGAGGCATCCTCCACCATCCAGGCGCACAGTTCGGGGAAGCTGATCCCCTCATGCGCCGCCTGCTCTGGCACCAGCGATGTGGGCGTCATGCCCGGCTGGGTATTCGTTTCAAGCAGGATCAACCCGTCCAGCCCGCGCGCCTCGTCCCAGCGGAAATCGGTGCGGCTGACGCCCCGGCACCCCAGAACGCGGTGCGCCCGCAGCGCATAGTCGAGGCAGGCATCGAAAATCTCTTGCGGCACATCGGCGGGCACCACGTGGCGGGAACCGCCTTCGGCGTATTTGGCGTGAAAGTCGTACCAGCCGTCGGTGACGATATCCGTGACGCCCAGCGCCTTGTCGCCAATCACCGTGGTCGTCAATTCACGCCCCGGCGCATAGGTTTCGACCATCAGCACGTCGGGCAATTCCGGCGCGAGGGTCGGCGGCCCGTTGGCTTTCTCGCGCACGATATAGACCCCGACCGAGGACCCTTCGTTATAGGGTTTGACCACATAGGGGGGCGCCATCACATGCGCCGCTTCGATATCCGCGCGCGTCGCCAGAACGCTGTCCATGACTGGCAGCCCCGCCGCGCGATAGGCGTCCTTGGTCTTTTCCTTGTCCATCGCAAGGGCCGAACACAGCACGCCCGAATGGGTATAGGGAATGCGCATCCACTCCAGAAGACCTTGCACGCAGCCATCCTCGCCCCAGCGGCCATGCAGGGCGTTGAACACGACATCGGGCTTTTCAGAGGTCAGCACAGCGGCCAGATCGGGGCCTGCATCGACCTCGATCACATCATATCCCGCCTCGCGCAGCGCAATGGCGCATTCGCGCCCACTGGACAAGGACACCTCGCGCTCTGCCGAGGGACCGCCCATCAATACCGCCACACGTTTGGGTGTCCTGCTCGACTGACCCACTTCGTGCCTCATTTCCCGGACCGTTTTTGGCCCTTGTTATTGTGCCGTTTTTTGGCTGTCTGCGGGGGATGCCTCGCCCACCCGCATGATTTCCCATTCTAGCGTGATGCCGCTTGTCTGGTAAACCTTTTTTCGCACTTCTTCGCCCAATCCTTCAAGCTCTGCCGCTGTGGCGTCACCAGTGTTGATCAGGAAGTTGGAATGCTTCTCGCTCATTTGCGCGCCGCCGCGTGTCGCGCCGCGCATTCCCGCGTCGTCGATCACCTTCCACGCCTTGAGATCATGCACATCATCAGCGCGCCCCGTGCTGGAAAAACCGGCAGGATTGCGGAACGTGGACCCGGCGCTGCGGTCCTTGGTCGGCTGGGTCGCATCACGCTTGTCCAGCTGGTCCTCCATCCGGGCCGCCAGTGCCGCCGGATCGCCTGCGGGCCCTTCCAGAACCGCGCTTACCAGCACTGCGCCGCCCGGCAGATCGCTTTGCCGGTAGCGGAAGTTCAGATCGTCCGGGCCCAGTGTCACGATCTCGCCCGTGCGCAAAACGACTGTGGCGGATACGAACACATCCGCCGTGTAGCTGCCATAGCACCCGGCATTCATCCGCACCGCGCCGCCGATTGCACCGGGGATGGTGCGCAGAAAGGTCAGGTCCACCCCCGCCTGCGCCGCCTGCATCGCCACCCGGCTGTCCAGCGCCGCCGCCCCTGCGGTGACGCGCGTGCCGTCAATGTCGATCTGGCCGAAACCGCGCATCGGCAAACGGATCACCACGGCCCGCAACCCGCCATCGCGCACGATCAGGTTGGAGCCAACCCCCATGGGAAAGACTGTCATCTCGGCAGGCAGGTCGCGCAGAAACGCGCTAAGATCGTCGATATCGGCCGGCTGGAACAGCCAATCCGCCGGGCCACCCACACGCAGCCATGTCAGCTCATTCAGGGGCCGGTTCGGGGTCAGTTTGCCGCGCGGCGTCGGAATATGGGACATCGGGTCTGCTCAGGCGTTCGGAATTTTCCCGGTGCTACGCGCTTGGGCGCTGAACGGCAAGACCTGCGGGCAGATGGCCCTGCGTGGCCGGTCAGTTTGGGCGGTCAGCTTGTGCGGCGGCGCAGAGCCGTCAGGCCTGCCCCGATCAGCGCGCCCAGTTCCAATGGCGCAAGCGCAAGGAACAGCAGCCCGATTTCAGCCACGCCGTCAAACCCCTCGGGCCGCGACCGTGCGTTGACCTGCCAAATCCCGATCCCGAACAGGACCGTGCCCAGCACCACCAGCGCGATCAAGCCGCCCCAGCGTTGCCGCCGCGCCAGCCACGCCCCGAGCAGCAGCCCCACGCCAAGAGACAGGATCGCCAAGACATAAATCACAGGGACCGCCCCTTTCCCGATAGAAGCCCGCGCAGCCAGCGCATCAGATAGATCATCGGCCAACGCAGGATGCTCATCCCCGCGACCATCACCAACAGTGCCAGCAGCACCCCGTGGCGATAGCCGATGGCCACCAGAATGGGAATGCCGATCGCGATGAGGATATAGGCGTTGCGCCAGTGATTGTCGCGCGACGGGAACATGGCGATCACATTCGCGACCACGGCCCAGAGGCAGGCAAGGATCAGCGGCAGGCTCATACCGCAAGCGCCCGCAGGCTGGTCGCCAAGGCCCCGGCGGATAGCAGCAGCCCGGCCCATGGAACGGCCGCCGGAACGCGGAACGGTGCCTCGGGCACGCGGCGCTTTTGCAGGATCAGGGCAAGGTTCACCATCACGAAAACGGTCAGCAGCAGCGTGGTGGTCAACTCTGCCAGTTCCAGAACGCTCAGGAAAACCGCGCAGCCAATAACCGCCGCGCCGATCAGCACCGTGGCCAGCACCGGCGTTCCGAAACGCGGATGCGCGTGAAAGAAAATCCTCAAGCCCCGGTTACGCCGCCCCAGCCCGAACATCACGCGCGCCGCCATGACGATCTGCGCCAGCACGCCGTTCAGTGCTGCCACAGCCGCGATCAGCGCCAGAAAGCCCGAGGACGTGCCCATGCCCCGTTCCCACACCAGCGCCAAAGGGCTGCTGGAGGCGGCCAGATCGGACACTGTCACTGCGCGCACGCAGGCCCATGCCACCAGCGCGTAGATGACGGATGTGATCGCCAGCGACAGTACGATGGCGCGCGGCATGGTGTGCTCCGGGCGGTCGACCTCTTCGGCCATGTTCACGATGTCTTCGAAACCGATAAAGGCGAAGAAGGCCAGCACCGCCCCCATGCCAACCAGCGACCAAGGCACCTCCGGGGGGCTGACATATTCGGCGACCGGCGTGGCATGACCCCCAGCCCAGATCACCATGCCAAGGCCCGCGACCTCGATCACCGTGAAAAGCGCGGCCAGTGCCAGGCTTTCCAGAACGCCCACGATACAGACCAGCGTGATGAGGCACCCCAGACCGATCAGCAAAACCAGTTCCGGCCATGGCAGCACGACCGACAGGTATCCAACGCCGCCCCGCAGAACCGCCCCCGCCGACACCGTGCCCGCCGCGACGATGGCCAGCCCGACCACAAGGGCGAGCGTCTGGCTCGACAGGCCCTGCCCGACATAGGCGGCTTCCCCCGCCGCTTCGGGCAGACGGGTCGAAAATTCGGCATAGCTCAGCGCTGTGGGGGCCGCGATCAGCCCCGCCAGCAGAAAGGACAGCGGCGCCCAGAACCCCGCCTGCCCGGCCACGGCACCGACCAGCACGTAAATCCCCGCGCCGATCATGACGCCAACGCCATACGCGGTTAGCAGACCCAGCCCGATCCTGCGTTTGAGATGTTCTTCAGCCATGCCCCGCCCCCGCGGTTATCCTCAGTCCGGCAGCTTCGGAGTTTGCCCCTTCAGCCGCGCCCAAAGATAGCGCAACGGGTTGCGAAACATCGACACGAAAGCCGCCGCCGCCAACATCCCCGCCCACCAGCCGATGTCCAGCCAAATCCAGATGATGAGCAGCGGTGCGGCAATCAGCAGCATGACACCGGGGACATACTGGCGCCGCATCGGCAGCATCGCCACCACGGAAGAGGCCAGAACCCACGCGATACATGTGTAAAGGAGTGTCATGACGCGATCATACCTCCTACCGGCCCCTGCGATCAACGTGATAAGCTGCGCAGCGATGGGCCGCGGTGCGGCGACCCACCCTTCGATCAGCAGCACTTTATGGTTGGTGTTTGCCTCGAAAGCCCTGAACGGCGCAATGCCCTCAACAAATCGCCGTGCCGGGGGGGGGCGGCCCGTCGATGCGCGGCGGCCTGCGGCCTTGTTCCGCGCGTTTTGAGAACCCGAGAAGAGCTATTTGGGGCTATCTTTTGGAGAGAACCGTGTCAAACTGGGCGGACTTTTCTTGAACTTTGTTTGCAAAAATTCTTTTGCTTTCGCGACAAACCCTTTGCTGTGTTGAGCAAGCGCAGCAGCTTCTGCGCTTTTTTGAGACCAACCGTTGTCGGTCATGTACTTAACGGTGGCTGTCATTGCGATGATATGCGCACTAATGTTTGGGATGGTTTCGAGTTGTTCCAGTTTTTCGGCCTGTTCAGTGACGGCAGGGACCTTTTCGTCAACAACAACCAGAGCCGTCGATGCTTCCTCTTCTTCGAAAACCCTTAAGATGTCGTCGATTATTTCACGCAGGGCCGCGAGCACTTCGAGGATTGGCTCGCGTTGTTCTTCGTCCGCTGAAAGTTCACCGTTGTAGCCTTTGAGGAACTCAAACTCGCCATCAACATAATCTTTAAGCGCAACGACCTGCGATCTGATCGCCTTGATGTTCGCAGGTTTGCGTTGCGGAAAGGGATCAACGTCGCCACCGCCCCCCGCCTCATCCTGCCGATACAACTCCAAGATCGGGTCGAAGGCGGGGTTCACCTTGGCGGGGTCGCCGAGCCAGTCGTCTTCAGTGAATTGGTCGAGGATGAGGGCGAGTTCTTCGGGATAGAGGTTTTTGCCCTCCAGTGCACGCTCGTACCATGTGATCCAGAAGGTCCAGTTGGTTTTGGGGTCGGCTTCGAGTGTCGCGCGGGCTTCGTTCCATGCTTCTTCTATTTCGCCGAACATGTCATCCGACCAGACCCGCTGCATCGGCCCTGTGGGATTTCGCTTCAGTGCCTTAAGGTCACTTTGAACGATAGCCCAGAATTTCGGGATAAGTCCGGACGCAAAAGCAATCGCCACTGTGGCGGCGGCGGTTCTTCCGGCGGTGGCGGCAGCACCCGCGGTAGCGACCGACGCGGCTCTGACCATGTCTGAAGCATTAGTGATAGAGTTAGCGTAGTCGCGGGAAACTTTGACAGCGGTGCGGATTGAACTCAATTTAATTTTAGGTGTTGGATAACTGCTGACCACCGCTGAATATGACAACGTCGCGAAGAACGGTAGAACCGTTAACTCTGAGTTGTTCAAGTGCGACCGAGAAGAAAAATGACGCAGCGCAATCGGCGCGACCCGCATCGCAGAAAGATACGCGACGCGGCGTGCGGTCGGGATGCGGACAGCTTCGTCCTCGATCCCCAGATAAGACCGAAGGCTGTTTTTATCCCTGACCCCCTCGATCTCCACCTCAGGCAGCCCCTTTCATCAACCTTTCCGGCAGCGCATTGGCCCAGGCAGAGATCGTCCCGGCCCCAAGGCACACGACCATGTCGCCGGGGCGCGCCTGTTCCCGCACAAGTCGTTCCAGATCCGCTTCATCCACGACCGCCCGCGCATGGCGGTGCCCGTGGCGGATCAGCCCCGCAACGAGATCATCGCGCGATGCGCCCTCAATGGGGTCTTCTCCGGCGGCGAAAACATCGGCGATGCCCACCACATCGGCCTCGTTGAAACAGGCGCAGAAATCATCGAAATGGTGGTGAAGGCGGGAATAGCGGTGCGGTTGGTGCACGGCGATGACCCGGCCCGAGGTCGCCTGGCGCGCGGCTTTCAGCACGGCGGCGATTTCAGTCGGGTGGTGGCCATAATCGTCGATGATCGTGACGCCGTCCACTTCGCCCACGCGGGTAAAGCGGCGGTTCACCCCGCCGAAGCCCGCCAGCGCGTCGCGAATTTCTGCGCGCTTCATGCCCAGATGACGAGCCACCGCAATCGCCGACAGCGCGTTGGAGACATTGTGATCCCCCGGCATCGGCAACACGCAGCCCTCGATCACGGCATCTTCGGATTGCAGCGCCACGTCGAAATGAGCCTTGCCGTTTTCATAGGTCAGATTGATCGCCCGCACATCCGCCTGCGCATTAAAGCCATATGTGATCACGCGGCGGTCGGTGATCTTGCCCACCAGCGCCTGAACGTCGTTGTCGTCGGTGCAGCACACCGCCAGCCCATAGAACGGGATATTGGAGACGAACTCGTAAAAACCGCGATGCAGGTTTTCCTCGGTTCCCCAATGTTCCATATGCTCCGGGTCGATATTGGTCACGATCGCAATGGTCGCAGGCAGGCGCGTGAAAGTGCCGTCGCTCTCATCGGCTTCGACGACCATCCACTCGCCCTCGCCCTTGCGGGCGTTCGAGCCATAGGCGTGAATGATCCCGCCATTGATCACCGTAGGGTCGAACTTGCCCGCATCCAGCAGCGTCGCGACCATCGTGGTCGTCGTCGTCTTGCCATGCGTGCCCGCCACGGCCACGTTCGATTTCAGCCGCATAAGTTCGGCCAGCATCTCGGCCCGGCGCACGATCGGCAGGCCACGGGCGCGCGCGGCGTCCAGTTCCGGGTTGCCCGGTTTGATCGCAGAAGAGATCACGACCACTTCCGCATGTTCGATATTCTCGGCCCGCTGGCCCACGAAAATCCGCGCGCCCAGCCCTTCGAGCCGTTCGGTGATCTTGCTGGCTTTCAGATCGGACCCCTGCACGGTGTAGCCATGGTTCAGCAGAACCTCGGCAATGCCGGACATGCCAATCCCGCCAATCCCGACAAAATGGATCGCGCCCACATCGCCGGGCAGTTTCGTTGCTGCGTTCATGTCGGTGCCCCTTTCCGCGCGAGCGTTTCCACAAGATCGGCCAATGTCTGCGCCGCATCCGGTCGGCCGTGCTGCATGGCCGCATGGGCCATCTTGACCGCCCAATCGGGCGCCTCCAACACGGTTTTCATCTGTTGCGCAAGGCTTTCCGGCGTGAATTTACGCTCTGGTATCAATATCGCGCCCCCGGTTTCGACCAATCCGCGTGCATTCGCCGTCTGGTGGTCCCGCGCGGCGGCGGCATAGGGGATCAGGATCGCCGGGCGGCCGATGGCGGCAATATCGGCAATGCTGGAAGCACCGGCGCGGGCGATGACCAACTGCGCCTCTGCGAACTGGCGCGGCACGTCATGGATGAACGGCGCGATTTCGGCTCGCACACCGATGGCGGCATAAGCCTGTTCTACGGCGGCGATGTCTTCCTCGCGCGCTTGCTGAACAACGGTAAGGTTGGACAAGATCTGATCGGGCAGCTCCGCCACTGCGTCCGGCACCACCTGGCTGAGGATGCGCGCGCCCTGGCTGCCGCCGATCACCACCAGTTTCATCGGGTAGTCGCCCGGCGGAATGTAAGGCGCCCCGGCCCGCGTCAGGACCGCGCTGCGCACCGGGTTGCCGACCGGCGTGCCTTCGATCCCGTCGGCAAGCTGCGTCGGCCAGGTGCCGCAGGCGACCACATCCACGCGCGAGGCGAATGCCTCATTCACGCGGCCCAGCACGCCGTTCTGTTCATGGATCATACGTGGCAAACGCAGCGCCCAAGCCGCTGCAATCGCCGGAATGGACGGATACCCGCCGAACCCCACCACAACCGATGGGCGGTCGCGCAACATGCCAAGCGCCGCGCCCAGAACGCCGCCCGCAATTCGAAACGGCACCAGCGCCTTGGCCAGCAGGCCGCCGCGCGCGAATGTGGCAGAGCTGATGACGTCAATCTGCGTGCCTTCGGGAAAACCGCCCGTGTACCGCGCACCGCGCGCATCGGTCGATAGCTTCACCCGCCAGCCCCGCGCCAGCATCTCTTCGGCCAGCGCCTGCGCGGGAAACATATGCCCGCCCGTGCCACCGGCAGCGATGACCAAAAGCGGTGCCGTCGCAGTCTGTGTCATCGGCCGCGGCCCAGAAGTTCGGACAATTGCCCCTGCGGGCGCGTCCGGGTGAAGGCCAGCAGCATCCCCACCCCGATGGCCGAGGCGATAACCGACGAGCCGCCATAACTCACGAATGGCAACGTCATGCCCTTGGCGGGCAGCAAGCGGACCGCGACGCCGATATTGATCATCGCCTGCACACCGAACATGCAGGCAATCCCCGTACCCGCCAGCCGGATGAACGGATCGCGTTCCCGCATCAGCCGCAGCAACGAGCGCACCACGATGATCGCATAAAGCGCGATAATCGCCAGAACGAGGATCAGCCCGTATTCCTCCGCCGCCACCGCGATGATGAAATCCGTATGCGCATCGGGCAGCGACCATTTCACCTGCCCCTCACCGACGCCGACGCCGAAAAGACCGCCCTCTTGAATGGCGTTGGTGGCATAGCCCATCTGGGTCCGCGGATCGATATCGGGCGACAGAAAGCCGTCGATCCGGCGCGCGAAATGTTCGGAATTGTTATAGGCGAAAGCGCCGCCCAGAACGACCAGCGCGGCCATCCCGACCAGCAGCAGCATCGGCGCGCCCGCGACGAAATACATCACGCCCCAGCCGAACAGAACCAGACAGGCCTGACCGAAATCGGGCTGCATCGCCAGCATCAGCACGATGGTCACGCACAGGGCAAAGGACCACATCCGCCCCGGCGGGCCGTTCACGTCCTGGCTGGCGGCCAGCATCCACGCGGCGGTGACAACGAAAACGGGTTTGAGGAACTCAGACGGTTGTACACTGGCAAAGCCCAGCGAATACCAGCGCACCGCGCCTTTGCCGAAATCGGTTCCAAGCACCGGGAGAAGCGCAAGCGCGATGAACGCGCCGATAAATCCAAGGATCGCAAGGCGGCGCACCAGAACCGGGGACATCATCGAGGTCAGCACCATCGCGACCACGGCAACACCACCGAAAAACGCCTGACGCTGCACATAATGGAACGGCGCAAAGCCATTCTTGGCCGCCAGCGGCGGGGACGCGGCCAGCCCAAGCAGCAGCCCGATACAGGAAAGCAGCAGAATACAGGTTAAAGTCCAACGGTCGACCGTACGCCACCATTTGGGAAGAACAGGCTCCGTGTCCCGAACCGGGACCGTGCCATACACCATTTCTGTCATGTCAAACCGCCAATTTGCCTCGAAAGCGTCCCGATTTTTCGGGATCTTGTCGGTAACAATACCGCAAGCCCCGCGATCCGGCTAGTCTTGATTGCATGGCCGGGCGCCGTGGCGCGCATCTTGGGTGGCGGCCCGCGCAGCTCCCGCTTGACCCCGGCCCGGCACTGGGTCACACGCCGCCCCATGCAGGTCGATACGTTGATCCTTGGTGCCGGAGCCGCCGGTATGATGTGCGCAGCCCATGCGGGCGGGCGCGTGCTGGTCGTGGACCACGCCAAAGCGCCGGGCGAGAAGATCCGCATCTCCGGCGGCGGGCGCTGCAACTTCACCAACATGCATTGCGCGCCCCATGCCTTCCTGTCGGCAAATCCGCATTTCTGCAAATCGGCGCTGGCCGGGTATACCCAGTGGGATTTCATCGACCTGATCGACCAGCACGGCATCGCATGGCACGAAAAGACGCTGGGCCAGCTATTTTGCGATGACAGCGCCCGCCAGATCGTCGAGATGCTGACTGGCCTGATCCGCAAAGCCGGGGCAGAGCTTTGGCTGAAAACCGAAATCGCGCAGGTCGCGCAGACGCCCGAAGGCTTCACCGCGCGGCTGATACGCGACGGGGATACCGTGACGGTAAAGGCCCGAAACCTTGTGCTGGCCACCGGGGGCAAGTCGATCCCGAAAATGGGCGCGACGGGGCTGGCCTATGATCTGGCGCGGCAGTTCGGGCTGCCCGTGACCGAGACGCGCCCCGCATTGGTGCCCTTCACCTTCCCCGATGGCCGTTTTGCCGCGCTGGCGGGCGTCTCGCAGCCCGTGCGCACGACGACGCAGGACGGCACAAGTTTCGACGAAGCGCTGCTTTTCACCCATCGCGGGCTGTCCGGGCCTGCGATCCTGCAAAGCTCAAGCTATTGGCGCGAGGGGGAAGAGATCACCGTCAACCTGACCCCGACACCGCTGCTGGAGACCCTGCGCACGCAGCGCCAAAGCGGCGGCCGGCATGCGCTCAAGACCGAACTGGCGCGGCACCTGCCCGCCCGTCTGGCGGAATATCTGGCGACAGAGCTATCGCTGTCGGGCAATCTGGCGGATCAATCTGACAAGGCGCTTGCCGCGCTGTGTACGCAGTTGGAGAACTGGTCGCTGCGTCCTTCCGGCACAGAAGGATACCGCACCGCCGAAGTCACGCTCGGCGGGATCGACACATCGGCCCTTTCCAGCAAGACGATGGCGGCCAAGACCCTGCCCGGCCTTTACGTCATCGGCGAGGCGGTGGATGTGACGGGCTGGCTGGGCGGATACAATTTCCAATGGGCATGGTCATCGGCCATGGCAGCGGCGAAATCGATCCGTGCGGGGTAACGCTGTGGATAAGGCGGCACGGCGCGGGTAAAACGCGCGGCGCCACGCCCCTTAACTTTCCAATATACGTGAAATCTGCGCAACGAAATCGTCGCCGCGCTGCTCAAAGTTGTCATATTGGTCAAAACTGGCAGCCGCCGGGGCAAGCAGGATAACATCGCCCGGCTCTGCGTCTTCGATCGCGCGGGCCACGGCCTGCGCCATGGTTCCGCAGACCTCTGCTTCTGGCGCCAACTGCATCGCAAAGGCCGCAGCTTCCCGCCCGATCACATAGGCTTTGCGCACAGAGCCAGCAGCACCGCGCAGCGCTTCAAGCCCGCCATCCTTTTCCAACCCGCCGCAGATCCAACGGACGTTCTTGAACGCCTGCAACGCCCGCAGCGCGCTATCCACGTTGGTTGCCTTGCTGTCATTGACGAAGACCACGCCATTCGCCTCTGCGACGACCTGACTGCGGTGGGGCAGCCCCGGATAGGACCGCAACCCCTCTTCGATCACACGGGGCGCAAGGCCAAGGGACCGGCACACCGCATAGGCGCAACAGGCATTCTGGTGGTTATGCGCACCGGGCAGGCCCTTGATCTCCCGCAGGTCGATAGACCCCACCTGCCGCCCCTTGCGGTATTCGCTCAGATATCCCTTGCGCGCGAAAACGGCCCAGCCCGGCCCGCCCAGCTTGCCCGCCACCGACACGCGAATGACCCGGTCATCGCTGGGGCCTTCGGACATTTGCCCGGCAAGATAGCGGCCTTCAGCCTCGTCCACGCCGATCACAGCCCTATCCGGCCCCCCTTCGGAGAAGAGCCGCCGCTTGGCCGCGAAGTACCCGCCCATGCCTGCGTGACGATCCAGATGATCGGGCGAAAGGTTGGTAAACACCGCCACATCCGGTGTCAGCGCGCGCGCAAGCTCTGTCTGATAGCTGGACAGTTCCAGTACCACGACACTGCCATCGCCCGCCGGGTCGATATCCAGCACGCCGCGCCCGATATTGCCCGCAAGCTGCACATCGCGGCCCGCTGTTTCCAATACGTGATGGATCAAGGCCGATGTGGTCGATTTCCCGTTGGAGCCTGTCACCGCCACCACGCGCGGCGCGGTTTCGTACTTGTCCCATTCGCGCGATGCGAAAGAGCGGAAGAACAGGCCGATATCGTTGTCGACCGGCACGCCCGCCGCATAGGCCGCTGCGATCACCGGATTCGGCGCGGGGTAAAGATGCGGGATGCCGGGCGAGACGACCAGCAGGGAAAGGCGCTCCATCACCTTGTCGCGGCCAAGCTCTGCCACGGTGATGCCGTCCGCTTCGGCGCGGCTGCGCGCATCAAGGCTGTCATCCCAGACCAGAACCTCGGCGCCGCCCGCCTGCAAGGCCCGCACCGCCGCCAGCCCTGACCGGCCCAGCCCCAAGACGCCAATCGCCTTGCCCTCAACACCTTGTATCGGAATCATGCCGTGCCCCCGTCATTTCCACGCGACATTGCCCGCAGCTTGATGGCAGGCACAAGACCGGCGCCCGGCCCCTTAACGCACTTTCAGCGTTGCAAGGCCGATCATGGCGAGGATCAGCGAGATGATCCAGAAGCGGATCACGATGGTCGGCTCTGCCCAGCCCTTCTTTTCGTAATGGTGGTGGATCGGCGCCATCAGGAAGACCCGCCGCCCGGTGCGCTTGAAGTAAAGCACCTGAATGATGACCGACAGCGCTTCTACCACGAACAGACCGCCGACAATGGCCAGAACGATCTCGTGCTTGGTGGCGACCGCAATAGCGCCCAAAGCCCCCCCCAATGCGAGCGATCCGGTATCGCCCATGAACACCGCCGCAGGCGGCGCGTTATACCACAGGAACCCCAGCCCGCCGCCGAACAGCGCGGCGCTGAAGATCAGGATTTCCCCGGTGCCCGGCACGTAATGGACGTCGAGATATTCGGTGAAATCGACCCGGCCCACCGCATAGGCGATGATGCCCAAGGTGCCGCCTGCGATCATCACCGGCATGATCGCCAGCCCGTCAAGCCCATCGGTGAGGTTCACCGCATTAGCCGCGCCCACGATGACGATCACGGCGAAGGGCACGAAGAAATAGCCGAAATTCAACAGGATATCTTTGAACACCGGCAGCGCGAGCTGGTATTGCAACTCTTCTGGATGGGCATATGTCGCGGCAATCGCAGCCACGGCGGCAATCACCACCCCAAGCGCAAGGCGAATGCGCCCCGGCACACCGTTCGTATTCTGGCGCGAAACCTTGGCGTAGTCGTCGAGGAACCCGATCAGCGCAAAGCTGAGCGTTACGCCCAGCACGATCCACACGAATGGATTGTCGAGCCGCGCCCAAAGCAGCGTGGATGTCGCCAGCGCGCCCACGATCAGCAAGCCGCCCATGGTGGGCGTGCCGGCCTTGGCCAGATGCGCCTCCGGTCCGTCCTCGCGGATCGGCTGGCCCTTGCCCTGCCGCTTGCGCAGCACCGCAATCAACGGACGCCCGAACAGGAACCCGAAGATAAGCGACGTCAGAAACGCCCCGCCCGCACGAAAAGTGATGTAGCGGAAAAGGTTGAAGAAATCGCCGCCATCCGACAAAGCGGTCAACCAGTAGAGCATGAGGCCTGTCCCGAAAACATTATCTTGTGGTCAAGTTGGTCGCCCGAATGACCCATTTTGCGAATGGCGTCAACGACAGAGGCCAGCTTCATCGACAATGATCCCTTGACCATCACCACGTCACCACTGTCGAGCTTGTGGCGCATCTGATCTGCCATTTCGGCGCTGGTTTCGGTCCAAAGGCCACGCTTTTGGGGCGGCAAGGCCTCGAACAGGTGCCGCATCAGCGGGCCGACGCAGTGCAGCACATCGACCTGATCGATCTGGGGCAAGCGGGCCAGTCCCGCATGCAGATCGGCAGCATCACTGCCCAGTTCCTTCATGTCGCCCAGCACGGCGATGCGCCGCCCCCGAGACACCCGCCCCACATCGTTGGTGACGGTCGCGGCGGCAAGAACCTCCAGCGCGGCGGCGGCAGAAGTCGGGTTCGCGTTATAGCTTTCGTCGATCAGTTGCAGCGTCATATGGTCTTCGATCGGGTCCAAGTGAATGACCTCGCGCGCGCCGCGCCCGCGATAGGGCGACCACCGCCCCAGCGATTGCAGGGCCAGCGCACGGTCCGCCCCGACCGCCTCGGCAGAGGCCAGCGCCCCCATGGCATTCATCGCGAAATGCCGCCCCGGTGTGGGCAGCTTGAACAGCAGCGGCTCGCCCGCTGCATGGCCTTCGATCACCGTCACCGTGTCATGGATGGAGACCTTTTCGAGCACGTAATCGCGCGCCTGCTCCCCGAACGAGACAGAGGCGCAACCGACCGCCTGCGCCTTGGCCGTCAGAATCCCCGCGGTCGAAATATCGGCATTCAGCACCGCCACCCCGCCCGGCACCAACCCGTCGAGGATCGATGCTTTCTCATGCGCGATGCCCTCGATGCTTTCAAAGGCTTCCAGATGCGCGGGGGCGACGGTGGTGATCAACGCAACATGCGGCTGCGCCATCCGGGCCAGCGGCGCGATCTCTCCGGGGTGGTTCATGCCGATTTCGATCACGGCGAATTGGGTGTCGGACGGCATCCGCGCCAGCGTCAGCGGCACGCCCCAGTGGTTGTTGTAGGACGCGACAGAGGCGTGGGTGCGCCCCTGATCGGTCAGGATCGTGCGCAGCATCTCCTTGGTGGAGGTCTTGCCCACGGACCCTGTCACCGCGATGACTTTGGCGTCCGTGCGCGCGCGGGCGGCGCGGCCCAGATCCTCAAGCGCGGCCAGCACATCGGGCACCAGCAGGATCGGATCGTCATCTTCGACACCGCCGGGTATGCGCGAGACCAGAACTGCGGCGGCCCCTTTCGCCAGCGCGGCGGCGGCGAAGTCATGGCCATCCCGTTCGGCGCTGAGGGCGACGAACAAATCGCCCGGCTGAATCGTGCGCGTGTCGATGGACACGCCTGTTGCTGTCCAATCCCCTTTGGCTTGCCCGCCGGTCGCGGCAGCCGCCTCATTCGCAGTCCACAGGCTCATGTTAGCCCCCCATCCAGCGCGGCGACAGAAATGCTCGCCTGTTCGGCATCGTCAAAGGGCAGCACGGCGTCGCCGACGATCTGCCCCGTCTCATGGCCCTTTCCCAGAACCAGCAGCGCATCGCCCGGCCCCAGCGCATCCACCGCACGCAAGATCGCCTCTGCCCGGTCGCCGACTTCGGTCGCCTCTGGGCAGCCCTCCATCACGGCGGCGCGGATCAGCGCGGGATCTTCGCTGCGCGGATTGTCATCGGTGACGAAAACGATATCGGCATGGCGTGCCGCAGCCTGCCCCATAAGGGGGCGCTTGCCCGCATCGCGGTCCCCGCCCGCGCCGACAATCGCGATCAGCCGCCCCATTACATGCGGGCGCAGCGCGTTAAGAGCGGTTTCAACCGCATCCGGCGTATGGGCATAATCCACATAGACCGACGCGCCATTGGCCCGTGTCGCCGCCAGTTGCATCCGTCCGCGCACCGTGCGCAGGCTTGGCAGCGTTTCGAACACGTCTTGCGGATCGGCGCCGCAGGCAATCACCAGCCCCGCCGCGACCATGACATTGGCCGCCTGGAAATCGCCCATCAGGTTCAGCCGCGTCTGATAGGACGCCCCGCCGAAACCGATGCGCAGCTCTTGCCCCGTGGCGTCCATACGCTGCCCTTCGATAGACAGGTCCGCGCCATGGGTGCCGACGGAAATGACCTCCTGCCCGCGCGCCGTCGCAATCGCCAACATATCAAGCCCGCGCGGATCGTCGATATTGATGACGGCGGTGCCCTCTTCGGGCAGCACCCGCGCGAAAAGCCCCGCTTTCGCGTCGAAATACGCCTCGAACGTGTGGTGATAATCCAGATGGTCCTGGGTGAAGTTGGTGAACCCCGCCGCCCGCAGCACCACCCCGTCAAGCCGGCGCTGGTCCAGCCCGTGCGAGGATGCTTCCATCGCCGCATGGGTGATCCCTGCCGCTGCGGCTTCGGCCAATGTGCGGTGCAACGTGATGGGTTCGGGCGTGGTATGGGCAAGCGGCGCCTGCCACGCGCCTTCAACCCCGGTGGTGCCCAGATTGACGGCAGGCAGGCCCATCTCTATCCAGATTTGCCGCACGAAGGTCGATACTGACGTTTTGCCATTGGTACCCGTGACCGCGACCATGGTCTGCGGCTGCTGTCCGAAATAAAGCGCCGCCGCCAGCGACAGTGCCTCGCGCGGGGACTCCGTGATCACCAGCGCCGCGTCCGAGGCGGACAGTTCCTGCGCCGCGATCTGCGCCCCGGCCGCATCCGTCAGAATGGCCGCAGCGCCCATGCGCAGCGCGTATTGGATGAAAGTGCCGCCATGCACGCGCGATCCGGGCAAAGCGGCGAAAAGGTGCCCGTCCTTCACCATGCGGCTATCGACGCTGAGCCCGGTGATGACCGGGTTTGCGTTGCCTTTTGCGGTGAGGCCGAGGTCGGAAAGAGTCTTGCTGGTCATGGCTCAGCCTCTTGCGCGCAATTGCCGCGCTGTGCAAGGGCCAGCGCGGGTGCTGCGCTGAGGGCCGCGCCCCGCCAAAGCGCCCCGTGGAATGCCCGGCACCGCACCGCGCCGCGCATCATCATTGCCCGGATGTCAGCACGACCTCGTTCAGTGCCAGCGGATCGGCCTGCGGGCGCAATCCCAGCAAAGGAGCAACACGGCGGATCATCTCTGCCGCGACGGGAACGGCGGTCCAACCCGCGGTGCGCCGAGGCTTGTCGCCGCTGGTTTCCACCGGCTCGTCCAGCGTGACGATCAGCACATATTGCGGATCATTGGCCGGGAACATGCTGGCGAAGGTCGCGATGACCTTATCCTCGTAATACCCGCCGCGCGGCTTGGGTTTATCGGCGGTGCCGGTCTTGCCCGCCACTTGATAGCCAGCGACTTCGGCCATGCTTGCCGTGCCCGAGGTCACCACCGCCCGCAGCATCCGCTGGGCCTGAAGGGCGGCGTTCGCGCTCATCACCCGCGTGCCCTCTTGCGGGCCCGATTGCTTGACCACCGTTGGCTTGACCATGCGCCCACCATTGGCGATCGCGCTGTAGGCCGCTGCCAGATGCATGGGCGATGTGGAAATGCCGTGCCCATAGGAAATCGTCACCGCACTGACATCGGTCCAGCGCGTGGGATAAAGCGGCTTGCCGGTCGCGGCTTCGACGATCTCGAACGGGGTTTCGTGCAGCAGACCGAGCCGCTCCATCAGCGCCTTCTGCCGGGTCGGCCCAATCATCAGGGCCAGACGCCCGGTCCCCCGATTGGAGCTTTTCACGATGATATCCGTCACCGACAGATCGCCGTATCGCTTGTTGTGAAACTCGCCGATGCGGTGGCCACCGACCTTGAGCGGCTCATTCGTGTCGAAGATCGTCGACGGCGATACCAGCCCCAGATCAATCGCCTGCGCGGCGGCAAAAATCTTGTAGACGGAGCCAAGCTCATACACACCCTGCACAAAGCGGTTGAACAGTGGGCTATCCCCCTGATCACCAGTCAGGATCGGGCGCGGACGGTCGTTCGGGTCGAAATCGGGCAGCGACACGGCAGAGATCACCTCGCCGGTCTCCACATCCATCAGGATCGATGTCGCACCCTTGGCATTCATGATCCGCATCCCGCCATACAGAACACGCTCTGCCGCCGCTTGCACCGTCAGGTCGATGGAAAGCTCCAGCGGGGCGTTGCCATTGGCCGGGTCGCGCAGATAGTCGTCGAAATATTTCTCGACCCCGGCAATCCCGATCACCTCGGCAGCGCCGACGCCTTCCTTGCCGAAAGACGCACCGCCCAGAATATGCGCGGCCAGCTTGCCATTGGGATACAGCCGCATCTCACGCGGGCCGAACATCAGCCCCGGCTCACCCAGTTCATGGACGGCCTGCATTTGTTCGGGGCTGATTTTCTTCTTTACCCACAGGAACTTGCGCTTGCCGGTGAAATCACGCAGCAGCCGGTCGCGATCCAGGTCGGGGAAAATCTGCACCAGCCCATCGGCCGCGCGCTCCGGCTCAACCATATGGGGCGGCTGGGCATAAAGCGCGTGCGTGTCGAGATTGGTCGCAAGGATGCGCCCATGACGGTCCACGATATCGGCCCGCGCATTGGAAATGACAGAGCCCGGCGCGGCGGCGCGCGGCTCTACCGGCTCGGAACTGGCCAGCATCGACATACGCGCGCCCACGACGACAAAGGCGCACAAAAAGAACACGCCCAGCACCAGAAGCCGCCCTTCAGCCCGCAGACGCGACTGATCGCGCATTTGTTCATGGCGAATGCGGATATTCTCCCGTTCGATCGCATCGGGGTTCTCCCCCTTCTCGCGTGCTTCGAGGATACGGGGCAGCGGGCGGAGCGGCGTGCGGATCATGGCTGCGCCTCCGGTGCATTGGCGGACGACACTTCAATCGAGTTGATCAGCGGCAGCAACGGACGCGGCGGGTAAGACACCTGCTCCACAAGTCCGAACTGGTCGGGGCGCAGCGGCATCAGCCCAAGGCGCTGGAAGTTCAAATCCGCCAGTTCCCGCAAACGGTCAGGACGGTTGAGATAGGCCCATTCGGCCCGCAACATGGTCAGCCGCCCATGCGCCGCACGAATTTCCCGGCGCAGCTGTTCGGTATCCTTCAGCGCCTGCTGGGTCGCGTAATTCTCGCGGTAGGCCCAAAAGGCCAGCCCGACGACGGCGCAGGTGGTCAGAATGTAAAGCACTGTTTTCATTTACGATCTCCCGGCAACTCGGGCATTGAAATATCCTTGGCGGCAACATCGCCATGGGGCACATCGGTGCGCCGCGCGACCCGCAACCGGGCCGAACGCGCCCGTGGATTGGCGGCGATCTCGTCAGCATCGGGCGCGATGGCCTTGCGCGGCGTCAGTTCGAATTGCGGCGCGGCGATCTCGGTCTCTGGCGCATAGCGGTTGGCCCGCCCGCCGCCGCCAGAACGCGCCGTCAGAAAACGTTTCACCATCCGGTCCTCGACCGAATGGAAGGTCACAACCGCCAGCTTGCCGCCGGGGGCCAGCGCCCGCTCTGCTGCCATCAAGCCGCGCCACAGCTCCCCGTATTCATCGTTGACCGCGATGCGCAGCGCCTGAAAGCTGCGGGTCGCGGGGTGCGACTGGCCCGGTTTGGCGCGCGGCAGGCAGGATTCGACGATTTCCGCCAGTTCCAGCGTCCGCGTGATCGGGCCCTGCGCCCGCGCCTTCACAATCGCCTTGGCAATCCGGCGCGAGGCCCGCTCTTCTCCGTAGTGAAACAGAATGTCCGCCAGCGTCCGTTCATCGGCTTCATTGACCAAATCCGCCGCACTCGGCCCGTCCTGGCTCATCCGCATATCCAGCGGCCCGTCTTTCATGAAGGAAAAGCCACGCTCTGCCAGATCAAGCTGCATGGAGCTGACGCCCAGATCCAGAACCACACCATCCAGCCCTTGCGCATACTCGTCCATCCGGGAAAACACGCCCTGCTGCATCACAAGGCGGTCGCCATATTGGCCCGCCCAGTCCGATGCCAGTTCAAACGCCAAGGGGTCGCGGTCCACCGCAATCACCTTGTCCGCGCCCGCATCCAGCAACCGCCGCGTATAGCCGCCCGCCCCGAAGGTGCCATCCAGCCACGTGCCCTGGATCGGCGCACAAGCCTTCAAGATCGCGTCTATGAGAACCGGAATATGTGGCCCCCCGGCGGTCATCTTAATCGTAATCCCCATCCAGATAGATGGACGGATCGACATTCGGGTCGAAATCTTCGTCGCCATACGCCTCGATCGAGGCGTCATAGGCGTCTGGCTCCCAGATTTCGAACGTATCGCCCGAGGCCACGAATTTCGCCATATTCGTCAAACCGATCTTTTCACGCAGCTTCGCGGGCAGCACGATCCGCCCGGTTTCGTCCACAACAGTGTCGATGACTTGCGCGCTATAAAGCCGTTCCATCGCGCGGCGACGCCCAGAGGCGCGCGGAAGACGGGCGATCTTTTCGTCGACCTCGTCCATTGCTTCGATGGTGAAACCTTCAAGGTAGTTCCGCGTGGCGCCGCCATAGACGATGATCAGCCGGGGCGGCAGGCCTTCGGTCCATTCCGGGTCGCACGCTTCGATTACACGGCGAAAAGAGGCCGGGATAGAGACCCTGCCCTTTGCATCGACCTTGTGGTCGCTTTCGCCTCTGAACCTGCGTGCCACGCCTGTCCGTCCCTTTTGTTACCTGCGCCGCGCGTCCGCGGTGCCGTTAAAACGAAAACGGCGGGTTGAACTGCTGCCACTGTTCAACCCGCCGCCCTCGTCCCGCCTTGCGGGGTGTCCAGCTGCGCGCGCCACCTGGGGGGATGTCTGCTCGCTCGCGCGCCGGATCTCTGGTCCGATGAAAGAGGAATGCCTGTATGAAACCTGCTTGGTCTTTTGTTTTGCTGGGGTCGTTTGGTGCCCCGTGGCCTGCTCTCATCTGATGCATATGGTTATGCGTGGGAATTCATGGTCTGGCAAATGTTTTTTGAAGGTCAGACGCACTAAATCCTGTTCCCCGACCGCGTGGAAAACAAGATATGGACGGAAAAAGGCGACAAAATTCGCCTAAGTTGTGAAATATGGAAAACTTAACACTACATATAGACGCGAGAGCACACGCCCGAAATTTCCCACATTTTCCCATATAACTTGGAAGCGATGACTGGAATATCAAGATGTTCCACTCATGTTCTCACAAACGGCGACCGGACTCACCATGAAATCACCGAAATTGATTCGAATTTCTATGGAATCGACGCACAGCCCGAAGGATGCGCCCATGATTTCCCATGCTGACCATGAATTCCCATACCAGTGCCGTGCCAGCCCCATGAAAGACCTGTTTGGGTCCAATCAGATCGGGAACACCAAGCGTATGGCACGACCATAGGCGTGCATTCTTATGAAGTTCTAAGGGATCTGATCGGGGAATTGCGCAGTGGACGGGGCGCTCGGACGCGCAATCTCCAGCCGGGATGGTGTCCTCCGCCCCGCTGCGCACTCCTTATATAGAGGTAAGGTCCGGCACGGGACGCCGCCGGACAGGACGATCCCATCCAATCCCAAGTGCGGCGCTATATATAAAGAAGGAACAGCCGCCCCGCCCCACAGACGATAAAGGTCCGGGCGAAGCGGCAAAAGATTCAGGCCATGCCGCCCTTGATCAACCCGTCCGCAATCTGGGCATAGGCCTGGGCCATCTGGCTACCCCCGGCGGCAATGGGCGTTCCGCCATCACCGGCCAGGCGCGTCTCAAGATCGATGGGCAGTTGCCCCAAAAGCGGCACGCCAAGCTTTTCTGCCTCCTCACGAACACCGCCGACACCGAAGATGTCATGCGTCGTGCCGCAGGTCGGACAGGTGAACTGGGACATATTCTCGATCAGGCCCAGCACCGGCGTCTTCAGCGTCTCGAACATGTTCAGCGCCTTGCGCGCATCAAGCAGCGCCACATCCTGCGGGGTCGAGACGACGATGGCCCCGGACACCTCGGATTTCTGACAAAGCGTCAGCTGCACGTCTCCGGTCCCCGGCGGCAGATCGACGATCAGCACATCCAGCTCTCCCCATTCGACCTGACCCAGCATCTGCTGCAACGCGCCCATCAACATCGGTCCGCGCCAGACCACGGCCTTGTCCGGATCCAGCATGAACCCGATCGACATAAGTGTGACCCCATGCGCGTGGAGCGGGATGATCGTCTTGCCGTCCGGTGATGCGGGGCGCTTGTTCACCCCCATCATGCGCGGCTGCGACGGACCATATATATCAGCGTCCAGCAAACCGACCTTCCGCCCCTTGCGCGCAAGCGCCACAGCAAGGTTCGACGAGACAGTAGACTTACCGACCCCGCCCTTGCCGGAGCCGATCGCCAGAATGCGCTGAACACCCGCAGGCTTCATCGGTGCGGCTTGCGGCTTGGGATGCCCCCCGATCTTAAGGCTTGGCGGCGCTTTCGGCGGGGCTTGGGAAGGACGCGCGCCCGCCGGGCCATGCGCGGTCAGCGCGGCTTGCACCTTTGTGACGCCGTCCAGCGCCAGAACCGCCGCCTCGGCCGCCTTGCGCACAGGTTCCATCTGCGCGGCGATTTCGGGCGACGGCGCCTCGATCACAAAGCGCACCACACCCGAATCTATGTCAAGCGCACGGATCATGTCGCGGCTGACAAGGTCACCACCGTCCGGAAGCGCGATCTGTGTTAGCGCAACCTCAACGTTCTTTTTCTGCACAGTCATTCATCGCCCCCTTACGGCTTTGCCGCATTAACTCGCACACCCCGCACGGAACGCAACCCCCGCACAACCGAAACGGGTAAAGTCTTAAGAATGCGTAACTTTTTACCCTACGTTAGCTTGCATGAGGCGCATAGCTGCATTGCAGCATTGCCCGTTGTGCAGGTGCAGCATAACCCTATATCTTGATCACAAGACGAGCACACTAGATGAGTTGAGGCAATCAAATGGCCTATTTTAACGAAGCACACTCCCGCGACGCCGGTCTGGCAGAGCGCATCGTCGACAACATGGCCCACTGGCTGGCCGGTGTCGGTGAAAACATGGCGCGCCGCCGTCTGGCACGCGTAACTTATAGCGAACTTTCCTCTCTGTCCGATCGGGAACTGTCCGATCTGGGCATTGGCCGGAGCCAAATCCGTGGCCTCGCCCAACAAGCCGCAGAGGGCAAGCTCTAAGGGCTGTAAAGCCCACAACAGTTGGTGTCCAGATATCTCCACTCCTCCTCCCTCGGAGATATCGGTCCAAAAGGCGGTGGTGGCACGTCCTCCTCCCTAGTGTCGCCACCGCCCGACAAGTTTGGTGTCCAGGCACCTCCGTCCTCCTCCCTAGGGGGTGCCTGTCCAAAAGCGGCGATGATGCGTCCTCCTCCCTAGCGTCATCGCCGCATGAAATTCGAATGTCAGGGGCGCCCGTCCTCCTCCCTAGGGTGAACCTGTCTAAAAGCGGCGGTGATGCGTCCTCCTCCCTAGCATCACCGCCGTATTTTTTTGTCCAACCGAAATATCGAAATGGCACAGCGAAAGCCGTGCGCGAGCCGTCCCTGACCGGGCCGATTGCGGGACGGTGGGCGGGGCGCCGTTCGTGCGAATGCGCGAAACAGCGCCGTCCTGCCGTCCGGAAAACTTAAAGATTAGAAGGGGATGTCGTCGCAGCCGGTCACAAAGCGGGACACGACTTTCTTCACGCCCGCCTTTTCAAACGCGATCTCCAGCTTGTCGCCTTCGATCCCGACAATCGCGCCATAGCCGAATTTCTGGTGGAACACGCGTTCCCCCATCGTAAAGCTCGACACTGCATTCAGGTCAATCACCGTATTGCGCGCTTCGCTCGGTTGACGCACCGGACGCTCGCTGCTGCGCGACTGCATCCGTTTCCAGCCCGGCGAATTGTAGACATTTGCCTCCGCCACGCGCTGTTCGATCCCCGAAACACCCGGCGAGGCAGCGCCATAGCCGCCGCCATACAGCCCCGGCGGGGTCATCACATCCACATGTTCTTCGGGCAATTCATCAATGAACCGCGACGGCAGCGACGATTGCCACTGGCCAAAGACCCTCCGATTTCCGGCGAAGGAGATCGTGCAGACCTCTTCAGCGCGCGTGATCCCGACATAGGCCAGTCGCCGTTCTTCTTCGAGGCCCTTCACCCCGCTTTCATCCATCGACCGTTGCGACGGGAACAGCCCGTCTTCCCAGCCCGGCAAAAAGACCATGGGAAATTCCAGGCCCTTCGCGGCGTGCAGCGTCATGATCGACACTTTCGCCTCTGCATCATCGCTGGAATTGTCCATGACAAGGCTGACATGTTCGAGAAACCCCTGAAGATTTTCGAACTCTTCCAAGGCCTTGACCAGTTCTTTCAGGTTTTCCAGCCGCCCCGGCGCTTCGGGCGTTTTGTCATTCTGCCACATGGTCGTATAGCCGGATTCATCAAGGATGATTTCCGCCAGTTCCATATGGGTCATGCCCGTGTCGCCCGCCATGCGGCCCCAGCGTGCAATCCCTTCGACAAGTTCCCCAAGCGCCGCGCCGCCCTTGCCCTTGATCAGCCCGGCCTGCACCGCCAGACGCGCGCCTTCCACAAGGCTGACCCCGTTCGCACGCGCTGTCGTCTGGATCGTCTGCTGCGCCTTGTCGCCGAGCCCGCGTTTGGGCGTGTTCACAATCCGCTCGAATGCCAGATCGTCTTCCGGGCTGGTCACCACCCGGAAATATGCCATGGCATCGCGGATCTCCATCCGCTCGTAAAAGCGCGGCCCGCCGATGACGCGATAAGGCAGACCGATGGTCAAAAAGCGGTCCTCGAAGGCGCGCATCTGGTGCGAGGCACGTACCAGGATCGCCATTTCATCAAGGCTCATCGGGCGCACGCCGCGCGTGCCTTTCTGCGCCGCCTCGATCTCTTCACCGATCCAGCGGGCCTCTTCCTCGCCATCCCAATGGCCGATCAGGCGGACTTTCTCGCCGTCCTGCGCATCTGTCCAAAGCTCTTTTCCCAGCCGGTTCGTATTGCCCCGGATCACGCCGGACGCCGCCGCAAGGATATGCGGGGTCGAACGGTAATTCTGTTCCAGCCGCACCACATGCGCACCGGGAAAATCCTTTTCAAACCGCAGGATATTGCCCACCTCTGCGCCGCGCCAGCCATAGATCGACTGATCGTCATCACCCACGCAGCAGATGTTCTTGTGCCCCGACGCCAGCAGCCGCAGCCACAGATATTGCGCGACGTTGGTATCCTGATACTCGTCCACAAGGATATACCGGAACCAACGCTGATATTGTTGCAGCACATCGTCATGGGTCTGGAAGATCGTGACCATATGCAGCAGGAGGTCGCCGAAATCGACCGCGTTCAGTTCCATCAGCCGGGTCTGGTACTGCGCGTAAAGTTCGATTCCCTTATGGTTATAGGCCCCCGCATCGGCGGTCGGCACCTTGCCGGGTACCAGCGCCCGGTTCTTCCAGTCATCAATGATCGAGGCCAGCATCCGCGCCGGCCAACGCTTGTCATCGATCCCGGCCGCTTGCACCAATTGCTTGAGCAGACGCACCTGGTCATCTGTATCCAGAATGGTGAAATTCGATTTCAAACCAACAAGTTCCGCATGGCGGCGCAGCAGCTTCACACAGATCGAATGGAAGGTGCCCAGCCAAGGCATACCCTCAATCTGTTGGCCCAGCATCCCGCCCACGCGGTTCTTCATCTCGCGCGCGGCCTTGTTGGTGAAGGTCACGGCCAGGATTTCGTTCGGGCGCGCCTTGCCGCGCGCCAGCAGATGCACGATCCGGGCCGTCAGCGCACGTGTCTTGCCCGTTCCCGCGCCGGCCAGCATCAAAACCGGGCCGTCCATCTGCTCTACCGCGGCGCGCTGCGCCGGATTCAGCCCGTCCAGATAGGGTGTAGGCGGGGTCGCCGCCGCCATCGCCCGCTGAGACAGAGGCACCGCGCCCTCGAAGGCATCCATTTCGTCGAAATCGCTCATACCCGGCAAACTAGCGCGCGCGGCCGGGGAGATAAAGACACGTTCGCACAATGTTCCGCGCAATCCTCTCGACATTTCGCGAGTGACCGGATGAAATCCGCCCATGACACTGGATGCCCGCTACCCCGCCCTTTCTGATCTGAAGGCCCGCGCCCGCGCACGTCTGCCGAAATTCGTTTGGGAATATCTCGATAGCGGCACTGGCGACGAAATCACGAAGGCGCGCAATCGCACCGCGCTGGACGCGCTCCGCATGATGCCGGGCATTCTGCATGGAGAGTTCGACCCGGATCTGTCGGTGGACCTGTTCGGGGCACGTATGCCCCTGCCCTTCGGGATTGCCCCGGTCGGCATGTCCGGGCTGGTCTGGCCCGGGGCCGAACGTGCGCTGGCCAAGGCCGCCGCCGCGTGGGGCATCCCCTATACCCTGTCCACCGTCGCCGCCGCCGCCCCGGAAGAGGTCGCGCCGGTGCTGGGCGATCACGGCTGGTTCCAGCTTTATCCGCCGCGCGATCCCGAAATCCGCCGCGATATGCTGCGCCGTGCGCAGGATTGCGGCTTTGGCACCTTGGTGCTGACGGTCGATGTTCCGGTCGCCTCGCGCCGCGAACGCCAAACGCGGTCCGGGCTGACGCAGCCGCCCCGGCTGACGCCGCGCCTTGCGGCGCAGGTTGCGATGCGCCCTGCCTGGGCGCGGGCCGTGGCGCAGGCCGGGATGCCGCGGATGCGTATGCTCGACAAATACATCACCGCCGATACGGGCAATCTGCCCTCCACGGCGCATATCGGATACCTGCTGCGCACGTCGCCCGACTGGGACTATCTGCGCTGGCTGCGCGATCACTGGAAAGGCAGGTTGATCGTGAAGGGCGTGCTGAACGCCGCCCATGCGGCGCGGCTTGATGCTGAAGGCGTCGATGGGCTTTGGATTTCCAACCATGCTGGACGGCAATTCGATGCCGCCCCGGCAACTATCGAAGTGCTGCCGCAAATCCGGGCCGCCACCAAGGCTCCGCTGATCTTTGACAGCGGTGTTGAGACCGGATTGGACATCCTGCGCGCATTGGCACTCGGCGCGGATTTCGTCATGCTGGGCCGCGCGTGGCATTTCGCCCTTGCCGCCTTGGGGCCAGAGAAAGGCCCCGACCATCTGGCGCATATCCTCAGCGCCGATCTGAAGGCCAATATGGGCCAGCTGGGCGCGCGCAGCCTGGCCGATTTGCCACCGGCCCGGAAATGGGATTAACCCACCCCGGTCAGGTCAGCGCCCCTGCCGCACGCATGGCGGCGATGTCGTCCGCTGAATAGCCGGCCTCTTGCAGAACCGCGTCTGTATCGCCACCCGGTGCGGCGGGCGGTGCCGGCATTGCGGGCGCCGTCCGTGAAAAGCGCGGCGCCGGGGCCGCTTGCGATATGCCGCCGGGTGCAACGAAAGTCTGCCGCGCCGCCATATGCGGATGCGCGGGCGCTTCATCCCAAGTCAGCACCGGTGTCGCGCAGGCATCGGTCCCGTCGAAGATTGCAGCCCATTCGTCGCGCGTCTTCAGGCGAAACAGGTCTGCATAGCTGTCGTGCATATCAGGCCAGCGTTTTGGGTCATGTTGCTGCGCCAGATCCGCCTCCGGCAAACCTGCCCTGGTGACCAGCTCGGCAAAGAATTGCGGCTCCAACGGGCCGACGGCAAGGAATTTGCCATCGGCGCATTCATAGGTCCGGTAGAACGGCGCGCCACCATCCAGAAGGTTCGCCTCGCGCCGGTCCTGCCACTGCCCCATGGCGCGCATGGAATGAACCAGCGCCATCAAGGCCGAGGCCCCGTCCACCATCGCGGCGTCAATGACCTGCCCCCGGCCAGAGCGTTCCCGTTCCCAAAGCGCGGCCATGATCCCGAACAGCAGAAACATCGTGCCGCCGCCATAATCGGCCGCGATATTCAGCGGCGGTGTTGGCACATCCCCGGCCCGGCCCGTTGCATGGAGAAACCCGGTCAGCCCCAGATAGTTGATGTCATGCCCGGCCATCTGCGCCCATGGGCCCTCCTGACCCCAGCCTGTCATTCGGCCATAGACCAGCGTATCGGCCAGATCATCCGGGCCAAGGCCCAGCTTTTCCATGACGCCGGGCCGAAACCCTTCGATCAGCACATCCGCCTTGGAAATCAGACGTTTGGCCGCTGCAATTCCATCTGGTTGCTTGAGGTTCAGCGCGACAGAGCGTTTGCCCCGGTTGTTGATATCCGCAGGGTTGGCCTTGCCCGATTTGCGCGTGATCAGCGTGACCTCGGCCCCGAGATCGGCCAGCAACTGCCCCGCCAAGGGCGCAGGGCCAAGCCCCTGCATCTCTACAACCCGCAGTCCCTCCAATGGCCCGGTCATGCGGCGGCGACCTTTTCGCTGCGAAGTCGATCCAGCGCCGTCGGCGCGATGTCGAACCGTTCGCCATATGCATCGGCCAGTTCAGCTGCGCGCGCGGCAAACGCATCGATCCCGACGCCGCGAATGAACTGGATCGCGCCGCCGGTATGGGCCGGGAACCCGATGGCGAAAATGCCGCCCAGATTGGCCTCGACCTCTGTGTTCAGAACGCCTTCATCCAGACAGCGCAGGGTTTCGATCGCCTGACGATACAGGATGCGATCCACCGCATCGGCCTGCGAGATTTCCGCATTGCCCTTGGCGAACTGACTTAGTCCGGGCCAGAGCGTTTTGCTGCCATCCGCGGAATAGTCGTAGAAGCCGCCACCATATTGCCGCCCGCCGCGGCCCGCCGCGATCATCGGCCCGATCACCGCAGGCGTCGCCGTGTTGTGTTTGCCATACCCGCTTTCCACCCCAAGCCGTGCGTCAAGCGCCGCATGGGTCTGGCTGACTTTCTGGCCAAGGACCAGCGAGACCTCGTCAAACACTGCCAGCGGCCCCACCGGCATCCCCGCCGACCATGCCGCCCGCTCAATCGCCACCGGGTCCATCCCGTCTTGAAGAAGTTGCAGCCCCTCATCCATGAACGTTCCGAACACGCGCGAGGTAAAGAACCCACGGGAATCATTCACGACAATCGGCATGTAGCCGATCTGCTGCACGTAATCATACGCCTTGCGCAGCGTATCCTGACTGGTCTTCTCGCCCATGATGATCTCGACCACCTTCATCTTGTCCACCGGGCTGAAGAAATGCAGCCCGATAAAGCGGCTGGGATCGGGGCAAGCCTCTGCCAGGATCGAAATCGGCAGGGTCGAGGTGTTGGAGCCGTAGATACCATCCTGCGAAAGCTGTTTGAACGTCTCGGGGATGACCTTTTCTTTCAGCGCGATATCCTCGAACACGGCCTCGATGATGATATCCGTGCCCGCGAAATCGGCATCCTGCGCGGTGGGGGTGATCCGGTCCAGCAAGGCCGCCTTGCCCGCATCGTCCATGCGTCCGCGCTTCATCGCCTTGTCACACAGGCCCGCCGAATATTGCTTGCCAGCCTCGGCCTTGCCAGCGTCCATATCTTTGAGAACCGACGGCAATCCGGCCTTGGCATGGGCATAGGCAATGCCCGACCCCATCATCCCTGCGCCCAAAATCGCGGCGCGCGACGCCTGCCAGCGCGGCCCTTCCGGGCGCACCGCCCCGGATTTGATCGCCTGCATCCCGAAAAAGAAGGTGGAAATCGCCGCTTTTGCCTCGGGCGAGACGATCAGTCCGATGAAACGCCGCGTCTCGTAGCGCAGCGCGGCATCGAAATTCATCCGCATGGAATTGACCGCCACGTCGAGGATTTTCTCCGGCGCGGGAAGCAGGCCACGGGTTTTCTGGAACAGCATCGCGGGCGCGACCTGCATGGTTTGGCGCACGCGCGGCTCCATCGCGCCGCCGCCCGGATAGCGGAACCCTTTCTGGTCCCAAGGTTGCGTATGTGCGTCCGGATTGGCCTTGATCCATGCCTTTGCAGCGGGGACAAGATCATCCGCCCCCGCAACGATCTCATCGACCATGCCCTGTTTCAGTGCCGTTGCCGGTTTCGCCTGCCGTCCCTCCAGCAGATAGGGCAGTGCTTTTTCGAGGCCAAGCAAGGCGGTCAGTCGCACCACCCCGCCTGCGCCGGGCAGCAGACCCAGCGTGACCTCCGGCAGGCCAACCACGGCCTTGGGATCGTCCACAACGATGCGCCGATTGCAGGCAAGGCACAGCTCATACCCGCCGCCCAGTGCCGCGCCATTGATGGCCGCCACCGTCGGAACCGGCAGCTTTTCGATCCGGCGATAGACTGCCTTGCTGGCCTCGATCCCGGCGAAGAGTTCTTCATTCGCGGTCTCGATCGCCAGCAGGTCATGCAAATCGCCCCCCGCGAAGAAGGTCTTCTTGGCGGATGCAAAGACAACGCCGGTCAGGCCCTCTTCGGCCTCCAGCCGGTCGCAGATCGCGCGCATCCCCGGTTCGAACCGGGCGTTCATCGTGTTGGCGTTCTGGCCCTGCATGTCGAGCGTGACAGTCACGATGCCATCTGCGTCTTTGTCGAAACGGAAATCTTCCATCTGGTCTCCTCCTTGCCGGGGTCGCATTTGCCCCTGGCCCTGCCTATGGCGCGCCGCATTCATCGCATGAATACTGGCCGGCAGATAATTGATTTCATTCGCCCTTTGTGCAGGAAACATCCGGCCAAGCAAGGCGATGGGACGGGGCGGCCCCGCCCCGCCGATTACAGGCGTTCGATGATGCTGGCGATGCCCATGCCGCCGCCCACGCACATGCAAATCAATGCGCGCTTTTGGTTGCGGCGCTCCAGCTCGTCCAGCATGGTCGAGACAAGGCAGCCCCCGGTTGCACCCAGCGGATGACCCATCGCGATGGCGCCGCCGACCACGTTCAGCTTTTCGTCCGGCACATCAAGGTCGCGCTGCAACCGCAGGGCAACGCTGGCAAAAGCCTCGTTGATCTCGACCAGATCGATATCGTCGATCGTCAGCCCCGCCTTGGCCAGCGCCTTTTGCGAGGCTGGCCCCGGACCGGTCAGCATGATGGTGGGATCGGTCGCTGTCAGCGCGATGGACAGCACACGCCCACGCGGATCAATCCCCTGATCTTTCCCGGCCTGCTCGTTCCCCATCAGGATCAGCGAGGCGCCATCCACAATCCCAGAGGAATTGCCCGGCGTGTGGACATGGTTGATCTGCGCGACATTCGGGTATTTCGCCAGCGCCACCGCATCGAACCCCATCTGCCCGGGCATGGCAAAGGACGGCTTCAGCGCGCCAAGGCGCTGCATATCCGTGTCCGGCTTGATGAAATCGTCCCGTTCGAGGATCGCAATCCCGTTTTCGTCCCGCACAGGCACCACCGACCGGTCAAACCAGCCCGCATCCCGCGCATGTGCCGCCTTCTGCTGGCTTTGCAGCGCAAAAGCATCCACGTCATCGCGGCTCCAGCCTTCAATGGTGGCAATCAGGTCGGCCCCGATGCCCTGCGGCACAAAGCCCGTATCCAGCGAGGTTTCGGGATCTTCGGCAAACGGGCCGCCATCGGCCCCCATCGGCACGCGCGACATGCTTTCGAACCCGCCCGCGCAGACCATGTCCTCCCAGCCGGAGGCGATCTTGGCAGCCGCCGTGTTGAATGTATCAAGCCCAGAGGCGCAGAACCGGTTGAGCTGTGCGCCCGGTACGGTTTCGTCCCAACCGGCCTTTTGCAGCGCAATCTTCGGAAGCACCGCGCCCTGCTCCATCACGGGTGCGACGCAGCCCAGCATCACGTCGTCGACTCGCCCCGTATCCAGATCATGCCGCTGCTGCATCTCTTCCAGCAGGGTGGTGACCAGATGGATCGGCTTGACCTCATGCAAGGTCCCGTCGGCCTTCCCCTTGGAGCGCGGCGTCCGGATCGCGTCGTATATATAGGCAGTTTCGGCCATGATCTCCTCCCAAAGCGTCAGCACGGCCTTACTCTGTCCAGCGGCCTCGTTGTCGTCAATCACACTGCACCGCAGCATCTCAGGACGTTGCGTCAAGTTGAAATTACGGGATTTTTGGTTGACTGAATTTGCCCGCTCCGCTCTCATTCAGTCGAGGGGAACCCTAGGCACAAGAACAAGAACAAGAGCCGACTCACGGGTTCCAAAGGGAGAAATAAGCGGGGCGCATGCGCCCCCAGGGGAGGTTCATGGAGCTTTTGCAATTGCTCTTTGGCGGTATCGCCAATGGCTGTATTTACGGACTGGTCGCGCTTGGCTTCGTGCTAATCTACAAGGCCAGCGAAGGGGTTAACTTCGCGCAGGGCGACATGATGATGCTGGGCGCGTTCATCGCGCTTGGTCTTGGCAACAGCGATCAATTGGGGCTGCCTTTCGGGCTGGCCGTGATCCTTGCCATGGTACTGATGGGCGGCGTTGGCTGGGGGATCGAGCGCGTCGTCGTGCGGCAGATCTTTGGTCAGCCGCAATTCGCGCTGGTGATCCTGACGATCGCGCTTGGCTTCGTGCTGCGCTTTGTCGCCGGGTCGATCTGGGGCTACACGCCGCTGGTGCTGGAAACGCCCTTCACGGGCAAGAACCTGCAACTGGGCGGAATTGTCCTTGGCGTCGCGGACCTTGTTACGATCCTTGTCACTGCCGTGCTGACAATCGGGCTTTGGGCCTTCTTCGCCTTTACCCGCGTGGGTCTGGCGGCACAGGCCGCGTCGCAGAACCAGATGGCGGCCTATATCGTCGGCGTGCCGGTGATGCGCGTCAACGGCCTGATCTGGGGCCTGTCTGGCGCGGTCGCGACTGTGGCTGGTGTCATGTATGCCTCCAAGGGGGCGATCGACCCCAATATCGGGCTTCTGGGCATCAAGGCCTTCGCCGCAGCCGTGATCGGCGGCATGGGCTCGCTGCCCGGTGCGCTTCTGGGCGGCCTGCTGATCGGCGTCGTGGAACCCATCGCCGGGCGCTACGCCCCCGGAGAATTCGCCGCAATGGCCCCCTACATCATCATGCTGGTGGTGCTGGTGACCAAACCCAGCGGTCTGTTCTCGCAAATGCAAGCCAAGAAGGTCTGAGCCGATGCGGATTGCTTTCAAGACCTCTTACGATACCGATATCGACTTCCACGAACACTGGAATAACCGTTTCTGGATAATTGCGCTGGTCGTCGTCATGGCACTGCTGCCCTTCATTGTCAGCGAATACTACCTCGCCGAAGTCGCCAACACGCTGATCTTCTCGCTTGCGGGCATGGGATTGATGCTGCTGGTGGGGCATACGGGGCAAGTTTCCCTGGGACATGCGGCGTTTCTGGCCATCGGGGCCTATACCGATGCGGCGCTGATGAATGCGGGCTGGCCCTTTCTGATCGCCTTCCCCGTCGCGGGGCTGGCTGCGGGGCTGTTCGGTGCGCTGATCGCCATTCCGGCGGTGCGCTTGTCGGGTATCTATCTGGCCATCGCGACGCTTGCCGTGTTCGTCATCGTGGAAGAGATTATCATCCTCGCAGAGCCGATCACCGGCGGCGTCGGTGGCCTTTTTGCGCCGACCATCGAAATCTTCGGCCTGTCCTTCGACCGCTATGCGAACCTGAGCAACTTCTACTGGCTCTGCCTTGTCATCGTGGTTCTCGTCACGCTGGGCTATTCCAACCTGATGCGGTCGTCCACGGGGCGGTCCTTCCTTGCGGTACGTGACAGCGAAGTGTCTGCACGTGCGCTTGGCATCGACGTCACCCGCACCCGCGCACTGGCCTTCGGGCTGTCCTGTGCGGTCACCGGGCTGGCGGGCGCGCTGATGGGTCACTTCATCGGGTTCTTCAACTATGAACTCTTCTCGATCTTCATCTCGATCAACCTGCTGCTGGTGGTGACGATTGGCGGTCTTGGCTTCATTCAGGGCGCGTTTCTTGGCGCGATCCTGATCACCGCCATGCCGCAGATCATCGCCATCCTGCGGGACGGGCTGAACGCGACGGCGGGCATCGACCTGGGGTCCATCCCCGGTCTGGACACGATCATCTTCTCGCTGATCCTGATCACGTTCATCATCTACGAACCCGCCGGGCTCTACGGGCGCTGGCTGAAGATGCGCGTCTGGTGGGAAATCTTCCCGCTGGCACGTCGTGACATGTTCCGCCGTCAGAAATCCTACCTCAAGACGGAGCGCCAGAAATGAGCCTTTTGAAAGCAGAAGACATCGCGGTGCATTTCGGTGGGGTCAAGGCCGTGGACGGCGTGTCCTTCGAAGTGGATGAAGGCGAGGTGTTTGCCATTATCGGCCCGAACGGCGCTGGCAAATCCACGATCTTCAACCTGATCTCGCGCATCTACACGATGACGCGCGGCAAGATCACCTTTGACGGCACCGACATCACCCGCCTGCCCTCGCACAAGGTCGCGCCCCTTGGGATTGCGCGCACGTTCCAGAATATCGAACTCTTCGATCATTCCACCGTGCTGCAAAACCTGCTGATGGGTCGGCATACGCATCGCAGCACCAATTTCGTCGAGGACATCCTGTTCCTGCCGAAGGTGCGCCGCGAGGAACGCGAGCATCGCAAGCGCGTCGAAGAGGTGATCGAGTTTCTCGAACTCGAAGCCTATCGTGGTAAGATGATCGCGGGCCTGCCCTATGGCGTGCGCAAGGTCGTGGAAATCGGCCGGGCGCTGGCGATGGGGCCAAAGCTGATCCTGCTGGATGAACCCGCCTCGGGCCTGTCGGTGGAGGAAAGCCAGGAAGTGGCCTTCTGGATCGAAGACATGCGCCGCGACATGGGCCTGACCGTCCTGATGGTGGAACATGACATGAAGCTGGTCAGTGCCGTGGCGGACCGCGTTCTGGCCGTGAATAACGGGCGCCCGCTGGCGCTTGGCACCCCTGCCGAGGTGCAATCCGACCCGCATGTGCAGGCAGCATATCTGGGCACCCCCGAGGAGGACGCAGCATGAGCGATACCGTTCTTTCCGTCCGCAACGTCGAGACGTTCTACGGCGCGATCATGGCGCTGCGCGGCGTGTCCATCGACGTGAACCGGGGCGAGATCGTCACCATCCTTGGGGCCAATGGCGCGGGCAAGACAACGCTGATGAAAACCATCTGCGGCCTGATGGACCCGGAAAAGGGCACGATTTCCTTTCTGGGCAAGGAAATCTCCCGGCAGGAGCCCGACAAGATCGTGCGGCAGGGTATTTCCTTGATCCCCGAAGGGCGCGAGGTCTTTCCCTATCTCACCATCGAAGAAAACCTGAAACTGGGCGCCTATACCCGCAAGGACGATGCGTCGGACGATCTGGAAATGGTCTATAGCTACTTCCCGATCCTCAAAGAGCGGCGCAAGCAGGCGTCGGGCTTTTTGTCCGGCGGGCAGCAGCAGATGCTGGCCATCGGGCGCGGTCTGATGGCCAAGCCGGAGCTGATGCTTCTGGACGAGCCGTCGCTGGGGCTGTCGCCGCTGCTGACGCAGGAAATCTTCGGGATCATCCGGCGCCTGAACGCCGAACAGAAAGTGACAATGCTGATCGTGGAACAAAATGCCCACATCGCGCTTGCGACGGCCCATAAGGGCTATGTGCTTGAAATGGGCCGCATCGTGATGGCTGGCGATGCCGATGACCTCGCAAATTCCGCCGACATTCAAGAGTTCTACCTTGGCAAGACCGAAGAGAACGAGCGCGGCCAGAAACGCTGGAAGAGGCGCAAGACATGGAGATGACCCCTATCAAGATGGACCCCGTTGTCATCGACGGCTGTGACACGGTCGTGAAGCTCTGGGCGCATCGCTGCCGCAAATATGGCAGCCGTGTTGCGCACCGGGAAAAGGAACTGGGCATCTGGCAGGAATATTCCTGGTCGGATTACTATGAGGGCGGCAAGCGTATCGGCCTTGGCCTGCTGAAACTGGGTGTGCAACCGAAAGAGCCTGTGCTGATCCTCGCAGAGGACCGCCGCGAATGGCTTTATTGCGATATGGGGGCCGCCGGGATCGGCGCGGTGCCCACCGGGGTCTACACCACCGACAGCCCCGAGCAGCTGGCATATCTGGCCACCGATTCCGGTGCGAGCGTTCTGTTCGTCGAAAATGACGAGCAACTCGACAAGTGGCTGTCGGCGCGCAAGGACATGCCCGGCATCAAGCATGTGATCGTCATGGATAAAGACGGGCTGGCGACGTTCTCTGACCCTGCCGTGATGTTCTTCGACGACTTCCTTGCCCTTGGCGCGGCCGAGGAAAAGACCCACCCCACCCGCTTCGAAGACGCGCTGAACGCGGTGAAGGCGGATGATCCGCGTATGATCATCTATACCTCGGGAACGACCGGCCCGCCGAAAGGCGCGGTCATTCTGCATGTGAACATGATGTTCCAGATGCAGGCGGGCGAGAACATGTTCGACTTCCACGAGGATGATGAACAGCTATGCTTCCTGCCGCTTTGCCACGTGCTGGAACGGCTGGTTTCTGTGGATGGTCCGATCTTTGCCGGATCGAAGGTGAACTTCGCCGAAAGCCCGGAAACCGTGTTCGAGAACCTGCAAGAGGTCAGCCCGCATACCTTCACCGGGGTGCCGCGTATCTGGGAAAAGATGCACAGCCGCCTGATGATCCTTCGGTCCGAGGCCGGCTGGTTCGGCGGCAAGGCATTCGATTGGGCCATCGCCACCGGCTTCAAGGTTGCCAGCCTCAAGGAAGAGGGCAAGACCCCCGGCGCAGGGCTGAGGCTTGCGCATCTGGCCGCCGACGCGCTGGTTCTGGCCAATCTGCGCCGCATGTTGGGCCTGTCTCGCGCGCGGCGTCTGGGATCGGGCGCGGCCCCGATTTCGCCCGATCTGATCCGCTGGTTCTGCGGTCTGGGCGTGCCCCTGATGGAAGGCTTCGGCATGACCGAAACCTCGGGCGTGGCCACGGTGAACACCCGCGAAGAAAACCTCATCGGCACGGTCGGCAAGACCCTGCCCGGCGTCGATGTGCGGATTTCGGACGAGGGTGAAATTCAGGTCCATGGCGGCTGCGTCTTTGGCGGCTATTGGAATAACCCTGAAAAGACCCGCGAAACCTTTACCGAGGATGGCTGGCTCAAGACCGGCGATGTGGGGCGTATCGGCAATGACGGTGCGCTGACCATCACGGGCCGGATCAAGGACATCATCATCACGGCGGGCGGCAAGAACATCACCCCGGCCGAGATCGAAAGCCGTCTGAAGTTCTCGCCCTATGTCTCGGACGCGGTGGTGATTGGCGACAAGCGCAAATACCTCACATGCCTCGTGATGATCGATCAGGAGAATGTCGAGAAATTCGCGCAGGATCGGCAGATCCCGTTCTCGGACTTCGCTTCGTTGACCCGCGCGCCCGAAGTGCGCGAGTTGATCGGCGATGTGGTCGCCGACACCAACAAGGCCTTCGCGCAAGTGGAACAGATCAAGGATTTCCGCCTGATCGACATTCTGCTGACCGCCGAGGACGAGGAACTGACACCAACGATGAAACTCAAGCGCAACTTCGTCAACGAACGCCACAAGGCGCTTATTGACGACATGTACTGACACCAGCAACGGTTCGGATAATCAGGGAGGATAATTCATGAAACTGTTCAAGGCACTGGCCGCAAGTGTGGCCATGGCGATCGCGGGGGCGGCACATGCCGACACGCCCGGCGTCTCCGACGACGAAATCAAGATTGGCGGCGCGCATGACCTTAGCGGCATCTTCGCGCCCTTCTCGGTGCCCGCGGTGCAAGCGGCCCAGATGTATTTCGACGAGGTCAACGCCAATGGCGGCGTCCATGGCCGCAAGATCAGCTATATCGTAGAGGACCACGGCTATCAGGTGCCCAAGGCCGTTCAGGCGGGCAACAAACTGATCAACCGCGACGGCGTCTTTGCGATGCTGCTGAACCTTGGTACGCCGCACAACATCGCGCTGTTCCAACTGATGGGCCCCAAGGGCGTGCCAAACGTCAACCCGCTGACAGCCGCGCGCCAGATGGTCGATCCCCCTGCCCCGTGGAAATTCGCGGGCACGGCGTCCTACTATGACGCGGTGAAGGAAACGGCCAAGCACATGGTCGAAAATGAAGGCACGAAGAAGTTCTGCAACATGATCCTGCCGACCGATTTCGGCAAGGAGATCGAGGGCGCGGTGATCGACGCTTCCGCCGATCTGGGTATGGAAGTCGGCCCGACGATTTCCCACAAACCGGATGAGACAGACTTCACCGGCGCGCTCGGCAAGGTCAAAAGCGCAGGCTGCGACACGGTCGGCATGGCGCTTGGCATCGGCCAGATCATCAACGCCGTCGCCACCGCGCGCAAACTGGGCATGGATACCAAATTCGTGCTGTCCTCTGCCGGGTTCCACACTGTCGTCGCCAAAGGTCTGGCCGCGCAGGGTGTGACTGACGGCGTCTTTGCGGGCGCGGGCTGGCAGGACATCGAAGTGCGTATCGCAGACACGCCGGAACTGGCCGAATGGGTCCAGAAATGGAACGCGGCCACAGGTGACGCATTGCCGGGCACCGGCGCATTGCTGGGCCATTCCGGCGCAGAGCTTTTGGTGGCTGCACTTGAAGCCGCCGGTCCCGACCTGACCCGTGAAAACTTCATCGCGGCAATGGAAGGCCTGAACTACGCGGATCCGATCATGGGCAACACGGTTTCGATGTCCGCCGATGACCACGTCGCGGCGAAGGAAATTTTCGTGTCCAAGATCGAAAACGGCAGCTGGCAGCTGATCGCCACGATCGAGTGACCGGGCACAAATACAGTACAACAAAGGGCGGCTCTTGGGCCGCCCTTTCGCGTTTTCCGTATATGTGTGCGCCTGCTACTCGGCGGCCTTGATCGGCGTATCATCCGTGACGGGCAGCGACGGATCACCGTGATTGCCGGCTTCCAGCGCCTTGCGCACGCCCGCCTCGTAATCGGGGTGAACCTTCTTCAGCACTGCCAGCCACCGCTCTTTCACAGACTCCGACACCGGGGCCATCCCGCCAGCCATGTTCTTGTGCAGGCGGTCGCGTTCCTCGTCATTCATCACGTCCCGGTAAAGGGCGCGCGGCTGAACATAGTCGATCTCCGCCTCTTCCTGTTCATGCCGGGCGATGATCGCATCCGCATCGATCCGCAGCGGCGGCTCGGCGGCGGTCTCGTCCGCAACCGGCCCGTCATATTGGTTCGGCTCGTAATACGCGTCGGGATTGCCAAAGTCGTTGGTGAAGAACCGCATCGCACCATCCTTGTGATAGTGCTGCACATTGGCGTTCTTGGGCGCGTTGGCGGGCAGCGCTTCGTAATGGGTGCCAAGGCGATAGCGATGCGCATCGGCATAGGAGAAGATCCGCGCCTGCAACATCTTGTCGGGCGAGAAGCCAATTCCCGGCACCACGTTGTTCACGTTGTAGGCCGCGTTCTCGACCATCTGGAAATAGTTCTGCGGGATCGTATCCATGACCAACTCGCCCACCTCGATCAGCGGGAAATCCTCATGCGGCCAGACTTTCGTCAGATCGAACGGGTTGAAATCGGTCTTGTCCGCGTCCTCTTCCTTCATCACCTGAATATACATGGTCCATTTCGGGAAATTGCCCTGTGTCACCATGTTCCACAGCTCTTCCTGATAGCTTTCGCGGGTCTGGCCGATGATCTCGGCGGCCTTGTCATCAGAAAGCCAGTCATGCCCCTGCTGCGTTTTGAAGTGGAACTTGACCCAATGGCGCACGCCATCCTTGTTCCACATCGAAAACGTGTGAGAGCCATAGCCGTTCATATGCGCGGGCGAGCGCGGGATGCCGCGATCGGACATCAGGATGGTGACTTGGTGGACGCTTTCCGGCACCCCGGCCCAGAAATCGAACATCGCCTCGGGCGAGCGCATGTTCGTCATCGGGTGGCGCTTTTGGGTGCGGATGAAATCGGGGAATTTATAGGCGTCGCGCATGAAGAACACGGGCGTGTTGTTGCCCACCATATCCCAATTGCCGTCCTCGGTATAGAATTTCAGGCTGAAGCCGCGCACATCGCGTTCCGCGTCGGCTGCGCCGCGTTCGCCCGCCACGGTGGACCAGCGCGACAGCACTTCGGTCTGTTTGCCGACCTCCTGGAACAGTTTGGCGCAGGTATATTCGGTGATGTCCTTGGTGACGGTGAACGTCCCCTGAAGGCCCCACCCCTTCGCATGGACAACGCGTTCGGGGATACGCTCGCGGTTCTGGTGGGCCAGCTTTTCCAGCAATTGATGATCTTCGACCAGAAGCTGACCGCGCGCCCCTGCCGTCTTGGACGTCTTGTTCGTGGGGTACGGGGCGCCGGATGTCGACGTCAGCGTGGGCTTCTTGGTCATGGGATAAAATCCTCCGTGGAATGGCTTCACATCTGGATGCGAAACGCCCCACGAAGGATTTGGTTCCCGGATCGCGCCGAAGCGCGTCGGTCAGGTCACGGCGTCGATCAGGTCCGCGGTGTTCTCGCGCGTCATCTCCACCGGGTTGCCGCCACAGCTTGGATCTTTGAGCGCGCCTTCAAGGATCGCGGCGCGGTCCGGATCTGTGACGCCCATCTCGGCCAGGCTTTTCGGGATGCCCAGCGTCGCGTTCAGATCGCCGACAAACGCGCGGAAGCCGTCAAAGCCGCCCTCGATCCCAAGATAGGCTCCGGCCATGGCCAGACGGTCCGCGATGGCGTCGCGGTTGAAGTCCAAGACCGCCTGCATCACCACCGCATTGGTCGTGCCGTGATGGGTGTTGTAAAGCGCCCCGATCGGATGGCTGATCGCATGGATTGCGCCCAAACCCTTCTGGAACGCCGTCGCGCCCATCATCGCCGCCGACATCATATGCGCGCGGGCCTCAAGATCGTCCGCGACCTCATAGGCGCGCGGCAGGTTTTCTTTCACCAGCCGCATCCCTTCCAGCGCGATGCCTTGGCTCATCGGGTGATAATGCGGCGAACAGAACGCTTCGAAGCAATGCGCAAATGCGTCCATCCCCGTGCCCGCCGTAATCGCCTTGGGCATGCCGACCGTCAGTTCAGGGTCCGCAATCACGACAGAGGGCAGCACCTTCGGGTGGAAGATGATCTTCTTTTCATGGGTGGCCGAGTTGGTCAGGACAGACGCGCGCCCGACCTCTGACCCGGTGCCCGCCGTGGTCGGCACCGCGATATTGGGCGCGATGGCATCCGCATCGGCGCGGGTCCACCAATCGCCGATATCCTCGAAATCCCAGACCGGGCGGGTTTGCCCCGCCATGAAGGCGACCATCTTCGCCAAATCCAGACCAGAGCCGCCGCCAAAAGCGATCACCCCGTCATGGCCACCCATGCGGAACGCCTCGACCCCTGCGCCCAGATTGGCCTCTGTCGGGTTCGGATCGACCTCGGAATAGATCGCGCGGCCCAGACCGGCTGCCTCAAGGTGATCCAGCGTGGTTTGCGTGATCGGCAGCCCGGCCAACCCGCGATCCGTCACCAGAAGCGGCTTGGAGATACCCGCCGCCGCGCATGCCTCTGCGATTTCCTTGATCCGCCCCGCGCCGAACCGGATCGCGGTGGGATAGGACCAATTGCCCGTCAAGTTCATGTGGATTTCCTCAAATGATAGGATTTCGGACGTGTGAGGGCCTGATAGCCCAGCATGGAAAGCGATGCGCCCCGGCCGGTATCCTTGCAGCCGGTCCAGCACAGCGCCGGGTCAAGATAATCGCAGCGGTTCATGAAAATCGTGCCGGTTTCGATCTGCGCCCCGATCCGTGCGGCGCGTGCGGCATCCTGGGTCCACAACGCGGCAGTCAGGCCAAAGTCGCTGTCATTCATCAGCGCAATGGCGTCCTCGTCGCCAGAGACCGGCATGATCCCGACCACCGGGCCAAAGCTTTCCTCGCGCATGACGCGCATGTCGTGGGTGACATCCGTCAGTATCTGCGGCGCAAGATACGCGCCGCCATCATCGGCAAAGGCGCTTTCGTCGATCAGTTTGCGCGCGCCCTTGTCCACCGCGTCGGCGATATGTTCGCGCACAAGGGCCGCGAACCGGCGATGGGCCATCGGACCAATCGTGGTCGCCGGATCAAGAGGATTGCCCAACGTATAGCCCCGGACGATCTCGGTCGCCTTTTCGACGAAGGCGTCAAAACGGCTTTCGTGGACGTAAATCCGTTCGATCCCGCAGCAGCACTGGCCGGAGTTGAACATCGCCCCGTCGATCAGCGTCTCTGCCGCCGCATCGATATCGGCGTCTTCCATGACATAGCCGGGATCTTTGCCGCCCAGTTCCAGCCCGATCCCCGTAAACGTGCCTGCTGCCGCCCGTTCGATGGCCTGCCCGCCGCCGACCGACCCGGTGAAGTTAACAAAGCCAAAGCGCCGTTCCGCAATCAGCGCAGAGGTCGCGTCATGGGTCAGATAGACATTCTGGAACACGTCTTCGGGAACGCCAGCGGCATGGAAAGCGCGCGCCAGCCGTTCGCCCGCCAAAAGGGTCTGCGTCGCGCCTTTCAGCACGACGGCATTGCCCGCGATCAGCGCCGGCGCCACCGAATTGATGGCCGTCATATACGGGTAGTTCCAGGGCGAGACGACCAGAACGACGCCATGCGGCTCGCGCAGGATGCGCCGTTCAAAGCTGTCGCTGTCTTCGATCACCAACGGGGCCAGCGCCTTGGGCGCGATGTCCGCCATGTAAGAGGCCCGCTCGTTCACGCCGCCGAATTCCCCGCCATAGCGCACGGGACGCCCCATCATCTGCGTCAGTTCGGTCACGACCTCGTCGCCCATCTCGCCCAGCTTGGCGACACCGGCACGCACCAAGGCGATCCGCTCGTCCAGCGGGCGTGCGGACCATGCCTTTTGCGCAGCCTTGGCCCGGTCGCACGCGGCCTGCGCCGCCGGAAGGCTCAGCGCCTCACGTTCGGCAAAAACGCTCCCATCTATGGGAGAAATACATTGTAGAAGGCCCATTCTTTCTTCCTGCGTCACTTTCGTTTCGTTCCTCGCCGCGCGCGCCCCGCGCCCGATTTTTCCTGCCCGGTTTATGCCCGTTCGAAACCGCGGGCGATTTCCCAGTCGGTCACCGCGCGGTCGAATTCCTCTTGCTCCCATTCGGCGCAGCGGACGTAGTGATCGACCACGTCATCGCCCAGTTCATCACGCATAATCCGCGAAGTCCGCAGCGTTTCGGTGGCCCCGCGCAGGGTCGACGGGATGCTTGGCGCGTCATTGGCGTCATAGGCGTCGCCGGAATGGGCACCGGGCAGTTCCAGCCCCGCCTCGACACCGGCCAGCCCCGCCGCCAGCAAGGCCGAAATCGCCAGATAGGGGTTCATGTCCGAGCCACCGATGCGCGTTTCGATCCGTACCGCCTTGGTCCCCTCGCCCACAAGGCGGAAGGCCGCCGTGCGGTTATCGACGGACCAGACGGCCTTGGTCGGGGCGAAAGTGCCCTTGGCAAAGCGTTTGTAACTGTTGACGTAAGGCGCAAGAAACACCGTGAAATCGGGGACATGGGCGATCAGCCCGGCCACGAATTGCTGCATCAGCGTGGACATGCCATGCGCGCCGTCCGGGTCGAAGAACGCGTTCTCGCCATCCTTCCACAACGACAGGTGCACGTGGCTGGAGGAGCCCACCCGCGCCGTGTCCCATTTGGGCAGGAACGTCACCGCATGCCCTTGCTGCCACGCGATTTCCTTGACCGCGTGTTTCGCCAAGGTGTGATGATCGGCGCAGGCCAGCGCTTCGGCATAGCGGATGTTGAGCTCTTCCTGCCCCGCTTCGGCCTCGCCCTTGGTGCCTTCGACCGGCACGCCCATCGCGTAAAGGTGGTTGCGCACCGGGCGCAGGACCGCTTCTTCCTTGGTGGTCTGGAAGATGTTGTAATCTTCGTTATAGGCGCTGATCGGCTGCATGTCGCGGTAGCCGCCCTTGCGCAGTTCCTCAAAGCTTTTGGCAAAGAGAAAGAATTCCAGTTCGGTGGCGGTGATCGGCGTGAGGCCGATTGCGGCGCAGCGGCTCATCTGCCGTTTCAGCATGGCGCGCGGACTGACCGAGATTTCCTCGTGCGTGTGATGATCGAGAATGTCGCACAGCACCATGGCGGTGCCTTCCAGCCATGGCACGGGGCGCAGCGTCGCCAGATCCGGCTTCATCACATAGTCGCCATAGCCCTGTTCCCACGAGGTCGTCGCATAGCCATCGGGCGTCGCCATTTCCAGATCGGTGGCCAGCAGGTAATCGCAGCAATGGGTTTCTTCCCACGCGCTATCGACGAAGTGCTGCGCCACAAAGCGTTTGCCCATCAGCCGCCCCTGCATGTCCACGATGCAGGCCAGAACGGTATCGATGCGACCCTCGGCCGTTGCGGATTTAAGATCCTCGAAAGTCATGGGCGTGGGCATTGCGCGGTATTCCTCTGTTATCAGTCGGAGACCGGCCCCTTGCGGGACCGGTCAAGTCTTGTCTGGTCGGGGGCGTGCGGTGCCGCCCACCCCCTTCTGCCGCGCAGATCAGCCGTAGCGATAGGGACGGCCCGCCTTCTGCATGTCGGCGTTGTACTTCTTGATGATCTCCACCACCTTCGCCTTGGTCGGGCTTTCGGCAGCGATTTCATCCCAGAACTTGATCGCGGCCTCTTCGACCTGCGCCCATTCCGCGTCGGGGATGGTGGTGAGTTCCATCTTGGTGCCATCCACACGCAGCGAGGCTTCACCGCCCCAATACCACCATTGGCGATAGTAATGCGACTGGTCACAGCACACGCGGAACAGCGTCTGAAGGTCTTCGGGCAATTCGTTCCAGCGGTCCATATTGGCGAAGAACGAGCCGGCCCATGCGCCCGAGATGTTGTTCGTCAGGAAGTAGTTGGTCACATCCGCCCAGCCGACAGTGTAGTCTTCGGTGATACCGGACCACGCGATCCCGTCGAGTTCCCCGGTCTGCACCGCGACTTCGATGTCCTCCCATGGCAGCGTCACCGGCACCACGCCAAACTGGCTGAGGAAACGGCCCGCGGTCGGGAAGGTGAAGACGCGCTTGCCCTTGAGGTCCGCAAGGCTGCGGATCGGGTCCTTGGTCGCGAAGTGGCACGGATCCCATGCCCCGGCAGAAATATGTTTGACCCCAACGGCGGAATATTCCTCGTCCCAGATCTCGTTCAGGCCGTATTGGTTGAACAGGACCGGCACATCGAGCGAATAGCGCGACGCAAAGGGGAAATACCCACCGAACACGGTAACATCCGTGGGCGAGGCCATGGAATCGTCATCCGATTGCACCGCATCGATCGTGCCGCGCTGCATGGCGCGGAACAGTTCGCCCGTGGGCACAAGCTGGTCGGCATAGAACAGTTCAATCTGCATCCGGTCGCCCGCGATCTTGTTGAACATCTCAATCGCCGGGTCGATCACATGCGCCGCAAGTGCCGGACCGGCATAGGTCTGCATCCGCCATTTGATCGTGCTTTGCGCAATGGCCGGGGCCGCCAGCGGCGTCGCGGCTGCACCAAGCGCGGTGGTTTTCAGGAAATTACGTCTTGTCGTCATTTTCTCTCTCTCCTTGTCAATCAAGCCCCGTTGACCGGGGTCTTTTCCGTCATTTTCCGTAAACGTAATCGGGCAACCACAGGGCGATCTGTGGGAAGGCCATCAGGATAACCAGAGCCACGACCATCACACCCACGAAGGGGATGATCGAAACATAAATGTCGCGCAGGCCGATCTCCGGCGGGGCCATGGCGCGCATCAGGAACAGGTTATAGCCGAAGGGCGGCGTCATATAGGCGATCTGCGTGGTGATCGTATAAAGCACGCCATACCAGATCAGGTCGAACCCCAGCGCGCCCACCAGCGGCACGTATAGCGGGGCGACAATCACCAGCATGGCGGTGTCATCCAGAAACGTGCCCATGATGATGAAGCTCAGCTGCATCAGGATCAGGATCATCCACGGGCTCAGGCCCAGCTGTTCGGTAAAGAGGCTGTCAATCGCCCGCACCGCGCCCAGCCCGTCGAAAATCGCGCCAAAGCCCAGCGCCGCAAGGATGATCCACATGAACATGCAGGAAATCCCCAAGGTCTGCCGGGTCGAGGTTTCAAAGACCTTCCACGACATGCGCCCCTTCGCCACGGCGGCGAAAAAGGCGGTAAGCGCCCCGATGGCCGAGCTTTCGACAAGCGAGGTCCACCCGTTCACGAAAGGCACCATCATGGCAGCGAAAATCAGCAACGGCAGCACGCCCGCCCCAAGAAGGCGGATTTTCTCGGCGCGCGGCACGTCACCCGCATCGGGCAAGGCGGGGCCAAGCTCTGGCTGGATACGGCAGCGCAGCCAGATATAGACCACGAACATTGCCGCCATCATCAGCCCTGGCACGATCCCGGCCAGCCACAATTGCCCCACCGGTTGGCGCGCGATCATCGCGTAAAGCACCAGCACCACCGAGGGCGGCACCAGAATCCCAAGGCTCGATCCCGCCTGGATGACGCCCGTCACCATGCGCTTGTCATACCCGCGCCGCAGCAATTCAGGCAGCGCAATGGTCGCGCCGATGGCCATACCCGCAACGCTGAGCCCGTTCATGGCAGAGATCAGCACCATCAGCCCGATTGTCCCGATCGCCAAGCCGCCATTCATCTGCCCGAACCAGACATGGAACATGGCATAAAGATCGTCCGCCAGACCGCTTTCGCTGAGGACATAGCCCATGAAAATGAACATCGGCAGCGTCAGCAGCGGATACCACTTCATCAGCTTCATCGCCGCCGCAAAGGGAATGTCCTGCCCGCCGGTCCCATAGAGCGCCAGCGCGGCAATACAGGCCACGGCGCCAATCGCGCCAAAGACGCGCTGCCCCGTCAGCAACAGCAGCAGCATCGTGGCGAACATGAACAGTGCGATATTTTCCTGGCTCATATTGCGGCCTCCGGGATGTCATGGCCCGCGAGCCTTGCAATATCTTTGAAAAACTCGGCCACAGCCTGAAGCAGCATCAGGAAAATTCCCAGGATCATCAGCGCCTTGACCGGCCAGATAAAGGGCCGCCACGCGGTCGAAGACCGCTCCAGCCGGCCGATCTCTTCGCTGCCGGTCAGCAGCCCCCCGAAGAAGGAAAACGGCTCTGTGCCCCAATAGCCCAGCGAATAGGCCGTGGACCCCAGACCGCCATAGAACAGCACGCCGAGATAGAAGATCAGGAAGAACACGGTGAAGGCGTCGATGGCCGCTTTGCGCCGCACGCTCCAACCGCTATAGAACAGGTCCATCCGAACGTTGGACCCCATCTGGATCGCATAAGGCCCGCCGATCATGTAATAGGCGACCATTGCGAACTGCGCCATTTCCAGCGTCCAGAGAGAGGGCAGAAAGAACGTCTTCGAGATCGATGACCACAGCAAGATCGCCATCATGACGAACAGGCCATACATCATGATCCGCCCGACCCGCCGGTTTACCGCATCGACCACACGAACATAGGACAGCATCACCCCGATCATGCGGTCACCTCTTCCACGCGCGCGAACCACTTGCCCAGCATCTCGGCCATCGCCGCTTCGGACGCCGGGCCGGTCAGCAGGTCGTTGCGGATTTCAATCATGACGCTGGGGATGCCGTTCTCTGCCCCGTGCAGATCAAGCGTATGCGCGACACCATCGGCAGCGCTGTAGGGTTCGTTCAGGCGGATGTCATGCCCCAGCGGCGCTGTGTCCATCATGGCGCGGGCGATCCGATCGTCGCGACCATGCAGAAGGCCGATTTCGACCTGACGGGCCACGCCGCGAAAGACCGGCGTGAAGCTGTGGATGGTGATAAGGCAGTGCGGGCGCTGATCCGCGATCTGCGCGGCAAGGCGGGTGCGGAATGGCGTGTAGACACGGTCGACCCTGTCTTGCCGTGCGGCCTCGGTCAGCTCGCGATTGCCCGGAATATCAAAGGTTTCGCTTTTCTCTGGCACCGCGTCGCGCGCCTGCGGTGGGCGATTGCAGTCATAGACCAAGCGCGAGATCCCGCCATGCACCAGCGGTGCGCCCAGCTGCCCCGCCAGCGCCTTGGCCACGCCCAGCGCGCCCGGATCCCAGGCGATATGGCTATCGCGCAATTCCGCTGGCAGCCCCAGATCGCCCAATGCAGACGGAATGTCATTGGCTGCATGTTCGCACACGACCAGCACGCCCGCCCCGTCCTTGCCCGGCACCACATGGACCGGTTCGATTTCCCACCCGAGTTTCGTCATGCCCCGACCCTAGAGGCAGCCACCCGCCCCCTGTCAAGACGATTTATGAAAATCCTTGAACAGATTTGATCCTTCTGTAAAGAATTGCACATGACCATTGCAGAGCAGATTCAGGCCCGGCGGGACGAGATGACTCGCGCTGAAACGCAACTGGCCGATGTGATCCTCGACAATTACCCCGTCAGCGGGCTGGGTTCGATCACGGAACTGGCGGAAAAGGCGAAGGTCTCCACTCCGACAGTGGCGCGCATGGTGCAAAAGCTTGGGTTCAGCGGCTATGCGCCGTTTCAGGCCGCACTGCGCACCGAGCTTGGGGAGATGATCTCTGGCCCCGTGGCCAAGCATGACACGATCGGCACGCGGCTGCCGCAGGAACATGTGCTGACCCGCTATGCGCTGGCGGCGATGGACAATCTGCGCGGCACCATCGACCAGATCGAGGCCGAGGATTTCGACGCCGTCTGCGCCCTGATCGCGGACCCGGCGCGGCGGATACATATCGCGGGCGGGCGGATCACCGGCACCTTGGCGCGGCACCTGTATCTGCACCTGCAAATGATCCGTCCCGGCGTGACGCTGGTGCCGCTGGATGCGTCTTGGTCACATCATATGCTGGACCTTGCCGAAGGTGATTTGCTGATTGCCTTCGATGTTCGGCGCTATGAAAACAACACGCTGCTGATGGCGCAGATGGCCCATGAACAGGGCGCGCAGATCGCACTTTTCACCGATCCCTGGCGCTCCCCCATTCATCGGATCGCGCAACATTGTTTTGCCGGGCGCATCGCCGTTCCGTCGGCGTGGGATTCGTCGATGTCCCTGATGCTGCTGGTGGAATGTATGGTCGCGGCAGTACAGGAACATCTGTGGGACGAGGTGAAGGCGCGCAATGACCGTCTGGAAGCCGCCTTCGACCGGACCAAGCTGTTCCGCAAGTTCACCTAGCCGCGCACCAGCGCCGCGCCCTCGGCCAGCGCCGCCAGCTTGGCATAGGCAATCGCCGGGTCCACCGCCCCGAATCCCGCGAAGGTGCCAAACCCGCAATCGCTGCCCGCGATAACGCGGTCCTGCCCCACGATGTCGGTAAACCGTTCGATCCTCTGCGCGACAAGCTGAGGGTGTTCGATGAAATTGGTGGTCGTATCGACAACGCCGGGCACCAGCACGCGGTCCTGTGGGATTTCGGCCTTGCGATCACGGAACACGGTCCACTCATGGGCATGGCGCGGGTTCGAGGTTTCAAACAGCAGATACTGCGCATCGACCGACATCAGCGTGGCGAATACCTTGTCCATGGCGATATCGCAGCAATGCGGCCCTTCGTAATTGCCCCAGCAGATATGCACGCGCACTTTCTCGCGCGGGATATCGGACAGCGCGTGGTTCAACGCCTCTACATGGGCGTTGGCGATGTTGACAAACTCCGTATCGGACAGGTCCGCAAACAGCATATGCCGCGACAGCGCAAGATCGGGGCAGTCAAGCTGCAGGTCCAGCCCGGCGGCGACGATCGTCTCATATTCCGCCTTCATCGCATCCGCCAAAGCCGCCAGATAGGCCGCGCGGGTCGGGTAGTAATCGTTTTGCAAAAACAAGGAGATCACCCCCGGCGAGGCGGCATTCATGAAGCCACGTGTCACCCCGCACGCATCCATCGCCGCCTTGAGATTGGCGATATCCTTGCCCAGCTCGTCCTGCCCCTTGGAGCGGACCTCCCCCACGCATTTGGGGCGCGCATATTTCGGCGTGCCACCATCATTGGCCAGCCGTTCGAGAAAGCTGGGAAACATCTTCAGATCGGCAGGCGCGTTGCGTGGGCTGTCGCCGTCAAAGCCGGTGTAGCGATCCTTGACATAGGTGGCATAGGAAATCTTGGATGTCTCGCCATCGCTGACAATATCAATCCCGGCATCGCATTGCTTGCGCACGGTCTCCAGCACAGCTGCGGCCATGCAGGCATCGAAGGCGCCCTGGTCAAAGGGTTCGCCCCGCTCGCGGGCAAAGATGTAATCCACGACCTCCTGCGATCGGGGCAGACTGCCCACATGTGTTGTCTTGATCGTCATTGCGTTGTCTCCTCCAGTTTGCGGGCCAGCAGAACCGAATGGCCGGTACAGTCCGGATCGCGCGCCATGAACCCGGTCACACGCAGGCCATTGGCTTCGAGTATGCTGGCATATTCGGCCAGCGAGAGGCTGGCGTGATAGACCTCGAACTCGCCCACCCGGCCCGTGGTTTCCCCATCGCTGTCGCCCACTGTGACCAGCAGATGCCCGCCCGGCGCAAGGTGACGGGCAAGGCGCGGCAGGCAGGCGCGCTGTTCATCGCGGGTCAGATGGAAAAAGCTGTTCCACGCGACGATCCCATCATAGCGGCTGGCCAGATCCAGCGTGCGCATATCGCCCGGCAGCCATTCGGCCTGCGGCCATCGCGCCCGGGCGATCTCCAGCATGGCCGGGGCGAAATCCATGCCGGTCAGCGCGAACCCTTCAGCGATCAGCCAGGCCGAGATCGGCTCCCCCGAGCCGCAGCCCAGGTCAAGCACCTGCCCGCCGCGCGGCAGACCATCGCTGAACCGAACCAGCCAGCGCGCTTCGAACAGACGCCGGCTGCGATCCTGATCGAAACGCTCCGCCTCGGCCTCATAGATGGCCTGAGTTTTCGCGGCGAGGTCTGGAAAGTGATCTGCCACCTGCGGTTTCAGCCTTGCGACCACGTGGCCCCGGCGGGGTCATCGGTCGATGTCACGCGATAAAGGCTGGCCTCGCCTGTCATGGACGGGGTCAGCACATGCGTTTCTCCCGGTTTCAGCAGGCAGGTATCGCCGGGGTTGAGAACGGTTTCCAGCGCGTCGGTCTTCAGGTGCCAGTGGCCCCGCATCGGCATCAGCACCACGGGCTTGTCCGGCGTGATCGGCCCCGCGTCGAGCGAGTTGCGCGACAAAAACGACACCTCGAACCCCGGACGGTCCTTCAGCAGCGCGTCCGGCCCGATCACCTTGGCGGGCATGTCGCGCGACAGGGCCATCAAATCCTGATAGCGCGCCACATAGCCGCGCACCACGTCCTGCACGGGCAATTCGGGGAACGCGCTCAGCTCCGCATCGCTTAGCACCGGCATCGGGGCCACGCCATCGGGCAGCGCCTGTCCCGCCTTGGTGTCGTACAGCACACCGTTTTCGCCCAGCACCAGCCCATGAGCTTGCGCCTCTTCGATCACCTGCGGTGCCCATGTGACACCGCCCCCGGCATCGTCGCCGCCCAGAACCGCCATGATCATACCGTAATCGGTGCCGACATTCTCGAACCCGCGAAAAATGCCGGTGGGAATGTTGATGATATCGCCCTCTTCCAGCACGACCTCGCCCGCGCTGCCCCACCGCCCCCAGAAGAAGCGCCAGCGTCCCTTGAGGACGAAGAACACCTCTGCCGTGGTATGACTATGCAGCGAGTTGCGGCACTTTGGCGGCTGCCCTGCCGCGCCGATATTGAAACCGGGCGTGTCACGGATATGCACATGCTGGTCGGGGCTCTCAGAGACGCCGCCACCGATGATGGTGAAGTTCTCCTTCTGGTCGGATCCGGGTGTATGCGCGTCGATGAAGGCCGTCTTGCAGGGCCTCAGATCACCATAGCGCACGATGCGCGATTGCAGGTCAGAAGAGCTCATGTTCAGTTCCTTTCCAGAGGCCCCCGGCACACCGCAAGGGGCGCATACTCAGCCCGCCGCCTGTGCCAGCAAGATCTGCTTCCACACGGCGGTTTCATCAAACAGGCAATACTCGCGCCGGATGCGCGGAGCGGCGACGCCAAGGCTGCCGAATTCGGCGTGGCAGATGCCCAGCACGTAAATCTCTGCCCCCGTCGGCGCGCCGAACATGCCCCAGCCCGAATGCGTGCCATGCAGCGACCAGCGCAGCGCGGCGCGGGGCGGCATCAAGGGATCGTCGCGGCCAATCTGGTGGTGGATCGTAAAGGCCGCGTCCGGCATCGCCGCGCGCAGCCCCATCCAGAACCGGTCCACCGGCCCCCAGCCATGGCCGGTTTCGCCGCCCGGATATTCGGATTGCACCGCGCGGTCATATTCGCCGGGGATCGCTGCCATATCGGCCCCCATCACGCGGGTCAGGATTGCAGCATAGCGCGCGCCCCATTCATTGTCATTGCCGCGCCCCTTATACGGCCCGTCAAGGTCCGTCGCCCGGGTCAGCGGGCGCACACAAGTATCCGGGCCGCCCTCTGCCTCGATCAGATTGGCGGCATAGTCCTTTGCCTGCCAGCCCAATTGGCGCACGATCGCGGTCTGGTCGCGGATCAGCCATTCATCGTCGATCATGTTGTCCTTGGCGTGGCAGTCGGCAAGGATGCGATACCGCAACTTCTTGCCGCTGGCCTTGCCATAGACACCATCGGCGGCATGGGTCGCGGTCGACAGGATCCGGTGCGAAGACAGCATCCCCGCCTCTGGCGTGCCGGACCAGATCACATCCTCGCCCAGCAGTTCGCGATCGGGAAATTCCGCCAGCGTCGCCATCGTGGCGCCGATCACCTTTTCATTGCCGACCACCACCGAGGCGGGCGACCGCACGACGATCTGCGGCGCGTAATAGTCGTGCAGCGTGGCAATGCCGCGATCTTCCCAAATCTCCTTGGTGATTCCGATGATGTAATCAGGGAAATCGGCAAATTTGGGGTCGAACCCTTGCATGCTCATGAGGTGCTTTCTCCTTCGGGCCCAGTGGCAGGCCAGTGATCCGGGATGCGCGCCGATCCGCGCAGGATCAGCGGTGCGTCAACGATGGCGGCACGCGGAGGCTGCGCGCCGGGGTTTTCGATCTGCTCAAGCAGCGCATCGACCGTGTGGCGGACCATCAGGTTGGCGCGCTGGCGCACGGTCGTCAGATTGTAGGCGGGCCAGGACGCGGGCGGCACATCATCATAGCCGACGACGGAAACCTCGCCGGGCACATCGATGCCGAGTTCGTAGCGCAGCACGTCGATCACCATGATCGCCATGTGGTCATTGGCGACAAAGATCGCGTCGGGCCGCTCTGCCCCGCTGCACAAGGCGCGGGCCGCCGCGCGGGCGGTCTCGGATTCGAAATTGCCGACGGCACGTGCGTAAAGCGCCTGCCCATGCGCGGCCAACCCGTCCAGAAACCCGGCCTCGCGGTCGCGCTGTGTCGATGCGCCTTCCCAGCCTGCGATATGGGCGATGCGCCTATGCCCCCCGGCGACGAGGAACTCCGCCACCGCGCGCCCACCCGCCCGGTTGTCGGAGGTGACAGAGGTAATCCCCTCTATGTCCTGGGTGCGGTTGAACAGCACCACTGGCACACCTGCCTGCTGGCACCGACGGGCGATGTCCGAGGACATTGCGACCGACGCCATGACGATGCCATCCACCTGGTAATCAAGAATTTCTTCCATCACAGCGTCGATATTTCCAGCCGTCTGCGAGGCCATGAACATCAGCACGTGATAGCCTTCGGCCTGCAACGCATTAGACAGCTTTTCAAGCGCTTCGGGGTAGAAGTAATTCTCCAGATAAGCGACCACCAGCCCGATCATCCGGCTTTTGCCAGAGGTCATCGCACGCGCCAGCGCATTGGGCCGATAGCCCAGTTCCGCCGCTGCCTTGCGCACCTTTGCCGCCGTCGCCTTGGAGGCGGACGCGCCGGGTGTAAACACACGGCTGACCGCCGACTGGCTGACGCCCGCGCGTTCGGCCACCTGAAGGGAAGTTACCTTTTCCGCCATTGCGCCCCCATTCTCACCTGCCGTTCATTCCGCCGTCCAACCGCCGTCGACCAGCAGCGACGTGCCGGTGACAAGTGCGCTGGCATCGCTGGCAAGGTAGAGCACCGCGCCCATGATATCCTCGACCTCGCCCACCCGGCCCAGCTTGATCTTGGATTCGACCCAAGCCCGCTTTTCGGGATCGCTCAGCGTGAGCGCGCCCAGCGGCGTGCGGATGAAGGTCGGCCCCAGCGTGTTGATGCGGATGCCCAGCGGCCCCCATTCCACGGCCATCGCCTTGACCATGCCTTCCAGCCCGTGTTTCGAGGCGCAGTAGACCGCGCGTTCCGGCCCGCCCACATGGCCCATCTGCGACGAGATATGCACGATGGAGCCGGACTTGCCCGCCGCCTGCATCGCCCGCGCCCCCCATGCCGACAGGAAGTAGGCCGCGCGCAGATTGACGCTCATGACCGCGTCATAGTCTTCCGGCGTCGTTTCCACCGCCGGGGTGTGACGTGCCAACCCGGCAGAGTTGACGATCACGTCAAAGGGGCGCTGCATCGCAGTGTCGAGCGCTGCCAGATCGGTCTGGTCCAGAACGAGGGCTTCGACGGACCAGCCCTCGGCCTGCATCGCGTCGACGGTCTGGGCCAAACTCTCGGCGCCGCGGGCTGCGCACACCACATGCGCCCCGGCTTCGGCCAAGGCCACGGCACAGCCCTGCCCGATGCCGGACGACGCGCCCGTGACCAGAGCGGTGCGGCCCTGAAGCGAAAAGGACGGGGTGCGCGGCAGTGACATCATTCGTCCTGCCCCGGCCAATCGACCCGCCCCGGCACCCGCGCCTTGTTGAATTCCCGCAGCCGCGCGAAGACATCGACGCCCAGTTGCCGATACGCATCCAGCAGATCGACCAGCACCCAGTTTTCACGGATCTTGCCGTTCTCCAGCCGCCAGAAATCAAGGCTGCGCATGGTGATTTTCTTGCCCGCCGGCGCGATGCCCATCCAGCCATCATGCGTGACGGTCTGGATCATGTTCGGCCAACCGGTAACCGCGGCATAATCCCCGTCGCCGAAGAAGTGATAGGTTATGTCGTCCACATATTGGCCGCGATCAGGCATCCCGTTCAGGAACGGGATCTGGTGCCAGTGACGGAAGCCCGCCATGCCGCGCCCGGTGCCGATGCCCGAGGGGCCATACCAGTTCATCTTTTCGTGCCAGAAACGCGGCATCTCCATCACTTCCGGCCCACCCTGGCTGGGGTGCTTCTTGAGATGGTCCAGCATGTCGATGATATGACGGCAGGTCGCGTCCGAGCGCGCCGCATCGCGCGGCCCGGTCATGATCCCGTCTTGCGTGGCGGGCCCCGGCACATGCCATTCGCGCCCAAGCGACGGGGCCATCGGCCATGCGCCAGCCTGCATCATCACCTCGGGGATGTCCCAAAGCGCTTGAAACTCAACGATTTTCCCATCCACCACGCGGTAGAATTCGTGAAAGCGCATCGTGACCTGATGGCCGCTGGGCGGAATATCCAGCCACGGGCCGACAAAAACGCCGGTATAGTACCCGCCGCAGCCGACCCAATCATTGCCGAACTCGTCCGGCCCCGCCATCACGATGTAATCGCGTCGCTCAAGGTCCGGCCAAGCCGCTTGCAACGGCACGAAAACGCGGTCGATGAACGCCTCTGGCCCGGTCACATCGCCAAAAGGATGGCAATGGTGGAACAGGGCATCCTGGGCGCAGATCTCGCCCATGACCCGGCGCAACTCGGCCATGTCGAAATCGTAAAGCGCTGCGCGAAGAGGCGCGATCAGCGCCTTGTTTTCACTGTGAATATCGCTCATGCGTCCTCTCCCAGAAGTGGTGCCGCCGCGCCGTAGGGCACATTGACCCCGCCATACCGCCGGACCCGCAGATTGCACTGTTCTGCATGGCCCACGAACCCTTCAAGCATGCATAGGCGCGAGCCATAGGCACCGATCTGCGTCGCGGCCTCATCCGTCAGCACCCGCTGATAGCTGTGGGTCTTGAGGAACTTGCCCACCCAGAGCCCGCCGGTATAGCGCCCCGCCTTTTTCGTCGGCAGCGTGTGATTGGTGCCGATCACCTTGTCCCCATTGGCCACATTGGTGCGTGGCACAAGGAACAGCGCGCCATAGCTGCGCATGTGATCAAGGAACCAATCATCGCGATCCGTCATGACCTGCACATGTTCGGACGCGATCTCATTGGCGACGTCCAGCATCTCGTCATAGCTGTCGCACAGGATCACCTCGCCGTAATCGCGCCAACTGGCACCTGCGGTTTCCGCAGTTGGCAGAATGGTGAGCATACGGTCGATTTCTTCCAGCGTCTGCGTTGCCAGCTTGCGCGAGTTCGTAACCAGCACGGCGGGCGAGTTATAGCCATGTTCGGCCTGCCCCAGAAGGTCGGTCGCGCACATCTCGGCATCCACCGTGTCATCGGCGATCACCATCGTCTCTGTCGGCCCGGCAAAGAGGTCGATCCCCACGCGCCCGTAAAGCTGGCGCTTGGCCTCGGCCACAAAGGCGTTGCCCGGCCCCACCAGCAGATGCACAGGGTCGATGCTTTCGGTTCCGATCGCCATCGCGCCAACGGCCTGAATGCCGCCCAGCACATAGATTTCATCCGCCCCGCCAATATGCATGGCAGCGATCACCGCCGGGTTCGGCTCCCCCTTGAAGGGCGGCGTGGCGGCGATGATACGGGGCACCCCCGCCACCTTCGCCGTGGCCACGGACATATGCGCCGAGGCAACCATCGGGAACTTGCCGCCGGGCACGTAACAACCCACTGATTGCACGGGGATATTCTTGTGCCCCAAAATGACGCCGGGCAGCGTTTCGACCTCGATATCGGTCATGCTTGCACGTTGCGCGCGCGCGAAGTTCACCACCTGCTCATGGGCAAAGCGGATATCGGCCATGTCCTGCGGCGCGACCTTGGCGATGATCTGGGCGATTTCATCCTCGGTCAGCCGGTAGCTGTCCCGCGCATAGCCGTCGAATTTCTCGCTCAGCTCGCGCACAGCCACGTCGCCGCGCGCCTCGATATCCTTCAGCGTCGTCTCTACCACGCTGCGGACCTTGGCATCATCCTGAGCGCGCTCCGTTTCAGAGCGGCTCGTCTTGAGATACGCGATTGCCATTATCTTTATCCTCCCTCCGGGCGGGGCGCCTCACGTTCACCCCGGTCATATGCTTCCCAGCCCTCGCCACCGAACACGTCGACGCCCAGCTGCGCCAGAACATGCGGAAAATCGACCATCACCCAATTGTCGGTGATCTTGCCGTCTTCGACTTTCCAGAAATCCATGTACCGGATTTCGACACGCTTGCCGGTGGGTGCAACGCCCATGAAACTGCCCGAATGGGTTGCCTCTTGCCGGCCGAACGCCGCCGCCCATTCCCCCATGTAAAGACGTGCCTCATCGATGCAGGTCTTGTCGCTGAACGCCGCCTGAAACGGGCGCTGCCAATTGTCCTGAAATTCCTTCAGGCCGTTCTTGGTGCCGCAGCCTTGGTTGCCCATCCAGCGGAAGGACTGGGCGAAGAACTGGCCGATATCGTCGATGCGGTGGTCGTTCAGCCCATCCACCATGCCTTCGATCACGGCGCGGGTTTCGTCTGTTTTACTCATATCCGTGTCGCGGGACAGGACAGCTTGTTCGGGTCGAGAGCCTTTCATGGCGTATTCCTTCAGGTTGGGCGTTTTCTGAAACAGGGGCGGAAAGCCCGTGCCTCCAGAAAATCCCGAGGCATCCGGTTCAGGGCCGGATGGCGTGCAACGGCGTTATGCCGGGCGGCGCTGCTCATCCCTTCACCGCCCCGGCGGTCAGGCCGCTGACGATCTGGCGCTGGAAGAACAGGATCAGCACGAAAAGCGGCGCCGTGGCGGACACCACCGCCGCCACGGCGAACATCACGTTGCCTTCGACCTGCGTCGAGCCAAGGAAGCTGTTGATCGCGGGGATGATCGTCTCGTTCTGGGTCGAGAGCAGCATCGCCGTCACGGCAAAATCGTTATAGGCAAGCAGAAAGCTGAACAGCCCCGTGGTGATCACGCCGGGCCACATCACCGGGATGATCACGTGCCGGAACGCCTGAAAGCGGGTACAGCCATCGACCATGGCGCTTTCGTCCATGTCCTTGGGAATATTCAGGAAGAACGAATGCAGCATCCACAGCGTGAAGGGCTGGTTGATCGCCACCAGCACGATGATCGTGGTCGGCAGGATGCCCCAGACATTCCATTCGAAGAAGGGCAGCAAATAGCCGGAGACCAGCGTGATATGCGGCATCGCCCGGAACACCAGCGCCGCCATCAGCAACCAGAACGCATAGCGTTTGCCGGATCGCGCCAGCGCATAGCCGCCCAGCGTCCCGAAGGTCAGCGAGATGACAACAGTGAAGAAAACCACGATGCAGGTATTGAGCGCCGCGCGCCAGAATTCCTCTTGCACCCATGCGCCGTAATAGCCCTGTCCGGTAAAGGCACTGCCGGTTTCGCGGATGGTGTTGGTTCCGCTGAGCGCGTTCTGCCAGTTGGCCTTGGAAAAGAAATCCGCCTGCACCTTGAAGCTGCCCCACAGCGTCCAAAGGAACGGGAACGCCGCGATGATCAGCCATAGCGCCACCAGCGCGAAGGACACGATCTTGAGCGTGGTGATGCGGTTATCTGCCAGCGTTGTCATGCCTGCCGTCTCCTTTTCAATGCGCTTTGCGGCTGAAATCGCGCCATGTGCGGATCAGCACCGGCGTCAGCAGGACGACGACCCCTGCGATGGTCATCATCGACGTCGCGGCGGCAGAGCCATAAAGCGGGTTCCCGCTTTCGCGCAGGTCATTGTAGATAATGATCGAGAGCGAGGTCGCATGTGCCTGTGCCTGAAAGCTGATGATCGGCTCGAAGACGCGGAAATTGTCCATCAGCAGCATCAGCGTGACGAAGGCCATCAGCGGCATCAGATGCGGCACGACCACGTGGCGGACCCGCTGCCACCGTGTGGCCCCATCGATCATCGCGGCCTCAAGCGTGTCTTCGGGCACGGTTTGCAGCCCGGCATAGAAGGTGATGAAGCTGAACGGCAGCGTGTGCCAGATTCCGTAGACCATCAGCATGATCCAGGTCAGCGTGGCCGACGCCTTGAGGCTGAGCGTCGGATCGCCCGTCAGCCATTGCAGCGTCGCCCCAAGGATGCCATCGCTATCGACCATCCAGAACAGGATCAAAGAGCCGACCAGCGGAGTCACAAGGAAGGGCAGCAGCGACACGAAGATCGCCGGTCCCTTGATCATGCGCGGCAGGTTGTTGACGCCAATCGCGATGGCCAGCCCCAGTGCGATGACCAGCGGCGTGACCACGGCGGTATAGGTCAGCGTGAAAATCAGCGCGCGGTAGAAGCGCAGGTTGTAGATGCGGTCGAAGAAGTCGCCGAAACTCTCGGTCGTGCGCCACGCCTCGCCCACTTCGGCAAAGGCCAGATGCGCGCGGTTGGTATAGGTGCTCAGCCCGTTGAACCGCCCAAGGGGCCGTTCCTCGCGCAGCGCCTCTGTCGCCTCGGTATCCACCGACGTCGTTTCGCGGCACCCGAACGGTCCGCAGCTTTCGGACACCACCAGAACCTGCTCATGTTCGATATGCAGCGATTGCACAAAGACCGAAGCGATGGGAAGCGCGATGAACAGCAGCATGGCGCTGAGCGTCGGCAGGATAAACCAGAAGAATGTGCGGTTTTTCATGGCTCTGCGCCTCGGGTTGAAGGTGGGTTCGGGGGCCCGGCCAGCAGGCCCCCGAAGGTCGTCACTTGAGGAAGCCCGCTTCCTTCGCGGCGGTCATATAGGCCGCCTCGACATCCGCCAGCGCCTGATCCGCGCTTTCGTCGCCCTTGAAGTAATCGACCAGCTCCGCGCCCAGCGCGTTATGCATCTGGTTGATGTAGGGGATCATCGGATAGGGCTTTGCGCCGCCTGCCGCCGTGGCGGACACACCCGCCGCCGCCGGGCCGGGCTTGTAGCCTTCAAGCAGCCAGATCGCGTCGTCGTTATGTTCGGCGACCATGTCGGATGTCATGGCGCTGACCAGCGCGGCAAAGGTCGCTTCGGCCTCTTCATCGCTGATATTGGCCGCGATGGTGATACCGTCCCACCACAGCGTTGCCGCCGGGGTAGAGCCGTCGCCCGCTGTCGGTGCTGCCGCCAGAACGGTTCCGCCGCGTACCGCGTCGGTCGCGCCCTCGTCATCAAGGATTGCGCCGCCGCGCGACCCCCACATGATGCCCAGGGCCGCCTGCCCCGCTTCCCATGCCGCCTGAGTCTCGTTCGAGGCCATGGTCAGGTAGTCGGGGTTGGCATATTCAGCCAGCCGCTTGATGTCGGCCAGCGCCGCGCGGGCCTTGTCATTGTTGATCGCCGGTTCGGCAGAGCCGGGCGCGAAGAATTCACCGCCATGCGCCAGATAGAAGAGGTTGAACACCTCGCCCACATTCCAGCCGACCTGCATGTTCATCACCAGCGGGTATTCCATGATCCCGGCGGCGCGGATTTTCTCGGCGGCGGCGACGACCTCATCGACCGTGGCAGGGATTCCTTCGACACCGGCTTCGGCCAGAATATCCTCGCGCACGAACAGGTGCTGCGAATTCGCCATGAAGGCCACCGCCATTACATTGCCGTCGATGGTGATCAATTGGTTCGGCTTGATATTGGCGCCGTATTTTTCCACCAGATCGTTCAGCGGACGCACCAGCCCGTCATTCATCAACTGCGTCAGCGTCGCATTGGCCACGATCACGCTGGAATATTCCGCCGGGTTGGGTGTCAGCGCCTGGTTCATGAAGTCGCGCGTATTGTCCTTGAGGCTGATGACGAACTCGCTGGCCGATGCGGCGCAGTTGTCCTGCGCGGTGCCGGACAGGGCCTGAATGGCCGGGAAGTCACTTCCAAGGACACGGATGGATTGGCCGTTCGGGCCGCAATCGGCAGCATAGGCCGCCGATCCCAACAAAGCCGCCGTCGCGCCGGCGAGGGCAAATTTCTTCAGAAACATGTGTATCTCCCTGTGTTTCCGTTGGTTCGGATGCGCCTTGCAATCACGCATCCCTTTATTGCGCCGGGCCAAGGCCCCGCGGGTTTCATGAGGCGTCTTGCGCCTCAATTCGTGCACCGGTCTGGCCGTCGAACATGTGGCAAATCCCGGCGGGCACAGAGATGGAGACCGCATCCCCAATCTCGGCCCTGAAGCTTTTGTCTGCGCGCACATTGACCAAGGTTTGTCCGATCCGAACCGTGACCATCGTCGCGTCACCCAGCAGTTCGAGCGAATAGATCGGCGCGTTGATATGGCCGCCGAACTCCACCACGCTGGCATCTTCCGCGCGGTAGCCCAGCGTGGCCGCGCCGTCGGGCGCGCTCAGGCCGGAAATCTCTACGCCCGGCGCGGTAAAGACCCCCGCCCGCACCTGCCCTTCGATCAGGTTCATTGCCGGATTGCCGATAAAACCCGCCACGAAGGTATTGGCCGGACGGTCATAAATCTCGGTCGGGTTGCCGACCTGTTGCACCACGCCCTTTTCCATGACCACCACGCGATCCGCGAGGGTCATCGCCTCGATCTGGTCATGGGTCACATAGATCGTCGTGACCGCCAATTCGTGGCTGAGGTTCTTGATCTGCGCCCGCGTCGATACCCGCAGCTTGGCATCGAGGTTCGACAGCGGCTCATCCATCAGAAAGACATTCGGCTCGCGCACGATGGCGCGCGCAAGGGCGACGCGCTGGCGCTGGCCGCCCGACAATTCCGCCGGCTTGCGGTGCAGGAAGTCGTCCAGTTCCACCATGGCAGACGCCCGGCGCACTTTCTCGTCATGCAGCTTGGGGTCGATCCCGCGTACTTTCAGCGGAAAGCGGATGTTCTCGTAGACATTCATGTTCGGATAAAGCGCATAGCTCTGGAACACCATGGCCACATCGCGGTCCTTCGGCTCCATCCCGTTGACCACGGTGCCGTCAATCAGGATGTCGCCATTGCTGGCATCCTCCAGCCCCGCGATCATGCGCATCGTCGTGGTCTTGCCGCAGCCCGACGGACCCAAGAGGACCAGAAACTCTTTGTCCGGGATCGTCAGATTGAAATCGTGGACCCCGACAAAGTCGCCCCACCGCTTTCCAACATTTCGCAATTCGATCTGCGCCATTCGCTTTTCGCCCCGGACTTTGCATACGCTTGCAATGCAGCCTAATCACTGGTTGCATCCTCGGGCAAGATATTTCTGAATACGTATGCAAATCGGGAAACGAATCCGCCCCAACCTGCGTGAAACCAACCGCTAAAACCAAATCAAGGCGCTGAAAAAAATGACGAATTTCCAAGCTGAAAAAATGGTCGTCCGTGAGTTTTACCAGGCGCTGGACGCCGCCGACCCGCGGCACATCCCGGCGGTGATGACCCGTTATTGCGCCGAAGACCTGCTGTGGCAGGGGTATCACCCCTTCAATGAGCTGCACGGAATCGACGCCGTCGCCACCCGATTCTGGCAGCCCTTGCGCACCAGCGTGACCCGGATTCAACGACGGCTCGACATCTTTTTTGCCGGGCGCAACATGCTGGAGGACACCGGCGGTATCTGGGTCGCGTCGATGGGGCATCTCATGGGCCTGTTCGATGCGCCATGGCTCGGCATCCCGGCGACGCGGCGCATGGCGTTTTTGCGCTATTGCGCGTTTCACCGGGTGGAGGATGGCAAGATCACCCGCACCGCGATGTATTTCGACCTGCCGCATCTGATGGTTCAGGCCGGGCTTCAGCCCTTCCCGCCGCAAACCGGCGCGCATCTCGTGCAGCCCGGTCCCCTGACCCATGACGGGTTGCTGTTCGACGCACATCCCGCCGGCGAAGGGGAACATACCCTGGCCACGATCAACGCAATGATCATGGACCTTGGACAGTGGAAGCTGGGCCTGCCCCTGACCGAAGAACTGGCGCGGACCTGGAATGATGACATGATCTGGTGGGGGCCTGCGGGGATCGGATCGACCTACACGATCGACCGCTATGCAGAGCAACACTCCGCCCCCTTCCGCGCAGGCTTCGCCGACCGCTCCCCCACACGGCACCAATGCCGCATGGCCGAAGGAAATTACGGCGGCTTCTTTGGCTGGCCCAATTTCACCACCCGCCCGACTGGTGGTTTCATGGGGATGCCCGGCACCGACAAGGCGGGAGAGTTCCGCGTGATCGATCTGTATCGCCGCGCGGGCGACAAGCTGGCGGAAAACTGGGTGTTCATCGATCTGCTGCATTTTTGGAACCAGCAGGGCGTCGACATTCTGGCGCGCACCATCGGCGAAACCACCGCAATTTAGCCCCCAAGGCACGCACGCGCGGCGGCTGCGCCCGCAACTATGCTATCATAGCTGGAAAGGCAGGCAGCCCCTGCCTTCGTGTATACTGTATACGAACAAATTGTTGACTCAACCATTACGGGCTTCAATAGTTTTCACGTCGGACTTGTCCGCAATAAAATTATAACAGGGAGACTATAGAATGTTGCATTTCGTTCGCCGCCGCTTCCTCGCCGGTGCGGTTTCAGCCTTGGTTCTCGGGCTGGGTTTTCAGACCGTGGCCGGGTCTGCCCACGCAGAAACCACGTTGCGGGCCGTTCCCCATTCCGGGCTGAAGATCCTCGACCCGATCTGGACCACCGCCTATATCTCGCGCAATCACGGGTATATGGTGTATGACACGCTTTTCGCACTGGATGCGGATGGCAATGTGCAGCCACAAATGGTCGACACGGTGACGACCTCTGACGATGGGCTGACCGTGACGATGACCCTGCGCGATGGCCTGTCCTGGCATGATGGCGCGCCCGTCACCGCGACCGATTGCGTTGCTTCGATCAACCGCTGGGGATCGAAAGACGCGATGGGGCAAAAGATGATGAGCTTCGTCGACACGCTTGAGGCGACCGATGACAAGACCATTACCTTCAAGTTGAACGCTCCGACGGGTCTTGTCACGCTGGCGCTGGCCAAGCCCAGTTCCAACGTGCCCTTCATGATGCCCGAGCGGGTCGCGATGACGCCCTCTTCGGAACAGATTTCCGAGTTCATCGGCTCCGGCCCCTTCGTTTTCAACGACGCCGAATGGGAACCGGGCGCCAAGGTGGTCTATGAGAAATTCGATGCCTATGTGCCGCGGTCCGAACCGGCATCGGCGCTGGCCGGTGGCAAGATCGCCAAGGTGGACCGGGTCGAATGGATACCGATCCGCGATCACCAGCAGGCCGTCAATGCGCTTAAGGCGGGCGAGATCGACTATATCGAATCCGCGCCCCATGACCTGTTGCCGCTGTTGACCGGGGACGAGAATATCGACCTTGTGGACATCAACTCGGCCGGGAACCAATATACGTTCCGGTTCAACATCCTGCATCCGCCCTTCGACGATCCGAAGATGCGTCAGGCGCTGCTCTATGCCTTCAACCAAGAGGATTTCCTGCAAGCGGTGATCGGCGATCCCGATTACTACCAGACCTGCAAGGCGATGTTCGGCTGCGGTATGCCGTTCGAAACCGTCGCGCATATGGATGGGCTGCTGGATTCAAACTTCGCCAAGGCGCGCGAGTTGATTGCCGAATCCGGCTATGACGGCACACCCATCGTGCTGATGCATTCGACCGATTTGCAGGTGCTGACCAACCTTGCCCCGGTCGCCAAGGACCTGATGGAAGCGGTCGGCCTGAACGTCGACATGCAGTCGATGGATTGGCAGACCCTCGTGGCGCGGCGGTCCAAGCAGGACAAGCCGGAGGATGGCGGCTGGAATGCCTTCCTGACATCATGGACGGCGGGCGACCTGTTCAACCCGGTGGCGATGGCCTTCCTGAACTCAAGCTGCGAAACCGCACTGTTCGGCTGGCCCTGCGATGACCAGATCGAAAAGCTACGCGACGATTTCGCGCGTGCGACCAGCCCCGATGATCAGATGAAGATCGTCGAAGCGGTTCAGGCCCGGTTCGTGGAATACCCCACGCATATCCATCTGGGTCAATGGAAAGCACCGACAGCCGTGCGCAGCAATGTCTCTGGCGTGCTGGACACCGGCGCGGCCGTGTTCTGGAACATCGCCAAAGAGTGATGCGCCCTTGGCCCGGCGGGCGCACTGGCTGCGCCGGGCGACCCCCCTTCTCGACAAGGCTCTGAACCATGGTTTCCTACCTGTTGCGGCGCATTCTGGCGACCATCCCGGTCATGCTGTTCGTGGCCGTGTTCATCTTTTTGCTGCTGCGCCTGACGCCGGGCGATCCGGCGACGATCATCGCCGGGGACTTCGCCAATGAAACGCAAGTCGCTGAAATCCGCGAAAAACTGGGATTGGACGAACCAATGGTCACCCAGTTCTTTGTCTGGATCGGCAACATGGTGCAGGGCGATTTCGGCGAGAGCTTTTTCTACAAGAAACAGGTCAGCGATCTTATCGCGTCGCGCATCGAACCGACGCTGTCACTGTCGCTGCTGACCATCGTGCTGACGGTCACGATCGCGGTGCCGATGGGCACGCTGGCCGCTTACAAGCAGGGAAGCTGGCTGGATCGCGGCATCATGGGCTTTTCCGTTCTGGGCTTTTCGCTGCCCGTCTTCGTGATCGGCTATGCGCTGATCTATCTCTTTTCGATCAAGCTGGGCTGGCTGCCGGTGCAGGGCTATCAACGCATCTCCGACGGGGTCGGCGGGTGGCTGCTGCGGTTGCTGCTGCCTTCGCTTGCGCTGGCGGTGATCTTCGTCGCCTTCATCGCGCGCATGACCCGCACCAGCGTTCTGGAAGTGCTGGGAGAGGATTACATCCGCACCGCCCGCGCCAAGGGCCAGACCGAAACCCGCGTTCTGTTGCGCCACGCGCTGCGCAATGCCGCCGTGCCGATTGTCACCGTGATCGGGCTGGCCTTTGCCATTCTGATCGGTGGCGTGGTGGTCACGGAATCCGTTTTCACCCTGCCCGGCCTTGGCCTGCTGACCGTCGAAGCGGTGCTGGCAAGGGACTTTCCCACCATTCAGGCCGTGATCCTGCTGTTTTCCTTCATCTACGTTTTGATCAACCTGATGATCGATGTCAGCTATACGCTGCTGGACCCGAGGATACGCTACTGATGGCCACCGCGACACTTTCCCCCGGGCGCCAGACCCTGCGCCGCATCTTCCGCAACCCGTCCGTGCTGATCGGCGGCACCTTGGTTCTGGTCATCGTTCTGATGGGTCTGTTCGCGCCCTTGCTGGGCACGCGGGATCCGTCGGACATCTCGCCCAAGGACCGCAACAAGCCCCCGGGATACGAGACGACGGTACGCGACTATGACGGCAACAAGGTGCCGGTGGTCTATCGCCTCGGCTCTGACACGCTGGGCCGCGACGTCTATAGCCGCATCATCTATGGCGCGCGGATTTCGCTGATCGTGGGGATTGCGGTTGCGGCGATTTCGATTTCCATCGGGACGGTGATCGGGGTGATCGCCGGGTATTTCCGGTGGCTGGACGGGATCATCATGCGCATCATGGACGGGCTGATGGCGATCCCGGCGATCCTGCTGGCGATTGCCGTCGTATCGCTGTTCAACGCCGGACTGGCGAGTGTGATCATCGCGATCACCGTGCCCGAAGTGCCGCGCGTGGTGCGGTTGGTCCGGTCCATCGTGCTGTCGATCCGCGAAGAACCCTATGTGGAGGCCGCGATCACCGCAGGCACCCGCACGCCGCTCTTGCTGGTGCGGCATGTGCTGCCCAACACCATCGCGCCGCTTATCGTTCAAGGCACATTTATCGTCGCCTCTGCCATCATCGTCGAGGCGATCTTGAGCTTTCTGGGTATCGGCATCCCGCCCGAGGTGCCCACATGGGGGAACATCATGGCGGAAGGCCGGTCGGTCTTTCAGATTTTCCCGCACAATATCCTGTACCCCGGCTTGGTGCTGGCGCTGACCGTGCTGTCCATCAACATGCTGGGCGACGGGCTGCGCGATACGCTTGATCCGCGTTTCGCCAAGCGGGTTTAGGAGAGCACCATGGTGGAACCCGTTCTTGACGTCCGTGGCCTGACCGTCGCCTTGCCCAGCGACGGGGATCGCGCCAATGCGGTGGAGGATATCTCTCTCACCGTCGCACCGGGAGAGATCGTCTGCGTCGTAGGTGAAAGCGGCTCGGGCAAATCGGTGACGGCCTCGGCAGTGATGGGATTGCTTCCCGCCGCACTAAAACCCGTGGCGGGCGAAGCTCTGCTGGAGGGCGAGAACACCCTTGCCGCCAACAAGACCCGCCTGCGCGCGCTGCGCGGCACCCGCATGGCGATGATCTTCCAAGAGCCGATGACCGCGCTCAACCCGGTCGCGCGTGTGGGCGAACAGATCGCGGAAATGCTGGAAATCCACACCGGCATGAGCGCCAGCGAGCGTCGCGCCCGCGCAATCGAGATCATGCAGATGGTGCATCTGCCCGACCCTGAAAAGATGATCGATGCCTATCCGCACCAATTGTCGGGCGGGCAGCGCCAACGCATCATGATCGCCATTGCCCTTGTGCTGGACCCTGCCCTGCTGATCGCGGATGAGCCGACGACCGCGCTGGATGTGACCACACAGGCGCAGATCCTGACGCTCATCAAAGAGATGCAGGAACGGCGCGGCACCGGCGTGTTGTTCATCACCCATGATTTCGGCGTCGTGGCCGAGATCGCGGATCGCGTCGTGGTCATGCAGCATGGCAAGATCGTCGAACAAGGCACGCGGGACGAAGTGCTGATGCGCCCGCAGGCCCCCTATACGCAGATGCTCATGGCCTCGGTTCCGTCGATGACGCCGCCAGCCCGGACACCCGTGGTGGGCGCGCGGGCCATCGATGTCACCGGGCTGTCCAAGCAATATGGCAAAACGGGCCTTTTCGGGGATGGCCGTGTGGTGCTGGCGGCCGATGACGTGACCTTGCATGTGAACAAGGGCGAGACTTTGGGCATTGTCGGCGAAAGCGGGTCCGGCAAATCCACCGTAGCGCGCTGCATCGCGCGGCTGATCGCGCCCACGGCCGGGTCCATCAGCCTGCACGGCACCGAAATCGCCACCCTGCCCGAAGCGCGGCTGCGCCCGCATCGCCGCAAGGTGCAGATCGTGTTTCAGGATCCCTATCGCTCGCTCAATCCGCGCCGCACCATCGGCCTGTCCCTGATCGAAGCGCCGGTGAATTTCGGCATTCCCAAGGATCAGGCGCTCGCCTCTGCCCGCAGCCTGATGGAGCTTGTCGGCCTTTCTGCCGATGCGCTGGACCGCTACCCGCACCAGTTCTCCGGCGGGCAACGGCAGCGCATCTGCATCGCCCGCGCGCTGGCCGTGGAACCTGATGTGCTGATCGCCGACGAAGCGGTGTCCGCCCTTGATGTTTCGGTGCAGGCGCAGGTTCTTGAACTGCTTGACGACATACGCGCGCGCTACAATCTGGCGATGCTGTTCATCACCCACGATCTGCGCGTCGCCGCCCAGATTTGCGACCGGCTGATGGTGATGCAGAAAGGCGTTGTCGTCGAACATGGCCCCACAGGGCAGGTCTTTCGCGACCCTGCCAATGAATACACCAAATTGCTGCTGGAAGCCGCGCCGGGCCGCGATGTAACCTTTGGCGCAGGCCGCGCAGTCTGAACACATCACCGAACGCAACGGGGCCTTGATGCCCAACAGGAAGGAACAGGCGACATGGAAATCTTGCCGATCATCTCCGACAGCACCAATGAGCTTGAAACGATCTTCGAAGATCTGCACGCTCACCCGGAAATCGGGTTCACCGAAACCCGCACGGCACAGATCGTGGCCGAAAAGCTGCGCGCCTTTGGCGTCGACGAGGTGCATACCGGGATCGCGAAAACCGGCGTTGTCGGGCTGATCCGCGGCAAAGGGGGCGGCAATCGTCGCATCGGCCTGCGCGCGGATATGGACGCGCTGCCCATCGATGAAACGACCGGTCTGGCCTATGCCTCGACCACGCCCGGCGCCATGCATGCCTGCGGCCATGACGGCCATACCACGATGCTGCTGGGCGCGGCCAAGCACCTTGCCGAAACCCGCGATTTCGATGGCACTGTGGTTCTGATCTTCCAGCCTGCCGAAGAAGGGCTTGGCGGCGCGCGGGGCATGTTGGCCGAAGGCCTTTTCGAGCAGTTCCCCTGCGATGAAATCTATGGAATGCACAACCGCCCCAGCGGCGAGCCGGGGCAGGTCGCGATCTGCAAAGGGCCCGCCATGGCCGGGTCGAGCTTTTTCGACATCCACATTCAGGGCAAGGGCAGCCATGCCGCCCGCCCGCAGGAATCGCGTGATCCGCTGGTCGTCGCCTCTGCATTGGTCGGGCAAATCCAGACCATCCTGTCGCGCAATGTCTCGCCCGAGGATACCTGCGTGGTGTCGATCACGCAGATCCACTCCGGCTCTGCCTATAACGTGGTGCCCGACACCGCGACCTTGTGCGGCACGATCCGCTATTTCGACGATGCCGTCTGCAAGCTGGCCGAAACCCGGATGAAGGAACTTTGCGACGGGCTGGCGCTGGCCTATGGCGTCGAAATCCGGCTGGACCTGCGCAATGTCTTTGACGTGCTGGTGAATGACGCCGAATTGTCGGACGCCTATCTGGAAGCCGCCGCCGATGTGGTCGGGGCTGCCAATGTGCGGGACGATCTGCCGCCGGTCACCGGCTCCGAGGATTTCGCGGATATGCTGAAGATCGTGCCGGGCGCCTATTGCGTGGTCGGCCATGCCGGGACGATGCCGCTGCACAATCCGGGCTTTGTACTGGATAAGGGGATTTTGCCGGTCGGCGCGTCGATCATGGCGCGCATGGCGGAACGTCGGCTGCCGCTCGCCGGACAGTAAGCCCGGCCCCTGCCCCCGCAAGGCAAGGCACAAGAAAGCCCGGGCAGCACAGCGCCGCCCGGGCTAGGATCATCAGGCCAGAAGGTCGAAGCGGTCCGCGTTCATCACCTTCGTCCACGCCGCCACGAAGTCGCGTGCGAACTTCCCGGCATTGTCGTCCTGCGCATAGACCTCGGCATAGGCCCGCAGGATGGAGTTGGAGCCGAACACCAGATCGGCAGAGGTCGCCGTCCACTTGACCGCACCGGTCGCCCGGTCGCGGATTTCGTAGGTGCCGTCTTCTTCCACCGGGTGCCATGTGTTGGCCATGTCGGTCAGGTTGACGAAGAAGTCATTCGTCAGCTGGCCTACACGATCGGTGAACACCCCGTGCTTGGACCCGCCATAGTTGGTGCCCAGCACGCGCATGCCGCCCAGCAGGACAGTCAGTTCGCCAGTGTTGAGACCCATCAGTTGCGCCCGGTCCAGCAGCATTTCTTCGGGGCTGACCGCATAGCGCTCTTTCTCGAAGTTGCGGAACCCGTCGCACAGCGGCTCCAGCGGCTCGAAGGAGGCCGCATCGGTCATCTCGTCGGTCGCGTCACCCCGGCCCGGCGTGAAGGGAACCTCGACGTCATGGCCGGCAGCCTTCAGCGATTGTTCCAGGCCGACATTGCCCGCCAGAACGATCACATCGGCAACCGACGCACCGGTTTCAGCCGCGATCGGTTCCAGAATGCCCAGCACTTTGGCCAGACGCTCCGGCTCGTTGCCGACCCAGTCCTTCTGCGGTGCAAGACGGATGCGCGCGCCATTGGCCCCGCCCCGCTTGTCAGAGCCACGGAACGTGCGTGCGCTGTCCCATGCGGTCGTGATCATCTCGGCAGCGGAAAGGCCGCTATCGGCGATCTTCGCCTTGACGGCAGCGACATCGTAATTCGTCGCGCCTGCCGGAACCGGATCTTGCCAGATCAGGTCTTCGTTCGGCACATCGGGACCGATATAGTTGGCGCGCGGACCCATGTCGCGGTGCGTCAGCTTGAACCACGCCCGCGCGAAGGTGTCTGCGAAATACTCCGGGTCTGCCATGAATTTCTGGCAGATTTCGTTGTAGATCGGGTCGACCTTCATCGCCATGTCGGCGTCGGTCATCATCGGGCTGCGACGAACGGAGGGGTCCGAGGCATCGACCGGCTTCTTGTCGTCCGGCATATCCACCGGTTCCCACTGCCATGCGCCGGCGGGGGATTTCTTGAGCTCCCACTCGTAGTTGAACAGGTAGTCGAAATAGCCCATGTCCCACTGCGTCGGGTGCTGTGTCCACGCGCCCTCGATCCCGGAGGTGAAGGCATTCGCCGCCTTGCCCTGATGACCGGCATTCGCCCAGCCAAGACCCTGCGCCTGCACCGGGCAGCCTTCGGGTTCAGCGCCGATCGCGTCGACAGCGCCCATACCGTGCGCTTTACCGACCGTGTGACCACCACAGGTCAGCGCCGCGGTTTCTTCGTCGTTCATGGCCATCCGGGCAAAGGTTTCACGCACATGCAGCGCGGTCTTTGCCGGATCGGGCTGGCCGTTCACACCTTCGGGGTTCACATAGATCAGGCCCATATGGGTCGCGGCCAGCGGGTTCTCCAGCGTGGAGACATCGCCCAGATCGCCATACCGGTTCTCACTCGGAGCGAGCCACTCTTGCTCGGCGCCCCAGTAGACGTCCTTTTCCGGGCCCCAGATGTCTTCACGGCCAAAGCCGAAGCCAAAGGTTTTCAGCCCCATGGATTCATAGGCCATGCTGCCGGACAGAACGATCAGGTCGGCCCAGGACAATGCGTTGCCGTATTTCTTCTTGATCGGCCACAGCAGGCGGCGCGCTTTATCAAGGCTGGCGTTGTCGGGCCAGGAATTCAACGGTGCAAAGCGAATATTGCCGGACCCTGCGCCACCACGGCCATCGCCCATCCGGTAAGACCCGGCAGAGTGCCACGCCAGACGGATCATCAGGCCGCCGTAATGTCCCCAATCTGCGGGCCACCACTCCTGGCTTTCGGTCAGCAGCGCTTTGACGTCTGCTTTGACAGCTTCGAAATCCAGACCCTTGACCGCTTCGCGGTGGTTGTAGTCCGGATCCATCGGGTTCGCGCGTGCACCATGCTGTTGCAGGATGTCCAGATTCAGTGCGTTCGGCCACCATTTCGTAACCGCCTTGTCATTGCCGGTGTTGCCACCATGCATGACCGGACAGCCGCCTTCGCGACCGATATTGTTTCCATCCATTGAGAGCCTCCAAAGCGTTTGCAATGTGTCTGGGACAGTGACACTGGAATCGTTCTAACAGCGCAAATCCATAATTTCCAATTGATTATTCTTAAGATTGTGATAAGCGCACCTTATGATTGGTTTGACCCTGAAACACATGCGATATTTCGCGGCTTTGGCCCAATATGGCCATTTCGGACGCGCCGCCGAAGCCTGCGCGATCTCGCAGCCCGCGCTGTCTCAGCAGATCAAGGAACTTGAGGGGATGCTCGGCGCGCCGCTGGTCGAACGGGCCTCGCGGCAGATCCGCCTGACGCCACTTGGTACCGATTTCGCCGAACGTGCGCGCGCCATTTTGCTGGCGGTGGACGAGATCGGAGAACTTGCCCGCGCATCCGGTGGGCCGCTTGCCGGGCGGTTGCGCATGGGCATCATCCCGACCGTGGCGCCTTATCTGCTGCCTCAGATCATCACTGCCCTGTCAAATCACTTCCCAGACGTAGAGCTGGAACTGCGCGAGGCAGTGACAAAATCGCTGATCGACGACCTTCTCGACTCGCGGCTCGACGTGGCGGTACTGGCCCTGCCGATCTCTGAACCCCGGCTGCGTGAATTTGCGCTTTTCACCGAAGATTTCGTGCTGGTGCGCCCGTCCGAAGATGCCGCCAAGCCGGTGCCAAACCCGGAGACGCTGGCAGAGATGCGGCTGCTCCTGCTGGAGGAAGGCCACTGCTTTCGCGATCAGGCCCTCGCCTATTGCAGCATGGAGGCGACGCCCGCGCGGCAGGTCATGGAAGGCAGTTCGCTGTCGACACTGGTGCAGATGGTTGGCGCAGGCATGGGCGTGACGCTGATTCCCGATATGGCCCTGAACCTTGAGACCCGGTCTGCCGATGTGTCGGTCGCGCGCTTTCAGGCCCCAAGCCCCGCGCGCACCATTGGTATGGTCTGGCGCAAGACGACGCCTCTGGCAGATCAACTGATGCAGATGGGCGCGATCCTGCGCAATGTCAGGGGCGCGGCGGCGTGATGTCCGCAGCCAGCTTGGCGCGCTCCGCCTCCAAGTAACGCCGCAAGGGCGGCTCTGGCGTCAGGGAAATCGCCTTGTCATAGGCCGCGCCCGCGGCCTCCACCTGCCCGGCCTGCGCAAGGAACCGCCCCCGCGCGGCCCAATAGGGCTGGAATTGACGTACCGTGTCGCCCTCAAGCCGGGCCAGTGCATCCAGCCCTGCCTGCGGGCCGTGCCGCTCTGCGGTGACGACACTGCGCGCAACGGTCGCCCCAAGCGAGGGGGAGAGTTGCTCCAGCGCGAAATGGAGCTTGTCCAATGTCAGCCAATCGACCTGCCCGGTCTTGGCCCGGTCCAGATGGATACCCTGAATCGCAGCTTCGATCTGAAACCGCCCCGGCGCGCCCAATGCCTGCCCCGCCGCCAGCGCCCGTTGCCCATAGGTGATGAGCGGCGCGCGCCAAAGCTGGTGGTCTTGCGCATCCAGCGGCACGAATACCCCATCGCGGAGCCGCGCCGGACCGCGCGCCTGCCCGAAGGCAATCAGCGCCGCCAGCCCATATGCCTCGGCATCGTTCGGGGAGAGCTGGCACAGCAAATCGGCAAGGAACAGCGCCTCATGGCCCAGCGCATCCTGCGGCGCCAACCAATCCAGCGCATGGGCTGCATAGACCGCCTCGCGCACGGCATTCATCCGCTCTGGCAGCACATCGGTATCGGGGATGCGAAAGGGGATGCGGGCCTCTCGGATTTTGCGCTTGGCCCGGACCAACCGCTGCGCCATTGCCGAAGGGGCAGTGACGAAGGCCCGCGCGATCTGCGCCGCCTCGACGCCCAGCACGGTCTGAAGCATCAGCGGCGCGTGAATATCGGCGGGCAAGGCCGGATGCGCGCACACCAGCATGAGCGGCAGGCGGGCGTCGGCATCGTCGGTGTCCGGCGTGCTGGTTGGAAGGTCGTCGGGGAGAATGTCTGCCTCGCCATACTTGGCCTCGCGCCGATGCGCGTCAGTCAGCCGGTTTCGCGCGGTGGTCAGCAGCCACGCCTCGGGGGCATCGGGGATGCCCCGCCTGGGCCAGACCGTCAGCGCCTGTGCAAACGCCTCTGCCAGCGCATCTTCGGCCTGCGCGATGTTGCCGCTGCGCCGTGCCAGCACCGCGACCAGCTTGCCATAGGATGCCCGCGCCGCCGCTTCGGCCGCGCGGGCGGGATCGCTCACGCGCCGTCGCCCATCTGGCTGGCGCGGATTTCGACCTTGCCCATCTTTGCCGCCGGGCATTTTTCGGCCCAGGCCATTGCCGCATCAAGATCGGGCACATCAATCACGAAATACCCGCCAAGCTTCTCTTTCGTCTCGGCAAAGGGACCGTCCTGCACCGTCTTGCTGCCACCTTTCAGCGTGACCGTCGTCGCCGTATCGACGGGCTGCAACCAGTCGGTATCCACGAAAACGCCTGCCTCCTGCAACGCGCCGATATACGCGCCGTAGACCTCTTGCATCTCGCCCCAATCCTCTTGCGTCATCTCCGCAAAATCGGCCGGGTCGCTGTATAGTAGAAAAGTGTAACGCATCGAATTGCCTCCTTCGGCTCAGGTTATGCTGCGATTTCAAGTCGGGAAAGCCCGCGTTCGAAAACCGGGCCCATCATGCGATCCATGAACAGCCCCATGATACGGCCAATCGGGTTGAACCCCATATCCGCCTGCATCGTCCAGGTGACTTCGGCCCCACCCGGTTGTGGCACCGCATGGATGGCCTGTGTCGGGCGGCCCATTGGTCCAAGGTCGATACTGTAATGCACGGCATCCGGCGTCACTTGCGCCACGGTCTGACTGCCTTTGCCTTCCCGCCCTTTGAAATGAAACCCGGAGCCGACACCGCTTTGCGGGCCGAACAGGTTGATGGAGAGGTCCGGATCGCTGACCTTATAGGGGTTGAAATGCTGATAGCCTTCGCCCGAAGCTGCCAGCGCCAAAACCGTCTGGGCATCGGCATCGATGAGTGCGCGGCGCTCGACCTCTACATGGCGCGGCAGCAACATCGTTCCCGCCGCCAGCAGGGCCACAGCACCAAGGGATACGGCAATTATTTGGAAAGTCGTCATTTTTCTGTCCTTCATTGATGACGAGAGCACTCTGCCCTCACCAACATGACGAACCGGTGTCGGCCCAATCGACATCCGGGTGACAAAAAAGGTGAAAAAAGTCGTGCCCTGCGAAAGGCCCGTTAGTCAGGCGATCCGCTGCCCGGCGCTTTGGGCGCTTGCCAGCCGCGCCGGACACTCAGCACCCGCAGGAGGAACGCGGACAAGACGCCAACGGGCAAGACCCAGATTTCCGGCAGGCTCAGACGATCCCCGATCACGACAATCGCCGCGCCGACAAGGGCAGCCAGCGCATAGACCTCTTCGCGCAGAACGCGCGGCACCTCTGTCACCAGAAGGTCGCGCACAGCCCCGCCGCCCACCGCAGTCAGTACGCCCAGCAGGATCGCCGGTAACGGGTCCAGCCCGAATTGCAGTGCCTTGCGGCACCCCGCCACCGCGAAAAGCCCCAATCCGAGCGCATCCAGCAGCATGACCGGGTTGGCGAGCCGTTCCAAGGCGCGATGCGCGAAAAAGACCAGCCCCGCCGCAGCCAGCGCGGCCCAGAGGTAAAGCGGCTGCGCGAAGGCGGCGACCGGTTCGGCCCCCAGCAGCATGTCGCGGATCATCCCCCCGGCCAGGGCCGCGGCGACAGCAAGGGCGGCGATGCCAAACACATCGAGCCCCCGGCGCACGGCCAGCATGGCCCCGGAAATTCCGAAAACGAAGGTGCCCGCGAGATCGAGCAAGATGCCAACAGGTAAGGTCATGCGGCACGAATATCCTGCAACCGGGGGCGAAACCAGATGGAACGCCGCATACGGGGCCAGATAGTGCGCAGGCCTGTGACGCGCCGCACCGAACCGACCGCCGTTAACGGGCACATCCCCCGCAGCGCAGGATAGCGCGCGCATCTGGCGGATAAGCCACGAAAATCGCGTAATTTTTCACAAGACCGCTTCGTGACACAGGGATATCCTTGACCATCGCGGCCCGACACCCCTAATGTAAATTAAATCTTTACGCGCGCAAATTTTATCAAACTGCGCGCAAAACCGGAGCGCAGGATGGACGGATCACACGGCAACGAGGGCAAGCTCGGCGCGACGCGCAAGATCCGGACGATGGAGGAATTCGCCGAGGCCAGCGGAATCTCTCGCCCAACGGTTTCCAAGTATTTTCACGATCCAGCCAGCGTCCGCGCAACGACCCGTAGCAAGATCGAAGCGGCGCTGGAGAAGTACGATTATCAACCAAATATCTTCGCGATCAACCAAAACCGGAAGTTGACCAAGACCATCGGCATCCTGGTTCCGTTTCTGGCCGATCCGTTCTTTGCGGAAATCGTGCGAAACATCGAACAAAGCTGCATCAAGGCCGGGTTCTGGCCGATCGTGTTCAGCGCCCATGGCAGCCAAAGCGCAGAGAACAACGCGCTGGCGACGCTGCGTTCGCTGCGCCCGGCGGGCGCGCTGTTGGCCCCGCTTGGCCGTGGCTCCGATCTCGATGCGGTTCGGCACTTTGCCGAAGAGGTGCCAACGGTGGTCTTCGACAGCAACGTCAATGTGGGCGAAGCCTTTGTCGGATCGAACAACTTTCAAAGCGTCGATCTGATGGTCGATTACCTGTGCCGGTCGGGAGAACCGCCCTGCTTCTTCGAAATGCCCCCCGTCAATCCAAACGCCAACAAGCGCCGCGAGGCCTATATCCAGTCGATGGAGCGTTTGGGCCACGAACCCAAGGTGGTGCAGGTCGCGGGCAGCGGATGGGAGTTCGAACAGATCGGGTTGGAAGGCGGCATGCACCTGATTTCGGAGCGCGCCCTGCCCTCTGACACGGTGCTGTGCAGCAACGACCGACTGGCCGTCGGCCTGATCGCCGCCGCCTGCCAGAAGGGGCTGCGAATCGGACATGCGCCGGGCTGCGCGCTGCGAATCGCGGGCCATGATGACCACCCGTGGTCGCGTTTCACCTGCCCGCCGCTGACCACGGTTTCGCAGGATTACACCTCTATCACCGAACGCAGCGTGGAAATCCTGTTTGACCTGATCCGGGGCGAAAAACCCAAGGGAGACAGGCCGGAAATCCTGTTCGACGGTAAGCTTATCCTGCGCGCCTCCGCCTGACTGCGGGCCGGCCTGACCCGCTTTGGGGTGACAAAAGTTTACGCGGGTAAAGTTTTTGTTTGACTGGCAGGCACTCCGTCGCCTATCCCAAGGTATCACATCCGTTAACCTTGGGAGGAGACCTGGATGACACTTAAGAGCGCACTTCTTGCGGCCTCTGCACTCGTAGGCGTGGCAGCGACCGGCGCCCTCGCCGAAACGACCATCACCGTGGCAACCGTGAACAACGGCGACATGATCCGCATGCAGGGTCTGATGGACGATTTCAACGCAAAGCACCCCGACATCACCGTGGAGTGGGTCACGCTGGAAGAGAACGTCCTGCGTCAAAACGTGACCACCGACATCTCCACCGGCGGCGGTGCATATGACATTCTGACCATCGGCACCTACGAAGTACCGATCTGGGGCGCGAATGGCTGGCTGGTATCGCTGGACGAAGGCATGTCCGACGACTGGAACGCCGATGACCTGCTGCCCGCGATTGCCGGTGGCCTGACGATCGACGACAAGTTGTATGCCGCGCCCTTCTATGGCGAATCCTCCATGGTCATGTATCGCACCGACCTGATGGAAGCGGCTGGCATGGAAATGCCCAAAGCGCCGACATGGGAATTCATCCGCGAAGCCGCGGCTGCGATGACCGATCGCGACGCAGGCATCAACGGCATCTGCGCCCGCGGTAAAGCTGGCTGGGGCGAGAACATGGCCTTCCTGACGGCGATGTCCAACTCCTTCGGCGCCAAGTGGTTCGACGAAGACTGGAATGCACAGTTCGACAGCGAAGCCTGGGCGAACACGCTGGACTTCTACCTTGGCATGATGGAAGAGTCCGGCCCGAACGGCGCGGCGAATAACGGGTTCAACGAAAACCTGACGCTGTTCCAACAAGGCAAGTGCGGCATGTGGATCGACGCGACGGTTGCGGCCTCCTTCGTGACTGGCGACGATTCCACCGTGGCGGACAAAGTCGGCTTCGCGCTGGCCCCCGATAACGGTCTTGGCAAGCGCGGCAACTGGCTCTGGGCTTGGTCGCTGGCAATCCCGGCCTCCTCGGACAACCAGGATGCAGCGAAAACCTTCATCAGCTGGGCCACAAGCCAAGGTTATGCTGAGCTGGTCGCATCCAAAGAAGGTTGGGCGAACGTTCCTCCCGGCACGCGCACCTCGCTTTACGAGAACGAGAAGTATCTCGAAGCTGCGCCGTTCGCACAAATGACGCTGGACAGCATCCTTGCTGCGGATCCGCAGAACCCGACCGTTGATCCGGTCCCCTACACTGGCGTTCAGTTCGTCGCTATCCCTGAATTCTCCGGTATTGCTACACAGGTCGGCCAGCAGTTCTCCGCTGCACTGGCAGGTCAGCAGACCGCGGAAGAAGCCCTTGCCAACGCGCAAGAGCTGACCACCGAAGAGATGGAAGCGGCAGGTTACTAAGTTAACGAGTACCTAGAAGGGCAGTCTTCGGGCTGCCCTTCGATTTCTCCCATTTTCCCCTTTTTTCTGTGCCTGCCCTTCCGAAAGCCCTGCCATGGGTTTTCGAAAGTACAGGACTGTATTTCCACCGTCCGCCCGGAGGTAAATCATGGCTACCCAGCAATCGAGATCCGCCGCACGTCTGATGATCGCGCCCGCAGTCTTCGTCCTGTTGGTGTGGATGTTGATCCCACTTTGCATGACGCTGTATTTCTCATTCGCCGACTACCGCCCCCTGCGCGGCGTGTTCGAAGCTTGGGTCGGCTTCAAGAACTACGAATCTTTCCTCTCGTCGTCGTCTTTCCTCAAGGCGGTGGGAACCACGCTTTGGATGGTCGCCGGCATTCTGTCGATCACCATTATCGGCGGCATCCTCTTTGCGCTGCTGCTGGACCAGCCGATGTTCGGGCAAGGCATCGTGCGTATCCTTGTGATTGCGCCCTTCTTCGTCATGCCCACCGTGTCTGCGCTGGTCTGGAAGAACATGTTCTTCAATGTGGATAACGGCCTGTTCTCGTATCTTTACCAGTTCCTCGGGCTACAACCTTATGATTTCCTAAGCCAATCGCCGCTCTTTTCGATCATCGTGATCGTGGCCTGGCAATGGTTGCCCTTCGCCACGCTGATCCTGCTGACAGCCGTTCAGTCACTGTCCAGCGAGCAGTTGGAAGCGGCCGAAATGGACGGCGCCCCGGCGCTCAAGCGGTTCTGGTACATCATCCTGCCGCATCTAAGCCGCGCCATCACCGTGGTCATCCTGATCCAGACCATCTTCCTGCTGTCGATCTTTGCCGAGATTTTCGTCACCACGAACGGCGCCTTCGGCACCCGCACACTTACCTACCTCGTCTACCAGCGCGTCCTTGAGAGCCAGAATATCGGCCTTGGCTCCGCAGGTGGTATCATCGCAGTCATTCTCGCCAACATCATCGCCATCTTCCTGATGCGGATCGTTGGCAAGAACCTCGACAAATAAGGGAGGATCGGACTATGGCCCGCGCCATCACACCTCGCAAAAAGCTTATGTGGACTGTCCTCGCCTGGGGGCTGGGACTGCTGATCTTCTTCCCGATCCTGTGGACCTTCCTGACCAGCTTCAAATCCGAGGCAACCGCGATCTCCGATCCGCCGGTCTGGTTCTTCTTCGACTGGACCACGGAAAACTATCAGGCCGTGCTGGAACGGTCGAACTACCCGCTGGCGCTGTCCAACTCCATCGCCATTGCCGTGGGTTCGACCTTGCTGGGTATCGTCATCGCTGTGCCCGCGGCATGGGCCATGGCCTTCGTGCCGGGCGATCGGACCAAGGACGTTCTGCTGTGGATGCTGTCCACCAAGATGCTTCCGGCGGTTGGCGTTCTGTATCCGCTGGTGCTGCTGGCAAAATGGCTTGGCCTGATGGACAGCCGCCTGCTGTTGATCGTCATCCTGATGCTGATCAACCTGCCGATCATCGTATGGATGCTCTACACCTATTTCCGCGAAATTCCGGGCGAGATCCTGGAAGCCGCACGGATGGATGGGGCCTCGCTCAAGGATGAAATCCTTTATGTCCTGACACCGATGGCCGTGCCGGGGATCGCCTCGACCATTCTGCTCAACATCATTCTGGCCTGGAACGAAGCCTTCTGGACCATTCTGCTGACGACAGTGGACGCCGCGCCGCTGACCAAATTCATCGCCAGCTTCTCCGCCCCAGAGGGCCTGTTCTACGCCAAGCTCAGCGCCGCTTCGATCATGGCCATCGCGCCGATCCTGATCATGGGCTGGTTCAGCCAGAAACAACTCGTCCGGGGTCTGACCTTCGGCGCCGTGAAGTAAGGAATTCAAAAATGGGACGCATTCAGCTCAAGCAGGTCAAAAAAGCCTTCGGCGACGTGGTTGTCATCCCGCCGCTCGATCTGGACATCAAGGAAGGTGAGTTCGTTGTTTTCGTCGGCCCGTCGGGCTGCGGCAAGTCCACCCTGCTGCGCCTGATCGCCGGGTTGGAGGACACGACCTCCGGCACCATCGAAATCGACGGGCAGGACGCCACATCGGTGCCCCCCGCCAAGCGCGGTCTGGCGATGGTGTTCCAGTCCTATGCGCTGTATCCGCACATGTCCGTGCGCAAGAACATCGCCTTCCCCATGAAGATGGCGGGCGTGGATCAAGCAGAACAGAACCGGCGCATCGATGCGGCCGCAGCCGCGTTGAACCTGACCGATTACCTGGATCGTCGCCCCGGCCAACTGTCCGGCGGTCAGCGCCAGCGGGTCGCGATTGGCCGCGCCATTGTGCGCGAGCCTGCCGCCTTCCTCTTTGACGAGCCGCTCTCCAACCTCGACGCTGCGCTGCGCGTGGGGATGCGGATGGAAATCTCCGAGCTGCACAAGAAGCTCGACACAACGATGATCTACGTGACCCATGACCAGGTCGAAGCCATGACCATGGCGGACAAGATCGTGGTGCTGCAGGCAGGCGTCATCGAACAGGTCGGCACCCCGCTTGAGCTGTACCGCACACCGCGCAACAAGTTCGTTGCGGGCTTCATCGGATCGCCCAAGATGAACCTGATCGAAGGGTCGGCAGCCGCGCAACATGGTGTCCACACGATCGGGATTCGGCCGGAGCATATCGACATCTCCAAGACCGAAGGTCTGTGGCAGGGCACCGTTGGCGTGGCAGAACACCTGGGCTCGGATACGTTCCTGTATATCCACGGGGTCGAAGGCTGTGATCCGCTCACCGTGCGCGTCGGCGGCGAAGTCGACATGCATCATGGCGACACGGTCTTCCTGAGCCCGCAAATGGAACATCTGCACAAGTTCGACGCGCAAGGACTGCGCGTTGAATGACCCGGCTTGAGGGGAAAACTGCACTGATCACCGGCGCCGCGCGTGGCATCGGACGGGCCTTTGCGGCCGCCTATGTACGCGAAGGCGCGCGGGTGATCATTGCGGATATCGATCACGCGCGCGCGGCCCAAACGGCTGCCGAGATCGACCCCGACAAATGCCTGCCCGTTCAGATGGATGTAACCGATACGGCCAGCATCAAGGCCGCTATCGCGTCGGCAGAAAGCCACGGCTTTGCGCAGATCGACATCCTGATCAACAACGCCGCGCTGTTCACCGCCGCCCCTATCGTCGAGATCTCCGAAGCCGATTTCGACCGCACCTTCGACGTCAACGTGAAGGGGACGCTGTTCACCCTGCAAGCGGTGGCGCAGCACATGATCGACCGTGGCATCAAGGGCAAGATCATCAACATGGCCAGTCAGGCCGGACGTCGCGGAGAACCGCTTGTCGCCGTTTATTGCGCGACCAAGGCGGCTGTCATCTCGCTTACCCAATCGGCGGGGCTGAACCTGATCACGCATGGCATCAACGTGAATGCCATCGCGCCGGGTGTCGTCGACGGCGAACATTGGGACGGCGTGGACGCGTTCTTTGCGAAATACGAGGGCAAAGCCCCCGGACAGAAGAAGAAAGAGGTCGGCGCAGCCGTGCCTTATGGCCGCATGGGCCGGGCTGAGGATTTGACCGGCATGGCCGTGTTCCTCGCCTCGGACGAGGCCGATTACATCGTCGCCCAGACCTACAATGTGGATGGCGGCCAATGGATGAGCTGATCATGGATCGCGCGCAGGGAGACGCCCCGATGAAACTCGGTAACGCGACGCTGGACCAACTGCCCCAAGGGATTTCCGGGCCGACCTATGACAGGTCGGTGCTTACGCCGGGCATCGTGCATATCGGGCTTGGCAACTTTCACCGTGGCCATCAGGCCTGGTATCTGCACCGGTTGATGCAGGACGGGCTGGCCCATGATTGGGCGATTGTGGGCGCAGGTGTGCGCGCGGGCGACGAGGCGCAGCGTAACCGGCTGGCGGCGCAGGACTACCTGACAACGCTGATCGAACTGGATCCGGCGGGCCGCTCTGCCGAAGTTATCGGCTCCATGATCGATTTCGTGCCGGTGCAGGAAGGCAACGCCCCCCTCATCGCGCAGATGGCCGACCCTGCCATCCGCATCGTGGCGCTGACCGTCACCGAAGGCGGGTACTATATCGACCCGGTGACCAATGGCTTTGACGCGGACCATCCCGATATCCAGCACGACGCCGCCAACCCGGACAGCCCCCACACCGCGTTCGGCGCGATGATTGCCGCACTCAAGCAGCGCCGCGATGCCGGAACCGGCCCCTTCACCGGGCTGAGCTGTGACAACCTGCAAGGCAATGGCGCGATCCTGCGGCAGACCGTCGTGTCTCTGGCCCGGATGAGCGACCCGGCCCTCGCCGATTGGATCGACGCCAACTGCACCTTCCCCAACTCGATGGTCGATTGCATTGTCCCGGCGACCGGGCCGAAAGAACTCGACATCGTGCGTATGATGGGGATCGACGACGCCGCGCCCGTCACTCACGAAAACTTCCGCCAATGGGTGATCGAGGACGAATTCTGCGCGGGCCGCCCGGACTGGGACAAGGTCGGCGCGACTTTCTCGGACAATGTCCACGCCTATGAATCGATGAAGATCCGCATCCTGAATGGCGGGCATCAGGTGATCTCCAATCCGGGCGAAATTCTGGGCGTCGAGTTCATCTCTGGCTGCATGGCGAACCCGCTGATCGGGCCGTTCTTCCGCAAGCTCGCCACTGAGGAGATCACGCCCCATGTGAACCCCGTGCCCGGCATGGCCCCTGCGGATTACGTCGATCTGATCGACCGCCGTTTCTCCAACCCGGAGATCGTCGATACCGTGCGCCGCGTGGCCTTTGACGGGTCGTCCCGGCATACCGGCTTTTTGCTGCCGACCCTGCGCGACGCGCTGAACGCCGGCACCCCGATTGACGGTCTGGCCCTGGCCGAAGCGCTTTGGGCGCGCATGTGTGAAGGCACCCGCGAGGATGGCACGATCATTGCGCCGAACGATCCGATCTGGGACAGCCTGAACAGCGCTGCGAAAGCCGCCAAAACCGACCCTGCCGCATGGCTTGCCCAACGCGATCTTTATGGCGACCTGGCGGAAAACGCGACCTTCGTCGCGGCCTTTTCCCATTGGCTGAACCTGATCTGGTCCGACGGCACCGAAGCCGCGCTGACCGCGTATCTGAACGGCTGATCCGCCCTTCCTGGTGCCGGGCCCTGCCCCGGCATCGCCGCCTTCCCCCTAATTTTACAGACCTGATACCGGGTGCATTTTACGCGCCCGCCCCTGCCATGAGCGTGTTTCCGCACAAGGTAAGGAAAAGCATACTTGCCCGATTTCCCGCATAGGTAATACTCGCCGGGTATTTCGTGCGTTTCATTTTGCTATCCATTTTTCAAAAGGGAGGGGTCATCATGTCCCTGATCAACCAACTGCGTCCGGTACTGAGCGCCCTTGAAGACAACGGCATTACAGAGGCCCTTTCGAGCCTGCCAATGATCGCGGATGATCTGACCGGCCTGATCGACAGCCTTGATCTTGATGATCTCGATACACTGATCGACGACGCGCTGGCTGCTGCGGAATCCCTTGTGGATGACGAGGCGCGCGCCGCCGCACTGGCAGAGGCATTGGACGATCTGGACGGGATCACCGCGTCTGCCACCGGCAGCGAAGTCACCGTGGCGTTGACCGCAGGCACCGACGCTGTCGTCGATATTCTGGATGGCGATATCGGGCTGGGCGGCGCGGCCTTCAGCCTTGAAGCGCAGGCGGATTTCTCCGGCTCTATCGCCGTCGCCGTCGATGTGAACTTCTCTTACGACACCAGCACGGATACGCTGACCCTTATCGATACGCCGCAGGACGAGGTATCCTTGTCCACCGCGATTTCAGCGGATGTGTCGGCCGATGCGACGATTGCGGGCGGCGTCATCGCCGTGGAACTGACCGATGCCATGGCGGCCCCGGAACTTGCGATCTCTGCCGGGTTCAACTTTGCCAGCCTCGATCCGAATGACATCACGGTGACCTATGGCGGCACCTCCCGGCTGGAATTCGACCTGGCGACCGTGGTCGCCAATGGCCTGCTGCCCGGCATCACCGCCACGATCGGGATCGATTGGGATCCTCTCGATCCGGCGCGGGCCCCTGAAATCACCTTTGGCGATGTGGGTATCTCGGTCGGGGAACTGGTCGAAGCCATTGCCGAAATGCTGGACCCGATTGCCGATATCCTGTTCGAAGGCATCATCGGCAAGATCGTGAACATCATGACCGAACCCTTGCCGATCATCAGCGATGGTTTGAACGCGGTAAATGCGATTGATCTGTTTGATACCATCCCCACAAGTGGCGACAGCATTTTCAACCTGCTCGACGGGATCGGGCTTTATCTGCAAGGCAAGGGCAATACCCAGGGCGTGCAAATCCTGTCGAACTTCGCCGAGGCGCTCGCGATCCTCAAGCAGCTCAACGATTTTGCGGAAAATGACGGTATCATCCCGCTGGGCGAGTTCAGCATCCCCGGCTTTGACGCGGATGTCGATCCGATCCCGGCGGCCAGCTTCACCATTGCCGATATCGGCGGGCAGACGCCACTGGAATTCCTCAATCAACTGGCCATCGACGCGAACCTGTTCCAGACCGTTCTGGATTCTGTCCCCGGCTTGTCGGATTTGACCTCGGGCAGCCTTGGCGTGTCCTCGCCCAGTGACGAAAGCGGGCTAAGCTTCCCGCTGTTTGAAAACCCAGAGATGATCCTGAACGTGCTGCTGCCGGAGCTGACCGGTGGCACCCCCGTGCCGATCATCCAATACGATATTCCCGCGATCTCGGGCGAGGCCCGGTTCGGCGAGTTCTTCTTCCCCGTCTTTGGCCCCTTCGGCTTGACGCTGGATGGCTTTACCGAGGCGACGGTCGATTTCATTGTCGGCTATGACACCTACGCGCTGACGGTCGAGGATGGCACATTCGCCGACGGGCTGTTCCTGACGACGCAGGAAATGGCGCCGGGTGAGCAAATCGAACGCCAGCCGGACGACTTGCAGTTCGAATATCGTCCCATCGCCTATGCGACCTCCGGCGTCTTTGCCGGGGTTGCCGTGGATGCTGTCGTTGTGCGCGTTGGCGTGGCGGGCGGCATCACCGGCTTTGTCGCGGCCTTCCTGCCCGGCGGCGAGGTCGATACCGAGATGGGCGAAATTCCCAACGGGGTACTACGGCTGAGCGATTTCGGCTCCGGCTGCTTTCTGGACCCGATCCTTGGCCGCATCGGCGCAGAGGTCATTGCCTCCATCAAGATCGGCTTTGGCATTTTCAGCTTCGACTATGACATCACCATTGCCGACATCACGCTGGCCAATTTCGAATTTGGCTGCCCGCCCGCAACCGAGGAAATCGATGGGCTGGGCCGTTATGCCAGCACCTCGACCATCCTGTTCCATGTGGGGCCAGAGATCGGCAATCGCATCATCGAGGGCATCGCAGATACGCAGATCAACGAAACCTACCGCGTCAGTCAGGGCGTCGATGAGGACGGTCTGGATGTGCCCGGCGCGCTGCGGGTTGAATATGCCGGAACATTCCAGAATTTCGGCGTAGACGACGGCGAAGCCGCCCCGACCGAGATTACTGCCGATTTCGGTGATGGTGACGACGCGATTGTGATTTCCGCCGACCTTAACGTGACGGTGGATGTGTCGGGCGGCGACGGGCTGGATATTCTGGAAGGCGCGGCGCTGAATGACGAATTGGACGGCGGCGCAGGCAATGACCGCCTGTTTGGACGCGCGGGCAATGATATCCTGACCGGCGGCGATGGCGATGATTACCTCGAAGGGGGGCTTGGTGCCGATACGCTGAGCGGCGGCGATGGCCGCGACCGCGTCAGCTATGAAAGCAGCGCTGTGGGTGTCACCCTTCTCTGGAACGGGTCCGCCGTGATCGGTAGCGGCGGTGAGGCGGAAGGCGATGTGCTGACCTCTATCGAATATATCGTCGGATCCGCGCATGACGACGTGTTGACCGGAAACCCCATCGAAAGCAACACCTTGCAGGGCAATGCCGGCGACGACGTTCTGATCGGCGGCAATGATGACGACTTCCTGCTGGGCGATGCGGGGGCCGATATGCTGCTGGGCGGCGCGGGCACGGATGGGACCAGCTACGTCACCTCAAATGATGCGGTGATCGTCGACCTTGCCGCCGGAACGGCGAGCGGCGGTGATGCCGAAGGCGATATCCTGTCCAGCATCGAATCCGTCATGGGATCGGCCTTCTACGATGTGCTCCTGGGCGATAATGGCGACAACGCGCTGGCCGGCTGGATCGGCGAAGACATTCTTGATGGCCGCCTTGGCGCGGATGAGGTCTCCGGCGGCCAGGGCGATGACATCGTCTATGGCCGTGGCGCGGGCGCGGTCCTGCTGGATGGCGGCGAAGGGCACGATCTGCTCAGCTATGAACGCGCGGGCGGCGCCGTGACCGTCGATCTGGAGGCAGGCACCGGTCAGCGCAGCGGCACCGATACCATCGGCTTCCGGCAAGTGGATGACGGCAATGGTGGGTTCGAGGACAGCATCTATTCTTCCTTCGAAGACCTTGATGGCAGCCATTTCGACGACACGCTGACTGGCGATGCGCAGGGCAACACCATTCGCGGATTGTCTGGCAGTGACACGATCGATGGGGGCGCGGGCAATGACATTCTGATCGGTGGCCTTGGCGCGGATGCGATCACCGGCGGCGCGGGCACAGACTGGGCCGACTACACCGATGGCGACGGCGTTGCCGTGTTCCTGACCGGCGGCCCCGGCACGGGATCGACGGCAGATGGCGACACGTTGACAGAAGTGGAGAACCTGCGCGGCTCCGACGGGACCGACTTCCTTGGCGGCGATGACGGCGACAACATCCTTGCACCGATGCTGTCGGGCGGATCGCTGGATGCGGTCGATGGGCTTGGCACCGATGACGAGGACACGCTGCAACTTGATTACTCCCGCAATGACTGGGGGCTTGGCGTCGTGGGCGGCCTCACTCTGGGCCGGTTCGAACGTTTTGCCTTTGACGGCAGCACCCTGCTGGACGGCGTGGCCTTTGCCCGGATCGAAAACTTCGAAATCACCGGCACGATGCGCGACGATGATATCGAGACAGGCGACGGCGATGACCGGCTTTATCTGGGTGGCGGCGACGATACGGTGGATTCCGGTTCCGGCACCGATACCGTGCTGGCCCAAGAGGGCAATGACACCGTCCGCTATGAAAGCGACGACGATACGCCGCTTTTCCTGCTGGATGGTGGGCGCGACACCGATGGGATCTCCCTGCTTCTTCGGGACGTGACCGAGGATATGCAGGTCCGCGCGGGCGGCGACACGGCAATCAACCTGATCCTGTCCACCGGTGCATCGGTTGTGAATTTCGAGAACCTCGACCTGATCCGCACCGGCGAGGGCGCGGACCTGATCGAACAGACCGGGATCAGCGACAACGAACTTTATGGCGGCGGCAATGCGGACCTGATCGACCCGGGGCGCGGCATCGACTATGTGAATGGCGGCTCAGAGATCGTGACCACCGCCCCCTCCTACGATGTCGGGGACCGGCCGATCTACCTCGTGACCGAGGCCGAACAACTGCTGGATTTCGTGACTGCCGATGTTCTGCGGCTCGATTGGAGCACGGTCAGCAGCGATATTTCTTCGCAGGTCAGCCGTTACCTGTCCGGGCAAGCCTATCTGCAAGCCAATGACACCACCGCGGTCAGCTATCCGTTCTACACCCAAGGCGGCTTCTACGAGACCGCGGATGGCAATGACCGCACCGATTTCTTCGGTATCGAAGCCGTGGATATCACCGGCGGCTCTGGCGACGATCAGCTTGCCGGGACGTGGCACGGGCTGGAATTTGCAATCACGGTGAATGGCGTTACCTCCGCACCGTTTGCGATTGCGACCGACCGGGGCAATGACCGACTGGTTGGCGGCGCGGGCGATGACACGCTTCTGGGTCTGACCGGGTCGGATACGCTGATCGGCGGCAATGGCGACGACATGCTGTATGGCACCGGCGCGGATGACATGACCGAGAATTTCGGCGTGGGCGCGCCCGGCGACACGTTCGAGATCGACACGCTGACCGGCGGCAATGGCGCCGACCGCTTCGTGCTGGGCGCGCTGGACGAGGATAACACCCCGCTCAGCTTCTATCTGGGCCGCACCAACGCGAACGAGGACGCGACTGACAGCCGCGCGATCATCACCGATTTCGACGCTACAGAAGGTGACCGTCTGGTTCTGGCCGGCTCCTCGGGCGATTACGTTGTCGAAACCGTGGCGGACGGGGTGAATATCCTTCTCGACCAGCCCGACCGCAACATCATCGCCCATCTCGAAGGGGTAAGCAGTCTCGCGCTCAATTCCGGTACGGCGATCTTCCGCACCGGGTTCTTCGTGCCCGACTTCCCGCTGATCCCGGTTCTCCCCGATCTGCCGTTCACACCGTTCCTGACAAACCCCGTGAACACGCCGATCGATTTCTCCTTCTCCGACAGCTTCACACCGACGCTGCCGACCCTGCCCACCATACCCACGCTGCCGGGACTTGGTCTTGGCACGGTGACGCCGGTTCTGGGCCAAGTGCAAACAGGCCCCGCGACCCTTCCCTTGTCCAGCATGGTCACATCCGCCTTGATGACCGAAGCACTCTCGCCGGCAGAGGGGCTGGGCGAAATCTCTGCCGATCCGAGTTTGCTCGATCCGGGATCGCTGCTGGACCTGTCTGATCTGGGCGCGCCGCAAATCGACTTGCCACAGGTTTCCGCCGACACAACGGCCGCCACAGGCAAACCGTGGATTGCCCAGACCAACAACACGAACATACTGGCGAATTACCTCTTTGAAGGCGTCAGCAATGACCTGCTGCAATCGGGTACGCTCACACTGGAAGGGGACGCCCGCGCCTTTGGCGTCTTCCAGGGCGATCCCTTCGACCTTGGATACGGTATCGTATTGTCCACCGGCATCGTCGAAGACATCGACGAGCCGAACGAGGAAGACGGCGGCATCTATGGCCCCTATGCGCCGGAACTGACATTCGACAACATCGGCGAATTCGGAGGCTCCGGCATTTTCCGCGCCGATCTGAGCTTCCTCGGGACCGAACTGAACTCTCTTACGATTGCCGATGATGGCGATGCGATTGGCGGCGGAGTTCAGGCGTTCTCCGGTCTTGATCTGGATGCGCTGGTGCTTAGCCGCCAGCTTGTGACGCAGGACGACATCGACAACGGCTTCGATTTCAATGACTCCGCCCAGTTCGAGACGCTGGACGTGTTCAATTATGCTTCGGCCTACAGCCAGTACACACCGGGCGACATCCGCGCCAGCAGCGGACCGGCGGTGGCCGATCTGAATGGCACGCAGAACGGGCTGATCGATCTGACCTATGCCCGCCTTGATGCGTTCGACTTTGGCGCGGGACCGGGCGGCTCTTTCACGCTTGGTGATGGCGGCACGGTCGGGTTCGATCTGACGCAAAGTGTCAGCACGGATGGCCCGCTCTATCTGTATGTCGCGGAAGGCGCGGCCAATGAGGAACTCGAAGCCTCTATCGCGGCGTCCGACACACGCCTTGCCGCCCCGGCAGACCTGTCGACCGATTTCGGCGCCGCCGGGTCCGAGGGCGATCTGACGCGCCTTACTTACGAGTTCAACTTGTTCGAGGACGCGGGCAAGATGCTGAAATTCGACTTCTCGTTCCTGACGGAAGAGCTGCGCGAGTTTGCCGGAAGCGAATTCAACGATGCGCTGCGGATCTTCCTCAACGGTGTGCAATTGGCGGAGCTTTCCGACGGCTCTGCGCTGACGGTCAGCCAGCTTCTGCCCGCACCCTTTGCCGCGCCGCATCCTGATCTGATCCTCAACCCCGTCGCGGACGGCCCGGCCAAGGATCACACCCGTGCGGACGCCTATACCGCGCCGCTCACCTTCATCGGGGCCACGCAATACGGCACCAACGAGTTGGTGATCGAAATCGAAGATATCCGCGACGGGCTGATGGACAGTGCGGTTCTCATCCAGGGCGGGTCCATCGCGCTGGAGGACGGCGACGATCGCGGCGTGATCGACCTGCCGGTCAACCCCAAGGAAGAACCGCCCTTCCCTGCCGTGGAAATCTCCAAGCGCGTGCTGCGCGTGGCTGAAGGCGGCGACAAGGTCGAGACAGAGGTTTCCCTGACCGGGATCGCGGGCCTGACGCAAGAGGTCAAAGTCGTGCTGACACCGGGCACGGCGGATATCGACCTTGGCTCCGGTCCGGGGGCCGAACATGTGCTGGTCTTCTCGCCCGGTGCGGCGCTGACCCAGACGGTCCTGGTATCCGCCCCGCTCGACAACCTTGTCGAACTGACAGAGGTGGTTCTGGCCTCGGTGGATGTGTCCGGCGCGGGGGCCTTCGACGGCACGCCTATCGCCCCGATCGTGGTCACGGTCTTCGACACGCTTTCGCAATCGCCGACCCTGTCCGGCACCGATGATGCCAACCGTCTGGAAGGCACTGCCGCCAACGAAACGATCAACGCATTCGGCGGCGATGACATCCTGATCGGCGGCTTGGGCAACGATAAGCTCAACGGCGGTGATGGTGTCGATACGGCATCCTACGAGACAGCCTCCGCCGGGGTTGAAGTCTATCTCAATGCTGGCAAGAGCCGCGGCGCAGACGGGTATGACACCCTCACCGAGATCGAGAATCTGACCGGTTCGGCCCATGACGACCGGCTGATCGGCGACAGCGGCGACAACCACCTCGTCGGCGGCGACGGCGCGGATATCATCAAGGGCAATGGCGGCAATGACAGCTTTGACGGCGGCGCGGGCGATGATGTGATCCGTGGCGGTGCGGGCGACGACATGATGCAGGGCGGCGACGGGTCGGACATCATGTTCGCGCTGGCCGGGGCCGATGTGCTGGATGGTGGCGCGGATCGCGACTTCCTTTACGGCGGGCGAGATGCCGATACCGTTCTTGGCGGCGATGGCGATGACGAAGTGCGCGGCAATCTGGGCGCGGACGATATCTCTGGCGAGGCGGGCAGCGACGATCTGCGCGGCGGTGGCGGCAACGATACGCTGGATGGCGGCGCGGATAATGACTTCCTCTTCGGTGAGAATGGCGCAGACAGCCTGCACGGCGGCGCGGGCAATGACAGCCTGACCGGCGGCATGGGCTCTGGCGTGTTCGACGGCGCAAGCGATACCTTCATCTATGCCTCCAGCAGCGATGGCAGCGGCGGGTTCGACCGGATCAAGGACTGGGAGGACGGCATCGACGCATTGGACCTGAGCGCCTTCGGCTTCACCGATTTCGCAGCCGATGTGCTGGCGCTGGCTTCTGACCGGACCGGTGGGCTGCGGATCGATTTCGGTAGCGGCGATGTGCTCTTTATCGAAGATTTCCTGAAAGCCGATTTCGATGCGTCCGATGTGATCCTGACCTGATCCGGCCATGCCCGAAGGTGACGATCCTCGCCCTTCCGCGTGCCCACGTGGGAGGGCGGCCCGCTCTTGAGCTTCCGCCCGCCCCGCCTGTAGGGTGATCGTCGGGGGAGAGCCAGATCACATGCCAACATACCAGATAGCTGACGCCGCCAATGCCTGACGCCGCGCATGAGTTCGATTTCATCGTGGTCGGCGCGGGCTCTGCCGGGTGCCTCATGGCCAACCGGCTTAGCGCCGATCCCAACAACCGCGTCCTGTTGCTGGAGGCCGGGAAAGCCGACACCTATCCGTGGATACACATCCCCGTTGGCTATCTCTATTGCATCGGTAACCCGCGCGCGGATTGGATGTTCAAAACCCAGCCCGCCAAAGGCCTGAACGGGCGCAGCTTGCTTTATCCGCGTGGCAAGACGCTGGGCGGCTGTTCATCGATCAACGGCATGATCTACATGCGCGGACAGGCCCGCGATTATGACGCATGGGCAGAGGCAACCGGCGAGCCCGCATGGAACTGGGACAACTGCCTGACCGATTTCAAAGCGCATGAAGATCACTACAAGCTGGATAACGGGGCCGATCCCGCCACCGGCGACAACAGCCGCTTTTCCGATCTGCATGGCCATGGCGGCGAGTGGCGAATCGAAAAGCAACGCCTGCGCTGGGACATTCTCGACAGTTTTGCCGAGGCGGCGGTCGAAACGGGTATCGAACGGACCGAGGATTTCAACACCGGCGACAATGCGGGCGTCGGCTATTTCGATGTGAACCAGCGGTCGGGCTGGCGGTGGAACACGTCCAAAGCCTTTCTGCGCCCTGCCCGGTCACGGCCCAACCTGACCATCTGGACCGAAGCGCATGTGGAAAAACTGCGCTTTCATAGCGGCGCGGATGGTCGGCCACATTGCGACGGGGCCATCGTTCACCGCCAAGGCCAACGGGTCGATCTGCGCGCGGCGCGCGAGGTGATCCTGTCGGCGGGGGCCGTGAACTCCCCCCACATCCTGCACCTGTCCGGGATCGGCCCGGCGGGGCTGCTGACGCAACACGGCATCGATGTGGTACTGGACGCCCCCTATGTGGGCGAGAACCTGCAAGACCATCTGCAAATCCGCGCGGTCTACAAGGTCAAGGGCACGCGCACGCTCAACACACTTGCCAACTCGCTGGTCGGCAAGGCGCGGATCGGGTTGGAATACGCGCTCAAACGCAGCGGCCCGATGAGCATGTCGCCCAGCCAGCTTGGCGCCTTCACCCGGTCCGACCCCGCCCTCCCTCATGCCAATCTGGAATACCATGTGCAGCCGCTCAGCCTTGAGGCCTTTGGCGAAGACCTGCATGACTTTCCGGCCATGACCGTCAGCGTGTGCAACCTCAACCCGACCAGCCGGGGGCATATCCGGCTTGCCGGCCCCGATTTCCGCACGCCGCCAGAGATCGCGCCCAACTACCTCGACACAGAGGAAGACCGGAAGGTCGCCGCAGACAGCTTGCGGCAGGTGCGCCAGATCATGGCCCAACCGGCGATGCAGGCCTATGCGCCCGAAGAGTTCAAACCCGGCGTTCAGTATCAAAGCGATGCCGATCTCGCGCGGCTGGCAGGTGATATCGCCAGCACGATCTTTCACCCGGTCGGCACCGTGAAAATGGGGCGCACGGATGATCCCACTGCGGTGTTGGACCCGCATCTGAGGGTGAAGGGCGTTGCCGGACTGCGCGTGGTCGATGCCTCTGTCATGCCGCAGATCACCAGCGGCAACACGAATTCACCAACGATCATGATCGCGGAAAAGGCCGCCGCGTGGGTGCTTTCAGGCAGCTAATCAGTACAGTCCCGTATGCCTACCCGTCACCGCGTGGGCGTTACTGTGGGCGCAGCAGATCGGCGAGTTTCTCGAACACCTGACTGCGCGCAGAGCCGGGCCGCCATGCCAGCACCACTTGCCGTGGGCAGGCATCGGGCAAGGGCGTCAACCGCACCGCGCCCTGCCCCGCGACCCCGGCCTTTACCGCCAAATCCGGCAACAGCGTAATCCCCAACCCTTCAGAGACCATGGCGATCAGGGTCGGCAGGCTGGTTGCGGCGAAATCCTCCAACTCGTCATCCAGCTTGCCCGGATAGGCCGCCAGCGCGTGGCGTTGCAGGCAATGGCCTTTTTCCAACAGCATGAGTTGCCCCTTGGCTTCTTCCTGCGCCAGCGCCTGCGCCCCCACCCCGCGCGGAGCGGGCCAGTCAGGCGGTGAGGCCAGCTGATACCCATCCTCGAACAGCGGCGCGATATGCAGGCCCTTGGTCTCGAACGGCAACGCGATCAGGATCAGATCCAGCCGTCCGTCATTCAACCCGGCGATCAGGCTTTCTGTCATCTCTTCGCGCAGGAACAGCTTGATTTGCGGCAACGCGGCGCGGATCGCGGGCAATGTGTGAGGGATCAGATAGGGACCGATCGTCGGGATGGCCCCAAGCCGCAATTCCCCCTCGAACGGGTTGCGATGCGCCTTTGCCAGTTCCGAGATGTCTTCAGCATCCACCAAAAGCCGCCGCGCGCGCGCTGCGATTTCTTCGCCGACCGGGGTCAGCAACACACTGCGCTTGGTCCGCTCGAACACGGTCACGCCCAGACTGGCCTCCAGCTCCTTGATCGCCGCCGACAGCGTTGGCTGCGTGACAAAGCACAGCTCTGCCGCGCGCGAAAAATTCAAATGGTCCGCGACCGCGACCAGAAAGCGAAGCTGCCGAAGCGTGAACATATAGAGACTCCCTATAACAGACAGAGTTATATTCAATTTCACTTATATATCGCAATCCCCCAAATAAGGGTCATCGCGCAAGACAACGCTGTTCGCAGGAGACCAGACAAATGACAGACCAAACCCCGATCACCCGGCCCACCGGACCGCGTCTGAATGAGCCCGCACCGGCCTTTGACGCACCGACCACGCATGGGCAGAAAACACTGGACGACTACAAGGGACAGTGGCTTGTGCTGTTCTCGCACCCGGCAGATTTCACGCCCGTTTGCACCACCGAATTCATTGGCTTTGCCAAACGTCAGGACGATTTCGCTGCCGCCAATACCGCGCTGCTGGGCCTGTCGATCGACAGCCATTACAGCCACATCGCCTGGGTGCTGAACATCAAGGAAAAATTCGGCACGCAGATCGGATTTCCCATCATCGCGGACCTGAACATGGCCGTGGCCCAGGCCTATGGCATGATCCAGCCGGGTGCCTCTGACACGGCTGCGGTGCGCGCGACTTTCATCATCGATCCCGAAGGTGTGCTGCGCGCTATGGTCTACTACCCGATGAATGCGGGCCGCTCCGTGGACGAGATTTACCGCCTGCTGATCGCGCTTCAGACTGCGGATGAAAACGCCTGCTCCATGCCGGAAAACTGGAAACCCGGCGATCCGGTCATCGTGCCCACACCGAAGACACCGGAAGAGGCCGAAGCCCGCAAAGGCGAAGGCTATGAGACCGTGGATTGGTATTTCTCCACCCGGCAGCTCTGACATGCTGCGGTCCCGCCCCCCGGTGGGGCCGCCCTGCCCCCCAAACCGAAAAGGAAACCTCCCATGACCAATCAACCCGTCGTCACCACGCTGACCACTGTCTTGGGTCAGACGTTCCGCCTTTATGTGCAAAGCCACGGCTATCACTGGAACGTCGAAGGCCCGCAGTTCCGCCAGCTGCACAAGATGTTCGAGGCGCAGTACCAGAACCTTTGGGGCGCACTCGATGAGATTGCGGAACGGATTCGCGTGCAAGGCGCCTATGCCCCTGCGTCGGTTGCTGACCTTATGTCACATGCCGCGCCCGAGGCCGATCCGGCACACTCCGCAGCCGAAATGGTCACCAAAGCCATCGCCGAACACGAGGCCATTGCCACAACGCTGCGCGAGGCGATTTCCACGGTGACCGACGCGGGCGATGATGTCAGCGCAGGTCTGCTGACAGACCGCCTTGCGTGGCACGAAAAGGAAATTTGGATGATGCGCGCCAGCACCCGATAAGCGGCGCAACCTTTGAAAGACAGGAGCAGAAACATGACCAACCCCATCGTCAAATCCTTTTGGGATGAACCCACCGGAAGCTGGCAATACGTTTTCCATGATCCCCAGACCATGAAAGGTGCCATTGTCGATCCGGTGATGGAATACGATCCGCTTTCGGGCGCGACCGGCACGAAGAACGCGCAGACATTGCTGGATTACGTGGCCGATGCCGGGATCGAACTGGAATGGATTCTGGATACGCACCCCCATGCGGACCATTTCTCCGCCGCGCAGTGGCTCAAGGAGCAGACCGGCGCACCGACCGCGATCGGTGAGAAAGTTACCGGCGTCCAGAAGCTCTGGAGCGGGATTTACAACCTGCCGGGCGTTCTGCCGACGGATGGACGCCAATGGGACCGGCTCTTTGCCGATGGCGACACATTTCGCGTGGGCACCGTTGACGTGCGGGTGATCTTCTCGCCCGGGCATACCCTGGCGTCGATCACCTATGTCGCGGGGGACGCCGCCTTTGTGCATGACACGTTGATGATGCCAGACAGCGGCACATCGCGCGCCGATTTCCCCGGCGGTTCGTCGAAGGAGTTGTATGACAGCATCCAGCGCATTCTGGCCCTGCCAGACGACACCCGCGTATTCGTCGGCCATGATTACGCGCCCAAGGGCCGCGACGCGCGCTGCGAAGCGACGGTGGCCGAACACAAGGCCAGCAACATCCACCTGAAAGACGCCCCGTCAGAGGCCGAATACCGGGCGGTGCGCGATGCCCGCGATGCGACGCTGCCGCTGCCCAAGCTGATGCTCGCCGCGCTTCAGGTGAATATCCGCGGGGGCCGCCTGCCGGAGCCGGAAGAGAATGGTCGCTCTTACCTGAAAGTGCCGCTCAATTACTTTGAGCCGCGCTGACCGGTCGCACAGACGCCCGGGCGCACGAAACGTTCCTGCGCGGCCTTGGCCACTGGCACGGGGCCGCGCGCAAGTTGCCGCCGCCAACCGCCTCTTCAGGTCGTGCCGCGTTTGCGCCGCGCCAAGGCTTCCGCCACGGCATTCAGCAAAGCGGTTCTGGGCACCGGCTTCATCAGGCGAATATCCTCGGGGCGCAGACCGTTTCCGTGCACTGTCGCCTCGCTCGCATAGCCGGACATGAAGATCACCGGCATATCGGGATTGGTCTTGCGCACTTGCCGAGCCAGTTGCGTGCCCTGCAACTGACCGGGCATCTTGATATCGGTCACAAGCAGATCAAAGGCATTGTCCCGCTGCATCAGGGCAAAGGCCACATCCCCGGACCGCGCCGATTGCAACTGGTAGCCCGCTTGCGACAGGATTTCCGTCAGAACGCTCAACACGTTTGCATCATCCTCGACCAAGAGAATGCGCGCGCCGCCCTGCGTCTCTATCGGGACGGCGTCCGGGCCGGGGTCGGTCGCGTCACCGGGCGACTTGATGGCCGGGAAGTACAGCTTGATGCTCGTGCCTGCGCCAAGCTCGGAATAGACCTTCACCATCCCGCCCGACTGATCCATGAAGCCCTGCACCATCGACAACCCCATGCCAGAGCCGCGCCCGACCGGCTTGGTCGAAAAGAAGGGTTCGAAGATGCGCGCCTTGTCCTCTTTGGAAATGCCGCAGCCGGTGTCGCTGATCGCCAGCAGCACATATTGGCCTTTCGGGATGATCTGACCGTCCAGATCCTGCTGGTCGGCGTCAAACAGGATATTCTGCGTCTCGATTGTCAGCTTGCCCCCGTTGGGCATCGCGTCGCGGGCATTCAGCACAAGGTTCAGCACCGCGTTATGGGTCAGGTCGACATCGGCTAGAATGGGCCACAGATCCTGCGCCAGCGCCACATTGACCTCGATATCCTCTGGCAACACGCTGATCCACCACGCCTCATTCGCGTCGGCCAGCTCGTTGAGGTTCAGCAAGACGGGTTCCAGCCGCGATTGCCGCGCAAAGCTCAGCAGGTTTTTCGTCAATCCAGCGCCGCGCGTCGTCGCTTCGATGGCGGCTTCGCTATAGCGGCGGATATCGTCCGGGGAGGTGCTGTCGCCAATCAGTTCGAGATTACCAAGGATCACCGCCAGCAGGTTGTTGAAATCATGCGCCACGCCGCCCGTCAGATTGCCGATGGCCTCCATCTTCTGGGATTGCCGCAGCTTGGCTTCGATCTCCGCCTGCGAGGTGATGTCCTGAACGGTGCCCGTCGTCCGCAACAGCTGATCTTCCGCGCCCCATTGGAATTCGACGATGGAATTGAAGATCCGCTCTTCGCCGTCGGGGCGGATATACCGGTGCGAAACCTCGCCCGTCGTTTTGCGTTCCAACGCTACCTGACGCACCCGGTTCACATGCTCACGGTCGTCCGGATGCACATGGGCCAGATAGGAATCATAGCCCTCCGGCCATTCGGGCGTCGGCAGACCGCTGAGATTGCGCATCTGTTCGGACCAGACAGAACGCCCGGCTTCGTCCACCTCCCAATCGCCGATTTTCGCGATGAGCTGTGCGCGGCGCAGGCGCTGTTCGCTCAGCCGCAGCTGATCGGCGATTTCGATGGCCGCCTCGCTTGTGCGCCGGGCGGTTTCCTCCGCGACGGAAAGCCGTTCGCGCGCGCGCAGCGACTGGATATAGGCAAGGCCCAGCGCCGCCGACAGGAGAGCCAGACCAACCGCCGTGGCGATTGCGATGCGGATGCGCGTCGCAGTCCAGAAGGGCGGCTCGGCGAAATACTTGTTCCATAGCGTCTGATACCGATCCGAGATGAGGTATCCCGGAATCACTGCGTTCAGCGCTTCGCGCACGCTATCAAGCCCGAAGCGCAGGGCGGGCGCACGCTCCGCGATGACGGAAGGTGGGGTGATCTCGACGATCTGCGTGCCAAGTCCCCTTTGTTTGATAACTTCCAAAGACCCGTCGCGCGAAAAGAAGACGGCATCCACATCCCCAGAGAGCAAGCGATCAAAAAGTTCCGGCGCGGATTCGACGAGAAGCGGTTCGATCGCCTTGTACTTGTGCAACGTCTTGGCCGCGATACTGGCATTGGTGGAGGCGACCTTCATGCCCGCCAGATCCTCCAGCCCGGAAATCCCCTCTTCGTCGCCCTTGCGGACAAAGATCGACAGCGCGACACGTTCTATCGCCAGCGTGAAATCCATGACCTCGCGGCGGCGTTCTTCGATGCCGATCTGCGTGTGGATGTCGTAAGACCCCGCATGCGGCCCTTCAAGCCACTCGTCCACGCTGATCTCGCGGAATACGATATTCAGGCCCGCCAATTCGGCGATGTCCCGGAACGTATCCACGCCGAACCCCGAAAAGCTCCCATCTTCGCCGACGATCTGAAACGGCGGGAAATGCCGGACACCCACGGTCAGCACCTCTGGCGGGGGCGGTGGGATTTCCACGAAATTACGGCGCAGCATATGGCCCAGCCGACCATCCGCGCGCAGCCGTTCAATCGCCGCGTTGACCTGCGGCAAGAGATCCGCGCGCGCCTGGCTAAGGACGACATGACGGGTCGTTGCAGGCATGGAGGATGGCGCCAATTGCAGACGATGCGCCACGCCCGCTGTCTTGGCATAGGAAAACGCCACCGTTTCCGGCATGATCGCCGCATCCGCGCTGCCGAACAGAACGCTCGTCAAGGCCAGGGGGCCATTGGCCACCGGGATCAGTTGGACCTGATCGCGCAGGGCCTGGGAAACACGCTCATAATGCACCTGCGGAACGGCAACGCGCATATCCGGGGTTGGGCCGTTTGATATCTGGTCGAAATTCTCGACACGCGTCGCATAGGCAAAGCCGGATCGCGCCACGGGCGTCGACAAAACACCGCCCGGCTGAAGCGCCGGGAACGCCACGATCCCCGCAATAAGGTCGATTTCGCCGTTTTGCAGCCCGGCGATCAATTCCTTGACGTCGCTATAGTCGCGGAATGTCACCTTGGCCCCGATCTCGGCGGCAATCTCGGTCGACAGATCGTAAACAAAGCCGGAGCGCGTGCCGTCGGTATCCACCCGCGACAGGTGGTTATCCATCCCGTTGACCATCCCCGCAACCAGCGTGTCAGGTGTTTGTTGCGCCCGCGCGCCGGGCCCGAGAGCAGACAACAAACCGTACAGGACGATCACCGCCGCCGCGACAAACCAGTTGCGGCACATGCCCCGTGTACCTACTCGCGCGCGCGAGCCGCATCTGCAGTCCAGTCGGTTCAAATCCAGAAACGCTCCTTGCGAGAGTGTCCAGCACCTGTCGGTCTGCGAGGACGGGATGGACCTCTGTGGACACCGGGGCGCAATAGCGGAAAGTTTCGCGGTATTGTTGTGGTCCTGAGGCGCAAAAACAACCTTTAATTCAGCATCCGCCCGAAAGGCGGGCCGCAGGCGGCCCGGCACCCCGCTTTCGACGCGGTGCGCCCCCGCCTAATCGCCGGAGCGCGACACCACGTGATCGCTGCCAATCCCTCCCAGCGACTGGAACAGCCCGCTCGAATTGCTGACCCCGAATTTCTTGAGCAGCTTGGCGCGATACACTTCGACCGTGCGATGTGACAGTTCCAACTGGTTGGCGATTTCCTTGCTGGTCAGACCATCCGACAGATAGGATATGATTTCCCGCTCGCGCCGCGTCAGCGGCACATAGGGGCGTGTCTCCGACAGGTCCGCAAAGCTCCAGACGGCGCGCATCAGCGGCTCAGCGGGGGTGAAAGAATGGCCCCGCACCCGGCACCAGAACAGCGTGCCGCTCTTCTTTGCCATGATCCGCTCGTCCCAATAGCTGTTGGTTTCGCGCAGTTGTTTGACGCCCCGGTCCCGGATGTTGACGAACTCTTCATCCGATGGGTAAAGCATTGCAAAAACTTGATTTCTCAGCTCGTCCTCGGTGTACTCGAACATCTCGGCGAAGGCCCGGTTGCAGTCGCGGATCACCCGGTTTTCCGTGATGACAAGACCCACGGGCGCGAACTCATAGGCAAGACCGGCGAAGTCACCGCTTTCGAAGATCTCGTCTATACGTGTTTTCACAATATTGCCTCAGCATCCCTATCGCGTGATCATGGTTACAAGGTAGGTCGACCGGCATAGCAGATGCAACGCGTCACGCCTGCCAGAATGGGAGGATATTATGCAACTACTCAAGCGTCTCATTGCGAGCGCCGTTTTAGGCATGGCCGTCACGACGGCGGCTCAGGCGGAGGACCCGATCAAGATCGCGCTGGTTCACGGGCTGAGCGGGTCGAGCTTTGAAGCCTTTTCCAAGCAGGCCCAGACCGGGTTCGAGCTGGGGATCGAATACGGCACAGGCGGCACGAACGAGATCAACGGCCGCCCGATCGAGTTGATCATCAAGGACACGCAGTTCAAACCCGACGTGGCCCGCGCCGTTCTGGCCGAAGCCTATGGCGATGACGAAGTGCTGCTGGCCGTGGGGGCGACCTCTTCGGGGGTGACGGTGGGGATGCTGCCCATTGCCGAGGAATACGAGAAAATCCTGATCGTGGAACCCGCGGTGGCCGACAGTCTCACCGGGCCGGACAGCAACCGCTATATCTTCAAGACCTCGCGCAACTCGTCCATGGACATGCAGGCGCAGGCGCTGGCGCTCAATCCCGATGCGAACCTGCATGTGGCGACGCTGGCAGAGGATTACGCCTTTGGCCGTGACGGCATTGCCGCGTTCAAATCCGCGCTGGACGGATCGGGCGCGAAGATCGTGACCGAAGAATACGTGCCCCAAGGCACCACCGATTTCACGGCCTATGCCGAACGCATGTTCAACGCGCTCAAGGACAAGGAAGGCCGCAAGGTCATCCTGATCTATATCGCGGGCGGCGGCGATGCGCCCGGCAAAATTCAGGCGATGGAGCCGTCCCGCTATGGCATCGAAATCTCCATGGGGGGGCATATCCTGCCCGTATTGCCGACCTACAAGCGCTTCCCCGGCATGGAGGGCGCGGTCTATTACTACTTCGAGGCCTTCGACAACGAGGTGAACGCGTGGCTGGTGGAAGAGCATACCAAGCGCTTTGACAGCCCGCCCGACTTCTTCACCGCCGGGGGCATGTCCGCCGCGCTGGCCGTGGTCAAGGCGCTGAAAGAGGCCCCGGACTACGAGACCGACACCCTGATCGAGACGATGGAAGGGATGTCCTGGGACACCCCCAAGGGCAAGATGACCTTCCGCCCCGAAGATCATCAGGCGCTGCAGGATATGCTGCACTTCAAGATCAAGGTCGATGATGCCGTCGACTGGGCGATCCCGGAAAAGGTGCGCATCATTCCCGCCGAAGAGATGAACATCCCCATCGGCCGCGACAATCAGGGCTGATCCCGTATCGCGATCCCCCCTCTCCCGCCCCGGTGGGAGAGGGTCCAAAAGATCGGCGCCACCTGCGCTGCGCCCCTGCCCGGTCCCTGATGCCGCGCGTGCCAAGAATTTCCCTGACCACCGGATTCCCCCGATGCCATCCCCTTCTCTCGTGACCAAGGACCTGACGATCCGCTTCGGCGGCCATGTCGCGGTCAACAACGTCTCTTGCGCGTTCCATCCGGGCGAGTTGACTGTCATCGTCGGCCCCAATGGTGCGGGCAAGACGACCTATTTCAACCTGATCTCAGGCCAGCTTACCGCGTCATCCGGCAGCGTTCTCAAGGACGGCACCGACATCACGCGCATGTCGCCCTCTGCCCGTGCCCATCACGGGTTGGGACGCGCCTTCCAACTGACAAACCTTTTCCCGCAACTGACTGTGCTGGAGAATATCCGCCTTGCTGTGCAGGCCCGCTCCGGCGATGGCTGGCGCATGTTTCGCCCCGTCGCGCGGATGCGCGCGCTGACCCAAAAGGCAGAGCATTACCTGGAGGCCACGCGCCTGTCGGGCGTCGCCCATCAGACCGCGGCGAACCTGCCGCATGGCGACCAGCGCAAGCTGGAAGTCGCCCTGCTGATGGCGATGGAGCCAGATATCTACATGTTCGATGAACCCACCGCAGGCATGAGCCTGGATCACGCGCCGGACGTGCTGGACCTGATCGCCAAAATCAAGGCCGACCCGACCAAGACGGTGCTGCTGGTCGAACACAAGATGGACGTTGTGCGCGCCCTCGCCGACCGGATCATCGTGCTGCACAATGGCGAATTGCTCGCCGATGGCGACCCGGCAGAGGTCATGTCCAGCCGCATCGTCCGCGATGTCTATCTGGGCACCGCGACGGAGGGCGCGGCATGAGCCTGCTGAGCGTACGCAACATGAAGACCGATATCGGTCAATATGCCGTGCTGCATGATGTCAGCTTCGAGGTGCCCGAAGGCGGCGTCTTTGTGCTTTTGGGGCGCAATGGCGCGGGCAAGACCACGACGCTGCGCTCGATCATCGGACTGTGGAAGCCGTCGCCCGGCTCCGTCACGTTCCGGGGCGAAGACATCACCGCACTGCACACCGCCGATATTGCCCGCAAGGGGATCGCCTATGTGCCAGAGAACATGGGCATCTTCGGCACTCTGACAGTGGATGAGAACCTGATCCTCGCGACCCGGAATGGCCGGTTCGACGCCGCCCGCCTTGCCCGTATCCACGACCTTTTCCCCGCGCTGGCGCAGTTCCGTGACAAGCAGGCCTGGAGCCTTTCGGGCGGGCAAAAGCAGATGCTGTCCATCGCCCGCGCCATGATCGAACCGCGCGAACTGATCCTGATCGACGAGCCGACCAAGGGGCTGGCCCCGTCCATCGTCGATGCGATGGCCGACGCGTTTCGTGAGATCGCGCAGACCACCACCATCTTGCTGGTGGAACAGAATTTTGCCTTCGCCCGCGCACTTGGGCGCGACATGGCCGTAATTGATGACGGGCGCGTCGCCCATGCAGGGTCGATGGACGACTTTGCCGCCGACACCGCCCTTCAGGACCGGCTGCTAAGCCTGTCGGTATGAGGAGAGACAGATGACTGCACTCACCACAACTTTGGGCCGCGCGGGCGGGGTCAACCTGCTGCCACTGGCCGTGGCGCTGATCGCCTTCGTGCTGATTGGCGCGCCCTCCTCCTGGGTGACGCTGACGGTGGCGGGGCTGGCCATGGGCATGATGCTCTTCCTCATGGCGTCGGGGCTCAGCCTCGTTTTCGGGCTGATGGACGTGCTCAATTTCGGCCATTCCGCCTTTGTCAGCTTTGGCGCGTTCGTGTCCGCCAGCGTGCTGGCCGGGCTGGGCGGCTGGCTGGCCGCCGATAGCTGGGCGCTGAACGCGCTGGCGCTGGCGGCGTCCTACCTGGCGGCGATCCTCTTTGGCCTGATCGCAGGTTGGTTCTTCGAAACTGTGATCATCCGGCCCGTATACCGCGACCACCTGCGGCAGATCCTGATCACCATCGGCGCGATGATCGTGGCCGAACAGACAATCCTCGCCTTCTGGGGCGGCACCCCCTATTCGGTCGGGCGCCCCGCTTTCCTTGAAGGGTCGTGGATCATCGGCGATGTCTCGATCGAGATTTACCGCGCCTTCGCCTTTGCCCTTGGGGTCGCTGTTTTCGTCATGCTGTATCTCGTCCTGAACCGGACCAGGATCGGTCTGCTGATCCGTGCCGGTGTCGAAGATCGCGAAATGGTCGAGGCGCTTGGCTTCCGCGTGGACCGCCTGTTCATCGGGGTGTTTATGCTTGGCTCTGCGCTGGCGGCACTGGGCGGCGCGATGTGGGCGGGGTACGAGACGCTCATCACCCCGCATATGGGCGCTGACCTGATGATCGTCGTCTTCATCGTGGTCATCATCGGCGGGCTCGGTTCGATAGAGGGCACGCTTCTGGGCGCGCTCCTTGTGGGGTTGATGTCGAACTACGTTGGCTTTCTTGCCCCGAAACTGGCGCTGGCGTCGAACATGATCCTGATGGTGGCAATCCTGCTGTGGCGGCCAAACGGCCTGCGCCCGGCGGTGAAGTGAGGAACGCGGCCATGCAGAACACCGGAACCCTGATTGTGAAGACCAGCGTGATCCTCATCTTCGCGCTGCTTCTGTTCGCCCCCTTCCTGTTTCAGGACGTGCGCTCGCTGGAGGTCGCGGCGCGCATCTGTATCTTCATCGTGCTTGTCGCCAGTTTCGATCTGCTGATCGGCTATACCGGCATCGTCAGCTTTGCCCACACGATGTTCTTCGGCTTCGGCGCATATGGCGCGGCGATCCTGCTCAAGACCATGGGGCCGGGCTGGACCCCGGTGATCCTTGGCGCGCTGGCCGGCGTTGGCGTGTCGCTTGTCTTTGCCATTGCGATCGGGCTGCTGTCGCTGCGGGTCAAGGCGATCTTCTTCGCCATGATCACCCTTGCGGCGGCCTCTGTCGTGCTGGTGCTGGCCTCGCAATTGTCGCAGATCACCGGCGGCGAGGACGGGATCATCTACAAGGCTCCCGACCTGTTCAAACCCGCGACCAAGCTCCTGACCGATGCCGACGGCAAGGTGGTGCGCCTTTGGGGCGTGCGCCTCAATGGCAAATTGGCGGCCTATTACTTCGTGTTCTTCTGCGCGCTGGCGCTGTTCCTTGTGATGCTGCGCTTTGTCGGCTCGCCCTTCGGCACCGTCCTCAAGGCCATCCGCGAGAACGAGGCGCGCGCAGAGGCGATTGGCTACCGCGTCGTGGCCTACCGCACGGCCGTGTTCTGCCTGTCCGCCACCATCGCGTCGCTGGCCGGGACGGTCTATGCCGTCTGGCTCAAATATACCGGGCCGGATACGGCGCTGTCCTTTGCGATCATGATCGACATTCTGCTGATGGTGGTGATCGGCGGCATGGGCACCATGTGGGGCGCGGTCATCGGCGCGGTGCTGATGATCCTTGCGCAATACTACCTGCGTGACCTGATGGGTGCGGCATCCGAGGCGATGACCGGTATTCCCTTGCTGCCAGAACTTCTCGCCCCCGACCGCTGGCTGTTCTGGCTGGGCATCATCTTTATCCTGCTGGTCTATTTCTTTCCCAAGGGGATCGCGGGCACTGCAATGGCATGGGGTGAAAAGGCGTGAGCCAGCCGCGTTTCTCCCTGGTTCCGGTGATGGATCACGAAATCCACGTGACCGAATGGGGCGATCCGGCCAATGCGCCGCTGGTCATGTGGCATGGGTTGGCCCGCACCGGGCGCGATTTCGACGAACTCGCCGCGGCGCTGTCAGACGCGTATTTCATCCTGTGCCCCGACACGATCGGTCGCGGGTTGTCCAGTTGGTCCCGCAACCCCGAGGCGGAATATTCCGTCGAATATTATGCGGGGATCGCCACCGACCTGCTGGATCACTACGGGCTGGCGCAAGCGCATTGGCTGGGCACGTCGCTGGGCGGGCTGATCGGGATGCGCCTCGCCTCTGGTCGGCAAGCGGACCGGCTGCTGTCCCTTATCGTCAATGACATCGGGCCGGAACTGCCCGAGGCCGCGATTGACCGCATCGTCACCTATGTGGGCGACCCGCCGGTCTTTGCGAAACTGTCCGAGGCAGAGACATGGCTGCGCGCCGTCTACCGCCCCTTCGGTCCCGCGCCGGACAGTTTCTGGCGGCGCATGGCGCGAAGCTCTGTCCGGCGGCGCGACGATGGGCAATTGGGGCTGCATTACGATCCACGGATCACGATCCAGTTCACCGCCTCTCGGCAGGAACTCACCTCCTGGGACCGCTATGCGCGGATCGAGACGCCGATGCATGTCATCCGGGGGCAAAGCTCTGACGTGCTGCCCCGTGAAGTGGCCGATCTTATGCAGCAGCGCGGCCCCCGCCCCGGTCTGACGCAGATGGAAACGGGCCACGCGCCCAGCCTGTCCCGGCCTGAAGATGCCCGGCTTGTGCGGGACATTCTGACTGCACTGAGTTAGCGCAAAGCCCGTCAGACCGCCGTTTGAAGCTGCCCGACATGGGGCACCGGCACCGTTTGGCCTGGCAGTGTCCCCTGCACCGGCCCTTGCGCCTTGGGCCATGTGATCAGGATGACTGCACTGCCCTCGACGCCCGTATCCGTCAGTGCGTGTGCGAGCGTTCCAAGCGTGGCGGGAATATGCTTCTGGCCCGGTTTGGACACCTCGACCATGATATCGACAGGCGCATCCTGCGGCAGCCCCTTGGCCATCATGCTGGTGGCCAGACGGTCTGCCTGACGCACGCCCATATAGATGGCGGTGGTGGTGCCCGGCCCCGACAGGCGTGTCGCATCGGGCAGCGCATCATTCGCGCAGCCGGTTCCCGTCGCCAGCACAAGGCTGTCGGACACATCGCGGCGCGTCAGGCTTTGACCCAGCGCAGCGCCTGCGGCCATGGCGGCGGTGATGCCCGGCACGATCTCCACCGGGATACCTGCGGCATTGGCGGCGTCGATCTCTTCCGTCGCGCGGCCAAAAACCCCCGGATCGCCGGATTTGAGCCGCACAACCCGTTTGCCCTTGCGCGCCTCGGCCACGATCATGGAGTTGATCCGGTTCTGCGGCCACAGATGCGCGCCCACATGCTTGCCCACGAAAACGCGTTCTGCGTCCCGCCGGGCCAGTTCCAGAACCTCTTCATCGACAAGGCGGTCATAGAAGATCACATCCGCCTCTTGCAGGCGTTCAATTGCGCGCAGCGTCAGCAGGTCGCGCGCGCCCGGCCCCGCGCCAACCAAGGCAATCTGCCCCGTGGCATCGTGCTGCGGCGCACCGCCCGATGCGATGGAGTCCTTTATGACGGCCGCCGCATCCCGTTCGGACCCGCACGTCCAAAGAGCGCGCGGCGCCCCCTTGAAGACCCACGCCCAGAACGCTCGCCGGTCCGCACGGGGCACCTGCCGCTCCACGCTGGGGCGCAGCCGCCCTGCGAGCGCGGCCAATCCGCCCAAGCTTTGCGGCAGCATCTGCTCAAGTCGGGTCTTGATATCGCGGGTCAAAACCGGCGCGGTACCCTCGCTGCCAATGGCGATGACGACCGGATCGCGATCGACGATCGCGGGCGTGGTCATGTCGCATAGATGCGGGCTATCGACCACATTGACCGGGCAGCGCGCCGCCTTGGCCAAGCCATGCGCCGCCACGTCCAGCGCGGGGCAGCCGGTGCCAACAAAGGCCATTGCCGCATCGTCGAACAGCTCGGCCGACAGCCTGCGTTCCTGCACCGCGCGGCCAGAGGCGACCAGCGCCGCCAACTCGTCGTCAAGCTCCGGCGCGACCAGCACCAGCGCCGCGTCGGTCTTGAGCAGCAGCCGCGCCTTTTGCGCCGCCTGCTCGCCGCCGCCCACGATCACGACCCGTCGTCCGGTCGTGCGGATGAACATCGGAAACGCTTTCATGTGTCTGATCCTTTCAGGCTGCGGTTTGGTTGATCTGGCGCGACCAAAGGTCTTTCGCCGTTGCGGTGCCATTCGCCGCGCCCAGCGTATCAAGCGCCAGCGCCGCCGTGCCGGTGACAATCGCCGTCTCGAACGCGCCAAGCGCCGCACCGCCAGACCGGGCAAAGGCGGCAAAGCTTTCCGCATCTGTGTCGGACAGGCGGCGCGGCTCTGGCAAGGAGGCGGCAAAGACCTGTTCCCACGCCTGCCCGCCACGCAGGCCAAAAGCGGCCACATCCTTGGCCGGGGTACGCTCAAACTCGCCGCCGCCGCCCTTGATGACGCTCAGGCTTTGCCATCCCAGCACACGCGCCGCATCCGCTTGCAGCAAGCGATAGGAAGGGTGGAACACGCCCTGCACGCTGGCCGTCGCCCCGGCGGGATTGAGCATCCGGCACACCGTGTTGATGCAGGACCGCAGACCAAGCACATCGCGCAGGTTCAACAGCCGGAACAGCGCCTTGTGGGTGTCCTCCAACGGCAGATAGGCGATGCCGCCCTGATCCAGCGCGTCGGCCAAAGCCTCTGGCGTGACCACGACCGGGATGCCAGCGGCCTTCAGCCCCGCACGGACTTTCGGATCGATGCCGTTCCAGCCATGCAGCAAAACGCGGTGCCCGGCCTGCGCCACCATCTTGGCCGACAGCAAAAACCACGGCGCGCCGCGTGTGCGCCCGGCAGCATAGCTGGGCCAGTCCAGATCAACGGCGGGCAACTGGGGCAGATGCGCCCGCGCGCTGGCGGCGAACCCGGCAATTTCCTCGGCGGTTTCGCCCTTCATCCGCAGCAGCATCAACAAGGCCCCGACCGCTTCGGGTGCCGCGTCCTCCCGCAGCATCGCAGCCATCGCGTCGCGCGCTTCGTCCTCTGTCAGCGACCGGGAGCGGGACGGACCACGCCCCAGCGTGCGCACATGGGCGGCAAGGCTCATTCCGCGGCCTCGCGCGCATGAAGGTTGCGCAAAAGCTCTGCGATTTCCGGGCGACAAGAGCCGCAATTGGTCCCCGCCCCAAGCGCCGCGCCAATCGCCTCGACGCTCATCAACCCTTGGGTTTCGATGGCGGTAACGATCGTGTTGATCCCCACACCGAAGCAAGAGCATAGAACCGGACCCGGATTGGGCACGTCCTTGGGCATCTGCCCGGTGACCGCATCCGGCGCGGCCTGCCCCGGCAAAGTGGCGAGGTAATCGCGCATGACCGCAACCGGGCTGGCCGCGACGAACAAGGCCCCGACCAAGACGCCATCCTCATGCAGCACGATGCGGGCCGAACCGCGCGCGCTGTCGATCAGCGCAACGCATGTGGCCTCGGGCGCGGCGAAAAGCCGGCGCGCTTCCGCCTCCCAATCCTGCGGGATTTCAACCCCGGCCAGTTCGGTCCGGAAACCCGCATGGGTGCGTGCCTTCGCCCAATAGGCTGCATATTCCGCCTGCGGGGCCAGATCGCCGCGCGACACGGCAAAGCCATACCACGCCGCCTTGTAGGGCCGCACTGCGACGACGCTCGCCTTGCTTTCCGGCTGCCCTGACACGGGATCGGTCATGGCCGCGACCAGCGTATCAATCCGGGCAGAGGGCGCGGTCTCCCCCGTCCAATGCATTGGCGCGAAGACCTGACCGCGCTGAACCGTATCGCTGAGCCGCGCTCGCAGGATGCACGTTCCCGTACGGCTGGTGACTTCGACCAGATCCGATGCATCGATCCCCTCTGCCGCGGCATCTTCGGGGTGAATGTCCAGGAAGGGTTCCGGCAGATGCGCCGACAACCGCTGGCTCAGCGCGGTGCGGGTCATGGTGTGCCACTGATCGCGCAGCCGTCCCGTGTTCAGGCGATAGGGAAAGCGCGGGCCTGTCTCGCTTGCAGGTGGACGCCATGTCACAGGCAGCAGCCGCGCCTTGCCATCGCCATGATAGTACGCCCCGTCGGCAAAGAAACGTCCACCGGTCCGGTCCGGTGTGACCGGCCAGCGCACCGGGGCCAGCTGGATGTAATCGCTGTCGCTGATATCGGCGAAACCGGAGATATCGAAATCCCGCCCGAACTGCCCGGCAATGCCCGACAGCGCGGCGTACTCGCGGAAAATCTCGCCCGGGCTGGTGTAATCGAAGGCACGGGCAAACCCCATGCGCCGCCCGACCTCGGACAGAATATCCCAATCGGGGCGTGCTTCGCCGGGTGCGGACAGAACGCTGCGCTGGCGGCTGATGGTGCGGTCGGAATTGGTCACGGTGCCATCCTTCTCCGCCCAAGCCGATGCAGGCAGCAGAACATCCGCCAGCCGCGCGGTGTCTGTCTGCGCGGTGATGTCGCTGACCACGGTAAAGGGACAGCCGGCAATGGCATCGCGCACCGCACCGGCTTCGGGCATGGAAACCGCCGGATTGGTATGAATGATCCAAAGCGCCTTGATCCGCCCGTCGCCCACGGCCTTGAACATGTCCACGGCCTTGAGACCGGCCGCATGGGGCATCTGCGGTGCCTGCCAGAAGTCGCGCACCGCCGTTCGGTGATCGGCGTTTTCCAGATCGAGGTGACAGGCCAGCATATTGGCCAACCCGCCTACTTCGCGCCCGCCCATCGCATTGGGCTGCCCCGTGACGGAAAGCGGCCCGCAGCCCGGCGTGCCGATGCGTCCGGTGGCAAGGTGGCAATTCAGGATCGCATTGACCTTGTCGGACCCGGAGGTCGATTGATTCACCCCCTGACTATAGATCGTGACGACCTTCTCGGTGCCCATCCAAAGATTGCAGAATGCAGTGATTTCATCCTCGGTCAGACCGCAGGGCGCGGTGCTGTCGGCGAAGGCTGCATTCAGCGCATCGTCGAACCCGTTGGTATGGGCCAGATAGGCCGCGTCCAGCGCCCCGCCTTCGTAGAGCGTGACAAGAAGCCGGTTGAACAGCGCCACATCAGAGCCGGGCTGGAGCGCCAGATGCATATCGGCGCCGTCGCAACTGGCCGTGCGGCGCGGATCGATCACCACCAGCTTGGTGCCCCGCGCTTTGCGCGCCGCAAGGATGCGCTGGTAAAGAACCGGGTGGCACCATGCGAGGTTGGACCCCACCAGAACGATCAGGTCCGCCTCTTCCAGATCTTCGTAGGTGCCCGGCACCGTATCGGTGCCAAAGGCGCGCTTGTGCCCCGCCACCGAGGAGGCCATGCAAAGCCGCGAATTGGTGTCGATATTGGCCGAGCCGATGAACCCCTTCATCAGCTTGTTGGCAACATAGTAATCTTCGGTAAGCAATTGGCCGGACACGTAAAAGGCCACGCTGTCCGGACCGTGATCTGCGATGGTCTGCGAAAACCGGTCGGCCACCAGTTGCAGCGTATCATCCCAGGCGGCGGGCTTGCCATCCACCATCGGTGTCAGCAGGCGTTGCTCAAGCCCCACGGTCTCCGCCAGCGCCGAACCCTTGGAGCAAAGCCGCCCGTAATTCGCCGGATGCTCCGGGTCGCCCCGCACATCCAGACCGCCCTGCCCGTCCGGCCGCAAAAGCACGCCGCACCCGACCCCGCAATAGGGACAGGTGGAGCGTGTCTCCGGCAGACCGGTCCCGTCCATCACGCGGCGCTCCGCGCGGTGAGTTCAGCGGCGTCGAGCAGGATACGCCCGGATTCCACGCGCACCGGGAAGGTCGCGATGCTGCCATCCTCCCCCTTGGCGGCACCGGTATTAAGATCGAAAACCCAGTTGTGCAGTGGGCAGGTCACCGATTGGCCATGAACGATCCCCTCGGACAGCGGACCGCCCTTATGCGGGCAACGGTCGCTGGCGGCAAAGACCTCGCCCGCGCCGGTGCGGAACACCGCCACACAGCCCAGCGCGGTTTTGATCGTGCGTGCACCGCGCAGCGGGATGTCTTCCAGCGCACCAATATCGATCCAGCTCATTTTGCGGCCTCCAATTTCAGATCGGCGAGCGGCTGGAAGGCGTCTGCCTTCGCGGCATGCTCTGCCCATGGGTCCTTGCGGTAGATGGATTGCGACAGCTCGAACGCCTCGATCAGGCGCGCGCGTTCTGCCGGGTCGTCCAGCCGCTCTTTCACCCAGTCCAGCCCAACTTTCGCCACCCATTTGTAGGGCCGGTCGAGGTATTTGGCGTTCTCGCGGTAAAGCTGAACGAAGGCGACGGTCCAGTCGATGGCTTCGGCCTCGGACGCGACATCGACCAGACGCTCGGTCTCCTTCACGTCCATACCCGCTGCACCGGCGACACTGACCTGATAGCCGCTATCGACACAGATGATGCCCACATCCTTGCAGGTCGCCTCGGCGCAATTGCGCGGGCAGCCCGACACGGCCAGCTTGACCTTGTGCGGCGTCCAAGACCCCCAAAGCGCTTGTTCCAGCTTGATGCCCAGCCCGGTGCTGTCCTGCGTACCAAAGCGGCAATGGTCTGTTCCGACGCAGGTTTTCACCGTGCGCAGCCCCTTGGAATACGCATGGCCCGACACCAGCCCGGCCTTGTTCAGGTCGGCCCAGATATAGGGCAAATCCTCGCCCTTGACGCCCAGCAGGTCGATGCGCTGACCGCCGGTGACTTTGACCGTGGGCACATTGTACTTGTCCGCCGCATCCGCGATCGCGCGCAGTTCGGCCGGGTTGGTGATCCCGCCCCACATGCGCGGCACGACGCTGAATGTGCCATCCTTCTGGATGTTGGCGTGCTTGCGTTCGTTGACGAAGCGCGATTGCGGATCGTCGCGGTATTCCAACGGCCAATCGGCCAGCAGATAGAAATTCACCGCCGGGCGGCAAACGTGACACCCGTTAAGCGTCTTCCAGCCCAATTCCTGCCAGACCGCCTCCTGGCTTTTCAGTTCTTGGGCTTTGATCAGGCGGCGCACGTCTTCATGGGTCAGATCACAGCAGCCGCAGATCGGTTGCGCCGTGGGCATCTGGAAATCGTCGCCCAGCGTGACCTGAAGCAATTGTTCGACCAGCCCCGTACACGTCCCACAGGATGCGCTGGCCTTGGTCGTGGCCTTGACCGCGCCCAGATCGGTTGCGCCCGCATTGATCGCGTCGACGATGGTGCCTTTGCAAATGCCGTTGCAGCCGCAAATCTCCGCCTCAGGCGGCAATGCTGCAACGGCTGACAGAGGGTCCGCAGCGACCCCCCCTTGATAAGCAGGGCCGAAGATCAGCGTTTCGCGCATTTCCTCGATATCGGTGCCATCCTTGATCAGGCCGAAGAACCAATTGCCGTCCGCCGTATCGCCATACATGACCGCGCCGACCAGCTTGCCCGCTTCGATCACAAGGCGCTTGTAGACGCCACGCGCGGGATCGCGGAACACGATGTCTTCGCGCCCCTCGCCTTCGGCAAAGTCGCCCGCGCTGAACAGATCGCAGCCCGTGACCTTGAGCTTGGTCGAAAGGGTCTTTTGCACAAATGCCGCCTCATTGCCCATCAGGGTCTGCGCCGCGACTTTGGCTTGATCGTAAAGCGGTGCCACAAGGCCGAAGAGCGCGCCATCATGTTCGACGCATTCGCCCACCGCCAGCACATCGGAAACCGAGGTCAGCATCTGGTCATCCACATGGATGCCCCGGCCAACGGCCAGCCCCGCCTCTGCCGCGAGCGCGGTGTTCGGACGAATGCCGACCGCCATCACCAGCAGATCGCAGGGCAGTTCGGTGCCATCCTCCAGCATCAGCGCGCGCACCTTGCCGTCCTTGCCGACGATCTCCTTGGAGTTCGCCTCAAGCCGGATGGTGATACCCTTTTCTTCCAGGGACTTGCGCAGCAAATAGCCCGCAGCCGGGTCAAGCTGGCGCTCCATCAGGTGGCCCATGATATGCACGACCGTCACATCAACGCCCCGCGCCGCCATGCCTGCGGCAGCCTCCAGCCCCAGCAGGCCGCCGCCAATCACAACCGCGCGGTTGCCCTGGCCCAGCCCCATCATCGCCTGCGTGTCTTCAAGATCTCGATAGGCGATCACGCCCTCCAGATCATGGCCGGGCAGCGGGATGATGAACGGGTTGGACCCGGTGCCAAACAACAGCTTGTCATAGGCCAGCACCTCGCCGGTGTCCGACGTCACTGTCTTGGCCGCCGTGTCGATGGCCGTGACCTTCTGACCAAACCGGCAGTCGATTTTGTGGCTGCAATAGAAGGCATCGTCATGGGTGACGATTTCCTCATAGGTCTTGTCGCCTGCCAAGACCGGAGACAGCATGATGCGGTTGTAATTTCCGCGCGGCTCGGCGTTGAACAGGGTGATGTCGTAGGCATCGGGCGCGGTCTCGACCAGATGTTCGATCACCCGCCCCGAAGCCATGCCGGCACCGATAATGATCAGGCGCTGCTTGCTCATGCCACGGTCTCCTCGTGATAGGCTGCGGCGATCATCACGCCCGACAGCGTTGCATAGGCGTCTTCCCAAGCCGCCTTGACCTCCGGGGTGAAATCATCGCCCAGCCCGGCGGACAGCGTGTCGATCAGCGCCGCGCCTACGGGGCCGTATTGATCTTCGGTGACGCCATAGGACACATGCCTGCGGGCCAGTTGTTCCGCCACCGGGATGATCTTCGGCAGGTCGGTCAGCCCTTTGACCACCACGCCCAGCGTGGTCATCAGCTTGGCGGCCTGATCGGTCAGGTCGTCCTTGAACATGGGGCGCACTTCGGGCGCGATCTCGAACAGGCGGTCATAGAAGGCCGCGCCTGCCTGCGGCGCGATCGGCGCGACCTTGGCAAAGCTGTCCTGAACGAGGGCGATCTTTTCTGGTGTCATGATGTTCACTCCGCCGCGATCGGTTTGGGGGCTGGCGCTTTTGCCTTGGGCTTGGCGCCGTGTTCGTATTCTTCAAGGAAATCCAGCACTTCCTGACGGTAGGCGTAGTAGTCGGGGTGTTCCAACAGCGCCTTGCGAGTGCGCGGGCGCGGCAGATCGACATTGGTGATCTTGCCGATGGTGGCCTGCGGCCCGTTGGTCATCATCACCACGCGGTCCGCCAGCAGAATGGCTTCGTCCACATCATGTGTGACACAAATCGCGGTGACCTTGGTCCGGCTCCAGACCTCCATCAGCACTTCCTGAAGTTCCCAGCGCGTCAGACTGTCGAGCATCCCGAAAGGCTCATCCAGCAGCAGCAGCTTGGGCGACAGCGCAAAGGCCCGCGCGATACCGACCCGCTGCTGCATGCCGTTCGACATATCCGAGGCCGGCTTGTCCATCGCATTCCCAAGGCCCACGCGTTCCAGATAGTATTCCACCACGTCCTGACGTTCCGCGCGGCTGGCACGGGGATAGACCTTGTCGACGCCAATCGCGCAGTTTTCGCGCGCGGTCAGCCACGGGAACAGGTTGGGCGATTGGAACACCACGGCGCGTTCGGGATCGGCCCCTTCCACATGGCGGCCATCCAGCTTGATCGCGCCCTTCGAAATCCCGTTCAGACCGGCAGCCATGGTCAAGACCGTGGACTTGCCGCAGCCCGAATGGCCGATCAGCGAAATGAACTCGCCCCGGTCGATCTTGAGGTCGAAATCCTCCACCACGGTCAGCGGCCCCTTGGGCGTTGGATAGACCTTGTGCAGTTGCGAGAAGTCGAGGAACCGATCGTCGATCAGCCCCTTCTGCGCGTCCTGCACTGCGGCGGGAATACCGTGGATCGGCGTGATTTCCGGCAGCATCCGTGTGCCTTCAACGCGCGCCTCGATGCCGACATCCATTAGGTATTTCGTAACATCCGCGCGCAGCCGTTTGAAGGCGTCGCTGCTGTTCATCTCCATCCGGTCACGCGGACGCGGGATGGTGACTGTGAACTCCTCCCCCAGGCTGCCATCAGGGTTCAGCGCGATGATCCGGTCCGCAAGGATGATCGCCTCATCCACGTCATTGGTGATCAGAACGCAGGTCTTCTTGTCGGCTTCCCAGATATGCTCGATCTCATCCGCCAGATTGGCGCGGGTAAGAGCATCCAGCGCGGAAAGCGGCTCATCCAGCAGCAGCATTTCCGGGTTCATCGCCAGCGCACGCGCCACGTTCACCCGCTGACGCATCCCGCCCGACAGTTCCGCCGGACGGCGCGTGGCGGCATGGCTCAGCCCCACCATCTTCACGTAATGGGCGACTTTCTCGGCGCGTTCCGCCTTGGACAGGTTCGGAAACACCGTATCCACCGCAAGCCCGACATTGCCGTTCACCGTCAACCACGGCATCAGCGAATAGCTTTGGAAGATCACGCCGCGTTCCGGTCCCGGCCCGGTGATCGGCGCGCCCTTGAAGGTGACGCTGCCCTTGGTCGGCTGTTCCAGACCTGCCATCAGGTTGATGAGCGTGGTCTTGCCAGTGCCCGAGAACCCGAGGAGGACAAGGAACTCGCCCTCCTGCACGTCTAGGTCGATATTCTTCAGAACATGGGTGGCGTGCAGACCGGTGCCGAAGCTTTGGCTGACGTTTTCCAGTTTGAGAATGCTCATGGGATGATCCTTTTCTAAACGACCGGTTGCGGGCAACGCGGGCCTGTCACCGGTTGTTCGTGAAGGTGAAGAGCGATTGCAGGGCGTACATGACCCGGTCCAGCAGGAAGCCGATGACACCGATGGTCAGCACAGCAACCATGATCTTGGCGAGGCTGGAGGACGACCCGTTCTGGAATTCATCCCAGACGAATTTGCCCAGCCCCGGGTTCTGCGCCAGCATCTCGGCGGCGATCAGCACCATCCAGCCAACACCAAGGCTGAGACGCAGTCCGGTAAAGATCAGCGGCAGCGCCGATGGCAGCACCAGCTTGGTGATCTTGGTCCAGGTGTTCATCTTCAGAACCTTCGAGACATTCACCAGGTCCTTGTCGATAGATGCCACGCCCAGCGCGGTATTGATCAGCGTCGGCCACAGCGAACACAGCGTCACAGTCACGGCGGAGATCACAAAGCTTTTCGGCAGCAGCCCGTCATTGGATGCCGCAAGCGCCGACACGATCATGGTCACGATCGGCAGCCATGCCAGCGGCGAGACCGGCTTGAAGATCTGGATCAACGGGTTCAGCGCGGCATTGGCCGTCGGCGACAGACCCGCAGCGATCCCCAGCGGCACCGCGACCACGGTTGCGATCAGGAAGCCAAAGAACACGGTCTGGATAGAGGTCCAGATCTGCTGGTAATATGTCGGCGCGCCGGTATAGGCCCGCTGGATCGGTTCCTTGCCCTGTTCGACGCGGCGTTCGTTCAGTTGCGCGACCTTGGCGTTGAATTCGGCTTTCGCCTCGCCCTTCGCCATCGCGTCCTTGTGCAGATTGACGGTCTCTTGCCAGACCTGCGCCGGACCCGGCACCGCCCCGAGGGATGTCTGCACTTTCGGCGCCAGCGTGGCCCACAGCAGAAGGAACGCGCAAATCGCCAGCAAAGGCACCGCCAGAAGCCGCCAGATGTCCTTCATCTGGGCCCGCGGGTTGTCACCGGCGGCCGCCTTCAGCAGCGGCGTCAGCCATGCCAGACCAAGCACCTGGAACCATTTGTCAGCGGCATTGATACGGGTGAAGAGCCGCGCGCGCCGCGCTTCGCGTTCGGCGCTTTGGGCGAAATTGGGGTCTACGGTTGTCATGGGGCTGGACCTTTGCGGATCATAGAGGGTTGGCGGCTGGGATTTGAGGACGGACACCCGAGCAGAGAGCGCCCGTCCCCTGCCTTGCTCAGCCTTCGACGTTGGTGCCGACGACCTTCTGTTCGCCCTTCAGACCGATGGGCAGTGAGTCGAGATAGGCGTTCGGTTGCTTGCCGTCATAGGCGATGCCGTCGATGATATCTTCGGGCGGTGTCGGTGCCTTGTAGCCGTCGCTGTCCCAGGGGAAGTCAGCTTCGTTCGCAAGACCGTCATCCACCAGCAGGCGCGCGGCTTCCAGATAGATTTCCGGCTTGTAGACGGATTTGGCGACCTCATCATACCAGCTGTCGGACTTCGGCTCTGCGATCTGCCCCCAGCGGCGCATCTGCGTCAGATACCAGACCGCGTCGGAGTAGAACGGGTAGGTCGCGTTGTAGCGGAAGAACACGTTGAAGTCGGGAACGTCCCGCTTGTCGCCCTTTTCATATTCGAACGTGCCGGTCATGGAGTTGGCGATCACTTCCGCGTCCGCGCCCACATATTCCGGCTTGGCCAGCATCTCCACCGCTTCCATGCGGTTGGCATTGTCGTTCTCGTCCAGCCAGATCGCCGCGCGGATCAGCGCCTTGGTCACGGCCAGCGTGGTATTGGGGTACTGCTCGGCGAATTCGGCCGTGATGCCAAAGACCTTTTCGGGGTTGTTCTTCCACAGCTCGTAATCGGTGATGACCGGAACGCCGATGCCCTTGAACACCGCTTGCTGGTTCCATGGCTCGCCCACGCAATAGCCATAGATAGTGCCCGCTTCGAGCGTCGCCGGCATTTGCGGCGGCGGCGTCACGGACAGCAGAACATCGGCGCCGATCTGGCCGGAGATGTTCTCCTGGGAATAGTAACCTGGATGCAGCCCACCCGCCGCAAGCCAGTAACGCAACTCGTAATTGTGAGTGGAGACCGGGAAAACCATACCCATGTTGAAGGGCTTGCCTTCGGACTTGTACTTTTCGACGACCGGGGCCAGCGCCTCTGCCGAAATCGGGTGCTGCGGGCGACCATCGTCCATTTTCGGGATATGCGGCAGCATCTCTTCCCAGACCTCGTTCGACACGGTGATACCGTTGCCGTTCAGGTCCATGGAAAACGGTGTGATGATATGTGCTTCGGTGCCGAAACCGATGGTCGCGGCCAACGGCTGACCGGCCAGCATATGCGCGCCGTCAAGCTGCCCACCGATCACGCCATCCAGCAGCACTTTCCAGTTTGCCTGCGCTTCGAGCGTGACGAACAGCCCTTCATCCAGGAAGTACCCGTTCTCATAGGCAACCGCGAGCGGCGCCATATCCGTCAGCTTGATGAAGCCGAAGGTCAGTTCGTCCTTCTCAAGTTCGAGAAGCTCGGCGAAAGCCGGACTGGCCAGCGCGGTTGTGGTGGCGAGGCCGATCAGAAGCTTTTTCATCATGTGTCCTTTCGATGCGCCACGGGCAATGCAAGAAAGACCGCGGCAAACGCAAAAAAGGCCGTTCACTATCCACCGGAGCGTTCCGGAAGAAAGCGAGCGACCTTGCTCAGACTATCCCTGTCTTTGGGAAGAATTCGGATCGACCCACGCCATTGCGGGTCGATGGACCTACGATGCGGCATCGCAGCAATTCGCGAAAGGTTTTCTTAGAAGTTTTGCCGCCTTTTGGCCCGATTTCCACCCGCAGGCGCGCAGAATGTCCAAAAACTAGTCATTCACCCTGCGATGGATCAAAAACGCGCCGGTCAAAGAACGTGTCCGGCAGCAGAGTCAGCCCACCCCGCGCCGAGGCGACGGGCATTTCCGTGCGAATCGTGCCTTCGACCTTTTCCGACGCGCCGGGCAAATCGCTGGCGGTGGAGGCCAGATGCCGCCGGTACAGATCGGAGCGAAAGACCTGCGACACCACATCCGCGTCGAAGCCGTCGGGCGATCCGTGGAACTGCGCCAGCCGGTGAGCGATCCATTTAGCCTGACTGCGCCACGGGAAACTGGCCGCGCCATCGTGGAATTCGACGAAACGCGGCACGTCGCGCTGGTCGCCGCGTGACGAGATCGTCAACTGCCCCGTCAAGGCCCGGTCGATCACCTCGGCGGGCACATCAAGATAGTTTTTGCGCGACAGAAGCTCGCTCGCCGTGCCGCGCCGCGCCGGTTCCGCCAGCCAGCGCCCCGCGCGCCAGACCGACCGCATCAGCCGCCCCAGCAGATCAGGTTCCATATCAGCCCAGTCGGTGCGGGTCGCCAGAACCTTCTCCGGCGCAAAGCTCCAGATCGAACAGCCCGGCAGCAGCAAGGCCCCGACCCCCTGCTCCACCGCGACGGAGCCCCAAGGCTCCCCCACGCAGAAGGCATCCACATCGCCCGCCGCCAGCGCGCTTGCCATCAATGGCGGCGGCACCGTGCGGATGACGATATCCGCGTCGCGCAGTTTCGTGGCCCCGAACCAATAGCGCAAAAGCTCCACATGCATGGAGAACGGGAACGGCACGCCAAAGGTCAGCGTCCGGCTGCGGGTCTTGCTCAGCGCCTCTGCCGCGGCAAACGGGTCGGCGAAATCGAAGCCGAACCCCTGTTCGCGCAACTCTTGTTCCAGCGCCTTGCCGACACCAATCACATTGCCATTTACCGACATTACGGAAACAGCGGAAAGCGGCGTTGCGACCCCGCCAAGTTGCATCGCCATGGCAATGGGGATCGGCGACAGCATATGCGCCGCGTCGACCCGCCCAAAGGCGAGCATATCGCGCAGCGACGACCATGACGGCGCAGCGATCAGGTCCAGCGCGATACCTTCGGTTTCGGCAAACCCCATTTCCTGCGCCACGATCAAGGGGGCGGCATCGACCAGCGGCATATAGGCCGCCGAGAGCGTAACTGTCTTCATCCCAGCAGCCCCGCTGCCGTGACCAGCGCCTCGGCCACGTCCACGACCTTGCGCCCCTGATCCATGGCCGTCTTGCGCAGCAGCGCATAGGCCGCGTCCTCATCCACGCCCTTCGCCTTCATCAGCAGCCCCTTGGCGCGGTCGATCACCTTACGCTCTTCCAAGGCGCGGCGGGTCTCGGCCAATTCGTTGCGCATCTGGCGCACCATGGCAAAGCGCGCGATGGCGATATCCATTACCGGCTTCACCCGCTCGGGGCGCAGCCCGTCCACCACATAGGCGGACACGCCCGCCTCAATCGCCGCCTGCGCCAACCCGCCCGCTGCGCCCGATACGAACATCGCCACCGGCCGATCCAGCGGGCCAGAGGCCAGCGTCAGTTCTTCCAGCATGTCGCGTGTGGGGTTATCGACATCGACCAATACGATGTCCGGTGCATGCGCCGCGATCTTGCGCGCCAGACTGCTGGCATTGCCGATCACGAAGACTTCGCAATCCTCGGCCTCCTTGAGCGCGTCAACGATGCCGATGGCGCGATCCCGGTCTTCCTCGACAACAACAACAGTCAATTTCTTCTGCATGGCACCTGTTGCCACGGTCAAAGCGCTGCTTTCAAGCCACGAAAAATCGCAAGCTCCGTCCACGCGCCCGAAACTTCGCGTCAACGCGTGCTTTGCGCAAAATCAAGGCAGATTGCGAAGACCGCCAGCTTGCGCAGGCCCGGCGCGGGCATATGCCCCGCGCATTACGGAATGCGCAGGCCGATCTTCCCTATATGTCCTTTTTCAAGGAAGGCTTCCTGCGCGGCACGGATGTCCTTCAGGTCAAAGCTGGCGGCCACGACGGGACGGATTTCGCCCCGTTCGATATAGCCGACAAGGTCGGTGAACACGCGCGGATCCTGCCGCGTGCTGCCGATCAGCGTCTGATCCTTGAGATACAGCGTGCGCAGATCAAGCTCCACAATCGGGCCAGCAATCGCGCCCGAGGTCACATAGCGTCCACGCACCGCCAGCGCGTCCAGCAAACCCGGCCAGCGCGCCCCGCCCACAAGGTCGAGAACCACATCGAAAGCATCGGCTGGCAGGTCGTCATCCCGGCCCAGCGTGGCATCCGCGCCCAGGCTCCGAAGGTCATCCGCCTTGGCCGGGCTGGTCACAGCCGTCACATGCGCCCCGCGCCGTTTGGCCAGTTGGATCGCAGCCGATCCGACCCCGCCGGACGCGCCGGTGATCAGCACACGCTCCGCCCCCAGACCGGCGCGCTGCACCATGCCTTCTGCGGTGGAAAACGCGCAGGGAAAGGAGGCCAATTCAAGATCCGACAGCGGGCTGTTCACAGCGATGGCCTGTTCCGCATCTATGGTGGCGAACTGGGCAAATGCGCCGTCCCGCTCTGACCCGAAGGTGAAAAGCGCAAAAGGATCGGCGCTGTCCGATGGGTGATACATGGGGCGCACCAGCACGCGCTGGCCCACGCGCGCGGCATCGACGCCCGTGCCAACAGCGACGATCTTGCCGCAGCAATCGGCCCCTTGGATGCGCGGAAAGTCCAGCGCGCCCGACCAGCCGCCATCGGCATCCGACGCCCCGCCATAGCCTTCCGTCGCGGCGGAATTCGTATCGCCCCGCACCGCCTTGGAATACCAGCCCGTCCGTGTATTGACGTCGGTATTGTTGACCGCCGACGCCCCGACGCGGATCAGCACTTCGCCGGCTGCGGGCTGGGGCACGGCCACATCCGCGCGGTATTCCAGCCGATCAAGCCCCCCATGACCGGTCAGCAGAATGGCTTTCATCGTCTTTGGCAGGGTCATGGGACGTCCTTAAATCGGCAGGTAGAGCATTCATTCTACTTGCGCAGGTAGAACACTCCCTCTACCGCGTCAAGCATGACCGGAACACATGAAAAGATCGCCGCCGGGCTGGAGCGAACCTTCGCCAGCCAAGGCTTTGCCGAGCCAAGCGTCGAGACGCTGCGCGATGCCGCCGGAGTGAGCTTGCGCACCCTATACAAGTATATGCCGTCGCGGGCCGACATGGTTCTGGCCGCGCTGGAGCATCGGCACCAACGCTATATGGCGCAAGTGCTGGACGACCTGCCAGTTGATCCGGGCGCGGCGCGGGCGGCCCTGATCGACCGGGTCGGGCTTTGGATGGAACGCGAGACGACGCATGGCTGCCTGTTTCATGCAGCGGTCGCGGCAGATCCCGGCAGCAGTTCGGTCCGGGATTTGCTGTCGCGCCACAAGCAAGAGGTGGCAGAGCGCGCCGCCGCCGCCACCGGGCTGGCCGGGCAAGAGGTCGCCTTGCTGCTGATCCTCGAAGGATTGACGCAATCCTGGCCGCTGCACGGGGCGCAGGCGGTGACCGCCGCCAAGGCGCTGACATCGGCGCTGGCGGCTGGCAGCGGTTATGGCGCTGATTTGGCCGAAAGCAACACGTCCCTATAGGCCGCGAGCCGGGCATTGGCATTCGTGTCCACCAGCATGACCACCGTGATCATGGCGATGGTGGTGATCAGGCTGGCGCGCCAGATCGGCCCTTGCAACAGCATGACCAGCGCAGCGCTAAGGATGATGATCAGCGGCATCACTTTAAAAACGGCGGTGCTGTACTGGGCCATCGTCGCCTCTACGCGGGTCAGTTCGGACGCGATAAATCCCGGCGGGTCGGCGGCATAGGCCGCGCCATGGCCCGCCAGCGCTTTCTGAGCGCCGTAAAACAACCCGCCGCCAAGGATCACCAACAGAACGCCTGCCATCAAGGCCGGGAGGACAAAGGCCCGCGCCACGTCTGTCCTTCCCATCTGCCAAAAGCCGAAGCTGGCGGCCAGAAACAACGCACCGAATAGGATGAAGATGGCAGAGGAAAACATCTCTGCCCGGGCCCAGTCATTTGCGGTCTTGAGAATATCCATCGCCTTGCGTCCTTCTTTGTACCGATCCAGCGCCGCGCCTTACACCAGCCCTGCCGAACCTTGCGCGGCATTGCCCCATTCCCGGGGCGACTGGCCATACATGCGCTTGAACTCGCGGCTGAACTGGGACGAGCTGACATAGCCGACATCCATCGCCGCTTCGCTGACGGTCTTGCCATCGGCGATCTTCATCGCCGCATTGCTAAGTCGCATGGATTTCACGAATTGGATCGGGGACATGGTCGTGGCCTCCTTGAACCGGCGATGGAAGACCGCGCGGCTCATCCCCACATGCGAGGCCATGTCGTCAATGGTGACAGAGGTGTTCAGCCGGGTGGAAAGGTAGTCAATCGTGCGCGCGATTTCATTGCCGACGCCAAAGGCGCGCCGCGCGGCATCGCCCGCCTCCCCCTTCAGCACCGCGTAATAGAATTCACGCAGACGCCCCGGTCCCAGCACCGCCATGTCCACCGGGTCGTCCAATAGCTCCAGCAATCGCAGCAGCGCCTGCGTGAACGCCGCATCCCAACGCGCCAGCGACAGCGCCTGCGGCACGGGGCCATCCGTTTTGCGCGACGCGCCGGCAGCGGTTTCGACGTCGATGGCAAGCTCGCGCATGATGCGCGGGTCCAGCGGGATCACCGCGCCCAGAAGCGGAGCCTCCGGGCAGGCATGCGGCGTGCCCGCTTCGACCGGCATGGTCATCGGGCACAGAAGATACCGGCTGGCATCATAGACGTGGCGCTGCCCATCAAGGATCGCCTCTTTTTCGCCGCTCACGATCGCCACGATGGTCGGCTCATAGACCGCCGGGATGCAGGGAACGGGCGTGGTCACATGGAAAAGCTGCACGCCTTTCAATGCGGTATGCTCAAGGCCAGCCTGCGGCAGGTGGCGCTTGATCAGCTGGGTGATCTGGTCTTTGCTCATGCAGCCAAGCTGGCAAGAAGATCGGGCATTTGCAATATGGGTGAGACGATCGGGCAAGTATTTGCGACAATTGCACCTGTTTTGCCCCCGATGCGAGAGTTACCTTCATCTCCGACACAGACAGACATATCCGTCACGTACTGAAAAGGAGCAAGACAATGGCAGACACGACATTCGGCCCCGAAGGCTGGACACCCAAGCGGCTTGGCAACCTGCGCGGCAAGACGTTCCTGATCACCGGTGCCAATGCGGGCGCGGGATTTCAGGCCGCCCGCACGCTGCTGGCCAAGAACGCCAAGGTGGTGATGCTGAACCGATCGGCCGAGAAATCGCAAACTGCCATCGCCGAGCTGATAAAGGAATTCGGGACGGATGCGGACGTCAGTTTCATCCACCTTGATCTGGCCTCCCTCGCCAGCGTGCGCGACGCCGCGGCAGAGATCTTGCGGACCGTTCCCCAAATCGACGCGCTGATGTGCAACGCAGCCATTGCGCAGGTGCCCACACAGAAGTTCACCGTCGACGGCTTTGAAAGTATGTTGGGCACGAACCACTACGGGCACTTCCTGCTATGCGGATTGTTGTTCGACCGGATCGAACAAAGCAAGGGCCGGATCGTGGTGGTCAGCAGCCTTGGTTACAACATGGGGATCAAGACCATCCAGTTCGACGACATGAACTGGGACAAGAATTACCACCAGAACAAGACCTATTCCCAAAGCAAGCTGGCACAGATGATGTTTGCCTATGAATTGCAGGATCGGCTGGATGCGGCGGGCCGCACGGATGTGCAGGTCTATGTCTGCCACCCCGGCGCGTCGCGTACATCGCTGATTTCCACCAGCGGCAACCTGATGACGCGGATCATGTTCCGCCTCATGTCCATGCTGCCCATCGTGCAGTCGGCCGAAAAAGGCTCTTGGCCGGAAGTCATGTGCGCCACCGAAGACGGGCTGGAGCAGCGCGCGCTTTACGGCCCCACCGGCACCGCGCAATTCGTTGGCCCCGTCGGCAAAGGCACGCTGCAACCCCATGGCCATGACAAACCGGTCATGGAGCGCCTTTGGAAAGTGTCCGAAGAGGCGGTCGGGTTTAGCTGGAACCTGTAACGCGGCGCGACAAGCGGCCCGGAACGTCCCTGTGACCCGGGCCCGCGCTAGCCTTGGGCCCGAGACGCCTCAAAATCCGCGCGGAGCGGCGCGGTATCATAAATGATCGTCATCCGAGCAAACCGCTGCGCGTCCTCCGCCAACTCAAACACGTCGACACATTCGAACGCGACAACCTTCCCGCTTGCCAAGGTCCAGACATACCGGAAATGCAGCGCGACCGCCCCACCTTGGGCGGAACTGTCAAAGATGTTGAGAAGATGCGTCTCCGACTGTGCGGTATCCGCGAAAAGCTCCGCATAGAAATCGTGTGCGGGCCGGGCACCGTAGAGCGGGGAGATAACCTCGGCCCCGGGGGCAAACAACGCGCGGACGCCTTCCAGATCGGCGGTATTCAACGCCTCAAGATAGCGATGGCAAAGGGTTTCGAGGGTCATCACAGCTCTCCTTCCGGGAATGCGCCCGGGTCTTTCAAAATGACCAAGCTGCCGTTGCGCGGCAACACCTATGGTCCTCATGGGTCAGGTCGGCACCCTATTCGCCAAAGACACTTGGCAAAGGGCTAAGGGTTACATGACGTGGCGCCCGACCCGTCGCTGCCAGCCATAGCAACCCATTTCGCCGCTGGCCAGCTTCCACAAAACAATCACCGGCAGCGCGCTGCGGCATTCCATTCGGTTAGAGGACCGTTTGGGGGACGGAATTGCCGTTCGCAGCGCACGCATGGATGCCTGTTTTTTGTGGGGCAAAATGTTTCGCTTGGCATTTGGGTGCCTGCTTCATCATTTCTCAACTCAAACTGTTCGACTGCAACCAAAGCGTGAGCAGTGGCGCGGATGGACGGAAATGAAAACGACAGCCTCTTTGGTAGTTCTTGCTTTTTCTTGTGGCTTGCGGACCGGTGTAAGAGCGCCTTGCTGGCGCAATTTTTTTTGAGGGAATACAATGAACATCAAGATTTTGGTTACTGCTCTGATCCTTGCTTTAACCGGAGGTTCGGTTTCAGCGGCAACACTGCAAGTCGATTTTTCGGTGACGAACGATAATTCGAATCCTCTCCTGACGTCGGGCTTACCGTTGGGCGCAGAGGTCACTGGTTCCTTGACCTTTGACGTCGATGATACCCAGTCCCTTTTTTCGTCGATTTCGAATGTTACCGGAAGCATGGCTTGGAACAATGGTACGTCACAGTCTTTCGCAATTGACCGCGGGAACATTACGAGTGCCGGTAGCTCGGGTTATATATCACTCGCTCTTCACGGTGTTTCGTCAGCGACTTTCGGCACCAGAACAATTTTTTTGGGGCATATTTATTTCAGCATTGGCACAAACCCGTTTATGTTGCAGAGCGATTTCTCTGACGTCCTGCTTTCTCAGGGTACAGTTCCGAGGTTGGGATTTAGCCTCGTTGATGCCGCAGACACACATAAGCCCTCTATCTATTTTTCTGGCGCCCCGTCCAGTACGTTTACTCTCGTGCCGCCAATGTCATCCGTTCCACTTCCTGCTGGTTTTCCCATCCTCCTAACCGGCCTTACCGGTTTCGTCGGGTTGCGGATGCGGCAGAGGCGGACGGCACAAGCCTAAGACACCAAACCTGTCGCGGGCCTGTTTTTCCGGCATGTAAGATAAAGCCAAGGGGGTGTAGGAACCAAACTACACTTCTTTCGCCCGTATTGCTGCGCAGCGGACAATTTCATCAATCGAAAAGCCGGCATTCGCGCAGTTTGCAGAAAACGCCAATTTGGGCTGCGAACAAGCCTCCGATGCGGCCTTCGGCGCTGAACGGGCTTTGATGCGTCGTATGTCCCATGACAGCTATCAGCCCAGGTCGATTGTCAGGGCATCTCAATTCCGGTCAGCCGTTACTGTGTCGTCCAAAAGTTCTTTTGGCGACCGCCCCGTCTTTTTTCTCTCCATTGCTCTGGGCCTTGAGGTCATCTTCATGGCACATGTGACGTAGAACGCAGCAAAACGCTGCGAACCCAAGAGGAGCGTTAAATGGACATTCAACCTTTCGGCGTCGAAATCTGGATGAACGCGTACGAAAACACCTGCGAGCTCAACCTTGCAGAGACCTGCGTTGCCTCCATCACGCTGGGTGAGTTGATCGACATTGCCGGAATTCGCGAAACGGTCCTGGACGATCTGTCAGGCATGAAGATGTCCTATGGCGCGATTGAAGGCAGTGACCGTTTGCGCGATGCGATTTGCAGTCTCTACGATACCCAAAGCCGCGAAAACATCCTGACGACCCACGGGACGATTGGGGCGAACGCGCTGGTCCATCAGGCGTTGATCAGCCGAGGCGATCACGTGATTTCCGTCATCCCGACCTATCAGCAGCATTACTCCATCCCGGAAAGCATCGGCGCTGAGATCGAGCTTTTGCACCTGCGCCCTGAAGCCGATTTCCTGCCAGACCTCGACGCCTTGCGCGCGATGGTCCGGCCCGACACCAAGCTGATCGCGATCAACAATCCCAACAACCCAACCGGCGCCTTGATGGATGCGGCGGTGCTGGGGGACATTGCCGCCATTGCGCGCGAGGTTGGCGCGTGGCTGCTTTGCGACGAAGTCTACCGTGGGACCGACCAGGTTGGCGATGGCTATACGGTCTCGGTCGCGGATATCTATGAAAAGGGCATCAGCACGGCGGGCATGTCCAAGGCATATTCCCTTGCCGGGTTGCGTGTCGGCTGGATCGCGGGGCCGTCCGAAATGCTGGAAACGGTGATGATCCACCGCGATTACAATACGATCTCTGTCAGTCGTATCGACGAGTATTTCGCCGCCATCGGGCTGGAAAACCGCGAGGCGATTATCGCGCGCTCCCAGGACATCACCCGCACCAACCTCGCCATTCTGCGCGATTGGGTCGATGCCGAACCTCTCATCACCTGGGTCGCGCCGCGGTCCGGCACCACGGCGCTGCTGCGGTACGATCTGCAGATGCCGTCACGCGATCTGTGTGTGGCGCTTCTGGAAGAGGAAGGCGTAATGCTGACCCCCGGCAGTGCGATGGCGATGGAAGGCTGGCTGCGGATCGGCTTTACCAATCCGACCGAAGACCTGAAGGAAGGACTTGGCCGGATCAGCACGTTCCTCGCGCACCGGAAAGGATAACGGATGGCAGACCTGCCCGCCGACTGGATCGCAGAGGCAGCGGCCTTGCGCCAGGATCTACACGCGCATCCCGAAGTGCTGTTTGACCTACCCCGGACCGCAGGGATCGTCGCCAGCGCCCTGCGGGATTGGGGCTGCGATCAGGTTGTTGAGGGCGTCGGGCACAGCGGTGTTGTCGGGGTGATCAATGGCACAAATTCCGGCCCGACCATTGGGCTTCGTGCCGACATGGACGCGCTGCCCATGACCGAAGCGACGCAGCTTCCCTATGCCTCTCAAGTGGCGGGGAGGATGCACGCCTGCGGTCATGACGGGCATACGGCGATGCTGCTTCTCGCAGCGAGGAAGCTGGCGCACTCCCGCGATTTCGCGGGGACGGCCGTGCTCGTCTTTCAGCCCGCCGAGGAAAATGGCGGTGCCGGTGCGCGGGCCATGCTGCGGGACGGCCTGATCGAACGATTTGGTCTGGAACGCATTTTCGGCCTGCACGTCATGCCCGATCTGCCCACAGGGATGTTCGCCACACGCAGCGCAGGCATCATGGCCGCAGCCGACAGTTTGCGCATCACCGTGACCGGCAAAGGCGGACATGCGGGGCGGCCTGAAACCTGCATCGATCCCCTCTTGGTATGCAGCCATATCCATGTCGCGCTGCAATCGATCCTGTCGCGCAATATCGAGCCAACGCAGGCGGGGGTTGTCTCTGTTACCATGATCCAAGCCTCGGACAACGAGGATACGATTGCGCCACAAGCGAGCATGCGCGGCACGGTGCGGACGCTGGACGAAGACGTACGCGATCTGATCGAAGCGCGCCTGAAGACGATGGTGCCCGCCATTGCACAAGGGTTTGGCGCCGCGGCAGAGGTTGCCTATCTTCGCGACTACCCCGTGACCTGGAATGACCCGAAGACGACGGAACTGTTCGCCAAGGCCGTCGCAAAGGTCACGACCACCACAACCGACACCCCGCCGCGCATGATCAGCGAGGATTTCGGTTTCTACGGCGCGGCGGTCCCTGCGTCTTTCGGGTTTCTCGGGATGGGCGACGGCCCGGGGCTGCACGACCCGAAGTTCGATTTCGACGATCGCCTTCTGCCGCTGGGTGCCCGCGTTTGGCTGTCGGTCATGTCTGGCAACACCTGACACGTATTAAGCAGGATGCATGCCGTTGGCGTCCCCAGAGGGCTTTGTTGCACAAATCGTTTGAACGACGTGCTACCGCTTTCCCCTGAAGGACTTACCCTATGACCTCTTTGACAGGGATGCCAAGAGCGGTGTAGCGGTTCAACACCGTGATGCGGACCTGGATCTCCGCGACTTGACGGTCGAAGGCCCGCGCCATGAGGCTCTCGCCCAGTCGTTTCACACAATGCATTTTGGTCTCGACGCGGCTTCGGCGGTGATAGCCACTCCATCGTCGCCACAGGGTGCGGCCCAGGTATTTTGACGCCTCCACGGCTTGGTTCCGGGCGATGGCCCCGTTGCTCGTGGGTTTTCAGGGCTTGGCGTTCTTGCGCGGTGGAATGACGGCACCTCCCAGCTCAACCCTACCAACTTCAGCAAGCTCTCAACGAAGCCTGTCGTTTGCCGGGGCGGCATTCTGAACAACACCTCCAGTGTCAGGCAGGCTTGGATCGCGGCCTCACTGAATTGTTGCGGCCGACCGCGTCTGCCCGTCGTCGGCGATATCCAGACCATCTGCGGATCAAACCAGATTGATAGCGACCCAGGTCGCTTCACGCTGTCACTGCAAGTCGACCAGGTCGTGGTCTTGTATTTCGTAGGGGGGGGCAACTGCTCATGGGTTCGAACTACCACGCTGGATTCGCGAGATGAGTCCTTCATTTGTGCAACAAAGCCTCAACATAGTCTGCGCAATTTGCAGAACGTTCCGTCAGGAACACGTCGGTGATGTCATGTGCCTTGGCTTGCGGTGCCATCGCAGCGGCGTATATGGCTGCGGCAATGATGTAGGGCATCTTTTTGACGGTTTGTCATGCCGATCTCTCTTTGGGGATGCGTTATTTGATTAGGGGTCAGGCGAGGTATTGGTCTGGCGGGTCAAGTCTGCGCCCCTTTCTGGAGTTGCCAATACCCCCCTTCCAGCGCCATAAGCTCATCATGCGTTCCGGTTTCGCGCACGGTGCCGCTTTCCATGTAGACGATCATGTCGGCGTCGCGAATCGTTGAAAGGCGATGGGCGATCACGAAACTTGTGCGGCCCTGACGCAGGTCGGCCATCGCTGTCTGGATCTGCATTTCCGTGCGGGTGTCGACCGAACTGGTGGCCTCGTCCAGAATGAGGATCGGCGCGTCAAGCAGGAAGGCCCGCGCAATTGTCATCAGCTGATGTTGCCCTTGGGACAGCTGCGCGCCGCCGTTGCTCAGAACAGTGTCGTATCCATCGGAAAGGGTACAAACAAAGTCATCCACGTGGCAGCGTTTTGCGGCGGCGATGACCTCTTCTCGGGTCGCATCCGGACGGCCATAGGCGATGTTGTCATGGATCGTTCCGGTAAAGAGCCATGAATCCTGCAAGACCATCGCCATGGCACGCCGCACCGCGCTGCGCGGCATGGCGGCGATATCCTGGCCATCGAGCTCGATCACCCCGCTGTCGATCTCGTAAAAGCGGATCAGCAGGTTGACCAATGTCGTCTTGCCCGCGCCTGTCGGGCCGACGATGGCCAGCATCTGGCCGGGCGCTGCCTCCAGGCTGACGTTCTCGAACAGGGGCTGATCCGGAGCGTAGCGGAACCCGACATTCGCAAAGCGGACATGGCCTTTGACCGGCGTGTCCAGCCCTGCCGTCTTGGTGTCGTTCGACATTTCGGGCGCGTCCAGCAGCTCAAACACCCGCTCTGCCGAGGCAAGCGCGGACTGCACCTGCGCGGCCATGCTGCCAAGCTGCGAAATCGGCTGACCGATCTGGCGGATGTACTGGATGAAGGCCTGCACCCCGCCAAGGCTGAGCGCGCCTGCCAGCACCTGAAAGGACCCGAAAACAACCACCGCGATATAGGCGAAGTTGTTCACGAACATCGTTGCAGGCTGGATCAGGCTGGCAAAGACCTGCGCGCGCATGCTTGCAGCCGTCAGGGCGTTGTTCTTTTCGGCAAAGCGCCCGCCCACGCGGTCACCTGCACCATAAACACGGATCAGCGCCTGCCCCGTTACCGTCTCTTCGACCAATGCGTTCAGCTGGCCCGTTTCACGCCACTGCTCGGCATATCTCGGCTGGGCGGCACGGCTCAGCAGACGCGTCACCCCGACAGAAACCCCGATCGCCGCCACCGCAGCAATGGCGAGTGGAACGGACAACAGCACCATGATGACCAGCACACCGACAACCGTCATCAGCGACAGCATCGCCTGACTGGCGACCTGTTGCAGGTTCTGCACCATGTTGTCGATATCGTTGGTGAACCGCGAAAGAACCTCTCCGCGCGGTTGGGCATCGAACCATTTAAGCGGCACACGGGAAAGTTTACCCTGCGCGGCCTCGCGCAGATCGCGTCCCATATTTTGCACCAGATCGTTGATCAGCCAGGCCTGTGCAAAGTTGAGACCGGAGGCGACCAGATAGATCGCCGCCACCAGCAAAAGCTGGCGCAGAAGCGCCGAGAGCGTAAAGCCGTCGCTGACCAGCAGATCCGTAGCAAGGCCCAGTTGCCAAGGGCCGATAGTGGTGCCGATAACGCTGCCAAGGCTCAGAACGAGTGTCCCGATCAGAACCTTGCGGTTGCTGCCAAAGGCTGCCCAGATCCGCCGCGCGGCATCCCTTGCCGCTTTCGGTTTCTCCCCTGCGACAGACCCGCCCGGCGTTCTGGGCCCGGGGGCGCTGTCCTGCGTTCTCGAAACGGTTTCGAGTTTCTGATCTTTGGTCATGGTCATGCGGCGTCCTCCTCGGGGCCGGCCTGAGAAAGAACAGTTTCCGCGTAAACGGGGCACTCCTGCAGCAGGGTCTTATGGGACCCAAGGCCGACCATGCGGCCCTTCTCGATGACAAGAATCCGGTCAGCATCGCGGATCGAGGCAACGCGCTGGCTGACGATCACCGCGGCCGCATGGCTGACAGCCTTTCTTAGGACGGCGCGCAACTTGCGGTCCGTCGCCTGATCGAGCGCCGAGAAACTATCGTCAAACAGGTAGATATCTGCGTCGCTCACCAGCGCCCGCGCAATCGCAAGCCTTTGGCGCTGCCCGCCAGAGAAGTTCGCACCACCCTGCGCCACGGGCGCCATCAGCCCATCGGGCATGGCACGTACGAAATCGGAGGCCTGTGCAATCTCCAGCGCCTGCCAAAGCGTTGCCTCGTCCGCCTCCGGATTCCCGAGCCGCAAGGTATCCGCGATGGTGCCTGAGAACAGGTAGGACTTCTGCGGCACATATCCGATATGGGCGGAAAATTCCTGTGGCGCGACCTCTCGCAGATCGACGCCCGCCAAGGTGACGCGCCCAACGCTCGGATCATTCAAACGGGCGATCAGATTGATAATAGAGGACTTCCCCGAACCCGTCGCACCAATGATGCCAAGAGTCTCGCCCGGCCCAAGATCAAAGGTGATATCCTCGATAACCATAGCCTCCGCGCCCGGATAGCCGAAACCGACACCCTCAAGCCGCAGATGCAGCCCCGATCCAACCGGCGGCAGGGGTTTGGAAAAGGCGGGCGGGCCGACTTCGACGGGGCTTTGCAACAGCGCCATGATGCGCCGCGCACTGACCAGCGCGCGCGGCAGCATGACGATCATCAACCCCATCATCATCACCCCGATCAGGATCAGCGCGACATAGGACAGAAAAGCAATAAGTGAACCGACTTCCAGATCGCCGTCGCGCACGCGGCTGGCACCCGCCCAGATCAGGGCCACGGATGTCAGCTGCATCACTGCTGTCAGCGAGGGCATGATCATCGCCATCAACCGGCCCGCATGGATCGCCGTGCCCGTCAGATCATTATTCGCCGTCGCAAAACGCGTGGCTTCGCGCGGCTGCTGCAAAAAGGCGCGAATGACGCGGATGCCTTCGATCTGCTCTCGCAGGATGCTGTTCACACGGTCCAGTTGCGTCTGCATCCGCTGGTATAGCGGCACCGCCTTGATCGTCAGATAGCCGATGAGGGCTGTCAAAACAGGGACGGCAAACACCAAAAGCAGGGAAAGCTGCGCATCCTGACGCACTGCCATTATCGCGCTGCCGATGCCCATGATGGGGGCAACGACAACCATCGTGAAGGCCATGATCAACATCGACTGGACCTGTAGAACATCGTTGGTGCAGCGCGTAATGAGCGAGCCGACCGTAAACCCCTGAACCTGCGACAGGGCGAGGCTGTGGATCTTGGCGAAAACATCGGCCCGAAGGCTTTGCCCGATACGATAGGCAACAGTAGCCCCGAGGAAAACCGCCGTGGCGCTCAGCGCCAGTTGGGCAGCAGCCGCAAGCCCCATAAGGCCGCCGTAGTATTGAATGGTCGCAGAATCTCCGGCGGCGATCCCGATATCGATGACATCGGCGCTGAAACTCGGCAAAAACAAAGAGGCCGCGACCTGACCGATCTGGCAAAGCAGAATAGCCAGAAGCGCCCATTTGTAGCGCAACAGCCTGTCGCGCCACGAGAGCGCAGCACCTTCTACGGTATCCTTGTCTGTATGTCCGGCCATGTGCTGCTTCCCGTTTCGCAACGAGCTGTCGATATCTTTGCCTGATATGCAACTACTGCAGACTATGCAATATTTTGAAGTGACAGTTTCTTTATGAGGAAGGCGAAAGCAGCAAATGCCGAGCGAAGTTCAACTCGCAAAGCTGGCGTTGGCAAATCAACCACGCCTTGAGAAGGTCACCACGAAAAGCATCTCCCGCTCAATGAATTGAGTTAAGAGTCGACATCGGATGTGGCGCGACCTGCCCATACCGGTCTTGCACAATAGCAACCAGCGGCGCACCGCAGCTTCGCCAATCCCGTCACTCGTCCTTGCCGCAGTATTTTGGGCGGCCAAAGGTCGACTGTGCGTAGTAGACTGACAAATCGCCGCAAATGCACCAGTGGCCGCAAAGTGCATCATGCGCCGAAAGGATGATGGGAAAAGGATCATACTGAAGTGCTGCGGTCATACGTAGCGTTGGTGCTTAAATATGTCGCGCGAGAAAAACTTCGACGTCCCTACTCGATGGAACGGTACCAGAGAAAATCTCAACGTAGTGCGGTACCCGCGCGAGCCTGTCTGGGAGCGCCTCTTTGGTTTGCATCGAGATATATCCGATCTGTGTGTAGATTACTGTCAGGCTGCGCACGTGAGCTTGGTCCGGTGGAAAACCGTGACGTTGAAACATTTCCGCGACGGTATCAATGCGGATACGATCTGCATCGTTCACTCTGATCTGAAGCTCATCGTCCACGCGCGCCCAATTGCGGATGGCCAGGTCCAGACGTGCATCGAACAATGACTGATCAAGCCAGCAATCCATCAGATTGAACAGCGATTGGCAGATATTCAGCGCAGGCTCGGTGCAGCGCTCCACAAGGTTGCCGGTGTTCTGGTTTTCCCAACGCTCGATCATTGCGATGTGAAGTTCTTTGAGGTCGGCAAAAAACCAGTAGAATCCAGTACGCGAGAGGTTCAGCTTTTTGGCCAAGGCCATGATTTTGACCGCATCAATACCATCGGACACAAGCATCTCGTAGGCGGCATCAAGCCAAAGGTCTTTTGAGCCGGGTTGGCGAGAGGAAGAATTCGTCATGCCGTGAGGATAGAAATCTTGACAGATGTGTCAATTGCCGCACAGGATGGACTTGACACTTATGTCAAGAAGGCCGCTCGCCCTCTGGCACCTTCGGAAAAGGACACTTTTCAATGAGCTTAGACCCGCTGCTTCAGCCCTATCAACTGAAACACCTGACGTTGAAAAACCGGATCATGACGACCAGCCATGAGCCGGCCTACCCCGAAGATGGCATGCCCAAAGACCGCTATCGGGCCTATCATGAAGAACGCGCGAAAGCCGGTGTTGCGTTGACCATGACCGCAGGCTCTGCGACCGTGTCAAAAGACAGCCCACCGGTGTTCAACAACATCCTCGCCTATAAGGACGAGGTCGTGCCGTGGATTCAGAACCTCACCGATGGGTGTCACGAACATGGCTGTGCAGTGATGATCCAGCTGACCCATCTGGGGCGGCGGACGACGTGGAACAAAGGCAACTGGTTGCCGTCTGTGTCGTCCTCCAAACATCGCGAACCGGCGCACCGCGCCTTTCCCAAGCTGATCGAGGACTGGGACATTGAACGCATCATCATAGACTTTGCGGATGCTGCAGAGCGGATGCAGGCGGGCGGAATGGATGGCATCGAATTGCAGGTCTACGGTCACCTGCTTGATCAATTCTGGTCGCCGCTGACCAACGATCTGGTCGGGCCCTATGGCGCGGACACCTTGGAAAACCGGCTGCGGTTTCCGCTTGATGTGCTGGCCGCGATCCGCAAACGGGTTGGCAACGAGTTCATCGTCGGGTTCCGCTATACGGCGGATGAGGCGCAGAAAGGCGGCATTACTGCCGAAGACGGGCTGAAGATCTCCAAAACGCTGGCAGATACGGGGCAACTGGATTTTCTGAACGTGGTGCGCGGTCGCATCCACACCGATCCGGCGATGACCGACCTAATCCCGATCCAAGGCATGAAAAACGCGCCACATCTGGATTTTGCAGGACAGGTCAAAAAGCTGACAGGTATGCCCACTTTCCATGCTGCCAAGATCCCTGACGTGGCAACGGCGCGGCATGCGGTCGAAGCAGGGCTTTTGGATATGGTTGGCATGACCCGCGCACATATGGCAGACCCGCATGTTGTCAAAAAAATTATGGCAGGTCGCGAGGATGATATCCGCCCTTGCGTTGGTGCCACATATTGCCTTGATCGCATCTATGAGGCTGGAGACGCGTTGTGTATTCACAATGCGGCCACAGGGCGTGAGTTAACCATGCCGCATACAATTGAACCCGCCGCTAAGAAACGCAAAGTGGTCATCGTCGGCGCAGGCCCCGCAGGACTGGAAGCTGCCCGTGTCGCGGCCGAACGCGGTCATGATGTTGAGGTGTTTGAGGCCCAGCCCGACCCCGGCGGACAGGTCCGCCTGACCGCCCAAAGCCCGCGTCGTCGCGAGATGATCTCGATCATCGACTGGCGGATGGCCCAATGTGCGGCCCGTGACGTGGTGTTCCATTTCAACACCTGGGCCGAGGCGGCAGATGTCACGGCTTTGAACCCCAATGTCGTCATCATCGCCACAGGCGGAATGCCCAACACCGAATTATTCGAAAGCGGCGAGGACGCGCAGCATGTGGTGACGTCGTGGGATATCATCGCAGGAGACGTGAAGCCCGCGCAGAGTGTCTTGATCTATGACGAAGCGGGTGATCATGCGGGGATGCAAGCGGCTGAAATCGTCGCAGCTGCGGGGGCAACCGTCGAGGTCTTGACCCCTGACCGCACCTTCGCACCGGGCGTTATGGCGATGAACCTAGTGCCGTATATGCGCTCGCTTCAGGACAAAGACGTGACCTTCACAGTGACGCGCCGATTGCTCGACGTGGCCCGCAGCGGCAACAAACTGACGGCAACGATTGGCACCGATTACAGCAATCACTTGAAGGAACGAGATTACGATCAAATCATCATCAACTACGGCACATTGCCTTTGGACGAATTGTATTTCGATCTGAAACCGCTCAGCACGAATGGGGGGGCTGTGGATCATGATGCATTGATCGAAGGCGCGCCGCAGACCATTCAACGCAACGAGGTCGGGACGTTTCAACTCTTTCGGATCGGCGATGCCGTTTCAGCCCGCAACACACACGCCGCAATTTATGACGCCCTGCGGTTGGTGAAGGAATTATAGGTATAACGCAGCCAAACCGCCATTCGAGAATCGCGCGGCATCGGTCGGAATGGAGTCCCGACAGCCATGCGGCGGCGCAGAACGAATCCTGGAATCGACCCTACCTAAATGTCAGCTGTTTGCTCAGTGGCACGAATGGTTCGCAGATGCAGCGAATGCACACTTTCCGCCCATTTGTATCGATTGACGCGAACGGCCCAGATCTGACTTTCGACACGCACTCCAAATACTGCGCCGCGACGCCCCATCGCGCCTCCTTCAGACTGGCTTTGTTGCACAAATCGAATGAAGGGTGTTCTTTCCCGTTCCCCTGACGGACTCATCCCACGGGTTCTGTGACAGGAATTCCAAGAGCGGTGTAGCGGTTCAACACCGTGATGCGGACCTGGATCCCCGCGACTTGACGGTCGAAGTCCCGCGCCAGGAGGCTCTCGCCCAGTCGTTTCACACAATGCATCTTGGTCTTGACGCGGCTGCGGCGGTGATAGCCACTCCATCGTCGCCACAGGGTGCGGCCCAGGTATCTTGACGCCTCCACGGCTTGGTTCCGGACGATGGCCCCGTTGCTCGTGGGTTTTCAGGGCTTGGCGTTCTTGCGCGGTGGAATGACGGCGTGGGTATCACGAGCAGCGATCGCGTCGTGGCATTTGACCACTACCCGAACGATCCACCGCCGCGCACCGGAGGGATCGACGACGAGATACAGCCCGTTCCCATCGCCGTGACGCCCAGCGCCGAGATTCTCGACGAGCTTCTTGGTGAGTTTGCCAGGCAAGGCCATGAAAATACGACATACCATACCACTCAATGACCAAAGTTAGACGAAACCGAAAGAAACTTAAGAGACACGGGCGAATAGGCCAAGCTCATATAAAACACAAAAAAGGCCGCCCAAGGCGACCAAAGCCGATCGATGAAAAAGGTATGGTGGCGGACGAGGTGTCCGCAGCATTTTACCCGCAAGACACTGATAAATTTTTAAAAAAATTACATACAATCATTTGCATAACACACTTCCTACCAGAGGGCAAATGGTATGCATGATATAATTTAGCAGATGGGAGCGAACCTAGCCCTATGGATAGCGGCGTAGCTCGAATGCCCCCCCCAAAAAGCGCGAAAGCGTCCTGAACCTACCTAGGGTCAGGATTCATAACCAGTAAATGACGAGAGCTGCGAGGGCGATGGCTGAGAAGAGCACCTTGGGGCATCTGTCATAGCGTGTGGCGACGCGCCGCCAATCCTTCAACCTGCCGAACATGATCTCGATCCGGTTACGCCATTTGTCGCGACGCTTGTCGTATTTGACGGCTTTCTTGCGTTGCTTTCGGCCAGGGATGCAGGCGCGTATCCCTTTGTCTTGCAACGCTTCCCTGAACCAGTCGGCATCATAGCCGCGATCCCCAAGCAACCAATCCACGTCCGGCAAGCTGCTCAGCAACGCCCGCGCGCCGATGTAGTCGCTAACCTGTCCTGCGGTGACGAACAAATCAATCGGTCGCCCCTGACTGTCGCAGATGGCGTGCAGCTTGGTGTTCATACCGCCCTTGGTGCGACCGATCAGGCGACCACGCCCCCCCCCTTTTTGGCGGCCATGCTGGTCGCCGTTCGGTGGGCCTTGAGATATGTCGCGTCCACCGCCCGGCAGGGCATCACGCAGTGATGTCCCGAGAGGGGATCATCACGGTCGCTTTCTCGCCGTGTTCCGCCGCCAGCCCGGCCATCATCCGCGCGAAGATGCCCTTTTCGCTCCAACGCTTCCAGCGGCTGTAAAGCGTTTTGTGAGGGCCATATGCAGCAGGGGCGTCACGCCAACGCAAGCCATTGCGATTGATGAAGATAATCCTACTTGGCACACGCCGGTCATCGACGCGTGGCTTGCCGTGGGACTTGGGGAAGAAAGGCGCAAGACGGGCCATCTGCGCGTCGGTCAGCCAGAAGAGATCGCTCATGTCACCACTCCGTTTTTCGAGCCGTGAATCATGCTGCGAGATCGAAATCAATGCATCCTGACCCTAAGGTCTCTGTCATTTACAGTTTTGCCGCTCTAAACTCGCCGCAAGACTCGTGGCCTGAGTTCTTCCGGATGTGATCTCAGATATGCAACGGAAACGCGCCGCTTCTCCCCTCCCCGTTTCAAACCTTCAACAGGGGATGCGACGGAAGAAAAGAACTCGGGAACGATATCCTCCAGATGTGCATAGATGCGTTGCCAAATCTGTTTGACCCGGTCTCTTGACACATCCATGGCCCGCGCAATCTCAACATCCGTAAACCCTTCGAGGGCGTGACGAACGAGCGCTTGTTCCTGCAGAACCAGTTGAAATTTTGGTGCCTGGCAAAACAAAAGAGACTTTGCAATTCCCGTCGCCTGATCCGGGATCAAGCTATCGCGGGACACCCCGTAAACGCCGCGCGGGCCATGTCCGGCTTCTGACAGGCTGAAAGGGTCTTGTGGGTCGACTTCGAACAAAAACGGATTGCCACCGGATTCCTGTATATGTCCAACGGACAACTCGGTTTCATGCAGGCAGCGTTTGACATTAAATCCGGTATGCGCCGCTATATAGACTGGAATGATCGCGTTCAAAATCTGATGAGCCAGGGAGCTCTCGAAATCGAATGTCTCCTGGCAGTATTCAAGAACAAACATTTCCAGCCCGGCCCCGGCGTTTCGCGGTGCCTGTTCCTGCGGAAACAGGAAAACGGACCTGTCGCCATCACGAAACCGGGTCAGCAACCTGCGGTTCAAATACGGCTTGGGTCGCGCGACGAAATCTTCGGCAACGCTTTCGTGCAAGAAACAGGT
>NZ_SRKY01000010.1 GCF_004803475.1 Aliishimia ponticola
ACCTGTTTCTTGCACGAAAGCGTTGCCGAAGATTTCGTCGCGCGACCCAAGCCGTATTTGAACCGCAGGTTGCTGACCCGGTTTCGTGATGGCGACAGGTCCGTTTTCCTGTTTCCGCAGGAACAGGCACCGCGAAACGCCGGGGCCGGGCTGGAAATGTTTGTTCTTGAATACTGCCAGGAGACATTCGATTTCGAGAGCTCCCTGGCTCATCAGATTTTGAACGCGATCATTCCAGTCTATATAGCGGCGCATACCGGATTTAATGTCAAACGCTGCCTGCATGAAACCGAGTTGTCTGTTGGACATATACAGGAATCCGGTGGCAATCCGTTTTTGTTCGAAGTCGACCCACAAGACCCTTTCAGCCTGTCAGAAGCCGGACATGGCCCGCGCGGCGTTTACGGGGTGTCCCGCGATAGCTTGATCGCGGATCAGGCGACGGGAATTGCAAAGTCTCTTTTGTTTTGCCAGGCACCAAAATTTCAACTGGTTCTGCAGGAACAAGCGCTCGTTCGTCACGCCCTCGAAGGGTTTACGGATGTTGAGATTGCGCGGGCCATGAATGTGTCAAGAGACCGGGTCAAACAGATTTGGCAACGCATCTATGCACATCTGGAGGATATCGTTCCCGAGCTCTTTTCTTCCGTCGCATCCCCTGTTGAAGGTGTGAAACGGGGAGGGGAGAAGCGGCGCGTTTCCGTTGCATATCTGAGATCACATCCGGAAGAACTCAGGCCACGAGTCTTGCGGCGAATTTAGAGCGGCAAAACTGTAAATGACAGGGATCTTAGCAACTGTATTTCTCAGACAGTCTGCGGAGCCTATTTCTGTCCTGATTTGACGAGTGCGTTGACGATTGTGACCAGCTTTCAAGCGACTGCTGTGATGACGACCTTGTGCGGTTTTCCGGCGGTGCGCAGGCGATCTGCGAAGTCTTTCAAGACCGCGTTATGGTGGATTGCGACGAGCGCGGATTGGAACATCTCATGCCTGAGCAATCGTCTGCCACCGCCAATGGCGCGCTTGCCACGCATCGCGCCGCTGTCGTGTGCAATAGGCGTAAGGCCTGTGAGCGCGGCGGCTTTTTCTCCCGTGATCTGACCAAGCTCTGGCATTTCCGCGATCAGCATTGCGCTGGCAACTGGGCCAATTTCAGGAACGGAACGCAAGATGTCAGCTGTCTTGGAAAGGTCTTCATCGGTTGCGATGACCTGTTCGATCTGGGCCTCCAGCTTGGCAATCTGCCGGTTCAGTAAGTGTTTGTTCATTGAAGAACCTGCAATTGAAGGCGATCAAGATCACTGGCCCCAGACTTGCGATCACCATCGCTTTGTCAGAATCAGTGACACTCCAGTTTCCATAGCATCGACTGCTGAAACTACCTCACGACCGACGCTTTATAGCCGTTGAAAGCGCTGGAGCGAAAAGGGCATATTCGCGCGGATGATGGTGACGCTGGCTGCCGAGCACGGCGAACAGAAGACAGTTATGATTGACGCGACCTACCTGAAGGCACACCGAACAGCGACCAGCATGGGCGTGAAAAAAGGGGGCGTGGCCGCCTGATTGGCCGGACCAAAGGCGGCATGAACACCAAGTTGCACGCCATCTGCGACAGCCAGGGACGCCCGCTTAACCTCTTCGTCACCGCTGGACAGGTCAGTGACTTTATCGGCGTACGGGCATTGTTGGGCGGTTTGCCAAAGGTCGAATGGCTGCTTGGAGACCGAGGCTACGACGCCGACTGGTTCAGAGATGCGTTGAAAGACAAAGGGATACGCGCCTGCATCCTTGGGCGAAAACAACGCAAGAAGACCGTGAAATACGACAAGCGCCGCTATAAACGTCGCAACCGCATTGAGATCATGTTCGGTAGGCTCAAGGATTGGCGGCGCGTCGCAACCCGCTACGACAGATGTCCCAAGGTCTTCCTCTCGGCCATCGCGCTCGCAGCCGTCGTCATCTACTGGCTATGAATCCTGACCTTAAACCAACGACACCGAAAGTGCGGACTTTGATTTTTGCCAAGCTTGTGCCCATCCTGTCTGGCCGGTTTCGCAGAACATTGCCGCGATGCAGAACGATGTCAACAAGCGCTCATACAGAACAGTCAGGAGTGTGAAGGGCGCCGCAGAGCGAGTTTCAGGGCCTCGCTCTGCAGCAGTTTGCCATCAGGCTTCGAGGTGTACGCTTTGCACACCGTTTCGTTCACGAATTCCGTCTTTAATGACAGCCTTGACCAATGCCACGCACATCAGGAACATCACAAAGCTGAAGGGCAGCGCACCAATCACCATGGCTGTCTTGATCGCGTTGAGCCCGCCAACCAGAAGCAACCCACCCACGACAAGGCTGAGTGCGACGCCCCAAAAGATGATGTGAACCCGGCCTTTCGGGCTTTCCTCTCCAGCGGCGTTGATGGTGTTGACGATCAGGATCGCGGAATCCGCCGTTGTGACCAGATAGGTCAGCAGGAGGACCACCACGATGGCCGCCATGATCCAGGCCAGTCCACCACTCAGGATCAGGTCGAGCATGACAAAGAGCTGGCTCTCTTGGCCGGCACCGGAAATGGCATCGCCTGCGCTGCCGTTCAGCGTCATGTCGATGGCGGTACCCCCGACAATGGTGAACCAAATGAAGCACATCAGCGACGGGACCACGATGGCACCCATCACGTATTCCCGGATGCTGCGCCCGCGCGAGATACGGGCAAGGAACACGCCCACGAAAGGCGCGAAGGCGATCCACCACGCCCAGTAGAACACCGACCAGCCACCCTGCCATGAGGCGAGCGCATCGCCGGTTTCCGTGCCGTCAGCGTGCCAGACGGTAAACAGAAGCTTGGGCAGTTCGGTCAGGTAGGCGATCAACCCCGAAAACAGCGCACCAAGGCCAAAGAAGGTGGACCCGAACAGGATGAAGAAGGCCAGCAGAAAAAAGCTAAGCCCCATGTTCAGGTTCGACAGCCACTTGATGCCCTTGCCCACACCCGAAAGCGCCGACAGGGTCGAAGCCCCGAGGATCGCGATCAGGGCAACCACGATGCCTGCAGCAGTGGGTTTCCCGTCGGCCATGACGATCCAGTCTCCAAAGCCCACTCGGTTAAGCCCGGCGACAAATTGTTCAACGCCAAAACCAAGGGTTTGCGCCACGCCAAGGATAGTCGCCACAACCGCGACAATATCCACAACATGCCCGACAGTACCCGACATGCGCTTGCCAAACAGCGGGGTCAGCCCGGAACGCACGGTCAGCGGGAGGTTCCGGCGATATGAAAAATACGCCAGTGAAAGCCCGACGAGCGCATAGCAGGCCCAAGCCGGCAACCCCCAGTGCAGGAACGACCATACATACGCCGCAGTCACGTTATCCGCCGCGGATCCAGTCGTTTCGCCCATGATGACATTGGGGTTGTTGGCGAAGTGATACATTGGTTCGGCGGTGGCAAAGGTCAGCATGCCGATGCCAATGCCGGCGCCGAACATCATCGAAAACCACGAAAAGCGCGAAAATTCAGGGCGGTCGTCAGGCAGGCCCATTTTAAGGCGTCCAGTCATGGGAATCAGGGCCAGCGCAATGCAGAGAATCAAGAACAACGCTACGACGTAGATATACCAACTCGCAAAACTCTTGAGCATCGCCCCGTTCATCGCGTTGAGCACGGCGGCCGCGTTCTCGGGCACGCTGATGGCCCATACGATCAACGCGGCAACAAGGATTTTGGACGGGATCGCCACGCTTTTGGCAAAACCGGAATAGAAACCGGTGTCTGCGGTCGGAATCTCAAGATTCATCAATGGGGGTTTATCTGCCATGTTTCCTCCGTTTTGGCACTTAGGCGCGGACAGCCTCCTCCGTTCGCCAAACATCTGTTTGACGTGACAATCCCGAACCTGATGGACAATGCAGTGCGCCAAGAAATCGACGCAGTGCAGCACGACGAAGGAAGCAGACCGCACCCTTCGCCCCCGGCCCTTAACTGGGCAGGTATTCTGTACTCCAACTTTCGCTAACCTGGCCGGATTTCAACATCCGCTCGATCGCGACATCAGAATATCCGAGATCAGCGAGGATCTCTCGCGTCGACGCGCCAAATTTCTCGGTTGGAGGCAGGGCAAATACCCGCCCGCGCGAGGGGCGGACAGCATAGGGATCCAGTTGAATGACTTCATGACCGCTCGGGTGATCAGCGTACTGCGAGAAAGAATAGCTGCCCCGATCGGTGCCGGGAGTGCCGTCTGGTTCGCGCAGGTTTTCCGACCGTAGCGCCTCGATGTTGTGGCAGATCGCGCAGCCGATATCTGCTGCACGCAAGCGCGCGATCCATTCGGTCGCGGGATGCGATTGGAATGCGCTGGCTAGGTATGCCGCGCGCTCCTCTTCAGGGATACCAGGCAGGTCTTCGAGGTTTTCGACATTGCGGAACCGCGGCAGATCAGACTCGTAAGCGCTGAGCAGGATATAGACGCCCGAAGCGGTGCTGTAGAAGCGGCTGAGGGGATCATAGCCGTTGACCTCAGGGCCAGACGGCTCATCGAATAGCCCGCGCCCACGGTAGTCGTATGCAAAGGGCATCTGCAGCAACCCGCTGTTGGCGCTAAGCGAGGTCCGTCCACGCCCGATCCGCCCAAAGCGGTGCTTCTGATAAAGCGCAGCAGCGACAGCTAATGCGCCACCAAATCCGCACATCACGTCAATGGTGCCGACATGGGCGTGTTCCTCGGGACGGTCCATCGCGCCGCCAAAGCGCAACATGATACCCGTGGTGGCCTGCACCAGATCGTCATAGCCGATGTAATCGGTGCGCACGCCGCGCCGCACACCGCTGAAACAATCGAGTTTGCAGAAAATCGCCTCGGGGTTCAGTTTGCGAAGGCTGTTTGCGTCCAGACCCATGCGCTTGATCTGGCTGTCCGGCGCGTTCCAGAAGATCACGTCGACGGATTTCACCAGATCCTCCAATACCTTGCGTCCGTGTTCGGACTTCGCATCGGCAAGGATCGACTTTTTCCCGCGTCCCTGGCTCAACCCATAGATCACGGTGTTCCAGCTGTCATAGAGCGGTGTCGCAGGGTCGAGCTTGATAACCTCGGCCCCGAACCGCGCCAGATAACTGGCGGCATGTGGCCCGGCAATCACGTTGCACATGTCCAGTACGCGAACGCCCGACAGCCAGCCCTCTTGCTCGATCCCGTCTTCGGGGTCAGGAATGTCGGTGCGCAGCTTGCGCAGCACCTTCAGGGCCTCATCCACCTCGGCCCAGCGGCGCGGTTCGGGCGCTAACGCGTCTTCTCCGCTTTCCTCCATCCAGACCACCGGGCCGGGTTGGGTCATTTCGCCATAGACCGGGTCCCAGACATCAATCATCAAGCCGGAGGCTTCGGCATATTCGTCGTTAATCCACTCTTGCAGCCAACGCTGCGGCGCACCCGGAATGCCCGCGCGTCCGAACATGCGCTTCCATTCATGTGAGGTGCGGGTCATAAACACCTCTTTCATGCGCGCGGCGATCTTGTCGGCCCATTCCTTCGGCATCGGGTAAACGCCAAGCGAGGTATCGGACACCCACTCGGACTGCGGTTTGTAGGTATCGTCCTCTTCCTGCAGCCCCTCTTCGATCATCTCATCGTAAAGGCCCAGCACCTCAAGGCAGCGGCGCGCGTGGTGTTTGTGACTGGGGCAGACCACGTAGAACATACGCCCGTCCTTACACATGTAACTGCGAAAGAACGGGTCGAGCAGTTCCTGCAGATCCTCGTAGGACACATTCATCGGCAGACCTTCGACCCGCCGCCGTTCGATCTCGATCTCGCGCTGGGTCAGGTAGCGTTCCGGCATGTCCGACACCTTGATGGAGTTGTAGCACAATCCCTCCATCACGGCTGCCGCCAGCGGCACCTCGATCTGGTCGCCCAAGCCGGTCAACTGACGTGATTGCAGCGCCAGCACGGTCGCCGAGGCCGCGATCTGCGAGGCATAAGCGGATGACAGCGGCAGCGGCGAGAACGAGGGGTTCAACCCCATCAGAACGCGGTTCAGCCCCATGTCGGTAAACACGCCCGAACTGGCCGCAACCACGCTTTCAAAGGCCCGCAATTCGCGGTGCTCGGCATCGTTGGAGGCAAAACCCGGCAAAGAGACGGTGATCAACTCGGGCCGCTCTTCGCGCATCGCGGCAAAATCAATGCCCAAGGCGGCCAGTTTTCCGGGGCGGAAGTTTTCGACGATGATATCGGCCTCGGCGCAAAGCGCGCGGGCGTCGGCCAGCCCTTGCTCGGATTTCAAATCAAGGTTCACGATCAGCTTGTTGCGCATCAACGTCGCATTGGCCGGGCTGTCCCACATCGGCCCGTCGGGCGGGTCGATATGAACGACAGTGGCGCCAAGGTCTCCAAGCAACATCGCAACGGCGGGTCCAGCAATGTACTGCCCAAAATCGACCACTTTAACCCCGGTCAGGGGAAGGTTGGAAAATGAGTTACGCATGTTTCCTCCGATTGACAAAGACGCCGACCTACTGGCCCGCAAGGATCCAGCGGGCCGCCTTTTCCGCGATCATCAGCGTCGGGGAATTGGTGTTTCCGCTGGTGATTTCGGGCATGACGGACGCGTCAACGACACGCAGCCTCGACACCCCCTTGAGCTGCAGATGTGGGTCGAGCACGGCGGAGTCATCCTCTGCCAGTCCCATTTTGACCGTGCCAACCGGATGGAAAATGGTGTTGGCGATGTCGCCGGCCAGTTTGGCAAGGTCGTCGTCGCTCTGGTACTGCGGGCCGGGCTTGTATTCTTCGGGCGCGTAGGGCTGCATCGCGGGCTTCGACATGATCTCTCGCACCTGGCGCAGGCTGTCGGCAGCGACCTTGCGGTCATCTTCGGTGGACAGGTAATTGGGCGAGATCATTGGCGCATCGCGGAAATTGTTTGAGCGGATGCGTACACGGCCCCGGCTGGTGGGGTTGAGGTTGCAAACGCTGACCGTGATCGCCGGGAAATCGTGCAGATCCTCGCCAAAGGCTTCAAGGCTGAGAGGCTGCACGTGATATTCCAGATTGACATGCGTCCGGGAAGGATCAGAGCGGGTGAAGGCGCCCAGTTGGCTGGGCGACATGCTCATTGGGCCGGACCGCTTCAGCAGGTATTCCGCACCGATCATCGCCTTGCCGAACATGTTGCCGGCAAGGGTGTTGAGCGTGCGCGTGCCCTTCACCTTGTAAACTGCGCGGATTTGCAGGTGATCCTGAAGGTTTTCGCCCACCGGCGCGTCACGCAGAACCTCGATCCCGTGCTGTTGCAGCAGCGCCGCCGGGCCGATCCCGGACAATTGCAGAATTTGAGGCGAGTTGATCGCTCCGGCCGACAGAATGGTCTCGCGGCGGGCTTTTACCGACACGGTCTGGCCCTTCCGGTTGACCTGCGCACCGCTGCAACGCAATGCGCCGTTCTCATCCCTTGCAAAGGTCAGCTTCTCGACTTGGGTCTCGGTCCAGATTGTTAGATTGGGCCGTGATTTCACCGGGCGCAAAAACGCCTTTGACGTGTTCCAGCGCCAACCCGAGCGTTGATTGACATCGAAATAGCCGACCCCGGCATTGTCGCCGCTGTTGAAATCGTCGGTTTTGTCGATCCCCGCCTGTGTCGCCGCATCGGCAAAGCTGTCAAGCACGTCCCAACGCAGGCGCTGTTTTTCCACCCGCCATTCGCCGCCATTTCCGTGCAAGTCGGAAAACCGGCTGTTGTCGCCGGTCTTCGGGTCGGCCCCGCCATCCAGCTTCTGATGGTCCTCATGAGCCATGAAATCGCGCAGGCAGTTGTCCCAGTTCCACGCGTCCTCACCGCTGAGCTTGGCCCAGTTGTCATAGTCACGCGCCTGACCGCGCATGTAGATCATGCCGTTGATCGACGAACAGCCGCCAAGTGTCTTGCCACGTGGGTAGCGCAGGGTCCGACCGTTCAGACCAGTGTCGGCCTCGGTATTATACATCCAGTCGGTGCGCGGGTTTCCAATGCAGTACAAATAGCCAACGGGAATATGAATCCACGGGTAGCTATCGACCTTCCCGGCCTCCAGCAGAAGCACCCGGTTGCCGGTATCCGCGCTCAGTCGGTTGGCAAGCAGACAGCCCGCCGAACCCCCGCCAATCACGATGAAGTCGAAATCGTCCCCGATTACTGACATCGTGGCACGCCCTCCTGCTTGCTCAACGGCAGTGAGGAAAGCACCAGCCCGCAGCGCTCCGCCCCCAAGCCGAGGCGGGTTGGCTGCGGTGCGATACGCTCCTCCCTGCGTATCAATTTCCGAAGGTGTAGAAAGCCAAAGGGCACATTCCTAATGACTTAATTTTCAGCTTGATATTAAGTTTCTTAATATGAAGAGATTCTTTAACCCCAACAACATCTTGGCCTTCGTGACAGTGGCACGAGAAGGCAGCGTCTCGCGTGCAGCAGAGATTCTGCACCTTACCCAGCCAGCGATCAGCCACCAGATCAAGCGGTTGAGCGAGGAGACAGGAATCACCCTGTTCAGGCGCACTGCGCACGGGCTTGACTTGACCGCAGATGGCGAAACCCTGCTGCCCAAGGCCGAGCAGGTTTTGAACGCGATGGCCGACCTCCGACGCATCGCCAGCACGCAAAGCGGCCAGATCTCGGGTAAGCTGCGGATCGGCACCATTGTGGACCCCGAATTCATCCGCCTTGGCCAATTGCTGAGTGGCCTGAAAAAGAACCACCCTGGAATCGTTACCGAACTCGTTCATGGGATCAGCGGTGAAATCCTTGATAAACTGAAACGCCGAACAATCGACCTCGGTTTTTATCTCTGCGACCCCGAAGAAATCGGCCACATCCCGTCGGAACAGCAACTTCATACCCGGAAACTGGCTCAGTTTGACTATCGCGTCATCGCCCCGGTGGGCTGGGAAGCGAGGGTCGTCAATGCGTCATGGGCTGAACTCGCGGCGCTGCCATGGATCGGTACAACTCCGGTTTCTGTCCATAATCGTCTTTTGACCAAGGTGTTTTCTCGTCACGGCGTCGTGCAGAATTCCGTGGCGCTGGTCGACCACGAGGCGTCGATGCTGGAAATGGTGCGATCAGGCGTCGGACTCAGTCTTTGTCGAGAGTCAATCGCGCTACACCAACGTCAGGCCTACGGTTTAACTATCTGCGAAACGCAACGAATTCCTGCCTGCCTTTGCATCCTAGCTTTGGAAGCGCACAAAGACGTGCCGATAATGGCTGCGCTCTTCGATCAACTCGAAGCCGTCTGGTAGGTAGACTTGGCTGGTGGGAGCCGCTGTTGCTTCAAAACAGAGGGTACTGTTGCCCTCCTGTCGCGTACCCTTAATTCTGAGACATTGCGCGTTAGGGTGAGGATGGGCCTTGTTGCACAAATCGGGTGGGGGATTGACTGCATGAATCCATCATGATGGCTGGATGGCATGAGCAGTTGGTCCCCTACGAAGTACAAGACCACGAACTGGTCGGCTTACAATGACGCGTTGAAGCGGCGCGGATCGCTGACGCTCTGGTTTGATCCAGAAATGATATGGCGAGCGCCACCGACGGGCAAACGCGGCCGACAGCCGAGCTTCAGCGATGCGGCGATTGAGATGTGCCTGACGATGAAGGTGCTGTTTGGCCTGCCGTTGCGGCAAACGACGGGGTTCGTGCAAA
>NZ_SRKY01000011.1:2500-6452 GCF_004803475.1 Aliishimia ponticola
AACGAACAGATGTTGTCCAAGTCAAGTACACTAACCCGTGCGTCACGCGAGTGGCGCACAGTTCCTGCCGACCGACATCGGCAGGAGCGGGAAAGTATGCTTTTGATCCAGAATAAGGGCTGCACTCGAACCAGCGTGTGGCCGTGCAAAGCGCAAGCCTTGCTTTTTCTGGATCAAATCAAGCGCGAGAAGGGCGTTTGGTGGATGCCTTGGCAGCAAGAGGCGATGAAAGACGTGATACTCTGCGATAAGCCGTGAGGAGCCGAGAATAGGCTTTGATCCACGGATCTCTGAATGGGGCAACCCACCTGACAGTTGATTATGATTGCTTTCGAGCGGTTCATAATTGGCTGAAACAGGTACTTATTACCTGAATACATAGGGTTTTAAGAGCAAACCCGGGGAACTGAAACATCTAAGTACCCGGAGGAAAGGAAATCAATTGATACTCCCCTAGTAGCGGCGAGCGAACGGGGACCAGCCGAGCCTTGAGTGTGATTAGAATGGTCTGGAATGGCCAACCATAGTGGGTGACAGTCCCGTATAAGAAGCATGATAGGACGTATTAAGTAGGGCGGAACACGTGAAATTCTGTCTGAAGATCGGAGGACCACCTTCGAAGGCTAAGTACTCCTTGCTGACCGATAGCGAACCAGTACCGTGAGGGAAAGGTGAAAAGCACCCCGACGAGGGGAGTGAAACAGTACCTGAAACCGAACGCTTACAATCAGTCGGAGCTTGACTGGACTCTTATGACAATCTGAACCACATCTTGTCCTCAACAAACGGGGGGCAAGACATGGCGGACGGAACCTTTGCAGCACTAACCTTTCTACTCGGCGCGATCGAGATGGGAAGCAGTACCTGCGGCAGCGAAACGGGATGTCTGGGACGATCTGAAACGGAGCCGCGGATATCGATATCCGGTGGTGAGGTTCTTGATCGGAACGCGACATCGCAAGCTGAGGTTTACCTCCGCTATGACTTCGGTCGGAAGATCGGGCCATTCGGCCAAACCATCGGCGTTTCCGTCGGTGAGGAGGGCGAAACATGGTTGGGATATGGCGCGACATACACCTACGACTTCGGTCGCAGCGGGATGTTTGCACAGTTCCACACGATGCCTGGTCTTTACAGCGACAATGGCGGTTTTGATCTTGGCGGACCGATCATCTTTCGATCGGGTCTTGAGCTGGGATATGAAAACGCGGCCGGATGGCGCTATGGTATCAGCTACGATCACCGTTCGAATGCGGGGATCTACAGCGACAACCCCGGCGTGGAAACGGTTCAAGTTCGGGTGAGCATCCCGATCAGATAGGTTGCCATAAGTGTCCAGTCTTGTGACGGCGTACCTTTTGTATAATGGGTCATCGACTTGGTCTATCTAGCAAGCTTAAGCCGTTAGGTGTAGGCGCAGCGAAAGCGAGTCTTAATAGGGCGAATGAGTTAGATGGATCAGACCCGAAACCGAGTGATCTAGGCATGACCAGGATGAAGGTAAGGTAACACTTACTGGAGGTCCGAACCCACACCTGTTGAAAAAGGTCGGGATGAGTTGTGCCTAGGGGTGAAAGGCCAATCAAACTCGGAGATAGCTGGTTCTCCGCGAAATCTATTTAGGTAGAGCGTCATCCGAATACCCCGGGGGGTAGAGCACTGGATGGGTAATGGGGCCCCACAGGCTTACTGATCCTAACCAAACTCCGAATACCCGGGAGTACTAGATGGCAGACACACGGCGAATGCTAACGTCCGTCGTGGAGAGGGAAACAACCCTGACCTACAGCTAAGGCCCCTAATTCATGGCTAAGTGGGAAAGCAGGTGGGACGACCAAAACAACCAGGAGGTTGGCTTAGAAGCAGCCATCCTTTAAAGATAGCGTAACAGCTCACTGGTCTAAATAAGTTGTCCTGCGGCGAAGATGTAACGGGGCTCAAGCCATGAGCCGAAGCTTAGGATGCCGTAAGGCATGGTAGCGGAGCGTAGTGTGACATAGTTCCAAGCGTCCTTGATCCCTTCGGGGATATTGGACGCAGGGAACTTTCTGTGAAGCCGGCCTGTGAGGGATCCGGTGGAGAGATCACTAGCGAGAATGATGACATGAGTAGCGACAAAGAGTGTGAGAGACACTCTCGCCGAAAGTCCAAGGGTTCCTGCTTAAAGCTAATCTGAGCAGGGTAAGCCGACCCCTAAGGCGAGGCCGAAAGGCGTAGTCGATGGGAACCAGGTTAATATTCCTGGGCCATGGAGTGGTGACGGATCAAGAAGGTAGTTCATCCTTATCGGATTGAATGGGCTGCTTATTGGTCCCTGGAAATAGCCCTCCTATTAGATCGTACCCTAAACCGACACAGGTGGACTGGTAGAGAATACCAAGGCGCTTGAGAGAACGATGTTGAAGGAACTCGGCAAAATACCTCCGTAAGTTCGCGAGAAGGAGGCCCAGTTTCAACGCAAGTTTTGGCTGGGGGCACAAACCAGGGGGTGGCGACTGTTTACTAAAAACACAGGGCTCTGCGAAGTCGCAAGACGACGTATAGGGTCTGACGCCTGCCCGGTGCCTGAAGGTTAAAAGGAGGAGTGAGAGCTCTGAATTGAAGCCCAGGTAAACGGCGGCCGTAACTATAACGGTCCTAAGGTAGCGAAATTCCTTGTCGGGTAAGTTCCGACCTGCACGAATGGCGTAACGACTTCCCCGCTGTCTCCAACATCGACTCAGCGAAATTGAATTACCTGTCAAGATGCAGGTTCCCCGCGGTTAGACGGAAAGACCCCGTGCACCTTTACTACAGCTTCACACTGGCAACAGGCACAACATGTGCAGGATAGTTGGTAGGCTTCGAAGCAGGGACGCCAGTCTCTGTGGAGCCACCCTTGAGATACCAACCTTGTTCTGCTTGTTGTCTAACCGCGGTCCGTTATCCGGATCCGGGACCCTGTGTGGCGGGTAGTTTGACTGGGGCGGTCGCCTCCTAAAGCGTAACGGAGGCGCGCGAAGGTTGGCTCAGAGCGGTCGGAAATCGCTCGTTGAGTGCAATGGCAGAAGCCAGCCTGACTGCGAGACTGACAAGTCGAGCAGAGTCGAAAGACGGCCATAGTGATCCGGTGGTCCCAAGTGGAAGGGCCATCGCTCAACGGATAAAAGGTACGCCGGGGATAACAGGCTGATACTGCCCAAGAGTCCATATCGACGGCAGTGTTTGGCACCTCGATGTCGGCTCATCTCATCCTGGGGCTGGAGCAGGTCCCAAGGGTACGGCTGTTCGCCGTTTAAAGAGGTACGTGAGCTGGGTTTAGAACGTCGTGAGACAGTTCGGTCCCTATCTTCCGTGGGTGTAGGATACTTGAGAGGAGTTGCCCCTAGTACGAGAGGACCGGGGTGAACGATCCACTGGTGGACCTGTTGTTGCGCCAGCAGCAGTGCAGGGTAGCTATGATCGGACAGGATAACCGCTGAAGGCATCTAAGCGGGAAGCCCCCCTCAAAACAAGGTATCCCTGAGGGCCGTGGTAGACCACCACGTCGATAGGCCGGAGATGTAAGCGCAGCAATGCGTTCAGTTGACCGGTACTAATTGCCCGATAGGCTTGATTTGATCCAGTAATAGCCAGGCTAATACTAGACAATCAAAAGCATACGCAAACACAGCGTACATGACTTGGAAATCTCGACGGTTTTTTCGGTTTGGTGGTCATAGCGCAAGCAAAACACCCGGTCCCATCCCGAACCCGGCCGTTAAGTGCTGTAGCGCCGATGGTACTGCATCTTAAGATGTGGGAGAGTAGGTCACCGCCAAACCTAAAAAGCCGCCGAGATAATACGTATCTCTCTTACGATACCACCTCATAACCAAATTAGAGGTGAATTTGGCGCGGGATGGAGCAGCCCGGTAGCTCGTCAGGCTCATAACCTGAAGGTCGCAGGTTCAAATCCTGCTCCCGCAACCAA
>NZ_SRKY01000012.1 GCF_004803475.1 Aliishimia ponticola
AGGTGCCGTCGCACGCAATGAAGCCCTGCGCGCTTCTAAGTACCTGGTCCGAGCCATTCGGCGACGATGGAGCGGGTATCACCGCCGGAGTCGGGTCGAAAGCAAGATGAACTGCATCAAGCTGCTTGGTCAGTCACTGATGGCTCGAGACTTCGAACGACAGGTCGCGGAGCTGCAAGTCCGCATCGCCGTGCTGAACGGGTATACCGCGCTCGGCATACCCGTCACAGTGGCCGTAGGATAAGTCCTTCCGAGGAAAGGGAAACTCCGCTCAGAACCTGATTTATGCAACAAGGCCGCTCGAATCTATAATTTCGAATTATACTTATGGGCTTCTTTTTTATTTTGATGTTTTGACTCTCCATGCTCCACTTAACGTCAAAACACGTGAATGACGCGTGTAGATGGCTCTTGACCAGGGTGTGCCCTTCAGATGACAGAACCGATCCTTTCGATCCGGAACGCAGTTAAACGCTATGGCAGCCTTCATGCGTTGGACCATGTCGATCTGGATGTCTCAGAGGGCGAGTTTCTCACGCTTCTAGGGCCGTCTGGCTCGGGCAAGACCACATTGTTGAGCGCGATTGCCGGTTTCGTGGGGTTGGCTACAGAGCAAATCACCCTTCGTTCAGCCGACATCACAAGAGCACCGCTGGAATATCGCGAGTTTGGCATGGTATTTCAGGGCTATGCCCTGTTTCCGCCAATGACCGTGAGTGACAATGTAGCTTTCCCATTTATGGTGCGCAAACGTCCAGCAGCCGAAATTGCGGAGCGAACGCAAGAATGCCTTGAACTGGTGCAGATGGGTGGCTTTACCGACGGGATGCCGCACCAGCTTTCGGGCGGTCAACAGCAGCGCGTCGCGCTGGCGCGCGCAATATCTTTCAAGCCCCAGGTCCTGCTTCTGGATGAGCCTCTTTCCGCGCTCGACAAGAAGCTGCATGCCGATCTGCAATGGGAATTCAAATCCCTTCATAGCCAACTGGGGGTCACCTTCATCTATGTGACCCACGATCAGGACGAAGCACTTTCGATGTCCGACAGAATCGTGATCCTGAAAGACGGCTGTATTCAGCAGCAGCGCTCGTCCGGCGATCTACATAACAGCCCGCGCAACAGCTTTGTTGCTGATTTTCTGGGAAAGTCGAATTACATCGACGTGGATGTCACCGGGCGCAATGTGGATATTCTGTACTGCGCAGCAAAGGACGCGACCTTTGAGGTACAGGCCGAGAATGTGGATGAGATCGGCAGCAAAGCACGGCTCGCCCTTAGGTCTGAGCGGTTGCGGATAGATGCGCCGGGGGTCGAACTCCTCTCCGCGACCGTCAAAGGCGTCAGTTATCTGGGAGAGCGGTGCCAAGTCATTGTTGAGGATGATGGGCTCGGCGATCTGCTCATTTCATGCACAACTTTGCAGACAGGCATCACGCCCACACCAGGCCTTGAAATCAGTATTGGCTGGGACACCAATGCCTGCGTCGTGCTGGTCCCAGAATGATCCCGCACCTTGGAAACCTCAAACAACAGGGAAGCAAACATGACTGAAACAACCGATTTTGAAGCCAAGCAGGACATCGTGGAGATCGCGGTTGAACGCTATAAGGAAGGGCGGTTGACCCGCCGTGGATTTATTGCTGCCTTAGGTGCCTTGGGTGTGCTGCCCGTTCTCAGCAACAAGGCGTTGGCGCAACCCAAAGAGATAATCGTGGTGAATTGGGGCGGGCAGGCCAAGGACGTTCTGCAGGAAGTGCTGTGCGACACCTATACCAAAGCGACCGGCATTCCCGTGATCATTGATGGCTCAGGCCCTTCGGCAGGCAAAATCCGCGCGATGGTAGAAAGCGGCGCGGTCGTCTGGGACCTTTGCGACAGTGGCGCAGGCTCGGCCATCGTTCTTGAACAACAGGGTATGACCCAACCGATCAACTACGATATTGTCGACAAGTCCAAGGTGCTGAAAGGGACGGCCTACAATAACGGGGTGGGCAATTATCTCTTTTCCTATGTACTGGCCACCAATCCCAAAATGCTTGGCGGCAACGTACCGCAGTCGTGGGAAGACGTCTGGAATGTCAAAGACTTCCCCGGAATGCGCACATTCCGCAAGTCGGTGCGCGGCATGCTGGAAAGCGCGACCATGGCTCAGGGTGTCCCACTCAAGGAGGTCTATGGCGCGTTGGAAACAGAGGGCGGAATAAAAGCCGCGATCGATAAATTCCGCCAATTGCGCGAGAATATCATCGTCTGGGGGTCCGGCAGCGAAAGCCAGAATCTCTTCTTGCAAGAAGAGGTGGCCATCGGAAATATCTGGTCGACACGCGCCCATCTTCTGAAGGATGAAATGGCCGAAGGAACCTTCCAGGTCAGCTTCAATGGTGGTGTCATTACACCAGGCATCTGGGTTGTCCCAAAAGACAACCCAGCGGGCGCAGACGAGGTCATGAAATTCATTGCGCATGGACAGAAACCTGAGCTTCAGGTTAAATGGCTGGAGTTGATCGGGTCTGGCCCGATCAACCCTGATGCCGCGGCAATGGTCCCGCCAGAACTGGCCCCGTTCAATCCCTCCAGCCCAGAGAATCTGGCGACACAAATCCTCTACAACGACGAATGGTACGCAAAGCATCAGACATTTGCGGAAGAACTCTACGTCGATGCGCTGATCAACTGATCGAAAAATGGCGGGGGGCTTGCGCCCCCTGCGCTTCTTACTCAGTCCAGATCTCATGACCCAAGTCACAGATACTGTCCGCTACTGGATGCTGATCATGCCAGCTTTGGCGATCATGGTCATCTTTTATATCATCCCGGTGCTGGGCATTTGGCAGATCTAGGTGATGGAACCTGAGACCGGATTTGGAAATTTCGTCCAGATGGCAGGACATGCGCGACCTGCAAACGCGCGAGTAGCGGGAGAAACGGTTATGGAATTCGACACAATCATCCATGATGGTACGGTCGTAACCGCCAATGAGATATTCGAGACAGATATCGTTATCCGCGAGGGGCGCATCGTCGCCCTGGCAGAGAGATTATCTGGTGGGGCCACACGCATCGATGCCGGTGGCCGTTTGGTGATGCACGGCGGGATCGAAGCCCATGCCCACATTGCGCAAGAAAGTGCCGCCGGGATCATGGGCGCTGATGATTACTACACCGGATCTGTGTCAGCGGCGTTCGGGGGCAATTCGACATTCATTCCCTTTGCGGCCCAGCATCGCGGGCAATCCATCGACGATGTGATTGCCACCTATGACGCGCGCGCGGCCCAATCGGTGTTGGACTATAGCTACCACCTGATTGTAACCGACCCCACGCCTGAGGCGTTGAATCACCAGCTACCCCGTGCCTTCAAGCGCGGCATCACCTCGTTCAAAGGCTTTATGACATATGATCTGATGAATATAGGCGATGATGGGATGCTGAACATCATGACCGTTGCGAAAAAATACGGCGTCATGACAATGGTGCATGCGGAAAACAAAGGCATGGTGAAATGGATGAATGCCCGGCTGGCAGAAGCCGGTCTTACCGCCCCAAAATACCATGCCCAATCGCGGCCCGAACTGGCGGAGGAAGAGGCGATCAATCGGGCAATTTCGCTCTCCAAACTCATCGACGCGCCGCTGTTCATTGTGCATGCCTCGACTGAGGGAGGTGCTGCGATTGTGCAGCGCGAAAAGGTTGCCGGCGCACGCATCTATGCTGAAACTTGCCCGCAATACCTCGCGTTCACTCGCGCCGATCTAGACAAACCGGGGATGGAGGGGGCCAAATTCATCTGCTCTCCGCCGGTTCGCGACCAGAGGACGCAAGCGGTTCTGTGGGGCCATGTCAGAATGGGGACGTTCGAGTCGGTCAGCTCGGATCATGCGCCTTACCGTTATGATGAAACGGGCAAATTCATGAACGGTGTAGACATCCCCTATCCGAAAGTCGCTAAAGGCATGCCTGGAATCGCAGCTCGCTTGCCACATCTTTTCTCCGAAGGGGTGCTCAAGGGGCGCATCACTGCGCAGCAATTCGTAGCGCTTAAAGCGACAAATGCCGCGCGGACGTTTGGAGTCACGCGCAAGGGCAGCATCACGCCGGGGTTTGATGCGGATATCGCCATCTGGAACCCGGAGCAGCGCCGTCGGATAACGCTGGCCGATCAGCACGACAATATGGATTACACGCCGTTTGAAGGAATGGAGCTGACCGGTGTGCCGGAAATCGTCATCAACCACGGCAACATCATTGTGGAGACCGGCAAACTCAAGGCTCGCGAAGGCCAAGGCCAATTCGTAACGCGCGCGCCCGTCGATATGGACGCGCGGAAGGGGCATTTGGCCAAAGAGCTGGATCCGAGCCAGAATTTCCGCGCAGGGATCCGGCCATGACACGCTCCTCTGGCGCCATCCTTGTGATCAACCCAAATTCATCAATGGGCTTGACCAAGGCGATTGAGACAGCGCTTTTGCCGCTGAAACCACCCAATGGATCTGTGTTCGAGACAATGCGCATCGCCCATGGGCCCGAGACCATTTCGACGCAAGCAGATGCCGCGCAGGCCGCGCTTGATATCGCCGAGGTCGTCAAATCCCGTCCCGACGCAGGAGCCTTCATCAGCGCGTGCTGCTCTGACCCTGGCGTCGACCTGTGTCGGTCCCTGGTCCCGCAACCTGTTCCGGGCATCCAGGAAGCCGGCATACTGACAGCAATGGCGCGGGCAGATCTCTGCGGGGTCGTGGCGCTTGGCCCTGAATCGGCCGCGCGGCATCGCTTGCGCATGCGCCAGATGGGCGTGGAAAGCCGACTTGCCGGGGAATTGTCACTTCCGAATGTCTCTGCAGAAGATGCCGGCCAATCAGACGAGGTGTTTCCGCAGACCGTTGAGCTTGGGAAGGATCTCACATCCAGAGGGGCCCGCGCGCTTGTGCTTGGCTGTGCAGGTTTCTCGCCCCGCAGAGCCAAGCTTGAAGCGGCCCTTAGGATCGCCGAGATCGACCCTGTCGTCGCAGCCGCGGCGATGTCGATCGGGATGATCGGCTGATGCGCCGCGCACACCAGAAGACACAGACCGCCTGCGTCCGAAAGTACGCGCGCAAGGCACCTTCTCAGCCAGGACGTATTCTTATCATCGAACTGGGCGGAACAATTTCCTTGGAGTTAACCGACGATCGAGCCGTGCCGACGCACAACATTCACACGCTGATCGGTGGTCTGTGTAACCATCTCGACGTTCACTCCTTTGCCGCCAAGAATAGTTCCGAGATCACGCTACAAGATATTTTAGACGTTGGCAGCTACATCCATGAGCACGCCGACGCCTACTCAGCCTTTATCGTAACGACAGGCACAGACACGCTGGAAGAGGTTGCCTATGGGCTATCCCTCCTGCTTGACGATGGCACAATGGTCGTCGTGACCGGCGCAATGCGCCCGCCATTTGTCGCAGACTTTGACGGGATGAAATCACTCAATGCCGCGGTCGAACTTTGTGAGAATACCAGATGGGGCACAGGCAGCGTTGTGGTGTCTGTTGGTGGTTTCGTTATACCGGCATGGCTCGCGCACAAGCGCAGCACCACCCGCCTGGACGCCTTCGTGTCGACAATGTCGGCCTCACTGCAATCCCCGGAAAAGGCACAATCAAAACTCTCAACCAACTTGCGGGCGGCGCTACTCAGCCATCCCGAGCTGCCATCCGTAGATATTCCGATCGTCAGTTTGTCCGTTGGCGCTTGCTTTCAGTCCACCCGCTATGCTGGTGCAGATGGCCTTGTCATTTCATGTCCAGGTGCATGTTCCGTTGCAACAGAAACACGCGCGGCGTTGATTCAGAACATTCTGCCGTTCATGCCCGTTGTGCTTGCAAGCCGATGTGAAGACAGCCATGGGGACGTATCCAACTACTATCCGGGCCATTTCGACGCACTTGAGGCCTCGGGTTTCAGAGTCCGCGAATTCTTGGGTCTTAGTGCTCAAAAGGCGCGCGTTAAACTGGCTTTTGAAGTGCTTGCAGGACGATCCGAATTGCAAAGGTAGGGTGTGTATAGGTCACGTCGGCCTTGTTGCATAAATCAGGTTCTGAGCGGAGTTTCCCTTTCCTCGGAAGGACTTATCCTACGGCCACTGTGACGGGTATGCCGAGCGCGGTATACCCGTTCAGCACGGCGATGCGGACTTGCAGCTCCGCGACCTGTCGTTCGAAGTCTCGAGCCATCAGTGACTGACCAAGCAGCTTGATGCAGTTCATCTTGCTTTCGACCCGACTCCGGCGGTGATACCCGCTCCATCGTCGCCGAATGGCTCGGACCAGGTACTTAGAAGCGCGCAGGGCTTCATTGCGTGCGACGGCACCT
>NZ_SRKY01000013.1 GCF_004803475.1 Aliishimia ponticola
TTACTCGATGATTTTGGAGACGACGCCGGCGCCGACGGTGCGGCCGCCTTCGCGGATGGCGAAACGCAGGCCGTCTTCCATCGCGATCGGGGCGATCAGCTCAACGGTGAAACCAACGTTGTCGCCCGGCATCACCATCTCGGTGCCTTCGGCCAGCGTCACGGTGCCGGTCACGTCTGTCGTCCGGAAGTAGAACTGCGGACGGTAGTTCGCGAAGAACGGCGTGTGACGGCCACCTTCCTCTTTGGTGAGGATGTAGGCTTCGGCTTCGAACTTCGTGTGCGGGGTCACGGAGCCCGGCTTACACAGAACCTGACCACGCTCAACGCCTTCACGGTCAACACCACGCAGCAGCGCGCCGATGTTGTCGCCCGCTTCACCGCGGTCCAGCAGCTTGCGGAACATTTCAACGCCGGTGCAGGTCGTCTTGGTGGTGTCGCGGATGCCGACGATTTCGATCTCGTCGCCAACGTTGATCACGCCACGCTCAACACGGCCGGTCACAACCGTACCACGACCAGAGATCGAGAACACGTCTTCGATCGGCATCAAGAACGGCTGGTCAACCGCACGCTCGGGCGTGTCGATATATTCGTCAACAGCCGCCATCAGCTCTGCGATCTTCTCCGCACCGATATTGTCGTCGCGACCTTCCAGAGCCGCCAGAGCGGACCCTGCGATGATCGGGATATCGTCGCCCGGGTAGTCGTAGGAAGACAGCAGTTCGCGCACTTCCATTTCAACCAGTTCCAGAAGCTCTTCGTCGTCAACCTGGTCAACTTTGTTCAGGAACACGACCATCTTCGGGATACCAACCTGGCGGCCCAGAAGAATGTGCTCACGCGTTTGCGGCATCGGGCCGTCTGCTGCGTTCACAACCAGAATCGCGCCGTCCATCTGCGCCGCACCGGTGATCATGTTCTTCACGTAGTCCGCGTGACCGGGGCAGTCGACGTGCGCGTAGTGACGGTTCTCCGTCTCGTACTCAACGTGCGCCGTCGAAATCGTGATCCCGCGCGCTTTCTCTTCCGGCGCGCCGTCAATCTCGTCATACGCCTTGAAGTCGCCAAACTGCTTCGTGATCGCCGCCGTCAACGTCGTCTTGCCGTGGTCAACGTGACCAATCGTGCCGATGTTTACGTGCGGCTTCGTGCGTTCAAACTTTTCCTTTGCCATG
>NZ_SRKY01000014.1 GCF_004803475.1 Aliishimia ponticola
CCGTCGACACCGGCTTCGCCGCCGTCCAGCGTGCCGTTGCCGTTCTCGTCCAGCCATACGGTGTCACCGATGGAGGCCGTGCCCGGATCTTCAACGCCCGCGTCGATGTTCTCGACCCGCTCGCCAATGCCCAGTGTGACCTGACCGGTTGTGCCGTCCGCTTCGGACGCGTCGCTGTCCACATCGTCGGATGCGTTGCCGTCAACGTCCTGTGTGACCAGAACCTTGCCGTCCAGATCGGCGTCATTCTCGTCGAAGTCGACGGAATAGGTGCCTGCGTCCAGACCGACGAACTCGTARGAGCCGTCTGCGCCGGTTTCAGTGGTCGCAACCACTGCGCCGGATGCGTCCAGAAGCTGAACAGTCACACCCGCGATGCCGGGCTCACCGTCATCAAGGCTGTTGTCGTTCTCGTCGCAGAACACGCGGCCCGCCAGCGAGGCCGTGCCGGGATCTTCGACGCCAGCGTCGTTGTTCTCGGACACTTCGCCAACACCCACGGTGATGACGCCGGTGGTGCCGGTGCTGTCAACATCGCTGTCGTTGGTGTCGTCGCCATTGCCGTTCGGATCGTCCTGAGCAACGAAGACCTTGCCGTCTGTCGCCGGTGCGAATTCGACCGTGTAGTCGCCTGCCGGAAGACCGGTGAAGGCATACTCGCCGTTCAAACCAGTTGTGGTCGTTGCCACAACCGCGCCAGCGGCATCCAGAAGCGTCACAGTTGCGTCTGCAATGCCCGGTTCGCCATCGTCGACGTCATTGTCGTTTTCGTCGCAGAAGTAACGACCGGTGATGGACGCCGTACCCGGATCGACCAGACCTGCGTCGATGTCGCGCTCTGCTTCACCGATTTCCAGCGAGATCGTGTCGGTCATGCCGTCCACGCCTGCGTCGGAGTCGCCGTCCACGTCTTCGTCCGCCGCTGCGCCTGCAGTGGTGAATGTCAGACCTGCAACCGTGCCGAACATGACTTTGTAGTCATCAGCGTCCAGGTTCTCGAACAGGTACTGGCCGCCATTCGACGTGGTGGTCGTTGCAACCACATCGTCGATTTCGCCGTCGCCGTCCGTGTCTGCCAGCAGTTTGACTT
>NZ_SRKY01000015.1 GCF_004803475.1 Aliishimia ponticola
GGGCCTTGTTGCACAAATCGGGTGGGGGATTGACTGCATGAATCCATCATGATGGCTGGATGGCATGAGCAGTTGGTCCCCTACGAAGTACAAGACCACGAACTGGTCGGCTTACAATGACGCGTTGAAGCGGCGCGGATCGCTGACGCTCTGGTTTGATCCAGAAATGATATGGCGAGCGCCACCGACGGGCAAACGCGGCCGACAGCCGAGCTTCAGCGATGCGGCGATTGAGATGTGCCTGACGATGAAGGTGCTGTTTGGCCTGCCGTTGCGGCAAACGACGGGGTTCGTGCAAAGCCTGCTGAAGCTTGTCGGCTTGGATTGGGTGGTGCCGGACTTCAGTACCCTGTGTCGCCGTCAACGAACGCTGAATGTGGCGATCCCATACCGTGGCGGTGCGGGTCCGCTGAACCTGCTGATCGACAGCACAGGTATCAAGGCCGAGGGCGAAGGCGAGTGGAATGCCCGCAAGCACGGTGGCTCCAAACGGCGCATCTGGCGCAAGATACACATCGGAATTGACGAAGAAACGCTGGAAGTCCGGGCTGTCGAAGTCACCGGCAGCAACATCAGCGATGCGCCCATCCTGCCCGAGCTTCTGGATCAGATTGCGGCTGATGAGCAGATCGGTTCCGTGACTGCCGATGGTGCCTACGACACGCGCATATGCCATGAAGCGATTGCCGCCCGCGGTGCCGCTGCGGTCATCCCGCCACGCAAGAATGCCAAGCCATGGAAGCCGACGAGCCCAGGTGCCGTCGCACGCAATGAAGCCCTGCGCGCTTCTAAGTACCTGGTCCGAGCCATTCGGCGACGATGGAGCGGGTATCACCGCCGGAGTCGGGTCGAAAGCAAGATGAACTGCATCAAGCTGCTTGGTCAGTCACTGATGGCTCGAGACTTCGAACGACAGGTCGCGGAGCTGCAAGTCCGCATCGCCGTGCTGAACGGGTATACCGCGCTCGGCATACCCGTCACAGTGGCCGTAGGATAAGTCCTTCCGAGGAAAGGGAAACTCCGCTCAGAACCTGATTTATGCAACAAGGCCG
>NZ_SRKY01000002.1 GCF_004803475.1 Aliishimia ponticola
GTACATGACTTGGAAATCTCGACGGTTTTTTCGGTTTGGTGGTCATAGCGCAAGCAAAACACCCGGTCCCATCCCGAACCCGGCCGTTAAGTGCTGTAGCGCCGATGGTACTGCATCTTAAGATGTGGGAGAGTAGGTCACCGCCAAACCTAAAAAGCCGCCGAGATAATACGTATCTCTCTTACGATACCACCTCATAACCAAATTAGAGGTGAATTTGGCGCGGGATGGAGCAGCCCGGTAGCTCGTCAGGCTCATAACCTGAAGGTCGCAGGTTCAAATCCTGCTCCCGCAACCAACTTCTAAAAATATCTGATCGTCCGCATACCCGCCATCACGGCGGGTTTTGCGCGTGCAAATAACTTCCCCATCAAATAATCTTCGAAAGGCGAGGAGAACGTGAAGCCTTCCTGATCCATCAACCGAACATGGCAGACTTAAAAACATATCCAGATATTGCCGCCCGCTTAAGGCGTGTGCGTGAAGGCTTTTCCGACTGCAATCGCAAAGAGTGGGCGAAGCATCATGGCTTTAACCCGACGCAATATACCAACTGGGAAAACGGCACCCGGAGAATCCCGATCGACGCCGCAAGCGCGCTGTCCGCTAAATATGGCCTTACACTCGACTGGATATATTTGGGCAGAGAGGATGCCTTGTCAGCAACCGCGCGGAATGCCGTGTCTTCCAGCAGCCAGAACTGATTGACTAAATCGTCCAGCTTGTCGCTTGTCTGTTCCAAGGTGGGCCCCCGTGCGCAACTACTGGTGTCATGGCCGCTAACACTGCGCGGCGCTGTACCTTGATTTGTTCCCAGTCAAGCGCAGCATTCGAGGACGACAGAAAACATGAACGACGCTCTGGGCCGTTACTGAACGGTTGGGGCCAGCGTTTACGCAAGATGATGCGTTTCGCCACAAGAAGCTCTTGCAACGCATACAGACCGTACCCGGCAGTCGGTACATACGCTCTACTGCCAGATTTCAATAAGCAGCGGGGGCAGGAGATTGAGCGAGGTCGTTTGATTGATATGGTCATCATCGTAATAGAGCGGCACACCGCCCCGGTCGGTGGAGCGGCAAAAGTCGGCATCACAAAAAACGCCCGACAGAGGGAGATATCGCACATCCTCCGATTCATCGGCCACGGAGTTCAGAATTTGCTCTGTCCGTTCCGTGCGTCCTTGGTAGGCGCTGGTTGAAACGGCAGGAATTGGCGTCCAGCCCAGAAGCTTATTCCGCGCGATAGATGTTGGCACATCATGCCCGATTTCCGGGATCGGCCCAAGCAGGACGACATGGCGTCCGGTGGCCAATATCCGCCTTACGGTTTCCTGCAGGCCTGCCTGTACGAGCGTTGCATTTTCCGACGGTACGGGTGCGGCGGAAGATGCGCCGATCCATTCAAGGGCGACATCCTTTCCAGCTTCCCCGCGATAGCGCGTCCCCTCTGCAGAGATCGTCCAGCGCGCACCCAGAATGACAACGGGAATATCCGTCCGTCCTTCCAGCCATGTCATAACGCTTTCATTGAAGGCCGTGCATTGGCTGCCGCCCGACGTCCTTTGGATACTCAGGATGGGCGGGCATCCACTATGCCCTGCAAAGAGGCCGCGTTCATTCGATAGCCTTCCGGCTTCGTCCATACCGACCATCATCGCATCTGCGTGGCTGTCGCCCCAGAAGAGAAAATCCGCGTCCTCTTCCACATCAGACGCTGCCCCAATGGCGCACAAGCTGTCGCTTGCGAGGCGATTGAAGCATTCGGACCTGCGCTCGTTCTGGTCAGTGGCGAAGGCTGCGATGGTCACGACGTCGCTTGACATCCGTGCCGGCAGGCCTTTGCCGAAATAGAGGACTGCGCCTATCCCCAAGACGACCGCCAGCGAACATGCCGATGAGACGAAGATGAAGCGAGGTCCGAAGCCGCCTGAATGCGCGCGAAACGGGCGTTCGACGAAGCGGAAAGATAGCCATGCCATCGCGACGGAGGCGACCACCGCCAGCGTGGCAAAGTCCCAGGGTATGTCCGTGCTGCCTAACAGGATGCGGATGTAGGAGAGGATGGGCCAATGCCACAGGTATAGCGAGTATGAGATCAGCCCCACCCAAACCAGCGCGCGGCGAGAGAGTAGTGTGTTGACGAGACTGCCACCACCATTGGCACCGACCCAAATCAGTATCGTGGCGCCAAGTACAGGGGGCAGGGCGGTCAGCGCAGGAAACGCGGTATTCGAGTCATAGGCAAAGACTGGAATGACAATTCCGATGATGGCAAGCAGTGCGAGACACTCCCGAACCGCGCGGCGTTTCGGCGGCCCATACATGCCAAGCGCAAGTATCGCCCCGGCACCCAGTTCCCAAGTGCGGAACGGGATCAAATAGAACACCCAGTCGGGTTTGAGTGGCAGCAAGGCCACTGCGGCGATGCATGAGATCACCGAGAGCCCCAAGACAATCCAGACCGTTCGGCGCCATCCCATCCACGCGAAGAACATGAGCAGGGGCGGGAAGAACAAATAAAACTGCTCTTCGACAGCAAGCGACCAAGTATGCAAAAGCGGCGCGAATTCTGCTGTGGGCGAGAAGTAGTCGAAAGCTCTAAGGAAGAAGACATTCGACAAGAAGACGCCTGTCGCGATCGCAGACTTGCCCAAGTCCCGCAATTCACCCGGTAGCAGGACGAAAAAACCGACTGCGAAGGCTGCGAGGACCATGACCAGCAGTGCCGGCAAGATGCGCCGTGCGCGCCGCTCGTAGAAGGAGGCGAGAGAGAATTTTCCCGCGGCGATTTCGTTGGCCACGATTGTGGTGATCAGAAAACCGGAAATGACGAAGAATACATCGACGCCGACAAAGCCGCCGGTAAATCCGGGCATGCCTGCGTGGTACAAAACGACGGGTATGACCGCAACAGAGCGAAGCCCATCAATGTCCGGCCTATACTTCAACTGCTCAAACCCAAAAAAACTTTGGTTGTCTATGCCATCATTCCTCCCGCGCATACAAGCTGATCGTGTCTGACCGTCGGTCTTGTTGTGGCGGGTGATGAAACTGATGGCATCTGGTGCCGCGCCATCGGCGGGGCCGAGGGTTTCCACGTTCTGCGCGGTGCGTTGCTTTGCTTGGCATCACGGGCGGCGTTGACTACGCTGCCGCGCAGATTGAGCCGTTATTCGGCGCGAAGGGCTGGCTTGGAGGAGCGTCTGTCAATGACGGTACAGGGTGATGTGGCGCAGAACGTCGCTGTTTCGCAATCTAACGGGGCCGACATTACGCATTTTCAGATATTCGGTGAGCGGCGCTCTGGCACCAATTATGTTCATACGCTTTTGCAGCGAAATCTTGGTGCGGCACCGTGCTTTCATTACGGATGGAAGCATGGTTACTGCACCGCCCCGGCGATTTCGCGGAATGCATTGATCGTTGTTGTCGTCCGCGACCCGCTCGATTGGGTTCTCAGCTTCTATTCACGGCAGTTCGCGCCCGCAGCGCATCTGGATGGCTTGAGCTTTTCCGACTTCATCCGCGCGGAATGGGACAGCAAGGCACGACCCGATCGTCAGCAATGGGATCTGTTCGGGCATCGGCATGATCGTAGCCTGCGCGGTGAGGTCATGCAGTTGGACCGCCACCCGATCGAGGGGCGGCGTTACAGGAATGTGCTTGAGATGCGGCGGATCAAGCTCGCAGCGCATCTGGGTTTTCGACACCGGGCGGGAAATGTCGCGGTTGTTCGCTATGAAGATGCGCGGCGCGATCCAGCGTCGGTATTGACCAAGCTGGCGCAGGAATTCGCCGTTCCAGCGAACGTATCATGGGTTGCGGTGACGGAACAGGTGGGGCCGCCGAGCGCAAAGAGAAAACAAACCCGGCAGGATATCGCGCCGGAGGATTTGGATCATATCCGGTCGCAGCTTGACCTGCATGTCGAGGCCGGGCTTGGCTATGACGTGACGCCATAGGGGCTTCGGTGGCCGTCAGGCCGGTGCGCGCAGCCCAGTTCGATCCAGGAACGCGCAGTCTACGGGGGGAAAACGTGGCGCGGCCCTTGACTTCCGGCGGTCAGGGCGATGTATCAGCGCCAGATGAAACGCCCCGAGAAGGACGCCCTGATGCACGCCTATCGCACCCATACCTGCGCCGCACTGACTGCCAAGAATGTCGGCGAAACCGTCCGGTTGTCCGGCTGGGTTCACCGCGTGCGAGATCACGGCGGCGTTCTGTTTATCGACCTGCGGGACCATTACGGCATGACGCAGGTTCTGTGTGACCCCGACAGCCCGGTTTTCGCCGAGGTCGAAAAGGTCCGGTCCGAATGGTGCATCCGCATCGATGGCGAAGTGAAGGCGCGCGATGAAAGCCTTGTGAACAGTAAGATCCCGACGGGCGAGATCGAAGTCTTTGTCCGCGACCTTGAGGTTCTGGGCGAAGCTGCCGAACTGCCGCTGATGGTATTTGGTGAACAGGAATACCCGGAAGAAACCCGTCTGCGCTATCGCTACCTCGATCTGCGGCGCGAGAAGATGCAGCAGAACATGACGCTGCGGTCGGATGTCGTGGCCTCCATGCGCCGTCGCATGTGGGATCAGGGCTTCCGCGAGTATCAGACGCCGATCATCACCGCGTCCTCGCCCGAAGGCGCCCGCGACTTTCTTGTTCCGTCGCGTCTGCATCCGGGCAAGTTCTATGCGCTGCCGCAGGCGCCGCAACAGTTCAAGCAGTTGTTGATGGTGTCCGGTTTCGACAAATATTTCCAGATCGCGCCCTGTTTCCGCGACGAAGACCCGCGTGCCGACCGTTCGCCCACGGATTTCTACCAGCTCGATATGGAGATGTCCTTCGTCTCGCAGCAGGACGTGTTCGACGCGATCCAGCCCGTGCTGACCGGCGTGTTCGAAGAATTCGGCGGTGGCCGCAAGGTTGATCAGGAATGGGCGCAAATCTCTTACAAGGATGCGGCGCTGTGGTACGGCACCGACAAGCCTGACCTGCGCAACCCGATCAAGATGCAGGTCGTGTCGGAACATTTCGCAGGCTCCGGCTTTGCGATTTTCGCCAAAATTCTTGAGCAAGACGGCACTGAAATTCGCGCCATTCCGGCCCCCGGTGGCGGATCGCGCAAATTCTGCGACCGGATGAACGCCTTCGCCCAGAAAGAGGGTCTGCCCGGCATGGGGTATATCTTCTGGCGCGATCAGGGGGACGGGATGGAAGCGGCCGGACCGTTGGCCAAGAACATTGGCCCCGAACGGACCGAAGCGATCCGCCAGCAGCTTGGCCTTGGCGTCGGTGATGCGGCCTTCTTCCTGGGCGGCAAACCCAAGAGCTTCGAAACCGTCGCGGGCAAGGCGCGCGTCGTGATCGGGGATGAGCTTGGCCTGACCGACACCGATCGTTTTGCCTTTGCCTGGATCGTGGATTTCCCGATCTTCGAGAAGGACGAAGAAACCGGCAAGATCGACTTCGAACACAACCCGTTCTCCATGCCACAGGGCGAAATGGCGGCGCTGGAAGGCGATCCGCTGGAGGTTCTGGGCTATCAGTACGACCTTGCGTGCAACGGCTATGAGTTGGTGTCCGGCGCGATCCGGAACCACAAGCCGGAAATCATGTTCAAGGCATTCGAAATCGCGGGCTATCCGGCGGACGAGGTGCGCAAGCGCTTTGGCGGCATGGTCAACGCGTTCCAATATGGCGCGCCGCCGCACGGTGGCTGTGCTGCGGGGATCGACCGGATCGTGATGCTGCTGGCCGACGAACAGAATATCCGCGAGGTGATCCTGTTCCCGATGAACCAGCGGGCCGAGGACTTGATGATGGCCGCGCCCTCCGAACCTGCGCCCGAACAGTTGATGGAACTGGGCTTGCGCGTAATTCCGCAGGACTGACACGCGGGATATGTTTCGGCGCTGGTGACCTGCTATATATAGGTCATGGTATTCGATCCCGATCTTGCCGAAATTCGTTTCGGTTGTGGACTATCTCCGGCGATTGATGCGCCGCGGGATATTGAAAGCATGTTGTCCGGGCTGCATGGCCCGGATGAGATAGCCGAACGCTTCCCGATCCAGCCCTTCGACGATTTTCGCGCGCGCATGGTCGAGATGCAGGCCCTGTACAAAAAGCGCAGCAAGGTCCGGGGGACGCCCGAAGGCGAGGCGCTGCGCAAGCAACAGAACCTCGTCAAGAAGGCCGCGCGTCAGGACATGCTGGGGTGGCTTGGGCAAACCTTGCTACGGCGCGCCCATACCAAGACCGCGCTGCGGGAACGGCTTGTCTATTTCTGGGCTGACCACTTCACGGCATACGGCAAGGCGGGCGTCATCAAGCGCGCCACGTCCCCCTATATCGAAGAGGCGATCCGCCCGCATTTGACAGGCCGGTTTTCCGATTTGCTCTTTGCCTGTGTGACGCACCCGGTGATGCTGCATTTTCTGGATCAGCATAAATCCATCGGCCCGAATTCGGTCGCGGCGGCGCGGCGCGGGAAAAGCCGTGGCTTGAATGAAAACCTCGCCCGTGAAGTGCTGGAACTGCATACGCTGGGCGTGGATGGTCCCTATAATCAAACCGATGTGCGCGAGTTGGCAGAGCTGTTCGCGGGCATGTCCTTTCAGCCGAACCGGGGGTTCAAGTTTCGCAAGGATTATTCGGAACCGGGGGCCGAAACCGTTCTGGGCACCACATATGACGGCAAGCCGACCATGGCCCCGGTGCGGGCGGCGCTGGATGATCTGGCGGCGCATCCGGCAACGGCGCAGCATATTGCGCGAAAGCTGGCTGTGCATTTCGTATCGGATGATCCTGACCCTGCGCTGGTGACGCATCTGGCGACCCGCTTCCGCGAGACGGACGGCGATTTGGCGCAGGTCTATCAGGCGTTGCTGGAACATGACGCAGCGTGGCAGCCTGGCCTCGGCAATGCCAAGCTTCCGGTGGATTTCGTGGCGTCGACCCTGCGCGCGTTGAACGTGGCGCCGGAACGTATCCAACCACTGACCGAGAAGGAGATGCGGCAGGGGTTCCTGCGGCCGATGGCGATGATGGGGCAAATCTGGCAGTTGCCGATTGGCCCGGATGGCTGGCCGGAAGAGGATGGCCATTGGCTGACGCCGCAGGGGCTGTCCGCACGGATCACATGGGCAATGGCCGCGCCAGAGCAATTGGTCCCATCCCTGCCGGACCCGCGCGAATTCGTCCGCACAGCGCTTGGCAGCTATGCCAGTGAGGCGGTGCAGTTTGCAGCGGGCGCGGCGGAATCGAAATCCGAGGCGATCGGGCTGGTTCTGTCCTGCCCGGCGTTCCAGAAAAGATGAGGGTCTGGCTATGACATTGTCCCGCCGCCGCCTGTTGAACCTGATCGGATGCTCCGCCGCGGCCTCACCTTTTCTGACGCCAGTCAGTTTCGCTGCCGGTCCCTGGGACAATCGCCTTGTGGTGATCATTTTGCGCGGCGCGCTCGACGGGTTGGACGCTGTGCAGCCCTATGGCGATCCGGCTTGGCCGGAATTGCGGCGCACGCTGGCCGGCGGGCCGGAGATCGGGTCGCCGGATCTGGATGGCTTTTTCGCGCTGCACCCAGCTATGCGCCCCTTGATGCCGATGTGGGCGGCGGGCGATCTTGGCTTCGTTCACGCGGTATCGACGCCCTATCGAGACAAGCGCAGCCATTTCGACGGGCAGGATTTGCTGGAGGCGGGAACCATGTCCTTGGCGGAAGGCGCGCGGGACGGATGGCTGAACCGGCTTTTGCAGACGGTGCCGGGGGTCTCGGGCGACACGGCCTATGCGATTGGGCGCGGTGACATGTATCTGCTGCGCGGATCGGCCCCGGTTGCGAACTGGTCGGCAGAGGCGGATTTGACGCTCAGCCCCCAGGCATTGCGGCTGATGGAGTTGGTGATGCAGGACGACCCAAAGATGCACGCCGTGCTGCAAGAGGCGGAGTTGCTGGCTGGCGCCGACGTGGATGCTGGCGGAAAACGCCGTCCGGGCCATATTCGCACGGCCGCTTTTGCGGCGGAACGGCTCCGGTCTGACGCGCGTATCGCGGCATTTTCGTTGAACGGTTGGGATACACATCAGGATCAGCACCGCGCGTTGCCCAAGGCGCTGGAACGCCTCGCCGATGTGCTTTTGACGCTTAAAGAGGAGTTGACCGGGCCGGTCTGGAACAAGACGGGCGTGGTGGTGATGACGGAATTTGGAAGAACGGCGCGTGAAAACGGCACGCGCGGTACCGACCATGGCACGGGCGGTGTCATGATCTATGCAGGGGGCGCATTGCGTGGCGGGCAAGTCGGCGGTGCCTGGCCCGGATTGGGACAAGCCGAACTGTATCAAGGCCGCGATCTGGAACCCACGCGCGATGTCCGCGCCTATGCAGCGTGGATCATGCGAGGATTGTTCTCGCTGGATGCAACGACCCTTGAAACAAAGGTGTTCCCGGGCGTGGACCTTGGGGACGACCCGCGCATGATGCGCTGATCAGAACAGGTTGAGGCTGTCCATATAGGTCCAGATGTCGTTGCTCAGGTCTGTGGTGCTGGCCGTCATGGCGATACCAGCAGCAACGCCGAGTGCGACGACAGCGGCAGTCAGGACGACCCAGTCGACCGTGATTGCGCCGTCTTCTTTCCGGCAAAAGTCTTTTAACAGAGTGATCATTATCGCTAACCCTTGTATTTGTCCGCAATGGTATCTCGCACCAGTTCGGCAGGAGTGAGTGTAGGAAGGGGCCAAATTACGGCATACCCCGGTTTTCCGGAACAAACTGTTTCGCGGCGCTGCTCACGCCCTGAAAACCGCGCTTTTCTTAAAGATTTCGATACAATCGGCGCGAAAGAAACCATACGGTGGCGTCATGAAGAACGACGATCACAAAGGTTTTGGACCTCCGGTTGTGGGTTGGACGCCGCCGCCGCAACCTGAGGGCGAGATTTTGACCGGGCGCTACGCGCAGGTCGCCCGCTTGAGCGCCGATTCGCATGCCGCGCTGCTGTATCGCGCCTATATTGGTGGGGACGCGGTCTGGGATTACCTGCCCTATGGCCCGTTTTCCTCTGCCGCGCAGTATCACCGCTGGGTGCGAGAGGTCGAAACGGGCGAGGATCCGATGTTCTTTGCTATTCGCAATTTGGAAACCGGCGATTGGGAAGGCGTGGCAAGTTATCTGCGGATCGCGCCGAAGGCAGGCTCCATCGAAGTGGGGCATATCAATTTCAGCCCCAAGCTGCAGCGCACGCGGGCGGCGACGGAAGCCATGTATCTGATGATGAAGTGGGCGTTCGAGGCCGGGTATCGCCGCTATGAGTGGAAATGCGACGCGCTGAACATGCCATCACGGCGCGCCGCGCAACGGCTCGGCCTCAGCTATGAAGGGGTGTTCCGGCAAGCCGCCGTCGTGAAGGGGCGCAATCGCGATACCGCCTGGTTTGCCGCGATAGACCGGGAGTGGCCCGCATTGGACGAGGCCTTCAAGGTCTGGCTCAGCCCGCAGAATTTCGACGAGGCCGGGCAGCAGAAAGAGCGTTTGGCCGATTTGACACGGCTTGTGCGCGCGGCGTCCGATCCGGCGCTTTGAGCGTTGGGCGGCGGATTACATCGCGATCTTGCGTTCCAGACGCTGCTGCACCAGCCCGGCGAGCTGCGCCAATTCTGACCCGGTAGAACCGCCGACCGCGCGTTTCCGCGTCAGTTGTTCAACCGCCGCCAGCATTGCATCGTCGTCGGCGCTTCGGGCGACACCGGCCAGAAACTGGGCGACGTAGTCCATGGTCTGCTCATCCACGCCCGTATCCATGATATCCGCCATGTGGGCCAGATCGTCCTGATAGGCGATGGGGTCTGGAATAATCTCGTCATTCGAGATGCTGCGCGGGCCATTGGGGCGGCGATCCAACGGCAGCAGGGACAGGATCGTTTCCTGAAACCCGCCAAGGGACGTCACGGGTTTGGCAAGAAAGCCATCCGCACCGGCGCTCATGGCCATCGCTTCGCCATCGGGATCGCCGGACATGCCCAGGATCACCTCTGTCCGGGGTTGAGAGGCGTTCATCTCGCGGATCAATTCGGCGCCGCTGCCATCCCGCAGGCCGATATCGATGATTGCGACCGTGGGCCGGTACACTTGCAGATGTCTATGCGCAGAGCGCAGACAATCCGCGCGGCGTATACGGGCGCCGGATCGCAAGCAAAGCAGGCGCAACGCCTCAGAGGCGAACCGGCTGTCTTCGACCACCAGAACGGTCAGCCCCAGCAATGGCCGCGCCGCCGTAGGCGGTCGTGTGAACAGGGAAAGTGTGTCGTTATCATCCATGGCCGCTACTCCGGCTTTTCATTTACGACTCAAGTTTTAGGTATTGATCGCTAATGCGGCGTTAACGACATCACGTTTCGGATGACTTGTCTTGCGGATGCAGGCATGGTCAAACCGCCCCAACGTACATTCAGGGAGATTGAGGGATGATTGGACGGCTGAACCACGTAGCGATTGCGGTGCCGGATCTGGAAGCCGCGGCAGAGCAGTATCGCACCGCTTTGGGCGCGAAGGTTGGCGCGCCGCAGGACGAGCCCGACCATGGCGTGACCGTCGTGTTCATCGAACTGCCCAACACCAAGATCGAACTGCTCTACCCGCTGGGCGATGACAGCCCGATCAACGGCTTTCTGGAGAAGAACCCATCAGGCGGGATTCACCATGTCTGCTATGAGGTGGATGATATCCTCGCAGCGCGCGACCACCTGAAGGCAAGCGGCCTGCGCGTTCTGGGCAATGGCGAGCCGAAGATCGGCGCGCATGGCAAGCCTGTGCTGTTCCTGCACCCGAAGGATATGAACGGCACATTGACCGAACTGGAGCAGGTGTAACTCATGGGACCGACCTCGGCGCTGGTACTGTTCGCGGTGATCTGGTTCATGACCTTTCTGATCGTGATCCCGTTCCGCATCGAAACACAGGGCGACCGCGGCGACGTGGTGCCCGGCACGCATGCGGGCTCCCCCGAGGTGCATAACCTCAAGCGCAAGGCTTGGATCACCACGGGGATTTCCGTGGTGCTCTGGCTGATTATCGCGGGAATTATCCTGTCCGGCTGGATCACCATCGAAGATCTCGATTGGTTCAACCGCATGGGGCCGCCCGAAAGCTAACGCCGCGCCGTTCCCGAAAGCATGTGGAACAGATGCGTGAACGTCGCCGCCCCGATGATCGGGACAAGCAGGTTCACCAGCGGAATCGAAAGCGGTATCGCCATCAGCGTTCCGGCTATCCAGATCGTCGTCCCGTGGGCGCGCCAAAGCTGCTTGGCGTTGTCCCGGCCGACGCGGCGCATTGCCGCCAGCGTGAAATATTCCCGTCCCAGCAAGAAGCCATTGAGCGCCCAGAAGATAAAGACCGAGGCGAAGGGCAGCAGCGCATAGACGATCAGCGCCGCGATATTGGCGACGATCAGCAGCCCCAGAAAGCTTAGCGTATCGCGCAGCCCGTCGAGGAATGTTACCTCTGTTGCCGGGGGCAGGTGCGGGTAGTGGATGTCTTCGACCGCATCGGCCACCCGGTCGAGAAACATCGACGTGATGGCAGAGGCGACCGGCACCATCAAGAAGACCGACAGAACCATCATCAGCAGCGCCGATCCCCAACCCGCGAGATTGTCGAGCCAGCGCACTTCTCCGATCCATGGCAGTTTCGCGTCGTCCCCGACCAGCCAATCCGCCAGCCAGACAAAGCCCATGGTCGCCCCGATCAACAGCACGATTGTCAAACCAATCCCCAGCAGCAGGACGCGGCGAAAGCGTGGGTCCGTCATTTGGCCCAGAGCTTTGAAAAAGGCGGTCAGTATCATTCGTCGACCCAGGTGGTGATCGCGTCAAGATCCGGGCGCGGCCGCTCTGGCGGGGCTGAGGTTTCGGTGCCCAGATAAATCATCCCCGCGATGCGTTCGTGACGTTCCAGGCCCAGCCCCTCGCGCATGAAGCCGCGATCATGCGCCATCCAACCTGTCAGCCAGTTCGCGCCCCAGCCCGCTGCAAGGGCGGCGTTGACCAAGGCAAGGCAGACAGCCCCGGCGGTGTAAGTCTGTTCCAGATCGGGAATTGTGTCGTGTTCCTTCTGGCTTTCCACGACGACCACGCAAAGCTGGCCTTGCTCCAACTGGCTTCTGCCCTTCGCGATGCGGTCCGGGGCCATCCCGATCGCCGCGCCGCGCCGGGTTGCGATCTCTGCCAGACGCGCCAGCGCCTTGGGTTCCAGCACGATAAAGCGGAAGGGCTCCAGCTTGCCATGATCGGGGGTCCGTGCCGCAGCGGTCAGCAGCGTGCGCAGCGTGTCGCGGTCTGGCGCGGGTGCGGTCAGGGTCTTGGCCGGGCGCGACCGGCGCGTCAGCAGAAATTCGAGTGCGGCAGGGTTCTTTTCGGGCATGTTAAACTCATTTACATATTGCTTTGTATGTCGGTTTGATCGCACCGGTTGTCAAGGGCAGGGCGCGCCGTCGGCAGATCGCTTCCGCATGGGGGCGAGGAATTGACGATTGGCAGTTCCGGCATGTATACCAGCCGAATTTTCCGCGCAGCACAAATCCGAAAGGGAGACCACGTGATACCCAAGACAGCCCAACTCTCCGATTTGAGCGCAGAGTCGCTTGAACTGGTTGCAGAAGGTGGGGAGCGGTATGTCTATAAATCACGCGACTTTCCAGAGTTCCTGTTCAAGAAGCAAAAGCGGGTCGATGAAAGAAGGCTGAAGAAGCGCGATCTGAAAAGCTTTTTGCTGCGCGTCCTTCCCAGTTACAGAACACATATCGTGCGCAAGGAATACCGTGCCTATGTCTCTGCGGTTCTGCGCCAACAGGCCACATGGCCGGATTTTCCGACGACGATGCTGCATGGCTTCACGTTTCTGGATGGAGAACCCATCCAGGTCGTCGAGAATGTAACACTAGAGGGCCGGGATATCGGTCCGAGCCTGCGCGAGTTGCTGGCTGACGATCTGTTCGACGCAGCGGCGCTGGACGCGCTGAACGTGTTCGGCATGGCATTGCTGCGCAGCGACATCCCGACCAATGATGTGAACGCATCCAATATCGTCCTGGGGTCGAACAGGGACGGGACACGCAGGTTCATTTTGGTGGACGGCTTCGGCGATATCCATTTGGTGCCATTTCGGACGTATTCGTCCTTCGTCCGGAAAAGGCATCTTGTCCGCTTGTTCTCAAAGCTGGGCAAGAACCGTCTGGCGTTCGATCCCAAGACCTTCGCGTTCAGCCTGCGCTGACCCGGAATTCCCGCGCTGGTCCTGTGGTCGCCTTGGCGGGCCGGGGCCGTTCCGTTGGCTCTATAGCCCCAGTTCTTCTGCCATCCTGTCGATCTCCGACCTGAGAAACGCGTCCATTGGCGGGGCGGGTTGGCGGCGGGCGAAGCCTGCCTCGAACGGATCGGGCGCGGTGATCTTGCTGCCGGACAGTGCCTCTAGCGTGGCGTGGCCGCAGAAGGGCACATACACCTCGGAATAGCCGCCTTCGTGCACCAGTACGAGCTTGCCGTCGCATAGCTTTTCGGCAAGCGTTTTGATCCGCGTGGTCATCTGGCGGAACGTGTCTGCGGTGGCCAGCATCGTCGACAGGGGGTCGATCACGCTGGCATCAAAGCCGCAGGCGACCACGATCAGGTCCGGTTTGAAGGCGGTGATCGCGGGGATCACCACATTGTCCATCGCATGCAGATAGGCGGTATGCCCGCTGCCTGCATGCATGGGCAGGTTGATGTTGTAGCCAGCGCCCCCGCCGCGCCCACGGTCGGCGATATCGCCGGTGTCGAGAGGGTAGTTGCCATCCTGATGCAGGGAAATCGTCAGCGTATCGTCGCGGTCGTAATAGATCGCCTCGGTGCCGTTGCCGTGATGAACGTCCCAGTCCAGAACCGCGACTTTCAGTCCGGGCCGCGTCGCGCGGGCGGCTTCCAGCGCGATGGCGATATTGGCAAACAGGCAGAACCCGTTCGGGAAATCCGGCAGGCAGTGATGCCCCGGTGGGCGCGATAGGGCGTAAGCATTGGTGAGCGTGCCCTCCAGCACCTTGGCAACGGCGGCCTTGGCAAGCCCGGCAGACAGGGCGGCGATCTCGTACCCGCCCTTGGCGAAGGGCGTGCGCGCGCCAAGCTCTCCTCCGCCCGCATCGGACAGGGCCTTGAACTGCGACAAGTAATCTTGTGGGTGGATGCGGGCCAGATCGGCCTCAAGCGCCATCGGTGCGGTCTGAACCGCCAGATCTGCGGTGATGCCGGTAACATCCATCAGGTTCTTGAGGCGGCGCTTTGTTTCCGGGCTTTCGGGCAGTCCACCGGCGGCGAGCGGTTGCACCAGATCGCCCACCGGCAAGGTGAATGCGTAATTGCCGCCACCATGCCAGAAGGTGCGTTCGTCCCAGAAGAATCCTGTCGTCATTGCCATGTCTCCGCGTCTTTGAACGGGACCGTGGCGCAGGCCGCGGGGAATGTCGATAAACTTCCCGCAGCGCGCACAGGCGCGGGCGGCGCTGTGGTGATTTACCGGGCGCGCTTAGCGCACAATCTTTTATAAACTGCGCTTAGCGCACCATGCCGATGATTTCATAGGTGCGGGCAAGGATCGGCGCAGTGATCGCGCGCGCCTGTTCGGCACCATGGGCCAGAATGCGGTCGATCTCTGCCGTGTCGTCCATCAGCCGCGCCATTTCCGACGAAATCGGGGCGAGCTTTTCGACCGCGAGTTCCGCCAGCGCCGGTTTGAACTGCCCGAACTGCGCCCCACCGTGATCGGCCAGAACCTGATCCACGCTCATATCGGCAAGCCCGGCATAGATATTGACGAGGTTGCGCGCCTCGGGGCGGTCTTCCAGCCCCTTTGCTTCGGAAGGCAGCGCGTCCGGATCCGTCTTGGCCTTGCGGATTTTCTTGGCGATCGCATCCGCGTCGTCGGTCATGTTGATCCGGCTCGCATCCGAGGGGTCGGATTTCGACATCTTCTTGGACCCGTCCCGCAGGCTCATGACGCGGGTGGCCGCGCCTTCGATGACCGGTTCTGTTATCGGGAAGAACTCGACGCCGTAGTCGTGGTTGAACTTCGCGGCGATGTCGCGGGTCAGCTCAAGGTGCTGTTTCTGGTCCTCGCCCACCGGGACGTGCGTCGCGTGGTAGATCAGGATATCCGCTGCCATCAACGCGGGATAGGCGAACAGCCCCAGCGACGCGGCTTCGGCGTTCTTGCCGGACTTGTCTTTCCACTGGGTCATGCGGCTCATCCAGCCCATCCGCGCCACACAGTTGAAAATCCATGCCAGTTGTGCATGTTCCGGCACTTGGCTTTGGTTGATCAGGATGGATTTCGCCGGATCGATGCCCGAGGCAATGAAGCCCGCCGCAAGTTCGCGGGTGTTGTGCGAAAGCTCGCTTGGATCCAGCAGGCGCGCGGTGATCGCGTGCAGATCAACCATGCAGTAGACCGTTTCGAACCCGCCTTCATCCTGCATCCCCACGAAACGCTTGATCGCGCCAAGGTAATTGCCCAGCGTCAAACCGCCGGATGGCTGGATACCGGAGAAAACTCGGGGGGCGAACTGGCTGTCTGACATCTGCATCACTCTGGTGAATTGGGCCGGGTTCGGTTACTCCCCGCCGGGGCAAGCGTCAAGCAGGAGACACCTAAATGGATGACGGCAAGACAGGCTATGACCCAAACCCGGTGAACCCTTTGCCGCCGGTTGTGCTGGTGATGTTCCTCGCGCTTTTCGGGGTCGAAGCGGTGCTTGCCGCAGGCGAGGCCGGCTGGGTCGGTGGCCCGCAAGCTGTGGGCTGGCGGCTTGCATTGATCGAACAGTTCGGCTTTTCGCCCCAGCATTTCGACTGGATGATCGAGAACCGGCAATATCCCGGTGACATCCTGCTACGCTTCGTGACTTACCCGTTCCTGCATCTGGGCTTTCTTCATATGGCCATCGCATCGGTGATCTTTCTGGCGATGGGAAAGCTGGTGGGCGAAGTGATCAGTCATTTCGCTGTGCCCGCGATCTTTTTCGCGGCGAGCATCCTTGGCGCGTTGGTCTATGGCGGGCTGCTGGATGAACAGGTCTGGCTGGTCGGGGCTTATCCCGGCGCCTACGGGCTTATTGGCGGCTTCACCTTCATCTTGTGGACACGCGCCCGCGCGACCGGGGCGAACCAGATGCAGGCGTTCTCGCTGATCGCCATGCTGATGGGCATACAGTTGGTCTTTGGCGCGCTTTTCGGGGCGGACCGCACCTGGGTCGCGGAGCTCACAGGGTTCATCGCCGGGTTCGCGATGTGCTTTGTGCTTGTTCCGGGGGCGCGGGCGGCGTTGCTGGCGCGGATGCGCCAACGCTAACCTGTCTTGCCGGGGGTTTGGCTCAACGGCCCCGCAGGTTGGCTTTGAATTCCGCAAGGCGGAACGCCCCCATGGCTTGACCGAAAAGCCCGTAGCTTACCAAGCCGATCAGAACCAGTGCGAGCAGCCCGAGATAGCGCCAATAAGCCATGCCCAGCACAGGCCCCAAAAGAGCGTTCGCGATCCACAACACCACGCCCATCGCCAGCGACGCCGCGACGATGCGCCAGATACGGCTGCGGAACCGCGCGTCGAACTGTGCGACATCCCCCATGGGGCGCGCGCCGCGTCGCAACAGCCACACCATGGCCCACCCGGCGGCAGAGGTCGCAATCGCCGGTCCGATCCAGCCCATGACAGGCCCAAGCGCAAAGGCGAGACCTATCGCCAGCACCGCGTTGATCACCATCGCGACGACCGCATAATGGAACGGGCGGCGGGTATCCTCGCGCGCGAAGTAAAGCGGTTGCAGGATCTTTTGCAGCACAAATGCAGGTAGCCCAAGACCATAGATCGCCACGGCCACGGCAATCGCGGCGCTGTCATCAGCGGTTGTCGCGCCACGTTCGAACAGGACGGAAACAAGCGGTAGCGGGATTACCACAAGCGCCACGGCCGATGGGATCGTCAGCGCAAGGGATGCTTCGCCCGCACGGCTGAGCGCGTGGCGCGCGCCCGCATCATCTTGTGCCTTCAAGCGACGCGACAGGTCGGGCAGCAGCACGATGCCAATGGCAATGCCAACGACGCCAAGTGGCAGTTGATAAAGCCGGTCCGCGGCGTAAAGCCAGCCCACGGCCCGGTCGAAAAAGCTCGCGACCTGTTGCCCGACCAGAAGGTTCACCTGCACCACGCCACCGGCCAACGCAGCCGGGATGGCAATGATGACAAGCCGTTTGAGATCCGGCGTCATCTGCGGCACCCGCAAACGCAGCCGGAAACCAGCCCGCGCGGCGGCATGCCAGACCAGCGCCATCTGCGCGACACCGGCAAAGGGGATTGCCCAGATCAGCGCGCGGGCCACATCCGCGCCCAGCCCTGCGGCGACCGTCATCGCGGTGACCAGAATGACATTCAGCAGCACGGGCGCAGCGGCGGCGGCCGCGAAACGCCCGGTCGCGTTCAACACGCCCGATAGCAGCGCGGCGAGCGAGATGAACAGGATATAGGGGAACGCGATACGCCCGAATTCGACCGAAAGGCCGAACTGCTCTTGCCCCTTGAAGCCAGAGGCCAGCGCGAGGATCAGCCAAGGCATCGCGGCCATGGCGATCAGCGTCAGTACAATAAGAACCGTCGCCAGCCCGGAAAAAGCATCCTCGGCAAAGCGGCGGGCGTCTTCGTCCCCTTCCAGCTTTTTGGAGAAAAGCGGCACGAAGGCCATGTTGAACGCGCCTTCCGCAAAGAAGCGGCGAAACATGTTGGGCAGGCGAAAGGCGACGACATAGGCCTCGTACAAGGGGCCTGTGCCCAAGAAGGCAAGGATCATCGCGTCACGCACGAAGCCAAGTATGCGGCTGGCCAATGTCCAGACGCCGACTGTGAAAAAGCCCGATAAGAGCCGGATAGGTTTCATGTTCTTGTCCCGGCGGTCTGCCCTGCGCCTAGTTACCTGCTTCTGCGCAAAGCGGAAAGAGGCGCGCGCCATCAGAAAATAGATCAAATGCAGAACAAAAGTGGAAAATTAAGTGTCCGCAGGTAGGAAGGGATCGTGAATTGTAGACAGCCAGAAGGGTTGCCAAGGTGTTACGAGTTGCCGCTTTTTTCGCGTTCATTTTGCTATGTGCGTTTCCCCATTCCGTTTTCGCCGGTCCGCAGTCGCTATTTGCCGGAACCTCGCTTGGCACGTCGCGCAAGGCACTTCTTCCTCGTGCATCCGGGTCCGACGCAGCAATCGTCATCTCCACGCGGGCAAGCGCACCTGCCGAAGGTCCGTCCAGCCTGTTTTCCGGGCGCGAAGCGGGAAGTTTGCTTGCTCCGGTCCTGCCGCGCAGTGCGGTTCAGGCGCCTCTCCCGCCTACCAGCTTTGCCCCCTATGCCGGTGGCCGGGTCGCGCAATTGCGCACGCTGATCGCCAAGGCCGAAGCGGGGCGGAAAGGTTATGACGCCGTGCAATATGGCGCGCGGATCAAGCCGCGCAAAGCCCCCACGCAGATGACGATCCGCGAAATCTATGCGTGGATCGATGCCACGCCGGGGCAGCCGCACGCCATTGGACGGTATCAGTTCATCCCGAAAACGCTGCGCCGTCTGGTACAGCAGCTCGGCGTGCCCGAAACGGCGGTGTTTTCCCCGCAGGTTCAGGATTTGCTGGGGGATCGCCTGCTCGAAGACGCGGGGTTGAGCAAATTTCTGAGGGGGGAAATGTCCCAGACCAGCTTCATGAACAATCTGGCGAAGATCTGGGCCGGGTTGCCGAATTCTTCGGGCAAGTCGCACTATCACGGCTATGCGGGCAATCACGCGACGATGACATGGGGCCGTTTCAAATCAGAGATGACGCGCATTTTCGCGACCGGCTAAAGGCGCCCCGATCCGGGCGCGTGGTCAGTCCAGTCGAACCAACGGTGTGGCATCGCCCTTGGTCGCAACATCGGCGAGCGATGCGGCCCGCGTTGCAGAAATCGGTCCGTTTTCGGCAGGACGATCAGGGTTGAGCGGCTGCATCACGACAAGGATCACCGCGACACAGAAAAGCGAGAGCGCGAGCATCAGCAGTTGCAGGTGAGAGCGCCGGAGGTCCACTGGAAGTTTCGAGTGGCTTTTCACCAATCCAAGAAGTTGCATATCGCTGCCCTCCTGCTTTGGCGGGGTGTTCCCGCGTAATCTGCCCATTGTGCCAACCAATTCTGCGTGGTCCGGCTCCTTATGCCACAAAATGTAGGGGGTTCGCGCTAAGGTTGTCAACGTCGCGCGCCAGTCGCCAGTGTCCTGAATTGTGTCAGGGTGCCGGGCGCTATGAGTTGTCGCGCAGGACCGTTCCGGCCAGATACAGCGATCCGCAGATCAGGATGCGGGCCTCCGGCGCTTCAGCGGCGATGGCCGATACGGCGTCAGCAACGCTACCCGCCTGCCGCGCGGACAGCCCCGCCTGCGCGGCGGCCTCTGCGATGGTTACAGCCGGAAGCGTGTTCGCTTCGCCCGGAATGGACACCGCGGTCAGACTGTCCGCATGTGATGTCAGCGGTGCCATGTATCCGGCTACATCCTTGGTGTTCATCAAGCCGCAGATCAGGTGTGTTTCGCGCTTTGGCAGCCGGGTCAGGCTTTCGGCAAGGCTTTGCGCGCAAGCGGCATTATGCCCCCCGTCCAGCCAGAATTCGGCATCGGGCGCCGCGTCTATCAAGGGCCCGGAGCGCAGGCGTTGCATCCGGGCGGGCCAGGTGACGTCGGTCACCGCCGCCTCGCAGGCGATGTCGCCGAAGCCAAGCGCGCGCAGCACCGTGATTGCCGTTCCCGCGTTTTGCACCTGATGCGCCCCGAGCAGGGCAGGCATCGGCAGGTCCAAGAGCCCGCGATCGTCCTGATAGGTCATCCGCCCGTGGTCTTCTTCCACATGCCAGTGCTGGTTCTGGACCGACAAGGGCGCCCCCAGCGCCGCGGCGCGCGCTTCGATTACCTCTTCGGCGGCATCCACCTGCCGGGCGACGACGCAAGGCACGCCGCGTTTGAGAATACCGGCCTTCTCCGCCGCGATCTTGTCGACGGTGTTGCCCAGAAACTGGACGTGATCGATCGAGACCGGGGTAATCACCGTCATGCGCGGCTTTTCGATGACATTGGTGGCGTCCAGCCGTCCTCCAAGTCCGACCTCAAGCAAAGTGAAATCGGCAGGGGTCCGGGCAAACGCCAAAAGCGCTGCGCAGGTCGTGATCTCGAAGAACGTGATCGGCGTGTCGCCATTGGCCCGCGCGCATTCATCCAGAACGGCGGTCAGGTCGGGTTCCGAAATCAGCGTACCGGCAAGGCGGATGCGCTCGTGAAAGCGAACCAGATGCGGCGAGGTAAAGGCGTGGACGCGCTTGCCCTCGGCCTCCAGCCCGGCGCGGATCATCGCTTGCGTCGATCCCTTGCCATTGGTGCCAGCGATATGGATCACGGGCGGCAGATCGTTTTGCGGATTGCCGAGCTTGTCCAGCAGGTTCCAGACCCGGTCCAGGGTGAGATCGATCACCTTGGGATGCAGCGTCATCATCCGTTCCAGGATGACGTCGGAAGAGGATGTCACGTCTTGGGCTCTTCGTTTCCGCCCGGGGCAGCCCCGTCTTGCGCATCAAGTTCCGGCGCGGGCAATTCCCCTTTCACCGCCGGCGGCAGGCCCATCATCATCCGGGTGATGGTGATCAACTCATCGCGCATTTCCGTGCGCGGCGTCACGCGGTCCAGCATCCCGTGATCCAGCAGGTATTCGGCCCGCTGGAAGCCTTCGGGCAGCTTTTCGCGGATGGTTTGTTCGATCACACGCGGCCCGGCAAAGCAGATCAGCGCATTGGGTTCGGCGATATGCACGTCGCCCAGCATCGCATAGGAGGCCGTGACACCGCCGGTCGTCGGGTGCGTCAGCACCACGATATAGGGCAGGCCGGCCTCTTTCAGCATCTGCACGGCTACGGTCGTGCGCGGCATTTGCATCAGGCTCAGGATGCCTTCCTGCATCCGCGCGCCACCGGCGGCAGAGAACAGGATCAGCGGGCGGTGCAGCTTTACCGCCTCTTCCGCAGCCGCGATGATCGCATTGCCGACATACATTCCCATGGACCCGCCCATGAACGAGAAATCCTGCCCGGCGGCGATGATCGGCGTGCGCCCGATTTCGCCGGACGCGACCAGCATCGCTTCTGTTTCGCCCGTGTCTTTCTGGGCGGTGCGCAGGCGGTCGGGATACTTCTTCTGATCGCGGAAATGCAGCGGGTCGGCCACCGGTTGCGGCACGGCGACTTCGGTGAAGATGCCGCCATCGAACAGCGCGTGGAATCGTTCACGCGGCGTGATCGCCATGTGGTGATTGCAGTTGGTGCAGACGTTCAGGTTGTCCGAAAGCTCCCTATGGAACAGCATGGTTCCACAGGACTCGCACTTGGTCCACAGGTTGTCCGGTGTTTCGCGGCGCGAGAAGATCGAGTTGATCCGGGGCCGGACGTAGTTGGTGATCCAGTTCATCAGGTTGCCTTCGGGTCTGTTAAACTGCGCAGGAGATAGCCCCGAGCCGTCCGAATTGCAATCAGGAGCGCAACGCGACACGCGCCGCCAGCCAACTGACCAGCATGAACGCGAAATCGATCAGCAGAAGCTCTCGCATGGCGGCCTCATCGGCCATCGGGAAGGCGTAAAGTCGCAGGGCGAGGCCCGACAGGCTTTCCATGGGTGACAGGATCAGCATGGCGAAGGCGTTATTGACGAAATGCACCGCAATGGCGGGCCCGAGAGAGCCGGAGCGCGCCGTCAAATCGGCCATCAGCGCGCCGAATAGCCCAGCCCATGCCACCACGATCCATGCGTTGGACCCCAGCGACGGGTCGTAATGCGCGATGGCGAATAGCGCCGAGGGCAGGCCGATCCAGGCGATGGGCGACCGGGTGTGCGCGGCGATCTGCTGTTGCAAGTAGCCGCGGAACAGAATCTCCTCGGCTGAAACTTGCACAAGGACCGCCAGAAGCGACAGCGGCAGCAGCGACAGCCATGTGGCGACGGGCAAGCCGGGTTCGGTATCCGCGAACATGCCCCAGGGCGGCAGCAGAAGCAGCACGATGTTCAGCAGAACAAGCGCCGCCAGCACCCGGAAAAACTCTGGCCAGACGGATTGTCCCAAAACGGGGCGCAATGTACGTTTGTGCATAAAGCGCAGCGCGACCGAAAGCGCGGCAAGCCAAAGCGCAAAGCTGAACAGCATGAGCAGCATCAGCGCCGGTGTCCGTGCCGCCGCGAGGTCTTCGATGGTCACGAAATGCCCGAAAGATGCCGCGGCGCCCTGCACGAAATCGTACAGCAACATGGTCGATACGATGATTATCGCGATCATCAGGACGCAGGACAGCGCCGTCCGTATCAGGCCATTGCGCCCGTCCCGCGCGGGCCGGACCAGGTCTTCGTGGGGCGTGTAATTCACGTATCGTCCTTGCTATCCGCCGGCGCGTCACCGGCTGGCGGCGTGGTAAAGTCGCGCGGGATTTCGATGCCGCTGTCACGGATCAGGGTTGCGGTGTTGGACAGGTGCCCCGCCACCGTGCGCAACAGGCTGAACGCCACCTGCATATCGTTTTGCACGACGGCAAGATATTCGGGCGCGCCGATCCGTAGAAAGACGGTGTCTTCCAGCGCGACCATGTCCACGCTGCGTTCTTCGTTCAGGATGACGGCCAGATCGCCGATGACCCTGCCCGATTCGACGGTGGTGATCGGAACGTGGACATTGGCTTTGGCTTCGGTAAAGCTCAGCTCTGCCTTGCCGCGAACACATAGATAGACGGCGTCTGCCGCATCGCCGCGGCGGAATACGGTCTTGCCCTTGCGGGCCCGATACCACTGCGCGGAGAAGGCCAGAAGCCGCTGGTTGCGCGGGTCGAGATCGGCAAACAGTTCCGAATTGGCAATAATCCGGACCTTGCGTTGCAAGTCGTCCGTGCCGGGGCCGCCGCGATCCAGAAGGTCCTTCCGCTCCACGCCGTCGATGCGCCCGTCTTCGACTTCGATGTAGATGTCGTAATTGGCGGGATTGCCGAATTCGTCTTCGATGAAGATCAGCGTTGTTTCGGGCATCAAGTTGCGCAATTCGGCGCGGGTTCGTTCGCGGCTTGCAGAATCGTGCGAGGCCAGCACCTTGTCCAGGATCAGGATATCGGGGCGCTTGATCGCGGCGCGGCTGAAGGCGGCACGTTCAAGGAAGACGCCGGGCATATTGCTGCCGCCGATGCCGGTGGGCACATCCCAGATCGTTTCCGCCACGGTTTGCCGCATTCCGTGCTTTTCAAGAACCTCCGCAACCACATCCGCGACCATTTCGCCGCGCGCGCCTGCCACGGCCGAAATCCGTCCATAAAGCAGGTTCTCGATCAACGTCAGACGCGGGAAATATGAGTCCGGCTCGATGGCGCTGAAGAACTCCTTCGATGCCTCGCGTAGCGCGGCCCCATGCGATTTGCGGATCGCCACGATTTCATCCTTGAAGCTTTCGGGGAAGGCGGGGCCGATCTGTTCGGCGGTGAACAGGAACGGGATCGTCAGCAGCAGCGTGAACTCATCCTCTGTGAGCGCGCCATCGCCCTTGATGCGGCGGCGTTCCGCGATTTCTGTGAGTTTTTCGTAAAGCGCGTCGTCGATGCCGAGCGCCTGGAACAGCGGGTGTTCGGTGCCGTCTTTGCCGAAGGTCTGATCAAGCGTTTCGATCACGGTCTGGGAAATCGCGATGATCTGTTCACCCAGCCCATGTCGCAGGACCATGGCGATGAAACCGCGTTCGTTCATCAATTCTTCTTGCGAGATATACCGCAGCGGCGAGGCAAAGATCAGGTTGCTGCCAAGGGGAACGGCCGGATTGAACATGTCCGGATCGAAGCGATAGACCACGTCATCCAGCCCCTTGTCTTCGATCGCCTGCCAGACCTCGCCGCGCAATGCGATGACTTGCTCGACCAGCTTCTCGTGCTTTTTCTCATCGACGAAGGAGGTCAGCATCCGCCGGAACATGAACTCGTCGATGCCCATGGCCTTGGTCAGTTGGAACCACCAGCCGCGCACGTCGCCATCGGTCACGAATTCCGCGATGCCGGGATCGGTCCAGTCTTCGTTCAGGTCGTCCGTGCTGTTGCCAGAGCGGTAGGCTTCGATCCGGTGGCGGTCGCCGGGGGCCGGGCGTTCCGGGCTTTGCGGCGGGTGGGAGCGGAGCGGCATCAAAAGGTTCGTGCCAAGCGTTCCGTCAAAGAAATAGGGGCGCGACTGCGCATAGCCGATCCGGGCAGCGATCACGGCTTGGTGCAGATCGTTAAGGTTCTGTCCAGAGACAAAGACCTGCCCGCGCGATGGCAGGACTTCGCGGGTCAGCACATCTGCCAGCGCCGCGCGTTCGGTCTGGCCGGTGACCTTGATCGCCACGTTGCTGCCCGCGGGAATATCCAGCGTGATGTCTTCCAGAATGGCCGCGCCCGACGCGCCGCGCACGGTCACATTGCGCAGCGAAATATCGCCCCGCAGATGCGGAATGGTTTCGGGGAAGCCTTCGAACAGTTTCTTGTCGATCATGTCGGGGGGATCGAAGCGCTCTGTCACGATTTCCCAGCGCAGCGACATGTCCTGCACCTGGTTGTAGAAGGTCAAAAGCTCCTTCCAGGGGGCGGACAGGTCTTTATACGCGGCCAGCGCGGCCACCAGCGCCCCCACCGAAATTTCCCCGCGGATCGCCAGAACGCCGCCCACGAGGTAGAAGAAGAAGGGCGTCAGTTGCGTGATGAAGTTGTTGAGAAACTTCATGAAGAACTTTTTCTGGTAGATCTGGAACCGGATGTCGAAGAGGCGGCCCAGACGCTCTGTGAATTGCGCCCGGCGGTAGCGCCAGCCACCGCTTGCACGCAAATCCTGCATCCCGGCGGCGGTTTCCCCGATCTCGGACGCGAGCGATCGGATTTGTATGATCCGCTTTTTGTTCAACTGGTTGATCTGCCGCTGCAAGATCGGGATCAGCCAGGCCTGAAGCGGGATCAGCGCGATACCGGCCAGCCCGAACCAGACCGATTGCAGGAACAAAAAGACCATGATGATGATCATCTGGCCCGCCTGAAACAGCGGCTGCGCGACGGCGTCGCCCATCAGGCCGCCCATTGGTTCGGCCTCTGACGTGATCATGGAGACCAGTTCGCCCTGACTGGTGCGCTGGAAATAGCTTTTGGGAAAGCGCATCATGCGCGCCAGCAGCGTATAGCGGAAGCGGCGCAGCATCCGTTCGGCCAGCACGCCCTTCATCGTGTTGAGCCGCATTTTCAGCAGCCCATGGGCCAGCACCGCGCCCAGATAGGCAAAGCTGAGCGCCATCAGGTACTGGATCTGCGTCAACTCATAGCCGAAGGCGTCAATGACCGTGCTGTCGGCGGAAATCGCGTCATTGATGATCTGCTTGGGCAGTTCCAAGGTCGCGTAAAGGAAGGGGAACGTGATTAACGTTACCACCAGCAATAAGATCTGATCGCGCTTCGAATACTTCCAGATGAAGGCGAAAAGGGAACGTTCCATGAGCCGCCCGTGCTGCCGGCGGCCCGTGCCACCCTTTCGTTTGGACCATAAGGGTAGGGTTGCCACCAAGCGATTACAAGCGCGCGGCGTTGCGGCTTTTTCGGCAGCGTTATCCCTTGCGAGGCTCCATGCCCTCCGATATTCGGACTTAAAGCTATTCCGGGAGGCCCAGCCAGATGCTGAAGAAACAGTTCGACAAGTCCAAGCTGCCCAGCCGTCACGTGACCGAAGGACCGGCACGCGCACCGCATCGGTCCTACTATTACGCGATGGGAATGACCGAGGACGAAATTCACCAACCTCTGGTCGGCGTTGCGACTTGCTGGAACGAGGCCGCGCCTTGCAACATCGCGCTGAACCGTCAGGCACAGGCAGTGAAGATGGGCGTGAAATCGGCTTTCGGCACACCGCGGGAATTCACGACGATCACTGTCACCGACGGGATCGCGATGGGCCATGAGGGCATGCGGTCTTCTCTCGCGTCGCGTGAGGCGATTGCCGACACGGTGGAACTGACCATGCGCGGCCATTGCTATGACGCGCTGGTGGGCCTTGCGGGCTGCGACAAATCGCTGCCGGGCATGATGATGGCGATGATCCGTCTCAACGTGCCGTCCGTGTTCCTATACGGCGGATCGATCCTGCCGGGCAAAGCGCCGAACAACCCCGAAGTGCCCGCCGATTTCGCGAACCGCGATCTGACGGTGCAAGACATGTTCGAAGCGGTCGGGCGTCACCAGAATGGCCAGATGTCGGACGTTGCTCTGGATGTGCTGGAACGCGTCGCCTGCCCGTCGGCAGGGGCTTGTGGCGGTCAGTTCACAGCGAACACCATGGCCTGTGTGTCCGAAGCGATTGGTTTGGCGCTGCCGAACTCCTCTGGTGCGCCTGCGCCTTATGAAAGCCGTGACCAATATGCCGAGGCCTCCGGCGCTGCGGTCATGAACCTGATCGAAAAGAATATCCGGGCCCGTGACGTTGTCACGCAGAAGTCGCTGGAAAACGCGGCGCGTGTGGTTGCCTGTACCGGTGGGTCGACCAATGCCGGTCTGCACCTGCCTGCGATGGCGCATGAGGCGGGGATCGAATTCTTCCTTGAGGACGTCTGCGACATCTTCCGCGACACGCCTTACTTCGTCGATCTGAAGCCCGGCGGCCAATACGTTGCGAAAGACCTTTACGAGGTCGGCGGCGTCTATGTGGTGATGAAAGAACTGCGCAAGGCGGGTCTGATCCACGAAGACTGCATGACCGCGACCGGGTATTCCATCGGCGAGGAACTGGATAAGATCGCACTGGAAGCGGATGGCAAGGTGATCCATCCCGTTTCGACCCCGATCACCAAGACCGGCGGCGTTGTCGGGCTGAAGGGCAATCTGGCCCCGGAAGGCGCTATCGTGAAGGTTGCCGGGATCGAAGCGCAGCATCAGCGTTTTGTCGGCCCGGCCCGCGTTTTCGAGTGCGAGCAGGACGCCTTTGAAGCCGTGCAAAACCGCGCCTACAAGGAAGGCGAAGTGATCGTCATCCGCAACGAAGGCCCGGCAGGCGGCCCCGGTATGCGCGAGATGCTCGCCACGACCGCGGCGCTGTCCGGTCAGGGCATGGGCAAAAAGGTCGCGTTGATCACCGATGGCCGGTTCTCTGGCGCGACGCGCGGCTTCTGTGTCGGCCATGTCGGCCCCGAAGCCTATCACGGCGGTCCGATTGCGCTGCTGCAAGATGGCGATATCATCACCATCGACGCCATCAGCGGCGAATTGTCCGTTGATCTGACGCAGGACGAGCTGGACGAGCGTAAAGCGGCGTGGGACGGCCCGCGCGAGACGATCTATGCCTCTGGCGCGCTGTGGAAATTCGCGAAACTGGTGGGCGAGACTTACAAGGGCGCGGTCACGCATCCCGGGGGCAAGGCAGAGAAACATGAGTACATGGACCTGTAAGAGGTCCATCGTCACGCTTGTAGTAACGGTAGGCCTGTCCGCCTGTTCGGCGGACAGTAGTGATGGTGGGTTTTCGTTATTTGAACCGATAGAGCAGCAGGAAACGCCCGACGGTGCGCGCAAGAACCATGCGTTGCGCAGCGCGAAGATGGCGCGGGGCGAGATCGCCATCGTGCCGCCGAATGGCTTCTGTCTCGACAAGCGCGTCCATAGCCGGGATTTCACCGTTCTTGCGCGCTGTGACAGCCTTGGCGGTCGGGGTGGTGCGCAGGATGCGGCGCTGGGCATGATCTCTGTCGCGGTTGCGCCTGCTGCTGACGACGATGTTGCGGCGCATGTGCTGACCGCGCTGGTCCAAGGGCAGGGCGAGATCGTGGAGATGCGGCAAGACGGCGATGTGGCGCTGGCTCATCTGCGCGGCGACGTGCCGGATGGCGCGGACCCGGCCCATTGGCGCGGCGTGATCCGCATCGGCAGTCACATGATGTCCATGGCGGCCTATGCCCCGCCGGGCGGCGTGATTGCCGGGGCACAGGGGCAGCAGGTGCTGTCGTCGCTGGCGATGCGGTCGCATGATGCCTCGCTGGCCTCTGATCTGGCGGGAAACACGGCCACCGGTGCACCTGAAACTCGAAAAGGGCTTGGCGGGTTGCTGCGTGGTTTATTAGATTGAAACCACTCGCCGTGATAAGGCGATGAGCAGACCAGAATGGGCAACGACAGCGATGGGACAAGAAGGCGGCGGATTGCTCGACACGGTGTTTTTCCAGCGCACGATGCGGCGATGGGCCCGTGCAGCGCGGCAAGCGACCCGGACCGATCTTGATGTGTTGCGTCAGCAGCGGCAGCGCGCCCGTGCGCTTCGGGTGCATCTGGAAAGCCTGATCTACAAAGCGGAGGAGCGTCTGGCGCTTCCTGCTGTCGGCTCCAACAACTTTCCTCGCCCCTATAACGCGGATTGGGGATGGCGCCCCGAACTCTGGCGCGGACCATTGCCAATTCCGGGGATCAGCTCGGTTCAGAACAAGGCGACCTTGGGCAAGGAAGTGACCATGTTCCACGACTGCGCCTTTTCCGAGGTGACCCTGCGCCAGTTGCGCAACCTGCGCGAAGAAGACCTTGCGCCCTATGGCCTGCGGATGGACGTGTTCCGCTTTGACGGGTCTTACCTGTCGATGGTGATTGACCTGCCGGAAGAGGCGGTCGTCGGGCTGCGCAAAAGCCATCTTATCCGGCTCACCACCATTGTGGAGATGGAACAGCCGATCGAGATTTTCGCCCGTCTGAACATCAAGCACGGCCCGAATACCGAACAGGTCGTGCGCGAGCTGCCGCTGACCGACGCTCATGTCGAGGTGGAGTTCGACCTTGCCTATACCAACCTGAATGAACGGCGTGTCGAGAAAGCGTGGGTCGATCTGATTTTCGAGGGGCCGGAAATGAACCAGGTGATTTTGCGCGATGTGACATTTGCCCGGCGCCCCCGCGCGTCCATGTGAGGAGAGCGACTGATGAGCAATTTGCAGGTTGCGACCACGAAAATTCAGCAAGGCGTGTGGCGCGGTGTGCTGACCCATGCGACTGGCGTGCCGCAGATCGAGGTGCTGCATCTGGATAAGCCCGTGCCGCTCGTCACCGTCGAAGAGGTCGAGGATGGCTGGCTGGTACAGTTTCCCATCCCGGCGGATGCGATTGCCGACGGGGTGCAGACCTTTGTCGTCGTGGACAAGGTCGATGGGGAGCAGATCTGGGACTTTACCCTGATCGCGGGCGAGGCGCTGGGCGACGATATTCGGGCCGAAATCGACCTGTTGCGCGCCGAGCTTGATATGCTCAAACGCGCGTTTCGCCGCCACTGTCTGGAAACCGCCTGACCCGACCCGCGCAAACGGCGTGGGTCACCCCTTGGGCCGGTTGTCCACGATCCGCACGGCCTTGCCTTCGGAACGTGCGACGCCGCCGATCTCTCGTACCTCCACCTGCACGGAGATACCGACCGTCTGTTTGACCAGCGCGGCCAATTCCCGGCCTTTATGCGTGCTGTCGACGCTGGCATCGGCCACCTCGCATAGCACCTGCATCACATCCATCCGGTCTGGTTTGCTCAGTTCGATCTGGAAATGCGGTGCGAGGCCGGCCACCTGCATCAGGCATTCTTCGATCTGTGTCGGGAACACGTTGACGCCGCGCAGGATCATCATGTCGTCGCTGCGGCCTGTAACCTTTTCCATCCGCCGCATGGACCGTGCGGTGCCGGGCAGCAGCCGGGTCAGATCGCGCGTGCGGTAGCGGATGATCGGAAACGCTTCTTTCGCCAGCGATGTGAAGACCAGTTCGCCCAACTCGCCGTCGGGCAAGACAGCGCCTGTGTCCGGGTCGATGATTTCGGGATAGAAATAATCTTCCCAGATGTGCAGCCCGTCCTTGGTTTCCACGCATTCCATCGACACACCGGGGCCGACCACTTCGGACAGGCCATAGATATCGACCGCGTGCATGTCGAAGGCTTGCTCGATCTCCTTGCGCATCGCGTTGGTCCACGGCTCTGCGCCGAAGATACCGACCTCCAGCGAAGTATCGCGCGGGTCGATCCCCTCGCGCGCGAATTCATCCAGGATCGACAGCGCGTAGGATGGTGTGACGGTGATGCCCTTGGGCTTGAAGTCGTTGATCAGGCGGACCTGTCGCGGGGTCATCCCGCCAGAGATCGGCACGGTGCATAGCCCCAACGCGTCAGAGCCCAGATGGATGCCCAGCCCGCCGGTAAACAGGCCGTAGCCATAAGCGTTATGGAGCAGATCGCCCGAACGCAGACCCGCCGCGCGCAGACTGCGTGCCACGACGCTTCCCCACATTTCCAGATCATTCTGCGTATAGCCAACGACCGTCGGCTGTCCGGTCGTCCCGGAAGAGGCATGAATCCGCGCCACCTGTTCGCGCGGAACGGCAAACATGCCGAAGGGGTAATTGTCGCGCAAATCCTGTTTCACCGTGAAAGGGAATTTCGCCAGATCGTCCAGCGAGGTCAGATCGTCCGGATGGACCCCGGCCGCGTCGAAGGAAGCTCGGTAATGCGGTACGTTTTCATAGGCATGCGCCAATGACCATTTCATCCGCTGCAGTTGCAGCCCGGCGATTTCGTCGCGCGAGGCGATTTCGATCGGGCCGAGGCTGTCTTTGGGCGGTGTGAGATCCTTCATGATTGTTCCTCCTCCTCAGGAAACGTCTGACCCTTTATCGTGCGGGACAAGCCGCGCATCAGGGCCACGGTGCGTCCGTCCTCTCCGCGAACCGTGACGTCATATGTGCCGGATCTGCCGGTCAGGGTGACTTCGACCGCCTCTGCCGTCAGGCGCTCTCCCGCGCGGCCGGGACTGACATAGGTGATCTGGTTTTGCTGCGCGACGGTCACCTTGTTGTAGGTGTTGCAGGCGAAAGCGAAGGCGCTGTCTGCAAGGGTGAAGATGAAGCCCCCATGGGCAATCGCGTGACCATTGACCATGTCGGGGCGCACGATCATCGACAACGTGGCCCGGCCCGGTGCAATGGCTTCGATCTGCATCCCCAAGCCTTGGCTGGCCGGATCATTGCCCAGCATGGTGGCGGCTGACCGCTCTGCGCGCTCCTGTGGTGTCATTGTGTTTCATTCCTCCTCGCCCCTGATGATATTCGTAACGTATCGCCGCGATTCCGACAATCCCGTTCACGTGGGCCCGTTTTCAATGCTTGCCATGTCGGAAAATTGGCGCAAGTCTTGAGCTATGAACATGCAAGTACCGACAGGCACCGGCGGGGAGTTTCAAAACCCGGTGGTTGCCTTTCACCGAACCGAGCTTGGGCCGATCCTGTCACTTTATGGCCGCATGGTCGCGGCGGGCGAGTGGCGCGATTACGGGATTTCGTCCTTGAAGGACGTTGCGGTTTTTTCCGTGTTTCGCAGGACGGCGGAGACGCCGATCTACAGGATCGAGAAGCGACCGAAGCTGCGCGGCAAGCAGGGAATGTATGCGGTTGTTGGCATGGATGGCCGGATCTTGCGACGCGGGCACGACCTGAAATCGGTGTTGCGGGTGCTGGAGCGCAAGTTGATCCGGGCGGTGGAATGAACTTCGGGCGTTGAGCCTGGCCACCGCGTGCCATTGAGTATTTTCAGAACAATGAAGGTCGTGGGCGCGCGCAGCCGGTCATGTCGCCGAATTCTTTTTGGCTGATCCGTGCGATCGCCTGTGCGAGCGGCTCAATCGTCACGGACATGTGGTGGGCATTGGCGTGGATGAGGCGGGTGCCGTCCAGCATCATCCCCACATGGCCCTTCCAGAAGACCAGATCGCCGCGGGCGAGGTTACCCTGGGGGATCTCTGCGAAAGCTGCGGCTTGTTGGTCGCTGTCGCCGGGGCAGGGGATGTCGCAGGCCAGAAGGGCAGCTTGGACGAGGCCAGAACAATCGATACCGAAGCTGGAATTTCCGCCCCAGAGGTAAGGTGTTCCGATCAGCCGTTCGGCGACGGCTGCCGGGTCCGTTTCCGGAGACGGCACGGGGGCAAGATGTTGGCTGGGTACAAAGCGGTTTGAGGACAGGGTGCCGGTGGACCATGTGATTTCGGACCACTGATCGCTTTGGCCTATGACCGTAACGCGGCTGCCGAAGGGGAGTGGGGTGACCCTGCCTTGGGTTTTGAGGCCACTGGTCGTTTTCGCGTAGGTCCGCGCGACGCAGATTCTGTGCGTGGGGGCGGGCAGCGCCGGGACGAATGCCGCCTCTTCGATCCAGCCGACATATTGGTCGCGCTTTGCCTGACCGAAGACCCAACCATCTTGTTTGTCGAGCGCGTGGAAGGTTTCGCCGCGCAACAGTTGGCGGTCCCGCGGCCCATTTGGCGTGCGGCAAAGGTCGGTGACGATGGCGCTGACGAGTTGCGGGGTGCCTGCGACATAGCTGGGCGCCTGGATGATGCCTTGCAGGGACACATGCGCGACCCGGTCATTTGCGGGGGTGACGCGCGGGTCCGTCATAGGTCCAGCATGTCTGGCAGCGCGTCGAGCAGCGCCCGCGCCCCCATGCCGACGCCGCCTTTCGGGCGACCCGGTGCGGCGGTGGGGTTCCACCCGTAGATGTCGAAATGCATATAGGGCGCGTTGTCGACGAAGCGGCGCAGAAACAGCGCGGCAGTGATGGAGCCGGCAAAACCGCCAGAGGGTGCGTTGTCGAGATCCGCGATGCCCGGTTCGATCATTTTCTCGTACGGGGCGTGGAAGGGCATGCGCCAGACCGGATCGGCGGTTTTGCCGGCTGCGCGGCTCAGGCTTTCGGCATGTGTGTCCGAGTCCGTGTAGAAGGGGGCGAGGTCGGGGCCGACGGCGACGCGGGCCGCGCCGGTGAGCGTGGCCATGGAAACCACCAGATCGGGCGTGTCCTCATCCGCGAGGGCGAGGGCGTCGGCAAGGACCAGCCGTCCTTCGGCGTCGGTGTTATTGATCTCGACCGTCAGACCTTTGCGGGATGTCAGGATGTCGCCGGGGCGAAACGCATTACCCGCCACGGCGTTTTCGACAGCGGGGATCAGGACGCGCAGGCGCAATGGAAGCTGGAGCGCCATGATCATATGCGCAAGGCCCAGTACGGTCGCTGCGCCGCCCATGTCCTTTTTCATCAATCCCATCGACGCGCCGGGCTTGAGGTTGAGTCCGCCAGTGTCGAAGCACACACCTTTGCCAACAAGCGTGAGTTGCGGGCCGCTTTCCCCCCAGCGCATGTCGATCAGCCGGGGGGCACGGTCGGCCGCGCGCCCGACGGTGTGGATCATGGGGAAGTTCTTGTCGAGCAGGGCCTCGCCTTCGGTGATTTCGATCTTGGCACTCATCTGGTCTGCGAGCGCCTTGGCCGCGTCGGCAAGGTCTGCGGGGCCCATATCTTCGGCCGGGGTGTTGATCAGGTCGCGGGTCAATGCCTCCCCCGTGGCGATGACCTCCAGCCGGTGGGCGAGGGCCGGGTCTTGGGGCGCAAGCAGCCGGGCCTTGGGCGCAGGCGATGTCCGGTAGCGCGAAAAGCTGTAGCCCGCCAGAAGCCAGCCAAGATATTCTGCGGCGAGAGCATCCTCCGGCAGGTCGCTGACAAGGTCGAAGGTGGCGTCCGGTAAAGCCCGGCGCGCTGCGGCGAGGGGGAAGCGGGTGCGCGCCCGGTCCTGCGCAGAGCCAAGGCCGACCATCGCAAGGCCGCATGTGCCATCGGGCGCGGGGACGGTCAGAAGTTCGCCATGTCCAGCCTTGAAGGACTGTGTTTGCGCCCATGTGCGGGCTGTGTCCGGCAGCGCGGCGAGGGCATCATCCAGCTGATCCGAGGCGATCAGGTGCAGCGGAATTGCGGCGGGGTCCGGTTTGGAGAAGGTCAGGGGCATCGGGCAACCTTTGATGAACAGGTGTTGCCCGAAACCTTAAAGCGATCGTGCAGGGAACGGAATCGAAATACGCGCACCCCGGTGCCGGTTGGCCGGGGGCGATATTCGGAAAGCCGTCAATCGGAAAGCCGCCGCGATCAAACTTGGTCCTGCAAATCCCAGATCGCGGTCAGTGACCGTTCGCCCACACGCAAAAGACGCGCCAAGGTCGCCGCGATGGCAACGTCATCGTTCTGGTCGATCGTTTTGCGCACATCCGCCGCGACAAGTGCCACTTTCTGCATGCCGATCTGTTCTGCAATCGCCACGAGGGACCGCACGCCTTTGCGCAGCTCCGCAAGATCATTTTGACGGTACTGACGTTCCGCATGGCTTAACCGCAGGGCCAACTCTTCCATGGCGCGGCGCACGACGTCTTCAGCGCCAAGCGCGCCAAGCTGCGTATACAATGCGCCCAGCTGATCGTGATCGAGGCTGGCCGGTTCATCCTGTATGAGTTGTCTGATCGAAGTCACTTTTTCACCACTACACTATCGTTTCCCACCGATCGGAACATGCGCGAGAAGTGTTCTCAAATCGTTGCACCAGTTCGGACTTTTCACTCGAATTCTGCTCAAAAGTTCTATAATTCGAGCGGAACGAATGGAGTGGACATGCACAGATTAAAGCCCCTACCCGCCTATTTGCAGCAACGCTATCACGGTTGGAAAGCCACGACTTATGCCGAGAACAGCTCTTGGTATGAACGTCTGGCCACAGAGGGCCAACGCCCGCGCGCGATGGTGATTTCCTGCTGCGATAGCCGTGTTCATGTCACGTCCATATTTGGCGCCGACCAAGGTGAGTTCTTCATTCACCGCAATATCGCCAACCTCGTGCCGCCATTCGAACCCGATAGCGGCAACCACGGCACCTCTGCCGCGATCGAATATGCGGTGACGGTTCTGAAGGTTTCGCACCTGATCGTGCTGGGCCACAGCAAATGTGGCGGCGTGCAGGGTTGCATCGATATGTGCAAAGGTGACGCCCCCGATCTGCAGCGCAAAGACAGCTTTGTCGGGCGCTGGATGGATATTCTTGCGCCGAAATTCCCGGAGGTGGAGGCGATCTCCGACCCCGATGAACAGGCCCAAGCCTTTGAAAAGCTGTCGGTTCTGGCGTCGATGGAAAATCTTGTGACCTTCCCCTTCGTGGCGGAGCGGGTCGAATCCGGTCAACTCAGCCTGCATGGGCTTTGGTTGAACATGGGCGCGGGCGAATTGGAGTTCTACTCTCCGCCCGCTGACGAATTCCAGCCGGTCTGATGACCGAACCGTGCCACGCGGCATTCAGCCTGTGGCACGGTCTGGCGCGATCTGGTGGCTCGCGCGATTACTGAACGATCTGGCCCTCGGGCCATTTCATCGTCCATCTGGTGGTGACAGAGGTCGCCGCGCCCGGGGCCATATCCAGCGTCCATTGCAGCACGCCGCGATCATCTTCGCGGTCCGTTACGTCAGGCTTGGGCTGCGCTGTGAAGTCGATCACGAGGTCTTCCTGCTCGGAATAGGGGATGCGGTCGATCAACTCCACGGACCATGCGCGCTCCGTCAGGTTGGCGATGTCGATCCGCACCTCTTCAGAGCTTTCATTGGATCGGGTGATGATCCCCCGGTCGCCCTCGTTACGGCGCAGAACCGTTCGATCCAAGGTCAGGCCGGTGATCGGGCCGAACCCCAGTTCCGCCTCTTGTCCCGGCGCGATGGTGTCAAAGCCGTTGGCACCGACGAAACCGCCATCGAAAAAGCGCCGCGCCTGCCCGGTCGGCAACAGGGGCTGATCGCTGGTATTGGTAAATTTCGCCATGACAAAGGCCGTGTCGTCGGTCAGCGGCGCGGCACGGGCAAAGATCTCCGCCGCGAAGTCGAGGCTGTCGAATGGCATCCGCACATCATCCGCACCGCTTGCCAGCGATACCGGCGTCTCAAAGGCATACACCAGCGCCAGACCTTGCGTGCTGTAGGAGGGCGCGGCCTCTGCCGTCACAGCGAGCTCTTCCATGCGGGGCGCGGCGGCATCGGCCATCTTGGCGGTGCTCAACCCCCGCGCAATCTGCCCGTCATGCAGGCGGCGCAGCCACGGCCAGACCTTGCCCGGATCGGTCTGCCCGATATTCTGGGTCGACAGGGTCAGGGCCACGTTTTCCCAGTTCTCGCCTGTATTCTGCACCACCCATGCACCGCGATCCACGGTCAGCGTCGCATCATCGGCCCATGACAAATGCAAATCATAAGCGGGCCGCCAATAGGCATTCGCGCTAAAGGTTAGGCGGACCGGAACATCGGTCATGTCCTCACTCACGGTGACATCAACGGCAAGGAACACGCGGTCTTCGCGCTCTGGCACAAGCGCGGCCAACGCCTGTTGCGCGCGGGTCAGATCGTCCTTCAGCGCGTCCAGCTTTTCACGTTCGACGCGCGCGGCAATCCGGGCGGCTTGCGCGGTTTGCTTGGCAGCCAGCGTCTGCGTCGCGATCATTTGCGCGATTTCGGCCAGGCTCGTTGCATCTTGCGGCAGGGCATCGCTGGCCCCCAAAGCGGCGAGAAAGGCGATACGGGCCTCGGCGGCTTGTGCGGTCAGTTCTTCTGCCTCGGCCGCGTCCTTGACCTCGCGAATGGCGCGTTCGGCGGCGCGCACGGCGTCCCTTGCGGCGGTGATTTCTGGCGAGTCGGGCGCGGTTCTGGGCGGCGTGTTGTCCCGGCGGAACCGGATTGGCCCAAGCTCCATCCCCGGCGCATCGACGAAGTAGTTCGCGGCATCGGTGTTAATCTGCGGAAGGCTGTCGAAGTTCAGCGTGTGCGTGCCCGCGGGCAAGGTCACGGTGACTTCGTGGGTGATCAGGCCCCCTTGGGGGAAGATCACCGCTTCGGTCGCGCGGCTTGGCACGGTGAAGGTATCCGCCAACACAGGCAGGGGAAACAGGGCAAGGGAAAGCGCAACGGCACGCATGAAAAGCACTCCAGTTCAGGTTGAGACCAGATTGCCTGAGCGGCGGGCAAAGAAAAAGGGGCGCTTCGTGCAGCGCCCCCTTAGAAATCGTGCAGTCGGCAAAGATCAGCCTTTCTGCAAAACCTCGCGTCCCAGCAGTTCCGCGATCTGGACCGCGTTCAAAGCGGCACCTTTGCGCAGGTTGTCGGACACGCACCACAGGTTCAGACCGTTGTCGATGGTGCTGTCCTGACGGATGCGGCTGATGAAGGTCGCGAAATCGCCGACACATTCCTTCGGCGTGACGTAGCCACCGTCTTCGCGCTTGTCGATCACCATGATGCCGGGGCTTTCGCGCAGGATGTCGCGGGCCTCGTCCTCATCAAGGAAGTCTTCGAACTCAAGGTTGATCGCTTCGGAGTGGCCAACAAAAACCGGCACCCGCACGCAGGTCGCGGTGACCTTGATCTTGGGGTCGACGATTTTCTTCGTCTCGGCCACCATCTTCCACTCTTCCTTGGTGGAGCCATCTTCCATGAAGACGTCGATATGCGGAATCACGTTGAAAGCGATTTCCTTGGTGAATTTCTTTGGTTCCACCTCGGTCACCGGGTTGTAGACGGCCTTGGTCTGATCCCAAAGCTCATCCATGCCATCCTTGCCCGCGCCGGATACCGACTGGTAGGTCGACACAACCACGCGCTTGATCTTCGCGCGGTCATGCAGCGGCTTGAGCGCCACGACCATCTGCGCGGTGGAACAGTTCGGGTTCGCGATGATGTTCTTCTTGGAATAGCCGTGAATCGCGTCCGCGTTCACTTCCGGTACGATCAGCGGGATGTCCGGATCATAGCGATAGAGCGAGGAGTTATCGATCACGACGCAACCCGCAGCGGCGGCTTTGGGAGCGTATTCCTTGGTCGCGGAGGAACCGATGGCGAACAGCGCCATGTCCCAGCCCGTGAAGTCGAACGTGTCGAGGTCCTTTGTCTTCAGCGTCTTGTCGCCAAACGACACCTCTGTGCCGAGAGATTTTCGCGACGCAAGCACGGCAATCTCATCCACGGGGAACTGGCGCTCGGCCAGGATGTTCAGCATTTCGCGGCCCACGTTGCCCGTGGCGCCGGCGACGACGACTTTGTAGCCCATCGGTCCTTGTCCTTGTTCAAACCGAGCGGCGGATACCCGATTTGGGCGGGCAGGGCCAGTTCAATCGTACAGAAAAACGCGTCAAGCCGGTTGCAGCGGTCAGACGTAGATGACCACATCGCTGCGTGCGTCCGGTGACATGGCGCGCAAGGCGTTGGAAAAGATGCTGTTTTGCGGGCGCCGGGCGATGCGCGTCACCTCTGGCTCGGTGCGCCGTGGTTTTGCGGTCGAAGGGGCGCGCCGGGCCTTGGTGTGCGGCGTCGAACGCGGCGCCGGATGAGTTTGCGGCGCGGCGTGGGCTTTTGCCACCGCTTGTTGCGCGGTCGATGCAATCGTGCGCCGCAGCGCATCGCGTTGCTGGCTAGAGGGCTTCGTCTGCAACAGGTCGAAAGCCGCATCGATCCGGTTCAGCAGGGCCATCGCCGCCGCGTGATCTTCGCGCGCCATCTCGGGCCGGTAGGACCGGATCAGCGCACGAAAGGTCGCTTCGATCGTTGCCTGATCGCTGTCAGGTGAAATGCCAAGAGTTTCGAACGCGTCTTTCTTGCCGGTCGGATGCATCGTCGCCCCCCAAAATAAAGTACTGGTTACTGCAAACGCCAAACCTGCGGCCTTTGCTTAAAATCAACACTAATTTTTTGCGAAGGCGAGAGCAGCCACAATGTTGCCTCAAAGTTAATACGATTGCGCCCTAATCCGCCCGCTGGGATATCAACCTGCCCAAGGAATAGCGCGCGCGGGCCGCGACCATTGCCTTGGACGGCCCGCTCTAGGCGGTTTGATTAATCAGAGGTGAAGGTAGGCGCGGTCAGGCTTTGTACTTTGCCGCAAGCTCCCGGACCGCCCCGGCAAGGATAAGCACATCCAGCCCGACGGCGATGAACTGCGCGCCAGCGTCGCGGGCTTTTTCAATCATCTCTTCATTCGTGGTCAGGATACCGGCGGCCTTGTCCGAAGCGGCGATGCGCGCAATTGCATCGATGATGACACTGACGACCTGCGGGTTCATCAGATCGCCCATGAAGCCCAGATCAGCCCCCAGATCGGCCGGGCCAATGAATACGCCATCAATCCCGTCCACCGCCAGAATGTCGTCCAGCGCGGCGAGCCCGGCCCGGTTTTCCACCTGAACAATCAGGCAGACCTGATCATCGGCAGTGGTCCCGTAATCGGCGATTTGCGAAAACATGCTGGACCGGGTCATCGAATAGCCGACACCGCGAATGCCATGGGGCGGGTAGCGCATGGCCTTGACCAGCATCTCGGCCTGTTCGGCGCTTTCGACCATGGGGACGATGATTGTCTGCGCCCCGGCGTCGAGCATCTGTTTTATGATCCACGGCTCGCCCACGGGCACACGCACAACGGCGTGACTGTCAGAGCCTTTCAGCGCCATGAGCGAGTCGCGGGTGGAGCGCAGATCGTTGGGCGAGTGTTCGTTGTCGATCACCAGCCAGTCAAAACCGGCGGTGCCCACGATCTCTGCCGCGTTATGCGCGGCCAGCCCCATCCAGCAGCCATAGACGACGCGGCCTTCTTTCAGGGCCGCTTTGAACGGGTTGATTGGTGCGGGCATGACAGGTCCTCCAACTGCTGTGTCAGGGGCACATTGCATCGCGGGCGCGGCGAATGCCAGAGGCGTCAAAGCACCTTTATCACGTCTTTTTCGACCGCAAGCATATAGCCGCGCCGCGCGATATTCTTGACCAGAAGCGCGCTGACGATCTGGTTGCCAAGCCCGTCACGCAGCCTTTTGATCCGGGTCGCCCCGGCGGCTTCCTCGCAATCGGAAGCGTCCCGCCCGGTGATCAGCGCCTCAAGCTCTACGCCTGTGACCACGTCATCATCCATCCGCGCCTCGGCCAGCACGGACATGGTTTCCATCGCAGCTTCGGTCAGCTTGAATTCCATGTTGTTGAGATAGACGGTGTTCTCCTCGCGCGAGATCAGCAGCGACGACACCTGAATGCCAGAGCGTTCGACCTGCGCCATCCGCCGGTTCAGCGCGACCAGCATCAGCAAAAAGACCAGCGCTGCGATCAGCATTGCGGTGCCAAAGACCAGCAGGATGAAGATCACCACCCGGTAACTGACCAGCGTGTCCGAAAACGCGGTGCCGGACTGGGCGAGGATTTCCAGCAGCTTGATCTCGGCCTGCGTCGTCAGGTCGTTCTCCATGAAAATCCGTTCGACCCGTGCGTTGAACGCATTGGCGTCGGGCAGGGTCAGAAACAGCAACACGGCGACGACCAGCAGCAGGGCGACAATCGCCCCGATCCCGATGGCGACGAAACGCCGGGTCTCAGAAGCGGAGGTAGTAGGATCCGGCATCAGCCTTCCTCGATTGCAAGCCTTCCGGTCCAAAGACCGACACGACGTTAAGAAGCGTCCAGCCCTGACGGGCAAGGCGTTTGTTCAATTGGGCGCGCGCCGACGCGACGGAGCATTCCCCGCGCAGTTCGGCCACGCCGTAGTGCAGCCGCAGGGGCGAGCCCTGCTTCGCCTTGTAATCGGCATAGCACTCGGCCGATGCAGCCGTCGCGCCAAACCCTGTCAGTAGGGCGAATAGCCCGGAAAGAAGAATGCGTGTCATGGGCGTGACAATGCCTGTGCAGCCCGCGTCATTCAATATCCACAAGTGGTTGCGGCGGCTGTTATCCAATATCAAGGGGGCGATATTGCCTGTCTGGGCGGGGGGCAGCCAGTTTGACCGCATCACCGCCGGGCTTCGGTTCGGTGCCATCTGGAAGATCAGGCGAAAGGAGCCGGAACCATGGCTTATACATTGCATCGGAAACTCATCACGGGCGTCGCGGCCTTGGCCCTGGCGATCACGGCGCTTGCACCGCAGGGGGCGCAGGCCGGGGATCGCGACACGGAACGCGCGCTGGCCGCTTTGCTGGGGCTTGCAGTTGTGGGCGCGATCATCGCGGATAACCGCCGGGACAAGCCCGACGTGTCGACGCGCGGCCACGGTCACCGTGTGGTCAAGCCGTATGTCCACCCGAAGAAACGCCCACATGTGCATCGGCACAGTGGTGCACATGTGCATCGCCACAATGGCCCGCATGTGCATCGCGACACGATCCACCGCCCGCAGGCACATAGCCACCGTGTCGAGCCGCGCCCGCTGCCGCGCCGCGTCAAACGTCACAACTGAACAACACCCTCTGGCGGTATAGGCAGGTGTGTAACGAGTAAAGCAGGCCAGGGGTGATCGGGGCCGGGCAGGGTGCGATGCGTCCAGACCCGGCCCGTCAAAAAGCCCGGCAGGCGCGGCAGTCTCTCTGGGGGAGCGCCGCGCCTTTTTCGTTCGGGCGGCCTGCATGTGGGGGCGGCAAGGCGACCGGCAAACCGTCGCGCTCCGTCGGGACGGTGGTATCTACGCAGTAGATTTGCGATGGGTCAGGCAATCAGCGTTTCAGGGGACCGAAAGAGGCAATGCCGGATTACAGCTTGGAGACACAGATCGGCGGCATCGTCGCCGGAGTGGATGAGGTCGGGCGCGGTCCCTTGGCCGGGCCTGTTCTGGCGGCGGCAGTCATCCTTGATCCGACAGACATTCCAGAGGGGCTGAACGATTCCAAGGCGCTAACAGCTAAGCGGCGCGATGCGCTGCTGCCTAAGATTCTGGCGCGGGCCATTGTCTCTATCGGGGAGGCCAGCGTCGAGGAGATCGACGAAATCAACATCCTGCGCGCGTCCCACCTTGCGATGCTGCGCGCGATCGAAGGGCTGGCAACCACACCCGGCCATGTGCTGATCGACGGTAACCTGCTGCCGCGCGGGCTGACCCTGCCCGCGACACCGGTCATCAAGGGCGACGGCAAATCATTGTCGATTGCGGCGGCCTCAATTGTGGCAAAAGTGAGGCGCGACCAAATCATGGTGGATTTGGCGCAACAGCATCCGGGCTACGGATGGGAGACCAACATGGGCTATGGATCAAAAAGCCACATGACGGCGCTTCAGGATCTTGGTGCAAGCCCACATCATAGACGCTCCTTCAAGCCCGTCCACAATATCTTGTATCAAGGCAAAACTTAACCAATTGGATTCAAAAAAGAATTTGACCGGGAATCGCCGCTGAATCATCTTGGAGCCAACAAACGAGCACAACATGTGCCGATCACGAGGCAGAGATGACGAAACATGTGAAGGGCGCTGAGGCGCTGCCTTTGAACCAGATTATTGCGGGTGACTGCATCGATGTGATGAACAGTCTGCCTGCGGCATCGGTGGATCTGATTTTTGCGGATCCGCCCTATAACCTTCAGCTAAAAGGCGATCTGCACCGGCCCGATAACAGCCGTGTTGACGCTGTGGATGACCACTGGGACCAGTTTTCCAGCTTCCGCGCATATGACGAATTCACCGCAGCCTGGCTGAAAGCCGCGCGTCGGCTGCTCAAGCCCAACGGGGCGATCTGGGTGATCGGATCTTACCACAATATCTTCCGTGTCGGCGCGGCGCTGCAGAACGAAGGGTTCTGGATTCTGAACGACGTGGTCTGGCGCAAGTCGAACCCGATGCCGAACTTCCGGGGCAAGCGCCTTACGAATGCGCATGAGACGATGATCTGGGCGGGCAAGTCCGAGGACAGTAAATACACCTTCAACTACGAAGCGTTGAAAGCCTTGAACGAGGGCATCCAGATGCGCTCTGACTGGGTTCTGCCGATCTGCAACGGGCACGAACGGCTGAAGGATTCCAAAGGTGACAAGGCGCATCCGACGCAGAAACCGGAAAGCCTGCTGCACCGCGTTCTGGTGGGGTCCACCAATCCCGGTGACGTCGTGCTTGACCCGTTCTTCGGCACGGGCACAACGGGCGCGGTGGCCAAGATGCTGGGCCGCGAGTTCATCGGGATCGAGCGCGAAGAAAGCTATCGTACGGTAGCGGCGGCGCGGATTGCGAAGGTGCGCAAGTTCGACCGCGAAGCGCTGAGTGTCAGCGTCTCCAAACGGTCGGAGCCGCGCGTTCCCTTCGGCCAGTTGGTCGAACGCGGGATGTTGCGCCCGGGCGAAGAGCTTTTCTCCATGAACCAACGGCACAAGGCCAAGGTGCGGGCCGACGGCACGCTGATCGGCGACGATGTCAAAGGGTCTATCCATCAGGTCGGGGCCGCGCTGGAAGGCGCGCCATCGTGCAACGGTTGGACCTATTGGTGCTTCAAACGCGATGGCAAAACCGTGCCAATCGACGTGCTGCGCCAACAAATTCGCGCCGAGATGCGCGAACAATAATTTCACGAAAACCGCCGGTGCCTGCGGCCTGCCAGGGCCTACCTATCCAACAGGCACTACACCTTGCCCCGCCTTCATTGGCGGGGCTTTTTTCGTTGAAAGCCGCTTGGGTCTGCCGCCACCTGGTCTGGCCGGATTACATCCGCGCGCTGCTGCGCGCGCCCGCTTGCTTGAGCGCATCGCGCAGATGTTTGGGTTGGAAATCGTCTTTCGACACCACGATGTTGATCTTTGCCGCCATCGCCTTGTCGTAGATAAATGGCGTCGGATAATCGCTGACCATCACGATGGGTACGGCGGCGTGGCGGGCATCTTGGCGCAGTTCCAGCGCAAAATCGACGCCCAGCCCGTCCGGCAGTGCATTGTCCAGCAGGATCACGTCGAACCGGTCACGTGCCAGGAAATACCGTGCTTGCGACAGGCTGGGGACGCTGTTCAGATCGACGCGACGGCCACGGTCGAGAACCCGCGAGATTCTGCGCCGGTCAAAGTCGGAATCTTCGACCAACAGGCATTTTGGAAGCCTGACATGTTCGTAAGCGATAGCAGCATTGCCCATAGATACCCCGTTCGATCCGTCGCATCCGTGCGGCAAACCTTACGACAGGCGTCTTAAGAAAGCTTTATCGGGGCAGGGGTGTTTGGCCGGTATTATAGGGCGTCCAATCGGTAATCTCCGGGTAAAACCGGTCGCGCCACGCGCGCACGCGCGGGTTCATCACGCGGCGCCACAGCGGCGGGATCATCGCGGCGATGGTCATTATCGGATACCCGAAGGGCAATTGCGGCGCTTCGGAGTTGGAATAATTCTGCAAGACGGGGAACCGCCGGTCCGGTTTGTAGTGGTGATCCGAGTGCCGTTGGAGATTGATCAGCAACCAGTTCGAAACACGATGCGCGGCGTTCCAGCTGTGATGCGGGCGTACATGTTCGTACTTCCCGTCGCCCAGATGTTTGCGCGTCAGCCCGTAATGTTCGACGTAATTGACCAGTTCAAGCTGCCAGATCGCGGTCCCGGCCTGCACAAGGAACAGCGCCAGCCCCGACCATCCGCCCAGCAGCAGTGCCAGCACGACAAAGGTGGCCTGCAGCGCCCAATACCGCCAGAACGGGTTTGCGGCATCGGTCCAGCGCTTCCCGGTCTTTTCCAGCCTGTGCGCTTCGGCGCGGAAGGCAGAGGTCAGGCTCTCACGCAGGACCCTTGGATAAAAGCGGTGGAACCCTTCATTATAGCGCGCGGTCACCGCATCGCGTGGGGTGCCGACATAGCGGTGATGAACCAGCAAATGCTCTGACCGGAAATGCGAATACAGCACCATGGACAGCAGGATATCCGCCATCCAGCGTTCCAGCTTGTTGGTCTGATGCATCAATTCGTGGCTGAAGTTGATTCCGACCGTCCCGGTGACGACGCCAACACCAAAGAACACGAGGATGCGTTCGAGCGTGGACAGATGTTCCGCCTGCGGGACGTACCACAGAAGCGACAGCAGCAACGCAGCCTGCACCGGTGTCCAAAAAAGCGTGACCATCCGGTACAGCGTCAGGTCCGCGTCGGTTGCGTTTGGGTCGGCGTTGTCTTTGTTCAGGCCGACGACATAATCCAGCGCGGCAAAGGCGTACCACGCGACCAAGGGCACCAAAAGCACGGTCCAGCCCCCGTAGATCGCTGAAATCCACGCTAGCGGTGCCAGCGCGTAGGCCAAAAAGAACGGCACGGCGCGGCGCCAATCCGAAAGTTCTGCGGGGGATATGGTTTGAGGCGGCATGTTCGTCCTCGATTCAGGTGCTGCGCTTGGTGATAGCGTATCAGGGCGCTGTGCAGCAAATCCTAACGCAGCGATGTTTGGGCCAGATCGAACACTTTGCGCATGACCGTGGGCAGATCGGCAGGGCGGAATTCTGCGCTGGGCACGAAACCACCAGCGGATGGGGCGGCGTCCTGCGGCAGCCAAGCGGTCTGGATCGCCAGAATCAGATGGAAATGCGTGAAGGTATGGCGCACCTCGCCTTCAAGCGGGTGCCAATCGGTATCGACAGGCGGCGCGGGGGGCGGGGCGGGGGCCTCGGACCAGTCGGAGCCGGGCCAGCCCAGCATCCCGCCCAAAAGCCCGGAGTCGGGCCGTGTTTCCAGCAGCCACGCGCCATCCGCGCGGCGTCCCACATAGGCAATACCGCGCCGGACCGGTTTGGCCTTCTTGGGCGTTTTCTTTGGTAACTCCGGTGCCGTACCCGCCTGCCGTGCGGTGCAGGGCGTGCGCCACGGGCACAGGCCGCAAGCGGGATTGCGCGGGGTGCAGATCGTCGCGCCAAGATCCATCACGGCTTGCGCGTAATCTCCGGGACGGTGCTGCGGCGTCAGGGCCTCGGCCTGCTGGGTCAGGATCGGCTTTGCGGCAGGCAGCGGTGTATGTTCGTCATGGAGGCGCGCCATGACCCGTTCGACATTGCCATCCACGACGGTTTCTGGCTGGTCGAAGGCAATCGCGGAGATCGCGGCAGAGGTATAAGGGCCGATGCCGGGCAGCTTTTCCAACCCGGCGCGGGTGCGCGGAAACTGCCCGCCATATTCCGATGCTACGGTTCGGGCGCATTTCAGCAGGTTGCGCGCACGGGCATAATAACCAAGGCCCGCCCAAGCGGCCATGACATCGGCATCCTCCGCCGCAGCCAGATCGGCGACGGTGGGCCAGCGGGCGACGAATTTGCGGAAATACTCCGTCACCGCTGCGACGGTGGTTTGCTGGAGCATCACTTCGGACAGCCAGATATGATAGGGGTCCGGGGCGACACCCGCCTTGCGATCGGCAGGCGGCACCCGCCACGGCATCGTGCGGGCATGCGTATCATACCAGTCCAGCAGGTCTTGGGCCGCAGTCTCACGCAAGTTTTATGTCTCCATCGCGGTGGTGTGTCTGGTGCCGGTCGGCGTCCCGTCGTAAACTCCGGCCTGTTGCAAATGAGAGCGCGCGAAATGTCAACGTCCAGACCCAAAGGTGGGTCGCCCCGAAAATTCGGCTTTACCCAGACGGGCGCGCTGTTGCGTGGGCGTATTCGGGATGCGAGCGCGTCGCGTGGATTTGCGCAATCGCGTCTTCTGACCCATTGGGAGGAAATCGCCGGCCCGGATGCCGCCGCAATTTCCCGCCCGGTCGAGGTCAGCTATGGCCGGGGCGGCTTTGGCGCGACCTTGGTGCTGCTGACCACCGGGGCACAAGCGCCGATGCTGGAAATGCAAAAGGAACAACTGCGCGAGCGGGTCAATTCCGTATATGGCTACAACGCCATCGCACGGGTGCGGATCACCCAAACTGCGCCGACCGGGTTTGCGGAGGGCCAGGTGGCCTTTACCCCGCGGGCCAAGGCAAAAGACCCCGCGCCGCTGCCACCCGAGGCGCGCAAAGCCGTGACTGAACAGGTTGCCCCAGTGTCCGATCCGGGGCTGCGGCAGGCGCTTGAACGGCTCGGCACGAACATCATCTCTAAATCGACAAGCTAAAAGGATAGCGTATGTCTCGACTTAAGGTTATCGCCCTGGCGTCTCTGGCCCTCGCGGGAGGAGCATGGTTTCTGAACGGTCAGGGATCGAACTCCGGCTCGATCGCATCGACTCCGTTCTCTGGCGGCCTTGTCGGCGCGGCCCATGCGCAAGAGGCGGAAATCGACATTTCCACCATCGAAGACATGGTGATGGGCGATCCCGATGCGCCGGTGACCATCATCGAATATGCCAGTTACACCTGCCCGCATTGTGCGTCGTTCCATGCGAACCAGCTCAAGCAGTTGAAGGCGGATTACGTGGATACCGGCAAGGTGAAGTTCATCTTCCGCGAGGTCTATTTCGATCGCTACGGGCTGTGGGCATCTGCCGTGGCGCGCTGTGCCGGGCCGGAGAAATTCTTTGGCATCACGGACATGATCTTTGAAGGACAGTCCGAATGGGTGCGCGCGGGCGCGCCGGCGGATATTGTCGAAGAACTCAGCAAGATCGGGCGGATCGCTGGTGTCGATGGTGAGCAACTTGATGCGTGCCTGCGCGACGGCGAGAAGCTGCAAACCCTCGTCGCATGGTATCAGCAGAACGCCGAAACGCATGGGATCGAGTCCACGCCCTCGCTTGTGATCGACGGCAAGACCTATTCCAACATGGCATATGACGATCTGGCCGAGGTCATCGAAGACGCGCTGTAATCTGCGCGCACCGGCCGTGATCTTGCGGTGCGCGCCCCGGCGCGCATCGGACCTATTTGCGTTCAAGCCACGCAGGCTTTGAGGGGGCGAGCCCCCTCAAACTCCCCCACCTTCCTTCATACGGATCTTGTATCGGGATCAGGGGGCAGGGAATTGTGCCAGAAGCGCTTTCATCTGGTCTTCGTCATCGAAATGCAGCCGTACCGGCAGGGTCAGGACCTTACCGCGCCAAGCACGGGGCAGGCGGGCTGCATCCTTTTCCGTTGTGACAAGCTGTGCACCTGCCGCCAGGGCATCCCTTTCAAGGCGTGTCAGCAAGCCGGGCGTGAGCGGTTCATGGTCGTCCAGCGGGACGGTCAAGGCAAGAGTCGCGCCGAGCTTGCGTAGCGTGTTGAAGAATTTCTCCGGGTGGCCGATGCCCGCAAAGGCAAGCCATGGCTGCCCGGTCCAGTCCATCCCGGTCTGAAGCGGTTTCAACTCTGCCGCGAGGCGTGGCAAATCGGCTGGCAGCGGGGTGTCGAACTGGCGTTGCACCGTAGCATCGCCCACCGTCACAAGGGCGTCCGCCCGCGCGAGGCCGGTCGCCAAGGGTTCGCGCAATGGCCCGGCGGGGATGCAGCGGCCATTCCCGAAGCCGCGCTGCGCGTCGACGACGACGATTTTCAGATCCTGTTCCAATGCGGGGTTTTGGAACCCGTCATCCAGCACGATCACGCTCGCCCCGGCCTCTTGTGCGGCCCGCCCGCCTGCACCACGGTCCTTTGCGACCCAGACATCTGCGAAGGCGGAGATCAACAGCGGTTCATCCCCGACCTCGCTGGCTTTGTGCCGGGCTGGATCGACATGCACCGGACCGGTCAGCGTGCCGCCATATCCGCGCGAGACCACATGCGGTCGGTGACCGAGATCGCGCAGCCGTTCGGCCAACGCGATGGTGACGGGGGTTTTGCCGGTCCCGCCCGCGTTGATGTTGCCGACACAGATGACAGGGATATCCAGCCGCTCTTTCGCGCCGCCCGCCAAACGCCGCGCCGTGGCACGGGCATAGAGCGCGCCAATCGGGGCAAGCAGGCGGCTGCGGATATCAGACGGGTCGGACCAGAAGGCAGGCTCTCTCACGGGTGTTCCTTGGTTGCGGCGCGGTCGTCCAACCCGTTTTGGATCAGGTCCACGACGCCGTCCACCACCTCTGCGCCTTGGCTGGTCACGTCCCAGCCCGCATGGGCCATCACCGCCGCCTGATCGGGCGCGACCAGCCGGTGCACGGCAGTGGCGAGCGAGTCCGCGTCATTGACGATGCGCGCCGCACCCGCATTCGCGAGCAACGTGTAGCTGTTCAGGCGGCTGCCCACATTCGGTCCATACAGGATCGCCGTACCCAAGGCGGCAGCCTCGAACGGGTCGATCCCCGCCTGACCGGCACCGAGTGAGCTGCCAAGGAAGGACACCGTCGCCAACCGGTACCACAAGCCAAGCTCGCCGGGGATGTCGGCGATCAAAACCTGCACCGTTTCGTCGGGCCATTCCCCATTGCCCCAAATGCCGCGTGTCAGGCCGTGGCGATCGATCAGGGCGCACAACTCTTCCAGGTCGGTGCTTTCGGTCGGTTCCAGAACCAGCAGCAAGCGGTGTGCATTGCGCAAAGCGGCGCGGTGAGCGCGCAGAACCGGCGACCATTCCTGTTTCTGGGTCTGCGCGGCCAGCCATACGGGGCGTCCGGCCAGATACTGGGTGATCTCGTCCAGATCAGAGGATTGGCAGGGCAGCACGCGCCCGGTTGGACGCAGCTTTGGCTGCAGTTCCATCTTTTCGCGCGGCAACCCCAACCGCGCCAACCGTTCCAGCGCGGGGCTGGAGGCCGCCGTTGCCGATACGAAGCTGCGCAAAACCTGCCGGGACAGTTCGGGAAGCCAGCGGTCGCGGCGGCTGTCGAACCCGGCGGGCTCTGCGGCGATCAGGTGCATCGGAATGTTCCGCCGGGATGTTTCATGCACCAGATTGGGCCGCAGCCCGCCCCAAAGCCAAAGGCACATATCGGGCCGCCAATGGTCCAGGAATTCGTCGACGGCATGAGGGTGCTCGTCTGGCACCTGCTCGGTGATCAGGCCCGGGCGGTCGTCGATCCGGGTTTTCGGATGGGACCGTCCCGGACTTGTGGTCAGAAGAACATTGACCCCAGTGCGATGGACAACCAGCCGGTCGATGATGTCGAGAACGGCGGCATGATCCTTGATGTGGCCAAGGTGAAACCAGACGACCTCGCCCGGCGGGCGCGGGGTTTCATGGTCGCGCGCGCGCACGGGGCCGCGCCGGGACAGCGTTCTGTAAGCCTGCAGGCTAAGAGATCGGCCCGACACGCGAGGACCTTACCCGAGTTCTTCGGTCGAGGACGCTTCGGCCTCTTCGTCCCGAAGGCGGTGCAGATGCGCGATATAGTACCGCATATGCGCGTTATCCACCGTGCGCTGGGCTTCGGCTTTCCACGCGTCATAGGCCGCTTCGTAATTGGGATAGATGCCGACGATATGCAGGTCATCTACATCCTTGAAAACATTGCGGCTCGGATCGACGAGCTCTCCTCCGAAAACGAGGTGAAGACGTTGAGGCATGCGGTTTCCTTTCGGTACAGGTTATCTATCGGTTTACGGGAAACGGCCCAAGGGTCAACGGCAGTCGCCGTCTTTGAACCGATTGTTCATCCGAATCGTGCACACACCATGCCAACTGCGAGGTTAAAAGCGCCTTGCGTGCAGTCATGGCTTCAGAAGGAGTATTGCCGATGCCGTTCGCTTTCCAGTTCCCCTGCCATCCCGGAAAGGGGCAGCGTGTTTTTGCACCCGCATCGGAAACTGGCAGCGCGGCCCCGGAGAATACTGACGCGCATACTGGCGAACACCCCGTCGCACAGACCGACCCGGATTATACGGTTGAGACGGAGTGGGGCGCATCGGTTTCTCTGGCGGATGTTCAGGCCGCCTTCGATATGGCGGGCGACGCGGTCCGGCGGGACGATCCGCGCGCCAGTGCGTTGCAGGCACGCGCGCTGTTCCTGTTTCAGACATTCAACGCCCGTCATCACCGGGCCATTCAGATCGCCGCGCACGAACAGATCAAACTGATCCACGAACGGCTGCCCTGTGTGGATGAGGCGCAGCGCGCCGTGTTGGACGCGAAGCTGAAGGTCTGGGAAGGCATGTTGCTGGAAGCGACCGCGGCGCTGGCCCGGTCCGAAGCCAGTCAAAAGGCTTCCGCCTCCCGGGTCAGGGACGGCAGAGCGGCCTGACCCTACTCACCATCGGCGCTGTTATGGGCGCGGGCGAGCGCCCGGTGCAGGTTCGGCGCGGCCGAGATAACGCCGCTGGTGCGCGGATCGGCCTTGTTGAACTGCAGCGTGGCACCGCGCCGGTCGGTGACGGTGGCCCCTGCTTCGGAGGCGATCAATGATCCGGCGGCGATGTCCCATTCCCATGTCGGGCGGAACGTAATCATCCCATCGAACCTGCCTTGCCCGACCAAGGCCATCCGGTAGGCAAGCGAGGGGCGATAGGCACGCACGAATTCCGGCACCGGCCCGTTCCAGAACTTCTGATCGGTGATGGGCCGGGCTGCGAGGATTTGCGCGTCGCGTAGGTTGTCTGTCTGGCGTGCGGCGACGGGTGCGCCGTTCAGGGCCGCGCCTTCGCCCTTGGCGGCCGAGAACAGCCTGTCTCGTGCCGGAAGAAAGACGACCCCGGCGACGGTGACGCCCTCATGGGCGATTGCGATGGAATGTGCCCAAGTGCGCCCGCCTTCGATAAAGCTGCGGGTGCCGTCAATCGGATCGACGATGAACACGGTCTTTGCGCTCAGCCGGGCAGTCGAATCCTCGGTTTCTTCGCTCAGCCAACCGTAATCGGGACGGGCCGCGCGCAATGTCTCTGCGAGATAGTCGTTCACCGCCAGATCGGCTTCGGTGACGGGCCCCGCCCCGCCGGGCTTTTCCCAGCGCTTGGCGGTGTGTCCGGCATATCGCAGCGCGATTTCGCCCGCCCCACGCGCCGCCCGGATCAGCAGCGCGAGATCAGTTTCCGGCAAGGGTCATCCCTTCGACCAGCAGCGAGGGCACGACGCGGCTGAGCCACGGACGTGCGTCATTGGCGGGCACGAGGCTGGCCAGCATGTCCAGCAGGTTCCCGGCGATCGTGCATTCGTTGACCGGATAGGCGATCTCGCCATTTTCCACCCAAAGGCCGGCGGCCCCGCGCGAATAGTCCCCTGTATTCGGGTTGATCGTCGATCCGATCATCGAGGTCACGATCAGCCCGGTGCCCATGTCGCGCAGCAGGGAGTCGCGGTCAGCGCTGCCTTGTGTCAATTCGACATTCCACGTGCTGGGCGAGGGGGGCGAGGACACCCCGCGCACCGCATTGGCGGTGGAGGGCAGATCCAGCTTGCGCCCGGTGGCAAGGTCCAGCGTCCAGCCCGTCAGTGTCCCGTCATCGACGATCACGCGTTTGCGCGTGGCAAGCCCTTCGGCATCGAAGGGGCGAGAGGCCAGCGCGCGTGGGCGGTGCGGGTCTTCGATCAGGTTGATCCCTTTGGGCAGCACCTGCGATCCCAACCGATCGCGCAACCAAGACGCGCCGCGCGCGACAGAGGCCCCGTTGGCCGCGCTAAGCAGATGGCCGATCAAAGTGCTGGAAATCCGTTCGTCAAACAGGACGGGGAACGCGCCGGTCGGCGGTTTGCGCGGGTCCAACCGTTCAAGGGCCCGTTCCGCCGCGCGCCTGCCGATCTCAGCCGCATCGCGCAAGTCCGATTGGAAAATGCGCGTGTCACCATCGTAATCCTGTTCCATGCCCAGCCCGGTGCCCGCGATTGCCCCGCAGGAAATGGACCGAGACGTGCGGCGGTATCCGCCGGAAAACCCATTGCTCGCCGCGATATGAACATCGCGGGCGGAATAGGTGCCACTGGCAGCGCGCACTTGCGTAATCCCGGTGACGGCCAACGCAGCGGCCTCGGCCTCTGCCGCGTCGGCCTGAAGCGCTTCGGGCGCGGGTTCATCGGCGGGATCCGCCATTTCAAGCGCGTCGCAATCCCATTGGGTCGCAATCGCGCTGGGGTCGGCCAACCCCGCATAAGGGTCTTCTGGTGCCTCACGGGCCATGGCGACCGCGCGTTCTGCCATGGTTTGGATCGCGGGCGGGCTGGCGTCGGAGATCGCGACATTCGCCTGCCGCTTGCCGACGAAAACGCGCAGGCCCAGATCAATGCCCTCGGCGCGTTCGGCATGTTCCAGTTTGCCCTGCCGCACATCGACCGACAAAGCGGTGCCTTGCAGCGCGATGGCGTCGGCGGCTTCCGCCCCGGCTTTGGCCGCCGCATCAAGCAGCGCCTGTGTTACATCTTGGAGATTTCTGTTCATGCAGAGGAGGTAGACCGCGGCAGGCTCGACTGCAAGCGGGGCGCGCGTCCTTGGGCCATGAAAAAAGGGGGCCGCAGCCCCCTTCGCTTGAATTCAGATCACCGGCGAGCCGATTATTGAATCTGTTGCCCATTCGCGAAAATCCCGCCTCCTTCGGTGAACTCGATCTTGGAGGTCAGGGTGTCGTCGCCTTGCGGCACGCCGAAAAGACCCATCATCATCCGCGCGGCCATCGCCTGATCTTGCGGCACAAGGCCCATGTTGACCAAGGTGTCTATCAGCGCGTTCGCCCCTTCGAGACGCAGATCGATCGCGCCGACCGGCTGGGGCATCCCATTCGGGCTGCCGGTGGCGGAGTTGTCGAAGGTCAGGCCGCCATTGCCGGTCAGGCTGGCACCGACGGCAGAGACTTCGAGACCGTTGATGTCGAGTGCGTTGATCTCGCCCGGTTGGGCACCCGCTTCGAGCGTGGCAGTCTGCGCCGGGTCGAACACGTCGATCAGCATCGTTGCCTTGCCCGTCAGGTCGACGGAAATCGTGGCAGGATCGCGTGGCAGTTGCCCCGCAGGGTCGAACAGGCTCCAGATCATGTCAGAAACCGTGACCGCACCCAGCGTGAAGCCAAAGGCGAAATCCTGTTCTTCATCACTGGTGGTCACCGGGAATTTCAGATTGAACGCCGACTTCGCCATTTGAAGCGCGATGGGGAACGGCAAGTCCGGCACGGTCATTTCCGTCGCCATGTTGGAAACATCCACAGCATATCCGATGCCATCCGGGCCAATGCCGACGGTCAGCTCGCCCCCCTGGGAGGAGCTGTTGCCCATGATTTTTCCGTCAGGCGTGTCGCCGGTCATGCTGGACGAGCCGCTCGCGAAGGTGAAGGCACCCGTGCCCTGCATACCGGACGCCACAAACCCGGAAAGTGTTCCGTCCGCGAGGTCCAGAGGCATTTGCCCCGTGGAGGCTGCGTCCAGTTCCGTCATGGTGCCGGTAATGATGAAGCTGCCCTGTTCCGGGCCTTCGGGCACTTTCATGCCAAAGGTGTAATCAAGGCTGGCGGCTTTGAACGATTGATCGAGTGCGCGCATCTCGCCGACGGTCATCCGGGTCTGGCTGGTCACGTCATTCACGGACATGGTGATGTTCATTTGCTCTGTCGGGACGCCCTCGCCTTCGACGGTGAGGTCATCCATGGACACCACGATTTCGCGGGCCGTGTAGTCATAGGTCGTGTCGTTCGGGTCGCCTGACACGATCATGTTCGCGCCCGTTTGCGTCATTGTGATCGTTCCGGCAGAAACGATGTCACCGTCAGCCTCGGCCTGAAATTGCATGGGGATAGTGGCGGGCAGCTGCACGGTGACGGTGCCATCGCCATTATCGTTGAAGACGATCTGATTCATCAGCACCTTGGCAGTGCCGCCGGCTTCCTCTTCGCCGGGGATGTCGATGGACATTTCGATATCGGAAACGGTCAGCCCACTGCCGGTTGGGGTTTCGGTTGCGGTGGTCTGATACCCGGTGCCTTCCATATAGGATTTCATGTCGGCCCAGACCTGCGCACTGGTCACATCGGCGCTAGCTGGGGCCGCCAAGGCAAGGCAGATCGCCGCGCGCGACACTGTTGAAACCAGCGGGCTGGCGGCGAAAAAACGGATTGTCATGGATGCTCCCGGACCTTCTTGAAATTTGCGCGGATGGTGATTTAGCGGCGGGGGCGGGTCAAGGGGTAGCGGCGAAAACTTGCGAGTGGCTGGACCGCCCGCGCCTGTGCGCCTACACCTGACGAAACGGGAAAGGGAGCGAACTGCATGATCCGGGTAGAACAGGATAACGGGCTTATGGTGGTCAGGATCGACCGTCCGGAGAAGGCAAATTCTCTGACCGGTGCGATGCTGGAGGAACTGGCGGAGATCGCGGAAGGGGCGCAAAGCGCGCGGGCCTTTATCCTGACGGGCGAGGGCAAGGTTTTCAGCGCGGGCGCAGATCTGGAGGAGGCGCGCGCGGGGCTTGCGGTGTCGCCACTGTGGGAACGTTTGTCGGGGGCCATTGCCGGTTTGCCGGGACTGACCATCGCGGCGCTGAACGGCACGCTTGCGGGCGGTGCCATGGGGATGGCGCTGGCTTGTGACATTCGGCTTGCGGTGCCGGGGGCGAAATTCTTTTACCCGGTGATGAAACTGGGCTTTTTGCCGCAACCCTCGGATCCGGGGCGTATGGCCGCACTGATCGGACCGGCGCGGACCAAGCTGATCCTGATGGGTGGGCAGAAGATACTGGCCGATGAAGCGCTGCAATTCGGCCTGATCGATCGGGTTGTCGACGGCGATGTCGTCGGCGCGGCGCGTGAGATTGCCGCTGACACCTGCGCGGCGGATCCGGAAATCGCGCAGGCCATCAAGGCGCTGTGCACTGGTTGATCTTGCGGAGCGGCCCAAGGGCCGCATTCGCCGCTTGAGGGGGCCCTGCCCCCGTCGCCTTTGGCGACTCCCCCCGAAGTATTTGAAAACAGGCGAAATACGCTATCAGCGGCGTCTGTTTGGCGTTTTGGACAGGAAGCCGGGTGGGCGCTTTGCAATCCAGTCGGCGAACTTGGCCAGCCTGGGATGCGCGCGCAGCGCCTCTGGCGTGTTGTAGTTGCGAGCGAGGTCGGCTTCGCTGAGCGTGGCGTGGATTTCCTTGTGGCAGATATGATGCAGCAGCACTGTTGGCCCGCCCTTGCCGCCTTTCAGCTTGGGGATGAGGTGGTGCACGGATTGCGGCGCGTCGCGCGGGATGGGGCGCAGGCAGAGGGGGCAGATCGGGTCTGGCTCTTGCATGAAACGGCTCCTTGGCCCAAGAGTGGCTCGGAATTTGGCAAATGCAAGTGAGGTGCGCGTGGAGTTCGATCTGGAAAGCCAGCCCGAGATCGTCCAGCAGGCCGTAGGCTATGCGCTGCAGGCGTGGGACATCGCGAAGGGGTGGCTTCTGAGCCCCGAGGCGTGGTCGCAATTCGCGCTGTTGGTTGTTGCCTATCTGGGCGCGGTTTTTGTTGCGCGCAAGTTGCGGCCTTTGTTGGAGCGGTTGCTGGATCCCGGTGAGACCCAGAACCTGCTGACCAAGCCGCGTTTGTTCGTGATGCGGTTTCTGGCGCTGCTTCTACCCTTGTTGGCGTATGTGTTTACCGGGATTGGCGAAAGCATCGTCCGGTCGATCTTTGACAGCGGGGCGGTGATTGCCTTTGGCAAGCGGGTATTCCTGTTCCTTGCACTGCGCGCCCTTGTGCGTGACATCTTCACCGATCCCTTCCTGAAGGTGTTCGGGCGCTATGTGCTGATCCCGATCGGCGCGCTTTACACGCTGGGACTGCTGGACATCGTGCAGGCGAAGCTGACCGAAACCGTTGTGCAGCTTGGCAATATATCTTTCTCGGTCATGTCGATCGTGCGCGGGTTGATCGCGGGCTCTGTGCTGTTCTGGCTGGGGCGTTGGTCGAATGAGCAATCGACGCAGTTCATTCACAAGCAGGAAGAGATGCGTCCTTCCCTGCGGCAACTCGCGGCGAAGTCGGTCGAGTTCATCATCTTCGGGATCGCTTTCCTGCTGTTGATGAACATCATGGGGATCAACCTGTCCGCGCTGGCGGTGCTGGGGGGCGCGATTGGTGTTGGTTTGGGCTTCGGTTTGCAGAAGATCGCGTCCAACTTCATCTCTGGTGTGATCCTGCTGGTCGAAGGTCAGGCGACGGTTGGCGACTATGTCGAGCTTGATGGCGGCGAGGCAGGGACGATTATCAAGATGATGGCGCGCGCGACCATCCTTGAAACCTATGACGGGCGCTGGATCGTGGTGCCGAACGAGGATTTCATCACCACGCGGGTGGTCAATTACTCCGACAGTGGCAGCGGCAACCGGTATGAGGCCGAGTTCTCGGTCAGCTATGATACGGACATCAATCTGGTGCCGGACATCATCGAAAAGGCCGTGGCGACGCATCCCGGTGTGCTCGACAAGCCCTATCCGCCCGATTGCGAATTGCGGGGCTTCGGGGATAGCGGCATTGATTTCGCGGTCGAGTTCTGGGTGAACGGGATCGATGATGGTGACAACAAGTACACCTCGGACGTGCTGTTCCTGATCTGGAACGCGCTGAAAGACCATGACATCACGATCCCGTATCCGCAGCGTGTGGTGGAGATCAAAGGCGGGTTGCCGTCATCGTAAGCGCGGCGGTTATCGGTGCCGGACCGGCGGGGTTGATGGCTGCGCAGGTGATGGCAGAGGCTGGGCTTACAGTCACCGTGTATGACGCCAAGCCAAGCCCTGCACGCAAGTTCCTGATGGCTGGAAAGTCGGGGCTGAACCTGACGTTTGACGGGGGTCGGGACAAGCTGATGGCGGGGTATGGCGACCGGGCGGATGCCCTGCGCCCCGCGTTGGAAGCGTTCGACAACAGGGCGGTACAGCACTGGGCCGAAGGGCTGGGAATTGCCCTTTTCACCGGATCGACCGGGCGCGTGTTCCCCGAAGCGATGAAGGCGTCGCCGCTGCTGCGGGCATGGTTGGCGCGGCTGGATCAAGCGGGCGTCACCTTGCGGACCGGCTGGCGCTGGACCGGGTGGTCTGGCGACGGGCTGCAATTTGATACGAAAGAAGGCGCGCAGCGCGTTCTGGCCGATGTTACCGTTCTTGCCTGCGGCGGGGCGAGCTGGTCCCGACTTGGATCGGATGGGGCCTGGGCCGATTGGGTGCCCAGCGTGCCGTTCCAACCTGCGAATGTGGGGCTGCGGGTGGAGTGGTCGGCGCATATGGAGAAGTTTCGCGGTGCGCCGATCAAGGGCGTCGCGTGGCGCGCGGGCGATGTCACATCGCGTGGCGAGGCGGTGATTTCCGGTGATGGTCTGGAAGGTGGCGGGATTTACACGGTCAGCGCTGCGGTGCGCGCGGGGCGGGGGCTGCTGGTGGATCTGTTGCCCGACCTGAAGGCACAGGACGTGGCCGAACGGCTGAGCCGTCCGCGCGGCAAGGACAGCCTGTCCAACCATCTGCGCAAGAGCTTGCGTCTGACGCCGATCAAGCTGGCTTTGCTGCGCGAATGGGCGGGCCCCTTGCCCAAGGCGCCGGAAGTGTTGGCGGCGACGATCAAGGGGCTGAATGTTCCGGTCCAAGGACTGGGGGACATGGACGGCGCGATCTCTACCGCGGGCGGTGTGCCGTTTGACGCGCTTGATGACGGGTACATGCTGCGCGCACGCCCCGGCGTATTCTGTGCCGGGGAAATGCTGGACTGGGAAGCGCCGACGGGCGGCTGGCTGCTCACCGCGTGCGTTGCCACGGGGGCCTGGGCCGGACGGCACGCGGCGGGGTGGGTACGCTGAAGCGTACCCTACGGGCGGTTCATTCCGCTTTCGCGCGGACCGACTTGAAAGCCTCACGCGCGCGGAGGCTTTTCGCGTAGGCGTTCACCGCCGCATTCTCCACCGGGAACTTCGCGCCAATCGCCCAGTTGAGGCAATGCACGGCGAGGATATCGGCGATGGTGAACGTGTCGCCCATGACGAAGGGGCCTTCGATACGGGTCGCGAAATGTTCGACGTTGTGCGCGAACTCATCCCGCAGGGAGGGTTTGATTTCCGGCACGCGCCGTTCCTCGGGAAAAACAAAACTGTGCTTTGCGGCCGCCCAGAGCACGGCGTCGAACTCATCGACCAGCCATAGGGTCATGGCATCCTGACGTGCGCGCGCGATCGTTCCGGCAGGGGCGGTCAGCGCCCCATGCTTGTCGGCCAGGTAGGTCATGATCGCGACGCTGTCGGTCAGCGTTTCCTTTCCGTCCACAAGCGCCGGGATTTTGCCCAACGGGTTGTATTTGCGCGCTTCCTCGGACCGCGGGCCTGCGGCGACGATCTCGTAAGGTTGGCCAAGCTCTTCGAGAGCCCACATCACGCGGAATGCGCGTGTTGTGACGGTGCCGATGACTTTGTACATGTGAATCCTCCCTGTTGTGCGAAACGATGGCGCGATTGCGCGGGCGCTGCAAGCAGGTGTCACAAATTGTCAGGAGGCTATGCGATGCTAACGATATTCAGCAGCAGAGCGGAGCGATTGTCATGACACGGACAGGCGGATGCAATTGCGGGGCGGTTCGGTTCGAAATCACGCAGGACCCTGACCATGTTCACGCCTGCCATTGCGGCATGTGCCGCCGGTTTTCGGGCGGGGTTTTTCTGGGTGTCGAGGTTCCGGCGGACCAGGTGAGGTTCGACACAGAGGAGGGCCTGGCGGTCTACCGCTCCTCTGACTGGGCGGAACGTGCGTTTTGCAAATCCTGCGGCAGCAGCCTGTTTTACCGGCTGACCGCTCCGGGGCCGATGAACGGCGTCTGCTATATTGGGATCGGCACTTTGGACGATGCCAATGGGCTGCCACTGACCGGGGAAATCTATATCGACTGCAAGCCGGATGGTTATGCGTTTGCTGGAAACACTGACAAAAAGACCGAGGTAGAGATGTTGGCCATGTTCTCAGCGCCCTGACGGTCACGCCTTGATCGTCAGCGCTGTGCGCCCAGCATCGACAAGCGAATGAAGGCGCGTTCGACCAGCGCCATTTGCGGCGCGGTTTGCCCAGCGGACCGCAGCGCCAGATCGGTATCGGTGATGATGCCAAGTGCCGTTTCCAGCTTGTGCAGCCCCCATGCCTGCGCCTGTCGGATCATCCGGTCGCGCCTTGGCCCGAAGACCGGGGGGCGCATCCGGGACATGCCTTGTGCCGGACCCGCCGGATCACAGGCCGCCGCATGAAGCGTGCGAAAATGGCGCATGGCGGAGATCAGCAGAAACACAGGCTGCGCGCCTTGCGCTTGCAGGCGTCGCATCAGCGGGCCGATTTCAGGTGTGCGCGCCTCGCCGATGATGTTCAGGATGTCGTCGGTATCCGCTTCGGTCGAGGCGGGGGCGCAGGCTGCGATATCCTCAGCGCCGAGCGGCGCCGGGTCGTTCAGCTTGTAAAGCGCGAGCTTTTCCATCGTCTGGCGGAAGTCGCCCGGATCAAGCTCGCGGGACAAATCCGTCAGGGCCGTCATCACGTCGCGGTCAGGGGCGGTGATCCCGGCGTCACGCAGGATGCGTTCGATTTCCTCGCGCGAAGGCGGGTCGTCATAGATCCCGGCGGCATAGGCTGTACGGCTCGACTCGAACGCCTTGCGCAGCTTGGAGGTGGCCTTGAGTTGCCCCGCCGTGACGATGATCTGTGCGTCCCCCGGTGCCCATTCTTCCAGCGCGGCAAAAATCGCAGGGCCGGTCTGTTCGGTTGCGTCCTCGACGAAGACCACCCGCGGGCCGGGGAAGAAGCCCGATGCCTTGATTTCGTCCAGCACCCGCGAAGGTTCTTTGCGCACTTCGCCCGCTGGAAGGCGCGTCAGGCGCATTTCCTCTTCGCCCTGCGGGCCGACCAGCGCCTTGATGACTTCTTGCCGCTTCAGGGCGATGCGCATTGCATCCGCGCCATAGATCAGCAGCCCGGATGCATTCTGGTCCGGTTTGGCGAAATAAGAGGAGGCGTCGCGCGCTGACAGTTTCATCCGGCCGCACCCTTTTCGAATGCAGTGCGGGTCATTCCGGCAATTGCGCCGACAGCAGACGCGTGACGATCTGATCGCCAAGGATCACCATCAGGCGTTCATAAGCGTCCCGTTCGGAGGCCAGCGTTTCCACGGTCGAGCCGGTCGCAGAATAGCCGGTGAAGCTGTTCACCGTGCCCGAGGACACTTCCCGCCCCGTCGCCGCATCGCTGAGCACATAGCCCGCCGCCCCGATCAGGTTGTAACGGTCGATATTGCCGTCTTCGTCGATGCCCAGGCCCTGCGTTTCGGTCTGGAGCGTGAGCGACAGGTTATAGGCCGGGCTTGACGGGCGGCCCAGCCGTTCTTCGATCTGGCGCACCAAAAGGTAGCCGTTCCGATCCTTGGGGGCGGCGACAAGCACATTGTCACGCAGTTTGGTCCCGGTGCCGCCGGGGCCATAGACAGGTGTGAACCCGCAGGCGGCAAGCGCCAGCGGGGCAATCAGGAAAAGACGTCGGTTAAGCCACGACATTGACGATCCGCCCGGGGACGACGATCACCTTCTTGGGCGCCGCCCCGTCTAGCGCCCGCTGCACAGCATCATGGGCCAGCGCGCGTTTTTCAACCTCTGCTTTGTCCATGTCCTTGGGCACGTCGATTTCCGCGCGGCGTTTGCCGTTGACCTGAATGGGCAACGTGACGACATCATCGACCAGCATCGCCTCATCCGCCTTGGGCCAGTCTGCCGCTGCGCACAGCCCCTCAAGGCCAAGCGCCGCCCAAAGATCTTCGGACAGGTGCGGCGTCATCGGCTGCATCAGTTGCGCCAGCGCCTTTGCTGCTTGCTTCTTCGCCGCTGCACCCGCCTTGGATTTGGCAAGCGTGTTGGTAAAGCCATAAAGCCGCGCGATGGCTGCGTTGAAGCCGAAGGATTCGATCCCCATGGTCACATCGTGGATCGCCTTGTGCATTTCGCGCAGCAACTCCTCATCCCCCGTGCCGTCGCCATCGCTGGCGGCGATTTCGGACACGATGCGATGCACGCGGCCCAGATGCTTGAACGCGGCTTCCGCGCCTGCGGCGGTCCATTCCACATCCCGTTCGGGCGGGGAATCGGACAGCACGAACCAGCGGGCCGTGTCCGCGCCGTAGCTTTCGATAATCTGCATCGGGTCGACGACGTTGTTCTTGGATTTCGACATTTTGGCAGAGGGAATGATCTCGACTTCGGTGCCGTCCTTCAAGAAGCCCTTGCCATCGCGCAATTCCACATCTTCAGGGTAGTGATAGACCGGGCGGCCATTGGCATCGCGCGTCTGGAAGATCGCGTGCGTCACCATGCCTTGCGTAAAGAGCGCGTTGAACGGCTCTTTCGACTTTTCGGGCAGGTGGCCGGTGATCTGCATCCCGCGCGCAAAGAACCGGCTGTACAGCAGGTGCAGAATCGCGTGTTCGATGCCGCCGATATATTGATCGACATTCATCCAGTATTCGGCGTCTTCCATGACCGTGGGCGTATCGGCACGCGGCGCGGTGAAGCGGGCGAAATACCAGGACGAGTCCACGAAAGTGTCCATTGTGTCAGTCTCGCGCTGGGCCGGTTTGCCGCAATTCGGGCAGGGCACATCGCGCCATGTGGGGTGGCGGTCCAGCGGGTTGCCGGGCACGTCAAAGCTGACGTCGTCGGGAAGCTGGACGGGCAGGTTTTCCTTTTTCTCCGGCACCACGCCGCAGCTGTCGCAATGCACCACGGGGATCGGGCACCCCCAATAGCGCTGACGCGACAGACCCCAGTCGCGCAGGCGGTACTTGGTAACGCCCTGACCGACACCGTTGGCTTCGCAGAAGTCGATGGCGGTTTCGATCGCCTGCGTGCCGGTCTGGATTTCCTCTCCGGCAAAGCCCAGCACATAGCGGGCCTCTACATCCTTGGGGGCGACCAGCGCCGCGTCTTGCACGAAGTCATCCGGATCGCCCGGCAATTCACCTTCGGGGACAAAGACCGCTTTGATCGGCAGGCCGTATTTCTTGGCGAACTCGTGATCGCGCTCGTCATGGGCCGGGCAGCCAAAGATCGCGCCGGTGCCGTAATCCATCAGGATGAAGTTGGCGATATAGACGGGCAGTTCAAGCGAGGTATCGAACGGGTGGCGGCAGGTGATGCCGGTGTCAAAGCCCAGTTTCTCGGCCTTTTCGATCGCCTCGGCAGTGGTGCCGCCCTTGCGCGCCTCGGCGCAGAAGGCCGCAATGTCGGGGTTGTCACGCTCCAGCACCTTGGCGAGCGGGTGGTCGGGGGAAATGCCGACAAAGGACGCGCCCATCAGCGTGTCGGGACGGGTCGTATAGACTTCGATCCGGTCATGGCCGTCCGGCGCATCAACGGTAGAGAACGCAAATTGCAGACCGCGCGACCGGCCGATCCAGTTTTCCTGCATCAGGCGCACCTTGGCGGGCCAGTTCTCCAACCCCTCCAGCGCGTCGAGCAGCTCCCCGGCCATGTCGGAAATCTTGAAGAACCATTGCGTCAACTCGCGGCGTTCCACATCCGCACCAGAGCGCCAGCCCTTGCCGTCGATCACCTGTTCATTCGCCAGCACGGTCATATCGACCGGATCCCAGTTCACCACGGCGTTCTTGCGATACACCAGCCCCGCTTCGAGGAAATCGAGGAACAGCGCCTGTTGCTGGCCGTAATATTCCGGGTCGCAGGTCGCGAACATGCGTTCCCAGTCAAGGCTGAAACCCATCGGCTTCATCTGCGCGACCATGTCGTCGATATTGTTGTAGGTCCATTCCTTGGGGTGACCGCCGCTCGCCATCGCCGCGTTCTCGGCAGGCATACCGAAGGCATCGAACCCCATCGGGTGCAGCACATTGAACCCGTTGGCGGCTTTGAACCGCGCGACCACGTCGCCCATCGTGTAGTTGCGCACATGGCCGATATGGATGCGGCCAGACGGGTAGGGGAACATCTCCAGCACGTAGTATTTCGGGCGGGAGGTATCGCGCACGGCTTTGAACAGGCCGGCGTCATCCCAAGCCTTCTGCCATTTTGCCTCGATTTCATTTGGCGCGTAGCGGGTCATTCTCTGGGGTCCTTCACAAAGCAAAAACGCCGGGCGTTACGGCCCGGCGCTTCCTTACAGCGATGTGCTGCGCACTTAAAGCTTGTTGTCAGCAACACGGAGTTGACGCGCGCGGGTCAGGATCGCGTCTTCGATGGCGCGTACCGTGGCCGGGTCAGCCGTGCCGCTGCGCGTTTGCAGCGATACATTGAGAGAGCGCGCATCCAGCGCCGGATCGTCGATCAGAACCGTCGCCCGATAGGACCGCCCACCGCCCGGCGGGGTGCCATAGCCGGTGACGATCACACCTGTATAGGGATCGACCGTCTGAATTGGCAGGAAATCGAGCACTTCAAGCGAGGCTGCCCAGATATAGCGATTCACCAGAACGACGTTCTCTGTCGACTTGCGGTTGAAGATGTTCCAGATCGTGTTCTCGGTTTCGAGTCGCTGCGGGTGGTTTTCAGGTAGCGCAAGGTCCGGGTCAGAGGACGTCGTCCCGCCAAAAAGGCCGCCACCGCCGCCACTGCGTCCGCCACATGCGGCAAGGGTGCCGATGCACAGCAAAAGGATCGCGTAGTTCAGAAAGGTCCGCCGCATATGACACCGCTGCCTTGTTATTACCGTAATTCCTCAATGTCCTAACGGAGCGGCGCATAAGCGGCAAGGGCCATATGTTCATGGGCTTTGCGAGAGGCGGTTTCGGCGGGTGTGGCAAAGCTGCACCATCTGCGGCGATGTTGATGGCAGAAATTGGACGGTGCTTGCAAAGGAGGGGGGAAAAGAGCGAAAGGTTTGTCCGTACCCTCACCGGATTCCCCGGTTTGGGATTGAATAGAAAACCGAGGGAAAACTCATGAAAAAAGTTCTCTTCGCTACGACCGCTCTCGTCGCCACAGCCGGCGTTGCAGCAGCGGACGTAACCTTCGGTGGTTACGGCCGTTTCGGTCTGTACTACCAAGAAGACGCAGCCAACGAAACAACCATCACCAGCCGTTTCCGTCTGCAAATCGACGCGACTGCTGAGTCCGATGCCGGCGTGACCTTTGGTGCACGCGTTCGCATGCAGCAAGACAACGACGATCCGATCGACACCGGCGACGTTGCCGCAGACGGTTTCTCCCCGTCCGGCACCTTCCGCGGTGACCGTGTCAGCACAGGCATGAACGGCGTTCGCTTCTTCGCACGCGCTGGCGGCCTGGAAGTCGGCGTTGGCAACATCTTCGGCGCTCTGGAATCCATGCCGGGTCAATACCCGATCGATCTGGGTCTCACAGGCCTGGGCTACGAGTACACAGCGTACAACTTCCGTGGCGCAGCTTACGACTCCGATGAAGGTGGTTCCGCAGGTCTGGGTGGCGTTGAAGTCATCTACACATACGGCGACTTCACAGTTCACGCGTCGTTCGACAAAACTGACTCGGTTGCTGGCGACGGCAATCTGGACGGTGACCGCGCAGCGATCTACGGTGCATACGCATGGAACGGCTGGACGTTCGCTCTGGGTCTGCAAGACTCCGACGTCGACACCGACACCGAAGTTACTGCTTCTGTGAGCGGCGACATCGGCCCGGCCAACGTGACGCTGGCATATGCTGACAACGGCACAGACGGCGACCACTGGGTTCTGGCAGGTCGTTTCGACGTTGGCGCATCCACCAACATCGAAGCATACGTTGCTGACGCGGATTACTTCGACGAAGAATCCTACGGTATCGACTTCAACCACTCCCTGGGTGGCGGTACGTCGCTCCGCGGTGGTATCGTGAAGTACTCCAGCGGCACAACAGCTGCTGACCTGGGTGTTCGCTTCAACTTCTAAGTTGATCTGACATCTGACAGATTTGGGGCGATGCTTCGGCGTCGCCCCTTTTCTTTTGCGGGTGTCCTTTGACCCGCTTCATGGCATATCGGGGCCATGACTGGACTTCATGATATTCAAGCGCGAGTCGCGCAGGCCGCAGAAGCGGCGGGCCGGGATGCCGGAACCGTCAAACTGATCGCTGTCAGCAAGGTGCAGCCGATTGAGCGGGTGGAGGCCGTGCTGGATGCCGGTCATCGCGTGTTCGGCGAAAACCGCGTGCAAGAGGCGCAAGGCAAGTGGCCCGCGCTGATGGACCGATATGACGGGGTGGAACTGCATCTCATCGGTCCGCTGCAAAGCAACAAGGTGCGGGCCGCGATGGAGCTGGCTCATGCGATCCATTCCGTTGATCGGCCCAAGCTGGCCGGGGCCATTGCCAGAATCGCGGATGAAACCGGGCGCTGTCCCGATCTGTTCATTCAGGTGAATACGGGCGAAGAGGCGCAGAAGGCCGGGGTGTTGCCCGCCGATGCTGACAGCTTTGTGGAGGAGTGCCGCAAGCTGAGCCTGCCGGTGGTGGGGCTGATGTGCATCCCGCCCGTGGATGAAGAGCCGTCGCTGCATTTCGCGCTGCTGGCCAAGATCGCGGCGCGCAACGGGTTGCCCGGCCTTTCAATGGGGATGAGCGGCGATTTCGAACGCGCGATTGCCCTTGGCGCGACCCATGTGCGGGTCGGGTCTGCCATTTTCGGGGATCGTGTGCCCGCCGCTTGAGGATCGGTCAGGCGGCGATTCTGGGCAGCGCTCAGGTGACGATCAGGCGCGTCTCATACCGGATGAGCGGCGCGATATGGTGCAGGGCTTCGCGTGGCAGGGCCACGCAGCCCTCCGTCGGATAGCCCGGCCGCCGCCACTGATGGATGAAGATGGCAGAGCCGCGCCCCTTGCGGGCATAAGGCCAGTTCCAATCGGTCAGCAGCACCAGATCATAAAGCGGATCGGCTCGGCGCAAGACCTCGTGGCTCGCGCCATAGGGCGCGCGCACCATCAGGTTATAGTCAGCGTCGTCTGGATCGTCGGACCACAGATCGCCGGGCAGAATCGGTACGGCCCAATCGGTCGGCGGGGCGATCCGGTCAGGACGGTAAAGCATCCCGACAATCCGGTGGAGGCCGCGCGGCGTTGCGCCATCGCCTTCCCGTTTGTCCGCAGTCAGACCACCGCGCCCAATCGTGCAGGGATAGGTCTGGCCCAGGAAGCGCAGTCCGCGCGGGGTCAGCACCATATCACCCGGATGCACTTTGCGGATCACAGCAGGTGGCCCGACTTCGCCATCTTGGTCGCAAGATACCCGGCATTCTGCGGCGTCTGCCCCACTTTCAGGGGGACACGCTCGGTCACGGAGATGCCGCAGTTTTCCATCATCGCGATTTTTGCGGGGTTGTTGGTCAGCAACCGGACCTTTGAAAAACCCATCCGCGCCAGAATATCCGCGCCCAGCCGAAAATCGCGTTCGTCATCTTCGAAGCCCAGCCTGTGGTTCGCCTCGACCGTGTCGAAGCCCTGATCCTGCAGCGAATAGGCACGCATCTTGTTGGCCAGCCCGATGCCGCGCCCCTCTTGGTTGAGGTATAGCAGCACGCCCGCGCCTTCTTGGCCCATCTGAGCCAATGCGCCGTGCAGTTGCGGCCCGCAATCGCATTTGAGGCTGCCCAGAACATCGCCCGTGAAGCAGGCAGAGTGCAGCCGGGCCAGAACGGGCTTGTCGCGGTCGGGGCGGCCGATTTCGACCGCGTAATGTTCCTCGCCGCCATCTTCGGGGCGGAACACATGCAAGCGTCCGGCCTCAGACACGGACAACGGCAGCCGGGCGGAAACGACCGGGGCCAGCACATTGGGCGCGGCAAGCGCCGGGATCACCTGCGCGAGCGGCAGGCGAGTCAGATCGTTTTGGGTGGCAAAGCCAATGGAGGGAGACGGGCACAACAAGGCTGCCGGAAGCAGGCGCGCAGATTTGACCAGATGCAACGCCGCCCGGTGCGCCGCCGCATCGCCGCCACGTTGGGCAATCAGTGGCCCCTTCATGGGTGTTTTCAGATCATCCGCCGGATCAGCCACGCCCAAGACCCAGGGCAGGCGCGCATCGGGCGGCAATTCGATCCGGGCAAGGTCGCCGTCATAAGCCGCAGCTTTCAGAACGCGCGCCCGGTGATCCGTAATCGCGATCACGGCGTCGGGGGTCATCGCCTGAACACCGGCGAGGCGTTGCTCCGATATCGTTTCGGCGGCGAAGGCCAGCATCGGCTGCGCGCCTTCCAAAACGACGGGCAGACCCATACGCAAATCAGCGCGGGCACGGGCAAGACGTTCGTTCAAGTCAGGGGCAAAAGTCATGAGTCATCCGGGTATCAGTCCTGCCCGATGTAACCATTGGGCCGGGAAATTGAAACATTCTGTCGTAAATGTCGTCGTGAACAACACGAGCCTGTGAGGCGATTGTCGCAAATATTGCCTATTGCGTGAGGCACCCGCACTTATCTTTCAACACGCAACAGGAGGGCTCGATCATGGGGCAACTCAAGAAAATCTTGCTGGTCGATGACGACGAAGATCTGCGCGAGGCGCTGAGCGAGCAACTCGTCATGACCGAAGATTTCGATGTCTTCGAAGCCGGCAACGGCACCCAGGCGATGGAGCGCGCCAAGGAAGCGATCTATGACCTTGTCATCCTGGACGTGGGCCTGCCCGATACGGATGGGCGCGAACTTTGCCGGTTGATGCGCAAGCAGGGCGTGAAAAGCCCGATCCTGATGCTGACCGGCCATGACAGCGACGCCGACACGATTCTGGGTCTCGACGCTGGTGCGAACGATTATGTGACCAAACCGTTCAAGTTCCCGGTGCTTCTGGCGCGGATCAGGGCGCAATTGCGGCAGCACGAGCAATCCGAAGACGCGGTGTTCCAGCTTGGGCCGTATACATTCAAGCCTGCGATGAAAATGTTGATCACGGAAGATGATCGGAAAATTCGTCTGACTGAAAAAGAAACCAATATTCTCAAGTTCTTGTACCGTTCGACCGAAGGCGTCGTGCCGCGGGACGTGCTTTTGCACGAGGTGTGGGGCTACAATGCTGGTGTGACGACACATACATTAGAGACACACATCTACCGGTTGAGACAAAAAATTGAACCAGACCCGTCAAACGCCCGCCTTCTTGTGACCGAATCCGGTGGTTACAGATTGGTCGCATAGCGAGTTGCGATTGATACAAATCAAGGTTGGTATTCGGGGTTTGTTTCATTAGGTTTTCTGTTCCCGCCGCAGGCCCGGGTTATGGCCTGCACCTCCCTGTTGGAACTGGCCGGGCCTTGTGCCCGGTCTTTTTTTGTCTGCTCGCCGGGGCGGGTGGCTTATGCGGTGCGCCGCGCTCTCTGGTGCATGGGGGCAAAAGCGGGTAGGGCCGTCGGGCGTTCAGTTAGACGGAGGGGAGCCCCATGGCATTCACATTGGCGACGTGGAACATCAACTCGGTACGGCTGCGGGCCGGGTTGGTCGAAAAGCTCATGACCGAAGAAGCACCCGACGTCCTGTGCCTGCAGGAATGCAAAAGCCCGGTCGACAAAATCCCGCTGGACGGGTTCGCCGCGCTTGGCTACCGGCACATGGTTGCGCGCGGGCAAAAGGGATATAACGGCGTCGCGATCCTGTCGAAACTGCCGATTGAAGAGGTCGGGGCCGAGGATTTCGCATCGCTGGGGCACGCGCGCCACGTGGCGGCGCGGCTCGAAAACGGTGTGACGGTGCATAACTTCTATGTTCCGGCGGGGGGCGACGTGCCTGACCGCGAGGTGAACGAGAAATTCGGGCAAAAACTCGATTACCTGACAGAGATGCGCGACTGGTTCCATTCGGACCGACCCCAGAAGGCCATTCTTGTGGGCGATCTCAATATCGCCCCGCGCGAGGACGATGTTTGGAGCCACAAGCAGCTTTTGAAGGTTGTCAGCCACACGCCTGTCGAGGTGGAACAACTGGCGCAGACACAGGATGCGGGCGGCTGGGTCGATATCACGCGCAAGGACATCCCCGAGGGGCAGCTTTATTCCTGGTGGTCCTATCGGGCAAAGGACTGGTCTGCGGCGGATAAGGGTCGGCGGCTGGATCATGTCTGGGCCACGCCCGATATCGCCAATGCCGGTCATTCAAGCCGTGTGCTGCGCGATGTGCGTGGCTGGGAAAAGCCGTCGGATCACGCACCGGTCTTTGCCAGCTTCGATCTTTGATGCGGCGAAACCGCCTCGCGAACGGCAGCCCCTTGGCACGCGCAGTGCTTGTCGCCATATAGGGCGGTAAGAGAATGCTGCTATCGGAGGATGAAATGGTCGATCTCAATCTTGGTGGCGAAACCGCAGGTGGCGCCGACCTGATCAAGGACGGTAGCGAAGCGACGTTCATGGCGGATGTCGTGGACGCGTCTATGACAGTGCCCGTGATCGTGGATTTCTGGGCGCCGTGGTGCGGCCCATGCAAGACCTTGGGCCCGATGCTTGAGGACGCGGTGCGCGCGGCCAAGGGCGCGGTCCAGATGGTCAAAGTCAACGTGGACGAGGCGCAGAACATCGCCGGCCAGTTGCGCATTCAATCCATCCCAACGGTCTATGCCTTCTGGCAAGGGCAGCCGGTGGACGGCTTTCAGGGCGCGGTCCCGCAATCGGAAATCAAAGCCTTCGTGGACCGGGTCGTTGCGGCCTCTGGCGGGCAATCGCCCGGCGATACGCTGGCTGACGCCGTCGCGGCGGCCGAAGAGATGCTGACCGATGGTGCGGCGGTGGATGCGGCGCAGACCTTTGCCGCGATCCTTGGCGAAGATCCGCAAAACGCCGCAGCGTATGGTGGCATGGTGCGCGCGCATATCGCGATGGACGATCTGGATCAGGCCGAGGCGATCCTGAACGGCGCTCCGGTCGAAATCTCGACCAGCCCGGAACTGGAAGCGGCCCATGCGCAGCTGGAACTTGCGCGGCAAGCAGCCAATGCCGGGCCTGTGGCCGAATTGCAGGCCGCGGTCGAGGCCGCGCCCGACGATCATCAGGCGCGCTTCGATCTGGCGCAGGCGCTTCATGCGGCCGGTGATGCAGAGGGGGCGGTGGACCAGCTGCTTGAGCTGTATCGTCGCGACAGCGAGTGGAACGATGGTGCTGCCAAACAGCAGCTTTTCACCGTCTTTGATGCGCTCAAGCCGAACGACCCGGTCGTGTTGAACGGACGTCGTCGTTTGAGCTCGATGATATTTGCCTGATCGTGAAACGAGACTAGGTTGCGCAGTATGCTGACATATGGCGACCTACCCGACATCATCCCGATTTTTCCTTTGCCCGGGGCATTGCTGCTTCCGCGATCGCGGTTGCCGCTGCATCTGTTCGAGCCGCGCTATTTACAGATGCTGGAAGACAGTCTGAAAACACCCGAACGGCTGATCGGCATGGTCCAGACCCATGCGCAGCCGGACAAGGACGAAGCTGCCCTGCACAAGATCGGCTGTGTCGGGCGCGTCACCCAGTTCTCGGAAACCGAGGATGGGCGCTACATGATCACTTTAAGCGGTGTGTGCCGCTTCCGCATTTTGGATGAGGTGTCCGGCTTCACGCCCTACCGCCGTTGCAACGTGTCATGGGACGGGTTCCAGCGCGATCTGGGATCGGTGGAGCAGGACCTTGGCTTTGACCGGGAGGCGTTTCTGGAATTGCTGGGCCGCTACTTCGATGCGCGGTCGCTGTCGGCGGATTGGGAAACGCTGAAAGATGCAGAGGATGAGCTGCTCGTCAATTCGCTGGCGATGATGCTGGACTTCGAACCGGAAGACAAACAGGCGCTGCTGGAAGCCCCATCCCTGAGCACCCGGCGCGAAACGCTGGTGACATTGATCGAATTCGCCCTGCGCGGCGGACAAAGTGACGAGGTACTTCAATGAGCGAAACGCCGGAACGGCAGACCGGGTTCGACCGGCGCATGTTGGAGGCGCTGGTCTGTCCTTTGACCGGGGCCACGCTGAGCTATGATGCAGAGCGTCAGGAGCTTGTTTCAGACCGTGCGCGGCTGGCTTTTCCCATCCGTAACGGCATCCCGATCATGCTGGAAGACGAGGCACGCGCCCTGTCCTGAGCCATGCGTGACCTGCCGGAGCGCCATTCGGCGCGCGTGATAGTTCGCGTTCATGCCACGCAGGCATTGAGGGGCTGCCCCCTCAAACTCCCCAGTCAGATACCCGGTTAAAGCGGCTGACCGCGCAGCAGCTTGGGAAGCTCGCCCGTCAGCCCTGCCGCTTCGCGGATAAAGCCGCGTCGCAGGGCGGGGATCGACTGGACCGCACCCATCCCGATATCCCGAGCAAAACGCAGGATGGGATTGTCATTGGAGAAGAGGCGGTTGAAGCTGTCCGTCGCCAGGGCGAGCGCGGCTGTGTCGAAGCGGCGCCATTGCTGATAACGGTCCAGAACGGTCGGCGCGCCAAGGTCTTCGCCGCGTCGGCGCGCGTCGCACAGCACCTCGGCCAAGGCGGCCACGTCCCGCAGCCCGGCATTAAGACCTTGCCCCGCAATCGGGTGCATTCCATGCGCGGCATCGGCCACCAGTGCGAGGCGCGGGGCGATGAAACTATTGGCGAGGCTCAGCCCCAGCGGATAGGTGAACCGCGCACCGGCAAGTGAAATCTCGCCCAGGAAACTGCCGAACCGGGGGCGCAGATGCTCCAGATATGCGGCGTCTGACAGCGCATTGATCCGTGCCGCGTTCTGCGTGGTTTCCGACCAGACGATCGAACTGCGGTTCCCTGTAAGCGGCAGGATCGCCAGCGGTCCGGGGGGCATGAAGAACTGATGCGCCACACCGTTATGCGGTTTTTCATGGGCGATGGCACAGACCAGCGCGGTTTGGTCATAGCCCCATGCCATGCGGCGAATTCCAGCGCGCTCTGCGGTGCCACTGCTGCGTCCGTCGGCCCCGATCAGCAGTGCCGCCGAGATCGTATCGCCCGTACTCAGCGTCACTGTAACGCCGGGTCCAGCGGTGTTTTGCGCGGTCACTTGCGTCGATGGTCGGTGGGTAATGCCCGAAGTCGTCGCAACTGCGTCCAGCAGAGCGCGGCGCAAGTGCCGGTCTTCGATCATGTAGCCCATCGGGCCTTCTTCGATTTCGGCGTGATCGAAATGCAAGAAGAACGGCGACGGGCCTTCGCCCGCGCGGCCATCCGTGACCTTGATATCCAGCATCGGCTGCGCGTCGGCGTCCAGCGCAGGCCAAATCCCGAGCGTCTGCAAGAGGCGCTGTGAGGACAGGGCAATCGCATAGGAGCGGCCGTCGAAATCGGTCTGCCGCTGCGCGTCGACGGAGAGCGCATCAACCAGAGTCACGGTCATTCCGGTCTGGGCAAGCGCCAATGCAAGGCTGGTTCCGGCGAGGCCGCCGCCGGTTATGACGATATCGGTATCCATGTCGCAGATATTGGCCCGCAGCTTGGGATTGTCCATGCGCTATCGTGTCGTTACCGTCGCCGCGTTACATTGCAGGGGACAGGCATGGTCGAATGGCAAGGCAAGAGCGCAGCAGAGCTGGGGCGCGGGATCGCGGCAGGGCAGGTGGACCCGGTGGAGCTGACATCAGCCTATCTGGAGACTGCCGAGGCCCATCCGCAAAGTGGCCGGATTTATGCGCGCCTGACGCCGGACCGGGCCCTGGCCGAGGCACATGCCGCACGGGGTCGCGCGCGCACCGGGATGCGGCTTTCTGCGCTGGATGGCGTGCCGATTTCGTGGAAAGACCTGTTCGACACGGCAGGGATCGTGACCGAAGCGGGCTCTCTCCTGTTGGAAGGCCGGGTGCCAACACGCGACGCGCGGGTGCTGCAAAGCGCGACGGCGATGGGGCTGGTCTGTCTGGGCAAGACCCATATGAGTGAACTGGCGTTTTCCGGTCTGGGGTATAATCCGTCGACCGAAACTTCGCCCAATATCAACGATGCGGGGGCGGTTCCGGGTGGGTCGTCTTCGGGGGCGGCGGCCTCGGTGGCCTTTGGTCTGGCCCCGGCGGCGATCGGGTCGGATACCGGCGGGTCTGTGCGCCTGCCCGCCGCGTGGAACGATCTGGTTGGTCTGAAAACGACGCATGACCGGCTAAGCCTTGATGGGGTCGTGCCGCTTTGCCTGCGCTTTGACACGGTTGGGCCTTTGACCCGCACGGTGGAGGACGCCGCGCTGCTGCTTGCTGCGATGGAAGGCACCGTCGCGCCTGATCTTGGCGGGGCGTCGCTGCGCGGCGCACGTCTTGCGGTGCTTGAGACGATTGCGCTGGAGGATGTGCGCGATGCGCCCGGTACCGCATTCGATGACGCCGTGCGCCGGCTGGAGGCCGCAGGCGCGACAATCCAGCGGATCAAGGTCCCGGAGCTGGCCGAGGCGATGGGCTTTGGCGGTTCGCTGTACACGGCAGAGGCCTACGGACTTTGGAAAGACGTGATCGAAGCCGCGCCGGACAAGATGTTCGCCGAAGTGCTGACCCGCTTCCGCCTGGGCGGAGAGGTCAGCGCGTCCGATTACGTTGCCCGCTGGCGGCGGCTCGCCGATATTCGCGCGGCCTATGCGGCGGCAACAGCCGGGTTCGACGCGGTTCTGGTGCCGACGGCTGCCAGCCTGCCGCCGGAATTGGCGCGGTTGCAAACCGACAGCGACTACTTCATCGCAGAAAATCTGCTGGCGCTGCGCAACACCCGGATCGGGAACCTGATGGGCCTGTGTGGACTGACCTTGCCCACGGGTGTGCCAAGCTGCGGCATCCAATTGATGGCCGGGCCGGGGCAGGATGTGCGCTTGCTGCGCCTTGGGGCCGCGGCAGAAGCGGCGCTGGCCTGAAAGGGCGGCGCTGTCCGAAAAGCCACAAATTTGCCACGTTAACTTTGTTGTGCTGGACGCGGCGACTCACGCTCTGTTAGTTTGACCTCAAAGCGGGGCGCAACGATCCCGCATTCGAGGCAGTACTGGCATGTTTCCCGAGCGGTTTGCGAACCTTCCGGCCTATGCGTTCCCGCGTTTGCGCGCCCTTCTGGATGTGCATGAACCGGGCGGCGAGGTCGTGCATATGACGATTGGAGAGCCCAAGCACGCTTTCCCGGCCTTTGTCACCGAGGTGATTGCGGCCAATGCGGCTGGGTTCAACTCTTACCCACCCAATGAGGGCACGCCGGGGCTGCGACAGGCGTTCTGCGACTGGGTGGCGCGGCGTTATGATGTGACCTTGGATGCGGATCAGCATGTGATGCCGCTGAACGGGACGCGCGAAGGGCTTTATAACGCGACGATGGCGCTGTGCGCCGAGCGTAAGAACGGCCAGCAGCCGACGATCCTGATGCCGAACCCGTTCTATCAGGTCTATATGATTGCCGCGATTGCGGTCGGGGCGCAGCCGGTATTCGTGAATGCCACGGAACAGACTGGGCACCTGCCGGATTTCGCGGCTTTGCCGGAAGACCAGCTTGCGCGCTGCACGGCCGTTTACATCTGCTCGCCCGCCAACCCGCAGGGTGCGATTGCAAGCGAAACCTATTGGTCCGATCTGATCGATCTGGCTGAAAAGTACGATTTCCGCATTTTCGCGGATGAATGCTATAGCGAGATTTACCGCGACACGCCCCCGCCGGGCATTTTGAGTGTCGCAGAGGCGAAAGGCGCGGACCCGGAGCGGATCACCGTGTTCCATTCGCTGTCCAAGCGGTCCAACCTGCCGGGGTTGCGGTCAGGATTTCTGGCTGGCGGGCCGGAAACGATCAAGGCGGCCAAGCAGTTGCGATCCTATGCCGGAACCCCCTTGCCCCTGCCGCTTCAGGCGGCGGCGCAGGCGGTCTGGTCGGACGAGGCGCATGTGGATGAGAACCGCCGGCTTTATCGCGAAAAGTATGAAATCGCGGATCGCGTGCTGGGCAATGTGCCCGGGTACAAGACGCCCGATGCGGGGTTCTTCTTGTGGTTGCCGGTCGAAGATGGCGAGGCTGCGGCGCTCAAGCTGTGGCGCGAAACGGGCGTGCGGGTTCTGCCGGGCGCATATCTGGCGCAGGACGTCGATGGGTTTAACCCCGGTCAGGGGTATGTTCGGGCCGCTTTGGTGGCCCCAAAAAACGAGACAGAAGCGGGGCTGACGTTGCTTCGTGACTGTCTGTATCAATGAATAACAAGAGGTTAGGCGGGATGGCATATCAGGCACGACAACGGGAACCATTGCTGGACAGCGACACTGCAGCGGCGATTGAAAAGCGCAGCAAAGAGTTGATCGGGATTGGCCTGCTGGTGCTGTGCGTGTTGGTCACCGCAATGATCTGGTCCTATTCGCCGGATGATCCGAACTGGATGGTATCCACGGACCGCCCGGCACAGAACTGGCTGGGCCGGACAGGGGCATCCATCGCGGGTGTGCTCTTTACCATCGTCGGTTGGGGCGCGGTCACTTTGGCGCTGATCTTTGGCGGCTGGGGTCTGCGCTTTGCCCTGCATCAGGGTACGGAGCGCGCGATTGGCCGTTTGATTTTTGCGCCGATCTGGATTGCCGCCTTCGCGATTTATGCCGCGACCTTGCCGCCAAGCGGAATGTGGCTCCAGACGCATAGCTTTGGGCTGGGCGGGCTGTTCGGCGACATGGTGATTGGTGCGATCCTGACCGTCGTGCCGCTTGGCTCTGCCTTCGCCGTCAAGCTGATGTCCTTTCTCATGGGCGTTGCAATTGTCGTCTTCGGGGCATTCGTTCTGGGCTTTTCCCGCGCAGAATTGTCGCGGATCGGGCGCTGGCTGCTGGTCAGCCTTGTGCTGGCCTATGGTATGATCGCGACTATGCTGGGCCGGGGCGCACGTGCCGGTGTCGGCGCTGTTGCCACCGCAAGCGCCCGCCGCTCCGAACGGCGCGAAGAAGCGCGCATTGCCGCTGAAGAGGCCGCCGCCGCACAGGTTGCTTTCGTACCCGAAGACCCCGCGATGACAGAGCCGGAAAAGCCGGGTCTGCTGGCGCGTATCCCGTCGCTGATCAAGCGCCCGGAACAATCGTCGGAAGCGGAACTTGATATCCCGCTGATCGACGATGACGACATGGACGGCGCGATGGACCCGCAGGACGACACCCGCGTCAAAGCGCGTATTGCCGATGCGATCCGCGCACGGGTGCGGGCAAACCCTGCGATCCAGTCGGCCACCGTCGCACCGCTGACCAAAGGCCGTGGCCGTGGACCGGAGCCGCTGATTGTGCAGCAGCGTCCCGCCCCGCAAGAGATCCCGCCCGAGCCGCCGCTGATGGCCGCGCCGGGCCTGCCGCCCGAACCGCCACTGACCGCTGCCGCCGCTCCGGCCATGGCAGCGCCTGCCGCGCCTACAGCGCCCGTGGCCGCCCCGGCGGTGCCGCCCGCGCCTGTCGCGGAAGCGCCCTATACCGAATTCGAGGCAGAGCCGGAGGTTGATGCGCTGCCCCTTCAAGGGACAGAGCCTGCGCAACCCGCCATTCCGGTCGCGCAGCCCAAGCAGCGCGTGGTTCAGACCCCGGTGCGCAAGCCCGTCGTGCCGTCGACCCGCGCCCAAGCCGAGGCGCAGCCAACCTTCTTTGACAGTGCGAATAACGATTTCGAACTGCCGCCACTGAACCTGCTGGCCAGCCCGGACACGATCGAACGGCACCATTTGAGTGACGATGCGCTGGAAGAAAACGCGCGGATGCTGGAAAGCGTGCTGGACGATTATGGCGTCAAAGGCGACATCGTCAGCGTGCGTCCCGGCCCCGTCGTGACGATGTACGAACTTGAACCGGCCCCGGGCCTGAAAGCCTCTCGCGTGATCGGGTTGGCGGATGACATTGCCCGTTCCATGGCGGCACTGTCTGCGCGGGTTTCCACCGTGCCGGGCCGCTCTGTGATCGGTATCGAGCTGCCCAACGAGAACCGCGAGATGGTGAGCTTCCGGGAAATCCTGTCGGGCCGTGATTTTGGCGACGGCAACCAGAAGCTGCCCTTGGCGCTGGGCAAGGATATCGGCGGCGATCCGGTCGTGGCGAACCTTGCAAAGATGCCGCACCTGCTGATCGCGGGGACAACCGGCTCCGGTAAGTCCGTGGCGATCAATACGATGATCTTGTCGCTGCTGTACAAGCTGACGCCGGATGACTGCCGCCTGATCATGATCGACCCGAAGATGCTGGAACTGTCGGTCTATGACGGCATCCCACACCTTCTGTCGCCTGTTGTAACCGATCCCAAGAAAGCGGTCGTGGCCCTGAAATGGACCGTGGGCGAGATGGAAGAACGCTATCGCAAGATGTCCAAGATGGGTGTGCGGAATATCGACGGGTACAATGCCCGCGTCGCCGATGCGCTGGCCAAGGGCGAGATGTTCTCGCGGACGGTGCAGACCGGGTTCGACGAAGAAACCGGCGATCCGATTTTCGAAACGGAAGAGATCGAACCGAAGAAACTGCCCTATATCGTCGTGATCGTCGATGAAATGGCCGACCTTATGATGGTTGCCGGCAAGGAGATCGAAGCCTGCATCCAGCGTCTTGCGCAGATGGCGCGGGCCTCGGGCATCCACCTGATCATGGCGACGCAGCGCCCGTCGGTCGATGTTATCACCGGTACGATCAAGGCGAACTTCCCGACCCGGATTTCCTTCCAGGTGACGTCGAAAATCGACTCGCGCACCATTCTGGGCGAAATGGGGGCCGAACAGCTTCTGGGCATGGGCGATATGCTTTACATGGCGGGCGGGGCGAAGATCACCCGCTGTCACGCGCCTTTCGTGTCGGACGAAGAGGTCGAAGAGATCGTCAATCACCTCAAGGCCTTTGGTCCGCCGGAATATGTTGGCGGTGTCGTCGAAGGCCCGGACGAGGCGAAGGCGGACAATATCGATGCGGTGCTGGGGCTGAATACCGGCGGCAACACCGATGGTGAGGACGCGCTTTACGATCAGGCCGTTGCGATCGTCATCAAGGACCGCAAGTGTTCGACATCCTACATCCAGCGGAAACTGGCGATCGGCTATAACAAGGCCGCACGTCTGGTGGAGCAGATGGAGGACGAGGGCGTCGTGTCGTCGGCCAACCATGTGGGCAAGCGGGAAATCCTTGTCCCGGAACAGTAGTTCCCCGCCGATAACCGCGAATTGATATCGCATATCACCGCCGTGGCCCCTATGTCAGGGGCAACGGACTGGTGAAAAGGATTTCACGATGCGACTGATTGCTATGGTGCTGGCCGTTGTCATGGCGGCACCGGCCTTTGCGGACAAGCTGAGCCTGTCGGAACTTTCCGGCTATCTCAACAATCTGACCACCGCCAAGGGGGAGTTCACGCAGGTCAACGACGATGGCACGATCTCGACCGGCACGGTGATTATCAAACGCCCCGGCAAGATGCGGTTCGAATACAACCCGCCGGATAGTACGGTTGTCATTGCCGGCTCCAATACGGTTGTGATCCTTGACGACAAGTCGAACGCGCCCCCGGAAAGCTATCCGCTGGCGCAAACGCCGCTGTCGATCATCCTTGCGCGCAATGTCGACCTGGGCCGCGCCGATATGGTGACGGGCCATTCCTTTGACGGCACGGCGACCATCGTGACCGCGCAAGACCCGGAGCATCCGGAATACGGCAATATCCAGCTCTACTTCACCGGTGCCCCGGTCGAGCTGCGCAAATGGGTGATCAATGACGGGAATGGGCTGCGCACGGAAGTCGTGCTTGGCGCGTTGCAAAAGGGAGGATCCTTCCGCAACGCCCTGTTTGATACCAGCCGCTACGGCGCGGGACGCTAGTAACCGGTGTCAGCGTGTCCGGGCCTTGCACCCGGCAAGCTGCACCTGATAGCGGTCCGCCCGCTTATCGACATCGGCAGCCACCCGCATCAGCCACGACTTGCTGGTGTAGGTCTTGCGCGCGTAACCGGTATGGCCTTCGTGATAGGCAAGATACTGGTTGCGCGCATCGCCAAGCGAAACGCCGTTACGCTCGCGCGTTTTGTTCATGTACCAGCCCATGAAATCGGAGGCATCGTCGATCCGATCCCGCCGCGCACCGCGCTTGCCGGTTTCGTTGCGATACTCGTCCCATGTGCCGTCCAGCGCCTGCGCATACCCAAAGGCAGAGCTTTGCCGCCCCATCGGGATCACACCCAGCGTGTATTTGAACGGCGTGCGCGCGTCAGAGATAAACTTGCTCTCTTGATAGATCGTTGCCATCTGCACATGCATCGGCACGCTCCATTTGCGTTCCGTCGCGCGGAACGCCTGTGCGTATTGTGGGCGCTGCTTGAGGATGGAACAGGCGTTGTCCAACTCACGCGGCGCAGAATTGTAACTGCTGCCGCAAGACGCCACGAGGCCCATCAAAATCAGCGCGCGAAAGGTTCTGCTCATCTGCCTCTCTCGCCTTTTCATTTTTTGGCAGTTTAACCCAGATTCGAGGCTGGTAAAATCATCTTTTGTTGTTCACGCGGACGTGTTCCATGCCCTCAGGGCGGCGCGAAGATCGGACCTTTCGCCCGGTTTGCTCAACTGGTAAGCACCGGCTTCGGCTTGGTCGCCAAACAGTACTGTATTACTGAGGTTCACAGACTGTTTCTCAAAAAATCGAAGGGAAAAATGGACAAAGTTGGGTTACTTTGTCTAGTAACGGGCGATAGGGGCTGCAAAATTATGTATCATACGCGCGCAAAGTATTATTTGGGTCAGGTTGTTCGTCACCGAAAACATCCCTTTCGAGGGGTGGTTTTTGACGTGGATCCGGAATTTTCGAATACAGAGGAATGGTATGAGGCCATTCCCGAAGATAGTCGTCCGGAAAAAGATCAACCATATTATCATCTGTTGGCCGAGAACGACCAAAGCTATTACGTGGCTTACGTTTCGGAACAAAACCTTGTCGCAGATTACAGCGGCGAGCCGGTTGACCACCCGGATATCCCGGACCTGTTCGGTCCGTTTCAGGATGGCTACTACCCGCTGCACTTCCAGCTGAACTGACCCAGAAGGGTCAGTAGCCGATCGCGCAGCCGTCCTTACGGGGATCGGACGCGCCTTCCAGAACACCGTTTTCCAGTATCCGAATAGCCTGCGCGCCGCCAATCGGTGTGTCCGGCACTTCGACGGAATGGCCCATCGCCTCCAGTTCCGCGCGCACGTTTTCGGAATATCCGCGTTCCACTTTCATCGTGCCTGCGTCTGAAAAGGCGCGCGGCGCATCGATTGCGGTCTGCGGGTCCATGCCGAAATCCGTCATGTTGCTGACAACGCGAGCATGTCCATTGGGTTGATAGGCACCGCCCATCACGCCGAACGGCATGGTGACACGACCTTTTTCGGCCAGCATTGCCGGGATGATCGTGTGCATGGGGCGTTTGCCACCGGCCAATTCATTCGGATGACCCTGCTCCAACGAGAAGCCCGCGCCGCGATTTTGCAGAAGAATGCCGAATTTCGGGCTGGCAATGCCGGAGCCAAAGCCATGATAGATCGAATAAATCAACGAGACAGCCATGCGGTCGCGGTCAACGACGGTGATATAGACCGTGTCTTTGTGCACCGCTTCGGTCAGCGGCGCAGCGGCTGCCATCGCCTTGGCGGGGTCGATCAGTGCCGCCAGCTTTTCTGCGGTTTCGGGCGCAAGCATATGGGCAAGCCGCGTGGTATGATCCGGGTCTGCGATCAGGCGATTGCGCGCGTCATAGGCAAGTTTCGCGGCCTCGGCTTCCAGATGCGCGCGCTGTGCGCCGAAAGGATCAAGGCTGGCGATATCGAAATGCTTCAGGATGTTCAGCATCAGGATCGCTGTCGCGCCTTGGCCGTTGGGCGGATGCTCGAACAGTTCGGTCCCCTTGTAGGAACCAGAGACGGGCGTCGCCGGTGTACAGGCTGCGGCGGCGAAGTCTTCGGCTGTATGTACGCCGCCCAATTCTGTCAGCGCGGTCAGCATGTCCTCTGCCACCTCGCCGGAATAGAAGCCGTCGCGTCCGTCTTTGGCGATTCGGCGCAGAACTTCAGCCTGGCCCGGCGCGCGGAAAATCTGGCCGGTCGTGGGGGCGTCGTCACCGAACAGGTAATGGTCGCGGGCCGCGCCTTGCAGGGTTTTGGCGTCGTTCTTCCAGTCAAACGCGGTGCGCGGCCCGACTGGCACGCCTTCCTGCGCATAATGGATAGCTGGGGCCAAAAGGCGGTCCAGGCCCAGTTTGCCTTCGGTTTCCGCAAGGGTGCAGAAGGCGTCAATCGCGCAGGGGATCGTGACCGCGTCCGGTGTATTGAGCGGCACGGCCGTCGCGCCGCTATTTCGCAGGGCGTCTGCGGTGGCGGCAGCGGGGGCCCGGCCTGATCCGTTCATGGCGCAAACGTCTTCGCCCGGGCGGGACCACAAAATGAAGCAATCGCCGCCGATGCCGGTCATTTGAGGCTCGCAAATGCCAAGCAGAACCGCGCCCGCGATGGCGGCATCCATTGCGTTGCCTCCGTCTTTCAACACGGCGACGGCCGCCTCTGCTGCCAATGGGTGCGAGGTTGCGCATACTCCGTTCTGGGCAAGAACAGGGGATCGGCCGGGAAAGTGGAAATCGCGCATCAAAGGCTCCGTGCTGCGGTGTTCGTCGGAACGTAGACCAGCCAAACGGAGAAGCCAATGCGGGAGGGTATAGTCCCCGATGTCGCGTACTGGGTGGGGGCTGTTACACGCGACACCGGGGGAAGCCATATGCAGCTACAAGACCGTTTATGACGGTTTATCGGGGCGGAATTGTGGAGGAAAAAAGGTAGTTTGGTCGCCGATTGTGGCATGGTTAAAGCAGCCCGAAGATAGGTGCCGAAAACCAGGCGCCGGGACGCTTTGGTGCAGGGCTGTCGGTGGATTTTTTTGGGGGGGGCTTCAAGCCATTGCGACAGGTCCGCAAAGGGCGGGTGTCTTGCTTGGGGTCGTCTGCGGGGCAGGTGTCCCCGTCCGCCATTGGGCTAAGGAAATTTGCTTCCGTCAGCGCAAACGTGATTGTCGTGGTCCGCCGGGACGGAAGCTCGCCAGACGCGACGGGCGGGCCAGTTTGCCGGGATCAGGCGCTGGCCGCCAAGGCGAGATGCAGGTCGAGTACGTTCTGGTTGTTTTCGCGCCGGTATTCGACGTCGTTTGCCAGTTTGCGGATCAAATACCAACCGAACCCGCCCTCGGGCAGGTCAAGCAGATCCATGTCCAGATTCGCTTCCGTCAATTCGGGCGGTTGCTCATCAGGCATGGGGTGACCATCGTCGATGATACGTACATGCAGAGCGCTTGTCTGTGCGCGGCAATCGATTGCAATCGGTCCGGCGACATCCTCGCCGGTATAGGCATGCTCCACAATGTTGTTGAGCGCTTCCGCCAAGACGATTTCGACCGTGCCGAGGTCTTCTTTTGACCAGTTCATCGGTTGAAGTTCGGAAACGATATGCGCCAAGGCGGCCCGCACGGCGAGCGGCCCGCTGCGGAACTTCATCTTGACGATTACTGGCGACGCCTCTGTGGACATTGTTGCAACCCTTTGCGTCATGCGTCGAGGCTGTCCAGCGCGTCATCCAGCGTCGGGAAAAGCTGAAAGACGGAATCCATCCGGGTCAGCTGGAACACCTTGCTGACGGTCGGGTTCAGCCCGGCCAGCGCAAGGGTACGTCCTTTGCCCATGGTTTTCATCGCTGCGACAATCGCACCGAGGCCGCTGGAGTCAACGAATTGGACCTGTTGTAGGTCCAGAATCACCGTATCAGGACCGCTTTCCGTTTCCGTGCGCATCTGTTCCTTGAAGGTCAGAGCGACGGCAGCGTCAATTCGGCTTTCGTTCACTGTGACGACTCGGCGATTGCCGTCTGTTGTGCTGCTAAGGTTCATGCTGTACCGCTTTTTATCATCTACGCCGGATACATAGGGTCAAAACCTTACTTTTTTGTGAGTCCGCGCCGAGGGGAGGAAATTACAATGAAGACAGTCGTAATTGCAGGGGCAGCCCGGACGCCGATGGGCGGATTCCAAGGGGAATTGCAGGGCATGGCCGCGTCCGAACTGGGCGGTGCGGCGATCCGCGCGGCGATGGATGCCGCCGGGGCGCACCAGATAGACGAGGTTCTGATGGGCTGCGTGTTGCCCGCGGGGCAAGGGCAGGCGCCGGCGCGGCAGGCGGGATTCGCCGCAGGGCTTGGCGAAGAAGTGCCCGCCACGACCCTGAACAAGATGTGCGGGTCCGGCATGAAAGCTGCGATGGTGGCGTTCGACCAGATCGCCTTGGGCCAGACGGATGTGATGGTTGCGGGCGGCATGGAATCGATGACGAACGCGCCTTATCTGCTGCCAAAGATGCGCGGCGGCGCGCGGCTTGGCCATGGGCAGGTGATTGACCACATGTTTCTGGATGGGCTCGAAGATGCTTATGACAAGGGCCGTCTGATGGGCACCTTTGCCGAGGACTGCGCCGAGGCGTTCCAGTTCACCCGTGAAAAGCAGGATGAGTATGCCCTGACCTCCCTGTCACGCGCGCTTGATGCGCAAGCTTCCGGCGCGTTCGAGGGAGAGATCGCCCCGGTCGAGGTTCGCAGCCGCCGGGCCAGTACGACAGTCTCGGCCGATGAGCAGCCGAAAAACGCGCGCCCCGACAAAATACCGCAATTGAAGCCCGCGTTCCGCGACGGTGGCACGGTGACGGCGGCGAATTCGTCGTCGATCTCGGACGGGGCTGCGGCGCTTGTCCTTGCGTCCGAAGAGGCCGCAGCGGCGCAAGGGCTTCAGGTGCGGGCGCGCATCATGGGCCACGCCAGCCATGCGCAAGCGCCGGGCTTGTTCACCACTGCTCCGGTTCCGGCGGCGCAGAAACTGCTCGACCGGATCGGCTGGTCGAAAGATGACGTGGACCTGTGGGAAGTGAACGAAGCCTTTGCGGTCGTGCCCATGGCCTTCATGCATGAAATGGGGCTGAGCCATGACATCGTGAACGTCAATGGCGGCGCGTGTGCGCTGGGCCATCCAATCGGCGCATCGGGCGCGCGGATCATGGTCACGTTGCTCAACGCGTTGGAGAAACGAAACCTGAAACGTGGGGTTGCCGCGATCTGTATCGGTGGGGGCGAGGGAACCGCCATCGCCATCGAACGGGTCTGACACGGGCGGCAGTTTCCCCCGTAAACATCAAGAAAGGGGCGCGTGATGCGTGTTGATTATTCCGAATTGGCCAAGACAATCGCCGCGCTGACGGAAGGCGAAACAGACGAGGTCGCGCTGATGGCGACCGTCACCTGCGAGGTGCATCACAGCGATGACCGGTTCGACTGGACGGGGTTTTACCGTGTGACCGCGCCGGAACTTCTCAAGATCGGGCCCTATCAAGGGGGGCATGGCTGCCTTCAGATCCCGTTTGCACGCGGGGTCTGTGGCGCGGCAGCACGGACGGGCGAAACGCAGCTTGTTGCGGATGTCGACGCATTTGATGGGCATATCGCCTGCGCAAGCTCCACCCGGTCGGAACTTGTTCTTCCGGTTCGGAACGCGGCGGGCGAGGTGATCGCGGTCTTCGATCTCGACAGCGATCAGCCCGATGCGTTCACGCAAAGCGACGCCGACGCGCTGGAAACCCTGCTAAACGACGTGTTCGCGCGCTGATCAGACGGCGTCGGTGCACCATCGGTCGCCGACTTGCAGCCAATGGGCATCCTTGACGGTTGCGTGGATCGTGATTTCACCCGGTGTGGTCGTGATAATGTCCATCGGCAAGAGCGACAGGAACAGGGCGAAGGCTTCAGCAGACAAGCACATGGGGAAACTCCTTGAGGTTCGTGCGTTTGTCCTCCCGCTGTCAGGTTTACCGATCGAGGTTGCGTTGTCCTTAACTGGACGCGCCGAAAGTGGCTGAATTTTCGGCGCGCGCGCGATTTTTCATCGTCGCCGTGAAAAAATGGATTGCGATTTCACGGAATCAGGGCAGAATGAAATTCAAGAGCGAAATTTCACCGCCTGCGCGTTTCAAAGGACCGACATGCTGCACGACCCTCCGCATACGCTTGGCGCTGATCTGCGTGCTTTGCGCAAGACGCGGGGGATGACTCTGACTGAACTGGCGACGCGGATGGATCGCTCTGTCGGGTGGCTTAGTCAGGTGGAGCGGGACATTTCCGAGCCGTCGATCACCGATCTGCGCCACCTTGCCGCTGCCCTGGATGTGTCGGTGTCGATGCTGGCGCGGCACCAATCGACCGATCAGGCCGAGGATGGGTTCGTCGTGCGGCGCGGGACGCGCCGGCCTTTCGGATCACGGGTTTCAGGTTTGGTGGAGGAACTCTTGTCGCCCGATCTGACCGACGATTTCGAAATGGTTCATTCCACCTTCGAACCCGGATCGCAAATCGGCGAAACCGTCACGCGGCCAACGCAAGAGGTCGGATACCTTTTGTCCGGGCGGCTTGATCTGACGATCGGCGCACGGGACTTCACCATTCATCCCGGCGACAGCTTCCGCATTCGTGGCGAGCCGTTCCGCTGGGCCAACCCCTACCCGGAGGTCGCGACGGCCATCTGGGTCATTGCCCCGCCGGTGTATTGATGAGCTTCGAGGCCTGGACCGTTTTCGCGCTGTTCTGGATCGTCTTCGTGACGACGCCGGGGCCGAATGCGGTCAATTGCATTCAGAACGGGATGCATCTGGGCTTTGTGCGGGCCTTGCCGGGCGTACTGGCGATCCTGACACAGGCAAGCGCGTTTCTGGTTCTGTCGGCGCTGGGCGTCACGGCCCTTATTGCGGCATCGCCCACCGCGTTTTCCATCGCAAAGCTGATCGGTGCGGGATTTCTGATCTGGCTGGGCGTGCGGGGCTGGCTTTATGCCAACAAGCCGGTCACGGTCACGCCCTCGTCGCGCGGCATCTATCTGCGCGCGTTGGCCATTGCGACGATCAATCCAAAGTCGGTGGCGGGCTACCTCGCGGCGTTTTCCCAGTTCGTTCAACCGGATGTGCCCATCGGTCAGCAGATTTGGGTCATCATGCCCACCGCGCTGACTCTGACGACACTCAGCTATTGCGGGTTCACGGCGCTGGGCGCGGGGCTGGGCCGGACAGCGCTGGCCGCTGTCATGAATGTATGGCTGCGCCGCGCGCTGGCCGTGTGTTTCGTGATCTATGGCGTGCTGCTGGGCATATCGCCCGCGCCGGGCAAGGCATGACGGAGGGCGCGTGATGCTGGAGGGAAGCTGCAATTGCCAGAATGTTCGGTTCCGCGTGGATGGCGGCGGCGACAGCGTAGCGGCCTGCCATTGCGGACAATGCCGCAAGCAATCCGGTCACTATTGGGCGAGCGGTTATGCCCCCGATGCGGCCTATGACATCACCGGAGAGGTCCGCTGGTTCGAGGCCTCGCCCACCGCGAAACGCGGCTTTTGCCCGAATTGCGGATGTTTTCTGTTCTGGAAGGCACATGCCGAGGACGGGATGAGCTTTTCGCTGGGTGCAATCGACGGGCCGACAGGGCTGCGGCTGCACAAGCATATCTTCACGCGCTGGAAAGGCGATTACTACGACATCGCGGACGACGTGCCGCAACAGGAGGACTAAGCGATGACAGACTTTCCGACAACGGCCCGTGTGGTCATCATCGGGGGCGGTGCTGTTGGTGCATCTTGCGCGTATCATCTGGCCAAAGCGGGCTGGGATTGCGTGGTTCTGGAAAAGAACGAACTGACCGCCGGATCGACGTGGCACGCGGCGGGCAACTGCCCGTCCTTCTCGACCTCGTGGGCGATCATGAACATGCAGCGCTATTCGCTGGATCTGTATTCACGCCTCGCCGAAGAGGTGGATTACCCGATGAACTACCATGTCACCGGCTCTATCCGGCTGGGCCACACGCGCGAGCGGGTGATGGAGTTCGAGCGCGCGCGGTCGATGGGGCGGTATCAGGGGCTCGACCTTGAGATGATGCAGGTCAGTGACCTGAAGGACCATTACCCGTTCCTTGAAACACATGATCTTGCAGGCGCGCTGTGGGATCCGGATGACGGCGATATCGACCCGGCGCAGTTGACGCAGGCCTTGGCCAAGGGTGCGCGGCAGATGGGCGCGCGGATCGAACGGTTCTGCCCGGCAACGGGCGTCAGCCGCGAGAACGGCGAGTGGATCGTGCACACCGAAAAGGGTGACATCCGCTGCGAAAAGGTGGTCAACGCGGCGGGCTACTATGCGCAGCGTGTGGGCGAGTGGTTCAAACCGTTCGGCGGCCGCACCGTGCCGATGGCGGTGATGAGCCACCAGTATTTCCTGACCGAGCCTGTCGAAGAGCTTGAAAAATGGACGGCAGAAAATGGCCGCAAGCTACCGCTGCTGCGCGATGTGGATAGCTCTTACTATCTGCGGCAGGAAAAGACCGGCCTGAACCTTGGCCCCTATGAGCGTAACTGCAAGGCGCACTGGATCACACCGGAAGACCAGATGCCGGAGGACTTCAGCTTCCAGCTTTACCCGGACGATCTGGAACGACTGGAATGGTATATCGAAGACGCAATGGCACGCGTGCCGCTGCTTGGCGCGTCGGGCGTTGGGCGTGTGATCAACGGCCCGATCCCCTATGCGCCCGATGGTCTGCCGCTGATCGGCCCGATGCCGGGCGTGCCCAATGCGTTCGAGGCCTGCGTCTTCACCTTCGGGATCACGCAAGCGGGCGGCGCGGGCAAGGTGTTGGCCGAATGGGTGACGGAAGGTCAGACCGAATGGGATATGTGGGCCGTCGATCCGCGCCGCTATACGGATTACACGGACCAGCAGTACTGCATCGACAAGGCGATGGAGGTCTACGGCCACGAGTACGCAATGCATTTCCCGCATCACGAATGGCCCGCTGCGCGCGACCGCAAGCTTTCCCCCGTCCATGACAAAATCGTGGAAATGGGCGGCGTCATGGGCGCCTATAACGGGTGGGAGCGTGCCAATTGGTTCGCCAAGCCCGGTGATGATACCTCGGAAGAGGCCACGCATACATGGGACCGCGAAGGCCCGTGGCGGGTGCGTGTGCAGGAAGAATGCGAAGCGGTCCGCGACGATTGCGGTATTCTCGATCTGCCGGGCTTTTCCCGCTATCGGTTGCAGGGCGAAGGCGCGGCTGAGTTTCTGCGGGGGCTCTGCACCGGCGGTATCCCCAAGGTTGGGCGGATCGGTCTGCTCTATTTTGCGGATGATCGCGGCCGGATCGTGACAGAAATGTCGGCCATGCGCATGGCGGATGACTTCTTCTTCCTGATCACGGCCGCGGCGGCGCAGTGGCACGATTTGGAGTGGTTGCAGCGCCATATGCCCGAGGACGCGGTGTTCCGCCTGACGGATGTGACGCGCGACTTCTCGTGCCAAATCCTGACGGGCCCCAAATCGCGCGATGTACTGGCCGCGGTTACGGATGCCGATCTGACACAGCCTTGGCTGACGCACCAATCGGCCCAGATCGACGGTATCTGGGTGCAGCTTGTGCGCGTGTCCTTCGCAGGGGAACTTGGCTGGGAAGTGCATTCGATGGTGGCAGACACGCCCGCCATCTACGGCAAGCTGCTTGAGGCGGGCGCGCCGCATGGGCTTAAACCCTTTGGCATGTATGCGCTGAATTCCCTGCGGCTCGAAAAGGGCTATCGCGCGTGGAAGGGCGATCTGTCCACCGACTACACCCTGCTGCAAGGCGGGCTGGATCGGTTCGTCAAGCTGGACAAGCCGCAGGATTTCCCCGGCAAGGCCGCGATCCAATCCGAAAAGCAATCCGGCGTTACGAAGCGCTTCGTCACCCTTATCGTCGATGCCGGCGCGCAGGACGCGCCCTATATGTCAACGATTTGGCATGACGGCGAGGTCGTCGGCGAAACCACAAGCGGCGGTTATGGCTACCGCGTCGGGGCGTCCATTGCGTTGGGCATGTTGCGCACCGATCTGGCCACACCGGGGACCGAGCTTGAGATCGACATCTACGGCACGCGCTGCAAGGCGGTGGTGCAACCGGACGCCCCGCTGTGGGATCCGGAAAACGAGCGGCTGCGCGCATGACAACGTTCCCGCCCGCGTCTCCACCCGATTGGCAGGACCGGCACGAAGGTATGCTGGGCCGCGATCTGGCGACGGCGCGGGCGATCCATGAATATGGGCTCAGCCAGATGCCCGGCTGGGCGCAAGTCGCGCTGGACCTGCGCAACCGGCTGGCGGGGCGTTTCGGGCTGAAGACCGAAGGCGCTGATGGGGCCAGGCTGATGGCGTCGCTGCCCGTCCTTGAGGAAACGCCCGATCGCTATTGCGTGGGCCTGCAGGACAAGCACCTGACCTTCACGCTGCTGACGGAACGCACATCCGCGCGCACCGCCGTCACCACGTCCATCTGGTTCAACCACTGGACCGGGCGGGCTTACCTTGGGCTGGTGCTGGTCCCGCACAAGCTGATCCTGCGCCACACAATCCGGAGCCTCGCATGACAGATATCACCCTTCTCGACGGTGGCATGGGCCAGGAACTGATCCGACGGGCTGGCGGCGTGGCGACGCCCCTTTGGGCGACGCAGTCGCTTCTCGACGCACCTGAAAGCGTCACCGCGGTTCACACAGACTACGCGGATGCCGGGGCAACCGTGGCGACAACCAACACCTACGCGCTGCACCGGGATCGACTGCGCGGCGGCGACAGCAACCATTACGCCGCCGAAGGTACGGCCCTGCCAAATATGGAAGACCAACTTGGCGCGCTGATCACAACCGCGCTTGATGCGGTGGAGCCGGTCCGAAACCGCTGCCGGGTCGCCGGTTCTATCGGCCCGATCGGGGCCAGTTACCGCGCGGACCTGATGCCCGACCACGACGAGGCCGTTGCGATCTATGCCGAGGTTGCCAAGCTGCTGGCGCCGCGCGTTGACCTGCTGCTCTTTGAAACCCTTCCCAGCATCGCCGCCGGGCGCGCGGCATTGGCAGCGGGCCGCCAAACCAACCGCCCGGTCTGGCTCTGCTTTACCGTCGATGACCGCGATGGGCACCGCCTGCGTTCCGGTGAACCCGTGGCAGAGGCCGCCACGATCGCCCAAGAAGCGGATGCCGTGCTCATCAACTGTTCCGCGCCCGAAGCGATCCCGGCCGCGCTGGAGGCTCTGGCGACATCGAACCGCCCGCTTGGGGCCTATGCCAACGGGTTCACGGAAATCACAGAGGCCTTTATAAAAGGCAACACAACGGCCAAGGCCCTGACAGCGCGCAGCGATCTCTCCGCACAGGCCTATGCCGATCACGCGATGGGCTGGCTGGATCACGGCGCGACCATTCTGGGCGGCTGCTGTGAGGTCGGCCCGGCCCATATCGCGGAACTTGCCAACCGTCTGCGCGCAAAGGGGCACTCCCTTGTCTGATCGCGTGTTTCGCCTGTTGAAAAATACTTTGGGGGGAGTCGCGCATCGCGCGGCGGGGGGCAACGCCCCCCTCTCGGTCGGATCGCCAAAGGCGATCCGATCCCACTTCATGCACAAGGATGATACCCATGCCTGAAATTCCTGCACATGCGCGCGCCGTCATCATCGGCGGCGGGGTGATCGGCTGCTCTGTCGCTTATCACCTGACGAAACTCGGCTGGACCGATGTGGTTCTGCTGGAACGCAAGCAGCTCACCTCCGGCACCACATGGCACGCGGCAGGGCTGATCGCGCAGCTTCGTGCGACGGCGAATATGACCAAGCTCGCCAAGTACAGCCAGGAACTCTACGGCGATCTCGAAGCGGAAACCGGGGTGGCGACGGGGTTCAAGCGGTGCGGCTCCATCACCGTGGCGCTGACCGAAGAGCGGCGCGAGGAAATCTTCCGCCAGGCGGCGATGGCGCGGGCCTTCGGTGTCGAAGTGGATGAGATCACCCCGGACGAGATCAAGGCGCGCTACGCACACCTGAATCTCGAAAATGTGGTCGCTGGGGTCTATCTCGACAAGGATGGACAGGGCGATCCGGCCAATATCGCGCAGGCGCTCGCCAAGGGCGCCCGCCAGCGCGGCGGCGTTGTGGCTGAACGCACCAAGGCGACGGGCGTCACCCGCGAAGGCCGCCGCATCACGGGTGTGGATTGGCAGGGCGAGGATGGCACATCGGGCCATATCGCCTGTGACCATGTGGTGAACTGCGCGGGCATGTGGGGCCGCGATGTGGGCCTGATGCTGAACACCAATGTCCCGCTTCAGGCGTGTGAACATTTCTATATCGTGACCGAAAGCATCCCCGGTCTGACGCAGCTTCCGGTGCTGCGGGTGCCGGATGAACACGCTTACTACAAGGAGGACGCCGGGAAAATCCTGCTGGGGGCGTTCGAGCCCGTTTCCAAGCCATGGGGCCCGATCCCCGACAGCTTTGAATTCGACCAATTGCCTGAGGATTTCGACCATTTCGAGCCGATCCTCGAAAAGGCCGTCGCGCGGATGCCGATGCTGGCGGAGGCGGGGATTCACACCTTCTTCAACGGCCCGGAAAGTTTCACGCCGGACGATGCCTATCATCTTGGCCTCGCGCCCGAGATGGACAATGTCTGGGTCGCAGCCGGGTTCAATTCGATTGGCATCCAGTCGGCGGGCGGCGCGGGCATGGCGCTGGCGCAGTGGATGCAGGACGGGGCAAAGCCGTTCGATCTGGGCGATGTGGACATCTCGCGGATGCAGCCGTTTCAGGGCAACAAGACCTACCTGATGGATCGCAGTACGGAAACGCTCGGCCTGCTATATGCCGATCACTTCCCGTATCGTCAAAAGGCCACGGCCCGCGGGGTCCGGCGCACGCCGTTTCACCAGCACCTTGCGCAACAGGGCGCTGTCTTTGGCGAACTTGCCGGGTGGGAACGCGCCAACTGGTTCGCGGAAGAGGGCCAATCGCCGGACTATGCCTATTCATGGAAACGGCAGAATTTCTTCGACAATGTGCGGGCCGAACATATGGCCGTGCGGGAAAATGTCGGCATGTATGACATGTCCTCCTTCGGGAAGCTGCGCGTCGAAGGGCCAGAGGCTGAAGCCTTCCTCAACTATGTCTGCGGCGCGGATATGTCGGTTCCGGTGGGCAAGATCGTCTACACCCAGTTCCTGAACCCGGCGGGCGGGATCGAGGCGGATGTGACCGTGACGCGGTTGGCAGAGACGGCCTATCTGGTGGTGACCCCCGCCGCGACGCGCCTTGCCGATCAGACGTGGATGATGCGCCGCGCGCGCGAGCGGGAGGCGCAGGTTGTCATCACCGATGTCACGGCGGGCGAGGGCGTCCTTGCCGTGATGGGGCCGAATGCGCGCAAACTGCTTCAGGCGGTGTCTCCGGCGGATTTCTCGAACGCCGTCAATCCGTTCGGCACCGCGCAAGAGATCGAAATCGGCATGGGCCTCGCACGGGTTCACCGGGTGACCTATGTCGGTGAGCTTGGCTGGGAGGTATATGTCAGCGCCGATATGGCGGGTCACGTCTTTGAAACCCTGTACGAGGCCGGGCAGGGCATGGGGCTGACGCTGTGCGGGATGCACATGATGGATACGTGCCGGATCGAAAAAGGCTTCCGTCACTTTAGCCATGACATCACCTGCGAGGATCACGTGCTTGAAGCGGGCCTCGGCTTTGCCGTGAAAACTGCCAAGCCGGACTTCATCGGGCGCGACGCCGTACTGCGCAAGAAGGACGCCGGGCTGAATGCCCGCATGGTGCAGTTCCGCCTGACTGACCCGGAGCCGTTGCTGTATCACAACGAGCCGATCCTGCGCGACGGCGAGATCGTCGGCTATCTGTCGTCGGGTGCTTATGGTCACGCGCTGGGCGGTGCGATGGGGCTGGGCTATGTGCCCTGCAAGGGCGAAAGCGTCGAACAGGTCTTGGCGTCGCGTTATCAGATCGATGTGGCCGGAACGCTGGTCGATGCCGAAGCCAGCCTAAAGCCGATGTATGATCCCAAATCGGAACGGGTAAAGCTCTAGCGCGCGGGGCGGCCTGCGACCCTCGCGGTTTGGCGATGCGGTCCATCACAAAACAGCATGGCGCGTCTTATTGACCAAGGCGCGCCGCGCTGCGCTATATTTTGCCATGAGCACGCAAAACGAAGATACTCCCGCCGGGTTGGCCTTTGCCGTTTCCGCCTATTTCCTGTGGGGGTTCCTGCCGCTGTATATGAAGGCGCTGGACCATATCTCTCCGGTCGAAGTGGTGGCGCATCGCGTGCTGTGGTCGGTGCCGGTCGCCGCCTTGGTGCTGATGATCCTGCGCCGGACCGGCGATCTTCTGACCGCGCTGCGCACCCCGCGCATGTTGGCGATGGGCTGCGTGACAGCGGCGCTGATTTCAGTGAACTGGGGCGTCTATGTCTGGGCAATTGCCAATGAGCGGACGCTGGATGCGGCGCTGGGCTATTACATCAACCCGCTGTTTTCGGTCGCGCTGGGATCGCTTTTACTGCGCGAACGCCTGACGCCGCCGCAGATGATCGCCATCGCATTGGCGCTGGGGGCCGTACTGGTGCTGACCATCGACGCGGGCAGTTTGCCTTGGCCTGCGGTCGCGCTGTTCGTCAGCTGGGGCTTCTATGCGTATTTCAAGAAGATGCTGCCCATCGGTCCCAATCAGGGTTTCTTGCTTGAGGTTCTGATCCTCACGCCGCCCGCCATTGCAGTGGTCCTGTGGCAGAGCGTGAATGGCAATGGTGCGTTTGGGACAAGCGCCTACGACACGTGGATGCTGCTTGGCTGCGGGCTTGTGACGGCGATTCCGCTGATGCTTTATGCGAATGGCGCCAAGGGGCTGAAACTGTCGACCATCGCCATTTTGCAGTACATCGCGCCGACGATGATCTTTCTTTGCGCCGTTGTGATCTTTGGCGAGCCCTTCGACGGGGCCCGCCTGATTGCCTTCCCGATGATCTGGGCGGCCTTGGTGATCTACAGCTGGTCGCTGCTGGCCACGTTCAGGAAAGCGCCTCGCGGAACTTGAGGAACCGGGCATCGGTCATCACCGCCGCGTTCATGGCTTCGCGCAGCGCGCCGACGGATTTGTAGGGGCGCATGACAACCTCGAAGGTCTGAATCAGCCCGTCGTCGTTCAGCGTGATCAGGTCAACACCGACCGCGTCGTAGTCCCCGACCTTGCACTGAAATTCCAGCGCCCAATCCTTGTCCGCGCCCATGATCCGGCGATACCGGAAGTCGCTGAACACACGGCCCACATGGCCAAGCACAGCGGCGACGGGTTCGCGCCCGGTCCAGGTTTTCCAATAGGTCGGCGGCATGAAGGCGACGTCTTCGGCCAATAGGGTCAGGATGTCGTCTTCGTTCCCTTTGGCGACAACCTCTTGCATGCGTGTGATCGTTGGGTGCATTTGTTCCTCCTCTTTCGGCGCATGCTGCACCGGCGGGCTTGCAAACCCAACGGCGATTTGCCACGGGAGCGCATGGAACGTTACGTCCCCCCCGATACGCCGCTGAATATCGTCCATGAGGACGCTGAGCTTATGGTCGTTGACAAGCCATCGGGCTTGCTTTCGGTGCCGGGCAAGGGGCCGGATTTGGCCGATTGTCTTCTGTCGCGCCTGCAAGAGGCGTTTCCTGAAATCCTGCTGGTGCACCGGCTCGACCGCGATACTTCGGGCGTGATGGTCTTTGCCCGCACGCCGCACGCACAGCGCCATCTGGGTCTGCAATTCGAAAAGCGGATGACCAAGAAGACCTATGTCGCGCGGGTCTGGGGCGTGCCCGAGGAAGCCTCGGGCGAGATCGACCTGCCGCTGATCGTGGACTGGCCGAACCGCCCCAAGCAGATGGTCTGCCATGAGACAGGCAAACCCGCGCAAACCGCGTGGAAACGCATGAAGTCCGAAGGCGATACGGCGCGGCTGCGGCTGTTCCCCAAAACGGGGCGAAGCCATCAGCTGCGCGTGCATTGCCTTGCGATGGGACATCCCATTCTGGGTGATCCGTTCTACGCCACGGGGCCAGCGCGCGACTTTCCGCGGCTGATGTTGCATTCCGAAGAATTGCGCTTGAAACACCCGGATGGTGGCGTGTCGATGCGGTTCCGCAGTAAGGCCCCGTTCTGACCGGTCAGCGGTGCCGGTCCGTCAGGTTTAGCCGCCCTTGCATCACGGCGCGTACACCGGGCCTGAGATCCGGGTGTTTGTCCAGAAGCGCCTCGATCTCGTCCACGCGATTATTGGCAATCAGATGCAGCATCTCCGTCCAGATTGCCCCCTCTGGCCCGCTCGGCATCTTGCATACGCGCTGGGTCAACGTCACCGGGACCGGCGTGTCGGGCGCGAGGTCCGTTTCGGCCTCGACAAAGGCATAAAGCCCGCGTCCGCCGGATGGCATGGGGTAGGTCGCGAATTGTACTTCACGCGCGCCTGCGTCCAAAAACGCCTGCCGCAGCGCGTCACCGTGCAGGGCAAGTACATCGCCATCGCCTTCACCATCGGACCAATGCATCAGGCGGCGCGTGACGAAGTTATACAGCCGCTTGCCTGTCGCCATCCAAAGCTGCGCGGGCAGGGATTTGCGCGCCAGCATCCGTTTCTCGGACGGGGTTAGAAGATCGGGCGCATAGCGGCGTTTCTGCTTGAGCAGGTGCCGCAAGTCCTCGCGCGCGGCGATCCGAAAGATCTTGCCCTTTCGCCGGTACACATGGGCCAGTTGAAAGTCGATCACACCCGCGCGCCCATCGGGCAGCATCAGCCAGTTTTGCGGCTTGGCCAGATCGTTATGGGTAATGCCCGCGCGCCGCATTTCGCGCAGCACACGTTTTGCATCGTGATACCACTTCGCATCGGCAGGACGGGCCAATTGCAGCGGCGTGCCCGGTGTCCAGACCCGCAGGATGCCAGAGGTATCGGCGTCAATCAGGTCCGGGGCACCCTCGATGCGCTGCACGGCCTTCAGGCCACGGACTTCCCGCCGTGCAAGCCATTGCGACAGCGCGCGGAAATACCATGGCACCGTATCCAGACGCCGCAGAACAAGTTTTTCGGATGGGTTGGAACGCCGATGCCCCAGAACGGTTTCCGAGAACTCGTCCCGTTTGAGAACGGTCTCTGCCTCGAAATCTGAGAATAAATCGGTCAACTTCGCTCCCCCCTGCGATACACCGGATTTTACGGCAGTTGCAGGGGGGAACCAAGGTATTTCGGTTTACTCGGCGGCCCAGCCGGAGACGGATTTGACTTCGAGGAAGTCCTCGATGCCCCAGACACCACCTTCGCGGCCATTGCCGGACTGTTTCATGCCGCCAAACGGGGCACCCGCGCCGCGCGACTGGCCGTTCAGTTCAACCATGCCAGAGCGCAATTGCTGCGAAACCCGGTTCGCCCGTCCGCCGTCCTGCGTCTGCACATAGTTGGTCAGACCATACACGGTGTCATTGGCGATCTGCACGGCTTCCTCTTCGGTGTCGAAGGGGATCATGCTGAGCACCGGGCCAAAGATTTCTTCGCGCGCGATGGTCATGTCGTTGTTCACATCCGCAAAGACGGTTGGACGGACATAGAACCCCTTGTTGAAACCTTCCGGGCGTCCGGTGCCGCCAGCGATCAGCCGTGCGCCTTCGTCGATACCCTTCTGGATCAGGTCCTGGATCTTGTTCCATTGCAGTTCGTTCACGACCGGACCGATATGGCGGCCTTCTGCGGACGCCGGACCGACGGTCACGCTTTCGGCGACGGCTTGGGCTTCTTCGACCGCCTTGTCATAGATGCCGCGCTGCACCAGCATCCGCGACGGGGCGTTACAGGATTGGCCGGTGTTGTTCATCATGTGCAGCACGCCGCGCTTGACGGCTTTCTCGTCCGCATCGTCGAAGACGATATTCGCGCCTTTGCCACCCAGTTCCAGATGCACACGCTTGAGCGTTTCCGCCGCGTTCTTGGAGATCAGACGCCCCGCGCGGGACGACCCGGTGAAGCTGACCATATCCACATCGGGATGTCCGGTCAGCACGGTGCCGACGCCGACGCCGTCGCCATTCACAAGGTTGAAGACGCCTTTGGGGAAGCCTGCCTCATCCATCATTTCCGCGAACAGCATCGCATCCAGCGGGCTTTCTTCGGAAGGTTTGAGGATCATGGTACAGCCCGCAACCGCCGCCGCGCCGACTTTCAGCGTGACCTGGTTCATCGGCCAGTTCCAGGGCGTGATCAGCGTCGCAACGCCGACGGCCTCATGGATGATGCGGTCATTGGGGGCGTGATCGCCAAGCGGCTTGATGAATTGGAAATCCTTGGCGGCTTTGACGAAGTTTTTCAGGTGATAGACACCTGCCCCGACCTGCTGGGTACGGGCCATGTCGATGGGCGCGCCCATTTCGACGCTGATCGCCTGCGCCATTTCCTCGCCCTTGGATTCGTAGACTTGGATCAGTTTTTCGATCAGGGCGATCCGCTCTTCCACCGGTGTGGACATCCAGCCCGGGAAAGCGGCCTTGGCTGCGGCAACGGCCGCATTGGCGTCGGCCTCGGTTCCCAGCGTGATGACGGCGCAAGGCTCCTCTGTCGAGGGATCGATCACGTGATGGTCCTTGCCTCCCTGCGAGGCGACCCATTCTCCGTTGATGTAGAATTCGCGCTTTTCCAGCATGTTCCGACTCCCTTTGTGAACGGCTGATTCCGGCGGCACTGTGTCACCGCCGCCCTTGGTCCACAAGGCGGCGGTGATGTTCCTTCACGTCGCGTTTCTGTGTCAGGCCCGGCGCGCGCGCTTTCCTGCAAGAACGGCCACACCCGTCAGCAGCAACACCGCCCCCGCTGGCAGCGGCACCGGCGACAGGCGCCCTTGCACCTGCGCCACAGCGGCCGCGCCCCAACGCGATTGCGCGAAATCACCCGGATGCACATCGTCGATGAACAGATAGTTGGCGGATTCGCTCGGCTCGTCGCAGGCCGGATCGGGAGCCAACCCGTTCAGGCTGTCGACGCATGTATCGTCCAGGATAACACCTGCGCTGATCGCGTCCTGATACGCGGCATCGGCGGTGGAGAAGAGATCGAAAATCTCGATCTCCAGCCCCGTGGCCCCGGCAAGCGAGGTCATCGCCGCATCGAGCAGGAAGTTGAACCCGATGCTTTGAGAACGGATATCCGCCTTGAGCGCGGCATCGGCATAGAAAAGCGAAGGCCGGACCGAGAAATCAGGCAGGTTCGCCACCATGAAGCTGTCGAATTGAGCGCCAAGGCTGGCCGTCTGCACAATGCCATCCGCGATGTTTTGGATGACGGCCAAGGGATCGGCCAAGGGGTTTTGCAGGAAGTCGTTGCCGCCCAGCAGAATCGTGACCAAGGGATTGTCACCGACCATGCTGTCAAAGCCCGCCGCCGCGAAGGACGCGACCTGATCGGACAGGGTCGCAAGGTTCACAAGCGGAATGTCGTTCGGATCGCCCGGATCGCGCGGCGTGATGGAATCGACAAAGGCAAAGCCCGGCAGGTTGGTGTTGACCGGCCCCGCGGTCGCGCCGCCAAGCGCCATGTTATACGCGTTGTCGCCGCGGGCGGTGAACTCGTTTCCCAGAACCTCCATCCACGTGATGCCGTCGGTGAACCGCCCGCCATTGCTCGGCGGGATAAGTTGACCGAACCGTCCCGCGTCGCTGAGACTGTCGCCGAAACCGACAAAGCCGGTGAATGTGTCGAGTGTTGTGGAAAGCGCGGGTTGGCCAAGACAAAGGGCCACCGCGCAGATGGCTGCATTTAGTTTCATTATTTCCTCCCAGTAGTGGCGACAGATTTGTTGCGTAAACCGGGGCTGTCCAGAAATATTCTACCGGACCGCACGTCACTGTTGCTATGAGGGAAGCAAAAAAGAGGCCCGGCGCAGTATTGCCCGGGCCCCTGGAAACAAGCACGTGGAGAGGATTATTCCTCTTCGTCGCTTACTTTCTCTTTCTTCTTCTTCGGCTCTTCAGCCTGCTCTTCGCCGGTCTCTTGGTTCACGACCTTCATCGACAGGCGAACCTTGCCGCGATCGTCGAAGCCAAGCAGCTTGACCCACACTTCCTGACCTTCTTTGAGAACGTCGGAGGGGTGGTTCAGGCGGCGGTTTTCGATCTGGGACACGTGGACCAGACCGTCGCGCTTGCCAAAGAAGTTCACGAAGGCGCCGAAATCGACGATCTTCACAACCGTACCTTTGTAGATGTGGCCTTCTTCCGGCTCTGCCACGATCGAATAGATCATGTCATAGGCTTTCTGAATGGCTTCACCGTTCGGCGACGCGATCTTGATCACGCCATCGTCGTTGATGTCGACCTTCGCGCCGGACACTTCCACGATCTCGCGGATGACCTTGCCGCCCGAACCGATCACTTCACGGATCTTGTCGGTGGGCACGGTCATCGTTTCGATGCGCGGTGCGTGGACGGAGAAATCCGATGTCTCGGACAGGGCCTTGTTCATCTCGCCAAGGATATGCAGACGGCCTTCCTTGGCTTGCGCCAGTGCCTTCTCCATGATCTCGGGCGTGATGCCTGCGACCTTGATATCCATTTGCAGCGAGGTGATCCCGGCTTCGGTCCCGGCCACTTTGAAGTCCATGTCGCCAAGGTGGTCTTCGTCACCAAGGATGTCGGTCAGGACCGCGTAGGACCCGTCGTCTTCCAGAACCAGACCCATCGCAACACCGGCAACCGCCGCTTTCAGCGGAACACCGGCGTCCATCATGGACAGCGAGCCGCCGCAGACCGACGCCATCGACGAAGAGCCGTTGGATTCGGTGATCTCGGAAACCACGCGCACCGTGTAGGGGAAGTCAGTCGGGGCGGGCAGAACGGCCTGAAGGGCACGCCATGCCAGTTTGCCGTGACCGATCTCGCGGCGACCCGGAGGGCCCACGCGACCTGCTTCGCCGACCGAATAGGGCGGGAAGTTGTAGTGCAGCAGGAAGTTGGATTTGAAGTTGCCATGCAGCGCGTCGATGAACTGTTCGTCATCGCCGGTGCCCAGCGTGGTCACGACCAGACCTTGAGTCTCGCCGCGCGTGAACAGCGCAGAACCGTGTGTCCGCGGCAGCAGGCCGGTTTCACATTCGATGCTGCGTACCTGATCCAGCGCACGACCGTCGATCCGCTTGCCTTCTTTCACGACAGTGCCGCGCAGGACAGAGGATTCCAGCTTTTTCAGCGCAGAACCAAGGTTCGCGTCTTCTTGCTGTTCTTCGCTCAGCCCGTCGATGATCGCCTGCTTGGCGGCGGCAACGGCAGCGGTACGCTCTTGCTTGTCGGTGATGGCATAGGCATCGCGCATGGCGGATTCGCCAGCGGCTTTGACCGCTTCGAACAGGTCGGAGTAATCCGGCGGCTGGAAGTCGAACGGCTCTTTCGCGGCTTCTTCGGCCAGCGAAATGATCAGGTCGATGACCGGCTGGATTTGCTGATGCGCAAAGTTCACCGCGCCGAGCATTTCTTCTTCGGTCAGCTCATAGGCTTCCGATTCCACCATCATCACCGCGTCTTTGGTCCCGGCAACGACCAGGTCGAGGCGTTGATCAGGGTTCAGGCGCAGATCCTGCATGTCGTCCACGGTCGGGTTCAGGACGTATTCACCGTCCTCGAAGCCAACGCGCGCGCCCGCGATCGGGCCCATGAACGGCGCACCGGAAATGGTCAGCGCAGCGGATGCAGCGATCATCGCCACGATGTCCGGGTCGTTGACCAGATCGTGGCTGAGCACGGTGCACATCACCAGAACTTCGTTTTTGAAGCCGGGGACGAACAGCGGGCGGATCGGACGGTCGATCAGGCGCGCAGTCAGCGTTTCCTTTTCGGTCGGCCGTGCCTCGCGCTTGAAGAAGCCACCGGGCACCTTGCCCGCAGCATAGTATTTTTCTTGGTAGTGAACCGTCAGCGGGAAAAAGTCCTGACCCGGCTTCGGTGACTTGGCGAAAGTTACGTTCGCCATCACGCTGGTTTCGCCCAGCGTTGCGATGACGGACCCGTCTGCCTGACGGGCCACTTTACCTGTTTCCAGCGTGAGCGTTTCTTCGCCCCACTGAATGGATTTTCTGGATATGTTGAACATCGTCGTTTCCTGTTGCCAGCACTCCCAGGCGTTCCCGGGTCTGGCTTTTGCATTGGCGGCCCCATTGCCGCCGCCCCCCTCATCCTCTTGCACGCGCCCGGGGGCCAAAGGCGTCACGTCTCAGATAGTGCTGCCCCTACCGCATTTTATCGCTAAAGGGAAATGCTCTTTTTCGCGGCACTTTCGCGCGGTAGTGCAGCAGGGATGCGGTTTGGAGGCCGCCTGACCTTGCCAACCGGGGCCGTTGCACCGCAGCGCGCCGTCAATATTCCAGGCTAAGGGGAAGATCCTGCTGCGCGTCGGACTGGTTGTCATTCTCGACAAACCGCAGCAGGCAGAAATAGGCGGTCAGCACCTTGGTCCCGCGCACGGCCAGTTCCATCGGCGGGCAGGGCGTGCCGGAGAAATCCATATACATCTGCATCAGCTCAAAGGCCGTGTCTTCGAAGGATTGCGTCTGCCATGTGTCGGATTCGACCAGTTCGTCCACGGCGCAAAGCCATGCCTCGACCTCTGACGCGGGCTCGCCCGGGGCGATGACTTCTGTCTGGATGTAATAATCAAGCACGTCATAAACCGAAGAGTGCGACAGCTCTGGCGTGGTGCGGTGATCCACGAATACAGACCGCTGCAATCTGCGCGCCGCCCAAAGGTCGGTTATGGCGCGGCTGCCGCAGTCGAGGAAATGCGCGATTTCGCTTTGGGCAAGGGCAATATTCATACCTGGTCTTCTTCAACAAGCACTGGGCCGGTTCGTCACCGACCCAACATGCTTACGTGAAGACAGGTTGATCTTTCGTTAAATTTTAGACGCTTGCGGCGGTCAAAGCGTGCCGGTCTGCCAAAGCCGGATCTTGATGCCGCCGTGATCCACCAAGGGGCCGGGCGCGTCAAAAGGCAGGCCGGTGGCCTTGGCCAGGGACTGCTCTGACGTGATGAGGCCGACGCGCCACCCGGTGAAATTCGTTCGCAGGGTCTCACCAATGGCAGCGTATAATCCATAAAGCGGCTTCTTGTTGCCAATCCGCCCACCATAGGGCGGGTTCAGGATGACAAGGCCCGGCGGACCCTCGGGCGGCGTCGCCTCGGCGATGGGTTTCATGTCGAAGCTTGTCACATGATCCACGCCGGCGCGCTCCGCATTGGCGCGCGACATGGCGATTGCGCCATTGTCCCGGTCAGAGCCGTAGAACCGCAGCGATGTCTCTTTCGGGGCGGGCAGGTCTGCGCGTTCCGGTCTGAGGCTGGAGGCAAGGTTATACATCGCGAAGCTGCGGGCGCGTCCGGGGGCGAGGCCAAGGGCGATTTCCGCCGCTTCAATCGGGAAGGTGCCAGAGCCGCACATCGGGTCATAGACCGGTTGCGTTCCGTCATACCCCGCCGCGCGCAGAAACAAAGCGGCCAGAGTTTCCCGCATCGGGGCCTTGTTCACCTGCTGTTTCAAACCGCGCTTGTGCAGCGACGGGCCGGACGTATCGATGGAGATCGTGCACAGGTCATCCTCGATCCGGACTTTCAGCGTCAATGCCGCCTTGTCATCGACCGTCGCGCCCAGCGTTTCGGTGATGGCGCGGCCGACACGTTGGGCCGCCGCGCGGTGGTGGTAAATCCGCGATTTGCGGCAGGTCGCTTCTACGCGGATCGGAACATCGGGGCGCAGCCAGTCCGACCACGGCAGCTTGCGGGAGCGTTTGTCGAGCTGCGCGAGGTGCAGCGCGCGAAATTCGGCGACACGGACAAGGACGCGGGTGGCGCCGCGCAGCCAGATATTGGCGCGCAAGGCGTCGTCCCATGTGCCGTCCAGAGTGACGCCGCCGGGGATTTGCTCGGTCACGTTGAAGCCGCGTTCGCGCGCTTCGTCGGCAAGATAGCTTTCGAGGCCCGGGGCGGTGACGAGGAAGATTGGCAAACTGTCCATGATCGCTGTGTACGTGGGCGCGGGGAAAAAGAGAACGGCTTGCGGTCGATACTGTGTCGAGCGCCGGAACGAAAAACGCGCGCCCGAGGGGGCGCGCGTCTGAATTCCGGGATCGAAACCGATTAGCGGCGAATGCCGAGGCGTCCGATCAGATCGCGATAGCGCGCGTCGTCCTTGCCTTTGACGTAGTCCAGCAGCTTACGGCGCTGAGCAACCATTTTCAGCAGGCCGCGACGGCCATGGTTGTCTTTCTTGTGCGTTTTGAAGTGCTCTGTCAGCGTGTTGATGCGCGAGGTCAGGATCGCGACTTGTACTTCCGGGGAACCGGTGTCGCCTTCCTTCGCGCCGAATTCTTTCATCAAGCGCTGCTTTTCTTCAGGTGCAATCGACATCGGGGTCTCCTTTCGGGCTAGATACAGGAACCGCCGCAGGCCGGGATGTCGTCCAGCACAGGGCGTAGAGAACGCCGACTCGTCCAGAGGCCAGTCAGCGAAGCCGAGCGCTTACACGCTTCAAGCCGTGGATGTAAAGCCTCGTTTTGGGAATATCAGCCCTTGCGGCGCAGGCATCGAACGCACGCACCGCTTAAGCCGGGGCCCAGCCAAGTCCTTGCGCGGTGCTTAGCGGCATAAGCGCGATATTGTCGGCGGTGATGTGCAGGCCAGCTTCGATCTTGCCGATCATGGCGTCGCCCAAGCGGATCTGGGTTGCGTCCGCGCCGGGCACGATGGTCAGGTCGGGCACGTCGCCAGATGTATCGTCCCAGATAACGAAGAGTTCGTCTGTATCCGGGTCAAAGCCCGACAGGTCCGGGTCTTCGCCGAACCATTGATCCCACGCATCCGTTTCGGAACCATCGGCTTCGGGCGCATCCTCACTCACTGCAAGAAGTTTCGCGGCGGCGGCCAATTCCTCCGCAAGAGTCATTCCGTCGTCTACGGTCGGATCGCCCAGCATTTCGCCAACGAGGATTTCGACATCAAGCGGGTCTTCGTCAGTTCCGTCGTAATCTGGCCCGTCGAAATTCGAACTGTCCAGCCCGTCCTCCCGTTTGTCCGAGGCGATGGCAAATGTTTCCAGCGACAGCGGCGGGCTGTCCACGTCATTTTCGGAGGTGCTTTTCGAGGGCGGCGCTTGATCGTCGGCCTCCGCATCTGCGGTGTCAGAGGACGCCTCTGCAACGGGTGTGCCATCGATCAATTCCAGCCCTTCCGCGATGTCGGGCAAGTCCTCCATCTCGTCGGACTCGTTCGGCGTGGAGAAATCGAACAGGGCGAAAGCCCCGACAGCCATCAAGCCAAGTAAACCTGCAAGCCACAGCATAGGTCAGCGCACTCTTTAAACAGATGATCATTACTCATCGCTGCGCGGACAACGCCACAGCCGAGCGCATTTTGCAAAGCAGAGTTCAACTCTTGGTAAGTGTAGCCTTTACACGAAATCTAAAATTCTCGCCAAATCCCGAAGCGGAGGCTGGTATATCCGTCCGTGCCAGTGCGATGCGCGATCCCACCGACATAGCGTGTGCCATTCTTGGTGCGGAAGATATAGGACGGGTTCAGCGTTACGCGGTTGCGGCCGGAACTGCTTTCGAAGAAGGCCTGAAACATGATCTGGCTGCGCTCCGACAGGGACAGGCCGACGGTTGCGTCAAGCTTCCAAAGCGGGTCTTCCGTCGCGTTCTTGATGGGCCACTCGACCGCACCATCCACGTTCACCCAGCCGGATTTCCGGGCGATTTTGATGCCGCGCCCCCATGACACCCCGGTTCGCAGATAGGGGGCAATGACAAAGCCGTCATGCTCTCCGCCGATCCCGATTTCGGCGGCGATCCGGCCGGGGCAGTCATCCGCGCGCAGCGGGAAACGGGCAAAAATTTCACCCGTCGCGGTGCTGTCGCTGTCCAGATTGCCCTTGGCGCCAATAGTCAGCTTGGGGCGCAGGCCATGCTCGATATAAAGCTCTTGCCGTGAGAGCGAGTGACCCGTTGCCTCAAAGCGCCGCGCCTCGAAGCCCAGCGACAGAAATGTCGTGCCCTCTTCGCGCAACCATGCGCCCCCCGTCGCGGGGAGCGGCAGGCTGATCAAAAGCAAAAGGGCAAGCGCGCGCGTAACCATGCGTCTTTTATGGTTAACGCACCTTAACGACAGGTTACCAATGCCCTACGGTCCCGCCGATGGAACTGGAGGAGACCACAATGCCATTGATTGCAGCATTGGAAGAAGACGAAATGACACCTGAACTGCTTGAGGAGTTCAGCTTTTTTCGCGGAACGTTGGGCGGGATTCCCAACTCGATTCGCACTATGGCACGGCGTCCCGAGATCGCGCGGGCCTATACGGAACTCAACAAGGCGGTGATGGGCGATTACGGCGCGGTGACGCTCGAATTCAAACGTCTTGTCGGCTATGTTTCAAGCTTCGCTTCCGGGTGCCTTTACTGCCAGGCGCACATGATCCTCGCGTCCGAACGGTTCGGCGCCTCCGAAGAGCGGCTGAACAGCGTTTACGATTTCGAAGACAGCCCACATTATACTGACGCGGAAAAGGCAGCGCTGGCCTTTGCCCACGCGGCGGCGTCGGTCCCGAACATGGTGACGGAAGAGGTGGGCGCGCGCTTGCGGGAACACTGGTCCGAGGAGGCGATTGTCGAGATCACAGCGGTTGTCGCCCTTTTCGGGTATCTTAATCGTTGGAACGATTCGATGGGTACAGCGTTGGAAGAGTTGCCGCATGATCGCGGGCAGAAGCGTTTGGTCGACGCCACCGGTTGGGAGATCGGAAAACACGGCACGACCTGACATGAATCAAGGATCGGGCGTCGGGCAGGGTTTACCTTTGTCCGACAACCAAAGGAGGATGCCACTATGTATTCCAACATTTTGATCCCGATCGCATTTGAAAGTGACAGCGATTTCATTGTCCCGTCGAGGATCGCCAAAGCGTTGAGCGACGATGGGGCAGAGGTGACGTTGCTCCATGTATTCGAGACGCCGCCAAGCTATGCCATCCAATACGTGCCGACCGATCTGATCGAGGCGACGCGCGAAGGGGTGAAGGCTGCGATGGACGCCGCCGCAGCGCAGGTTCCGGGGGGAAAGACGGTCATCTTGGAAGGATCGCCGGGGCGCGCAATCGCGGAATACGCGGCCAAGAACGGAACCGACCTTGTGATCATGGCGTCGCATCGGCCCGGTGTTGGCGACATCCTGTGGGGATCAACCGCAGCCTTCGTCGTCCGCCACGTCAATTGTGCGGTGCATGTGATCCGATGAAACATGTGTGGGCGATCATTTGCGTGGCTTTGACGTTTGGAAACAGCGCCCTTGCGCAGGGGCTCGAGTCCGGCGGGTTGAGCGAGGCGCAGACCCACCGTGTTGTTGCGGCGATTGAAAGCGTCTTTGAAACCTGCGCGCGGATAGATCCCGTCTACCGGCCCGATTGTGCGGGGCGGGCGTTGCAGCGGGGGGCGGGCAAGATTTCCAACAATCCCGGTTACTGGGAGGCGGAGGTCGCCTTGACCCGCGCTGTGCGCAGCTTGGCCAAAATCGTTCGTGACCACGAGGACGAAGATGCCCGTAGCCTGCGCGAAGATGGGTATCGTTTCAAACCCGTCCGTGCAGATCGCCTGCGCGAAGTGACGATACAAGGGGCGGAGGTGTTCAGGCGGCTGGAAGCGGATTTCGCATCTGGTACCGCGTCTGAAACGCTCTATTTCGCGCCCATCGTTCGCTTGTTGGAAGAAAAACGCCCTTGGCCCTGACCCGGCGGGTCGTGAGGGTTTGGCGGTGTCTCGCGGGCCGCGCGCTTTGGCCGGCCCGGAGAAAGGCAATGCGCTTAAATAGTCCCGGAAAGAGCGGCACATGCGGCCGCATCGGGACGTCCAATTTTATCTGTTCTCAGGGAACAATGCGTCCAAAAGTGTCGATATCGCGTACGCGATAAAGCCGAATACAATATACCAAACCAATAATTTCTCAGTACCGACTGTGAAAACGGTCCCAAATATGATCGTTACTAAAAGGGAGACCATGGACGCCAGTACAATTCTGCTCATTTGTTTATCTCATTTCTATTTGGCGTTCGGTAATTACCACTCCATCTATACACCCGCGCTCAGCGTAGGGGGCGGGGTGAGGGGTGTCAATCTGGGGTTGATCTCTTTTCGCCGATTTAGACAAGCCGATACGAACATCCGGTTTGGCGCGGAATTTCGTAACCTGTTTGTTCAGGCTCAGGCGCCTCTGAATCGCGTTGGGCGCGGTTGGTGACTTGGGGGATCGCGCCTGAAAAGCGCGCGTTTTCTTGCCGCGGAAAGCGCCTCAATGAACGGGCCGCGTGAATGGCTGGACGTCCTTCAAAGCGCGGGAGGTGCGGTAGCCCGTAGATCGGTTTGAGCGTGGATTTGCGCGTGATAATCACTGCTTCTAGGCGCAAATCGCAAAAACGGGGCGTGAGGGCTTCGATCCACGAGGGGTGCAATTCCAGTCCGAATTTCGCAATCATGTGGACCGGGATGCCCTGAGTATCATGCCGCATCGCACCTATCTGTCCGTGAAGCGCGTTGGAAGATGCCTGGCGGCGGAAGCGGTGGTCGCCGGTTGCCATGGCCCACTCGTATGGCGGGAGTTGCGTGTTGCCCTGCAGAGTGCGCATTGGCGAAGGTCCGCCTATCGACAGACCTTCAGCCGGATATTGGGGAGCGCAGCACGCCGTTCGCAACCAGCGGTTGTTTTGATTTCAACCAGCCGAAATACGTTGTCTATTCGAAATATTCGACATGTTTGGCGTGGATATCCGCAATAGTGTCATCCAGCCGGGACAAATGCAGGCGAACGCTGTCTGTGGCGTCTTTTACGTCCCCGCGCGACAGGGCGTCTGCAATCCGCGCATGATCATTCAAAAGCGTGTCGACCTCGTCCTGACGGCCAAGGCTGAGAACGCAAAGCCGATCGACTTTGTGTTTGCACGACTGGATGGTTTCGAATGCCAGCGGATATCCGGCCAGATCGCAAATCCCCTTGTGAAAGGCATAGTCGCTGGCGTGGAAGGCGGTGATGTCCTTGGCGGCGATGGCCTCGTATTGCGTGTCGAGGATGCGCGACAGCTCCTTCTCGCGCGCGTCGTCCCAGATGGCACAGGCGCGTTGGATCACTTCCAGTTCGACGGCCAGTCGGACAAAGCGGGCATGGGCGATACGTTCCATCGAAAAGCCGCGCACTTCTGTGGCCTTTTGCGGGCGGATCAAAAGCAGGTCGAGATTGGCGAGCCGTGCAAACGCATCGCGGACAGGCTGGCGTGAGACCCCGAACCGCTTGGCGACTTCGGCCTCGGACAGACGTGTGCCCGGTAGCAGTTTGAGCGTCGTGACGTCCTGCTGCAACTGATCGAAGACCACGTCAGCGGCGGTGCGTCGTTCGAAAACTTCTGAAAATCCCTGCATCACATGCCTTCAGTTTTTCCCCACTTAGACCGAATTGGCGGAATCCAAAACCCCTGCTTAGGACCCTGCCTTCCTTCACTTCCTTGCCCTTCGCTGGTGCCATGCCTCGCGCCGTGGCTCTTGCAGCGATGTGGGGTCAGAATATCTCTTGACATGACTGGTATACTAGTCGTCTAATCTGCCAAATCAACCCGCAACTTGCTTCTCAGGGCGAGGGCCGGGTTCAAGGGGGGACGACTATGCAAGATACGAAGGCTTCTTCCATGGCGGGCAAGGTCGCAATCGTGACCGGCGGCGGCCGCGATATCGGAAGGGCGTGCGCGATGCGCCTTGCGGCCAACGGGGCCGCAGTGGCGATCAACTACCACAGCTCGGCAGAGGGCGCGGACAGCGCGGTGGCCGAGATCACCGAAAATGGTGGGCGCGCGCTGGCGATGCAGGGCGACATGACCAAAGCGGCGGATGTTCAGGCGCTGGTCGATGCGGCCGTGTCCGAATTCGGCGGCAAGGTCGATATTCTCGTGCATGTGACCGGCGGGCTGGTGGCGCGCAAAACCTTGGCAGAGATGGATATCGATCACTGGAACAAGGTGATGGATCTGAACGCAACGTCTTTCTTCTATACCGCGCAGGCCGTGCTGCCGCATATGTCTGAAGGTGGCGCAATCGTCGGTCTGGCCAGCCAGGCCGGACGTGATGGCGGCGGACCGGGGGCCGTGGCTTATGCTGCGTCCAAAGGGGCAGTGATGACGATGACGCGCGGGCTTGCGAAAGAGCTTGGCCCGAAGATTCGCGTCAATTCCGTCTGCCCGGGCATGATCGACACGGATTTCCACAACACGTTCACCAAATCCGAAGTGCGCAGCAATGTCGCCAATGCGACGCCGCTCAAGCGGGAGGGATCGTCGGAGGATGTGGCGAACCTTGTTGCCTATCTCGCATCGGAGGAGGCCGCGTTCATCACCGGCGCGAACATCGACATCAACGGGGGGCTGCTCTTTTCCTGACCGTCCCCGGTCACCTTTTTCATAACTGGTCGCATAATCTTAGGGAGGAACTCATGTACCAGAAATTGACAGCTTCGCTTTTCGGCGTTGCAACCGCTGTAACGGTCTTGTCCAGCGCAGCCATGGCGGAAAATTGGCGCGGGTGGAATATCCACGTCGATGGCTATCCGAACACCGTGGCGATGGACAAATTCGCCGAACTTCTCGCAGAGAAAACCGGTGGCGAAATCACTTTGCAGATGTTCCATGGCGGCACGCTGGGCAGCCAGCCGGACGCGATTGAGCAGGTCCGTCTTGGCGGTCTGGAAGTGGGTAACTTCAACCTTGGCCCCATCGGCCCGATCGCCCCTGAAGCGAACGTCGTGTCTTTGCCGTTCATCTTCAAGGACGTGCCGCACATGTTCCGCGTTCTCAATGGCGAGGGCGGCGAGATGATCTCGGCCGGGATGGAAGCAAAGGGTTTGATCCCGCTTGCGTGGTACGACGCGGGTGCGCGGTCGTTCTATAACGGTGGCAAGCCGATCAACACGCCTGCGGATGTTGCGGGCATGAAGGTGCGGGTCATGAACAATGATCTGTATTCCGGCATGATCGCAGAACTGGGCGGCAACCCGTCGCCGATGGCGTTCGCGGAAGTGTACCAAGCGCTGAAGACCGGTGTTGTGGACGGGGCGGAAAACAACTGGCCGTCCTACGAATCCACCGGTCACTTCGAGGTCGCGGGATACTATTCGCTGAGCCAGCACCTGATCATCCCGGAATGCCTGTGCATCAATGCTGACTCCTATAACGGGTTGTCGGACGAGATGAAGGCCGCTGTGAAAGAGGCGGCAATGGAATCCGCCGAGCTTCAGCATTCGCTTTGGGCCGAGCGTGAGGAAGCAAGCCGCGCCAAGGTCGAATCTGGCGGTGTTGTCACCAACGAGATCGCCGACAAGGCGCCATTCCAGGCGGCCATGGGACCGGTCTATGAGGGCTATCTGTCGTCCAACCCGGATCTGCGTCCGCTGGTCGAGCTGATCCAAGCCACCGACTAACGCCCTGCTGCTGCAGGTTCGCGCGTCCGGCATGATGTCGGGCGCGCCTTCAGGAGAGGCTCCATGTCCAATCAGTCCCTTCCCAACGATGCGCCCAGCTGGCTCCGGCAGATGGACCGGGTTCTGGATGCGATTGCAGCGCTTTGCCGGGGTATTACGGGCACGTCGCTCGTCTTTCTCACGGTGATTTTTGGCTGGCTCGTCTTTGGCCGCTACGTGCTGAACGCGACGCCGACATGGGTGGAACAGGCGGCCTTGCTGTTGGTGATGGTCATCGCCTTTCTTGGGGCCGCTGTGGGGATTCATGAGAATACCCACCTGTCCGTGACCTTGCTGCGCACGTCGTCTCCGCCCCGTTTCAAGACCCTGCTGATTGTTCTGACCGATCTGATCCTGGCGGGCTTCGGTGGTCTGATGCTGTGGTATGGCGCGCAGCTTACGATGTTCAAATGGGGATCGATGATCCCGCTTATTCACCTGCCGGAGGGGCTGCGGTCGTTGCCGCTGACCATCGGCGGGGGGCTTGTCATGTTGTTTTCGCTTGGCCACCTGATCCGGCTTTGGGTCGGGGTGGACACGCGCAAAGACTCCTTCGATTAGAGGTAAACCATGGGGCTTCTGGTTCTGCTTGGGCTTTTCGCCCTTTGTGTCGTGATCGGCGTTCCGGTCGCCTTCGCACTGGGCGTGTCCGCCATCGCGGCCTTCTGGTTCGAGGGTCTGCCACTGATGATCGGCTTCCAGCGGATCATCTCGGGCATCAACGTGTTCTCGCTGATGGCGATCCCGTTCTTCATCTTCGCCGGCGAATTGATGTTCCATGGCGGGATTGCCATGCGGCTTGTCCGCTTCGCCTCTGCTGCCGTGGGGGCGGTGCGGGGCGGTCTGGGGATCGTCAACGTGTTCTCGTCCATGCTGTTCGGCGGCATCTCCGGTTCTGCGGTGGCGGATATCTCGGCGCTGGGGTCGATCCTTGTGCCGGTGATGAAGGAAAAGGGCTATGACGCCGATTACGCTGTGAACGTGACGGTCACGTCCTCCATTGCGGGGATCATCATTCCGCCCAGTCACAACATGATCATTTTCGCCATTGCGGCGGGCGGGGGGATTTCGATCTCCAAGCTGTTTCTGGCCGGTGTCGTGCCAGGCATCCTGATGTGTGTCTGCCTTGCGGTGGCGGCCTATCTGGTTGCGGTCAAGCGCGGCTACAAGGCCGAGAAGTTCCCCGGCTGGACCGCGCTGGCGCTGACCTTTGCCAGCGCCATTCCCGGCCTGATGACGGCAGTGATAATTGTGGGCGGCGTTCTGTCCGGCGTGTTCACGGTGACGGAATCGGGTGCCTTCGGCGCGATCTATGCCTTTGTCGTGACGTTGCTGGTCTATCGCAACATCACATGGGCCAATTTCAAGCTTGCCGTGGGCCAGGCGGTGCGCACGACGGCGATGGTGATGATCCTGATCGCCTGTGCCGGGGCCTTTGCCTATATGCTGACCTTCTATCAGGTTCCGGCCAAGACCGTGACCCTGCTGACCGGTCTGACCGACAATCCGATCCTGATCCTGTTGATGATCAACGCCGCGCTGCTGATCCTTGGGATGATCATGGACATGGCCGCGCTGATCCTGATCTGTACGCCGATCTTCCTGCCCGTCGCCAACAGCCTTGGCATCGACCCGCTTCAATTCGGGATGATCCTGCTGGTCAATCTGGGGCTGGGCCTGTGTACGCCGCCGGTTGGTTCGTGCCTGTTCGTGGGCTGTGCTGTCGGGAAACTGCCGATGGAGCAAGCCGTGCGCACCATCTGGCCCTTCTATGCGGCGATCTTCGTGGCGCTGATGATGATCACCTTCATCCCCGCCATCTCGATGACACTGCCGAATATGCTGCAGTAATTTGACCGCAGCATACGGGCCGCGTCCCCGGGCTTTGTGAGTGGCCCGGGGTCAGCGTGCCAGCCAACCTCCATCGACATTCAGGACCGCGCCATGGACGTAATCCGACGCGGGTGCCGAAAGGTAGACAGCGGTATTCGCGATATCTGCCGCATCGCCCCAGCGTCCAGCCGGAATGCGTTCAAGAATGGCCGCGTTCCGCGCCGCATCGGCGCGCAGGGCTTCGGTATTGTTGGTGGCGATATAGCCCGGCGCAATCGCGTTCACGTTGATCCCTTGAGCCGCCCATTCATTCGCGAGGATTTTCGTCACCCCCGCCACCCCATGCTTTGACGCGGTATAGGACGGCACGCGAATGCCGCCCTGAAAGGACAGAAGGGATGCGATGTTCACGATCTTCCCGGTGCCAGGCTTCCCGGAACCAGAACGGGCCAGTACCGCTTTGGCGAAGGCCTGACAGGTGAAGAACACCGCCTTGAGGTTCACATCCATCACGTCATCCCAATCGGCTTCCGAAAAGGCGATACTGTCCTCCCGCCGGATGATCCCGGCATTGTTGATCAAAATATCGATATGCTGGTCAGCAAAGACATCCCTCGCGGCCATCGGGTCCGAGAGGTCGAGCGCCAGATGCGCGCCGCTGTCGATGCGCGACAGAGTTTCGTCGCACGCCCGCCGGGCGGCGCAAATCACATGCGCCCCGGCCTCGCCCAGACCAATGGCGATGGCCTGACCGATCCCGGTATTGGCCCCGGTGACAAGGGCAGTCTTGCCCGTCAGATCAAAGGCCTTCATCGCAATTCCTCCAATGCGACCGGGTCCACATCGGTGAAATCGACATTGTCGCCTGCCATGGCCCAGCAAAACGTATAGCTGCCGGTGCCGCAGCCGCAGTGGATCGACCACGGGGGCGAGATTACGGCCTCTTCGCTTTTCATGACGATGTGCCGTGTTTCATCCGGTTCGCCCATCATGTGGAACACGCGGTTGGGTTCCTCCATGTCGAAGTAGAAATACGCCTCCATCCGGCGGTCATGGGTGTGCGTCGGCATCGAGTTCCAGACAGAACCGCCATGCAGCACGGTATATCCCATCACCAATTGACAGCTTTCCATGACGGCGGGGTGGATGAACTGGTAGAGCGTGCGGTCATTCGCGGTCTCCGCCGATCCAAGCTTTAGCTGCGCGGCGTCCTTCATCGTTACCAGCTTGGCTGGCAAGGGCTGATGCGCTGGGGTCGACACTATATAGAACCTGCCGCCTGCCGCGAAGGTGATCGGGCCTTCGCCCTTGCCCAGATAAAGGATGTCGCCCTTGGCCAACTGGTAATCGACACCATTGGCCGAAACAGTGGCGGGCGCGCCGATATTCAGGATGCCGATCTCTCGCCGGTCGAGAATGGAGGCCGTGCCGCAGGGTTTGACCTCATCCAGCACGAGGGCGGCATCCCCGGCCCAAATGCCGCCGACGATCATGCGATCGTAATGGGTGTAGACCAGCCGCGCTTCGCCCTTGGCGAACAGTCCCGGCGCGTGAAAGGCGCTGCGCAGCGCCGTGGTGTCCATACCGCGCGTTTCATTCTGGCTGACGGCGTGACGAATTTCGACAGTAAGCATGGTGTGGCCTTTCACAAAAAGTCGTCGCGGCGGGGGGTGAAACAGTCGATCAACTCGCCCGGCGCAAGGCAGACGCAGCCATGGGTAACCCCCGAGGGAATGATAAAGCTGTCCCCGGCACCCACGTCGAATTGCTTCTCGCCCATCGTGAAGCGGAACGCGCCGGATTTGACATAGGTGGATTGCACATGCGGGTGGCTGTGCAGCTTGCCGCTGGCACCTTCCTGAAACTGGAATGACACCATCATCATGGTGGCGTGGTCCGCCAAGACCTGCCGTGTGACGCCTTCATCGGCGTCGACCCTTGGGAAATTTGTCACGGTTTTATCCTCCCTAAACCCGCAAACTCTAACTGGAATGGTAGTATGTCAGTTTTGGGTCCGCAAGCGCGCAATACGTGCGAAGCCCATCGCGGGGGAGGGCGGTCCAGTCGACTTTGCAGACATATCCGGTGAAACCGGCGGCCCCTCCTTCCGGGGGGCGGGCAGGTTTGAAGGGCGTGAGGGGCGTTTACGTTTTCTGCGGCGGGATCACGTCAGGCGCGCAGATCGGTGACGGTATAATGGCGTGGGCAAAGCGTGTGCCACGCGCCTGGTGTTTGTTCGAATTGATAACAAGGACGTTTGTGCCGCTGCGCCGCGCGATGCGGTCGGGCATCACTCGTCTGCGGGGTCGTCCGCAGCGTCCGCGATCACTTCCAGCTTGTCGAAGGCGGAAAAGATCACTTCTCGCTCGACATCCGACAGGCCAAGCAGCAAACGATCCTGCCGATTGAGCATACGGGGCAATGTACGCTCGTGAATCTCGTGCCCTTTTGCCGTCAGGCTCAAATGCTGGATGCGTTGATCCGCCGGGTCGTCACGTGTGACCATCAGGCCGCTATCGACCAGCGCTTTGACACAGCGGGACAATTGACCCTTATCCATCTGACTGAAGCGGCTGATTTTCGACGGCGTAATGCCGTCTTCTGTCGCAACGACCGCAACAACACGCCATTGTGCCAGCGACAGGCCGCAGGTTTCCTTCAAAATCCGCGCTGCCTGTGCGTTCAGTTTGGAATGCAGGCGCAACACCCTATAGGAAATAAACCTATGAATCGGAAGTTGATCCTGCAGATACTGGTCTTTGAGTTTGCCGTCCATGCGCCTCTCCGTGGGTCGAAGCATGGTGACAACCGAACAAGGGCGCGTCAACTTTCATTGTTGACGGATCAACCGAGCTTACCTCTTTTGAGGGGGAAATTCGTGCCAAGGAGAGCACAGAATGAAAAACTTGATGAAAACAGTTGCAGCTGCCCTGTCCGCGTTGGTGATCGGGTCCGCGTCGCAGGCCGCTGATTGGGCGCCGCCCGGTCCGGTGAAGCTGATGATTGCCTTCTCGGCAGGTGGCGGGGCGGATACGCAGGCACGGCTTGTGGCCGAGGCGCTGGAAGAGAAGCTGGGCTGGCAGTTCATCCCGGAACAAGTGACCGGCAAGGGGGGGCTGAACCTTGCGGCTGCGATCAAGGATGAGCCGAATGACGGCAGTGTGATCGGCATGGTCGTCACCGAGACGCTTGGCTACAATATGGCCGCGGCCAATGCGGGCATGACGCCCGATCAGTTCACCCCCATCGTGACGACAGCGGGTTTCCAGATGGCGGTTGTCGCGGCGTCCTCCAAAGGCTGGACCAGCTTTGCCGACGTCGTGGCGGCGGCGAAGGCGGGCGAAGATATCCGCTTTGGCACGATGTCCCCCAAGCTGTCCGATCTGGCTTATTTGCTGGGCAAGGCGAATGATGTGGAGTTCAACATCGTGCAGGTGCGCGGTGGGCGGGCCGTGATGGATGGCGTGAATGCCGGCGATATGGATATCGGTTTCATGGCGGGTATCCAGCGCAAAGGTGTCGCGTCAGGGGATCTTGTGAACCTTGCCTCTGCATTGTCGAAGCCGCTGGACCAAACGCCGGAAGCGCCGACCATGGCGGATCTGGGCGTTGATTTCGTCGCCGATGGCTATTTCCTTTTCATCGGTCCGGCTGACATGCCGGAAAAGGCGCGCACGGCCCTTGCCGATGCCATTGGCAGTGTTGCATCCGATACATCGACCAAGGCGGGTGCCCTGATCGATAGCGCGTTCGGCGGCGCGACTGTCTTTAAGGGGGCGGAACTTGATGCACTTGTGGCGGGCGGTTACAGCTCTGCCGGTGCATTGCTGGACGCCGCGTCCGAGTAATCCTGAGCTGGCCCTGTCCGCCGTGGTGTGGGGCCACACGAACCCAAGGGGTTAATCCATTGGATGATCCAAAGCGCGGGTCTCGCGCGAACCGGTCTGTCGCGCTTGTCTGCCTTGCCATTGCCGTGGTGATGGTGGTGATCTGGATTCCGATGGATGTGGATACCGGGCTGATCGAACAGGTCCGGCGCAGGGTGACGATCGGGGACAGTCTGGCCCCAACCGTGGCCGCAGGTGTGATCGGTCTGGGCGCGCTGATACTCCTGATCGGCGGCGAGCGTGTCCCATCGGGATCGCTTTCCGGGGCGAACCTTTGGTTCATAGCCCTGCTGCTGGTCTGCTTTGCGGTCGGCTTTGCGCTGATGCGGTGGACCGGTCCGGCGGCGGTCTGGGTGGCGAACACCTTTACCGGTCAGGATCTGGACTACCGCCCGCTGCGCGATACCGCGCCTTGGAAATATCTTGGCTTCGTCGCCGGATGCACCTTCGTGATTGCCGCACTGATTTCGGCCGTACAAGGGCGTCTGACCTTGCAGGCGCTGCTTGTCGGCCTTGGCGCGAGTTTGGCAATGATCGCGGTTTTCGACTGGCCGTTCGATAATCTGCTGTTGCCGCCCAATGGCGATGTGTGAATGACGGTCTTCGACTATATCTGGCTGGGGATACTGGCTGTGTTCCAGGGGCCGGAGGCGTTCAGCCTGTTTGGCGTGGCCATTTCGATGACCATCGTGATGGTGCTTTCGGGGTTCCTGCTGGGCATCGCGGTGGGTGCAACGCCGGGGCTGGCCGGTCCCATGGCGATGGCGATTTCGCTGCCGATCCTGATCTCTGTCTTTGGGTTTTCGCCCGATGCGCTGCTGCCCGTGATGGGGTTCCTCATCGGCGTCATGAAGGGCGCGACAATTGGCGGGGCGGTTCCCGCAATCCTGTTCAACACGCCCGGCACGCCGGATTCCTATATGACGACGCTGGACGGATACCCGATGACGCGCGCCGGTTACGCCAAGAAGGCGCTTAAGATCGCGCATTTTTCATCTGCGACAGGGGATACGTTTTCGGACATCGTTCTGATCCTGACCGCGCCGTTTCTTGCCCTGCTGGTCGAGGCTTATCTGGATCTGCCGGAAAAGACGGCTCTGCTGATCTTTTCGCTTGGCTTCATCGCGTCCGTCGTCGGCGGATCGGTGGGGAAGGGCGTAATCTCCATGGGGTTGGGGCTTTTGGCCGTGTTCATCGGCACGGGCGAAGATTTCTACCCGCGCCTGTCCATGGGAACGCAGGCGTTGGCGCAGGGCTTTCCCATCGCGACCTCTGTACTGGGCGTGCTGGTCCTTGGCGAAGTGTTCAAATCGCTAGACGATCTCTGGCAGGATCGGCGCAATACCCGCGAAACGCAGGCGCCAACGCAAGCCGCGGATCAGTCGCTGCGTTGGTCCGATATCCGTAAGCTGCTGCCGTATATCGGGCGGTCTGCGGTGATTGGCACGGCCATCGGCGCGTTGCCGGGGATCGGGTCCACGCTTGCGGCGACGATGGGCTATGGGTCCAGCGCACGCCGGCACGCGGCAAAGCGGCCGGAGGCCACGCAATTCGGGCAAGGTGCCGCCGAAGGGATTGCCGCGACCGAGGCGGCCAATTCATCCGTTTCCGGCGCGAACATGATCCCGGTGCTAAGCCTTGGAATCCCCGGCAATGCGGCGGCGGTGTTCCTGATCCTCGCGACCGAGAGTATCGGCGGCTTCAACCCTGGTCCAACGGTCTTCAAGTTCACCACCGATACCGTGAACCCCGAACTGGTCATGGCCTTCGGGCTGTTCACCATCATGATGATCGCGAACCTGTTCAACTGGACGATCGGCGGCGCGTTCATGCGGGTGGTGGGCGTGATGGCGCGCGTGCCCAAGCACCTGTTGCTGCCCGTTGTTCTGATGCTGACGCTGACCGCAATCTATGTGCAGGAAACGCGTTTGTCCGCCATGTGGGCCGCGATTGGCTTCGGCCTTTTGGGGTATCTCATGCGCCGGGTGGGCATGTCGCCGCTGCCCTTCGTCATCGCATTTATCCTTGGCGACAAACTGGAAGAAACCGCGCGGCAGGCCTTTGCCGCAACTGGCGGTGATCCGTGGTTCCTGTTCACCAATCCCATCGCCGCAGTTCTTGTCGGGTTGACCCTTTTGGTTCTTGTCCTTGCCATTCGCAAACCAACGGAAATCAAACCATGAGCCGCCCCAATATCCTGTTGATTTCCTCTGACCAGCAGCGTGCCGATTGCCTCGGGTTCATGGGGCGCAAGGTCAAGACGCCACATCTCGATCAACTCGCGGCAGAGGGGGCGCATTTTACCGGCTGCATCACGCCGACAGTGGTGTGTCAGCCTGCGCGCGCCTCGATCCTGACCGGGCAGCTGTGCCGAACCCACGGCGTGCATGACAACGGGATCGATCTGGATCCAGAGGTCGGGCAAAAGGGCTTTGCCGGTGCCATGAGTGCGGCAGGGTATCAGACCAGCTATTTCGGCAAGGCTCATTTTTCGACCTATCACACCTATGAGCCTACGGGGACGCCGGAATGCCTGCGCTCTTCCACGCAATATGATGCGGATTGGTATGGCCCCTATATGGGGTTCCAGCATGTCGAGTTGATGCTTGTCGGCCATAACTGGTGGGCACCGGAAAAGCCGCCGGCAGGTCAGCATTACGAACGGTTTTACCACATGGACGGGCGGGGCGATGAGAAGACCAGGCTGATGTGGGAAAATGCGGGCGACACCAAGGGCGCAGCGCAGACATGGCATTCGCGGCTTCCGGTGGCATGGCACAACACGCCCTGGACAGCGGACCGCGCGATTGACTGGCTCAAACACGGGCGCGATAGGCAGAAACCCTTCTGCACCTGGGTCAGCTTTCCGGACCCGCATCACCCGTTCGATTGCCCGGAGCCCTGGTCGCGGCTGCATGACCCGGACGAGGTGGATTTGCCCCGGAACCGGACGCGTGACTTCGAGGGCAAGCCATGGTGGCACAAGGCCGCGATGGAGAACGAGCCAGCGGACCCAAAATTCGCCGATCTGCGCAAGGCGTATAGCCGTATCCCGCCGCAGACCGACGCGCAGCTGCGGGAAATCATCGCCAATACCTATGGGCAGATTTCCTTCATCGACCATCAGGTCGGGCGGTTGATGATCGCGCTTCAGGAGGCCGGGATCGATGAGAATACGATCGTGATCTATATCTCGGATCATGGCGACTGGCTGGGCGATCACGGCCTGATTCTGAAGGGTCCAATGCATTATGAAGGGCTGTTGCGCGTACCGATGATCGTGCGCGGGCCGGGGGTGCGGGCTGGCGCCGCGGTGGATCAGCCTGTCTCGACGCTGGATCTGGCACCGACGTTTCTGGATTATGGAGAGGCGAGGCCGCTGCACCAGATGCATGGTGAAAGCCTGCGGCCATTGTTCGAAACGCCCGATGCCACGCGCGATTTCGCACTGAACGAATGGGGGTTGTTGCCTGGCCGTGTCGGCGTTGCGCTGGAATTGCGGACCGTCAGGACCTGTACCCACAAGCTGACCGTCGATCTCAATTCCGGCGCGGGGGAGCTTTACGATCTACAGGCCGATCCGGACGAGATGCACAACCTGTTCGACATGCCCGAAGCCACCGAAATCCGGGCGCGTCTAGAAGGATACCTTGCCAGCCGCCCCGATGACATGAGGCCCGACAGCGTACCGGTCGGCACCGCCTGACATGCCCGCAGCGCGGGCATTTGCCCTCGGCAGGGCATTCCCTGTGTTCCAATCGCCACAGATTCGCCTTCCGTATGCGCGTGTTGGTGCCTTTCCACTTTTATACCCGACAAAAATAGGTAACTAAGCGCCGAAATAGCGAGCCGGACGGCCTGTCCCTTCTTAGCAAGCGAATAACAGTTGTTAGGGAATGGACGATGGACACGAAAACTGCGGCGAGTCGCCTCGCGCTCTCAGTTCTTACATGTTCAGTGGCCACGCTTGCGTCCGCGCAAGATGATGCGCCTTTGGATTTGGGGACGATCCGTATTCAAAGCGCCAATGCACAGGCGGTGCTTGGCAATGACGAAATCACCACAGAAGAGATCGAACAGCGGTCGGCGTCGTCCATTGCGGACGTGTTCGCGGGCGAATCTTCGATCACGGCCAGTGGCGGTGCGCCCATCGCGCAAAAGGTGTTCGTCAACGGGATCGAAGAAAGCCTGCTATCGGTCACGATCGATGGGGCGCGGCAGAACAAATCGGCATTCCACCATGCGGGCAACGTTCTGATCGATCCGGCCTTGCTGAAATCGGTCGAAGTCAGCGCGGGTCTGGCACCGGCGGATCAAGGGGCCGGTGCGCTGGCCGGGTCCATCAGCTATACCACCAAGGACGCGCGCGACCTTCTGGAGCCGAGCGATCCCTTTGGCGGGATGTATACGCTGTCCTATGGCAGCAACGGGCAGGGCTTCCGCAACACGCTGACCGCGTTCGGGCAAACCGGCGGCTTCGAATATCTGCTAAGCGGCACGCGCGCCACGGGCGAGGATTACGACGATGGTTCGGGTGCCACGGTCGTCGGCACGGCTGCGGACCTGACGGACTATATCGCCAAGTTCGCCTATACGACGGAAACCGGCAAACGGCTTAGCTTCTCGGCATCGCAAACAACCGATTCCGGCCTGCGCGCGTCACAAGGCGGGTTCATCCGCCCGGATTTCGCCGGAGTCGTCGGCCGCGATACGGTTCTGTATGCCGCGTTCTCGCAGCGGAAATCCTATACCTTCACCTATGAGGACGAGCAGCCCACAGGCATCTTCGCCCCCTATGTCCAGCTGAGCTATAACGAGCAGGCGATGGATGTCGGCAACCTTTACGGCGTCAACAAAAGCTTCAGCGGCGTGGCGCGCAATGAGTTCGATCTGGGCAATGGCACGCTGAATGTCGGGCTCGATTTCTTCAACGAAAGCGCCGAAGGCTATGACAACACAGTCAGCCCGCGCGCATCCAGCGGGCGCGAAGAGCTGACCAATATCGGCATCTTCGCACAGGCGCGGCAGGATCTGACGGACCGGGTCTCAGTCTCTTACGGGGCGCGCTATGACTGGGCGTCGTTCGATGGCGCTGACGGGTCGGACTTCGATGACAGCGGGCTGAGCGTCAATGGCTCTGTCGATTTGGTGCTGAACGACAACTGGACGCTGAACGCCGGGGCCGCATCCACTTGGGGCGGCTACGAACTGGGTGAGGCCGCGCTGGTCAACTACGGCACTGCTTGGGACTATTCGGACTTCACCACGTCGCGTGCAAAGGCGCTGCGTCTTGGTGTGCGGTATGAAAACGGTCCGTGGGCGGCGAAAGCGGCGCTGTTCGATACCGATATCACGGATATTGCTGCCGTTCTGCCCACCAGCGGCGCGCGGGGCGCGTTGACGGATCTCAGATCGCGAGGCTTTGACGGGTCCATCAGCTTTGTCGGCACACGCGGCTTTGCCACGCTGAACTACACCTATGCCGATGTCGAAGCCAACGACGACACAGTGGCCACGACCGCGTATTATCTGGGGCGTCCGGTTGGTCATATCTTCGGGCTGGAAGCGGGCTATGACGTGTCCGAGGAACTGCGCCTTGGCGGCACCGCCCAGATCGCGCTGGAAAATGACGACACCTCGATCGAACTGCCGGGATATGAGGTCGTGAGCGTCTATGCCGAATACAAGCCGCGCCAGATGGACAATCTGAAAGTGCGTCTGGATGTGTACAACCTGTTCGACGAGACCTTCGCAGTGCGCAGTTCCGACGGGCTTGATAGCAGCCGGGTCGTCCAACTGAACGAACCGGGCCGAACCGTCAGCCTGACGGCCTCCATCAAATTCTAAGCAACACGGCACCGCCCCTTTCTACGGGGGGCGGTGCGCGCTTTTCGGTCCAAAGGGCGGGATGCGTGCAGATCGATCTGCCGGCCGCCACACAGAATTTTCGAGGGAGAATGACCCGTGAGAAAGACACACGCCATTGCCTATCTGGCCGCCGGGATCATTCCCGGTGCCAGTGCGGCGCAAAGCATGGAAGAGGATGCGTTTCTGGGAACAATCGTTCTGGAAATGCCATCCGTGCCGGGGATGAAAGAGGACGCCATCTCTGTCACCAGCGAAGGCTTGGCGCTGAGCAATCCCGCCGATCTGTCGGAGTTGTTCGTGGCCGAGCCGACCATCGCGGTCGGCAGTTCCATTCCCATGTCACAGAAGGTCTATGTGAACGGGATCGAAGAGAACAATCTGGCCATTTCGATCGATGGGGCGCGGCAGAACAACAAGGTGTTCCACCACAACACGACCACGCTGATCGACCCGGCTTTGCTGAAAGCGGCGCGGGTCGATCCCGGCGTTGCCCCGGCGGATGCGGGGCCGGGGGCGCTGGGCGGCGCCTTGGCCTATGAGACGATGGATGCCAGCGATCTGCTGTCCGACGGCCAGACCGCTGGCGGGCGCTACAAGGTCGAATATGACAGCAATGGCGATATCACGTCGCATAACCTGACGATGTTTGGCCGTCAGGGCGGGTTCGAGTATCTTGGCTTCTTCAAGACCGCCGATGGCGGGCTACGCGAAGACGGGCATGGCGCGGATATCATTGGGTCGGGCACCGATCTGCTGAGCGGGCTTGGCAAAGTCGCGTATGAGGCGAAATCCGGCGACCGGATCGAACTGTCGTATGAGCGCGTGATCGACGATGAAAACCGGCCCTATCGCGCCAATATCGGTGCAATCCTTGTCGGGCGTCCTTTGCCTTCGACCCGCCCCTATGAATTGGACCGCACCAATCTCGTGCTCAGCTACAGCGACACGACCCCCACCGCGGTGTGGAACCCGACCGCGCGTCTGGCCTATAGCGGGACGGAGCTGTTCAACGATGAAAGCGATCTGACCACCAATCAGTCGATCCGGGGTGAAACGGCCAGCTTCAGCGGCGAATTTTCCAACCGGTTCCAGCTTGGCTGGGGCGAGGTCAATGCGGGTGTCGATTTCTATTCAGACGAGGGCGATCTGGAATATGACGATCTGTCCAGCACCGCGCCGGTCGATCACACAAGCGAAAAGCTGCGCAATGTCGGTGTGTTCGCGCAGGTCCGGATGGAGCCGGATAACCGAACGCGCCTGTCCTTCGGGGGGCGTGCCGATTTTCAGCATTTCGAGGGAACGGATGGATCGACCCAGTTGGAATCCGGTGTTTCGGGCAACGTCTCGGGCGAATATGACCTGACCGATGCGCTGACGATCAGTGCCGGGTATTCCCATGTCTGGGGCGGGCTGGAGCTGGCGGAGAACTACATTCTCAACTCCGCATGGACCTACCCAACCGATGGGATCGATCCGACAACGGCGGATAACCTGTATCTCGCCGCAAGCTACAGCGTCGGGGCGTGGGTGATCGACGGCAAGGTCTTTGGCACGAATATCGACGATGCGCGCGCGGCCAGCTATGGCGGCGGCCCCGGACTATCGGTGGATGTGGAATCGCGCGGGTTCGAGATCGGCGTCGGCACCGCATGGGAAAACGGGTTCTTCCGTGCCGGTTTCGCGCGGATCGATACCAGCATCAACGGGCGCGCGGCGGATTCCTATACCGGCAACTATCTGACCATGCCGATGGGTGATTTCCTGACATTCCAGGTCGCGCACCGTCTGGACAATGGCTTGCTGCTGGGCGGCGATTTGCAGGTCGCCTTGGATTTCGACGATACCTATGACGAAACCACCGGCGGACGCGGGCCAGAGATCGACGGATATACCGTCGCCAACGCCTTCATGGAGTATTCGCCAAAGCGGATGGACAACCTGACGCTGCGCGCAGAGGTGAACAACATCTTCGACGCGCAATATGTCAGCCGTGCCACCTATGGGCAGGAATTCGTCGGCGTAGTGGAGCCGCTATACGAGCCGGGCCGCTCTATCCGGCTAAGTGCAGAGATCCTGTTTTGACCCATGTTTGATCCATGGTCGAAACCTTGGTTTGACCTGACCCCGGCGCCCATCAGGGCGTCGGGTTTCGCGTCGTTGGGCGGCTTATTCGGCAGTCCAATCCATGGTCTTGACCTCTTCGCGAAAGGCGAATGTCTCAAGGTGCCGGTCGATTACGTTATGCAGCATCGGCACCTTGGCGGGATCGCTGATCTCGGAGGTGACGGTCAGGCCTTCGGCATCGGCGGACAGGTGGGCTTTGCCCATGTCGAAAGCGACCCAACCCTTTTGCGCATCATAGGACGTCTCGACCTTGTGGGCGAAGTGTTTGCACAATTGTTGCAAGTACTTAGAGGCGTTCTCGGTTCGATAATACCCGGTGATTTTCGGCATGGGGTTGTCTCCAAATGCATGATTTCACCCATCCCTACGCCGGTCGTCCGGGCTGGTAAATACCTGCTTTTCCCGGCGTCACAAATCAAGAAAGGTACACATCCATGATCAGAATCCTCAGCCTGATGGCGCTGTTATTCGCGGCCCCGTCACTGGCAGACACGGTCCGCATCGAGACATCTCAAGGCGTGGTCGAAGCGCCCGCCGCGCCGGAAAAAGTGGCGGTGTTCGATCTGGCGGCGTTCGACAGTCTGGCCGCGCTTGGTGTGCAGCCCGTGGGCCTCGTCCGGCCCGTGTTCCTGTCCTATCTGGAAGAGGCTGCCGCCGGGACCGAGGCTGTCGGATCGCTTTTTGAGCCGGACTTCGAGGCGCTCTTCGCGTTGCAGCCGGATTTGATTATCGCCGGCGGGCGCAGTTCCGAACAGGTGCCTGAATTGGCGCGCATTGCACCGACGCTGGATATGACGATTTCGCAGAACACGATTGGCGACGGGCTTGCCCGGCTGGCCGCCTATGGCAAACTGTTCGGCAAAGAGGGCGCGGCCGCCGCGCTGACCGCAGAGTTCGAGGCGAAACTGGCCGCCACCCGGCAGGCGTTGGCGGGCAAGGGCACGGCGCTGATCGTGATGACCAACGGGCCGAAAATCAGCGCCTACGGTGCGGCGGGGCGCTTTGGCTGGCTGCATGAGGCGCTTGGACTGCCCGAAGCGGTGGATGGCGTGCAGATGACCAACCATGGCGAGGCGATCAGCTTTGAGTTCATCCGCGAAGCCAACCCGGACATCCTTCTGGTGATCGACCGTATGGCGGCGATCGGGCAGCAAAGCCAGGGCGCGCGGGCGACGTTGGACAATGCCTTGGTGCACGAGACAACCGCCTGGAAGACCGGGCATATCGTGCATTTGAGCGCCGCGCCGATCTATATCGCGGGCGGCGGCATCCAGTCGATGACCCTGACGCTGGACGAAATCAACGCCGCCTTGGTCGGGGGCTGAAGCCATGGCGCTGGCCCTTGCAGGTATGCTTGTCGCTTTGTCGATCATCTCGCTCTTTGTCGGGGTGATCGACCTGTCTTGGGCCGCCCTGTGGTCCGAGCCGGGCGCGATTGACTTGCTTGTGGTCAGCCGGGGGCCGCGCACCATTGCTGTCGTGATCTCGGGCGGTGCCTTGGCAGTGAGCGGTGCGATCATGCAGATGCTGGTCCGCAACCGCTTTGTGGAGCCGATGACAGCGGGAACGGGGCAAGGGGCGGCGCTTGGCATTCTGCTGGTCACGCTTTTCGCGCCGGGGGCATCGATCCTGGTGAAGATGCTGCTGGCGTCGATAACCGCGCTGGGGGCGGCCGTAGGATTTCTGGCCATCGTGCAACGCTTGCCGCCGGTCCAGCCCCTGCTGGTGGCGCTAGTCGGGCTGATTTATGGGGGCATTCTTGGCGCGGTGGTGACATTCATCGCCTATCAGGCGGATCTGCTGCAATACGTGGAAATCTGGATGAACGGCGAGTTCTCCGGTGTTTTGCAGGGACGGTATGAACTGATTTGGCTGGTGGCCGTGGTCGCCGGGCTGGCCTATCTGGCGGCGGATCAATTCGCCATTATCGGAATGGGCCGGACTGCCAGCATCAATCTGGGGCTCAATTACAGGCAGACGATGGTGCTGGGGCTGCTGGCGATTTCCATCGTCACCGCGCTGACCGTTGTGACGGTGGGCATGATCCCCTTCGTCGGTCTGGTGGTGCCGAATATCGTGGCGCGGCTTGCGGGCGACAATCTGCGCCGAACCCTTCCCCTGACAGCCATGAGCGGCGCGGCCCTTGTTCTGGCCTGCGACATCTTCGGGCGGATCATCCGCTATCCTTACGAGATACCGGTGGGGACCGTGTTCGGTGCGATCGGCGCTGGTCTGTTCCTGTGGCTGTTGCATGGAGCAAAGCGCCATGTTTGGTAGGCGTTTGCTGCTTTTGACACTTGGCCTGTGCCTGTGCATCGCGCTCTATCTGGTGTGGGGCGCGCGTGGCAATTGGGGCTTTGTGCTGCCGTTCCGCGCCAACAAGCTGGCCGCCATGCTGCTGGTTGCGCTGTCCGTATCCAGTGCCACGGTGCTGTTCCAGACCATCACGCGCAATTCGATCCTGACGCCCTCGGTCATGGGGTTCGACGCGCTTTACCTGCTGACACTCACCGCGCTGATTTTCGTTCTGGGCGGGCAAAGCTTCATGCAATTGCCAGCGATCGGGCAGTTCCTCGTCAATACGGTGCTGATGATGGGCGCGGCTTTGGCGCTGTTTGGCACATTGCTCAGACGCGGCGGAAGCGACCTGTTCCGCATGATCCTGACTGGCATCATCTTTGCCGGGCTTTTTCGTTCGGTTACCAGCTTTCTGCAACGCATCATCGATCCCAACGAATTCATGGTGGTCCAAGCGAATTCCTTTGCGCGTTTCGCGCGGGTAGAGTTGCCGCTGCTGGCGCTAGCGGGTGCGCTTACCTTGGCGGCGCTTGGGGCAGCGTGGCATATGCGCCACCGGCTCGATGTACTGGCGCTGGGCGAGCAGACCGCAATCAGTCTTGGCGAAAGCCCCAGGCGCGGTCTCTTCCAAGTGCTGATCCTTGTGTCGGTCTTGGTGTCTGTATCGACAGCGCTGGTCGGGCCAATGGCGTTTCTTGGCCTTCTGGTGGTCAGCGTCGCGCGGCAGATCACCCCCACCGTGTCCCATGCGGTTTTGCTGCCCTCTGCCGGATTGGTGTCCGCCATCACGCTGGTCGGCGGGCAATTGGTGTTGGAGCGCGCCTTGCAGTCCAGCACCCCCCTTGTCGTGGTCGTCGATGTGCTCGGCGGTCTTGTGTTTCTGACCCTGCTGTTGCGGAGAACACCCCGATGATCACCATCACGGACCTGAGCTATGATCGCGATGAAACGCCCGTTCTGCGCGGCGTGGATCTGACGCTGAATGCCGGTGGGGTGAAGGCACTGATCGGACCGAACGGGGCAGGGAAATCGACACTGCTTTCGCTGATCGCGCGGCTGATCCCGATGCAGAGCGGGCGGATCATGGTGGATGATCTGGAAATCGGCGCCTGCGCCAACGACGTGCTGGCCCGCAGGCTGGCAATCCTGCCGCAAGCCAGCGAAGCCGCGCCTTTGCTGACAGTGCGGGAATTGGTCGGGTTTGGACGCTATCCCTATCACAAGGGGCGTCCAACGGCGGCGGACCGCGAAAAGGTCGAAGACGCCTTGGCCACCTTCGAGCTACAGGCCCTTGCAGAGCGCCGTTTGGACAGTTTGTCCGGCGGGCAACGGCAGCGCGCGCAGGTGGCAATGATCTTTGCGCAGGACACGGATTACATCTTGCTGGACGAGCCGCTGAACAACCTCGACATCGCGGCGTCTCGGGGGTTGATGCGGACATTGCAGGATTTGGCACAGCACCACGCGCGGACCATCGTGATCGTCCTGCACGATATCAATTACGCGGCGGCCTATGCCAATGAGATCGTGGCGATGAAGGATGGCGGCATCGTCGCCCAGGGCGCACCGCAAGATGTCGTGACAGAGGCGATGCTACGCGAGGTCTACGGCACGGCGGCGGCGGTGCATCGCATCGACGGCAGGGTGCTTGTCGGCGTTTAGGTGACGGGTCTTCCCGAAATTCACATGCGCGCCGGACCCGGAATCGCATGGCCGGGCGGTTCCTGCGAAAATGGCGATCCCTGAAGGACTCGAACCCTCAACCTGCTGATTAGAAGTCAGCTGCTCTATCCAGTTGAGCTAAGGGACCGCTTGTCCATCTTCTGCCTTCAACGGGCGGATATCGCAAGCCTTTGCATGTCGGGCAAGGCAAGCGCGGTATTGATGGGCCCATCGGCGGGCAGGGCGTTTAGTGGGTCCAGACGCCGCGCCGGTCGGTGGCGAAATTCTCGCCATAGCCGCGCGGGCGGATATTCATCTTGCGTGGCTTGGGTTCCTGCACCACCGCGTCGATGTCATGGTCATGCGCGTAATCCAACGCCTCTTTCTTGCTGTCGAAGGTCAGCCGCACTTGGGTTTGCGTGTCGCTGGACGAGGTCCAACCCATCAGCGGATCGACTTCACGGGCAGAGGTTTGCGCGAATTCCAGCACCCATTCATGCGTCTTGGCAGTGCCCGATTGCATGGCTGTCTTGGCTGGTTTGTAGATTCGTGCGCGCATCATTTGGTGGCTCCGCCAATTGCAGGTTGCTGCCATTCATATAGGGCGCGGCGCCGCATCCCGGCAAGATGCGAATTGTCTCAGTTTAGGGGCATTGCGCCGCTCAGAACTTAACATATCCGTAAAGGAACGCATCGCGCGTGCGGCTCAAACGCAGCGGGGTCGCGCGCGAACTGGACAAAAGCGCGGTCAGGCTGCGCCCCTTGGTGCCTGTCTGGATTTCCCTGACCAATTGCGCGTCCTCGTCGCTAAGGCCCTTGCAGGCACCAGTTTCGTTCCACAAGCGGTGCGAGACCGGGCCGGCTGTCACACCGGAAATGACTGGGCCGGACAGCGTATCGCCGCCCTGCACCGAATGGTCCCGCACCAGCGTCTTGATGGTTTCGGCCATGACCCGCGCGCTTTCGGCAAAGCTCATGTCGCGGATTTTGCGCATCTCGGGCGTGACTTCCGCTTCTGGCAGGCCCGCAGCTTCGTCGTTCAGGCATTTGCGTGCAACGAACAGCCAGTCATGGATGATATAGGCCGGCCCATAGCCCCACGCGTTGAACCCGCGCAGGGACTGGACCGAGCGCGGGATCGATCCGCCATCGGTATAGAACGGCTCCGGCTGGATGATGCGGCTGCCACCTGAGGCCATGGCGCGCTCGCCGCGCGTAAAGGTCAGTTCGTCCCCGATCAGGGGAACATAGATGAAGTCGCCATCGCCAAGAAAGCTGTCCGCATTCGGCCCGGTCCACACCACCAGAAGCGTGCCGGAGAACGTCCCGCGCGGCACCCGGTCATACCCCACATGGGTGCAGGCGCTGAGAACCAACAAGAGCCCAATGAAGACGCGCATCATCTGAAATCCTCCGGTGAAATGGGACCATCCTTGCCCTGCGCTGCGTAGCGGTCAAGCGCGCGGGCGCGGTGCAGCCCCGGTCGGCCGCGTGTCGGCTGCTGCCAATTTCTGTCCGCAGCCCCCCTTGCATCCCGCCCCACCCGTGACACATTGCCTATCAAGGAGACCGCCCATGCCCCATGTCCATTCCGATAAGTCGCCCGCCCTGATGAACGCCCCCGCCGAGGACGTGCGATCCCGGCTGAAACTGGAAGGCGGCAAGCGGCTTGTCATGCAGACGGAATTCCAGCCTGCGGGCGATCAGCCGACGGCGATCAAGGAATTGGCCGGCGGCGTGCTGGACGGGGAGCGCGATCAGGTGCTTCTGGGCGCGACCGGGACGGGCAAGACGTTCACGATGGCCAAGGTGATCGAAGAAACGCAGCGCCCGGCGATCATTCTTGCCCCGAACAAGACACTGGCGGCCCAGCTTTACGGCGAGTTCAAGGGCTTCTTTCCCGACAACGCCGTCGAGTATTTCGTCAGCTATTATGACTATTACCAGCCCGAAGCCTATGTGCCGCGGTCGGACACCTATATCGAGAAAGAAAGCCAGATCAACGAACAGATCGACCGGATGCGCCATTCGGCCACGCGGGCTTTGCTGGAACGCGATGACGTTGTGATCGTGGCGTCGGTCTCGTGCATTTACGGTATCGGGTCGGTGGAAACCTATGGTGCGATGACGCAGGATCTGATTGTGGGCAAGACCTATGATCAGCGCGCGGTGATCGCGGACCTTGTGGCGCAGCAATACCGCCGCAACGATCAGGCATTTCAGCGCGGCGCGTTCCGTGTACGGGGCGACAGTCTTGAGATTTTCCCGGCCCACCTTGAGGATCGCGCGTGGCGCTTGTCCTTCTTCGGGGAAGAATTGGAAGCGATCACGGAATTCGATCCGCTTACCGGTGAGAAAACCGACTCGATGGACCGCATCCGCGTCTACGCCAATTCGCACTACGTCACGCCGAAGCCGACCATGCAGCAGGCCATCAATGGCATCAAGAAAGAGCTGCGCGGACGGCTCGATCAGCTTGTGGGCGAGGGCAAGCTTCTGGAAGCCCAGCGGCTTGAGCAGCGCACGAATTTCGATCTTGAAATGCTGGAGGCCACGGGCGTCTGCAACGGGATCGAAAACTATTCGCGCTATTTGACGGGCCGCGCCCCGGGCGAGCCGCCCCCGACGCTGTTCGAGTTCATTCCGGATAACGCGATTGTCTTTGCCGATGAAAGCCACGTCTCGGTGCCGCAGATTGGCGCCATGTACAAGGGCGACTACCGCCGCAAGTTCACGCTGGCCGATCACGGCTTCCGGCTGCCGTCCTGCATGGATAACCGACCGCTCAAGTTCGAGGAATGGGATGCCATGCGCCCGCAATCGGTGTTTGTGTCTGCCACCCCGGCGGCATGGGAACTGGATCAGGCGGGCGGTGTCTTTACCGAACAGGTCATTCGCCCCACCGGCCTGCTGGACCCGCTGGTGGAAATCCGGCCGGTGGACATGCAGGTCGACGATCTGCTGGACGAGGTGCGGCGCGTCTCTGCCGATGGGTATCGGACGCTTGTCACAACGCTGACAAAGCGTATGGCCGAGGATCTGACCGAATACCTGCACGAGCAGGGGATCAAGGTCCGCTACATGCACTCTGACATCGACACGATCGAACGGATCGAAATCCTGCGCGATCTGCGGCTTGGCGCGTTCGATGTTCTTGTCGGCATCAACCTGCTGCGCGAGGGGTTGGATATTCCCGAATGTGGTCTGGTGGCGATCCTGGACGCGGATAAAGAGGGCTTCTTGCGCTCTGAAACCTCGTTGATCCAGACCATTGGCCGGGCGGCGCGGAATGCGGATGGGCGTGTCATCATGTATGCTGACAAGATCACCGGATCGATGGAACGGGCGCTCGCCGAGACCGACCGCCGCCGGGCCAAGCAGATCGCATATAATGAAGAGCACGGGATCACCCCGGCCACCGTCAAGAAAAACGTCGATGACGTTCTGGCGGGGCTGTATCAGGGTGACGTGGACATGAACCGCGTTACCGCAAAGGTGGATCACGCCAAGGCCGGGCAAAACCTTCAGGCGGTGCTGGACGGTCTGCGTGCCGATATGCGCAAGGCGGCGGAGAACCTCGAATTCGAAGAGGCGGCGCGCCTGCGGGACGAGGTCAAGCGGCTTGAAGCGGTGGACCTTGCCGTGCATGACGACCCACTTGCGCGGCAAAGCGCGGTCGAAGCGGCGTCCGAGGCGGCTGTGAAATCCTCGGGCCGCTCGACGGCGGGCCGCGCGGGCCAACGCGGCGGCAACGTGAAACGGCGCAAGAAGCGCTGAGGCGCCATCCATTCACTGTAAGGGGCCGTGCCGGGGTGGCGCGGCCCTTTTTCGTGCGCGATGCTGCCAACTTGGGCAGCTAAGCCCTGCGCGCGCAAATTTGATACCCAACTAATTTTGTCGGGTTGACATATCTGACTAAACAACTCAGTTTTGCCGAGATAGCCAGCCGCGAGTCTCGGGGCAAGCCGACAACTTAGACCTGACAGGGGCTGGCGCATGAAATCTGCGAATGAAACCGCGAAGCCGGTGCATGGCGACAGGGTGGAAACCCTCATGCAGGCGTTCGATCTTGGGCTGCCGGGACTTCTGAATCTGGAATGGATCATGGATCGAATGGAACACGGGGAGCGCGTTACGAAATGATGATCAATATCGCAAAGGAAACGACCCTGCCGGTTGAGAACGCAACGCCGGTCTATGATGCCCGCGATCTGACCAAGGGCGGCGGTCTGGCGCAGATCAAGCTGGGCGATCAACTCTATACGCTGCGGATCACCCGCGCGGGAAAACTGATCCTGACGAAATGAGCGGGATGGGACGACATCGCGGCGGCGCGCCGGTCGGTTTCGTGACCGAACTGGGTCCGGTCGAGGCGGGGGCAGTGCTGTATCTGCGCCTGTGGTGCGATGGCCCGGAGTCGCAAGATCAGGTCCAGAACGATTTCGCGACCGCGCTTGGCCCGCATCAGGGGCGGCTTGCGGTGAAATCCTTCGAACAGCTTTGCGCCTTGTGCACGCGCCATGCGCGGCGACCGCTGATGCGGCATCACGTATCGTGCAAATGCCTTGGGGCGGATGAATCCTGCTTTGCCAACTTCATCGGCTATGCCAGCGAAGGCGAACGGGAAGATGCGCTGATGATCGCGACCACCATGGTCAATCCGAATATGGCGCCGGCACTTGTCGGGCTGGCGCAAGAGTTCGGCTTGGCGCTGCGTTGCATGGCCGTAAAGGCCGGCAACAGTTTTGATACACCGACAATCCTTCACTGAACGGGACACTTGAACGAATGAAATCCTTGATCCTAGTAACGAGCGCCGCGGCACTGAGCCTTGGCTCCGCAGCGATGGCAGACGGGCAGGTGACGAAAGCCGCCGTGCTCGACACCTATGCCGATATCGCAGAGGCGACATATGCGGATAGCCTGACAACGGCCAAGCGGCTTCAGGCGGCGGTGGATGCGCTGATCGCGAACCCGTCCGCAGAGGCGCTGGAGCAGGCGAAAGCCGCATGGATCGCGGCGCGCGTGCCTTACCAGCAAAGCGAAGTGTACCGGTTCGGCAATGCGATTGTTGATGACTGGGAAGGCAAGGTGAATGCGTGGCCGCTGGACGAGGGGCTGATCGACTATGTTGACGCCTCCTATGGCGGGCCGAGCGACGAGAACGAGGCCGCTGTCCTGAATGTCATCGCGACGCCCAGCTTCACGCTGTCGGGCGAAACCGTTGATGCATCCAAGATCACGCCCGCGCTGCTGGAAGAAACCCTGCAAGAAGCGGATGGGGTCGAGGCCAACGTAGCGACCGGTTACCACGCGATTGAATTTCTGCTGTGGGGCCAGGATCTGAATGGTCACGCGGCCGGTGCCGGAGCGCGCCCCTGGACCGATTACGCCACGGGTGACGACTGCACAGGCGGTCATTGCGACCGGCGCAGTGAATATCTGAAAGCCGCATCCGATCTGCTGGTGTCCGACCTGGAATGGATGGCCGCACAATGGGCCGATGGCGGCGCCGCGCGGGCCGAGGTCATGGCCGATGAGGATGCCGGAATCAGCGCGATGCTGACCGGTATGGGCTCGCTGTCCTATGGGGAACAAGCAGGGGAGCGGATGCGCCTTGGCCTGATGCTGAACGACCCCGAGGAAGAGCATGATTGCTTCTCCGACAACACCCATAACAGCCACTATTACGACGGGATGGGCGTTCAGAACGTCTATCTGGGCGAATATGTGCGGGTCGATGGCTCGCTCGTCACTGGGCCGTCGCTGTCCGATCTGGTCGCGGAACATGACGCGACGCTGGATGCTGAGATGACGGTGAAACTGTCGCAGACCATGATGGCGCTGGGCCGGATCAAGACCGCCGCAGAAGCCGGCTTTGCCTATGACATGATGCTGGAACGCGGCAATGCGGCGGGCGAAGCACTGGTCATGGGCGGTGTGAACGGCCTGATCGATCAGACCAAGACCATCGAACGCGTTGTCGCCGCTCTGGGCGTATCGGCCATCGATTTCGAAGGGTCTGACAGCCTCGACAACCCGGATGCCGTTTTCCAGTAAGCACGCAAAGGTTCCGCCGCCATGATCGTTTGTCACTGCATGCACATCACCGATCACGACATCCATTCGGCAATCGAGTGGATGCGGGCGGCGGACCCGATGACCATCATTACGCCGCGCAAGGTGTATCGTGCCTTGAACAAGGAAGCAGATTGCGGGGGCTGCATGTCTCTCTTTCTGGACACGATGCGCCAAAACGATAAGTTGCAGGTACCAATGCTCCGTAAGCCAGCCGTTTCAGGTCAGCCAGCGGCACTCATAGAGGAATCTGGGACATGCAAGGCGACGCAAAGGTCATCGAATATCTGAACCGTGCTCTGCGCAGCGAACTGACTGCGATCAGCCAATATTGGTTGCACTACAAGCTGCAAGAGGACTGGGGGCTGGGCCACATGGCCAAGAAAAGCCGCGAGGAAAGCATCGAAGAGATGAACCACGCGGACAAGCTGATTGAACGGATCATCTTCCTTGAAGGGCATCCGAATCTGCAAAAACTCGACGCTTTGCGTATCGGCCAAAACCCGAAAGAAGCGCTGGAGTGCGATTTGGCCGCAGAGCAAGAAGCGCGCGCCATGTATAAAGAGGCAAGCGAATACTGCCGGGAGGCCGGGGACTATGTCACGATGGAGCTTTTCAAAGAGCTTCTGACTGACGAAGAGGGTCACATCGACTTCCTGGAGACACAGCTAGACCTGTACGAACGTGTCGGTGCGGAGAATTATGCACAGCTTAACGCTTCCAAAATGGACGAGGCCGAGTAGCCTCGCTGCGGCATTGGCTGCGGCGGCATCCGTCGCCGTGGCCGGGCCACTTGACGAACCTCACCTGAACATCATTCCCCGAACCGAAGCGGAGGCCGCGCGCATCGCCGCCGCGACCGCTTTGACGTCGGATTTCAGCGCGCCGGGCCGGTTCGAAGAGATGTCGGCCGGGGCTGCAACCGTGCGCGTGACGCCGGACGCGAATGCATTTTCGCAGCCCTCCGGCAATATCTCCTTCGAGCATGAGCTGGATTTCAAGGTCGGCAACGGTCTGTTCCGCAAGATCTGGGTGTCGTCACCCTCTTCGACCTTGGCGTCTGACGGATTGGGCCCGCTTTACAATGCGCGCTCGTGCCAGCGCTGTCACATCAAGGATGGGCGCGGTCATGCGCCGGAAAACGCGGAAGACAACGCGATTTCGATGTTCCTGCGCATTTCCATTCCGGGCAAGCCCGAAGATGCGATCCCCGAAATCAAGGACTATATCGCCAGCCTGCCGGACCCGACCTATGGCACGCAATTGCAGGACTTCAGCGTCGCGGGCCACCCGGCTGAATACCGGCTGCAGGTGGATTACGACCCGGTGGAGGTCCCGCTGTCAGGCGGGCAGGTCGTCACGCTGCGCCGCCCGACCTACACCGCCGCTGATCTGGGCTACGGTCCGCTGCATCCCGATGCGATGCTCAGCCCCCGTGTTGCGCCGCAGATGATCGGTCTGGGGTTGCTCGAAGCGGTGCCTGCCGCCGATATCCTTGCCCTTGCCGACCCTGACGATGCCGATGGTGACGGGATTTCCGGGCGCGCGAATATCGTCTGGTCCCATGAATTCGGCCAGCCCATGTTGGGGCGGTTCGGTTTGAAGGCGGGCAATCCGACCATCAAGGAACAATCGGCATCCGCTTTTGTCGGCGATATCGGGATCTCCAACCCGATCTTCCCGGCGGCTTCCGGTGAATGCACCGATCTTCAGGCCGATTGCCAGGCGGCCCCCCATGGCGACGGGGATGATCGCGGCTTTGAGATCGACGACGAAGGATTGGACCTGGTGACCTTCTACAGCCGCAATCTTGCGGTTCCGGCGCGGCGCAATGTGGACGACCCGGAGGTGCTGCGCGGCAAAGAGTTGTTCTATGCCACCGGATGCACGTCCTGCCACCGACCCGCCTTTGTGACCCATCGCCTCAAGGATCAACCGGAGCAAAGCTTTCAGTTGATCTGGCCCTATACCGACATGCTCTTGCATGACATGGGGCCGGGCTTGGCCGACAACCGGCCCGAAGCCCGGGCGACCGGGACTGAATGGCGGACGCCGCCGCTTTGGGGTGTCGGCCTGACCAGCCAGGTGTCGGGCCACACGCAGTTCCTGCATGACGGGCGCGCGCGCTCCCTGCTGGAGGCGATCCTGTGGCATGGCGGCGAGGCGCAGCCGCATCGCGACAGCGTCGTTGACATGCCCCCCGTCGACCGTGATGCCCTGATCAAGTTTTTGGAAAGTCTGTGACATGAGATTTCTCTCTCTCGCCCTAAGCATCCTGTTGCCTGCCGCACATATCGTGCAGGCGGCGGAGTCCGAGGCAATCGTGCAGGCGCATATCCTGCCGCGTTATGCCTTGTTGGACTCCGAAACCGCCAAGCTTGCGGATGCCGCAGAGGCCGATTGCCGCCCGCAGTCAGAGGCGCTTCAGACGGCCTATCATTCCGCATTCGATGCATGGATCGGCGTCGCGCATCTGCGCTTTGGCCCATCCGAACAGGGCGACCGCGCCTTTGCGCTCGCCTTTTGGCCGGACCCGCGCGGATCGACGCCCAAGGCGCTGGGCGCGCTTATCCGCGATGCGGACCCGGCCTTGGATGCGGCGGACAGCTTTGCCAGCGTGTCGATTGCCGCGCGTGGGTTCTATGCGCTGGAATACCTGCTGTATGATCCGGCCTTCAAAGATGCGCAGACAGCGGAATACCAATGCCGTTTGATCACCGCCATCACGCAGGACATTCACCGGAATGCAGCTGCGATCCGGGCGGGATGGGAAGACGGGTATGGCGCGCTTTTGGCGCATCCGGGCAATGACACCTATCGCAGCGCGGACGAGGCGACGCGGCAAGTGTTCACCGCCTTGTCCACGGGGCTGGAATTCAACGCCGACACCCGGCTTGGGCGTCCCTTGGGCACCTTCGACCGCCCACGTCCCAACCGGGCAGAGGCGCGTCGCTCTGGCAGGTCGCTGCGCCATGTGGTGCTGTCGCTGGCCTCGCTCCGGGAACTGGCCGGTCTGATTTCGGACAGCGATGCAGAGCTCGACCGAAAATTCGAACTTGCGCTGGAGCGCGCAGACCGGCTGGACGATCCGATCTTTGCCGGTGTGGCCGATCCGGCAAAGCGGTTCCGGGTCGAAGCGTTGCAACAAAGCGTTCGCGACATTCGGTCGGTCCTGTCCGAACATGTCGGCCCAAGGCTGGGCATCGCAGCCGGGTTCAACTCGATGGATGGCGACTGATGCGGGGGCGTGTCATGCAGGGGCGGCGATCCTTTCTGACGGGGCTTTTGGCAGCGGGGTTGTGCCCGCGCCCGACATGGGCCGATGCGGGTGGCCCTGCATTTCTAAGCGCAGCGCGCCGACCGGATGGGGGCTATGTGTTGTGCGGTCTGGCCCATGACGGTCAGATCATTTTTGAATTGCCGTTGCCCTCGCGCGGGCATGCAGCGGCAGCGCATCCGATCCGCGCAGAGGCGGTCGCCTTTGCCCGGCGACCCGGCAATTTCGCCATTGTCATCGACTGCGCCAATGGTGCGCAGATTGTGCGCCTCGATGCGCCAGAGGGACGCCATTTCTATGGCCACGGGGTCTTTGCCGAAGGCGGGGACATTCTTCTGACGACGGAAAACGATTTCGACGCAGCGCGCGGGGTTGTCGGGGTCTGGGATGTGCGTGCGGGCTATAAGCGGATCGGCGAATTCGAATCCCACGGCATTGGCCCCCATGACATCAAGCTGTTGCCCGATGGCCGGACCTTGGTGGTGGCCAATGGCGGTATCGAAACCCATCCCGAAACCGGACGCACCAAGCTGAACATCCCCACGATGCGGCCCAATCTGACCTATCTGTCACTGGACGGGCAGGCGCTGGCGCAGGTGGAACTGGATGCCGCGCTGCACAAGAATTCCATCCGGCATCTGGCGGTTGCGGGGGATGGCCGGGTCGGCTTTGCGATGCAATGGGAAGGCGATGTGTCCGAGGCGCCGCCGCTTTTGGGGCTGCACAAACTGTCCGAGGGCGGGCCAGCGCAGCTTTGCGGCGCGGACACGGCACGTGCCATGCATGGGTATCTTGGCAGTATCGCGATGAACGGCGGAACGCTGGCGGTGACATCGCCGCGCGGCGGCTTGGTGCAAGAGTTTTCCACCCAGACGCTGGAGATGCAGCGCACGCAGGCGATCACCGATGTCTGCGGCATCGCGCCCGAGGCAAAAGGCTTCGTCGTCACCAGCGGCACGGGCCTTGTTCTTGGACCGGGCCAGCCGGTTCAGCATTCGCGCCAATGGGACAACCATCTGGTGCCTGTAACGGGCTGACCGCGACCCCGGCGGACACTGGATTCCGGCGGGGCCTTACGGCGGTCAGGAAAACGCGATCAAACGCTCAACCGGGATTTCCTTGATCAGCCGCGAGTCTTGCAGCGGCACGAAGGTCACCTGAAAGCCGGACGGGGCCAGATCGCAAATCGCGAAGCCGGTGCCTTCGATCACCCGTAGCGCATCGCTGCGCGTCAGATCGACGGTTGACTGCTGACCCATCGTCACCACCAGCGGCACGCCTTCCCAGAAAGCGACGCGGTTCATATGCACGTGACCGCACAGAACGGCGGCCACATCATATGAACGGATCAGCTCTGCCAAACCATCGGTGCTTCGCTGGTCAAGGGACGTCCACACGGCCCCTTCCGGATCAAGGCGCGGCGGATGATGAATCGCGACCACCTTTCGCGCGTCGGGGTGTTTGGCAAAGGTCTTTGCGGCGGTGGCGAGTTGTCCATCGTCCAGCGCGCCAGAGACTTTGCCCGGAACGGATGTGTCCAGCGCAATCACATGCACGCCCGCCACCATGTCATCCCTGTCGACAGGGCCATCGGGCGCGGCTGGGTGGCCGGGGAAAACCGCATGCCAGGCCTCGCGCTTGTCATGATTCCCCAGAGTGGTGATGACCGGAGGGGTCACACGCTCCAGCCGTGATTTGACTAGTCGATAGCTCAGCTCATCGCCGATATTGGTCAGATCGCCCGAGGCCAGCACGAAGTCGGGCTGCGGGTCCAGCCGCTCAAGCGCGTCAAGAAGTTTGTCCAAGGTGCCGACGGTGTCGGTCTGTCGGTTCGGATCGTCCGTATCGGGGGCGGAGACGTGCAGGTCGGTGATATGCACAAATCGGGTCATGGTGCGGTCTGCTTTCAGGTGGTTGTTCGGGCCGGGGCGCTGTGGCCGGCGGGGGTGACCCGCGCCGCATCCAGCAGCATGGTGGTATAATCCGTCTGCGGGTTCGTCAGGATTGCCTGCGCCGGTCCTTGTTCGACGGTCCGACCGTTACGCAGCACGAGAAGATGGTCACACAGGTTCGCAACCACGGCGAGGTCATGGGTGACGAACAGCATCGCAAGGCCGAATTCGTCTTGCAGGTCCAGCAGCAGGTTGAGGATTTGCGCACGCACCGACACATCCAGTGCCGAAACGGCCTCATCCGCGACCAGCAGGCGGGGTTTCGTGATGATGGCGCGGGCAATGGCGATGCGTTGGCGCTGCCCGCCCGAGAATTCATGCGGATACCGTTCCGCGTCCGATGCGCTCAGGCCCACGCGCTCAAAGGTCTGTGCAATCTGCGCCGGGGCGGGCTGCTGCCCGGTTGCGCGCAGGGGTTGGCCCACGGACCAGCCGACCGGGCGGCGCGGATCAAGAGAGCCGAAAGGATCCTGAAATACCATCTGGAAGGTCTGGCGGCGCTGGCGCAAGATGTGTTCGGGCAGGGCGTGCAGGTCTTCACCGCCCAGCAAGACGCGCCCGTTATCGGGGGCCTCGAACCCCATGACAAGCCGTGCCAGCGTTGTCTTGCCAGACCCGCTTTCGCCCACGATCCCGTAGGTCTCCCCGGCGTTCAAGGTCAGTGAAGCATTGTCCAGCGCGACCAGAGGTTCCGGCCGATGCAGTAGTCTCTGGCGCGGCCTCGGATAGCGGCGCGTCACGTTTTGAATGTCCAGCAGGGCGCTCATATCGATGGGTCCGGCAGGTGATGGCACGCGGCGCTGCGGCCGGGCGACAGGGATGTTTCCGACGGGCGCGTTGCCGCGCAGCGGGGCAGTTCGACATGGCAGCGACCGGCAAAACGGCACCCAAGTGGCAGATCGGCCATGGCCGGAACATTGCCCGGCACCACGGGCAGGCGCCGCCGCAGTTGCCCTGCATCCAGTGGCGGGCGCGCGGCCAGAAGACCTTGGGTATAGGGATGCTGCGGCGCGCGCAGCACCTCGGCCACGGGGCCGCGTTCGACAACCTCGCCGCCATACATCACGGCAACATCATCAACCGTACGGGCCACCGCCGCGAGATCGTGACTGATAAAGACCAGCGCCATGCCGCGATCCCGAGCCAGCCTGACCAGCAATTCGGTGATCCGCAGCCCCACATGGGCATCAAGCGCGGTCGTCGGCTCATCCGCGATCAGAAGCGCCGGATCACAGGCGAGGGCCAGTGCGATCAGCACGCGCTGGCGTTGTCCGCCTGAAAGTTCGTGCGGGTATTGCCGGGCCTTCAAGGCAGGTTCCTGAATCCCGGTCTCGTCCAGAAGTTCCAGCATCCGCTGCTGCGCCGCTTTACGGTCCAACCGAAGATGCAGGCGGAGCGGTTCCATCACGGTGTCACCCACCCGGCGCAGGGGGTTCAGCGCGCTGGCCGGTTCCTGAAAAACCATCGCAACCCGCCGCGCGCGCAAGCTGCGCCACTGGCGGTCGGCGGCGGTGGACATGTCCTGACCATCCACATGCAACTGCCCATCCAGTTTGGCGCTGCTGGGCAACATGCCCATTAGCGTCAGCCCCAGCATGGATTTGCCGCTGCCGGACTCGCCCACGATGCCGAGCCGTTGGCCGGGATCAAGCTGAAGTGACACATCGCGCAGCGCCGCGTGTGAGCCAAAGCGCACGGTGATACCACTGGCCCGGATCATGCGCGTGTCCTCGCCAGTCGCGGATCGGTGACATCGCGCAGGCCGTCGCCCAAAAGGCCAAAGCCCAGCACGGCAAGGATGATGCACAGCCCCGGATAAATCGCCAGTTCCGGCGCGAGATACATCAGCGTTTGCGCTTCGCTCAGCATCCGTCCCCATGACGGCATTGGCGGCTGAGCGCCCAGCCCCAGATAGGAGAGAGCCGCTTCGGCCAGGATCGCGACGGCAAATTCGATCGTGGCCTGCACGATGATCGGGGCTGCGATGTTGGGCAGGATGTGGTCGCGGGTCAGCGCGGCACGGCCCATGCCAGCGGCCTGGCCCGCCAGTACGAAATCCCGCGTCCAGATCTGGTTTGCCGCCCCGCGTGCGACCCGCGCGAAGACGGGGATGTTGATGAACGCGATGGCAAGGATCGCATTGCTCAGCGATGGCCCAAAGGCCGCGGCCAGCATGATCGCGAAGAGCAGCGCGGGAAAGGCAAAGCCAAGATCGACCAGACGCATGACGATGGCCTCGACCCAGCCGCCCCATGCGGAGGCGGCCAGCCCCAGAAGGGTGCCAATCGCCCCGCCAAGTCCAACCGCGACGAAGGCGACGGTCAGCGAGTTGACGGATGCCGCCATCAGCAGGCTGACCACGTCGCGGCCCAGTTGATCGGTGCCCAGCCAATGCTCTGCCGAGGGGGCGGCGAATTTGGCGGGAATATCAAGAAGGGTGTGATCGTAGGGGGTCCAGACCAGTGACAGAAGGGCAATGGCCGTCATCATCGCCACCAGCGCACCGCCGATCCACAGGTTGACGGGCGCGCGCCGGATCATGCCAATCGTCCTTTGAGGCGTGGATCGATCAGCACATAGGCGATGTCCACAAGGAAGTTGGCGGTCACGACGATGGCGGCGAACAGCACGACAAGGGCCTGCACCGTGAAAAGATCCCGATTTGCGATGGACTGAAAGACAAGGCGGCCAAGGCCGGGCAGGTAGAAGACGTTTTCGATTACGATGGTGCCGGTCACAACGCCGGCCACCTGCATCCCGACGATGGTGACGATGGGCACCAGCGCGTTGGGCAGGATATGACGGCCCAGAATGCGGCGCGGTGCCAGCCCGGTCGCGCGGGCGGTGCGGACAAAATCCAGCCGCATGACTTCAAGCGCAGAAGATCGCGTCACGCGCGCCAGCACCGCCGATTGCACAAGGGCCAAAGCGGCCGTCGGCAGGATTAGCGAGCGCAGGGCCAGAACCGGATCATCCCAGCCGGGAAAACCGCCGGGCGGCAACCAGCGCAGCTTCACCGCAAACAATAGCACCAGCAGGATCGACAACCAGAAGGCCGGGATCGCGATGCCCAATTGGCTCAGCAGCATGATGGCCCAGTCACCGGGCCGGCCGTGTTGGGCGGCTGCGATGATGCCAAGCGTGACGCCAAGCGTCACGGTGGCCAGCATCCCGAACGCGGCGAGGGGCAGCGTCAGCGGCAAACGCTCTGCGATCAGTTCCGAGACCGGCACGCGGAAGAAATAGCTGGTGCCGAAATCGCCCCGAACCGCATCCCAGACCCATGCGCCATAGCGTTGCCAAAGCGGCCGGTCGAGGCCGAGTTCCGCGCGCAGGGCCGCGCGCGCGTCTTCGGTGGAATCGATGCCAAGGATGGTCACAGCCGGATCGCCCGGAAGTACGTTCATCACCAGAAAGACGATGACCGACACGGCGAAAAGCGTGGCGAGAAAGCCGAGGCTCCGGCGCAGAAGAAAGACTTGCATTGCGGCTTACCGGCTGACCGGGGCGACGCGCGCCCCGGCCTTGGTCGCGGGTCCGGTCCTCACTTGATGGTCACAGCGGACAGCGGCTGGTACAGCACCGGCGACGCCGCCCAGAACCCGTCCACATTGGCCCGGTAGATGCCCAGCTTGGGCAGTTGGAACAGGAACGCGTGGATGGCGTTGTCGGCCACGAAGTTCTGCGCGTCCTTCAGAAGGCCCATGCGCGTGTCGGTGTCGGTTTCGGTCTTGATGGCATTCCACAGCGCGTCGAAATCATCCGATTGGAAGCCGTAGAAGTAATCCTTGCCGCGCGCGAAATTGCTCAGATCATTGGGCGAGGTATGCGCGATGATGGTCATGTCATAGTTCTTCTTCTTGTAGACCTCATCGATCCAGAAGCCCCATTCGACATTCTCGACCTTCACGGTCACCCCCGCTTTGGCCAGTTCCGCTTGGACGATCTCGCCCGAACGGGTCGCATAGGGGAAGGGCGGCACGCGCAGGGTGATCTCGGACCCGGCGACACCAGCGCTTGTGAACAGCTCTTTGGCCTTTTCGCTGTCATGGGGATAAAGGCCCGTCAGATCGACATAGGCGGGGCCATGCGGCGGGTAGAAGCTGCCGATTGGAACGGCTTTGCCGTACATGGCGCCGTCGATGATTTCGTCCCGGTTGATGGCGTGGCTGACAGCCTGCCGCGCTTCGATCTTGTCAAAGGGCGCCCGCGCGTTGTTGAGGGCCAGGATCACCTCCCCCTCGGTCGAGCCGACGACGACCTTGAAACGCGGGTCGGCTTCGAATTGTTCCAGCAGTTCGGGCGCGGGGAAACCGGGGAATGCGTCCAGTTCTTCGGCCATCAATGCCGCGGTTGCGGCGGCAGGATCGGCGATGAACCGGAATTCGACCTTGTCGATGGCGACATCGCTCGCCGCGCGGTGGTCTTCGTATTTGATGAGGGTCAGACGGTCGCCGCGCGTCCAGCCGTCGAATTTGAACGGGCCGGTGCCGATGGGGGTGGTGGCGTTCGCATCGACGCTTTCCGGCGCGATGATTGAAGCGTCGCCCTGCGCGAGGTTGAACAGGAAGAAGGCGTCCTTGCGCGTCAGCTTGATTTCTACTGTCGCCGGGTCGATGACCGTCACGCTTTCGATTGGCTCGAAGATGCCCTTGGACGGGTTGGTCGAGTCTTCGGCCATCGCGCGGTCAAAGCTGAACTTCACGTCCTCGGCGTCAAGGCTTGTGCCATCATGGAACGTCGCGCCTTCGACCAGTTTGAAGGTATAGGTCAGCCCGTCGTCGGAAATCTCCCACGTGGTGGCCAGTTGCGGATGAACCGCGCCGGTTTCGTCCACGACGGTGAGCGATTCGAAAACATTTTGCGCCAGCATCCCGTCGATGGAGGCGGTGGCGTCGCTGGTTGGGTCCAGAACCGTTGGTTCCTGCTGCAACCCGATCCGCAAGGTGGATTGGGCAAAGCCCGGTGCGGTCAGGCCGACGGCAAAAGCGGCGGCAAGACAGGTGAATCGAAGTGTAGTCATCGGACGTCTCCGTTTTCTTGATCTGGACCTTGCCTAGCCTGCGGCCATGACTGTCATGTGACAAGCGCCAAGTTCAACTTGGGGTGTTAATCCTCTGTACGGAAGCGCGAATTTTGAACAAAGAGGATCGTCAGAAGCGGTGCTGCAAGCGTGATAAGCGCCACGATAATCAGCAAAGCGCCTAGCTGGCTGTAATCCGCGGTGGAGGTAACAGCCCCGGTTTCAGGGTCGACGCTGGCACGGGTCACGGTGAACAGTTGATTGAGGTATTTGGTCCCGAGACTGGAGGCGGACAGCGCCATATTGGTAAAGGAGGCCATGACCGCGAAGAACGTCGCCTTCAGGTGGCTTGGCGCATTCCGGGCAATCCAGGCCAGCATCGGCACCATCGCGATCTGCCCCAAGGGCGATTCAATCGCGGTGTCCAATATGGCGATGAACCGGGCATCCACGATGCCGCCGGTCTGCGCGGCAGTCCATTCGTGCAGCCCATAGACCAGCGCCAGGTTCGGCAGCGACAGCACGCCCGCCGCGATGGTCAGCAGCATGACGATATGGGCAATCGACCGTTCAGCCATCAAGGGGCGCAGCAGGAACAGGCCAAGCAAAGCCAGCAGCGATGTGATCAGGGACAGGATCGACAGGAACCGTTCATCAAAGGCCAGCACGTCGATTTCGAACCATGTCAGGCCGGATCCCGGCAAGGGCACTGCACGAAAGACAAAAATGATGGCAGCGGTGCCAATCAGGACGCGGGCGGCTTCGGTCTCAAGCGCGCGCAGCAGGCGCGAGATCAGGAAAAGGATCACGGCCATCGACGTGGCGAAGACGATTTCCTGCGCATATGTCAGGCCCGAAAGCCCCAAACCCACGCTTAGCACCACGAAGGCGAGGCCGCCGCCGAGGATTTCCCAATCAACCTGCGTCTCTTCCTGCGGGGGCGGGGCGGGCAGGCCGCGTTTTGCACGCAGGCGCAGCATCATCGCGTGCAGCGCCATGCCGCTGACAGAGATCAGCGGAATCACCAGCGCCACGAGGTAAATCTGCCCATACAGGGCCAGTTTCTCGTCGCGCGGCAGGCTTTTGGCCCCGGAAAAGACCCAGATATTCACCGCTGCAACGAAGACGAGACCAGAGATAATCGCGACCCGGCCCAGCGTTTGCATGGTCGTGTGCAAGGCGCGGGATTGCTCTGTGCTCAGCTCTTGCCCGTTGGCGTCCGTATGCGGGACGGCTTCCACCGTCATCGCGTCTGCCACCACGTCCTGAATGGCAAAGCCAGAGGGTGAGAGCATCAGCGCGATCACATACCACGTGGCCAAGGGGGCGATCTCGCGCATCTCGCCGGGGCGGGTGACCAGCCCGTACATGATCAGCAAAGACAGCGCGATCAGCCCGGCCCCCAGCAGGATCAGCAGCGATTTCCAGCGCCAGAACAGGTCCACGATATGGCCCATCGGCATCTTCAAAATCCACGGCAGACCAGCCCAGAAGGACAGCCCCGCGATGAACGCGGCCGATAGATCCAGATAATCCTTCAGGAAGAACGCCCCGACAACGGAAGTCAGCCCCGACACCCCGGCGGCGAAATAGACCATGAGCGGCGGCAGGTAGGACCAGCGCATCTGGCGGGCAAGATCGGTAAAAGTTCTGTTGAACCACGTTGCGACAGCGGTCACGCTTGCGACCCCCTTGTCGGATTGCCGATGTGGTCTGTCGTCATGTGTCGCGCGCCCCGCTCAATGCCGGTTGGTCCGGCCAGAGGCAAGTTAGGGGCGCGCGCGCAGGTTCTCAAGCGTCAGGCGTCTTTGGCAAAGACCGACAGGCCCAACCAATCGGCCACCAGCGCGGGTGTATCCGAACCTTCGATCTCTACGGTCAACTGGGTCTCGCGCAGCAGGTCGGTGTCATTGCGCTGTGTCACGGCCGACATGGTAAAGCGCCCCCGCACGCGGACACCGGCCTTGACCGGGTTCAGGAACCGCAGCTTGTTGAAGCCGTAGTTGATCCCCATCACCTGCCCCGGTGCCATGTCGAAACAGTCATAGGCAAACCGCGATGCCAGGCTTAGGGTCAGGAACCCATGGGCGATCGTGCCACCGAAGGGCGTCTCCTTGGCGGCGCGCTCCGGGTCCACGTGAATCCACTGATCATCATGGGTGTTTTCGGCGAATTGGTCGATCATCGCCTGATCGACCGTGATCCAGTTGGAGACGCCGACCTCTTGGCCGATCTGCGCCTCCATCGCGGCCTTGGCGTCTGCGATCGCGCTCATGCCGGGTCCGCCCCGACACGCACCATGCGCTTGCCTTTGTTGTCGCCCGCCAGCAGGCCGATCAGCGCTTTGGGCGCGTTTTCCAGCCCCTCGACCACGTCCTCTTCGACTTTGATCGCGCCGCTTTCGACCCAAGCCTGCAAGGCGCGGGTGGCTTTTTCGTCGTCGCGGGCGAAATCCATCACGATAAAGCCTTCCATGCGCAGGCGTTTCATCACCACTGCGCCGGGCAGGTTGCGCGGGCCGCTTGGGTTCGTCGTGTTGTACTGGCTGATCGCGCCGCAGCAGGCAACGCGGCCACGTTCGTTCATCAGCGCCAGCACCGCTTCCAGCACGTCGCCGCCGACATTGTCGAAATAGACATCAACGCCATTGGGACATTCGGAGCGCAGCGCCTTGAACAGGCCCGCTTCGCGGTAATCGACACAGGCATCGAAGCCCAGGTGATCGACAACCCATTTGCATTTCTCCGGGCCGCCCGCGATCCCGACGACCCGGCAGCCAAGCGCCTTGCCGATCTGCCCGACATAGCCGCCCACGGAACCGGCGGCGGCAGAGACGACGATGGTTTCACCCGCCAGCGGCTGACCCACTTGGATCAGCCCGTGGAAGGCGGTCTTGCCGGCAATGCCAAAGACGGACAACAGGTTTTCCAGACGTGGCACGCGGGGCATCTTCTGGCATTTATGGGCGGGCATGGTGATGTAGTCGGCCCATTCGCCTTCGCAGGCGACAAGATCACCTTCCTTCAGGCGCGGCGAGTTGGATTTCATCACTTCGCTGATGGAATAGGTCGGCATCACATCGCCGGCTTTCACGGCTGCGCGGTAGCTGGCGCCCTGCATCCATGCCCGGTTTGCCGCATCGATGGACATCAGCACCGTGCGCAGCAGCACCTCACCGTCGCCGGGTTCCGGCATTGGCGCGTCTTGTAGCTTGTAGTGGCTTTCGGTTAGCTCACCCTGGGGCAGTTCTGCCACGATGATCTGGCGGTTCGACATGAGATATGCTCCTTATCTGTAACACTGAATTGGGGGACACCGATGGGTCAGGAATACCGGCAACCGGTCTATGCACCGCCCGCGGGGGCGGCGGATCTTCTTCTTGTGCGTCATGGCGAAAGCGAACCGGCGCGTCCGGGTCAGTCTTTCGCGATGAAGGACGGGCATGGCGACCCGGCGCTGCATCCGCAGGGGGAACGCCAGGCTGAACGTGTGGGCGAGCGTCTGCGCCATGCGCCGATCCGGGCCATTTACGTGACCAAGCTGCGCCGCACGCATCAGACCGCCGCGCCGCTGGCCGGGCATCTGGGGCTTGTGCCGGTCGAAGACCCTGACCTGCACGAAGTCCATCTGGGCGATTGGGATGGCGGGCTCTACCGCATCAAGGCGGCAGAGCGCGACCCGGCCTATCAGCGCGCGATAGAGCGGCAGGACTGGGGCGAGATCCCCAATGCCGAGCGGCGCGAAGCCTTTTTCGAGCGTGTCCGGCGCGGGATCATGCGCGTGGCCGAGGCCCATTCCGACCAGCAAGTTGCGGTTGTGGTCCATGGCGGCGTGATCGCTGCCGCCCTGGCGATTGCCACCGGGTCCGAACCCTTTGCCTTTCACGGCGCGGCCAATGGCTCCATCAGCCGCATCGTCGTGCAGGACGGTCGGATGAATGTCCGTGGTTTCAACGATATCAGCCATCTGGACGGGCTTTAATCGACGGTGACGACGATCTTGCCCAGAACTTTGCGGTCCGCAATGTGGTGGAGCGCCTCCGCCGCCTTTTCCATCGGATAGGACGCGGTCACGCGCGGCTTGATCTTGCCTTCCGCATGCATCCGGAACAGCGAGGCCAGATTGGCCTTGTGCCCCTTCGGGTCCATGCGCGTCGCCGCGCCCCAGAACACGCCGACGATCTGGCAGGATTTCAGCAGTGTGAGGTTCAGCGGAATGCTCGGAATCCCGGCGGGGAAGCCGACGACCAGGAACCGGCCATTCCACGCCATGGCGCGGATCACCGGTTCTGCATAGGCACCGCCGACCGCATCATAGGCCACGTCGATTCCCTTGGGCGCGAGTTCCTTGATCTTGTTCGAGAACTCCTTCTGCGCCGCGCGGTCCATGTCGCGCGGGTAGATGATTGTTTCATCCGCGCCGATCTCGCGGCAGAATTGCGCCTTGTCTTCCGACGACACGGCGGCGATCACCCGCGCGCCCATGGCTTTGCCAAGCTCCACCGCGGCAGAGCCGACACCGCCCGCCGCGCCCAGCACAAGTAACGTTTGGCCTTCGTCCAGATAGCCGCGATCCTTCACCGCATAGAACGACGTGCCATAGGTGAAGATGAAGCAGGCGGCTTCATCGAAGGGCATCGTGTCGGGAATCGGGATGCAGATCTCGGCGGGCACGCATAGATGCGTGACGAAGCCGCCAAAGCCCGGCGTCGCGATCACGCGGTCGCCTTCGGAAAGGGTATCGACCCCTTCGCCGACGGCCTCGACCACGCCCGCGATTTCACCGCCGGGCGCGAAGGGCCGTGGCGGTTTGATCTGATACAAATCCTGAATAATCAGCGTATCGGGGAAGTTTACCCCTGCCGCCTTTACCGCGATGCGGACCTCGCCCTTCTTCGGCTCCGGCATGGGCATCTGCGTCCATTCCAGCGTATCGGGTCCGCCGGGGGCGGTGCTGAGCATTGCTTTCATCTGATCCTCCCATGATCCCCCGCAGCGTGGTCTCGTGACGTAACGAAACGGGGTGACGTTTTACAATCTTTGGGTGATCCTGCCTGTGACTGTGTGCCGCTGTAAACCCGGATCGGGTGGAACGTGGCGGCACTTTCAAGGGAGGAAATCGATGACGGAGGCGCTTGACGCGTTCCGCGCTGAGGTGCGCGATTGGCTTGAGGCCAATTGCCCCGAAGAGATGCGCGATGGTGGGAGCGGTGAGGAAAACATCTGCTGGGGCGGCAAGCGCTGGCAGTTCCAATCCGAGGCGCAGAAAGTCTGGCTGGAGCGGATGGCCGCCAAGGGCTGGACTGTGCCGACATGGCCCAAGGACTATGGTGGCGGTGGTCTAAGCCGTGACGAGGACAAGATTTTGCAATCGGAAATGCGCCGCATCAAGGCGCGCAGCCCGTTGCAAAGCTTTGGCATCTGGATGCTTGGCCCCGCCTTGCTGCATTTCGGCACCCATGAACAAAAAGCGCATTACCTGCCGCCCATCGCGCGCGGCGAGGTGCGCTGGTGTCAGGGCTATTCCGAACCGGGCGCTGGGTCCGATCTGGCTTCTGTCCAGTCGCGGGCAGAACCGCGGGGCGATCACTTCGTGGTCAACGGCCAAAAGGTCTGGACCTCCTACGCGGACAAGGCCGACTGGATTTTCGCCCTGCTGCGCACCGACAAGGACGCGCCCAAGCACAAGGGCATCAGCTTTGTTCTGATCGATATGTCGAGCGAGGGCGTCTCCACCCGCCCGATCCGGCTGATCTCGGGCAGTTCGCCGTTCTGCGAGACCTTCTTCGATGATGTGAAGGTGCCGCGCGAACAGGTTGTCGGTGAAGAGAACCGTGGCTGGGACGTGGCCAAGTACCTGCTGACGCATGAGCGCGAGATGATCTCTGGCGGCGGTGGCGGTCTGCTGGGTGGGCGCGGCGTTGGCGCGATGCTGGACGGGGCCGATGATCCCGTGCTGCGCGCCGGTGCCATGACCTGCGAGATCGACGCGCTGGCTATGGGGCTGACGCTGGAACGCTACAAGGACATGGCCAAGACCGGCAGTGTCGGCGACGCGTCTGCCATGCTGAAATACTACGGGACGGAGCTGAACAAGCGCCGGAACGAGGTGATGATGCTGGCCGGTGGGTCGGATGCGCTGGAATGGGACGGCGCACACGGAAGCCTTCCGGCGGATTGGCTGCGGTCAAAGGCCAATTCGATCGAGGGCGGCACGTCCGAGGTCATGTTGTCCATCATTTCCCGCCGCGTATTGGGGCTGCCTGCATGACAAGTTTGTTGAAAACAGAAGACGAAACCATGCTGGCCGATTCCGCTCGCGGGTTTCTGGACGATGCCGCGCCGGTCAGCCATCTGCGCGGGCTGCGCGATGCTGGCAAGGTGCATGATCCTGCCCTTTGGGCGCAGATGGCCGAGATGGGCTGGACCGGTGTTCTGGTGCCGGAAGAGGCGGGCGGGGCCGATATGGGCCATGCCGCAGCAGGAATTCTTGCCGGAGAGATGGGCAAAACGCTTGTCTGCTCTCCCTTCATCGGCACGGCAGTAATCGCGGCGACCGCGCTGCGACAGGTCGCCAATGACCGGGCGAGCGCCGCGCTGCGTGGCATCGCGGAAGGCAAGACGATCTATGCGCTGGCCGTGGACGAAGGGCCGAAGCATGACCCGGATGCCGCGCAGATGGAGGCCGTGGCCGATGGCAACGGGTTCCGGATTTCCGGGGCCAAGACCTTTGTCTGCGACGGGATGAGCGCCGACCGCGTTCTGGTTCTGGCACGCACCGGCGAGGGGCTGACGCTGTTCGATCTGCCAACGGATCGGGATGGGATCACCCGCAGCGCGATGAGCCTGGTCGATAGCCGCGACGCGGCGCGGATCACCTTTGACGCGGTGGCGGCCACGGGCGATGACGTGTTGGGGCAGGTCGATGATGCGATGACTGTCCTGCGTCCCGCGCTGGAAGCCGGTCAGGCCGCGCTTGCCGCTGAAATGGGCGGTGTCGCGGCGGGGGCTTTTGCGATGACGGTCGAGTATCTGAAGGAACGCAAGCAGTTCGGCGTGCCGATTGGCATGTTTCAGGCCTTGCAGCACCGCGCCGCGCATCTGTGGTGCGAGACCGAAGTGACCGCCTCTGCCATCGCGCATGCGGGCCGGAAGCTGGATGAAGATCCGGCGCAGGCCACGCTTGCCGTTTCGTTGGCCAAGGCACGGGCGACGCAGACGGTGACGCTGGCGGTGCAGGAAGGCGTTCAGATGCATGGCGGCATCGGCATGACCGATGCATTCGATATGGGATTTTACATGAAACGCGCGCGGGTCGCCGCCGAATGGCTTGGGGATTACGGCTATCATGCCGCGATTGTCGCCCGCTTGCGCGAAATCTGATGGGAGAGATGACAATGACACCGGAACACCTGTTTTCCTTGAAGGGCAAGGTCGCCCTTGTCACCGGCGGCGCCACGGGGATTGGCCGCATGGCCGCCGAGGGGCTGATGCAGGCGGGCGCGCATGTGCTGATCGCGTCGCGCAAGAAAGGCGCATGTGCCGCGGTTGCGGAAGAATTGAATGCGCTGGGCACGCCCGGATCTGCCGAAGGGTTCGAGGGCGATGTCGGCTCTGAGGAGGGTGTCGACGCCTTGGCGGCAGAGGTCGAGAAGCGCACCGACAAGCTGCATATCCTGATGAACAATGCGGGCATCAGCTGGGGCGCGCCGATGGGGCAGTTTCCCTTCGATGCGTGGGGCAAGGTCATGGGCGTCAATAACGCGGGCCTGTTCCATCTGACGCAAAAGCTGTTGCCGCTTTTGATCAAGACCGCCACGCCCGAAGACCCGACGCGCGTGGTCAATGTCGGCTCTGTCATGGGGGATGCGCCGCTGGGCGACGGGGCCTATTCCTATGCTGCGTCCAAGGCGGCGGTACACCAGATCACGCGGATCATGGCCAAGGAACTGGCCGGGCATCACGTCACCGTCAATGCGCTGGCCCCGGGGCCGTTTGTGTCGCGCATGACCGCCTTTGCCACAGCGGATGAACAAACCCGTGAAAAGGTCGGAGAAGACGTGCCGCTGGGCCGCGTTGGCAGCCCCGAGGATATCGCAGGCTGCATGCAGTTCCTGTGCGGGCGCGGCGGTGCCTATCTGACGGGCGCGATCCTGCCGGTGTCGGGGGGAATTCAGGTCATGAGCGGGCCGAACCTGTTCCGCGCCGCGCTGGAGGGCTGACCGATGAGCATTCGTTTCGACGATCGGGTTGCCATCGTAACCGGCGCGGGGGTTGGCCTTGGCCGCTGTCACGCGCTGGCCTTGGCCGAACGCGGGGCCAAGGTTGTGGTCAATGATCTGGGGGTTGCCACGGATGGCAGCCTTACCGGGTCGGACGCCGCGCAAAATGTCGTGGCCGAAATCGAAGCTGCGGGCGGCGCGGCAATGGCCCATGGTGCGGATGTGTCCGACGCCGCTCAGGCGCAGGATATGGTCGCCAAGACGATGGATCGCTGGGGTCGGATCGACATTTTGGTCAACAATGCCGGTATCTTGCGCGACAAGACCTTTGCCAAGATGTCCCTGGACGATTTCCGCAAGGTTGTGGATGTGCACCTGATGGGGACGGCCAATTGCTGTCACGCCGTCTGGCCGCATATGCGCGAGGCCAAGTATGGCCGCATCGTGCTGACCTCGTCCGGGTCGGGGCTGTATGGCAATTTCGGTCAGTCCAATTATGGCGCGGCGAAAGCGGCGATGATGGGGTTGATGAACGTGCTGCATATCGAAGGGGCGCGTGATGATATTCGCGTGAACACTCTGGCCCCGACGGCCGCCACGCGCATGACCGAAGACCTGATGCCGGAAGAGGCGTTGGCACTGCTCAAGCCTGAAACGATCACGCCCGGCGTTCTGTATCTGGTAAGCGAAAATGGCCCGTCCCGCACGATCCTGAGTGCCGGTGCAGGCTGCTTTGCGCAAACCCGTGTCTATGAGACCGAAGGCGTGCGCATCGATGGCGAGGTCACGCCCGAAGCCGTCGCCGCACAATGGGACCAGATCACCGATCCAGACGGGCAGGAGGAGTTGCAAGACGCCTTCGGCCAAACCCGAAAGTATGCCCGCAAGGCAGCCACGGCCGAAGGCATCAAGCTCGGCTGGTGACACAGATTTTCAGAAGGAAGGACTATCCACATGCGTGACGCAGTTATCGTCTCCACCGCGCGGACACCGATTGGCAAGGCCTATCGCGGTTCGCTCAATGCCACGACGCCTCAGGCGCTGGCCGCCCATGCGATCGAGCACGCTGTGAAGCGCGCGGGGATCGATGGTGGCGAGGTCCAGGACGTGCTTCTCGGCTCTGCGCTTCAGCAGGGGTATCAGGGCGGCAACATCGCGCGTCAGGCCGCCATTCGCGCCGGCTTGCCGGTGACGGTCGCAGGCATGTCGATGGATCGCCAATGTGCCTCTGGCATGATGGCGATTGCAACTGCAGCCAAGCAGGTCGTCCATGACGGTATGGATGTGGCCATCGGCGGGGGTGTCGAAAGTATCTCGCTTGTGCAGACGCCGGATATGCGGGTGAACGCAGATTCCTGGCTTAGGGAAACCAAGCCTGAGATCTACATGAGCATGCTGGAAACGGCGGAAACCGTGGCGGAACGCTATGGCATCAGCCGCGAGTCGCAGGATGAATACGCCGCGCAAAGCCAGGACCGGACCCATGCGGCGCAAGAAGCGGGCCGCCTGGATGACGAGATCGCGCCGATCACGACCATCATGAAGATGCAGAACCGCGAGACCAAGGAAATCACCGAACATGAGGTGACGCTGGCCAAGGATGAGGGCAACCGCCCCGGTACGTCCGCGGAGTCGCTGGGCGGGCTGCAGCCGGTCTTCAAGGACGGTATCCACATCAAGGAAGGCAAGTTCATCACTGCTGGCAACGCCTCGCAATTGTCCGACGGTGCCTCTGCCGCCGTGGTGATGGAAGCTGGTCTGGCCGAAAAGAAAGGCCTGCAGCCGCTGGGTCGTTATGTGGGCGTCATGGCCGCAGGGTGCGAGCCGGACGAGATGGGCATCGGGCCGATCTATGCGGTGCCAAAGCTGCTTGAAGCGCATGGGCTGAAGATGGACGACATCGGCCTGTGGGAACTGAACGAAGCCTTCGCGGTTCAGGTGATGTATTGCCGCGACAAGCTGGGCATCCCGGACGAGCTGTTGAACGTGAATGGCGGCGCGATTTCCATCGGCCACCCCTATGGCATGTCCGGGGCGCGGATGGTCGGCACGGCGCTGATCGAAGGCAAACGGCGTGGCGCGAAATACGTGGTCTGCACCATGTGTGTCGGCGGCGGCATGGGGGCTGCTGGCCTCTTTGAAGTGCTCTGAATGGCCGAACTTGTTATCGTCCGGCATGGGCAGGCGGCCTTCGGCTCAGACAATTATGACCGTCTGAGCGATCTGGGACGTCGCCAAGCCCGTGCGGTCGCGGCGCATCTGCGGCGTACGGGCTGGGTGCCTGACCGGATGGTGACCGGAACCCTTGACCGGCAGGTGGAGACACTGGCCGAGATGGGGTTCGACGGCACCACCGAACGGCACGCGGGCTTTAACGAGTATGACTTTCACGACTTGCTCAACACGCGGTTCGGGGGGCAGGCCCCCGAGCCGGTCATGCAGGACCGCAAGACCCATTTCCGAACCCTGCGCGATACGATCCTTGAATGGCAGCAGGACCATATCGCCGGGGCGGCGGAAAGCTGGGGCGAATTCCGCGGGCGGGTGGCGGATGCCCTTGGCTTTGCCACCGATACCGACGCGCGCCGCGTTCTGGTTGTGTCGTCTGGCGGTGTGATCGGCCAGATCGTCGCCAGCACGCTTGGCGCGCCGGACCCGATGATGATGGAGCTGAACCTTCAGGTGAAGAACAGTTCCTTACACCGTTTTATCTTTTCGCGCGGGCGTATGATGCTGGCCGAGTTCAACGCGACACCGCATTTTGATGCGGCGCCGGACCTGTTGAGCTACAGTTGACCGGATGACGCCCCGCCCCGCAGCGCCTCCCGCTTTGCCGCTTTTGGCGGTTGGGGGACGTGCCGAGACCAATTTGATGAGCTGCAAGGCCGGGCCCGCAAAACCGCAGGGCGGGGCCGCACATAGCACGTACCGACTGGGAGGACACTCATGGACACGCAAACGCTCGATACCGGCGCGGTGGCCGCGTATCTGAAAGACAAGCTTCCGGGGTTTGATGGTCCGATTGAGGCGATCAAATTCCAGACCGGTCAATCCAACCCGACCTTCCTGCTGAAAACCGGCGCGGGCAACTATGTGCTGCGCCGCAAGCCGCCGGGGCAGCTTTTGAAATCCGCGCATCAGGTCGACCGGGAATTTCGGGTGCAGGCCGCGCTTTGGGACACGGATGTGCCGGTCGCGAAGATGCATATTCTGTGCGAGGACGACGATGTGATCGGGTCCATGTTCTACATCATGGACCACGTGGACGGGCGCAATTTCAACGAACCGACGATGAAGGACGAAACGCCGCAAACGCGCGCCGGTGTCATCGACGACATGAACCGCGCGCTGGCCGCGCTGCACGAGGTCGATCTCGAAGCGACGGGCCTGTCCGATTACGGACCGCAAGGCAACTACCTTGAGCGGCAACTCGGGCGCTGGACAAAGCAGTACCGCGCATCCGAAACGGTCGATATCCCGGCGATGAACAGCCTGATCGCAGAGCTTGGCGAACAGCTTCCCGAAGATGACGGACAGCGCACGCTGGTGCATGGCGATTACCGGATCGACAACATGATCTTTGCGTCCGAAGGGACGAAGTGCCTTGCCATTCTGGATTGGGAGCTTTCGACCATCGGGCATCCGTTTGCGGATCTGGCGCAGGTCATCATGCAGTGGCAATTGCCGGCAGGCGCCGAAGGGCGCGGCTTGGCGGGGATTGACCGTAAGGCGATGGGCTTGCCGTCGGATGCGGAATTCGTCGCCAAATATTGCGAGCGACGCGGGCTTGCGGATGTCGCGGACCTGAATGTGTTCGTGGCGTTTTCGTTCTTCCGGATGGCGGGGATCTGCCAGGGCGTTCTCAAGCGCGGGCTGGACGGAAATGCCTCCAACCCGGAGCGCGCATTGAAGCTGGGCGCCTATGTTCCGCTGTTCGCGGAAAGCGGGCTGCGTTTCCTGCGCGGGTCTTGACGCTACGTCACGTTTATCGGCGCAAAGGTTGACTTATTACGCCGATATGCAACCCTTCAAGTTGACCCGACGTGAGGAGAATGGCCGCAAAAGGCCGTGTCGGGCACTTGTCTAGGGAGGACAACAATGAAAAAATCACTCAAGCTCGGCCTTGGCGCCGCGCTGGCGGTAGCTTTGTCAGCTGCTTCCGGTTTCGCCGAAAACGTCAAAATTGCCTTTATCGACCCGCTGTCGGGGCCCTTCGCCAGCACCGGGACAAATGGTCTGCACCAATATGAGTTCGCAGCCGATTACATGGTCAATCAAAACGGGGGCGTATTGGACGGGCGCAACTTTGAGATCGTGGCGTTCGACAACAAGATCAGCCCCAAGGAGTCACTGATCCAGCTTCAGGTCGCGATTGACCAAGGCATCCGCTATATCGCGCAGGGGAACTCTTCGGGCGTGGCAAACGCGCTGACCGATGCGATCGACAAGCATAATCGCCGCAACCCGGATAGCCGCGTTCTGTTCCTGAACTATGCGGCGGTCGATCCGGCGCTGACCAATGACAAATGCAACTTCTGGCACTTCCGGTTTGACGCGAATGCGGACATCAAGATGGACGCGCTGACCGATGTGATTGTCGCCAATGAAGACATCAAGAAGGTCTATATCATCGGTCAGGACTATTCCTTTGGTAAGGCGGTCGCCGCAGCGGCCACCAAGTTCCTTGGTGAGAAGCGGCCCGATATCGAAATCGTCGGGAACGAGTTGCACCCGATTGGCAAGGTGAAGGACTTCACCCCCTATAGCCGCAAGATCAACGCTTCGGGTGCGGACGCGGTCATTACCGGGAACTGGGGTGCAGACATGCTGGGCCTTGGCAAATCGGTGATCGAAAACGGCTTTGAGGGCCCGATCTACACCTACTACGCGGCGGGTTCCGGTATCACGGCGGCCTTCGGGGACACCGGCAAGGGGCGCATTCGCCTGATCTCGCAAGGGGGGATCAATCCGATTGCATCCGAAGAAGCGCGTGCGGCCTATAACGCGTTCAAGGAAAAGTACCCGGAAGGCAATATCGACCAGAGCCGTATCTTCAACGTGATCGGTATGCTGGCGCAAGCCATCGAAGGGGCGGGCACAGCGGACGATGTCGTCGAAGTGGCCAAGCAGCTTGAAGGCATGGAATACGAGAGCATGTGGGGCGGCAAGGTCTTCATGCGCCCGCAGGATCACCAGTTGATCCAGGACATGAATGTGGGCGTCCATACCGACGAGAACATCGAGTTCGATTACGATACGTCCGGCTACGGTATCCTGACCGAGTCGACGATCGAAATGGCGTCGATGGATAGCGCAACAACCTGCAAGATGCGCCGGCCGTAACTGGCACATGGCCTGCCCTGCTTATGGGGCAGGCCGTTCGATACGCCGGGCTGGCCCAAAACGCAGCAGGCCGGTCGTACCCAGTTCAACTGAATAAATGATGTCCCCTGCGCGACCGCGCGGCGCGGCCACATTTCCCGACCGGAGGGATCGATGGATCTTATTCTCGTCAACCTGATCGATGGGCTTGTGACAGGACTTTTGCTGTTCATGCTGTCGGCCGGGCTTACCTTGATTTTCTCGATGATGGGTGTGCTCAACTTCGCCCATGCCAGCTTCTACATGCTTGGCGCCTACTTCGCTTATCAGATCAGCATCTATCTGGGCTTCTGGATGGGGCTCTTGATCGCGCCGCTGGTCGTGGGCGTATTGGGCGCGGGGGTCGAACGATACGGTTTGCGACGTGTGCACCAATATGGCCACGTACCGGAGCTGATCTTTACTTTCGGACTGGCGTTGCTGATCGAAGAACTGGTGCAATTCATCTGGGGCAAGAATGCGATGCCCTATGAAGCGCCTGAAAGCCTGCAATTCACCGCCTTTTCCATCGCGGGAAATTCGATCCCGGCCTTCAAGGTCTTCATGATCTTTACCTCGGTCCTGATCTTTATCGGTCTGCTTTATGTGCTGACGCGCACGCGGGTCGGCATGATCATTCAGGCCGCGCTAAGCTATCCGCGCACGGTCGAGGCGCTGGGCCATAACGTTCCGCTGATCTTCATGGGCGTTTTCGGCGTCGGGACCGCGCTGGCGGGTGTCGCCGGGGTGATCGCCGGGCCGGTTCTGTCCACCTTTCCGGGGATGGCCTTCGTGCTTGGCTCCATCGTCTTCGTGACCATCGTGATCGGCGGGCTTGGCTCTTTGTGGGGGGCACTGGTGGCTTCACTGCTGATCGGATGGATCACGACCTTCGCCAAAGCCTACAACCTGCGGATGGAAGACCTGCTGACCACGCTGGGCTTCACCAAGCCGGAGCCGATCTGGGACAGCGCGTGGCGTGATCTTTGGACGCTGACCTCGCCTCAGATCGCCGACATCCTGCCGTATATCCTGATGGTTCTGATCCTTATTTTCCGCCCCTATGGGCTGTTTGGGAAGCGTGACGCATGACTGAAGATTTCGCCACAGACCCGACCAAACCCGCGCAGCGTCTGCGCGCCGGTAGCCTGACGATACCGTTGATCCCATGGCTCATCGCCGGGGCGCTGGTCATCGTGATGCCGCTGTTCTTTCAGGCCAATTCCGCCATCACCATCATGAACCAAATGGCGATCACGATCATCTTCGCGCTCGCCTATAACATGCTGCTGGGGCAGGGCGGGATGCTAAGCTTCGGTCACGCGGTTTATATGGGCGTGGGCGGTTTCGCGACCGTTCACATCATGAACATGTCCGACTTTTTTGCCATGCTCCCGCTGCCGGTGATGCCGATCTTCGGCGGGCTGGTCGGCATGGTGCTGGCCATGATCGTCGGCAGTTTTTCGACCCGCAGCGCCGGCACGGTCTTTGCCATGATCTCGCTTGGGGTGGGGGAGTTGATCGCGGCTTGCTCTGTCATCATCGTCGTATTCTTCGGCGGGGAAGAGGGGATTTCCGGCGACCGGACCTATGGGCTGCCCTTCTTCGGCATCGAATTCCTGCAACAGATCGAGGTGTATTACCTGATTGCCTTCTGGCTGATGGTGTCTGCCGCGTTGATGTACCTGTTCTCGCGCACGCCGGTGGGACGGATGGCCAATGCAGTGCGCGACAATCCGGAACGGGCAGAGTTTCTTGGGTATTCCGCACGCTGGGTGCGCTTCTACAGCTTTGTCGCATCCGGGTTCTTTGCCGGGATCGCGGGGGCGCTTTTCGCGATCAACTATGAGATCCTGACCGAAGAAAACCTCAACCTCACCACGTCCGGGCTGATCCTGCTGGTGACCTTCCTGGGCGGTGCAGGCTTCTTTTTCGGGCCGGTTCTTGGTGCGATTGTCTTCACGCTGGTGCAGACCGTTCTCAGCCTCGAAACCGAGCTTTGGGGCTTTTACGCGGGCATCCTGTTCGTAGCGACGGTGATGTATTTCCCCGGCGGCCTTGCGGGGCTGATCATGATGCATGTGCCCGCGCTGCGGCTTGGCAAGGCGGGGCGCCTGATCGTGCCCTATCTCAAGACGCTGATTCCGGGGCTCTTCACCGTGCTTGGTGCGTCTGCCCTGATCGAGATGATCTTTCACTATCGTCATGCGGCCGTGGGCGACGACGAGATGACGCTGTTCTGGACCAGTTTCGACAGCCATTCCGCCCTGCCGTGGATCGTCGCGATTGCGGTTACGGTTGTCGGCTTCTGGCTGACCAAGAAGACGGCGCCGGACATGGCCGCCGCATGGCATGACGCCAATAGCCCCGATGGAGGTGCAGCATGAGCGTTCCGGCATTGCAGCTAGACGGGCTGCGCAAGAGCTTCGGCAAAACAGAGATCATCCGAGGCGTCGATCTCTCCATCGGCAAGGGCGAACGCCATGCGATCATCGGGCCGAACGGGGCGGGCAAGTCCACCCTGTTCAATCTGATCACGGGCCGGTTCCCGAAAAGTTCCGGCTCTATCCGGTTGCACGGGCATGACCTTGAGGGGATGGCCCCGTTCGAGATCAATCGCCGGGGCCTGTCGCGATCGTTCCAGATCACCAACATCTTTCCGCGCATGACGGTGTTCGAAAACGTGCGCTGTTCGCTGCTATGGAGCCAGGGATACAAGTATTCGTTCTGGAACATGGTCAGCCGCCAACGGGCACTGACCGAAGGGGCGGAAGCGATCTTGGAGCAGATCAACCTGACTGCACGGCGCGATCTGCCTGCCGGGGTCTTGTCTTATGCCGAACAGCGCGCGCTTGAGATCGGCATCACCATCGCTGGCGGTGCGGATGTCATCATGCTGGACGAGCCGACTGCGGGGATGAGCCATTCTGAAACCGACTATATCGTCGATCTGATCCGCAAGGTGACAGAGAACAAGACGCTGATCATGGTGGAACATGACATGGGCGTGGTGTTCGGCCTTGCCGACCGGATCAGCGTGCTGGTCTATGGCGAAATCATCGCAACGGACACACCGGAATTGGTGCGCGGCAATGCCCGCGTGCAAGAGGCCTATCTTGGCGCGGCGCTGGAGGCGGAACACTAATGCTGGAAATCGAGAATCTGCACGCCTATTACGGCAAGTCCCACATCCTTCAGGGCGTGAACATGTCCATCGGCGAGGGCGAGATCGTTGCCCTTTTGGGGCGTAACGGCGTTGGCCGGTCCACCACCTGCAAGGCGGTGATGGGCGAGGTCGAACCCTTTGGATCGGTCAAATTTCGCGGGCAGGAGATCGCCGGAAAGAAGGCCTATGAGGTTGCCAATCTGGGGATCGGATATGTGCCGGAAAACCGCGACATCTTTCCGGGTCTGACGACCCGCCAGAACCTTGTGCTGGGGTTGAAGCCCGGTCAGAAGGACGGTGCGGGGCGCTGGGCGATGCAGGACATGTTCAACATGTTCGAAAACCTCGGGCGGCGCGCCGATGTGGAGGCATCGGTTCTGTCCGGCGGTGAACAGCAGATGTTGACCATGTGCCGGACGCTGATGGGCGACCCTGATTTCGTGATGATCGACGAGCCGACCGAAGGGCTGTCACCGCAAATGGTCCAGCGCGTGGCGGACCTGCTGCAAGAGATCGCCAAGCGGGGCATCGCGACATTGCTGGTGGAACAGAAGCTGGCCATCGCGCTTGATATCGCGGACCGCGTCTATGTGATGGGGCATGGTCATGTGGTGTTCGAAGGCACGCCTGCGGAACTCAAAGAGCGGGACGATATCCGCAAGGAGTGGCTGGAGGTGTAACCGACCTGCTGTGCCGGGGCGCGTCACGCGGCCTTGGGCTTTGTCAGGGGACGACATGTTAAGGCCGGGCAGATCGCATATGGACTGCCCGGCCTTGTTCGTACCGATTGGATGTGCCGGTCAGGGAATGAAATGCCGCCCTGTTCGGCCGTCGGCCGCGTTAGGTCGGGCCGCTTTCCGTTGCTGGCGGTGTTTCCGATCCGCTGCTACCGCCATCGGTATCAACCCAGCCACCACCAAGACCGAAATCAAACGTGCCGCGGCCAAAATCATAGCCGCCGTTCAATTCCACATAGGTGTTGTCCATCAGATAGGCCGCGCCGATCGAACCGCGCCAGCTTTGGCTACCAAACATGTAATCAATACCCAGAGATGCGGCGCCTTCGTCTTCTTCATCATTGGAGAAAACCCGCAAGCCCACACCGGGGTTCACCTGGCCACCACCAAAGGTGAAATTAAGCCCAAGGCCGATCGTGGGGTCTGCAAAGACAGGCGTCGCACATACGAAAACAACTGCGATAGAAGATAATAACTTCGTCAATTTTCTATTCCTTCTGGTTGCATAGTCCAAAATGTTAATGCCGCGTTAACACTTTTTGCAAGTATCGGCCTGTGTCGGCACCCGCTGAAAACCGCCGATGCAAGGCGCGCGTTTATGCGCAGCCGGAAATCAGAGGGCGAGCGCTTTGTGATAGGCGGGCCGCGCCGCCAAACGGTCGGCATAGGCGTTGCAATTGGGCGCTTCGCTGAAGTCGATGCCGATTTGGCGTATCGACAGGATGGCGGAGCCGGTCATCACATCCGCCCCGGAAAACGCCCCGGTCAGGTACTCCTTGCCCTCCAGCGCGTGCTCTACCCCGCCAAGCATCCGGCCCAGCAGCCGTTTGGCGCGGCCCGCATGTTCTTCGGACCGCCGTTCGGGCGGCAGGAAAAAGGTTTCGACCATGTAATTGTTCACGGGCGGCATCAGCATACCTTCGCTGTAATGCAGCCATTGAAGATAGGTTGGGAACTCCGTGCTGTCCTCTGCCGGGCGGAATTTGCCATTGCCATGCCGGATAAGCAGATATTCGACAATCGCACCGCTTTCGACCAGCGTCACATCGCCATCCTCCAGCACTGGAACCCGCCCCATTGGGCTGACGCGCCGGAACGCGTCTGACCGCATGTCCGGGTGCCCCAACGCAAAGCGCTGCAATTCGTATTCAAGCCCCAGCTCTTCCAGCAGCCATGCAATACGAACCGCCCGGCTGTTGGGCGCGAAATAGAGTTTCATGACGTTCCTCCCTGTCATTCACCTGAAACGCTACGTGTCCTGCATCTTGCGTCAATGGTTTGGCCTTGAGAGCGTCGCGTCACCGGGCCAAACTGTTCCCGACAAGAGGGAGGCGGGCATGGCAGGTTTCGATCAGCAGCGACTTGGACGGATCGCGGATTGGATGCAGGGATATGTAGACGCGCGCAAGCTGCCGGGCGCGTCGGTCCTGATATTGCAGGACGGGCTAGAGGCGTATTTCCATCAAACCGGGCTTCGCGATGTTGCCGCCCACCTGCCATTCGAACGCGATACGGTCGCGCGCATCTATTCGATGACCAAGCCGGTCACTTCTGTCGCGCTGATGATGCTGCTGGAAGAGGGGCGGATACATCTGGACCAGCCGCTGTCGGACATCCTGCCGGAATTTGCCGAATGCCGGGCGTTGGTGCAGGGCGCAACCCGCATTGATCAGACAAAGCCTTGCGCAGTGCCGACCCTGCATCAATGCCTGACCCACACGGCGGGGTTCAGCTATCCGTTCAATCCGGGGGTGCTGCCCGATGAGATGGCCGCGCGCAAGCTCGTCTTTTCTGCGCGCAGCGGATCGCTGGCGGAGCGGACCGCGGAACTCTCCACCCTGCCGCTGGCATTCCCGCCGGGCGAACGCTGGGAATATTCCGTCGGGATCGACGTGATTGGCCGCGTGGTCGAGGCGGTGTCTGGCCAGAGCCTTGATCGTTTCTTTGCAGACCGGATCATCGGCCCGCTGGGGATGCGCGACACCGCGTTCACTGTGCCGATGGACGCGCGGGACCGGTTCGCCTGCCTTTATACGCCGCTGGCCGGCGACGCGATGGAGTTCAACGCCGCGGAAAAATCCTCGGAAACGCTGCGGCTTACGGACCGGTCGGACAAATCGCCCTATCTGGACGCGCAGACCTTTTCGGGCGGTGGCGGGCTTGTCGGGACCATCGACGATTACATGAAATTCGCTGAAATGCTGCGTCGGGGCGGGTCGATAGGCGGCGACCGGTTGCTGTCGCCACATACCCTGTCGTTCATGATGCGCAATCACCTGCGGGGCGACATTGCCAGCATGGGGCCGACTTCTTTCGCAGAGCAGCCGATGGATGGGATGGGCTTTGGCATTGGCGGTGCCGTGGTCCTTGATCCGGGCCGCGCGCGCTGCCCCGGCTCGGTCGGTGATTTCAGTTGGGGCGGCATGGCGTCCACTTTCTTCTGGGTCGATCCGGTCCACGCCCTGTCGGTCGTTTTCTTCACACAGCTTTCCCCGTCTTCGAGCTACCCGGTGCGTCCGCAGCTCAAGGCGCTGATCCACGGAGCCCTGCAATGAGCCGCGAAATCCTTTGGAGCCCGAGTGACGCCTTTGCGCAAGACACCGCGATGGCGGCCTATCTGCGCTGGCTTGCAGCAGAACGCGGTCTGAGTTTTGCCGATTACAATGCCGCCTGGGACTGGTCGGTGACGGAACTGGAGGCGTTTTGGGAGAGCATCTGGGACTATTTCGATATTGTCGGCACCAAGCCCACGCAATTCCTTGTGTCACGTGATATGCCGGGCGCGCAGTGGGGCAAGGGCGGGATGCTGAACTATGCCGCGCAGCCGCTCCGCCATGCGGATCGCACCCAGGACAAACCCGCGCTGATCGTGCAATCGGAAAGCTTCGGCCGGAGCGAGGTCACATGGTCCGAATTGCGGCGACAGGTGGCCAGTGTCGCCGCGCACCTGACTGAGATGGGCATCGGCAAGGGCGACCGTGTGGTTGCGATCCTGCCCAACACCGAAACAGCGCTGATTGCTTTCCTCGCCACGGCGTCGCTGGGCGCGATCTGGTCGCTTTGCGCGCCGGATATGGGCCATGTGGCGATCCTTGACCGGTTCCGTCAGATCGAACCCAAGGTGCTGATCGCGCAGGATGGCTACATCCATGCGGGCAAGCCAATCGACCGAAGCGCGATCAACGATACGATTGCCGCCGGGCTGCCATCACTGACCCATAGGGTCACGGTTCCGATGCTGCATCCGGTGCCTGCGGAACATGTCGCTTGGTCCACGATGACCGGGCGCGACGTACCTTTCACCCCGCTGGAAGTCGAGTTCGAGCATCCGCTTTGGATCGTCTATTCCTCTGGCACGACCGGAAACCCGAAGCCGATTGTTCATGGCCATGGCGGCATCGTGCTGGAGGCCAGCAAGCAATCGTTGCACCAGAACCTGACGGCGCAGGACCGCTTTCAATGGCTCACATCCCCCGGCTGGATCATGTGGAACGCCCAGTGGACGGGGCTGGGGCAGGGGGCGACGCTGTGCCTTTATGATGGCGCGCCCAATCATCCCGATATGGGGGTGATCTGGCGTTTCGTGGCGGATGAGAGCGTGACCAATTTCGGGGCGGGCGCGGCCTATTTCGACGGGTGCCGCAAGTTTGGCGTCACTCCGCGTGATCTGGACCTGTCCGCGCTGCGGGCGCTTGGCTCCACCGGGTCACCGCTGAGTTCCGATGTCTATGACTGGATCTACACGGATGTGAAACGCGATCTCTGGCTCGCGCCGATCTCCGGCGGGACAGACCTTGCAGGCGCCTTCGTGCTTGGCAACCCGATGCTGCCGGTACGGGCGGGCGAAATGCAGTGCCGCGCGCTGGGCAACGCGGTCCGCTCCTTCGATGCGGAGGGCAATGAGGTCGTGGGCGAGGTGGGGGAACTGGTCTGTACAGAACCTTTGCCGTCCATGCCGCTGTGCTTTTGGGGCGATGAAGACGGGTCGCGACTGAAGGACAGCTACTTCGATACATACGAGGGTGTCTGGAGGCATGGCGACTGGATCGAGATCACGGCCGAGGGCGGATCGGTGATTTACGGTCGGTCTGACGCCACCATCAACCGCAAGGGATTGCGGATGGGATCGGCAGAAATCTATCAGGCGGTCGAAGGCTTGCCCGAGGTGATCGACAGCCTCGTGGTGGATTTGGAATTTCTGGGACGCGACAGCTTCATGCCCTTGTTCGTCGTGCTGGCAGAAGGAACGCCACTGGACGATGCGCTGAAGGACAAGATCAACGGCGCGATCCGCGAGGCAGTGTCAGCGCGGTTCATCCCGAATGAGATCGTGCAGATTGCGGAAGTGCCGCGCACCCTGTCCGGGAAGAAGCTTGAAGTTCCGGTGAAAAAGCTGTTGCTGGGCGGGGATCCAAAGACGGTGGTCAATCGCGACAGCATGGCAAACCCTGCGGCGTTCGACACGTTCATTGAGTATGCAAAGGCGCGCGCGCATGGCTGAAGAACATCAGGTGCTTCTGAGACTGCTGGATGTCGAACCGCTTGAGGTCGACCTGTTCCGTGGGATCGGATCGGGCGGCGAAACTTCGACCCGCATCTTTGGCGGTCAGGTCATCGCGCAGGCGCTTGCGGCAGCCTACCGGACGGTTCCCGACCGGCTTTGCCATAGCCTGCACGCCTATTTCATCCGGCCCGGCGATCCGTCGATCCCGGTGATCTACCAGGTGGACCGCGCGCGCGATGGCGGCAGCTTTACCACCCGGCGGGTGGTGGCAATTCAGCACGGCAAGCAAATTCTGAACATGTCCGCCAGCTTCCATATCGACGAAGCCGGGTGGGAACATCAGCACGAGATGCCGGATGTGACGGGACCAGAACACTGGAAAGACCGGGATGTGCTGCGGGGCGAGGTCATCGACAAGATACCGGAAAAGCACCGCGCGGATTTCCTGCGCCCGCGGCCTATCGACATTCGCGAGGTTGCGCCGCGCGATTTCTTTGACCCGGAACCGACAGACGACCGCAATCATCTGTGGTTTCGGATGCAGGCCGCGCAGGGCTCAAGCCCGCAGATGCAACATTGCTTGCTCGCCTATGCGTCCGACATGAACCTGCTGGGGTCGGCGCTGCGCCCGCATGGGGTGACGTGGTTCAAAGGTGGGGTGATGACTGCAAGCCTTGACCACGCGATGTGGTTCCACGCGCCCTGCCGGTTCGAGGATTGGCACCTGTATACGATGGACAGCCCATGGTCGGGCGGCGGGCGCGGCTTCAATCGCGGATCGATCTACGACCGTTCGGGCAAGATGGTCGCGTCGGTTGCCCAAGAAGGGCTGATGCGGCCAGTGACCCGCAGTTAGGCCACGTGGGGCGCCGGAAACCGATCACGGTTTCCGGGACGTTTTCTGTGCCAGAAAACGGCGCGAGGGCGGTTAGCCTTCCACCCGGCCGCCGAACCGTTGGTTCAGCTTGCGCATGCCGCTCAGCCAGCGATCGTAATCAGCGGTTTTCATCCGCATGTAATCCAGCACCGAAGGATGCGGCAGGACAAGGAAGGTTTCGGCCCGGATCGTTTCGATGCAGGCGCGGGCCGCGTCCGCGGGTTCCAGCATACCGTCTTGCGCGGCAACGCCTTCTTCGTGCCCGCGCGTCATCTCTGTGCGCACCGCTTGCGGGCACAGGCAGGATACTTTGATGCCCTGGTCGCCATAGGTCATCGACAGCCATTCAGCCATGCCCACCGCCGCGTGCTTTGTCACGCCGTAAGGGGCCGACCCGACCTGATTGAGCAAACCCGCCGCCGACGCTGTATTCAAAAGGTAGCCCCCGCCGCGTGCGATCATCTTCGGCACCAGGTGCCGTGCCGCCCAGACATGGGACATCACATTGATTTCCCATATTTTTTGCCACTGCGAGTTCGGCACTTCCGGCCCCCCGATCGAAAGGATGCCCGCATTGGACACGAACAGGTCGATCGGGCCAATCTCTGCCTCGACCGTGTCGATCATCGCGGCGATCTGCGCCTCGTCCGACACATCCACCTGAAAGGCCTGCCCGCCGACATCCTTGGCCGTCGCCTCGGCGCCCGCCAGGTCAAGGTCAACCGCGACCACCGCTTTTGCGCCCTCTGCCGCGATGGCTTCGCACAGGGCTTTGCCGATTCCGCTTGCCGCGCCGGTGACGACGCAAATCTTGTCTTTCAGTTCCATAGTTTCAGGCCCACATGCTGGAGCCACCGCAGACGGTCAGCGCCTGCCCGGTGACGTATTTACTTGCATCGGAAGCGAGGAACACCGCCACGCCGCCGAAATCATCCGGCTCGCCCAGACGGCGCAGCGGGATGCTCTTGTTGATGCGTTCCTCGGTTTTCGGATCGTCCCACAGGGCGCGGGCAAAATCGGTTTTGACCAGCCCCGGACAGATCGCATTGACGCGCACGCCAAGCGGACCCCATTCCATCGCCATGTTCCGCACCAGCCCGATCAGTGCCAGTTTGGACATGCCATATGTGCCCAGCGTATCGGATGCCTTGAACGCACCGATGGACGAGGTGAACATCATCGCACCGCCGCCTGCCGTTTCCATATCGCTGACCACCATGTTCGCCAGCCATTGGTTGGCGCGGACATTGACCTCCATCGTCTTGTCATAGGCATCATCGGGAATGCCGGAGGTTGCGCCGTAATAGGGGTTCACGCCAGCATTGCCGACCAGGATATCGATAGGGCCTGCGATCTCGCGGGTTTTTGCGACCAACGCTTCGATCTGCTCTTTTTCGGCCATATTGGCGCTGACCGCATGGGCGCGCGCGCCGATCTCGGCACGGGCCGTGTCCAGTTGGTCCTGCTTGCGCGCGGAGATCACCACCGTCGCGCCTTGGGTGTGGAGGGCCTTGGCCATTTCCAGCCCCATGCCCTTGGACGCCCCGGTCAAAAGCGCCACCTTTCCGGTCAAATCAAACACCGGCCTGCTCCTTCAGTGTTGTGAGGCACTGGGCCTGTAGCCCGCGCCTTTCCAGTTTATCGGTTGTCCCCCGAGGGAGCGGTTCGTCGAACAGCCAAAGATGTTCGGGGATTTTGAAATGCGCGATGTGATCCTTGAGGTAGGTCTGGATATCCTCGGCCGTGACGCTGTGCCCGGGCCGGATCTGTACGCCAGCACCGACGACTTCGCCCAGACGGTCATGCGGCACGGAAAAGGCACAGGCCTCGACAATGGCGGGGTGGCTGTGCAGCGCACCTTCCACATCCAGACAGGCGATGTTCTCGCCGCCGCGAATGATGATGTTCTTCTTGCGGTCAACGATGAAGATGATGCCATCCTCGTCCATATACCCAAGATCGCCGGTGCTGAGCCAACCGTCCTTCAGCACTTCGGCGGTGGCCGCGGGCTGGTTGAGATATTCGCGCATGTTGCAGGGGCTTTTGACGGTGATTTCCCCGATTTCGCCGCGCGGAACGTCGTGACCGGCATCGTCCAGAAAGCGATATTCCTGAAGCGGCGGGTGCGGGCGGCCTGCCGCGCCGGGCTTGGCTTCGTATTCCTCGCCGATCATGCCGATCCCGACCGCGTTCGTTTCTGTCATGCCCCAGCCCGTGGCGACCTGCGCATTGGGGAAGGCTTTGGCAAGGTCGGGGACTTGTGCGGCCGGGCGCTTGGCCCCGCCGGATCCCATGTAGTCGAGCGTTTCCAGCGACAGCCCCATCTCAAGCGCCGCTTGGCGGAGGTCTTCGCACTGTGTCGGCACGCCCAGAAAGCGGGTGATGCCCTCGTCGCGAATGATCTCGGCGGCGCGTTTGCCATCCCATCGGCCCATCATCACCATTTTGGCACCCGCAGGAAGTGACAACAGGAACACGGGATGTGTGGCTGTAACGTGGAACAGCGGCGTGACGATAAGGCCGGCCGGGCGCGGGCGGCTGTCCGGGTCGATAGTCGGGTCCATCAGCGGGGCCATCACGAATTGCATCAGCCACGTGAACACCGCATTCGTCGCGCCCCGGTGGGTCTGCACAACGCCCTTGGGGTGGCCCGTCGTGCCAGAGGAATACATGATCGACATATCGTCATCCGGGTCGATCTCGACCTCGGGGGGATCGGTTTTCTCAATCCCGGCAACAAGATCGGTCAGCGATTGTGGCGCGGTCGCTTCGCCGTCATGCACACCGATCACGGTAAGGTCCATCGACCCTGCGAGCGGGGCAAGTCGGGCAACGCGCGGGCTATCCGCCAGAACGATCTGTGCGCCGCTGTCTTCCAGTGCGTAGCCAAGCTCTTCGGTGGTCCACCACGCATTGAGGAATGTCACCACGCCGCCCAAAGACGTAATCGCCATCATGCCGAACAGCAGTTCGGGGCAATTGTGCATCGCCAGCGCAACACGGGTGCCGCGCGTCACCCCAAGCTTGGTTTCCAGTGCATGGGCAAGGCGATACACCTCGGCGCGGAATGCATCATAGGTCCAGCGGCGCCCCTCGAACACCAGATATTCCGCCGCGCCGTTGTCCATGCTTGCGCGGCTTGCCTCCATCAAGGCGCGCAAATGGGGCGGAGCGTTCTTGAAAACCTTGTAGGTCACGCCGCGAATTTCGGCCTCCGTCAGGGCGAAGGCGGGTTCGTCGGATGTGACTTTTGCGACGGCTTCTTCCAGTGTCAGCGCCGCGCGTCCCGTAGCGGGCGCGTCAGAATGCGTCATGGATGTCCTCCCTATGGCCGCGATTCCCACCCGCGATCCGAGAACAGCCTAGGCGCAAGCTCCCTGCTGAAACAAGCCTGCGCGACGTAAGGTAACTGCGCCGGCTACCAAGCGCTGAAACCCCCATCCACATTCACCAGTTGCCCGGTCATGTAGCCCGCCTGCGCGGAACTGAGGAACAGCATGACATCTGCAATCTCATCGGGCTGGGCCATGCGATTGGCCATGATCAACTCGCCGACGCGGCGCTGGAACTCTTCCGAATGGCCATTGAACACCGCACCCGGCGCGATGGTATTGACGGTGGCTTGCCGCCCGGCCCAATACCCGGCGAGCCATACGGTCAGCCCGTGAATACCCGCCTTGGACACGCCATAGGCAGAGAAATTCTTGAAAGGCATTCCGTCATAGATCGGGTGATGCGCCCCGTTCAGCGCATACATCGACGCGACATTGACCAGCGTGCAGGGCCATTTACCAACGATATCGCGATCCATCTGCCGCGCGACCATGAATGCGCCCGTGAGGTTCGTGCGCATGGTGCGTTCGAAATCCTCGACACTGGTATCGGCGAAATCGGGAAAAGGTTTGCCCGCGCCCATCAGCATCTCGCCGGTGATGGCCGCATTGTTCAGCACCACGTTGGGTTTCCAACCGTCTTCGAGAACGCGCTGAAACACCTTGGTGACCTGATCTTCGATGCCGACATCCAGTTCGTAGAACCCGAAGTTTTCGTGATCGCCATGGGTGTCTTGCAGCGCTTCGGCCCGATGGCCGGGCAGGTCGGTGGCGATGACGCGCGCTCCGGCCTCCAGCATCCGGCGCACATAGGTCGAACCCAGAACACCGCCTGACCCGGTGATGAAGATGGTGCGATCTGACAGATCAGTCATGGGCGGCGATCCTTTTCGACATGAGAAATTCCACGATTTCGAAATCCAGCGGTGTGTCGATATCCATGCACCGCTCTGGCGGCATGATATATGGGATCACGCGGCCCTGAAAAATGCCGTTGGCGCGGCGCAGATAGGCGGGGTCCACCACATAGGTCGACGCGGCATGTTCCCAAACCTGCGGCGCTTGCTGGCGCGCGACCACACCGCCGGGCAGTGGCTTGGACACGTGCAGCATCCCCGACTGGTCCTCTTCCACCAGGTTGAAATAGGGGTTCTTGCGCGCCTCGCAGCAGGACATCACCATGTCGGGGCGCTGGGCAAAGAACAGATCAAGCGCATTGCCGATATCTTCCGGCGCGCGCATCGGGGCGGTGCAATCCAGGTCGAGAAACGCCGTCACAGGCTGGCCAAGCTTTTCTTCGGACACCTCAAGCGCGTGCTGCCAGACGCCCCACTTGCCCGCGCCATCTGTGGCCAGATGATCCGGGCGCAGCCCGATTTCCAGCGTGCCCTTGGCGATCGCGTGATCGTAGATTTCGGGATCATCGGTGGACACGACGACAGCATCCACCCGCGTGCTGGCCAGAAGCTGATCCAGCGACCAGTCGATCAGGGGTTTGCCGCACAACTCGCGGAAATTCTTGCGCGGCACCCCTTTGGAGCCTTTGCGCACACCGATATGACCAAGGATCATGCGAACTCCTTTTCGATGGTTCCCGTGAAGGACCGTGTGGCCCATGCAGTTGCGATTTTCTCGCAGGAGAGGCGGGCCAGTTCAACCCGCGGTGCTGCTGCCGACGGTGCCTGCCCGGCGATCAGGGCGAGGAAGTCGCGCATGGCGTCCATGAACATGGTATTCCGCTCAAACGGTTTTTCAGTGATGTCCGGGGCGGTATCCGGGCGGTAGGTGGTGAAGCGACTGGCCAGCATGTCGACCTCTATCGCCGCGCTTTGCCCGCGCAGGCGCATCCGCCGGAGAGAGACCGGCGACAGGTAGTCCATCGAAACGCTGCCCGTCACGCTGGGTCCGGCCAGTTCGATCTGTGTCGCCATGTCGACACCGGGGAAACGGGAATGACCAAGGCTGAGCACGTCCTTCACCGCACTGTCTGGAAACAGCACATGGGCAAGGTCGAGTTCGTGGCACAGATCAAGCAGAACCCCGCCGCCTTCGGGCAGCGCGGCGTAACTCTCGGCAAAAGACCAGTTCTGCCGCCACTGGGTCACATCGTGCCCGATCTCGGCGTCGAACCGATAGACCTGCGCGGCCTGCACCGCCTCCTGCAAGGCAGGCAACAGCGGGTGATAGCGCATCATGAACCCGGCCATGGAACGATCGGAAATCGGGGCCAGCGCATCGTAAAGCGCAGCAAGCTCTTCGGGGCGATAGGCGAGCGGTTTTTCGATATAGACCGGCAGGCCGCGCGCGGCGCAGGCGGTGACAAGAGGCAACCGCAATTGGGTGGCCGTCGCGATCACGGCACCTTGCGCGTCTGCGGTTTCGATATGGCGCAGCACGCCATCCTGCCCCATAGCGCGCAAAGAGACGCGATCTGCCCGCGCGCCAAGCGCCTCGATGTTGTCCGCATGGCGCGTCCCGATGGAGCCCGATCCCAGAACAAGAATGGTCGGTTCGGTCATGCTGCGCCTTTCCCGGTTTGAAACGCATCGATTGCTGCAAGAATCTTGTCTACCGAACCGCCATGGGTTGCAAGAAAGCCGTTGATGTCGGGTTGCGGCGCGGGCTGAGACAGCGCGGGGCCCAGGTCATCAGCGGAGAGCTGGCGGCAAACGCCCGCTTCGATCGCCTCATATGCGGGAAACTCAATGGTCCAGATTTCCGGGCCGACGATGACCGGCTTATGCATCACCAAAGGTTCAATGATGTTATGCGATCCTTGCGCCACGAACCCGCCGCCCACGACGACCTGATCCGACAGGCCAAGGTAGAAGAACATCTCGCCCAGGCTGTCACCAAGCAGCACATCCGCGCCGGACATATCAGATGCAGGGTCGAAGGCGTCGTTCAGTGCCATACTGCGGCGTATTGTGTTGAGGGCCGCATTTTCCAGTAGCTCGGTAGTTTGGTCGAAGCGTTCCGGGGCGCGGGGGACATAGACGAAGAAGGGGCGGGGCGCGCCGGTTTCTTCGGCATGGGTCAAAGCCATGCGCATGGCTTTCAGGAAAGCGGCGTCCTCGCCTTTGACGACGCTGGCGAAGGTTACGACGGGGCGACTGCCCGCCAAGCGGGGGCGCACGCGGTCGGCCGCGTGGCGCTGCGTTTCTGGCACGGCTTGATCAAAGCGCAATTCGCCGGTGATGGCGACATTGGTCTGGCCGATGCTGCGGAAGCGGTCGGCTTGCACCTTGTTCTTGACCATCGCCCCGGCAAGGCCGGGCACCAATTGGACGCGGGACAGCCATTTATCCCTGTCCCGCTCAAAGCTGCGCGTCGGATACTGCCCATTGCACTGATACAAGGGCACGCCTTGTGCATGGCAAGACATGATCATGCCAGGCCAGAGTTCGACCTCCATCACCAAGCCATATTTCGGGCGGAACGTCTTGAAAAACCGGCGATAGGCGCGTCGGTCGTCGAAAGGAACCCAAACGGGCCGCAACTGTCCGCTTGCGACTTCGTCGGGAAAGGCGCGTTCGGTTTCGCGGCGCCCTGCGGGGGTGAAGTGGGTTGTCACCACCTGCTCCCCCCGGTCCAGAAGGGCGCGCGTCAATGGCAGGGCGGATCGCATTTCACCAAGGCTGACCGCGTGAATCCAGACATGCTCGCCGGATACGGGTGCGTATTGTCCGAACCGCTCTGCCATGTGCTTTGCATAAAGCGGGTCGCGTCTGCCGCGCCGCCACAGATAGATCAGGATGATCGGCAGACCGACGACCCAGACCAACCGCCAGAACACCATGAAGAACCGAAGCCGCGTGGATGGGAAACTGTTCATCGCGCGGTCCTAAGCAACGCGGTTACGTCCTGCGCCAGCGTCGCGATCCGTGCTGCTTGGCGCTGTGTGATGTCCTGTGCGGCGTCGGCGCGGGTCTTGTGATCCTCTGCCAGTACGGCGCTGCGCAAGCTGTCCGCATCTGTCGCGGCATAGCAGGCATTCGCTTCGCGCAACATCTTGTAATCGATCGCAAAATTCGCGGTTCTGGGCCCGCTGACGATGGCCGCGCCCAAGGTGGCGGCTTCCCATGGGTTGTGGCCTTCGACGGGGCCAAAGCTGCCGCCGATCAGGGCGATCTCCGCAAGGCGATACCATGCGCCCAGTGTCCCAAACCGGCCATCGACGATGATCCGGGCCGCCGTGTTGGCCGCGTCCAAGGGGCAGGCGTCGTCGCCCCATTGCTGAAGCAGGCCAGATGCGCGTTCCGGCTCGCGCGGGACGATGACGGTTACCCAATCGCGCGGCAAGGTCACTGCGACGCGATGCGCCTCGCGTTCGTCCTCTGCATGGGACGAGGCCACCAGAAAAACCTTGGAGTCGGCAGTGATGATGCGCAACCGTTCCAGATCCTCCGCCGTTGCGGTCAATGCAGGTGCCGCCGGTTTGAGAGAGCCGTCGACACGCACATCCGCCGCGCCAAGCTGTTCCAGATGCACCGCGCTCGCAGCATCCTGTGCAGAGAGCAGCGCGAACCGCCCAAGGATGTCGGAATAGACGCCGCGGGCCTTGCTACGGGCCGTGAACGCCGCTTCGTCCAGCCGGGCATTGACCATGGCAAGCGGGATGCCACGCTGATCGGTCTGAAAGACAAGGCCGGGCCAGACTTCTTGTTCGGCCCAGATCGCCAGATCGGGCTGCCAGTGGTCCAGAAAACGGCGCGCGTAGCCGGGCGTGTCGATGGGCAGAAACTGGTGAAGCGTGCGGTTGGGCATATTGCGTTCCAGCACTTCGGCGGAGGCGCGAGTGCCGGAGGTGATCAGGAAATGCTCATCGGGGGACAGCTGTGCCATCTGATCGACCAGGCCGCGCAAGGCGAGAGTCTCGCCCAGTCCGACAGCGTGCAGCCAGATCAGCGTGCCGTGCGGGCGCGGCAGGGTTGCGTGGCCCAGTTTCTCGCGCCACCGGCCCGGCATTTCCTTGCCGCGTTTCAGGCGACGACGCAGCAGCAACGGCGCCAGAGGGTGCAGCGCGCGGGTCGCCAGCATATAGGCCCGCAGTGGCAGTTTAGCCGGGGTCATGAAAGACCTTTTGCAGCCCGCGCGACCAGAATTCAGGGGTGTTCAACACCTCGACAAAGCGGGTCGCGGCGCGGCCTTCGCCATACCCGCTATGGCGCGCATGACGCTGGCCCCAGTTATTCGCAAGGAAATCCGCGATGGTATCGGTGTCGAATGCAGAACAGACGGTGACGGAATCGCTTGCGGCGCGGTTTGTCTGGCGGGTGCCAACATCAAGCGACGGGATGCCAAGAAACGGGGCCTCACGCACACCGGCGGAGGAATTTCCGACCATGCAGGCGGCGTGTTTCATCAATTCGGAAAAGTAGGAAAACCGCATCGAGGGATAGGCGCGAAATTGATCCTGCGGCAGGGCGGCGATGGCCTCAAGAATGCCCTCTGCGCCCGGATCGTTATTCGGCAGGATGACGACGAAGTTACGGCCCGAGGCGGTAATCGTCTCGAACAGGGAGCGCGCCTGATCGGCCATATTGGCCTGTTCGGACGTGACCGGGTGGAACGTGCAAATGCCAAATTCGTCAAAGGGAATCTGATAGCGGGCTTTGACCTCCTCCAGTGTCACACCAGATGGGCGCGAATGGAAATCAAGCTCGGGCGAGCCGATGACATGGATCGCTGCGGTGTCTTCGCCCATGCGGCGCACCCGGTCGGCGGCGACGTCGGAGCTGACGAAATGGCTATGGGCCAGCTTGGTGTTGCAGTGGCGGAAAACCTCGTCAATCGTGCCGGACACTTCGCCGCCCTCCACATGGGCGCAGCGGATGTTGTTCGTGCCGCAGACGATTGTGGTCGCCAATGCTTCGATCCGGTCCCCATGGACGATGACAAGATCAGGCTGATGTTCGGCCAGAAAATCGGAAAACCCGGTGACGGTCTTGGCCAGAACGATATCTTGCGGATCGCCAGGGCGCTGGTTGAGGAATTCATGCACTTGCGCGCCCTCAAAACGCTGCACTTCCAGCTTGGTCAGGCCATAGCGTTCGAGCAAGTGCATGCCGGTCACGAAAAAGCTGATTTCGAACCCGGCATCGCGCGCCTCTGCCGCCAGAGGTTCCAGCTTGCCGAAATCGGCCCGCGTCCCTGTCACGAATAGCAATTTACGCGCCATATCACCCACCTGAGCCAAAGCCATTTGGCTATAGGTCAAGCCGCCGTATCAGGCAACCTGCTGCGGTTCATAGTCATCCCGGGCCCATTCCTCGAAGGACTTTTTGCCCTCAAACGGGGCATAGGCTTCGAGAACGCGGTCCAGCACACCCGTCTTCGACTGCCGGAAATGCAAATAGCGCGGCGACAGCATCTTGCTGGCATCCGACAGGGATTTGCCCTCGATCTCCATCAAATAGATCGCGGAGGCCAGACCGGTGCGGTCAGCCCCCGATTTGCAATGCATCAGGAAGGGGCGTTCGATCTTGCGAAACACGTCGATCAGGTTGGCGAGCGTGTCCTTGCGCGGGGCGGCGCGGGCAGACATCGGCACGTCGATCAGTTTCAGGCCAAGTTCCTGGCACAGCATCACTTCCTGCACATAGATCGGGCGTTGCGGCGTGCCGCGCAGGTTCAGGATGGTCGAAATCCCGCGCTTGGAAATCTCGCGAAACCGCTCTTCGGTCGGGTGGTTCGACCGCCAGACCCCGGGCACGATCTCTTCCTCATTGGTCCAGCGCCGACGCAGCACCGCGTGATCCAGCCAATCGATGTAAAACTGTGCCTTGCGCCGGTTTTCAGGCGTCGAAAAGTCCGTGTTGTACTTCTGGTGCAGGCTTTTTTCCCATGCTTTAAGCGCTTTCACGGGGTTCAGATTGGCCATATGGTCACGTCTTTCGCGATTGATCAGGGGGGTCATGTAACATCTGCGCGCCAAATCCAAAGCCCCAATTGGCAAAATACTGCGGATTTCAGTCCATGCGATTGATCTTTTGGCCGACACCCGGTCGGTATAAGGAAGAGTAAATCTTTAACCGGGCAGGGCATATGGAACGGAACGTCATCTGCATGAAATGGGGCACGCTATATGGGCCCGATTATGTGAACGTGCTCTATAATGTCGTGCGGGAGAACCTGAGCGGCGATTTCCGCTTCATCTGCCTGACCGATGACACGACCGGGATCGTGCCGGGGGTGGAGACATTCCCGATCCCCGATATGGGCCTGTCGGAGTTCAACTGGAAGAAAGGTGGCTGGGCCAAGCTGACCGTTTTCCAGCGCGAGCTTTACGACATCACCGGGCGCTGCCTGTTCCTTGATCTCGATAGTATCGTGACCGGCCCGCTGGATGTGCTGTTCGAGGCCCCGGGCGACGTGCTTGTGATCGACAGTTCCGAGAACTGGCGCAACCCGGACGCCAATGCAGAGCCGAAGGCGATGACCTCGATCTTTGCCTTTACGGCGGGCCAACATCCGGAGGTCTATGACAAGTTCATGGCCGATCACGATGGGATGGTCGCGAAATACCGGATTGAGCAGGTCTATCTGCAAGGCGAAATCGATGGCGGGCTTGCCTATTGGCCGCGCGAATGGGTGGTCAGCTTCAAGTGGCATCTGCGTCAGCCAGTGCTGATGGGGCTTGTCAAACATCCCAACCCGCCCGGGCCGCAATGTCGCGTTCTGGCCTTCCACGGAGAGCCGCGGCCCATTGATCTGGTGCATAAGGGCATCTGGGGAATCGGTCCGCATTGGGGGCGCGGGCGCGTGCCTTGGGCGGTGGATTACTGGCAGCGATATGGTGGCGATATCGGATGAATTGGGCGAAGGTCATTGCCTGGCCACGCCGCTACTTGTGGCTGGCTCCGCGCGGTTGGGCGATCAAGCTGCAATCGGGATCCAATGCGCGCATGGCTTCGCTGATTGCGGGTAAGCGGGTCGCCATTGTCGGCAATGCGCGCAGTCTGTTCCATAAAGAGCAGGGCAGCGAGATCGACGGGTTCGACGTTATCATCCGGCTGAACAAAGGCTTCGTGGTCGATACCGCGTCGCAGGGCAGCCGGACGGATATGGTCGGACTGACGCCGGAGTTGAGCGAAACCGAGGTGATCCAGAAATTCGATCCGGATTACTTCCTGATGTTGATCCCGAAGATGCGGCACTACCTGTTTTTCGGGGCGGATAATGTGGCGCGGACGCTGTTCTATCCGTTCAAGTGGTGGCTGGCGGATCGGAATCTGATCGGGCGGCGCCCGTCCTCTGGATTCATGGCGATCTCTTGGCTGATCCGGCTGGAACAGGCCGAGGAAATCGCGCTGTTCGGTTTCGATTTCGGGAAAACGGCGACCTATTACAATCCTGAAGGCTACAAGACGCCCCATGATTTCGACCGCGAAGGGGAGATCGTGCGCGGCTGGGCCGATGAGGGGCTGCTGGACATCCGATGAGCTTGGCGGCGGGGTGCGCTGAAGCGCACCCTACGGGCGGATGGCACCAGCGCGTGCTGGCCCCGCCTTACTTCAGATCTGCCCAGGTCAGTTGGGTGTTGCGCGTCACCGCGCGGGTCAGGGTCTTGCCCACGACCTTGTCGAATTCATAGCCCGGAATTTCGCCCGAACCGGGGCGGCGCGCCCAAATATCGGATTCCGTGATGGTATGGCCCTCTGGCAGGTCCTTGTCGGCAACGACGGAGGCGCGGGCAAAGCGATACACCGCTTCTTCGGAGGCTGTCCGTTCCTTCGGGTTGTTGGCCGCGATCCAGATTTCCTTGGACCGGTCGATCAGGTGGCGCAGCTCGCTCGGGTCCATCGAACAGGCGATATCCGGTCCGATGCGGTAGCGCGTATCGGTATAGTGCCGTTCCAGAATACACGCCCCAAGCGCGACCGAGGCCAGCGCCATTTCCGGCCCGATGGAGTGGTCCGAGAACCCGACAACCGCCTTCGGGAAGGCTGCCTTCAGGTCCGTCACGCCGCGCAGCGAAACGATTTCGGCAGGGGAGGGATAGAGATTGGTGCATTCCAGAAGGGCATAGTCGATGCCCGCCTCGTCAAGAATGGCGACAGAGGCGCGCACGGTGTCGATGGACTGCATCCCGGTCGACATGATCACCGGTTTGCCCTTGGATGCGATATGCCGGATCAGCGGCAGGTTGTCGGCCTCACCCGACCCGATCTTGTAGGCGGGCACATCCAGCGTTTCGAGGAAATCGCAGGCCGCGCGGGAGAAGGGCGTGGAAATCCAGATCATCCCGAGCTCTTCGGAATAGCGCTTCAGTTCCGCCTCATCCTCGCGCGACAGGGCGCAACGCTCCATGACCTCCCAGATCGACACATCCGCATTGGGCGGGAAGATCTGCTTGGCCTCTTCGGTCATCTCGTCTTCGACGATATGCGTCTGGTGCTTGATCATCTCGCAGCCCGACGCCGCGGCAAGCCGGACCATTTCCTTGGCCACGTCGAGCGAGCCGTTATGGTTGATCCCGATTTCGGCGATGACCAGCGGCGGATGGTTCGGGCCGATGTCCCTGTTGGCGATTTTCATCTGCATGTCCTCGTGCGTTTGCCCCGATATGACACGGGGGGCGGGGTCAATTCCAGCGCCTGTGTACCCAGAACCATTGTTCGGGGTTTGCCCGGATGCGGGTTTCGAGCCGCGCCGTCATTTCGCGCATCATGGTGGCTTGATCGGTCAGCGGAACGGGCGCTTCGATGGCGATGTCGAAGGTCACGCCATCGGCGGTGCGGGTCGCGAAATAGGGGATGACCAGCGCCTCTAGCTTCAGGGCAATATCGGCGGCAGAGGTCGCGGTGTGGGCCGGGTGACCAAGGAAGTCCATGCGCGGAAAGGCTGTTGCGCGCACGTCGAACAACAGTGTGCCCATACCGCCATCGCGCAGCATCCGCACGAATTGCATGGTGCCGCGTCGGCCTTGTGCGAATACGTCGCCCGACATGGAAAGCATGGTCTGCTTGTAATGCGCTTCCACATAGGGGTTCGACATCGGCCGATAGAGCCCGCCAATCCTGTACCCGCGCTGGGTGAGCGCCATGCGCGGGGCCTCGTGATTGCCGAAATGACCGGTGATGAACAGCACCGGACGCCCGTTTGCGGCTTTCAGATGCGCAAGCCCCTCGCCCGAGACCACCGACCGTTCGACAGCCTTGGCGAACCCGGCGGGCGAGTAGTTTTCGATGAAGGTGCGGCCAAAATTGTTGCAGACCCGCGCGGCGGTACGTTGACGCCATTCATCGCTGCGTTCCGGATAAATCAGCGAAAGCTGCTCTTCGGCTCGCTTGCGATAACCGATCATCGGCGCGATGCCTTGTTCGACCAACTTTCCAAAGCTGCGCACGCGGGACTCGTAAGGCAGGCAACGGGCCGCGCCGATCACCGTTCGCAGGCTGCGATCCGCAAGCCAATCCGACCAGCTTCCCTCCGCCTGTTCCATGTTTGCCTCTCGTGACGCTTCAATCTGGGGTCCGTCGCCCGGATGTAGCCCGAGATGACAGCCAATGCCAGCGGTCCTGAAACCCGCGTCCGGACTGTTTTCAGGCACCGCCACGCGGCGCGCAGGCGCGAATGTCATAATTTCGTCCGAATGCTGCCCACGATTTAACCTCATGCCGGTTTAGTGAGTCTTTCAGCAGCCAGAACGGCGCGAACTTCAACCAATAGTTCCAACCGTTTTTTCTGGACCTCCCCCCATGACCTTTTTCGGCAAGTGCGCCGTCTGGCCTGTGACCACCTTGGTATTGTCGCTTAGCACGGCTGCCATGGCAGGTTCTGCGGCCTCGGTTTCGATCGGCATCCTGTGTGACGACCCGCATCAGACGCCTGTGTGCGAAGGGATGCGCGAGGGCCTGAAAGAGATGTCTGCCGGGCGCGATGTGCGGCTGGTCGATCAGGCGTCAGGCGGGCTTTCCATCCTGTTGCGGTTTGTGGTTCACAAAACGAGCGCTCACCACCTGTCCGGCCAAATTGCCTGGACCCTGCGTGATGGCGCCACCGGCGAAGGCCCGGTGATTGATCTTTCCGTCATTGATGCCCCGCTCAACGCAGAAATGCTGCGCGATTTCGGGCGTCAACTGGCCGTGATTTCCGACATCCCTCTGTAATTCCAGCCTTTCTGAACCGAGGACCCGACCCATGTGCACCCTCTGCCAAGCGCTCGACCCGAACAGCACCTCTTCTGACACTCACACAAGCGGCAACTTGGAAACCGGCGATATCGCAGTTTCCGGCGGCAAGCAGGTCTATGACTATGACCAGATCGCGGACTACCTGATTGACGGGTTCTGGGGCGATTTCGGTACTGTGTCGCGGCACTTCGACGTGCAGACGGGCGACACGCTGACCTACAACGTGACCAAGCTGACCAGCTATGGCGCGGAAACGGCGCGCGACGCGTTTGAGGCGTGGTCGGCGGTGAGCGGGCTAAACTTCGTTGAAACGACGGAAACACAAGCGGATTTCCGGTTCGACGATACCAGTTCTGGGGCTTATGCCTCCTCGCCGGTGTCGGGCGGGCATATTCTGTATTCCAACATCAACATCCACAGCTCCTGGGCCAATTACGGCGACTATTACCTGCAGACCTTCATGCACGAGATCGGCCATGCGCTGGGTCTTGGCCACACTGGCGATTATAACGGTAGCGCGGATTATGACCGGGACGCGGGCTATGCCAATGACAGCTGGCAAACGTCGGTCATGTCGTACTTCTCGCAATCGGAAAATTCCTGGACAGACGCGACGCATATGTACCTTGCGACACTGCAACTGGGGGATATTGCGGCGATTCAGGAACTGTACGGCACGCCAACGAATGTGCGCGTCGGCGACACCACTTATGGCGACAATACTGACCTGACCCAGTTCGGCATGGACCTTGCGGGCACCCATGCGGTGGCCATCGTGGACAGCGATGGCGAGGATACGATCGACCTTGGAAGCCGGTTCTACAACCAGACGCTCAGCCTTGTGGAGGAAACCTATTCCGACCTGAACGGGCGGGTTGGCAACTTTTCTATCGGGCGCAACACGGTGATCGAGAATGCGATCACCGGTAATGGCGACGATTACATCATCGGGAATGATGCGAATAACATCCTGTCCAGCGGTGGCGGGGATGACGTGATCTTTGGCGAAGGCGGTGACGACACGCTGATCGGCGGGGCGGGGGCTGACGCGCTGACCGGCGGAACCGGCGCGGATCTGTTCGTGTACGATGCCGTCGCCGATGCGGGGGACACGATCACCGATTTTTCGCTGGCGCAGGGTGACAAGATCGATGTGTCGGACCTTTTGTCTGCAATTGGCTATGCGGGCAGCGATCCGATCGCCGAAGGGGTGTTCACGCTCGAGTCCACGTCAGGCGGTGCCCTGCTGATGCTGAACCACGGCGGCAACCAGATCGAACTGGCGGTGCTTGAAGGGCTGACGCCAAATGCGGATATGAACGCGATCCTTGATATCGAAGGCACGGGCGTCGATCCCGATACCGGTGACGACAGCGGCGATGAGGGCGGCGATACCGGTGGCGCGACGGGTGACGATGTTTACGTGATTGGCGCTGATTTCGGCGACAACTGGACGCTGGCCGCCGGGACTATCGAAGATACGGATGGCGGCACCGATACGCTGGATATCAGCGCGGTCAACACGCCGACCTTCGTATCGCTGAAATCCGGCGTGCGCGGCAAGATCGATGGCAAGGCGCTTTACATCGCGTCGGGGACCACCATCGAGAACCTGATCTTCGGGTCCGGCAAGGATAAAGGCTTTGGCAATGAAGCGGATAACAGCATTTCGGGCAATGCCGGGAACGACCAGCTTTATGGGGGTGCGGGCAATGACACCGTCGATGGCGGTGACGCGCATGACTGCCTTTACGGCGAGGACGGGAACGACACGCTGCTGGCCGGGGCTGGCAACGACAAAGCCTATGGCGGCAACGGCGATGACGTGATCGATGGCGGGGCCGGGAACGACAAGATCTACGGCGGTGCGGGGAACGATGTGATCGATGGCGGCGCCGGGAACGACAAGATCTACGGCGATGAGGGCGACAACCAGATCGATGCCGGGGAGGGGACCAACAGTGTCTATGCCGACGGTGGTGACGACATCATCACATCAGGCTCCGGCGCAGACACGATCAAGGCTGGCGCGGGCAACAACACCGTCGATGCGGGCGATGGCATCAACAAGATCGACACGCTTGGCGGCGATGACACGATTGTTGCAGGCTCCGGCAAGGACAAGATCAACGCTGGCGCAGGCGATGACGTGATCGATGCCGGCGACGGGGACAACCAGATCACCGCGACAAGCGGCAATAATGCGATCACCGCGGGGCGCGGGCGCGACACGATCCGCGTCGGGGCAGGCGATGACGTGATCGATGCAGGCGATGGCGACAACAAGATCGTCGCGGGCGATGGCGTCAACTCCATCACCTCGGGCAGCGGCAAGGACAAGATCACCACCGGCCGAAACAACGATGTGATCAATGCAGGCAGCGGCAACAACCAGATTACCGACACAGGCGGCATCAATGAAATCGTGACCGGCGCAGGCCATGACACGATCAAGACCGATGCCGGGGCCGATTACATCGATGTGGGCGACGGCACGAACAAGATCACCGACAAGGGCGGTGACAACATCATCGAAGCTGGCTCCGGCACCGACAAGATCACCACGGGTTCGGGCGCGGATCAGATCAACGCCGGGGCCGGGAATAACAAGATTTCGGCGGGCGAAGGCGACAACATCATCACCACCGGCGATGGGGTCGATTCGATCTCTGCGGGGTCTGGCGATGACGTGATCAATGCGGGCGATGGCAACAATACGATCCAATCGGGCAATGGCGCCGATCAGGTCACGACCGGGGCCGGGATCGACAAGATCGATACCAGCATGGGCAACGACATCATTTCCTCCGGCGGCGGAATCGACACCGTTCGGGCCGGCGCTGGCGATGATGTGGTCGATGCGGGCGATGCCAATGACAAGGTCTATGCCGATGACGGGAACGACGTGGTCGATGGCGGCGCGGGCAATGACAAGCTTTATGGCGGCAAAGGCGACGACACGATCCATGGCGGCGACGGCATCGACAAGATTTACGGTGATGATGGCGACGATACGCTGGAAGGCGGCGCAGGCAATGATGACATCCGTGGCGGAATTGGTGCGGATGTAGTCGATGGCGGCGATGGCGACGATGATATTCGGGGCGAAGCAGGCAACGACATTCTCAATGGCGGTGCGGGCAGGGATGAGCTGCAAGGCAACTCCAACGACGATATCCTGAACGGCGGCGCTGGGATCGATGAACTGAACGGCGGCGCGGGCGCGGATATCTTCGTTTTCTCCAGCATCGCAGAGGCGGGCGACACGGTCGAGGATTTCTCGCTGGACGATGGCGATCTGCTGGATATCACCGGCATCCTTGCCGAGATGAACACCGACCTGACCACGGCGCTTTCCACCGGGTTGATCGCGTTGGAAGGGGTGCGCAATTCGTCCTGGCTGGTGGCTGACCACGATGGCGACACAGGCACCGATGCGCTGCAGCTTGTCTTCCTGGAACGGATTTCGGCGGATGATGGGCTGACAGAAGATTTCTTCACCTTCTGATCCGAACCCGTTCTGGATCAAAGCACCCCGCCGCGCTGCGGGGTGTTGCTCTTTTGGGCTTTCCACTTTCGGATGCGCGCGGCAGGTTGGCGCCAATCCATGCGGAAAGGGCAAAAGATGAGACACGGCGGGCAAATCCTTGTGGAAAGCCTTGTGGCGCTGGGCGCGCGGAAATGCTTCGGGGTGCCGGGCGAAAGCTATCTCGCGGCGCTGGATGCGATGCATGACACGGGCGGCGCGTTCGATTTCGTGCTGTGCCGGAACGAGGGCGGCGCGGGCTTCATGGCGGCGGCTTGGGGCAAGCTGACCGGCGCGCCGGGCATTTGCTTTGTCACGCGCGGGCCCGGGGCCACCAATGCGTCCATCGGGGTGCATACGGCGATGCAGGACAGCGCGCCGATGCTGATTTTCGTCGGTCAGGTCGGAACGGATATGAAGGGGCGCGAAGCGTTTCAGGAAATCGACTACCGCGCGATGTTCGGCACTGTCGCCAAATGGGCGGTTGAGATTGACCGCATCGACCGCATTCCCGAAATCGTCGCCCGCGCCTGGAGCGTTGCTGTCAGCGGGCGGCCCGGTCCGGTCGTCATCGCGCTGCCCGAAGACATGTTGTCGTCCCAAAGCGATGTGGCCCCGCTTGCGGCCCCGCTGCGCCTGACATCGCCGGTTGCGCCGGATGCGGCCGTGGGCGAGGCTCTGGACATGCTGCGCGCGGCCAAGCGCCCTCTCATCATGATGGGCGGTGCGAATTGGACGGAAGACGGGCGCGCCGCGCTGCAATCCTTTGCAGAAGCATCGGATATTCCTGTCATCTGCGCGTTCCGGTATCAGGACCAGTTCGACAATTTCTCGCCGGTTTATGCGGGGGAGGCCGGTGTCGGAATGCCGGCCAACGTCAAACGGCTGATCACGCAGGCGGATGTCATCCTCGCGCTCAATCTGCGCTTCGGGGAAATGACGACCGATGGCTACAGCTTGCTGGATGTGCCTGTGCCGCGCCAAGCGTTGATTCACGTCCATGCCTCGGACGCGGAGATCGGCAAGATCTACGTGCCGAGCCTGGGCATTCATGCGGGCCATAATGGTTTTGCCGCACAATTGCAGCCTGTTACCGGGGAGTGGGCCGCATGGCGCGCAGAAGCCCGTGCGGGGTTCGAGGCCGGGTTCGATGCTCCGGCGCAGCCATCGCCGGTGGATATGGTCGCCGTCACCGCCCATCTGCGCGAGGTGCTGCCCGCCGATGCGATCCTGACCAACGGGGCAGGGAATTTCACCGTCTGGCCGAACAAGTTCTTCAAATTCGGGCCGGAGGCGCGGCTGCTGGCCCCGCAATCGGGGGCGATGGGCTATGGCCTGCCCGCCGCAATTGCTGCCAAGGTCGCCGCCCCGGACCGATGCGTCGTCTGCTTTGCCGGTGACGGTGATTTCCAGATGAACTGCCAAGAGCTCGCAACCGCGGCACAGGCCGGGGCACAGCCCATTGTTCTGGTGGTCAATAACGGCATCTATGGCACGATTCGCGCGCACCAGGAGCGACAATATCCGGGACGAGTCTCTGGCACCGATATGGTCAGCCCAGATTTCGCTCAACTGGCGCAGGCCTATGGCTTTCACGGCGAGCGGGTGGAGCGGACGGAAGATTTCGCCGCCGCCTTTGAACGCGCCCTCGCCGCGCCGAGCGGTGCAGTGCTGGATTTGAACGTCGCGGCAGAGGCGATCACCCCGCGCCAAACCCTTAGTCAGATTCGCGAAGCGTCCCTGCGGGGCTGACCGCACTTACCCGCAATTCAAGTCGCCCCGTTCAAAGCGGGGCGGCGCACCATTGCCAAGACCGGCTTGCGCCATAGCCCGCGCGTCGCGCTTCTGACTGGCGATTTCTTTATGCGGGGAAAGGGGATGGTGCTGCAGGGGAGGATTGAACTCCCGACCTCTCCCTTACCAAGGGAGTGCTCTACCACTGAGCTACTGCAGCCAGATCCCGTGGCCCGCGCATGTAGCGGCATTCGCAGAACCGTGCAAGGGCTATCTGGACGGTTTTTGCCCCCTGCGTTAACAAGGCGGCATGGCAGATAAGAGCACGGGCAAAAAGCAGCCGGACCGCGAAGCACGGCTCAAGGCGGCATTGAAAGCGAACATGGCCCGGCGTAAGGCGCAGGCCAAGGCGCGTTCTGCGCAACAAATGGCGGCCTCGGGCGCGGAAAAGACAGGCAAGGACGAGCAAGATGGATAGCATTCTGGTCACGGGCAACGGCCCGCTTAACGGGCAAATCCCGATCGCGGGCGCGAAAAACGCGTGTTTGACGCTGATGCCGGCGACATTGCTGAGCGATGAGCCGCTGACTCTGACCAATGCGCCGCGACTCAGCGATATCCGCACGATGACGACGCTGTTGCAGTCCTTGGGGGCAGAGGTCTCTTCCCTCGCCGATGGCCGGGTTCTGGCATTGTCGAGCCATGCCCTGACCAGTCAGACGGCGGAATACGACATCGTGCGCAAGATGCGGGCGTCGATTCTGGTGCTGGGGCCGCTTCTGGCGCGCTTCGGTCACGCGGTAGTTTCGCTGCCGGGTGGCTGTGCCATTGGGGCGCGGCCGGTTGATCTGCACCTCAAGGCGCTGGAAGCCATGGGCGCAGAGCTTGAGTTGAAAGACGGCTATGTGCACGCCAAGGCCCCGAACGGGTTGAAAGGCGGCGAAGTGAATTTCGCTTTTGCCAGCGTCGGTGCGACGGAAAACGCGCTGATGGCGGCGACGCTCGCCAAGGGAACGACAGTTCTGAAAAATGCTGCGCGCGAGCCGGAGATCGTGGATCTTGCGCGCTGCCTGCGGGCGATGGGCGCGCAGATCGAAGGCGAGGGCGAATCGACCATCACCATCCAGGGCGTCGATCGGCTGGGCGGGGCGACGCATCAGGTGGTCACGGACCGGATCGAACTTGGCACCTACATGCTTGCCCCCGCGATCTGCGGCGGCGAGGTCGAATTGCTGGGGGGGCGGATCGAACTGCTGTCGGCTTTCGTGGAAAAGCTGGACGCGGCGGGCGTGTCGGTCGAAGAAACCGAAGCGGGGCTGAAGGTGCGGCGCAAAAACGGCCGGATTCAGGCGGTCGATGTGACGACCGAACCCTTCCCCGGTTTCCCGACGGATCTTCAGGCGCAGATGATGGCGCTGCTTTGCACCGCCGAAGGAACCTCGGTTCTGGAAGAAAAGATTTTCGAAAACCGCTTCATGCACGCGCCGGAGCTGATGCGCATGGGTGCGCAGATCGACGTGCATGGCGGGACAGCGAAGGTGACGGGCGTCGACCGGCTCAAGGGGGCGCCAGTGATGGCGACGGACCTGCGGGCAAGCGTCAGTCTGATCCTTGCCGGTCTGGCGGCCGAGGGGGAGACTCGCGTGGCGCGGGTGTATCACCTTGACCGTGGTTACGAACATGTGGTGCGCAAGCTTTCCGGCGTCGGCGCCAAGATCGAACGGATTTCGGGCGAATGAGCGAGGACGCACGGTTTGAAGACGGGCGCGAGGCGCCACTGAACCTTGGCGCACTGGACGCCGAGGATTTGAAGGTGATCTCCACGCTGGTTCAGGATGCCGTGTTTCCCGTGACGGAAATCGCTTGGCGGGCCAGCAAGCGGCAATTCGCGCTGCTGGTGAACCGGTTCCGCTGGGAAGACGAAGGAAAGCAAAGGCACGCGCCTGAACGGGTGCAATCCGTGCTGGTCTTCGAAAATGTGCTGAGCGTGGCAAGCCAAGGGCTGGACCGGTCGGACAAGGATGTCATCCTTTCGCTTTTGTCCGTCACGTTCGAGCCGGGCGAGGACGCAGCCGGTGAAGTGCTTCTGACACTGGCCGGGGATGGCGCGATTCGTCTGTCAGTGGAGGCGCTGGAAGCCGGGCTGCGCGACGTGACCCGGCCCTATAAGGCGCCCTCGGGCATGGCGCCGGGCCACACGCTTTAACCACCTGCCAGCTTCAACCAAACGGAGCGCGCGTGCCGCGCGCAGTGTTCTTACGGGACGAATGGCCGGTGTTCTGGACATGTGCCAGTCGCAGCTATATCGGCAGGCGTGACGACAGGAGAGAGCCAGATGCCGCAGTTTCTTGAGACGACCGCAACGGATTTCGAGGCGCAGTTTCAAACCTTGTTGAACGCCAAGCGCGAAGACAGCCCCGATGTCGATGATGTCGTCGCCGGGATCATCGCCGATGTGCGGGCGCGCGGGGATGCCGCCGTGCTGGAGCTGACCGAACGTTTCGACCGTGTCGCCCTGACACCAGAAACCATGCGCATGACGCCCGAGGAGGTCGCGGCGGCGGCGGACGATGCGCCCGAAGAGGTGCGCGCGGCGCTGGTTCTGGCAGAAGAACGTATTCGCGCCTATCACGAACGGCAGATGCCTTCTGACGAAAGCTGGACCGATGAAAGCGGCGCGAGGCTGGGCTGGCGCTGGACACCGGTTTCGGCGGCAGGGCTATATGTGCCCGGCGGGCTGGCGTCTTATCCGTCGTCGCTGCTGATGAATGCGGTTCCTGCGAAGGTGGCCGGGGTGCAGCGTCTGGCGATGGTCGTGCCGACCCCGGATGGCGCCGTGAACCCGGCGGTGATGGCGGCGGCGCAGATCGCAGGTGTCGATGAAATCTACCGTATTGGCGGGGCGCAGGCTGTTGCGGCATTGGCTTACGGCACGCAAACCATCGCGGCGGTCGACAAGATCACCGGGCCCGGCAATGCCTTTGTCGCAGCCGCCAAGCGCCGGGTTTTCGGACGTGTCGGCATCGACATGATCGCGGGCCCGTCGGAAATTCTGGTGATCGCCGATGGCGACAATGACCCTGATTGGATCGCCCTGGATTTGCTCAGCCAGGCCGAGCATGACGAAAGCGCGCAGTCGCTGCTGATCACCACGGATGCGGCGTTTGGCAAGGCGGTGGCCGAGGCGGTGGACAAACGGCTTGAGACACTGGAACGGCGCGCCATTGCTGGCATCAGTTGGCGCGACTACGGCGCTGTGATCGTGGCGCGGGATTTGGATGAGGCGGCTGCGCTGTCGGACCGGATCGCGCCCGAACACTTGGAGCTTTGCGTGGCCGATCCCGACGCCTTGGCCGAGAAGATCACCCATGCGGGCGCGATCTTCCTTGGGCAATGGACGCCCGAAGCAATCGGCGACTATATCGGCGGGCCGAACCACGTGCTGCCCACGGCGCGGTCGGCGCGGTTCTCTTCCGGTCTCAGCGTGATGGATTTTCTCAAGCGCACGACACTGGCGAAGATGAGCGCAGATAGCCTGCGTGCGATTGGCCCCGCGGCAGAGGTGCTTGCCACCTCCGAGAGCCTTGAGGCGCACGGGTTGTCCGTGACGGCGCGTCTATCCAAGCTGAACCGGTAATCCTGCACGCGGCGCATCTGCGGCGGGCGGGTCAGCTTGCGAAATGCACAGCCCGCCCTGCGGTTGCGGCCGCGCGCCGCGTCATCGCTGATCCGTGATTGCCCAGCCTGCGGCAACCCGTTATGCAAAACGCCGAAGTTGGTCGAAAGGTCGTAACTTATGTCCCGGATTACACAGATCGAGTTGGATGACGCCAACCTGCCGCCGCCCACGCCGGAGATCGCGCAAGAGCGGAAGGTTGCGCTGTTTGACCTGCTCGAGGACAACACTTTCGTCTTGCCAGCGCGCGACGACCGCGCCGTTCCCGAGGGGCCGTACCACCTTGGCCTGTCCATTCGGGACAAGCGGCTGGTTTTCGACGTCAACACAGAAGCCGATGAGCGCGCGGCGGAGTTCCACCTGTCTCTCAGCCCGTTTCGGCAGGTGGTGAAGGACTATTTCCAGATTTGCGAAAGCTACTTCGAGGCGGTGAAGACAGCGGCCCCCAGCCAGATCGAGACCATCGACATGGCGCGGCGCGGTATCCACAACGAAGGCAGCCGCGTTCTGCAGGAACGTCTGGAAGGCAAGGTGGAGATGGACCCCGACACGGCCCGCCGCCTGTTTACCCTGATCTGCGTGCTGCATTTCGGCGGTTAAACCATGAACGGACTTCCTCAGTCGGTGCTGTTCTGCTGCGACCATAACGCGGTACGTTCGCCGATGGCGGAAGGCATCATGAAGAAGTTCTATGGCACGGGCACCTATGTGCAGTCGGTCGGCGTCCATAACGATATGGAGATCGATGGATTCTGCATCGCCGTGTGTCAGGAAAAGGGGGTCGAACTGTCGCGTCACCGCTCGCGCAGTTTCGATGAGATGGAAGAATGGGGCGATGACCTGTCCTCCTTCGATCTGGTGATTGCCTTATCCCCGGCCAGCCAGCGCCGGGCCCTGGAGCTGACGCGCTATTTCCATCTGGATGTGGAGTATTGGCCGATCCTCGATCCGACGGGGTTGGGCGAAACCCGCGAGGCCAAGCTGGAAAACTACCGCATGGCGCGTGACCAAATCATAGACCGGCTGACCGAACGCTTCGGCGCGCCATTGGAGAGCAAATCGTGACAGTGATCGAAACCTATTTTGCAGCGTTCAACGCTGGCGATGTGCCCGGCATGTTGGACTGCTTGTCCGAGGATGTGGCCCATCACGTGAACGAGGGCGAGATTCGCCGCGGCAAGACGCTCTTTGCCGAGTTTTGCGCCCATATGAGCCGCTGCTACCGCGAGGAATTGACCGGTATGGTCGTCTTCGAGGCGCAAGGCGGCACGCGCGCGGCGGCGGAATACATCGTCAACGGCACTTATCTGGAAACCGATGCGGGACTGCCTGAAGCGAAAGGTCAGACCTACCGTCTGCCCGCGGGGTCGTTCTTTGACGTGGCGGATGGCAAGATCACCCGCGTCACGACCTATTACAATCTCGCGGATTGGATGCGGCAGGTCGCCTGATGAGGGTCCGGGCGCTGACCGGGGCGGCCCTGAGCGCGGCGTTGCCGGATGTGGCGCGTTTGCGGATCGAAGTGTTTCGCGACTGGCCCTATCTCTATGACGGGGACGCGGCCTATGAGGAGGCGTATCTGCGCCCCTATGCCGAAAGCGATCGTGCGATCGTCGTGGGCGCGTTTGATGGGGCGCGGCTTGTCGGGGCGTCGACCGGCGCGCCTTTGGCCGACCATGCAGAGGATTTCGCCGCTGCTTTCGATGACAGCGGTCTGGATTTGGCGCAGATATTCTATTGTGCGGAAAGCGTGCTGCTGCCGGGGTATCGTGGGCAAGGGTTCGGCCACGCCTTCTTCGATCATCGCGAAGCCCATGCGCGGCGTCTTGGTTTCACGGCCAGCGCCTTTTGCAGCGTGATGCGGCCGCAGGACCATCCGGCACGCCCGGCAGAATATCGGCCCCTTGACGGGTTCTGGCGCGCGCGCGGCTATGCGCCGCTGGATGGCGTCATTGCGCAATTTGACTGGAAAGATGTGGGCGCGGCGGCAGAAACCGCAAAGCCGCTGCAATTCTGGTATCGAACGCTTTAAGCCGGGGTCAGCCGGTCACTTTCTTCAGGAATTGCGACTTCAGCCCGATTTGGCCGTGGCCGGGCACTTTGCAGTCGATGTCGTGATCGCCCTCGACAAGCCGGATGCCGCGCACCTTCGTGCCGACCTTGATCGTGCTGGACGTGCCTTTGAGCTTTAGATCCTTGATGACCGTCACCGTGTCGCCATCGGCCAGAACATTGCCGACCGCGTCGCGGATTTCAGGGCCAGCGGTGGCGCCTGGCGACCATTCATGCCCACATTCGGGACACATCAGCAGGCTGGCCGCCTCATAGGTATAGGCGGAACCGCATTCGGGGCAGGGTGGCAACGTGTCTGTCATGGTGTCAGCTTTAGTCCCGCCCTTGCGTTTCGACCACTGCAAAGGCGCTGGGGCCAAGCGGCCAAAGGTCGCGGGGCGCGTCAGAAGTCGACGGCAAGGCCCTTTTTCTCCCAGTCGCCGTATCGGACGGGTTCCGGGCCATCGCGCCCGCCCAGTTCCTTCGGCATCGCAGCGGCCTCTGCTTCGGCCTTGGCACGGCGTTCGGCCGCTTCGGACAAAGCGCGTTGCGCCGCGGGCGGCAGGTCAGGGCGTTCTTTCGGGGTTTCCATGTCAGCCATGGGGCTGATATACGCGCCCGGTTCAGCAAGGCAAGGGTTTCCATGAGCGCAGATGGCATCGCGGCGCGTCGGAGCGCGGCATATCTTCTTGACCGGATTACCGGCGACGGGAAATTGATGAGCGATCTGATCGCGGGCGGCGCGTTGGAGCGTTTGTCCCCGCCCGACAGGGCCAGAGCGCAGCGATTGGCGACCGATGTGCTGCGCAACATGGACCGCGTGGATCGCCTGATGACTGATCACGTCCAAAAAACGCCCCCACTGCCCATACACAATTTGCTGCGGATCGGCGCATTGGAATTGGCGCAAGGTGCGGCGGCCCATGGGGTCGTGAACGACCTTGTGTCCATCGCGTCGCGCAGCAAGCGGCACGGGCGGCTCAAGGGGCTGGTCAACGCGGTGCTGCGCAAGTTGGCGGACCATGCGGCTCAGGATTGGCTGACCCTGCCGACGCCGCGTATTCCCGATTGGCTGCGCGCCCCGCTTCTGGCGGCATGGGGCCGCGATACTGTCCGCGCGATGGAAGAGGCGCATGCGGCGGGCGCTCCGCTGGATCTTTCTGCGCGGGGCGATGCGGCAGAACTGGCCAAGCAACTTGGCGGGACGCTGCTGCCCACGGGAACCGTGCGCCTGACCGATCCGGGGCAGGTGAGTGGCTTGCCCGGCTATACCGAGGGGGCGTGGTGGGTGCAGGATGCGGCTGCCGCAATTCCGGCGCGTCTTGTGGATGGCCACAAAGTACTTGACCTGTGCGCCGCGCCGGGGGGCAAGACCATGCAGCTTGCCGCTGCGGGCAAGGATGTGACAGCGGTGGACTTGTCGGACAAGCGGCTAGAGCGCGTGCGCGAAAACCTCTCCCGGACCGGGCTGACGGCTGAACTGCTCCAATCGGATGCGCTTGAAGTGAGCGGACAATGGGATGCGGTGCTGCTGGATGCGCCCTGTTCGGCCACGGGCACCTTGCGGCGCCATCCCGATCTGCCCTTCGCCAAGGACGGGTCCGAGTTTTTCGGCCTGATCGACCTGCAAGCGCGGATGATCGACCACGCGGTGACGCTTCTGCGTCCGGGCGGGCAATTGGTGTTCTGCACGTGCTCTTTGCTGCCGGACGAGGGTGAGGTTCAGATCGAAGAGGCGCTGGAGCGTCATCCGGACCTGCAGATCGATACCGCCGCGCTGGAACAGCCGTGGATCGAGTCGGAATGGCGCAGCACGGAAGGCGGCCTGCGGCTGCGCCCCGATTTCTGGGCTGAGCAAGGCGGCATGGACGGGTTTTACATCGCGCCCTTGCGCAAACACGCCTGACGCAAAATCAGACGGTGACTCGTGGTGCATCTGTCGGTATCCTGTGCCCAATTACGCCGGTAGAGCGTTGAAGGCAGGACAATGAGCGATCCGATCAGTTTGAGCGCCCGCGGCGCCCGGCTTCTCGACCGCATTCATGCGCGGCTTGCGACGCGTGCGAAGGCGTCGTCTGCCTTTGTGACCGCGCCAGAACCCCGCACGATCGGCAGCTTTGCCCGTGGGCGACAACTGGTTGCGGGCAATTTCCTGTTTGCCGGCTATCTGGTGACAGCGGAAAATCAAAGCATCTGGGAGATCACGCCGCCCGACTCGGCCTTCAAGGCGGAACTGCACGGCTTTGCGTGGCTGGACGATCTTGCCGCCGTCGGCGACCTGAAGGCGCGCGCCACCGCAACAGAATGGCTTTGGGCATGGATTGACCGATATGGCGGCGGTGTCGGGCCAGGCTGGACGCCTGACCTGACTGGGCGTCGCCTGATCCGTTGGATCAACCATGCGATCTTCCTGCTGCGTGGTCAGGAAAGCGCGCAGTCGAAGGCATTTCACCGGTCCTTGGCGCAGCAGACGCTGTTCCTGTCGCGTCGTTGGCATAGCGCCGCGCCGGGCCTGCCCCGGTTCGAGGCGCTGACCGGCCTGATCTATGCCGGGCTGGCGTTGGAAGGGTTGGAGCGTTTGGCCGAACCCGCCGTAGCGGCGCTTGCCAAGGAATGCGATGCCCAGATCAACGAAGAAGGCGGCGTGCCCACGCGCAATCCGCAGGAATTGCTCGAGGTCTTCACATTGCTGACATGGGCGGCAGCCGCCCTTAGCGAAGCGGAAAAGCCGCTGCCGAAAGCGCATTTGGGGGCGATTGACCGTATCGCGCCGACACTTCGCACGTTGCGCCACGCGGATGGGTCGCTCGCGCGGTTCCATGGCGGCGGGCGCGGCATGGAAGGGCGTCTGGATCACGCTCTGGCGGCATCGGGTGTCAAAACCCGGGCGCCGGACGGTTTGTCGATGGGCTTTGCACGGCTGTCGGCGGGGCGCACCAGTGTCATCATCGATGCCAGCCCGCCACCGACCGGGGCTGCGAGCTTCAATGCCCATGCCTCGACCTTGGCCTTTGAAATGACCTCCGGGCGGCGGGCCCTGATCGTCAATTGCGGCTCGGGCGCGAGTTTTGGCGCGGATTGGCGACGGGCGGGGCGCGCGACGCCGTCCCATTCGACCCTTTGTCTGGATGGCTATTCCAGCGCGCGGTTGGGCGATGCTGACCGTGTCACGGCGCGCGAGATGCTGGTGGATACGCCGACTCATGTCCCGATCGAGATCAGCCACGCCTCGGACGGGTTGCGATTTCAGGGCGGGCATGACGGCTATGTGGCCACGCATGGCCTGACACATGCGCGCACGCTGGAGCTGACCTTTGACGGGCGCGGGATGGCGGGCGAAGACCTTCTTCTGGCGCTGGAGGACGCGGATCGCCGGCGCTTTGACAAGGCGATGAACCAGAAGAAACTGGACGGTATCCCCTTTGACATCCGCTTTCATCTGCACCCGGAGGCGCATGCCACACTGGATTTGGGCGGGGCGGCGGTGTCTGTCGTGCTTAAAAGCGGCGAAGTCTGGGTGTTCCGCAGCGAAGGGCAGCCTGTCACGCTGGAGCCGTCGGTGTACCTCGAATCCAACCGGCTCAAACCCCGTGCAAGCCAGCAGATCGTGCTGTCCGGCAAAGCCGTCGATTACGCAACGCGGGTGCGCTGGTCCTTGTCGAAACCGCAAGATACTGCCATAGGCGTGCGCGATCTCGTGCAGGATCATCTGCCGATGCCCCAAGACACATGACAGGACGTTCGATGACCAATCTTTACCCCGTACGCCGCGCCTTGATTTCTGTATCCGACAAGACCGGACTTGCTGAATTCGGACAAGCGCTGATCGCGCGCGGTGTCGAATTGCTGTCGACCGGCGGCACGGCGAATGCGCTGCGGGCTGCGGGCTGCGAGGTCAAGGATGTCAGCGATGTGACGAACTTTCCCGAAATGATGGACGGCCGGGTCAAGACCCTGCACCCGGTTGTGCATGGTGGCCTGCTGGCGCTGCGCGACAATGACGATCACGTGGCATCGATGAACGAGCATGGCATCGGCGCAATCGATCTGGTCGTTGTGAACCTGTACCCGTTCGAAAAGGCTCTGGCGCGCGGCGCGGCCTATGACGAGATGATCGAGAATATCGACATTGGCGGCCCGGCGATGATCCGCTCGGCCGCAAAGAACCATGGCTTCGTCAATATCATCGTGGATGTCGAGGATTATGCGGTCTTCCTGTCGGAGCTCGAAGCGAATGACGGTTACACGACCTATGCCCTGCGCCAGCGGCTTGCACAGACGGCCTATGCGCGCACGGCGGCCTATGACACGGCGGTAAGCACGTGGATGGCGGGTCAAGTTGGCGACGCGCCGCGTCGGCGCAGCTTTGGCGGCCAGTTGGTGCAGGAACTGCGCTATGGCGAAAACCCGCATCAGGCGGCCAGCTTTTATGCCGATGGATCGGGCCGCGCCGGCGTGGCGACGGCGCAGCAGCATCAGGGCAAGGAACTGAGCTATAACAACATCAACGACACCGATGCCGCCTTTGAGCTGGTGAGCGAATTCGCCCCCAAGGATGGCCCGGCCTGTGTCATCATCAAGCATGCCAACCCCTGCGGCGTCGCGACCGGCAGCACCGTGAAAGAGGCGTATCAGAAGGCGTTCGATTGCGACCGCACCTCTGCCTTCGGTGGCATCGTTGCGTTGAACCAGCCGCTGGACGAGGAAACCGCCAAGGAAATCACCGGCATCTTTACCGAAGTCGTGATTGCTCCGGGTGCAAGCGATGCGGCGAAGGAAGTCTTCGCCGCCAAGAAGAACCTGCGCCTGCTCACCACAGATGGTCTGGCCGATCCGCGCGCGGCGGGATTGGCGGTCAAGCAACTCTCTGGCGGATGGCTGGTGCAGGACAAGGACACGGGCTTCGTGCCTGCCGAAGAACTGCGCGTTGTGACCAAGGTGCAGCCCACGTCGGAACAGATGGCCGATCTGCGCTTTGCATGGACCGTGGCAAAGCATGTGAAGTCCAACGCGATTGTCTATGTGAAGAACGGCGCGACCGTCGGTGTGGGTGCAGGCCAGATGAGCCGTGTGGATTCCGCGCTGATCGCGGCGAAAAAGGCTGAACGCATGGCCGAGGCGCTGGGCCTGCCCGCGCCGCTTACCCAAGGCAGCGCCGTGGCGTCGGATGCGTTCTTTCCCTTCCCGGACGGCTTGATGGAAGCGGCCGCGGCGGGGGCGACCTGCGTGATTCAGCCCGGCGGATCGATGCGCGACGACGAAGTGATCGCGGCAGCGGATGAGGCCGGTCTCGCGATGGTCTTCACCGGTATGCGACACTTCCGGCACTGATATGAACCTTGTTTTCTGGGCAGCAATGGTGGCGTTTCTGGCCGATCAGGCCAGCAAGTACATCGTCATCCATTCGATGGAGCTTTGGCGCGTCCTGTCGATCGACGTGCTGCCGCCCTTGCTGAACCTGCGCTACGGCGAAAACCACGGGATCAATTTCGGGATCGGGGGCGACGCGGTGAACGCGTGGGTCTGGATCGGGCTGGCGCTGCTGGTCTGCGGCTGGGTTCTGTGGTGGGTCCGGCGCACGAGAATGTCGAGGCTCGGGCTGGTTTGCGCCGGGCTTCTCGTCGGCGGTGCCATGGGAAATGTCATTGATCGGGTCTTGTACGGCTATGTTCTGGATTTTCTGAACATGTCCTGCTGCGGCATCCGTAACCCCTACAGTTTCAACGTCGCGGACATCTTCATTTTCGCCGGGGCCATCGGGCTTGTGATCGTGACACCGGATGGGCGCGCAGTGCGCAAACATTGACCCGTGACATTCCCCCGCCGCTTGGCGTAAGGAAGGTGGACGAAGGAGAGTGGAGCGCACGCATGCGTCTGTTTCAGATCGGTTTGATCTTGGTGGCAATGACCCTTGTCTCGGCATGCGAGAACAAGAGTCTGCGCGAACTCGCGCGCCCCAGCGATGGGCCGGACGAATTCAAGATCACGCCCGGTAAGCCGTTGCAAGCGCCCGAAGATCTGTCCTCTTTGCCAGAACCGACGCCGGGTGGCGCGAACCGGACGGATCAATATCCGTTGCAGGATAGCGCGATTGCCTTGGGTGGACGCCGCGCTGCCGATACCGGGGTTATCCCCGGTGCCGATGGGGCGGTCGTGAACTATGCGTCTCGATTTGGACGTGAGGCAGCAATCCGGCAGGAACTTGCCGTTGCGGACGAGGATTTCCGCCGCCGCCGTGGGCGGTTTACTCAAATCCGCATCGTGCGCGAAGACATCTACAACAATGTCTACCGGCGGCAGGCACTTGATGCGAAGGCGGAACAGCGTCGCTGGCGCCGTGCGGGCGCAAAAACTCCCAGCGCGCCTCCCGAGTAATCTCACATTAACGATACCGCGCTTGAATGGATCACGCGCGGGCGTACATTACCGTGCAACACCGCATGAAAGGATTGCCGATGCTGCGCCGTGCTTTGATTGCTGCCACCGTTCTATGTGCCCCCGTGGTTGCGTGGGCGGATGAGATGGTCACTCATTTCACCTTGGACAACGGGATGGAGGTTGTGGTCGTCGAAGATCACCGCGCGCCGGTTGTCCAGCATATGGTCTGGTATCGGGCAGGATCGGCGGATGAACCTGCCGGGACGTCCGGCGTGGCGCATTTTCTTGAACACCTGCTGTTCAAAGCCACCGACACCTTGGAATCGGGTGAGTTTTCGCGCGTCGTGTCGGCCAATGGCGGTCAGGACAACGCTTTCACCAGCTATGACTACACCGCCTATTTCCAGCGCGTCGCAGCCGACCGGCTGGACCTGATGATGCAGATGGAAGCGGACCGGATGCGCAATATCCGTCTGACCGAAGATGACATCCTGACGGAGCGGCAGGTCATTCTGGAAGAACGGAACCAGCGCACCGAAAATAACCCACGCGCTTTGTTCGGAGAGCAGCTGAACGCCTCGCAATACCTGAACCATCGCTACGGCGTGCCGATCATTGGCTGGAAGCACGAGATGGAGCGTCTGGATATGGACGACGTTCTTGCCTTCTACGAAGCGCATTACGCGCCCAACAATGCGATCCTTGTGGTTTCGGGCGATGTCACGCCCGAGGAAGTGCGCACGCTGGCTGAACAGCATTACGGCGTGATCCCCGCAAACCCGGACATCCAGCCGCGCGCGCGCAGTGAAGAGCCGCCCCAAAACGCCGAACGCCGCGTGATCTTCCACGATCCGCGGGTTTCGACCGAATATGTCAGCCGCAGTTATATCGCGCCGGAACGCAATCCGGGCGATCAGGAGAAAGCCGCCGCGCTGCGTATCCTGGCCGAGCTTTTGGGCGGTGGCACCACCTCTTACCTGACAGAGAAACTCCAGTTCGAAGAACAGATCGCGATCTATACCGGCGCGTTCTATTCCGGCACCTCGCTGGACGAGACGACCTTTGATGTCGTGATCGTGCCACAACCGGGTATTGCGCTTGAGGATGCCGAAGCCGCGCTGGACCGGGTCTTGGCGCAGTTCATCGAAGATGGCGTCGATACGGAAGCGATGGACCGGATCAAGATGCAGGTTCGGGCGTCCGAAATCTATGCCCGCGACAATGTCGATGGGATTGCCAACCGCTATGGTCGGGCGATGACGTCTGGCCTGACGGTGGAAGATGTGCAGGTATGGCCTGACCTTTTGCAAGCCGTCACCGAAGAAGACGTGATCGAAGCTGCCCGCGCGGTGCTGCGCCCCGAAGGATCGGTGACAGGTTACTTGATGAAAGCCGCTGAGGTGTCCCAATGAAACATGTCGTCGCATTTCTCGTCGCTGCGTTCGTGGCTTTCCCCGCGTGGGCGGAGGTCGATATTCAGGAAGTTACTTCTCCCGGTGGGCTGAAAGCCTGGCTGGTCGAAGAACCCTCGATCCCCTTTGTTGCGCTGGAAATCCAGTTTCAAGGCGGCGCATCGCTGGATGTGCCCGGCAAACGCGGGTCGACGATCCTGATGACGTCGCTGCTGGAAGAAGGGGCGGGCGAACTCGACGCGCGGGCCTTTGCCCGCCGGGGCGAAGAGCTGGCAGCCTCTTTCGGTTTTGATGCGAGCGATGATAATATCTCTGTCACTGCGCGCTTTTTGACAGAGACACAGGACGAAGCGATCGAGCTTCTGCGCGCCGCCCTGCAAGAGCCGCGCTTTGACGATGACGCGATTGAACGTGTCCGCCGCCAGTTGCTGACCAATATTCGCTCCGATGAAACCGACCCGCGTGCCCTTGCGCGGCGGGCCTTCGATGCCGCGGCCTATGGGGATCATCCCTATGCGACGTCCCCGGATGGCACCGAAGACAGCGTATCGGCCCTGACCCGCGATGATCTGGTGACAGCGCATCACAACGCCTTTGCGCGCGACCGGGTGGTCATCGGCGCGGCGGGCAATATCGATGCGGAAACGCTGGGCCGCGTGATCGACGCCGTGCTGGGCGACCTGCCCGAATCCGGTGCGCCGATGCCGACGCAGGCCGAGGTTTCGATCACCGGCGGAATTGAAGTCGTGCCCTTCGACACCCCGCAGTCGGTTGCGATTTTCGGCCATGCGGGGGTCGAACGGGACCACCCGGATTTCTTCGCGGCCTATCTGCTGAATCAAGTGCTTGGTGCGGGCGGGTTTGAAAGCCGTCTGACACAGGAAGTGCGCGTGAAACGTGGGCTGACCTACGGCGTTTATTCTTACCTGTCGCCCAAGGACTACGCCGCGACTTATCAGGGCAGCGTGTCCTCGGCCAATGACCGCATCGCCGAAGCGGTGGATGTGATCCGTGACGAGTGGTCCAAGATCGCTGAAAACGGCGTGACAGAGGAAGAATTGAACGCGGCGAAGCTCTATCTCACAGGGGCCTATCCGCTGCGGTTCGACGGGAATTCCAACATTGCGGGCATCCTTGTGGGGATGCAGGCGCAGGGCCTGCCAATCGACTATATTGCGACGCGCAACGACAAGGTGAATGCCGTCACGCTGGAAGAGGCGAACGCGGTCGCCAAGTGGCTGTATCAGCCGGACAACCTGCGTTTTGTCGTTGTCGGCACGCCCGAAGGGTTGGAGACGACGGCCAGCAATTAAGGCCGCGCCTCACTCGCCGTAGGGAATCCAGATTGTCTTGATTTCGGTGGCCGCGTCCAGAAAGGCGCGGCCTTCGCCTTCGGGCTTGGACCAGTCGCGCGCAAGGCCGTTATTGACCCATGTCCGCTTCAGGTTGCCTGCTGCTTCCCGCTCTACCGTTTCGCTCAGCGCGCCGGATCCGAAGGACCAGACCGCATCAACGCCCAGATGGCGTGCCAGATGCGGGGCGGTGTCTGCATGAGGGCCGGAGAGGATATTGACGACGCCGGCGGGCACATCCGATGTTTCCAGCACCTGATAGAAATCCATTGCCGCCAGCGGGAAGGTTTCGGAAGCGCACAGCACGCTGCGGTTGCCCATCGCCATGGCAGGGGCCATCAGCGAGATCAGGCCAAGCAGCGGGGCTTCGGCCGGGCACAGCGCACCAATCACGCCCACCGGTTCCCGCATTGCAACGGCGACACCGCGAATGGGAACGCCTTTTACCGCGCCATCGAACTTGTCGGCCCATGCGCCATAGGTGAACAGCCGTTCGATACAGGTTTGCACCTCTGCCGCGCCGTCGCGCTTGCCGGTCATCTCATTGATGCGGGCTGCGAACTCATCGGCGCGGGCCGACAGGTTTTCCGCTATGTAATAAAGGATCTGGGCGCGCAAATGCCCGGTCGTCCTGGCCCAGCCTGCGGCGGCTGTTGCGGCCTCTACCGCATTGCGCACATCCTTGCGCCCGGCGATCGAGGCATGGCCCAGAAGTTGGCCCTTTGCGCCCCAGACAGGGGCCGAATAGCCGCCATCGGGACGGGCTTGCTTGCCCCCGATATAAAGCTTTGATGTGCGGTCGATACCGGGTTCCGGCGCGCCATTCCCGGTGAAGGGCGCGGTGTCCTTGATTGGCTTGGCCTTGGTTTTGGGGCGGGTATAGGCTGTCAGCCCTTCCCAGCCGCCTTCACGTCCGAAGCCGCTTTCGCGCACGCCGCCAAAGCCTGCCGCCGCGTCGAAGAGGTTGGTCGCATTGACCCAGACGACCCCCGCCGCAAGCTTGGGCGCGATATCGAGCGCGAGATTGACGTTTTCCGTCCACACGGTCGCAGCAAGCCCGTAGCGCGAGTTATTGGCGATCTCGACCGCCTCGGACGGGGTGCGGAACGTGGTGGAGACGAGGACCGGGCCGAAAATCTCTTCCTGCATCAGCGCGTCGGCGGGGGAGAGGTCGCGGATCAGTGTCGGCGGGTAATAGCAGCCCTCCGGCACGTCGCAGGCCGCCACATGCCGCGTGCCCTCGGTGTTCGCGTCGACCATCTGCGTGATCGTCCGCAGCTGGACCGGATCGACCACAGCGCCCACATCGATGGACTTGTCGAGCGGATCGCCCACGCGCAGCTTGTCCATGCGGGCGGTCAGCTTGGCATAGAAGGTATCGGCCACCGGTTCCTGTACCAGCAGGCGCGAGCCCGCGCAGCAGACCTGCCCCTGATTGAACCAGATCGCGTCCACCAGCCCCTCGACCGCACTGTCGAGATCGGCATCGTCGAACACGATGTAGGGGGATTTCCCGCCCAGTTCGAGGGTCAGCGCCTTGCCACTGCCAGCGGTGGCGGCGCGGATCTTGCGGCCTACTTCGGTCGAGCCGGTGAAGGCGATCTTGTCCACATCGGCGGCGGTGATCATCTCTCCGACTGCGCCATCGCCGGTCACGATGTTCAGAACGCCCGCTGGCAGCCCGGCCTGGCGCGAGATGTCGGCAAAGAGCAGCGCGGTCAGCGAGGTGTATTCAGCAGGTTTCAGGACAACGGTGTTGCCCATCGCAAGCGCCGGTGCGACCTTCCAGGCCAGCATCAAAAGCGGGAAGTTCCACGGAATGATCTGACCGCAAACGCCAAGCGCCTCGCGGTCCGGCAATTCGGAATCCATCAGCTGCGCCATGCCGGCGTGGTAATAGAAATGTCGCTGGGCCAGCGGGATGTCGATGTCGCGCGACTCGCGGATCGGCTTGCCATTATCCAGCGTTTCGAGCACGGCAAAAAGCCGCGCGTGTTTCTGCAGCAACCGGGCCAGCGCATAGAGCACCTTGGCACGGCCATGCCCACCCAGTTTCGCCCATTTCGGCTGTGCTTTGCGCGCGGCAGCCACGGCGGCATCGACATCGCTTTGTGTCGCTTGCGAAAGCTTGGCAAGCACTTCGCCGGTGGCGGGGTTGCGCGAGTCGAACCCGTCTTGCGGGTCCGTGAAGGCACCGTCGATGAAATGGCCGAACCGGTCCCCTTGATCGACAAGCCATGCCAGCGCCTCAGCCGCGCTTTCGGGGGCGGTGCCGTATTCCATGGACTCGAAGATTTCTTTTACACTCATGTCGCGACCTTCGGATTGTGGCCGTTTTCCGTCGCGGAAAACGGACCGGAATTTCTGCAAATTCCGGCGCCAGGCGGCACCGGTTCAGCTCATGGCGTGGCGGTAGCCAGCCGAATAGGCGCCGGTCAGGTGGTGTTCCAACTGCCGTTCGATATCCCCCAAGAGCGAGGATGCGCCAAAGCGGAACAGATCGGGTCTGAGCCAGCGGTCGCCCAGTTCCTCCTTGATCAGTGCCAGATACAGCAGTGCGTCCTTCGCCTTGGAAATCCCGCCCGCAGGTTTGTAACCCACGCGGAAGCCCGTGCGTTCGTGGAATTCGCGGATCGCGCGCAGCATCACCAGTGTGACGGGCAGCGTGGCGTTCACGCTTTCCTTGCCGGTCGAGGTCTTGATGAAGTCCGCCCCCGCCAACATGCAGATCACCGAGGCGCGGGCCACGTTGCGCAGCGTGCCAAGTTCGCCGGTGGCGAGGATGGCTTTGACATGGGCGTGTCCGCAGGCTTCGCGCATCTGGCACATCTCGTCGTAGAGGGCCTGCCAATTGCCTTCCAGCACATGACGGCGCGAGATCACGATGTCGATTTCCTCGGCGCCGGCAGCGACGCTTTCGTGGATTTCCTGAAGGCGCAGGTGAAAGGGCGACAGACCGGCGGGAAACCCGGTGGAGACCGCCGCCACGGGAATGCCGGAGCCCTTCAGCGCGTTGACGGCTGTCGGCACCATTTCGTGATAGACGCAGACCGCGCCCGTGGTCAGGCCGTCCAGCCCCAGCGCGTGCAGGATTTCAGTGCGTACCGGGTGGCGGGCCTTGGCGCAAAGGCGTTCGACGCGGCGCGCGGTGTCATCGCCTGACAGTGTTGTCAGGTCGATGCACGTGATCGCCCGCGCGAGCCAAGCGGCTTGGTGATCTTTCTTGATCGACCGGCGGCCCGGCAGCGTCGCGGCGCGGCGTTCGATGGCCGAGGTATTGGCGCGCAGATTCCGCACCCATCCAAGGTCCAGCTCAAAGCCGGGATTGCGCGGTTCGGTCACTTGCGGAAGCTGTGCGGTCGTGGCCGTGCCGCGTGTTTTTTCTGGTGTAATTGTCATGGCGTGGGCCTTGTTCGCAGTTGCGCGGACAGTGCCATGTGGCAGGGCGGGGTGCAAGGCGATGGGTCTGCACAAGCTCTGCACGAATTTACCCGCACCCCCTGCACGGCGGCGCGCGAAAACCGGTGAAACACCTGCCAAAAAGGAAGGAGCCGGGACAATGAAATCTTATCTGGTGCGCGGGGTGCCGCTGCGGTTGCAACAGGATGGGTGGTGGCTGTCCGCCCCCGTGGCGGAGCCTGCGGGCCCGCCGGTGGACACGGGGCGTCAGGGCTGGCTTGGCGAGAGCCATCTGCCCAATCTGGCATTGCTGGTCGCCTTGGTCGCGCTGGCGGATCAGTTGGTCTGGAATGTCGCGCCGGGTTTGTCACTGGCGGTCTTCGTCGCTGTTTGCATCGCCGCCGCGGCAGAGCTGTTGCCCGGTCGCATTCCGGCGCGCCGTCGTTTTCTGGCGGCCGCAATTGCGCTGATCGCCTGTTTGCCCGTCATCGAACTGGTGCAGCCCTTATCGCTGCTGTTCTATTTCGCGGGCTTGCCGCTTGCCCTGATGGCCCTGACCGGGCGGCGCCTTCGCGGGGCTTTTCGGTTCTGGTGGCTGGCACCGATCTTTTCCTGCAGTGACGCGGCCCAAGCGGTTCGGGCTCCCGAAGCGGCGCAGGACATGGCGGGACGGGCACGTTCGGCACTGATGGGCTGGGCGCTGCCTTTGGGGGTCGGCATTGTCTTTTGCGGTCTGCTGCTTTCGGCCAATCCGGTGCTGGATCAATGGGCGCGCGGTGTGCTGGACTGGAGCCCGCAAGCCCCGGACCTGCGGCGCATGGTGCTGTGGTTTTGCCTTGCGCTTTGCATCTGGCCGCTGGTCAACCTGGCGCGGTTCGCGCCGCAGCTTTCCCCCGATCCGAAACCTGCCAAATTCGGGCCGGTCCGCGTGCCGGGTATCATCAATGGCGGTGCCATCGCGCGCAGTCTTATCCTCTTCAACGGGCTTTTTGCGCTGCAAAATACGCTGGACGTCGCGGTTCTGGCCGCCGGGATCGGCCTGCCCGACGGGATGAGTTATGCCGAATATGCGCATCGCGGTGCTTACCCTCTGGTCATATTGGCGCTGCTGTCCGGTGGTTTCGCGCTGCTGGCCCGGCCCTTCATCACTGCGGCGCCGTTTCTGCGTTACTTGCTGCTGATCTGGGTGGCCCAGACCGTATGGCTGACCTGTTCGTCGCTGCTGCGGCTGGATCTTTACGTGGAAACTTATGGCCTGACCCGGATGCGCATGGCGGCGGCAATCTGGATGGGGCTGGTTGCGGCGGGGCTTGCATTGACCCTGTGGCAAATCCTGCGGGGCCAAAGCAATCTGTGGCTGCTCCAACGCAGCGCGGCACTTGGGGCTGGCGTGGTTTGGCTGTGCTGCTTCGTCAGTTTCGACAGGGCAATCGCGCATTACAACCTGACCCACGATGTCCAGCAGGATTGGCGCTATTTGTGCCGCCTTGGCGATGGGGCGCGTCTGCCGGTCCTTGTCCATACCGGCCGCAGTTTGGCCGATACATGCGGCTTGCATCACCCGCTGGCCGGACCAATCAGCGCGCCCGCAGACTGGCGGGAATGGGGGTTTCGCAACGCGCGCCTGCGGCGTAGCCTCGCCACGTTCGAAGCAGAGATGGCGACAGATGTCCGATCCTCAGATCCTCATTATTGATGACGACGCGCAAATCCGCGAGGTGTTGCGGATCGCGGTTCGGCAGGCGGGAATGGTCTGCGACGAGGCGGGCGATGGCGCAGAAGGGCTTGCAAAGGCGCGCTCTGGCAGGTTCGATCTGCTGGTGCTGGATATCGGCCTGCCGCGAATGGACGGGCTGGCCGTTTGCCGCGAACTGCGGACGACGTCGGACGTGCCGGTGCTGTTCCTGACCGCCCGCGATGACGAGATCGACCGCGTCTTGGGCTTTGAACTGGGCGGCGACGATTATGTGAGCAAGCCTTTCTCGCCGCGCGAACTGGTGGGGCGGATCAAGGCGATCCTCAAGCGGACTCGCGACGCGGCGCCGGTTGTGGGCACTGACGGATATGCACGGGGGCGGCTGCGGCTGCACCCGGAACGGCACCATTGCGATGTGGGCGGGGTGCCTATCGGTCTGACCGGGCGCGAGATGGATATTCTGGCGCTGCTCATGGCGCAGCCAGAGCGCGTCTTTGCCCGGCCCGCGCTGGTGGACCGGGTCTGGGGCGCGGGCATGGTCGTTTCGGACCGGACACTCGACAGTCATCTGCGTAACCTGCGCTTCAAGCTGACAGAGGCCGGTTGCCCTGACGCCATCGAAACGCTGCATGGGGTCGGAATTCGGATGGGCGCATGTCGCGGCGGGTAAGGCGGAAATGGCGGCCACCGCTTTTGCTGGTGCTGGGCGGGACGCTGCTGGCGGTGCTGGCCTTGCCGATCCTTGGGCTGACGGTGTTCCGTCTGGCGGGCGACATTCTGGGTTGGGCGGAAACGGCTTGGCTGATCTTCTGGCTTGCGGTGGTGGCGACCGCCGCGCTGGCATGGTTGCTGTCCCGATTGGTGTTGCGCCCTGTCTGGGCGCTGACCGCTCACGCGCAGGCCATGAAGGTGGCGCGGGATGTGCCGCCGCCAGACCGTTTCGGCACCGCGGAATTGTCCGATCTGGGCCAAAGCGTGATCGAGATGGGCGCGACGCTGCATGGGCGCGCACGCGGGCTTTCGGCCTATGCAGATCACGTCACGCATGAGCTGAAATCGCCCCTGACCGCTATTCGCGGCGCGGCGGAAATGCTGGATGATCCGGGGCTTGCGCCCGGGGATCGCGCCCGCTTGTTGCAGACAATCCACAACTCTGGCGCGCGGATGCAGCGGCTCTTGGATGATCTGCGCGCCCATGCGGCGGTGCGTCTGACCGCCGCGCAGGGTGAATGCACCCTGGCAGAGGCGTTGGCGGCGGCGGAGCTTCCCGGTGGTCTGGACCTCAAGGCGACGTCGCAGGCCCGGTTGCCCATCGCAGCCCAAGACCTTGCCCGTGTGATCACGCAACTTGCCCGGAACGCCGCGGAGGCCGGGGCGCAGGCCATGGTGATCTCCGACGTGGATGCGGGTTTGCGGGTCGCGGATGACGGGCCGGGCATCGCCGAAGGTGACCGGGACCGGGTGTTCGATCCGTTCTTCACCTCGCGCCGCGATGCAGGCGGGTCTGGGATGGGCTTATCCGTGGTTCAAAGCCTGATAGAAGCGGCAGGCGGGCAGATCACGCTGGAGCCATCTGGCGCCGTGTCCACGGAAGGCGCCTCTTTTCTCATCGAATTCACGTAAGCCGGACATTTTTATTGCGAATAATTCGCAGGAACTTGACTTCTTGCGAATTGTTCTCATTTTGTGATGTGGCAGTGAGGAAAGGTCTGAAATGCTGACACGTCGCGAACTGATTGGTGCATCTCTTGCCGCTTTGGCGGTTCCGAAGGCGGCATTGGCGCAGCAAAAGCTGAACGTCGTGGCGACGACCGGCATGATCGCGGACACGGTGTCGCGGATCGGCGGGGATGCTGTCGATGTGCGCGGCCTGATGGGGCCGGGCATCGACCCGCATTCCTATCGGCAGACCCGTAGCGATATCGTCACGATGACGCGGGCGGATATTGTTCTGTGGAACGGTCTGTTCCTCGAAGCGCAGATGAAGGACGTGCTGGAACGTCTGGCCAAGCGTCAGCCGGTTGTCGCTGTGTCGGATCGGCTCGAAGCGGCGGCGCGGGCGGGGGGCGCCACGCCGCTTATCGCACATGCCGAATACCATGATGCCTTCGATCCGCATATCTGGATGGATCCCGCGATCTGGGGCGGGATCGCCGCCCGCACGGCAGAGGCCCTGACCGAGCTTCGGCCAGATGACGCGGCCACGTTCGACGCAAACCTCGCGGCATTCCAAGCCGATCTTGACGCGCTGACCGCCTACGGGCTGGACGCGATGGACAAAGTGCCGGAGCATCGGCGCGTTCTGGTCACGGCACATGATGCGTTTTCCTATTTCGGGCGGGCTTTTGGATTGGAAGTCCACGGCGTTCAGGGCATTTCCACAAATAGCGAAGCGGGCTTGCATCGCATCCGCGAATTGGTCGAGATGCTGGCAGAGCGCGAGATCAAGGCGGTCTTCGTGGAAAGTTCGGTGTCGGATCGCAATATCCGCGCGCTGATCGAAGGGGTCGCGGCCAAGGGCGGCACACTGTCGCTGGGCGGGCAACTTTACAGTGACGCGATGGGTACGGCTGGCACCTATGAAGGGACATATGTCGGAATGCTCGACCACAATATCACGACCATTGCGCGTGCGCTTGGGGCCGATGTGCCTGCGGCCGGGCTCAATGGCGAATTGATCCAGAGTTAACTACATGGTGCCAGAAGACAGGTCCGGGGCCGCCACTGCTGCCCCGTTGGAGGTCCACGGGATCACGGTGACCTATGGCGAAAAGCCAGCGGTATTTTCCGCAGACATGACGGTGCGAGCCGGAGAGTTGACGGCCATCGTCGGCCCGAACGGCGCCGGGAAATCGACGCTGCTCAAGGCGGTGCTGGGGATCGTGATGCCGCTGGCGGGGCAGGTGCAGTTCTTCGGCCTTCCGCTGGACAAGGCGCGCGACCGCATTGCCTATGTGCCGCAGCGGGCCAGTGTGGACTGGGATTTCCCCACACGGGTGATCGATGTGGTGCTGATGGGCATGTATCGGCAGTTGGGCCTTCTGGGCCGAGTGCGACAGGCCCATCGGGATGCGGCCTTGCATTGCCTGACGCGCGTCGGGATGCAGGATTTTGCCGAACGGCAGATTGGCCAGCTTTCGGGGGGGCAGCAACAGCGCGTGTTTCTGGCCCGCGCGCTGGCGCAGCAGGCGGATCTTTACCTTTTGGACGAACCCTTCGCGGGTGTGGATGCCGCGACCGAGAAGGCGATTATCGGTGTTCTCAAGGAATTGGCGGAAGAGGGCCGGACCGTCGTCGCCGTGCATCACGATCTGTCCACAGTGCCGGAATATTTCGACAACGTGCTGCTTCTGGCCACGCAGGTCATTGCAGAAGGGCCAGTAAGCACGACCTTCGTGCCCGAGCTTTTGCACAAGGCTTATGGTGGGCGTCTGGGCGCGGGTCAGGTTATCGGTGCTTTGGCGGAAACGGTCTGATCCATGTTGAGTGACGCGCTGCTGCTGCAACTTGGGTATAACGCGACCCTTGTGACCTTGGGCGCCATGATGCTGGGGCTATCCGCAGGCGTTGCAGGCACCTTCCTGTTTCTGCGCAAGCGCGCCCTTGTCAGCGATGCGATCAGCCACGCCACCCTTCCGGGGATTGCGCTGGCCTTTCTGGTGATGGTCGCGCTGGGCGGCGATGGTCGGTCCTTGCCCGGACTTCTTGTGGGGGCTGTCGGCTCCGCCGGGCTTGGTCTGGCGGCGGTCAGCTTCTTGTCGAACCGGACACGGCTGGGCGAAGATACGGCCATCGGATCGGTTTTGTCGGTCTTTTTCGGCTTCGGCATTGTGCTTTTGACCGTCGTGCAAAGCGTGGGGCAGGGGCAGCAGGCGGGGCTTGAGGGCTTTTTGCTGGGTTCAACCGCCGGAATGCTGCGCGGCGATGCCACGCTGATTGCGCTGAGCGCCGGGCTGACCTTCGCCGTGATCCTGTTGATGCGCCGCCCCTTGACGCTGGCCGCGTTCGATCCCGGTTTCGCCGAGGTCGCCGGGCACAACCCGCGCCGGTCCGAGGCGATCCTGATGGCCGTGGTGCTGGCCGTGACGGTTGTCGGGCTCAAGATCGTCGGCCTTATCCTGATCGTGGCCCTGCTGATCATTCCGCCCGTCGCCGCCCGGTTCTGGAGCGAGCAAAGCGACCGTGTGCTGTTGATCGCGGGCCTGATTGGCGGCGTTTCGGGCTATGTGGGGGCGGCGATTTCAGCGATTGCACCGGATCTGCCGACAGGTCCGATCATCGTGTTGAGTTGTTTTGGCCTCTTCGCGCTGTCTTTCCTGCTTGCGCCGCAGCGCGGGGTTTTGGCGATGGCGCTGCGCCATATCCGGTTTCGGCGCGAGGTTCATTTGCAGCAAGGGCTGCTTGCGATTGCGCAGGGTCAACCGATCTATGAAAGCCTGACGCGCCGCCTTCTCATCCGCGAAGGTCTAATCCGCGCCGATGGGGTCGCAACGCCGGAAGGGCGCGCCGAAGCCTCTCGCCGGTTGCGCGATGTGGCCCGCTGGCGCGAAATCCGCAACGATCCGGCATTGGAGCGGGAAGCAGCGCTGTATGACGGGTTGACCAATATCGAAACCGTGTTGACCCCGGACCAACTGGATGCGCTTGACGCGCGCTTGTCCCCACAGGCGGAGATAGGATGATGGGTATGGAATTCGTCAGCCTGTCACTCGTCCCGATGCTGATCGGGATTTGCGTCGCGATTGCGTGCGCGCTGCCGGGGAACTTCCTGATCCTGCGGGGGCAGGCATTGATCGGCGATGCCATCAGCCATGTTGTGCTGCCGGGCATTGTCGTCGGCTTTCTTGTCGCCGGAACGGTGTCCAGCACCGTCATGATGCTGGGCGCGGCGGCGGCAGCGGTCCTGTCGATGGTCGCTATCGAAACCATTCGCCGCTTGGGCCGGATCGAGGCCGGGGCCGCCATGGGCGTCGTCTTCACCACCATGTTCGCGCTTGGCGTTCTGTTGCTGGAACAGGCCGATACCTCCGGGGTTCATCTGGATGTCGAACACGCGCTTTACGGCAATCTTGAAGGGCTGATCTGGTTGGACGCGATCGGCTGGGATTCCCTGCTGGATCCGGTCGCACTGGCGGGGCTGCCCGCCGAATTGCCGCGAATGGTGCTGGTTCTGCTGGTCATTGTCGCATTTACAGTGATCCTGTGGCGTCCACTTGCGATGATGAGCTTTGACGAAGGACATGCCCGGACACTTGGTCTGCGCACGACTGCATTAAGCGCAGCGCTGGTGATCCTGTCTGCGGTGGCGGCGGTTGCGGCCTTTGATGCGGTCGGCTCCATCATCGTGATTGCCATGTTCATCTGCCCACCGGCGGCGGCGCGGCTGATGACCAACCGGCTGGGGAGCCAGGTGCTTGTATCCGTCGTGATCGCGGCGCTCACCGCCGTGGTCGGATATGTGCTTGCCGGATACGGGCCGCTTTGGATCGGGCAAACGGCGTCCGTCAGCGCGGCAGGTATGATTGCGACGGTGTCCGGTGTTGCGCTGGCGCTGGCGGCGATCTGGGGCCCGCATCGGCGGCGGGTCCGTTGATCGGCCCGGCGATGCACGGCTGGCGGGCAGTTGCGCGCCAGAGCCGCTGGAATCCTTGAAAATCCTTGATCTGAGCATTGCCCGGCTCTCATAGTTCCGGGCAACCCGCGACAGACGGGGACCAGAACAAGGGACCGAAGATGACACATGCCGATCTGTATGACGACGCCGATGAAATGCCGCCGCTGGGTCAGGCCATTCCGCTGGGTATCCAGCACGTCCTGGCGATGTTCGCCTCCAACGTGACGCCGGCGATCATCGTCGCGGGCGCGGCGGGGTTCGGCTTTGGCTCGAACAGCCCGGATTTCCCAATGATGATCTACATGATCCAGATGTCGATGCTGTTTGCAGGTGTCGCCACGCTGTTTCAGACGGTTGGCTTGGGGCCGGTCGGCGCGCGGCTGCCGATCATGCAGGGCACGTCCTTTGCCTTTCTGCCGGTGATGATCCCGGCAGTGGCCGGGCAGGGCGTTGCCGGGTTGGCCGGGTTGATGACCGGCGTGATTATCGGTGGGATCTTCCATTTCTTCATCGGGACATTCGTGGGACGCATCCGCTTTGCCCTGCCGCCATTGGTGACCGGTCTGATCGTGTTGATGATCGGCCTGTCGCTGGTCAAGGTCGGCATCCAATACGCGGCGGGTGGCGTTCCATTGATCGGCAAGCCGGAATTCGGCTCGCTTGCCATGTGGACACCGGCGCTGGTGGTGATCGTGGTGACGCTTGCGATCAAGTTCTTCACACGCGGGATGCTCTCCGTCTCGGCCGTGCTGATCGGCCTGATCGTCGGCTACCTCGTGGCGCTGGCCATGGGGCAGGTGAATTTCGGCAATATCGGCCGGGCGGCATCCTTTGCGGTGCCCGAGCCATTCAAATGGGGATATGCCTTCGATTCCGCGATCATCATCGGGATGTGCTTCATGGCGATCATCTCGGCGATTGAAACAGTCGGCGATGTCAGCGGCATCACCAAGGGCGGCGCGGGCCGCGAGGCGACAGACCGCGAAATTTCCGGCGCGACCTATGCCGATGGGCTTGGCACCGCCATCTCCGGCATCTTCGGCGGGCTGCCCAATACCTCCTTCAGTCAGAATGTCGGCCTGATCTCCATGACCGGGGTGATGAGCCGCCATGTCGTTACCATCGGTGCGCTGATCCTGATCCTGTGCGGTCTGGTGCCCAAGGTTGGCGCTGCCGTGTCTACCGTGCCGATCAACGTGCTGGGGGGCGGTGTCATCGTGATGTTCGGAATGGTCGCGGCTGCGGGCGTGAATATGCTGTCGGATGTGAATTGGAGCCGCCGCAACATGGTGATCTTCGCCGTGTCGCTTTCTGTGGGCTTTGGGTTGCAACTCGTGCCAGAGGCGTTGCAACACATGCCACGCACGGCGCAGATCCTCCTGACCTCCGGGCTGTTGCCAGCGGCGTTCCTGTCCATCGTGCTTAACCTGGCCCTGCCAGACGAAGACTAACCGCAGGGCGAAATCAACCAAAGGTCCAAGCATCGGGGCGGGCTGCGTTGTGCAAGGCTTGCCCCGGGCCGGGTTTCGTGGCCTGCTTACCGAAAATGAACAAGGAGTCGGCCCCGTGAAAGACGATAATTTCTTACGTGAGAACAACGCCCGTCACATGTGGCACCCGATGGGTCATCCGGGCGCCGCGATGGAGCATCCGCCGACGGTGATCATGGGCGCGCAAGGCTCTACCATCACCGATCTGGACGGGGCGACCGTGGTCGATGCGGTGGGCGGCCTGTGGTGCGTGAACCTTGGCTATTCCAACGACAAGGTGAAAGAGGCGGTTGCCAAGCAGCTTTACGATCTGCCCTATTATTCGGCCTTTGCGGGCACCACGAACCCGGCCGCGATCGAAGCGTCGTATCTGGTGCGCGAATTCTTTGCTGAAGACGGGATCGAACGGGTGTTCTTTACCTCCGGCGGGTCGGACAGTGTCGATACCTGCCTGCGGCTGGCCCGGCAATATCATCGCCTGCGAGGAGAGCCGAACCGCACCAAGTTCATGTCGCTGAAAAAGGGCTATCACGGGACGCATTTCGGCGGCGCATCGGTCAATGGCAACAACCGGTTCCGCATCAATTACGAGCCGCTTCTGGCAGGATGTTTCCACCTGACGGCGCCTTATACCTATCGCAACCCCTATGACGAAACGGACCCTGCGCGGCTGGCGCAACTGATTGCACAAGCGGCAGAGGACGAAATCCAGTTCCAGGGGCCGGGCTCCATCGCGGCGTTCATCATGGAGCCGATCCTTGGTGCGGGCGGCGTTCTTGTGCCGCATGAGACCTTCATGCCGCTGATGCGTGACATCTGCGACCGTCACGGAATCCTGATGATCGCGGATGAGGTGATCTGCGGCTTCGGGCGCACCGGCGATTGGAGCGGGTCGCGTCATTGGGGCGTCAAGCCGGACCTCATGTCGGCGGCCAAGGGCATCACCTCGGGTTACTTCCCCGTCGGGGCGGCGCTGATTTCCGGCAAGGTGGCAGAGGTGTTCGAAAAGTCGGACGAGGCCGGGGCGATTTACCACGGCTACACCTATTCGGCGCATCCGGTTGGGGCGGCGGCGGTGATTGCCTGCCTTGAGGAAACGCTGCGTCTGGATACCAAGACCAACGCGGCGGCGCGCGGCACCCAGCTTTACGAAGGCTGCCTGAAACTTGCGGAGAAATACGATGTCATCGGTGATGTCCGCGGTGGTCACGGGCTGATGACCGGGCTGGAGGTCGTCAGCGACCCAGCGGCGAAAACGCCGATGGGCAATGACGCCATGCAACGGCTGCACAAAGCGACCTATGAGGCGGGTACGATGGTGCGGGTCGGGGGCAACAACATCATGATGTCGCCGCCGCTGGTCATTACCGAGGCCGAGGTCGATAGCATTCTGGATGCGCTTGATGCCGGTTTTGCCGCCATCTGATACGCGGGCCGACAAAATGGTATTCCGGCGCGATTGAGTTTGCGCCGGAGCCCAATTGCGGGTTCAGAATCGCCCGCGCCCGTGCTAGATATCGCGGAATGGCGCATCTAGACCCCAACATAAGCGAAAATCACCCTGTCATCCGGCAACTGGACGAGGCGGCAATCAACCGTATCGCCGCCGGGGAGGTCGTGGAACGGCCTGCCTCTGCCGTGAAGGAACTGGTGGAAAACGCGCTGGATGCGGGCGCGCGCCGGATCACCGTGGATTGTGCCGACGGCGGCAAGCGTCTGATCCGGGTCACGGATGACGGCTGCGGGATTGCCGCTGACGATCTGCCGCTGGCCCTGTCACGCCACGCCACGTCCAAAATCGACGGCACGGACCTGCTGAACATTCACACATTCGGATTCCGGGGCGAGGCGCTGCCATCTTTGGGCGCTGTGGGGCGCTTGACCGTCACCAGCCGCGTGGCCGGGCAGGATGCCGCAGAAATTCTGGTTGAAGGCGGGACGGTCAATGCCGTGCGTCCAGCCGCGCTGAACAGCGGCACCGTGGTAACCCTGCGCGAGCTTTTCTATGCGACCCCGGCGCGGCTCAAGTTCCTGCGGACGGACCGCGCGGAATCGCAGGCGATTGCAGATGTGGTCAAACGTTTGTCGATGGCGGAGCCTTTCGTGCAGTTCATCCTGCGCGACGTGTCCGGCGACGCTCCGCGAGAGATCTTCCGGGCCGAGGGCGAAACCGGCGATCTGTTCGATGCGCTGCATGGGCGCCTGTCCGGGGTGATCGGGCGCGAATTCGCGGAAAACGCGCTACGCATCGATGCGGAGCGGGAAGGGCTGCACCTGACGGGCTATGCGGCGCTGCCCACCTATTCGCGCGGGGCCGCGGTTGCGCAATACTTGTTCGTCAACGGGCGGCCAGTGCGCGACAAGCTGTTGGTCGGTGCGCTCCGGGCGGCCTATTTCGATTTCCTCAGCCGGGATCGTCACCCCGTCGCGGCGCTGTTTCTGGACTGTGATCCGAAGCTGGTGGACGTCAATGTGCACCCCGCCAAGTCCGAAGTGCGCTTCCGCGATCCGGGTATGGCGCGGGGGTTGATCGTCTCGGCGCTGCGCCATGCCCTGGCCGAGGCCGGGCATCGCGCATCGACCACGGTCGCTGGGGCGACGCTGGGCGCGATGCGGCCCGAACCCACGGGCGCGCGGGTCTATCAGATGGACCGGCCCGGACCCGTGGCGCGCAGCCTGTCTTATGATGCGCAAATGCCGGTCTTCGAGGAAACCGCGCCGGTCTTTGCCCGTGTCGATGCGCTGCCGGAGCAATCTGCCGATCAGCCCGAACCGGACTATCCGCTGGGCGCGGCGCGCGGCCAGGTGCACGAGAATTACATCATCGCGCAGACTGCATCGGGTATGGTGATTGTCGATCAGCACGCGGCGCATGAACGGCTGGTTTATGAAAAGCTGAAACGTCAGATGGCGGAAAACGGCGTTGCCGCGCAGGCATTGCTGATCCCCGAAATCGTTGAGCTTTCCGCCGGCGACCGTGCCCGCCTGCTGGAGGTCGCCGAAGACTTGGCGCGCTTCGGCCTTGGGGTGGAACCCTTTGGCGGCAACGCCATTGCGGTGCGTGAAACCCCGGCCTTGCTGGGCGAAGTCAACGCGCGGGCGCTAGTGCTCGATATTCTGGATGAACTCAGCGATCAGGGCGAAAGCCTGCTGGTTCAGGCCAAGCTGGAAGCGATCCTTAGCCGGGTGGCCTGTCACGGGTCGATCCGGTCCGGGCGCCGGATGCGCGCCGATGAGATGAACGCGCTGCTGCGCGAGATGGAGGCCACGCCGCATTCCGGGCAATGCAATCACGGGCGGCCGACCTATGTGGAATTGAAACTCGCCGATATCGAAAGGCTTTTCGGACGCACATGATTCAAATCGGCGAATACAGTTTCTCGCTCGAAGACCCGCTTGTGATCGCGGGGCTGGTCGGGGCGGGGCTGATGCTTTTGGTTCTGGTTTTGCTGATCCTTGCCGTTGTGCGGGCGGGACGCTCTGCCCGCCTGACAGAGCCGCTGGCCGCGCAGATGGTGCAGCTTGGCCGCAATGTGCAAACGCTGGCGCAGGGGCAGACAGAACTGCGCGGCGGGCTGCAGATGGTGTCGGATACGGCGACCTCCGGGCAGGCGCAATTGGCGCAACTGGTCGAACAACGCTTGGCCGGGGTTCAGTCGCAGATGCAAGACCGGCTTGCGGATAACGCGATGCGTGCGCAGCGGGCGATGACCGAAATGCAAGAACGGATGCGTGAAACGCTGCATGGGTCGTCCAAGCAGACCGCTACCTCGTTGAGCGCGCTGCAAGAGCGTCTGGCCGCCATCGACAAGGCGCAGGACAATATCACCAAGCTTTCCGGCGATGTTCTAAGCCTTCAGGATATTCTGTCGAACAAGCAGCGGCGCGGCATGTTTGGCGAGATTCAGCTTCAGGACATCGTCAGTCAGGCGTTGCCCTCCGATGCCTATGCGTTTCAGGCGACGCTTTCCAACGGGCGGCGCGCCGATTGTCTGATCCATTTGCCGAACCCGCCGGGGCCGATCGTGATCGACGCGAAATTCCCGCTGGAGGACTTCGAAGCGCTGGCGCAGGCGGAAACGAAGGAGGCGGCTGACCGTGCTCTCAAAGGTTTCGGCAATGCGGTGCGGGTGCATATCCGGGCTATCGCGGAACGCTATATCATTGATGGTGAAACCGCCGATGGCGCGCTGATGTTCGTGCCTTCCGAAGCGATTTATGCCGAGTTGCATGCCCGGTTGCCGCATGTGGTCCGCGAAGGGTTCGAGGCGCGTGTCTGGATCGTGTCACCAACCACCTGCATGGCCACGCTTAACACCATGCGGGCGGTTCTGAAGGACGCGCGGATGCGGGAACAGGCCGGGGAAATCCGGAAAATGCTGCGGCAGTTGCATCGCGATGTGGAGCTTGTCGTCGAACGCGCTGGCAAGCTGGAAACCCATTTCGACCAGGCGCGGCGCGATGTCGAAGGGATCACAACGGCGGCGGAACGTGCCGGAAAACGCGCGACACGGCTGGAGAATTTCGACTTCGAGGATGTCGCCGATAGCAATATCGTATCGCTGGGCAAGCCTGAACCGCGATAACCGGCCCCCCGGTTGAACAAGGGGGCCGGCTTCTGAGGTCGGGCGGATAGGTTGAGGGGACCGCCCAGAGGGTCTTAGCGGAACAGCTGCAGGATGGTCTGCGGCGACTGGTTCGCGATGGACAGCGACTGAACCGCCAGCGATTGCTGGGTTTGCAACGCTGTCAATCGGGCCGAGGCCTCTTCCATATCCGCATCGACGAGCGAGCCAATGCCGGTTTGCATCGCATCAGTCACGCGCGAGATGAATTCCGACTGGTCGGAAATCCGGCTGGACGAGGCACCCAGGGCCGCGGCCGCATCGACGGCGGTCTGGATGTGGGCTTCGATCGCTGCTATCGACGTTTCCGCAGCGCTGGCGGAGCTGACATCAATGTCGCTCAGGTCAAGGTTCGACGTGAAATCCACAGCCGTCACGGTGATGTTCGCCGCTGTCACGCCGCCGGAGCTATCCCGGTCGATGGAGGACAGAACCGTCAGATCCACGCCATCGTCGTTCAGCAGGTTCATGCCGTTGAACTGAGAGGCGGAGATGATGGACGTCACCTGATTGGACAGCTCGAGCACGTCGTTGCCCAGTTTGGTGTAGTCGACGTTTTCACCGGTTGCGGCGACGACCTTTTCCTTGATGTCGTTGAGCACGTTGACGATTTGCTCGGCACCGGCAGAGGCAACAGCCAGCGTGGATTCGCCAAGGGCCAGCGAGTCGGACACGGCCTTGAAGCCGGACACGTCGGATTCCATGACCTTGGAAATCGCCCAGATGGACGAGTTGTCTTTGGCGCTGTTGATGTCCTTACCGGTCGAGATCGCGGTTTGCGTGCTCGACAGGTCGTTGTTTACAGAGCGCAGAGTTTGAAGCGCAGTCATTGCGCTTGTGTTCGTAAGAATGCTCGACATGTCTATTCCTTCCGTTCGTGACATTCGACAAAAATCGCCGCGGTATTTAGCGGCGGACGGTCAGTCTTTCTGACGAGTGCAACGACCGGATGCCGATCCTGCGCCACCCTTCAACGAGGATGCGGCGTTAACATGTGCGTTAAACTGTTAAGAGATGCCTAACGTCCGGGGGGATTTCGGGGGGGTATGCGGAAAACTTCGCGAACAAAGGGCTGAATCCCTGCAAGCCCATGGAATCGCTGCGAAGTTTAATTGAGGAACAGCCAGATTTTCCCGCCAGAAAAGCGAAATGCCGGTGTCACCTGCCTGCTCTACGCGGGAGTGCGGCGTTTACGTGTTTTAATGCGGACGCGAATGCAGCGAGGCTGCGTCAGGATTGTGGCAAATCCTTACGAAGCGCCGGCAGACCGATTCCAGTGGATTCGAATCCCCCATCCACGGCGAGTATCTGCCCGGTGATGTAACTGGCGTCCTCCGACACCAGAAAACAGATCGCATTGGCCAGTTCCTGTTCGCTGCCATAGCGGTTCAACGGGATCGCGGCGTGGTAGGCATCGATGATATCCTGGGTATGCACGGCCATGGCCAACTTCGTGCGCACGGGGCCCGGCGCAACGGCATTGACGCGAATGCCGACCTCGCCAAGTTCGACAGCCTGCTGCTTGGTCAGGTGTTCCAGCGCGGCCTTGGAAGTGCCGTAGGCCACGCGCAGGGTCGATGCACGCAAGCCAGAGATCGACGTGATGTTGACCACGGACGCGCCGGTTGCGGCCTCCAGCATTGGGCGGAATTTCTGCACCATCAGGAAAGGCGCATCGAGATTGGTCGCCATGACCTCGCGCCAAAGCGCGTGATCCATGTCCGCCATGGGGCCGAACCGCGCGATGCCAGCATTGTTCACTAGGGCGGTCAGCGCGGGCCATTCGGCTTGTAGCTTGTCGTGAAGCGCGTCGATTTCATCGGGTTTTGACACATCGGTGATGCAGGCGCGCGCGTTCTCCAGCCCCTCTGACGCGCGGACGAGTTCTTCGCCGTCGTAATCGACCATCGCCACATGCCAGCCCCGGTCCAGCAGCGTTTTCGCCGTCGCCAGACCAATGCCGCGCGCCGCGCCTGTGATCAACGCTGTCTTCATGGGCTTCTCCTCCGCTCTATCCCTGACACGACATTGCCGTGCGATGCCGGAAATAGAAAGGCCCCGACCGGGGGATGGTCGGGGCCTATTGCCCTCGGGTCGGACCGTGGCGCGGGGAGCCCGAGGTCAAATTCTCAAGAGTGGCTGGATCAGGCGGGGGATGATGCCGGTGAAGCGAAGCGGCGCATCCGTCACCGCAAGGCAGATGCAGTCTTCGTGGATATCCGCGACGGGAGTGTGCTGCGTGTCGGTATCTGCCGTTTCGACGTCGCCGCGACCGAAATATTCATCCTCATCTGCGAAGGCGCCTTGCAGCACCATCGTCAGTTCGGTGCCCTTGTGGCCGTGATCGGGCATGGCAGTTCCTGCCGGGATATACAGCATCCGGGCGGTGGCGCTGCGCGATGTGGTCAGAATTGCCTGTTTCACCCCCATGCCGACAGGCCGCCAGCGGATCTGGTCCAGATCGCCGCCAATATAGTCGCGCAGCGGCGCGGGAAGGATAGAGTCGGAGGGGCCGGGCGCTGCGCGCTCTTGCACGGGGCCAGCCGCGATACGGGCCATCGTCGCCTCAAGGCTGTCCGAGGCCATGTCCATCGGCGCGGCGATGGTATCCTCCAGCACAGCGCCACCCAACGCATCATAGCTTGCCGCTTCGGCGCGGCAGGTATCGCAAAGCGACAGGTGCGACGCGACCATCAGGTTAAACGCTTCGGGCAGTGTCCCGGCGGCATAGGCCATCAGGATCTCCGGCGTAAGGTGGTGTTTAATTTTCTCAACCATGACTATTCACTTCATCACGTGGCGCAGGCGGTCCAGCGCCAACCGTATTCTCGATTTGATCGTGCCCAGCGGCAGACCGGTTTCAGATGCGATTTCGGAATGGGACATGTCTCCGAAATACGCTTTTTCAATCAATTCCCGTTGTGCATCCGGCAAGTCCTTGATGGCGTTGCCAAGTTGCTGACATTCTTGTTGCAGTGCCAAGACATCGGATTGCTCTGGCGCGGCTTCGGGACCCCAGGGCAGATCCTCGGGCTCCGGGCGGCGTTCCCGGCGCAGAATGTCGATCCGGCGATTTCGCGCGATGGTGAAGATCCATGTCGATACCGACGCACGCGAGGGATCGAACATATGTGCCTTCAACCAGACCGTCGCCATAACGTCCTGCGCGCATTCTTCCGCCAGTGCGGCATCCGCGCCGGACTTCATCAGGAACCCCTTCACCCGTGGTGCGAAGTGACCGAACAGCTCGGCAAAGGCCTGACGATCCTTGTTGTCTCGAACCCTTTCAATCTGCGCGACCCAAACCGCGGTGCCGTTACATTTCTCTTTGTCCATGCTCACCGGTTTGGTGTCCTCGACGATCCTGTCCAGACCCTCCTGGGCCTGAATGCCAACAAGCGCCTGTTGCGGCGTCGTTTCGGCAAGGTCCGTATCCATCTCAGTAAACATGTTCTGCTTACGGAGTGCCAGCGCGCTTGGATCAAAAAAAAAACGTCAAAAAAGTGGATGATCCTTCGCGCGGCAGAAAAACCTGAGAATAAATCATCCAATCGGCAGCCTCTCGCGTAGAAGGAAAGAACGCAAAATGAGCAGGTGAGACTATATGCCGTTTGAATCCGTGGTAACTGGCCCGCGCAGGGTCGCTGTAATTGGTGGTGGCATCTCTGGCATGGGCGCGGCCTATCGGTTGAGTCAGTCCCACGCCGTCACGCTGATCGAGGCGGAGCCGCGCCTTGGCGGTCATGCGCGCACGATCATGGCGGGCAAGCGGGGAGATCAACCGGTCGATACCGGATTTCTTGTCTTCAACTATGCAAATTACCCGCATCTGACGGCGCTGTTCGACGAGTTGTCCGTCCCGGTCGTCCCATCGAACATGAGCTTCGGCGCATCCATTTCCGGCGGACGTCTGGAATATGGGCTCAAATCGCTGGACGCGCTCTTTGCGCAGCGCCGCAACGCGTTCAATCCGAAGTTTCTGCGGATGGTGCGGGATGTCGTCCATTTCAATCAGAATGCTCTGCGTATCGCGCAAGAGGACAAGACCCGCACCATCGGGCAGTTCCTGCACCGTATGGGGACGGGCAACTGGTTCCGTGACTACTATCTGCTGCCGCTTTCCGGTGCGATCTGGTCCACGCCTGTCGAAAAGATCATGGATTTCCCGGCCCTTGCGATGATGCAGTTTTTCGAGAACCACGCGCTGTTGCAAAGCACCGGCCAGCATCAGTGGTACACGGTGGACGGCGGTTCGGTTCAGTATGTGGAACGGCTGCAAGCGGCGATGCAAGCGCGCGGTGTCGATATTCGGCTGGGCGCACCGGTGCAATCGGTGCGGCGGGTCGCGGATGGTGTGCAGGTAAAGCTGCCCGGCGGCGCGTGGGAAGCTTTCGACGAGGTCGTCTTTGCCACCCATTCCGACATCACGCTGCGCCTGTTGGACGATCCTTTGCCGCATGAGACGGCGGCGCTGGGCGCGGTGAAGTATCAGCCCAACGACATTACGCTGCATTGCGACGAAGCGATCATGCCCAGCTCGCGCAAGGTCTGGTCCAGCTGGAACTACGCCGAGGATCACGGCGCGGCGTCGGACCGGATCGATCTGACCTACTGGATCAATTCCCTGCAGCCGGTGCCGATGGATGATCCGCATTTTGTCACGCTCAACACGCGGCGCACCATCCGGGACGCGTGTATTTATGACCAGACCGTGCTGCACCACCCGATCTATGATCTTGAGGTGTTGGATGCGCAACAGCAGGTCCGGGGCTTCAACGGCACGGCGCGCACATGGTTCTGTGGCGCGTGGATGCAGCACGGCTTTCACGAAGACGGTCTGGCCAGCGGCATCGAGGTCGCTGACCGGATCATGTCGCGTGATACGGTCGCATTGGCGGCGGAATGACAGCCGGGATCGATCATATCAGCGGCGTGACGTTCCACGGACGCAAAGGGGCGATACGCAATGCGTTCCGCTATTCCATCGATTACGTCCTGCTGGATGCCGAGGCCGAAATCCGTGGCCCGACCCTGTTTCGTCGCAACGCACGGGCGCTGTTGGCGCTGGATGATGCCGATCATGGCGGTGCGCCGGGGCAGGGGCGCGGTGCGCCGTGGGTGCGCGACGTCTTGGCAGAGCATCAGATCAGCGGTGTCGCCCGGATCGAGCTTTTGGCGCAGCCCAAGCTGCTGGGTCACGTGTTCAATCCAGTCTCTTTCTGGCTCTGCCGCCGCGCCGATGACGCGCTGCTTGCGGTGATCTGCGAGGTGACAAACACCTTTGGCGAGCGGCATTCCTATCTGTGTGCCCATGGCGATCTGCGTCCTATCGCGGCGCAGGATCGGATCAAGGCGCAGAAGATATTCTATGTCTCGCCCTTCCAGCCAATTGAAGGCGGGTATGAGTTCCGCTTCGACATTGGTGCGGACCGTGTCGGCATCTGGATCGACTACACGCAGGCCGAGGGCGGGCTGATCGCGACCCTGACCGGGGAACGCAAGCCGCTGTCCAATCTCTCGATCGTGCGGGCGGCGTTGCGGCGGCCTTTCGGGTCACGGCGCGTTCTGGCCCTGATCCATTGGCAGGCGCTCAAGCTGTGGGTCAAGAAAGCGATCTACCGTGTGCGGCCCGAGCCGCCGAAAGCGCCGGTCAGCCGGGGTTGGTCGTCATCGGACAATGTTCCGGGCGAATAGGTCCGGCCTTGCCCGACCAATGCGACAGGAAAGGAGGAACGACCAATGGACGGAGTGCTTTTTGCAGCTTTAGGCGGCTTGATCGTCATCCTTGCGTTGCGCTTGATCCGCCGCTTTGTCGGGTTCGAAACCCAGACGCCCGCAGATTACGCCGAGGGCAAATCCGGGCAGTTCGACCTGCGCAAGCACTTGAACGGGCCGCTGATTTGCGAGGGCGTCATCTATGGCCCGCTGGGCCGCGTCAACAGCCGTTTCGTGGCGGAGTTCGACTGCCGCTGGGATGGCAATATCGGCGTGATGGATGAGGTGTTCCGCTATGACAACGGAACGGAACAGACCCGCGCGTGGCATCTTCGGCTTGGCAATGACGGGCGCATCGTGGCGACGGCTGCGGATGTGATCGGCGAGGGGCACGGCACGCAATCAGGCGATTCCGTGCAGCTTTTGTATCAGCTGCGATTGCCCGAAGATGCGGGCGGTCATGTGCTGAAAGTCACCGATTGGATGTATCTGGCGCCCAATGGGACGATTATCAATCGCTCTCAGTTCCGGAAATTTGGTATAAAGGTCGCGGAATTGGTCGCCGTGATGCGGCCGAATCAATCTTTGGTGGAAGGACGAGTGGCGTGACGGCGTGGATCGGTAAGACGTATTGGTTGGTAGGGGCGAGTGAAGGTCTGGGCGAGGCCCTTGCGCATGTCATAAGCCGGGCAGGGGCAGAGGTCATCGTCTCCGCCCGCGACGGTGACAAGCTGGCAGAGGTCGTGTCGAGCGTTCCGGGGCACGCACGCGCGGTCACCATGGACATCTCGGATATGGAAAGCGTCAAAGCCGCCGCCGCCGATGTGGGCGAGGTCGACGGCATTGTCCTGCTGGCCGGGGTCTATTGGCCGATGAGCGCCAAGGAATGGGACGCGGAAAAGGCCGTGCAGATGGCCGATGTGAACTTCACCGGTTTCCTGCGCGTGCTGGGCCAGGTCGTGCCGGGCATGGTGGAAAAAGACGCGGGCCATATCGTCATCACGTCCAGCATCAGCGGTTATCGCGGGCTGGCCGGTTCGATTGGCTATACCGCGTCGAAGGCGGCGACGATGTCGCTGGCGGAATGCATGTATGCCGATTTGCGGGACACGGGCGTCAAGGTGCAGGTGGCCAATCCCGGCTTCATCCGCACGCGGTTGACCGACAAGAACGATTTCAAGATGCCCGCGATCATGGAACCGGAGGCCGCCGCACGCGAAATGTTCGAGTTGATGAACTCCGACGCGCGCAAAAAGAGCTTTCCGGCGCTGTTCTCGCTTTTGTTCCGGGGCGCGCAGTTCCTGCCCGATTGGCTGTATTACCGCATCTTTTCCTGACCCGCTCGGCCTGCCGCGCCCCGCGTATTGATCGGTATCAATGTGCGGCGCGTGCGCCCGTGCTTGTCTGCCAACAGGCAACACTCGGGAGGTCGAGACATGGAAAACTTGGAAATTTCACCGCAATCGGTGGCGCAAGTGGCTTTGATGGCGCGCGAGATCAAGCGGGCGGAGCCAGAGCTGCGCGCCTTTATCGAACGGATGGATCAACAAGCGCAGGCCGAACTGGTCGCGTTGATGTGGATTGGACGCGGTGCGTTCGAACCCGACGATCTGGAAGAGGCGGTGCGCACGGCGCGGGCCGAAGCTTCGACACCGACGGCGGATTACCTGATCGGAACACCGCTTCTTAGCGATCACCTCGAAGCGGCGCTGGATGCGTTCGGTGTGAACGTGGCCGACGCGGAAGATACGCTTATGTGAGATCGGCCAGCGCGTCGTCGTAAAACCGCTTGGCGCGCTGCCAGACCGGGGCCTGTGGATCATTCAGGCTTTGCAGCACGGGCAGCAATTGCCCGGCATAATCCTGCGAGCTTTCCAGCGGCAGCAGGGATGGCAGGTTGTCGATGGCCGTCACGTCGAGCGGCGGCGCATTGTGGACTCGTAATGCCGGAGCATCCCACGTCGTGGTGCGGTCATAGACCTTGATCGGGGAAAAGTCGCTGTCCGGGTCGCAAGCGATATCCCCGATGACAGACAGCCGCCGCGCGTCCTCGCAGGCAGAAGCGGGCACGAATAGGGGGGTGCCGGGCCGGGCAAGGATGCAGTTCAGGAAAATCTCGTGATCCAGAATTTCGGGAAAGGGCGCGCCTTTGGCGGTTTCCGCCATGTCCCATTTGGTGCAATCGACACCCATCTGCGCACACAGGTCCGCCGCGCCGGTGCCAACGCGGCCAAGCGCACCAATGATGATCGCGCGGGGCATGGGCGTGTCGGATGCGCTCAGCCGGGCGCGCAAATCGGCTTGCAGCGCCGCCGCGTTTTCGAAGGCGTCGATCGGCCCGCAAATCGTGCCCGCTTGCTGCGCGGCCCAGCAGCGCAGCGCAACCGCCGCGCCCGCATATCCCGCCCAATAGCCGAATGCGGCAAGGCGGCGGCCATCGCCATCCACAAGGTATTCAAGGTCAAGCAGCGTGCCACCCCCGGCCTGTAATCGGCGCAGAAGGCGCTGACCGGCAGGTTGGCCCTTATAGGCATGGCCGAACATGATGTGCCGATGGGGCAGGGGCGTCTCTGTCTCGGGCAGTTCCTTCAGTCCGAAAATGATCGCGTCTGTTGGGGCCTCTGGCCATGATCCTTCGGGCGCGATGGTCGCCCCGGCGGCGCGATAGGCCTCCGTGGCGATGACGCGCGACGGGCTGTCCTCGACCGTCACTGTGAACCCGGCGCGCATCAGTTCGGATGCCCCGTCCGGCGTCAGCCCGACGCGGGTTTCATTCGGGCGCTGTTCTGCGCGCAGCCACAGATGGGTCATGCCAGCATCCCTTTCTCACGGACGGTCTTGACGCTTTGGCGCGCTTCCATCGCCTCACGGAAAGCGGCGATACGGGCAAAGCGCGACACGTCCACGCCGTCGCCTTCCAGCCATGTGCAGATCACGAAAAGATACGGGTCTGCGAGGCTGAACGCCTCTCCTGCGACCAAGGGGCCGGTAATGCAGTTGTCTTCGACATAGGCGGCAGAGGCGGTCATGGTTTCAGGCACTTTCGCGGCCATGTCCTGCCAGCTGTCTTCGCGGTCGGCCCAACGGTGGCCGCGCATCTTGTGCGCGTGGTTCACATGCATGGTCGACGCAAGATAGAACATCACGGCCCGCATACGCGCGGCCTCAACCGCGTCTTCCGGCACCAGCTGCGGCGCTTGCGCGCCGATATATTCGAGGATCGCGCCCGTCTCTGTCAGGATGGGCCCGCCCAGATCCAGCGCGGGGACACGGCCTTTGGGATTGATCTGCTGATAATCCGGCGTCGTCTGCTGTGCGGTGGCGAAATCGACCAGCACCGGGGTGTAGTCCAGCCCGGCTTCCTCAAGCGCGATGGCGACAGCGACAGAAATGGTGCCGGGGGCGTAATACAGGCGCATCGGAATCCTCATACATGGGTTTGGGCGTGGTGCCGTTCCGGGTGTTCCAGATGCGGCACGGCGTTGAACATGACGGGCGACCACATGCCGCCAATCGGATGGAGCCGGTGCATCGACGCATTCATGATGGACAGCGACACGTTGCACATCGCCGGGATATCGAGCCCAAGATGAAGCCGCATCGACATGGCGATCACCGCGCCAGAGGTCACGACCAGCGCCGGGCCATCCCCGGACCCGATCTCTGCCATCACGTCGCGAATCCGCGTTTCGAAATCGGAAAAGGTTTCGGGGGCGCCTTCGATGATGCCGTCCTGCCACGCGCCCAGAACCTTGGGGAAGTGATGGACGAAATCGGCCGGTTCCCGTGGTGCGCTGATGCCATGTTCGGCCTCGAGGGCTTGCGACATGGTGAAGTATTCGATCTCGTTCAGGCGCGGGTCTTCGTGGCAATCCATGCCCATATCCATCGCGGCAGCGGTCTGCTGGTGGCGGCGCAAGGTGCCGGAATACAGGCGGGTATGGTGGCTATGCGTGTCGCGCAGGTACGTGCCCAGCCACGCGGCTTGCTGCTGGCCCAGCGGGCTGAGCCGGTCGTAGTCGTCTTCGGTTTGTGCGTGGCTGTTAGCCTGACCGTGGCGAATAAGAGTAATGTGGGACATAGAGCGCCTTCAATCGTTCTGGTGATTTGATAGGCGACCATGCCGGGCGTTGCCAGTGGTGACGGTGCGGCGAACATGCAATTTGCGGCAGGGTGGTTACGATACAAGCGTTCTTTATCGGAAACCTGCCGGGCCGCTTTGCCGTGATTTCGAGAACGCATGTCGGAATTGGGCCTCTGCCCATGTGCGAAGCGGGGTTATAGTTCCAAGACCATCAGGAGAGTTGCGCGATGTCAGACAAGGTGCGGTTCACGCTCGACGGGGAACAGGTCGAAGCGGAAAAAGGCATGACGATTTGGGAAGTCGCGCATGGGCGCGGTCTGGTGATCCCGCATCTGTGCCACAAGCCCGCGCCGGGGTATCGCCCCGACGGCAACTGCCGCGCCTGCATGGTCGAGATCGAGGGCGAGCGCACGCTGGCGGCATCCTGCATCCGCGAGCCATCCGAAGGGATGGTCGTCACCACCGCCTCGGACCGTGCGACAAGCGCCCGCAAGATGGTGGTCGAAATGTTGTTGGCCGATCAGCCGGAACGGGATGCCGCGCATGATCGCTCCTCGCATCTGTGGGACATGGCTGCGCTGAACGGTGTGACCGAAAGCCGTCTGCCCACACTGGAGGCTGAGCGGGTTCCGCTCTTGGATGACAGCCATGTGGCGATGCGGGTCAACCTTGACGCCTGCATCCAGTGCAACCTGTGTGTGCGGGCCTGCCGCGAGGTTCAGGTCAATGACGTGATCGGCATGGCGGGCCGGGGGCATGATGCCTATCCGGTGTTTGATATGGATGACCCGATGGGCGATTCCACCTGTGTGGCGTGCGGCGAATGCGTGCAGGCCTGCCCGACCGGCGCGTTGATGCCCGCCACCGTGCTGGACGCGGCCCAGACCGGGGACAGCGCCGACTATGATAGCGAAGTCGCCAGCGTCTGCCCGTTCTGCGGTGTTGGCTGCCAGGTGTCGCTTAAGGTCAAGGATGGCCGCATCAAATATGTCGAAGGGATCGATGGGCCCGCGAATGAAGGGCGGCTTTGCGTCAAAGGGCGCTTTGGCTTCGACTATATCCACCACACGCACCGCCTGACCAAGCCGCTGATCCGGCGCGACGATGCCCCCGCCAAGGGGCTGAACGTCGATCCGGGCAATTGGCAGACCCATTTCCGGGAGGCAACATGGGAAGAGGCGCTGGATGTTGCGGCGAACGGGCTCAAGGGCCGGGGGCGCGAGGTCGCGGGCTTCGGCTCTGCCAAGTGCACGAATGAAGAAGCCTATCTGTTTCAGAAGTTCATCCGGCAAGGCTTTGGCCACAACAACGTGGATCATTGCACCCGGCTCTGCCACGCGTCCTCTGTCGCGGCACTGATGGAGAATATCGGCTCTGGCGGGGTGACGGCGACGTTCAACGAGATCGAAAACGCCGATGTCGCCATCGTCATCGGGGCCAATCCAATCGAAAACCACCCCGTCGCGGCGACCTATTTCAAGCAGTTCGCCAAGCGGGGCGGCAAGTTGATCGTGATGGACCCGCGCGGCCAGGCGCTTAGCCGGTTTGCGACGCATATGCTGCAGTTCAAGCCGGGCGCGGATGTGTCGATGCTGAACGCGATCATGCATACGATCGTGGATGAGCACCTTTATGACCAGCAATATATCGACGCCTATACCGAGAACTGGGACGCCGAAAAGGCGCATCTGAAAGACTTCTCGCCTGAGCGGATGGAACGGCTCTGCGGCATTCCGGCCGAGACATTGCGCGCCGTTGCCCGTGATTTCGCGCGGGCCAAGGCGGCGATGATCTTTTGGGGGATGGGCGTCAGTCAGCACATCCACGGCACCGACAATTCGCGCTGCCTGATCAGCCTTGCGCTGATGACCGGCCATGTGGGTCGCCCCGGTACGGGTCTGCACCCGCTGCGCGGTCAGAACAACGTGCAAGGCGCGTCCGATGCCGGGCTGATCCCGATGTTCCTGCCGGACTATCAGACAGTGACCGATGATGGCGTCCGCTCTGCCTTTACCGAAGTCTGGGGATCAGGGGATTTCTCAAACGAGAAAGGCCTTACCGTGACAGAGATCATGGATGCGGTTCATGATGGGGCGATCAAGGCGATGTATGTTCTGGGCGAAAACCCGGCCATGTCGGACCCCGATGTGGAACATGCGCGCGACGCGCTGGCCAAGCTGGATCACCTTGTGGTGCAGGACATCTTCATCACCGAAACCGCGAATTATGCGGATGTGATCCTGCCGGCCTCCGCCTTTGCGGAGAAGACCGGGACCGTCACCAATACCAACCGGCAGGTGCAGATGGGGCGCCCTGCCATGTCGCCGCCGGGCAAGGCGCGCGAGGATTGGGCGATCACCACCGAACTGGCAAGGCGTTGCGGGCTGGGCTGGACCTATTCCCACCCGTCGGAAGTGTTTGCCGAAATGAAGCAGAACATGGCGTCGCTCGATAATATTACATGGGACCGGCTGGAAGCGCAGAATGCGGTCACCTATCCGTCGCTCTCGCCGGAAGATCCGGGGCAGGCCATCGTGTTCGGCGATGGGTTCCCCCGGCCTCAGGGGCGGGCGCGTTTCACGCCGGCTTCGGTAATCCCGCCGGATGATCTGCCGGACGCGGAATATCCGATGGTGCTGACCACAGGGCGGCAGTTGGAACACTGGCACACCGGGTCGATGACCCGTCGTTCGACCGTGCTGGATGCGGTGGAGCCAGAGGCGAACTGCTCTCTCCATCCTTCCGCCTTGCGCAAACTGGGCGTCGCGCCGGGCGGCATGATCCGGCTGACCACCAAGCGTGGTTCGATCACGCTGATGGCCCGTGCGGACCGTGCCGTGTCCCCCGATATGGTGTTCCTGCCCTTCGCTTATGTCGAAGCGGCGGCGAATATCCTTACGAACCCGGCGGTCGATCCCTATGGCAAGATCCCCGAGTTCAAGTTCTGCGCGGTGCGCGTCGAAAACGCTGAAGACAGTGTCGCGGCGGCGGAGTAGGGCGGTCAGCCTGCATCCGAGCCGCGGATATCCTTGACGGAGGCGCGCTGCACGATCGCTGCCTCCAGATGGGTGGAGCGGAGCGGCGCGCCGTTCTCAAGATGATCGATGAATTGCGCGGCAACCGCCCGGCCTATTTGCGCCGCAGGCAGGTTGATCGTGGTCAGCGCGGGGTGCGTTTCCTTGGCCCAGTCCAGATTGTCGAACCCCATCACTGACATATCCTCGGGGATGCGCAGACCTGCCTCTGCCAACCCGAAATAGACGCCAAGCGCCAGTACATCCGAAAAGCACAGCACGGCGGTAGGGCGGTCATCCTTGGCCAGAACATCACTGATCGCCTTGCGCCCACCGGTGACGGAGAGGTCGGTTTCGATGAATGTCATCTTGGTCCCACCGGAATGTCGGGACTGCGCGCCTTCACGGCGGGCAAGCGTGCGGTCGCTGTTCGACAATGGGCCATGGATCACCACGATGCGCCGGTGTCCGAGCGACGAAAGGTAATCGACCGCCTCGGCAGCAAGTGCGCTGTTGTCATAGCCAATGGTCGGGTGGGTGCTTTTCGCATCCCAGACGGATGTCAGCGCGAAGGGCACGCGCCGCCGTTCCAGCAGATCTAGCAGGGCGGGGCTATGCGCAGCGCCACTCAGGATGAACCCTTCGGCCCCCATGCCCAGCAATTTGCGGGCGGCGGCCAATTCTTCCTCAGGGTCGCCATTCGAGATCGCCATGACCAGCGAATAATCCTGCGCACTTAGCGTGTTTTCGATGCCGGAAATGAACTTTGCAAAGACCGAGTGTTCGATGGTCGGAATGATCGCGGCCACGGTTCTGGACTTCGCCGTCGACAACGCACGTGCGGCGGGATTGGGAAGATAGTCGAGCCGTTCGCAAGCCTCCAGAACGCGCTGCCGGGTTTGCGGGCTGACATTCTTTGACCCGTTCATCACCCGGGAAATCGTGGCAATCGACAAGCCCGTTTCTTTGGCAACGTCCCTGATCCTGCCCGGTGGGTTACTCATTTTTCGGAACTCTTTCCGCAATTTTCTTGACGAATCTCCTTTCGTAGGGGTCACTGAAACCGGTTACATGTCAACTCAGTGGTTTCTTGGTGCGTCAATTGAATAGGTCCAGACCGCCCATGTAACCGGTTACATGGGCGGTCAATGCGGAGATTCGGGAAGAAATGCCGACGATATCGCACATCCCATGCTGAACAGAGTTTCAGCACAGCCCGGCCTTACCAGCCGCTATGCGGGTCTGCTTCAGCCGAACGTCCTGCGCGCCGATGTGGGCTATGGCGCAGTGGAAAGCCTGCGCGTGCCTGCGGGGGCCGTTGTGGCGATCACCCAGATTGACGGCGGGGCACAGGCGTGGGTGACGGCCCTGGCCGATGACGCCGCCACTTTGGGCGTCACGACGCTTGAGGGGTCGGCGGCGGCGTCCATCCCGCTGGACAGTTCCGGCTTTGATAGCCGGATGCTGGAGGCTTTGACCAATGCCCGCGGCGGCGCGCTTGCCGATGCACGAGGGCTTTTGATCTTCGATCCGATGACTGCGGCGGGCGAAAGCCACATCTTTCGGATGCCACAGGCTGCCCGGATTTTCGTTGCCGCGCCCGTGCGCCCCGGCTTTATCGAAACCGGCGGCGGCGGCGCATTCCGTGTGGAGATCAAGCTGCCGGACGTGGCCGCCAACGACATCAGTCTGCCCGACCCGTTGGGCAAAGTCGTGGACGAATGGCGCATCCCGCGTGGCACGGCGACGGCCTATGAGTTGCAGAAGGGCCAATTCGTCCAGATCATCGATGTTGAGGGGCAGCAATGCTCTGACTTCATGGCCATGCGTTCCGAGGCGCTGGACAAGGGGGTGGAGCGGTTCATCGACTCCACCGTATCGCGCACCATGGCGCGCAGCGCCTATCCGCTGCCGGGTCTGCACGACAAGTTCTATGATCAGGACATTCGTCCGCTGCTGGCGGTGCGGCAAGATACAGTCGGACGGCATGATACCTTTGCGCTGGCCTGCACCGCGCGCGGGTACGAGGAGCGCGGTTTTCCCGGACATCTCAACTGCTCGGACAACATCTCAGATGCGTTCGCGCCTTATGGCATCGGGCGCCGGGCGGCGTGGCCTGCCATCAACCTGTTCTTCAATTCGTGGATCGCTCCGGCTGACCATGCCATCGCCAGCGACGAAGCGTGGTCCCGGCCCGGGGATTACGTCGCGATGCAGGCGATGAGCGATCTGGTCTGCGTCTCAACCGCCTGCCCGGATGATGTGGACCCGATCAATGGTTGGAATCCTACCGATATCCACATCCGCATTTACGAAGAAACCAGCACCATCACGCATGCCGTCGCATGGCGCGCCAACCCCGAGGATGCCGCGAAAATGACCGCCCATTCCGCGTTTCATCCCAGAACCTCGAAGCTGACATCCTCTTATCATGTCGCGCGCGATCTCTGGATGCCGGCCCATTTCGACGCCACCGGCGCGGTCGAAGAATACTGGGCCTGCAAGAAGGCCGCGACGCTTCAGGATATGTCCGGACTGCGCAAGTTCGACATCGTCGGACCCGATGCCGTCGCGCTGCTGCAGCACTGCCTGACGCGGGATGTCTCCAAGCTGTCTGTGCATCGGGGGTTCTATGCATTGATGTGTGACGCACGCGGTTCGGTGCTGGATGACGGCACGTTGTTCCGCCTTGAAGATACCGCGTTCCGCTGGTGTTGCGGGTCGGATCATTCAGCACTGCACTTGCGCGAACAGGCCGAGGCCTTGGGTCTGAACGCGCGGGTTCTGTCGCTGGGGGGGCGGATGGTCAATCTGGCGCTGCAAGGGCCGAAGTCGCGGGATATTCTGCGCGAGGTCGTGTTCACCCAGCCCTCGCGCCCATCGCTCGACAACCTCAAATGGTTCGGCTTCACCATCGCGCGTCTGCACGATCGGGATGGGCCGATGTTCATGCTGTGTCGGTCCGGCTTTACCGGTGAACTGGGCTATGAGCTGTTTTGCGACCGCGACGATGCGCTGACGATCTGGGATGGCCTCATGGCTGCTGGCGCGCCCGAAGGGCTGGTCCCGATGGGCGGTCAGGCGCTGGATATGCTGCGGATCGAAGCGGGTCTGATGATTGCGGGGGCCGAGTTCGGGCCAGATGCCGATGCGATGGAATCCGGGCTTGGTTTCGCGGTGGATTTCAAAAAGCCCGATTTCATTGGCCGCGCCGCGCTGGAGCGCAACGCCGCCGCCACCCGGCGCAAGCTTGTCGGTCTGCACCTTGCAGGGAACGAAGTGCCCCATCACGGCGACGGTATCTTCGTCGGGCGCGAGCAGGTCGGCACCATAACCAGCGGTACATATTCGCCCCAGATGGGCCATGCCATCGCCATGGCGCGCATCGCGGTCGAAAACGCCGCCCCAGGGGCGGAACTGGAGGTCGGCAAACTGGACGGCCACATGAAGCGATTGGCCGCGAAAGTGGTCGATCTCCCCTTTCTTGACCCCAAAAGAGAGAAGGCACGCGCGTGAGTGATATGAACAAGGAAGGCGTCGTCGTCACACGGAATGTCTGGAAAATCTTCGGCGACCGGGCCGAGGAAGCGATGGAAGCCGTCCGCCGGGAGAAACTGTCCAAGGCCGAAGTGCTGGAACGCTACGAAGCGGTGGTCGGGGTCAAGGACGTGTCGATCTCTGTCGGGGAGGGCGAGGTGTTCTGCATCATGGGCCTGTCCGGCTCTGGCAAGTCGACGCTGGTGCGCCACATCAACCGGCTGATCGAACCTACCGGCGGGGAAATCCTGATCAACGGTGTGAATGTCGGTGAGTTGAATGCCGAGGAACTGCGGATTTTGCGCGCCGACAAGATCGGGATGGTGTTTCAGAACATGGCCCTGCTGCCGCACCGCACAGTGCGCGACAACGTGGCTTTCGCGCTGGAGCTGCGCAATGTCGATGCCTTTACCCGCGCGCAACATGCGGAGCGTGTGATCGAACTGGTTCATCTGGAAGGTTACGGGGACCGCCTGCCCAGTGAACTGTCCGGCGGGATGCAACAGCGCGTGGGTCTGGCCCGCGCCATGGCGGCGGACCCGGATATCCTGCTGATGGATGAGCCGTTCAGCGCGCTTGATCCCCTGATCCGCCGTGGGTTGCAGGACGAGTTTCTTGAGCTGTCGAAGACGATGAAGAAGACGACGCTGTTCATCACCCACGATCTGGATGAGGCCATCCGAATGGGCAGCCGTATCGCGATCATGAAAGACGGCGAGATCGTTCAGACCGGCACCCCAGAAGAGATCGTGACCAAGCCTGCCGACGACTATGTCGCGGATTTCGTCGCGGGAATTTCAAAGCTGAAGCTGGTCTTCGCGCATACCGTGATGCAGCCGGTCGAAGCCTACGAGACCGGTGGGCGCACCTTGCCGCCAATCGACGCCTGCCCGACAGCAGGGCCAGAGGACAATCTGGATGTGCTGGTGTCGCTGGCTGTGGATCAAGAGAACCCCATCGTGATCGTCGATGATGACAAGCCGGTGGGCGTGGTGACGAAGGACTCCCTTCTGCACGGCATCAAGGGGGAGGTTTAAGGTCATGGCAACCGAACAAGAGCTTCGTAAACCGTTCCTCGATTTCGCGGGGCCCAATGGCGCCTATTACGCGGATACGTTCCTGAAAATTCAGAAGAACGCACTTGGCCGATGGCATATCAACGTCGCGGCGATGCTGGGCAGCTTTGTCTGGGCGGCGCTGCGCGGCAGTTGGCTGCTGTTCCTGATTTCGTTCGTGATCGACCTGATCGCCGCAGTGAATCTGGCGTTGGTCTACAAATACTCCAAAGCCGCCGCCGACAATGCGGACAAGGACTTTCTTGTGGCCCGCTATGAGGGGTGGAGCGATTCAAGCCTGATCGGTGCAATCGTCGTCTTCGTGCTTGGCCGCTTGGCTTTTGGCTGGCTCGCGGACCGGCTATACGCGCGCCAATACGAACGCTGGCGGGTCGATCATTCCGTGAACAGCGGATTGCGCCGAAGTCGCCTTGGTCTGGCCGGGCTGATCGTGCTGCTGATCGTGCCGCTGATGATCTACCGGACCACGCAATTCGCCCCGGACGAACGGACCTGCATCAAGCAGAACCGCGCGATTGCCCAAGGCGAAGAGGTCGGTTTCAAGGATCGGTTCGACTGCGCCGTGATCGGTGAATTCCCGACGCTGTTCTGGATCGACCGGCCCGACAAGGTGACCTTCCCCCGTGACGAGGATGGCAATCGCATCGTGCAGCGGGAACCCGCGCGCGAAGGCGCGCCGCCGGTGAACCTGAATACCTATGTCAGTCAGGCGATTGATGACAGCATTGCCTATGTCACCGTGTTCTATGGCTTCCTGTTCGACGGGATCACCAAGTTCCTGCGCGGAATGCTCAGTGCCATATCCTCTGTCACGGTGGGTACGCCGTGGCCGATCACGATGGGGGTGCTTGTGCTTATGGCCTACAAGATGGCGGGGCCGCGGGTAACGATATTCGTGGCGGCCTCGCTGATCTATCTGGCGTTGTTCGGCTTTTGGCAAACCGCGATGGACACACTGTCGCTGGTGCTTGCCGCGTCGATCATCTGCGTGGTGATCGGGTTGCCACTTGGCATCTGGGTCGGCAAATCGCAGCGCGGTCATGCCATCATGACGCCCATTCTCGATGTGATGCAGACGATCCCCAGCTTCGTTTACCTGCTGCCTGCGATTGCGTTTTTCTCCATCGGGAAGCCGCCGGGCATTCTGGCCACCATGATCTTTGCCATGCCGCCGATGGTTCGCCTGACGGCGCTTGGCATCCGGCAGGTCGGGGAAAGCACGAAGGAGGCGGCGCTCGCCTTCGGGGCCAACCCGCGCCAACTGCTGACCAAGGTGGAACTGCCGCTGGCGCTGCCGTCGATCATGGCCGGGATCAACCAGGTGGTGATGATGAGCCTGTCCATGGTGGTCATCGCCGCGCTGATCGGCGCGGGGGGCATGGGGTATGTCGTGACCGAAGCGCTTGAAAACACGGAAACCGGGCGGGGCATCCTGGCCGGTATCGGAATTGCACTCTTGGCGATGATGATCGACCGAGTGGTACAGAAGGCGAATAAAACTCGCCGATAAGAAAGGCGCAGCGTCTCGTGCGCTGCGTGTCCAACAGAAAGGAATGTTATGAAACTGATGAAAACAGTGCTGACAGCAACCGCAATCTGCGCCGCGTCCGGCGCATGGGCACAGGAAACCGTGAAGATCGGCGATCTGACATGGACAGGTGCGCGGGCCATTGGCCACGTGATCCAGGCCGTGATCGAAGGGCCGCTGGGCGGGGAGGCAGAAATCGTCTCTGGCCTGAGCGACGGATCGGTGATCGCCGCCGGGATGGATAAGGGGGACGGATCGGTGGATGTCTATACCGATCTGTGGATGCCGAACCGCCAGGGCGTCTGGGACGAATATGTGGACGGGGCCAAAACCGTTGGCGTGAACCAGCCCTATCTGGGCACCCAGAAGATGTATGTGCCGTCCTATATGGCCGACAAGGTCAAATCGATCGAGGATCTGGCAAAGCCCGAAATCGCCGCGATGTTCGACAAGGATGGCAACGGCAAGGGCGAATACTGGGCCGGGGATGCGGGCTGGAAATCCACGCGTATGTGGCAGGTGAAGTTTAAGGATTACGGCCTGTCCGAGTTGTGGGAAGCCGAGGTTCTGCCTGACGCCACCTTCAAGGCGCAGCTCAAGACCTCGATCCAGCGCGAACAGCCGATCCTGTTCTACTACTGGACCCCGGAATGGGTGCATGCGGCTTATGAAATCTCGCCCATCGAAGAACCCGCGCGGTTCGAGGGCTGCGAGGATCACAACCTTGATGCCGAAGACTGGCTGGAGACATCGAAATTCGCCTGCGAAAGTTCGGACGCGATGATCTATGTGGCCTATTCCAAGTCGCTGGAAGAACGGAACCCGCCGGTCGCGAAGTTCCTCAGCCAGATGCAGCTTGATCCGGCCGTGGTGAACCAGTGGATTCTGCAAATCGGGCGTGACGAAGAAGACCCGCGCGATGTGGCCGAAAACTGGGTCGCAGCGAACATGGACACCGTGAACGCGTGGATCAAGTAACTTGAAGGACGGGCCCGGCGCGCAGCATTGTTGCGCCGGGCTGATCCAAAGCGTGCTTTTGGGGGCCGGGACTGCGTGCGGTCACGCCAGGCGGCTCATCAGAAGCATGGACAAAAGCGCGCAGCCGAGCCCCGCATATTCGCGCGCATAAAGCGGTTCACCGAACCAGATGGCCCCGATCAGAGCGAGCGCCAGCAGCGTCAGCATCGAATAGGCCACGCCCGCTTGTGCAAGCGTGACGTGATGCATGGCATAGAACCAGAACAGCGCTGAAACCGCGTAGAAGACGACGCCGGCGATCACGAAGAATGACGAGATCGAGCGGCCTGTATCGGCAGCGGTCTTGAGTGCGAAATCACCGGCGACGACAATAACGGCCGTGAAAAGCGTGAAGGCATAGCCAAATAAAATTTGGGACATGGTAACTCCGTCATATGAAAAAGGTCTTCGATTAATCCTTTCATTCTACCACAATCGGGCTGCTCTGACGCGGGTTAATTCCGGTCATCGCGCTGGCCGGTTGCCGATGCGCCGCGCGCTGCATGGCCGCGATGGGATTGTGATACGTGGCCGGGCGGCATCTCAGTGACGAAGCCCGGCCCATGTGCCGTGCGGGCGATTGGCCCCAAAGCCGGTTCAGACCGCCGACAGCCCCGCATCCAGACCGTCAAGGATCACCGCGATGTCCTCTTTCGAAATGATCAGGGGCGGCGACAGGATGATATTGGGACCAGACACGCGGATCATCGTGCCGTTCTGATAGGCGACGTCTTGCACCTTCAGGCCGGTGGCCTTGTCGATCGGCCTCTTGCTGGCCCGGTCCGCGACCAGTTCAATGGCGCACATCAGGCCGTGACCGCCGCGCACATCTCCGATGATGTCGTGTTTCTCAGCCAAACGCTTCAACCCTTCGTACAGTTCTGTCCCGCGCTCTGCGGCGTTGTCTTTGACGTTGAGGCGCAGCGTTTCCTTGAGGCAGGCAACAGCGGCGGCCGCGCCAACCGGGTGGCCGGAATAGGTGTATCCCGACCCGATTGCGGCCGCGCCGCTTTTGTCGTTCTCAAAGGTTTCGACCACATGATCGGCGATCATGGCCGCACCGAAGGGGAAGTAGCCATTGGTGATCGCCTTTGCCGTCGCCATGAAATCCGGCTGCACGCCCCAGTGGCGTGATCCCGTCCAACTTCCGGTACGGCCAAAGGCGGTGATGACCTCATCGGCGATCAACAGGATACCGTGGCGCGAACAAATCTCGCGCACGCCGGGCATAAAGCTTTCATGTGGCGGGATCACACCACCGGCGCCCAGAACAGGTTCCATGATGAAGGCGGCAATCGTGCTGGCCCCTTGAAAGGCGATCTCGTCCTCCAGTGCGTTCAGGCAAAGCTGGGCGAGTTTTTCGGGATCGGTTTCGTTGAACGGATTCCGATAGGTGTAGGGCGCCGGGATATGAAAACAGCCGGGCATCAAGGGTTCATAAGCGGTGCGGAAGTTGGCGTTGCCATTGACCGAAGCGCCGCCCGTATGCGTGCCGTGATAGCCCTTTTTCAGCGAAAGATACTTCGTGCGCCCGGCCTCCCCGCGTATCTTGTGATATTGGCGCGCCAAGCGCAGGCAGATCTCGACGCTGTCCGACCCGCCAGAGGTAAAGAACGCTCGGCTGAGCCCATCGGGGCCGTAGAAATCGCGCAGCATGTAGCTGAGTTCGATCACCTGATCGTTCGAGGTGCCCCGAAATGTCGAATAATACGGCAAGGCATCAAGCTGCGCGGCGATGGCCGCTTTCACTGGCGCGCAGGAGTAGCCAAGGTTCACGTTCCACAGCCCGCCAACCGCATCGACCGCTTCGTGGCCATCCACATCGCGGATGCGCACGCCTTCGCCGCCGGTGATGATCGCGGGCGGGTTGGTCAGTGAGTCCGCCGGGTGCGCCATCGGGTGCCACATATGGCGGGCATTGTTTTCCTTCAGAAAGTTACCGTCTTTCATCCTAAGGTCTCCTTTAGTGGCTGGTCCGGCCCCGGCAGCGTGCCGCCAAGGTCTCGGGTGATCGCTTGCGCGGCAATGCGCAGGGCTTGGTCAATTCGGTTTTGCAGATCCGGGGTCATCCGCATCGACACGGCGGCCACCGCAATCGCGCCGATCGGCGTGCCTGCGGGGCCGAAAATGGGGGCGGCGGTGCCGATAACATCGTCTTCGAACGTGCCATGCGCATGGCTGACGCCGGTGGCGCGACATTCGGCCAACAGCTTTTTCAGCGCGCCCGCGTTTTGCGGCGTATGTTTGGTGAAGGCTGCGTGATCCTGCCGGTTCACGACCGCGTCCTGCTTGTCTTTGGAGGAGAAAGCCGTGATCGCAATGCCCGAAGCCGTGGCATGTGCCGGCAACTCCGCTGACGGATCGACATAGACGCGCAGCGCCCGGTCCGGCTCGCTGATGGCGGCGGTGATCAAGGCGTCACCTGTGATCAACGTGGCATGGGCCGTTTCGCCCAGTGCGTCGGCCAGTTCATCAAGATACCGCTTGATCACGGATTGCACCGGAAAGGACTGTTCGCGGATCTGCGCCAGATTGATCGGCGCAAGCCCAAGTCGGTATTTCCGGCTTTGCGCATCCTGTTCGACGAAGCCGTTTCGCTCCAGCGCGGTCAGGCATCTGAGCGTTGTGGTTTTGTCGTACCCTGCGAGGCGGGAAAGCTCACTCAGCCCAAGCTCGGGGCTTTGAACCGAAAAATGCCGGAGCAATCCGAGCGCCTTATCGACTGTGCTCATTGCCGTTTTCGTCATCTTTTCTTGCGCACTCCAACGGTGTTTTCCGGTTTCGATGAAGGATCACAGCTTGTTCGTTGACAGAAGTTTTTCTGCTGCGCAATTTGATTGTGCCGACGGTAACAATAATGAACCGCTTTCGATTTCGGCGTTGGAACCAGATGGGGGCCACAGTGGCTGGATTTCATGAAGGCCATTCTGGGCGGAGCGAGGCCGCGTTGCGATCCGCAAGGCGAAGAAATGCGTGGCTGGCGCGCGGGCGAAACGGCCAGAGGGGATAGAGCATGACAAAGACCGTTCTGGTCATCGGCACCTACGACACTAAAGACGAGGAACTGCACTATATTTGCGACTGTATTCGGGCGCAGGGCGGCGCGGTGGTGTCAATGGATGTGAGTGTGCTTGGCGATCCGTCGCAGCCAGCGGATGTGTCGAAACATGCCGTGGCCGCAGCCGCCGGGGCCTCCATTCAGGAGGCCATGGATGCGGGCGACGAAAACCATGCCATGCAGATCATGGCGCGCGGTGCGGCGGCCTTGACGGCGCAGCTTTATGCCGAGGGCAGGATCGAAGCGATGCTGGCGCTTGGCGGGACGATGGGCACGGATTTGGCGCTGGATTGTGCGCAGGCATTGCCACTGGGCGTGCCGAAATACGTGGTGTCCACCGTCAGTTTCTCACCTCTGATCCCGGCGGACCGCCTTAGCCCCGACATTCAGATGATCCTGTGGGCCGGTGGGCTTTACGGGCTGAACTCGGTTTGCAAATCCTCTCTGTCACAGGCCGCCGGGGCGGTGCTGGGCGCTGCGAAGGCGGTTGAAACACCGAATGCGGATCGTCCGGTGATCGGCATGATGAGCCTTGGATCATCCTGCCTGAAATACATGAAACACTTGCGCGACCCGCTGCAAGCGCGGGGCTTTGAGGTCGCCGTGTTTCACGCCACCGGCATGGGCGGTATGGCCTTCGAGGCCTTGGCGCGGCAAGGCTACTTCGCCGCCGTCATGGATTTCGCGTTGCCCGAACTTGGCAATCTGATGGTCGGCTCGGTCGTCAATGGCGGTCCGGACCGTCTGACAAATGCGGGCGCGCTTGGCATCCCGCAGATCGTGGCGCCGGGATGTACGGACCTGATCGACTTCGCGGGCTGGCAGGACATCCCTGACGCCTATGCAGACCGTCCCTTCCACGCCCATAACCGGCTGATCAAATCCTCTGGCCTGTCCCCGGACGAGCGCCGCGCGTTGGTCCGCGACATTGCCGGCCGTCTGGCCCAAGCTAAGGGGCCGGTGCATGTGCTGATGCCCATGCAAGGCGTCGAGGAATGGGACCGCGAGGGGCAACCCGCCCATGATCCAGAAGGGCTGGCCGCGATGGTCGATGAGATGGGCAAGGCGATTACGGCACCGGCGACGCTGACGATGCTTGACTGCCACATCAACGACCCCGCATTTGCCGACGCCGCGCTTGCCGTGGTGGATGGCTGGCTTGCGGACGGGACGGTGAAACCCGATTTGTGATCGCAGGCGAAGGCACGGGCAGATTGGGTGCGATAGCATGGGCTGGCGCCATCAGACGGTGTGTCAGCCCCGACGGCGCCATTCCGTCGGCGTCATGCCGCTTTGGCGTCGGAACGCCGCGACAAAGGCCGATGGGCTTGAATACCCCAGCGTCGCAGCAAGCGAGGTGCTGCTGTGCCCCAGTTGAAGCCCCTCAAGCGCCAGAACGAAGCGCATCCTGTCGCGCCAATCGCGCCATGTCAGTCCAGTCTGCCGTAGGAAAAGCCGGCTGAGCGTGCGTTCGCTTGTGCCGGTCACGCGCGCCAAATGGTCAAGGCTGTTTGCCTCATGCGGGGTGGCCATCACGCGCGCCATGACGGCGGCGACACGCGGATCACGGCTGCCGGGCAGGTGCAGGTCGGGGCGTTCCAGCCGGGCAAATTCGTCCAGGACGACCCAGCCCAACCGTCGCGCTTCAGCATCCGGCAAGGGATCGGTTTGCATCATGCGCCGCGCGACCCCGCGAATGAGAGGCGTCGCCCGCAACACAGTCGGTTGGTCAGGCATCGCGATGCGATCGGCGAACTTCGGGTGCAGTTGAAACGCCTGAAATTCGATATGGCCCACCGGTTCGACCACGGGCGTCGTGTTTGCCGGCAGCCATATCCCGTAGCGGTCGGGAATGAACCACCGGTCCTGAGAGACCTCAACGCGCATCAGCCCGTCAAAGCAAAACAGCACCATGTCCCTGTCGCTATGCGGGGTGAACTGGTCTCCGCCCGGCATGGGGCCAGACCACGCGACAACCGGCAGGCGGTGATTTGGCGGAAAAACGACATAATTTGGCATTTTGTCGTTCTAGCACAGGGTGTCCCGCCGGGGTAGGGCTTGGGCAAACTCTGATGTTGAGGCCCCCCATGTTCCGTTTCAAAGAAGCCGTCTTTGTCCTCTCGCTGGTCCTGGCGGTTTGGGCATCCATCGCGCATCCCGTTGGTATGACGGCGGATCAGGGCATGACCTTTGCAATCGTGCTGATCACGCTTGCACTGTGGGGGACTGGGCTTGTTCCGGGCTATGTGGCGTCTACCTTCCTGTTCGTCGCGCTGATCCTCACCGGAGTGTCCGCCCCGCAAGAGGTGTTCTCCAGTTTCTCATCGACGGCCATCTGGCTGGTTGTGGCGGGCTTCGTCATCGGCGCGGCGATCACGCATTCCGGGCTTGGTGCGCGCATGGGGGCGCTGGCGCGTCCGCATTTGTCCAAAAGCTATGCCGCGCTGATCGGGGGCTTGATGGTGTTGGGCATGGCCTTGGGCTTCGTGATGCCGTCTTCGCTGGGGCGGGCGGCGGTACTCGTGCCGATCGGCATGGCGCTGGCCGATACGCTTGGCCTTGAAAAGGGCTCTCCGGGGCGTACGGGGGTGGCCGTTATTATCGCGATCGGCACCAATATGCCCAGCTTTGCGATCCTTCCGTCCAACATCCCCAACATCATCCTGTCCGGCGTGGCCGAGCAATCGCTGGGCGCGCATTTCAGCTATACGGACTATCTGCTGCTGCATTATCCGGTGCTTGGCCTGCTGAAATCCGCAGTCATCGTCGGCCTGGTGCTGCTGTTCTTTCCCGCCCGCGTCGGCGCGGCCGTGCAGGACCACGCCCCCGTTACCGGGTCAAAGCGCGACCCCTTGGCGGTTCTGGCGATCTTGTTGGTGACATTGGGCTTTTGGTCCACGGATCAGCTTCACGGGATCAACGCGGCCTGGATAGGGCTGGCGGCATCCTTGGTGCTGATGGTGCCGCAACTGGGATTCGTGCCGCCGCCGGTCTTCAAGACTTCGGTCGATTTCTCGATGATCCTGTTCGTCGCGGGGGCGCTGACACTTGGCACCGTGGTGAACAGCAGCGGCTTGGGCGATATCATCGCACATGCTGTCTTGCAGTTCTTGCCGTTCCAGGCGGGCAGCGATTTCCTGAACTTCATCTCGCTGTCCTTTCTGGGAATTGCCACGGCCATCTTCACGACCGCGCCGGGAATGCCGGCCGTGTTGACGCCGCTCGCACTGGAACTGGCCCAGACAACGGGCTTTTCGACTGGCGCGATTCTGATGACGCAGGTGATCGGCTTTTCGACCATCCTGTTTCCCTATCAGGTCGGACCGCTGATCGTTGCGATGGGGCTTGCCGGGGAAAGCAGCCGGCCTTTACTGAAGATTACCCTGTCACTCTTTGTGATCACGGTTCTGATTCTGCTGCCGCTGGATTTCCTGTGGTGGAAGCTGTTGGGAGAGATCTGAGCGCCCGCAGGCCGCGCGGCCACGTGCAAATGCCACAACGCTGCGTCAGGGACGCTGTCCCCATGCCCAAACGGGTAGTTTAAACATGTGTCTGAGAGGGTGAGAATGGTGGAGCATAGCGGGATCGAACCGCTGACCTCCTGCATGCCATGCAGGCGCTCTCCCAGCTGAGCTAATGCCCCATTCTCTGGTCACGGATCGCTCCGTGGAGTGCTCATTAAGCTGCGCAGGCGGCGGGATCAAGCGGAAATTCCGCCCCCGCCGCCGCTGTTTTTCAGGATTCTTCGTCCTCGGACGCGACGTCGGCGATTTCGTCGAGCGAGACGTTGTCGTCATCTGCATCATCGTCGAGCAGATCATCGTCCAGCTCCACATCGACATCCGAGTCATCATCTTCCAGCACGACATCCTCACCGTCAGATGCAGCACGGGTTTTGGCCGTGGCCGCGTCTTCCGCGTCAGCGGCGATCATGCGGGATTTGCTTGTGTCCAATTCGACCACTTCGCCGGTATAAGGGCTAACGATCGGATCGGCATTCAGGTCATAGAACCGCTTACCGGTCGTGGGGCAGACACGCTTGGTGCCCCATTCTTCCTTGGGCATGGATAATCCCTCTTGAAAACTTTGGCAGTCTTGTCGACGATTCCGGCCAACTGCCATATGGGGGGCAGAGTGTCAAAGCCTATCGCGCAGGTCAGGTGGGATGAGCAACATGATTCTTCAAGGGGAACCACCCGTCGAGGTGACAATTCGCCGGTCCGCAAGGGCGCGGCGGATGACGCTGCGCGTGTCGCGGATGGATGGCCGGGTGACGCTGACCCTGCCGCGTGGGGCAAGCGAGGCCGAGGCGCGCGCCTTTGCCGGGGCGCGGGCGGACTGGATTCGCAAGCATCTGGCCGAAACCGCCCCGCATCATGGGGTGGGCATTGGGTCTGACATTCCAATCCTTGGGGAAATGCGCCACATCGTGCCGGGCGCGGGGCGGCGCGTGGTGTTGCAGGACAGCCAGATCGCCATTCCGGGGCCGCCCGATCAGGCGGGCCGCAAGCTGGAGGCGTGGCTGAAGCAGACCGCACGGTCCAAACTTGCCTATGCGTCGGACCAATATGCGCAGCGGCTGGGCCGCGAATACAGCCGGATCACCTTGCGCGACACACGCTCTCGCTGGGGATCGTGCAGCAGTGCGGGGGCGCTTATGTATTCGTGGCGGCTGATCATGGCCCCGGCCGAGGTGCTGACATATGTCGCCGCACATGAAGTCGCGCACCTGGCCGAGATGAACCACTCCAAGGCGTTCTGGGATACGGTGCAGCGCATCTATGGCGATTATGACGCGGCGCGGGGCTGGTTGCGCGCCGACGGGCATCGTTTGCATCAGTATCGCTTCTGATTTCGGCAGAATGCGCGGCGGCAGTTGACCTTTGCGCGTTTTGTGATCACGAATTCCGAATGGCGCGGAAACCCAATATCTCCAACGTGACGAGTGCGGCACATGATCAGGTGTATCGGCGGCTGCGCAGCCGGATCATGCATGGGGATATCCTGCCCGGACAGGCGCTGACGCTGCGCGGGATCGGTCAGGAATACGGTGTGTCCATGACCCCCGCCCGCGAGGCCGTGCGCCGCTTGGTGGCGGAGGGCGCTTTGTCGCTGTCGTCTTCCGGGCGAGTATCGACCCCGGAACTCTCCGCCGAGCGAATCGAGGAACTGGCCGCACTTCGGGCGCTGATCGAGGTTGAACTGGCTTCTCGTGCCTTGCCGCGCGCGCATATCGCGCTGATCGAGCGGTTGCAGGCGATCAATGGCGAAGTGGCCGAAGCCGTCGCGCACCGGGATGCGGTCCGCTATATCCGCACCAATCTGGAATTTCACCGCACGCTGTATCTGCGCGCTCAAGCCCCCGCGATGCTGGCCATGACAGAGACTGTGTGGCTGCAAATGGGGCCGACGATGCGCAGCCTTTATGGCCGGTTGCGTCGCACCGAGCCGCCGCAATATCACCGCCATATCATCGCGGCGCTGCGTGCGGGCGATGAGCCGGGGCTGCGCCTTGCGGTGCGGTCCGACGTAACGCAGGGCTTGCGGATGCTGGCGCGTTAATCGGCGCTTTCGGGCGGGTGCACCACGCCTTTCCAGATGTCCCGCTTGGAGAACGTGTCGAGCAATTGCCAGCCATAGGTTTCGCGCGCGCTGGTCTCGCCGCTGTAATCCGCCGGGGTGACGGGGGCGCTTAGGGCCGGTTCAAGGAAAAACCCGACCGATTGGCGCGCGCTGCCATCACCGGCCAGCACCCGGTGCGGCGTTGCGGGCACGGTGCCGCGGGTCAAGCCGGTCATCACCCCGCCCACATGCACGGAAATCGCGTTCTCCACCATCGGGATATCCCGAAACACGCCGTCCTGGCCCCGCGCTTGCAGCCCCGGCTGCGCTTGCCACAGAAGCGACAGCCCGGATTCGTCCGTATGCTGCCCGCCTGACACAACCGCACCATCGGGTTCCTGCCGCGGCGAGGTCGCCCCGGCGGGATAGCTGAGAAAGCGCAGCGTCGAATGATCCCCGTCAAAGCGCGCGCGGATCGCGGCCTCGTCAAACCCGGCAGAGCGACCGATCGATACGATCATCGCCTGCGCCACCCGGTTGAGATGCGCGTAATGGGCGCGCACGGTCTCGCGCCAGCCGGGGGCTGGCTCCGGGTCAGGCCACGGGGTCGCTTCGGTGAAGATGTCCATCTGCGGCAAATCCGGGCCGGGGGCAGGGGTTTCGGGGCCGACGTCATAGAATTCATTTTGCAGCAGGCCGGTTTCCCGGCGCGGCCAGAACCCGCGATAGGTATTGGGGTTGCCCGGCACCATCACGCGCGAGGCGATCGCGCGCTTGGCCGTATCGCTCAGATCAAAAATCTTCAAGCCGGTTCGGGCACGCTGATCGACCTTCGCCGCATCAGGATAGCCGGTGATCACCACCGCGCCGGTCCGTTTCAGCCCTTGCCACAATGCGGCGTCGCAAGCCTCCCGAGCCTTTCCGGGCGGGCCGAACAAGGCGCTGATATCCACCGTTTCCACATGCTGCGACTGCGGGCTCATCTGGGGCGCTTTCTTTGCGTGTCACGCCATGAGGAGCACGTTTCGCCTGATCCGTCCAAGGTTTTTCCACCTCAGCCAGGGCAGTCGCCGTGCTTTGCCAAGAAAACAGCCCCCGTCGCCGGGGGCCTCTCACATCATTGGCATAGGATTAAGCGGCCAGTCCGCCACGTCCCATATCCAGGAACTTGCGGCGGCGGTTCGCCATCAAGTCTTCGGGCGGCTGATCGACCAATTCGTCCAGCAGCTTTCCGATGGCGTCCCGTGCCGCATCCAGCGTTGCGGTCCGGTTGCGATGCGCGCCGCCCAGCGGTTCGGGAACGATCCGGTCGATCACGCCCAGCTTTTGCAAATCCTGCGCGGTAAGGCGCAGCGCCTCTGCCGCCTCGCGCATCTTTTCGGAATCCTTCCACAGGATCGACGCGCAGCCTTCCGGTGAAATCACGGAATAGATCGAATGTTCCAGCATCGCGACACGGTTCGCCGTTGCAAAGGCCACCGCCCCGCCAGAGCCGCCTTCACCAATGATCAGCGATACCATCGGCACCCGCAATTGCAGGCATTTCTCGGTCGAGCGGGCAATCGCTTCGGACTGGCCCCGTTCTTCCGCGCCCTTGCCGGGATAGGCGCCGGGTGTATCGACCAAGGCGATCACAGGCAGGCCAAACCGATCCGCCAAATCCATCAGGCGGATGGCCTTGCGGTATCCTTCGGGCCGCGCCATGCCGAAATTCCGTTCGATGCGGGATTTCGTGTCGTCGCCCTTTTCGTGGCCGATCACCACGACGGGACGATCCTCGAACCGGGCCAGACCGCCCATGACGGCGTGATCGTCGGCAAAGTTCCGATCCCCGGCCAGCGGCGTGTATTCGGTAAAGAGCGCGCTGATGTAATCCTTGCAATGTGGCCGATCCGGGTGCCGCGCCACCTGGCATTTGCGCCACGGTGTCAGCGACTTGTAAAGATCCGCAAGCAGGGCGGAGGCTTTCTTGTCCAGCGCCTCTGCCTCTTGCGAGACATCCATTTCCTCTTCCGAGGCCCGCGCAATCGCGCGCAGTTCCTCTGCTTTGCCTTCGATCTCGGCCAGCGGTTTTTCGAAATCCAGGTACTGTGTCATTGCCTCAACGTCCCGATTGCTGCCGCCTATATGGCAGCGACGGGCGCGCTCTGCAATCAGTGCCGCAGAACGGGGTAGAGCGAGGCGACCAGCAGCGCCGCCATGGTGACGTTGAACGCGACCCGGCGGCGCGGGTTGGTCAGCCAGCGCGCCATCTGCTGGCCCATGATCGTCCAGGTGGAGACCGAAGGCAGGTTGATCAGGCCGAACACGGCAGCCACCACCAGCACCGCCGCCACGGATCGGTCAGGCGCATAGGTTGTCATCGCCGACAGCGCCATCGCCCATGCCTTGGGGTTAACCCATTGAAACGCGGCGGCTTGCAGGAATGTCATGGGTCGCGCCTTGGCGTTCTGCGCGCGCAGGCCCGCCGCAGTTGCGACTTTCCATGCGAGCCACAGAAGATAAGTGACGGACAGGGTTTTCAGCAGCAGGTAGCTGGGCGGCCATGCGTCGAACAATTGGACCAGACCCGCGCCCACCAATATCAGCATCACGGTGAATCCGATGCCGATGCCCAGCATATGCGGGATGGAACGACGAAAGCCGAAATTCGCGCCGGAAGCCATCAACATCAGGTTATTCGGCCCCGGCGTAATCGAGGACACGAACGCGAAAAGCGCCAGCGCAGAAAGAAGTCCATAGCTCATAGCGTGAAAGAATGCTGTTGAATCCGCCGAATGGGGTTGCGAATGATTGGGCGATCACTGGTCGGCGGGCAATGAATGGCGGAATTGGACGAAAAATCGCGCGAAATATTGCGCATCCTCACGGCGCATGGGCGAATCAGTAATATCGAACTGGCCGAACGGGTGAGCCTGTCTGCCTCTGCCTGTCTGCGCCGCGTACAAGAGATGGAGCGGCAGGGCATCATCGAAGGCTATCGCGCGCGGCTGGGCCGCGACAAGCTGGGGATCGGCTTTGCGGCCTATCTTGGCGTGGGGCTTAGCCAGCACAACAAGGCTGCGCAGACCGCGTTTGAACAGGCGATGGCCTCGGTGGAGGAGGTGGTGGAATGCCATAACATCACCGGCAATATCGAATACTTGCTGCGCGTCGAATGCGCGGATCTGAAGGCCTACAAGACGTTCCACACCGATGTTTTGGGCAGTCTGCCCATGGTCGCGTCGATCACGACCTATGTGATCCTTGGCTCTCCCAAGGACGAACGGTCCTAAGCGGGAACCCGCGCGGGATCGCGAAACGGCTTGGCGCGCTCAGCGGGGCGAGGCAAAGGGGGCGCATGATGATGCGATGCCTCAAAGCCCTGTTCATAATCGCCCTCTTGGGCTTGGCCGCGGCCTGCGGGGATGGGGATCGGTCCGATCCGCCATCTGCCACTTCGGTGCCGTTATATCCCAACGAGACCCCTGCGCTGCGGGCGTTGATCGAAGAGGCGGCAGCGCGCAACGACGTGCCGGTCAGCTTGGTGCAGCGGGTGATCCTGCGCGAAAGCACCCATCAGCCCGGCGCGCGGAACGGCCCCTATTACGGGTTGATGCAAATTCTGCCGGCAACCGCACGCAGCATGGGCTTTCGCGGTGCGCCGTCCGATCTTCTGGATGCAGAGACGAACCTGAAATACGCGGTGCGCTATTTGCGCGGGGCGTGGCTGGTCTCTGGCGGGGATGAGGCGGCGGCGGTGCGCTGGTATGCACGCGGCTATTACTATGAGGCCAAGCGCCTTGGTCTGGTGGCCGAAACCGGCGTCGACGGCAAGAAAGTCTGGCCGGACTAGGGGCAGGGGCGCAGGCAGCGAACCGCCTGCGCCGAAATTTGCTGGCAGCGCGGCTTAGCCGGAGATCATCTCGGACTGGCGCACGATCACTTCGGCCTGCTTGATCGACGCGATGTCGACAAGGCGGCCCTTGTAGACGGTCGCGCCTTCGCCCTTGGCCTTTGCCTCTTCCATCGCGGCAAGGATTTCGCGTGCTTCGGTCACAGCCGCTTCGGACGGGGTGAAAACCTCGTTCGCGAGCGCGACTTGCTTGGGGTGGATCGCCCATTTGCCGACCATACCCAGCGTGGCCGAACGCAGCGCCTGCGCACGGAAGCCTTCATCGTCGGAGAAATCGCCAAACGGGCCGTCCACCGGCAGAACGCCATGGGTGCGGCAGGCCGCGACAATCGCAGCTTGCGCCCAGTGCCATGGGTCGGACCAGTGCTTTTCGCCCTCGCGCAGCATGTAGTAGTTTTCCTGCGTGCCGCCGATGCCGGTGGTTGCCATCCCCATGGAGGCAGCGAAATCCGCCGCGCCAAGGCTCATGGCTTGCAGGCGCGGCGAGGCGGCTGCGATCTCTTCGACATGGGCGATGCCTGCGGCGCTTTCGATGATGACCTCGAAGCTGATCTTCTTGGAACGGCCCTTCGCCGTTTCCACCGCCGTGGCCAGCGCGTCCACCGCATAGATGTCGCTGGCGCATCCGACTTTGGGGATCATGATCTGGTCAAGCCGCTCGGACGCGTTTTCCAGAAGGTCGACCACGTCACGATACCAGTAGGGCGTATCAAGGCCGTTGATCCGCACCGACAGGGTCTTGCTGCCCCAGTCGATGTCGCCAATCGCGTCGATGATGTTCTTGCGGGCGCTGTCCTTGTCCGACGGGGCGACGCTGTCCTCAAGGTCGAGGTTGATCACATCGGCGGCGGAACCGGCCATCTTTTCGAAGATCGCGGGGCGCGAGCCGGGGCCAAACAATTGGCAGCGGTTCGGACGGGCAACAGGTGTGGGTTGCAGGCGGAATGACATTCGGGGCCTCGGTAATTTTGTTTCGTGTGCTTCGTCTAAACTGCTAGGAAATTGCGCGGCCGTACGCAAGGCGCATTTTGCATCCGCAGCGTATCCTGACAAGGCGCGCTCACACGCTCAAATCTTGCGCAAGATCATGGTCCTGTCGGAAATTTTAGCGTTCCGCCGGGGTGTTTGCAGTAAATTGAGATTCCATTGCGGCGGGTGTTGGAAATACTCCGAGGAAACAATGATTCCCGGGGGAAAAGATGATCCAGACACCGTACCTTCTGTTTCTTGGCGATGCGCCGGACCCGTTGGCTGCCAAGGTTGCCCAAGGCATCAAGGATTGGCGGCCCGATAATGCCGTTGGTCAGTTCCGGATGGACGGATGCAAGGCGGATCTAGGCCTTGCGGACATGACGCTGCAAGAGGCGAAAGCCGCCGGTGCGAAGACCCTGGTGATCGGCGTGGCCAACCGGGGCGGTGTGATCAGTCAGGCCTGGAAAAAGGTGTTGGTGATGGCGCTTGAGGAAGGGTTCGACCTTGCCTCGGGTCTGCACAACCTGCTGCGCGACGAGCCCGATCTGGTGGCTGTGGCCGAAGCCACCGGGCGCAACCTTTTCGACGTGCGTGTGCCTGCTGTCGAATATCCGATTGCCAATGGCAAAAAGCGTACAGGCAAGCGGGTGCTGGCTGTGGGTACCGATTGCTCTGTCGGGAAAATGTATACAGGCCTGTGCATCGACCGCGAAATGCGCGAGCGTGGCATGAAATCCACCTTCCGCGCGACCGGGCAGACGGGCATTTTGATCACCGGCGACGGTGTGCCGCTGGACGCGGTGATCGCCGATTTCATGGCGGGGTCCATCGAGTATCTCACGCCGGATAACGATCCTGATCATTGGGACATCATCGAGGGGCAGGGCAGCCTGTTCCACGTGTCCTATTCGGGGGTGACGATGGCGCTGATCCATGGTGGTCAACCCGATGCGCTGATCCTCAGCCACGAGCCGACGCGGGCGCATATGCGTGGCTTGCCGGAGTACCAACTGCCGAGTTTGCAGCAAGTGGCCGATATGGCGCTTCCGCTGGCGCAGGTGGCGAACCCGGACTGCAAGGTCGTCGGGATTTCCGTCAACACGCAGAACATGAGCGAAGCCGAGGCGCGGGACTATCTTGCCAAGGTCGAGGCGGAGATGGGTTTGCCAGCGACTGATCCGTTCCGCTTTGGTGCGGGCAAACTGGTGGACGCGCTTGAAGCGATCTGATGTTGTTCTCGCCGGGGCGGTGGACGCCTCCGGCGGGAGTATTTTGGGAACAATGAAGGAGCGGTCATGCGCGTTGCGGTAAGCCGGGATGTGTTTCAACTTGCGCAGGTATTCACCATCGCGCGCGGGTCTCGGACAGAGGCGCAGGTATTGACCGTGCGGCTGTCCGATGGCGATGCGCAGGGCTGGGGCGAGTGTGTGCCCTATGCCCGCTATGGCGAGACATTGGACAGCGTCGCGGCGCAGATCGAGGGTTTGCCGGAGCATTTCGATCGCGCGGCCCTGGCCGATCTTTTGCCAGCGGGTGCGGCGCGCAACGCGGTGGATTGTGCCTTGTGGGACATGGAAGCAAAGCGCGCGGGCAAGCGGGTGTGGGAATTGGCGGGGCTGAGCGCACCGGGTCCGCAGATCACGGCCTATACACTGTCGCTTGCAGCCCCGGAGGCCATGCGTGCGCAGGCGGCCGAGAATGCGCATCGTCCGCTTCTCAAGACCAAGCTGGGCGGCGGCGAAGTGGATGTGGCGCGGATCGAAGCGGTGCGCGCAGGTGCGCCGGAGGCCCGCATCATCGTGGATGCCAATGAAGGTTGGACGCCCGATCTCTACAAGACGCTGGCACCGGTTCTGGTGCGCTTGGGGGTCGAGATGGTCGAGCAGCCTTTGCCTGCCGGGGCCGATGAGGCGTTGGCAGAGCTGGAGCGTGTGCTGCCGGTCTGTGCTGACGAGGCGTGCCATGACCGTGCATCATTGTCCGGGCTGAAGGGCAAGTATGACATGGTGAACATCAAGCTCGACAAGACCGGCGGGCTGACCGAGGCGTTGGAGCTTCGCCGGGCGGCACTGGCGCAGGGATATGACGTGATGGTGGGCTGCATGGTTGGCTCATCGCTGGCCATGGCGCCTGCCGTTCTGGTCGCACAGGGTGCGGCTGTTGTGGACCTTGACGGGCCATTGCTTCTGGCCGAAGACCGGGAGCAACCATTGAAATATGACGCGGCGGGCGTGCATCCGCCAGTTGCAGCCTTGTGGGGGTGAACCATGCGCACAGTTTATGTCAACGGCGAGTATCTGCCTGAAAACGAAGCCAAGGTCTCGATCTTTGATCGGGGGTTCCTGATGGCGGACGGTGTCTATGAGGTGACGTCGGTGCTGGGCGGGAAGCTGATCGATTTTGACGGTCACGCGGTGCGCTTGGAACGGTCGTTGAGCGAGCTCGACATGCCGGCCCCGATTTCCAAGGACGATCTGCTGGAGGTGCATCGCGAGTTGGTGCGCCTGAACGGGATCGACGAGGGGCTGATTTACCTTCAGATCACGCGCGGCGCGCCGGATGATCGGGATTTCGTTTTCCCCGACCCGGAGAAGGTTACGCCGACCGTGGTATTGTTCACCCAGAACAAGCCCGGGCTGGCGGCCAATCCGCAGGCGGCGAAGGGGATCAAGGTGATCTCTATCGAGGACATCCGCTGGGGGCGCCGCGATATCAAGACCGTTCAGCTTCTATACCCGTCAATGGGCAAGATGATGGCGAAAAAGGCCGGTTGCGACGACGCCTGGATGGTCGAAGAAGGCAAGGTGACCGAGGGCACCTCCAACAACGCGTATATCGTCAAGGGCGGCAAGATCATCACGCGGCACTTGTCGAATGACATCTTGCACGGGATCACCCGGGCCGCTGTGTTGCGCTTTGCGCGCGAGGCGCAGATGGAAGTGGAAGAGCGGTCTTTCACCATCGAAGAGGCGCAGAGCGCGGATGAGGCGTTCATCACCTCGGCCTCCACTTTCGTGATGCCGGTGGTGGAGATCGACGGCGTGACGCTGGGCGATGGCACGCCGGGCAAGGTCGCGCCGCGGCTGCGGGAAATCTATCTGGATGAAAGCCTGAAAGCGGCCATGTAACGCTGGCGGTCGGTGCCGCGCCCCATAGGCCGGGCGCGCGGCACGTTAGCGGAACAAGCGGGGCGGCGCGCAGGTGCCGTCCGCAGGGATGCCGGGCGATTCAAGCCTTGCCGACATTCTCAGCAAAGGACTTTTCGAAGTCCTTTTGCTTGTCTGGCGATGCCTCCGTCTGATACTTCGCCTTCCATTCGGCCATCGTCATTCCGTAGTAGATCACGCGCGCTTCGTCCTTGCTCATCTCGATCCCGCGCTCATTGGCGGCTTCCTGGTACCAACGGCTCAGGCAGTTGCGGCAAAACCCGGCAAGGTTCATCAGGTCGATATTCTGCACATCGGTGCGGTCTTCCATCAGGTGCTTGCGCAGGCGGCGGAAGGCCGCGGCTTCGAGTTCAAGCTGGGTCTGGTCGTCCATGTTGCGGTCTCCTGTCTGTGTCTGTTGCTAAAGATTGGCGGCGCGCAGGGCGCCGTCAAGCAGGGGGGCGAGCCTGTCGGCCCAATAAAGTTGCCCGGCCTCATCCGCGATCAGGTCGTTGCGCAGTTCGATCAGGACGTTGGGGCGGCCATGGGCAAGTGCGTGGCGGTCCACCGCGTCCCCGGGCAAATGGCCGGAATAGGGTTCGTTATCGCCGACGGTCAGGTCTGGTTCGGCGTGCAGCAAATCCAGCAGCGGGCGCGCCAACCGGCTGTCATGGGCGTAAAGAACGCCGACTTGCCAGGGGCGCGGCGGACGACCCTTCAGTTGCGGCGTGAAGGAATGGACAGAGCATAGAACCGCACCGGGCCGGGCCATCATATCGGCCAGCGCGCGATGATAGGGCCGGTAGCACCGGTCAAGCCGTTCTTCCCGTTCGGTTTCCCCTGCGTAGCGGTTTGCCGGGATGATCGTGCCGTCATACAGCTTCATCAGCAGCGTGGGATCGTCTTCGCCCCGGTTCGGGTCGATCACGAGACGCGAGAAGTTGGAACAGATCACGGGGCTGTCCAGCAATTCGCCCAGCCGTTTGGCAACGCCCGCGCCGCCCACGTCCCACGCGATATGCCGCCCCATGTCGGAAGCGGGCAGGCCAAGGTCGCCGCCATTCACAAAGGGCGGTACGGTGTTTGCGGCGTGATCACAGCTGACGCACCAGCGCCCGGTTCTGTCTTCGCCTTCGGTGAAAAATGGCGTGTATGTCATGGTCATGTCATCCAAGGGCCGCCTATACGAGTTGATCCCGGAAGGGAATTGCATGATAACGCTAACAAGCTCTGCGGGAGGTTTGAACATGAAGCGCACGCGTAACGTCAAGATCGTAGCGACACTGGGGCCGGCATCGGACAATTACGACATGATCCGGACCTTGCACGAGCGGGGCGCGGATGTGTTTCGGCTCAACTGCTCCCACGGTACGCATGAGGAATTGGCCGAGCGCCACCGCATGATCCGCAAGGTGGAAGAGGACCTGAACTCGCCGATCGGGATTCTGGCCGATTTGCAGGGGCCGAAGCTGCGGGTCGGTGCCTTCGCGAATGGGAGCGAGGAACTGGTGGAAGGCGCGGCCTTTCGCTTTGACCTCGATCCGGCGGAAGGCAGCGCGACCCGTGTGACATTGCCCCACCCAGAGATTTTCGCAGCCCTCGCCCCGGGTGCGACCTTGCTGGTCAATGATGGCAAAATCCGCGTGAAGGTCGATGCCTGCGGCGCGGATTTTGCGGATTGTACCGTTGTGACGGGGGGCACGATCTCCAACCGGAAGGGCGTGAACGTGCCGGATGTGGAATTGCCGCTGGCCGCGCTGAGCGACAAGGACCGGGCCGATCTGGATTTCGTCTGCGAGCTTGGGGTCGATTGGGTAGCGTTGTCTTTCGTCCAGCGTCCAGGCGACGTGGAAGAAGCGCGCGAATTGATCAAGGGGCGCGCAGCGGTGCTGTCCAAGATCGAAAAGCCCAACGCGGTTGACCGCTTTGACGAGATCCTGAAGGTCAGCGACGGTATCATGGTGGCGCGCGGCGATCTGGGCGTTGAGTTGCCCGTGCAGAACGTGCCGCCGATCCAAAAGCGCCTCGTGCGGAAGTGCCGGACTGCGGCCAAGCCGGTGATCGTCGCGACGCAGATGCTGGAAAGCATGATCGAAAGCCCGATGCCCACACGGGCCGAGGTTTCGGACGTGGCGACCGCGATCTATGAGGGCGCGGATGCGGTCATGCTCAGCGCAGAAAGTGCCGCGGGTCAGTACCCGATCGAAGCAGTGACGACGATGAACAATGTCGCCACCGAAGTGGAACAGGACCCGACCTACACCCAGATTATCGAGGCGTCGCGCCATGCGGCCCGGACCACGGTGGCGCACGGGATCGTGGCGGCCGCGCGCGAAATCGCGGAGACGACGGATATCAAGGCGATCTGCTGCTATACCCAGTCGGGCACCACGGCGCTGCTGACGGCGCGCGAACGTCCGCGCGTGCCGATCCTTGCGCTGACACCGCTGAAGGAAACCGCGCGCCGGTTGGCGCTGAGCTGGGGCACCAACTGTGTCATCACCGGCGGGTTGGAACGGTTCAAGATGGCCGTGGTCAATGCGGCCCGTGCGGCGCGCGAACAGGGCTATGCCGATAAAGAGGACCAGATTCTCGTGACTGCGGGCGTGCCGTTCAACGTGGCCGGGACCACCAACATCCTGCGCGTCGCCCCCTGTGATGAGCGTTTGATTTACGCGACCGATCCGGAATAAGCTGTCTTCTGATGGTTTAATCGGAATGACTTTATGCAACCTGATCTGGCGCTTGTGCTTGGTATTATTCTGGCGACGTTCTCGATCCCCTCAGTGATCTCTGCCATGTCGGACAGCCGCGCGCCGCGGGCCTCTGCCGTCAGCATTTTGATCGCGGGCGGATTGATCCTGTGGGCGCTGCGCACACAACCCGGTGGGTATACTTGGCCGGACATCCCCGAAGTCTTCGTTCGGGTTCTGGCCGACTTCATGAACTGACCCAGCGTCACCGACGTCACGGCACTTCCCGCCGGAACGGCGGGCAGGGCCTTGAGCGTGCCTGCGCGGGTCGTTACGCCTGTAACCGAAACACCGGGAGAGAGGATTCAGCCCATGGCACAGACAACCGACACCAACCGCCGCGTCGTTCTGAACGAGCGCCCCGTCGGGACCCCTGACGAGAACACGTTGCGGATGGAAACCGGCCCCGTGCCGGAACCGGGCGCGGGCGAGATGCTGATCCGCACCGTCTACCTGTCGCTGGACCCCTATATGCGCGGGCGCATGAGCGACGCCAAATCCTATGCGGAGCCGGTGGCGATTGGCGGCGTGATGACCGGGCAGGTCGTTGGCCAAGTGGTCGCGTCGAATAACGAGAAATTCGCGGCAGGTGACTACGTGTTGTCGCCAAGCGGCTGGCAGGATTACTTCGTGTCCAATGGCGACATGGTGATGAACCTTGGCCAGAATCCCGAAAATCCCTCCTGGTCCTTGGGGATTCTGGGGATGCCGGGCTACACCGCTTATGCGGGCCTGTTGAAAATCGGCGAGCCGAAACCGGGCGAAACGGTGGTCGTCGCGGCGGCGGCTGGTCCGGTGGGCGCGACGGTGGGGCAGATCGCCAAGCTGAAAGGGTGCCGCGTCGTCGGGATCGCGGGCGGTGCAGAGAAATGCGCGCATGTGGTCGACAAGCTGGGTTTCGATGTCTGTCTCGATCACCGCGCCGATGATTTCGCAAAGCAGCTCAAGGACGCCTGCCCGGACGGGATCGACGTGTATTTCGAAAATGTGGGCGGCAAGGTGCTTTATGCAGTGCTGCCGCTGCTGAACCCATTCGCGCGGATGCCGGTATGCGGCATGGTGGCGTGGTACAACATGCCGGGCCTGCCGGATGGGCCGGATATGGGGCCAGCAATTCTGGGCACGATCCTGCGGATGAAGGTGAAGGTCGAAGGGTTCATCATCTTCGACAGCTTCGGGCCCGAAGTGTACAAGGAATTCGCCGCCGAGATGACCGGCTGGCTGAAAGAGGGAAAGGTCCAGTACCGCGAGCAAGTCGTCGAAGGGCTGGAAAACGCGCCCGAGGCACTCAATGACGTGCTGACCGGGCGCAGCTTTGGCAAGATGGTCGTCAAGGTCGGTTAAGGCGCCGCCCCGCGAAATGCGCACGCCCCGGTGGCTCCCACCTGCCGGGACGTGTGAGTCCAGTCGCCTCCCTTCGACCGGACCTGCATCCCACGTTACAGGACGATAACGTCCAGCGGCGGGAACCCGTTGAAGCCGATCGTGGCATAGGTCGTCGTATAGGCGCCGCAGTTGCGGATCACGACACGGTCACCGGCTGTCAGGGACAGGGGCAGCATGACCGGGCGGTTTTCATAAAGCACATCGGCGCTGTCGCAGCTGGGACCGGCCAGAACGCAGGGGCCCATCGGCTCTGCATCCTTGGCGGTTTCGATGCGATAGCGGATCGCTTCGTCCATGGTTTCGGCCAGCCCCGAGAATTTACCGATATCAAGATACACCCAGCGATGCACATCCGCGTCGGATTTGCGCGCGACCAGCAGCGTTTCGGCGACGATGTGACCGGCTTCGGCGACCAGCCCCCGGCCCGGCTCTGCCATGACATAGGGGACTTTGCCGAAACGGCGGGTGACTTCCGCCATCACGGCGGCCGCATAGGCGCGCGGCGCCATCACGTCTTCATCATAGCTGGCGGGGAAACCGCCACCGATATTCAGCAGTTCCATGCTGTGACCGGCAGCAATCGCGGCGTTCCATGTTTCGGCAATGCGATCCAGCACAGGGGCCCAGAATTCCGGCAGGCGGGTCTGGCTGCCCACGTGAAAGCTGACACCCACGGGGAACAGGCCAAGACCAGCGGCAAGGTCCATCAGCACGAGCGCGGTGTCCGGCGCGCAGCCGAATTTGCGCGACAGCGGCCAGTCGGCTTGGCTGGCTTCGACCAGAAGGCGGATATAGACGCGGGCGCCGGGCGCATGTGCTGCGATCTTGCGCAGTTCTTCCTCGGAATCGGCGGCGAACAGGGTGATGCCCACGCCATGCGCATAAGCGATGTCGGATGCGCGTTTCACGGTGTTGCCGAAAGAAATATCGCTGGGTTTGGCGCCTTGTTGCAGGCACAGCGCGATTTCCGCGCGCGAGGCGGCGTCAAAGCGGCTGCCACGGGCCACAAGGGTCGCGATGATCTCCGGCTCCGGGTTGGCTTTTACGGCATAGTGGATATGCGCATCGCCTAGACCTTGGGACAGCGCATCATAGCGGCCTGCGACCAGCGCGCGGTCAAGCACCAGTGTCGGGCGTTCGAACTGACGTGCGGCGATATAGGTGTCGATGGAACGATCACGAGCGGGTACGGGAACGCTCCCGCTGAAGAGCGGAGTTTGAAAAGCGGTCATGTCATCTCCAAAAGGAAAGGGTCCCCGTTGACAGGGGCGCGGCTTTAGTTTCAGAGACGTTACCGTCGCTACGTAAACGCGGGCAGGGTTGACCGGCCAGAGGCGCGTGCGTTGGCGTCTGAGCGCCTTCTACGCTTTTTGTGATCCTGCACAATTGCAATTTCGGAATGGGGTTCATGTTCTCAGCGCATGGCTGGCGGCGCCCGCGCATCCGATGCGCCTTGCAGGTTTTGTCTTGCCAAACAGGGCCCGTCATCCTATAGGGCGGCTTCGTTTGCGCGGCCGGCCAGTGTGGCATGCCGAGTCGCGCGTTAAAAGACCCGTAAAAAGGAGACCGAAATGCCCAAGATGAAGACCAAGTCGAGCGCCAAGAAGCGCTTCAAGGTGACGGCCACCGGTAAGGTGATCGGCGGTCAGGCTGGCAAGCGCCACGGCATGATCAAACGTCACAAGAAATTCATTCGCGACGCACGCGGCACGACGACGCTCAGCGCTCCCGATGCCAAAATCATCAAGGGCTATATGCCCTACGATCGCTGATAGGAGGCTGCTGATATGTCCCGAGTCAAAGGTGGAACCACAACCCACGCCCGTCACAAGAAGGTCATCAAGGCGGCGAAAGGCTATTACGGCCGTCGCAAGAGCACCTTCAAAGTCGCACGTCAGGCCGTCGATAAAGCGAACCAATACGCAACTCGCGACCGTAAGAACCGCAAGCGCAATTTCCGCGCCCTGTGGATTCAGCGGATCAACGCGGCTGTGCGTTCGCATGACGAAGCGCTGACATATTCCCGCTTCATCAACGGCCTGAACCTGGCCGGTATCGAAGTGGACCGTAAAGTGCTGGCGGATCTCGCCGTGCATGAACCGGAAGCATTTGCTGCCATCGTCGATCAGGCGAAAGGCGCGCTGAGCGCCTGATTTTCAGGCCAGCGACAAAGCTATGAAACCCGCCCCGCAAGGGCGGGTTTTTTCGTTCTGCATCACCGGGTGCGCCTGTTACTCTACCGGGGCGAATTTCGTTCCGGTCCAGCCCCAGTTCTCAATGCAGGTTCCGTTCGGGCAGGTCTGCCGCAGCGCGGTTGACCGCATCGGGTAGGGGCCGCCATCGGGCCAGACCTCCAGCCCCACATTCAGGATGCCTTGCGCAAAGCCGGACGGGGTGAAGGTGGACGATGTCCAGACGTCTGATGTGCACATCGCCGCGCCGCAAAACCCCGCGCCGCGCCGCATCCCCACATAGCTTGGCGCGGTGCATTGGATCATGCCCCAGTGAATGATGTAGTCGAACGCCCCATCTCCATCGAGATCACTTTCCACCACCGCGCCGGGATCGGGGGCATAACTGCCTTTGCAGGCCTGGGCGATTTTTCCGAACACGAAGTCGCGCGACAGGCGGGCCTGCGCCGCGGGAAGCTGCCCCGGTCCGCATTCGGCCAGCACGTTGGATAGCATCGCGCGCGAGCCGCGCAGGCGGAATTCGGTCAGGCCATTGTGCGGCGCGGCGACTGTGACAGAGCTATGCCGCGACAATTGCTCGGCCAATTCTGCGGTCAGGGGGCCGGTCCAGCCCGGTTCTGCCACGGCTGTCTCAAACTGGGCGCGCATCCGCAATGATTTGCCGGGGAAGTTGAAGAAAACGTCGCCTTCCTGGTCGGTGGGCAGCGATTGCATCGGCTCAAACGTGAACATCGCCCCTTGCGGGGAACAATCCGCCGTCAGTGTATCGATCCCACCCTGCATCGACCGGCCCAGCACCCAAGCCGCGTTGCTGCGAAATTCCGTATTGCCATAGAACCATTGCCCAAAGGTCTGCGCCTGCGCCGCGCCAGAGGCCAGCGCGAGGCACAGGAAGAATAACCGGTTCATATCAATGCCCGTTCTGCTGAAATAAACTGCCCCAAGCGTCACATGCGCTTTGGCGCAGCGTCAAGCGTTCAGGGGCGTGCGCGGATCATCTTGAAGAATTCATCGCGTTTCATGGGGGCGCGCGCTTCTCCCGGAATGCCCATGAACAACTTATCCATGTCGAGGATCGGCGTCATGTCGACACCGGGCAGATCGGGCGCCCGCAGAATGTGCACACTGTCCATATCCGCAAGGATCGACAGATCCAGTGGCTGTTGTGGCAATGTCAGGCTGGTCAGATCGGTGTGCTGTTCCAGCACCGAAATGTCGGTGACGCCGGTTTGCTTGAACAGCAGTTTGCGCAGGGCGGGCAGGTCCGTCAGTGGCGAGATATCGGTGACGGGCGTTTCGTTGAACACAAGTTCGTGCAACTTGGGCAGGCCGGTGAGCGCGGACAGGTCGCTTACCTGTGTTTTCTGAAGCTCGATAATCTTCAGTTCACGCTTTCCCGCCAGCGCGGAGATGTCGGCCAGCGCCGATCTTTCAGCGTGAAGCTCCTTCAGCTTGGTCGCGTTCTCCAACCCGTCCAGCGAGGTCACGGCGCTTTTGTTCATATAAAGCACTTCCAGCTCGGTCAGGCGGTGCAGCGCCGCGATACTGGTGGCCGGTGCGCCCGCGATATCCAGGAATTTCAGGCCCGTGTTATTCTCAATCGGGCTCAGGTCTGTGACCCCCGACCAAAACATGATCAGTGTCTCAAGGCTTGAGAGCGCGCGCAGCTCTTCGATGGAGGTCACATCCGTGTCGCCGATATTGAGGTATCTCAGCCCCGTCATGCCGGCCACGGGCAGGGCGGTCAGCCAGTCGTTATACCGCAGGTTCAGGCTGATCAGCGCCGTTTGCCGCGCCACAGGCGCCATGTCGGTTTGCGCGATGTCGAGAAGCCCAAGCCTTTGCAGTTCGGGCAGATCGTCCAGAAACGCCAGATCGGTTAAGGCCACCCCGTCGATCCACAGCCGTTGAAGCTTTGGCATCTGTGCGATCGGGCTGCCATCAATAACAGCGTCAAAACGCAGCGCTGTTGAGATCGACAGGTCGGTCACATCCGGGAATTGGCTGAGCACGGCCAGATCGTCGGCGTCTTTGCCAAGCCGCAGCTTCAGCTTGGTGCTGTCTGTGGCAATGCAGGCCTCGCCCACCGTGACGCAGGATTGCGCCAGCGACGTTTGGGGCAGGGCAAGGGTCATCAGACACAGGCCGGCGCACAGGCTGATGGAACGGCTGAAAATCCGGGTAAGATACTGGCGCATGATTGAAAACGTCCTCCTCGTCGCGGGGGCACTTTATCGTTTTTAAGTGGCCCTGCAACGCGGCATCGGCGCAGTTGCGCGGTCAGTTCTGTGCGACTGCGTCCGGCGGTGTCCAGCGCACTGAAAATTCGGTGCGCCGGTCAACCGCATCGTAGTGTTCGCACCCTTTGGCCGGATGGTCTTGCAGGTGCGAATGGGTGCGAAAGCGCGACGGGTCAAAGCCCGCGGCGGTAATCGCGTGCAGAACATTGTTCGCGCGCAGCCAGCTAAGCGCAAGGTTCAGGTTCGCATCGCCTGTGGGGTCCGCATGGCCGACGATTGTCACGCTGGTATTGGGGCAGGCCTGCACCTGCGAGGCCAGCACATAGGCTGCGGCTTTCCCACGCGCATCGACAATGGCAGAGCCGCTGTTGAAGTAGATCGTCGCGCGGCTGGCGATGGTTTTCAGAACCCTGACGCAATCCGGGGCCTTTGCCTTTTTCCCGGGCTTGCCTGGCGATTTCTGGTCTGTTGCCGAAGGCACGGGTGCGGAAACCGCGTCAGTTTTGGTCGGTGCATCCAAAGCCGCGAGGCGCGGCGCATCGCCGTGATCTTCATGTGCGGAATGATCGTGGCCCGAATGATCATGGTCCGAATGGTCGTGTCCCGCATGATCCGCCCCGTGCTGGTCTGGCGGCGTAAGCACCGAGGTATCCATCATCGGCACGTCTTCGGCCTTCAATGCCGCCGCCAGGGACAGCACGCGGCGCGACGGGTTCGGTGGGATTTGCGCGCCGGGCAATAGTTGATCTTGCGAGGTGCCCGCGCGGGTCGCCGGTTCCGCCAATGGATCGGGTGGCGCCGCGTATTCCGACGCGGCCAGCAGGCCAAATGCCTGATCGACGCCCGCCTCTGCCGTATCTGCTGCGCGAAAGGCCAAAATGCCCACCGCCAGTGCGGCCGATCCGCCGGCGGTCAGAATCATCGCGCCATAGGTCTTCCAAATGCCTTGTTCACTGCTCATCACCACCCCCATGGCCACGGCTGCTGAAAATATTATTATAGTTGTAATCAACGCCACATATGTTGGCGCAATAACACGATATAGTCGTTCCGCCAATGCTAAATACCATAGGTTGAAATGCGCCGGTGGGCGGGCGCTGCGCCTTGCATTGGCGGGTCGGTATGATAGCAGAAGCGCGGCTGTGATGAGGGCTTGGCGAAAGGCTTGGCAATGGACGATCTGCGCGAAAAATACCTGTCATTGATTGCGGGGGCCGGCGATGAGGCGGCACTTGAGGATCTGCGCGTGCAAGCGGTCGGCAAAAAGGGCGAAGTCAGCCTTAAAATGCGCGAGCTTGGCAAGATGACGCCCGAAGAACGGCAAGTGGCCGGTCCGAAGCTCAATGCGCTCAAGGACGAGATCAACTCCGCACTGGCGGCCAAGAAGGCTGCGCTGGCGGATGCGGCGCTGGATGAACGGCTGCGGACAGAGTGGCTGGATGTGACGCTTCCGACGCGGGCGCGGCGCCATGGCACCATTCACCCGATCAGCCAAGTGACCGAAGAGGTCACGGCCATCTTCGCGGAAATGGGCTTTTCCGTTGCCGAAGGGCCGCGGATCGACACCGATTGGTACAATTTCGACGCGCTGAACATTCCGGGCCACCATCCGGCCCGCGCGGAAATGGACACGTTCTACATGCACCGCGCGGAAGGCGACAACCGCCCGCCGCATGTGCTGCGGACCCATACCAGCCCGGTGCAGATCCGGTCGATGGAAGCACAAGGCGCACCGCTGCGCGTCATTTGCCCCGGCGGTGTCTATCGCGCGGATTATGACCAGACCCACACGCCCATGTTCCACCAGGTCGAAGGGCTTGCGGTGGACAAGGACATTTCGATGGCCAACCTGAAATGGGTGCTGGAGGAATTCGTCAAAGCCTTCTTCGAGGTCGATGGCGGGGTCGAACTGCGTTTTCGCGCATCGCACTTCCCCTTCACCGAACCCAGCGCCGAGGTGGACATCCGCTGCAGCTGGGAAGGCGGCACGCTCAAGGTTGGCGAAGGCGACGACTGGCTGGAAATCCTTGGGTCTGGCATGGTGCACCCGAAGGTTCTGCAAGCGGGCGGGATCGACCCGAACGAATGGCAGGGGTTTGCCTTCGGAATGGGTATCGACCGGATCGCGATGCTAAAATACGGCATCCCCGATCTGCGCGCCTTCTTCGACAGTGATCTGCGCTGGCTGCGCCACTACGGGTTCAGCGCGCTGGACGTGCCGACGCTGCATGGCGGTCTGAGCCGCTAAGGCAAAAGGGGACGGCCATGGCAAAACGCGGGTTTTTCTGGCCGGACAGATCAGGGCAAAGTGAAAGCTATCAGCGCCGCTATGCGGCCTATGAGCTTGTTTACACCCTTGTCGATTTCCTCGCGGCGCTTCTGTTCGTGGTCGGATCGGTCCTGTTCTTCTTCGAAAGTTACCAAACGCCCGCCACGTGGTGTTTCCTCGTGGGGTCGATCTTTTTTGCGGCCAAGCCGACGATCCGGCTGATCCGCGAAGTGCGGCTGGCGGAACATGGCGAGGTGTCGGAACTGGCCGGTCGTCTGTCGCCGGGGGGAAGTTCGGACGGGGGCAAGTCGGGGCAGTCCGGTCGCGCGCAAGCCGAAGAGACCGACAAATCCAAGCGTCCCGATCAACATAAGTGACGCGGCCAGACTGAACGACGCCGAGGCTGGGTAGAACGTCAAACGGCATTGCCCATACGCCTGACCGAACGGCGCAATTGGCGGACTGCGTTGAAACAGCCGGGTTCTGACGCATTGGTGAAGTGACAGGACGGGACGGTCCGCTAGGGTGCGGCGCATGAGATGGTGTATCGCGCTTTTGTGGCTGGTATTGGCCGCCCCGGTTCTGGCCTGCGGGCTGGAAGACCCTTGCAAGCTGGGTGATCGCTCCTACCACCTGCGCGTGCCCAATGGCTGGGATGGAACGTCGCCGCTGCCCGTGCTTCTGCATTTCCACGGCTGGGGGCGTCAGGGCGATTTGATCGTCAATCATCAGCGCATTGCCGGTGCGACGCGGCGGCGCGGTGTGCTTCTGGTGGCGCCGAACGGATTGGGCCGAAGCTGGGATTTTCGCCGTGCTGACTCGCGCGATATCGCCTTTGCGCGGGCGGTGCTGGATGATGTGCGGCGGCTCTACCCCGTGGATGAGGGCCGGATTTACGTGTCCGGCTATTCATGGGGCAGCAACATGGCGTGGCGTTTCGTGTGCGAGGATGGCGCGGATGTTGCGGCGCTTCTGGGGATCTCCGGCGTGTTGCCGCAGGACACAGATTGCGCCACCGCGCCGGGTGAAATCCGCCAGGTCTATGGCTTGCGCGACGAGGTGCTGCCGTTTCCCGCCGGTCCGGGCGGGGACGAGACATGGCCTGTGAAACTCTGGCGGGACCGGCTGAGCTGCGGCGCGGGGCGCGATGCGGGGGATTGGCAGCAGGTGTCGTTCCTGACGCTGGCCCGGAGGGAATGGACGCGCTGCGCGCGCGGGCGGGTCACGCTGGATTTGCATCCCGGTGGGCATTTCATCCCGCATGGCTGGATCGCGCGGCAGTTGGACGAAATGCTGGGATTGCCGCCCTCCTACCCGTGACGCCGGGGCTGGCGCTCTTTGCGTGCCGCAAAATCGCCCCACCCGCCGTCCCGTAGGGTGTGCTTGAGCACACCCACCTTGAACCCGGCCGATTTCTTTGCCATTGCGGGCGCGACCTGTCCGACCCTTAGAGGCGTATGATGAAATTCACCCTGTCCTGGCTCAAATCCCACCTTGAGACCGATGCCACGCTTGACCAGATCACCGAGGCACTGACCGATCTCGGCCTTGAGGTCGAGGGCGTCGAAGATCGCGGGGCGCGGCTGCGGGACTTTACCATCGGTAAGGTGCTGAAAGCCGAAAAGCACCCGGACGCCGACCGGCTGCGTGTGTGCCAAGTGGCCACGGATGAGGGCGAAAAGCAGATCATCTGCGGCGCGCCCAACGCCCGCGAAGGCATCACCGTCGTGATCGCCAAGCCCGGCGTCTACGTGCCGGGGATCGACACGACCATCGGCGTCGGCAAGATCCGCGGGATTGAAAGCTTTGGCATGATGGCCTCCGAGCGGGAGCTTGAGTTGAGCGAGGAGCATGACGGGATCATCGAGTTGCCCTCGGGCGAGGTTGGCGAGGCTTTCGTCGATTGGCTTGCCCATCACGACCCGGCCAAAATCGATCCGGTCATCGAAATCGCAATCACGCCGAACCGCCCGGATGCGCTGGGCGTGCATGGCATCGCGCGCGATCTGGCGGCGCGGGGCTTGGGCACGCTGAAACCGCTGACGGCCGAACCGGTGACAGGGGCCTTCCCGGCCAGCCTGACCGTGTCGATCGACGAAGATACGCTGGATGGTGCGCCGCTCTTTTGCGGGCGTCTGATCCGCGGTGTGAAGAACGGCCCCAGCCCGGCGTGGTTGCAGGACCGTCTGCGCGCCATTGGCCTGCGTCCGATCAACTTCCTTGTCGATGTCACCAACTTCTTCACCTACGACCAGAACCGCCCCTTGCACGTCTTCGATGCGGATAAGGTCGCGGGCAATCTGCGGGTCCACCGCGCGGCGGGGGGCGAAGAACTTCTGGCGCTGGACGGCAAGATCTATTCGTTCCAGCCCGGGCAGATGGTCATCTCTGACGAGAATGGCCCTGAAAGCATCGCCGGTATCATGGGCGGCGAAGAGACCGGCTGCACCGATGACACCGTGAACGTCTTTGTCGAGAGCGCCTATTGGGATCCGGTGCAGATCGCCTATGCCGGGCGCGCGCTGAAAATCAACTCTGACGCGCGCTACCGGTTTGAGCGTGGGGTCGATCCGGAATTCACGCCGGTCGGTCTGGATTTTGCCGTGCGGATGATTCTGGACCACGCGGGCGGCGAAGCCTCCGAACCGGTGCAGGCGGGCGAAATGCCGGACGTGGCGCGCGCCTACAAGCTGGACCCGGCGCGAGTGCAAAGCCTTGTCGGAATGGACATCCCGGCACAGACGCAGCGCGACACGCTGACCGCGCTGGGCTTCCGGCTGGATGGCGATATGGCACATGTGCCAAGCTGGCGCCCGGATGTGCAGGGCGAAGCGGATCTGGTCGAAGAAGTCGCGCGGATCGCCTCGCTCACCAAGCTGGAAGGCAAGCCTTTGCCGCGCATTGACGGGGTGCCCAAGCCGGTCATGACGCCGATGCAGCGCCGCGAACAAGCAGCGCGCCGGACGTCTGCCGCGCTGGGCTACCATGAATGTGTGACCTATAGCTTCATCGATCAGGCGTCGGCGGCGCTGTTCGGGGGCGGTGAGGATACGACCCGGCTGGAAAACCCGATTTCCAGCGACATGAGCCATATGCGTCCGGCCTTGCTGCCCGGCCTTCTGCAAGCGGCGGCGCGCAATCAGGCGCGTGGGTTCATGGATATGGCCCTGTTCGAGGTCGGCCCGGCCTTCCATGGGGGGGAGCCGGAAGAACAACACCAATTGATCAGTGGCCTGCTGATCGGGCGGACCGGTCCCAAGGACGTGCATGGTGCGTCGCGGCCCGTGGATGTGTTCGATGTGAAAGCCGATGCAGAGGCCGTACTGGCCGCGATGGGCGCGCCTGCCAAGGTGCAGATCCTGCGGGGGGCGCGCGAATGGTGGCATCCGGGACGGCATGGCATGATCTGCCTTGGCCCCAAGAAGGTGCTGGGCGTCTTTGGCGAGTTGCATCCGAAAGTGCTGGACGCAATGGACGTCAAAGGCCCCGCGATGGCCTTTACCCTGTGGCCCGGCGAAATCCCGATGCCGCGCAAATCTGGCGCAACGCGCGGGGCGCTGAAAATCAGCGACTTGCAAGCGGTCGAGCGGGACTTTGCCTTTGTCGTGGACGCGGATGTTGCCGCGCTGGATCTGGTGAATGCGGCGGCGGGCGCGGACAAGGCCTTGATCCGCGATGTGCGTGTCTTTGACGAATTCATCGGTGGCAGCTTGGGCGAGGACAAGAAGTCGCTTGCCATTACCGTGCGGCTTGAGCCGACGGATGCCACGCTGACCGACAAGGAAATCGAAGCGGTCGGCCAGAAGGTGGTGGAAAAGGTCACGAAAGCCACGGGCGGCGTTCTGCGCGGTTGATCATTGGCCCTGTGGTGCGGGCGCCCCGGTGTCCGTCGCCGCGGGCGCCGGACCGGCCCACCCGCCTTGCTGCGGCCCGACGTGGCTCTCTTTCAGATCTGCGCAAGCGTTTCCGCGAGAATGTCAAAGACAAGCCGGATGCGTCGGCTTGTATGAAGTTCCCGGTGCGTGACCAGCCAGACCGGAAACACGATCGGCGGCATATCCGGCAGCACGCGGACAATGCCCGGCGTATCCCGTGCGACCGCATCCGCCATGGGCGCGATCCCGAACCCTTGCTGGACCAGCCGCCACGCGACGAGCGCATTCTGCGATCCGATGCGAAAGTTGTCCGGCGTGACGGGGATGCCGATTTCAGCCAGATGCGCGATGAGACGCGCATTATCCGCAAACCCGACGAAATCATGCCCGGCGAGGTCGGCGGCGCCGAGCGGAGCGCCGCGCGCATCAAGATAGCTGCTTGCCGCGTATAGATGGGCGGTCGTGTCCGTCAGGCGCCGGGCGATCAACTCCGGCTCTGTCGGGCGCACATGGCGGATGGCGATATCGGCCTCTCTCCTGATCAGATCGGCAAGGTCATTGGTGGCGACCAGTTCGACATGCAGGCGCGGGGCATGTTCCTGCACCTGGCGCAGCACGTCCGGCATCAGATAGGCGGAGAACACGTCGCTCGCGGTGACGCGGATTTCGCCTTCGATTGATTGGGACTGGCTCGTGGCGATCAGGGACAGGTGCGCGGCGGCCTTGGCCATCTGGCGCGCATGGGGCAGCAGGTCCGTCCCCGTCTGGGTGAGCGTCAGGCTACGCCCGGCGCGCTCGAACAACGTGACGCCAAGTGCCTGTTCCAAAGCTGCAACCTGCCGCCCGAGCGTTGGCTGCGTCAGGCCAAGTACCCGCGCGGCCGCAGAGAGAGAGCCGGTTTCCGCCGTGGCGAGGAAGGCCCGCATATGGCTCCAATCGAAGTCTGTGCTGCTTTGATCCATGCAAATACGTATAGGTGATGCACGGATTTTGGCAATTCTGCGCAGTGGTCCCATCTGATATCAACATTCCTGTATTTTAGGAGAGAGCTTATGCAGACCGATGCCGCCTTTTGGGACCGAATTGCTGCGAAATACCGCGCGACGCCGATCCGCAACGCCGAAGACTATGATGCGGGGCTCGCGCGGGTGGTGAGCCATCTGCGCCCCACGGATCACGTTCTGGAAATCGGTTGCGGCACGGGCGGCACGGCGCTGCGTCTTGCACCGCATGTGGCGCGGATGGTCGCCAGCGACTTTGCGCCGGGCATGATTGCGCAGGCCAAGGACCGCGCCGGGGCGGAGGCAGCCGAGTTTGTCGTCGGCGACGTCCACGCGTCGGGGTTCGAGCCGGGCAGTTTCGACGCGGTGCTTGGGTTCAACCTGTTTCACCTTGTCCCTGATTTCGACGCACAGCTGGCGCGATGCCATGGCTTGCTCAAGCCCGGCGGTTTGCTGATCTGCAAGACGCCTTGCCTGACCGACCCATCGGCCAGGCTTCGGTACAAGATGATGACATGGGCGGTTCCGGTGATGCAGGCGCTTGGCAAAGCCCCGTTCGTGAAGTTCCGCACCATCGCGCAGTTGCAGACGGCGGTAGAGGCCGCTGGCTTCGAGATCATCGAGACCGGGAACTATCCCGCGCAACCGCCGAGCCATCTGATTGTCGCGCGAAAGGTTTGAACTTCTGCGCGCTGCTTGCGATGAGTGGGGCAAAGAGGAGAATTGATGATGCTGAATGTGTACCTGTCGGGCGAGATTCACACGGATTGGCGGGCCGAGATCGAAGCCGCTTGCGAAGGGCTGGACGTGGCGTTCTCTGCGCCGGTCACCGACCATGCGGCGAGCGACGATTGCGGCGTGGATATCCTTGGTGCCGAGGAGAACAAGTATTGGCATGACCACAAGGGCGCGATGGTCAACGCAATCCGCACACGCAAGGGGATCGCCGACGCAGACGTGGTGGTCGTACGCTTTGGTGAAAAGTACAAGCAGTGGAACGCCGCGTTTGACGCCGGCTATGCGGCGGCTTTGGGCAAAAGCTTGATTATCCTGCAACAGCCGGAACATGACCACGCTTTGAAAGAGGTCGATGCCGCCGCGCTGGCGATGTGCCGCACGCCGGCGCAGGTGGCGCAAATCCTGCGCTATGTGCTGACCGGTGCGCTGCCGGGATAAACCCAAGGTTTGGTGACGGGCGGCCGCGTTGCGGCACCGCTTCCCGCCCGGCATGGGGGCACGCCGGGCAGTGCCACAGGGGCGGCGGTTACGCGTCGCGCGGGGGTGTGTTCATCCCGGCTTTCACAGCGGGCCGTTCCAGAAACCGGGCAAGATAGGCCATGGTGCGCGGATAATCCGTCCAGCCGACAAGATCCTTGGTGCCGTAATATTCCAGCGCGTTCAGCCACGGGGCCAGCGCGATATCCGCGATGGAATATTCGCCAGCGATCCAATCCTGCCCGTCCAGCGCGCCCTCTATCACCGCAAGCAGGCGCTTGGCCTCCGTGATGAAGCGTTCGCGCGGACGGGGGTCTTCGATTTCGCGGCCCGCGAATTTGTGGAAATACCCAAGCTGCCCGAACATCGGGCCGACACCGCCCATCTGAAACATCAGCCATTGGATCGCCTTGGCCTTGTCCGCGCCGGTCTTGCCGGTGAGTTTGCCGGTCTTTTCGGCCAGATAGATCAGGATCGCCCCGCTTTCGAACAGGCCGATGGGCGCACCGTCCGGCCCGTGCGGGTCGATCAGCGCGGGGATCTTGTTGTTCGGGTTCAGCGACAGGAATTCGGGGCTTTTGACATCGGCATCCGACAGCGTGACTCGGTGCGCCTCATAGGGCAGGCCCAGCTCTTCCAACATGATGGAGACCTTGACCCCGTTCGGCGTGGGAAAGGCATAAAGCTGGATGATATCGGGATTTGCGGGGGGCCATTTGCGGGTGATCGGAAAGTCGGAAAGCGTGCTCATGTCGGGGGCTCCTGATCGGCGTTAGGGTGCAAATTGGCGGATTATTCCCCCCGAAAACACCCTTCTAATTGTGCGGCTATGTGGTACGAGGTGCTCGGCGGCGAACAGTGGGTGGGCGCTGCACTAAGTTGTAGCCAACGGGAAAAACAAAGATGCTTCAAGAATTCAAAGATTTCATTGCCAAGGGCAATGTCATGGACATGGCAGTCGGTATCATCATCGGCGCCGCCTTCACCGCTATCGTCACCTCGCTGGTCGACGACCTGATCAACCCGATCATCGGTCTGTTCACCGGCGGTATCGATTTCAGCTCGATGGGTCTGGCACTGGGCGAAGGCGAAGATGCCGCAATCCTTGCCTATGGTAACTTCATCATGGCGATCATCAACTTCCTGATCATCGCATGGGTCGTGTTCATGCTGGTCAAAATGGTCAACCGCGTGAAAGACGCTGCCGTCGCAGAAGGCGAGCCGGTACCGGAAGCACCGTCGGGCCCGACGCAGGAAGAACTGCTGACGGAAATCCGCGACGCGCTGAAAGCACGCTGATCGTAGGTTTTTGCGTGGCCCTGTTGAGTGTTGGGGCCACGCGCACGGTGATTTGAGTAAGAGTATGGGGGCGCTTCGGCGTCCCCTTTTTTCTGTGCTTTTGGACGTTACAGCGTCAGCGCGTCGCGCGGTGCGATGGCGTCGAGGCCAAGCGCTTCGCCCACCGGGGCGTTGGTCAGTTTGCCCGCATGCACATTGAGACCGGCCAGAAGATGCGGATCGTCCTCGCAAGCCTTGCGCCAGCCCTTGTTCGCCAATGCCAGCATGAAGGGCATCGTGGCATTGCCAAGCGCGATGGTCGATGTACGCGCAACCGCGCCGGGCATGTTGGCGACGCAGTAATGCATGATGCCGTCGACCTCATAGATCGGGTCTTCGTGCGTTGTGGCTTTTGAGGTTTCAAAGCAACCGCCCTGATCGATGGCAACATCGACGATCGCCGCGCCGGGCTTCATGTCGGAAAGTTGCGCGCGGGTGACGAGCTTGGGCGCGGCGGCGCCGGGGATCAGCACCGCACCGATCACGAGGTCAGCCTCCGCGACCAGTTCGGCGGTGTTCGCCTTGCTGGCATAGCGTGTGCGGAACTGTCCCGCGAACACGTCGTCAAGATAGCGCATCCGGGGCAGCGACCGGTCCAGAACAGTGACATCCGCGCCCATGCCCGCTGCAACGCGGGCCGCGTGGGTGCCGACCACGCCGCCGCCGATCACAGCGACCTTGGCCGGGCCGACACCGGGGACGCCGCCCATCAAGACGCCGCGCCCGCCATTGGCCTTCTGCAGGGTCCAGGCCCCGACTTGCGGCGCAAGGCGACCGGCGACTTCGGACATGGGCGCAAGCAGCGGCAGGCCGCCCTGTGCGTCGGTCACGGTCTCATAGGCGATGGCGGTGCAGCCCGATTTCAGCAGGTCCTGGGTCTGCTCCGGATCGGGGGCAAGGTGCAGATAGGTGAACAGCAACTGCCCGTCGCGCAGCATCTTACGCTCTGCGCTTTGGGGTTCCTTCACCTTTACGATCATCTCCGCACGTTCAAAAACGTCTGCCGCAGTGGCGGCGATCTGCGCGCCAACAGCGGTATAATCCGCATCCTCAAACCCGGCGCCGCGACCCGCGCCGGTTTCGATCAGGACGTCATGGCCATGTGCGATGGCTTCCTGCGCGGCGTTCGGTGTCACGCCGACGCGAAATTCCTGCGGTTTGATTTCCTTTGGGCATCCGATAAGCATGGGCTTCCTCTTGCATGCGTGTGCTTTAAAGATGCGCCGTTTCTCGCGCAAAGTTTGGCGAAAAATATCTCGCCACCGGTAGTCGAGTGTGAATATTATTGCGTGTGAACGCCGGAGAGCCGGGAGGATTTTGCGCCAAATGGAATTGGACGACACGGACCGCCGCCTGCTGCGTGCCTTGCAGCGCAAAGGGCGTATGTCGAATGCAGATTTGTCAGAGGCCGCGAATCTGAGCCCCTCAGCCTGTCACCGGCGCGTGCAGCGGATGGAAAAACACGGGATCATCCGCGATTACGTCGCGCTTGTGGATGCGCGGATGCTGGGCGTGCCGACCACGGTATTCGTCGAGATCAAGCTGCAAGGGCAGGCGGACGACATCCTTGATGCGTTTGAGAAAGCCGTTGCGCGAATCCCGGATGTTCTGGAATGCCACCTCATGGCAGGCAGCGCCGACTATCTGCTGAAGGTCGTGGCCGAGGATACAGAGGATTTCGCCCGTATTCACCGCCAGCACCTTGCCCGGCTGCCCGGCGTCGCGCAGATGCAGTCCAGTTTCGCGCTGCGCACCGTGTTCAAGACGACGGCCCTGCCAGTTTAGGCTGGCCCACAAAAGCAAACCCCCGCAGCGGGTGGCCACGGGGGTCGTATTAATCACCTAAGCGGTGGGCGATGCTTACATCATCCCTTCGCGTTGGGCTTTTTTCCGAGCCAGCTTGCGGGCCCGGCGGATCGCTTCAGCTTTTTCGCGCGCCTTTTTCTCGGACGGCTTCTCGAAATGTTGCTTGAGCTTCATTTCGCGGAAAACGCCTTCGCGCTGCAGCTTCTTTTTCAGGGCACGAAGCGCCTGATCGACATTGTTGTCGCGAACACTAACCTGCATGTGGTTGTCACCACCTTTCTAGATTCGAGTTGCAAGGATTTGCAGGAAGTGGCCGTATATCAAGGCAACATGGCTTTGTCTACCCCGCGCGCAATGCAGGCGGCGGGGGCGCAGCGGTGAACTTATGGTGGCCGAATGCATCGGACGTGCCATATTAAGGGCATCAGATCGGAAAGGGGACAGGATGACGGAAACGTATGACGCCATGAAGGACCGGCTGCTGGACGCGGCGCTGTCCAATGTTCCCTTTGACGGTTGGTCCGAGGATACGTTCAAGGCCGCCGTCGCTGATACCGAAATTGCGCCCGACGTGGCGCGCAATGTGTGTCCGCGCGGCGCGGTCGATCTGGCGCTGGCTTTTCACGCGCGCGGTGATGCGGCGATGCTGGCGCGGCTCGATGCCGAAGATTTGTCCGATCTGCGGTTTCGCGACAAGATCGCCGCCGCCGTCCGGTACCGGTTGGAGGCTGTGACCGACAAGGAAGCGGTGCGGCGTGGCACGATCCTGTTCTCGTTGCCGATGCATGCGGCGACCGGTGCCAAGGCGATCTGGGGCACGGCGGACAAGATCTGGACTGCGCTGGGCGACACGTCCGATGACGTGAATTGGTACACCAAGCGCGCGACGCTTTCGGGGGTGTATGGCTCTACCGTGTTGTTCTGGCTGGGCGATGACAGCGCCGATCACGCGGCGACCTGGGATTTTCTGGACCGCCGCATCGACAATGTGATGCAGATCGAAAAGGCCAAGGCGACAGTGCGCGAGAACAAACTGCTGAGCGGTTTGATGGCGGGGCCGAATTGGTTGCTGGGGCATGTCCGCGCGCCGATGCGGGTGCCCGACGTGGATTTGCCGGGCCAGTGGACCGACCGGCAGGACTGACGGCATCGCCGCTGCATCGCGCCGGGACCGGTGCGGATAACGGGCGATACACGAGAAGTTCAATTGGGGGCATCAAGCGGCTGCTGCTAAAGGGGCATTACCCTTCAGTAGCCGGAGCCTGCCCCCATGCAACCCTATACGATCTTTGGTGTTTTTGCCCTTGTGGTGCTGGCCAGCCTTGTGGTGGCGCCGCGCCGTGTCACCGCCGAGGGCTTTTTCCGCGGGCAGGGGCTTGGCGGGGATGCGCCGGGCCTGTGGATGCTGGTTCTCAGCCAGGTGACGACGTGGATTTTCGCGCGCTCGCTGATGAATTCCGCCATTCTCGGCTACTACTACGGCAGCGCCGGGGTGCTTGCCTATGCGGCCTATTATGGCTCGTTCCTCACGGGTGGGTTCATCGTCGGACGGCTGCGCGCCCAGGGGGCGGGATCGGTTCAGGATTGGCTGGCAGAACGGTTCGGCGCGCCGGGAACGGTTTGCTATAATCTTGTTATCGCGCTGCGGCTCTTGTCCGAGGTTTTTGCCAATCTGCTGGTCATAGGCTTGATCTTTGCCGCCATTCTGCCCGAGCTTGCCGCGTGGAAAGACGTTGCCGTGCTCGCCGTTGGGGCGATGGCGTTGCTGTATTCCGCTTGGGGCGGGCTGAGCGCGGCGCTGCGCACGGATATGATGCAGATGATCGTGTTTCTGGTGGTCTTTGGCGCGGCCTTCATCGCGCTTGTGACCACGCCGCAATTCGACGCGGTGGCGGTGCTGACCGCCCAAGGGGTTGCGGGTTCCTATAACGGGTGGGTCTTGCTGGCGGTGGCCGCGCTTCAGGTGTTTTCCTATCCGGTGCATGACCCGGTGATGATGGATCGCGGGTTCCTCAACGATCCGGCCACGACACGGCGCAGCTTTCACTATGCGTTCTGGCTGTCGACCTTGCTGATCCTCGCTTTCGGTGTCTTCGGGGTGCAGGCCGCGCTGGTCGGGGCGGCTTATGAGAATGAGCTGATCGGCACATGGGCCACGATGTTTCCGGGCTGGGTCTTTGCTGCGCTGATCCTGTCGCTGATGATCTCGGCCCTGTCCACGCTGGATTCGGCGCTGTCCTCTGCCGCGCGGCTGGTGGTCGAAGAGCTGAAGCTCGCGCCGCGCAATTTGTTGGGAGGGCGTCTGGCGATGATCTGTTTCGCAGTTCTGGGCACGGCGCTGACCCTGTCCGAAAGTCAAAGCCTGTTTGATGCGGTCGCCGTGTCCGGCACGGCATCTATGTTTCTGACACCGGTGCTTGTCATAGGTCTGGTCCTTGGTCGCGGCATCGCCGTTTGGGCTTATGTCGTCAGCTTTGCGGCGGCAATGCTGGGCGCGCTGGTCTACTTCTTGCGCGGCAGCGCGTTGGTGTCGGGCTGGCTTTATGAAGGGCATAAGTACGAGCAGCTTCTGCTGATCTGCTGCGTTGTGCTTGCGACCGGGTTCGCGGCGACCATCCTTGGGTCCTCCCGGCGTTAAGCCCCGCGTCGGCGCTTTCCTCCCTTCGCAGCGGATGCTAGGCCTTTCGTCAAAAGGCGAGAGGACCCCCGATATGACCCAGACAATGCGCGCGGTGGAGATTTCCAAGGCAGGCGGACCGGATGTTCTGCAACCGGTGACACGGCCACGCCCGGTCGCGGGGCATGGGCAGGTCGTGATCAAGACGGCTTGGGCCGGGGTCAATCGGCCTGACGCGCTGCAACGGGCGGGCATGTATGCGCCGCCGCCCACAGCCAGCGACCTGCCGGGCCTCGAAGCCTCGGGCGAGGTGGTCGAGGTTGGCCCCGGCGCCGAAGGAGTCGCGGTGGGTGACAAGGTCTGCGCGTTGCTGCCCGGTGGGGGTTACGCCGAATATGTCGCGACCCCGGCGGCGCATTGCCTGCCCATCCCCGCTGGAATGGGACTGAAAGAGGCGGCCTGCCTGCCGGAAACCTTCTTCACCGTCTGGTCCAATGTATTCACGCGCGGCGGGCTGAAGGCGGGCGAGCGGTTCCTTGTCCATGGCGGATCTTCCGGGATCGGCACGACCGCGATCCAACTGGCATCTGCCTTCGGGGCGCGCGTTTTCACCACCGCCGGATCGGCAGAGAAGTGTCAGGCGTGCCTTGACCTTGGTGCAGAGGCCGCATGGAACTACCGCGAGGTCGATTTCGAAGACAAGATGCGCGCGGAAGGCGGCGCGGACCTGATCCTCGACATGGTCGGGGGCAGCTATATCCCGCGCAACATCAAGGCGTTGGCCGATGATGGGCGACTGGTGCAGATCGCGTTCCTGCAAGGCCCCAAAGCCGAACTGAACTTCGCACAGCTTATGACGCGCCGCCTGACGATGACGGGATCAACCCTGCGCCCGCAATCCGATTTGGCCAAGGCGCGTATCGCCGAAGACCTGCGCGCCCAAGTCTGGCCCCTGCTGGACGCGGGCCGTGTCGCCCCGGTCATGGATCAGGAATTCGCATTGGACGACGCCGCCGCCGCACATGCGCGGATGGAAGGATCGACCCATGTGGGCAAGATCGTGCTGCGGGTCGGCGGGTAACGCCGCGCCCTCAACTCATCTGGCGCGCGGTTCTCATCGTGGCGGTGACTTGCTGCGCCGTCACGGTGGTTTCGCGTTTCTCACGCTCTGCCGCTTCGTGAATGACAAAACCCACCTGCGGTTCGATCAGCATCATCAGCCCGACAAGCCGTCCCGGCGCACGGGAGATATTGGGCATCCCGATCCGTGTCAGGAACGACCGGATGCCGACCGCGCATAGCGGTGAGTTCTCTGCATCCGAAATCAGCACTGTCATGCTGCGCTTGCCGGACCGCAGGTCACTGGCCAGGGCCGTAATCTCGGACCAGTTCTTGCGCACGGCGCGGCGGCGGTCCCATGCGATCTGCGCTTCTTCCATCGCGGCGACGGGATCGGCTTCGGGCGAATGATAGCCATGTTTGCGATCCACATGGCGCACCATCCACAGCAACTGGCCGGTCTCGTCGATCCCGCGCTGGGCCGTGATGTCACCGCAATCGGAATGGACGGTCTGCGCTGTGTCGATCCACATGCGGACCCAGTTCTCGGAATTGTATTCAAGCTCGTCCGACAGGGCGGCGATCTCACGCTCCATCAGGGATGTCATCTGGCGCTCAAGCGTCAGGTCGGTACGCAGCTTTTGAAATTGCACGCGGCTTTGGAAGGGCAACATGCTTGCCTCCTGAATATCGGTTTCAAAAAAGGGGCCTCGCGCAAGGCGAGGAAGGTAATATCTCAGCAGGGTAAGCGGGGGGCCTGCGCCGACAAATGGCGGAATACCTTACCCGCGCGGATAACGGCGAGTTTCCGCGCCAAGGCGGATGTCATGGCAGCAAAGGGTGGGGGGAAAGGCCTAACGAATAGGCGTAAACAGCGCGTCGCGCAGTGTGCAGTCCTTGATGACATCGCGCCCGCAGGGCACCGGCTCCAGCGATTTGGACAGGCAGATGCGGGCTTCCTGAATATGACGGTTGCGGCAGGTGATGGTGATCCCGTCGGCATCCAGTTGCGGATTGTCCTTCAGGAAAGCCTCTTCCACCACGGCGGCTGGCAGTTTCACGGTCTTGTCGAGGCGGCGGAAGATATCGGGCCGGACCACGCTTTCATACGCCTTGCGAGACAGGGCGTAGTAATCGGCAGCGGATAGGCCGGTGCAACTGCCGTGCTTTTTCCACTGATACCATGCCAAGCCGGAGGTGCCCATGATGTCGGCCATGTCCCGCGTCATGGACCGCGAGGGCGGGCGTTCAGCGGTGGGGCAGAAGGCAGGCCAGCCCTGATGGTATTGCGGCCAAAGCCCATGCAGCGTCCAGCCGTGATCGTGGCGGGGGTGGCACTGGTCGGACTCCTTGTCGTCGCCCTCGATCTCGCACCAGTTGGGCGACCATGACAACGCCATCACGTAGTAATCGAATGCGCCAGCCTTCTCGCCATCGGCCAGCGCCATCGTGGCGGAAAACAGCAGGATCAGTAGGCTACGCATGATACTCTTTCCATTTCTACGCGGTCTGACTATATAGCGTTCAAGTTCCCCCACAATGGAAACTCGTCCCGCCAAGACCCGGGGCAGTCTGGAGACAGGCAGCGGGGAAGATGTATGCGCAAGGAGCAATTGAAATGGCAAAACCGCTTATGGCAAAAGCCACCGCTGTCTGGCTGGTGGATAACACCACGATCAGCTTCAAGCAGATCGCGGATTTCGTCGGTCTGCACGAGCTGGAAGTTCAGGGCATCGCGGATGGTGACGTCGCTGCGGGGGTCAAAGGTTTCGATCCGATTGCAAACAACCAACTGACGCAGGAAGAAATCGACGCGGCAGAGAAAAACCCGCTGCACAAGCTGAAGCTGAAGTTCAACGCGGCTGCCGTGGGTGAGGAAAAGCGCCGTGGCCCGCGTTACACGCCGCTGTCGAAGCGTCAGGATCGTCCGGCGTCGATCCTGTGGCTGGTGAAATTTCACCCCGAACTGTCCGACGCGCAGATTTCCAAGCTGGTGGGCACCACCAAGCCGACCATTCAGGCGATTCGCGAACGGACGCACTGGAACATCGCCAACATCCAGCCGGTCGATCCGGTGGCGCTGGGCCTGACCAAGCAGTCCGAACTGGACGCGGCGGTTCAGAAGGCGGCGGCGAAGAAGGCTGCGGAAGGCGAGGTCATGACCGATGACGAGCGCCGCAAGCTGGTCTCGACCGAGCAGAGCCTCGACATGGATCCAGAGCCGAAGATCCCGTCTGCCATCGGTGGGCTGGAAAGCTTCACGCTGATGGGCGATGACGACGATGATGAGGAAGAAGATAACCTCGTTGACGCAGACAGCCTGTTCAACCTGCCCAAAGATGGCGGGGATAATGAGGACGAACAGCCCTAAGCGGCGCTGTTCCGTTCCGGGGCCGTATTGCGGCGCTGGCGACATGACAAAGCCTCGGCGGAATGCCGGGGCTTTTTTCGTTCGCAAGGTCGGGGGGCGGCGTTTGGCCTGCCGGGCGCGCCGTCAGGAAACGCTTTTGCGCGCGCGCATCGCGGCGGTGATCGTGCCGTCGTCGAGGTAATCCAACTCTCCACCGATGGGCACACCCTGCGCCAGAGACGACAGTTGAACCTGCCCCTCCAGCATATCCGCGATGTAATGGGCGGTCGTCTGGCCATCAACGGTCGCATTCAGTGCAAGGATGACTTCCTTGACGTCCTCGGCCTCTACCCGGTCGCGAATGCGCGGGATGCGAAGGTCTTCCGGCCCAACGGAATCGAGGGCATTCAAAGTTCCGCCCAGCACGTGATAGCGCCCCTTGAACACGCCGGACCGTTCCATCGCCCACAAATCGGCGACGTCTTCGACCACGCATAGTTCACCATTCTGGCGCTTGTTCGACTGGCAGATATCGCAAATATCCGCCGTGCCGATATTGCCGCAGTTCAGGCATTCGCGCGCAGTGGCGGCGACGGTTTGCATCATGTCCGCGAGCGGGGTCAGCAGCAAAGCGCGCTTGCGGATCAAATGCAGCACCGCACGCCGGGCAGAGCGTGGCCCCAGCCCGGGCAGTTTCGCCATCATGTCGATCAGGGCGTCGATATCCTTGGTGCTGCTCATGCGGCCCGCGATGATCCCTTTGCGATAGCCTGCCGGTCAGAACGGCAGCTTCATGTCCTTGGGTAGGCCGAGGCTTTCGGTCAGGGAGGACATTTCCTCCTGCGCCTTTTCGGCCGCCTTGGCTTGGGCGTCCTTGATCGCGGCGAGGATCAGGTCTTCGACCACTTCCTTGTCGTCGCCGTTGAAGATCGACGGATCGATATCGAGCGCCTTGAGATCGCCCTTGGCCGAGGCTGTCGCCTTGACCAGACCCGCACCGCTTTCACCCACCACCATGACGTTGTGCAGATCGTCCTGCAACTGCGCCATCTTGGTCTGCATTTCCTGCGCTTTTTTCATCATCCCGGCCATATCGCCGAGTTGTCCGAGGCCTTTGAACATGTTTCAGTCTCCGTCAATCAGTGCGCTTGGGGCGCGGTGCGGTATATAGGATCGTTGCAACGCATATGACAGCGACAAGCCCGATGAACAAGGTCGGCGCGCCTGCGCAGCCTTCGCGCATTGCCTGTATCCGCAGGTCCTGCCCGCCGAACGCGACCAGCGATGTCCAGATCGTCCAAAGCGCCACCGCAGCGAGCCCGCCCCATGCGCTTTTGGCCCGCAGCGCGATGACCGTGCCGACCAGAAGGGCAATCGAAACCGGTGCGGACAGCAGATATATCAGCTCGTCCCATGCGCCGACGGGGGTGCCATCCCAATCGGGGCGCAGCGTATCACAGGCCCCGGCGCGCGTCGCCGTGGGCGACAGCAAAAGCAGTGCGGTCAATCCTCTTCGAAGGGATCCCATTCGTCTTCCACTTCATGCAGGCCCTCGATTTCGGCCTCGGCTGCCAGTTCCTGGGGCGAGCGGATCGCAGCGATCTTGGCCTTGGGAAAGGCGGCAAGCACCTCTTGCACCAGCGGGTGAGCCTCGGCTTCGGCGCGGCGGGCGAGTTCTTCGGCGTCGCGTTCTTCCGCGATGGTGGCAGCATCGCACCCGTTGACAAGCGTGACCGCCCAGCGATTGCCGGTCCAGAGTTGCAGCCGCTGTCCAAGCCGCTGCGCAAGGTCAGAGGCGGCGTTTTCCGCCGGTGTGAATTCGATGCGTCCGGGCTGGTAGGCCGCAAGGCGCAGCCCGGTTTCGACTTCGACCAGCAGTTTCACATCCCGGTTGGTCCGGATCAGATCGACAACATGCGCGAAGGTGGGAAAGCGCGCCAAAGCCTGCGCCGGGTCTTGCGCCAGCGCCGCGACCGGCCCGCCAGAGGGCCCTGCGCCGCCGGAGTGATGGGTCATGGCCTGCGCGCGGGCCTGCACAGCGCTGGCCCCGGTGGACCCGGCCGACCCGGACTGGCCGCCACCGGGTGGCGGTGGGGGCGGCGGCGTCTGGCCTTGCAGCTTGCGCACCAGATCTTCGGGGGAGGGCAGGTCGGCCACGTGGGTGAGCCGGATAATCGCCATCTCTGCGGCCATCATGGCGTTGGGCGCGGCGGCGACTTCTTCCAATGCCTTGAGCAGCATTTGCCACATCCGGGTCAGAACCCGCATCGGCAGCGCGTCGGCCATGGCCTGTCCGCGGCTGCGTTCATCGGGGGACACGGTGGGGTCTTCCGCGGCTTCGGGCGTGATCATCACCACGGACACCCAATGGGTGATCTCGGCCAGATCGCGCAGCACCGCCAGCGGGTCGGCCCCATCGGCATATTGTGCGGAAAGCTCCGTCAGGGCACCGGCAGCATCGCCGCGCAGGATCATATCCATCAGGTCCAGCACCCGGCCCCGGTCGGCAAGGCCCAGCATCGCGCGCACCTGATCGGCGGTCGTTTCGCCAGCGCCATGCGATATGGCCTGATCCAGAAGCGAGGTCGCATCGCGGGCCGACCCTTCGGCGGCGCGGGTGATCAGTGCCAGCGCGTCGTCGGCGATCTCGGCCCCTTCGGCGGTGGCGATCTTGCGCAGCAGGCCGATCATCACTTCGGGTTCGATCCGGCGCAGGTCAAAGCGTTGGCAGCGCGACAGCACTGTCACCGGCACTTTGCGAATTTCGGTGGTCGCGAAGATGAATTTCACATGCTCTGGCGGTTCTTCCAACGTCTTGAGAAGCGCGTTGAAGGCCGAGGTGGACAGCATGTGCACCTCATCGATGATGTAGATCTTGTAGCGTGCGGACGCCGCCCGGTAATGCACGGAATCGATGATCTCGCGGATGTCGCCCACACCCGTGCGCGACGCGGCGTCCATCTCCATCACGTCGACATGGCGGCCTTCCATGATCGCCACGCAATGTTCGCATTGCCCGCAAGGATCGGTTGTGGGGCCGCCGGTGCCATCGGGACCAATGCAGTTCATGCCCTTGGCGATGATCCGTGCGGTGGTCGTTTTGCCGGTGCCGCGAATGCCTGTCATGATGAAGGCCTGCGCGATGCGATCCGCCTCGAAAGCGTTCTTGAGCGTCCGCACCATGGCGTCCTGACCCACCAGATCGGCGAAGGTCTCGGGCCGGTATTTCCGGGCGAGAACCTTGTAGCCTGTCGTGCTGTCGTCGCTCATCCGCGCCCCCTAACTCGTGCTGGTGCAAGGTAATGGCGCGGGCGGCGAAGGTCCACAGGCAGAAAGGGCGGTCGCGGGGTGAAGATGCAGAACAGGCGCCGCGTATCAGCACGCTTGATTGGCGCGGCGGGACCTCTATCCTGTCCCAAACCTGGGGAGGGATTTGAGATGATTGAGTTATTGGTGCTCCTTGGTGTCGGTTTGGCGATCGGCATGGCCGATGGGGGCGGCGGGTCGTCCGGCGATGATCTGCCTGAGCAAGAGGATCTGACGTCAGAGGATGATGGCCTTGTCTCCGAAGATTACCGGGCCGAATTGAACGCAACCTACGACATTCTGGTCGCGGAAGGCGAAATCAGCCGCAGCGAAGCGGACGCGATTCTGGATGATGTGCAATTCCGGAGCGGCGCGATCAACGTCGCGGCGGGGGCGGGCGATGACGAAATCGTGGGAAGCGATCAAGGGGATCTGCTGGATGCTGGCGCGGGCGATGATCTTGTCTTCGGCGGCGAAGGGGACGACGCCGTCCTGTTGGGCGACGGGTCGGATGCCTATGGCGTTGATACGCGGGCGGCCGTGCGCCCCGACGATTTCGAACCGTTTCCTGTGAATGTTGCGCCTTTGGGGGCGGAATCGCAGCTTGAAGGGGGCGATGACCGGGTGCTTGGCGGGCAGGGCGATGACTATATCGCCGATGGTTTCGGCACCAACCATCTGAACGGTCAGGCCGGCGACGATTTCCTGATTTCCGTGGATCAGGACGGCGTCACGCCGGACCGGGTCGTTGGTGGCAGTGGCGACGATGTTCTGATCGTGGACGAAGGCGACAGCGTGCGTCTTGGCGCTGGCGAAGACCGCGTCACCGTCGATGTGTTTGGCGGCCTTTCCAGCGACTACCTCACGGTAGAGATCGACGATTTCACACCCGGCGAGGATGTGATCGAGCTGGAAGGAGGGGTGGGCTGGTTGCGCCCGGCCCCTGTCCTTGATCCCGATACCGGCCAACAGATTGGGGAACGCGATCGCATCACCGTATTTGATCTGTCCGACGGGACCGGGGCTATGGTGGCCGTGGATGGTATTCCGGTCGTGCGGGTTTTCGGTGGGCAGGGGCTGACAGCGCAGGACATCCTGATCAGCACCTAACTGCGACGACGGTCCTGGCTGGCACAGGGTTTTCCTGGCGCTATGTGTCGGTTACGCTTGGTGCAGCAGCACCAGTCAAGAGGGTGCATCCATGGGGGAAAGCCAATGCGTTTGAGAGGTATCCGCGGTAGCCGGAATGTCGAGGATCGTCGCGGGCGGCGGTCCGTGGGCGGCGGCGCGGGCCGTATCGGTGGCGTGGGTCTGATCCTGCTGCTGGCGGTGGGCTATTTCACAGGTATCGATATCACGCCCCTGTTGCAGGGCGGCGGACAGACAACGCAGCAGCAGCCGGTGACACAGGCCGATGAACAGGCGGCCGAGTTTACGTCGCGCGTGTTGGCCACGACGGAACAGGTTTGGGATCAGGTCTTTGAGCAGCAGCTTGGCCGGGATTACGTGCCGCCTGTGCTCGTGCTTTACAGCAGTGTGACGCAAAGCCCGTGCGGTGGTGCTTCGGGCGCAACAGGGCCGTTCTATTGCCCGGCGGATCGGAAAGCCTATCTGGATACGTCCTTCTTTGCGACGCTCAGCCAGCGGATGGGCGCAAGGGGCGACTTCGCCGCGGCCTATGTGGTGGCGCATGAGGTTGCACATCACGTGCAAAACCAGCTGGGGATTCTGACCAAGGTCGATCAGGCGCGCCGTCAGTCGAGCCAGGTTCAAGCCAACCAGTTGACAGTGCGGCTGGAGTTGCAGGCCGATTGCCTCAGCGGGGTCTGGGCGCAATCGGTGCAGGGGCTGCTGGAGCCGGGCGATCTGGAGGAGGCGCTGAACGCGGCACGCATGATCGGTGACGATCACTTGCAGCGGCAGGCCGGGCAGGTGCCGCGCCCGCATACCTTTACCCATGGCACGTCCGAGCAGCGGATGCGGTGGTTTGCGCAGGGCTATCAAAGCGGGCAGGTTGCGGCGTGCGACACCTTCGCGACGAACCAGCTTTGACAAAATGACGGCGCGTTTCGCCACCCGTGCCGCCGCGTCTATCTTGACAGCTGGGGCGTTGCTGCGCCCCGCTGTAAGCCATGGAGCCTCAGAAACTTACATTTGAAAGCGCGGACGGGGTGCGTCTGAACGGGACAGTGTTCACGCCGGAACAGCCCCCGAAGGCGATCGTGATCCTGAACGGCGCGACCGGCGTGCCAGAGCGCTTTTACCGCCACTTCGCGGCCTGGCTGGCGGAGGCGCGCGGGCTTGCCTGCGTCACCTACACCTACCGCGATATGGAGGACACCAGCCCGAAGGCGATGCGCCGGTCGCGCGTAACCATGCGCAACTGGGGAATCGACGATGCACAGCTGGTGCGGGATACCGTGCGCGCCCGTTTTCCCGGTGTGCCGATTTGGATGATCGGGCATTCGATTGGCGGAATGCTGATGTCCAAGCAGCCTTCTTTGGAGGGGATCAGCCGGGCCATTACCGTGGCAAGCGGGCTGGTATCGCACAAGGAACATCCCATGCCATACCGGGCGGCGGTTTGGCTGTTTTGGTTTGTGTTGGGGCCGTTGGGCATCCGGGCGGTGGGGTATTTACCGGGTGAGACGATCCGCTTGGGCAGCACGGTGCCGTCCACGGTGTTCTGGCAATGGCGCAAGTGGTGCACCTCTGGCGAAGCGGGCTTTCTGGCGGATGACAGCTTGCCCCGATCGGACTGGTCCCAGAGCGAGGCGCCTGTGCGGATAATCGCGATGACGGATGATCCGATTTGCCCGCCCGCAACGGCATTCCGGCTTGAGCGGGCCTTTCCGGGCGCGCGGGAAGTTCAAAAAGTGGCGCTGGACCCGGCGCGGGAAGGTGTCAAGGAGCTTGGGCATCTGAGCGTGTTCCGGCCTGCCGCCGCGGCTTATTGGCCCGATATCATCGACGATGACAGGGACGCACCGGGTGCATGATGGGGTCGGTGCGCCGGGCGGCGCACCGACCAAGGCGAGGGGGCGCTGCCCCCTCGCGCTCCCCCGGAGTATTTCGCGAACAATGAAGGGGAGATGGGCGTCGCGCTGATCTACGCATCGGGTTCTTGGTTTGCGGGGGCGCAAGGTGAGCGGTTGGATCATTTGCAGCCGATGCCGTACTGAAGTCCGTACAAATGGCCCAGATCTGTCGTGGATCAGGTTCCCTAATGTTGTGGCGCAAACTGCCGACCGGGTATTCTGGCATCGCGCGGCATTTTGCAGGGTGACGCATGGGGCGGCGGGCGCAACGGGCTTGCGTCCGGCGCGCCCTGCTTTGCTTGCTTACAGCTGGAACAGGCCCAAGGCACTCACCACTTCGCGCTTTGTCGTCTCGGTGCGCGCCCGCGCGCGTTCTGTGCCCTCTTTTATGACTTCAAGGACGTATCCGCGGTCTTGGGATAGCTGTGCCCTGCGCGCGCGAATAGGGGCAATAAGGTCCTGAAGGATCGCTTCCAGACGTGCCTTGATTTTACCGTCGCCAAGCCCGCCGCGCCGGTAGTGCGCCTTGAGTTCGGCAAGCGCGTTCTGGTCGGGGTCGAAGGCGTCGAGATAGGTGAAGACCACATTGCCCTCAACCCGTCCTGGGTCTTCGACGCGCAGGTGGCCCGGATCGGTGAACATCGCCTTGACAGCGGCGCGGATGTCGTCGGGCGGGGCGGACAGCGCAATGGCGTTGCCACCGGATTTGGACATTTTGGCCTTGCCATCGCTGCCGGGCAATCGGCCCGCCTTGGGGATGATCGCCCGCGCTTCGGGCAGCACGAGGCTGCCGGCTGTTGCGTTGATCCGGCGCACGATCTCGTTCGTTTGTTCGATGAGCGGGGCCTGATCCTCGCCGACTGGTACGACCGTCGCCTTGAAGGCCGTGATGTCCGCCGCTTGTGCCGCCGGATAGCATAGAAAACCGGCGGGAATATCGCGCCCGAACCCGCGTGCGCGGATTTCGTCCTTGATCGTCGGGTTCCGTTCGAGCCGCGCAACCGTCACGAAGTTCAGGTAGAGCATCGACAGTTCGGCCAGCGCCGGAAGATGTGATTGCAGGCAGATCGTCGTGCGCGCGGGATCAATGCCCACCGCCAAATAATCAAGTGCGACTTCGATCACGTTGCGCCGCACTTTGGCTGGGTCATGGGCATTGTCGGTCAGGGCCTGGGTATCCGCCAGCAGCAGGAATTGATCATGGCTGTTCTGATAGCGCAGGCGGTTCGCCAGTGAGCCGGCATAGTGCCCGATGTGAAGCGGCCCTGTCGTGCGGTCGCCTGTCAGAATGGTTGGTTTGGTCATTTTGCGTGTTCCCATGAAGTGAGGGGCCGCGCATCGGGAAGCTTGGAAAACAAAAGACCGCCCGTGCGGCGGCCTCGGAATAGGTTTGGTCACCCGGCCACCTTGTCAGGAGGCCAGCCACCAGGTCATTGCGATGAGTGTCGTGTTTTCCATGGGACGCTACATATCGCCGGTGAAATTGCTGGTCAACAAAGGGGTGGAAGAGGCTCGCGCGCCTTGCCCTGACATTGGGCGTGGCCGGGGCTGAGATTTTACCCCAACCGTCCCGCCGTTCGGTGGCTGCAAAATATCCCGACGGAAATCTGGCGCCCGCCCGTAGAAATGGAGCCACCCGGTTCACGGCGGCAAGTCAGGGAACCTTTTGCGCTGGCTGCGGTTAGTAAGCTAAGCTTGTTTCAGTTGGGGACTAGATTGAGGGGCTGTTGATGAGCCACAAACACGTGCCGTATCTTGGTGCCATCTTGGCAGTTGGGTTTACCCAGCCGCTTTTTGCCCATGCAGACGAGGCGCATGATCGTCTTGCCCTGTTCGCGTCCTATGTCGCGAAAGACGCGGTCGTGGGAGAGCCTTCAATCGTCGATTGCACCCCAAGCGATGGCACTGAAACATCATGCTTTGTCATCGCGGTTTCGGGCGAGCCCGAAGGTCACACAATCGGCCCGTGGTGCCCGACCAATATTTTGCAAACCGGTAAAGATGCGGGAGGGATTTGGCTGGACAACGGCGAGGTGTATGAGGTTGACGGTCCCTTCATTTCGAAGCTCGATCAATTTTATGACGATCCGGTCAGGCAATTGTTCAATCCTGAGACGGGCGAAATCCGAGTGACGGGTACGCTTGAGGGATGCCGGGCTGCTGCGCGGCCCAATGTCGATCCGGACGAGAATAATTTCTGTGTCCAGTGCGAAATCAGCTTTTTGACGCAATCAACCGAACAGAACTATGTGCTTCCCGGGGCACCGGTGTTCGGGGATGAAACTACTCCCGTGACCGACACATACGGCACAGGTATCGCCTTCAGCGGTGCGCGTATCGACGGCCCGGCGCCGCGTGATGCAATCCTTGCGGCGCATACCCTAGCCCCCTTCGACGATTGTGGTGGGCATGTGACTCCGGCTGTCGGCTATCGCTACCATGCCAATGATCCGGCGGCGAACGCCATCCTGCCTTGTCACACCGCGGCGACGGGATGCTCGTTGAGCGGTTGGAAAACCACCTGCGATGCGACGCTTCTGATAAAAGCTCACGGTCCGGGGGCGCGTGACGATGTTTGATTCGCGTGTGATAGCTGCGTTTGCGGCGCTGCCGGTCGGCGCGGCCTATGCCCAAGGACCATCGATCACCACAGGCCCGGCGGCAACGACCATCCCATCCTTGTATGAGTGTGCGGGCGGGCGGCCAACGGCGGTGGGGCAAATCACGGCGCAGGATGGATCCATGTGGACAGTTCCGGCGGACACACGGTTTGCCGATGCCCCCAAAGCCAGCGATTTATACAATGAATGTAACGGCGTAAGGCCGTCGGGCACTGCTGAATTCGACATCAACTCGGTGCCAGTCATCGACGCAGGCGGCAGCGAGAAATTCGTCGCTTATCTTTTCGGCGACAATTATTTTGAGCTTTATGCCAACGGGAAATTGCTGGCGGTTGATGCCGTGCCCTTCACGCCGTTCAACTCAAGCGTCGTGCGCTTTACTGCCGAACGCCCCGTCACGCTTGCTGTGAAGATGGTCGATTGGGAGGAAAACCTGGGCCTGGGATCAGAACGGGGCAGGGGTTTCTCCTATAGTCCGGGGGATGGCGGCTTGACGATGCTTGTCACCGACCGCGCCGGAGAAGTGGTTGGATTGACCGATGAAACTTGGCGTGCCCAGACGTTCTACATCGGGCCACTGATTGATGCCGCCTGCCTCGACACGGGCGGCCCGCTGCGTGACAGCAGCGCATGTGAGGTTCCGCGCAGCAACGACGGCACTGCTTATATGGCGGCGCATTGGGAGGTTCCGGCAGATTGGTTTGCACCTGATTTCGACGACAGTGCGTGGCCGCAGGCGACGACCTATGACAACGATACCGTTGGCGTCGACAACAAGCCGTCCTTCACCAACTTCCCCGACCTGTTCGACCGACCGGGGGCGGACGCAGAATTCATCTGGTCCTCCAATCTGGTTCTCGACAACCTCGTGCTGCTGCGGCGCACGATTGACTAAATCTCTGTAAGGGTTTCAAAATGATACGATCCGCGATTTTCATGCCGCTCCTGCTCTTGCCAACGCTCGTCGCTGCCGACGCGCCGCAACTGCAAAACAGTGGGCCGATCATCTATCTCTCCGACAATCTGGATGAGCCGGATATGCTGGGATATTGCATTGACACCCAAGACCGGGGTCAGACGGAGCGTATTCAACTGCATTCCTGCAAGCCAGACACCGACGACGCGACGGGCCGCGATGTCCTGTTTTCCTTGAACGCGGATACAGGCCGCATTGAGCATCAGGAATACGCCGGTTTCTGCCTGACGGCTGACCCGGACGCGGCCGCGACAGTCTTTGGGCTGGTTACCTGCTCGGACGCAGAGGATCAGAAGTTCACATTTGACAGCCAGAGCGGTCAAATCCATCCCGCTGACGATGATACCATGTGCCTGACAGCCGCTGCCGAAAGCACGCAGGCAGGCCCGTTTTATTCGCGGGCCTTGGGGCTGGATGCATGCGGCGCGGTCGATGCCGCCCTGCAAAGCTTCACCATGCAGTGATTTCCGGTCCAATCGATGTTTTCCGCAGTCCACACGTTCACGGAATGCCGGATGTGGTGCCAGACAGGACGCAAAGAAGGACTTCTGCAGTGAGTAGCATCTCAATCACCAATACGCGCGACGGCTACGGCCTGATCGCCATAACGCTGCACTGGATCGTTGCTGCGGCGTTCATCGTCAATTACGCCCTGATCTACTGGACGCAGTGGTACGTAGAGCCGCGTACCGAAGAGTATTTCGGGCTGTTGTCGACACATACCGCCATCGGGGTCAGCGTTGTTGTTTTTGTCTTCTTGCGCGTCATCTCCCGCTGGATGCAGCCCGTTCCAGAGGATGCGCCCGGAACCCGGCTGGAGCATTTGGGTGCCCATGCCGTTCACATCCTTCTCTACATTGCGATGTTTGTAACGCCCCTGACCGGGTACTTTGGACAAGGCGGGCCGTCGCAATTGTTCTTCGCCATCGAAATTCCGTCATTCCAGAATACCTGGCTGTTCCAGACGGTGATCGACGGGGGCTTGGGTATCAGTTGGGAGTCGTGGGAAGGTGTCATGGACTATATCCACAAAACTATCGCCCCTTGGGTGGTGGGCCTGCTGATCCTTGCCCATGCCGGTGCGGCGCTGTTCCATCACGTCGTCCGTCGGGACCGCGTTCTGATCCGCATGATCGACCCACGCAAATCTTCAAACAGCTCGTAGGGGGTAAGGTGAGAGGCTGGACAACGACCCAAGCGGGGCTCGTTACGGCTGCTTCCTTCCGGATCTGACCGGGTTGGCGAGGTGCCTGCCCGCGCCAACCTCTCAATGGGGGTAGATAATTGGCGCGTTGGCGGAATGCAAGGTTATAGGGTGACCGGGATGCGAAGAAATCCGTTCGGTGTGGGCTCGGGCGTTCCGGGGGACAGGTGGTCGATATCCCGCAGATGAGAGAGCGCGCCCGGACCGGTTAAGAACCAGCTTTGGATGCCGCCGCAGTCTTTGAACCGCCATGGGGTCTCGTTCCATGGGGGGGCACCGCTTTGGACATAGGATTGCAGCACGTCATTTGAGGTGAGTTCCGGCCGGAAGATGGCGCGATCAGATCCCATGCCCGGAAACCCGCCGCCGCCACAGGCGCGGAAGCTGTTGACGGCGACAATGAAGCGGTCGGTGTCGGCAACGGGGCGTCCATCGCAGCACAGATCGGTAATGCGGTTGTCGCTGCCCGGAGGGGCGCAAAGGTCGACTGTATAGGTGATGCCGTAGATCGTATCGAAGTCGAAACTGGGGATGGCGGGGTTCACCAGACCGGTGCCGGGAGGGCCAAGTTGCATCAGGCTCCGCGCGCCATGCGTCAGCCAGCGGCGCAGGCCTGCACCGGTCATGTCGACCGCCCAAAGGTAGTTCGGATAGGCGTTTAGTTCGGTGATGTGACGGGTGCGGATCGGCCCTTTGGGAATGTCGATATAGTTCCGGGGGCCACCGCGCCCGCCTGCGCGCGGCGATGCGACGGCTGACAGGACGGGAAGGGCGCTGAACCGTGTCCCGCGTGTGATGTCGGCGATTGCGCGGGCCTGCGCGGCGGCGATCAACGCTTGAATCGCAGTGGGCTGAATCCGTGCGAAGAAGCTGTGCAGCGGGCGGTCGGTCGTCCCGATCGGCTGATCGAGATGAGCGCAGGTCGCATCATGTGCGCAGGCAAGGGCGCTGCGCGTTAGCGGCGCCGGTTGTTCGCTGGGGGCCGGCTCAATCAGCAGCACATCGCTGCGATCCACGTGCCAAGTGCCCCGGCCATTGCGTTTCAGGTCAAGGTCAACACGTCCAAGGCCGCCTGCCTCATGTTTCGGCATAACGCAGGGAATGTTCGACAGGTGCCCTTTTGCAGGGACGACGCCATCGGAATCCGCTGTCACGTCCTGCGGGAAGCTGTGGTGAGAATGACCGCCGACCAACAGGTCGATCATGCCGTCCTGCGCGATCTCTTCGAGGATGTTGTCGCGATCGGCGTCGCCGAAACCGGTATGCGCAAGGCCGACGACCAGATCGGCCCCCTGTTCGCGCAACCCTTGCGCTCCGACCCGCATGGCGCTGCGCATCTCGCGCATCGTCACCGCCGATCCGAGCCGGGCAAAAAGCCCTTTGACGGCGCGGGGCGGCAGGACCGACAGGAAACCGATCTTCAGCGCGCCCACGGTGAAGATCGCGTGCGGCTTGATCCAGTCAGACTGCGGCGAGGTCGCGAGGTTGGAGGATACGATTGGCGCCTTCAGACTGCGCGCGAACCATTGCAGATACGGCAGGCCGTAATCCAGATCATGGTTGCCAAGACCCATCACGTCATAGGCCAGCCCGTTCATCAGGTCGGCCACCGGGTGCGTGCGCTGCCGGTCGTGATGATTTGCGATGTAATCGCCCAGTGCCGTGCCTTGCAGCATGTCGCCGTTATCGACAAGAATCACATGCCGGGGCGGGGTTTCTTCGGCGCTTTCCTTGCGCAGCTGCGCGATCAGCGGCTCAAGCCGTTCCAGACCACTGTCGACGGTTTCACCGGTCGCGTAGTCATGGCACAGCAGATGCATGTGCACGTCGCTCGTCGCCAAGATACGAACGCGCTCTATTTCGACGGTGTCATTGGTCATTTTTCTGCGAAATACATTCCAACAACAAAAAACTCCCGTCCTTGATCTATCGCAACTCGATTTATCGACTTTCAGAAAGAAACAAACCGATAGTTGATTCGTCATGTAGGTCGTGCTTGTTGCGGAGCAAGACATGAAGGCGAGGGAGCGGACAGGCATGAAATTGGCGGAAACGGTAACTTTCGGGGGGTCCGGCTTGGATCGCGCCGCGGAACTGCGCGGCGATGCGCTGGCTTTGCAGGGCGCACGGCTTAATCCGGATGCGCGGGCGATCGTCATGTGGCGCGGCAAATTGTTGCTGTCGAAGACGCGCCCGGCGGGGCTGGTGCGGTTGCCGCTGGACCACCCGATCCTCGAAGGCGCTCTGGACGGTGCGATTCTGTTGGGCCGTGAGGATGGGGCGCCATGCTTTGCCGTGGCCATCGATGCGTGGGAGCCGGCCGGGCAGGACCAAGGGCAAGTGGGCCAGTTCTTTGACCCGTCAGAGCAGCATCACCCGGCGATGCCCGAGGACGAGGTCTTTGCCGAACTGCGCCGCGTCATGACGTGGCTGACGCCGCGCGATGCCGAATTGGCCGCGACGGCGAAGGCGGTGTTTGAATGGCACCTGTCCCACCAGTTCTGTGCGAAATGCGGGGCGCGCAGCGCGGTAACACATGCGGGGTGGCAGCGGACCTGCCCCTCTTGCGGCGCGCATCACTTCCCGCGCACCGATCCGGTCGTCATCATGCTGATCACACGGGGCAACTCGGTTCTGATGGGGCGCTCTCCGGGCTGGCCGCAGGGGATGTATTCGCTTTTGGCGGGCTTCGTCGAACCGGGTGAAACGCTCGAAGCGGCGGTGCGGCGCGAGGTGTTCGAAGAGGCCGGTGTGCATGTGGGCAGTGTCGGCTACCTGGCAAGCCAGCCATGGCCCTTCCCGGCCTCGTTGATGTTCGGCTGCTGGGGCGAGGCGACAAGCGATGAGATCACGATCGATCCGTTGGAGATCGAAGATGCGATCTGGGTCACGCGAGAGGACATGGCCCAGGCCTTCGCCGGGGAACACCCGGTGTTGATGCCTGCCCGGAAAGGCGCAATTGCGCATTTTCTGCTGGAGAACTGGCTTGCAGATCGGCTGGATTGAGGGGAAACTCACGCAAAACGGGTAGTTGCGATCGGCATGAATTTTTCCGCAATAGAAGACATCGACGCGCCAATCGAGGACGTGTTCCAGATCGTTTCGGATTTCGAAAGCTTCGAAAGATCAGCGATGCGGCGTGGCGCGCAGGTGCAGCGGGTCGACAATCTGTCCGCGCCTGCTGCGGGCATGATGTGGGACACGCGTTTCACAATGCGCGGACGGCGGCGTGAGCTTCACTTGCTTCTGGACGTTTATGACGTACCCAACCGGCTTGCGCTGAAGGGCACTTCGCAGGGGCTTGAGACATCTTTTGAAGTCGATCTGATGTCGCTGTCGCGCACGCGCACCCGTATGTCGGTGGAACTTGGTCTTGCACCCAGCAGCCTGTCGGCGCGTCTGTTGGTGCAGTCGTTGAAACTGGCCAAAACCAATCTGACAAAGCGGTTCAAGCTGCGCGTGGCGGAATACGCCAAGGAAATCGAAGAACGGTGTCTGCGTAGCGCCTAAGCCGCGATAGCTTGGGACGGGGTCGTCATGCGGCCCCGCCCCCTGCCTTCAGGATGCGTCGCGCTTCGCATCCTCAAGATCGACCGTCCGCAGATAGGGGCGGATCGTTTCATACCCTTGCGGGAATTTCGCACGGGCCTCTTCATCGCCAATCGACGGGGGGATGATCGCGCGCATTCCGGGGCGCCAATCGGCCGGCAGGGCGACGCTTTTGGCGTCAGCCGTCTGCAATGCGTCGATCACACGCAGGATTTCGTCGAAATTCCGGCCCACGCTCATCGGGTAGGTCATGGTCAGGCGCAGCTTCTTGTGCGGGTCGATGATGAACACAGACCGTACTGCCGCCGTCTGGCTTTCGGAGGGGTGGATCATCTCGTAGAGCTTGGAAATCACCAGATCGGGGTCGGCAACGATCGGGAAGCGCAGCGTGGTGTTTTGCGTGTCGTTGACGTCTTCGATCCAAAGCTTGTGTTCGGCCACAGAGTCGGTGGACAGGCCGATTGGCTTGACGTTGCGGCTGGCGAATTGCTCTGCCAGTTGCGCCGTGCGGCCCATTTCCGTGGTGCAGACCGGGGTGAAATCAGCCGGGTGGCTGAAAAAGAACGCCCAGTCGTCGCCGATCCAGTCGTGAAAATGGATCGGGCCATTCGTGGTTTCGGCTTTGAAGTCGGGAACGGTATCGCCAATGAGCAGGGACATGTCAGACCTTTCTGATAAATATGCTATGATGCGCATGCCATCGGGGCGGCCTTGCGTCAGTGACCAAGTCACATTGACGCCGAAAAAGCCGGACCTAGCTGGTCTGTCAGGCGGGTTTTGCCAAGTGCGACGAAACACGCATCAACATGGCGTTGGCGGATATTCCCACTGGCTGCGAAGGCGCGTAGGGTGGGACCACACCCAAGCGAACAGGGGGCGTGTTGTGACACGGCAAGACAGACATATCGAAGTCGAGGATTGGACCGAGCGCTTTGCCGGCCCACGGTCTTTGCCGCGCGCTTTGCGCGATGAACTCGTTGCCCGCAGCCGGATCATCAAGGTCGCGGCGGGCAAGCAGATTTTCGGTCCCGGTCAGGCTACGGACAGCCTTCTGTTCCTGCTTGAAGGCACGGTTCGTGTGTCTCAAACATCGGAATCCGGGCGGGAGATCGTCTTGTACCGCGCCGTGGCCGGGCAAAGCTGTGTGATGACCACCGCCTGCGTTCTGGCGGAAGACGCCCAAGCGGCAGAGGGGGTGGCCGAAACCGATGTGCGTGCCGTCGCGCTGCCCAAATCGGTATTCGACGAGATGGTCTCGCTCTCGCCTGATTTTCGCGATTTCGTCATGTCGGCCTATCGGCGCCGCATCCACGATTTGTTGCGGGTCATCGACGATGTGGCTTTCGGCCGGATCGATGGACGCCTTGCGAACCGCCTGCTGGAACTGGCGGGCACGGCGGATAGCCTTTCGGTGACTCATCAGCAATTGGCGACCGAGCTTGGAACCGCGCGTGAAGTCATTTCGCGCCAGTTGCACGAATTTCAGCGCCGGGGCTGGATCGTGCAATCTCGCGGCAAGATCGACATCGAAGACCGCGATGCGCTGGCGCATGTGGTCGATTCTGTCTGACGCGCCGTCTCGCTGCCTGGTGGCTGCGGCCCGGTTCGGCCGGTCGATGCAAGCCCTCTGAAAACATTCATATATCTGCGCGCCCGGCGGCAAGGTGACTTTGTCACGGACGCCAGGACTGCAATGGGTTAGAACTCTATCAACTTTGATATGGAGGGCTGAACCCATGAGTGTGAATGTTGGAACCGTCGACCGCGTATTTCGCGCGGTGCTTGGAGTCGTCTTGCTGCTGTTGGCCTTCACCGGTGTCGCAAGCGGTTTTTGGGCCTGGGTTGCCGGGCTGGTCGGCATCGTGATGCTGGTCGTCGCAGCCACGCGTATGTGCCCGATCTATGCGATCTTCGGCATCAAGACCTGCAAGGCCAGCTGAACCATGGAAACGACATTTACGCCCTTCGCTTCGTTGTCTGGCGGTGTTCTGATCGGTATCGCCTCCGTTCTTCTGATGCTGATGCTGGGCCGCGTGTTCGGCGCGACCGGTGTGCTTGCGGGGTTCTTCTCTCCGTCCAGCGGTCAGGATTTCTCTTGGCGTGCGGCGCTCTTGGCCGGAATGGTCTCTGGCCCGCTGGCGCTGTTGCTGCTGACCGGCGAGATGCCGACAGTGCAGGTGCCTGTGTCTTACCCGATGCTGATGATCGGCGGGCTGATCGTGGGCGTGGGCGTCACCTATGGTGGCGGCTGTACCTCCGGCCACGGGGTCTGCGGCATGGCGCGGTTGTCTCCCCGGTCCTTCGTGGCGACGATCAGCTTCATGATCGCGACCTTCATCACCGTCTTCGTCGTTCGTCACCTGCTGGGAGCATAAAAGATGCGGCTGTTTGCAACTTATCTGATCGGACTGATCTTTGGCGTCGGCATCTCCATTTCCGGCATGGCCAACCCGGCCAAGGTCCTGAACTTCTTTGATGTGTTCGGCACCTGGGATCCTTCGCTGATCTTCGTGATGGGCGGCGCGGTCGTGGTGACCTTTATCGGCTACCGGCTGGTACTGGGCCGTTCGGCCCCGCTGATGGACACCACGTTCCATCTGCCCACGCGGCGCGATCTGGACCTGCGCCTGATCGGCGGCTCTGCGGTCTTTGGCGTCGGCTGGGGCATCGCGGGCTTCTGCCCGGGCGGCGCGCTTCCGGCGCTGGGCACCGGCCGGATGGAGGTCATCGTCTTCACGATTGCCCTTGTGGCCGGGATTTTCCTTGCCAAGTTTCTTCAAAACCGCGGCGCGGCCAAAGCTGCCAGCGCCTGAGACACGAAAGGACCCGATGCAATGACCTATCCCGTCAAAATGGATGTCAAACCCGAGGTCGACGCCTTCTTCGACGAGGCGACAAACACGATTTCCTATATCGTCAAGGATCCGGCATCCGATGCCTGTGCCATTGTCGATAGCGTGATGGATATCGATTACGCTGCCGGCCGTATCACCTATGACCACGCGGATGGGTTGATCCGTAACATCAAAGAGCGCGGCCTGAAGCTGCAATGGATCATCGAAACCCATGTCCATGCCGACCACCTGAGCGCGGCGCCGTATATTCAGCAGAAGCTGGGTGGCAAGATCGGCATCGGATCGAAGATCATGGTCGTGCAGGACACGTTCGGGAAGGTGTTCAACGAAGGCACCGAATTCCAGCGCGATGGCAGCCAGTTCGACGCGTTGTTCGAAGATGGCGATACCTACATGATCGGCACGATGCAGGCCTTCGCGATGTATACGCCGGGTCACACGCCCGCCTGCATGGTGCATGTGATCGGGGATGCGGCCTTCGTGGGCGATACCTTGTTCATGCCCGATGGCGGATCTGCCCGCGCGGACTTCCCGGGTGGGGATGCGGCGACGCTTTATGACAGTATCCAGAAGGTGCTGGCCCTGCCGGATGCGATGCGCCTGTTCATGTGTCACGACTATGGCCCGAACGGCCGCGACATTCAGTGGGAAACCACCGTCGGGGACGAGAAGGCGCACAACATCCATGTCGGGGGCGGCAAGACGAAGGAGGAATTCGTCAAGTTCCGGACAGAGCGGGACGCGCAGCTTGCCATGCCGCGGCTGATCATCCCGTCGCTTCAGGTCAACATGCGCGCGGGCGAGGTGCCGACCGACAAGGATGGCAACCCGATGCTGAAAGTGCCGGTGAACGCCCTGTGATCTGACAAGATCGTTGGAGGAACAGTCACCCGGTCCGCGCTGGACCGGGGCGGCTCTGCTGTGCCGGTGGTTCCGGGCGGCTTTTGATTTCGCGTACCGAGGAGCACGCATATGGATATCAAGCAAATCACGCCGGAACTGGCGGTCAGCCCGCAAATCAGCCCGGACGATGTGGCCGATCTGAAGGCGCAGGGCTTTCGGTCGATCATCTGCAACCGCCCTGACGGCGAAGGCGCGGATCAGCCCAGCTTCGAAGAGATCGAGACCGCCGCCAAGGCTGCGGGGATCGAAGCGCGCTATATCCCGATCGTTGCGGGGATGGTGCAGGATGACGATGCAGACGCCTTTGGTAAAGCGATGGCGGAACTGCCGGGGCCGGTCTTTGCCTATTGCCGATCTGGCACCCGTTCGGCCACGCTTTGGTCGCTGAGCGAGGCGGGCAAGCGCCCGATGCCCGATATTCTGGCTGCGACCAAGGCGGCTGGCTATGACATGAACGGCGTCGCGCGGCGCATCGCCAATGGCGGCAAGACCCCGACCGATACGGGCGACGCGCAATATGACGTGGTGGTTGTCGGCGGCGGGGCAGGCGGCATTGCCGTCGCGGCCAGCCTGATGGCGCGGCGCAACAGCCTGAATATCGCAGTCATCGACCCGGCGGATGTGCATTACTACCAGCCGGGCTGGACCATGGTTGGCGGCGGCATTTTCAACGCGCAGCAAACCGCAAAGACCATGGGGTCGCTGATCCCCGATGGGGTCCATTGGATCAAGGCGGCCGTCGCCGCGTTCGAGCCGCAGAACAATGCGGTGATCCTCGACGGGTGCCGCGTGGTGAAATATGACCGTCTGGTCGTGTGCCCCGGCCTCAAGCTGGACTGGGGCGCGGTTGACGGGTTGGAAGACACCCTGGGCCGCAATGGTGTCACCTCCAACTATCGGTACGATCTGGCCCCCTATACTTGGGAGCTGGTGCAGGGCTTGCGCCAAGGGCGGGCGATCTTCACCCAGCCGCCGATGCCGATCAAATGTGCGGGCGCGCCGCAAAAGGCGATGTACCTGTCAGGCGATGCGTGGTTCCGCAGCGGCGCGCTGAAGGATATCGACATCCAGTTCTGCAACGCGGGCGGCGTTCTGTTCGGCGTAAAGGACTATGTTCCGGCGCTGGAAGCCTATGTTCAGAAATACGGGGCGACACTCAACTTCTTCCACAACCTCGTCGCCATCGACGGGCCGGGCAAGACCGCAACCTTCAACGTCGCCAAGCCGGACGCAGCCCCCGAAACGGTCAAGATGGATTTCGACATGATCCATGTCTGCCCCCCGCAAACGGCGCCGGATTTCATCCGTGTGTCACCGCTCGCAGATGCGGCGGGCTGGGTCGATGTCGATCAGGCCACGTTGCGCCACAAGAGCTTCGACAACATCTGGAGCCTTGGTGACGTGATGAACGCGCCCAACGCCAAGACCGCCGCTGCCGCACGCAAACAAGCGCCCACAGTCGCAGACAATATCGTCGCGGATATCGAAGGCCGATCCGCCTGCGCACAATATGACGGCTATGGATCCTGCCCACTGACGGTGGAGCGGGGCAAGATCGTGTTGGCAGAGTTCGGCTATGGCGGTGTGCTCAAACCATCCTTCCCGAAATTCCTGATCGACGGCACGAAGCCGTCGCGCGCGGCGTGGCTGCTGAAGGAACGTATCCTGCCGCCAATTTACTGGCAGGCCATGCTGAAGGGGAAGGAATGGATGGCCAAGCCCGAAGCGCTCAGTGCGAAGGTGGACTGACGAATGCGTAACGCCCTGCGCCGATATGTTCCCATGCTTGAATGGGGCCGTGCCTATGATCGCACCGCCCTGAGCAATGACCTGATTGCGGCCGTGATCGTGACGATCATGCTGATCCCGCAATCGCTGGCTTATGCGCTGCTGGCGGGGTTGCCGCCCGAGGCGGGGATTTACGCCTCGATCGTGCCGATCATGCTGTACGCGGTGTTTGGCACCTCGCGGTCGCTTGCGGTGGGTCCGGTCGCGGTGGTGTCGTTGCTGACCGCTTCCGCGGTGGGCCAGGTGGCAGAGCAGGGAACCGCGGGCTATGCCGTGGCGGCGCTGACGCTGGCCTTCATGTCCGGGGGCTTCTTGCTGGTGCTGGGGATATTCCGGCTGGGGTTCCTTGCAAACTTCCTGAGCCATCCGGTGATTGCCGGCTTTATCACGGCATCGGGCCTGCTGATCGCGGCGAGCCAGTTCAAGCACATTCTGGGGATCGAGGCCGAAGGGCACACCCTGCTGGAGATCGTCGCGTCGCTGCTATCCCATATCGGGCAGACCAATATTCTGACGCTGGTGATCGGCGTTGCGGCGACGGCATTTCTGTTCTGGGTTCGCAAGGGGCTGAAACCGCTTTTGCTGGGGCTGGGTCTTGGCGCGCGGATGGCGGATATCGCGACCAAGGCGGGCCCGGTCGCAGCGGTGGTCGTCACGACGCTGGTTATCGGCCTTGGCGGGCTTGACGGGGCCGGGGTGAAGATCGTCGGAACCGTGCCGCAAAGTCTGCCGCCTTTCACCCTGCCCAGTTTCTCGCTGGACCTGCTGCGCGATCTCGCCGTGCCTGCGGTGCTGATCTCTATCATCGGGTTTGTCGAATCGATCTCCGTTGCACAGACGCTGGCGGCCAAGAAGCGCCAGCGCATCGATCCTGACCAGGAACTCATCGGTCTGGGCGCAGCCAATATCGGCGCGGCCTTCACCGGGGGCTATCCGGTCACGGGCGGCTTCGCGCGGTCGGTGGTGAATTTCGACGCAGGGGCAGAGACTCCGGCAGCGGGGGCCTTTACGGCGATTGGCCTGGCCATCGCGGCGGTCGCATTGACGCCGTTGGTGTATTTCCTGCCCAAGGCCACGCTGGCAGCGACCATCATCGTCGCGGTTCTAAGCCTTGTGGATTTCTCGATCCTGCGAAAGACATGGGCTTATTCGAAACAGGATTTCGCGGCGGTGGCGGCGACAATTCTGCTGACCCTCACCATGGGGGTAGAGATCGGCGTCGCCTCTGGCGTGATCCTGTCGATCCTGCTGCATCTTTATAAAACATCGCGGCCCCATTTCGCCGAGGTCGGGCTGGTCCCCGGGACGCAACATTTCCGCAACGTGCTGCGCCACAAGGTCAAGACCGATCCCAGCCTGCTGACCTTGCGCGTGGATGAAAGCCTCTATTTCGTGAACGCGCGTTTTTTGGAGGATTTGATCCAGAACCGCGTCAGCGAGGGCTGCGAAATCAAGCATGTCGTGCTGATGTGCCCGGCGGTGAACGAAATCGATTTCTCTGCGCTTGAAAGCCTTGAGGCGATCAACAGCCGCCTCACCGATCTGGGTGTCGGGTTCCATCTGTCCGAGGTCAAAGGCCCGGTGATGGACCGGCTGAAAACGTCCCATATGCTCGACGTGCTGAACGGCGAGGTGTTCCTGTCGCAATATGATGCGTGGTCGAAGCTGAGCCCGCGCCACGGGGTGAACGCGGCGGAGTAGGCGCCGCTCACCGGTTGAAGCGGCCTGAATCCGCGGGATAGACCCCAAGGATTTCCAGCTTGTTGGTGAAATAGTCCAGTTCTTCCAACGCGCGGGCCACTGCGGGATCGTCCGGGTGGCCTTCGATGTCGGCGTAGAACTGCGTGGCGGTGAACGCGCCGCCCACCATGTAGCTTTCCAGCTTGGTCATGTTGACGCCATTCGTGGCGAACCCGCCCATCGCTTTGTAAAGCGCGGCAGGAATGTTGCGCACTTCGAAGATGAAGGTCGTCAGCATGGTTTCGGCGCGGCGCGTCAGATCGGGTTCGCGCGCCATCAGAAGGAAGCGAGTCGTGTTGTGGCCGTGGTCTTCGATGTCGTGGGCCAGGATTTCCAGCCCGTGAATATCTGCGGCAATGGCACTGGCCAGCGCGCCTTCGCCCATCGCCTTGTCCTTGGCGATGTCCGCCGCCGCGCCAGCGCTGTCTGCGGCAGGCTCTACCGCGATGTCCAGCGCCTCAAGGAAAGTGCGCGCCTGTGGCAACAGCACCAGATGCGCCCGCACCCGTTTGATGTCGTCGATACGCTGCCCGGGCAGCGCCATCAGCGAGATCCGCACCCGCACGAAGGCCTCGCCTATGATACGCAAACCGCTTTCGGGTAGCAGCCGATGGATATCGGCAACACGTCCGTAAGTGGTGTTTTCAACCGGAAGCATCGCGCGATCCGCCGCGCCGGATTTGACTGCCTCGATCGTGTCTTCAAAGGTGCGACAGGGCAGGGGGATCATTTCAGGGGCGGCTTTTTGGCACGCTTCGTGACCATAAGCACCTAATTCGCCTTGAAACGCGATGCGATTCGACATGATTGTAACTCCGACTTAACCGACGTGCTCTACTGACAGGGCGATTGGTCGCGGTAAGTATACCTTGCCAGCGCGAGAGGGAAGCAATAGATACGCGCGCAAATCGGGAACAACCAACGGAACTCAGGCTGATCATGGACACGATGACACTTACCAAGGCAGTTGGCGCAATTTGCGGTGCGTGGCTGGTTCTTCTTCTGGGCAAATGGGTTGCTGAAGAAATGTATCACGTCGGCGGCCACGGCCCGCAGGCATATGTCATCGACACCGGTGCGGCCGAAGGCGGCGCTGAAGAAGAGCAGGGGCCTGACATCAACGAGCTTCTCGCTTCTGCCGATGTCGACAAGGGCGCGAACGTCTTCAAGAAATGCCAATCCTGCCACAAGCTGGAAGATGGCGCGAACGCAACAGGCCCGTATCTTTACGGCGTCGTCGGTCGTGAAATCGCATCGGTCGATGGTTTCGGCTATTCCGGCGCGCTGCAAGGGCTTGAGGGTGCCTGGACGCCCGAGGCGCTCAGCGGCTTCCTGCAGAACCCCAAGAAATACGCATCCGGCACCACAATGGGCTTTGCGGGTCTGAAAAAGATCGAAGACCGTGCAAACGTGATTGCCTACTTGGACAGCATCGGCGGCTAAGCCGATCCTGCCAGACGCATGAAGGGCCGCGGGCATCTGCCTCGCGGCCTTTTTTGTTTGCGCGTTTCACAGCCGTTCACACATTCTCAACTTGAATGTTGGACTGCTGACAAATTAGCTTAACTAAACGCTAAATCGGATAAGCCAGAAGGGCAGACGCATGACTCGCACAGCACCCCGAAACGATGCGACGGCAGCAGCGCGGATTAATTCGGGGGGGCGACGATTGGGGCTTCTGGTTCTGATGTCTCTTGCGCTGGCGGCCGGGCAGCTGCGCGCCGAAGAAGAGACTATCGTCAGCCATGGCTATTCCTTCTATGGCGATCTGACCTATCCCGCCGATTTTCCTCACTTCGACTTCGTCAATCCGGACGCCCCCAAGGGCGGCGAGATCAGCTTTGCGCGGCTTGGCACCTTCGATTCGATGAATCCCTATACGCGGCGGGGCCGGGCGCCCGTTCTTTCAACCGTCATGTATGAAAGCCTTCTGGGCGAGGGGGTCGGCACCTCCGGCGCGGCGGATACCTATGGCGAAGGATACTGCCTGCTGTGTGAGCGGCTGGAATACCCTGCCGACAAAAGCTGGGTGATCTTTTACATGCGGCCCGAGGCGCGGTTCTCTGACGGTACGCCGGTAACGGCCCATGACGTTCTGTTTTCGCATAATCTGCTTCTGGAACAGGGGCTTCCGTCCTATGCGGCCGCGGTCAAGAAACGCATCCCCAAGGCCGAAGTGATCGATGATTACACAATCAAGTTCTATTTCGCAGACGGCATTTCGCGGCGCAGCCTGATCGATCAGGTGGGCGGCGTGCCGGTCTGGTCGAAGAAGTGGTACGAAGAAACCGGCGCGCGTTTGGACGAGCCGCGTTTGGAAATCTCTCCCGGCTCCGGGCCCTATATGCTCGACACGTTCGAGGTGAACCGCCGCGTCGTTTACAAGCGCAATCCCGACTATTGGGGCTGGGATCTGCCGAACAACAAGGGGCGCTACAATTTCGACAGCATCCGTGTTGAATATTTCTCTGACGACACGGCCGCGTTCGAGGCCTTCAAAGCGGGCGAGTATACATTCCGGGGCGAGTCCGATCCGGTGAAGTGGGTGCAATCCTATGATTTCCCCAAAGTGCGCAACGGCGCGGTGAAGAAAGAGGCGATCCCGGATGGGACGCCGCCGGAACCCACCGGCATCGTGTTCAACTTGCAACGCGAAACGCTGAAGGATAAGCGGGTCCGCGAAGCTTTGGCGCTGGCCTATAATTTCGAATGGACGAATGAGAGCCTGCAATACGGGCTTTATGCGCAGCGCTATTCCTTCACCCAAGGGTCGCGGCTGGAAGCGCAAGGGGCGCCCGAAGGGGCAGAGCGTGAATTCCTTCTGTCCCTCGGTGATCTGGTGCCGGAGGAAATGCTGAACGAAGAGCCGCGCACCGCCCATAGTTCCAATGCGGAACGGTTGCAGGATCGGCGCAACCTGCGCCGCGCGCTCAAGCTGCTGGATGAGGCAGGCTGGACTGTCGATGACAAGGGCCGCCGGGTGAAAGACGGCAAGCCGATGGAATTGACCTTCCTGTTCAATGCGACCTTCCCGCCCACCCTCGTGGCGGTGATCGACAACTATATCCACAACCTGCGGGCCATGGGCATCGACGTGACCTATGAGAAAGTGGATTCCTCGCAATACACCGTGCGCCAACGCGACAAGGATTTTGACCTGATCTATTCCAATCAGTACCGATCGTTCCTTGGCACCGGCACGGGGCTGCACCAGCAATACGGGTCCGAAGATGCGATTATTTCGCTGTTCAACCCCGCCTCGCTGCAATCGGAACTGGTCGATACGATCATTGATGCGTCGCTCAATGCGTCCTCGCGCGAGGAAGAAGACATGACCCTGCGCGCCCTCGACCGCGCCTTGCGGTACGAATTCTTCATGATCCCGCTGTGGTACAACCCCGATACCTGGGTCGCTTATTACGATCAGTATGACTATCCTGACCCGCTGCCGACCTATGCGCTGGGTCATCTGGATTTCTGGTGGTTCGATGCGGCCCGGAATGAGGAGTTGAAGGCCGCAGGCGCGTTGAGGTAACGACCGCCATGGGCGCTTATATTCTTCGACGATTGCTGCTGGTTATCCCGACCCTGATCGGGATCATGGTGGTCAATTTCACGCTGATGCAATTCGTGCCCGGTGGCCCGGTCGAACAGGCCATCGCCATCGCGCAGGGGCAGGGGGACGTGTTCGGCGGCTTTTCGGGGGGCAATGGCAACGAAGGCCTGACCGAGCTTGAAACCGGGGGCGGCGACGAGAAATACGCCGGCTCACGGGGGCTGCCGCCCGAGTATATCGCCCAGCTTGAAAAGGAGTTCGGCTTCGACAAGCCTCCCGTGCAGCGGTTCCTGGGCATGATGTGGGACTATTTCCGGTTCGATTTCGGGGACAGCTATTTCCAAAGCCAGCCGGTGGTGGATGTGGTGCTGGACAAGCTGCCCGTGTCCCTGACGCTGGGGCTTTGGTCGCTGCTGCTTAGCTATGCGATCTCGATCCCGCTGGGGGTCGCCAAGGCGGTGCGGGACGGCTCGCGCTTTGATATCTGGACCTCGGGCGTGATCATCGCGCTTTATGCGATTCCGGGGTTCCTGTTCGCCATTCTTCTGCTGGTGCTGTTCGCGGGCGGAAGCTACCTTCAGATTTTCCCGCTGCGGGGGCTGACCAGCGACCAGACCGTGTGGGACACACTGTCCTTCTGGGGCAAGGTCAAGGATTACATCTGGCACGCCACATTGCCTATTATCGCCTATACGATTGGCGGCTTTGCCTCGCTGACGCTGCTGACCAAGAACAGCTTTCTGGACGAGATCAAGAAGCAATACGTGGTCACCGCCCGCGCCAAGGGCCTTAGCGAAAACCGCGTGCTTTATGGTCACGTTTTCCGTAACGCGATGCTGATCGTGATCGCGGGCTTTCCAGCCGCGTTCATTGGCATCTTCTTTGGCGGGTCGCTGATTATCGAATCCATCTTCTCGCTCGACGGGCTGGGCCGTCTTGGGTTCGAGGCGGCGGTCGCGCGGGATTATCCGATCTTTTTCGGCACGCTTTTCGTCTTTGGCCTGATCGGTCTGATCGTCGGCATCCTGTCCGACCTGATGTATGTTCTAGTCGATCCGCGTATCGACTTCGAGAGGAGGCAGGGCTGATGGCATTGTCCCCGCTCAACAAACGACGCTTGCGTAACTTCAAGAAGAACCGCCGGGCTTACGTGTCGCTCTGGATATTTGGCGTGCTCTTCGTGTTGTCGCTCTTTGCCGAATTCCTCGCCTATGACAAACCGATCCTCGTGCAGTATCGCGGCAGCTTCTACACGCCGATGGTCAGCTTCTATTCAGAGCAGGATTTCGGCGGCGATTTCCCGACCGAGGCGGATTATTCCGTGCCGGAAGTGCAATGCCTGATCCGGTCCGGCGGGATGGAAGATTGCTTTGACGATCCCGAAGGCGTCATCGACGGCATTCGTGACGGCAGCTATGGCGACGGGGTCGAAGGGTTCCAGAAAGGCTGGATGCTCTGGCCGTTGATCCCCTATTCCTACGACACGCCGGTGAACCGTCCCGGGGTGGCGCCGCTGCCGCCCAATGAACAGAACTGGCTGGGCACCGATGGCACCAAGCGGGACGTTCTGGCGCGGGTCATTCACGGTTTCCGCCTGTCCATCGTCTTTACGCTGATCGTCACCGGAGCCTCGACCATCGTGGGCATCATCGCGGGGGCGATACAGGGCTATTTCGGTGGCTGGGTCGATCTTCTCTTCCAGCGTATCATCGAAATCTGGGGCGCGACGCCGACGCTCTATGTGATCATCATCCTGTTCGCCGTTCTAGGGCGAAGTTTCTGGCTGCTGGTGGCGATCCTGGTGGCGTTTGGTTGGATCAGTCTGGTCGGCGTGGTGCGGGCCGAATTCCTGCGGGCGCGGAACCTTGAATATGTCCGTGCGGCCAAGGCGCTGGGCGTCAGCAATATCAAGATCATGTTCCGCCACATGCTGCCCAACGCCATGGTGGCGACCGTGACCATGCTGCCCTTCATCGTGACGGGGACGATCTCTTCGCTCGCCATCCTGGACTATCTGGGCTTCGGTCTGCCGTCCTCGGCCCCGTCGCTGGGCGAATTGACGCTTCAGGCCAAGCAAAAGCTGGAAGCGCCGTGGCTGGCCTTTACCGCCTTTACCGTGTTTGCGGTGATGTTGAGCCTGCTGATCTTCATCTTCGAAGGGATCCGTGACGCGTTCGATCCCAGAAAGACCTTCTCGTGACGACTGCACCGATATTGGACGTTCAGAACCTGGCTGTTGCCTTCCGTCAGGATGGCACGGTGACAGAGGCCGTGAAGGGGGTCAGCTTTTCCGTGGCGCGGGGTGAGACCGTTGCGCTGGTGGGGGAAAGCGGGTCGGGTAAATCCGTGTCCGCCCTGTCGACCGTGGCACTGCTGGGCGATAGCGCCGAGGTGTCCGGCTCTGTCCAATATGACGGGCAGCAGATGATCGGTGCGTCGGATCGATTGCTGCGCAAGGTCCGGGGCAACGATATCAGCTTCATCTTTCAAGAGCCGATGACCTCGCTCAACCCGCTGCACACGATTGAAAAGCAGCTGGGCGAAAGTCTTGAGTTGCACCAGGGCGTTCAGGGCGATGCGGCACGGGCGCGGATATTGGAACTGCTGGACAAGGTCGGCATCCAGAATGCCGAACAGCGCCTCAAGGCCTATCCGCACGAACTTTCCGGCGGTCAACGGCAGCGCGTCATGATCGCGATGGCGCTGGCGAACAAACCCGATCTGCTGATTGCGGATGAACCGACGACCGCGCTGGATGTGACCATTCAGGCGCAGATCCTCGACCTGCTGGCAGAGCTGAAAGCGGCCGAGAATATGGGCATGCTGTTCATCACCCATGACCTTGGCATCGTGCGCAAGATCGCTGACCGTGTCTTCGTGATGGAAAAGGGTGTCGTTGTCGAAAGCGGCCCCACGGACGCGCTTTTTGCCAATCCGCAGCACCCATATACGCAGAAACTACTGGGGGCGGAGCCGACCGGGCGCCCCGAACCGGCGCCATCTGATGCCGAAACGATCGTGGAGACAGAGAACCTCAAAGTCTGGTTCCCGATCAAGCAGGGCTTTTTGCGCAAGACCACAGGCTATGTGAAGGCCGTCAACAGCGCGACGCTGTCGGTGCGCGCGGGGGAGACTTTGGGCATCGTCGGGGAAAGCGGGTCCGGCAAGACGACCCTTGCACTGGCGATCATGCGGCTGATCCAATGCGAAGGCCGCGTTGCGTATCTGGGGCAGGATTTGCAGGGATGGAGCACGCGCGAATTGCGGGCGCTGCGCAAGGATATGCAGATCGTGTTCCAGGACCCGTTCGGCAGCCTCAGCCCCCGTATGACCTGCGCGGAGATCATCGCCGAAGGGCTAGGTGTTCACCGGGTCGATCCGCATCGCGCCCCCCGCGATCTGGTGGCAGAGATCATGACCGAAGTGGGGCTCGACCCCGCCGCGATGGATCGCTACCCCCACGAATTCTCGGGCGGGCAGCGCCAGCGTATCGCGATTGCGCGCGCGATGGTGCTACGTCCGAAGCTGGTGGTGCTGGACGAGCCGACCTCGGCGCTGGATATGACGGTGCAGGTGCAGATCGTCGAATTGCTGCGTGGTTTGCAGAAAAAGCACGATCTGGCTTATCTGTTCATCAGCCATGACCTCGCCGTGGTGCGGGCCATGTCGCATAAGGTGATGGTGATGAAGCGGGGCGATGTGGTCGAATATGGCAGCGCCGATGCGCTGTTCGACAATCCGCAGTCGGATTACACGCGCGAATTGCTGGCCTCTGTCTCCTTGCGGGACGCATAGGCCAGCACGCGCCGGGGTGATGCCCCGGCGGCGCTACGATTTTTCAGGATCAGCCGGGGCCGATGGTCGTGCAGGAGATATTGCGCGCTTGCAGTCTCCGGCAGGCGAGTTCCGCGGAATCGCGGGTCAGCCCAAGGAAGTTCGCATCGAAGCCGCGTGAGTTGCGCACGACTTTGCGCAAGCTGCCGTCCAGCGTCGCCATCTCTGTCAGTGCGGTTTTCAGCAGAACGGTCTCTGCCTTGAACCGGCTGGGATAGCGCCCGACATTCACGCCCCAATGACGCCCGCCAGAGGTCGAGGCGCGGGTGACGACCTCTTGCGTGGGGATCTGTTTGGGGGCTGGGGTCGCCAACAGCGCCGCTGGGCGCAGGGCCGGGCGGGCAGAGGCATCAAGCAGCGCGACCGCTTGTTCGGTGGGGGTATCTGCGCCGACATTGACCTCGTTCCGCGCCGTTTCGATCTGCGCTTCGGCAAGGGCCTGCGCGATATCGTCCGGGTTCACGGTGTCTTCATAGGTCGGCTCTGGCGCGGGTTTCGGCGCGGCGCTTGCGACCAGCACCGGTTCGGACCGGGGCCGGATCATGGGGCGCAGGCTTTTCTTGACGGCACCGCTGACGCGGATTGTCTTGCCCGCGCCGCCTTGCGTGGCCGCGCCCGCATAGACCGGCGGGCTGGGTTTGCGCACCGGCGCGCTGGACGGGGAGCGACGGAAGCCCATGTCCAAAAGCTCGGCCACACGCGCGTTGCGCGAGGTGGAGGATTTGCCGCCAAAGACCGTCGCGATCACCCGTTCATTGCCACGTTCGGCAGAGGCCACAAGGTTAAAGCCAGCCGCGCGGGTATAGCCGGTCTTGATCCCGTCCGCGCCGCGATAGCTTGCCAGCAGCCGCCGGTTGGTGTTGGCCACCGTCTTGATCCCCGCATCGGTCGATGTGCGCGAGAACAGGTTGTAATATTCGGGGAAGTCATACAGCAGGTGCCGCCCCAGAATGGTCATGTCGCGGGCGGTGGACTGGTGCCCTGCTTCTGTCAGGCCATGCGCGTTCTTGAAGGTCGTGCGGGTCATGCCAAGCGCCTTGGCGGTCCGGTTCATCCGGCGTGCGAAGGCGGCCTCCGACCCGGAAATCGCCTCGCCGATGGCCGTGGCCGCGTCATTCGCGGATTTCACCGCTGCCGCGCGAATCAGGTAGCGCAGCGCAATCTTCTGCCCGGCGCGCAGCCCCAGCTTCGACGGAGGCTCTGCCGCCGCGTTCTTGGAGATACGGATCTTCTTGTCGAGAGAGATTTCCCCACGCTCCACCGCTTCGAACGCGATATAAAGCGTCATCATTTTGGTCAGCGATGCCGGATGCAGCCGCGTATCGGCGTTGCGCGAATGGAGCACCTCGCCGGTGCGTGCATCCATCACCATGGCTGCATAAGGTGCTGCGCGTGCCGACAGGGGCACAATCAAACACATCCACAAGATCGCAAGGAAAAACAGCCCTAAACGGGCTGACGAAATACGTGCCGCCTTCACGTTGAACCTGCCTTTTCTGCCTCATGACCGCCGGTTTTCCGACTGGCCTTTTCATTATTACCGTAACGCTAACACATGAGCGGCTTTCGATAAACCCTGAGATTCATTGGCAATCCACCTTTTTGGTTAACGCGCTGGCGCTAGATATTGCGGCTGAAGGCGGGGGATTTACCAAACCAAGGAATGTGGCGGGAATGTGGCGGCTTTGTGTCCAGACTCACCCGATTTGCTCTACCAGCTCGGCAAGGTGGCTGAGATCGGGAATGTCGCGATAGCGGTGATGCCCGTCAGGGGGATCGGCCTTTTCGATTTCCCATTCCAGACCGTGCGGGACGAACACGCCCCAACCGCCGATTTCGACCATGGGCACCACGTCGGATCGCATGGAATTGCCCACCATCATCGATTTCTCGGCCCCGTCGCCATGCGCCGCGAAAATCCGGGCGTAGACCTCCGGTGTCTTGTTCGAGACGATCTCGACCCCGTGGAACATCTCGCCGATGCCCGATTGCGCCAGCTTGCGTTCCTGATCCATCAGATCGCCCTTGGTGATCAGCAATACCCGGTGGGACTGCGCGACGGTCTCGACTGCTTGGCGCGCATGGGGTAGCAATTCGATCGGATGTTGCAGCATGTCCTGCCCCGCCTCCAGCAGTTGCGCGATCACGCGGGCGGGGACTTTTTCCTCTGTCACCTCTATGGCGGTTTCGATCATCGACAACACGAAGCCTTTGATCCCGAACCCGTAATGACCAAGGTTGCGCCGCTCTGCCGCGAGAAGCCGCTGCATCAGGCGGTCCTTGTCGGTATAATCGGCCAGCAGCTCTGCAAAATGCTCCTGAGTCAGGTGAAAGAAGCGTTCATTGTGCCAAAGCGTGTCATCCGCGTCGAATGCAACGGTGGTAAGCTTGGGTGACATTCTGTCGGGCCTCTTTTCTAATTCTCAAGACAGTCTATATAGAGGCCGAGCCAGATTGGACCCAACAGAATCCCTTGCATGATGATACGTGACGACTGGAACATGGCAAACGGCGACTCCGATGACAGCGATGCGTCTGTCATCGTCGAGACACGTCCCAAGACCCAGCGCCCGCCGCTGTACAAGGTTTTGTTGCTGAACGACGACTACACGCCGATGGAATTCGTTGTGCATGTGCTGGAGCGTTTCTTCGGCATGAACCACGCGCAGGCGTTTGAAATCATGCTGACCGTTCACAAGAAAGGTGTCGCGGTGGTCGGGGTGTTCAGCCACGAGATCGCGGAAACCAAGGTCGCTCAGGTCATGGATTTTGCGCGGCGGCATCAGCACCCGCTGCAATGCACCATGGAAAAAGAGGACTAAGCGGCGCTTGTCCACGCGTCTGACCCTTGCCGCGCAGGCCGGGGCCATCGTCGATGGCTCGGATGGACATGTCCTGCTGTTTTGCGCGCCCGATACGCTTGATATCAGCGTCTTTGGCACGATGCGGATTACCGTCGTGCAAGACATGATGCCCGCCGCCGCGAATTGGGCGGCGCGAGGCGTGACGACTGTATCGCGTGCGGAAGAAGACGCGGATTTGGCCGTGGTGTTCCTGCCGCGGGCCAAGCAGGCGGCGCGGGATGTGATCGCGCGTGCGGCCCAGCGGGCAGGGCGTGTTCTTGTGGATGGTCAGAAAACCGATGGTGTCGATGCGTTGCTCAAAGAGGTGCGCGCCCGAACAGAGATTCTGGGCACCGTCGCCAAGGCGCATGGCAAGCTCTTCTGGTTTGATGCGGCCTCTTTCGAAGATTGGATTGCGGCGCCGGGCTTGATCGATGGGCGCTGGCACGTGGTGCCGGGCGTGTTTTCTGCCGATGGGGTCGATCCCGGCTCTGCGCTGCTGGCGGCGCATGTACCGGCGGCGCTGTCTGGCCGTGTTGCGGACCTTGGCGCAGGCTGGGGCTATCTCTCCGCACACATTCTGGACGCCTGTCCCAAGATCACCGAATTGCATCTGGTAGAGGCGCAGGGCGCGGCTCTGGATTGCGCGCGCCAGAACGTCACCGACGCGCGCGCGCGGTTCCATTGGGCCGATGCGACCACATGGGCGGGTGAGACCGCCTTTGACGCCGTGGTGATGAACCCGCCGTTTCACACAGGCCGCGCAGCAGAGCCGGACCTTGGCCGCGCCTTCATCGCCTCTGCCGCGCGTCTTCTGCGCCCCGGTGGCACGTTGTGGATGGTGGCCAACCGCCACTTGCCTTATGAACAGGCGCTGCGCGACTCCTTCGCGGAGTTCGCTGAAATCGGCGGCACAAACAAGTTCAAGATCGTCAAGGCCTTGGCCAAGCCGCGCGCGCGGCGCTAGACTCGACGCGAAAACGGAGAGAATTCCATGTCCTTTTCCATCGCTGGCAAGACCGCCATCATTACTGGCGCGGCCAACGGCATCGGCCTTGCGGTTGCGCGGCACTTCGCAGAAGCCGGGGCGAACGTCATGTGCGCCGATCTGGACGAGGCTGCGCTTGTGTCCAACTTTCAAAAAGCGCGCGAGGAAGAGGACGACACCAGCAACCTGCGCTATTTCGCGGGGGATTTGCGGGAACGTCTTACCATCGCGAACCTGATCTCGGCCACGATCGACGCCTTCGATACGGTGGATATCCTCGTCAATGCCTCGCGCCAGTTCGCTCTGACGGATTTGTCGGACCCGGAAGATGACAGCGTCGATACGCTGCTGGAACAGAATATGGGCACGGCCCTGAAGTTGAGCCAGGCCGTCGCGCGCCGGATGATCAAACAGGCGGAAGACCAGGAAGAAGGCCCGGTCGGCACGATCATCAACCTGTCGTCGATCATGGCGAACCGCACCCGCGAGGGGCTGATGGGCTATTCGATTTCGGCGGCGGCGGTGAACCAGATGACGCGCTCGCTGGCGCTGGCGCTGGCGCCGAACCGTATTCGGGTGAATGCCGTTGCGCTTGGGTCGGTGATGTCGGCCTCCATGCAGGTGGCGCTTCGGGAAAACCCTGAATGGCGCGACCAGATTGCGGCCTGCACCCCGCTGGGCAAAATCGGCAATCCATCGGATCTGACCCATGTGATCCAGTTTCTGGCCAGCGATGCGTCGGCCTTTATCACTGGCGACATTTTGACGGTCGATGGCGGCCGCTCGCTGCTTGACCCGGTCGAGGCGCTGGCGCACTGACGCGGGCATCGTTCCGGGCAAGGGAGGCAATCGATGACAGACGAGTTTGAAGGTCGCAAGGCCAAGGCGGCTGGGTGGTTCCGGCAGTTGCGCGATGATATCGTCGCCGCGTTCGAAGGGCTGGAGGACAGCCAGACAGGCACCGATGCCGCCCCCGGACGGTTCGAAGTCACGCAGACGAAGCGCCAATCCGACGACGGTTCGGATGCGGGTGGCGGCTTGATGGGCGTGATGCGTGGCGGGCGCGTGTTCGAAAAAGTCGGCGTCAATGTTTCGGTCGTGCATGGCACGTTGGGCGAACGGGCGCAGGCGGCGATGATGGCGCGCAAGGGGCTGCCGGGCATGGCGGACGATCCGCGCTTCTGGGCGTCGGGCATCAGCCTTGTGGCGCATATGCAGAACCCGCATGTCCCGGCGGTGCACATGAATACGCGGATGTTCTGGACGCCACATGCGTGGTGGTTCGGCGGCGGATCGGACCTGAACCCCTGCATCGAATATGACGAGGACACGGCCCATTTTCATGCAGAGCAGAAGTCCCGTTTGGACCCGCACGGGGCCGATCTGTATCCCCGGCTCAAGGCATGGGCGGATGAGTATTTCTTCATTCCGCATCGTGGACGTGCGCGCGGGGTCGGCGGTATCTTTCTCGACGACCATTGCACCGGCGACTGGGACAAAGATTTCGCGCTGATACAGGATATCGGGCGCGCCTTCTTGCCGGCCTTTGTGCCGCTGGTGGAACGCCGCCGGGTGCAGGATTGGACCGATGCGGACAAGGACACGCAGCTGGTGCATCGCGGGCTCTATGCCGAATACAACCTTGTCTATGACCGGGGCACGAAATTCGGGCTGGAAACCGGCCATGACGCCAACGCGGTGCTGATGAGCTTGCCGCCCATGGCCAAATGGGTCTGAGCTAACCCCAAGGCAGGGCAGGGCCGCGCCGGGCGCGGTCCGGGTCAGCTTTTATACGGGTCAAGGCTGTCGCGCAGCCCGTCGCCAAGGAAGTTGAACGCCAGCACCACCACAATGATCGGCAGCATCGGGATCGCCGTCCATGGGTAGATTTCGATAGAGGCGAGGTTTTGCGCGTCGTTCAACATCACGCCCCATGACACCGCCGGTGCGCGCAGGCCAAGGCCCAGAAAGCTCAGCGCGGTTTCGCCAAGGATCATTGCCGGGATCGACAGGGTGGCGGAGGCGATGAGGTGGCTCATGAAGTTGGGCAGCAGGTGGCGCCGGATCACCCGTCCGGGTTTGGCGCCCATCATCTCTGCGGCGCGGACGTATTCTTCTTCGCGCAGGGCAAGGAATTTGGATCGCACGGCCCGCGCAAGGCCCGGCCAATCCAGTAGCCCCAGAATGATGGAGATGATGAAGAACACCGCAACCGGTCCCCAGTTCGAGGGCACAGCCGCCGACAGGGCCAGCCAAAGCGGCAGTTCGGGCAGGGAGCGCAGGATTTCAATCGTGCGCTGGATCAACCAATCCAGCACGCCGCCAAAATAGCCCGCGATCGCGCCCAGCGTGATGCCCAGAAGGAAGCTGACGGTGATCCCGATCAGACCCACGGTCAGTGATAGCTGCGCGCCATAAAGGATGCGCGAGAACACATCGCGCCCCAGCCGGTCCGCGCCCCATAAGAAGACCGTTGCCCCCTCGGGGGCGCAGAACAGGTGTGTATCGGTCGGAATCAGGCCAAACAGCCGATACTCGGCCCCGTCACAGAACCATTCCAGCGGACGCGGTGTGCTGCGATCCGCCTCATAGGTCCATTGGAACCGGACCAGGTCGCGCTCTGCCGTGATGGGATAGACGAAAGGTCCGACGAACTCGCCCTCATGCCAAAGACGCACCGCTTGCGGCGGGGCGTAAAGATGCAGGGCGTTGCGTTCATTCGCGCCATAGGGGGCGATGAAGCCCGCGAAGGGCAGCATCAGATAGCAGAACAGCAGAAACGCGCCAGAGATCAGCCCCAGCCGGTGACGCCGGAACTGTCGCCACATCAGCAGCCAGGACGGGGCGTCCAGATCGGCGCGTTCAATGGCTGACAGATCCTCTGCCGCGTCATAGGGCGCGTCGTCGACATAGCGTCCGTCGGGCAGAATACTCATGAGCGTCGTCCGGCAAATTTGATGCGCGGGTCCAGCATGACCAGCAGCAAATCGGAAATCATGGTGCCGACCAAGGTCAGGAAGGCGACGAACAGCAGAACGAAGCCCGCCAGAAACTGGTCCTGAGTGCGCAGCGCATCCAGCAGGTCAGGCCCGATGGTCGGCAGGCTCATCACCACCGAAATGATGACAGAGCCGGAGACCATCGACGGCAGCAGATTCCCGATATCCGCGACGAAAGGATTGAACGCCATGCGCAGAGGGTATTTGGTCAGCATCCGCGACGGCGACATGCCCTTGGCGATGGCGGTCTCGACATAGGGTTTTTCCAGCTCGTCCAGCATATTCGCCCGCAAACGCTGCATCATCGCGGCGGTGCCCGCGGTGCCAATGACGAAGGTGGGCACGATCAGGTGGACCAGCACGGACCAAATCTTGGCGAGGCTCATCGGCTCGCCCTCAAAGCTGGGGTCCATCAGGCCGCCAATCGGCAGGCCGATATACTTGCGCCCGTAATAGTACAGGATCAGCGCCAGCAGGAAGTTGGGCGTGGCGAGGCCCAGATAGCCAATGAAGGTCGTCAGGTAGTCGGCCCATGTTTTCGACCGCGCCGCCGCGATCACGCCCAGTGGCAGCGACACCGCATAGATGAAGATCACCGCAGCGACGTTTACCAGCACGGTCAGCCACAGCTTGCCGCCGACGACATCGGCCACCGGCTCGTCGTTATAGAAAGACCAGCCCAGATTGCCCTGAAGCAGCCCGGAATAGCCGTTCGGCCCCGGCGCGAAGCCCATCCACACGAGGTATTGCCGCCAGATCGGTTGGTCGAGCGCATATTCCTTGCGCAGAAACTCCGCCTTGGCGACGCCTTCGGCCTGACCGGTCGCGCGCAGTTCCGCGATCTGGTTGGACAGGTAATCGCCGGGGGGCAGGTTGATGATGACGAAGATCAGCACCGACACGACAAGCAGGGTCAGCAGCATCGTCACCAGACGGTAGGCCGCGTATTTGAAAAACGTCACGAATTACTCTCCGCGTCGGCAAACCAGAACTCGTCAATGCGGTGGACCCCGAAATGTGCGCCTGGCTCCCACGCCCATTTGCCGTCTACGGGCACATTGCGCAGCCGGTCCGAGACAACGACAGGCTGCGGCGCTTCGGCCAGGATGCCGATGGCGAATTGTTCGTCCGAATGAATGCGCAGCATCTGCTTCCAGATGATTTCCTGCTCTTGCGATGTCAGTGCGCGGTCCCATGCCTCGGCGAGGCGCAGCAACTCCTGCGCGGCGGGCATATCGGCCGCTTCGCCCGCTTTGCCGCGTGTCTGGACGTATTGCCCCCATTTCGGCCAGGATAGGAACTCCTGCTGGGTCGGGGCAAGATGCGCGGGCGGCGTTTCCGCCGTGGGCAGGCCATTGTCCCAGCCGAACCAGACAGAGGCCATGGTCACGCCCGAATAGGCGCGGTTGCGCAGGATGTCCCGATCAAGCGGGCGCATCACCAGTTTGATGCCGATATCCCGCCACGTGTCGGTGATGATGGCAAGGGCGTTTTCGACCTCCTGCCGTTCGCCGGCGGTTTCGATCACGAATTCCATCGGTCGCCCATCGGGCAGCAACCGGATACCGCGCCGGTCACGTTCTGTCAGGCCGATCTCGTCCAGCAGCGTATTGGCCGTGGCCGGATCATAGCTGGACCAGCGATGCAGATTGTCCGGGTCGTATAGCGGTGATCGCGACAGCGCAGTCATCCCGCCTTCCTTGGCCAGCCCGAAGTACAGCGCGCGGTTGATGATCCGCCGGTCGATCCCCAGAGACAGGGCGCGCCGGAAGCGGACATCGCGGATCACCTTTTGCCAGACCGGGTCGTTGAAATTGAGGTTGGGATAGATGGCGATCTGGCTTGCCGCGCCATTGGCCCAAAGGCGGGTGACGTAACCCGCGCCTTCCATTTCGCCCTTCTTCAGGATCGAGGTGTCGCGGAAATCCAGCCCGCGCGCCTGAAGGTCGACCTCGCCCGCATTGGCCTTGGCCGCGACCAGCCCGCCGCCAACCACGCTCATCTCCACCACGTCGATATAGGGGAGCTGGATGCCCTGACTGTCGACCCGGTGGTAATAGGGGTTGCGCACGAACAAGAAGCGCGAACTGCCTTTGTCCGTGGTCGCGCTGATCCAAGGCTGCAGGGTCGGCAGGCTCGGATTATCGTTCTTGTACATGTTGTCGTATTTGTTGTGCAGCGCGGCCCATGAATTGACGCGGCGTTTGCGGATCTGCTGCGCCAAACCGTCAGGATCGGCATAGGACTTGTGGAACTGCCGCAGGTAATGTGCCGGGCGATAGATGAAGGGCGGGCGCGCCTGCGCCAGTTGTTGCAGGAATGACGGGTGCCGCACGGGCCATTCAAAGCGGACAGTCTGCGCATCGGGGAAGGTGACGACGGGCAAACGCCCGCCCGCGCGCAGGAATTCCGGCGGGCCGGAGGGCGACAGCTCTGCATTATTGGCGACGTCTTCCCACCAGTACCGGAAATCTTCGGAGGTGAAATCAGCGCCGTCGGACCATTTGTGCCCCGCGCGCAGTTTCAGCGTGAAAATGCGCCCGTCTTCTTCGTCGAAGGTCTCCAGAATGTCGGGGCGCAGCGTGTAATCCGCGTCGTATCCCACCAGCCGGGCATAGCCATAGACGACCATCTGCCGGACATCCTTGGATCGCGTGATCATCGTGCGCAGTGTCCCGCCTTGGCGACCGGGTTCACGTCCCTTGGCGCGCAGGTCAACGACAAGCGGTGCGTCGGGCAGGCGCTCGGCCACGGGGGGCATGTTGCCCGCGTCGACTTCCTGCTTCCAGAATTCGCTTTCGGCATAGGTCTGCGCGGCAATGGCGGTGGCCATGAACAGCACAAGGCCGAGGGCGAAAAGGGGGCGCAGGAAGAGGCGATCAAGCATGGTGGCGCACCTTGTGTCCGGGTTCGATTTCGCGCAGGGCGGGCGGGTCGTCGCCATCAAAACCGAAGGGTTCGGGCCAATCGCGCGGCGCGCCCGCGCCCCGTGACACTTCCAGCAGGTCGATGGGGCGGCGAATGTCCGGCTTGGGCTGCGCGGCGATCAGGGCACGAGTATAGGGATGTCTGGGGTTGTTGAAAAGCGTCGCGGGCGGCGCCTGTTCGACGATATAGCCCTGGCGCATCACGGCGACCTCGTCGGCCAGACGGGCAACAACGGCAAGGTCATGGCTGATGAACAGGTAACTCAGCCCGGCCTCGTCGCGGATTTCCTCCAACAGTTCCAGCACTTGTTCCTGCACGGACACATCAAGGGCCGAGGTCGGCTCATCGCAGACCAGCAGCACCGGGTCCAGCGTCAGGGCGCGTGCGATCGACAGGCGCTGGCGCTGGCCACCGGAAAACGCATGAGGGTAGCGGTTCAGCATTCCGGGATTCAGGCCGACAAGCCGCAGCATTTCTTCGGCCTTGTCGCGCCGTTCCGCCCAGGTGCCGATGCCGTGGATTTCCAGGGGTTCGGTCAGGGCCTGGCGAATACGCATCCGCGGCGACAGGGATGAGTAGGGGTCCTGGAAGACCATCTGCACCTGCCTCTGAAAGGCGACCCGTTGGGCAGAGTTCATGTCATGTACGGCCACGGGCGCCGCGCCCTTCTGGGGGCGGAACCAGATTTCCGCACCGGCATCGGCGGTCTCGGCGGCCATGGCGATGCGCGCGGCTGTCGTCTTGCCTGAACCGCTCTCCCCGACGATGGCAACGGTTTTGCCGCGCGGCAGTTTCAGGTTCACCTGCTGGCAAGCCTTCACCAGTTGCGGGGCCTGCCAGCCGCGCGACTTCATGGTGAACGTCTTGGACACGTCCTTCATTTCGAGGATCAGATCCTCTTGCGGCAAGGGGGGCGCGGGTTCGATATCTTTGGGGATGGTCGGGGCGGCGGCCAGCAGCTTGCGGGTATAGCCATGGGCAGGGTCCGTCAGGATCGGTCCGGCAGGCCCGGCCTCCATCACGCGGCCCTTGCGCATGACGACCACGCTTTCGGCCATATTGGCGACCACGCCCAGATCATGTGTCACAAGGATCAGGCCCATGCCGGTTTCACGCTGCAAATCCTTGATCAGGCCCAGAACCTGCGCCTGCGTGGTCACATCCAGCGCCGTTGTCGGTTCGTCCGCGATCAGAAGCTGCGGCCGCGCCACCATGGCCATGGCGATCATCGCCCGTTGCCGCATGCCGCCCGACATCTCGAACGGGTAGGCGCGAAAGGCGCGTTCAGGATCGGCAAAGCCCACCTGTTCGAACGCGGCCAGCACCCGTTTGCACGCCTCATCCGCCGATACATTTTCATGCAGCTTGAGGACTTCGCCCACTTGATTGCCGATCCGGTGCAGCGGCGACAGGGACCGCATCGGTTCCTGAAAGATCATCGACACCTGATTGCCGCGCACATCGCGCATCTGCCGTTCGGGCAGCGTCAGCAGGTCGGTCTGTTCCGGCCCGAAAAGGATCTGCCCGCCCCGGATTTGCGCGGCGCGCGGCAAGATGCGCAGCACCGACCGGCAGGTGATGGTCTTGCCCGATCCACTCTCGCCCACCAGGGCCAAGGTCTCCCCGCGCTGGACCGAGAACGACACGTCCTGAACGACGTCCGGCGCTTTGCCGAAGCCGATCCTCAGGTTGTGTACACTGAGCAATGGAGACATGCTCGCACCTTACATCCGGTCGCAGGCGGGCATGATGCACACCTTGTTTTCATCGCATGTCAGTCAAGCCGATTTCCGCCGAGACGTCCACCGCGCTGAACGGGCATGTGAAGTGACGCAGGGTTAAAGGTGGTTTTTCCCGGAATTGCAGTCAAACTTATCGGAAAGAGGGAGGAGAGAGCGCAATGAGCGATGTTGTTGCTTATGAAAAACAGGGCGAGATCGCCCTTGTCACGATTCACAATCCGCCAGTGAACGCACTCGGCCAGGCAGTGCGGCAAGGCCTTTTGGATGGTGTGCTGCAGGCAGAGGCCGATGACGAGGTCAAAGCGATCGTGATTCTCGGTGAAGGCCGGGTGTTCATCGCGGGCGCTGATATCAAGGAATTCGGCAAGCCGCCGACAGAACCTTTCCTGCCCGACCTGTGCGGGCGGATCGAAGCGTCGCCGAAGCTGGTGATCGCCTCCATGCACGGGGCGAGCCTTGGCGGCGGTTTGGAAGTCGCGCTGGCCGCGCATTACCGCGTGGCGGTGCCGGGGGCCAAGGTGGGTCTTCCGGAAGTCCATCTGGGCCTGCTGCCCGGCGCGGGCGGCACCCAGCGGATGCCGCGGTTGACCGGGGTCGAAGCGGCCCTGGACCTGATCACGACCGGCCGTCATGCGGGCGCGGCAGAGGCGCTCAAGATCGGGTTGATCGACCGCATTGCCGAAGGCTCCCCGCGTGAGAACGGCATCGCGTTTGCCAAGGAATTGCTGGGCGAGGGCAAGGCGCGGCGTGCCGTGTCGGACCTGCCGCCGCCCGCCCCGATTGACTGGGACGCCGCCTATGAGGCCGTTCTGGCCAAGGGCCGGGGGCAAATCGCCCCGGCCATGTGCGTGCGCGCCGTTCAGGCCAGTGTGGAGCTGCCCTTTGCCGAGGGCATGAAGCGCGAGCGCGATATTTTCATGGAGCTGATGCAAACCGATCAGCGCAAGGGCATGATCCATGCGTTCTTCTCGGAACGTGCCGTGTCCAACCTGCCGGAACTCAAGGGCGTCGCGCCGCGCGATGTGTCGGCGCTGGGCGTCATTGGCGGCGGCACCATGGGGGCGGGCATCGCCACGGCCGCGCTGCTGGCGGGTTTGCAGGTGGTCATGCTTGAGATGTCGCCCGAGGCCGCCGACGCGGCGAAGGGCCGGATTTCCGGCAACCTGCAAGGCGCGCTGAAACGCGGCAAGATCGATCAGGCCGGGTTCGAGACCCTGACCGAAAAGGCGCTGACACTGGCCACGGATTACGCCGCGCTAAGCGATGTCGATCTGGTGATCGAAGCAGTGTTCGAAGAAATGTCGGTCAAGAAGCAGGTTTTCGAAAAACTCGACGCGGTCTGCAAGCCGGGTGCGATCCTGGCCTCGAACACCTCTTATCTTGATGTGAATGAAATCGCGGCGGCGACGAAACGGCCCGCCGATGTGATCGGGCTGCACTTTTTCTCGCCCGCGCATGTGATGAAGCTGCTGGAGGTGGTCGTGCCGGACGCCACCGCGCCCGATGTGGTGGCGACAGGCTTCGCGCTGGGCAAGCGGCTGGGCAAGATCTGTGTCCGGGCCGGGGTGTGCGACGGGTTTATCGGCAACCGCATCCTTGCGACCTATCGGACGGCGGCGGACCATATGGTTCTGGACGGCGCATCCCCTTATGAAATCGACAAGGCGCTGACCGCGTTCGGCTTTGCGATGGGGCCATTTGCCGTGGCCGACCTTGCCGGGCTGGATATCGGTTGGGCCGTGCGCAAGCGCAAACGCGAAGAGGGGATCGACCCGCGTGCGCGGACCACGGACTATCCCGATCTGATTTGCGAAGAAGGCTGGTTCGGCCAGAAGACGGGCAAGGGGTATTACATCTACGAGGCGGGCAAACGCGCCGGTATACCTAATCCCAAGATCATGGAATGGATCGAAGCGGAGCGCAGCGCGAAAGGCATCACGCCGCAGGACTTCACCCATGAACAGATTGTGCGCAAATACATGGCCGCGATGGTGAACGAGGCAGCCAAAGTCGTGGGCGAGGGCATCGCGCGGCGTCCGCTGGACGTCGATATGACGCTGCTCTTTGGCTATGGCTTCCCGCGCTATTGGGGCGGCCCGCTGATGTGGGCGGATATCGTCGGCTTGCCGGACCTGCTTGCCGACATAGAAAGATGGGCAGAGGAGGATCCCTTCTTCTGGGAGCCTGCCCCGCTTTTGAAGGAACTTGTGGAAACCGGCCGTTCATTTGATGATCTGAACAAGGCCGCTTGAGGAGGACAAGATGGATCTGAGCTATTCTGAAGAAGATTTGGCTTTCCGCGACGAAGTGCGCAGCTTTCTTTCTGAAAAGCTGAAGCCGGAACTGGCGGAGAAAGTCCGGCTGGGTCGCGGGTTGACCAAAGAGGACATGGAATACTGGCACAGCGCGCTGAATTCGCGCGGCTGGCTGGCGCAAAACTGGCCCAAGGAATTCGGCGGGGCCGAGTGGAACGCGGTGCAGCGCCATATCTATGAAGAGGAAGCGGCCCGCGCCGATGCCCCGCGCATCGTGCCCTTCGGTCTGTCGATGCTGGCGCCGGTCTTGCAGAAATTCGGCTCGAAAGAGCAGAACGACTATTGGCTGCCGCGCATCCTGTCCGGCGAAGACTGGTGGTGCCAAGGCTATTCCGAGCCAGGCGCGGGGTCCGATCTGGCCTCGCTCAAGACCAAGGCAGTGCGTGAGGGCGACCATTACATCGTGAATGGCCAGAAAACATGGACCACGCTGGGCCAGCACGCGAACATGATCTTCTGCCTTGTGCGCACCGATCCGTCGGCAAAGCAGCAAGAGGGTATTTCCTTCCTGCTGATCGACATGGACACGCCCGGCGTCGAAGTGCGCCCGATCATCCTGCTGGACGGCACCCATGAGGTTAACGAAGTCTGGTTCACCGATGTGAAAGTCCCGGTCGAAAACCTTGTCGGCGAGGAAAACAAGGGCTGGACCTATGCCAAGTACCTGCTGACCCATGAGCGCGCGAATATCGCGGGCGTGGGCTTTTCCACCGCGGCTTTGTCGACGGTGAAGCGCGTGGCAAAGGCGGTGAACGACAATGGCAAGCCCCTGATGCAGAACCCGCATTTCGCGGCCCGTCTGGCCAAGGTCGAGATGGAGCTGATGGCGCTGTCCACCTTCAACATGCGCATGATCGCCGCTGCGGGTGCAGGGGGCGCACCGGGGCTGGAGGCGTCGATGCTCAAGATCAAGGGCTCGGAAGTACGGCAGGAACTCAATGACCTGACGCGCCGGGCGATTGGTCCCTATGCCATGCCTTTCGCATCCGAGGCGCTGGAAGGTTCCAACCAACCGATCCCCGATCCGTTCGACGTGGGCGATGCGACGGGCGAATACTTCAACAACCGCAAGATTTCGATCTTCGGCGGCTCCAACGAAATTCAGAAGAACATCATCGCGAAGGTGACATTGGGGGGACGGGCATGAACTTCAATCTGACCGAAGAACGGCAAATGCTGTCGGATACGCTCCGGCGGTTTTTGGCGGACAAGTACGACACGGACCGGCGCAACAAGATCCTTGAAAGCGATCAGGGCTACAGCACCGAAATCTGGTCCGGCCTTGCCGAACTGGGCGTGATCGGCGCGCTCTTTTCCGAAGGGGATGGCGGGTTCGGCGGCGGCGGTTTCGATATCGCGGTCGTGTTCGAAGAACTCGGTCGCGCCGGGGTCGTCGAACCGGTTCTGGACACGGCGGTTCTGGCAGGCGGGCTGATCGCGGCCACGGGCAGCTCGGCACAAAAGGAACTGATCGAAAGCGTGATCGGCGGCGAAACTCAGTTGGCCTTCGCGCATGGCGAGCCGCAGTCGCGCTACGATCTCGACAATGTGCAAACCGTGGCGGACACGCAGGACGGGGCGATTGCACTGACCGGGCGCAAGGCGGTGGTGATGAATGCCGAAGCGGCGGATCACTTCGTGGTTTCTGCCAGCGAGGCCGGTGGGATCAGCCTGTTCCTTGTTCCGGCGGATACCGATGGGCTGTCGATCCAAGGCTACCCGCTGATCTCCGGCGGGCGCGCGGCGGAAGTGACCCTCGACGGGGTGAAGCTGCCGGAAACCGCACGGATGACCGAGGCGGGCAAGGCTTTGCCGGTGATCGAAGCGGTGATGGCGCGGGCGACCGTTGCGCAAATGGCGGAAACGCTGGGTGCGATGGAAACGGCAGTGCGCATCACGCAGGAATATCTGGGCACGCGCCAGCAGTTCGGGCGGCCTTTGGCCACGTTCCAGGCGTTGCAGCACCGTATGGCGGAAATGCTGACAGAGATGCAGCAGGCCCGGTCGGCGCTGATCAACGCCGCAGGGCATCTGGAAGCCGACCGCAATGAGCGGGAGCGTCACATCTCTGCCGCCAAGGGCCTGTTTGGCCGCATTGGCCGGCTGATTGGCGAGGAGTCGATCCAGATGCATGGCGGCATCGCGATGACCCAGGAATACGAACTGGCGCATATCGCGAAGCGGATCATCATGGCCGATCACCGCTTTGGTGACGAAGATTGGCATCTTGAGCGGTTCCTTGCGCTTTCCGCCGCATAAGGCGCCGGGTAGCGGCGCGCAGGCGCTGATCGGCTATGACATCGACCTCACCGCGCCGGATGGTTCGGCGCGCGTGATCCTTGATGTCGAGGCACGGCACATGAACCGTGTCGAAACGCTTCACGGCGGTATCCATGCGATGATGCTGGACGCCGCCGCGGGGTTCGCCGCGTCCCGCCAATTGGCAGACGGCGGTCCCCAGATCGTTCCGGTTGTCACGCTTTCCCTGACCACGTCATTCGTGCAATCGGCGCAGCTGGGGAAGGTCGTGGCGACGGGGCGCGTCATGGGGGGCGGATACAAGATCGTCCACGCGGAAGCAGAAATTCACGACGCCGAGGGCCGACTTTGTTCAAAGGCGACCGGCGTGTTCAAGAGGGCAGCGAAATGAGCGCACGGATAGAAATTCTGCCGGATCGGATCGTGGTCTGGAACGGCAATACGGACAAGCGCGGCGCAATCTCACCAGAGTATTACGCGGCGATTATCGAAGCCACGCAGAAGGCGCAGGAAACGCATATCCGGTCTGTCATCCTGACGTCCGAAGGCGATTTCTTCTGCGCGGGCGGCAACCTCAATGAGTTGATCGCGCGCAGCACCTTGCCCGAACAGGAGCGGCGCAACCGGATCGAGAACCTGAACACGGTGATCCGTGCGATCCGCAATTGCCCGGTCCCGGTGATCGCGGCGGTGGAAGGCGGCGCGGCGGGCGCGGGCCTGTCCATCATGCTGGCCTGCGACATGGTCGTGGCCGCGCAAGGGGCCAAGTTCATCGCCGCCTATGTGAAGGCGGGGCTGGTGCCCGACGGCGGGCTGACCTCTGCCCTGGCGCGGGCGATCCCGCGACAATTGTCGATGGAAATGTGTCTGATGGCGAAGCCGGTCACCTCGGATCGTTTCGCGGAACTGGGGGTGGTCAACGCGCTGACGCCTGCGGGCGGCGCGCGCGAAGAGGCACACGCGGTCGCGGACCGTCTTGCCAAGGGCCCGCGCGTTGCGCAGCAGGTCATTCGCGGTCTGGTCGCCGACGCCTATGAACGCAGCGAGGCTGAACAGCTTGCCGCCGAACGCAACGAGATGGCGCGGGCCGCAGGTGCGGACGAAGCCGCCGAGGGCATCGCGGCCTTCCTCGAAAAACGAACGCCGCAATTCCCATGAGCGCGTTCTGGCACGACTTTCTTCTGGATCAGGACCGGCTCCGGCCAGAGGCGCCGGCCTTTTCCGATACGACCGGGGCCGCATGGACATGGGCCGAAACGGCCAAGGCAGCGCGGGCGGCGGCGGATCATTTGCGCGATCTGGGCGTGCGTCCCGGCGACCGGGTTCTGTTGCTGGCGGAAAACAGCTGCTCTGCAATCGCGTTCCTATATGGCGCATCCATGTGCGAGGCGCCGGTCATCCCCTTCAACGCGCGCCAGACAGAGGCAGAATTGCAGCGGGTCTTCGATCATGCGGAGCCTGCCGCGATTGTCATGCTGTCCGATGTTTCCCCCGATGCGGGGGCGCATGCGGCACGAATGGGGGCGACGCTGATCTCCGGGCCATTCGGGCAGGTTCACACCAAGGCGCTGCCGGGCACGCCGGAGGATATTCGCGACGTCGCGGTGATCCTGTATACCACCGGCACCACAGGTGATCCAAAAGGCGTCATGCTGACCCACGCCAATATGCGGTTCGGCGGGCAAACCTCCGCCAAGCTGCGCTGGATGACGCCCGAGGATGTGATCTATGCCGCCCTGCCGATGACCCATGTGTTCGGTCTGGCTTCTGTTGCGACGGCGGCGACCTATATCGGGGCCGAGGCGCGGCTCGAATCGCGGTTTTCCGCGGCAAAGCTGGCCACCGCCCTGACGGAAGGCGTGACGCTGTTGTCGGCGGTGCCGCAGATGCACGCCCTGCTGATGCAATACGTGAAGGAACAGGGCCTCGACCGGCTTGAAGGAGGCAAGCTGCGCTATGTCTCGTCCGGCGGTGCGCCGCTTGATCCCGACTGGAAACGCCGCGCTGAGGCGTTCTATGGCGTGCCGCTCCAGAATGGGTATGGCATGACCGAGACAACAGCCGGAATCGCGGCGACACAGCATACCGAAGCGAATGACGACATCTCTTGCGGTCCGGCCCTTCCGGGCGTGGAGATAGAGGTCGCAGGCGGGGCGACCGAGGGCGAGCTGCGCACCCGTGGGCCGCATGTGATGAAAGGGTATTTCCGCGCGCCCGACCGCACGGCAGAGGTGCTGGACGCCGATGGCTGGTTGTCCACCGGCGATATCGGCACGATCGATGCAGAGGGCCGCGTGACCATCCTTGGCCGGTCGAAAGAACTGATTATCCACGGCGGTTTCAATGTGTACCCGCCGGAGGTAGAGGGGGTGCTGAGCGATCATCCCCAGATCATTCAGGCCGCTGTGGTGGGTCACGTCGTGGAAGGCGACGAAAAGGTGCTGGCCTTTTGTCAGGTGGCCCCCGGCGACACTCCGGATATCGCCGCGTTGCAGGCCTGGCTGGCCGCACGGCTGACCGGGTATAAACGCCCATGGAAGATCGTGTGTGCCGACGCGCTGCCCGCAGCCCCGACTGGCAAGATCCTGAAGCACAAGCTGAAGGACGCCTTTGCCGGGCAGTTCTGATCCGGCTTACAGCAGGGTAAATTCCACCACGGCCAGCAGCATGAAGGGCAGGCTGAGGACACAGGCCAACCAGATCGCCGCGCGCAATGTCAGGCGCGGGGGCGGGGCGTCGACGCCCATGATGGTGTCCGTCTTGATGGTGTACGTCTTGTTCATGGGGGCATGTTAACCGCGCCTTAGTTGATGATCGCTTAAAATCGGGGCGATGTTTGATGCTGCCCCCTCTCTATCCCCCCTGCCGCTGACGCAAACGGCAGAATATGCCCGCGCGATGGCCGCGTTCGGACAGATGGTCGAAACGGTGCCCTTTGCCGATCGCGGGTATGGCGTGATGCAAAGCCGCTATGTCCCGCTTTTGGGGTGGACGGGCCTTGTGTCGCGCGGGCCTGTGTGGACAGCGGGATCGACCGTTTCCGCGCTGAAGGATGGCTTGTCCAGGGTTGGGCACCGGGTTCTGATCAATGCCGAGCCGGGGCAGGAACACCTGTTGGAACGGGCCGGCCTGTTGCAGATCATGACACCGGCGACGGTGGCGGAACTGGATCTGGCTGCGGGTCCGGACGCGATGCGCGCGGCGATGCATCAGAAGTGGCGCAACCGCCTGCGCCGGGCGGAGCGGAGCGCGGTTCAGGTCACGTCACGCGCCATGATCGCGGATTCTCAGAACTGGATCATCAAGGCGGAAAAAGCGCAACGAAAGGCGCGACGCTATCGCGGATTGCCGCCGGAATTCGCGCTCGCCTATGCGCAGGCCAACCCGCAAATGGCCCGTCTGTTCGAAGCGCGGCACAAGGGCAAGGTCATTGCCGGAATGCTGTTTCTGCTGCATGGCGCGCGGGCGACCTATTTCATCGGGCACAGCCTGCCGGATGGGCGGGTGTGGAATGCGCATAACCTGCTGCTGGCCAAGGCCGCGCAGACGCTAAGCCAAAGCGGTGTCGCGACGCTTGACCTTGGGCTTGTGGATACGGTGAACGCGCCGGGTTTGGCGCGGTTCAAACTGGGCAGCGGCGCGCGGGCGCAACGGCTGGGCGGCACGTGGCTGTATCAGCGTACGCTGTCGTCGCTGATCATGCCCTCTGTTCGGCGGGGATAAGGGGTGACGCCCCGCGCGCCTTTCGAGCCAAGCCTGTTAGGCTTGGCCCGTCAAACCCACGTGCCTTGCGCGGCCTCGCGGATGGCACGGATGTTCTGCCCGTAAGGGGCCGGGTCCGAAACGGAGCCGCCTTTGAACACGGCAGACCCCGCAACCAAAACGTCTGCCCCGGCTTTGACGACACCGGGGGCGGTCTTGGGATCGACGCCGCCGTCAATCTCGATATGCACGTCGCGGTCGCCGATCATGCGGCGCAGCGTGGCGATCTTGTCGCTCATGTCGATGAACTTCTGACCGCCAAAGCCGGGGTTCACCGTCATCACGCAGACCAGATCGACCAAGTCCAGAACATGGGCCACGGCCTCGGCCGGGGTGCCGGGGTTCAGCGCGACACCGGGGCGCATTCCTTCTGCGCGGATCGCCTGTAGCGTCCGGTGAATATGCGGCCCCGCTTCCACATGGGCGGTCAGGATATCCGCCCCGGCCTTGGCAAATTCCGCGATATAGGGATCGACCGGGGCAATCATCAGATGCACATCCATCACGCCCTTGATATGCGGGCGGATGGCCGCGCAGGTGGCCGGGCCAAAGGTGATATTGGGCACGAAATGGCCGTCCATCACATCCACATGAATCCAGTCAGCGCCCTGCGCCTCCACGGCGGCACATTCAGCGCCGAAATTGGCGAAGTCGGATGCAAGGATGGACGGAGCAATCTTCACGGAACGGTCAAAGGACATGGCAGGGCCTCGTTTGTGTTTCAGCTGCCTCTTACCGATTGGCGGGATCGGTTAAAAGCCCCCGGAACGCGCGAAGACGTCGCGGTACGGGCAAGGAAAGTGACAATATACTCGCGCAAGAGTTGCATTGCGTGCCAAATCCAGCCTATTATGTGGCAACCTATCCATGCATGGTGCGACAGTGACACAACTTAGGCGTTACCAGATCGCAGACGGAATGCGCTTCGTGTGCGAACGGTTCGGGATTGATCCTGCGCGGGGGCTGCGCCGCGCGGGCCTGCCGCCCGATTTTCTTGAGGCCGATGCCCGGCCTGTGACCGCGCAGGAATATTATGCGATCTGGAACGGCTTGGATGCCGAAGCGCCGCTGCCCAAGTTCCCGAAGCTGCTGGCAGAGGCGTTCTCGCGCGGCGAATTCGATTCATCCGAATATGCGTTTCACAGCAGCCCCACTGTGCGGATCGGGCTTCAGCGCAAAGCGATTCTGAAGTCTTTGATCATGCCGATGTCGATGCATGTCAGCTCTTACGACACGCATCTGGTGGCCAGTTTCGCGTCGGTTTTGCCAGAGGACCCGTTGCCGGCGCTGCTTGGCTGGTTCAACCTGACCTACTTTACGCTGTCCATCCGCGAGGCGACCGGTGTTCACGTGCGCCCCGCTGCGATCGAGGTCGAAGAACTGCGCCCCGGCTGGGCCGATGCAGAGGCGCTGTTTGGCTGTCCCATCACGCAAGGCAGGGGCTATCGTCTGGTCTTGAAGTCGGAAGATGCGGACCTGCCGCTGATTACGCGTAACGACGCGCTGGCTGATCGGGTCGAAGCCGGGTTGGCCGAACGCTTCGTGCAAGAGATCGCCCCCAAAAGCACGGCGGCTCGCGTGCGGCAGGCTTTGGTCGAGGGTCTGCCCGGCGGTCAGGTGACGATTGACCAGATCGCGCGCAAACTCGCCCTGTCCAAGCGTAGCCTGCAACGACGGTTGAGCGAGGAGGGGGCCAGCTTCAAGGACGTGCTGGAGGATACGCGCCGGGCGCTCGCGCTCAGCTATTTGCAAAACTCGACCATGAGCATCGAAGAGATCGCTTTGCTTCTGGGGTTCCGCGACCGCACATCTTTCTTTCGCGCGTTCCGGTCCTGGACCGGGCAAACGCCGAAATCTGTGCGGCGGCGCAGCGCCTGACTTGTGGCGGCCCGGATTTATCCGCAAAGTTCGCGGATGACGTCCCCAATGATCCCCCGAATTCTTTCGCAAACCGCACTCATGCTCGCCATTGGTCTGCTGGGGGCGCTTCTGGCGCGCGTTGCGGGCATTCCGATGCCCTATCTGACGGGCGCGTTGGCAAGCGTGGGCGTCTTTTCAATCTGGCGCTCCGCGACCGGGCGCAGTGAACTGCAATTCCCCAAGCGTCCACGGCAGCTTTTCGTCGGCCTGATCGGTGTGATGATCGGTGCCAGCTTTACCGCCGATCTTGTGGCGCGCCTGCCGGGAATTTGGCCCTCGCTGCTGGTGATGACGGCTTTCGTGCTGGTTGCCATGGGGATGGGATATGCGCTGTTTCGCGTCTTGGGTGGGTATGATCCCGTGACGGCGGTCTATTCCGCCATGCCCGGTGGCCTGGTCGAGGCCGTCACGTTGGGCGAAGAGGCGGGCGGCAATGTGCGGATTCTGGCCTTGCAGCATTTCGCGCGCATCGTTGTCGTGGTCGTCGCGGTGCCGACGCTGTATTTCATATGGTCCGGCCACGCGGTTGGCAGCGCGGCTGGGCAAAGCTTTACCCAGGCGGGGTGGACGCTGTTCGATGTGGCGGAGCTTGTCTTGTTGGCGATCGCGGGCATGTGGCTTGGGCCAAAGCTGCGGCTTCCGGCGGCGCATCTGGTTGGGCCCTTGCTGCTCAGTGCGGGATTGCATGGGGCAGGGCTGCTGCATCTGGCCGGTCCTGCGTGGCTGCTTGCCGTGTCGCAACTGGTTGTGGGGACCGCCCTTGGCACCTCGTTTTCCGGGGCAAATCGCCGTGACCTGTTGCGCGCCTTCGGGCTGGGCAGCCTTTATGTGCTGCTGGTGCTGGGTGTGGCCTTTGGTATCGCCACCGGTCTGGCCCCGATCCTGCCCTTCGATTTCGATACGCTGTTCGTCAGCTTTGCGCCCGGCGGTGTGACTGAAATGGGCTTGATCGCATTGAGCCTTGGGATCAGCCCGGTTGTCGTCACGGCGCACCATATCTTTCGGATCGGTCTGACCGTCACGCTGGCAGGGGTCTTGTCCCGGCGGCTTCGCGCGCGGGCTTAGCGGTGCCCCTCGAACGGTGTGATGCTGACGCCATCGGCCTCCAGCGCGGCGCGGACCGACCGGGCGATATCCAGCGCCTCCGGCGTGTCCCCATGAACGCAGATCGTGTCGATCTGTGCCGGGATATGCTGGCCGCTTTCGGTGATGATCGCGCCCGCTTTCACCATCTTGGCGATGCGCGGTCCGGCAAGGGCGGCATCATGAATGACAGCGCCGGGTTTTGAGCGGTCTACAAGGGTCGCGTCGTCGTTATAGGCGCGGTCGGCAAAGATTTCCCCTGCCCATGAACAGCCAAGCCGTGTCACCGCCCGCTGCTGCGCTGTGCCTGCAAGGACCATGACGATCAGATCCGGCGCAACCGACAGCGCGGCCTCATAGCAGGCGGCGGCCATATCCTCGTCCTCGGAACACATGTTCGCCAATGCGCCATGGAGCTTGAGGTGGCGGACTTCGTGCCCAAAGGCCTTGGCCATCCCGGTATGTGCGGCGACCTGATAGCGGACCATGTTTTGCAGCGTGCCGGTCGGCAGGTGCATGCGAAAGCGTCCGAATCCGGCGATATCGGCAAAACCCGGATGCGCGCCGATGCCGACGCCGTTCTGCGCGGCCAGTGCCATGGTTCGTTCCATAACGTCGGGGTCTCCGGCGTGGCCGCCGCACGCGATGTTGGCGGAGCTGATGATTTTCAGAAGCTCGGCGTCATTGCCCATTTTCCAAAGCCCGAAGCTTTCGCCCATATCGGCATTGAGGTCCACGGATGTCATGGCATGTCTCCTTCGAAGGGGTCGGCCAGCGCGCTGACCGCGCCGCTGACAAGGGTGTAGCTAAGCAGATCGCGCAGCGTTGCGGGATCGCGGATCAAAGGTTGGCACAATCCGGGCAGCGCCTTGATATGCGCGCGGGCCGCCTTTTCGCGGGTGATGGCCGCCTCGCGGTCCAGCAGGACAAGGCGGATGGTCGCGCCGGTCGGGGCCTGCGCCACGCGCGGCAGATCACCGGGTAGCGTTGTCGCGATACGGGGATAGCCGCCGGTGGTTTGGCTTTCGCACATCAGAACATAGGCCGCGCCATCGCCGGTGATCTGGATATCGCCCGGCGCGATCACTTCGGACACCACCGTCAGCCCGCCTTCCGCGGCAAAGCCCGCACCATCGGGGTTCAGGCGTATCCCCTGCCGATTGGCGCGCGCATCCCGCATGAAGGGGGTTTGGGTCAGTCGGTACAGGGCGTTCTCGCCGAAAAGCGGGCTTTGCAGCGATCGCGTGACATGTACCGTGCCCCCGTCGAAGCGTGGATCATGGGGCAATTGCAGGCCGGTCTGCGTGCCGGTGTCGGGCCGAAGGGGGAGCGCTTCGCCCTCAACCACCGGATAGCCGATCCCCGCCGCGTTATGCGCTGACAGCGCGCCCATCAGCGGCGGCAGGTCAAAGCCATCGCCCAGATGCAGATAGCCGATCGCGCCTTCGATTGTGCCGCCGATGGTCAGAACCTCGCCCGCAGGCAGCAGGTGGCTCGCGTTCCATGCCAGCGCGGTGTCGCCGATTCGCGCCTGCATGGGCGCGCCGGTCAGGGCGATGCGTGTGTCTGCCGTGACCTCGAACGTGCCGCCGCTGCCGATCATCTCAAGCGCCGCGCGGACAGGCCGTTGCAACAGGGCCGCACCTTCGTGAAGCGCCAGACGGTCCATCGCGCCGCCGCGGGACAGGCCCTGAGCGATAAATCCGGGGCGTCCCAGATCCTGTAGCGATACAGCCGGGCCGGTTTTTCGGATCAGCAATTGGGCGGTCATGGCAGTGCCTCCCATGTTGCGCCGCCAAGGCTGTCACCGCGTTCCAACTCGTCAAGTTCGGCGGGGGTGATCGGGGCAAAGCGGATTTCATCCCCCGGTGTCAGGACGATGGGCGTTTCGCGGTTCGGATCGAAGGTGCGGAATGCGCCTTGGCCGACGTGACGCCAGCCGGTCGGCATCGCGGCGGTGAACAGGACGAATTGCCGGATGGCCACGACGAGCGCGCCAGCAGGCACGCGGGGCGTCAGGTCGGTCTGGCGGGGGATGTCCCATGCCGCGTCAAGCGTGCCAAGATAGGGTTGCCCCGGCGCATACCCCAAGGTGATCACCCGTGTCCGCGACCCGGAAAGGGAGGCCACCGCCTCTGCCTTACTAAGGCCCGCAGCCCGCGCCGCCTCTTCGATCTGGGGCGCGCGGCTGTCGTCGAAGCACATGGGCAGCGTCCAGAGCTTGCGCCCCCCCGGCAGGCCCGCCGCGTACCAGTCCCGCGTTTCCAACAAGGCCTGAAGGCGGGTTTGCATATCCTCGAAAGGGGTGTCGATCAGATCAACGGCGACAAAGGTGGACACCAGCGTTGACGCGGTTTCCGTGACCTCGGGCCAGTCGGCGGCGTCTACAGCCGCGCGGAAGGCAATCGCCGCCCGGTTCGCGGCGTCGGACATCTTGTCTCCGAAGGTGACGGCCAGACCGATCAGGCCAACGGCAGCGATACGGGGCGTGTCAGGCATGGGGGGAAGCCAATCGGTAAAGTCGGGGCAACAGAATGGGTGTCAGGTACATGGGCAATTGCCAGCATGCCACGAATATCATGATCGGGGCCATGGTATCGGGCGGGAGCGACACGAGAAACAGCGCAATGTTGCGATTTCCAGCAGCCAGTGCCAACGGACCGGCAAGGTGGCGAAGGCGGCGTGTGCGATGCAGAACGGCAAGCGCCAGCGTTTGCAGTCCGAAGCACAGGGTAAAGGCGGCCAGCGCCCAGCGCAGTGCCTCCCACGGGTTTGAGCGCAGTGTCGGCCCCAGCGCGGCCATCAATCCGATGGCGATCAGGGAAAAGAACAGAACGGCGGCACCGTCCATGCGTTCGACTTGCCGGGGCGTGGGGTGCGGAACCAACCACTGCCGCAGGGCAAAGCCGATTCCTGCCGCGCCAAGAATCACCACCAGCAGGCGCAGACCGGACAGCGCGATCACGCTGGGCGCGCCGATATCGGGGCCGAAATAGAGCACCGGCAGAACCGTCAACGGGAATAGCGCGGTGCCAAGGATCAGGATCTGCATAACGCGGGCAGGATCTTGGCCAAGAATGATGGCCAGCGACGCGCCGCCGGTGATGGTGGGGGCGCTGGCGGCAAGCACCAGTGCAAGGGCGAGCGGGGTATTGCCCTGCCCGGCAAGGGTGAGCGCCCCGATGAGGCTGAGTGGCAAGGCAAGCTGCAACAGCGCGACGGCGGGCAGGCTCCATCTCAGGTCGGTCAAGGCCCCGAAAGCGGCGCGATGGCCGATGCGAAAGGCCGTGATGACCAGCAAAAGCGCGACCATCTCTGGCAGCCAGGGCTCCATCATCGCGGCAAGGCCGGGCAGACCGACGCCGATCACAAGCCCGGCGACCAGCAAGGGGCGGGAATATTTGGCGCAGAGCCGCAGCATCACGTGTTGGCCCACCCCAAGGCGCCCGCGCCACGGCTACTCGCAGCGGCATCATGCCCGCTGCGCTGCATCATCCGGCGGTCCGGTGCAGGGCGCTGGAGTTGTGGCTGCAAATCGAGGCAGGGCGTGCGCGTTCGGGGCGTGGTCATGGCGGTCCGGTCTGGCTGTCGCTAGCGCGTTTGTCGGATGTTGTCCGGCAGCCATGTGGCGATTTCCGGCACGGCAATCAGGGCAAAGACCATCAGGACCATGATCAGGAACATCGGCAAGGCGGCGCGCGTGATATATCCCATCTCGTGCGAGGTCATGCCCTGCAACACGAAGAGGTTGAAGCCGATGGGCGGGGTGATTTGCGCCATTTCGACCACGACAACCACGAAGATGCCGAACCAGATCAGGTCAATTCCGGCGTCGCGCACCATGGGTTCGACCACCGCCATGGTCAGCACCACCGATGAAATCCCGTCAAGGAACATGCCCAGCACGATGTAGAACACCAGCAGCGCCATCAGAAGCTCGAACCGGGACAGTTCCAGCGATGCGATGGTATCGGCAAGGGCGCGGGGCAGCCCGGTAAAGCCCATGGACAGTTTCAGGAACGCGGCCCCGGCAAGGATCAGCGCGATCATCGCAGAGGTCCGCATCGCCCCCATCAGGCTTTCGGAAAAGCTGGACCACGTCAGGCTGCGCTGTCCGGCGGCCAGCAACAGGGCGCCGATCACCCCGATGGCAGAGGCTTCGGTCGCGGTGGCAAAGCCAAGATACATCGACCCGATGACGACGAAGATCAGGCAGAAGACCGGGATCAGGAAACGCGAGTTCCGCAGCTTTTCCGCAAAGGTCATGCCCTGTTCGACCATCGGTTTCCACGTCTTGGAGGTCAGCGCGGTCACGGCGACATAGCCCATGAACATCAGCGCCAGAACGAGGCCGGGGAAGACACCGGCGAAGAACAGTTTGGTGATGGATTCGTTGACCGTGACACCATAGACGATCAGCGCGAGTGAAGGCGGGATCATCAGGCCCAGCGTCGCCGCCCCGGCCAATGTTCCGATGACCATCTTTTCAGGGTACTTGCGGGCGCGCAATTCCGGGATCGACATCTTGCCCACCGTCGTCAGCGTCGCCGCCGAGGATCCCGATACGGCGGCAAACACCGTACAGGCCACGATATTGGTGTGAACCAACCCGCCGGGCAGGCGGGCCAGCCATGGGGACAGCCCCTTGAACATGTCCTCGCTCAGCCGGGTGCGATACAGGATTTCCCCCATCCAGATAAACATCGGCAGCGCGGTCAGGGTCCAGCTTGAGGCAGAGGCCCAGATCGTCGTGATCATCGCATCGCCAACCGGGCGCGTGGTGAACAGCTCCATCCCGACCCAAGCCACGCCCATCAGGGCCAGTCCGACCCAGACGCCGGTGCCGAGCAGAAGGAAAAGCACCCCGAGGAAGATCGCAATCGCGTAGAGTTCGGTCATTGTCTTACTCCGCGTGGGCGTCGAGCGTGTCGCTCGAAATGCGATGTGTGCCGCGCAAGGCGAGATGGACAAGGTTGTCGAGCAGGGCCAAAGTCAGCAGCGCGCCGCCTGCGACCATGACCGATTGGGGAATCCACAGCGCGGTCGCGTCTTGGCCTTGGCTGACATCTTTGAACTTCCACGACCAATAGACGAAGTTATAGGCGTAATAGGTGAAATAGGCGGCGATTGCCGCGCCCAGGCCGAAACACCAGAGGTCCAGCAACCATTTCACCCGCGCGGTAACCGCGTTCAGCAGGATCGACACCCGGATATGCGCGCCACGTCCAAGCGCATTGGCAAAGGCCATGAAGGACGCCGCCGCCATGGCGTAGCCTGCATAATTGGGTGCGCCGGGGAAGACCTCGCCGGTCCAGCGGGCGATCATTTGCAGGACGATCAGCCCCAATATCGCGACAAGGCAGAGCGCAGCAATCAGCCCACTGACCATATACAGAAAATCAAGTGCGCGCCGAATGGCCCCCATAACGTCGTCCCCCTTGATCGGTGCCTTGAGCACACCGGTGGTATTCTTGGCTTGGTTCGGAAAAAAGCGGCGCTGGCCCACCGTGTTCGCAGGGCGGGCCAGGCCGGGTGCGCTTATTGCGCGGCCTTGAAGGCGTCGATGATCGCCTTGCCATCTTCACCCGCAGCTTCGAGCCAATCGGCAGCCATCGTGTCACCGATGGTTTTCAGCTCTTCCACCAGCGCGTCGCTTGCCGGGCCAACGGTCATGCCGCCTTCGGCCAGGCCATCCATGGTGAACTTGGTATAGGATTTTGCCCGCTCCAGGCCGTTTGCCGCGGCGGTTTCGGCGCAGCCGGTGATCACGGCTTTATTCTCGTCCGAGACAGAGGCCCAGACATCGGAGTTGACCATGACCGAGTTGCGCGGCAGCCAGCTGTTCACCTCGTAGAAATGCGACAGGCTTTCCCAGACCTTGCGGTCATAGCCGGTCGCCCCGGAGGAGATCATCGCCTCGGCAACGCCGGTGGCGAAGGCTTGGCTGATTTCGGCGGCTTCGATCGTCACCGGCAGCATGCCTGTCAGTTCCGCAAACCGCGATGTGGAGTTGTTGTAGGACCGGAACTTGACCCCTTTCATGTCAGAGACCGAGTTGATTTCCTTGTTGAAATACAGCCCCTGCGGCGGCCATGGCACGGAATACAGCAGCGTCAGGTTTTGTTCGGCCAGAAGTTTTTCGATGGTCGGGCGCGCAATATCGGCCAGCTTTTCGGCATCGTCGAAGGACGTGGCAAGGAACGGCACGTTGTCATAGCCGAAAACTGCGTTTTCGTTCTGGTGGCCGGAGAGAAGGCGTTCGCCAATCGGAACCTGACCGGTCTGCACGGCACGCTTGATATCCGCGCCAGCGAACAGCGCGCCGCCCGGATGCGTGGTGATCTCGATCTCGCCGCCGGTGCCGGAGGTCACGCATTGCGCGAATTCGGCGCCGACTTCGGAGTGATAGTTCGACGCCGCATAAGCCATTGGCATATCCCACTTTTCAGCGGCGACAGCTGGCATTGCAACGGCAGCGGCAATGCAGCTTCCGGCAAGTGTCTTGGTAAAGGTCATCTGGTCATTTCCCTGTTTTGTTGTGGATTCAAGCGAAGCGCGCAGGGTGGTACGGAGTCAAGTCCATGTTCGGTGGCTGCCCGGAAATCATCTGCGCAATGAGCCGACCGCTTTTTGGACCAGCAGTCAGGCCGATATGGTGATGGCCAAAGCCGGTGTAGACGCCGCTGTCACCGACCTGGCCCAACAGCGGAAGGCTGTCCGAAGGCGCCGGGCGGTGGCCCTGCCATTCGATCTCGCCCGTGCAGTTCAAATACGGAAAGGCTTTGCGGGCCTGTTTGCGCAGGAAATCGAACGGTGCTTTCGACGCCCCTGCATCCAGCCCGCCAAATTCGACGACCCCGGCGCAGCGCAGCCCTGCCGCCATCGGCGTGGCCACGAACTTGCCAGAGGCAACCATGATCGGATGGCGCGGCCCGCGTTCGGCGTTCGCGAAGATGATGTGATAGCCGCGCTCGGACTCCAGTGGCACGTTCAGTCCCAGTTTGCGCATCAACGGCTTCGACCAGACCCCGGTCGCCAGCACCACCCGGTTCGCGTCGAAGCGGCCTGCGCTGGTCTCGACAGACGTCACCTTGCCATCGGTCAGGGTGAGGTCCTTGACCTCGGCCTTGACGAAGGTGCCGCCCAGCGCGGCGAATTCTTTGCCCAACGCGGCGACGTAGCCCCCCGGATCGCTCACATAGCCGTGGTCCGACATGGTGGCGAGGCAGGTGATGTCCGGGCCAAGATCGGGTTCGGCCTCATGCACGGCTGCGCCTTCGGTGATCCGCGGAACAAAGCCGTGGACCGCGCGGATGTCCCACGCATAGCGGTCCGCGTCAAAGGCCGCGCGATCGGCATAGGCATAGGAATAATCGCTGAGCGTGACGAAGCGTTCGGCGCGGGTGCCCTTGGCCAGCGCCACGTGTTGATCGGCGGTGTCGGTCACGACCGGGGCCAGCCCATCTGCGATACGGCGCGTATCGGCATCATTTGCGTGCGACAGGTATTTCACCAGCCACGGCGCGAGTTTGGGCAGATAGGACCAGCGCAGGAACAGCGGATAATTCGGATCCAGCAGCATGGCCGGCGATTTTCGCACCAATCCCGGCCCGGTCACGGGCACCATCGCGCAGGCCGCAAGCACGCCGCCATTGCCATGTGATGTCCCTTGCCCCCAGCCCATGCGGTCGATGACGGTGACCTCATGGCCGAAACGGCGCAGCCAGATGGCGGTGCTTGCCCCGACGATCCCGGCGCCGATGACGATGACGTGTTCTGTCACGGGTATTCTCTTTGTTGGTTGCGGCCAGCATTGCCCAAATCGCGGCAGGGTCAAGCGCTCTTGCGTCCGTCCAATGGCAACCTTAGGCGTAGTGCATGAAAAACGCGCGGCTTGGAATTCTGATGCTCGATACGCGGTTTCCGCGCATCCTTGGGGATGTGGGAAATCCGGCGAGTTTTGATTTCCCGGTGCGTTATCATGTGGTGCCCGGCGCCACGCCCGAAGCGATCGTGCTAAGCGATCCGCGCCCGTGGACAGAGGCATTCATCGCCGCCGGGCGCGCTTTGGTGGATCAGGGCTGCACCGGGTTGGCGACGACGTGCGGCTTCCTGACATTGGCCCGCGATGAGGTTCAGGCGGCCTGCGGGGTGCCTGTTGCCTCTTCCGCGCTGGAAGAGGTGCCGCGCATCGCAGCGGTTTTGCCACCGGGGCAGGTGCCGGGGATCATCACGATTTCCCAAGCGTCGCTGAGCCCGGCGCATCTGGCGGCGGCCAGGGTGGCGGCCGGCACCCCGGTGATCGGCGTGGATCGGGGCAGTTTCGCGCGCTCTATCCTCAGCGATGCGGAAACGCTGGATGTCCCGGCTGCGCGCCGCGAAATGATCGAGGCGGCCAGGCAGCTTTGTGCAGATCACCCTGAAGTGGGCGCGATCGTGCTGGAATGCACCAATATGCCGCCCCATGCGGATGCGGTGGCGGATGCGACGGGCAGGCCCGTGCATTCGATCCTGACCTACCTGAACCGCTTCCACGCGGAATTGACCTGATGCACAGGCGCTAGAGCGACGCGCCGGTATCCTTGGCGATGGCGGCTTTGTAAAGCTGCTGAAGGCGCTGCATGATGGGCCGGTTCCCGTCCCCGATAGGCTTGCCGTCAATGCTGGCGACCGGGGTCTGCGCCCCGAATGTGCCGGTCAGAAAGGCTTCATCCGCCGAATAGGCCTCATAAAGGGAATAGTTCTTCTCAAAGACCGGGATGCCGTTCTTGCGCGCGAGTTCGATGATCTTGGCGCGTGTGACCCCGTTCATGCAGTAATCCCCGGTCGAGGTCCAAAGCTGCCCCTTGCGCACGATGAAGAAGTTGCAGGCATTGGTGGTGTTCACGAACCCAAGCGGGTCCAGCATCAACGCCTCATCGGCACCAGCGGCTTCGGCCTGCAGGCAGGCGATCACGCAGTTCAGCTTGGAATGGCTGTTGAACTTGGCGTCTTGCGCGTGGGGCAGGCCGCGCACCTGCGGCACTGCGGCAAGGCGGATGCCCTTTTGCTGAAGGTCGGTGGAAGGGGTGGAATGTTCCATGATGATGACCAATGTCGGCCCTGACCGGCTCAGCGACGGGTGCTGGAACGGCTTTGCCTTCACCCCGCGCGTCAGCATCAGGCGGCAATGGGCGTTGTCGGTCATGCCATTCGCTTCGGCGGTCATGGTCAGCGCCTCAAGAATTCCCGCGCGATCCATGCCAGGATCAAGACTGACCGCGTGGCAGGAATCGAAGAACCGATCCATATGCGCATCGAAGAAGGCCCATTTGCCACCGTAAAGCCGCATGCCTTCCCACATGCCATCCCCAAGAAGAAACCCGCTGTCATATACCGAGACCACGGCCTCGGCCCGTGGCTTCAGGGCACCGTTCACATAGATCAGGATATCTTCGTTGCGGATGTCGTCTTCGGCGTCATGTGTCGTGCCCATCGGTCAGTACCCTCTTTTCGGATCGACGATATTTTCAAGCGGCTCGCCCGCGAGACGCCGCGCCAGATTGGCGGAGAACAGCCTGACGGCCGCGTTTTCCCAGCCATCATGCACGGCAGAACAATGGGGCGAGATCAGCAGCCGGGGCGCGTCCCAGATCGGGTTATCCGCCGGGAGCGGCTCTGTCTCGAAGACATCCATTGCCGCGCCGCGCAAGCGGCCTTCGGTCAGGGCGGCGCGCAGGGCGGTTTCGTCCACGACACCGCCGCGCGACAGATTGACCAGAACCGCGTCCGGCTTCATCAGCGACAGCGCCGTGCTATCCACCAAACCGCGGGTCGAGGGCAGCCCCGGCGTGCAGATCGCGATGAAATCCGCACGGTGCCACAGTTGCGGCAGGTTGGCAGCCGCGTGGACCTCGTCGCAGAAGGGCGTCTTGCGCGGGTTGGCGCGGGTGCCGATCACGGTCATGCCAAGCGCCTTGGCCCGTTCGGCAACCATGCGCCCGGTATGGCCCAGCCCCACGACCAGCAGCGTTTTCCCGTCGACAGAGCGTACCTTGCGCTTGGACTCCCAGTGCCGCGCCGATTGGTCTGCCATGATTCCCGGTATGTCGAGGTTGAAATGCAGAAAGGCGGCCAGCGCGAATTCGGACATCACGCCTGCGGCAACACCCGCAGCATTCGTGACGGTCAGCTTGTCAGCATCCCATGGCGCGATGTGGTCCGTGCCGGACCCCGCCACAGCCACCCAGTCCAGTGTTTCGCTGGCCAGGATGGCCGCGCGGGGGAAGGGCGCGTCAGAGGTGATGTTGACCGTGAACAGAATGTCCGGGCGGAACTTTTCCAGCTTGCCGGGCAGGTCGGAATTGCGTTGGCAGCCTTCGATCTGCACATCCGGAAAACTTTCGGACAATGAGGCGATATGGCGCTGCGGCGCGTCGGTGTGAATCAAGATACGTGTCATTGGCCGCATCAAGGGCGTCTGAACGCGCGCGTGTCAATCACTGCGCAGCCAGTCCTGTCCCCACGTCACATGTTCCACCCCGGCCAGACGACGAATCCGGTCCAATTCGGCCTCGAACGCCGCATGGCGACCCTTGCCCCATGACACGCGTGGCTCCGGCCAAAGCGCCCGCACATGCAGCTTGTCCGCATCCCGGTGCGCTTTCATGTCGACACGCCCAACGAGGCGGTCGCCCTGCATCAGGGGAAACACGTAATAGCCATAGCGGCGCTTGGCCTCCGGCACGAAAACCTCGATCGTGTAGTCAAAGCCGAAAAGCCGCCGTGCCCGCGCGCGGTCCCGCAAGGCCGGATCGAAGGGGGACAACACGCGCAACCGCGCCGGCGCCGTCCTTTCAAGCGCTGCGTCGGTGGCGATATCGGGCCGGGCCAGCGTCTTGCGCGGTTTTCCATCGGCTTGGGTGATGCAGATTTCGGCGATCTCTCCGCGCTTCAGGGCAGCGGTCGCCCATGCCTTCGCCTCCGCCGGGGTGAGATGATCCCAGAATTTCGCGATCTCGCCCGGTGTGGCAAAGCCGAGCCTGTCCAGCGCGGCGTTGCAGCACCAATCGGTGGTCTCCGAGGCTTCGGGCACCTCATTGCGGCGCGCGTCTTCGATGACCCTTTCGGTCAGGTCATAGACTTTGCGGAACCCGTCCCGCCGCACCACCGCCAGTGCGCCAGAGCGCCACAGATATTCCAGCGCGGTCTTGGACGGGTGCCAATCCCACCACCCGCCAGAGCCTTTCTTTTCGTCCTGCCCCACATCCGAAGACCCGCAGGGGCCATGATCGCGAATGTGGTCCAAGACCGATTGCATCTGCCCCTCAAAGCCATCGCGTCGCCAATTGCGCCACTGTCGAACCAGCTTGTCCGCATCGCGCTGCATCCGCAGGCGCCACCATGGGAAGAAGTCCAGGGGGATTACGCTGGCATCATGGGTCCAATGTTCGAACAGCGCGCCGCCCCGGTCGTACAACCTGCGCAGATGTTCGGGCCGATACCGCGACCGGCGGGCGAACAGGGTTAAGTCATGCGCGCGCGCAACGGTATTGATGCTGTCCAGTTGGACAAAGCCAAGCCGTGTGATCAGGTCCAGAAGGGCGCTGCCATTCGGCGCGCCAGAGGGGGCGTCAAGCAGGGCATGCCGATCCAGAAAGACCCGGCGCGCGTCCGCATTGCCAAGCGTGATCACCGCCGATGGCGCCGCAACGTGTCGCCGAAACTGATCGTCGGGGTCAGCGTGATGGTCCGCGCCTCGCCGCTGCTGTCTTCGCCCGTGCGTTCAAGAATGATCTTGGCGGCAGCTTCGCCCACTTCGCGGCGGCAGGCATCCATCGTGGCCAATTGGCGCGGCAGCCCTTGCAACAGCTCAACCCCGTTAAACCCGGCCAGCCCGATCTGGCCCGGGATGTCGACACCCTGTTCGATCAGCCAAAGCAGACCGCCCGCGCCAATCAAATCGTTGGAATAGTAAAGGAAATCCAGATCGGGCGAGCGTTCCAGCATCGCTTGCGTCATCTCCCGCCCCTTGGCCAACGCAGAGCCGCCGGAGTAGAAATCCCGGTCCTCGATCTCGATCCCGGCCTTTGCGAGCGCCTCGGTGAAACCTTCGAAGCGTTTGCGCGCACGTCGGTCCAGCGGCATTTTGGTGCCCATGAAGCCGATATGCTCATAGCCTTCCTTGATGATGGCTTTTGCCATCTCCGCCCCGGCCCGGCGGTGCGAAATGCCGACCATGCTGTCGACGGGTTTGCCATCGGTATCCATGATCTCGACCACCGGCGTGCCCGACGCGGCCAGCATGGCACGGGTGGCTTCCGAATGTTCGAGCCCTGCAATGATCACACCAGAGGGCCGCCACGACAGCATCTCGTAAAGTACACGTTCTTCTTTTTCGGGCTGGTAGTCGGTGACGCCCACAACCGGTTGCAGCGGGCTGTCTTCGAACACGTCGTTGATCCCGGAGAGGACTTCGGGAAACACCATGTTGGATAGCGATGGGATGATCACCGCAACAAGGTTCACACGCTGCGAGGCCAGCGCACCGGCGATCTTGTTGGGGACATAGCCAAGGTCGCGCGCGGCTGTCAGAACCTTCTGCCGGGTCGCTTCGGACACATCGCCCCGATTGCGCAAAACGCGGCTGACAGTCATCTCCGACACGCCCGAAGCGGCTGAGACATCACGCAGGGTGAGCGGGCGGTGCGGGTTATCGGACAATGGCGTACCTGTATGCTTTTGACAGGATGATAACGCGCGGGGCGCAGGCATAGCAAGCGCGCAAGGCAAGGGCCGGAAAGACGCGCCGGAACAGACCTGCTGGGGGCATGACATCACCGCGCGAAGCGGCTAAGACAACGGCGCGCGGCCCCGTGGCTCAACTGGATAGAGCAGCCCCCTCCTAAGGGGCAGGTTGCAGGTTCGAATCCTGCCGGGGTCGCCAAGCTCTTCGGGAAGAAGATGCGGTCGGTGATTGATAAACGTCAATCTGCGGCTTTTGCCTCCCGCTAGGTTTAGTCAGTGTTCGCAGGAGGCTGACCATGACCACCGAGCAACCGACGCATCGAACCACATATATCGACGTCCCAGAGGCCGTCGGTGTTTTCGGCAGTTTCGAGACGCTGCAACAGGCGATTTACGATCTGCGGATGGCCGGGTTCAGCCGCTATGATATCAGTCTGTTGGGCAGCATGGACGCGCTCAAGGAAAAGCTGGGATCGGCGTATTGGCGCGCTGAGGATCTTGAAGACAACCCCGATGCCCCACGTGCGGCGTTCGTCTCTGAGGAGGCCATTGGCGAATTGGAAGGGGCCATCGCTGGCGGTTTCTTCTTTCTGGGCTCCTATGTCGCGATGGCGGCGATGTTGACGCCGGTGTCGACCTTGGCGGCTTCCATCGCGGCGATTGCCATTGGGGGCGGGCCTGCAGGGGTGCTAGGAACGCTTCTGGCCAGGCGCGTCGGGCGCCACCACAAAGATTACTATGCGGAACAGATCGACAATGGCGGTATCTTGCTGTGGGTTCGGACGGTGAACGCGGAAAAAGAGGATTTGGCGGTTCGAATCCTGAAAGGCCATTCGGGCCGGGATGTGCATGTGCATGGCTGGAGCAAATAGCGCCCAGATGCCCGTTGCTGCCCGCCCGGGGGCGCGTCGCGCTTGCGGCCCGATCTTCAACCACATGATAGGACAATTCAGAAAATGACGCTCAACTCGCAAACGCGCGATCCCGAAGCGGCCATCGCGCGGCTTCGCAACATCTGGCTTTGGATCGGTATCGTGATGATCGCCCTTGGGATCGGGGCGCTTTTGATGCCGGTGCTCAGTTCGCTGATCGTCGGCGTTCTGATCGGCTGGCTCTTTTTCATCAGCGGCGTGGTCGCAGTCGCTTCGGCGTTCCCATTCCGGGGGACGGGGCTGTTTACATGGCAGATCGTTGCCGGGTTGATCACGTTGATCACCGGCGCGCTATTGATCGTTTTCCCGACGCAAGGCGCTGTCGCATTGACGGTGTTGGTCGGGTTCATCTTCATGCTGACCGGGGTTGCGCAGTCGTTCTACGCGTTTTGGGTACGCCCGGCGCGGGGCTGGGGGTGGGTGCTGACCTCTGCCCTGCTGAGCATCGCGCTGGGGATATTCATCCTGTCCGCGCTGTCCGAAGCCTCTGCCGTGCTTCTTGGGTTGCTGGTGGGCATCGACTTCCTCAGCACCGGCATTTCCATGGTGTTGATCGCGCTCTCCGCACGCCGCGCAGGCTTGTCCTGAGCGCCCCCTTCCGCCCGCGCCCAAGGGGCTGGGGATTGATGAACGTCAAACATGGGCTTGCTCGGGTGCATATCCTGCAAGGACAGACTGGAAGGGAGTTTGGAAGGTGAAAGACTATTCAGTTATCGCAAGCGAATATCACTCCGGTTACGCGAAACTGGCCGAAGAGATACCGAGCGCGACGGCGACATTCGGTCGCCTGGTCATGGAGGCAACCGCCGAGGGGGCGCTGTCCACAAAGGTCAAGGAACTCATCGCGTTCGGTATCGCGATTTCCGTGCGATGCGATGGTTGCATCGCGCATCATTCGCAAGCGGTCGTAAAGGCGGGCGCCACGCGGGCGGAAGTGGCGGAGATGATCGGCGTTGCCATTCTGATGGGAGGCGGGCCTGCGTCGGTCTATGGGGCGGAGGCACTGCGCGCCTATGATGAGGCGGCCAGCGCGGCCCCCGGCGGTTAAGCCATCACGCGCCGCCCCCGGCCGGGTTCATGACGAGGAAAGCGATGGAAAAGCGACAACAGTTCAACTGGGGCTTCTGGCTCATCGCGGCACTGGTGTGGATGGGAATACAGGTCTGGATCGGCTATCGCGACGTGGCCCCGCTGTCCTATAGCGAATTTCTTGAAAGCCTTGAAAAAGGCGGGATCGCCGAAATCACGGTAACGGAAACGCTGGTCGAAGGCCGACTGAGCGAGCCGGTAGATGGCCGGGAATACTTCGTCGTGCGCCGGGTGGACCCGGACTTTGCCGCCGAGCTGGAACAATATGATGTTCCTTTCTCGGGCGGGTCCGACCAGACATGGCTGACGACGCTGCTGTCGTGGGTGCTTCCTGTTCTTCTGTTCTTCGGTCTGTGGATGATCCTGATGCGGCGCATGTCCGGATCGCAAGGGTTTGGCAGCCTCGTGAATATCGGCAAGTCGAAGGCCAAGGTGTATCTTGAAACGCAGACCGGCGTGACCTTCGATGATGTGGCCGGGGTGGATGAGGCCAAGAGCGAGTTGCAGGAAATCGTCTCTTTCCTGAAGAACAAGGAAAAGTATGGCCGTCTAGGCGCGCATATTCCCAAGGGCATCCTGCTTGTCGGGCCGCCGGGTACGGGCAAAACCCTGTTGGCCCGCGCGGTGGCGGGGGAGGCCGGGGTGCCGTTCTTTTCGATCTCTGGCTCGGAATTCGTGGAGATGTTCGTCGGTGTCGGGGCCGCGCGGGTGCGCGATCTGTTCGAACAGGCACGCGGGGCGGCGCCCTGCATCATCTTCATCGACGAACTGGATGCGCTGGGCCGCGCGCGGGCTGCGGTGTCCGGCTATGGTGGCAGCGATGAAAAAGAGCAGACGCTGAACCAGCTTCTGTCTGAACTGGACGGTTTCGATCCGCGGGTCGGCATCGTTCTTCTGGCCGCGACCAACCGACCCGAAGTACTGGATGCGGCGCTGTTGCGGGCGGGCCGCTTCGATCGGCAGATCGTCGTTGACCGGCCCGAGCGCAAGGGCCGCGCCGCAATCCTGAAGGTGCATGCCAAGGGCGTTCAACTGGCAAATGACGTGGACCTGGATCAGGTTGCCGCGCTGACCCCCGGATTCACCGGGGCCGATCTTGCGAATTTGGTGAATGAGGCGGCGATTGTCGCGACGCGGCGCAGCGGCGACAAGGTGACAATGGCCGACCTGACCGCCGCCGTCGAACGCATCGTGGCAGGCGTCGAACGCAAATCACGGGTGCTGGGCGATGCGGAACGGACCCGTGTCGCACATCACGAAATGGGCCATGCTCTTGTCGCCGCGCATGTTCCCCATGCCGATCCGGTGCACAAGGTTTCGATCATTCCGCGTTCGATCGGGGCGCTTGGCTATACCTTGCAGCGCCCGACCGAAGACCGCTTCTTGATCACCTTCTCCGAGTTGCAGGACCGGATGGCCGTGCTGATGGCGGGCCGCGCGGCAGAGGAATTGATCTTCGACGAGGTGTCTACCGGGGCGTCTGACGATCTGGCGAAGGCCACGGATATCGCGCGTGAATGCGTGACGCGGTTCGGCATGGTCGAAGGGGTCGGCCAGGCGGTTCTGGAAGACAAACCGGGCCAATATCTGGACCAGCAAAGCGCGGTCTTTGCCTCAAGGGACTATTCCGAGGCCACCGCCAGAGAGATCGATTTGGCGGTGCGCGGGTTGATTGCGGCGGCGTATGATCAGGCCAAGGCTGTGTTGTCCTCCCGGCTGGAGGATCTGAAAGCGGGCGCTGCCCTTCTGCTTGAGAAAGAGACCATCACGCCCACCGAATTCCCGCCGATTGCGCGGCAGGCACAGACCGATACGTCCAAGGTTCCACGCGCGGCCTCCGCGCGCTGACGGGCGCGGTTCCATCCTGCGGATTGGTTGGCGTCCGGTCTAGCGCGTGCCGGACCGGACGCCATGTGGCGCTCTGAAACGCGGGGGGAGGAATGCTCAGTGCGCCAAAAACACGGGCTGCTCTGTCTGTTCCATCAAGGTCCGCGTCGTTCCGCCAAACAGCGCTTCGCGGGTTCTTGAATGGCTGTAAGAGCCCATCACGATCAAGTCGGCCCCAGCCTCTTTCGACCTGTCCAGAATGCACTGTCCGATCTCGTTCCCACCGCTGGTATATTGCTGGACCGTGACATTGCAGCCGTGATGCGTCAGCCAACCGGCCACATCCACACCGGGGTCTTCACCCTCGTAATACTCACTCATCACCGGATCGATTGTTCCGATTGTCACCTGCTCTGCCTGCCGTAGAAGGGGCAGGGCCTGATGAACGGCGCGGGCAGTGTGCAGATGGGTGTTCCAGGCGACGAAAATCCGCTTGGGCTGTTGCAGTGCCGTGGCGTCCGTATCGTTCAACAGAACCCCGATCGGGGATTGAAAGAGCACCCCGTAAACGACCTGCCGGAACAGCGTGCCGGGATCGCGCAGGTCGTCGCTGACCATTGCGACATCGCACAGCATTGCGCGGCGCGCGATTGCATCGGCAATCCGCGACGGCTCGGTCGAAATGACCGACACTCCGCCAGCGACGTCATGTTGCTGAAGAAGCGTTTCGATCTCGTCCTGCTTGGCCTTGAGCGCCGCGTTGTTCTTGACCACCGCTTCCTGCCATTCCGGCGGGATCACAGAGCCCCCGTAGGGCGGGATGCTGGCAGCATAGTATGGAAATTCGGGAACTTCGCCGACAAGCAGGATGGCGACTTTTGCGGGTATGGCGCGGATCGTCTCCAGCTTCGCGGCGAGCGTATCCATCGCCGCGTCCTGACCGACCGCAATCAGTATCGTGCCGTTTTTCATATCGGTTATCCTTGTTCTCACGAGGATACTCTAAAGGCCGAGACTGCGATCTCCTTGACGTTGATCAATCGCCGCTTCGGGCCGGTGGTGGATTGACGAACGTCAAACGCAAGCTGGGCCGTCCGGGTATGGTGTGCACATTCGTCAACATATTGAAGGAGGACTGACATGGCTTATCACGACTGGCTGCCGACATCTTGGCTGCAACATAAGGACGGTAACAGCGAGCCGCTCGTGTCGCTGCGCAAGCAAGTGGATTCTTTGTTCGATGATTTCGATCGCGGCTTCTGGGCGCGCAGTGCGGATTTCGCGGTGCGGTCCAATATCAGCGAAACCGACAAGGAGGTGTGCATCACCGCCGAGCTGCCGGGGATGACCGAGGACGATATTGACGTATCGGTGGCGGGCAACCGGATCACCGTGAAAGGGCAGAAGAAATCCGAAACCGAAGAGAGGAAAGACGAAGAGGGCCGTCAGTTTCTTCAGGTGGAGCGTATGTCCGGTGCCTTTCAACGCAGCATCGCCCTGCCGTTCGATATCGACGGCGACGCGGTGACTGCCAAGGTGAAGGACGGCGTCCTGACGGTGACGGTGCCCAAACCCGCGGAAGTGGCCCAAAACACCAAGAAGATCGAGGTGTCACGATCCAATTGAGCGCGATACAGCACCTGATCGGACCGAACTGCGCCCATCTGCGCGGTATAAGTGGCCGTCGCGGTGCCACGCCTGAAGGGCTGGAAACACGCCCTTCGGGCACATCGCTTTTGGTCGGGCCGGGTCAAATGACGGCCGGACCCTCTCAATGACCCCGTTGGCGGCGGGCATTCTTGGCAGTCTTGCCGCAGGATTGATGACGTCAGTCGGTGCAGTGCCTGTCTTGCTCAGGCGGACCTTCTCGGTCGGCCTGCAGGACGTGCTGTTGGGATTTGCGGCGGGGGTGATGCTGGCGGCCTCGTTCTTTTCGCTGATCATTCCCGGTATCGAAGCCTCCGCCCTCCTTTACGGGCCGGGATGGTGGCCCGCGACCATCGCCGCAATCGGCATCCTAATGGGCGCAGCGGCGATCTGGCTAATGGACCGCACGATCCCGCACCAGCATTTCCGTTCCGGCAAGGAGGGACCGCAAAGCGACTCCCTGACCAAGATCTGGCTTTTCGTCTTCGCCATCACGATCCACAACATCCCCGAAGGGCTGGCGGTGGGTGTGGGATTTGTTGGCGGCGACGTCGAGGCCGGCCTGCAACTGGCGTTCGGCATCGGCCTGCAAAATGCGCCAGAGGGGCTGGCCGTCGCCTTGGCCCTGCAAAGCGAGGGCTATTCCAAGTGGTACGCTTTCATCGTCGCGGGTCTGACCGGCCTTGTGGAACCCATTGCGGGTGCGGCCGGGGCGGCGGCGGTGAGCGTCGCGGAAGTTCTGCTGCCCTGGGGCATGGTCTTTGCGGCGGGGGCGATGATCTACGTCATCAGCCACGAGATCATCCCCGAAACGCACCGCCGTGGCCATCAAGATGAGGCCACGGTGGGTTTGATGATCGGCTTGGTCGTGATGCTGCTTCTGGATGTGGGCCTTGGCTGAGTCAGCGGCGCAGGGGGATCAAACCGGTTCGGACTTGGCGGTCTTGGTCACACGTTTCACGGTCTCGGCGCTTTCCTGAACCGCTTCGACCTCATTGCTGACAGCCGCTGCCGTGCTGCTTGTCACCAACTCCATGTAGTCCTTTGCGTCTTCGGCCAGCTTTTCCATCATGTCCGATTGCCATTTGGACAGAATGGTCATGGCTTCGGCCGGGTTGCCAAAGGCTTTTTCGGTCAACTCTTTGCTGGCTTCCATGGCGTGTTTCGTGGCCTCGTGGCGGCGCTTGAACCACGCGGAGGAAAACTTTTCCAACTCGTTCAGAAATGTATCTTGGGTCGTCCAGAAATGCGTGCTTTGCGCTTCTGCAGCGGGAAGAATGGCGGCAACGGATTGCCCGGATTTGACCACTTCCTGCATCTCTTCGATTATCTTGCTGACATAGGACATCGCGTTCTCCTGACAGTGCGAATTGGTGATATGCATCGGGGGGTATGTCGCAGAACCGAGCGGACCCGGCGCTCCGGTCATCTCCCCCGATGGATTCAGACGTAGCGTTTTGGATGTGACCCAGATTGACTTCGGTCAATTTTCGGACGCCGCAGGGGTGCGGCGCCTTCTGGTGCCTCACATCACTCGGCGCTTGCGACCGCCTTGGCCGGGAGCGTGTTAGGGCCAGCCGCCCAGCCGCTTCCCGTCGCGATTTGCAGCGCCAGCCAATCGGATGCCGATTGCTGCAACGCTTGGGCCAGCGCGGTGCGGGCCTCGGTCAGGGTCAGTTCGGCGGATAGCAGGTCAAGCAACTGGATCGCGCCATCCTTATAGGCCCGCTCTGTCAGGTCGAAGGCTTTCCGGGTCGCTGACACCGCGTCGCGCAGGCGGCTGACACGGCGGCCTGACAACCGATAGGCGCTTTGCGCCGTCTGGACCTCGCGCACCGCGCCCAGCACGGCACCGCGCCATGCGGTTTCGGCCTGTTCGGCGGTGGCAATGGCGGCGTTGCGCCTTGCGGTCAGCGCGCCGCGATTGAAGATGGGCAGCGACAGGCTTGGCCCGAAGATCGACGCATCGGTCGTGTCCGAAGTCGATATCGTCCCGCTCAACGCCAGTGTCGGATAGAGCTGCGCCTCTGCGATGCCGATGGCGGCCACAGCCGCCGCATAGCGCCGCTCTGCCGCGCGGATATCGGGTCTGTTGCGCAGCAGATTGGCCGGTGTGCCAACGCGGGGCGAGGATCGCGCGACGGGCTGCGGCGCCCCGACTTGCAGGGTCTTCAGCAAGGGGTCGGCAGATTCCGACAAGAGCGCGGCGATGCCGTAGACATTCGCCAGAAACGCGGATTCCAAGCTGGGCAGCCGGGCCGAAACATTCGCAAGCTGCGCGGTCGTTCGTGCCACGTCCAGTTCAGCGGCTTGCCCGATTGCGCGTTCGCGTTCGACAATCTGGAGTATGCGCCGGTTGTTGGCGATGGACTGGCGCGTCAGTTCAAGCACTTCCTGATAATATCGCGCGTCGATATACGCGCCGACGATCCCCGACAGATAAGCAAGCCGGGCGGTTCCGACATCCAGCCCTGCCGCCTCTAGCCCGGCCAATGCCGCTTCGCGCCGACGATCCACACCCGCCAATGCGGTGCCCGCGCTCAGCGTTGCTGATCGGGCCTGATCGGGAATGATGCCAAAGGTGTCTTCGCTGACGTCGATCCCGGTGACGGAGGCACTGACGCCGCCACTGATCTGGTTTCCGACACCGACGGCCTTCGCATTGGCGCGCGCCTCGGCGACGGCTTGCATCGCTGCGGTGACGCTGAGGTTCTGCGCCAGACCGCGCGCCACAAGGTCATTCAGCTTCTTGTCATGGAGTTCGGTCCACCACCGCTGCCCCGCCACGTCGCCCGCCTGCTGCGCGCCGCCTTCGACGAAGCTGCTATCCAGCGCGATGGTGGGCGGCACATAGTCGGGGCCGACGCCATTGCAGGCCGCAAGGCTCGCCAGCGATCCCATAAGGAACCCCCGCCGCGCCAGGCGTGTGGAACAACCGAATTCGCGGGGGATGTGTTCTGCGATTGCTTGCGAAACTTCAGTCATTCGATTGTTCCAAAAGCGCGCTTTGCAGGTTCATAGGGTCTGGCCTGTTCATTGTATTTGTGTGTGTTGGTTTGGCGGGCAGGGGGCTTGGGTCACGCGCATCCGGCATGGCGGCGGACAAAAGGCTGTGCCGCCGCGCAGCGGTCCAAATGGTCAAGCGATGTTCCGTCATGTGTGACCGCCGATGCCGTGATGGTGGACGAAAAGCTGCGCCATCGCGCAGGAGGCAAGGCGGGACATGACATCATCGGCGCGGCTGGTCAGGACTATCGGAACACGTGCGCCCAGTACAAGCCCGGCGGCATCGGCTCCGGCCAGATAAACCAACTGCTTGGCGACCATGTTGCCCGCTTCGAGGTCCGGCACGATCAGGATATCCGCATCGCCCGCCACGTTCGACGTGATGCCCTTGGCGGCCACGGCAGATGCAGATACCGCGTTGTCGAACGCCAGCGGCCCATCCAATTGCCCGCCCGTGATCTGGCCGTGATCCGCCATCTTGCACAACGCGGACGCATCCACAGTCGACGGGATGCCCAGCGTGACGGTTTCGACCGCCGAAAGCAGCGCGACCTTGGGGCAGGCGATCCCCAGCGCGTGACAAAGGTCAATCGCGTTCTGCACGATGTCCCGTTTTTCGGGAAGCTGGGGGAAGATGTTGATCGCCGCATCGCTGATCATCAGCGGCTTGGGGTAAGTCGGCACGTCGAAGGCATAGATATGGCTCATCCGCCGTTCCGTGCGCAGACCGGTATCACGGTCAACCACGGGCGCAAGAAGTTCATCCGTGTGGAGCTTGCCCTTCATCAGCATCGCCACCTCGCCCGCCCGCGCCAATTCCACGGCCTTGGCCGCGGCAGCGTGGCTGTGCGGGACATCGATGATGCGCACGCCGGACAGATCGCGCGCGTTTTCAGCGGCGACGCTCTCGATCTTGGCTTTCGGTCCGATCAGAACCGGCACGATCATCCCCTGCGCCCCGGCTTCAAGCGCCCCTTCCAAGGACAGTGCGTCACAGGGGTGGACCACGGCCGTCACGACGGGGGCGAGATCCTGGGTCGCCTTGACCAGCTCTTTGAACCGCGCGCCGCGCTCATGCAGATGCACCTCCGGCAGCATGACACGCGGGCGGCGCACCTTTTCAGTCGGCGCGATGACCAGCGCTTCACCCTCGATGGCGACCTCGCCGCTTTCCGTCAGGCAAAGACAGGCAAGCGTGACATGGTGATGTTCGGCGACTTTATCGGTGACCGTCACGCGGATGGTCACGGTGTCGCCCAGCCCCACAGGGCGGCGGAAGCTGAGATTCTGGTTGAGATAGATCGTCCCCGGTCCGGGCAATTCGGTTCCCAGAACCGCCGAAATCAACGCACCGCCCCACATGCCATGGGCAATCACTTTGTGAAAGATATCGGTCTTGGCGAATTCGGCGTCCACATGCGCCGGGTTCACGTCGCCGGACATGACGGCGAAGAGTTCGATATCCTGATGGGTCAGCGTGCGGGTCAGTTCCGCCGTGTCACCAATCGTGATCTCGTCGAACGTCTTGTTCTCGATGAATTGCATGGTGGTGTGTCCGGTCGTCTGCAGGTTGGGGGAAGGGGATCGGGCGGCCCGGATCACCGAATGGTTACGAGAGCCAGCGCAATGCCCTGGCCGCCGCCAATGCACAGCGTGACAAGCCCGCGCGCGATGCCGTCGCGTTGCATGGAATGGATCAGGCGGGTCGTCAGGATCGCGCCGGTCGCTCCGATCGGATGCCCATGCGCAATCGAGCCGCCGTCGACATTCACCACCTCTTCGGGCAGCCCCAGTTCGCGTGTCACGGCAATCGCGATGGCGGCGAAGGCCTCGTTGATTTCCACCCGCTCAAGGTCAGCGACGCTCCAGCCGGCACGGTCCAGCGCCTGATGCACGGCAGGAACCGGCCCCATGCCGAACATGCCCGGCTCGACAGCACCGATGCCGTAAGACACGAGGCGCGCAAGCGGTTGCAGTTGCTGCTGCTCCGCCCAGCCGCGCTCTGCCACGATCATCGCGGCACCGGCACTGTTAAGGCCCGGCGCATTGCCTGCCGTGATGGTGCCGTCCTTGCGGAAAGCGGGCTTCAGCTTTGCAAGCGACTCCGCCGAGGTTTCGGGGCGGTTATGTTCATCCTGCTCGAAAGTGCTGACCCCTTTGCGGGTCTTTATCTCGAATGGGACGATCTCTGCCTCGAAATGCCCAGCGGCCTTGGCCTTGGCAAAGCGCTGTTGCGAGCGCAGCGCCCACGCGTCCTGATCGTCCCGGCTGATCTGGTACGTGTCCACCAGATCCTCTGTATGCCAGCCGGAATGCTTGTCGGAAAACGCATCGTTCAGCCCATCGCGCAACATGCTGTCGTAGATTTCAGCAGGCCCCATGCGATAGCCCCAGCGCCCGCCATCCATCAGATAGGGGGCCTGATCCATGTTCTCCATTCCGCCAGCCACGGCGCTGGAGAGGTTGCCAAGCCACACCTCTTGCGCGGCTGACGCGATGGCCTGCGCGCCAGAGCCGCAGACGCGGTTGACCGTCATGGCCGGAACTTCGACCGGAACACCGCCGCCGATGGCCGCTTGCCGCGCCGGGTTCATTTTTGCCCCTGCCTGGACGACCTGTCCCATCACGACGCCGCCGATCCTGGCGCCGTCAAGCGCGGCCCGGCTCAGGCTGGCGCGGATGCTGGCCGCACCCAGTTCGGTTGCCGGAATGTCCTTGAGCGTGCCGCCATACGTCCCGATGGCGGTTCGGACGGGGGCGCAAAGCACAACTTCTGGAAGGGACATGGGTTCTTCTCCGTTTCTGATTGCCGCGATGGTCAGGCCATCACGTGATAGCCGCCATCGACATAGGTGGTGTCGCCCGTTACCTTGGCGGACAGGTCGCTGACCAGCCCGGCGGCGACATGGCCGATATCCTCAATCGTGACGAGGCTGTGCACAGGCGCGCGCCGGCGCGCTTCGTCGATCAGCGCGTCGAAATGGGCGATGCCAGACCCGGCGCGGGTCTGGACCGGGCCGGGAGACAGCGCATTGACGCGGATGTGCTTCGGGCCAAGCTCGGCGGCCAGATACCGCACAGTGCCCTGAAGCGCGGATTTGACCGGGCCCATGATGTTGTAGTGATCGACGACCTTTTCCGCCCCGTAATAGCTCATGGTCAGAATGCTGCCGCCCTCGGGCATCAGCGGCACTGCAAGCCGGGTCAGCCGAATAAGCGAATGGACAGAGATATCCATGGCCTTTGCGAACCCCTCTTTCGAGCATTGGCTGACCGGACCGTGCAGATCGTCTTTCGGGCAGAAGGCAATCGAATGGAGAACGAAATCCAGTTGCCCCCATTGGGACCGGACCGTGTCGAACACCGCTTCCATCTGGCCGTCGATCTCGACATCCAGCGGCATGAAGATCGGGGCATCGACCTCGGTCGCGACGGGCGCGACATAGGGTTTCGACTTTTCGTTCACATAAGTCACGGCCAGCTCCGCGCCCGCCTCGCGGAACGCCTTGGCGCAACCGGCGGCGATGGAATGGTCATTGGCAATGCCCACGACAAGGCCGCGTTTGCCTTTCAACAGCGCGTTTTCCATCTGCGGTTACTCCTGAAACACGTAGGTGCCGGGGGCATCGCAGAGCGGTTTGTAGCCTTTGTCCTTTGCCCCAAGCGGGGGCGGGGCGACGGGCGCGTCCGAACGCGCGGATAGCCATTCGGCCAGCGCTGACCACCACGAGCCTTCGGTGGACTCAGTCTCGGCCATCCACCGTTCCGGATCAGCATAGGCCGCATCCTTGAGCTTGGTCGCGATCCGGTAGTGGCGGTGCGGGTGGCCCGGCTCCGACACGATCCCGGCATTATGCCCGCCGCTGGTCAGCACGAATGTCACATCGGTGTCGGACAACAGGTTGAACTTGTAGACCGAGTGCCAAGGCGCCACGTGGTCGCGTTCCGTCCCAACCAGAAACACGGGCGCGCGGATGTCCGAAATCGCCACCGGGCGGTCTCCCAAATTATACCGCCCCTCGGCCAGATCGTTGTTCAGGTACAGCTTGCGCAGATATTCGGAATGCATCCGGTACGGCATCCGTGTCGGGTCGGCGTTCCACGCCATCAGGTCGATCATCGGGGTGCGTTCGCCCATCAGGTAATCGTGGATCACATGCGACCAGATCAGGTCGTTCGACCGCAAAAGCTGGAAGGTTCCGGCCATTTGTGTGGTGTCCAGATACCCCTGGTTCCACATCATGTCCTCAAGGAAGGTCAGCTGGCTGTCATTGATGAACAGCTGCAACTCTCCGGCTTCGGTGAAATCCGTCTGCGCCGCGAGGAGTGTCAGCGTTTTCAATCGCTTGTCACCGTCACGGGCCATGGCCGCCGCCGCAATCGACAAAAGCGTTCCGCCAAGGCAGTAGCCAATGGCGTGTATGTCATCGCTGTCTGCAATGGTTTGCGCGGCGGTGACCGCCTCCATCACGCCAAGCGACAGGTAGTCGTCCATGCCTAGATCGCGATCTTCTTCGTCCGGGTTCATCCAGGAGATCATGAAGACGGTAAAGCCCTGATCGGTCAGGAACCGAACCAGCGAATTGGTCTCGCTCAGATCAAGGATGTAATATTTCATGATCCACGCCGGAACGATCAGGATCGGTTCGGGCCGCACCTTGTCGGTCGTTGGCGCGTATTGGATCAGTTCGATCAGACGGTTGCGGAAGACGACCTTGCCCGGCGTCGTGGCAAGGTTTTCACCGACCTGAAATTCCTCTGCGCCGACGGGCTTTTGCCGGGCATTCAGGCGAGAGGCATCCTCAAGCAGGTTTTGCCAGCCGCGCACAAGGTTCATGCCGCCTTGGGTGATCGTTCGTTGCAGCAGGTCCGGATTGGTCAGAACGTAGTTCGACGGCGAAAACACGTCGAGCATCTGGCGCGCCGCAAATTCCACCACGTTCTCGTGCTGCTGCGTGACGCCTTCGATCCCGGTCGTGGCATTGTACCACCATTGCTGGTTCAGCAGAAAGCTTTGATACATCAGGTTGTAGGGCCATTTCTGCCAGTTCTCGCTGCGGAACCTGTGATCCTGCGGCAAAGGGTCGATGCAGGTCTCTGTCGCGCCCGGATTGGTGGCACAGAATGTCGCATAATTGGCAAGCCGCCAAGATTTCCGTGCCGCTTTCTCCATCAGTTCCAGCCGCTTGCCCGGTGCGGCCGTCAGATGCAGCGCCCAATCCGCATAGGCGGCGGTCAGGGCGATGGGCGACAGTCCGGCGGTGAATTTCGCGATGGCCGCGCGCAACCCTTTGTCCAGCGCTTGCTCCATGGTCGTATGCGCATGGGAAATCGCCTTCGGCTCGGCCGCGACGTGCAGCGCATGCGGCAGTTTGCGATGCGGCGTTCCGTTCGTCTTGGCTTGCGATGAGGGTTCATTTCGAAGCGAAGTGACTTTTGCCATGGCTCGACCTTTCCAAGTCTCTGAATCGCGAATCCGGGCGCGTTTGGCCCCCGGATTATCGCGCGGCTGTGCCTGCGGATTGACATTGGTCATTTGTTGGACGCGCGCGGATGGCATTGGACGACCAATCAAGCGCGCGTGCGGTGGTTTTGAGCGCGGGCGCGGAACCAATTGGATGGGTAGACGTGCATGAACAGAAAATGGCTGGTCCTTGTGATTGCGCTTTTGGTCGCCGGCGGCGGGGCGGCATTCTGGTGGCAGGACACTTTCACCTCGCCGATGCCGGAGGGCATCCGGTCATCGAATGGCCGTATCGAGGCCGAGCGGATCGAGATCGCCACCAAGCTGGCCGGGCGGATCGCAGAGGTTCTCCTGGACGAGGGCGATTGGGTCGAGGCAGGCGATGTCATCGCCCGGATGGATACCGACGAGTTGGAGGCCCAGCTGCATCAAGCGCAGGCATCGGTGCTTCAGGCGCAGCAGCAAAGGCTACAGGCCGAGGCGCTGTTGCGGCAGCGCAAGTCGGAACTGGTGACGGCAGAGGCTGAATTCAAACGGGTGTCACAGCTTGCCAAGGACGGCTTCTTCAGTGACGCGCAAGCCGACGCGCAGCGCACCGTTCTTGACACGGCGCAGGCGGCTGTGGCTGCGGCTGAGGCGGGGATTTCCCTGGCGGACGCGACGATTGCATCGGCTGATGCTGCGGTGGACCGGTTGGAGGCGCTTATTCGCGACGCCGCTTTGACGGCCCCTCGGCCCGGGCGGGTGCAATATGTGCTGGCGCAAGAAGGCGAAGTCCTTGGCGCGGGCGGGCGCGTGGCGACGCTGACGGATTTGTCGGACATGTATATGTCGATCTTTCTGCCTACTGCCGATGCGGCGCGGCTGGCAATCGGGGACGAGGCGCGGATCATCCTTGATGCCCTTCCCGAATACGTCATCCCCGCGACGGTGACTTTCGTGGCAAGCACGGCGCAGTTTACACCGCGTTCCGTCGAAACGGCGGATGAGCGCGAGCAATTGATGTTCCGCGTCAACCTGACCATCTCGCCGGAGCTGCTGGCGGACTATCTGGACCGTGCGCGCGCTGGCGTTCCCGGCATGGGCTATGTGCGTCTTGATAAAAGCATCGAATGGCCGGCCAACCTTGTTGTCAGACTGCCCGAATGACGCAATCATCGGTGATCCGGCTTTCAGGGGTGTCTCATAGCTATGGTGACATTGCCGCGCTGGCAGATGTCAGCCTTGAGGTGCCAGCAGGGTGCATGACCGGGCTGATCGGTCCTGACGGCGTTGGCAAATCGACCTTGCTGGCCCTTTCAGCCGGGGTGCGGGCGCTTCAGTCCGGCGAGGTGCAGGTTCTGGACGGCGATATCCGCGACCGGTCCCATATCAAGGCCTGTAACCACCGGATTGCCTATATGCCGCAAGGGCTTGGCCGAAACCTCTATCCGACTTTGACGGTGGCGGAGAACCTCGATTTTTTCGGCCGGCTATTCGCGCAGCCGCTGGCAGAGCGCCGCGCACGCATCGCCGATTTGCTGCGCGCGACGGGGCTGGACCCGTTTGCCGACCGGCCCGCTGGCAAGCTCTCTGGCGGGATGAAGCAAAAGCTCTCGCTTTGCTCTGCCCTGATCCACGATCCCGACCTTCTGATCCTTGATGAGCCGACGACCGGTGTCGATCCGCTGTCGCGTCAGCAGTTCTGGGACTTGATCGACCGTATCCGCGCCGATCGTCCGGGAATGAGCGTCATCGTCGCCACCGCCTATATGGAAGAGGCGGAGCGATTCGACTGGCTTGCGGCCATGTCCGGCGGTCAGGTCATCGCGACGGGTGCCCCGGCGCAGCTTCTTGAGGAAACCGGGCAAACAACGCTGGAGGCGGCGTTTATCTCCTTGTTGCCGGAGGATGAGCGTGCCGGACACCGCGAGGTTACCGTGCCGCCTTACGTGCCCAATGGCGATGGGCCTGCCGTGCAGGCGATTTCGCTTACGCGCCAATTCGGCGATTTCACCGCGGTGGATCATGTGGATTTTGAAATCGCGCGGGGCGAGATTTTCGGATTTCTTGGCTCCAATGGCTGCGGCAAGACCACGACCATGAAGATGCTGACCGGTTTGCTGCCCGCCAGCAGCGGTGAGGCATTGCTGTTCGGGGAACATCTGGATGCGGGCGATATGCGCACACGTCAGCGCGTGGGATACATGTCGCAGTCCTTTTCGCTCTATAGCGAACTCACGGTGCGCCAGAACCTCGAACTGCACGCAGAGCTTTACCAGATCCCCAATGACAGTCGCCTGCCGCGCGTTCTTGAGATGCTGAAAACCTTCGAATTGGAGGAAGAGGCCGACCAGAAACCCACCGAACTGCCGCTGGGGCTGCGCCAGCGTTTGCAGCTGGCCGTTGCGGTGATCCACGCGCCCGAGGTCCTGATCCTTGATGAGCCGACATCCGGTGTCGATCCTGTTGCGCGCGACGCATTCTGGCGGCTCCTGATCGGTCTGTCGCGCGAGCAGGGGGTGACGATCTTTGTTTCGACCCACTTCATGAACGAGGCGGAACGCTGCGACAGGATTTCGCTGATGCATGCGGGCCGCGTTCTGACCGTGGGAACGCCCGATGAAATCGTGGCCGAACGTGGCTGCGAAACGCTCAATGAGGCGTTCATCAGCCATCTGCGCGATGCCGTCGCCGATGAGGCGGCAGAGGCACCGGTTGACGCCAAGCCCAGTGCGGTGGATCAGCCCGACCATGCGGCGCGGCGCGATGGGCTGTTCAATCCGGCGCGCATGTGGGCCTATGCCCGCCGCGAGGCGACGGAAATCATGCGCGATCCGCTGCGGCTGGCCTTCGCGCTGCTTGGCCCGGTCATCCTGATGCTGACCTTCGGCTATGGCATCTCGTTCGATGTAGAAGACCTGCCCTATGCGGTGGCGGATCAGGACCAAAGCCTTGAAAGCCGCCAGTTATTGGAGGCGTTCTCCGGCTCGCGGTTTTTCGAGGAACGTGCCCCGGCGGCAGGATCAGAGGAGTTGGCGACACGGCTGCGCGCGGGTGAAATCGCCATCGCGATAGAGATCCCGTCGGGGTTCGGGCGCAGCCTTCTGGATGGTGAAACGCCGGAAGTCAGGGTCGCGGTCGATGCGGCGATGCCTTTTCGCGCGGAAACGGCGCGCGGGTATCTGCAAGGGCTGGCACTGTCCTATTTGGACGAGCAGATCGAAAGCACCTATGGCGAGGTCGTCGATACAACAGGCGCGGGGGTGGAAACGCGCTATCGCTACAACCAATCCTTTGAAAGCGTGAACGCCATGGTGCCATCGGTCATCATGATGATGCTGATCCTGATCCCGTCGATGATGTCGGCGATCGGCGTTGTTCGGGAAAAGGAAACGGGGTCCATCGCGAATTTCCGGTCCACCCCTGTAACGCGGGCAGAATTCCTTCTGGGCAAGCAGTTGCCCTATGTCATCATCGCTCTGATCAGCTTTGCCTCGCTTCTGGTGCTGGCCTATGTCGTGTTTCAAGTGCCGATCAAAGGCTCTGTGACGGCCTTGGCGCTTGGCACAGTGCTTTATGTCATTGCGACCACGGGCTTTGGCGTGCTTGTTTCGACCTTCACCAAGACGCAGGTTGCGGCGACATTCGCGACCGCGGTGATTGCGATTGTTCCGTCGGTCAATTTCTCGGGTCTGCTGGTGCCGGTGTCGTCCCTGTCGGGCGGCGCGCGCCTGTTCGGTCTGGCCTTTCCGGCGTCGTGGTATCAGCAGATCAGTATCGGAACCTTCACCAAGGGGCTCGGGTTCGACGAGCTTTGGCAAAACCACATCGCTTTGGCAGTTTTCGCGGTGCTGTTCGTGGCAATCGCCATTGCCCTTCTGAAAAAGCAGGAGCGTTAGGATGGGCCGGTGGCTGTTCAATATCTATCGTCTTGGCGTCAAGGAGTTGCGCAGCCTCTGGGCCGATCCCATCCTGCTGTTTCTGGTCGTCTACATGTTCAGTTTTGCCATCTATGCCGTGGCAACCGGGGCCAAGACCGAAGTCAGCAATGCGGCGATAGCCTATGTCGATCTGGACCAATCCGATCTGACGGGGCGCATCGTCAATGCAATCCTGCCGCCTGAATTCGACACGGCGCAGCGGATCGAATTGTCGGATCTGGAGGCCGCCATGGACAGTGGCGAATATGTATTCGTGCTGTCCTTTCCCCCCCGGTTCGAAGCGGATGTCATCGCGGGCAACTATCCGTCGGTGCAGTTGAACGTCGATGCCACGGCGATGACGCAGGCAGGCAACGGGGCGGTCTATCTTCAGCAGATCATCGCCTCGGAAATCAACCGGTTCGTCACGGGCGACGACGAGGCCAGCGCGCTGCCCATCAATCTTGTGATCACGGCGCAATTCAATCCGAACCTGCAATCCATCTGGTTCTCGTCGGTGATGCAGATCATCAACAACGTCACCATTCTTGCGGTCCTGTTGACGGGCGCCGCGCTTATTCGAGAGCGCGAGCATGGCACGATCGAGCATCTTCTGGTGATGCCGGTAAACGCATCGGAAATCATGTTGGCAAAGATATGGGCCAATGGTCTTGTGATCGTGATCGGGGCCGTTCTGTCGCTTGCGCTGGTCGTGCAGGGGGTTCTGCAAGTGCCGATTGCGGGCTCTATCCCGTTGTTTGTCGCGGGCACTGTTCTGTATCTCGTGTCGGTCACCGGGCTGGGTATCCTGCTGGCGACCTTCACGACATCCATGCCGCAATTCGGTCTGCTGGCCATGCCGGTTCTGGTCATCATGAACCTGCTTTCCGGCAGCACCACGCCGATTGAAAGCATTCCGGTCTGGTTGCAGACGGTGATGCAGATCTCTCCCTCGACCCATTTCGTCGCCTTTTCACAAGCGATCCTGTATCGCGGGGCAGGGTTTGATATCGTCTGGTCCGACATGCTGGTGATGATCGGGTTGAGCGTCCTGTTCTTCGCCATCGCGCTCAGCCGTTTCCGCCGGACCATGGCGACCAGCCAGTAGGGGCGCGCCCGCTAGTGTCGCAGCGCTTCGATCGGGTCGAGCCGCGCCGCCGACCGGGCGGGGAAATACCCAAAGACGACACCGACCGCAGCCGAGAACGCGAAAGCGATCAAGATGATACTCGGGTCCGGGATGAATGGCACGTTAAGCGCGTTTGCACCGACAAAACCAAGCGCCATGCCCAGAATGATCCCGAGCAGCCCGCCGATGGATGACAGAACGATGGCCTCGACCAGAAACTGCAGGAGAACCTGGCCCGACTGCGCGCCGACAGCCATGCGGATACCGATTTCGCGCGTGCGTTCGGTCACGGATACCAGCATGATGTTCATGATCCCGATCCCGCCGACCAAAAGGGACACCCCTGCCACCGCCGACAACAGGCCGGTCAGGACGGAACTGATGCCGGAAAGCATAGCGGAAAGCTGCTCCATCGTGTTGATGGTGAAGTCGTCCTCGTCGCTCGCACCGATCCGGCGAATTTCGCGCATCAGGGCGGTCAGATCGTTCACCGCGCGATCTGTCGAGACGCCATCGCGCATCATCAAAGATATCATCGGAACGTCCATCGTGCCTGCAATGCGGCGGGCATAGGTTCGGAACGGGATGATAATGACATCATCCTGATCTGTGCCGAAGGTGGACGCGCCTTTCGGTTCCAGCACGCCGATCACCTCGCAGCTTAAAGTTCCCAGACGGATATCCTCGCCCACGGGGGAGACACTGCCGAACAGCTCATCCACGACGGTCTGGCCCAGAATGCAGACCGACCGGCCACGCTCTTCCGCGTCGGTAAAGCCCCGCCCGGAGGAAAGTTCCCATTCCGAAAGTGTCAGATAGCCGGAATCAGTGCCGGTCACGCTGGTCTGATAGTTTTCATTCCCGAACACGGCGACCAATTGATCGGTTGCGGTGGGCACGGCGACACCGATGCTGCCCAACTGCTCGACGATCTTGTCGATATCGGACAGATCGAAGGGGCGCGCAGAGGAACTGCCGCTGCCCGGCCCCATACGGTTTTGCCCCGGCGACAGCATCAGGCGATTCGCACCCAGCGTTTCCACATCCGCCGTCACCTGCGCGGATGATCCCGCCCCGATTGTCACCATTGCAATCACAGCCGCGACGCCGATGACGACCCCCAGAACCGTCAGGAAAGACCGCATGGTGTTGCGGCGGATGGCTTGCAGCGCCAGTTTGAAGGTTTCCCACAGCATCAGGCGGCTCCCTTGCGGGTGGGTCGATCGAATTCGACCTGTCCATCCACCATCCAGATCAGCCGGTCGGCAAATTCGGCCATGTCATCTTCATGGGTGACCATCACGATCGTCAGCCCTTCGCGCCGGTTCAGTTCCTGCAACAACTCCATGATCTCCTCGGATCGTCTGGTGTCGAGGTTTCCGGTCGGCTCGTCGGCAAGAATGACCTTTGGATCGCTCGCCAGCGCCCGCGCAATGGCGACGCGCTGTTGTTGGCCGCCCGACAGTTCCGAGGGTTCATGATGCGACCGCTTGGCCAAACCGACCCGGTCCAGCGCCGCCAGCGCCCGCGCTTCGCGTTCCGCGCGCCCGATGCCCTTGTAGATCAACGGAAGTTCCACATTTTGCAGCGCGGTGGTGCGCGGCAGCAGGTTGTAGCCCTGAAAGATGAAGCCAAGGTAGTGCCGCCGGAGAAGCGCGCGCTGGTCCCGGTCAAGGCCGCCGACCTCTACCCCATTGAAAAGGTAGTGCCCGCGCGTTGGACGGTCGAGGCAGCCCAGGACGTTCATCGCGGTGGATTTGCCGCTGCCCGATGGGCCCATGATGGCAACGAACTCCCCCGTGGTGATCTTGAAAGACACGCCATCCAAGGCGCGCACCTCGGCCTCGCCATGGCCGTAGATCCGGTAGACATCGCGCAATTCGATCAGCGTGGGCGCAGGATCAGTCGCCATCGATGCGGTCCACGATCACCATGTCGCCTTCGCCAAGATCGCCGGACAGGATCACCGTCTGGTTGCCATTGCTGTCGCCGATCTCCACGTCGATCTCTACCGGTACGCCGTCCCGCAACACCCAAACGCTGCGCCCATGGGTGCCTGATTTGGCCTTGCCGGAGGGCGCGCGGGGCATGACCATCCCGACCAGACCGGAACCGGAACTGTCGCTGGCTTCGGTCTCTTGCGGCGGGCTGAACCGCAGCGCGGCATTCGGCACGGTAAGCGCGTCCTTGATCGATGCGACGGTGATATCCGCAGTCGCCGTCATCCCCGGACGCAGCGCCATGTCGGTATTCTGCACGATCAGGATGCCCATATAGGTCACAACACCGTCCAGCGTTTCAGGCGCCAGCCGCACTTGCGAAATCTCGGCGCTGAATTCCCGGTCGTCATAGGCATCGACCGTAAAGCTCGCGGTCTGGCCAATTTCGACCGACCCGATATCGGCCTCGTCAATGGCGACCTCCAGCTCCATCCGGGTGAGGTCTTCTGCGATGGTGAAAAGCACGGGCGCCGACAAGGTGGCGGCGACGATCTGGCCCGGGTCATATGCGCGGTCCAGTACCACGCCCTTCACCGGAGAGCGGATGGAAGCCGCCGCAAGATCCACCTCTGCCAGTGCGACGCTTGCTTGTGCCACATCGCGCAATGCATTGGCCGACTTGACCTGTGCGCCAGCACTCAAAAACGCAGCCTCTTTCGCGTCGAAATCCTGCCGCGATGAAATCCCGCGCTTTTCCAGTTCGATCCCGCGCTCATAGGCGGCCTTGGCTTCCACAAGATTGGCTTCGGCGGTCGCGACATTGGCCTCCGCCGAGGCGAGCGAGGCCCGTTCCAGCGCCAGCGTTGCCTCCAGCCGCGCCACGTCGAGTTCGGCAAGAACTTCGCCTTTCTCTACGAAATCGTTGAAATCGACATGCACGGCACGGATTGTTCCGGAAAGCTCGCTCGACACTTCGAACATGTCTGTCGGTTCGACCGTGCCATTGGCCGAGACCACGACCTCAAGATCGGACCGGGTCACCGGTTCAGTGATATATCTGACATTCTGGTCAGCGCCGAGCCGCGCGTAGACGGCCCAGCCGATTATACCCAGCGCGACGAGGCCAACAGCCAGAAGCGTGCGCCACGGCATCCATTTGCGGTGTGGTCCCAGACCCAGCTTGCGGGACATTTCCTCCTCTTGCGTCGTCATATCACCCCGTCCTTCGGCGGCAGTCATTCGCAAGGATGATACGCGGCGGTCGGCAGAAGTGTTTGATATGCGTCAATCGGCCAGTGCATTCGCGAGGATCGCGGCCCCGTGCCATCCGCAGATTGACGAAGGTCAATCGCGCCCGGCCTTGTCCTGACACTGTTTGGGCAGGTTTCCGGCCAATCCTTGCGACCTTGTGGGTCCGGATCGGCCGCCGAACGGAGGCAAACATCATGTCGGATTCCACATCGAGCCAGAACAGCGCGCCGCAGCAAACCGAGTCGCGCTTTCCAACCGCTTATACAATCCTGTTTCTGCTGATCCTTCTGGTGGCTGCGCTGACATGGATCATCCCGGCGGGCAGCTATGACCGTGTCATGGATGACAATGTGGGGCGCGAAGTCGCGGTGGTCGGGACATACCAAGAGGTCGCTCCCAATCCGCAGGGGGTCTGGGATGTCATGCTGGCCCCGACAGCGGGTTTTTACGATCCTGACAGCTATGCCGCGAATGCGATCGACGTTGCGCTGTTCGTTCTGTTTCTGGGCGGGTTTCTTGGCATCGTGAACGCGACCGGCGCCATCGACACCGGCATTCGCGCGGTGATGCGGCGATTGCAGGGCCGGGAAATCTGGATGATCCCGATCTTGATGTCGCTTTTTGCGCTGGGCGGGACGACCTATGGCATGGCCGAGGAAACGCTGGCCTTCTATGCCATTCTGATCCCGATCATGATCGCGGCGGGGTATGACGCGGTCACAGGCGTTGCCATCATTCTGGTCGGGGCTGGCATTGGCGTTCTCGGCTCCACGATCAACCCGTTTGCCACGGTGATCGCGTCGAATGCGGCGGGTGTGCCGTTCACCGACGGGATCGTGTTGCGTTTCGTGATCCTGATCGGCGGGCTGATCATCTGCGCGGCTTACGTCATGCGCTATGCCGCGTGGGTGAAGGCGGATATTTCGCGCTCTGTCGTGGCCAGTCAGGTCGCGGCGCATCGCGCGGTGTTTTTGCAGGACCAGCCGGACGGGGCCGGGGCCACGGCGCTGACGGGCCGGCAATCCATCGTCTTGACCATCTTCGGGCTGACCTTCGCCGTCATGATCTGGGGCGTCTCCACTCAAGGCTGGTGGATGGCGCGGATGGGGTCCCTGTTTCTTGGGTCCGCCATCGTGATCGGTCTGATCGCCCGGATGGGAGAGAAACAGCTGACCGGAAATTTCGTGGATGGCGCGCGCGATCTTTTGGGCGTGGCACTGGTGGTCGGGCTTGCCCGGGGCATCGTGGTCATCATGGAAAACGGCCGGATCGCCGACACGATCCTGCACAGCGCAGAACAATCGCTTGCCGGGCTGGGTGATCTTGCCTTCATCAACCTGATGTTCTGGATCGAAGTGGGCATGAGCTTTTTCGTGCCATCCTCTTCGGGGCTGGCGGTGTTGTCGATGCCGATCCTTGCGCCGCTTGCCGATTTCGCGGGGGCAGAGCGTGGGCTTGTCGTCACCGCCTATCAATCCGCGAACGGGCTGGTGAACCTGATCAATCCGACCTTTGCCGTCGTGATCGGCGGCCTTGCGATCGGGCGGGTGTCTTATGACCGCTGGCTCGTCTTCATCTGGCCGCTTCTTCTGATCCTGATCGTGTTCATTACCGCTGCGCTGAGCATCGCGGCGCTTGTTTGATGGAGACTCCGAAATGAATGAGCATCCCCTTGGCGTGTACTCCGAAACCGGCATCTTGCGGCAGGTCATCATCTGCCGTCCGGGATTGGCGCATCGCCGACTGACACCGGATAATTGCAAGGATCTGCTGTTCGATGACGTGTTCTGGGTCAAGCAGGCGCAGAAGGACCATGACATTTTTGCGCAGACGATGCGGGACGAGGGGGTCGAGGTTCTCGACGTGAATGATCTGCTGGCAGAGACATTGGACATTCCCGATGGCCGCAACTGGATACTGGATAACAGGATCACACCCGATCAGGTCGGTGTGGGTATGCTGCCAGAACTGCGCGCGTGGATGGACGAATTGCCTGCCGCGCAATTGGCTGAATATCTGCTGGGCGGATTGGCCGCCGATGACTTGCCCTTTGCGCCGTCGGGCCTGTTCGGCAGTTACCTTGGCCTTCACGGCTTCATCCTGCCGCCACTGCCAAACGCGCTGTTCACCCGCGACAATTCCGCGTGGATTTTCAATGGGGTCTCGGTGAACCCGATGTTCTGGCCCGCCCGAAGACCCGAAACGCTGCTGAACACCGCGATCTACAAGTATCACCCCAAATTTGCCGGACGGACGACGATCCATTTCGGCGATCCAACGGTCGGCCACGGGCGCGCGACGGTCGAAGGCGGGGACATCATGCCAGTGGGGGATGGCACCGTGCTTGTCGGCATGGGCGAGCGGTCATCGCCCCAGGGTATCGGGCAATTGGCCGAGGCGCTGTTCGACACCGGCGCGGCGCAGCGCGTGCTGGCCTTTGCGATCCCGAAATCGCGCGCGGCGATGCATCTGGATACGATCTTCACGCTATGTGGCGGCGATGTTGTGACCACCTTCAAGGAAGTCGCGGACGAATTGACCTGCTATGACATCCGTCCCGGCGAGGGGGCCGCGCCCTTGCAGTTTCGCCACGACACCCGCCCGATCTTCGAGATCGTCGCCGAAGTGCTCGGCTTCAAGCGTCTGACCATCGTGCCGACAGGCGGTGCCACCAAGGAAGAGCGCTCCCGCGAGCAATGGAACGACGGGAACAATGTGCTGGCGCTCCGGCCGGGCGTGGTCATCGGGTATGACCGCAACGATGATACCAATGCGGCGCTGGAAGCGGTTGGCATCAAGGTTCTGGCCATTCCCGGCGCCGAACTGGGCCGGGGCCGGGGCGGCGGCCATTGCATGAGTTGTCCCACCATCCGCGACGCGGTCTGAACCTGAAAGGACATCGAATGGCGTATAACCTCAAGAACCGACATTTCCTGACGCTGCGCGATTTCACCCCGCGCGAGATCGCCTTTTTGCTCAAGCTGGCGGCGGACCTGAAAGCGGCGAAATATGCCGGGACCGAACAGCCGCGTCTGCAAGGCAAGGATATCGCGCTGATCTTCGAGAAGGACAGCACCCGAACGCGGGTCGGCTTCGAAGTCGCCGCTTTCGATCAGGGCGCGCGCGTCACCTATCTGGGGCCGACGGGATCGCATATCGGCCACAAGGAGACCGTCAAAGACACAGCACGGGTTCTGGGCCGGATATATGATGCGATCGAATATCGCGGCTTTGGCCAAAGCGTGGTCGATCAGTTGGCGGAATATTCCGGTGTGCCGGTCTATAACGGGCTGACCGATGAATTTCATCCGACGCAAATCCTCGCGGATTTCCTGACGATGCAGGAACATGTCGAGAAGCCGCTGCATCAGGTGGCCTTCGCCTTTCTGGGGGACGCGGGCAACAACATGGGTGACAGCCTGCTGATTGGCGGGGCGAAGATGGGCATGGATGTGCGGCTATGTGCGCCCAAGGCGTGCTGGCCGGACCAAAGCATCGTTGACGAGGCCAAGGCGACTGCGGCCGATACTGGGGCACGTCTGACCCTGACGGAAGATGTGGACGCAGCCGTGCAGGGGGCCGATTTCATCTATACCGACGTGTGGGTGTCGATGGGCGAGCCGAAAGAGAAATGGGCCGAGAGGATCGCACTTCTGAAGCCCTATCAGGTCACGGCGGATGTGATGGCGCGAACCGGCAACCCGCGCGCCCGCTTCATGCACTGCCTGCCTGCGTTCCATAATGCCGAAACCTCTGTCGGGGCGCAGATCAAGGCGGAATTCGGTCTGGACGCGATGGAGGTCACGGAAGAGGTCTTCGAAAGCCCCGCCTCCATCGTCTTTGATCAGGCGGAAAACCGGATGCACACGATCAAGGCTGTTCTGGTCGCAACTTTGGGGGATTGAGATGCTGGTTGTCGCAGCGATTGGGGGCAATGCGTTGCTGCGGCGGAGCGACCCGCTGACAGCCGAACGGCAACGCGCCAATGTGCGGGTCGCCGCGCAGGCCTTGGCGGCGGTGGTCCGCGCGGGCCATACGCTGATCGTTACCCATGGGAACGGCCCGCAGGTGGGGCTTCTGGCGCTGCAAGGGGCTGCATACAAGCCGGATGAAAGCTACCCGCTGGATGTATTGGGGGCCGAGACCGAGGGCATGATCGGCTATCTGATCGAGCAGGAGTTGGAAAACGCGCTGGGCCACGATCATGCGGTCGCCACCCTGCTGACACAGGTTGTCGTCGACCCCGCAGACCCTGCGTTCCGGAACCCGACAAAATTCGTGGGGCCGGTCTATTCCCGGGAAGAGGCCGAAGCCCGCGCGAAAGCTGCCGGTTGGCATATTGCGCAGGATGGCGACCATTGGCGGCGGGTCGTACCGTCACCCGCGCCCATCGAAATTCCGGATCTACGTGTGCTGCGTTTGCTGCTGGATCAGGGCGTCACGGTCATTTGCGCAGGCGGCGGGGGGATTCCGGTAATGCGGCGCAATGACGGGTCGATGCTGGGGGTCGAGGCCGTGATCGACAAAGACGCGGCAAGCGCTCTTCTTGCGGCAGATATCGGTGCGGATGCGCTGCTTCTTTTGACCGATGTCAAAGCAGTCTACGCGAATTTCGGGTCCGATGGTGCCGAAGCGATTGAAAGACTGTCACCAGAGGACGGAAAAACCATGGCACTGCCCGCAGGATCAATGGGACCAAAGCTGAAAGCCGCGTGCGATTTCGCGGCGCTGGGCGGCTTTGCCGGGATCGGGCAGCTTGGCGATGCGCTGGATATTTTGAACGGCGTTGCGGGAACGCGCGTGACGCGCAGCGACGGAGACCGCGCTTGACCATGGGGGCCGCTGCTGCACAGCCCGAGGCGGCGACCGATGGCGTGATCGTCGCCATTCGCGGCGGCATCGTCGATGTCGCGTTTGAGGGCGCGGTGCCGCGTATCCACGATTTGCTGTATGCCGGGGAGGTCGCGCTTGAGGTGTCGGCGCTGATTGGCGCTCGGACGGTGCGTGCCATGGCGATGGCGCCGGTCCGCGGTCTGAGCCTTGGTATGCCGGTGCAGGCCACGGGCGGACCGATCGAGGTGCCGGTGGGCGAGGCCGTGTTGGGGCGGATGCTGGACGTGTTCGGCGCTCCGATCGATGGACGCCCGGCGCCCGACGCGCAGTTGCGCCGATCCATCCATCAGCCGCCGCCACGGTTAAGCGAACGGATCGTGCATTCCGCGTTCCTGGAAACCGGAATCAAGGCAATCGATTTGCTGTCGCCCATCGAACGCGGCGGCAAGACGGGACTTTTCGGCGGCGCGGGCGTGGGCAAGACCGTTCTGATCACGGAGCTGATCAACAACACGGTTCAGCATCACAAGGGGGTCAGCCTTTTTTGCGGCATCGGCGAGCGATCGCGGGAAGCCGAAGAGCTTTACCGCGAGATGGGCGAAGCAGGCGTGCGCGAAAAGACCGTGATGCTGTTCGGCCAGATGAACGAAGCGCCCGGCGTGCGGTTTCTGATTGGCAATACGGCCCTGACCATGGCGGAGTATTTCCGGGATGAGAAACAGCAGGACGTGCTCTTGCTGATCGACAATATCTTTCGCTTTGTGCAGGCCGGTTCCGAAGTGTCTGGCTTGATGGGCCGGATGCCATCGCGCGTGGGTTATCAGCCGACACTCGCGACCGAACTTGCGGCGCTTCAGGAACGGATCACGTCCACTTCGCGCGGGGCGATTACCTCTATCCAGGCCGTGTATGTGCCCGCCGATGATTTCACAGATCCGGCGGCGGCGCATATCTTTTCGCATCTGTCGGCATCGGTCGTCCTGTCCCGCAAACGGGCGAGCGAGGGGCTTTATCCGGCGGTCGATCCGCTGGCATCGACTTCGGTCATGTTGACGCCTTCGGTGATTGGGCAACGGCACTATGACATTGCGCGGGCGGTGCGCGGAACGCTCGCCGCCTATGACGAATTGCGCGACATCATCGCGATGCTGGGGCTGGAAGAACTGTCATCCGCCGACCGGTTGACCGTGGCGCGGGCACGGCGGCTTGAACGGTTCCTGACGCAGCCATTCGTGACCACCGAAGCCTTCAGCACCCAGAAGGGCAGGACCGTGCCCATCGCAGAAACGCTCGACGGGTGTGAAACCATCCTGAATCAGACCGACTTCCCGCTTCCCGAAAGCGCGTATTACATGATCGGCGGGCTGGCAGAGCTGGAGGACGCCGCATGAGCATGGCGCCCGACATGACCGTGACCTTGCGCCTGCCAATGGCGACGCTGTTCGAAGGGCGCGCCGCGCGTCTCACGGGGGTGGCCCCGACCGGCGCCTTTGGCATCTTGCCGAACCATGTCGATTTCGTCACCGCGCTGGTGCCGTCGGTGATGACGCTGCACCTGGCCGATGGCTCGGAAGAGATTTTTGGCCTCGATGAAGGGCTGCTGGTCAAAAAGGGGCACAAGGTTTCGGTGGCCGTGCTGCGCGGGGTGCGGGGCGACGATCTGAGCAGTCTCCAGCAGACGGTGAAGACCAGCTTTGTGCAGATGGACGAGGAAGAGCGGCAGGCCCGGTCGGCGCTATCCCGGCTGGAGGCCGACATGGTGCGCCGCTTCGCCGAATTGCAAAGGTCGGCAGTATGAGCCGCGATCCAGACAAACCCGCCGAAGACATCGCGCGGCACGCAAAGCGCATGAAATCCTCGCGCGATCATCCGGGCCCCAGCCCGCTGCGTGGCATCGGGACGTTCGGGATGATCGGCTGGTCCATCGCGGTGCCGACAGTGGGCGGGGCGTTTCTGGGGCTGTGGCTGGACCATGCCGCGCCGCAACGCTTTTCGTGGACCATCGCCCTGATCCTTGGCGGCGTGGTGATCGGGGCATTCATCGCTGGCGCATGGGTCAGCAAGGAAGGAGGCGAGGAATGATCGCATTGGATTGGGCCGCGTTCGGAATCGGCGGCGCTGCTGGCATCGCCATGAGCGTGGTGTTCTTCGCGGGACTGGCCCTTGGTATGCGGCGCGCCTTGCAGGGCGGACACGCGGTGAGAACGCTGGCAATCAGCGCGGCGCTGCGGATTTCGGCCCTTCTTGGGGCGGGCTGGCTTGTGGCGACCCATGTCGGGCCTTGGGGCTTTGCCGGATATGGTCTGGCCTTTTTCCTGTGCCGCCATATCGCAACGGTCATCGCCCGCGCCCCGCAGCCAGAGGGCAGCCCGAAATGACATTGTCGCCCGACGAAATCACCATGTTAACCCTATGGGGCTTTGCGGTGAACGCGACCATTTTCTACACGTGGATCGTGATGGCGGTGCTGACCGTGGCCTCCATGATCATCACCCGAAATCTGCGCGCCGACGTGCCGCCGAACCGCTGGCGCACCACGCTGGAGGTCATCGTGCAGACGATCCAGGGCCAGATCGAAGAGATCGCGGGCGGGCCATCGCGGCATCTGATCTACTTCGCAGGCACGCTGTTTCTGTTCGTTGCGGCGTCCAATCTGCTGTTGGTCGTTCCCGGGTTCGAGCCGCCGACATCATCCTTGTCCACGACCACGGCGCTGGCGCTGTCCGTTCTGGTGGCTGTCCCGCTGTTCGGCATCACCAGCCGGGGGCTTGGGGGCTATCTCATGACCTATCTGCAACCTTCCTTCATCATGCTGCCGTTCAACATCATTTCGGAATTCTCACGCGGCATTTCCCTCGCGATCCGTCTTTACGGCAACATCATGAGCGGCGCGGTCATCGCGGCCATCCTGCTGACCGTCGCGCCGTTCTTCTTTCCGGTGGTGATGGACCTGCTTGGCCTGCTGACCGGCATGATCCAGGCCTACATCTTCGCCATCCTTGCCACCGTTTACATATCGAGCGCGACCGCGCCGCGAAAATCTTCAGACCCACAGGAGGACACTCCATGACAGACCTCGCCATCATTGGTGCCATCTCCATTTTCACCGCCGGGCTGACCGTCTCCTTCGGGGCCATTGGCCCGGCGCTGGGGGAAGGCAAGGCCGCGTCCACGGCGTTGAATGCCATCGCGCAGCAACCCGACGCGGCTTCTACCTTGTCGCGCACGCTCTTCGTCAGCCTTGCGATGATCGAGTCGACAGCGATCTACTGTTTCGTGGTTGCCATGATCCTGATCTTCGCCAACCCGTTCTGGAATGCAGCCGTGGAAGCCGCGGCGACGGCGGGCGGCTAAGCCAATGTCCATCGACTGGATCACAGTTGCCGCACAGCTTGCCAATTTTCTGGTGCTTGTCTGGCTGCTCAAACGGTTTCTCTACCGGCCCATCCTTGATGGGATCGACGCGCGCGAGGCAGAGATCACCGCACGGATGGAAGTCGCGGCGCGCGCCAAGGAAGAGGCGAGCAGGGCTGAGACCGAATACCGAAACCAGTTGGCGGCGCTTCAGTCCGAACAGGCGTCAGCGTCAGAGGCGGAGCGCAGAGCCGCGCAAAAGGAGAAAGACGCCCTGCTGTCCGAGGCCCGCGAGCGGATCGAACGCGAGCGCGCGGCATGGGCGACCCACCGCGACGACGAAACGCGCAACTTCGTGACAAAGCTGCACCGCGCGGGCGGGCAGGCGCTGTTGGAACTGACCCGCAAGGCGGTCTTCGATTTGGCCGATGAAACGCTTGAAGCGCGGATCGCAGCGCATCTTGCCGGTCAGATCGAAACGATGGACGGCAATCTGAAAAAGGCGGCAGGCAGCGCGCCCGATGCCGTGGTCCTGAGCCGCGCGCCGCTGGACCCATCGATCCAGCAGGAAATCCGCGCGGTATTGCAAGATCGGTTTGACGGGATTGCCGTGCGCTTTGACACCGACGCCACCCAATCGCCGGGGCTTGCCCTGCGTGTGGGCGGCGCGCAGCTGGCATGGACGGTGGACACCTATATCGACGATTTGGACACGCTGGTGACGGACCGTCTGACAAACGCCCTTGAGGCGAAGCTGTGACCGCGATGCGTAACGCTGCCGACATTCACCCGATGGAGCCGGACGACCTGTTGCAGCTGGTGCTGCAAAGCCCATCGCCCGCGCCGCGCCTGAGCGAGGTGGGCGAAGTCGCCGAAGCGGGTGACGGGATCGCCGTTGTTTCCGGGCTGGACCGGGCATTGTCCGACGAGGTGCTGGAATTTGAAAGCGGTGTGCAGGGGATCGTGCTTGACCTTGAGCCGGGCCGGTTGGGCGTGGTCTTGCTGGGCGCGTCTGACCGGGTCGCGGTTGGAGAGCGGGTGTTCAGATCGCACCGCGTCGTCAGCACATGGGTCGGTGACGGTCTGTTGGGCCGGGTCGTGGACGCGCTGGGCAATCCGACCGATGGTAAAGGCCCGTCCAAAGCCGACATGCTGCGCCCGGTGGAGGCAGAAGCCCCTGACATCCTTGCGCGCAGGGCAATTTCACGGCCTTTGGCCACCGGGCTCAAGGCCATCGATGCGGCGGTGCCGATTGGTCTTGGCCAGCGCCAGTTGGTGATCGGTGACCGGCAGACGGGCAAGACATCCATCTGTGTCGATGCGATCCTGAACCAGAAATCCACCGATGTGATCTGCATCTATTGCGCCATCGGTCAGCGGGGCGACGCGGTCGCCAAGGTGATCAACGCCATTCGCGCGGGCGGTCTGACGGACCGGACGATCGTCATGGCGGCCGGGGACGAAGAGGCGGCGGGCCTGTCCTATGTCGCGCCCTATGCCGCGACGGCCATGGCGGAGTATTTCTCGGGGCAGGGCAAGGACGTTTTGCTTGTGTTCGACGATCTCACGCACCATGCCCGATCCTACCGCGAGCTATCGCTGCTGTTGCGCCGTCCGCCGGGGCGCGAAGCATTCCCCGGTGACATTTTCTATATCCATGCCCGGCTTCTTGAACGGGCGGGGCAGTTCACCGAAACGGCTGGTGGCGGGTCGATCACGGCGCTGGCGGTCGTTGAAACGCAGGCGGAAAACCTGTCGGCCTATATCCCGACCAACCTTATCTCCATCACCGATGGGCAGGTCTACTTGTCGCCCCATCTTGTGCGCAAGAACCAGTTTCCCGCCGTCGATCTTGGCAAATCGGTCAGCCGGGTCGGTGGCAAGGCGCAAAGCCCGGCCTTCCGGTCGGTGGCGGGCAACCTGCGCGTGACCCTGTCACAGTTTGAAGAGCTTGAAGATTTCGCCCGGTTCGGCACGCGGTTGGATGACGCGACCCGCGCGCGGCTCACCCGCGGCGCTGCGGTGCGCACTGCGCTGCGCCAAGCCGAACGCGATCCGATGAGCGCGGTGGAACAGCTTGCCATTCTGACGGCGGCAAATGACGGGGCGCTGGACGGGCTGGCGGAGGGCGGCGCCGACAAGGTCATGCAGCATATCCGGGGCGCGGCGCGCCGCGATCTGGCGGACATTGCTGAAACGATCCTGAACGGGGCCGGGCTGGACGAGGAGGCGCATCGCCGGATGCGGGCCATCGGGCAGCATGCGCGCGCAGCGATGGAGAGGCCAGATGCCACAGACGCTTGAAGACCTGACGCGCCAAATGGGTAGCATGTCGAGCATTCATAGTGTCGTACGCACCATGAAGACGCTGTCGGTCATCAACTCTGCGCCCTATGAGCGTGCGGGCCAAGCGATCGAGGCATATAACCAGATCGTCAAGGACGGGCTGCATGCCTTCGTCCGGGCGGCGGGCCTGATGGACGGGGCAAGCGAGACACCCGGGGCCGTGGGCGCGCATGTGCTTGTTGTCTTTGGCTCCGATCATGGGCTGTGCGGAAATTACAACGAGGTGCTGGCGGCGACGGTCGCGCGGTCGATCAAGGACAGGGACGGCGACGGGCCGACGGTTCTTTGTGTTGGGGCGCAGATGGCCGATGCGCTTGCCGATCAGTCGATCCTGCATGACGGTCTGTTTCTGCCCCCGGCTTCCGTTGACGGGATCGGGCGGCTCGCAAATGCGCTGACGCGGCATCTGGATGACATCCGGCGCGATGCGGCTCCGGCTGAAATTGCCGTCGATCTTGCCTATACCGCCCGCAGCGATGGCGGCGCGCAGGAACAGCACATCCTGCCGCTTCTTCCGTTGAACACGGCGCTCTTGCACGAGTTGCAGGCCCGGCCATGGTCCTCGCGCACGCTTCCCACCTTTACCGCGCCCCCTGCCGAACTGTTTCAGGCGCTGATCCGGGGCTATCTGTTCTCGACCCTGTTCAAGGCATCGGCAGAGGCGATGGTGTCCGAAAATGCCGCGCGGCTTGCGTTGATGAGCCAGGCAGAGCAATCGGTCGAGGATCGGCTGGATGATCTGAAGGCAGAGGCGAACACGCTGCGACAAAGCGGTATTACCTCTGAACTTCTGGACGTGATTATCGGTTTCGAGGCGCTGAAGAAGCCCCGCAAGAACAGTAAGGCCAAGGCCAGCTAGCGCCGCCGCGCGTGGGCCGGTGCGTCAAACGTGGCAGTGCCGGGATTTGCGATCGCCCCGGTATGCACGGCCCAGACCCGGTTGCATCAAACAGGCTTGATGTTGGGAAGGGCCGCCAAATTCCCCTTGGGATCGTCGACGATGCGGTATTTTTCGCAGGATTTCAGCTCAATCAGCCCCGCTCGCTTGAGATGGCTGAAGGCGCGGCTTACCGCCTCTGTCGACAGGCCGATATGGTCGCCGATATCGCGCCGGCACATGGGCAGCACGACGAAGCCGGACGTTGGGCGCTTGGCGGCGTAATCCTGCAGGAAGTGAAGCAGCCGATCCGGCCCTTTCGACTTCGACAGCATCAGCAACTGCCGCTCTCTTTCCGCAAGAAGGCCGCGCACCCAGGCTCTGATCTCGTGTCTCAGGGCAACATTGACGGCAAGTTCTTGTTCAAGAATTGATTTCGGCATGGATTTCACGATGACGTGGTCCACCGCTTCGGCGGTGAAATGCCAGTAATCCATATCCGTTATGCCAACCACCTCACCTTTTCTCTGGAAGGAAAAGATCTGGCGACTGCCGTCCGCGTCGATGGTGCAACAGCGGACCGTTCCAGAGGCAACGAGGTATACCGCGTCCGCAGGTTCCCCATGAAGCAGCAAGGTGCTGTTCGTCTGGAAGTGCTGTTCGAATGAATGACGCGCGAACAGCGAAAGCACTTCGGACTGGTCGGTTTTGCACGGCTGCGGGTTCATTTCGGGCATGTGGCCAGCGGCGCTGGGTGACAGATGCCTCAGCGGCACGGCTTTTGACCCGATTGAAGGCTGTTCGCGTAGCGGATCGCCTTGCGGTCTTTTGATTATCCCAGTCACGTGTCCCACCTGTTCCGAGGGTCTGGGTTCTTCGCTGGATGCGCCGCATACGCAAGTGGCCTCTTGCCACGGGCAATATTTACGACCAAAGCCCCCTTGTGGCGCGTTGGTTTTCCGACTGGTATGAATGCGGCGAGGCGTCGAACAACCCTCAGCATGTAATGTATACGTTTCTTAACACACTTAAAGTGATTCACGGTGAATCCGTTCGGATGGGAGCCGAGTAAAACCCCCGTAGAGGCGGGGAGAAGGTTGGGATCGATATTGGATTTAAGGCATATGTCCGTGCCCTCTGGCGACATCGTGCGCACGCATCTGGCGCGGATTGCCGACAGTCGGCAGTTTCGCAATGCGCCGCGCCTTTCCCGCTTTCTGATTTATGTTGTGGAACAAAGTCTTGCCGGGAATTCAGACCGGCTGAAGGGCTATTCGATCGGGCTGGAAGTCTTCGACAAGGAGCCGAATTTCGATCCGCAGACCGATACCATCGTTCGGGTTCAGGCGCGTGCGCTGCGCCAGAAGCTGGAGGAGTATTACCTGCAAGACGGCGCAAGCGACTTATTGCGCATCGTCATTCCCAAGGGGCGGTATGAGCCGGTATTTTACGCGGTTTCGCAACAGCCCGACCCGGCGCAGGCTGCGTCCCAGCCCATGGATGCCGAAGAACTTCCGCAGGCCAAGCCGTCTGATCGGCCTAGTATCGCGGTATTGCCCTTTGAGTGCATCGGGCTGGGCGCGGATTGCGCATCCATGGGGCTTGCTCTGACCGAAGGCCTTATTTCCGAACTGTCCCGGTTCCGCGGGCTGTCCGTCATGTCGCGCGCCACGACGGAGAACGCGAAATTGGTCGGGCTGAGTATTCGGCAGATTTATCAGCGCTTTCGCCCCGATTTCGTTTTGCAAGGCGGCTACCGCATTCGCAATGCGCGGATCGAAGCGCATGTCCAGATCATCGACGCGGCTGCCGACAAGGTTCTGACGACGGAACGGTTCGACATTCGCAGCGACACTAACAAGATGTATGACGTGCAAGATGAATTGGTGGCGCGTATCGCGGCGCGCTTCGGGGTCGAACATGGTCCCATCGGGCGTTATGCGCAGCGTCAACTGGGCGCGCCCGCATCCGTCAAGTGGCACAGTTATGCATGGCTTTCCCGGTATTATGAGCGCGGCGCGCAACTGGATCAAACGGGCCGGGATGAGGTCACGGGGGGTCTGGAATAAGTGATCGCCCAAGACCCCAGCCTGGCCGACGCGCATGCCGCGCTTGCGATGATCGAAATCGAAAACTTCAGAACCATGACAGCCGATGTCGGTGACCCGCGAAAGCTGGACCGTGCGACGCAACATGCGGTGCAGGCGGTTCGGCGCGACCCTCTCAGCGCGACCGGGCATCTGGCGCTGGCTCTTGCCAACTTTCATGCCAAGCGGTTCGTCGATTTTCGCGCCTCGGCAAAGCGGGCATTGCTGCTGAACCCATGCCATTCGGATATGCTGGCAATGCTGGGCATGTGTTTTGTGCGCCGCGCGCAGTGGGATGAGGGGATGCCGCTGGTCGAGCGCGCGCTCGTCCTCGATCCGCTTTGCCCCGATTGGTATCACATGCCAAAGGCGATGTTCCTGATGATGACCAAGGGACCGGAAGAGGCCATCGCCGAATACAAGAAGCGCCCCATGCCGGATTTCTTCGCCTATCATGCCATCTTGCTTTGGTTCCATGTCGAGGTGGGGGACATGTCGTGGGCGGAGTTCGAAAAGACTCTGCTGCTTCAGGCGGCTCCCGACGCGGAAAGTTTCATGAAACGGTATTTTGACGCTATTTGCCTGTGTGACGACATTGCGGAGCGGGCGCTTGCCGCCTTTGCGCGGGTCGGGCTGCGCATCACCGGATAACGGCCCGGACGCGGGCAACGTGTCTGCACGCGGCAAGTCCGGCTGACCCCAATCAGATTGGCTCATGGTGGCGGATGCGCTTGCGAAAATAGCGGACGATCCGCGAATTGACCAAACGCAATTCGGGACGGCCTGTCCTTTGCATATTGGCCACGCAATCGCCGCCGCGCCGGTTCGCCGGACAGCGGCAGCTTTCGTGAAACAGACGATTCATCGCCTTGCAGGAGAGCCAAATGCGCAGAACACGGTGCGGTCTCGCGATCCTTTTACTCTTGGGAGCGGGGGCCAATGCCCAAACCGCCGACATCGGGACGCCGCCGCCGGTGGGGTCAACGCAGACGGTGACGATTGGCCCTGCCAGTTTCGAGGTGAATTATTCGATCTTCGACAGCTTCGATACGTTGCCTGCAGATATCACGGTGGAACGCGGCCCGGTGACAGCGTTCACCCGGCCCGAAGGTGGCACCCATTTCTATCAGGCCGTCAAAGTCCCGACCGAGAATGTCAGTTGGGTGCAGGCCGCCGTGTTGGCCCAGTCCGCTGGCGGCTATCTCGCGTCGATCTCCAGCGCCGAAGAAAACGCCTTCGTGTTCGCCATGGTCGATGACACGGACTTCTTTTGGGAATTTCCAACCGATTACACGCCCGACCCGCATTACAACATCATGATCGGCCCGTTTCTTGGCGGGACCAAGGTGGACGGGTCCGACGTGTCCGATGAGGGCTGGGTGTGGCTGAGTGGCGAGCCGTGGGCGTACACCAATTGGGCGGTCAATCTGGATGACGGGGTGATCGACCGCGACCCGCGTCCGAACGATCAGCCCAATGGGCGTGGCCGGCAGAACATCATGGGGTTCGGTGAGTTGAACCAGCCCGTCCCCACATGGGGCGACTACTTCGCCGGCGTCGCGCAGTACGAAAACATGGGCATGCCGATGGGCTATGCCCGTGGCTTTGTCATCGAATGGGACGCCGCGCCCGAATAGCAGCAAGGCATGAGACGCAAACCATGACGATCAAAAGTATCAACGGCTGCATCGGCTGCGGCGAATGTGTGAAATCCTGCCCATGCGACGTGATCCGGATGGATCATGGCAAGGCTGTCATCACCTATCCTGCCGATTGCCAGATTTGCCACCTGTGCCGGATGTATTGCCCGGTCGACGCCATCGAGATGTCGCCCGAAAAGTCCATTCCCGTTGTCGTGCCTTGGGGGTAGCGATCATGAAACTCACCATTCAACGCGCCACAATCCTTGCCGCGATTGTCATCTTTGTCGGCCTGCCGCTGAGCTTTTACGCCTTGGGTGACGCGCCCCGGCGGTCGCTGTTGAAAGAGGCGATTTCGCTCGCGACCCTGATCGCCTTTGCGGCGATGCTGGGGCAGTTTTTCATGGCGCGAAGCAATACCTGGCTGCTGAGCGTGTTCAAACCGCCGCAGATACAGAAGGTCCACAAATACATCGCCTATACGGCGGTGACGGTGATCTTGCTCCATCCGGCGCTGATCGTTCTTCCGCGTGCGCTGGAAGGCGGGGTGCGGCCCTGGGATGCGTTCGTCACGATGATCACCACGCTGGATAATCTTGGCCTCGTCCTGGGGCTTGTGGCTTGGGTGCTGCTTTTGGTGCTCGTCCTGACCGCCTATTTCCGCAAGCCCATCATCAAACGCCTTGCGACCCATTATCGGGGGTGGCGCTATACGCATGGCGGCTTGGCGACGGCCTTCACCCTGCTGGCGCTGTGGCATGCGATTGCCTTAGGGCGCCATACCGACCCGCGCATGTCCGCCTTGTTCATCGTGTTGGCGCTGATTGGTTTTGCGATGTTGGCAAAGCTGTATTGGGGCGCGCCATCGCGGCCTACTGCGCCAAATCCTGTTCAGAAAGGAGCCGCGTCATGACCACGCATGAGGACAACGCCGCCCCGACCCGCCGCGATTTCATTGCCCTGTCCGGGGCGAGTGCAGGGCTTGCCGCCATTGGGGCTGCGGGCTGGGCGCAAAACGCGGCCGAGATCGACGCGGAGAGTTTCACCAATACCGATCATGCCACAGACGTGCTTGTGATCGGTGGCGGCATGGCCGGGCTGTTCGCGGCGGTAAAGGCCCATGACGAGGGTGCGGCGGTGATGATCGTCTCAAAGGGGCGGCTGGGCGCGTCGGGTCTGACGCCGTTCGGCAAGGGGTTTTTCGTCTTTGACCCAAAGACGGAAAGCGGCAGCATCGATGATTTCGTCGATACGGTCTCGCGCTCTGCGCTGGGGACCAACAACCCGGTCTATACGCGGCAAGTGGCTGAACATTCGCGCGACCGGGCCGCCGAATTGCAAAGCTGGGGCTATTTCGACCAGACGCTGGCGCACCGCCCGTTCATGCGGCCCATCGAAGACCGGGACATTCCGCTATTGGAGCGTGTCACGATCACCCATCTGATCAAGGAGGATGGCCGGATCGCAGGGGCGGCAGGCTTTCGGCTGGATGCCGAGGAAACCATCACGATCCGGGCGAAATCCGTGATCCTGTGTACCGGGGCAGGCGGGTTCAAACCCAATGGCTTCCCGCTGGGCGACCTGACCCATGATGGCAGCGTCATGGCCTATCGGATCGGGGCGAAGATCACCGGAAAGGAATGGAATGACGGGCATTCCACGCGGGTGGATCATCCCGCGGCAACCTTCGATGGGTGGGGGGATATGTTCGAACGGGTGCCATCGACCAACGGAGTCGATGTGCATCACGATCTGGGCGTTGATATGAACTACCGCGCCTATGCGCTGGGCAACCCGGTGTCCGGTGGGCCCGGTGCCCCGCAGGCCGAAACTCCGGTTGCGGGTGGCCCTTTTGTGCCAGAGGAGTTCCAACGCAACTTTGATAGCCCGCCGGGCGGTGACGGGCCGCCTCCCGGCGCGGGCGAAGGCGGCGCACCGGGCGGACCGCCACCGGGGTTCGGGGCGGGCGCAAATGTCGGCGGGGCCTCCGCAGGAATGGCGGTCCATAAATCCGAGGGGCTCGTGCCGATCAATGACCGCTGCGCGTCGACGGTCCCCGGCCTATACGCGGCGGGCGACGCGCTGGGCAGCCATATGTCCGGCGGCATTTATACGCAAATCGGCTCATCCCTGGCGGGGTCGGCAGTGCAAGGCGCCATCGCCGGAGAGGCGGCGGCAGACTATGCGTCGGGCCGCGCCGCATCGGTCATTCCAGACGCGCGACTGGCGCAGATCAGGGACCAGATTCTTGCCCCGCTCCGGCGTGAGGCGGGCTATGGCCCGGCTTGGGTCACGCAGACATTGCAGGGCGTGATGATCCCGAATTTCGTGCTTTACGTAAAGAAAGCCTCCATGATGCAGGCGGCGCTTGCCTATATCGAGGAGCTGCGCGACCACCATGCGCCGATGCTGCGCGCGGCCAATCTGCATGAACTGCGCCTCGCATGGGAAACGCGCAACATGATCCTGTCGGCAGAGATGAAGCTACGCGCCTCGCTCTTTCGCACGGAAAGCAGGTGCAGTCATTACAGGCTGGACTACCCGGAGGTCGATGACGCCAATTGGCGGGTATGGATCAATATCTTCCGGGGGGAGGACGGAACCATGCAGCTTGAAAAGCAACCATTCGGCACTTGGCCCGCACAGGGGTAGGCCTGCGGTCACAGCGCGCAGGGGATCAACCGGGAACAAGCTGTTCCGAGTGGTGGCACGCCACCGCGCGCGTGTCTGCTTCCGCGCGTCCGGCGACGGGGCGCATCAACGGCATGTCGCGGCTGCATTCGGGCGTCGCAAGCGCGCAGCGGGGGTGGAAAAAGCACCCGGCTGGCGGTGACAGGGGCGATGGCACCTCGCCCTTGATCGTCTCGAACCGGACCAGTTCATCGCCATCCAGAACCAGCTTGGGCACAGAGCCGATCAGCGCATCGGTATAGGGGTGCGCGGGCGTTCCGAACACCTCAGCCACAGGGCCGAGTTCGACGATCCGGCCCAGATACATGACCGCCACACGGTCGCTGACATGCCGCACCACGGACAGATCGTGGCTGATGAACACGGTGGTCAGGTTCAGATCGCGCGTGAGTTCAAGAAAGAGATTGATGATCTGCGCCTGAATCGACACGTCGAGCGAGGCAACCGGCTCATCGCAGATCAGCACATCGGGCTTCATCGCCAATGCGCGTGCAATCGCGATCCGCTGGCGCTGGCCGCCGGAGAACTGGTGCGGATACCTGTCCGCCCAGACCGGGTCCAGACCGACCTTCCGGAACCATTCCGCCACATAGGATGCCGCATCGGCGCGCGTCGTCAGCCCGTGGGTGATCGGGCCTTCGGCGACCGTGTCCCCAACCTTCATCCGCGGATCGAGGCTGGCAAAAGGGTCTTGGAACACCGTCTGGACACGGGTCGTCGCCTTGACCCCATGCGTCATGACCGGCACGCCGTCGATGGTCACCCGGCCCGAACTGGGTGGCAGAATACCGGCGATCAGACGGCCCAGCGTGGACTTGCCGCAGCCGGATTCGCCCACCAGACCAAGGGTTTCGCCCTTGCGCACCTCAAGCGACACATCGGACACCGCATGGACGGAGCGTGTTTCGACCCGCGCGCCCAGTTTCGCCGCGATCTTTTCACCGGTTGTCAGGTTCGGCCCGAAAACACGGCTGACCCCATCGATTTTGACAAAGGCGGTCATGCGGGTTCCTCGTGCATTTGCCCGACCGGGTGGAAACAGCGCCAGCCGCGATCCGCTTCGATTGTCAGGGCGGGTTCTTCGGTGCAGGCCGGTGTCTGGCGCGCGCAGCGGGGGGCAAAGGGGCAGCCGGGGGGAAGAGACAGCAGCGATGGCGTGGTGCCAGGGATTTGTGCCAAGGGCTCGCCCGGCTTGGACGTGGCAGGCAGCGAGGCGATCAGCCCCGCGGTATAGGGGTGGCGCGGGTCGCGCAGCAGGGTCGCTGTTGGGCCTTGTTCGACAATGCGGCCCGCATACATGACCGCAAGTCTGGTGGCGAGGCTGGAGACCACGGCAAGATCGTGGCTGATCCAGATCAGCGCGGTGCCGGTTTGCGCGGCCAGATCGCGCATCTGATAGAGAATCTGCGCCTGAATGGATACATCCAACGCGGTTGTCGGTTCATCCGCGACGATCACCGACGGGCGGTGCAACAGTGCAATCGCGATGGCGACCCGCTGGCGCATCCCGCCCGAAAATTCATGCGGATAGGATCGCAGACGCGCCTCGGCAGAAGGGATGCCAACCTGTGTCAAAAGCTCTGCCGCGCGTGCCTCTGCCGCGCGCCGCCCCAGTTTTTCGTGGGCGTTGATCGCAAGTCTCATCTGCTGTCCGATGGTCAGCATGGGATTGAGCGTTGCAATCGGATCCTGAAAGACCATGGAGATATCGCGGCCCCGGCGCGCGCGCAGTTGCGCTTCGGGCAGGCTGGTCAGTTCGGTGCCATTGAGCATGACGGAGCCCTCGACGATCCGCCCCGGCGCGTCGATCAGGCCCAGAATGGAAAAGCCGGTGACGGTTTTGCCGGACCCGCTTTCTCCGACAAGGCCAAGGATTTCCCCCGCGGCCAGATCGAAGGAGACGCCATCGACCGCTTTGACCACACCGGCCCGGGTGAAGAAATGGGTGCGCAGGTCGCGGACGCTTAGCACTGGATCGGTCATCGACGCAGCCTCGGGTTGAATTGGTCACGCACCTGATCGCCCACGATGTTGATCGCCACGATCAGGATGATCAGCGCGACACCGGGATAGACGGAAATCCAGTAGCGTCCGCTCATCATGTAGGGGAAGCCGTTGGAAATCAGCATGCCAAGGGATGGCTCTGTCACGGGAAGGCCCAGACCGAGAAAGCTGAGCGTCGCCTCCAGCGAGATGGAGTTGGCGATTTGCACGGTCGCCACAACGATCAGCGGCGGGGTGCAATTGGGCAGCAGGTGGCGCAGCATCACCAGCCGGGTGGACAGCGGCGTGGCGACGGCGGCTTCTATATAGTCCTTGCCGCGTTCGGCCTTTGCCGCGCCATAGGCCGTGCGCGCGAAATAGGCGTATTGCGCGGCAACGAGGGCGCCGATCAGCTGCGCCTTGCCTTGTCCCAGCATTGCCACGATGACCAGCGCCAGCAGGATCGCCGGGAAGGACAGCTGCAAATCGACCATCCGCATGATCAGCGTTTCGATCCGGCCTCCAAGATAGGCGGCCAGAATGCCCAGAAACGTGCCGATGGTTAGCGATACGAACCCGGCGGCCAGACCGATCTGGATTGAGATTCGCAGCCCATAGAAAATCGCGGAAAGCAGGTCGCGCCCCTGCGGGTCAGTGCCCAGCAGATGTGTATAGCCGCCAGAGCCGACAAACCCCGGTGGGCGACGGCTATCCATCAGCGACAGGTTGGCCAGATCATAGGGGTTTTGCGGTGACACGACCGAGGCGAAAAGCGCCAAAAGCCCCATCAACACCATCACGACAAGCGCAACGACCGCGACCTTGTTTTCGCGAAATTCGGCCCAGAAGCGGCGCAGGGGAGTGCTTTGATCGCTCATGCCGATGCCCCGTGGCGGATGCGCGGGTCGATCAGGGCAAAGACCAGATCGATCACGAAGTTGATGGTGACGAACAGGAAGGCGACAAGGATCAGGTAGGCCACCATTACCGGGCGGTCCAGAACGCTGATACTGTCGATGATCAGCTTGCCGACCCCGGGCCACGAAAAGATGGTTTCGGTGACGACCGCGAAGGCGAGGGTCGATCCAAGTTCCAGCCCGAACACCGTGATGATCGGGATCGAAATGAGTTTCAGCAGGTGACGGCGCAAGATCGTGGCCTCCGACAAGCCCGCAGCGCGGGCGAATTTGATGGTATCGGTCAGCATGATCTCGCGCGTGCCGGCACGCGCGAGCCGGATCATCATGGCCAGTTTGAACAGGGCAAGATTGACCGCCGGCAGCACGATATGGGACAGCCCGTCCGCGGTCAGGAAGGACCATTCGATCCCGAGGATTTCGACCGTGTCGCCGCGCCCGCCTGCGGGCATCCAGCCAAGATTGACGGCGAAGGTCAGGATCAGGATCAGACCGACCCAAAACGACGGCACGGAAAAGCCAAGCACCGACACCGCCATGATCGTCTTGGACAGCCAGCTATCGGGGCGGTAGCCCGCATAGATGCCAAGGCTCACGCCGATCACGGTGGCAGAGATGACAGAGATCAGCACCAGTTCCAGCGTGGCGGGAAGACGCCCGCCGATCAGTTCCAGAACCGGTACGTTATAGACGAACGAGCGTCCCAGATCGCCTTGCAGCAAATTGCCGATAAAGATGAAATACTGCTCATACAGGGGCCGATCGAGGCCAAGGCGGCGGATCGTGTTCAGCCGGATTTCCTCGGTCGCTTCGGGCGGGATCACGATGTCGATCGGGTTACCGATGGCATAGACGCCGCAGAACACGATCACGGACATGACGGCCATAACCACAACTGCCTGCATGAACCGTTGGATGATAAAGCCCAGCACTGCCTGTCCTCGTGTCTTTCAGGGGTGTCCGGGCGACGGCATGGCCGCCCGGAACAAGTGTGGTGTGGCGCAGATCACGACGCGGGTTTGATGAAGAAGGCGAGCGTGTCTTCGTCAAAGCGCGGGGTGAATTCCAGCATACCGGCTTTGGCGCCCCAGACGGTCTGCAACTGGACCAGAGAGATATAGGCCTTGTCCGCCATGACTTTCTCCATCGCGGCCTCATAGGTCGCGCGGCGTTCGTCGGGGTCCATCATGGTTGCGCCGGTTTGCAGCAGCTTGTCGACTTCCGCGTTCTTGTAGGCAATCCGGTTGAAGGCACCCAGTTTGACGTCGGGGTCGTTGGAATGTGCCAGACCGCCAAGGGTATAAGACGCTTCGCCCGTCAGCGTGCCCCAGCCGTTCATGAACATGGAATATTCCAACCGCGCCTGAGCAGGGAAGTAGACGGTTTTGGAGATCGCGTTGACATTGGTCTTGATCCCTACCTGGGTCAGCATTTGCCCCAGACCCTGACAGATCGCGCCATCGCCCGGCAGGCGGTCGGCGGTGCAATAGAGGTCAACCTCGAACCCGTCCGGATAGCCCGCATCGGCCAGCAGTTCCTTGGCTTTCGCGGGATTGTATTCGGGCATCGGGATATCTTCGGAAGAGCCGAAGAAGCCCGGGGGCATCATCTGATTTGCCGGTTTGCCCAGCCCTTCCAGAACGATATCGACCATCGTTTCGCGGTCGATGGCATAGTCAATCGCGTCGCGGACCTTTTGATCGCGCAGCGGGTTTTCATCCAGATCCGACCCGTCGATCGCCCGCACCAGAGGCGTGTCTTCGCGCTGATCAAGCTGGAGGTTCATCACATAGACCGAGTCGCCGATCACCGCATCGACAGAGGAATCGTTCTGCAGGGCGAGGTAATCGACCGAGGAGACATAGTTGATCACGTCGACCTGTCCCGCTTTCAGCGCCGCAAGGCGGGAGCTGTCATTGGGGATTTCCTTGCGCACAACGGTTTCCCACGCGCCTTTGCCGCGCCAGTAATCGTCGTTCCGTTCCAGTACCAGATCGCCTTTCGGCTCCCAGCTAACGAACTTGTAGGGGCCGGTCCCGATTGTGGCCGCGCCGCTGTTGAAGCCCTGCGCAGCCGTTTCGGGCGTCGAATAATCGGCTGCCGCCTCGGAAGAGACGATGAACAGCCGGATGAAGTCATTGGGAAGCGTTGCCGCCTGCCCATCGGTATGGATGTGGATCGTCAGCGGGTCGATGATTTCGACATCGGCCACGCGCCGCACATAGATGGTTGTGGTGGTGGGGCCGGACACGACCGGGATACGCTCGATCGAGAACTTCACATCCTCTGCGTCGAAATCCGATCCGTCGTGGAATTTCACGCCTTCGCGCAGCTTGAATTCCCAGGTGTCCTCGTCCACCGGGCTCCAGCTTGTCGCAAGGCCGGGTTCGATCTGAAGGTCATCGCCGGACCAAACCAGCGTGTCGAAAATATGCTTTGCCGCCTCCGCGTGCGAGCCAAGAGCCGAAAAATGCGGGTCCATGGATTCGGGCCCGCCGCGCACGCCCATCGTAAGCTGCTGCGCCGCCGCCACGTTTGCCGCGCCAAGGCTGACGGCAAGGGCTAAGGGCGTTAGGAATTTATGGTATTTCATCATCTTCCCTTCCTGTTCGGTAGAAGAGGCAGCAAGCCCCGTCCGTTTCTTTGCGTTTTTGCATGTGTTCCATTTGGAACTTGCTTTTTCAGAATGTGCAGAGATAAACTATCAGTCAAGTTCTATTTGGAACTCGAACCTTGCGGGCTATGGAGATACACGGCAAATGTTGGCGTCTCGGACTACAGGTGATGAAAAATTGAACGCCTCGAATAGTGCGGATCCGCCTGACATGCTTGAAGCGAAGCTTTGGGATAATCCGTGCCCGTTTACCTTTCGGATCAACTACCTTGCTCTGCTCTACAACACGCCGCTTTATGGCTGGATCAGTGACGAATACGGGCTGAAACGGCCAGAATATGTCGTGCTTTATTCGCTGGCGCTGGCCGATGGTGGCAGCGCGCGGGATGTCTCGCGGACCTCGGGGTTTCCGAAAAACACATTGAGCCGCGCGATCACGCAGCTTGAAAAGCTGGGGCTGATCAAACCGCGCAGCAAGGCGCCGGGTGGGCGGCGGACGCAGGCTTTGTACCTGTCCGACAAGGGCTGGGCGCTGATCCACGAAACCCGCCCGACCTTCGAGGCGCAGGAAAAGCGCATGCTCAAGGCGCTGTCCGAGGGCGAGCGCCAGATGCTGTTCGAACTGATGTCCAAGGTGGTCCGCGAAGCACATAGCTGGGCAGATGAACTGCCCTTCGAAGCCATCAACGAAAACGAAGAAGGGTAAGCCGATGAAAGTAGCGGACATGAATTGGCGCGATGTCGAGGCCGCCGCAGCACGCGACCCGCGGTGCATTCTGCCGATTGGCTCGACAGAGCAGCACGCGCAGCTTTCGCTATGCGTCGATCTGATTCTGGCCGAAAAGGTCGCGGCAGATGCAGCGGACCCGCTTGGCGTGCCGGTCTTTCCGGTCATGCCCTATGGCTTGGCCCCGTATTTCAACGCCTTTCCCGGCACGATTTGCCTGCGGGTCGAAACGCTTTTGGCAGTGGTGCGTGATGTGGTCGCCTCCCTGCGCCGATCTGGGTTTCGGCAAATCCTGATCGTGAACGGCCATGGCGGCAACAACCCGGTGGGTGCGCTCGCGCAGGAATTGATGACCGAATACAACGACACATCCATCAAGTTTCACAATTGGTGGAACGCGCCCAAAACATGGGCCAAGGCGCAATCGCTTGATACCACGGCGTCTCATGCGAACTGGATGGAGAACTTTCCTTGGACCCGGCTCGCCCATGCGCCAGCCCCCGAAGGCGAAAAGCCGGTGGTCGATATGGCCTTGATGAAGGCATCCGCCCCGGATGCGGTGCGGGATTTGCTGGAGGATGGCGCGTTTGGCGGCCCGTGGCAGCGCCCCGATGACGAGATGCAGGCCCTTTGGGATATCGGCGTGGCCGAGGTGCGCGAGGCGCTGGAAGGTCCGTGGCCCGCGCAGGGCGCCGCGTGATGCAGGACGAGGTGTTGATCTGGGGCGCTGGCGCAATCGGCGGTATTCTTGGTGCGTATTGGGCGCGGGCCGGCCACCCTGTTCGAATGGTCGATATCGTGCCGGAGCATGTCACCGCCTGCCGATCGGAAGGCTTGCGTATCGAAGGCCCGGTGGAGCAGTTCACGCAGGTCGTCGATTGCGTCACTCCCGATGAACTGGTCGGCACCTACAGCCGTGTCGTTCTGGCGGTCAAAGCGCAGGCAACAGAGGCTGCGGTGCAGGCGTTGCTGCCGCACTTGGCCGAGGACGGCTTCATCCTGTCGGCGCAGAATGGCTTGAATGAACGGGTTATCGCCGCTTTGGCCGGGCCGGAGCGGACGATGGGTGCTTTCGTGAATTACGGTGCGGACTGGATCGAACCAGGCCGCATTCTTTTCGGCAATCGCGGCGCTGTCGTGGTCGGTGAAATCGACGGCAGTACGCGGGACCGCACCCGCGAGATGCACCAGCTTTTGCAGGTGTTCGAACCGGACGCGATCCTCACCGACGATATCTGGGCCTATCTTTGGGGCAAGCTGGGCTATGGCGCGATGCTTTTCGCGACCGCCCTCACCGAAGACAGTATGACCGCGAATTTCGCCGATCCCGCGCGCAGCGCCGCCTTTGCCGGGCTGGCGCGTGAAGTGATGCGCACCGCCGCTGCCGAAGGGGTGGACCCCAAACCCTTCAACGGGTTCGAGCCCTCGGCCTTCATGCCCGGCGCGCCTGAAGAGGCGGCGTTGAAAAGCATCGCGGATCTGGCGGCGTTCAACGCCAAGACGGCCAAGACCCATACGGGCATTTACCGCGACCTGGCCGTGCGCAAGCGCAAGACCGAGGTTGATCCGCAGGTCGGTACGATTACCGAGATCGCAGCGGCGCATGGGCTGGAGACTCCGCTGCTGACACGGCTTGTCGCCTTGATCCACGATATCGAAGACGGTCGCAGACCCATGTCGGCGGACACTTTCCACGAATTGACGAAGGTGATCCAATGAGCGCCCGCATCGCGCTTGTCACCGGGGCCGTCGGCGGCATCGGTGCAGCCATCGCAAAGCGGCTTGCAGCGGATGGTGCGCAGGTGGTGTTGTGCGATCTGCCGGGCGAGGCGCTGACCGACCGAAGCCAAAGGCTGGGCTTGCCCCATGTCGCAGCCGATCTGGGCGCGCCAGACCAGGTGCAGGAGATGGCCGCGCGGCTGCGGGCCGATCATGGCGACCCGGATATTCTGGTCAATGCCGCGGGCGGCGTGCGCGGGCAGGTCGGCACCCCGCTGGAAGAGGTCGATCCAACCAGGTGGCACGAGATTTTCGCCGCCAATGTCGATGCCACGCTTTATCTGTCGCAGGCGTTGGTGCCCGCGATGAAGCGCAGCGGCTGGGGCCGGATCGTGACCATCAGCTCGGGGGCGGGCTTGCGGCCCAGTCTTACGGGTATTCATGCCTATACCGCCGCCAAACACGCGCTGGTCGGCCTGACCAAACAGTTGAGCCTTGAGCTGGGTCCGCATGGCATCACCGTGAATTCCATCGCGCCCGGCTTCATCCTGTCCAATCCCGCCACCGAACGGCAATGGGCGGCCTATGGCCCCGAAGGGCAGGCGCAGCTTGTCAGCCGCATCCATACCCGCCGCCTTGGCACAGCCGACGACATTGCCGCCGCTGCCAGTTTCCTGACCTCGGACGAGGCCGGGTGGATCAGCGCGCAGATACTCAGCGTCGATGGCGGAATAACCTGACCCGGAGCGTTCATGACCGATCCCGTTCTTTCCCATGCCCTCGCGCATGAGGCCGCGCTGGTGGATGCGCTGATCAAGCTTGTGGCCTGCCCCTCAGTCGGGGCGGATCCCGCGATGGCGCAGGGGATGGAGGACGCCCGCAGCCAGATCGAAGCGCGTCTGGACATGGCGGGGTTCCGGAACCGGCAACGCCTGCAACCGGGGGATCACAGCGGGCAGCCCGCGATCTATGCCGAACGTCTGGATGCGCCGGGCAAGCCGACGCTGCTGGTCTATGCCCATTACGATGTGCAACCGGCCGACCCGCTGGATAAATGGCAGACGCCGCCCTTCACCGTGACGGAACGGGACGGGCGGCTGTTTGGGCGCGGGATTTCCGACGACAAGGGGCCGATGCTGATCGCGCTTGAGGCACTGTCCGCCTTTATCGCGGTCGAAGGCGCGCTGCCGGTGAACATAAAGCTGCTGATCGAGGGGGAGGAAGAAACCGGATCGCCCTCGCTTCCCGGCATATTGGAAGAACACCGGGCGCTCTTGAAGGCCGATGCGGTTTTGTCTGCGGATGGCGCGCGGTGGTTGCCGGATCTCGTGGCGCTTAATGTCGGGTCGCGCGGCAATGCGGGCTTTGAAATCCGTCTGCAAACGGCGGGGCAGGATCTGCATTCCGGGCGCTATGGCGGCATCGTGCGCAATGCGCTGCATGAAATGTCGCGGCTGATCGCCAGCCTGCATGACGCATCGGGCCGGATCGCCGCGCCGGGTTTCTACGATGGCGTCACCGATCCCAGCACGGCAGAGCGGGAGGAGATTTCCGGCATCCCCTTTGATGAGAACTCCATGCTTGGTCCCATCGGCGGCGCCGCCCATGGCGAGGCGGGGTTCAACACGCTGGAACGGTTATGGCTGCGGCCTACGCTGGATGTGAACGGCATGTGGGGCGGTTATACCGGGGCGGGATCGAAAACGGTGATCCCGAACGAGGCTTTCGCCAAGCTGACGATGCGGCTTGTTCCGGGGCAAGATCCGCAGCATGTGCAGGACGCGGTGATCGCGCATCTTGAGGCGCTGCTGCCCGAAGGCGCGACGCTTGAGATCACGGGGGAGCGCGGGGCCTGCGGGGCCTATGCAGTGCCCGGCGGCCATCCGCTGCTATGTGCGGCAAGCGACGCACTGGCGCAGACCACAGGCACCACGCCGCGCAAGGTTCGCATCGGGGCGACGCTGCCCCTGACGGAAATGGTGAAACGCATCCTTGGGCTGGATACGGTCATGTTTTCCTTCGCGCTTTCCGACGAAAATTTCCATGCCCCGAACGAGTTTTTCCGGCGCAGCAGCATTGCGGACGGATTGGCGGCCTGGGTCTGCATCCTGCGCAAGGTGGCAGCACGCGATCCCGCAGATTTCGTGCCCTATCGCCCGGAATGAGCGCGGCGGCACAGATCAACAACCATCGCGGGGCGGTTCTGCTGGTCGCGGCGGCGGCTGTCTTTACTCTGGACGTGACCGTGCTGCGCTTTCTCAGCCCCGATGTGCCCTTCAGCCAGATCATCTTTTTCCGGTCTCTGTCCCAGCTTGTGCTGGTCGCGCTTTGGATCGGGACCAGCAAGCGATTGCACTATGGCTCTTCGCGCTGGCCGATGCTTGTTGTGCGCGGGTTGACCAGCCTTGTGTGCTGGTGGCTTTACTATGCGAGCTTCCAGATGCTCGACCTCGCGGTGGCCTCCACCCTGACCTTCACCACATCGCTTTTCGTCGTCGCCATGGCCCCTTTCGTTCTGGGGGAGCGGCTTGGATGGATGCGCGGACTGACCACGCTGATCGGGTTTGCGGGGGTGATCCTTGCCAGTGGCGCGTTCACCCTGGCATTCGAGCCGGGGATCATGATCGGGCTGGCCTCGTCCTTCACGGCTGCGATTCTGATCTTTCAGAACCGCGTGCTGGCCCGCACGGAGCGGACGGCGACGATCATGTTCTGGATCGGCTTGGTGGCCACCATCGGCACTGCGCCGGCGGCGGCTTTGGGCTGGTCGGCGCTGAGCGCCCCGGATCTTGGCATTCTGGCCCTCGCCGGGGCGTTGGCCACGTTTGGTATGTTGCTGACTGTCGAAGCCTACCGCTTTGGAGAGGTGTCGGCGCTGGCCCCGTTCCCTTATGCGCGCATCCTGTTTGCCCTGTTCGCCGGTTACGTCCTGTTCTCGGAAACCGTGACGCTGACCGAACTGCTTGGCGCGGGCGTGATCGTGCTGTGCGGGCTGGCCGCGAATGAACGCAGGCCAAGGGCCGGGGCGTGAACGGCGGGCCCGTTCTGGGCGTGCCGATGCTTGTCTCTGGCCTTGGCAGCACTCTAATGTCGGGCGACTCTGCGGGAGGGGGCACATGAAAACACAGGTTTGCATCATCGGGGGCGGTCCATCCGGTTTGCTGCTGTCACAGCTTTTGCACACGCGCGGCATCGACAGCATCGTGCTGGAGCGCAAGACCAAGCAATATGTCCTGTCCCGCATCCGTGCAGGCGTGCTTGAGCAAGGCCTTGTCGACCTGATGGAGCAAGCGGGCTGTGCGGACCGGCTTCATGCGGAAGGTTTCGTCCATGACGGGACGCTGATTTCCTACGGGCAGGAGATGTTTCGCGTCGATTTCACCGAACATGCCGGAAGGCCCGTCGTCGTCTACGGCCAGACCGAGGTCACGGCGGACCTGTATGCCGCGCGTGAGGCGGCGGGCGGCGCGATTGAGTTCGAGGTCGAGGATGTCGAGCTGCATGATCTGGACACGGACGCGCCCTATGTCACCTACCGCGTGCATGGCGATGATCGCCGCATTGACTGTGACTTCGTCGCCGGGTGCGATGGCTTTCACGGGGTCAGCCGCAAGACCATTCCCACCAAGGATCGCAAGGAGTTCGAGAAAGTCTATCCATTCGGCTGGCTTGGCATCCTCAGCGAGACGCCGCCCGTGAATGACGAATTGATCTATGCCAATTCGCCAAGCGGATTTGCCCTGTGTTCCATGCGCAATGACAACCTGAGCCGATATTACATTCAGGTGTCGATGTATGACTCGCCGGAAGATTGGTCAGACGCGCAATTCTGGGCCGAGCTGAAGCGGCGTCTGCCCGCAGATCAGGTGGGCAATCTGGTGACGGGGCCGTCGATCGAAAAATCCATCGCCCCGTTGCGGTCCTTTGTGTGTGAGACGATGCGCTGGCACCGCCTGTTTCTGTGCGGGGACGCGGCGCATATTGTGCCGCCAACCGGGGCGAAGGGGCTGAATTCCGCCGCCTCCGACGTGCATTACCTGTTCGAAGCGCTGTGCGATTTTTACAAGGGCGGGTCCACTGCCAGGATTGACGCCTATGCCCAGACGGCGCTGGCCCGGATCTGGAAGGTCTCGCGGTTCTCATGGTGGATGTCGTCGCTGCTGCATCGTTTTCCGGAACAGTCCGAGTTCGACAGCCGGATGCAGATTGCCGAGCTGGAATTCCTGCGGTCCAATAGGGCGGCGCAGGCCGCGATGGCGCAGAACTATGTCGGGCTGCCTTACTGACCATATGGGTTAAGGAATTCCGATGGCGCAGATCACGCTGAAACAGATCGAGGCTCTTGTTCAGGTGGCCGATCTTGGCTCTTTCCGGCGCGCGGCGGAACGGTTGAACACGACGCAGCCCAATATCTCTGCCCGGATCAGCGGGCTTGAGACGCAATTGGGCCGAAAGCTGATGGATCGCGACGCCGGTTCGGTGCGGCTGACGCCTGTGGGGCGCGCTTTGGTGGCGCGGGCGCGCACGGTTCTGCGCGCGGTCGATGGCATGATGCAGGCGGCGGGTGACGACAATCTGTTCGAGGGCGTGCTGCGATTGGGCGCCACGGAAATGGTGGTCGCCGCATGGCTGGGCCGTTTTCTGGATGCTTTCCGCGAACGGTTCCCCGGCATCGACGTGGCCTTGACGATTGATCTTTCCGCAAATCTTTCAGCGGCGCTGGCCCGGCGTGAATTGGACGTTGCGCTCCAAAACGGCCCATTCGCGCGGCAGACGACCGGAAATTATGACCTTGGCCGGTTTCGCATGATCTGGCTGGCTGCGCCAAAGCTGGGCCTGTCGGGGCGGCGCGTCACAGCAGGAGAGATCGCCCAAAGGCCAATCCTGACCCATGCCAAGGGCACGCAGCCCTATGAGCAATTGAATGAGCATTTTTTGTCGGTGTCAGACAGTCCGGTGCGCTTCGTGTCCTCGACCAATATCAGTGCGTGCCTCAGCATGGCGCAGGACGGGCAGGGGGTGGCCTGCCTGCCCGCTGTCATGGCGGAAGAGCCGCTGCGCGCGGGGCTGTTGGATGAGTTGGACTATGTCTGGGTGCCGGAATCGCTGGAATTCTGGGCGCGCTATGATGCGGAGACCGCGCCATCCTATGTGGTGCAGGCCGCCCAGATCGCCAGCGCCACGGCACGCGCACTGGATAAATAAAATCTATCCTTCCGATCCAATATAATAGTTTGAGCATATCCAGAACCCCGCGCTAGGCTGACGTGATTCAATTCGTGTCGAGGAACTTTCATGGCAGCGTCTCAAACCCGTCTTGGCGTCGATATCGGCGGCACATTCACTGATGTGGTTCTGGAAACGGCGGCGGGCCGGTTTTCGACCAAGGTATTGACGACCTATGGCGCGCCTGAAGATGCGATTGTCGACGGGATGCGGCAGGTTTGTGCCAAGGCCTCGATTGCCCCGGACAGCATCGCCCAGATCATCCACGGCACGACCCTTGCGACCAACGCGCTGATCGAACGGCGCGGGGCAAAAACGGCGCTGATCACGACCGAAGGCTTCCGTGACGTGATCGAGATGCGCACTGAAAGCCGGTTCGAACAATACGATCTGAACCTCGTGCTGCCAGCGCCGCTGCTGGCGCGCAACCGCCGCTATGTTCTGCGCGAACGGATGGACGCGGCTGGAAAGGTTCTGATCCCGTTGGACCGGGCCGAGGTCGAAACGCTTGTCGATGAGCTTGCACACGCCGGGTATGAAAGCGTCGCGGTCGGGTTGCTGCACGCCTATGCCAATGACGCGCATGAACGCCTGATCGCCGAGGTTCTGGCCGAAAGGATGCCGCAGGCGGCGGTGTCGCTGTCATCGGAAGTCTCGCCGCAGATGCGCGAATATGAGCGCTTCAACACCACCATCGCGAACGCCTATATCAAGCCGCTCATGGCCTCTTATCTGGGGCGGCTCAAGGATCGCCTTGCGGCCGAGGGCGCGGATTGCCCTGTCTTCCTGATGCATTCGGGCGGCGGGATCATGTCGCTGGAAAGCGCGGCGGAATTCCCGGTGCGGCTTGTGGAGTCCGGCCCGGCGGGCGGCGCGATTTTCGCCGCTGACATCGCCACGCGCTACGGTTTGGACAAGGTGTTGAGCTTCGACATGGGGGGCACTACGGCCAAGATCTGCCTGATCAAGGATCAAAGCCCGAAAACGGCGCGGGTCTTTGAGGTGGCGCGCAGCTATCGGTTCAAGAAAGGGTCGGGGATGCCGATCTCCATCCCCGTGATCGATATGGTCGAAATCGGTGCCGGTGGCGGGTCGCTGGCGCATGTGGACGCGATGAACCAAATCCGTGTTGGCCCGGAAAGCGCGGGATCGGAACCGGGCCCGGCCAGCTATGGTCGCGGCGGCACGCGCCCGGCGGTGACGGATGCGGACCTGCTTTTGGGCAAGCTCGACCCCGAGAATTTCGCAGGCGGCTCGATCGCGCTGTTTCCGGACAAATCACGCAGCGCGCTGGAGTCAGAGATTGGGGAACGCCTGAACATGGACGCGGATGAGGCAGCATGGGGCGTGGCCGAAGTCGTGGATGAAAACATGGCGAATGCGGCGCGGGTACACGCGGTTGAGAATGGCGAAGACCTGTCCGAATACACCATGATCGCCTTTGGCGGGGCGGCCCCGCTTCATGCCGGGCGGCTTTGCGAAAAACTTGGGATTTCGCGCTGCCTTGTGCCGCAGGGGGCGGGTGTCGGATCGGCCATCGGCTTCCTGCGCGCGCCTTTCAGCTTCGAAGCGAACCGTTCCGTGTTCATGCGCCTTAGTCATTTCGACCCGGATATGGTCAAAACCCTGTTCAGCGAGATGGAGCAGGAAGCCACGCGCTTTGTACGGTCCTGCGATGCCGAAGCGCAGATCGACAGCGATCACAAGGTATACATGCGCTATGCAGGGCAGGGCTGGGAAATCCCGGTGCAGTTGACGCCAGAGCAGGCCGCAGCCCCCGACGCGGACACGTTTCAGGCACTGTTTGATGCGGCTTATGCCAAGCTCTTTGGTCGTCCGGTGACGGGCATGGCCGTGGAAATCACGGTCTGGTCGGTCAACGCCTATACCCGCGCTGAAAAAACAGACCGGGCAACGCCGCTTGTCCGTGCAGAAGAAATGCAGCCACAGCACAGACGAAGGCTGTTCGATCCGGGGCTGGGCAAACCGACGCAAGCCGCGGAAGTGGACCGCGCCGCGCTGCCCGCAGGCCAGTGGGTCGCCGGGCCAGCCGTGGTGACGGAAGCGGAAACGACGGTTGTGGTGCCGGCCAGCCGCTACGTTCTGGCACAAAGCGATGGCACCTTGGATATGATCGCAGCGGGAGAGGCGGAATGACCAGCCAAGTCGCATTTCAAGTCATGTGGAACCGCCTGATCTCCGTGGTTGAAGAACAGGCCCAAGCCCTTGTTCGCACGGCCTTTTCAACATCAGTTCGGGAAGCAGGGGATCTGTCCGCTGGTGTTTACAACGATCAGGGCGAGATGCTTGCGCAGGCGGTGACGGGAACGCCGGGTCATGTGAACGCGATGGCCGATGCCGTGGGGCATTTCATCCGAAGGATCGGACGGCCGTCCATGTATGAGGGCGACGTCTATCTGACCAATGATCCTTGGGAAGGGACCGGCCACAAGCATGACATCACGGTCGTTACTCCGGCCTTCATGGATGGCCGGTTGATCGGGTTCTTTGCCTGTACCGCACATGTGACCGATATCGGCGGGCGCGGTTTTGGCGCAGACGCGAATGACGTGCATGAGGAAGGCCTGTACCTGCCCATCATGAAATTCGCCGAGCGCGGCGAGGTCGATCAGACCTTGCTCAAGATCATTCGCGGAAATGTGCGCGAGCCGGATCGACTGGTCGGCGACATCTACGCCCTCGCGACCTGTAACGAGATTGGCCATCGCCGCCTGATTGATATGATGCAGGAGTTCGGTTTGGCCGACCTTGGCGCGGTCTCTGACTTCATCCTGAGCAATTCGCGCGCCGCCACGTTGGAGCGGATCAATGCCCTGCAAGCGGGTGAAGCTGACGGGCATATGCGGATCGACGGATATTCCAACCCCATCGATCTTTGCGTACGGGTACGTATTGAAAAGGATCGGATCATCTGTGATTGGGATGGGACCAGCGGTGTAGACAAGAAAGGCATAAATGTCCCGCTTGTCTATACGAAGGCGTATGCTTGTTATGCTTTGAAATGCGCTATCGCGCCTGAAATTCCCAATAATGCCGCATCCTTGACCCCCTTCGAGGTCACTGCGCCAGAGAACACCATCGTCAATGCGCTGCCCCCGGCACCCGTGGCGTTGCGGCATGTGATCGGTCACATGGTGCCCGATACAGTCTATTCCGCGCTTGACAAATTGCTGCCCGGTATCGTTCCGGCGGAAGGGGCGGGGTGCTTGTGCAATTTCCAGCTTTCCCTACGCCCGCGTACGGATATGCCCTCGCCAGAGAACGCGCGGCGCGCCGAAGTGCTGACATTTAACTCAGGCGGTTCCGGTGCGCGTCCGACATTGGACGGGATGAGCGCGACCGCCTTTCCATCGGGTGTCATGACCATGCCCGTCGAGGCGACCGAACAGGTCGGCCCGGTGATCGTCTGGCGCAAGGAACTGCGCCCGGATTCCGGTGGGGCGGGTCAATTCCGGGGCGGGCTTGGTCAATATATGGATGTGGGCGCAGCCGAAGGATATGAATTCGACATGTCCGCCATGCTGGACCGCGTGGATCACCCGGCATTGGGGCGTGCGGGCGGCGGGGCAGGCGGCGCGACACGTATCGTCCGCTCCGACGGCGTGGCGATGCGCGGCAAGGGGCGACAATTCGTGCCGCCGGGCGTGCAGGTGCACATGGCCTTCCCCGGTGGCGCTGGCTACGGTGACGCGGCATCGCGCGATCCCGAATTGGTGCGGCGCGATCTTGCGCTTGGCTACATCACAGCAGAAGCTGCGGCCCGTGACTACGGCCTGACAGAAGACGACATTGCCGCGATCCTGGAACGCGCGGCCAGCGGAGAGGACATCTGATGGCAGTATTCCCCACAACACCCGCCCGGACCTCCTATGACGTTGTAATCGTCGGCGGGGCAATCATGGGATCGTCGACAGCGTGGTGGCTGAAAGAACTGGGCTTCGACGGTTCGATCCTCGTCGTCGAACGCGACCCCAGTTACACCGCCTGTTCCACGGCACACACAAATTCCTGCATCCGCCAGCAGTTTTCGTCAGAACTGAATATCCGGATTTCTCAGTTCGGCGCGCAGTTCGTGAAAAATCTGCGTGACTACATGAAAGACGACAAAGTGCCGGAACTGGGCATCCAGAATTACGGCTATCTCTATCTGGCGGATAATGCACAGTTTGCAGATACGCTGCGCGCCAATCAGGCGGTGCAACGCGCGTGCGGCGCGGAAACGGAACTTCTGACGCCCGATGAAATCGCCGAACGCTATCCGTTCTATGATCTTGACGGGATCGTTCTTGGGTCGATCAATCGCAAGGACGAAGGCTATTGGGATGGGGGGATCGTGTTTGAATGGTTCCGCCGATTGGCACGCGAGCGCGGCGTCGAATATGTGCAGGGCGAAGTGACCGGCATGACACGGCAGGGCGGGCGCATCACCGATGTGACACTGGCCTCCGGCGATACCGTGTCCTGCGGTAAAGTTGTCAATGCCAGCGGTCCGCGCGCGGCCGTTACCGCGAAGATGGCCGGGCTGGATGTGCCGGTGGAACCGCGCAAGCGTTTCACATGGATTTTCAGCGCCGAAAAGCCGCTGGATCGGGACTTGCCGCTGACGATTGACCCTTCGGGTGTGCATTTCCGGCAAGATGGCCCGAAAACGTACCTTGCGGGCTGCCCCGCCGACCCGGACCCGGCAGTTGATCCGACAGACTTCGCGATGGATCACAACCGCTGGCAGGATCACGTCTGGCCGACGATTGCGACCCGGATTCCCCAATTCGATGCGCTGAAGATCGTGACCGAATGGGCCGGGCATTACGCTTATAACACCTTGGATCAGAACGCGGTTCTTGGCCCACATCCGGAGGTGGAGAATTTCCTGTTCCTCAACGGGTTCTCGGGCCACGGGCTGCAACAGTCCCCTGCGATGGGGCGCGCCATGGCCGAATGGCTGATCCACGGCGCGTTCCAAACCCTTGACTTGAGTCCGTTCGCTTATGACCGGATCATCCGCAACGAACCCTATCTAGAAAAGGCCGTCATATGAAAAAGATCGTTCTGACCGGTGCTGCCGGACGCCTTGGCTCCTACCTGCGGGAGCCGCTGTCAAAGATGTGCGACACGCTGCTGTCCACTGATATCGTCGATGATATCGGCACGCTGTATGAGGGCGAGACCTTCGTGCAAGCGGATCTCGCCCAGATGGACGAAATCAAACCGCTGTTGGAAGGCGCGGATATGGTGGTGCATTTCGGTGCCATCGTGGACGAAGCCCCGTTTGAACAATTGTGGGGGCCGAATTTCGTCGGGTCCTATAACATCTGGGAGGCGGGTTACCGGCACGGGGTGCGGCGGATCGTCTATGCCAGTTCGATCCACGCGGTCGGCATGTATCCCCGGCGCGAGTTTATCGGCACCGATGTCGCGCACCGGCCCGATGGGTTCTACGGTCTGGCCAAGTGCTTTACCGAGGATCTGGGCCGCATGTATTGGGAAAAACGCGGGCTCGAATCCGTCCATCTGCGGATCTTGTCGGCGGCACAGGTGAACAACCCGCGCGCCCTGGGCACGTGGCTGTCCTATGACGATCTGATCCAACTGGTCACACGGGCCATCGATACGCCAACAGTCGGCTTCACCGTCGCTTACGGCGTGTCCAACAACGACCGCTGCCCGGTGGATAACGCCAATGCGTCTTTCCTTGGCTATCGTCCGAAGGACAACGCCGAAGAGTTCGCCGAAAAGGTTTTGGCGGAAGCGCCCGAGGCCGATCCGACCGATCCGGCGCAGATGTGCCATGGCGGCCCCTTCGCGTCTGTCGATCTGGGCAGCAGCGGCCTTGCGCAGATGAATGTGGTGGACGACCGCAAGAAATCCTGAGGATTCAGTTCCCTAACGTAAGACAAAACAAATGTGACCGCCGGGGCAGGCGGTCATATGACCGTTACACTGTTGGACTAACTGGCACGTCATGCGCGCGAAAAGCGCGTCTGATTGATACAGCCAGCAAGCGCCAAACTGGCGCGAGGGAGTCCTTATGACAGTGAAATCCGTACTCAGCGCAACCGTGGCATCCATTGCCGTTGCATCCTCTGCCATTGCCGCCGACAAGGCGCAGGTTGAATTCTGGCACGCGATGGGCGGCGAGCTTGGCCAGATGGTCGACACGTTCGCATCCGACTTCAACGCGGGTTCCGATAGCTGCCAGATCAATGCGACCTACAAGGGCAACTACACAGAGAACATGACGGCCTCCATCGCCGCGTTCCGTGCCGGTCAGCAGCCGCATATCACACAGGTGTTCGAGGTTGGCACCGCCACGATGATGGCAGCCGAAGGCAAGGGCGCGGTCTATCCCGTTTATAAACTGATGGAAGACGCCGGCATCGATTTCGATCAATCCGCCTATCTGCCTGCGGTGATCTCCTATTACACCGACACGGACAACAACCTGCTGTCGCTGCCGTTCAACTCCTCCACCCCGGTTCTGTGGTACAACAAAACGGCGCTGGACGCCGCGGGCGTTGCCGTGCCCACCACATGGGACGAAGTTGAAGAAGCCGCGCGTGCGCTTAAGGCCAATGGTATGACCAAGCCGTTTTCCTTCGGCTGGCAGTCCTGGACGAATGTCGAAAACTTCTCCGCCTGGCACAACCTGCCGATGGCGACCGAAGAAAACGGCTTTGCATCGCTGAAAACCGAATTCACATTTAATAACGACGCGGTCGTGAACCACATCCAGCGCATCGCGGATATGGGCGAAGAGGGCCTGTTCGTTTATGGCGGGCGCCGTGGTGACAGCCGCGCCCAGTTCGTGAACGGTGAAACCGCGCTGTGGATCAACTCCTCTGCCTATTACGGCGGGTTCAAGACAGACATCACCGAGTTCGAGTTTGGCCAAACCATGCTGCCGCTTGAAACCAGCGTTGCGGACGCACCGCAAAACTCCATCATCGGCGGCGCAACGCTGTGGGTGCTTAGCGGTCACGACCAACCGGAATACACCTGCGTTGCAGAGTTCTTCCAATTCCTGTCGCAGCCTGAACAGCAAGCGATGTGGCACCAGAACACCGGTTATGTTCCGATCACCACCGCCGCTTACGAGCTGTCCAAGGAGCAAGGCTTCTACGAATCCGATCCGCTGACGGACACGGCGATCAAGCAGTTGAGCCTGAACGCACCGACCCCGGCGTCCAAAGGCGTGCGTTTCGGCAGCTTCGTGCAGGTGCGCGACATCATCAACGAAGAACTGGAAGCCGTGTGGGCGGGCGACAAAGACGCCAAGTCGGCGCTGGACGCGGCGGTTGAGCGCGGCAATGCGCTGCTGCGCAAGTTCGAAGAAGCCAACGGCTGATAACTGAAACCAGATGCGGGCCGGGGTGTTTGCCTCGGCCCGTTTCTTTTGAAGGCGAACTCATGCAGAAACGTGTCGTGTTTCGCAACACTTGGTTGCCCTACATTCTGGTCGCACCGCAAATCCTGGTCACGCTGGTGTTCTTTTTCTGGCCCTCATGGCAGGCGCTGGAAAGCTCTTTCTATATCGAAGACGCCTTCGGCTTCTCGCGTGAATGGGTCGGCTTGCGGAACTATACCGAACTTTTTGCCGATCCCGGCTATCTTAAAAGCTTCCGCACCACGCTGATCTTCGGGCTTTGTGTGACCTTCCTTGCGATGAGCATCTCGCTGGCGCTTGCCGTTGCCGCGAACCGGGTGCTGCGCGCGGCGACGGTCTATCGGACTTTCCTGATCTGGCCTTACGCGGTCGCGCCCGCGTTGGCTGGCGTCATCTGGTACTTCCTGATGAACCCGTCGCTTGGCATCGTGTCCTACTGGTTGCGCGCGCTTGGGTATGACTGGAACCACTATGTGAACGGTGAACAAGCGCTTGGGATGGTCATCGTCGCGGCGGCATGGAAGCAGATTAGCTACAACTTCCTGTTCTTTCTGGCCGGGCTGCAATCGATCCCCAAATCGCTGGTCGAGGCGGCGGCGATTGATCGCGCGGGGCCGGGGCGCCGGTTCTGGACGATCGTCTTCCCGCTTTTGTCGCCCACGACGTTCTTCTTGCTGGTCGTGAACCTTGTCTATGCCTTCTTCGATACGTTTTCGCTGATCCACGCCACGACAGAGGGCGGCCCGGCAGACGCCACATCCATTCTTGTCTTCCGCGTCTACAACACGGGGTTCATCGGGCAGGATTACGGATCTTCCGCCGCGCAATCGGTGGTTCTGATGGCTTTGGTCGTTGCGATGACCTTCGTGCAATTTCGATACATTGATCGGCGGGTGAATTACTGATGGTCGAGAACCGTTTCTATCTTACCGTACTGACCCATGCCGTGTTGATCACGGGTGTGTTCTTCCTATGCTTTCCCGTGTGGATGGCGCTTGTTGCGTCGACGCATCCGGCATCGGCGCTGTCGTCCACGCCAATCCCGCTCTGGTTTGGCGATCAGGGCTGGGAAAACTACAGCCAATTGCTGTCTGGTGGCTTGCCCGAGGCAGGCGGCGTTCCAGTCGGCCAGATGATGCTGAACTCCGGCCTGATGGCCTTGGGCATTACCTTTGGCAAAATCGCGGTGTCGGTGCTTGCCGCCTATGCCATCGTCTATTTCCGGTTTCCGTTCCGCATGGTGTTCTTCTGGCTGATCTTCCTGACGCTGATGCTGCCTGTCGAGGTGCGCATCCTTCCGACCTATGACGTCATCACCAAGCTGGGGATGCTGAACAGCTATCAGGGGCTGATCATTCCGCTGATCGCCTCGGCCACGGCCACGTTCCTGTTTCGGCAGTTCTTCATGACCATCCCCGATGAACTGGTCGAGGCCGCGCGTATCGACCGCGCCGGGCCGTTGCGGTTCTTCTGGGATATCCTGCTGCCGCTGAGCCGGACGAATATCGCGGCGCTGTTCATCATCCTCTTCATCTATGGCTGGAACCAGTATCTTTGGCCGCTGATCATCACCTCTGACGAAAGCCTCTACACCGTCGTGATGGGCATTCAGCGGATGGTGAATTCCGGGGAACAATTGCCGGTCTGGCATTACATCATGGGCACAGCCGTCTTGGCGATGGTGCCGCCGGTCATCGTCGTGGTGGCCATGCAAAAGCTCTTTGTCAAAGGGCTGGTAGAAAGTGAGAAGTGAGAATGGCGCAAGTCGAGATCAGAAATCTTGGTAAGGTCTATCCCGGTAAGGTCCGGGCCGTGTCCGGCGCGTCGGCCGATATCGCGGATGGCGAATTCATCGTGCTGGTCGGGCCGTCGGGCTGCGGGAAATCAACCATTTTGCGGATGATTGCGGGGCTCGAAGAAGTCTCGGAAGGGGATTTGTTCATTGGCGGCGATCGGGTCAATGATCTTGAACCCGGAGAGCGGGACATCGCGATGGTGTTCCAGAACTATGCGCTTTACCCCCATATGACCGTGCGCCGGAACATGGAATATGGTCTGCGCAATGAGGGCTTGCCGAAAGATCAGATCGCGGCCCGGATTGCAGAGGCCGCGCGAACCCTGCGTCTTGAGGAGTATCTGGATCGAAAACCGCGCCAATTGTCCGGCGGTCAAAGGCAGCGGGTGGCAATGGGCCGTGCGATCGTGCGGGAGCCGAAGGCGTTTCTTTTCGATGAGCCGTTGTCCAATCTGGACGCCAAATTGCGGACGCAGTTGCGCGCCGAACTGCGTGCCCTGCATGTGCGTTTGGGGGCGACATTCATCTATGTCACGCATGATCAGGTGGAAGCGATGTCGCTTGCGGATCGGATCATTGTGATGAATGCGGGGCAAATCGAACAGATCGGCGCACCGTTGGAGCTGTATCAAAAACCTGCCACGCGCTTCGTCGCAGAATTCATCGGGACCCCAGCGATGAACTTTGTCGAGGCGCGGCCTGTGACAGCTGGGCTCAAAATCGATCTGCCGGAGGGCGCATCGCTGCCGGGCCCTTGCGCGATGGTCGATCAGTTGGCGGCGCCTGCGCATATCGGCTTCAGGCCCGAGGATCTTGTACTTGAGCCGCAGGACGGCGCGGCCGGGCTCAGGCTGGACTTGCAGGTTATGTTTGCAGAGCAGCTTGGCGCGGACACCGTCATTCATGCCAGACTCGCGGGGCAAAGCGATCCGGTGACCATCCGGGTCGAAAGCGCTCAAAACCCCGCGCCCGGCGCAACCATGACGGCCTATGCGCCAAACGCTGCGCTGCATGTGTTTGATGCGGCGACGGGGCAGCGGCTGTAAGCGGGCGCTTCCTTTGTAGGAAGCCAGGCAGTTCAGGATCATCCGTTGTGTAGGTCGCAGTTGTCCTTGCAACTGTAATGATCCTGCCATGCTGGACCATGGCGCCGGATCGCATTGATACAAAGTCATTCCACGTGCGATCCGGCAGAATGTCTGGGACGTCCTAGAATTCCTCCCACCCCGTCGCTGCAGGTTCTTCGGCGAGCGCCGCAGAACCTTGCGAACGATACCCGCCTTGGTCCAGCGGCGGTGCCGACGCGGCGGGCGCGGGCTTCGGTTCAGGTGCCGGGGGGGGAGCCAATGTGGGGGCAGGGGCTGGCTGTTTGGGTGCACTCGGCGCCGCGGCGGCATTTCGGTTTCCAACGTCGAAACGGCCGGTCGTCTTGACCAGTGTCTGTGCCTCGGCGGCGAGCGCTTGGCTGGCTGCTGTCGTTTCTTCGACCATGGCCGCGTTACGCTGCGTGGTTTCATCCAGCTGACTCATCGCGGTATTGATCTCACCAATGCCAGAGGATTGTTCCGCAGCTGAGGTCGCGATGTTGTTCACGACGTCGGAAATCTCTGCCACGGAATTAACGATCTGATCCAGCGCGGTGCCCGCGTCCGCCACCAAGGACACGCCCTGTTTGACCTGATCACCAGAGGACGTAATCAGCGTGTTGATTTCCCCGGCAGCCTCTAGGGAGCGTTGCGCCAAGGCGCGCACTTCCGAAGCGACAACCGCAAACCCTCGCCCGGCTTCGCCCGCGCGCGCCGCTTCGACGCCTGCGTTCAAGGCGAGCAGGTTCGTCTGGAAGGCGATGTCGTCAATCACGCTGATGATTTTCGAAATCTCGTTTGAAGAGGTCTCGATCGCGTGCATCGCGCTTACGGCCTGTCCGACAACCTGCCCACTTTCCTTGGCGCGGTTGCGGGCCGCGCTTGCGATATCGGCCGCGTTTTGGGCGCCGCTGGCGGCAGACGTCACAGATGCGGTCAGCTCTTCCACGGCTGTGGCGGTCTCTTCGAGTGTCGCGGCCTGGCGCTCTGTTCTGTGTGACAGATCATGGACCGCAGAACTGATCGCGGTGGCTTCATCGTCAATTTGTTCCGCATTCGCGACAACACTGCGCATCGCGTCTTTCAGCTTGTCGACCGCCTCGTTGAAATCCGCGCGCAGCTGCTCGTAGTCGGGCGCGAAACTTTCCTTGATTGCGCATGTCAAATCCCCGACAGCGAGTTGCTTGAGTTTGACGCTCAATTTCTCGACCACAGCGCTTTGCTCTTCCTGCATCCGTTTGCGCTGTTCTTCGGCTTCATGCATCTGCTTGTGGGTTTCCGTCGCGTCGACGCCCAGCAAAAGGCACCCGTTCACCTCGCCCTTGTGATTTGGCACCGGGCTGATGCTGCCGTCGATGATCCGTTCACCCGCGTCAGATTTCAGCAGAAAACTCTGATGTACGCTTTCGCCGTTGCTCACACGGGGCCAGAAATCTTCTTCGCCATCCAGCGGACGAATAATTGTCGTCGCATCCATCCCCAGAACCTTCTCCCGCGGTTTCTGTATTGTCTGCAGGATAAGATCGTTCATGGATTTGATTCGACCGTCCAGCGCCATTTCCATTCGGCATTGCTGTGTGTCGATGGCCTGCAAAATAACCTGATTGGCCATTTGGTTTGTTTGGTCACGCCATTCGAGAATGTAGCCGACCAACTTGCCGTTACGGTCTTCCACCTTATCGACGAGCAAGCCAACATAGGCATTCCCGATGGACAGCTTCAATTTCGCCGGCAGCTTCTCGACCGCAGCGAGCGTGGCGCGGTTCTTGGCCGGATTTGCGTGGAACATATCCATGTGCTGACCGACGAGCCCTTCAGGATCAAAGTCGTCGACGATCTGCCGGAAGTCATCCGCACGCTCTCTCATCATCTTTTTGGCCGCTGTATTCAGCTTGAATATCCGAAAATCTGTGTCGGCCAGGATCATCGGGGCCCCGGAAACCTCGAATCCCGCGCTGATGAAGCTGCCGAGATGAGCCTCCTCCGCGGCTTCGGATAACGCGCCACGGAAGGTTTCGACGGCCCGGCCAATGTCGCCGATTTCGTCGGTCCGAGCCTGGTTTTCAACTGTTGTGTCATAGGCGCCATCCGAAATGGACCTTACAGCTTTTGCGAGCTTCGCAAGGGGCGCGGCAATGGATTTGGAAAGAAGGACGGTCACGCCCAAAGCGGCGATGAACATTATGGCGCCGTTCAACGTTATTGACCGCAGGGCTTCTGCCTCTTTCGCAAAAAGCTCAGCGGTGTCTTGCTTTGCCACCAAAGCCCAATTTGTGCCAAGGAAACTGAGGGTTTCGACATAGGCCGTAACGTGATTGCCGTTGCGATCGACCATAGGGAAAGCGCTGGTGTGATCTTGAAACGCGAGCGTCAGAACCTCTGCCGGGACCCGTGTCGCCAGCACATCGTCTTCCACGCTTTTCAAGGAATCCGTGCGCATCAGCCCATCTTCGCCAAGCAGGAACGCTTCGCCGGTTTCACCCAGCCCGGTCGCACGTGCGACGGTCGCGTTCAGTTCACCAACGGGCATCTGGAAGGCGAGTACGCCCAGACGCTCCCCCGACTCGCTGAAAACCGGCCGAGCGATGAACGCCGCCGCGGCACCGAAACTGGGCCCATAGGGTTCGAAGTCCTCGAAAACGGCAGGCTCGCCCGGCGCTAGGTTCAGCGCACGTCGGAAAACATTTCCAAGATCGGTATCCTTCCACTCCCCGGTGTTCAGATTGGTCGCATAGTCCAGCTCCTTGAAAACCGAATAGACAAGGTTGCCATCGGTATCGAACAGGAACACGTCGTAATATCCCATGGTCTGCTGGAGACGGTGGAAATACGGGTGATAGCGCGCATGCAGCGCATCATAGTCGCTGCCATTTCCTGCAACAGTCAGCTTGTCTTTCTCGCCGGTTGGATGCGGGTTGTCCGTAATATAGACACGTTGAAGAACTTCCATCGGGCTTTCGATGGCGGCAAAGGCGCTTGAGAACTGGTCCAGCGCGTTTGAGGTAAGTTCCGACGTGGCTTGCAGTTGCAGATCACGATCGATCGTTTGCAGAAGCGTAGAGACAAGCGTGGCTTGAAGAGCGGCCGTGCTTTCCAGTTTTGCGGTTGCTTCCGCCTCGATCCCGATGCGTGTCGTCCTTGCGGACAGATACGTCATGACAGCAAGGATGATTCCGACCATGAGGCTGATCAAAAGCGGTATCTTGAAGCCTAGGCTTTTGTGAAGACGTTTTGCTTGCATTGCATACCTCGTGATCCAAGTCGGCCACTCGATAGCGCCACGAAGTAAATTATTACCTTACGCCGCTGCCCATTTTCGAAAGTCATGCCACATACACCAACGAAGGCGCGCTCTGGCCGCCCAGACACGGGTCTCAATCGGCGTTCCAGCGAATAATCCCGCTCATTTTAAGTATTCGTCCGTGGGCTAACGAGATTTTTCCAATTTTGCCCCAGACCTGCCAGCGTTGTGTGTTGTGTTGGAGGCCGCTGTGCTGGCTGGTTGGAATTTTCTGGTTCCGTATGAAGGCGGTTCCTTACCGCTGATCTTGGGATGGTCGGCATATGGTTGACCCGTCCAAGGGGCCAGAGATCGCCAAGGCGTCCTCCGTCAGTCGACGGTTTTGGGCGCTTGTTGTCGTGGTTTTGGTCCTTGCGGTCGTGAGTGCCGCGATGGCGGCCCGGTTCAGCACGATTCCATTTCTGCGCCAGTTGCAGCAATCTGCGGTCGGTGATCAGCTACACTTGGACGCCCGAAATATTGAAAACGTACTGACCAAGCATGAGCAGTACCTCACCTTTATCGGCACCCGGTCGAATGTCGTAAACGTCGCTTTGGGCGAGGCGAGAGACCCCAACATCATCAAGAATTACCTGTCCACCCTGCCGCTTCCGGACACCTTGAAATGGGTGGCGCTGTATGATCGCTCTGGCGAGCGTATCGTCGCGCACGGGCTTCAGACGGACGGCGATGCGGTGTTTTCTTCGGCGCGCATTCGCGGACAGGCGCTGCTTTCGGCAAACTCGATTGCTTCGGCGTCTTCGCGCGTGAGCGTGGGCGCGAGCGAGGGGCATCTGCATGTGCTTCTGGCCGTTCCTGTGCGTTCTGGTAGCGTGATTCAGGGCGTATTGATGGCCGAGTTCGCATTGCCCAAACAGGATATTTTCCCGCCCAATGAGGTCGCTGCCTCGACCATGCTTGTCAGCGAGGAAGAGCTAAGCAACCTGCCGGTCGAAAAACGTGCCAAAGCACTGATACAACGGTTGCCGGAATACGGAATCGCGGTCGTATTGCTTCCGGATGCGGAAGGTTTGGCCCTCACCCGAACGAAGCTCATCACCAATACGGTCAGTGCGATTTCGCTTGTTCTGCTCGTGGCTTTCAGCGTGTTCGCGTGGCTGGGCCGGGCGGTGATCATCGCCCCTCATATCAAGCTCGAAGAGCAGACCAACAAACTGACCGAACTGGCGGCGCTGGCGCAGATGTCTGCAAACGCGATTACGGTGACGGACCTGCAATCGCGGGTGATCTGGGCCAACCCCGCATTTGAAAAGCTATCTGGCTATAGTTCGGATGAAATCATCGGGCAGCGGCCCGGCGTGGTTCTGCAAAGCGAGGTCACGGACACCGCGACGGTGAAGCAACTGGCCAAGGCAATCCGGTCGCAGCAACCGATCGAAGTCGAGATCGAGAACACTTCGAAGACGGGCAAGCATTATTGGATCCGGCTGAGCATCGCGCCCCTGCATAATCAGGACGGGTCATGCTATGGTTTCATGTCGATCCAGCATGATATTACGGAGATGCGCCATCAACGGGCCGCGATCATCGCTGCCAAGCGTGAAATTGAAGAGCAGGCGTTGCATGACCCACTCACTGGGCTGCCGAACCGCCGCACGCTTGATATCGCACTTGCCGAGCGTGCGCGGCGCCCCGGTGATGACGCAACGATTGTGCGGATCGATCTGGACCACTTCAAACATGTCAACGACACCCTTGGCCATGCCGCGGGCGATTTCGTTCTGTGCGAGGTGAGCGACATCCTGCGCGAGGAAACGAAACGTGGGGATTTGCCAGTGCGCGTCGGGGGCGACGAATTTGTTCTGCTGCTGGAGAAGGGCAATACCTCGAAGCAGGGGATGGCGCTGGCGCAGCGCATGTTGAACAGGATACGACAGCCCATGGATTTCGAAGGGAAAACCGTGCGCGTCGGCGCCAGTTTTGGGGTGGCCTGTACGCTGGATGGTCTGCTGCCGATGGACCAGCTGATTATCGGCGCGGACGCGGCGCTGTATGAGGCGAAAGAGCAGGGGCGCAACGCGGTGCGGCTATATGCGCCCGAACTCCACCGCAAGGTGCTGGACCGGCGGGATTTGGCGCGCGAAGTGCGCAAAGGCATTCTCAACGAAGAATTCGAGCCATATTTCCAACCGCAATTCGATGCCAAGACGCTCGACATCGTGGGGGTGGAAACCTTGGTGCGGTGGCACTCGCCGGTCCTTGGCCGGATCATGCCCGGAACATTTCTGCCTGTGGTCGAACAGCTGTCCGCGTTGAACGATGTGGATGACATCGTGTTCAAAAAGGCAATCGCCTATGCCGAGGAGTTGCGCGAGGACGGGATCGAAATACCCAAATTGTCCTTCAACGTGTCTGCGTCACGCATCCAGAACGCGGATATGGCGAATATCGTGCGTCGGGTGTCCCAGAACGGTCCCAAGATCGGGTTCGAGATTTTGGAATCCGTTTTGGTCGAAGAGCAGACGGAGCTTTTCACCTTTGGATTGGATCGTCTGCGCGAGTTGGACGTGTCGATCGAGGTCGATGATTTCGGCTCTGGCCATGCGTCGGTGATTGGTTTGATGCATTTGCGCCCGGACGTGATGAAGGTCGATCAGCGCCTCGTGATGCCGATCGTTCATTGCGAGATGACGCGCGGTCTCCTGCGGCAGATCATCGGGATGTCCAAACTCATGGGATTGAAGGTCACCGCCGAAGGGGTGGAGACGATGGAGCACGCTAGAATCTTGCAGGAACTGGGCTGCCACACATTCCAAGGTTACGCTTTTGCGCATCCCTTATCGGTGGGGGAATTCCGCGAATTTGCCCTGTCATACCGACCGAATATCGCATCGGTCACGGGAACTGCGGTGCGGCACCTCATGACCGCAACGCGTTAGTCGAACGTGCCGGTCACGCGCCCCAAAAGCATGAAGGCGCGGGCCGTGCGCGTATCGGTGAGCGCCGCGATTTCCTGATCGGTGGCCTGGGGTTCCCACGCGGCGAATGTATGGTCGAACTTGCGCAGGAAATGGTGGGCCGCGTCTCGGAAGATCGGGTCTTGTTTCATTCGGGCCGCCGAAAGGGCCAGCGACGAACGGTCATGAATCCCGCCAAGACCGGCCACAGGCTTGCCGCGCTGACCCTGTGCGAAATGGCGCCAGATTTCAGGGCGCGCCCGGTCTGGGCTGAGGTCATCCATGTAGATGCCTTCCTGGCTCAGCAATGTCAGCACGTCTTGGGCCGCCTGAATCAATTGCCCCGCTTCGCGATCCCGCAAGGCGCGGCGCAGGGCGGCAAAACCTTCTTCGTCCTCGGCGGTTTCCGGGAAGTTGAGGGCCCGCAGGAAATCCTCGGTTGCGAGGGGCGGGGCGAAGACTTCGGGCGGCGTGCCCAGTTCCAGCGTTGGCTGATCGTCCACCGGGGCGGGCTCTGCCACCGCATCTATGGGCTTGGCCGCGTTGGCGTCGTGCCGGGTCGATGTGAAGGTCGCCAGGGTGATTTCCGTCTTGCGCGCCGCCACCGCAATCTCGTCGAGCTTGCGCGTAATCGACGTATCCGCGCCCATGCCGCCCGACTGATTTTGCGCGATATAGGCCTGCCGGATCGCATCGATGGCCGCTTGCAGGCGTTGGCTTTCCTCGCGCATCACGCGGGACGCGCGCGCGGCCGTGGCGGCGATCCAGATCATCCCGACCGGCATCAAGACCGCAATCCCGACAAGCACCGCCCGCAGCCCGGTATTTGCGGTTTCCGGTCCCGTCGAGGGCAGGACAAGGAAGAACAGCGCGACGCCGATCAGCCAAAGGATGCTCAGGCCAATTGCGATCAGTTCACTTGCCGCCAGCCCGCCGTCGCGGGAGCGATCGTAAATGCCCAGTGGCGTCGGGGTGGACGCGGGAGGGGACTGTTCCTCGGCCATTTCGGCGTCAAACGTAGGTAATCGTCAGTATTTCGTAAGCGCGCTCACCGCCGGGGGTGCGCACTTCGACGCTGTCACCCTCTTCCTTGCCGATGAGAGCGCGCGCGATTGGCGATTTGACGTTCAGCAGGCCCTTTTCGATATTGGCCTCATGCTCTCCGACGATTTGCCAGGTCTTTTCTTCGTCAGTGTCCTCGTCGACAACGGTCACCGTCGCGCCGAATTTGACCGCGCCGCTCAGTTTCGACGTGTCGATGACTTCGGCCAGACCAAGCACACCTTCGATTTCCTGAATGCGGCCTTCGATAAAGCCCTGCTTTTCACGCGCAGAGTGATATTCCGCGTTTTCCTTCAGGTCGCCCAGCTCGCGCGCCTCCGCGATCGCTTGAATGATCGCGGGGCGTTCGACGGATTTGAGATGCTTCAATTCTTTTTCAAGCGCGGCGTGACCGCGCTTGGTCATCAGGATTTTTTCCATGGGTCGGCGTCTTTTCAATGCTCCGCCAAGATGGCGGTGGAGAATTTGCGTTGCCAGATACCTGACCCAAAGGGACGGTGGAATGCAAGAGGGCGCGCATCCCATCGGCGCTTTCAGGCGTAACTTACGACCTCGTATTCGATGCCGTCCGTGTCGTGAAAATAGAACCGTTTGCCCGGCTCGTAATCGCCGTGATTGCCGGTGACGAAACCGTGCGCGCGGATGGCGCCTTCCATCGCGTCGAGGTCATCGACCGTGACCGCGATGTGGTTCAGGCCACCAGCGGTTTCGTAAGTATCATCCTTTGGCGCAAGGGTCTGCCCGGCGGGTTTATACAGCGCGACGTATTGTTCTGGCGTTCCCACATGAACCGTGTGTCCGCCATTCTTGGACGCGCCGGACCATCTGACCTGCCAGCCAAACAGATCGCACATCCAAGCGGCGGTCGCGTCGGGATCCGTCACGGTATAATTCGCATGTTCAAGTTTCGCAGTCATAACAGCTTCCTTTCAATTGACTTCACGGTTAGCGTAATTGCTCAACCAAGGTTTAGGTCAAGGAGGAAAAAATGTGTGTTTCCGACGGGTTGAGTATTGGGGCCTTGGCCAGGCGGACGGGGCTTTCCGTGTCGGCCATTCGGTATTACGAGGCGCAGGGCCTGATCCATCCGTGGCGAAACGCTGGCGGGCAGCGGCGATTTCAGCGCTCGGACCTGCGCCGGCTCAGCCTTTTGATGGTGGCGCAGAAATTCGGGTTCTCGCTGGAGCGGATCCGGCAGGAGTTTGACCGGTTGCCCAAGACCCGCGCGCCCGGAAAGGCGGATTGGGCCCGTGTCTCGCGGGCGATGCGTGCCGAATTGGATGACCGGATCTCCCTGTTGGAGCGTATGCGTGACACGTTGGATGGCTGTATCGGGTGCGGGTGTCTAAGCCTTGACGCCTGCGCGCTGTATAACCGGCAAGACAAGGCGGCCACAAAAGGCACCGGGCCGCGCTATCTGATCGGGGACCGCGCCGCCGATATCCCGGATTCCTCCGCGGATCGGGGCAGGCCATAAGCCTTACACAGGGCGGCGCGGGGCGGAGAGGGCGCCAATCGTGCTGAAATCTCGTTGATTCGTCATTTTCCGGTTGGACTGCCCTGCAAAGCGGGACAATTTACGCGGTGTCGTGATTGAAAAACCGATTACGCTGAGATAGCCAATCGCGAAACTTTCTTGCGCGAGAGTGGAGCGCCAGTACCAAAAGGGAGCCGATCATGGCAGAGATAGAACGCGAAGCGATGGAATATGATGTCGTGATCGTTGGCGCCGGGCCTGCGGGGTTGTCCGCGGCTATTCGCCTGAAGCAGTTGGACGCGGATCTGAACGTCGTCGTTCTGGAAAAAGGGTCGGAAGTCGGCGCGCATATCTTGTCTGGCGCGGTTCTGGACCCGTGCGGGCTGGACGCGCTGATCCCCGATTGGAAGGAAAAGGGCGCGCCGCTGAACGTGCCTGTGCGCGAGGACAACTTCTACATGCTCGGGGAGGCCGGTCAGATTCGCGTGCCGAATTTCCCGATGCCGCCGCTGATGAACAACCACGGCAACTACATCGTGTCGATGGGCAATGTCTGCCGCTGGATGGCGGAGCAAGCCGAAGAGCTTGGCGTCGAGGTGTTCCCCGGCATGGCGTGTTCGGAACTGGTTTACGGTGAGAATGGCGAAGTCAAAGGCGTGGTCGCTGGCGAATTCGGTCTGTCCGAAGACGGCACGCCCGGTCCCGGCTACGAGCCGGGCATGGAGCTGCACGGTAAATACGTGTTCCTGTCTGAAGGGGTGCGCGGATCGCTCGCCAAGGAAGTGATCGCGAAATACGATCTGTCCGCCGGGAAAGAGCCGCAGAAATTCGGCATCGGCATGAAGGAAATCTGGGAAATCGACCCGGCCAAGCACCGCGAAGGTACTGTGACCCATACGATGGGCTGGCCTTTGGGTAGCAATGCGGGCGGTGGCTCCTTCATCTATCACCTTGAGAACAATCAGGTTTACGTCGGATTTGTTGTCCACCTGAATTACAAGAACCCCCATCTTTTCCCCTATATGGAATTCCAGCGGTTCAAGCATCACCCGATGGTCGAGGAGCTGCTCGAAGGGGGCAAGCGCGTGGCATATGGCGCGCGTGCGATTTCTGAGGGGGGGTATCAGTCGATGCCCAAGATGGTTGCGCCGGGTGTGGCGCTGCTGGGCTGCTCGGTCGGGATGGTCAACGTGCCGCGGATCAAGGGCAACCACAACGCCATGCTGTCCGGCAAAGCGGCGGCAGAAGCGGCGTTCGAGGCAATCAAAGCAGAGCGCGCGGGCGACGAGTTGACCGCCTACGAGGCCGAGGTGCGCGAAGGTGCGATCGGTCAGGACCTCAAGAAAGTGCGCAATGTCAAACCGCTGTGGTCGAAATACGGCCTTGTCGCCTCACTCGTCGGCGGCGGGTTCGACATGTGGACCAACAGCCTGTTCGGACTGTCTTTGATGGGCACGCTGGGGCATGGCAAGTCCGATGCGGATGCGACGGAGAAAGTGGACAAGCACAAGCCGATCGACTACCCCAAGCCCGACGGCAAGATCAGCTTCGACCGGCTGACCAATGTCAGCTTCTCGATGACCAATCACGAGGAAAGCCAGCCCGCGCATTTGCGGTTGCAAGATCCGACGATCCCGACCCGCGTCAACCTGCCCGAATATGATGAACCGGCGCAGCGCTATTGCCCGGCCGGGGTGTACGAAATCGTGCGCGAAGAAGGCAGCGATCCGCGCTTCGTCATCAACTTCCAGAACTGTGTGCATTGCAAAACCTGCGACATCAAAGACCCAAGCAAGAACATCACTTGGGTCACGCCGCAGGGCGGGGATGGGCCGAACTACCCCAATATGTAAATTCAGGCGGGATTGGCCGGTATATTCTATCGGCCAATCCGCATCAGCAGCCGATCGAGCTGCGCGTTGAAACCGGCCTTGCGGGAGAGGGGGATGTCGAACGCCCCGCCCAAACTGGTGTCATCGGTCCAGCGGACACGAAAGGGCAGCCGCGCAAATCCCGGCACTTCAAGAAATATCGGGCCATCCAGGGCCAAATTGGCGGACCCAACCTTCAGCACAACCGCAGCGCCATCGCGCGACACGTTCTTGAGCACGACGGGGATCTGTTTGCCGCGGTGATGCAACACGGCGGAATTGTTCGCCGCCTTGCGCGTCTGTGCACGTTGATGTGTGGCTGTGTGCCGTGACATTCCGGTTTCCGCATTTCCGCATCTTTGCGCGGTTCAATCATAGGCACCAAGATTTAAGGCGGGTTTAACGCGCATAGTGTCGCGGCGCTGCCCGGATTTGGGCGGCTGCTCGCGCAGATGTCACAGCCTTTTCGTTGCGCGCGGGTTTGAACCTGTTAGGCTTATCAACCGAAGCAGACAAAAAGAGGCAGGTAATGCTGAAGTTGATGCGAACTGCGCTGACCGCCGTGGCCCTTATCGGACCTGCGAGTGGGGCACTCTCGAACAGCCTTTCAGGAGCGTATCTCGCCGCGCGTATCGCCGACCGAGAGCATGATTACGCGGCCGCAGCACGCTATTACACCCGCGCTTTGGTGATGCAGCGTGGCAATCCCGAATTGCAGGAAGCGTTGACATTGGCCCAGTTGCTGCGCGGGAATTTCGACGACGCGCTGCCGATTGCCCGCGCGATGGACAAGGCTGGCGTGCGCAGCCAAGTGGCGCAGATGATGCTGGCGACCGACCTTGCGCGCAGCGGCGATTTCGAGGCTTTGATCGAACGCAGCAAGGGCGAAGAGCGTGGCATTGGCCCGCTTGTGGATGGTCTGGTGCGCGCTTGGGCACAGCTTGGTGCGGGGCGCGCTGAAGACGCTTTCGCCACGTTCGACGAACTCTCTGAACAACAGGGGCTGAAGGGGTTTGCGCTGTATCACAAGGCTTTGGCGCTGGCCCAGACGGGTGATTTCGCCGGGGCAGAGGCGATCTTTTCGGAAGATGAACAAGGGTTGGTACAGCTGACCCGGCGCGGGGCAATGGCGCGCGCGGAAATCCTGTCGAATCTTGATCGCAATCAGGACGCTTTGGACCGTCTCGACGATGCTTTCGGGCCAGCTTCCGATCCGGGTATCGCGGCGCTGCGGGAGCGGTTGGAAAAGGGCGAGCTTGTCGCGTTCTCCCATGTGAACACCGCGCAGGATGGTCTGGCAGAGGTCTATTACTCCATCGCCGCGGCGCTGATTAACGAAGCGCAGGCGGATTACACCTTGCTTTATGCGCGTATGGCGCAGGCTTTGCGCCCCGATCACAGCGATGCGCTGCTTCTTGTCGCGGATTTGCTGGAGGATCTGGGCCAGTATGAGTTGGCGATTGATGCTTTCGCGCAGATGCCGCGCGATCATGTGGATTACCACGCGGCAGAGCTTGGCCGGATCAGCGCATTGCGCAAGCTGTCCAAGGATGACGCCGCGATCGAGGCGCTCAACAACCTTGCGAAAACCCATGGTGATCTGGCTGTCGTGTATTCGACGCTGGGCGATGTTTATCGCGGGCAGGATGAATTCGCGCTTGCCACGGATGCCTATGACAAGGCCTTGGCCCGCACGGATGAGGCGGCGCGCAACCGTTGGTTCCTGCTGTATGCGCGGGCCATCAGCCTTGAGCGTCAAGACATGTGGGACAAGGCCGAAACCGATTTCCGCGCGGCGCTGGAACTGGAGCCTGACCAGCCGCAGGTGTTGAATTACCTTGGCTATTCGATGGTGGAAAAGCAGATCAAGCTGGACGAAGCGTTGGAGATGATCGAACGTGCCGTCGCGGCCCGCCCGGATAGCGGTTACATCGTGGACAGCCTGGGCTGGGTGCTTTACCGGCTGGGCCGCTATGATGAGGCGGTTGGCCACATGGAGCTTGCGGTGGAATTGATGCCGGTCGATCCGGTGGTGAACGATCACCTTGGCGATGTGTACTGGGCCGTTGGGCGTTACCGCGAGGCGGAATTCCAGTGGTCGCGGGCGCTATCCTTCATCGACGGTGATAACGTCGATACCGAGGCCGACCCGGACCGCATCCGCAAGAAGCTGGAAATCGGTCTGGACGATCTGCTGGCCGAAGAAGGCAAGCCACCATTGAAGGTCGCGGGCGATAACTGACGCGGGCACAGCAACAGCATCGGCCGTGCAGATCACGGCACCGGCCAAGATCAACCTGACGCTGCATGTGACGGGCCAGCGGGCAGATGGGTATCATCTGCTCGACAGTCTCGTCGTGTTTGCCGATATCGGCGACCGGTTGGAAATCACGCCGGGACCGGAGCTTTCGCTGACCGTGCAGGGGCCTTTTGCGGACGGCGTTCCGACAGATGCGCGCAACCTTGTGTGGCGCGCGGCGGAACTGGCGCATTGGCGCGGGCATATCCGATTGTTCAAAAGCTTGCCGCATGGGGCCGGGATCGGTGGCGGGTCTTCCGACGCAGCGGCGTTGCTGTGGGCATCGGGCGCGGGGCTGGATCCGGACGCGGTGCTTGCGCTTGGGGCGGATGTGCCGGTGTGTTACGCCGCCCAGCCGATGCGGATGCGCGGCATTGGTGAAAGGCTGGACCCGGTGCAAGTGCCGCCACTGCCTGCTGTGCTGGTCAATCCGGGGGGGGTGGTGCCGACGGGGCAGGTCTTTTCCTCAATGGCCAGCCGCGACAATGCGCCGATGCCGGATGTGATCCCGGACTTTGCCGATGCGGATGCGTGCTGTGCGTGGCTCGCCGGGCAGCGCAACGATCTGGAGGTGCCCGCAGCGGCGCTGCTGCGCGACATCGACACCGCGCTCAGCGAATTGCGCTCAACCGGGAATGTGCGTCTAGTGCGAATGTCCGGCTCCGGCGCGACCTGTTTCGCGATCTATCCCACGCTCAAAGCCGCCAAATTCGCTGCCTATGAGATCGAAGCGGCACATCCCGATTGGTGGATCGTCGCGACCACGCTTGGCGGCGGTGTCAGCTGATCCGTTCGACCACGTAATCGGCCAGATCACGCAGCATCGTGCGCACTTCATGGTCGGGGAGCTGTTCCAGCGCGGCCTTGGCGCGGTCCGCCCAGCTCAGTGCGTCTTGCTTGGTCGCCTCAAGCGTTCCGTGCGCGTTCAGCAGGGTCAGGGCCGTTTCCAGATCGCCATCGTTCTGGATGCCCTTTTCGATCGTGCGTTCCCAGAACCCGCGCTCTTCCGTATTCGCAAGTGCCACGGCCTTGATCACGGGCAGCGTCAGTTTCCGTTCGCGGAAATCATCACCGATATTCTTGCCCGTGGCCGCGCTAACGCCCTGATAATCCAAAAGGTCATCGACGATCTGGAAAGCAATCCCCAGCGCGTCGCCATAATCGAACAGCGCTTTGATCACGTCCTCGGACGCGCCGGCGATAACGCCGCCAACCTCTGTCGCGGCAGAGAACAGTGCCGCTGTCTTGCCGCGCACGACCTTGAGGTAAATCCCCTCATCCGTCGCCAGATCCTGAGCGGCGGTCAGTTGCAGCACTTCGCCTTCCGCGATCGTCGCGGCAGCGTTCGACAGGATACGCAGCACGCGGATATTGTCGGTTTCGGTCATCAACTGGAAGCTGCGGGCAAAGAGATAATCGCCAACCAGCACGGAAGATTTGTTGTCCCATAGCAGGTTCGCCGTTGGCCGCCCACGCCGCTGCTTGCTTTCATCGACGACATCGTCATGCAGCAGCGTCGCCGTGTGGATGAATTCGACCGTGGCCGCCAGATGCACGTGATAGGGGCCGTCATAGCCACATAGGCGCGCGGCGGCGAGGGTCAGCATGGGGCGTAGACGCTTGCCGCCCGCGCCGACAAGATGCGCGGTCACTTCGGGAATGCGCGGCGCATGTTCGGACGCCATGCGATCCCGGATCAGGTCATTCACCTGCGCAAGCTCATCTGCCAGCAGCTCGGCCATTCGATCATGCGGTTTGTAGCTGGCGTCCATTCCGTTTCCTGTTCGGCTCTCGACTTCTGTGGTTCAGCCCCGTTACATCAGGCGTATGAAAGAGCTTTTGCGCACCTCCGACCCGACTGTCGCCGCTTTTGCCAAAGCGCTTCTGGCTGGTGAGGATATAATGTGCTTTGAACTGGACGTAAATATAAGCAACCTCTACGGCGGATTGGATGTTTTTCCTATCCGTATGATGGTGCGCGAAGATGATTACGCCCGCGCCAGCATCGCAATGCGCGACAATGGTATCGAAGTCAGCCCGTGACCGAATTTTCGGCTGAAAACCTGCAAAAAGATGCGTTTTTGGGTGGAAAACTTCACCTTTGGCAGCCGGTCAAGGGGTATCGGGCCGGTGTGGACCCTGTGCTGCTGGCCGCGTCGGTGCCTGCGAAACCGGGTCAGACGGTGCTTGATCTGGGATGTGGGGCCGGTGCTGCGGCGCTGTGTCTCGGGGTGCGGGTCGCGCAATTGCAACTTTACGGGGTGGAGCGTGAGCCCGCCTATGCCGCATTGGCCCGTCGCAACGGGCTTGAGGCCGCGCAAGACTTCACCGTGACGCAAGCGGATTTGGCGCAGATGCCAGCGCCGCTGCGGGCGATGTCCTTCGATCATGTCATCTCCAACCCGCCATATTATGATCGTGCCCATGGCACCGCCGCGCCCGACCGTGTGCGCGAAGCCGCCTTGGGCGAAGACCTGCCGCTGGCGGAGTGGATCGGGATCGGCGCGCGCCGGGTGAAACCACGCGGTTATCTGCATCTGATCCTCAAGGCGGACCGGCTGGCCGACGCGTTGAGCGCGATGAATTCCTGCCTTGGCAGCCTTGAGGTGCTGCCACTTGCGCCGCGCGTTGACCGGGCGGCGGAGCTTGTCTTGATGCGGGGGCGCAAGGAAGGGCGCGCGCCTTTGAAATTGCATGCGCCGTTGATCCTGCACCGCGGGGCGGATCATCCGGGTGACAAGGATCACTATACAAAGGTGGTCTCAGACGTGCTGCGCTGCGGCGCGCCGATCACTTATTGAGCAATTTGTCGAACAAAATCCGCGTTTGGCATGGCTTCGCGACTGCGGCGTGACGCGACTCGGAATTTGTGGTTCACTCGGCTTATTCAACACGAATGAGGAGAACGCCCATGACCCTTAGCTCGCATCTGCAGGAGCTGAAGAGAAAGCATCGAGTCCTTAGTGACGCTGTTGAGGAAGCGCAACGTGCGCCCAGTACGAGCGACGTTGAGATTGCGGATCTCAAGAAGCAGAAATTGCGACTGAAGGAAGAGATTGAACGTCTGTCGCACTGACAGACTGATCGCGTGGGTGGGGTGGCCGTAGGTCGCCTGGGCCGGGTCACACCGGCAGGCAAAATCGGAAGAAGAGTGGCCCCGGACTGTGACGGTCCGGGGCCTTACGTTTCCAAGGGCGGGGGATCGACGATGTGCAGCGCCTCGGTGACATCGCGCGTCTTTTCGATCTCTGCCAGCATCCAGTCGCGGAAGGCCCGGATATGCGGGCGCTCTTCCGTGCCGGAGCGGCACAGGAAACGAAAGCGCGCATGGGTGTTCAGCGCGATCTTGTAGGGCGCGACAAGCCGGCCCTCGTGGATGTCCTTGATGACCAGCGCGCGGCGACCCAGCGTGACGCCAACACCGGCCAATGCCGCATCGACCGCGTGGTCCGCTTGGGAAAAGCGCGGTCCATGCGCAGTAAAAGGCGCCACCCCCGCGGCTGTCAGCCACGTGGTCCAATTCACCGGTGGTTCGAGAAAATCGATGGATTGGTCGATGATCAACACGGCGTCCCGCAGCGATTGCGCCGTCGGGTAGCGCTTGGCCAGGTCCGGTGTCATCACGGGCGTCACCCATTCTTCGGCGAGGGGCAGAGACCATAGCCCCTGATCTGGACCTTGACCGAAGCGGATCGCAACGTCGATCTGGTCGCGGTCGAAATCCATCATACGCAGCGCCGCAGAAAAGCGCAGTTCGATGGCAGGGTGCTTCTGGGCAAATTCGTACAGGCGCGGGGCCAACCATTTGGCGGTAAAGGCGGGTCCGGCGGTGACGGTCAGCGTCGCACTATCCAGCAGGCGCCGCGTTGTCGTCCAGGCTGCGACCAGCGCGGTGAACCCGTCACGGCAGCCGGGGGCCAGGGTTTCACCGGCTTCCGTCAGGGTCACGGCGCGATTGAGCCTGTGGAACAAGGGCGCGCCCAAGTGGTCCTCAAGCGATTTGATCTGGAAGGACAGCGCGGCGGGCGTGACATTCAATTCCTCTGCCGCTTTAGCAAAGGACATATGACGCGCTGCCGCCTCAAAGGCGCGCAAGGCGGTCAAAGGGGGAAGGCGATCTGGCATTTTACATAAGTAAAACTAAACTGAGGCCGTGAAAAGTCTCATTTGTCAGCTTAATCACAAGCATCATACTTAGAGCAGATCAAGAAAACCTGTTCCGAGGAGAGACCCATGCTTGAAGCACGCACCAGTCAGATCACCGATGCCGCCATCCGCCGCGCCCATTTCGAACGCGCGCAAGCGGTGCGAAACGTTTGGGGCTGGATGTTCGGAAAATCGGCGCGGTGATTCCGCCGAATTTTGAATTAACTGCCGTGAAGCGGGATGATGCGCCGGTTAATCAAACCGGCGATCTCTGCGCCGATTTCCTGGCGTCGGTCTGCCGAGGCATCGATATATTCGGCAGAGAGTTCCGCAATCCGGGCGGCGCGCGCATCGCGCACCGGCAGTCGGGGGGTGGCATTTCCGTGCAGCATACCGGGGCCTCCTGTTCGGCTGAACCGGCCCCGGTATAGGTTTGTGGCGTTAAAATCGCGTTATGCACGCGATTTCGTCAGCCATACGTCATCAAGTGACCGATGCTGCTTAACTCGATACTTGGATCGGTCGTGCTGTTCTGCGGACGCCAATTGCGGTTCTCACCAAGCCAAGATCGCGGGTCCAGTTCAATCAACCCGATCACCGTTTCTGCCACGATCGTCGCGCCCACCGGGCCCAGCCCTTCACCGGGTTGGCGGGTGCCGTCGATATTCTCGCGCCCGATCAGGTCGGCCTCCCGCAGGATGTAGTACCATAGCGGCGTGCCACCTTGCAGGCCCGGCTCATCCGCGCGGGCCGCATCGCTGACCTGTTCGATCTCGGTCTCCGGGCGGCCAATCGCGCGGGCGAGTGTTTCGCCCGCAGGAAGCAGGAAGGACTGCCCGCGAACCATGTTGCGCGTGGCGAGGGACCGTCCCTCGGGATCGACCTTGGCGGGAAGCGCCAGCAGGTCAGAGGCCAGCTTCGCGTCAACGCGGCCCGCACGCTGCACGGTGCGCCCCTCATGCGTTTCGAACATCTCGTGCATGTCCGTCACGGCGCGGGCGTCCGAGATCGGCCCAAAGCCCTTGCCAAGCACCGTGCCGAACAGCTCGAACATGCTGCCCCCTTGCTGGGTCTGGACCTTCATCGGCACCATCGAATGGCCAAAGCGATACCCGGCGACCGAAAACTCGACCGGGATGAAGGGCGATTTGGGTTTGTAGAACTTGCGTCCCTCGGACAGAACCCGGGACACGACACCTTCGCCGCAGATGCTTTTCAGAAAGTCATGCACGACGCACCACTGATAGTGCCACATGCAAAGCCGCCGCGCCTCTTCGTAAAGCTCCTTGCCGCTGTATTTGCCCTGCAGGTCGTCGCACATGCGATTGTGAAAGCGGATCATCGCCAATTGCATCTGGCTGACGATTCGATTCTCGTCATTTCGGAAGTCGCCAATCAGGGCGATATCGCCGACGCGCGCCAAATCATCAGCCGCATGTGCCCCAGTGCCCAGTTCCGCGCCGGTGATCAGCTTGACGCCTTTGAACGCGCCGTCGGGATGGTACAGATAGGGCTGCGCTTCGGGGCCAAGCCCATAGATGCAATCCAGATCAAGCGTTGGGGATCTGACATTCGGCGTGTTTTCGGGGTTGTTGACGCTGTCGAGGCTGGACGTCACATCCAGCGTGATGTCGTGGTCAACGAACTGTCCGAAAAAGACAAAACCCACTGGATTGCTTTGCGATGTGGTGCCGTTTGGCCCACCATCCATGACACCGCCGGGCTGGCCAAGACTGTCCAAAACGCGCGGGTCGGTGAAAAGCGGGGACAGATCGGGAAACATGCGTCCAAAGCGGTCGCCCTCGTGGTAATGATGTTCTCGTGAACAAAAGGCATCAAGGCCTCGAAGCTGACTGGAGCCGTGTGCACTGGTCATAGTAGCCTCCAAAATTGCGTTTAAATATAACCTAAAGTAGCACAACTTTGACGTGTTTCGCAGTTTTGTCAGGTCCGGAATTCCCCACCTGCAGACAGAAAAAGGGCCGCTCCCCAAGGGAACGGCCCTGAATTCAGTGGCTTATGTGGCGGTTAGACGAAGAATTGGCCGCCATTCGCCGAGATGGTGGAGCCATTGATAAAGCCCGCGTCATCGGAGGCGAGGAAGGCAACGCAGCGCGCGATTTCTTCCGGTTCGCCCAAGCGGCCTGTCGGAATCTGGCTGATGATCGCCTCGCGCACTTTCTCCGGCACGGCCATCACCATTTCTGTCGCGATGTAGCCGGGGCAGATCGCGTTCGCGGTAATCCCTGCGCGTGCGCCTTCCTGTGCCAAGGATTTCACGATCCCCAGATCGCCCGCCTTGGTCGCGGCGTAGTTGACCTGTGCGAACTGGCCTTTTTGCCCGTTGATCGACGAAATGACGATCACGCGGCCGAATTTACGCTCGCGCATACCGGGCCAGATCGGGTGGATGGTGTTAAAAACGCCCGTCAGGTTGGTGTCGATGACCTGATGCCATTGTTCCGGCGTCATTTTGTGAAACGGCGCGTCACGGGTGATGCCCGCGTTGGCAACGACGACGTCGATGGGGCCAAGCTCTGCCTCGACCTTTGCGATGCCCGCTTTGGAGTCATCGTAATCGGCGACATTCCATTTGAAGGTCTTGATGCCGGTCGCCTCTGTGAACTTGGCGGCGGCCTCGTCATTCCCTGCATAGGTGGCAGCGACTGTGTAGCCATCGGCTTTGAGTTTTTTTGAAATGGCTTCGCCGATACCGCGGCTGCCACCGGTGACTAGAGCTACTCGGGACATGGGGTCTCCTCCAATTTAGTGTCGAAATCTTGTTACTTCCCGGGCGCAACTTGCGCAATAATATTTCTTTAAGAATTTTTACTGGAGCGGCCCGTTCGACGGGGTGGGGGCAAAGAAATGCTCTGCCCCCACCTTAGAAATCAGGGCCGTTCGATGCACATGGCGACGCCCATGCCGCCACCAATGCAAAGTGTCGCAAGGCCTTTCTTGGCGTCGCGGCGCTGCATTTCGAACAGCAGCGTGTTCAGAACGCGGCAACCGGAGGCGCCAATCGGGTGGCCGATCGCAATCGCGCCGCCATTGACGTTCACGATCGACGGATCCCAGCCCATGTCCTTGTTCACGGCGCAGGCCTGCGCGGCGAAAGCTTCATTGGCTTCGACAAGGTCAAGGTCATCGACGCTCCAACCTGCCTTTTCCAACGCCTTGCGCGACGCGTGGATCGGGCCGACACCCATGATCGACGGGTCAAGACCTGCCGTTGCATAGGATGCGATCCGCGCCATCGGTTGAATGCCGCGCTTTTCCGCGTTGTCCGCAGACATCAGAAGAACGGCGGCCGCGCCGTCATTCAGGCCAGAGGCGTTGGCGGCGGTTACGGACCCATCCTTGGTGAAGGCCGGGCGCAGCTTCTGCATGGCTTCGATGGTCGCGCCGTGGCGGATATATTCATCCTTGTCGACGACGATGTCGCCTTTGCGCGTCTTGACGGTGAAGGCCACGACCTCGTCATCGAATTTGCCGGCCTTCTGTGCCGCTTCGGCCTTGTTCTGAGAGGCGACCGCGAACTCGTCCTGCTGATCACGTGAGATTTGCCACTTTTCAGCGACATTCTCAGCCGTCTGGCCCATGTGATAGCCGTTGAAGGCATCCCACAGTCCGTCACGGATCATCGTGTCGATGTATTTCATGTCGCCCATCTTGTGACCGGCCCGCAGATTTGCGGCATGGGGCGACATGGTCATGTTTTCCTGACCGCCTGCGGCGACGATATCCGCATCGCCAAGCTGGATGTGCTGGGCGCCAAGGGCGACGGCGCGCAGACCGGAGCCGCAGACCTGATTGATGCCCCAAGCGGCGGATTCGATCGGCAGGCCCGCGTTGATATGCGCTTGGCGCGCCGGGTTCTGGCCCTGCGCCGCTGTCAAAACCTGACCCAAGATGGTTTCGGACACATCGGCCTTTTCGATCCCCGCGCGCTCCACCACCGCTTCGAGCACACATTTGCCCAGATCATGTGCCGGCGTGTTCGAAAACGCTCCCCCGAAGCTGCCGACAGCCGTACGGGCCGCGGATGCAATTACTACATTGGTCATGAGTTCTCCCTCTGCCTAAATCGTGGAGAGACATCTCGGGTAAATTCTGCCTTGGAAGGGCAAAAAACCCAATCCGACCCACCAAACTCAACCACCGGCATAACGAATTGGATGCGTGGCGGCAACGGCGGTGTGGTCTGATATGCGAAAGGATGCTGAGGCTGTTTGACGCGACTACGCCCGGCGGCGTGCCATATGCCCTGACCGGGGAAGCCAATCGGGCTTGATCGTCGGTGCGCCGAAATTGAACCCTTGCATGCAGTCGACGCCGATCTTGGTTAGCACCTCGGCATCTTCGGGCGTTTCGACCATTTCGGCCACGCAGAGCATGTCGAATTGCTTGGCGATGGACAGCATGGCTTGCGTGAGAACAAGGTTATCTGGGTCGCGGGCGATGCCTTTGATGAACTGGCCGTCGATCTTGATGATATCGAAGAAGAAGTCCTTGAAGTAGCGCAGCGCGGTATAGCCGGACCCGAAATCATCCAGCGCAAAGCAAATGCCGCGCATTTGCAGGCGGTCCATGAAGTCCACCACCAGTTCGGGCACCGTCATCGCCGAACTTTCGGTGATTTCGAGAATCAGGCGCGGCCCGATGCTGTCATCCTTGTCGAGCCAGCGATTGAGCGTGCGTAGCCACGGGCGATACCCGATGGAGCGGGCGGACATGTTGATCGACAAACGGAGATTCGGTACCTCTGCCAGCGCCTTGCACCCCATGGCCAGCGATAGCGTGTCGATGGTGCGGCCAAGTTCCTCATTTTCCACGACGGGCATGAAGTCCGCTGCGGGAATGACCCGCCCGGTGGCATCCAGAACGCGGATCAGCCCCTCGTAGAACGCGACGGAATTCGTCGTCTGCGCACGCACAACGGGCTGATAGGCCAAAAGCGCCTGTTTGTACCGGACAGCATCCGCCACCATGTTGAGCGTTTCCTCGTCCCGCTTTCGCACAGCGTACTCAAGGGGGCTGGAATTTCCGGGCGGAATATTTGCAAGGTGGTGGCGTGGGGGCATATGCGTGGGCCGTTCCGTGTCGTACTTCACCGCTACAGGCTGGCTCATTTCCCCTAAGAAGGGCTTAATGGTCAGTAACGTGGCTCATTTTATGCAAGGCGGGTGAGATGGATCGTTGTGGCTGGGTCGGCTCTGAAGAAATTTACATTGATTACCATGATACCGAATGGGGTGTACCGGAACGCGATTCCCGCGCGCTTTGGGAAAAGCTTGTCCTGGATGGATTCCAAGCCGGGCTGAGCTGGATCACGATATTGAAAAAGCGGGAAAATTTCCGCGAGGCATTCAAGGGGTTCGATCCTGAAACCATCGCAAACTGGGGCCCGGCAGAGGTCGAAACGCTGCTGGGCAACCCCGGCATTGTCCGTCATCGCGGCAAGATCGAAGCCACAATCCTTAACGCGCAGGCCTATCTGAAGATCGAAGAGGCGGAGGGGTTCGATCAATTTCTCTGGAAATATGTCGATGGAACGCCGCTCCAGAACCGTTGGGCCTCTCTGGCTGAGGTGCCTGCTTTCACCCCGATGTCAGAGCGGATGTCCAAGGATTTGAAGGCGCAGGGGTTCCGATTCTGTGGGCCGACCATCGTGTATGCGGCGATTCAGGCCATGGGTTTGGTGAATGACCACGTGGTGACATGCCCGCGCCACGCAGCCTGCGCGGCCCTTGCGTAACAGGCGCGTGTGACAGGACGGGTCACACGCCTGTTGACTCGTGCAGATATGCGCGTATAAGCGCGCGCTCATTGGTGTTGGTGGCCCCCGCAAGGGGATGCCTGTCGCCCCGGCCAAATCCGGGGAAAGGACAACGCCCTCTCGTGCGTCTTTTCCCGCAAAACCGGGCTTCGGTTTTCGAACAGGATGAGGCGACATCACAACTGAAGAGGAGATCAGCAGATGACAAAAAGAACTGCTGCCAAGTACAAAATTGACCGCCGCATGGGCGAAAACATCTGGGGCCGTGCGAAATCCCCGGTGAACCGCCGTGAATATGGCCCCGGCCAGCACGGTCAGCGCCGCAAGGGCAAACTGTCCGACTTCGGTATCCAGCTGCGCGCCAAGCAGAAGCTGAAAGGTTACTACGGCGACCTGACCGAAAAGCAATTCCGCCGCATCTACGGTGAGGCAGAGCGTGTGAAGGGCGATACCGGTGAAAACCTGATCGGTCTGCTGGAACGCCGTCTGGACGCCGTTGTGTACCGCGCGAAATTCGTTCCGACCATCTTCGCCGCACGTCAGTTCGTGAACCACAAGCACGTGCGTGTGAATGGCCGCATCGTGAACATCCCCTCCTACCGCGTGAAAGAGGGCGACGTGATCGAAGTGCGTGATCGTTCCAAGCAAATGGCAGCGATCCTCGAAGCCGTTCAACTGCCCGAGCGTGACGTTCCGGATTACATCGACGCGGACCACTCCAAGCTGACCGCGACCTTCGTGCGCACCCCGCAGCTGGGCGATGTGCCGTATCCGGTGATGATGGAACCGAACCTCGTCGTCGAATTCTACGCGAAAAACTGATCGGGCTCTGCCCTTTCACAGATGCTTTTGGGACCGCGCCGGACTTTTCGGCGCGGTTTCTTTTTGCCGCGCGCCGCTCAACCTGTGGTAGGCTTGCCCCATTGAACAAATCGTTGGGGGCCAATTATGGCATCGCGGGACATTTCCTTTACCAGTTTCAACCTCTTGAACCTGCAGTTGCCGGGCGCGCCGCTGTATAACGGGGCCAGTTGGACGCAGGCGCAATATGACCGGAAAATCGCCTTTACAGGTGCGTCGCTGTCGCTGCTCTCCGCCGATTTCATCGGCTTCCAGGAGCTGTGGGCCCCCGCCGCGCTGGCCGCCACGCTGGCGGAGGCCGGTCTGGACAGCACCCACCGCCCGCTGACCCCGCCCGATCATTCCGGCAGTCGCATCGTGTGCGCGGGGGCGGTGCGGTCCGACATGTTGGTGAGTGAGCCGGAGTGGATCACCCAGTTCCCCGAGGAAATGATCCTGTCGACCAAGGGCGACGACCCGCAGCAGCCTGATGTGGCGATTTGGCTGCGGGAATTTTCGCGGCCCGTTCTGCATGTTCGGCTTCAACCGCGCGAGGATACGCCGGTCATTCACGTCTTTGTCTGCCACTTCAAATCGCGCCGCCCCACGCAGGTCTGGAACGAGGCATGGTATGACCGGGGCACGCATAGCCCACATACCAACGCAATCGGGTATGCGCTCTCGACGATCCGGCGCACCGCAGAGGCGACCGCGCTGCGCATCATCATCACCAAGCTGGTGAAGAATTCCGATACGCCGGTTGTGGTGATCGGGGATATGAATGACGGCAAGGACAGCAACACGCTCAACATCCTGTCAGAGCAGCCGACGTTTCTGTCGCCCTTGTCGTCGGGCGGCGGGGATAACGCGCTTTATACGGCGCAGACGATACAGGAATACCGGTCGGTCCGGGATGTCTATTATACGCATGTCTACAAAGGGCAGCGCGAAAGCCTTGATCATGTGCTGTTCAGTCAGGAGTTCTATGACAACTCCAAGCGCCGGATCTGGGCCTTCGACGATATGGTGGTGCTGAACGACCACCTTGATTTCGACGATCACAAGGACAGCGGCACCAATGACCACGGTATTCTGCGGGTTCGGTTCAAATGGAAACCTGCCGAAGGTGCCGCGGTCTGAGGCAGGGCCGGGGGCGGCGAATTGGCACTGGTCACTGCGGGCGGGCGGGCCTAAAACCCTGTCACGCAACGGAGGTTTTCATGGCTGTCATCACGCCCCAACCCGGTATCATGGATATTGCGCTTTATGAGGGCGGCAAATCCCATCTGGATGGGGTTGCGCAGGTGCTCAAGCTTAGCTCGAACGAGAACCCATTGGGCCCGCCCCCCTCGGCCATCGCTGCGCTGACGCAGGCTGCGGCGGGCATGCATCTTTACCCATCGACCGATCACGCAGATTTGCGGGCGGCGATTGCCGAGATGTGGCAGGTCGAGGCAGACCGCGTGATCTGCGGCGTCGGTTCGGACGAGGTTCTGCAATTCGTCACGCAGGCTTTTGCCGGTCCGGGGGATGAGATCATCTATACCGAACACGGGTTTTCCATGTACCCGATCCTTGCGAACATGGCGGGCGCGACCCCGGTGAAGGTGCCCGAAGCGGTGCGTGTCGTGGATGTGGATGCGATCCTTGGCGCCGTGACGGACCGGACGCGGATCGTCCTGCTGACCAATCCGGGCAATCCCACTGGCACCATCCTTCCCGATGAAGACCTTGTGCGGCTTGCCGATGGGCTGCCGGACAGTGTCATCCTGGTGATCGACGGGGCCTATACCGAATATGCCGAAGGCTATGACGGGGGGCGGTCGCTGGCCAAGGAGCGGCCCAATGTGCTGATGACGCGGACCTTTTCCAAGATTTACGGGCTGGGCGGGCTGCGTGTCGGCTGGGGCTATGGTCCCAAGGCGTTGATTGACGTGATGACCCGTATCCGCCAGCCCTTCAATCTAAGTGTTGTGCAACTTGCCGCCGCCGAGGCCGCCCTGCGCGACCGTGACTGGCTGGACACCTGCTCCGCGCTGAATGCTGACCAGCGGGCGCGGCTTACCGGCGCGTTGCGGCAGCTTGGTGTGGAATGCGACGAGTCGCAGACGAATTTCGTGCTTGCCCGGTTTGCCTCCCCGGACGAGGCCGGCGCGGCGGATGCGACGTTGCAAGCGGACGGGATCATCGTGCGCCGCGTGACCGGTTATGGCTTTCCCGAAGGGTTGCGCATCACCGTGGGCGATGCAGAGCAGACCGGCCGCGTAATTGATTCCCTGACCCGCTGGAGAGCCGCATGAGCACGCCAATCTACAACCGTGTTGCACTGATCGGTCTTGGCCTGATCGCGGGGTCGATGGCCTGGGCGATGAAGCGCGGCGGCGTTGCGGGTGAAATCGTGGGCTATGCGCGATCCGAAGAGACGCGCGACACCGTCCGAAAGCTGGGCTTTTGCGACCGCGTCGAAGACAGCGCTGCGGCTGCCTGCGAAGGGGCCGATCTGGTGGTTCTTGCCGTCCCGGTGGGCGCGATGGGCGGCGTGGCGCAAGAGATCGCGCCGGTGCTGGCAGACGGCTGCACCGTGACCGATGTCGGCTCCGTCAAGCGGGACGTCATCGATCATGTCGCGCCACATCTGCCGGACAATGTCCATTTCGTGCCCGCACACCCGCTGGCCGGGACCGAACATAGTGGTCCGAATGCCGGTTTCGCGGAACTGTTTGACAACAAGTGGACAATCATCGTTCCCGTGCCGGGTGCAGACCGGGACGCGGTGGCGCGGCTGACATCCTTCTGGCAGGCGCTGGGCGCCAATACCGACGAGATGGACCCGGAACACCATGACCTTGTTCTGGCCGTGACCTCTCATACGCCGCACCTCATCGCGTATACGATGGTGGGCGTGGCCGACGATCTGGGCCGCGTGACCGATAGCGAGGTTATCAAATACTCTGCCGCTGGCTTCCGGGATTTCACGCGGATCGCGGCATCTGATCCGACGATGTGGCGCGATGTGTTTTTGACCAACAAGGACGCGACGCTGGAAATTCTGGGGCGCTTCACAGAAGAGCTTTTCGCCCTGCAACGGGCGATCCGAACCGGGGATGGCGACCATCTGTTCGACTATTTCACCCGCACTCGCGCGATCCGGCGGGGCATCATCGAAGCCGGTCAGGACACGGATGCACCGGATTTCGGCCGGGCACAGAAAAAATGAGGCTCGTGGCGCTTCTCCTGCTGCTGGCCAGCACCGCAGTGGCGAATGCGCCGAACACATCGCTGCGCCCAGCCGTGCGGGACGGGGGCGCAAGCACGATTGCGGCGCCGGTTGCGACGCCCGCCGCCGATGGGGTCGCACCCACGCCGCAAGTCGCGCCGGTGGAAAACTCGCGCCGCCCCTTTTTCCGTACCAAGCGCGCCGAAAAGCGGGCCAAAGAAAGCCGCCGGGCGCTGCGGCGCGGCGCGGTCTGCGGTGATATCGCCATTCAGGGCGAGGTCGTCGGGCGTGTGCCGGGGCGCATCAAAGGCTGCGGCATCGCAGAGGCGGTGCGGGTCAAATCGGTTTCAGGCGTGGCGCTCACACAACATTCCGTCATGGATTGCGAGACCGCTCAGGCCTTGAAAACATGGGTCGATCAAAGCGCCAAGCCGGCGCTGCGCCGAAAGGGCGGTGGGCTGGCGCGGTTGCGCGTGGCGGCACATTACGCCTGCCGGACGCGGAACAACCAGAAAGGCGCCCGGATATCTGAGCATGGCAAAGGCCGCGCCATCGACATTTCTGGCTTTTACCTTGCCAATGACCGGCTGATTACGGTTTTGGAAGGGTGGGGCGCGTCCAGCACATCGGGGGCGTTGCGGAAGATGCATAAAGGGGCCTGCGGGCCTTTCGGAACAGTGCTTGGGCCGCGCGCTGACCGCTTTCACCGCGATCATTTCCACTTCGACACCGCGCGTTATCGCGGCGGACCCTATTGCAAGTAGGCAGCTAGCGGATCACGAGGCTTGGGGCGGGCCCCAGCGGCAGGAACCCAATGCGTGTCAGGCCGTTTTCGAACCGCAAGGTCACGTCCAGATCCTCTGTCCGGCCGGTGCCCGAGGCCAGACCGCGCAACATGCCTTCGATTTGCGGACGTAAATCAGGCGGGATCATCCCGGCCGCTTGCGCCAGGTCCAGCATCTGCTGCCAATTCTCTGCCTTCACCACCAAATGCCCCTCGGCCCGGCCTTGCGGATCGCGGATCACGTCGCCGGTCGCAAGAAACCGCATGTCGCCCCAATGCGCCTCTACCCGGCGGAGCGTAACGGCCTGCGGTTGCGGGCGGCGGGTCTCCAATGCGGTACGGTCAATTGGGTGATCCAGCGCAAGACCGATATCAGCGGTCAACACGTCAAAGACCAAGGGCCAGTCGGGCGGCAACAAGGCGATGTCGCGGATCGCATCGCCGGGGGTGAAATCCGTGACGTCAAAGCGCAGGTCGTATTGCGCGGCGTCACCCGTTTCGATCAGCGCAAGGTCCAACGCCGCGACGCCCAGCACAGATGTTCCATCGACGCGGGCAAGGGTAAACGGACCGGAGCGTTTCTGCATTGCCTCCAATTGCAGGGCAGTGCCGGGATGCAGGTTCAAATCCGCCCGTGCATTTGCCGCCGTGATCGTCCAGCGGTCCCAAGGCGTTGCGATGTGGATCGGCGTTTCGGGCAAAGCGACGCTAAGATCACCGGGCCAGATCGTGCGCGCGGAGATCACCAGTTTCTCCGCCTCAATCGCAAGGCCGGTGCCCGGATCGGCCAGCGCGATGCCTTCCAGCACGGTATCGACGCGCGCGGGGAACCCGGCCGACGTTGTCGCCTCCAGCTCGGCCTGCCATCCCTCCGCGCGGCGCGCGTCGAACCAGCCGGTGAGGCCCGTGTTGAACCACCACGCCGCGCCCGCCCACCAAAGGCAGAACAAAAGCGCCGCTCCGACACCTATCGTTACCAACCGCCGCATCGCCTGCCCCTTGTCGTTCCGGACGCGGACCCTATAGATCGGCGCGACACAAAGAACCAGTGAGGCGCGCATGTGGGTTTTCGGTTATGGATCGCTTTTGTGGAATCCGGGCTTTGACGTGGCGGAGCAGGTTGTCGCACGGCTGCCGGGCTATGCCCGTTCCTTCTGTATGCGATCGATCCACCACCGCGGTACGGTCGACCATCCCGGTCTGGTGCTGGCGCTGGACGAGGCCGATGGCACCTCTTGCGAGGGGGTGGCGCTGCGCGCTGCGCCGGGAACGGAAGAGGCGACGCTGGCCTATCTGCGTGAGCGAGAGCTGGTGTCCTCTGCCTATCTCGAAAAGGAACTGGATATCGAACTTGTGGACGGGCGGCGCGTGCGCGCGGTGACCTATGTGATTGACCCCGATCACGATCAATATTGCGGCGGGATCGCCTTGGAAGAGCAGGCGCAGATCATCGCCAGCGCCGTTGGTGGGCGCGGGCCGAACACCGAATATCTCTACAACACTGCCTTGCATTTACGCGAATTGGGATTGGCGGATTCCGATTTGGACTGGCTGGTGCGGCGGGTGCAAAGGATTTGTTCATAATTCATTGGCTCCGGCCCCATTTTGTGGTGTAGCCTTGTGCCAAGACTACAATATGAGCGGTGACCGGGGGGCAAGAACAGGCGATGGCACGGCCTGAGGCAGAGGCAAAACCACATTTCTCCCAGCCAATCCGGCAGGTGATTTCGATGCTGATCGTGCTGGCGCTGACCGGCATGGGGGCGTTTTTTGCACTGCCGCGCGTGCTGCCGGTCTTTATGGCGAACCCGTATCTGAACGGTTTCATCCTGTTCGTGTTCATCATCGGCATCGTGTCCTGCATCTGGCAGGTGGTCCAACTGATCGGATCGGTCCGCTGGATCGAAAGCTTCGCGGCTGAGGATCAAGAGGCGGGCAAGGCGCCGCAACTGCTGGCCTCGCTGGCGACCCTGCTACGCTCGCGCGGCTCGCGGATGCAGATCAACGCGTCTTCCTCGCGGTCGATCCTCGATTCCGTCGCGCAGCGCATCGACGAAGTGCGCGAGATCACCCGATATATCGTCAGCACGCTGATCTTTCTGGGCCTGCTGGGCACGTTCTACGGGCTGGCGACGACAGTCCCGGCGGTCGTGGATACGATCCGCAGCCTTGCGCCGCAGGATGGCGAAGGCGGCGTCGAGGTGTTCAACCGGCTGATGACCGGGCTAGAGGCGCAGCTTGGCGGCATGGGCGTGGCCTTTGCCTCGTCGCTACTGGGGTTGGCCGGGTCGCTGGTTGTGGGGCTTCTCGAACTTTTTGCCGGGCACGGGCAGAACCGGTTTTACCGCGAGCTTGAAGAATGGCTCAGCTCGATCACGCGGCTGGGCTTCGCGTCTGGTGACGAAGGCGGCGCGGGCGATGCGGCGGCCTTGTCCGGCGTTGTCGATCACATGGCCGAGCAGATGGAGAGCCTCCAGCAGATGTTCACCGATTCCGATGTCAGTCGGGCGATGGTGGATGAAAAGCTTGGCAAGCTGGCGGATTCGATGACCCGGCTGGTCGATAAGTTCGATTCTGGCGACGCGGCGACGCAGGCCCTTGAACGTGTGGCAGAGGGGCAAGAGCGACTGATCGGGTTGATGGAAAAGCAAGGCGCGGGCGAGGGGCTGGATGCGGAAAGCCGGATGCGGCTGCGGTCCATCGATGTGCAAATGCTCCGCCTGCTGGAGGAGATCAGCGCCGGACGTCAGGAAAGCGTTGGCGAACTACGGTCCGACCTGCGCGAAGTGCTGGACACGCTGAAAGGCGACCGCACGAATGTGCGCCGGTTGCGGGTCCGGTCCGGGCCGGACGCATAGACCATGGCGCTTTCCCGACGCACAGGGCAACGGTTTCAGGCGGCGATCTGGCCGGGCTTTGTCGATGCGATGACCGGGCTTTTGCTGGTCCTGTTCTTCGTCTTGTCGATCTTCATGGTGGTGCAATTCGTCCTGCGCGAAACCATCAGCGGGCAGGAAAGCGAGCTGAACCAGCTTGCGGTGGAGGTCGCGGCGCTGGCGCAGGCGCTTGGACTGTCCGAACAACAAGGCGCGGAATTGCAGGCGCGCGTTGGCGCCTTGTCTGCAACCATTCAGTCCAATGACGCACAGATCGCGACACTGACGCAGCAGCTTGGCACCGCGCAGGACCGCATTGCCGCTTTGACCGGAGAACGCGATCAGACCGCCGCAGCCTTGTCCGAAGCCGAAGGGCGGATCACGGCGTTTGAGGCGCAGGTTGCCGGGCTTTTGGCGGAACGGGACGATGCACTGGGGCGAGTAGCCACGCTGCAAGATCAAACGGCCGCGCTACAGGATCGCGAGGCAGCGCTGGTGTCTGAACAAGAGGCGCTGAACCTCGCGTTGGCGCAGGCCCGGTCGGAAATAGACGAAGGGGCGGAAGCGGCGCGATTGGCGGCGGCGCGGCGGGATGCGTTGCAAGCGCTGATAGCGGATTTGCGGCAGCGCAATGCCGAGCAAACGGAAACGTCTCAGGCGCTGGCGGCGGATCTGGACGCGGCGCAGCAGGCCCTGAGTGCCGAAGAAGCTGCGCGGCTAGCGGATGCGGCCGCAGCGGAAGCATTGCGCCAAAAGTTGCAGGATGCGGATGCCGAATTGACCGCGATGACCCTGGCGCTGGAACAGCAACGCCAACGCGCCGAAGATACGCTGACGCTGCTTGCTGCGGCGCAATCGGCGCAGGATGATCTGGACCGGCAATTGGCGGCGGCACTGCTGCGGATGCAGGAGGTCGATCTGCTCAATTCCGACGCGCGGACCATGGTCGCAGAAGCCGAAGCGCGTGCCGGGGGCTTGGAAAGCGATTTGGCCGCAGCGCAGGCGGAACTGACCACGACGCGCGATCAACTCGCTGCGCTGCAAGAGGAACGGACCGGGCTGGTTGCGGACCTTGCTGCCGCGCGCGCGCGGGTGGAGGGGCTGGAAGGCACCCAGACGGCGCAGGGTGCCTTGCTGGAAGAGGCGGCGGCCCGCATCGCGGAGATCGAAGCGCGGGCTGAGAAGGAAGTGCAGGACGCAGCCGCCCGGATCGCCGCGCTGGAGGCAAGCGCCGCGCAGGACCGCGCGACGGCAGAGGCGCAGGTGGCGGCGCTGACCGCGCGCGCGGCTGATCTGGAATCGCAGTTGGCCAACGCCTTGTCGCAGGTCGAAAGCGCGGCGCAGACGGCGGATCTTGACCGCGACACGCTGCGCGAGCGTCTGGCCGAAGCGCTGGCAGCGCGGCTGGCGGCGGAGACGCTGGCGCAGGATCAAACCAGCGAGGCGGAGAAACAAGCGGCCCTTCTGGCCGCCGCGCGCCGACAGTTGAGCGAAGAGCAGGCGATCAGCACCGAAGCGCAGCGGAATGCGGAACTTCTGAACCAACAGGTTGCCGCATTGCGCACGCAGCTGGGCGAACTTCAGTCGCTGTTGGATGACGCGCGCGAAAGGGACAGTGCGCGCGAAGTGCAGTTGCAATCGCTGGGAACCGAGCTCAACACCGCCTTGGCCCGCGTCGCCGCCGAAGAACGCAAGCGTCGGCAGTTGGAAGAGGCAGAGCGCGCGCGGCTTGAAGCCGAACGTGCGCGGCTGGCGGCAGAGGCGGAACAGCTTGCTGCAGAGGCCCAAAACCTGGAGAAATACCGGTCGGAATTCTTCGGCCAGTTGCGCGATCTGCTGGGCAATCAAGAAGGCGTTCAGGTCGTGGGCGACCGCTTTGTGTTCTCGTCCGAAGTGCTGTTTGATCCGGGCCGCGCGGACCTATCCGCAGCGGGGCGCACGGAGATCGCAAAAGTGGCGTCGATCATCCGCCAGATCGCAAACGACATCCCGCCCGGTATCGACTGGGTGCTGCAGGTCGATGGGCATACCGACAATGTACCGCTGCTGGGCACCGGGGAATTTGCCGATAACTGGGAGTTGAGCCAAGGCCGCGCCCTGTCGGTGGTGCGCTATCTGTCCGGTGCGCTTGGCATCCCGCCGCAGCGTCTGTCTGCCAACGGGTATGGGGAATATCAGCCAATCAATCCGGCGGACACGCCCGAAGCGCGCGCCCAGAACCGCCGGATCGAAATCAAGTTCACCGAAAAATAGGCGCAGTTGTTACCGGGCGACCTGCAACTGAATGGTTGTGTCGCTGATTACAGTGCCATCGCGGATCAGCGCCACGTCGCCCCGATACTGCCCCGGACCAAACCATGACGCGCCCCCTGTCTTGCGTCCAATCGCACGAAAGAGTTGCGCCTGCGCTTTTTCAAGGGCGAGGTCCTTTTCGATCACGGTCGCTCCGTCCGGCCCGGTTATGGACAGGCGCAGCGTATCGCCGGGGCGGCTGCCGAACACGTGTCCCCACAGAACCAGGGCCGGGCTGTCCAGACGGAGTTCGTCAATTCCCGCGCGTCCTTGTTTCACGGCATCATAGTCCGGGATTTGTGTCGAGAACCCTGCAGAGATGATCCCGCCGGGCTGGTAGTCGGGGGTCTTGATCCACAGATCCTCTGCCGGGCGCGTGATGCTGCAACTCGTGGCGTCTGGCGCGAACGGGTCGATGGGCTGGCCGTCCTTACGGACACTCAGGTGGACATGCGGGAATTGGGTGCGCCCAGAGAGTCCGACCAACCCGATCTGCGTGCCCGCGTCTACTGTCTGGCCGTTGCGCACAGTGATGGAGCCGCGCCGCAGGTGGCAATATTGCGTCTCCCATCCGTTCTCATGCGTGATGACGACGCCATTGCCGCATTCCTTGCCTTCGATCTGATGCTCGTTCTGCGCGGTGAGCAGTTGATCGGGCAAACCGTCGCGCGTTGCACGCACCCGGCCCGGCGCGGCGGCTATGACGGGCACGCCTTTTGCGACCTCATCAAGACTGCGCAGCGCGAAGTCGGTGCCTTTGTGGCCGTCATAGCTGAGCGTTTCGCAGCGATAATCGGTCGCCCCAGGCCCGGAATCGCGATCGACATATTGTTGGATGAAGCAGCGCTGATCCTCGCCCAGTGGGCAATCAATCGGGGGCTGCAAATGAAACTCCCCCGCCAGAGAGGTGCTGGCGAGGGAGCAAAAGATTAGCGCAACGGCGCGGCGCATCAGTCCGCTGTAAGCAGGGGCGGCTTGTTCTTGCCGAGGCGCGGATTGCCGGGCCCCTCGATGCGCAGTTCCAATTCGCCATTCTTGACGCCGACCTTGACGACACCGCCCTTGGACAGTTTGCCGAACAGCAACTCTTCCGCCAGAGGCTTCTTGATGTGCTCTTGGATGACCCGGCCCAAGGGGCGCGCGCCCATCTTGGAATCATAGCCCTTGTCACCCAGCCACTCGGCAGCCGGCTTGGTCAGTTCGATTGTCACGCCGCGATCCAGAAGCTGCGCTTCCAGTTGCAGAACGAACTTCTCGACCACTTGCAGAATGACGTCCTTCGGCAGCGGCGCGAAGGAGATGACCGCATCCAACCGGTTCCGGAATTCCGGAGTAAAGGTCCGTTCGATTGCGGCTGTATCTTCGCCTTCGCGATGGTCGCGGCCAAAGCCAACCGCGGCTTTCGCAAGCTCGGACGCGCCAGCATTGGAGGTCATGATCAGGATCACGTTGCGGAAGTCCACAGTGCGCCCGTTGTGATCGGTCAGCGTGCCATGATCCATCACCTGCAACAGGATGTTGTAGACATCGGGATGCGCTTTTTCGATCTCATCAAGAAGCAGCACGCAGTGCGGATGTTGATCGACGCCATCCGTCAACTGACCACCTTGATCGAACCCGACATAGCCGGGAGGCGCACCAATCAGGCGGGACACCGCGTGTTTCTCCATGTACTCGGACATGTCGAAGCGGAGCATCTCAACACCCAGCGTATCGGCCAGTTGCTTGGCGACCTCGGTCTTGCCGACACCGGTCGGACCCGCAAAGAGATAGTTGCCGATCGGCTTCTCAGGTTCACGCAGACCCGCACGGGCCAACTTGATGGCCGAGGACAGCGCTTCGATCGCGGCATCCTGGCCGAAGACCACGCGTTTCAGGCTAACTTCGAGATCCTTGAGGACCTGCGCATCATCCTTCGACACGTTCTTGGGCGGAATGCGGGCGATCTTGGCCACCACGGATTCGATTTCCTTGACGCCGATCGTCTTGCGGCGCTTGGATTCGGGCAGCAGATGCTGCGCTGCGCCTGCCTCGTCGATCACGTCGATCGCCTTGTCCGGCAGCTTGCGGTCATTGATGTAGCGCGCAGACAGTTCCACCGCCGTTTTGATCGCGTCGTTCGTGTATTTCACCGCGTGGTGATCTTCGAAATAGGGTTTCAGACCGCGCAGGATTTTCACGCTATCTTCGACCGAAGGTTCATTCACGTCGATCTTCTGGAACCGGCGCGACAGGGCGCGGTCCTTTTCGAAGTGCTGGCGGAATTCCTTGTAGGTGGTGGACCCCATCGTCCGCAATTTACCGCCCTGCAAAGCCGGCTTCAGCAGATTGGACGCGTCCATCGCCCCGCCCGAAGTCGCCCCGGCACCGATAACGGTGTGAATTTCGTCGATGAAAAGAACACCATCCGGGTGATCCTCAAGTTCGGACACAACAGCTTTCAGGCGCTCTTCGAAGTCACCGCGATAGCGCGTTCCGGCCAGAAGGGCCCCCATGTCGAGGCTGAAGATCGTCGTATTCGCCAGGACTTCGGGGACTTCGTGCTGCACGATCTTACGCGCAAGGCCTTCCGCGATTGCGGTTTTGCCCACGCCGGGATCGCCCACCAGAAGCGGGTTGTTCTTGCGCCGGCGGCACAGAACCTGAATGCAGCGTTCCACCTCATGCGAGCGACCGATCAGCGGATCGACATCGCCTTCGCGCGACTTCTTGTTGAGGTCCACGCAGTATTTCGCGAGCGCGGATTCCTTTTTATCCCCTTCGGTCACGCCTTGCGGCTCGTCCTCAGGCTCAGGCGCGCCTTTCACCGACCGGTTTTCACCATAGGACGGGTCTTTGGCGACACCGTGGGCGATGAAGTTCACGGCGTCGTACCGCGTCATGTCCTGTTCTTGCAGGAAATACGCCGCGTTCGACTCACGTTCAGCAAAGATGGCGACAAGGACGTTCGCCCCGGTCACTTCCGTGCGCCCGGAAGATTGGACATGGATCGCAGCGCGTTGAATCACGCGTTGGAAAGCGGCTGTCGGCACAGCTTCCGACCCGTCGATTTCGGTGACAAGGTTCGCAAGATCCTCATCCACGAACTCGACCAGAGTCTGCCGCAGCTCCTCCGTGTCGACACTACAGGCTTTCATCACGCGCAGTGCATCGGGTTCGTCAATCAGCGCAAGAAGCAGATGTTCAAGCGTAGCAAATTCGTGACGCCGCGCATTGGCCAGCGCCAGCGCTGCGTGGATTGCCTGTTCAAGTGTCGTCGAGAATGAAGGCACTGGCTGTGCTCCTTCTGATCTGGGTCGGTGCGGGCGCCGTCACAGACGCGCCATACCCGGGAGGGGCAACACCAACCATGGCCTCATAGTCTTAGAGTTTGGTTGATACGGCGGCAGCTTCAAGGTTTTTCTTTTGCACAACTGCTCACTTTTCCCATCAGTGCCTGAAACCTGAGCCGTTATTTTCAATCAGAAATTGTCTTTCCGGGTGCGGATTTCGGTAAAGACATCGACTGCGGGCGCCCCTTTAAAGCCGATATTCTCGGCAAGCGCGGGAACGTCCGCACGCAGGAAAGGGTTGGTTTCAAGTTCTTCAGAAAGAAGCGAGGGCACGGTCGGTTCCTCGCGGCTACGCAGTTCAGATATGGTCGCGGCGCGTTTTTGCAAGGCCGCGTTGTCCGGGTCGATGCTAAGCGCGAACTTCGCATTCGCCTCGGTATATTCGTGGCCGGAATAGATCATCGTCTCCGGCGGCAGCGCGGCGAGCTTGCACAGGCTTTCCCACATTTGCGGTTTCGTGCCTTCGAAGACGCGGCCACAGCCCAGGGCCATCAGGCTGTCTGCGGTGAAAACGGCGTGCGAGTCGGGGAAGTGGAACGCCACATGCCCCACCGTGTGACCGGACACGTCGATGACGGTTCCGCGTTCGTCGCCGATGGTTACGGTATCGCCTTCCTCCACCATCTGGCCAAGCGGCGGCAGGCGCCCCATATCGGCCCGAGCGCCGACCACTTTCGCTTTATGCACTTTCAGCACGTCATCCAGCCCGGCGATGTGATCCCAGTGGTGATGCGTGATCAGGATCTGGTCCAGCGTCCAGTCGCGGCTGCGCAGGGCCGCAAGGATCGGTGCTGCCTCCGGCACGTCGATCAGGCTGGTGCTGCCCGTGGCTGGATCATGGGCGAGAAAGGCGTAATTGTCTTCAAGGCAGGGGATGGTCACGATTTCCAGGGGCATGGTCATTTGTCTTTTGCTTGATACACTGCAATTGAAGAGTGGCGTTGGGACGCGCCAATGACAAGCCACAGGAGACCGGAGCCTTGCATCTGGACGTGCAGGATCTGCGAAATTTCTATTACCGCCATGCGCTGGGCCGTGCTGTGCAAAACAGCCTGCGCGAGCGGGTGGCGAGCCTGTGGCCAGAGGTAACGGGCCAGACGCTGGTGGGGTATGGGTTTTCCGTGCCGCTGCTGCGCCCTTATTTGCAGGACGCGCGCCGCGTTGTTGCGCTGATGCCGGGGCCGCAAGGGGTGATGCCGTGGCCGAACAACATGCCCAATGTGTCCGTCCTGTGCGAAGAAACCCGCTGGCCGCTTGAAACCGGGCATGTGGACCGGCTGATCATGATGCACGGGCTCGAGACATCTGAACATCCCAGCGCGCTGCTGGAAGAAGCATGGCGAGTCCTTGGGCCGGGCGGAAAGGCGCTGTTCATCGTGCCCAACCGGGCCGGATTGTGGTCGCGCCGGGACGCGACGCCCTTTGGCTATGGGCACCCCTATTCGTCGAGCCAGCTTGAGACGCAGCTTAGAAAGCACCAGTTTCTGCCTGAAAGGCATTTGGGCGCGCTGTATCAATTTCCGTCGCATCGGCGTATCTGGATGAAATCCGCGAAACTGCTTGAGAAGGTGGGGCGCACCATGCCAGCCTTCATCGTGGGCGGCGTCTTTATCGTCGAGGCGTCAAAGCGGGTCTATCCGCCCAAGGGCAACACGCAGCGCAAGCCGCAACGCCAAGGCATCCCTGTGCTGGAAGGCATCTCCAAGCCGGTGGCGGGCCCTGCGGGCTGACCCGTGCGGGCCGCCGATTGCCACGGTTTGAATATCGGTAAGAACCCGTGTAATGTTATCGCTAACACACTTCACCTCATATGGGGGCCGTCATGCCACTCAACGCAACGCTCGAAAAAGTCACTGACCGGATCATCGAACGCAGCAAGCCCACGCGCAGCGTCTACCTAGAGCGGATGCGCAAGGCCGCATCGGATGGACCGGCGCGGGCGCACCTGTCCTGCAGCGGTCAGGCCCATGCCTATGCGGCGGCGGGCGAAGATCAGTCCGCGCTCGCCACGAAATCGGCGGGTAATCTGGGGATCGTGACCGCCTATAACGACATGCTTTCAGCGCACCAGCCGTTCGAAACCTACCCGGCGCAGATCCGCGAGGCGGTGCGCAAGGTGGGCGGCACGGCGCAGGTCGCGGGCGGGGTTCCGGCCATGTGCGATGGCGTAACGCAAGGCGAGGCTGGCATGGAATTGTCGCTGTTCTCGCGCGATGCCATTGCATTGTCGACGGCGGTCGCGCTCAGCCATAACGTGTTCGACGCGGCGGTTTTCCTTGGCGTGTGCGACAAGATCGTTCCGGGCCTCGTGATCGCGGCGCAGGCCTTTGGCCATTTGCCGGTGGTGTTCTTGCCGGCAGGCCCGATGACCAGCGGCCTGTCCAATGATGAAAAAGCCAAGGTTCGGCAGCAATTCGCTGCGGGCGAGGTCGGGCGCGACAAGCTGATGGAGGCGGAGATGGCCGCCTATCACGGCCCTGGCACCTGCACATTCTACGGCACGGCCAATACCAACCAGATGCTGATGGAGTTCATGGGCCTGCACCTGCCGGGGGCCAGCTTTGTCAATCCGGGCACCGATCTGCGCACGGCCCTGACCGAAGAGGGCGCGCGGCGGGCGCTGTCTCTGTCCGCGCTGGGCAATGACTATACGCCGGTTTGCGATATCCTCGATGAAAAGGCGTTCGCCAACGGGATCGTCGGGCTGCACGCCTCTGGCGGCTCCACCAACCTGCTGATTCACCTGATCGCCATGGCGCGGGCCGGGGGCATCGTGCTGGATTGGGAAGATTTCGCCGATTTGTCCGAAGTCACGCCGTTGCTGGCGCGCGTCTATCCCAACGGTCTGGCCGATGTGAACCACTTCCACGCGGCGGGCGGTCTTGGCTACATGATGGGCGAATTGCTGGAGGTGGGCCTGCTGCATGACGACACGCGCACCGTCGCGGGCACGGGGCTGAAACGCTATACGCAAGAACCGAAGCTGAAGGATGGCGCGCTGACCTGGGAAGATGGCGCGGCGGACACGCTGAACGACAAGATCCTGCGCCCGGCGTCTTCGCCTTTCCAGCCGACGGGCGGTCTCAAGCGGTTGTCCGGTAATTTCGGGACCGGCGTGATCAAGGTCTCTGCCGTGAAGGAAGAACACCGCGTCGTCGAGGCGCCGGTGCGCATCTTCCACGATCAGGATGAGGCAAAAGCCGCGTTCAAGGCGGGCGAATTTACCGGCGATGTCATCGTTGTGGTCCGGTTTCAGGGGCCGAAGGCGAACGGGATGCCCGAACTGCACTCGCTGACCCCGATGCTGAGCGTGATGCAGGGGCGGGGCCAGAAGGTGGCGCTGGTGACGGACGGGCGCATGTCTGGCGCGTCTGGCAAGGTGCCTGCGGCCATTCACGTCTGCCCCGAGGCACTGGATGGTGGCCCGATTGCGCGGCTGCGTGACGGCGACATCGTGCGGCTGGATGCCGAAGCCGGGACGCTGGAGGTGCTGGACGTGGATCTGAGCACGCGCGAGGTCGCAACGGCCGATCTGTCCGCCTATCACACCGGCGTTGGCCGCGAACTTTTCGCGCCGTTCCGCGCGGCGGTCGGAGCGGCGGAAAACGGGGCGACGATTTTCGGCGTCTGACCCGGTTTGAGGTGCCCCGCGATTCCAGCCGGGTCCAGTCGGGGCCGTCTGGCGGAGGGCGCCGCGACCGCACAAATTCGGCTTTAGCGCGTGTGACTCGCGCGCTATTGGCCGCAAAGCGCGGTGTTTTTGTCACCTTTACAATGGTCCAATCCGTCGCACCTTGGGGCAAGTTGCTGAAATCGTTAACAAAGCGAAAATTCGCGCCAGAATTTCCTATGTTGCGAGCGCGAAAAGGCTCTGCTATGCCGCCCGTGATTTGCGACGGGGACTAACACCTGTTGCTGGGAACGACCCCGGCGGGCGCAGTTGCGACCGAAAACCGGGGCAAAGCTATGAAGGGATGGATGTGTCCGAACCAGCTTCGATTTCCTTTGGCATTGCTGCCCGCTACGCCACTGCCGTGTATGATCTGGCCAAGGACGACAATTCCGTCGCGGCCATCGAATCCGATCTCGACGCGCTGTCTGGTGCGCTGGCCGAGAGCGGTGATTTCAACAACCTGATCGGGTCTCCGATCTACTCACGCGAAGAGCAAGGCGCCGCGATTTCCGCGCTGGCGTCGAAAATGGGTCTGTCGACCATCATGTCCAACACGTTGGCATTGATGGCGTCCAAGCGCCGCCTCTTCGTGTTGCCGCAACTGCTGACGGCTCTGCGCGAGCAGATCGCTGAGGATAAAGGCGAGGTGACTGCGGAGGTCGTCAGTGCGAAAGCCCTGACCAAGACGCAGTCGGACAAGCTCGCCAAGTCCCTCAAGGATCGTCTCGGCAAGGATGTCACGATCAATGCCACTGTCGATGAGAGCATCATCGGCGGACTTATCGTAAAAGTGGGCTCCAAGATGATCGACACGTCGATCCGTTCGAAGCTCGCTTCTCTCCAGAATACAATGAAAGAGGTCGGATAAATGGGTATCCAAGCAGCAGAGATTTCTGCGATCCTGAAGGACCAGATCAAGAATTTCGGTCAGGAAGCCGAAGTTGCTGAAGTCGGTCGCGTGCTCAGCGTGGGTGACGGGATTGCCCGTATCCATGGTCTGGATAACGTGCAGGCCGGTGAGATGGTCGAATTCCCCGGTGGTATCATGGGCATGGCCCTGAACCTGGAAAGCGACAATGTCGGCGTCGTGATCTTCGGCACCGACCGTGACATCAAAGAAGGCGACACCGTCAAGCGCACGAACTCCATCGTGGACGTTCCCGCCGGCGAAGAGCTGCTGGGCCGCGTTGTTGACGGTCTGGGCAACCCGCTGGACGGCAAGGGCCCGATCAACGCGAAAGAGCGCCGCGTCGCGGACGTCAAGGCGCCGGGCATCATCCCGCGTAAATCCGTTCACGAGCCGATGGCGACCGGCCTGAAAGCCGTTGACGCGATGATCCCGATCGGCCGTGGCCAGCGCGAGCTGATCATTGGTGACCGTCAGACCGGTAAAACCGCCGTGGCTCTGGACGCGATCCTGAACCAGAAATCCTACAACGACGCTGCGGGCGATGATGAGAGCAAGAAGCTCTACTGCATCTACGTCGCGGTTGGTCAGAAGCGTTCCACCGTTGCACAGCTGGTGAAGCGTCTCGAAGAAACCGGCGCGATCGATTACTCCATCGTCGTGGCCGCAACCGCGTCCGAGCCGGCACCGCTTCAGTTCCTTGCGCCCTATGCCGCGACAGCGATGGCCGAGTACTTCCGCGACAATGGCCGCCACGCGCTGATCATCTATGATGACCTGTCCAAGCAGGCTGTTGCTTATCGCCAGATGTCCCTGCTGCTGCGTCGTCCGCCCGGTCGTGAAGCGTATCCGGGTGACGTTTTCTACCTCCACTCACGCCTGCTGGAGCGTTCCGCGAAGCTGAACGAAGACAATGGCGCAGGGTCGCTGACGGCGCTGCCGATCATCGAAACCCAAGGGGGCGACGTTTCGGCGTTTATTCCGACCAACGTGATCTCGATCACCGACGGCCAGATCTTCCTTGAAACGGAACTGTTCTACCAAGGTATCCGCCCTGCTGTGAACACCGGTCTGTCGGTGTCACGGGTTGGCTCCTCGGCCCAGACCAACGCGATGAAATCCGTCGCTGGTCCGGTGAAGCTGTCCCTCGCGCAGTATCGCGAGATGGCGGCCTTCGCCCAGTTCGGGTCCGACCTTGATGCCGCCACTCAGCAGCTGCTGAACCGTGGCGCACGTCTGACCGAGTTGATGAAGCAGCCGCAATACGCGCCGCTGACCAACGCGGAAATCGTCTGCGTGATCTTCGCGGGTGTGAATGGCTATCTCGACAAGGTCGCCGTGAAGGACGTGGGTCGCTTCGAGGCAGGCATGCTGGCGCATCTGCGCGGCAAGCACCAGGACCTGCTGGACTGGATCACCAAGGAAGATCCGAAAATCAAAGGCGAGGCCGAGGATAAAATCCGGGCCGCTCTGGACGAGTTCGCCACAGATTTCGCGTAAGGGGGTGGGCGCATGCCTTCTCTGAAGGACCTTAAAAACCGGATCGAAAGCGTGAAATCCACGCGGAAGATCACGAAGGCCATGCAGATGGTGGCCGCCGCGAAACTGCGGCGGGCACAGGAAGCTGCCGAAATGTCGCGCCCCTATGCGGAGCGCTTCAATTCGGTGATGGCCGGGCTGACCGCCTCTGTCGCGGGCAGCGAATCCGCTCCGCTCCTGTTGCGCGGGACCGGCAAGGAAGACGTGCATCTGCTGGTCGTCATGACCGCAGAGCGTGGCCTTTGCGGTGGTTTCAACGCCAATATCGCAAAGCTTGCCCGGAACCACGCGACGGACCTTCTGGCGCATGGCAAGACGGTCAAGATCCTGACCGTCGGCAAAAAAGGCCGTGACAACCTGAAGCGGGATTTCGGTGACCAGTTTGTTGGTCATGTCGATCTGAGCGGCGTCAAGAACATCGGCTACAGCGATGCGCAGGGCGTGGCCCAGGACGTGCTCAGCCGTTTCGACGCGGGCGAATTCGACGTTTGCACGATCTTCTACTCGAAGTTCCAGAACGTCGTCACGCAGATCCCGACAGCGCAGCAGGTCATCCCTGCATCGTTCGAGGGTGCGCAAGCCGAAGACGGTGATCAAAGCGTGGGCTATGACTACGAGCCGGACGAAGAGCGCATCCTTGCGGATCTTCTGCCGCGCGGCGTGGCCACGGCCATCTTCTCGGGGCTGCTGGAAAACAGCGCATCCGAGCAGGGCGCACGGATGTCCGCGATGGACAACGCAACGCGCAACGCTGGCGACATGATCGAAAAGCTGACGATCGAGTATAACCGCTCGCGTCAGGCTGTGATCACCAACGAGCTGATTGAAATCATTTCCGGCGCGGAAGCGCTGTAAGAGAGACCGGAGACGTAACCAATGGCCAATGCAAAAGGCAAAATCACGCAGGTGATCGGCGCCGTCGTAGACGTGCAGTTCGACGACCACCTGCCGGAAATTCTGAACGCGCTGGAAACCGACAACAATGGCAACCGCCTTGTGCTGGAAGTTGCTCAGCACCTCGGTGAAAACACCGTGCGCACGATCGCGATGGACTCCACGGAGGGTCTGGTTCGCGGTCAGGTCGTGACCGACACAGACGGCCCGATCCAGGTGCCGGTGGGTCCGGCAACTCTGGGCCGTATTCTGAACGTCGTGGGTGAGCCCGTTGACGAAGGTGGCCCGGTCAACGCATCTGAAAAGCGCGCGATCCACCAGCCGGCTCCGGAATTCTCCGAGCAGTCCACCGAATCCGAAGTTCTGGTGACGGGCATCAAGGTTGTTGACCTGCTGGCCCCCTACGCCAAGGGCGGTAAGATTGGCCTCTTCGGCGGTGCCGGCGTGGGCAAGACCGTTCTCATCATGGAACTGATCAACAACATCGCAAAAGTGCACTCGGGCTATTCCGTGTTCGCGGGTGTTGGTGAACGGACACGTGAGGGCAACGACCTTTACCACGAGATGATCGAATCCAACGTGATCAAGCCGGACAACCTCGAAGATTCTCAGGTTGCGCTGGTTTACGGTCAGATGAACGAGCCTCCGGGAGCGCGTGCGCGTGTTGCCCTGACCGGCCTGACACTGGCGGAGCAGTTCCGCGATGCGTCCGGCACCGACGTTCTGTTCTTCGTGGACAACATCTTCCGCTTCACGCAGGCCGGTTCCGAAGTGTCCGCTCTGCTTGGCCGTATTCCTTCCGCTGTGGGCTACCAGCCGACACTGGCAACGGATATGGGCGCGATGCAGGAACGCATTACCTCCACCAAAGGCGGCTCGATCACCTCGATCCAGGCCGTGTACGTGCCTGCGGACGACCTGACCGACCCCGCTCCGGCAACAACCTTTGCGCACCTCGACGCTACGACCGTTCTGTCGCGTGCCATCTCCGAGCTGGGCATCTACCCGGCTGTGGACCCGCTCGACTCCACGTCGCGCCTGATGGACCCGGCAATCGTTGGTGAAGAGCACTACAAAGTGGCGATGGATGTTCAGAACATCCTGCAACGCTACAAGTCGCTGCAAGACATCATCGCGATCCTCGGGATGGACGAACTGTCGGAAGAGGACAAGCTGACCGTGGCACGTGCCCGGAAAATCCAGCGTTTCCTCAGCCAACCGTTCGACGTGGCGAAAGTGTTCACCGGCTCCGACGGCGTTCAGGTTCCGCTGGAAAAAACCATTGCCTCCTTCAAGGCCGTGGTTGCGGGTGAGTATGACCACCTGCCGGAAGGCGCGTTCTACATGGTCGGCGACATCGACGAAGTGATCGCCAAAGCCGAGAAAATGGCTGCGGACGCAGCCTGATCCGGACCCTCAAGCGTACCGCCGCGGCTTTGCCAAGACAGCAGGGCTTGCGGCGGACTGACAAGGAGACAGCCTGATGGCAGACACACTCCATTTCGACCTCGTGAGCCCGGAGCGGCGTCTGGCTTCCGTTGACGCACAGGCGATTACCGTCCCCGGCGCCGAGGGCGACATGACCGTGATGGCAAGCCACGCGCCGACGATCACAACCCTGCGCCCCGGTATCCTCAAAGTGGACACCAGCAACGGCACAGAAGAATACGTGGTGTCCGGTGGTTTTGCAGAGATCAACGCCGAAAGCGTGACCGTTCTGGCAGAGCTGGCTGTGGCGCGCGGCGACATGACCCAGGACGATCTGGACAAAATGCTGGCATCCGCTCAGGCCGTTTATGACAAGGCGAAAGACACGTCCGAGAACGAGCCGGGCCTTGTCGACGATGCCGCCAAGCTGCTGGCCGACATGGTCGCAATGGGCGGTGAAATCGGCCTTGATCCGAAACAGCCGAATCTCTGAGATCGTCTGACATGACTGAATAAGGGCCCGGATGCGACACGCATGCGGGCCTTTTTCGTGGACCCCTCGCGCGCCATTCCAGCGTTGCTTTGCGTGGGCCGAATTTTTTGATACGCAAACGAACATGAAGCGCTTACGCAACCATTTGATTGGCATTGATCAGGGCAACGCAGTCCTGTTTTCGGACTTTGAAACGGATGGCGAGATGTGGACCGGGAACGGGCAGCGCGAACGCCTGCTGCGGATCAACTTTTCGGAACCGTTCCGCGCAGCCCCGACCGTGCACCTGACTCTCTCCATGTGGGACATCGACAATGCAGCGGTCATTCGGGGTGACTTGCAGGCCGAAGCGATCACGAATGAAGGGTTTGATATGGTGTTTCGGACTTGGGGCGATACCCGCGTCGCGCGCCTCCGCGCGGGCTGGCTTGCGATCGGCGAACTCCGCCAAGCCGATGACTGGGATCTTTACTGACAAAAATGCGCGCCGTGCCGGCGCATTCGTGCGGCGCTTGCAGCGCCTATTCTTGAGGGGGCTGTCTGCCCCCACCTCGCTGCGCGAGGGTCCCCCGAAAGTGTATTTGAACAGGCGAATGCACAAGCGGAAAGACTTTGTTTACCCCATTTCATGATACTACCCGCGCGGAACAGGCGGAAGCGCCGATGGCCGTAACGGGCGAAGCGCAGACGCGCTTTCAGGCAAGCAGGGGACGGTCACCTACAAAACCGTCCTCTGCTTCGCTTGTTTTGAAATACTTCGGGGGAGTCTCGGAACGAGACGGGGGCAGAGCCCCCCATATAGCATCGGCGCTGCAAGCGCCGCAGGAATGCGCCGGAAACGGCGCTCCTTGTTGTTATTCGGCGGCGTAAAGGCCGTCGTAGATGGGGGTCAGAGTATCTGCATCGAACAGCGAACTCACCGATGTGCCGTTCCAGATGTTCAGAATTGCCTGGGTGAAAATCGGCGCAGTTGGCACGACCCGGATATTCTTGGCCGCCAAAATCGCCTTGGTGGGCTGGATCGTGTCGGTGATCACCAAGGACTTCATGACGGAGTTGGTGACACGTTCAACGGCCGGGCCGGACATGACACCATGCGTGATGTAGGAGTGGACTTCCTTCGCGCCGTTATCCATCAGAACCTGCGCCGCCTTGCACAGTGTTCCGGCGGTGTCGCACATGTCATCGACGATCAGACAGGTTTTGCCTTTGACGTCGCCGATCACGGTCATTTCGGCCACTTCGCCCGGTTTTTCGCGGCGCTTATCCACGATCGACAGGGGCGAGTTGATCCGCTTGGCCAGTTCCCTTGCGCGCGCCACGCCACCGACATCCGGCGACACGACCATCAATTGGTCCAGTTTGCCTTTGAACTGATCCATGATGTCGAGGGCAAAGACCGGCGAGGCGTAGAGGTTATCGACCGGGATGTCGAAGAAGCCCTGGATCTGCGCCGCGTGCAAATCCATGGTCAGGACGCGTTCGATCCCTGAACCAACCAGCATGTTGGCGACCAGTTTCGCGGAGATCGGCGTGCGGGCCTTGGTCCGACGGTCTTGCCGGGCATAGCCGAAATAGGGGATCACTGCAGTAATGCGTGCGGCGGATGACCGGCGCAGCGCGTCGGCCATGATCAGCAGTTCCATCAGGTTGTCATTGGCGGGGTTCGATGTCGGTTGCAGGATGAACATATCCTCGCCCCGGACGTTCTCGAAGACTTCTACGAAGATCTCGCCGTCGTTGAACCGTTCGACCCGTGCATCGACAAGGTTTGTCGGCATCCCGCGCAACATCGTCATTCTGCGAGCAATGGCTTTGGCCAACGTTTTGTTGGCGTTGCCGGCCATGAGTTTAGGCTCGGACTGGTTAGGCATGCAGATCCCCCTGAAGCAGCGACGAATTATGACAGATTCGTTAAGGTTGACACCGCTTAGCACGCGCTTACCGTCCGGCAAAGATAAAGGATTGGAAGGAAGGCTTCATGGCACATATCGACTACTATTTCGCGACACTGTCGCCTTACGCCTATCTTACGGGCACGCGGTTGGAAGAGATCGCGGCCAAGCACGGCGCGTCGATTACCTATAAGCCGTTGGACATTGGGGCGCTGTTCACACGCACGGGGGGCACACTGCCCAAGGATCGGCACCCCAGCCGGATGGCCTATCGCGCGCAAGAGCTTCCCCGCGCTGCGAAGAAGGCAGGGCTGCCGCTGAACCTGAAACCCGCGCATTGGCCGACAAATGCGGCGCCGTCCGCTTATGCCATCATTGCGGCGCAGCAAGAGGGCGGCGGCGATCTTGGCAGACTGGTTCATTCGATCCTGCGGGCGTCCTGGGCCGAAGAGAAGGATATCGCCGAGGATAGCGTTGTGCGTGACTGTCTTGAACAGGCCGGCTTCGATGCCGGGATCGCGGATCGGGGCCTTTTGGCCGGGGCTGAACAATACGCGGCCAATCTGGAAGAAGCGGTGAACAAGGGCGTGTTCGGCGCGCCATTCTATGTGCTGGACGATGGCACGATGTTCTGGGGTCAGGATCGGCTGGACGATCTGGATGCGTATCTTGCAGGTGACCTGTGACGCCGCAGCCCGGATTCGTTCCGCATGTCGCCGAGTTGGGGCAGGGGCCGCGCAAGGCGCTGGCGCTTCATTGTACCTTGGCGTTCTCCGGCGCATGGAAGGGGGTCGCCGCGCGGATCGGTGATCGCCTGACGCTGATCGCTCCGGATATGCCAAGCCACGGGCAAAGCGCCGATTGGGATGGGCACAGCAGTTTCGGCGACACGGTGTTTGCCGCGTCGCTGTCCTGTCTCACCGAGCCGATGGATGTCATCGGCCACTCTTTCGGGGGGGTAACGGCGCTTAGGCTCGCGGTGGAGCGGCCCGACCTGGTGCGCAGCCTCACGATGGTTGAGCCCGTGTTCTTCCATGTCGGGTTCCTGGAGAATCCATCCACCCGCGCCGGGCACGACACCCCGATGGGGGAGGTCATGGGCCATTGCGCCGAAGGGCGGTTCGAAGAGGCCGCACGGCTTTTCAATCGCCAATGGAGCGATGCCGGACCGCGCTGGCCGCAGATGCCGGAACAGGTGCGGCAGGCCATGACGCGCGCGATCCATGTCGTTCCGAGCACGGTCGATCTGCTGTGTGACGATAGCGCAAACCTGATGGCGCGGCTGGATCGGGTCGCGATGCCGTCTTTGCTGATCCACGGGGCGACGTCGCCAGAGCTGGTCAAGGCGACCAATTCCGGCCTTGCACGGCGTTTGCCGAACGCCAATCAGGTGGAAATTGCGGGCGCGGGCCACATGGCGCCGATTTCCCATCCGGCAGAGGTCGTCGCCGCGTGGAGCGCGCTTTTGGGCCGGGGCGGGGCGATGGCCGCGTCCTGATGTACTGGGGTCAGGCGGCCAGCAGGCGGTTGGCGATGTCTCCGGTCAGATAACTGACGCGGCCGCCACTGATCGTGGCAGCGACACGGTTATCTGCGTCCAGAATGGTCAGGTCCGCGCGCAGCCCTTCGGCCAACTGGCCCCGGTCGGTCAGGCCAAGAACCCGCGCCGGACCTTCGGAAACCAGCTTCCACGCGGACTCCAGCCCCATTGTCCGCGCCAGAAACAACGCCGCGCGGCGCGGGCTGGGGTAATGGTAGTCAGAGGCGAGCGCGTCGCACAGCCCCATCATCACCAGATCAAGCGCCGACACATTGCCCTTGTGCGAGCCGCCGCGCACGAGATTGGGCGCGCCCAGAACGATCAGGTCGCTGGCCTCTGCCGCTTCGACGGTTTCGGGAAATTCCGTGATCTGCACGCCGCGCTTGCGCCACGTAGCGCGCTGTTCGGCGGTGCTGTCATCATGGCTGCCCATACGCAGCCCGTCCGCACCAAGCCTTGCACATAGCGCGTCCAGCGCGGCGGGCACTTGGGGAGAGGCGGCGTGAAGCTGTTTCAGCAGCGTGTGGTGGTTTTCCGGGCTGCGACCTGCCTTGAGCGCTTGTCCTGTCATCTGTTTGGGCGTCTTGCCCGCGGCAAGCCGATCATGGGGCAGATGGTCATTGAAGACGACATAGGGGACTTTCCATGCCGCAAGTTGCGCAGGGAAATCCGCGTATAGATCCAAGAGATGCGTTTCGAAGCGTGCCTGCGGGATCAGATCGGTCACGGTCCGTGCGTCGCGGATGGCACAGAACACGTCCGCGCCAAATTCCGGGCCGCGCAGCCCGCCTTCCCAGCTGATGAACTGCGCCATCACGCCGGTCGTGATCCCGTTGGCGGCGATCTCGGCTTCGGCTGCAAGGATGCCTTCCCCGATATCCTTCATCGCGCCGCGCCGGGGGGCCACATGCCGTTCAAAGCCGTCGCCATGCACGTCGATAATGCCGGGCAGGATCCTATAGCCGCTCAGGTCCACTTGGCGGGCCGCTTTTGACGCGACCGTGCCCTCGGCAATCGCGATCGGGTCTTCGCTCAGCCCGTCTGGTCGCAGGACCGACGCGCCGGTGAATTCAACGTCCAACATCAGGCAGGCTCCAACAGGTTCCGTCCGGGCAGCCGAACCCGGCCAGCAGCGCCTCGACCCAACCCATGTCGCGATCAAAGCGTCCGGTTTTCAGAAAGGACAGCGTTTGTCCGATGACCCAGGGGTTGTTCATCATGAACGTATGGGTGACTGGCAGCACGAGGTGGTCGCGCATCCCCGGCACCCGTGTCGCAGAGACGGACACTTTGCCATCATCGGGGCCGGGCAGAAGACTGGAATAGATCGGGTTCAGCGATTGGTTGCCAGCGATGACACCCAGTTCGAAGGCCACGCCAGGAAGGTTGCGGGGCAGGCTGTTCGGGCCGGTGCCAAGCTGCATGCCTGCGGGGCCATTGATCCACTCGAACCCGGGGAAATCCTTGAGCTCGTCCACCAGTTCGCTGCCTTGATTGGGCGGGCCAAGCATGACCGCGCGGCCAACCCGGTCCGCCCCGCGTTCGCGCACATATTGCCGCAGCAGGATGCCGCCCATCGAATGGGTCACGAAATCCACCTTCTGCGTGCCGCAACTGTCGATCGCGTCGGGGATGGTTTCCCGCGCTAGCGTGCCGACCGGATCTTCGGTCGAGGCATAGCCGGGCCGCACCACGCGCCAGCCCTCGGCGGTCAGCGCCTCTTCCATCAGCAGGAAGCTGGCCTCGGTGCGTGCCAGCCCATGCAGCAACACCACGCAGCGCTCCGGCCCGGCGGCACTCACCGCCGCGGGCAATAACCAGATCAGCAAAAGGATCAGCGCGCGTAACATGATGCTTGAGATATATGTTTCCGCCTGCCAAGGAAGCCCCAATGACCGATAAGCTGGAAAAAAGACCTCGGGTCGCTGTGCGGGCCATCATCGTGCAAGATGGGCGCTTGCTGCTGGTCAATGCGTGGGGCGGCGGGCGGTCGGACCTTCTTTGCGCGCCGGGGGGCGGGGTGGATTTGCACGCATCGCTGCCGGATAACCTCAAACGGGAGGTGCGCGAGGAAACCGGGCTGGAGATTGCCGTGGGGGCGGTTTGCCTTGTGAACGAATTCCACGCGCCGGGCAGCGACTTTCATCAGGTCGATATCTACTTCCGTTGCAGCGTCATTCGCGGCACGGTCGATCCGGGGTGGGTTGACCCCGAAGGAGTGGTGACGGAACGCCACTGGGTGACACGCGCGGAACTGACCAAGCTGCGCTACAAACCGGACAGCCTGCCGGATGTGGCTTTTGGCGCCCCGGATGCGATCACTTACGACGCGCTGGAGCCGCTGGTGCGCTGACACCGCGTGTGAGGGCAAAGCCGATCCCGCCCAGAACCAGCGCCGCAGCAAGGGCCGTGCGCAGGGCGATAGGTTCCGACAGGATCAACGCACCAAGGATGATGGCGATCACCGGCACGCTGAGTTGCACCACCGCCGCGCTTGCGCCGGGCAGGGCGGGCAGCACGTGGTACCACAGCGCATATCCCAGCCCGGATGTCACCGCGCCGCCCAGAATGGCGAGCGCCCAGCCGGTTGCGGTCAGGTGCACAGGGGCCACGAGGAACAGAAGCAGCACCAGCGGCAGGCACAACAGGAAATGCGTGGCTGTCGCGGCCAATGGGTCCGCCGCGCCGCGCCCTGCAACGGTATAGGCGGCCCAACCCATCCCGGCCACGACCATCAGCACAGCTCCCTGCGCGGAGCCTGCCTCTGCGCCCTGTTCCGGCCAAAGCGCCAGCGACAGTCCGACAAAGGCCAGCGCCGCCCCAAAGATTTGTCGCGCTGTCGGGGCGGCTCCGGTCAGGGCGGTGTGGAGAAAGAGCGCGATCTGCACGGTGCCGAACAGGATCAACGCGCCCAGACCCGCATCAAGCGTCACATAGGCCAGGGAAAACCCGATCATATAGGCGGCAAGCGCAAGCGCGCCCATCCAGCGCGTTCGGTTGCCCAGATCCATGCCGCCAGCGCGCAGGCGGACTAGCACCGTCAGGATCACCACGCCCGCGAACACCCGGACGATGGCGAAGCCGGCAGCGGTGGCGTGACCACCATCGACCGCAGCCCGGTTCAAGACGGAATTGAGCGCAAACGCGACCATGGTCAGCGCAGTCAGAAGGATCAGGCGCACTAGCCGGCCTTTCGTTGTGGTGTTTGGCGGTGACTCAGATGCTGGCAGCCCAGTGTGTCCTCGAGCGCCTGTGCCAGTTCCTCGACGGATTCGGCCGGGACATAGCGCCCACCATTTGCGGCGGGCAGGCATTCGGCAACGGTGGTGCGCGGACCGGATTTGCCGACCTGATCCCACGAGAAATGATCGTCGCGCACGCGAAAGCCGATCACATGCACGGTCAGGTCATAGCCTTCGGCGGCCAGTTGTCCGGCCAAGTGGCACGGCGCGCCGCCGCAGGTTTCCTTGCCATCGGTGACCAGCACGATCAGCCCAGGTTTGTTGCGATAGTCCAGTTGCTCGGCGGCGCTGCGCACGGCATCGGTCAGCGGGGTCTCTCCCAGCGGTTGGAGCGCGTCGATTTCCGATCTGATCCGATCGCCCGCATCGGGCAGGGGGGGGAAGCGCAGATCGACATTGTTGCAAGCGCCGTCCGGCCCTCCGGTCCCGCCGGGGCCATAGATAATCAGCCCAACGCGCCGCACCGGGGCGATGAAGGGCATGGCGCGGCGGACGGCTTCGCGTGCTTCGACGATGCGGGGCGCGTCCAGCAGGTTGAACCCCATCTCTGCCATCGACCCGGACCCGTCGAAGACCAGCATCGCGTCTGTGGCGCAGGACTCGGACGCTGCAACCGGCAGCGGAGCCAGCGCAACGGCACAAGCGATCAATGTCTGAAGGGCGGGCTTTATCATGGCGCGACACTGACAGAGGCAGCAGGCCCTGTCCATGCACGCGCCGCCCGCCGGTTTGGACATGACGCAACCGTGACCTTGCCCCGTGCTCGCCCCGTGCTTGCCCCGTGGCGCGCCGATGCGCTGCCCCCAAACGCAACAAAGGCCCCCGAGGGGGCCTTTGCCGTTTTCGATCGGTCGGGCCGATTTACATCATGCCGCCCATGCCGCCCATGTCGGGCATGCCGCCAGCTGCCGGTGCGCCTTCTTTGGCGGGCAGGTCAGCGACCATCGCTTCGGTGGTGATCAGCAGACCAGCAACCGATGCGGCGTCTTGCAGCGCGGTGCGCACGACCTTCGCCGGGTCGATCACGCCGAATTTGAACATGTCGCCATATTCTTCGGTTTGCGCGTTGAAGCCGAACTTGACGTCGTCGCTTTCGCGGATCTTGCCTGCAACGACGGAACCGTCGACGCCTGCGTTCTCTGCGATCTGACGCAGCGGTGCTTCCAGTGCCTTGCGCACGATGGAGATACCGACGTTCTGGTCGTTGTTCGCGCCTTCCAGACCGTCCAGCGATTTGCCGCCTTGGATCAGGGCAACGCCGCCACCGACAACGATACCTTCTTGCACGGCCGCGCGGGTCGCGTTCAGGGCATCGTCAACGCGGTCTTTGCGCTCTTTCACTTCGACTTCGGTCATGCCGCCGACGCGGATGACAGCAACACCGCCTGCCAGTTTGGCAACGCGCTCTTGCAGCTTCTCACGGTCGTAGTCGGACGTGGTTTCTTCGATCTGCGTGCGGATTTGGGACACACGTGCTTCGATTTCGGCTTTCTCGCCGGCACCGTCGATCACGGTTGTCTCGTCTTTCGTGATCGCGACGCGCTTGGCGGTGCCCAGCATGTCCATGGTCACGTTTTCCAGCTTCATGCCCAGATCTTCGGAGATCACCTGACCACCGGTCAGGATCGCGATGTCCTGCAGCATGGCTTTGCGGCGGTCGCCGAAGCCCGGTGCCTTGACAGCTGCGATTTTCAGGCCGCCGCGCAGTTTGTTGACCACGAGGGTCGCCAGCGCTTCGCCTTCAACGTCTTCCGCAATGATCAGCAGCGGCTTTTGCGACTGGATCACTTGCTCCAACAGCGGAACCATCGGCTGCAGGGAGGACAGTTTCTTCTCGTGCAGCAGGATCATGCAGTCTTCGAGTTCTGCGGTCATCTTGTCTGCGTTGGTCACGAAGTAGGGGCTCAGGTAGCCACGGTCGAACTGCATACCTTCGACAACATCGGTTTCTGTTTCCAGACCTTTGTTTTCTTCGACGGTGATGACACCCTCGTTGCCGACTTTCTGCATCGCGTCTGCGATTTGCTGGCCGATTTCAGCTTCGCCGTTGGCAGAGATCGTGCCGACCTGTGCAACTTCCGCGCTGTCGCTGACTTCGCGTGCCGCCGCTTTGATCGCTTCGACGACTTTCGCAGTCGCCAGGTCGATGCCGCGCTTGAGGTCCATCGGGTTCATGCCAGCAGCAACCGACTTCATGCCTTCTTTAACGATGGCTTGTGCCAGAACGGTCGCTGTGGTGGTGCCGTCACCGGCTTCGTCATTGGTGCGGGAAGCAACTTCCTTCACCATTTGCGCGCCCATGTTCTCGAACTTGTCTTCCAGTTCGATTTCCTTCGCCACCGACACACCGTCCTTGGTGATGCGCGGTGCGCCGAAGGATTTGTCGAGCACGACGTTGCGGCCTTTGGGGCCGAGGGTGACTTTAACCGCATTGGCGAGAATGTTCACGCCTTTCAGCATGCGGTTGCGGGCGTCGGTGTCAAACTTGACGTCTTTTGCAGCCATTGTCTGTCTCCAATCTATGGAATGGGTTTCAGGGTCATTCAGCGGGGATCACCCCGCCGCCTAAGCGCGTGGCTCAGGACAGGATGCCCAGGATGTCGCTTTCTTTCATGATCAGCAGCTCTTCACCGTCGATCGAAATCTCGGTGCCGGACCATTTGCCAAACAGGATCTTGTCGCCCTCTTTGACGTCCAGTGCGATGCGCTCGCCGTCATCGTCACGTGTGCCTGCGCCCACGGACACAACCAGACCTTCGGCCGGCTTTTCCTTGGCGCTATCGGGGATGATCAACCCGCCAGAAGTTTTTTCGTCGCTCTCGACGCGGCGCACCAGCACCCGGTCATGAAGTGGTTTGAATGCCATCTTTGTAGCTCCTTGGCTCAAAGTTACTCCCTTGGGCCCCGGCTCAAGGGGCCATTAGCACTCAGGCTCGTCGAGTGCTAACGACGCGGAGATAGGCAAGTCGCTCAAGTGAGTCAACAGGCGTGCCCGGAAAAAAGTGCACCAAAAATGCAGGGCGGGCGGGGCGCTGGCATTGCAGGACTTGCGAAGGCGCGCTAGCAGTTTCGCCATGTTCAAGATGCTTTGTTCCGCCCTCGCGTTTTCCCTGCTGCCCCTTGTTGCCAACGCGGCATGCGAGGGGGTGGACGACAGAACCAGGCTGACGTCGGATGAGGCCGCGGAACTGGCGCGGCGGTTGTCGGATATCCCTTATCCAGAGGGCAATTACTGGACCGCGACGCGCGGCGACAAGGTGCTGCATCTGGTGGGCACGGTTCATATCGCGGACCCGCGCCTTGATGCGGTGATGGAGCGGCTGAAACCCGTTCTCGACCGGGCGGATCTGTTGATGGTCGAGATGACCGCCGAGGAAGAGGCAAAGCTGGAACATGCCGTTGGCACGCGCCCGGAACTGCTGTTCCTGACCACTGGCCCCACATTGCCGGAGTTGCTGGACGACGCCAGTTGGCAAGAGCTTGCCGCGGCTGCGCGCTCTCGTGGAATTCCGCCGATCATGGCCGCGAAATTCCAGCCTTGGTATCTGTCGCTGACCCTGTCCATGCCCGCTTGCGTGATCGAACAGATGCGCGACGAAGGGCGCGGTTTGGACCACATGCTGATGGAATACGCGCGGCAGATCGACCTGCCGCAGCAAGCGTTGGAACCCTATGATACGCTGTTTCGCCTGTTCGGTCAGGAGCCGCTTGAAAAGCAGGTCGAATACCTGAAATTCGGCGTTCTGCCCGATGACATGGCCGAAAACGCCATGGCCACGCTGATGAACGCTTATTTCGAAGAGCGTGCTTCGGAGATTTTCGCACTGACCTATATTACCGCGCGGTGGCATGCGGACATGCCCGCGGCGGAACTGGAAGGGCAGATCGACGAATTCCTCGGGATTGCGATTGATCAACGTAACCTCAGTTGGATGGACCGTATCCTTGCCGCGCCGGATGGCGTGACGGTCATCGCCTCCGGGGCGGGGCATCTGGCGGGAGAGGCCGGATTGCTCAACCTCTTGGCGGCAGAGGGGTTCACGCTGGCTCGTCAGCCGTTCTGATCGGCCAGCCCGGATGATGCGGGCCTGCTAGCTTCCCAGGACTTCACCGGCCTGTCCCGCCGCCTGCGCCCCTGCGGGGCTAAGCCCGTAAACGCCAGTGTCGACCTTTTCGAACCAGCCGTAATGGTTTTCCCGCATCATCCGCGTGGCATGTTCCACCTTGGTCGCGCGGGCGACCTCTGCGCCTTTGCTGGCCCCGTTCTCGAAAAGGAACAGCGCGAGCTTCAGGGCGTCTTGCCGATAGGCTGTAACAAGGCCCTGACGGATCTGCCCACCCGCATTGGGATCGCCCTGCCGTTTCGCGAATTCGCGTAACAGCCGTGCCTGCCGCGTCTTCGATTTGCGCGGGGCATAGGGGCCGGGGTCGCAATGGACGGAAACCAGCCCATCGGACAGGCGCACCGTCATGACGCCCAGCCCAAGCCTGCGGGCCAGTTTGACATTGGCTTTGACCGACTGGGCAAAGCGTTTGCCGGGCCGGTGGGCGACGGCGATATAGACTTCCTCTGCCACTGCCAGGCGGGCGACGGCCTGATGAAATAGCGTCAGGGAAAACCCCAGCTTGAGTTCCACGATCACCGGCGGCTCCGCCCCGCGCCGGGCAACGACATCCGCCGCGCCGATCTCGGACTTGACGGTATAGCCCTGCGATTCCAGCAGTGTCTTGATGGGCGGGTAAAGGTCGGTTTCCTGCATGCCGCAAAAGCTAGCAGCGCCACCGGGGCAGGGCCAGAGCCGCGACACCATGCGTGTGCGCCCAATCCTGTACAGACGGGTGACAAGGGCGCGGTAGCTTCATATAAGGCAGCCGAAAACGCATTTTCGAGTAAGGACACACGCGTATGACGACTCTCGTCTTCGGTCACAAATCCCCCGACACCGACTCCACCGGTTCCCCGCTGATCTGGGCCTGGTATCTGAAAGAGGTCAAAGGCGAGGACGCGAAAGCCGTCTTGCTGGGCGAACCCAATACAGAGGCCGCCTTCGTGCTGGAGCGTTGGGGGTATGACAAGCCCGAAATCATCGACAGCGTCGCGGCGGACCAGCCCTGCGTGATCGTGGATACCAACAACCCCGCCGAACTGCCGGACGATGTGAACGCCGCAGATATCCGCGCCATCATCGACCATCACAAGCTGGTGGGCGGTCTGGAAACCAAAGGCCCGATCGACATCACCGTGCGCCCGCTGGCCTGCACCGCGACGATCATGCACGATCTGATGGGCGCGGATGCCGGCAAGCTGACAGAGCCGGTGAAGGGCCTGATGCTGTCCTGCATCCTGTCGGACACGCTGGAGTTCCGCTCGCCCACCACAACGGCGCAGGACAAGGCGCTGGCGGAAGAGCTTGCAAGCGATCTGGGGCTGACGATCTCCGAATATGCTGCCGAGATGTTCGCGGCGAAATCCGATGTCTCCGCATTCTCGGATGCGGAACTGATCCGCATGGACAGCAAGGAATACGAAGTCGGCGGGACAAAGTTCCGTGTCTCCGTTCTGGAAACCACCGCGCCGGAAATCCCGCTGGGCCGCAAGGACAGCCTGATGGCGTCGATGAAGGACGTGGCGGCGGAAGATGGCGTGGACGAGGTTCTGCTGTTCGTGGTCGACATCCTGAAAGAAGAAGCCACGCTGCTGGTGCCGAATGACACGGTGAAATCGGTGGCCGAAAAGAGCTTTGGCGCCTCGGTCTCTGGCGACGCGGTCGTGTTGCCGGGCGTGATGAGCCGTAAAAAGCAGATCATCCCGAACCTCAAGGTCTGATCCCTCGCTAGCGGGGGTGCGCTGAAGCGCACCCTACGCGCGGGCGGCACAGGTAGGGTGCGCTTCAGCGCACCCTCAAGGTGGGATTGTTGCATGCAGAGCCTTGCGACGGATCACCCTTCATGGTTTGACCTAGTCTGCGCTGACAGGAGCACACCATGACCCAGATCATCGAACGACTTGAAGATATCTCTGCAAATTACGACGTCCTTCTCGTCGATCTGTGGGGGTGCGTGCATAATGGCGTCACGGCATTTCCCGACGCTGTCGCGGCTTTGCAGGGATACCGGGCGCGGGGCGGAACCGTCGCGTTGCTGACCAATGCACCGCGTGCGCGTGGCCCGGTGGCCGATCAGATCGCCCGGCTCAATGTGCCCGATGACGCGTGGGACACGCTCGTGACCTCCGGCGACAGTGCGCGGGCCGCCATGTTCCGTGGCTTGGTTGGCAAGAAGGTTTGGTTCATTGGGCAAGACCACGACCTGACCTTCTTTGACCCGCTGAGCGTTATCGAAGACCCGGTCGACATCACGCGCGTTCCCATGGAAGAGGCCGAGGGCATCATCTGCACCGGACCGTTCGATCCGCTTGCGGACCCGTCCGAAATGCGCGGGGCTTTCCTTTATGCCAAGCAAAAGGGGCTGGAGATGATCTGCGCCAACCCCGATATCGTCGTGGATCGCGGCGAAACGCGCGAATGGTGCGCCGGTGCCCTGGCCGAGCTGTACAAAGAGATGGGCGGGACCGCGCATTATTTCGGCAAGCCGCACCCGCCGATCTATGACCTGGCCTATCGCCGCATCGCGGAGCTGGGCAAACCGGTCGAGAAAGATCGCATGTTGGCCATCGGCGATGGCGCGCTGACCGATATTCCCGGGGCCATGGGCGAGGGTATCGATTCCCTGTTCATCTCTGGCGGGCTCGCGGCAGCAGAGACCCGAACAGAGGCGCAGCCCGACCCGGACGCGCTTGGCGCGTATCTTTCTGCCCAGCAGATCGCGCCCACTTATACGATCGGCCTTCTGCGCTAAGCTCTGCCCCGTCATCGCGTTCGCCATTGGAGCGGACGCGGATCAGGGCATCATTTCCAGACCCGGAGGGCAGATTCTGCTTGGCTTTTCTGCGTTTGCAAAGTAATTAAATTGCGCGCGCCGTTCGTTCGGCGCGCGTTTATTACTCGGAGAGTGAAATGTTGGACAATCTTCCCCGCGGCACAATCTGCATCGAAGACATTGAAATGGGCATGTCCCGTTATCTGCAAAAGGTGATCACCGACGAGGACATCACCCTGTTTGCGCAGGTCTCCACCGATCACAATCCGGTCCACCTTGACGACGACTATGCGCAGGACACGATCTTTCAGGGTCGGATCGCGCATGGGATGCTGACCGCTGGCCTGATCTCTGCGGTGATCGGCGAACAGCTTCCGGGCCATGGCACAGTCTACATGTCGCAGAACCTGAAATTCCTTGCACCGGTGCGCCCCGGCGATCTGGTGCGCGCGGAAGTGACCGTGGTGGACATCGAATTCCAGAAACGCCGCGTTAAGCTGGATTGCGAATGCACCATCGACGGCAAGAAGGTGCTCGTGGGCGAGGCGATGGTGCTGGCACCTTCCCGCAAGTTCGACTGACCTGATCCGCGGCCAGAATTTGCGGCGAAACCTGCAGCGCGGGGCCGCCTCTCCAAGTTAATTTTGTCACATCGCTGGGCGGTGGTTGCGTCTCGCTTGGGGCGTGAGTAGTCAAAGCGTATGCGGATCATTCGGGACTACCAATTCGTCGAGGCCATGGATCGCGGGGCGACCGCCGCGATCGGCAATTTCGACGGTGTGCATCTGGGCCATCAATCTGTGATACGGCTTGCGGCCAAGGCTGCGCCGTCTGCCCGGCTTGGCATCGTGACCTTTGAACCGCATCCGCGCCAGTATTTCGCCCCCGATGCCCCGGCGTTCCGGTTGATGAGTTCCGCCGCGCGCAGCTCTCGCCTTGAAAAGCTGGGTGTCGAACGCCTTTACGAGCTTAATTTCAACGCCGCGATGGCAGGTCTTTCGCCCGAAGAGTTCGCCCGCGAAGTGATCGCTGACGGTCTGGGGCTCAGCCATGTGGTGATCGGCCATGACTTCTGCTTTGGCAAAGGCCGGGCAGGCACGGCAGAGATGCTCAAGGAATTTGGCCGCGAAATGGGCTTTGGCGTCACCATCGCGCCTCTGCTGGAAGAGGGTGCGCTGGTGGTGTCCTCGACCGCGATCCGAACCGCGCTTGCCGATGGGCGCCCGCGCGATGCGGCTTCGATGCTGGGGCATTGGCACCGCATCGAAGGGCCGGTGATCGGCGGCGAACAGCGGGGCCGGACCCTTGGTTATCCCACGGCGAACATGTCGCTCGAGGGGCTGCATTTGCCGAAATTCGGGGTCTATGCGGTTCTGGTCGATGTGCTTTCCGGGCCGCATCAGGGCAGTTATCACGGGGTGGCAAGCCTTGGGGTGCGGCCGATGTTCGGCGGCGAAGTTCCGAATATCGAAACCTTCCTGTTCGATTTTTCCGGCGATCTTTACGGAACGCCCCTGTCTGTCGGGCTGGTCGATTATCTGCGCGGCGAAGAAAAATTCGACGGGCTGGAAGCGTTGGTGACCCAGATGGATGCCGATAGCGCGCAGGCTCGTAACCTTTTGGCCGCATTATGAGCGATCCGATCGCCCGCCCCGGTCTGGCCCCGCGCTTCTGGGAAACCAAACCGCTGGAGCGTATGTCGCGTGACGAGTGGGAGGCGCTCTGCGATGGCTGCGGCAAGTGCTGTCTCAACAAGCTGGAAGATGCAGAAACGGGCGAGGTCGCGCTGACCCGCGTGGCCTGCCGCCTGCTGGACGATGCGACCTGCCGCTGCGCGCAATATGAAATCCGCCACCAATTCGTGCCCGATTGCATTGTCCTTACGCCGAAAAACCTGCCCGATAACCTGTATTGGATGCCGGAAACCTGCGCCTACAAGTTGCTGTGGCACGGCCAACCTCTGGCCGATTGGCATCCGCTGATCTCGGGCGATGCGGACACGGTGCACCGGGCGGGGATTTCCGTGCGTGGCATGACGGTAAGTGAATTCGACGTCCATGAGGACGATTGGGAAGACCATGTGATCGAGGAGACGCGCTGATGTTTCTGGCTTCTGACAATTCCGGCCCTGCACATCCGCAGGTGATGGCAGCGCTCGCTGCGGCGAATGAGGGGCACGCGATGCCCTATGGGGCGGATCCGATCATGGCGGAGGTAAAAGCCCGCCTGCGCGATCTGTTCGAAGCGCCGGAGGCCGAGGTGCTGCTGGTCGCCACTGGAACCGCTGCCAATGTGCTGGCGCTCGCGCCCTATGCCGCGCCGTGGCAGACGGTGTTTTGTTCGCCGGTTGCGCATATTCACGAGGATGAGTGCAACGCGCCGGAATTCTACACCGGTGGCGCGAAACTGACGCTGGTGCCGGGTGGGGACAAGATGTCTGCCAGCGCGCTGGCAGAGACGATCGCAGGCGAAGAGACGCGCGGCGTTCATGGGCCGCAACGTGGGCCGGTATCGATCACGCAGGTGACTGAACGGGGCGGGGTGTACTCGCTTGAGCATCTCGGCTTGCTCTGCGGGGTTGCGAAAGAAGCGGGTCTGCCGGTGCATCTGGATGGCGCGCGTTTTGCCAATGCGATGGTCGCGCTAGGCTGCACTCCGGCGGAAATGACGTGGAAGGCCGGGGTGGATGTGGTCAGTTTCGGCGCCACCAAGAACGGCGCCATGGGGGTCGAGGCGGTCGTTTTCTTCGATCCGGACAAGGCCTGGGAATGCGAGTTGCGGCGCAAGCGTGGCGGGCATCTGTTTTCCAAGCATCGCTATCTGGCGGCGCAGATGTTGGGCTATCTGGCCAATGACGTCTGGCTGGATTCGGCGCGTGCCGCCAATGCGCAGGCCGCCAAACTGGCTGAGGGGCTGAAAGCACGTGGGGCCGAGTTCCTCAGCCCGGTCGAGGCGAATATCATCTTTGCCACCCTGCCGCGCGCGGCACACCAGCGCCTGCACGAGGCCGGGGCGCAGTATTATCTGCTGTCCGGCTCTTTGGAAGACGGCGATGCCGATGAAATGCTTCCCGCGCGCATGGTGTGCGACTGGTCGCTTTCGGACGAGGCGGTGGAAGAGTTCCTGTCCTACATCTAACGGCGCGTTCTGGTAACGACGTGTTCTGGCCGCGCGGGCAACGTCCCGCGCGGATCTCAGGGAAATCAGCGTTCGCTACTGGCTTGGGCCGGGAGAATCCGGTTCACATGGCCCATCTTGCGGCCCGGCTTGGCTTCGGCCTTGCCATATAGATGCAGCGCGGTGTTGGGGGCTTGTGCCAGCGCCTCGCAGCGCTCCACATCAGCCCCGATCAGGTTGGTCATCTCCACATCGGCAAAGCGTTGTCCGTCGCCAAGGGGCCAGCCCGTCACGGCGCGGATATGCTGTTCGAACTGGTCCACCGTGCAGCCCTGCTGCGTCCAATGGCCCGAGTTGTGCACGCGCGGCGCAATCTCGTTCACGACAAGTCCGCCGGGCGTCACGAAAAGCTCCACCCCCAGCACACCGACATAATCCAGCGCGTTCAGGATACGGGCTGCCAGCAAAACGGCATCCGTGCGCAAGGGCGCGGGCAGGCGGGCGGGAACGGTGGTCGTGTGCAGGATGCCGTCCTTGTGGACGTTCTCGCCCGGATCGAAACAGGCCACCGCACCATCAAGGCCGCGCGCCGCGATGACGGATACCTCGCGCGAGAAATCGACAAAGCCTTCAAGGATTGCCGGCGCGCCGTTCAGGGATGCGAGGGCTTCTGCCGAATCCTCTGGCCCATTGATGCGGGCCTGCCCCTTGCCGTCATAGCCAAAGCGCCGGGTCTTGAGGATCGCCGCCGTGCCGAAACGCGCCAGTGCCTCGTCCAGCGCGGATTGATCCGTCACGTCCGCATAGGGGGCGGTTTTGAGGCCCAGATCGGTCAGGAAATCCTTTTCCGTCAGGCGGTCCTGCGACACGCGCAGCGCCTCGCGTCCGGGGCGGATCGGCACCAGCGGTTCGATGATATCCAGCGCGTCGGTCGGGATGTTCTCGAATTCATAGGTGACGACATCGGCGGCTTCGGCAAAGCGGGTCAGTGCCTCTTTGTCGGAATACTCCGCCTGAAAGTGGTAATTGGCCACATGCGAGGCCGGGCAATCGCCGCCCGGTTCGAAGATGCAGGTCTTGAACCCAAGGCGAGAGGCCGCGACGGACAACATCCGCCCAAGCTGGCCACCGCCAAGGATACCGATGGTGCTGCCGGGGGCGAGGGGCTTAGTCATCTGTAGGCTCCTGCGGGATGGAGTCGGAAAGCGCCGCGCGCCAAGCGTCAAGCCGGTCTGCAAGGGCGTCATCCTGAAGGGCCAGAATCCCCGCCGCCATCAACGCGGCATTTGCAGCGCCCGCCGCACCAATCGCCATTGTGGCCACCGGAAAACCGCGCGGCATTTGCACGATGGAATAGAGCGAATCGACGCCGGACAGAGCGCGGGTCTGTACCGGCACGCCGATCACGGGAACCCGCGTCTTGGATGCCATCATCCCCGGAAGATGCGCCGCGCCGCCCGCACCGGCGATAATCACCTGCAATCCCCGCGCCACGGCGGTCTTGCCGTAGTCCCACAAACGGTCCGGCGTGCGGTGCGCGGAGACGATGCGTTTCTCATAGGGCAGGCCAAGCGTATCCAGCAGATCTGCGGCCTCTTTCATCGTGGCCCAATCGGACTGGGAGCCCATGATGATACCAATTTTCGGATCGGACATGCCTGCACCTTCCTGCGGTTTCGAGCGGCGCACTATAGACGGATCATGCCACGTGGCAATAAGGCGCGCGCGCCCTTGGACCCGTTCTGTGCGGTGCTGCCGTCAGGCGATGATATCGGGGAAGAGCCGATCTTCGATCTGGTAGATCTTGTCCTTGATCTGAAGCTTCTTTTTCTTCAGCCGCTGCAAGGTCAGTTGGTCGAAGGTGCCGGTGTCCTGCAACGCCGCAATTGCAGCGTCCAGATCGGCATGTTCGCGCTTGAAAACCTCAAGCTCGACACGCAGGACGTCTTCGGTCTTCATCGACAGATCGTTGGGTGCGTTCATTTCGTGCCCGCGCGTGCCTTTACCTTTTTTTGACCATACCGCTGATTGGGGAAACAGGCTAGACCTTGTCGCCCTCAAGATTAATGCCCATATTTCTGTCCGAGGCCTGCCGATATCGGGGGCTGCTCGATTGACTGTCGCTTGAAGATAAGGACGTGTCGGAATGACAAAATTGACCCTTGCGTCATACCCCCACCTTCTGGGGTTCGAAAGGTTGGACCAGCTGCTGGAACGCACGGCGAAAAGCAGTGATGGCTATCCGCCCTTCAACATCGAACAAACCTCGGAAAATACTTACCGGATCACGCTGGCCGTGGCTGGGTTCTCTGAAAGTGACCTGTCGATCACCGTCGAAGACCGTCAATTGGTCATTCGCGGGCGTCAGCGCGACGACACCGAAGGGCGCGTTTTTCTGCATCGCGGTATTGCCGCGCGGCAGTTTCAACGCAGCTTTGTATTGGCGGATGGTGTCGAGGTCGGAGAAGCCCAGCTTGAGAACGGGCTGCTCCATCTCGATCTGAGCCAGCCACGGCCAGACGCGGTCGTGCAGACGATTGAGATCAACAAAGGTAAGAGAGGTTAAGACGATGAATACTCCCTACGAAATCGACGCAGTGGAAGGGCGCATGGTCTATGTCAAAACCGTAGACGTGGCCGACCTTCCCGAAGAAGTGCAAGAGCAAGCCGCCGGGCATGATCAGCTTTACGCCGTCCACACGGCGGATGGCGCGCAGTTGGCGCTTGTCGCGGATCGCAACATGGCGTTCATTCTGGCGCGGCAGCACGATTACAGCCCCGTCGCGGTGCACTGACACCCGCGCACGTATTGAACTAACGTCCAAGGGGGCGAAATGGCGTTTTCTTTTGATTGGGTGGACGCGTTTTCATCCCGGCCTTTTGGCGGCAATGGCTGCGCGGTGTTGCATGACGCCGCGCATCTGGACGACGAAACCTGCATGAATGTGGTGCGGGAAACGTCCTTGGTCGAATGCACCTTCACTGGCCCATCGGATGTTGCCGATATCCGTGTGCGCTATTTTCTGGCGAGCCGGGAAATCCCCTTTGCCGGGCATCCGACCGTGGCGACCGTGGCCGCGATGCGACGGCGCGGGCTGATCGAAGACGGCCCGCTGACGCTGGAAACACTGGCCGGGATCGTTCCGGTTACGGTCAAAGGCGATGCGGTTTCGATGGTGCAGATCGCGCCGGAGTTTGGCCGCGATGTCCCGGCAGAGATCGTCGCCCCTGCGATCGGTCTGGCCCCGGCGGATATTCTGCATCCCCCGCAGATCGTTTCCACCGGGTTGCCGTTCTGCATTACGGTTCTGTCATCGCGCGATGCATTGACGCGCGCGGCGCTTAATACCGATGCGTTGGCGGACTATTTCAATGAAATCGAGGCGCCCTCCACCGATGCGATGGAACCGTTCTTGGTCACGCTGGAAGGTGCGACAGAAGATGGCGACACCTGCGCGCGTCTGCTTCTGGCCCCGCCAAGCCCGGCAGAAGACCCCTTCACCGGGTCGGCGACGGGCGCGATGGCAGCTTACCTCTGGGCGCGCGGTCTGATCGACGCGCCGCGTTTCGTGGCAGAGCAGGGGCATGGGATGGGCCGACCGGGCCGCGCGGATGTCGAAGTGCTCGGCCCACGCGACGCGATAGAAGGCGTGCGTGTCTCGGGCCGAGGCTATGTTCTGATGTCAGGCGAATTTCACCTGTAGCAGCGCAGGCGGGTCAGCCCGACTGCTTGAGCGCGGCAATCATCCTGTCGATATCGCCGCCATTCGAATCGATCAGCGCGCCAACTTCGGTACGTTCGGTCAGCAGCAGGTTGATGCCTTCGACAAACATGTTGAAGAACAGGTCTTTGCCGGACCGGTTGGACACATGGAAGGTCACCTTGAAGGGCGACTGCCCCTTGAGATAGGCGACGGTGTCGACTTCAAACCATTTCTTCACCTTGCGAACGCTGGTCACTTCCAGCCGCCCGCCGATGAATTCGCGGAACCGCTTGCCGTATTTGCGCGCGATATAGGATTGGAACGCGTCAGAGAACGCGCGTTTCTGCGCGGTGCTGGCGCGACGTCCATCCGCGCCCATCGCATAGGCAGAGATATAGGACGTGTCCGAGTAACGTGCGAAGATCTTCTCGAAGTCGCGGATCATGCCGCTTTCGGATTTTCCGGACGAGATCACCTTGTTGATGTCGCCCACAAGCTGGTCGATCAGCGTTTTTGCGCTGCCTTCAGTCAGGGCCAGGGCGCCCGATGGCAGCACTGATACCGCACCAAGGCCGGCGATGAACGTACGACGAAACATATCAGAACCCTTCCGTGTTCAATTCAAACGGGTCGATGCTGGAGCCCGCATCCTGGGCACCCAGTTGGAAGCGACGGTTTTGAAGATAGATGAGCCGCGCCTGCGCATAACTGTCTGCGCTCTCATATAGGATGGCATCCACCGTATCGGAATAGCGCCCGCGGTCGCCCAGTCTACTTGCGACGGTGGCTGCGGGCGGGATGTAACTTTCGGGGTCGTCCAGATTGTAGGACAACGGGTTGGTGAACAGATCGACGATACGCCCGGCAGTGTGCCGCGCGGTCGATGGGCCAAGCAGCGGCAATTCGATGTAACTGCCTTCCCCCACGCCCCAGACATAAAGCGTTTCACCGAAATCGGTGTCGTGATCTTCGATGCCGAAATCCGTCGCCACATCGAAGAGCCCGCCAATCCCGAGGGTGGAGTTGATGACGAACCGCGCCAGTGAGATGCCGCTGCCGCGCATATCGCCTTGCAGCAGGCTGTTTACCGTCACCGAGGGTTGCCCAAGATTGGTCGAGAAATTCCCGACGCTGTCTTCGATGTCATCGGGTACGATCGCGGTATAGCCCTTGCCAGCAGGGCGCACGATGGCGCGGTCCAGACCACGGTTGAAGGCATGTACCCGGCGGTTTTGCGCCTCATACGGGTCGTTGATGCCATCCGCCGAAGGGGCGCCGTTTTGCGCGGAACAGGCCGACAGCAGCGCGGTGCAAAGGACTGCGGCAAACATCTTGGCAACAATTCCGGCAGACTCAGAAACAGACAATGGAAATCCCCGATTAAAGATTTTATGGCTACTTAATGTATTGAGGCCCGAAGCCCAGACCGCAAGTGGCAGTCGCCATCATTTGTGGCTTGCGGGTGACAGGCAAAACAAGATGTGTTTCAGCAGGGCCGATGGTGGCCTGCTGGTCAAGCGGAAAGGTGCCGATGCAAAGACATGGCAGGCCGAGTGGCAAGGACGAGTTACGCGCAGCGCGAAAGTTGAGCCGGGGGCTCTACTGGGCCGTTGGGATTTTTAGTTTCTTTGCGAACCTGTTGATGCTGACAGGTCCGCTTTACATGCTGCAAGTCTATGACCGGGTGCTGGGCTCGCGGTCAGAGGAAACGCTGATCGCGCTCTCGCTTCTGGTCGTTTTCCTTTATGGTATCATGGGGTTGATGGAATTCGTCCGGGGCCGCGTCATGGGCCGCGCCGGTGCGCGGTTCCAGTCGGCATTGGACAAGCGCGTTTTCGAGGCCGTGTCTCGCAAAGCGGCGCTCGCGCCCGACCAGAAGACCGAAAGCGGGCTTCAGGATCTGGAATCCCTGCGTCGATTGATGACTGCGCCGGTGCTGATGGCGATTTTCGACATGCCGTGGACGCCGATCTTTCTTGCCGGAATTTTCATCTTCCACCCGCTGATGGGCTGGCTGGCCGTCTTGGGCGGTTCGCTGCTGATTCTGATCACCGTATTCAACCAAATGCTCTCGCGCGGTCCGAATCTACGGTCCAACATGGCAGAGATGCAGGCGGGGCAGATGTCCGGCCAGATGCGCACAGAGGCAGAGATGCTGCAATCCATGGGGATGGAGGGCGCGGCCTATCGCCGGTGGAACTCCGCCCGGACCCGCGCCTTGGAAGAAGGTATTTCCGCTGCGGATGTGGGGGGCGGCTTCAGCGCGATGACGAAAGCGCTGCGCCTGTTCCTGCAATCGGCGATGCTGGGCCTTGGTGCGTGGCTGACCCTGCAAGGCGAATTGACGCCGGGTGCGATGATCGCGGGTTCTATCCTGCTGGGCCGTGCCCTGGCGCCGATCGAACTGGCCGTGGGGCAATGGGCGCTGGTGCAGCGCGCCGCCAAGGGCTGGGAAAACCTGTCGGAGCTTCTGGATGAGGTGCCGCCGCGCGAACAACGTACGGCGCTGCCACGACCACGGGCGCGGCTTGAGGCGAAGAACCTGACCGTTCTGCCACCGGGGGAGCGTCAGGCCTCGCTGAAATCGCTGAACTTCGTGCTGGAGCCGGGGCAGGCGATGGGCGTGATCGGTCCGTCGGGCTGCGGTAAATCCACCTTGGCCCGCGCCATTACCGGGCTTTGGCGTCCTGCTGGCGGCTCCATGCGGCTCGACGGGGCGGCGCTGGATCAATACGAACCGGAAGTTCTTGGCGGGCTGATCGGATACCTGCCGCAGCGCGTGCAATTGTTCGACGGCACGATCGCAGAGAATATCGCACGGCTGGCCGATACGCCGGACGATGCGAAGGTCGTCGCCGCCGCCAAGAAAGCCGCGGCGCATCAGATGATCCTCGACTTGCCCAACGGGTATGATACCGTCATCCGCGATGGTCAAAGCCGCCTGTCGGGGGGGCAGATTCAGCGGATCGGTCTGGCGCGCGCGCTTTATGCCGATCCGGTGATCGTGGTGCTGGATGAGCCGAACTCGAACCTCGACAATGTTGGGAACCAGGCGCTGAACCAGGCGATCCGCCAGCTCAAGTCCGAGGACCGATCCGTGATGATCATGGCGCACAGACCGAACGCGATTCAGGAATGTGATACACTGCTGGTGATGGAGAACGGAATGCGCATGGCCTTCGGTCCGAAGGATGAAGTGCTCAAGGCGACCGTCCGAAACCACAAGGAAGTCGCGGCCAATCCGGCCGACAAGGGAGGCGTCGTATGAGCGAGAAAAAATGGTCCGCCCGGTTCCCCCTGACGCTTGGGGCGCTGGGCTTGGTGGTGCTGGTCGGAGGCTTTGGCACCTGGGCCGTGACCACCCAGATCGCGGGCGCTGTCATCGCGCAGGGCCGGCTTGAGGTCGAACGCAACCGCCAGGTCGTGCAACATCCCACGGGCGGCGTTGTCGCGCGGATTGCGGTGAATGAGGGCGACGTCGTCGAGGCCGGTCAACTTCTGATCGAACTGGACAGCACGACGCTGGATTCCCGACTGACCATTGCGGAAGGCCAGCTTTACGAGATCGTCGCGCGCCGTGGCCGCCTTGAGGCAGAGCGGGACGGCGAGGAAGAGATCGAATTCAACGCCGAACTGCTGGAACGCGCCGCCGTTGATGAGGAGTTGATGGAACTCGTCGAAGGTCAGCGCAACCTTTTCAACGCCCGCAAGGAGTCCGCCGCGCGCGAGCTTGAACAGCTCGACAAGCGGCAGATCCAGATCCGCAATCAGATCGAAGGCATCGATGCGCAGACCGTGTCGCTGGAAAAACAGCTGGAGCTGATCGAAGAAGAGCTGGGCAACCAGCAATCCCTGTTTGACCGTGGCCTGTCGCAAGCGTCTACGCTGTTGGCGCTGCGGCGTAATCAGGCGAACCTGCAAGGGCAGCTTGGTGAACTGGCCGCGAACCGGGCGGAAGCCGAATCGCGCATCACCGAGACCGAGATTGAGGCGTTGAAACTGACGACGCTGCTGCGCGAAGAAGCGATCACGCAGCTTCGCGATTTGCGGTATCGTGAATTGGAGCTGCGCGAACAGCGCGCCGCAACGCGGGAAGAGCTGGACCGCCTGGACATTCGCGCCCCTGTCTCTGGCGTCGTCTATGGGCTGGCCGTACAGACGCCACGTTCGGTTCTGCAAGCCGCGCAGCCGGTGCTGTATCTGGTGCCGCAGGATCGTCCGCTTGTCATCGCCGCGCAGATTGAACCCACCCATATCGATGAGGTTCTCGTCGGTCAGCCAGTGAGCCTGCGGTTTTCCGCGCTGGATCAGCGAACGACTCCCGAACTTACGGGCCATGTGATGCTGCTCTCGGCGGATGCGTTCGAGGATGAAGCGACCCGCGCGACCTATTACCGGGCGGAAATCTCGCTGGCGCCGGGCGAAATCGAACGGCTTGGCGATAACGTGGCGCTGATCCCCGGCATGCCGGTGGAGACATATATTCGCACCACGGATCGCTCTCCGCTTGCGTATCTGACCAAGCCGCTGCTTGATTACTTCAACCGCGCGTTCCGCGAGACATAAAAGTTTCACACAAAGCGCCCGTATGGCGGGTTTCGGCGGTTACGGAAATGGACTAGCGTCGCCTCGAATCTGAATGATCCGGAGGTTTCCATGTCCATTTCCGCCCGTCTTGCCGAGAAAGGTATCGACCTTCCCGACGCATCCGCGCCGGCTGCAAACTATGTGCCCTATGTCCAGGTTGGCGACATCCTTTATGTGTCTGGCCAAATCTCGATGAATGCCGATGGGCTGGTCACTGGAAAAGTGGGCGCAGACCTGACGGTGGAAGAGGGCGCTGCGGCGGCCAAGCTTTGCGGGTTGAGCCTGCTCGCACAGGTCAAAGCGGCGTGTGGCGGCGACATGGACCGGCTGGTGCGTGTTGTGAAGCTGACAGGTTTCGTGAATTCGACACCGGATTTCACCGATCAGCCCAAGGTCATCAACGGCTGCTCTGACTTCCTTGTCGAGGCGCTGGGCGATGGCGGTCGGCATGCCCGTTCCGCAGTGTCCGCCGGCGCGCTGCCGCTGGGCGTCGCCGTCGAGATCGAAGGCATATTCCAGATCAAATGACCCGGCTTCCGTCTGCCTTTCTGGACAGGCCCATTGCGCATCGTGCCTTGCACGATGTAGCCCAAGGGCGGCCTGAGAATAGCCGCGCCGCGATCCAAGCTGCGATTGCGGCTGGCTACGGGGTGGAGATCGACGTGCAACTCACCGCCGATGGCGCAGCGTTTGTCTTTCACGACTATGCGCTGGACCGGCTCACGCCAGAGACCGGACCGGTGCGCCAACGCAAGGCGGATGCGCTGCGATCCATCCCGCTCAGCGGTGGGGACGAGACCATCCCGGACCTGCCCGAGGTTCTGGCCCTGGTTGCGGGCCGCGTGCCGATCCTTCTTGAAATCAAGGATCAGGATGGCGCGATGGGGCCGGATATTGGCCCGCTGGAGGAGGCCGTTGCACAAGCCACCGCGCAATATGACGGGCCACTGGCGATCATGTCCTTCAACCCTCATTCGGTGGCGCGTATCGGCACGCTTTGCCCGCACCTGCCGCGTGGATTGGTGACTTGCGGCTATGATCCGGCCGATTGGCCGCTTAGCGCCGACATCTGTGCGCGTCTGCGGCAAATTCCGGATTACGACAGTGTGGGGGCCAGTTTCATCAGCCATCATGCGGACGATCTGGTCAGACCGCGTGTGGCGGAACTGAAACGCAACGGTGCGGATGTGCTATGTTGGACCATTCGTTCACCGGAAGCGGCGCAAACTGCGCTAAAGATTGCACAAAACATCACCTTTGAAGGTTTCCTGCCTTGATGTGCCGCTGGGCGACAACACATATCAACGAAGGAACAGGGACCGCATCCAAAGGCCGATGACCTCGCAGGAAATCGAAATCACGCTCTTGCCGAGCCTGCGCGAGATATCGGCACAGGACTGGGATGCCTGCGCCTGCCCGGAAGCGGCGGACGGATCCCGCGCGATTGATCCTTTTACCACGTATCGCTTCCTGCTGGCGCTGGAAGAAAGCGGCTCTGTCGGGCCGGGAAGCGGGTGGCAGCCGCAATACCTTGTGGCGCGGATGGGCGGTGTGTTGATCGCGGTCGCGCCGATGTATGCCAAGGGGCATAGCCAAGGCGAGTATATCTTCGACCACAATTGGGCGCACGCCTATGAGCGCGCGGGCGGGCGGTATTACCCCAAGCTTCAGGTCGCGGTGCCCTTCACGCCAGCCACCGGCCGCCGCTTCCTGACCCGGCCGGGGTTCGAGGATGTCGGCACCCATGCCTTGACGCAGGGCGCAGTCCAACTGGCGGAGAATAACGGGCTCAGTTCGCTCCATATCACGTTTTGCACCGAAACGGAGGCCGCCCGGGGCGCAGAGCTTGGCCTGATGCGGCGGACCAGTCAGCAATATCACTGGCTGAATAATGGCTATGCGGATTTCGATGCATTCCTTGCCTCTCTCAACTCGCGCAAGCGCAAGAACATTCGCAAGGAACGCAATCAGGCGCAGGCGTTTGGCGGCACGATCACGACGCTGACCGGCGATGATCTGAGGCCGGAACACTGGGATGCGTTTTGGCATTTCTATCAGGATACCGGCGCGCGCAAATGGGGCACGCCTTACCTGACGCGCCGCTTTTTCGACCTTGTGCATGAGCGGATGGCAGATGACGTGGCACTGGTTCTGGCCGAGCGGGACGGGCGGTACATCGCTGGGGCGCTCAACTTCATCGGGCGCGATACGCTGTTCGGTCGGTATTGGGGATGCGCGGAGCATCACCCGTGTCTCCACTTTGAGTTGTGCTACTATGCCGCTATCGACTATGCCATTGCCCATGGGCTGGAGCGGGTCGAAGCCGGCGCGCAAGGGGATCACAAGCTGGCACGTGGCTATCTGCCGACGCCGTGCCATTCGTTGCATTGGGTGCGCGATCCGGGGTTCTCGGACGCGATCGAAGAATATCTCAAGGCCGAGCGTGCCGCGATCGAAGAGGATATCGAAATCCTCACCAGCTATGGCCCGTTTCGCAAGAACGATGTGGAGGAACAGCAATGACCGAGAAATTGAGCGATGAGACCCGTAAGCCATTGCTCGCGCCCTTGTTCGACACGGGCTGGGCCTTGGTCGATGGGCGCGACGCGATCTGCAAGACGTTTGTGTTCGACGATTTCGTGGAAGCTTTCGCGTGGATGACACGTGCGGCCTTCTGGGCGGAAAAGTGGAATCACCATCCGGAATGGTCGAATGTTTACAAGACGGTGGAAGTCACGCTGTCGACCCATGACGTGGGCGGGTTGTCCACGCTGGATGCGAAATTGGCCCGCAAGATGGACAGCCTGATGGGCTGACGCCGGGGGGGGACGTGGCCGCCCGAAGGCGGCCATGCCGTCGGTCAGATTTTTTCCAGCATCGCTTCGCCGCTGGACATATCGCATTGGCCCGGCGCGTCGCCGTCCTGCATGATCTCCACCTTGCCGTCGACAACATACATCGCGTAGCGCTGCGAGCGGCCATAGAAGCCAACCGGCGGCGCATCGAAGCCGCGGCCCATGGCCTTGGTGAATTCGCCAGCGGGATCTGCCAGCATCGTCAGGCCCGCATCACCCGCGCCGGTATCTTTTTCCCATGCCTGCATCACGAAGGGATCGTTGACGGACACGCAGATGATTTCGTCCACGCCCTTTTCGTCAAACTGCGCCTTGGTGCGGATGAAGCTGGGCACATGGCTGGCGCTGCATGTGGACGTGAACGCGCCGGGCAGGCCGAAGACGATGACCTTGCGGCCCTTCAGTCGCTCTGTGATCGACACTTGCTCTGGGCCTTCTGCGCCCATGCGTACCAGTGTCGCTTCGGGGATTGTGTCTCCTGTCGAAATCGCCATTTCTTCGTCCTTCCTTTGGAATTGCGTATCGGCTTAACCGCGATATAGGTTGGCTTGCCGGATGGAGCCAGAAGAAAGGCAAAGGGCATGTCGCATGTAATCGTGGTCGGAGCAGGTCAGGCGGGGTCGTCCTGCGTCGCAAAGCTCAGAAATGAGGGCTTTGACGGACGGATCACGCTGATCGGAAATGAACCTGTGCCACCCTACCAGCGCCCGCCGCTTAGCAAGGCTTATCTGCTGGGAGAGATGGCGGAAGAACGGCTGTATCTGCGGCCCGAGAGTTTTTACGACGAGCAGAATATCGACCTGCGCATGAGCACAGAGGTGACAGCGATCGATACGGCGGCACAGACCGTCACGCTGGGGGCAGAGGTTCTGAACTATAGCGATCTTGTGCTGGCCACCGGCTCTGCACCCATTCGTCTGCCCGCCGCCATTGGCGGAGAATTGGGCGGCGTCTTCACCGTGCGCACGCTGGCCGATGTGGATGCGATGGCGGAACGCTTTGTCGAAGGTGCGCGGGTTTTGATCGTGGGCGGTGGGTATATCGGGCTGGAAGCGGCTGCTGTCGCCGCCAAGAAGGGGCTGAATACCACGCTGGTTGAAATGGCGGACCGTATCTTGCAGCGGGTCGCGGCGCAAAACACCTCTGATTTCTTCCGCGATCTGCACCGTGGGCACGGCGTTGATCTGCGTGAAGGCGTGGGCTTGCAACGGCTGACGGGCACGGGGCAGGTCTCTGGCGCGGAACTGACCGATGGCACCACGCTCGAGGTGGATTTCGTGATCGTCGGCATCGGTATTCGGCCCGGCACGGCGTTGGCAGAGGCTGCGGGGCTGAAGATCGACAACGGCATCTGGACCGACTCCCAAGGCCGCACGAGCGCGCCGCATGTCTGGGCCGCTGGGGATTGCGCGTCGTTCCCGTATCGCGGTGGACGGCTGCGGCTCGAAAGCGTGCCCAACGCGATTGATCAGGCAGAGATCGTCGCGCGCAACATCATGGGGGCTGGTGTCGATTACGTCGCAAAGCCATGGTTCTGGTCGGATCAGTTCGACGTCAAATTGCAGATCGCCGGATTGAATACCGGGTTCGATCATGTCGTGACCCGCGCGGGCGAGGGCGACGCCGTGTCGTTCTGGTACTATCGCGGCGCGGAATTGCTGGCAGTGGACGCGATGAACGACCCGCGTGGCTACATGGTTGGCAAGCGCCTGATCGAAGCCGGAAAATCCCCGGCGGCAGAGCTGGTCGGCGACCCTGCCACGGACCTCAAGGCGCTGTTGAAAGCGTGAGGATCATTGCCGGGCGATACCGTGGCACGCCCTTGGCCAGCGTGGGCAAGGGGGACGCGGCAGCGCATTTGCGCCCGACGCCGGACCGGGTCCGTGAAAGCCTGTTCAGCATTCTGGGCGGGCTTGTCGATTGGGACGGCCTGCATGTGCTGGACCTCTTCGCCGGGACGGGTGCGCTTGGGCTTGAAGCGATCTCGCGCGGCGCGGCGCAAGCGGTGTTCGTCGAGAATGGCCGCGTGGGGCAAAAGCTGATCGCGCAGAACATCGCCAAGCTGCGGGTGGGCGAGGCGGCGCGACTGTTGAAGATGGACGCCACGCGGCTTGGGCCAGCCCCTGAACCGGTCGATCTGGTGTTCCTCGATCCACCCTATGGCAAGGGGCTGGGCACCCCGGCGCTGACTGCCGCGCGCGACGGTGGCTGGCTGGCCGAGAGCTGCGTCATCGTCTGGGAAGAAAACGCGCCGCAAGAGGCACCGCCCGGATTCGAACTGCTGTCGCATCGCAAATACGGTGATACCCATCTGACCTTTCTGGCAGCTCAGTCCGCTACTTAGCGGCAACCGGTTCAGCGCGCGCATTGAGGTGATTTTGCGTAGCGGCGCGTTTCATGTGGTCCGCAGGCGCGGGAGTAGTATGATCACAGGCAGGAAAACCCATCTGGGGCCGCAAATCCGCCAGCAGCATCGGTTTTCGCCAAGATCGACCACCGTGCGGAAAAGGACGTTGTCCCGACCCGCATCCATGACCGCCCGCTTCAGCACATGCCGGGCAAGCACGAGGAACGCTTCCGATGACATTGGTATTTGCCGCCGCCCCGACTTTCACTGTGCCACTCGCCGATGGCAGCGGAGAGTTCCCGGTGCGCCGCATCTTTTGTGTGGGTCGCAACTATGTGGCCCATGCGGTCGAGATGGGCGGCGAGGTCGATCGCGAAGCCCCATGGTATTTCACCAAGACGCCGGTGAACGGTGTCCGCTCTGGTGCGGTGGTGCCCTTCCCCCAGGGGACAGAGAATTATCACCACGAGATGGAATTGGCCGTCTATATCGGGGCAGAGGCGTTCCAAACCCCGGTGGATCAGGCGCATCTGGCGGTGTTCGGCTTTTCCTGCGCGCTGGACATGACGCGGCGGGATCGGCAGCAGGATGGCAAGGACCATCGCCGGCCTTGGGATCTGGGCAAGGATGTTGAAAACGGCTCCGTGCTGGCGCCGATTTCGCGTGAGTGGAATGTCACGGACACGGCGCGCATTCATCTGGAAGTGAATGGCGAGACCCGTCAGGACGCCACGCTGGCAGAGCTTGTCTGGACGGTCGATGAGGTGATTTCTCATCTGTCCCATTACTACCGATTGCAGCCGGGCGACGTGATCATGACAGGCACACCCGCCGGGGTCGGTGCGGTGGTTGCGGGCGACAAGATCACCGGGGGGATCGACGGGTTGCCGCCCATTGCACTGACTTTGAGCGATCCCGAATGATCGTCCATCACGGCTATTTCCGCAGTTCGTCCAGCTATCGGTGCCGCATTGCACTGAACCTGAAAGGGGTGCCAAGCGACTACCGTCCGGTGCATCTTGTCCGGGACGGCGGGCAGCAGAAAACGCCGGATTATACCGCGCTCAATCCGCAGCAATTGGTGCCGACCTTCGAGGTCGAGGGCGACGTGTTGACTCAGAGCCCGGCGATACTGGAATGGATCGAAGAGATTTATCCCGACCCGCCGCTTTTGCCGCCGGGCAGGCTTGCGCGTGCCAAGGTGCGGGCGTTTTGTGCGGTAATTGGCTGCGATATTCACCCGCTGCAAAACCTGCGCGTGCTTGAATATCTGGGCGCGGAATTCGGTGCCGGTCAGGACGCCAAGCAGGCGTGGTGCCAGCGTTGGATCAGCGATGGTCTGCGCGCGGCAGAGGCGCTGCTGCAGGGCCGCGCACAAAGCCGGTTTGCCTTTGGCGATGCGCCCGGCATGGCAGAGGTTTACCTGATGCCGCAGGTGTTTTCCGCGAAGCGGTTTGGTGTGGACATGGCCGCGTTTCCAAGGCTGTCGGCAGTTGCGGACGCCTGTGCAGCCTTGCCCGCGTTCGACGCCGCCCATCCCGATAACCAACCTGATGCCGAATGATCCGTGTCCGATCGTGGGCGGCGGGTATGGGGGTCATCTGACGCAGAAGGTCATTGCCGTATCTGCGGTCGGCGCGGTATGGGGCAGGGGGCCGAAACCGCGTTCCCCCGTGATCGCGTAAATATTCGGTTCCGTATGGAGGGCGCTGCGGGAAGGGACGCGCAGCGCGGAGGCGTTACCACGTGGAGGCAAATTGATGGCCACTGGCTTTGCACATGAAATTCGCGTCGGCTGGGGTGATTGCGACCCGGCCAAGATCGCTTACACCGGGCGCATTCCTGAATGGGCGCTGGCATCGATCGATGCGTGGTGGGAGGCGCATCTGGACGGTGACGGCTGGTTCCAGATGGAATTGGATCGTGGATACGGGACGCCGTTTGTCAGCATGCAACTGGACTTTCGGCACCCGATCACGCCGCGCCACCGACTGATCTGCCGCGTGCATCCGGTCCGGCTTGGGACGAAATCCATCAGCTTTGCGGTGTCCGGTTTCCAGAATGACGTTTTGTGTTTTGAAGGCGAGTTCACCAACGTATTCGTCGACCCGAACGGCTTTCAAAGCATTCCGGCCCCGGTCGAGGTGCGCGCCTTGGTTGCGCCGATGCTGCCCGGTTAGGCCGAAACAGACGGGGGCGTACAGGATGTGCCAAAACTACACAAAATACAGAATTGTACGATGCCACCGCAGGATTGGTCTGCGGTTCTGTCCGGGGTGATTGGGCTCCTGCCCACGGGCCCTTGGTGGCGTCAGGGCGTGGTCAGCGTGTGCGCCCCAAACGCGCATCTTCTGCGCTAAGCTGCGCATCGCGGGTCGCCGGATTGCCATAACCGCCGCCGCCCGGTGTACGCACGCGCACACGGTCCCCGGCGGTAAGCGGGATATCCTGTTCTTTCGACAGATGTTCCGGCACGTGACACTCGCCGCCGCGCCAGACTTCGACCATGTTCGGTGCACCATCTTCCCCGCCAAGCGCCCCTTGCGGTCCAAAGCGGCCGTGATCCATCACAAAGCTGGCCCGCGCATCGCCACGGCGCAATTCGATCTCGTAATCAAGGCCAAGCCCACCCCGATGATGGCCCGCGCCGCCCGACCCTTCGCGCAGGGCATAGCGGTGGTAGAGGACGGGAAAGTTCTGCTCCATGATCTCGACCGGTGGCGCTTTGGAAATCCCGATGGTGGAACATCCGTTGGACAGCCCGTCATGGTCGGCATTCCCGCCATATCCGCCGCCCGACAGTTGGTACATGACGAAATCGCGCCCCGTTTCAGGGTCGAAGCCGCCCAGGGCGAAATTGCCCGAGGTTCCGGCGGGCGCGGCGGTGACACGGTGGGGTAGCGGTTCGACCAGCGCGGCGAACACGGCTTCGGCAATGCGCTGGCTGACCTCTGCCGCGCAGCCTGACACGGGGCGCGGGTATTGCGCATCCAGAAAGGTGCCTTCGGTCCGGATGACCTCCAGCGGTTCGAACGCGCCCGCGCTGATCGGCACCTCGGGAAAGATGTGGCGCATGGCGAGGTAGACTGACGACAGCGTCGTTGCCAGAACCGAATTCATCGGCCCCATGCAGGGCGGCGCGGTGCCGTCGAAATCGAATGTCAGGTGGCCGGGCGTCTTGGTGATGGCCAGCTTGATTGCCAAGGGTTCATTTACCACGCCATCGCTATCGACCCAGGCGGTGGACCGGTAGGTGCCATCGGGGATCTCGTCGATCAGTTGCTGCATCTGGGCCGAGGCGCGCGCGCGCAGTTCTGTGATGGCGGCGCGGACGGTCTCGTCGCCGTAACGGTCCAACAGGGCATGCAGCCGCGTTTCGCCCACCATCAGCGCCGCGGCCTGAGCCTTTACGTCGCCGATACGCTGGTCGGCCACCCGGATATTGGAACAGATGATCGAATAGATTTCGGTATCCAGCTTGCCCTGCTTGAACAATCGCACCGGCGGAAGGCGCAGCCCTTCCTGTTCGACCGAGGTGGCAGAGGCGGAAAACCCACCGGGGACAGAGCCGCCCGTATCGGGCCAGTGGCCGGTATTGGACAGCCAGCAGAAAATCTCGCCCCGGCGATAGAAGGGGCGGGCAAAGCGCACATCCATCAGGTGGGTGCCGCCTAGATAGGGATCGTTGACGATATAAATGTCATCGGGTTGCGGCGCGGCGACAGTTCCGGCGGCGATCATTTCGATCAGGGTGCGGGTGGAATACTGCATCGTACCGACAAAGACGGGCAAACCGCCCGCGCCCTGTGCGATCAGCGCGCCATCCTCGGCCGCGTATATCCCGTCAGAGCGGTCATTGGCCTCGGCGATCACCGGCGAGAACGCGGCGCGCGAAAAGCTCAGGTCCATCTCGTCGCAGACCTGCTGCAAACCGGCTTGGATGACGGAAAGGGTGATGGGGTCAATGGTCATCGTCTGCTCCGCCAACATGTATCACAAGGTTGCCATCCGCGATCCCTTCGACCCGGTCGCCGGGGGGGATCAAGATCGTCGTATCGGCCTGCTCGATCAGCGCCGGACCATCCAGCAATACGGTTTCCGGCAGGTGGTCGCGCCAATAGATCGGCGTTCGGACAACCTGACCTTCCAGTACGACATCGCGGTGGCCGGTAGGGTGTGCTTCAGCGCACCTTCCTTCGGGGGCAATCAGGCCGGACAGATCGACCGGCGCGCATACACCGATGACAGAGCAGTTGACCGTTACGACCTTGGCGCGGATTTCGGGCAGATCGACGCGGAACCGCTCCCAATAGACTTTCTCGAACCGGGTCTGAAGCTCTTCCAGATCGGGCGTGCCATTGGGCAGCGGCACACGGACCACATGCGATTGGCCGACAAACTGCATATCCACGCTGCAATCGTGGCGGATTTCGCGAATATCGATGGTTTCCTGTCCCAGTGCCGCCGCACCGGTTTCGATCTGTTGGGCAAAGCTGTGGCGCACCGCGTCGATCGCATCGGGGCCAAGGGGCAGGCCGATGGTCTGCACATAGTCGTGCCGAAGGTCCGCGACCACGCATCCCAGCGCGTTCGTCAGGCCCGGCCGGGCGGGGATGAGTACGCGGGGCACGCCCAATTCGCGCGCAAGCGCCGCCGCATGAAGCGGCCCGGCCCCGCCAAAGGCAAAAAGCGCGAAATCCCGCGGGTCCGCGCCAAGCGACAGCGATACCATGCGGATCGCGCCGGCCATTTTCGTATTGGCCATCTGGATCACGGCCTCGGCGGCGGCACGGGCGTCCACACCCAGCGGCGTGCCAAGATCGGCAAAGACGCGCTCCAGCGTCTCAAGGCCGACACCGCCCTTCACCGCATTCAGCCGCCCCGGATCGAGCCGCCCCAGCAGCATGTTCGCATCCGAGATCGTCGGCTCCGTTCCGCCCTTGCCATAGCAGATCGGGCCGGGATCGGCGCCCGCGCTTTGCGGGCCGACCTCCAGAAGTCCGGCGGCGTTGACTCGCGCAATCGAACCGCCACCGGCCCCGACCGTGCGCACATCCACCATCGGCACGTTGATCGGCATGGCATATTCGACCTCGATCTCGTTCGACACGGGCGGATGCCCGCCCCGGATCAGCGCCACATCCGTAGAGGTGCCGCCCATGTCATAGGTCAGAAGGTTCTCGAACCCGGCACGGCGTCCGGTATAGGCGGCGGCCATGACGCCGGAGGCCGGTCCCGACATGACCGTTTTGGCCGCCTCGCGCGCCACCAGCCGCGAGGACACCATCCCACCATTGCCATTCATCACCAGCACGTCGCCGCGATATCCCTGATCCGCAAGTTCGCCGCGCAGGCGCGCGATGTACCGCTCCAGCAGCGGCTGGACCGAGGCATTGACCGCCGCCGTTACACCGCGTTCAAACTCGCGCGTTTCGGACAGCAGCGCATGGCCCATCGTGATGTAATCGTTGGGCCAGATTTGCGCCGCGATTTGCGCGGCGCGTTTTTCATGGTCTGGATTGGCATAGGCGTGCAGAAAATGGATGACGAGCGCTTCGCAGCCCGCGTCCTTCAGGGTTTGCACGGCGTCGCGCAGCGCCGTTTCATCCAGCGGCGTGACCACATTGCCCGCCGCATCCATGCGTTCGGGAACCTCCAGCCGCAGATCGCGCGGGATCACCGGGCGAAACACGCCCTTCATGCCATAGGCCTGTGGACGGGTGCGCCGCCCCAGCTCCAGCACATCGCGGAAACCTGCGGTCGTGATCAGCCCGGTGCGCGACAGCTTGCGTTCCAAGACCGCATTTGTGGTTGTCGTGGTGCCATGCACGATCAATCCGGCCTGCGGCAGAGAAACCTCTGCATCGCGAAGCGCGGTCAGCACGCCAAAGGCCTGATTGTCCAGCGTCGTCGGCGTTTTCGCGATACGGATCGCGCCGCTCGGATCGATCATCACCAGATCGGTAAAGGTTCCGCCTACATCCACACCGATAATCGCGCCGTCGCTCACGTGCCTGCCCCGCCTTGCTTTTGGGCGAGTAAGTCTCGCACTTGCGTCCTAGTCAACAACGATCACCGCCGTCGCCGTCACCGGCGTGTCTCCCACCACATAGGCGCGGTGGTCGTTGGTGTTGAGCGTCACGCGGACCTCGTGCCTGCCCTTGGGCAGCGCGCCGATATGCGCTTCGGGTGCGTAAAGCCGCCCCAGTTTCATCCCGCCGACATAGATATGCCCGTGGCCGACCCCGGGGACGTGGTACAGCCCGACCAGATCCTTGGAGAACGTGAAATCCTCGGCCTTGATGTCGATATGCCAGCCGTCCGGTTCCGGGGTCACGTCAAGCGAGATCGCCGGGGCAGGCTCGCCCTCACCGACCTTGCAGATATCGCCCAGCCCGAACAGGCCGACTTCCTCTGCACCGCCTTGTGTCGTGGGGTCGGACAACCGGGCTTGCAGGGTCACATCGCCAGCTTGTGCGAAACTCAGCGTCAACGGGATCAGCGTGCCATCGGCAAAGCTGCCGCCCAGCCGGATATGCGCGGCATCCAGCGCCAAGGCAGAGCTGCCAGTGGGAATCGGCAGGCTGGTTTGGTCGGTGGGCACATAAAGAACGGCCGTCGTGGCCGTGCTGGACACAGCAACAAGCCGATCCGGCGGGCCGGGATTGTCGATGGACACAAGCCCCGCCGCCCCGCCTTCGAACGGGACAACAAGCGCATCGGTCACAAGGATCGCCGGGCCGCGTTCTGCGACAAGAAGCCACCCGGCCACACCCAGAAGCGCCAGCAGAAAAAGCCATCTCGCCGCTTTCAAATCCCGCAACTCCTCGTCAAACTGCGGGTATGAGGGTGCGGGATCGGACAATTGGGGTCAAGTTCTGGCTGCTGTGGCTGTGCTGGCCCGGCAGCGCGTTGGCCCATGCTTCGGATCAGGGGATCGTGCTTCTTTTGCCCACGGGGGCCTATATCTCTGCCGGGGTTGCAACCGTGGTGGCGACGGTTCTGGCGCTGTTCGTGCTGCCCGAACGCGCGGTGCGCAGTCTTTTCGCATGGCGTCCGATTAATCCGCTTCGCCTCGAAAATGTGCAGATCGTGACCAGTCTGCTGTCGTTTGTGCTGATGGGATTTCTGGTGTGGCTGGGTATGACGGGGCCGCGCGACCCGCTGTCCAGCCTGATGACGCTGGGATTTTGGACGCTGGGCTGGGTGCTGGTTGTGTCGCTTTCCGGATTAATCGGCAACCCTTGGGCATGGATCAACCCTTGGACCGGGCTCTATCGCGTGTTGGGGCCCGCGCCTGTGGCCCGGTTGCCGAACCTTGGCTGGTGGCCCGCGATTGCGATGATGCTTGGCTTTGCGGCGTTTCTGCTGGCCGATATCGCCCCCAGCGATCCGACGCGCCTTGCGCGCGCTGTTGGCATCTATTGGCTGGTCACCTTCGCCGGGTTGCTGATCTTTGGCCCGGAATGGCTGCGGCGGTGCGAACTTGGTCACGCCATTCTTGGTGCTTACAGCAGGCTGGCGGTGTTCGGGCGCGCCGGGGTCGGTGTACCTGGCTGGCAGATTGCCGGACGGTCCTGGGGCATCGGGGCAGGGCTGTTCGCATTGGTTTTGCTGGGGGCTGGCAGCTTTGACGGGATCAACGAGACATTCTGGTGGCTGGCGCGGATTGGCGTGAATCCTCTCGAATTTCCGGGTCGCTCTGCGGTGGTTGCGCAGAACCTGATCGGGCTGGCGGCAGCGGTGCTGCTGCTGATCGTGTCCTTTGCCCTGACACTGCGATTGGGGCTGATGCTTGCGCCCTCTTCGCGCGGGTTGGCGCAGATTTTCGGACCGCTTGCGCTGAGCCTCCTGCCCATCGCGCTGGCCTATCACATGGCGCATTACCTGACCTCGTTCCTGGTCGAAATTCAGTATGTGCTGGGCGCGCTGAATGATCCCTTGGCGCGCGGGGCGGACTTGCTGGGGCTGGCGCCGTTCCGCGTGACGACCGGGTTCTTCAACCAGATTGCCAGCATGCGTGCGATCTGGTTGTCGCAGGCAGGGCTGGTGGTTCTGGGGCATGTCTGGTCGGTGCTTCTGGCACACCGAATGGCGCTGGACCTGTTCGACGGGCATCGCCGCGCCGGGCTGGCAACATTGCCGCTTTCGCTGTTCATGATCGCCTATACGTTCCTCGGATTGTGGCTTCTGGCGGCACCGCGCGGCGCGTGATCCAGTTTTCACTGGACAAGCTGCGGGCAAGTTCCGACCATGAACGCATGATATCCGAGCCTCTCCATAAGGGGCCGCAGACTGGGAGAGTGGGGATGACTCAATCGTTTAAGACCAACCGTCGGACGCTGATCAAGGGCGCCGCCGCAGGGGGCGTTCTGGCCGCCGCACCATTGGTATCGCGTTTCGCGCAGGCGCAAAGTTCTGCGCCGATCCGGATCGGGTTCCAGCAGCACGTGACCGGGATCGGCGCTGCCTATGGCCGCTGGTATGGGCGCACGACAGACGCCGCAGTGAAGAAGATCAATGACGAGGGCGGCATCAATGGCCGCATGATCGAGATCATTGCCGAAGATGACGGCACCGATCCCAAACGCGGCGCCGAAGTGGTCGGAAAATTTGCCAGCCAGCACGATTGCGACGTGGCCTTCGGCACGCTATTCTCGCATGTGGTCTATGGCTCTGCCCCGGCGGCGGGCGAGTTGAAACTGCCGTATTTCGTGGTTTCCGAAGGGCATCACGTCGCCTCTGGCGCGCTTAATCGCTATACGATGCAGCCCGGCATCACAGATGTGAAAAGCCAGGTGCAGGCGATGGCCCCTTACGTGGCTGAAAACCTTGGCAAGAAGGTCACGATGATCTTCCCCGATTTTGCCTTCGGCCACGATCACCGCGACTATTTCACCGCTGCCATCGAAGCGCAGGGCGGTGAGGTTCTGGAGCATATCGCGATCCCACCGACCGAGACCTCCTTCACCAAGTATTTCCCGAAAATCCCGCGCGAGACCGAAGTGGTCTATCACGTGATGGTCGGCCCCGCAGTGCTGACCTTTGTCAAGGAAATGGGCGAGTTCTTCGGCCCGTCGAAACCGGCGATTTTCGGTTTTATCGACAGCCTCGAAGCGGTGGATATGACCTCGCCCGGGTTGGAGTTCCTTGATGGCACCTATTTCTGGGAGGGTATGCCGCGCTATGCGCAGGCGGATCAGACCGAATATGACAAGGCCTTCCGGGCGGCGGTTGGTGTGGATGACAATGGCGCGTCCGTTTCTGACCCGCGCGACGTGTCGACCTATGCGCATATGTTCGGCTGCTGGGAAACGCTGCACATCATCAAGGCAGGCATGGAGGCGTCGGATTATGCGGGGCCGCAGGACCGTGCCAAGCTGATCGAGGCGATCGAAGCGATGACCGAGCTGGCGGAAAGCTTTGAGCACCCACAGGGGCCGAAACTGTTCAACGGCAAGACGCACCAAGTTTTCGGGGTGCAGTATATCTCGAAGGTGGAGAACGGGAAGCTGGTCAAGGTTCACACGACCTCGATCGAGGATACGCAGTATCCGGACGAGGCCGACTATACCACCATGGCATTCTGATCGGAGCGCGCCTGCCCGGATGCAGTTCATTCCGGGCGGGCGTTTGGGCCGACACGCGATGGCATGTGCCCGGATTGGACTGGTCCGGGCGATATGTGCTGCGGCCTCTTTGGAGCGCAGTTCCCCCGGCTTTCGTGCGGCAGGTGGAGAGTGCGGTTTTCGAGTATTTTGGGAACAATGAAGCCCCTTGGTTGTTGGGGCCGTTCCACGGCTTTTGCCGGGCGTTGTCGGATTTGCCGAGGAAATTTGCATCACCCTTCAGGCGTGGTCATTTGGCGCTGCAACGCGCTTGCGCTTTCAGACTCTGACGGGCAATGATCCGGGCATGGAGTTTGGGCCTCATCTGTTATTGGCGGTTCTGGAAGGTGCGGTTGGGGCAGCGGTGCTGGCGCTGACGGCGCTGGGGTTGAGCCTTGTCTTCGGTGTCATGCGCGTCGTGAACGTGGCCCATGGCGAGTTCTATATGTTGGGGGCTGTCGTTGCATGGTTCGTGGCGAGCGTGATCGCGGGCCATCCGGCATTGGGATTCGTGGCCGCGCTGGTCATTGCGCCTTTGGCAGCGGCGGTTGTGGCAATGGTGGCGGATCGGCTGGTTCTGAAGCCCGTCGCATATGATCCGGAGGCAACCATCGTCGGAACCATCGGCATCTTGTATATCCTGCAACAGGCGGCGCTGATGTGGTTCGGGCCAGAGGCGCGTCCCGTCGAGCCGCCGTTCAATCACCGGATCGCGCTGCCCTGGTATGATTGGGCAGCGGGGGAGTGGTTCTATCCCTGGGGATTGTCGACCACGTCTTACAAGTTGTTCGTCATCGCGGCGGCGGTGGTTATCCTGCTGGCGTTCTGGGCGGTTCTGACGCGTTCGCGCATCGGGCTGATCATGCGCGCGACGCAATTGGATCGCGAAACCGCGCTGGCGTTCGGTATCCCGGTCGGGCGCGTGTACAGCCTTGTCTTCGGTCTGGGGGCGGGGCTTGCGGCTTTGGCGGCTGTGCTGATCGTGCCCATTCAGCAGGCGCATTACCTGATGGGGGGCGATCCGCTTTTGCTGAGTTTCATCGTTGTGATCATCGGCGGTTTAGGCTCGGTCCGGGGGACGGTCGTGGCCGCCTTGTTGATCGGCATGTCGGATGGGATCATCTCGGTATTCTTGAGCCCGACCCTGTCGAAAATTCTGGCGACGCTGCTGGTCGCGCTGGTGTTGGTGTTCCGCCCGCAGGGCCTGTTCGGGACACGTGCCGCATGATCCGGGATTTGGGGCTGCATCTTGCACTGATTGCGGTGCTGTTTGTTCTGGGATTGACGCTGCCTGACTACCACCAGGGCAACATGGCGCGGATCCTGGTGCTTGCGACCTATGCGGTGGGGTACAATGTGCTGTTCGGCTATACCGGGCTTTTGAGCCTGGGGCACGCGATGTTCTTTGCCGCTGGCATGTATGGGCTGGGGCTGGTGATGCAGCATGGCGGTTGGTCCCCTGTGCCGGCCTTCATCGCCGGGCTGGTGTCCGCGGCGCTGCTGTCGGTCATTGTTGCGGTGCTGGCGTTGCGGACTGTCGGGGTCGCCTTCATGATCGTGACATTGATGTTTTCGCAATCGGCTTTTCTGACGATCCTCTATTTCGGGACGTGGACGCGGGGCGATGAGGGGTTTGTCATTCCGCAGGCTGCGCGGCAGGTGGCGGGGCTGGATCTGACCGATCCGGTGACGCGCTACATGGCGGCGCTGGCGCTGTTCTCGGTCGCGCTATTGCTGGTGCTTTGGCTGGTGCGCCGTCAGGAAGGCGCGGTGCTGATTGGCATCCGCGAGAACGAAGAACGCACGCGGATGCTGGGATACAACGTGCTGTCGCACAAGATCCTTGCCGTGGTCATGTCGGGCACCCTGTCGGGCGCGGCGGGGGCGGGCTATGCGCTGTTGTTTGGCTATGTCGGGGCGACATTCGCCTCTGTGCAATATTCGATTTTTCCGTTGCTCTGGGTGCTGCTGGGCGGTGCGGGAACGACAATCGGGCCGCTCGTCGGTGCGGTCTTCATGTTCTACCTGATCGACTACTCGTCGGGCCTGACCAATGCATACATGCTGATCGCGGGCGTCGTGCTGGTTCTGCTGACGCTGTTCGCCCGCGCCGGTATCATGGGGGAGGTCCGCAAGCGCTGGGCCCCGTGGCTGCCATGAGCCTGCTGCGGACAGAAGGTCTGACCCGGATTTACGGCGGTCTGAAGGCGGTGGATGAGGTCGACTTCACCCTGCCCGAGGGTGAAGTCCACGCGCTGATCGGGCCCAATGGCGCGGGCAAAAGCACCTTTGTCGGCATGGTGTCTGGCCGGATCGAGGCCAGCGCCGGGCGGGTGTGGTTCGACGGGCGCGAAATCACGCATCTGCCAGCGCATAAACGCATTCGGGCTGGCATGGCCTATACGTTTCAGATCACCGCGATCTACGCGAAACTGAGCCTGTTCGACAACGTGGCGCTGGCACTGCGCAACCGGGATCGGGCTGCCGCGCAAGAGGCGCTTGATCATGTCGGGCTGGCGGAGCGGGGCGATCAGTTGGCGGGGTATCTTTCCTATGGCCACCAGCGCTTGCTGGAAATTGCCATGGGTGTAGCGCAGCGCCCCCGGTTGTTGATCCTGGATGAGCCGACACAAGGTCTGGCCGAATCCGAAATCGCGGAGTTCAACGCGCTGATCAAGCGCCTCGCGGGGGAGACGACGATCCTTCTCATCGAACATAACATGGATGTGGTGCGGGCCCTTGCCGAACGGATCACCGTGCTGGATGCGGGCCGGGTGCTGGCGCGCGGCACGCCTGAAGACATCCATGCCGACCCGGCGGTGCAGGCCGCCTATCTGGGGACAGGCTGATGTTGCAGGTGGATGGGATCGAAGCCGGGTATGGGCCGGTCAAGGTGCTTTACGGTGTGGGGTTCGATGTTCGCGAGGGGGAGGTTCTGTGCCTTCTGGGGCGTAATGGTGCGGGCAAGACCACGACATTGAAGACGATCATGGGACTTGTGCCGCCAGAGGCCGGGACCGTGACATTGGCGGGGGAGGTGATCAGCGCCTTGCCTGCCCATGAGGTTCCGGGGCGGGGGATTGGCTATGTGCCGCAGGGACGGCGCCTGTTTTCCGATCTGACGGTCGCGGAGAACCTCGAAGTCGGCTTGATGACGCGCGGCAAGGGCAAGTCCACGCGCGAACATGTGTTGGAGATGTTCCCACGGTTGCGGGAGCGGCTGACCCAGCGCGCGGGCACATTGTCGGGCGGCGAACAGCAGATGCTGGCGACGGCGCGGGCGCTCTGCCTTGAGCCGCGCGTGCTGCTGCTGGATGAACCGACGGAGGGGTTGCAGCCCTCCATGATCCAGCTCATCCGCGAGACGGTAGAGACCATGCGCGCCGAAGGGGTGGCCGTGATCTTGGTCGAACAGCGGATCGAAGCTGTCTTGTCGCTGGCTGACCGAGTGGCCTTTATCGAAAATGGCCGCAGCCGAGAGATCGTGACCGCGACCGAATTGCGCGCGGACGATACCCTGCTGCGCAAATATGTCGGCGTCTAGCGCACGAAGCGGCCTTGCCAGTCAGGCGGCCCACGCCGTCAGTGCCGCGGCGGATTTTTCCCTGAACGCTGCGACCGCTTCGTGTTTGACCGGGCCAAAGCCCCGAATATCAAGGGCCAAAGACGCGATCCGCGCCGCCTCCGGCAGATTGGCCGGGGTGAGGTTTGCGATCAGCTTATCCAGCAAGGTGCGATATTCGTCGATCAAAGCCCGTTCCATCCGGCGTTCGGCTGTGTATCCAAACGGATCGAAGGGTGTGCCGCGCAGGGCCTTCATCCGGGCCAAGCCACGGAACGCAGGTTGAATCCAGGGGCCGAATGCGCGCTTCATCGGTCGGCCGCGCGCGTCTTTGCCACGGCTCAGCAGCGGCGGCGCAAGGTGGTGGCGGATCGTGAAGTCGCCGTCAAAGGTCGCCCGCAGGTCTTGGGTGAAGCCAGTCTGGCTGTGCAGCCGCGCGACCTCGTATTCATCCTTGTAGGACATAAGCTTGAACAGGCCCTTGGCGGCGGCCTCGGTCAATGCGCCGGGCGCCTCGGCAATACGGGTTTCCGCCGCGCGAACTTGGTCGATCAGCGTGCGATACTGCGCCGCCCATCCCGCGTTCTGGTAGTCCGTCAAAAACGCTGCGCGGCGGTCGATCATGTCGTCCAGCGTTTCTGGCACCGGGTCCGGCAGGTCGGCAAGGCGCGTTACAGCATCCGGGTTGGCAACGGTGAGGCGGCCCCATGTGAACGCGGCCTTGTTTTGATCCGGTTTGACGCCGTTCAGCTCCAACGCGCGCATCAGCGCATCCAGCGAAAGCGGCACCAGTCCCGCTTGCCATGCCGCGCCCAGCATCAGAACATTGGCAAAAACCGTGTCGCCCAGCAGAGCGTTTGCCAGTGCATTCGCATCCAGCGCCCGCGCCGCGCCCACGGCGGCTTCGATCCGGCGCATCCGTTCGGTCACGGACAGGTCGGCATCGCGGTTGCGGGTGAAGTCGCCCGTCGGCATCGCGGCGGTGTTCACCACGGCGCGCGTTCCGGCGTGATAGGTGGCCGACGCTTTGGGCGAGGAACTGACCACAAGATCGCAGCCGATCAACGCATCCGCGCTGCTGGGTTCGATCCGCGCCTGATTGACCGCCTCGGCGGTGCCGGCCATGCGGATATAGGACAGGACGGGTCCGAATTTCTGGGCAAATCCCATGAAGTCCAGAACGCTGGCGCCCTTGCTTTCAAGATTGGCAGCCATCGCGATGACCTGTCCCACCGTCACGACTCCGGTGCCGCCGACACCGGTGACAAGAATGTCCCAGCCGTCTTGCAATGCGGGCAGGTCGGGCGTGGGCAGGTCCGCAGCAAGGCGGTTAAGCGTATCGGACCCCGCGCCGCCGCCCTTTTTCAGGCTGGCCCCTTCGACGGTGACAAAGCTGGGGCAGAAGCCATCAAGGCAAGAAAAGTCCTTGTTGCACGTCGATAGGTTGATCTTGCGTTTGCGTCCGAAGGGCGTCTCAAGCGGTTCCACCGAAAGGCAGTTGGACGCGACAGAGCAATCGCCGCAGCCTTCGCAGACCAGCGGATTGATGACGGCGAAGCGCTTGGGGTCTTCCATCTTGCCACGCTTGCGCAGGCGGCGCTTTTCCGTGGCGCAGGTCTGTTGGTAGATCAGGATCGTGGTGCCGGGGATCTCGCGCAACTCGCGCTGCACGGCGTCCAGCTCACGGCGGTGGTGAATGGTGATGCCACGCGGCAGATCGGCACTGCGGAACCGTTCGGGCTGGTCTGAAACGATGACGACGCGCTGCGCGCCTTCGGCCAAAGTCGTGGCGGCAATCGCTTCGACGCTGATCGGGCCGTCCACGGTTTGCCCGCCGGTCATGGCCACCGCATCGTTGAACAGGATCTTGTAGGTGATGTTGGTGCCCGCCGCGATGGCCTGCCGGATCGCCAGCGCACCGGAGTGGTAATACGTGCCTTCGCCCAAATTCTGGAAGATATGGCGATTGCCGTTGAATTTGGCGCGGGCGACCCAGTTCACGCCTTCGCCGCCCATCTGGATCAGCGAGGTCGTGTTCCGGTCCATCCAGCTTGCCATGAAATGACAACCAATGCCGGCCATCGCCTGCGAGCCTTCGGGCACCTTGGTGGAGGTATTATGCGGGCAGCCAGAGCAGAAATAAGGCGTCCGGGTCGCGCCTTCGACCTCGATCAATTGCGGGGGCGGGACGACCTGCGCGGCGCGGGTGCCAAAATCCGTCCCCAGCACAAGGTCGAGCCGCCGCGCGATGATCTTGGCCAGCATGACCGCGCCCAATTCGTGGGTCCAGGGCACCAGCCGCGCGCCATGCTCATCGCGTTTTCCGACCATGCGTTCGGGCTTTTGGCCAGGAAAATCGTAGAAATATTCCTTGAGCTGGCTTTCGATGATGCCGCGCTTTTCCTCGATGACCAGAAGTTCCTGCTTGTCCTGGGCGAAGGCCAGCGCGCCCACATCTTCGAGCGGCCAGACCATGCCGACCTTGTAGATGTCGATGCCCAGCTCCGCCGCGCGGGTCTGATCAACGCCCAGAAGCCGCAGCGCCTCTAACGTGTCCAGATGGGATTTCCCGGTCGTGACAATGCCGAAGCGCGCCGCATGACCCCATTCGGCCCGATCAATCGGGTTGGCGCGGGCAAAGGCGAGCACGGCGGCCTTCTTGGCTTCCATCCGCTCTTCGATCTGCGGGCCGGGCAGGTCGGGCCAGCGATAATGCAAGCCGCTGGGCGGTGGGGTGAAATCCGGTGTGACAAAGACCCTGTCGGGCGCAAGGTCAAAGGACTGGCCGGACTCGACCGTTTCCGAGATCGCCTTGAAGCCGACCCACATGCCGGAAAACCGTGACAGCGCATATCCCCATTCGCCGAAGGGCAAGAACTCGGCCACGTTGGCGGGGTTCAGCGTTGGCATGAAGAAGTTCATGAAGGCGACGTCCGACTGATGCGGCATGGAAGACGACACGCAGCCATGATCGTCTCCTGCCACCACAAGCACACCGCCATTGGGCGAGGCCCCGTATGCGTTCCCATGCTTGAGCGCATCTGCCGCGCGGTCCACCCCCGGTCCCTTGCCATACCAAAGGCCAAAGACCGCCGTGCAGGTCTTGTCCGGGTCGGTTTCTACCTGCTGGGTGCCGATCATTTGCGTTGCGCCAAGCTCTTCGTTCACGGCAGGCAGAAACGTCACGCCGGCGTCTTCGACGATCTGGGCGTTGCGCGCGATCTCAAGGTCGATCCCGCCAACCGGAGAGCCGCGATAGCCCGACACATAGCCGCGCGTGTCCAGCCCGTTCGCTTGGTCCCGTCGCGCCTGATCCAAGGCGATCCGCACAATGGCCTGTGTCCCCGTCATGAACACCCGCCCCGTGCGCCGGGTGTATCGGTCGCTCAATTCATAATCCTGCAGGATCGGGGTCTGGTCGGTCATATCTGGCCTCGCGGTTCAAGCACTGGCTGGCGTGACTCTCAGGATCGTTCATTCGGCTGATAAGGGTGTTTTGATTTCGATAGATAACGTATAAAAAGTGAAATGCACATTTCACGTACGGACCTTCAATGAGCGATAAATCCAGTTTGGACGGTTTAGATGCGCGGATGCTGGCCGTGCTGCAAAAGGACGCCTCGCTTTCCGTGGCCGATCTGGCCGAACGGGTGGCAAGCTCCCCCGCGACCTGTTGGCGGCGTCTGCGCGCGCTTGAGGCAGACGGCGTCATCGGCCCGCCCCGGCGTCTTGTTGATCCGGCGGCGGTCGGGCGCGGGATGGACGCCTTCGTGCAGGTGCGGATGAAATCGCAGGACGCGGCGTCCCGTGCCAGTTTCGCCCGTGCGATGGAAGCAGAGTCGACGATCGTCGAGGTCTATGCCATCTCTGGCGATTGGGACTATCTGCTGCATCTCCTGGTGCGCGACATCGCCGATCTGGACGACATCCTGATGCGCCGGGTGCTGGAGCAAGACTGCGTCGCGGGAACGTCCACGATTTTTGCGCTGCGCCGGGTCAAGCATACGGCCGTTGTGCCGGTTTGAGCGTTCGTCCCCTTTGGGGCGGCGCGGAAATTTCTACCTTTTGGCGAAAATTCTGGCTCTGCCGCGGGCCTTCGTCGCTTTACAATGCTGCCGCCTTGCAGTGCCACCGGCGCATATGCGAGAAAAGCCTATATTTCGTAGTTCGTTATGCCGTTAGTTTCGGTCTGCCGGTCCTTTCTGTCAAAGGCCGGGCGGCCTTTTCGGTTGTTAATTTTCATGCAAAACTTGTGCTGGTAGACAATTCTGCGCGCGGCGTTACGGCGCGCAGGTCGGACTGGCGCTTGCCCGCCGGGATCGAACAACCATCGGGCATTCGAGCGGTCGCGCGGAGGACGCGGTATGATGACACCGGATATTGCAGACGTCGCGCTGTCTTCTGCGGCGGCATTGCCCTTTGTCGGACGCGAGAAAATCGCAGCCGGTCTTCAGAATTTCCTTCTTGGGGCAAACCGGACACGGCCCGGCGTCGCTTTTATCAGCGGCATTCCGGGGGCAGGTAAATCCACTCTGGCGCGCCACGCGTTCGACTGCGTTCTGGATGCGTCGGATTGGTTGTTTTCCTTCAAGTATGACCAGTTCAACACGGCGGCACCTGCGGCGTTCTTCGTGCGCGCGCTGGAAGAAATGACGCAAGAGATGGAGGCCATGGCCCCGCGTGCGCGCGAAGAGTTGCGCCGCCTGTTGATCGACGCGGTCAGCCCCAATGCGCAGCTTCTGGTCAGCCTGTGCCCTAGTCTGGGGGACGTGCTTGGCCCGCAGCCCGAATTGATCCCGCTGGCCCCGCGCGAAAACCAGATCCGCCTGTCCTTCGTCCTGCGCAAGGCTATCGCCGTCATGACCCGCAGGTTTCGCCGGGCGGTGCTGTTTCTGGACGATCTGCAATGGGCCGATGCCGCGACCCTGACCGTTCTGACCGATCTGGTCGGTGACACCACAATGGGCAATCTGACCGTGCTGTGCTGTTACCGCAGCGCGGTTGCCGATAACGCGACCCCGCTCCGGCGCACGATCCGAATGGCGGGCAATCCGCTGTTCGATGAGGAAGTCGGCAGTTTCGACGAAAGCGATATCGCCGAATTGCTGGCGCAGCGGTTGAACCTGCCGCCCGAGGATGCCCTGACGCTAAGTGCAGAAATCCGAAGATCCACAGACGCGACGCCGATGGCCGCGATGAACGTGCTGGAGCTGCTCGCGGATGAAGCGCAGGGGGCGGACGATCACCTTGATCTGAAAAGCGCCATGCGGGCGGTCGCCACGATGGGCGCGCAGCCGGATGGGTATGATCTGGCGGGCAAGCGTTTGTCGCGCTTGGATGAGGCTGCGCAGGATCTGCTGACCATTTCCGCCTATATCGGTGAGCGCATCGATGTGCCCTTGCTGATGGGTTTGACGGGCCAGACCGATACGCAATTACGCGCGCGCCTTGACATATTGGTGGAACAAGGCGTGGTGGATGAAAACAAGGGCGTCTACACCTTCGCACACGATACGTTCCAGCGCGCCGCCTATGACCGGGACACGCCGCTGCGCGCGCATCGCGCCGATCTCAAACGTTCTGCCGCGCAGACCTTTGAACAGCGCTACAGGGCGGGGCAGGATACTGGCTGGCTGTTCCGGTCGGTGTCTTTGTTCAACGAGGATCTGGGCAGTATCGGCCAAGAGGAAGAGCGCGCCAGAATAGCGGATTTGAACCGCAAGGCGACGCGCGCGGCCTTGGATAGCGGGGACGCGGCGCGCGCCCTGGAGTTCGCGAATGCAGGATTGTCGATCACGCCGCTGGATGCTTGGCGACGCGCGCCGGAAGAAATGATGGCGGCGCATCTCGACGCGGCAGAGGCGGCCTACCTGACCAATGACATCGCCCGGTTCGATGCCCTGATCGACACAGCAGCGGACCACGCGCGGGATTCCGTCGAATGGGCCGGCGCGTATCTTCTGCGGCTGCAACAGAAGGTCAGCACGGTTCAGTATGAAGAGGCGCTGGATATCGCCATCGGGATGCTGGATGAACTGGGCGGGGCCTTGCCGCGCCGGGCGAGCAAGGCGCAGGTCGGGATCAGCTTTGCGCGCACGATGATGCTGTTGCGCGGGCGCAGCATGGACGATCTCTTTGCGCTGCCCAAGATGAGCGATGTGCGGGCCGAAAAGGAACTTGAAACGCTGATGCTTGCGGCCTCGGCGGCGTATTTCGCGGAACCGAACCTTTTCGCCTTGATCGTCTTTCGCATGGTGCGGCTGTCGGTCGAAAAGGGGAATTCCCGGCTCTCTGCTTTTGGCTGGGTCTGCTACGGGTTGGCGCAATGCGCCGTCGTCGGCAACGTCAAGGCGGGCTATGAATACGGCACCCTTTCGCTGCGACTGGTCGAGGAATTCAAAGCCGATGATCTGCGCGCGCGGGTGCATATGCTGTTCAACACCTTCGTGCGCCACTGGAGCGAGAGCCGCGATGCGGTCGCCGATCACCTGTATGAAGGCGAACGCGCCGGGCAGGCCTCTGGCGACTTGGAATTTGCCACCTATTGCGGCTGGCACCGGTGCTGCGATCAGTTCCTGTCCGGCGCGCCAGTTCCCGAGGTCGAAGAGGCGCTGGCAAAGGTGCTGGCCCTCGGGCGCGAGTATAACCAGCACAAGGTCGCCTTCCTTCTGGCGATGGTTCAGGATTTTCTGGGCTGGCTCAAGGCCCCAGAGGGCGCGGTTCCCGATGATGCCGCCCAAGAGGCGTTCTGCGAGCGGCACAAGGATTACACCTCTTTGTGCTACGTCAAAATGTTCCAGGGGATGCGGCATCTGATGGCGGGCGACGCCGAGGCGGCGTTGAGCGCGCTTCAAGCCATCGATGCCCATTTCGATTCGCTTCAGGGGCAATTCTACGTGCCCTATTACCAGATGCTGCGCGGTCTGGCGGCGGCGCATGTCAACACGTTGCGCCCCGGCGCGGCCATGCGACGTAGTGTGCGCGTCAGCCAGCGCAAGTTGAAGGCATGGGCGGCGCGCGGGGCGACCGATATCGAACCGCTGGCTGAAATCATGGCCGCAGCCACCGCATGGGCAGACGGGCGGGACGGGGCTGCGATTGCCGGTTTCGATGCGGTCATTCAAAACGCGCGGGACGGCCGGTCGCCGCTCTGGGTTGGCGTGCTGGCCGCGCAGGCGTTGGAGCGGCTTTATCAGCGGATCGGCAGCGCCGGTCAGGCGCGCTGGGCGGCAGAGCAGGCGCGCGAGTTGGGCGCGCTTTGGGGCGTGACCTTGACCGATGGCGCAGAGCCGGCCGCGGCACAGAAGGCCGCCGCGCCTGCCTCGATGCCTTGGCGGGCAGGCCATGGCGACCGCGAAAGCTGGATGCAGGATGTGTGCCTGCGGGTGCTGGATGTGTCCGGCGCGACCCTGTTGCGCATCACGAAAGGCTCGGGCGGTGACCGGGTTTGCCTGCTGTCCGCGCAGCGACAGGCGAATGGCAGCGTGGCATTGGACCTGACGGGCGAGATGCCGCAAGCGGTGGACCCGGCCCGTGAAATTGCGCTGGTCCAGCCCGATGACATGTCCGTCTTTGTCTGTCTCAGCCCAGTGACGGAGGCGAAGACGCCCGCCGCGGGGGATGCAGAGATCGAAGGGCTTCTGACCCCGTTATTGAGCGAGTTGCGCCGCGATGCGACCGCCCGGGCGCTGCGGCAAGTCGAGGATCAGCGCGTCGCGCTGCAAACGGCCTATGGCCGGTTCATTCCGGGCTATCTTCTCAAAACTCTCGGCCATTCAGAGATCGTGGATATCCGCGTCGGCGATTTTGCATCCGACCGGATGACGGTCATGTTCTGCGATATGCGCGGCGCCACGGGGATCATGGAAAAGATCGGCGCCAAGGCGAGTATGGAGCTTTTCAACGAGCTATTCATTGCCATTGAAAGCGAGGTGCTTGGCGCGGGCGGCTATATCGACAACTTCCTGGGCGATGCGGTGCTTGCGCTGTTCAACGCCCCGGCGGAAACCTGTCTGGAAGCGGCTGTCGGGGTGGCGCGCGCGCTGGAAAAGATTCAGCCGGAGATCGTGGCAAAGGGGCTGCCCGCGCCGGGCTTTGGCATCGGCCTGAGCTGCGGTGAGGTCGTGGTTGGCGCGGTCGGCGGGCTTAACCAGATCCGCATGGGGGCCATCGGCGATACGCTGAACCTTGCAGCGCGGCTGGAAAGCCTGACGAAACGCTATGGCACCGCTGTTCTGATTTCCGAAGACATGGTGGGCGGCGACCCCGGCGGCACTGCGCGGCAGCTGCGGCAGGTCGATCACGTGACCGTCGTGGGCCGCAAGACGCCCGTCCGGCTCTACGAGGTTATCGATGCGCTTCCACAAGACCGTGCCGCGCGGGTGATGACGCATCTACCGCAATATGATGCCGCGCTTCAGGCGTATTACACCGCCGATTTCGCCCAAGCCTGCGCCGCGCTGGACCGGTTTCTGGACGGCGTGCCAGAGGATGTGCCCGCCACCCGGCTGCGCGCCCGCGCCGACCATTTCCGACAGAACGATCCCGGCCCCGGTTGGAGCGCCATACATGCGCTGAAGGAAAAATAGCGCCTAACTGCCGCCGCCAACCCAGCGGTCGGTATATTCGCAAAAGCCCTTTGTATCGATCTGTTCCAACACCTTGCCACCGCCGGGATTTCCGGGGTCCACCTCGCGCAAGGTGCCGGTGAAATGGCAGCCCTGTTCAAAAACGATCAGCGGGTATTTCCACAGAACCGAGGTATCGGTGACTTGCCAGCTCAGCTGGAGCTCATACTGACCAGTGCCATCGACGGCCTGAAAATCGACGTGTTTCGGATAGCTCCAGAACACGCGCCAATGGTCCCAATCGGATTGCTTGGACTGGAAATTATCCTGCGGAAAGAAGATGTCCTTGTCCCCCAGCTTCAAATACGCGGTCGATTTCTGGAACGCCGCGTGAAAGCCGATATCGAAGGCGGTGTGGTGGTCGTCGGTGGAAAACTGCGCCCAGCTCCAGATGCGTTCGGGCAGCATCCACATTCCCCAATCGTGGTCGTGATAGCCCTTGGCATCCGTCAGTTCGTAATCCTTGCCCTCGACGCTCACTTTGCCGGTAACCTTCGCGGCGGGCATGTAGACCAGCCAGCTTGAAATCTCCCACGCGGAATAGCCGGGCACGTCATTCGCCAAAAGCTGCGAGCGGCCCGTGCGATTGAAGGTCAGATCGAACTTGATCTTTCCGTCACTGCTGGCGGCCACCACGTGATAGGTATCGTCGTCCAGCACCGTCACCGAACTGCCCTTGATCGACACATTGGCGCAGTCTTGTTCGGCGGAGAAATGGGTGACGTGGTAGAATTCGATATCGGTGTCGACCTGTCCTTCAGGGGTGAAGGCCGCGAAGTTGAGACTGGCGGTGCCCAGATCAAGCTCATTGCCGGGATTGCAGACAGCGAAGGTCACCATGGCGGTCAGACCGGACGCCGGATCGGTGAAATTGTAGTACCACCATTCGACATAAAAGAGCTTGTGCGAATGGTCCTTGTAGGCCGCAAAGTGAAAGCCGTCATCCTTGGCGGTAATATCGCAGCCGCTTTTGATGGGACCGGCATGGCGTATCGGTCCGGGCACAGTCGCCTCGGACGCGCGGGCCATCAGGGCAGAGCGCAATTGCTTGATCAGGTGGGCCGGCGTGTCTGTCATGGTGGAATTCCTCGAATGAAATCAGAAGATAAGGCGACCGTCCCACGGCTTGCCCTGTTCGAAACGATGCTTGTCATGCTCGCGCCACAGCCGCAGCGCATCGGGCATCGGCATGGACCACAAGCGGCATTTCTGGCCGGTCCAGCCCGTCGCATCGAGAATACCGTTCACTGCGACGCGCGCCGCCTCGTTCGCCGCTTCCATACAGGCCAGATCGGTTTGCGTCTGGACGTAATCGGAAGCGAGCGAGAAATTCGCGATGGAGGTCAGCGCCTTGGGCCGCTGTTTCCACGATCCCGGCGTATTGATGAAGAGCGGCTCCAGATTGGCGACGGGGTGCGGGCGGGCGCTGTGTGACATCTCGATATCGGTATCGATGAACCAACTGTGGATCATGTCGTCACGCAGTATCTCTTTTCCGTCCACGTTCTGGCTGCGCTTGAGTTCCTGCCAGACCTCATCGGCAATCTGTTGCAGGTCCAGGTCCTTGGCCTTCTTCTTGGGATCGAAGGTGCCGGGGGTGTTCCAGTCGGAAATATCCACGGACAGGATACCGCGCACCTTGCCGTCGCCATATTGGGACAGGTCGAGATGCTTCCACAGCTGCGCCTCGGAAATCGACGTGATCGCCCAAGGGCTGTCCACGTAGAGCGTGTGTCCATCGACGATTTTCACGTCCTCGGTCAGGAAGAACTGAATGCCGTTCATCCAGCGCACGTTCTGGGCCAGATCCTTGACGCCCTGAAGTTCGGGCGCGGCGCTGAGCAGACCGGTGTCGATTAACGGGTCCAGATGTTCGATCGGAATGGCGCAGACAAAGTAATCGGCCTCGATCGCGCTGCTGCCTTGCGGCGTTTGCACGGTGACGGATTTGACGCGGTCGCCTTCCATCGTGATGGCAGTGATCACGCTTTGGCTGTGATAGGTGCCGCCAAGCCGGGTGATTTCAGCGATCCAGGGGTGGATCAGTGCGTCAGTCGTGGGGGCGTTCAGCACGCGGTCGGTGCCTTTGCCGCCGCGGATCATACCATCGGCGAGCCGGACCTGAATCTGGCCCACAGTCCGGGCGCTGCCCTCTTGCGCGCGTGCAGCAACCAAGGACCGGGACAGTCCTTCGGCCAGAAACTTCTGATACTCCGGGCTGCGGTTTTCCGCGTCCACGAAATCCCACCAAGATTGCGGCTCCAGCTCTGCATAGCGGCGTTCTTCGCAAGAGGTCATGACCTGCCACAGCCGTTCGGCAAAGAATTCAAGGTCCGACATCGGCAGCGGCAGAAAGTGACTGTAGATCTCCTTGATCAGGATTTTCAGATCGAGGATCGACCGGGGAACGCGGGCCAAAAGATCAATCGGCGGCGCATCATAGCGTGCGATTTCAATGGCTTCCACGCCGATCAGATTGTCTGCGCAGGTCGCGCCATGGGGGCCGAAGGGGATGCGGGACATGCTATCGGGCAGATGAACGTAGAACGCCGGGAAGAAGCGAAAGCCATGTTCGCCCGGCAGATCGCGTCGCCCCTGCGTGCCGGAGTCCGGCACCGGGATGGAACGCGCCTTGCCGCCCGGAATTTTCTTGGCATCGAAGATTTCGACATCAAAGCCGCGCGACGCAAGCTCGTGCCCTGCGGTAAGCCCGCCAATACCGCCACCCAAGACGGCCACTTTTGTTGCCACGACCCTGTCCCCCCGAAAAAGTGTGCTTAGAAAATATCGCCCGGGCACAAGATATTTCGGCACACTGGAAACGGGAGGCGACAGGACCACTCTGCGCCGGGACGCGCTGCCCCGGCAAGCTATTTCTGTACGGCCCCGTTTAGGACGCGCGGATCAGGGAAAGAGCGGATCGAAAGGCACGAAGCTTTCGGCGCGCGATCGGTTCCACCGCATCCGGTAGCCAAATTCATCCGCGACGTCGTCGTCTTGCAGCAAGAAACCCTCTGGCTGATAGGGATAGACATCTTCGCCGGTCTTCATATCGCGGTCGCTTTCACGCATCAGCAGGTGATGCGGCAGGAATTGCCGCGGGTGCATCAGACCTGCGGCGGCGGTCATCTCGGCAATCGCGTGCAGGGTGTTGGCGTGAAAGCGGGCGACGCGGGGGGCCTTGTCTTCGACAACGACGGCGCGGGCGCGCTTTGGGTCCTGGGTCGCAACGCCGACCGGACAATGATTGGTGTGACAGGCTTGCCCCTGAATGCAACCGACCGAGAACATGAAGCCGCGCGCGCAATTGGCCCAATCGGCCCCCAGCGCAAAGATTTTCACAATCGCGAAGGAGGAGACGAGCTTGCCCGATGCGCCCAGCTTGACCTGATCGCGCAGCCCGACGCCGCGCAGCGTATTGTGGACGAAGGTCAGCCCTTCGACCAAGGGCATACCGAGGTGATCGGCGAATTCCTGCGGCGCGGCCCCGGTGCCGCCTTCCTTGCCGTCAACCACGATGAAATCCGGGACGATGCCGGTTTTCAGCATTGCCCGCACGATGCACATGAATTCGCGCCGGTGGCCGATGCACAGCTTGAACCCGACGGGCTTGCCGTCCGACAGCTCGCGCAGGCGGCCAATGAATTCCATCATTTCGATTGGTGTCGAAAATTCGGGATGCGCCGAGGGGGACACGCAGTCCTCGCCCATCGGGATGCCGCGCGCCTCGGCGATTTCCGGCGTGATTTTGGCCGCTGGAAGCACACCGCCATGGCCGGGCTTGGCCCCTTGGCTGAGTTTGAGTTCAATCATCTTCACTTGCGGATCGGCGGCGGTTTCGCGGAACTTTTCCGGGTCGAACCGGCCCTCCGGTGTGCGGCAGCCGAAATAACCCGACCCGATTTCCCAGATCAAATCCGCGCCGCCTTCGCGGTGATAGCGCGAGATGCCCCCTTCGCCCGTGTCATGGGCAAAGCCGCCGCTTTTCGCGCCTTTGTTCAGCGCGAGGATCGCATTGCCCGACAGCGATCCAAAGCTCATGGCCGAAATGTTCAGGATCGACGCGTCATAGGGGTGCTTGCAATTCGGGCCGCCAATGAGAACGCGGAAATTGTTGTCTTCGATCGTGGTGGGCATGGCCGAATGGGTCATCCATTCATAGCCAGCATCATACACACGGCGGCGCGTGCCGAAGGGGCGTTTATCCTCAACCCCCTTGGCGCGTTGATAGACCAACGAGCGTTGCTCGCGCGAGAAGGGTTCCTCATCCGCGTCGCTCTCGATCAGGTATTGGCGGATTTCGGGGCGGATGCCTTCGAAAAGAAAGCGCATATGACCCAGCACGGGATAGTTGCGCAAAATCGCGTGGCTTTTCTGAAAGACGTCATAGATGCCCAGCCCGGTGAGCCAGCCGAAAAGCGCCAGCGGCAGCAGCGACCAGCCGGAATAGAACAGCCCGATCAGGCTGGCAAAGGCCAAGACGGCGCACAGGATCAGGGGAACGAAACGCATGGGAAGTCTCTCCGGTCGGGTCAGCGTTCTGTCTCAGGCGCTGCGTTGGCAAAAGCGTGAGCTGTGCCGGCGCGCAAAGCGGGGCACATGCGCGGGATCACTCCTTGGGGTCCGTCACCGGATCGGGCGCGGACATCGGCGGGTCGTCATAGACCGTCCAGCCATAGTCACGGCCGGAATCGGGGACTTCATCCTCGGCGACATGTTTGGCCATATAGGTCTTGGCGATGAAGTTGGCGGTGATCGGCGCGGTCAGGAACAAGAAGAGCGTGATCAGCAATTCGTGGAACGACAGATGCCCCTGCACGGCATAATTGTGCAGAAGCGACGCGATCAGAACGCTGCCGATCCCGATGGTCGTGGCCTTGGTCGGCGCATGGAGCCGTTGCATCGTGTCGCGCAGCTTGATCATGCCATAGGAACCGATCAGACCGAACAGGCCCGCAATGACCAGAAGGGCAGAGATGACGATTTCAATGATGTCCGGCATGATCCCTCACTCGATGATATCGCCGCGCAGTTCAAAGCGGCAATAGGCGACGGTTGAGACGAACCCGACCATCGCGATCAGCACGGCGGCTTCGAAATAGACGGGCGTTCCCTGATAGACCCCGTAAAGGATCAACAAGGCCAGCGCGTTGATCACCATCGTATCCAGCGCAAGGATACGGTCGGCGGATGTCGGGCCAAGCGTCATGCGCCAGAAGTTCAGCAAGGTGCCGAGGCTGAAGCAGCCAAGGGCAAAGGCAAGGGCGGTTTCAATCATCAGAACATCTCCAGCAGGCGGCGTTCATAGCGGGATTTGATGGTATCGCGGACCTCGTCCGGATCGTCGGTATGAAGGCAGTGGACAAGGATACAGCCAGCATCGGCCGATAGCGTGGCAGAGACCGTGCCCGGCGTCATGGTGATGGTCCCGGCCAGCATCGTGATGGCCTCGGGCGAGGTAAGATCAAGCGGCACCCGCACCCACTCAGAGCGGATATTGTCGCGACGCTTGAACAGGATGATCAGCGCCACCTGCACATTGGCAACGACGATATCCCAAAGGACCAGCAGAAAATATCCGATGAACAGCCATGGTTTGCGCAAGCTCGGTCGGTCTGGCCAATAGGCCGCGGTCAAAAGCGGGATCGCCCAACCGAAGAGCAGGCCAAGGATCACATTGCCCAGCGTCACCGTATTCACGAGCGCCAGCCAGACCATGGCAAGGGCAAGGCTGAGCAGCGGGTGGGGGAGCAGGCGCATGGTCAATGCTCCTTCTTGATGATCTTGGTGCCGGTCGGATCCAGAACCGTCGAGATATAGCTTTCGCGGTCGAACAGCTGGGCGGAGGTTTTCTCAAGGTAGTTTGTCAGCGGACCGGCGATGATGGCAAGTCCGGCAAGCAGGCCCAACAGCGCCATGGAAGGCGCGATTTCCCAAGGCCGGGCACTTGGCGCCGTGACGAGCATCTCTTCCTGGTCGGTCATCAGGTCCGGGTCTTGCATGTCCTGCCCGGTGGAGCGCCAGAACACCATGCTGCCTGCACGGGCAAAGCCGACAATGGTGATGAGCGAGCCAAGCAGGATCGCCGCCCAGGCCCATGCCATCTGGCCCGGTGCGCGCAGCGCATCCAGCACCAGCAACTTGCCCAGAAAACCCGACAGGGGCGGCATCCCCGCCATCGCGATCGCGGCCCCGAAGAACAGCGCGGCAAACAGGCCGTTCTGGACCGTCGGCAACATGGGGGACAGCAGGTCATCCTTGCGCCGCGATACGACAAGGTCGGCGATCAGGAACAGCGCGGCCGCAGCAAAGGTGGAGTGGACAAGGTAGTACAGCGCGGCGGTCGTCGCCTCCGGCGTGAAGGCAGCAATGGCCAGCATCAGCGTGCCCATCGACCCGATCACGGAATAGGCGATCAGCGGCATCAAGCGCCGCGCGCCAAGCACGCCGAACGCGCCAAGGGCTACAGTCACCAGTGCTGCCGGGAACAGCCAGTCGGGGCCGATATCCTCGGTCGCGGCGATGCCGGGGCCGAATGCGATCGTGTAGACGCGCAGGATGGCATAGGCCCCCACTTTCGTCATGATGGCGAAAAGGGCCGCGACCGGGGCGGGGGCGTTCGCATAGGTGCCCGGCAGCCAGAATTGTACGGGGAACAGCGCGGCTTTCACAGCGAAGACCATCATCAGCAGCATGGCCGCAACGCGCGCCAAAGCCGCTTCATCGGCGGGCAGCGCCTGCATCTTCAGGGCGATATCCGCGATGTTCAGCGTTCCAACCGTGGCGTACAGCACGCCAAGGCCAAACAGGAACAGCGTCGATCCGGCGAGGTTGATGATGATGTATTGCAGCCCGGCGCGGGTCCGCTGTTTGCCGCCGCCATGGATCATCAATCCGTAAGACGCGATCAGCAGCACCTCGAAGAAAACGAACAGGTTGAACACGTCGCCAGTCAGGAACGCGCCGCAAATACCCATCAGTTGGAACTGGAAAAGCGCGTGGAAATGCCGCCCCTTCGCGTCCCAGCCGGTTGCAACCGCATGGGTCAGTACGATCAGGCCCAGCACGCTGGTGACCAGCACCAGCAAGGCCGACAGGTGATCCAGCACCAGAACGATGCCATAGGGCGCGGGCCAATCGCCCAGACGATAGACAAGAATGTCGCCATCCATGACCAGCAGCGTCTGCACGATGGCAATCGCCACCAGACCAATGCTGCCGAACAGCGAGGCAATACGCGCCAGCGAGATATCGTGGCGCATCACATAGGCGATCAGCGGGGCCAGCAGTGCCGGCAGAATGACGGGGGCAATGATCCAGTGCATCAGGGCGTGTTCTCTTCCACGTCTTCGGGGGCCTCATCCATGTCGACCCGGTCTGATTGCGTTTCGAAATAGGCGCCAAGTGACACCATCACCAGCACCGCCGTCATTCCGAAAGAGATCACGATCGCGGTCAGAACCAGCGCCTGCGGCAGCGGGTCGGTATAGGCCTGCTCGCCATATTTGGACAGGATCGGCGGCATATCGACCGCCAGCCCGCCCGAGGCGAACAGGAACACGTTCACCGCATAGGACAGCAGCGCCAGCCCGATGATCACGGTAAAGGCGCGTTTGCGCAGCGTCAGATAGATCCCGCCTGCGGTCAGGGCCCCGACGGCTGTGGCGACCAGAAGCTCCATGGTCAGTCGTCCTCCTTGAGCAGTTCGACGCGGTTGGTCGGGTCGTAATCCATCGGCTCGACATTCACGGTCTCGCCCGCGAAACGCGCGATCCGCGACAGGCTGTACAGCATCAGCATCACAGCGCCCAGAACCGCAAGGAACACCCCAAGGTCAAAGGCCATGGCCGAGGCGAGTTCGAATTCCTCAATCGGTGGGAAGTGGAAATACCCGAAAGTGGAAGTCAGGAAGGGCGCGCCAAAAAGCCACGCCGCCGTGCCCGTAAGCCCCGCGATCACCACGCCCCAGCCGATCATGCCGTGATATTCCATCTTCTGACGCGCCTGCGCCCAGGCAAAGCCGGACGCCATGTATTGCATCAGCAGCGCGATGGAGATGATGAGCCCTGCAACAAAACCGCCACCCGGCTGGTTGTGACCGCGCAGGAAAATATAGGCCCCGACAAGGACCGCAATCGGCATCAGCAGCCGGGTCGCGATCACCATCATCAGCGGGTGCCGGTCGCGCGAACGGTCTTGCGAATAGTCCATGTTGCGCAGGCGCCGCGCGGCAGGACCGTTCAGCAATGCCTCCATCACCGCAAAGATGATCAGGCCGGCCACACCCAGCACGATGATTTCGCCATAGGTGTCATAGCCGCGGAAATCGACAAGGATGACATTGACGACATTGGTGCCGCCCCCGCCGGTCTTGGCATTGGCCAGATGGTAGTCGGAAATCGTGCTGACGTCGCGCAGCAGGAACGCATAGGTCATCGCGGCCACGCCGACACCGCCGATCAGGGCGATGACGCCGTCGCGAATGCGCAAGGCGCGGCTGCTTTCGATCGGGGTGTCCTTTGGCAGGAAGTGCAACGCCAGAAGCAGCAGCATGATCGTCACCGTCTCAACCGAGATTTGCGTCAACGCGAGGTCCGGGGCCGACAGGTAGACAAAGCCGGACGAGATCATCAGGCCGATCACGCCGATCATCACCAGCGCGCGGAACCGGCTGCGGTGCATGAAGAAAACCGACCCGATGGCGGTGATCAGCACCACCCAGCCAATCAGGACGACGCCGGGCACGGGCAGCATTTCGCGCGTAACCGGCGGAAGGGAGCTGCCCGAGGCGGCGATCAGGCCAAGGGCCACGGTGGCAACGACGAAAATCGACAGATAGCGCGAGATCGCGCCGGTATGCAGCGTTTCGGTGATGGTGCGCGACAGGCTGGCCATCGCCGCGACCAGCGCGTCAAACATCGCTTTGGCCTCTGGGCGGGGCAGGGCGTTCCACAAACGGTCCAGCGGCCTGTGCATCGCCAGCAAGAGCAGGCCGCCGATAATCGCGATGATCGACATATAAAGCGCCGGGGTGATGCCATGCCAGATTTTCAGCGAATAATAGGGCATCTTGCCGCCACCGATCACGGCCTCTCCGGCCACGGCGACCAGCGGGCCGACAATCGCTGCGGGCAGAACGCCGATCACAACGACCAGAACCATCAGCAACGCGGGCGACAGCCACATCCCCACCGGCGGGTCATGGGGTTTCGAAGGATAATCGTCCCGCACCGGGCCGAAGAAGACATGCACGATGAACCGGAAGGAATAGGCGACAGAAAGCAAGGCCCCAACCGTCGCAAGGATCGGCACCGCATGGTGGCTACCGGCCCAGACCGTATGCGAGGCCTCTTCCAGCATCATTTCCTTGGACAAGAACCCGTTGAACAGCGGAATACCCGCCATCGACAGCGCTGCGACCGTGCCGATCACGAAGGTAATCGGCATCAGCTTGCGCAACCCGCCAAGCGCCTTGATATCGCGCGTGTGGGTCTCGTGGTCGATGATGCCCGCCGTCATGAAGAGCGTGGCCTTGAAGGTCAGGTGGTTGATGATGTGGAACACAGCCACGACCGCCGCCAGCTTTGTCCCGAAGCCCAACAGCATGGTGAGCAGGCCCAGGTGGCTGACGGTAGAGAACGCAAGAAGCGCCTTCAGGTCGTCCTTGAACAGCGCGATCAGCGCGCCGATCACCATCGTGATCAGGCCAGTCGTCGCAACGATGTAGAACCATTCCGGCGTCCCGGCGAGAGCGGGCCACATCCGCGCCATCAGGAAAACGCCCGCTTTCACCATCGTGGCCGAGTGCAGATAGGCCGAAACCGGGGTCGGTGCGGCCATCGCGTGCGGCAGCCAGAAATGGAACGGGAATTGCGCGGATTTCGTGAACGCGCCCAGCAGGATCAGGATCAGGGCGGGCAGATACCATTCCGATGCTTTGATGATGTCGCCTGCGGCAAGGATGTCGGTCAGGTTATAGCTGCCCACGATATTGCCGAGGATCAGCATCCCGCCAATCATGGCAAGCCCGCCGGACCCCGTCACCGCCAGCGCCATGCGTGCACCCTGGCGTCCTTCGGGCAGGTGTTTCCAAAACCCGATCAGCAGGAAGGAAGACAGGCTGGTCAGCTCCCAGAAAATCAGCAAAAGCAGGATGTTGTCGCTTAGCACGATGCCCAGCATCGCCCCCTGGAACAGCAGCAGATAGGTATAGAACTGCCCCATCGGGTCTTCGGGCGACAGGTAGTAGCGCGCGTAGATGATGATCAGAAGACCAACGCCAAGGATCATTCCGGCGAACAGAAGCCCAAGACCATCAAGGAAGAAACTGGCAGACAGGCCAAGCTGCGGCAGCCAGTTGACCTCGGCCTGAATGACGTTGCCTGCCATCACGTCCGGTGTCAGGACGGCGAGCATGGCAAGCGCAAGGACCGTTGGCGCGGCGGCGAAAGTGGCGCATGTGGCACGCCCGGCGCGGATCATGATGCCCGGCAGCAACGCCCCGATGAATGGCGTTATCGCGATGATGAACAACAGATTATTTGCGCCGTCCAAAGCTGTCTCCACCCTGTTTTTCTACGACTTGGCGACACTGCGGCGCTTTTGAATGCCCCGTCACTGTGCGTGTCCTGTCTGCGGACCCGTCGTTTTGTATAGTCTAGTCCTTGGGATTAAGTCCGCCACCCCGCACTTGGCAAGGTTCCCGTGCCGTTTTTCGGGGCGATGCGACATTTTCCGGTGTTTGTGAACCGATGTGTCACGCCGGGGCCGCGCGGGTATGGCGTGTTCCGGGGGCGGGCGGCGTTTCTGGCGGGCCGGCAAAGCACTGCGCCCGGGCCATCCAACCTGCCGCGACTTCGCCGGTGACTTGCAGGTCGGTGTCCGCGATGTTCCGGACTTGCGTGACGACTTGCGCGAATTCTTCCGCCGCGCCTTCGATCCGCTCATCTTCCTGGGGGGTGCCGAATTCCCAAACCGCGCCAGAGGGGGCGGTGAGCTTCAGATAAGGCATGTTGTCCGGGACCGGCAGGCCGTGCACTTTGTGTGACCAGCCGAAGGCGTTCACCCCAAGGTAAACGATGTTCTGAATGCGATCGGCGTTGTGTCGTGTCTTGCCAAGAATATCGAACACCTCCTGCCCATGCGCCCAGGTTTCCATCTGCCGGGCAGATATGGACGAGCGCGCGGACATCTCGGGCCCGGCCCAACGCAGGCGTGTTTTGGGATCAACCTGCGACCAGCGGTCGCCCATGTCGCGGTACTGGGCGCGCCACGCTTCGAACAGGGCGGGGCCGCGCAGGGGGATTTCCGCGTTCTCAACCGGGCGCATACCGGACTGCATCGCGGGCAGGAGCCGCGCGAGGTCCGCCGCGAAGCCCTCTGGATCGGTCAGGGACTTGTCGGCGGCTAGGTTCCAGAAATGCAGATGCACGATGACATCGTTCAGCGTCCAGCCCTTGAACTGGGTGGCGGTGGTCCAATCGGCCTCTGCCACGTCTTCGAGTATCGCGGCGAGAGCATCGCTTTCGGCGACGAAATCCAAGGCTTGCTGCATCGTTCATCCTCCCTTCACCGGCAGCCACCATCAGGTGGCGCGGCCTTCCCCCTTTGCATGAGGCGAGCGTGGGGAAAACTGCCCGGCGGCGCAACCCGCAAATGGAGTGGCCGGATCAGGTTGAGATTTGTGCTTTGGCGGTTTCGATCCAATAGGTCAGGTCAAGCAATTGGCCGAACATGCCGAGTTCGGCCGCCAGGTCGGTGGCATTCGCATGCGCCAGCGCCGCCGTCGAGGTGATGCCAGCCTGCCGCAACATCCAGACCATGCCGGGCCCCGCGCCGGGCAGATCCAGCAGCCCTGCATCCGCGTCCTGCGCTTCGTCCATGACATCGGCTTGGGGCGGAAGATCAGTGCCCGGCAGTGCGCTGAAACTTTCGTATTCCGAGTACGCCTCGGCGAGGGAGGGGGCATCCTCGCCCTCTGCGGTGACGTCCGCGCTTGGCAGGGCCGGGGCGTCATAAAGCCCGTCAAAGGCGGTTGCAGGCTCTGCCCCGTCTTCCAGTTCAAGTGGGGGCGGGGGCGTATCGGGCATGTCTTCGGCGGGGGCGGTATCGGCACCGCCCAATACGCCCAGATGTGCTTTGATCGTCTGATCCAATGCCTCTGTACGCCGGGACAAATGGCGGAACGCCAAGATGAAACGCGCGATCGCAGCTTCGCTTTCCGGGCAGCCCGACGCAGTGGCAACGCTTTCTGGCGGGTGCGCGAACTGCTCTGCCAAGGCGCGCATTTCGGCGGAGTTCTGCTCCACCGCCTGCCGCAGGCTTTCCGTTTCGCTTCCGGGACTGGGCCGGGTCGACAGCAGGTCGATCTGTTCCTGCAACGTCTTGTGATCTTGGGTCATAGCCCGCTGTAGGCTGGCAAGCTCGTCTTTGAGCGTGTCTTTCACCGACTCTTCGCGGGGCGCTTCGGCGGCGGGCAGAGCGGCGGCAATCTGCTGGGAGATTTCGTCAAGGCGGGTGTCGAAGCCTGCGATCATCATCGCATTGTCGGAAAACGTTTCCGACAGGTGCCCAAGCGCGAATTCAAGCTGTTCGATCCGGTCGGTCAGGATTTGGGTCGCATGGGAGTCGGTCACCGCGTGCGGCGCGTCGCCGTCATCTGCCAGATCGCTGGCCTGAATATGCTGAAGGGCGCTCACGCTGCTGCACCTTTCGCCGGCAGGGGAGACAGGCGCAGGACAAACCGTAACGTCGATGATCGTGACTGGCACATTTGAAGCAGGCTCCCAGAGGTCTTTCGGTCGATAAGATCGATACAAGTCGAATCTGAATAAATGTTGAAAGAATACGCCTCATCGCGCCAATTCCCGTGCGGCGCGGCGCCGTGCAGGGTGGGGAATGCTTGATACAATGTGGGAAATCCGTCAGCGTGACGCAAATCGCGGGACGCGTGCAGGGGGATTGGCCGTATGTTGCAAGAGATACCCGAGGGCAAATGGGTCGCCGCGTTCCGGCGCGCGTTGAAGCTGAACGGGATCGGCGCGGGCACCGATGTCGCCATCGTCGCAGAGAGTCAGTCGCGCCCGGTCATGGCGCAGCTATGCGGGCTGGCGCTGTATGATCTGGGTGCGCGTTATTCCACCATCGTGCTGCCCAGCCCCGCGCAAACCGCCCCGGTGCCGGTAAAATCCACCGGTGCCTCCAACGCGATTGCGGGGATGCGCCACGTTGTCGAAGCGCTCAAGCAGGTGGAGGTCGTGGTCGATGTCACGGTCGAGGGGCTGATCCACGCCGAAGAATGGCCAGAGATCGAAGAGGCGGGGGCGCGGCTTTTCACGATTTGCAATGAACACCCGGAAATTCTTGAACGGACGGAGCCGCAAGCAGAGCTTGGCCCCAAGGTCGCCATGGGGATCGAGATGCTGCGCGCGGCGTCAGAAATGCGCGTGACCTCGAAGGCCGGGACCGATCTGTTCATCGACATACGCGACGCGCCCTGCGGTGGCACGCCGGGTTTTACCACCACGCCGGGCGGGGTTGCGCATTGGCCGGGCGGGTTGTGCCTGTGCTTTCCGGGCAAGGACACGGTGCAAGGCCGCATCGTGATGGCACCGGGTGATATGAACCTGACATTCAAAAGCTATTTGCGCGATCCGATCACCTTCACGATCGAGAACGACTTCATCACCTCGATCGCGGGGGACAGTCTCGATGCGGATCTGTTCCGCGACTACCTGGCGGCGTGGGACGACCCGGTGGCGTATGGGCTAAGCCATGTGGGCTGGGGCATGAACCCTGCGGCCCGCTGGGAATCGATGGCGCTTTATGACAAGCGCGACGTGCAGGCGACCGAGTTCCGCGCCTGGGCGGGCAACTTCCTGTGGTCCACCGGGTCGAACCAATACGCGGATCGCTTCACATTGGGCCATTTCGACCTGCCGATGCGCGGCTGCACGATCCATCTGGATGGCGATGTCGTGGTCAAGGACGGCGTTTTGCAAGGGGATTTGGCATGAGCCATTACAGCGACTATTACGACACTGCCAGTTTCCGGCCAGAGCATCTGGCGATGCTGGACACGCTGGCACAGCTTGGCCCCGGTTTCGCGGAGCGCGCGGTTGCGGTCGATCAGACGGCCTCCTTTCCCACACAGAATTACACCGAATTGGCCGAGCATGGCTTCCTGCGGCTGATGGTGCCCAAAGAGTTCGGCGGGATGGAGTTTTCGCTTGGCGAATACGCCACCATCGGGGCCGAGATCGGGAAATATTGCGGGGCGACGGCGCTGACCTTCAACATGCACACGTCTTCCATGATGTGGCTTCGGTTCATGTTCGAGATGCCCAACCTGACGACAGAAGAACGCAATGCCTTTGCACAGATGCGCGCGCGCCAGTTTCCCAAGGTGGTGGAAGAGGGTGCGATTTTCTCACAGCCGATCTCAGAAGGTGGGGTCAACTGGACGTCGGAGCCGATCAAAACCAATTGTCGCCGCGTCGATGGTGGCTGGGTCATCAACGGGTTCAAGAAGTTCGCCTCTCTTGCGGGGCATTGCGACTATTATTCCATCGTCTGTACCGAACATTTCGACGGCATTCCGCCGCGCCACGAGGACACGATGGATTTCGCGGTGCACAAGGACAGCCCCGGTCTTTCGATCATAGGGGAATGGGATCCGCTTGGCATGCGCGGCACAGTGAGCCGCGATCTGGTGCTAAAGGATGTGTTCGTGTCCGAAGATGACTTGATGATGCCGGCGGGCGTTTTTGGCAAAACGCTGTCGCAGTGGCCGTCAATGATGGCCACGCTCACCCCGGCCTATATGGGCGTCGCGCAATCGGCCTATGATTTCACCGTGTCCTATCTGCGCGGTGCATTGCCGGGGATGCCGCCGGTAGATCGGCGTGTGTATCCCACGAAGCGCGCCGCCGTGGCGCGGATGTACCAGCGCTTGACAGAAATGCGCAGCCTCTGGACGCAGGCCTTTTTCGAGGCAAAGCCGTTCCCCTCCAAGGCAGAGGTGATGCGGCTTTATGCAGCGCAATACGCGGTGATGGAGGGCGTGCAAGAGATCGCGGCTCTCGCCATCCGAACATGCGGTGGTCAATCGATGCTCAAGACGTTGCCGCTGGAACGGATTTACCGGGACAGCCGCTGCGGCGCGCTGATGCTGCCGTATACGACGGAAATCATGGAAGATTACCTTTCGATGATGACCGTATATGACATGGAAGAGATCGACGCCGCGCCCACGGATACGGTCTCGGCCCGGGTATCCATGTGGCGTCCTGAATAATGCCGGAAGCGACCGTGGCTTGTCAGCGCGTCTATGCACGCCCGGCGGGCGAGCTGTGGGACGTGGTCGGCCGGTTCTGTGCGGCGTGGCATCCCATGGTGGCGACGGTGCGCGAAGACATTCAAAACGGCGCGGTTCACCGCATCATGCGCCTTACAGATGGCAGCGGCATGGGCGAACGTCTGACCTATCGCAGCGCGTCGGACCGGGTCATGGTATATGAATTGGTGCACGGGATCGACGGCTGCCAGCGCTATATCGGGCGGGTCGAGGTGACGGATGATCCGGTCGGCTGCGCAGTGCGTTGGACGGCGCGCATCGTCAGCCGCGATCCTGCCCGCGCAGAAGATATCGCAGCGGCCACGAGGCCCGTTTTGGAAGCGGGGCTGGAGGCATTGGCAGGCGACTTGCCGCAAGACGCTCCTGCGGTCGCGGTCGGGCAGGGGGGCTGCGATGTGCAGCGCGCGGCCTTGGGGGAAACCGGTCTGTCCGGTTTGCAGGGCGCCAAGTCGGAAGGGGACACGCTGGTCCTGTTCCTGCATGGGATCGGTGGCGGCGCGGAAAATTGGCGCGCGCAGATCGAAGCCTTGGGCAGCGCCTATCCCTGCGCGGCCTGGGATATGCGCGGGTATCGGCAAAACGATCAGCCCGCCGATACATTGGAAATCGACGCGCTTTGCGATGACATTCTGGGGATACTGCACGGCTTCGGCGCGCGCCGTCTGGTGCTGGTCGGACTGTCCATGGGGGCGTGGATCGCCACCAGTTTTGCCATGCGGCACCCCGAACTTCTGGCCGGATTGGTGCTTGCGGGCGGCTGCACGGGCATGTCCGAAGCCGCGCCTGAAACCCGCGATGGGTTCCTCGCCTCGCGGCTGGTGCCGTTGGATGCGGGCCAAAGCCCGGCGGATTTCGCGCCCGGCGTGGTCGACGTGATCGCGGGCCCATACGCGAGCGACGCGGTGCGCGCTGCCCTGCATCGCTCTATGGCGGCAATCCCGGCGCAGGGCTATCGCGCGGCGCTTGGCTGCTTTTGCATACCGCGCGAACAGTTCGATTTTTCGCGCATCTCTTGCCCGGTGTTGATGATGACCGGCGCGCATGACCGCTTGGCCCCGCCGGACGATATCCGCGGCGTCGCGGCCCGCATCCATGCCGCGCAAACCCAGCCTGATATGCGTTTCGAGGTGATCGCGCAGGCAGGGCACGTCTGCAATCTGGAAGCGCCGGACGAATTCAACCGGCATCTGGCAGCCTTTCTAAGCCGCGTGGCGTCCGGCTAAAACTCAGGCCGTGGCCGTATCCTGCGCCGTGCTGCTTTCGCGTTCGCGCGGGAAAGGCACAAGGCGTTTCGCCTCTTCGTCCCACAGTTTCAGGCGCAGGCTCGCCATGGCGTCGCGCCAGCCGATCAGGCGCGCCTCCAACACCCCTTCGCGGCGCAGCGCCGCATGACATTTGCGCAGCCGGTAGGATGGGATTTGCGGGTTGATATGGTGCAGGTCATGCCAGTTGATATTGGCGGTGATGATGTCGAACCAGTGCCCCAGATCAAGCTGGGACGACCCCATCAGCGCGGCCTGTGCAAAGCTGCGGCTGCCTTGGTGTTCCCAATAGGTGTCCTCGAAATTGTGCTGAAGATAGACAAGGAAGCTGCCCACGATCCCGGCAAGAAAAATGGTCGCCGCCAGCACCCACAGCGCGGCCCATCCAAAGAGCCAGACAAGCCCGGCGCCAAAAGCGAGCATCGCCGCATTGTGCAGGATAATCTGCGCACGGCCTGCGCGTGTGGCGTTCTTGGGCCAGCGATAGCGGAACACGAAGATCAGGAAGGCACCAAGGGCCAGCATGATCACCGGATTGCGATAGGCCCGGTAGGCCGCGCGCTTCCAAGCCGGTGCGTTTTGCCATTCCTCCAACGTCATGGTGTAGACTTCACCGGTTTCGCGGTGGTCAAGGCTTCCGACGCCTGCGTGGTGGAGATTGTGGTTGTACTGCATGGCCCGGAACGGGGCGAGCGTGAACACCGATACCGCGTGTCCGGCCCATTCATTCGCGCGGGGCGATGTAAAGAAGGACAGGTGCCCGAAATCATGTTGCAGCACGTACAGACGGATCATGGCCCCTGCGGCGATCACGATCAGCGGCAGCGTCCATAGGCTGGTCGCGCCAAGATACGCCGCCGTGCCAAGGCTAAGCACGTAGATCAGGAAGGTCGCGCCAAGGCTGAACACGGCCAAAGCATCGTTCTTGTCGCAAAAGCGGGCCGATGCCCGCCGGACCTCGCGTGGATCACTCATGATAACACCCCCGTCGTCATCCCGATCGGGTCAAGCGCAGATACGGATCACGCGGCACTGAAACACCCAAGAAAATGCCCCGAAACCCGACGCTTGACCTTGCGTTACTCTTCAACATAAGGCGGCTTCGTAACGCTTCAATTGCAGAGTGCTTCGTTCGATTAACTTTTTCGACACCCGCCTGCCGGGCCGCTTTGGCTTGCGCGATGCGGGTGGTCTGACTAGGTACGGCGGACCGGCGCGGGCCGGATCGGATGGAGACAGACTATGCGGAACGCCGCTCTGACAATGGGTATTATTGGGGGCCTGATCGCGATGGTGATCGGCTTTTTCGGGTACGGGTATACACAAGTGGCAGAGCGCCACGCGGAGGTTGGCGAGCTGTTCGGCCAATTCGACAATGTGCAACTGGTGCGCGTGGCAAGCTTCATCGCACCGCTTTTGGCACTGGCCGGGGGCGGCATGGCGAAGGTGCGCGCGCTTTGGGGCGGCATCCTGCTGATAGCCGCCGGGGCGTTGATGTATCTCGCCTATGGGTTCAGCGCGTTCACGATGTTCCCGATCGGCCTATGCGTCTTGGGCGGGATTTTCGCCCTTGCCGCAGGCAAGCCGGATGAGCCGAAGGCCCATTTCTAACTTGGGCGGACCCGGTCGGGGTCATTCTTCGGAATGCAGCGCTTCGATCTGAAGGTTGAAGCCGTCGTGGATGTGGTCCGTGAACACTTCGAGCGCTTGCGTCTTGTCGCCGCTGGCGATGACATCGACCAATTCCATATGCGCGCCCAGCGATTGCGCCAGGTCGATCTTCTCGATGGTCGCAAAAAGATGGAAGGCCATGGCCTTGCCCCAGATCATGTCGAACATCTCAAGCAGGAACCGATTCCCGGCGGCTTCCACGAAGGCACGGTGAATTTTCCGGTTCGCTTCGAAATAGGCGCGGGCGGTGCTTTCGGTCAGCGCCTCTTCGCGCCGGACGATCTCGCGCAGCGCCTCGATATCCGCCGGGTCTTGCCGTGAGGCCAGTATCCGGGCGCATTGCCCTTCGACCGCCGCGCGCGACTGATAGAGTTCGCGCACTTCCTGATCGTCCATCCGGTACAGGCGGAACGATCCACGCTTGGAGACCTCCAGCACGCCTTCCTGCTCCAGCCGCATCAGCGCTTCGCGCACCGGTGTCCGGCTGATTTGCATGTCGGCGGCAAGCTTTTCCTGTACCAGCCGATCTTCCGGCCCGATATCGCCCGCGGTGATCGCTGCGATGAGTTGCTCATAGACTTCATCCGCCAGTCGGCGGCGTTGAGGCTGGATCGATTGAAAGCGCATGGGCCGGTCCCCCTTTTCGGCGCGGTATACGGGATACTGGAATTCAGAGGCAAGATACGCTTTGTCGCTTGTCTTGGGGAGAGTTTCGTATACCGTATACAGTACGCGGAAACAGGAAGGTCGTCCCATGTGTGGAATCGCTGGTCGCATATTGAACGCTCCGGGAAAGGTCGGGAACGACCTCGTGGAATTGATGGATGCTCAGGAACACCGGGGCGCGGATAGTACCGGCTTTGCCGTTTACGGTATTCCGCGCGACACCGGGTATGTCCTGCGCGGTATGGGGTTCGACAAATCGCGCATGGATGCCGATCTTGAGGCGTTCCGCGCGGTGCTGAAGGAACACAAGGCCGACATGATCGCCGATCCCCGGATCGTAACGGATGCGCATAAGCATTATTGCTTCCGGATCGAAATTTCCGATCCCGCCGATCTGGCGGCGTGGGTGCGCGATGCGGATGATCTGTCGGGGCAGATTGAAATTCAGTCCTGTGGGCGGAGCCTTGAGATCATCAAGGACACAGGCGGCGCCGAAGAGGTCGCGGCAAAGCATGGGGTGCGCGAGATGATCGGCACGCACGGGTTGGGCCATGCGCGTCTGGCCACGGAATCGAGCGTGCTGCCCAATGCCTCCCACCCGTTTTGGGCGCGGCCGTTTTCGGATGTGGCGATTGTCCATAACGGGCAGATCACCGATTACTTTACATGGCGCGACCGCTTGCAGCGGATGGGCTACCGCTTCCTGACCGAAAATGACAGCGAGCTGATCGCGGTCTGGGTTTCGGACCAGATGAAGGCGGGGCTGACCATGGCGCAGGCGCTCAAGAAGTCGATCACGTCGATTGATGGGGTCTTTACCTATATGATCGCGACGCCGCAGGGGATCGGCTTTGCCAAGGATCGTTTCGCGATGAAGCCGCTGGTGGTGATCGATCAGAATGGCGAATTGGCCATGGCGACAGAAGAACAGGCGGTGCGCCGGGTCTTTGCCGATGAGTGTGACGTGATCAACTATGACGGGCCGAGCCTGACGGGCATCTGGGGCGTCGGAAACCAGAAGGTGGCCGCATGAGCGAACATATCGTCGATGTCGGCAAGCGGCATATCAAGGAAATCAACGAAGAGATTCAGGACGCCTGCGCCCAAGGCAAGAAGGTCCGTGTCATCAACACCTTGTCGCGGCACAATCTGGGTATTGGCCTGCCCGACGGGGCCGAAGTCTCGTTCGAGGGATCGGTCGGCTATTACTGCGGCGGGCTGAATGTTGGGGCCACGATCGATATTGAGCGGAATTGCGGCTGGGCGCTGGGCGAGGGCATGTCGAAAGGCATGATCACCGTTGGCGGGCGCGCGGGCATGTCCTGCGGCGCGGCCATGATCGGCGGCACGATCCATGTCAAAGGCGATGCGGGTCCGCGTTGCGGCGTGGCGATGAAGGGTGGCAATATCGTGGTCGAGGGGAAGATCGGCTATCAGTCGGGCTTCATGGCACATGCTGGCAAGATCATCGCACTGGGCGGGGCGGGCGAAAGCTGCGCCGACGCGCTGTGGCAAGGCGAGGTTTGGGTCGCCGGCGAGGTGGAAAGCCTTGGCGTCGATGTGAACGTGGTGGAGCCGACGGCGGAAGAAGTCGCAGAGGTCGACAAGATCCTCGAACCGATTGGCCTTGTCGATTCAAGTCGCGATTGGCGCAAGATGATTTCGGGCCAGCGGCTTTGGTATTTCGAAAGCCGCGATGCAAGCGCCTGGCTGATGATTTGACAGCGGTGGGGTGAACCGAACCCTATCCAACGGGGCCGCGCGCCCTGTCACCCAATCGGGGAGAAACAAGATGTCCGACAACCAACCCTATGAGTATCCGTTCGATCTGCCGGATGAGGATGAAATCCGCTTTCGTGATGCCGGCGCGATTGAAGGTCGCCCTGCGGGGGTGCCGTCCTCGTATGACGAAGGTGGCTCTGCGCGGTGGACGCCCGAAGCGATTTCCGAGGTGCACGCGCTGGCGCAGCTTGGCCGCTATCAGGTGCGCGGGTACAACACGTTCAACAAGCGTCTGCCGACTTTCGATGATCTGACCTTTGTGCCTGCAACCATGACCCGGTTGCCGCTGGAGGGCTACCGCGAAAGCTGCGACACGACCACGGTTCTGGGCGGCGGGCGCGGGATTGTCGAAAATCCGTTGGAGCTGAAAATCCCGATCTATATCGCGTCCATGTCCTTTGGCGCGTTGTCCGCATCGGCCAAGGCGTCGCTGGGATATGGTGCATCGAAAGTGGGCACCATGACCTGCACCGGCGAGGGTGGGATGCTGGAGGAAGAGCGCGAAGCCTCCAACAAGTTGGTCTATCAGATGAGCCCGGCGCGCTATGGGATCGACCTTGATCACTTGCGCCGCGCAGACGGGTTGGAGATCGTCGTCGGCCAAGGCGCAAAGCCCGGTACGGGGGGCTTGTTGCTGGGGATGAAGGTCTCTCCGCGCGTGTCGCAGATGCGGACACTGCCCGAAGGGGTGGACCAGCGCTCGACGATCCGCCACCCGGATTTTCTGGGCGCAGATGATCTGGCCGTAAAGATCGAAGAGCTGCGGATTGCCACGAATTACAAGGTGCCGATTTCCATCAAGATGGGCGCGACACGGCCACGGTTCGATGTCGCCGTCGCAGCCAAGGCGGGGGCGGACATTATCGTGGTGGACGGGGCCGAAGGTGGCACCGGTGCGTCGCCGGAATTGCTGCTGAACCACACAGGTATCCCGACGATCAGCGCGATCCGCGCCGCGCGTGAGGCGCTGGATGATTGCGGCATGACGGGCAAGGTCAGCCTTGTCGCGGCGGGCGGTATCCGGTCGGGCGTGGATGCGGCGAAGGCGATTGCGCTGGGCGCGGATGCGGTTATGATCGGCAACTCGGCCATGATCGCAATGGGCTGCAACACACCGCGCTACCCCGAGGATTACGCCAAGCTCGGCACCTCGCCCGGTGCGTGCCACCACTGCCATACGGGGATGTGTCCCGTCGGTATCGCCACCCAGGACCCAGAGCTTGAAAAACGCATGAACCCCAAGGCTGGCGCAGAACGTGTCGCTCGTTTCCTTACGGCCATGACGATGGAAATCACCGCACTGGCGAAAGCCTGCGGCAAATCCAGCGTGCATAATCTTGAGGTCGAGGATCTGCGCGCGCTCAGCTTCGAGGCTTCGGCCTTTACCGGCGTGAAGATGGCGGGCATCGACCGCGCCTACGACTGGTGAGGCTGGCCGTTCTCGACGTCTGCGTCTGGCTTGAGGAATACCAAAGCGGCCAGCCCCGTTTTGGCGAGGTTCTGTCCGTGTGGCTGCGCCGCGCAGTCCCGGAGGCACAGATCACCGTTCTGAACATCGGCGAAGGCGCGCCTTTGCCCGTGGCAGACGCGTTTGACGGCTATCTTCTGGGTGGCTCAGAAAAGGGTGTCTATGACGATGCGCCCTGGATGGCGCCGCTGCGGCAGTTTTTGCAGGATGTGCGCAGGGCGGGTCGGCCTGTCTTCGGGATTTGCTTCGGGCATCAGATCATGGCGGATGTGTATGGCGGCAAGGCCGAGTATCTCGGCGCGGCGGAGGTCGGTGTGCGCCATTTTGAGATCGACGGGCTGTTTGTCACAGGCCATGTCTGGCATCAGGATCAGGTGACACAGGTGCCGCCCGGCGCGCAGGTGATCGGGTCCGCCGACTACTGTCCTGTTGCGGCCTTGGCCTATGAGTTCCCCGCCATGTCTGTGCAATTCCACCCCGAATACAGTGCCGAATACGTGGCCGATTTTCTGGCCCGCAGTCGCGGTGAGGTGCTTAGCGCTGAAGAGACTGACGCGGCATTGGCGCAATTCAGTCGCAGCGACGTTCAGGCGGACCTGTTCGCGGATCGCGCGGGGGCATTCTTTCGCGATGCTTATGCCGCGCGCGTCAAAAGCTAGCCGCGACGCGCGGCAGCAGGTCATGACCAGATTGCCCGGCGCTGCGTCAGCCCATGCAGTCAGGCAGTTGGACTTTCGCCCTAGCATCCGCGCCGAACGCGGCTGAGTTTCCGTCCGCGATCACACGGGCCCCGGCAATCTCGCTTCCCGAGACGGTGATCTGGCGATTGGAAATCGTGTCATCCACATCGATGGTGAAAGCGATGACCTGACCCGGCGCGATAGAGGCGATGTTCAGCGTGATCTTGCGGTCGCCATCGCTGACGCGCGGGCTTTCTGCCACCCGTTCGGCGCCTTCGACCAGTTCGAACGGCTGATAAACCTCGACGCCCGCGCCTTGTCCGGTGGTGTCGAAAATCAATGCGCCCGCCGATCCGGCCAGATCGACCGTGACTGGCATCGACCCCAGCGGGCAGGCGCTGTTGAAAGTGAGTTCAAAGCGGTCTTTCGGCGCGCCTTCGATAAAGGCCACGTCCAGATCGGCAAAGGCGGGGGACGCAGATAGTGCAAGGCCGGCAAGGGTGAAACGCATCGCTGTCTCCTCTGTTAGGCCTCATAAACTGGCGCGCGCCGCGCAGTAATCAACGGCCCGAGGGGCTTTCCTTTGGTGACAGCTTACGGCGCCCGGCGACTTTGAAGCGATCGGCAGTGCCATAATCGCGCAGCGCAACGCCCGCGACGAAATCGCCAAAGACAGGGCCGTGCTTGAACAGATGGCCAGAACAGCCCCCGGCGAACAGGACATTTTCATGCTCCGGGTGCCAATCGACGATGAAATGGGTGTCGGGGGTCAGGATGACCTGATTGAACTTGGAATCGACCACACGTTCCCCGACAAGGCCGGGCAAGCGGTGCTGGATATAGCTGCGCGTCTTGTTCAGCGACTGCCGTTCGATCAGGCGTTCGTCATTATTAATGTCGATGGGGGTGTTCGGGATCACAACCGCCGCTTTCACGCCGCTTCCTTCCGAGGAAGGGATGCCGAAACTGCCTTGGCCGTGATCGATCCAGCAGGGCATGTTTTCCATGTCGAACTGGTCCGAGCCGTCCGGCGTCGAGGTGTAGAGCACGTTGATGCCCATGATGGCAGAGATCGGCTTGATCGTGCGTGGGAACATCTCGGCCATCCATGCGCCGGTGGCGATGACGATCACATCGGCCTCAAGCGGGCGGCCATCCAGCATCGGGCGTTCCTGGGAATCGGTGGTGACAGTGCCGCGTTTCACCGTGCCGCCACGTTTGCGGAACAGGTCCATTGTGGCGATGACGCAGCGATGCGCCATAAGCAGCCCGGCCTCTGGTTCAAATAGGGCATAGCTGATTTCATCGACTTTGAACTGCGGGAAACGGGCGCGAATCTCGTCAGGGGTAAAACGGTAATAGGGCACGCCCACACGGTCGAACGTGTCCGATGTAGCGTCTTCCCAATCGCAATGGCCTTCTGTCGCAAGGATCAGCGCGCCGCATTCATACATCAGGTTCTGGCCTGTCTCTGCCTGCAATTCCAGCCAGCGGGCGCGGCTGTCGCGGGCCCAACGGGTATAGAACTCATCGCGCCCGGAAATTGCGCGAATGACGCGATTGTAATCGGTTGACGCGGCGCGGGCGTGGCCTGGCTCCCAGCGGTCGATCAGCGTGACGTCCGCCCCCTTTTCCTGAAGGTGCAACGCGGTCATGCTGCCAGCGATGCCGCCTCCGACAACAGTGATTTTTGCGCGCATCATGGAAAAGATAAACCTTGCGGGATGTGTGTTTTTGAATACTGTATACAAAAATACAGTCCGCTGACAAGGATTGTGAACACGGGGAGAACGACGTGCCGGACCAAGACTTTAGCCTGCCGGAGGGCACACATACGGTCATTCTGGGGCTTGGCGATGCCAATGGGATCATGCGCGGCAAGCGTATTCCCGCAAGCCACTGGGATCACATCTGCAAAAGCGGCAACGCGCTGTCGATTGCCCTGTTTGCCATCGATATGACCTGCGATGTCTGGGACACGCCCTATGTCAATTTCGACAATGGCTATCCCGATATGCACCTGTTTCCGATCACCAAGCCCGTGTCGATCCCGTGGGAGCCGGGCGTGGCGATTGCGTTCGGCCGGGCCGAAGGGATGGACCACAAGCCGGTCCCGATTGATCCGCGCAATGCGCTGATCCGTCAGGTGGAGCGGGCCGAGGCGATGGGCTTTGACGTCCAGGTCGGCACTGAGCTGGAATTCTATCTGCTGGACCCCGAGACAGGGCAGCCGCGCGATCAGGGCATTCAGGTCTATGGCTTGGGGCGCGCCGCCCGGATGGAACATATCGTCGGCCCGATCCGCCAGCAGATCAACGAATGTGGCATCCCGATCGAGCAATCGAACCCCGAATACGCCGCCGGTCAGGTGGAGGTGAACATCCGCTATGACAATGCGCTTTTGTCGGCGGATCGGGTGGTGATGTTCAAATCGCTGATCCGGCAACTGGGCATCGCGCATGACTATCTTGCGACCTTCATGCCCAAACCCTTCTATGACCAGTCAGGCAACGGCTTTCACGTACACTATTCCTTCTGGAAAGACGGCAAGAACGCGTTCTCGGACGGGGGATCGCTGAACGAGACCGGGCGCGCGTTCATCGCGGGTTTGCAAAAACGGATGAGCGAGGCCGCGATTACAGGCTCAGGCACCGTCAATGGGTTCCGGCGACGCGCACCCTATACGTTCTGCCCGACCAGCACCGCCTGGGGGTTTGACAACCGCACTGTCGGTATCCGGGTGATCGAAGGTTCGGAATCCGCCTGCCGTGTGGAAAAGCGCGATGCGGGCGCGGATGCGAACCCCTACCTGCTTCTGGCGGCCGATATCGCTGCGGGGCTGGACGGGATCGAACAGGGCATGACCCCGACAGAGCCGACCATGGGCAACGCATATGAGAACCCGATTGGCGAGCCGATCCCGACGGATTTGCAGACAGCCATCACCTTGGCGCGCGGGTCCGAGTGGCTCAAGGACGTCATGGGCGAGTTGCAGTGGGAACTGACCCTGCAACAGGCAGAGCGGGAGCTTGATTTCTTCAGCCAGCAGGTCACGCAAGTCGAGCTTGACCGCTACTTGCGGACGCTCTGATGAAACTCGCCCGCGTGACAGGCACTGTAACCGCCACCGCCAAGGATGCTCAGCTCGTCGGTCTGACGCTGCTGCTGTGTGACGTGGTGGATGGCAAGGGCAAGGTGTTGGAACCCGCTGTCGTGGCGGCCGATACGGTCGGCGCAGGCGTGGGCGCGCAGGTTTTGATCGTGACAGGGTCGGCGGCGCGATTGCCGGCCCGAACCACGGGGGTGCCCGTGGATGCAGTGATAACAGCCATCGTGGATCATGTTGATCTGGGCTGAGACATGCCAAGTGGAGGAGTAGGAACATGGCGAAACCGGCAGCAGGGCAGGCGGCCCTCGGGATGATCGAAACGCGCGGACTGGTCGCGTCGATTGAAGCCGCCGATGCGATGGTCAAGGCGGCCAGCGTGACGATCGTGACGCAGTACAAGGCAGGTGGCGGGCTGGTGGCCACGCTGGTTCGGGGCGAGGTTGGCGCCGTGAAGGCCGCGACCGATGCCGGGGCGACCGCGGCGAACAAGGTCGGTGAGGTCGTCTCCGTGCATGTGATCGCCCGCCCGCATGACGAGCTGGAGCTTTTGATCGAAGGGCTCGCAAGCTGAGGCAGGCAAGGGGGCCGGTTTTCGGCCCTGCGCAAGAATAACGCGAAGTTCTTGTCGCCGCCTGTACCACCGCAAGAGATTGGGAGGGGGCCCGGATGAGCAATCCCTTTGCTGAATTTGCCGATGCGGCGGCGCGCCCTTCGGGTGCACCATCCGTCGTGGCCGCGCCAGAATACACACGTGTTGCGGTTTTGGGTGGGGGCACGGATGCGCGGCTTTTCGCGGCGCTGTGTCTGAGCGCGGGCGCACAGGTCGCGCTGTTTTCGGCCTATGGGGCCGAGTTGGAGGCGCTGCGTGCCGGGTCAGGCATTACGCTGCGTGGGGCGGGTCCGGTCGGCACCTATCAGGTAGACCGCTCTGACGCCCCCGCGATCCGGCTGACGGCAGAACTGGATTCCGCCGTGCGCGAGGCCGAGGTGATCTTCCTGACCGGCCCGGTTCACAAGCAGCGTACCTACGCCATGGTGTTGGCGGATCATCTCGCCGACGGGCAGGTGTTGGTTCTGGCTCCGGGGCGCAGCCTTGGCGCGTTGGAAACCGCATGGCTGCTGCGAATTGGCGGCTGCCGGGCCGATGTCACCATCGTCGAAGCGCAGGGCGCGCCATATTGGATCGCGGCGGAAGGGACGGTTCTGACCCTGTCGGAATGCGCTCCGGTGGCCGCATCGGTGCTGCCGCGCGGGCGCGAGGCGGTTCTGACCGGGCTCGCGCGCTACTTGCCGAACCTGTCGCAGGTGGACTCTGTGCTGGCGTCCGGCTTTGCAGACGGCTCCGCCCTTGTCGAGTTTCCGGCGTTGCTGATGGGTGGGCCTGCGCTTCGCTCGGGCGCGATTGACGTGCCGATGGGCGCGCAGCCACTGGCCGAGAATGACACCTTCGCCCGCCTGATCGGGCCAGAGCAGCGCGATCTGACAGAGCGCATGGCCGATGAACGGCGCGCCGTCGCGGCGGCCTTCGGGGTGCGTGGTCTGCCCGATACGGATGCGTGGATCACCGCCCATGCCGGGGCGCTCAAAGGCGCGGGATTCCGGCCCGTTCCGCCGGCGGCAGAGGCCAAATCGCTGCTGCGCGACGGGGTTGTCGGCTCTCTCGTGCCGCTGGCATCGGCGGCAGAGCTTGCGCAGATCGACCTGCCGGTTACCCGCGCGATGATGACACTGGCGGGCGCCGTGCTGGGCGCGGATGTGGCATCGTCAGGGCGGCGGCTGGATACGATTGGGGTGCGGGTGTCTGACATGAGCGAAGCGCGGTCCGTCATGGACGCCATCGCGATGGGGGAGCGGTGACATGGATGCAGATCTGAAATCCATCGCCGCTGCACGGCGCTGCGCCGAGACCGCGTTTGAGGCCTATCGCCAGTTTCTGGGAACGGACCCGGCGCAAATCGACGCCATCGTTCAGGCCATGGCCGAGGCGATCGAACCCGAAGCCGCCCGGCTCGGCCGCATGGCGGTCGAGGAGACCGGCTATGGCAATGCGCAGGACAAGCGGGTCAAGGACCTGATGAATGCGCGCGGCACCGCGGAATGGCTGCGCGATGTGACGACGCTGGGAATGCTGTGGCGCGACGATGCCACCAAGATCGCCGCCTTTGGCGAACCGATGGGCGTTGTTGCGGCGTTGATCCCCGTCACGAACCCGTCTTCTACAGTGATCTTCAAGGTGCTGTCGGCGGTCAAGGCAGGCAATGCCATTGTCTGCGCCCCGCATCCGCGCGGGGTGAAGACGGGCAATGAGGTCGTGCGGATCATGGCCCGTGTTGCCGAGCAGATGGGCGCGCCAAAAGGGCTGATCCAGTGCCTCGATCATGTCACGGTCCAGGGTACGGCAGAGTTGATGAAGCATCGGCGGACCTCGGTCGTGATGGCCACAGGCGGGCCGGGCATGGTGCGTGCCGCCTATTCCTCGGGCAAGCCGACGCTGGCGGTCGGTGCGGGAAATGTGCCGTGCTATGTGCATCGGTCGATGGCGCAGGAACTGGACGAGGTGGCGGAGATGATCATCGCCTCCAAGAGTTTCGATTGGGGCACGGCGTGTGTGTCAGAACAGGCGGTGATCGCCGACCCCGAGATCGCGCGTGAACTTCGTGCGGAGCTTAAGCTGAAGGGGGGCTATTTCTGCACCGCGCCGGAAGCGGACCGGCTTGCAAAGGTGATATTCACCGGCAGCCAGGCGATGAACCCGGAGCGTGTCGGCCAAGCGCCGGAAGTTCTGGCAGAGCTTGCGGGTTTTTCCTTGCCGCCACGCACCAAGTGCCTGATCGCGGAAGAAACAGAGATCGGCTGGCATCGGCCCCTATCTGCGGAAAAGCTGAACCCTGTGCTGGCCTTCTACGAGGCGCGCGACAGTGCTCATGGCATCGCGTTGGCGCATGGGATCGCGACGTTCGAAGGCTGGGGGCATTCCGCGGTCATTCATGCGCATGATCCGCAAGTGGTGGCCGATTTCGCGCGGGTGCCGACGGGCCGGGTGCTGGTGAATGTGCCGGCCATTCACGGCGGGGCGGGCTATGCGACCGACCTGGAGCCGTCCTTCATGCTGGGGACAGGCACGTGGTCGGGTTCGATCACATCCGACAATGTCACTGCGCTGCATCTGATCAACATCAAACGTGTCGCCTATGGCAACCGGCCATGGCGCGACATCTACGAGGAATATGGTGCCTGAGGCCGGTGGAACGGCGCTGTTGGCCTTGCGGCCAAGGCGCCCCGCCCACCGTCCCCGGCCCCCAAGGTGAGGACCCGTCATGTCAGATATTACCATCCGTGCGCTTATGCAGATTGACAATCTCCAGCCGAAATTCGCGGCCTATAACGGCGCGACGGTTCAAGGGTCGATCCCGCTGTCCGGCGATACGGTCCTTATCGGCGAACTCGCCCCCGGGAATGGGGTCTTTGGGCTGATCGACCGGGCGCTGAAAGCATCGGCGGTGGAGGCGACAACCCAGATGGTGGAGCGCGAGTTCGGCTTTTTCATCCTGCGCTCGCCATCCAACGCGGAAGTGACCATGGCGCGCGAGGCGATCCTGGCGGAGCTTGGCGCCAGCCTGGGGGACCGGTTGAAGCCGTCGATCACCTCGACCCAGATCATCACCAGCGTCGAACCCTATCAGGCGCAGTTGCTCAACAAGTGGCGCAAGGGCTCTTTGCTGGTGCCGGGGCAGACATTGGGCGTTATCGAATGCGCGCCTGCGGCCTATATCTCGATTGCCGCGAACGAGGCCGAGAAGGCCGCTGAGATCGACATGGTCGAAATTCGTGCCGTGGGGCGGTTCGGACGGCTGTTCATCAGCGGGTCGGAAAATTCGGTCAAGACTGCCATTGATGCGGCGACCGCCGCGATCGAGGCCGTGGACGGGCGGGCAGAGTAATGGGGCGGGTCGTCGGCACGGAACTGATCGAAGACGCGCGGCAACGGGGCCGCGTCGTGTTCGAGTTGCTGCCCGGCGACATCGTGACGGAAATGGCGCGCGAAACCGCGGCACGGATTGGTATCCGGCTGGTGGACGGGCCGCTTGAGAAACCCGCGGCGCTGCGCACGGATGGGAACGCGGCGCTACGGCGCGCGCTGTATCGGCGTGGTGCGCGCTGGGTGGCCCCCGCTGCGACCACGCGGGCCAAGGCGCGGCGGTTCTCCAAGATTGCGCTGGTCGGTGCTGGCGGTGTCGGCGGGGCGGTCGCGCATCTGGCGGCAATGGCGGATATGGCGGATGAAATCGCGCTGATCGACATCGCACCGGGCCTTGCGGCGGCGACGGCACTGGATCTGAATCATGCGTCCGGCATCACCGGCGTGCGTGCGCGCTGCACGGGCGGCGAAGACCTGAGCCGTGTTGCGGGGGCAGAGGTGATCGTGGTCACCGCTGGTCGCGCGCGCGCACCCGGCATGACCCGTGCGGACCTGATCGGCGTGAACACCCGCGTGATCCAATCGGCGGCAGAGGTGATCCGAACCGCCGCGCCGCAGGCGGTGGTCATCGTCGTAACCAATCCGCTTGACGAAATGACCGTAGAAATGCTGCGCGCCACGGGCTTTGCCCGCGAACAGGTTCTTGGCATGGCGGGCACGCTGGATTCGTCGCGCTTTCGCAACGCTCTGGCACATGCCGCAGGCGTTTTTCCCGCCGACGTGCAGGCGATCACGCTGGGCAGCCACGGCGAAGAAATGGCCCCGATCACATCGCTCGCGCGGATCAAGGGCCGCCGGTTGGAGCGTTTCCTGACCCGCGATCAGATCGCGGGCTGCGTGTCGGATGCGGTGACCGGCGGCGGTCAGGTCGTGGCGTTGAAGAAACGCGGGTCTGCGACGATTGCGCCGGCCCATGCAAGCATCGAGGTGATGGACCATCTGCGCGGCGCACGCGTGGGAGCCGTGCCGGTTTCCGTCATGCTGGATGGCGAATATGGCATTCATGGTGTGGTGCTTGGGGTTCCGGCGCATCTTGGCGCAGGCGGGCTGATCGAGGTTGAAGAGCTGCGTTTGTCAGATGAAGAACGCGCGGCGCTACATCGCGCGGCCGAGGCAATCCGAGGGAGACTTGCGCCATGATCGTCAAACATTTTGCAGGCGGCCGCTTTGAAGAGGCCGGGTCCTATGCGCGGGCCAAACGGGTTGGGCCGTTTGTCTATGTCGCGGGAACCACGGCGATTGAACCATCGGGCAAGCTGCATGCGCCGGGCGATACCTATGCGCAAACGGTATATACGCTGAACCGTATCCACACCGCCTTGCGCGAGGTCGGGGCTGATATGCGTCACGTCATGCGGGTGCGGGCCTATCTGACGGACCTGTCCCAGGCAGGCGCGTTTATTCGCGCGCATGGCGAAGCGTTCAAGGGCATTGATCCGGTTCTGACCGGGGTTCAGGCCGGGCTGACCCAACCGGGGATGATGGTCGAAATCGATGTCGACGCCATCATCCATGACGCGGATGGGAAGATTGATTTCTGACCAGTGCGATGCGTTGCGAACCGCGCATGCCTGTGTGTTCAGAAAATTTCTGCTTCAAACAATTTTTTTTGCGACGGATATCGCTGCGGCCGCGTTAAACGCTGTGATTGCCTCTGGACCGGGCAGTCAGCAGGACGGGACATTCGCTGCAAGACCTGGAGCGTTTTTGCATTGCCAGCTTAGAATTCTGACCGGCCCCCTCGAGCAGCAGAATTCGCCACTCACGGAGCTTGCAATCCAGTTGCCTTGTTGCGGATGTCCCCCTGCAGTCCTTACGGAATGATCCTTACAGAATAATGGAAGTACCATGACACGGTTTACCACTTATGCCGCTCTTATCCTGATGGGCGGTTTGTCGTTGGTTTCAGGTGCAACACTGGCGCAACAGCGCCCACCAGAGCCGGATTTCGCCAAGGCCGCCGCCGCCCTTCATGTGTCTGAAAGCGCCCTGAGATCCTGCCTTGGGCCGCGCCCCGAACCCGGTCAGCGCCCTGAGCGCCCCGATGCGACGAAGGTTGCCGCCTGTCTGAGTGACGCGGGCCATGATGTCACGCGCAAGGATGCAGACGCGGCGTTGAAAACCATCGCGCCGCCGCCGCGCAAGTAAAGCAAAGCAAAGCTGCGAAAGGGTGGGTGACATGCTCTTTCCGGATTTGGCAGGCGCGGGAAAACCGGGCATAGTTCCTTTATCGGAGGAATGGCCATGTCGCTTGTCGTCAAAATCGTCAGCACGCCGCAGGGCGAGGCACCCGAATGGGTCCGGCAGGCTTGGGTCGGATTGCGGGTGCCTTGTCTTGAAGACGCCCCCGTGTCGATGCCCGCCGTGTCTGCCGTGAAAGGGCCGGGAACGGTTCTGGGGCAGGTGTTCTCGCTTCTTCGTGGCAAAACCGAACGCAAGCGCGGCTATCTGGTCAGCGCGCGCGACGTTGTGGGATTGCTTAGCCTGCACAATGAGGCCGCCGCGAAATGGTGGCTGGACAACGTGCCCAACGTGACCGACCCGCGCCAGCTGTTCCTGTTCGAAGCCAATTGCTGCCAACCGGTCGACGCCCGCGTCTGACCCAAACCAATGCGCGCGCGTTGCACTTCGCAGTGGCAGCTGCCGCCTTTCCCCGATTGAAACGGCCATTTTCATTGACTCACTCGGGTCTCTCCTCGAATGTATACAGTATACGATCCGGGAAACGGACGCGACGACCAGCCCCCAACGGGCCGGGATCAACAACGGGAGAGATTGGAATGACCTTACGCAAATTGCTGCTGAGCACTGCGCTGGTGGGGGTTGCCTCTGCTGCGTCAGCGGAAATCAAGGTGGGCTTCATCGGCTCGCTGTCGTCCGACACCGGGCTGTCGACCTTGCGCGGCGCGGAAATGGCGATCGAAGAGTTGAACGCAGCCGGCGGTGTGATGGGCGAGCAGATCGTGCTTGTGACCGCGGACACGCAAGAAGACGTGACCGAAGGCGTCAAAGCCTATGAATATCTGGCCGAAACGGAGGAAGTCGATTTCGTCATCTCCGGGTCAATCGACGATGTGAGCCTTGGTTGGCTGCCGCGTATGCAGGAATACCAGATACCGACGCTGGATACCTGGACCTCGTATATCGGGATCATCGATATGGTGGTCGAAGATCCGGAAGGCATGGCGCCGTATTTCATGAACATCGCCAGCGACGAGGCGCTTGCCACGCTCTACATCAATTTCGGTGCGGATGTGCTGAAGGCCAAGATGGGTTTCGAAAGCGTTGTGGTGCTGGCCGAAGACACCGCTTTTGGTGAGGCGATCACGGGTCTTGTGACCGAAGGTCTGGCCCCGGTCGCGGGGATCGAGGTGAAGGAGGTTATCACCTATGACATCGGGACGGTCGATTTCGCGCCGATCTTCTCGAAGGCGGAAAGCACGGGCGCGGATTTCATTTATCAGGTGAGTTCGGTCAACAGTCAGGTCATCTCTTCGCAATATGTGAAGCTTCAGGTGCCGATGGCGATGACCGGGGTCAATGTCTCTGCTTTGGGGCTGGAATATTGGGAAGACACCGGTGGCGCGGGGGGCGGGATTTCAACCCTGTCGCCGGTGCCATCGGTCGGCTTCGCGCTGGACCCGGTGAGCCAGAAATTCGTGGACGACTATCAGGCCAAGTATGACTCGCGGCCGAAAATGCCCCATTTCAACGGCTTCAATGCCTATTACGGTCTCAAGCAGGCCATGGCTGCGGCGGAAGAGGCTGGCGGGTTCAAGGACGTGGCGGCGTGGTCGTCGGCCATGCTCAAGCAGGATCTCAAGCTGGAAAAAGATGGCAAGCTCTGGCTGCGCTACGGCTTTTGGGATTACGACACGGTAGAGCCGGTGACCAACCGGACCTATCCGCATAACGCCCTGTTCGATCTGGAAGCGCCCTATGATTTTGCGCAACCCTCCATGGTGGTTATCCAGTGGCAGGAAGACGGCACGGTCGGCGTGGTCTATCCCTTCGAATATGCCAATTCAGAGTTCGTTTTGCCCAGCTGGGTGAAGTGACGGATCACAACGTAGGGTAGGCTTCAGCCTACCCTGCAGACAGGCACCTTTCACATGCTCCAAGTCCTGATACAGGGCCTCTTGCTCAGCGGCCTATATGCGCTGATCGCGGTTGGCTTCACGCTCGTTTTCTCTGTCGGGCGGGTGCTGAACCTTGCCTATGGGGCCTATCTGCTGATCGGCGGATATGCGTATTTCTACTTTGCCCAAAGCCTTGGTCTGCCAAAATTCGCCGGGGTTCTGCTGGCGGGGATATTGGGCTGCGTCATTGGGCTGGTGAAATATCGGCTGATCGTCAAGCCGCTGAAGGGCGATCAGGTCGCGATTGAGATTGCCACACTGATCCTTGCCGTCGTGCTGCAATCGGCGGTGATACTGGTGTTCGGGGACAGCTCCAAAATCCTGCTGCCTATCATTCCGGGGGTGGAGCGCGTCGCAGGCGCGGCGATCCCTTATTCGAACCTCTTCGCTGCGGTCGCGAGTTGGGTCATTCTGTTGGCCCTGTGGTGGTTCGTGAAGACGACCCATACGGGCCGTGCCATGCAGGCGGTGTCGATGGATGCCAAGGGCGCGGCGATCTCGGGCGTGGATGCGGACCGGATCAACATGATTACATGGGCCATTTCCGGCACGCTTGGCGCTGTGGCAGGTGTCTTCTTTGCCTCATACACGCAGCTTTATCCGGGGATGTGGGTGGCCCCGCTGATCATCGCGGTCGCTGTGGTGATCGTCGGCGGGATCGGCTCCATCATCGGCACGCTGATCGTCGCGCATATCGTCGGCTTTCTCGAAGTCATGACATCGGCCTTTATCGCGCCTGAGCTGCGCGGGGTCTTCACGATGATCCTGATCATCGGAATTCTGGTACTGCGGCCCAAGGGCCTGTTCGGGCGGGAGGAAATCTGAGTGGGCCTGCGTTGGTATCATTTCGCCCTGTGGGCTGCCTTCGCGGCGGGAATGTTCCTGCTGCCGGAAATCGTCCCGCGCGGCACGCTGCGCACCATCATCTTTGCGAACTTCCTCGCGATCTTCGCGATCTCTTGGGACACGCTTTCGGGCCGTACTGGCTATGTCAGTTTTGGCCATCCCTTCCTGATCGGAATCGGCGCCTACACCACGGCCATTCTAACCAAGCGCTTCGACGTTCCGGTTGAAATTTCCATCCCGCTCGCGGTGTTGATGACCATGGTCGGGGGCCTGATCGTGTTGCTGCCTGCCTTGCGTATCAAGGGCAGCTATTTCGCCTTGGTCACGCTGGCGATGATGGAGCTGATGTATCAGCTTGTGCAAGTGATCCGCCCCGATCTGACGGGCGGTACACGCGGTATGTCCGGCCTGCCGACGCTGACGCGCGGGGCGGTGAACGGGTTTTACATGTCGACCGCGCTGATGCTGTCCATCGCGTTTACCACATGGCTGCTGATGAAGACGCGGCTTGGGACGGCGCTTTCGGCAATCGGGATGAATGAAGAGGCCGTCGCCGGGTCCGGCCTGTCGGTCACGCGGCTGAAGCTGGTGGCGTTCACCGCATCCGCCTTCACCGCCGGGCTGGGAGGGGCGGTCTACGTCCATTACCTTGGCTCCATCGCACCGCGCGCGCTTTTCGACATCAACTTCGTCTTTACCATCATTGTGGCCGCCCTGATCGGCGGGGCGGGGACGACGATCGGGCCTATTCTGGGCGCGTTCTTCCTGACTTTTCTGCTGGAATATCTGCGGCCATGGCTGCCGGGGGCGGAACGTTATCTGATCTATGGCGGCGTCGCGCTGGTGCTGTACATGTACCAGCCGAAGGGGCTGATTTACCTGATGGGGCAAGCCGTACGGCGCGTTCGGAAGGGGGCGGCATGAGCGCACATCTGTCGATCCGAAATCTGATCAAACGCTTTGGCGGGTTGACCGCGACCAATGATTTCTCGCTTGAGATCACACCGGGCAGTTCCGTCGGGCTGATCGGGCCGAATGGTGCGGGCAAGACCACGATCTTCAGTCAGATCATGGGCGAGGTGCGTCAGGATTCCGGTCAGATTGCGCTGGATGGGCTGGAACTGACGCCGCTTGCCACCGCGCGCCGCATCCGTGCGGGCGTCAGCCGAACCTATCAGGTGCCGCGCCCCTTTGCGGAAATGTCGGTGGCGGAAAACATCCGCGTCGGCCTGATGCCCGACAATATCTGGTCGATGATCGCGCAGGGACCGGACCCGGACCGCGAATTGGAATTGGCGCTGTCCGTCGGCTTTACCAAGGACCAGTTGGAGAAGTTGCCATCAGAATTGTCGATGGGCGATTTGCGCAAGTTGGAAATGGCCCGGACCATGGCGACGGGGCCACGCATGATGTTGCTGGACGAGGTCTTTGCCGGCCTGACCGTGGGCGAGATCGCGATGATCTCCGGGTTGGTTCAGCAAATGCGGGCAGATGGCATGACCTTCTTGATCGTGAGCCATGATCTGAAGGCGTTGGAGCCGCTGATCGACCGGGCGGTGGCCATCAATCACGGCACGCTCATCGCGGATGGCCCTTATGATGAAGTCATGAACGATGCGGCGGTGCGCGCCTCTTATCTTGGAACGTGATCCGATGTGGGCGCCGCGCAGATGCGGAATTTCCGCGATGAGTGTTCGCGAAGCAAACAGGAGGCAGACCGCCCATGGCCCTGCTTGAGATCGACCAGCTTTCGGCGTTTTACGGTAAGGCGCAGGCGCTTTACGATGTGTCGTTGCAAGTTGAGGAAGGGTCGATCATCGGCGTGATCGGGGCCAATGGTGCGGGCAAGTCGACGCTGCTGGATTCGGTGATGGGGCTGACCAAGACCCAAGGTGACATCCGGCTGGAGTCCGCGTCGATCAGTGGCTGCAAACCCGGAGAAATCGTCCGGCGCGGCGTCGGTTATGCGCCCGAACGGTTCAACCTTTTTCCTTACATGAGCGTGCGCGACAACCTGTTGGTCGGCGCGTATACCGCCCGCGACGACATCGCGCGCAATCTGGACATGATCCACACCCTGTTCCCACGGCTGGAAGAACGTGAGGGGCAGGAGACTTCGACCCAGTCGGGGGGCGAGCGGCAGATGGTCAGCCTTGGGCGCGCATTGATGACCTCGCCACGGCTGCTCTTGGTGGATGAGCCGACGATTGGCCTTGCGCCGAAGGTCTGTCTGGAAATCGCAGATGTCCTGCGGCGATTGCAAGCGGAGTTCGGGCTGACCGTCGTCATCACGGAACAGAATGCCAACTTTGCGCTGACATTGGCCGAGCAGGTGCATGTCCTTGAAACGGGCCGCATTGTTGCCAGTGGAACACCGGCCGAATTGACCGATGATCCACGTCTTGCAGAGGCATATTTCGGGCACTAGCGGGTGCATAATTAACAGATCGTTAATAAACGCGATGGCATTAATGAACACATGACAGAAGATGCGGGGGGAGCCGGTTGCACGTGACACTGTGGCCGGTAGAAAACCCCCTGTTTGGGCCAAAATGGCTTGTGAGGTCTTGTGATGTGTTCGGAAGCAACTGCGCATCGGCGCGATCTGTTTGACGATACGTCGTCCCGTCAGATCTTCGGGGCGTCTTCCCAGTCCTATGCGACAGTTTTTGTGCTGTCTTCCGACTGGACCGTTCTGGGCGTTTCCGACAACACGTTCGACACCATCAAGGCAGAACCTGAATCGCTGCTTGGGCAGGATTTTTCCGATCTTCTGGATTCCGACAGTATGCATGACCTGCGCTCGCAGGTGCAGGTGTTGACGATCGACATGCCGGTTCTCTACCTGCGAAACTGTACGCTTCTGGGCCGGTCGGAGCGTATGGATGCGACAGTGACGTTGAGCGGCGGTCGGTTGGCGGTGGAGTTCGAGCCTGCCGCAGAGGCGTTCGAACCGGCACGCGATGCCATACAGTTGCAGCGATTGTTCCTGCGTATTGCGGCGCGCGGGGCGCTGCCCGAAGTGCTTCAGGAAGCTGCCCGGACGATCCGCGCCCTGACCGGTTTCGATCGCGTCAGCGTTCACCGCATTTTGCCGCTTGGGTTCGGCCCAGCGTTGGCCTGCGTCGCCTCTGCCCCGCTTCAGACGGAACCGGATGAGGCGGTCCTGCGCGCCTATGGTGTTCAATTCAGCCCCAACCTGCATGTTCTGGCCGACGCGGCGCAGCATTCCGCGCGGTCGGTCGTGACGCAAAGCGTGCCGGATGCGCTCAAGCCCTTCGATGCGCGGGCGCTTAGCTCGGCGGCGTCGGGTCCGCATCTGTGCGAAGCCTTGCAGCGCGGCGGCGTCGCGGCGGCGACCTCTGTGCCGATCCGTGTGCGCGGGGAACTTTGGGGTGTGATCCTGTGCCATCACATCCATCCACACGCCCCGCCGGTCAATCAACGCTCTGACCTGTCCGCTTTCGCCTTTCTTCTGGGGATGGAGATCGAACGATCCGGCCAGGTCGGCGGTACAGAACTGCGTACCCGGCTGCGCACTGTTCGCAAGCAGTTGCTGGAGCAGATGGACGAGACAAAGGCGCTTGGCCCGGCCGTTCTTGCATCGGTTGCTGATATCAAGGCAGCGCTGCCGCATGACGGTCTCGCCATCTGGGCGGATGGCGCATATCTGGGTACGGGCAGCGCATTGCCCAAAGTCGATTTCGAAGCTGCGTTCGAGCGGCTTTCGACGGTGGATGAAGACGAAATCGTCATCGCCGATACGCTGGGCGATATCGGCCTTCGTTCCAAGATCATGCGCTCTGACCGGACGTCGCTTCTGGCGATCCCGATCGGGACTGCGGCGCGCGCCATGGTGATCTTGACGCGCTCTCACAGCGGGGCGGAGCAAGTCGCAAGCGCATGGCGCCCGTGGGAAATCGAAGCGGCGCGGGGCCTTCAGGCGGCGTTGACGGGCGCCCGGATGAAGGCGATCGAAGCCACCGGCGTTTCCGGCAAACTGGCGCAGGAAAGACAGGGGCTGCTGATCGCGGAGTTGAACCACCGTGTCCGCAACAACCTGTCTTTGATCCAAGGTCTCGTGACGCAGACCAAACGCTCTGCCTGCACGGTGGAGCGTTACGCGCAGGTGCTGGAAAACCGGATTCAGGCGCTGGTGCAGGCCTATAACGATCTTACCGAAAAGGGCTGGGCTTGGCTTGGGGCTCAGGAAATGCTGGACCGGGCGGTGATAGCAGTCCCCGGAAGTGCGGCTGACACGACCGAGGTGATCGGCCAAGATTTCAAACTCTCGCCAAGCGCCTACGCGGTCATGTCCCTCGTCCTGCATGAGTTGCGCAGCAATGCGGTGAAATTCGGTGCGCTTAGCCGCCCAAGTGGAAGCGTCACGATCAGCACGAGCATGGCCGAGGATGGCTTTGGCGAAATCATCTGGACCGAGGCAGGCGGGCCATCGGTGGCTTATCCGATCAAACGCGGTTTCGGCTGCCAAGTGATCGAGGGCGCGGTGCGGCATGAGTTGCGCGGCACGTCCGAGTTGATGTTCGAAGCAGGCGGCATCATCGCGCGGTTCCGACTGCCGCCAGAGCATGTCCGGCGCACGCGCGATGTGCAAACCCCGCGGGATCGGAGCGGGGCTGGCCAGGACACAAGCGGCCTGCGCCCTGTCATCCAGATCGATGGCGTGGCGTTGAACCTTGAGGACAACTTGGTCATCTCCATGGAGTCGGACCACCTGCTGCGCGCCGCCGGGGCGACCAGCGTGCGCACCTGCAATTCCGTCGATGCGGCGTTCGAGGCGCTCGATAGCGGCGAGATCACCTTTGCCTTGCTGGATATCAACCTTGGCGGCGAAACGTCCTTGGCCGTGGCCGAGCAGATCTGGAATGACGGGATACCTGCGGCCCTCGCGACCGGTTACGGCGGGGACGAGGATTTGCTGGCCGAATATCCGCCTCTGCCGGTTCTGACAAAGCCGTTCACGCTGGCAGATATCCGTCAGGCTTTGCGGGTGTTTCGGGACAACGACTGACAGGGATGGGACTGACCAAGGCGGCGGGCAGGATCACGTTCTGACATAGCCCGCGACCACTTCCAGCAGCTTGAACGCGGTCGCCGCGTCGTTTTCCACGACGGCCATGAACTCCGCCACGCCCAAACGCAGGCATAAGATGTCGGTCCGGGCGCGCATGTCCAGCGCGCGGGTCTCGTTGCGGATCAGGCCAAGCTCGCCCACCAGCGTGCCGGGACCGACCGTGTCGATCAGCGACGGCGCGCCCTCGGCCCGTGGCAGCAGCAGATCGGCCTCACCTTCGACCATCATGAACGCGCCGCTGTCGGGGGCGTCGTTCTTGTGGAACACGTATTGGCCTGCCGGGGCGCGATACCATCTGGCACCAAACGCCAGAAGACGCAGTTGCTTGCGATCCAGCCCGGAAAACAGCTTCGAGGCTTCGAGGACACTGACCTTTTCCCCAAGTGTTGCGGTTTCGGCGGCGTCCACTCGCGTCTGTTGCTGTGTGCCATCACCCACCAGACGCCCTTGTTCGATCTGAAGCTCCATGCCGTAGTCGATATTGGCTTCCAATTCCTTGGCCACGTGCAGGATCGTCGCATCCGGCAGCTCGCGGCGCAGCGTGTCGATCATCGCAACCCGTGTGGCGGAATCGAAGCTGGCCATGGGCGAGTCGAGCACTAGGATATCGGGCCGTTTGATCGCGGCGCGGCTGACAGCAAGGGGTTCAGAGAACGTGGCGGGCAGATTGCTGCCCCCGATCGAAATGGGCACTTCGAATACCAGTTGCAGCACGTCTGTCGCGATCTCGTTCTGGCGCAGCAATTCGGCAATGGCCTGATGGATATCCTCGCCGCGCGGCCCGGCATCTTCGGACACTTTGCCGAAGATCACGTTCTCCAGCACGGTGCCGCCGCGCAGGGGCGCCGCCAGTTCGATGGGGGCGAAAAGATCGCTCATCCGGGATCGCAGGGCGTCACCGTGGCGGCTGCGAATGTCCAGAACCCGGCGGCGGATGCGATCAGGGAAGGCAGGGCCAACCTGTTCGGCCGTCAGAGAGGACGCCACGCTAAGCAGCAGCGCGCGGGCTTCGGGGTTGCGGGCTTTGCCGTGCCGCATGTCATCCACCGCGCGCAGGGCACGCTCATACAAGACGGGCTCCAGCCCCGTTTTCTGGAACAGCGGGTGGTCGGTGCCGGTCGTCCCGAAAATCTGCCGCAACTCTTCCATGATCGCCTGCGCCAGTTCCTCCAGGTCGTCGACCAGCCCCAGTTCGCGGAACAGATCGACATATTCGGGGCGCTCGGACAGCATATCGACCGGCAGCGGCTGGCGCGGCGTGGCGAAAAGCAGGTTCTGCACCACGGGCAGGGCGGGGCAGTACCGGTCGGGGTCGAACCGATGCACATATTGGTCCAGCCCCTTGCGGCGCAACAAACGTTCCGCCGTGGGCCGCAGGTCGATCAGAAGCGCCGCCAACGCCTCGTGGGTTTCCGAGTCCAGCGTCTGGTCCAGCGCGCGGCGCAGCATCGCGCCCGATCCGCCGATCCGTTCGATCAGCCGGCACCACGTGTTGCGCAGGCGCCGTTCGTCGGCAGGGGCAGGGCCGGACCACGCGGCGGTCCAGACACCGGGCAGCGGATCAAGACTGTTGCCCGCGCGCAGGGCTTCGCGGTGCGCAGCGCCGTCGGGCGCGCCATCGATGTTGGCGGGTTTGAAGCGGACGGGCATGAACACGTTGTCGCCAAAACTGCCCTGAAACATCACGGGCCGCGCATTGGCATGGCCGATCCGCGCGGCGATGGTGATCTGGTGCAGCGCGGCAAGATCATGTTCGCCCACCCGCACCGTGCCCGCAGAAGGCAGCATCTCGCGGGTCAGCAATTCGGACAGGGCGCGGCGGTCTTCATCGCGCGGCGCGGCGATGCCGATCAGCGCGCCGCCGGGCAGAGTCACGTCAAGGTTTTCCAACACGCGGTTGCCGTCTTCGTCCCGCACGCTTACCCGGTTCAGCCGGATATCGCCGGTCAGGGGCGGGATCGTTTCGGGCATCTGGGTCATCAGTGCGTCATCGATCATGCCGGGCGGGGCAAAGCGTTCGTTGATCGTCTCCCAGCGCACGGTCATCTCAGAGGTCTGGTTGTAGAAGGTCAGCAGCTCTTTCCACGGGGCGGAAAGATCCTTGTAGGCCGCAATCGCCGCCACCAGCGCACCGATCGACACATCGCCCCGGATCACCAGATAGCCACCGATGCTGTAGAAGAAAAACGGCGTAAGCTGGGTGATGAAGTTGTTGAGAAACTTCATGAAGAACTTGCGGCGGTAGATTTCGAACCGGATGTCGAACAGCCGTCCAAGCCGGTCCGTGATCATCGCCAAACGGTAGCGCCAGCCTGCATTGACCCGCAACGTCCCGGCCCCGGTCGCGCCTTCGCCGATCTCTCCGGCAAGGGCGCGCACTTCGATCACGCGCTTGCGGTTGAGCCGGTTGATCTGTCGTTGCAGGCGCGGGATCAGCCAGGCTTGCAGCGGGATCAGCGCGCAGGCCGCCACGCCAAAGGCAAAGGACTGCGCAAAGAGAAAGCCGAGGATCGTCAGCATCTGCCCGGCCTGCAACACCGGCTGTGCCAGCGCATCCCCCATCAACCCGCCCATGGGTTCGCTTTCGGCAGTGATCATGGAGACCAGTTCGCCTTGGCTGGTGCGTTCGAAATAAGGTTGGGGAAAGCGCAGCATCCGCGCGATCAGGCTGTACCGGAAGCGGCGAAGCAGACGTTCTGCCAGAACACCCTTCATGGTGTTGATCCGCATTTTCAGCAGGCCATAGCCCATCACCGCCAGCAGAAAGATACCGCAAAGAAGCCACAGATACTGGACCTGTCCCAACGGCACGCCAAGGATGTCGACAGGAAACACCACCGTCTCGCTTGACGGGTCTTCGCCGATCGCGTCGTTGATAATGCGCTTGGGCAATTCCAGCGTCAGGTAGAGCAGCGGGAACAGCAACAGCGTGACCAGCAGCAAAACAAGCTGATCGCGTTTGGAATATTTCCAAATGAAACTGAACAGGGACCGTTCGATCCTTGGTTCCTCTTTGCTTTGAATTCCCCTTGTCTGGACAAACGGCTCCGGCCAGACTGACTCCTAATACTCAAAGCCTAGCAGGCCCCCTGCATGGATCAATTCATTTCGTTTTTCAGACTCCCCGCTTGAGAGCCGAGAGGAGCGGCATATTGGATATAAACACTGCGCTCGTTTTGATGGCGCTTCTTCAAACCAAACACATGGTTGCCGATTTTTACCTGCAAACGCCAAGGATGCTGGCGGATCGCAGGTTGTATATTCACCGTGGCCGGGCGCTGCATTGCCTGATCCATGCCGCAGGCAGCGCTTTGGCCTGTTTGCTGGTGGGGCTACCGTTCATCCTGCTTTGCGCTGTCGCGTCGTTGGACTGGGCGCTGCATTATCACATCGATTTCGGCAAGGGGCTTTGGTCGGCACGCGCCGGCGACACGCCCGATGATGCCAGCTATTGGCGCGCGTTCGGCGCGGATCAATTGCTGCACCAGTTGACCTATGTGGCGCTGGTCTGGGGCGCGGCGCAGTTCTAGCGGCGGCGCTGGGTTCAGCGCTTGCGCAGCTTGGGATTGAACGCGTCGTTCAGCCCGTCCCCGATCAGCGAGACCGACAAGACGGTGAAGAAGATCGCAAGCCCAGGCAGGGTCACGGGCCACCAAGCGTCCAGAATATATTCCCGGTTCGCACCGATCATCAGCCCCCAGCTCATCACGTTCGGATCGCCAAGGCCCAGAAAGGACAGGCCCGCCTCGAACAGGATCGCGACGCCGACCGTCAGCGTGGCCGATACGATCAGGGGCGGCGCGGCATTGGGCAGGATCACGCGCCACATGATGCGCCAGTTGCGGGTGCCGATCGCGCGCGAGGCGGTGACATATTCAAGCTCGCGGATCTTGAGGAACTCCGCGCGGGTCAGGCGGGCGGTTTGCGGCCAGCTGACCACACCAATCGCCAAGGCGATCACGAAAAGCGACGGGGTGAACAATGTGACCAGAACCATTGCGAAAAGCAGGGCGGGAAGCACCTGAAAGAACTCGGTCACGCGCATCAGAAGGTTGTCAATCCAGCCTCCGAAATAGCCGGCAAGCGCGCCAACCAGAAGCCCGATCACCATTGTGATCGCCGCGGCCGCCGCGCCCACCGCCAAAGTGGGGCCGCCCCCGGTCAGAAGCCCGGCGACGAGGTCGCGGCCCAGATAATCGGTGCCAAGCGGGAATTCCGGTGTCACGCCGGGCGGCTCATGCGGGGCCCAGACGATGTCATAGGCATCGCCGGTATAGATGAAGCTGCCGTAAAGCGTGACCCCGAGGATGGTGAGCAATATGATCAGACCGGCCATTGCGGGGATGTTCGAACGGAACATGTCCCACGCCTCCCGCCCGGGAGAGCGGATGGTGATCTGGCTCATATCGACCGGATCGTTCAGCGCGGCATAGGGGTCGGGCTCGATTGTCATGTCTCATCCTTCAGGCGCGGGTCCGCGAGGCGGTAACTGAAATCGGTCAGGATATTGGCGATGACCACCATCAGCGATGCGAAGAACAGCACGCCCAGAATGGTCGGGTAATCACGCCGCAAAATGGAATCGAAAGCCAGCCGCCCCATGCCGGGCCAGTTGAACACCGTTTCCACCAGCAGGGCGCCGGAAATCAGGTTGCCGAATTGCAGACCGGCCACTGTCAGGATCGGCAAAAGCGCATTGCGCAGCGCGTGGGAGAACAGGATTTTCCGTTCGCCAATGCCCTTGGCGCGGGCGGTGCGGATATAGTCGGCAGACATCGCGTCCAGCATGGAGGCGCGGGTCAGCCGCGCGTATTGGGCAAGGTAGATGATCGCCAGGGTAAAGGCGGGCAGGACAAGGTGATGGGCGATGTCCAGAACGCGGGTGAAAAGCGGCGCGTCGCGCAGCCTGATCGATTGCATCCCCTCGACCGGAAAGATCGGAAAGGCAGAGGCAAAGAGGATGATCAGTATGATCCCGGTCCAGAACACGGGCACCGCGTAGCCGATCGTGGCAAAGATCGACACGAAGGCAGAGAGCGGGCCGCGCGGATTGCGCGCCGCGATCACGCCCAGAAAGACGCCGATCACGATGGACAGAAGCTGCGCTGACAGCACCAACAGAATGGTCGGCCCGATGCGCTGTGCGATCAACTGACTGACCGGCAGGTTGAAGAAAAAGCTTTCTCCCATGTCGAAGCGCGCCATGCCGGACACATAGATCCACAGCTGCGTCAGAACCGGCTTGTTCAGCCCGTATTCCTCGCGGATGGAAGCCAGCATCTCTTCGGTGGCGCCGCCCATCTCTCCGGCGATGACGACGGCGGGATCGCCGGGGGCCAGACGGATCAGCAGGAAGTTCAGGACGATCACGCCCAGCATCAGCAGAAGACCATAGCCGATACGGCGCAGCAGATAGGCGGAATTCACAAGCAGCAGCCTTTCTTGTCAGCCGCCGTTATCGGGCGGTGTCGGGGATGCAAGGCGATGCGGGCAGGAGCGTTTGGGGGCAATGGGAGCCTGTCAGGTCAAGTCGGGCATGGCCCCGGCGTGGTGGGGCAATGCGGTCAAAGGGAAGGGCGCCGCCGAAGCAGCGCCCAGGAAGTCGGTCACTCGGACCATTCCACCATGTCCATCGGGTGCATTGCGCCCCAGATGCCCTGCGGCGGGTTCAGCAGTTTCTTGTTATAGGCGGTGTGGTAGGGCAGTGAGTTGATCCAGTAGACCGGCAGGTCGGTGGCCACCACTTGCTGGAACTCGCCATAGAGCGCCTTGCGCTTTTCCGTGTCCAGTTCGACCGCCGCTTGGTTCAGCAGGCTGTCGACCTTGTCATTGGCGTATTGCTGGGTGTTCGACCAGATGACGCCCTGGCGGATATTGTCGCTAAGATAGGTGCGGTGAACGCCGATTACCGGATCGCCCCAGTTGAACACCACGTCCATCGACATCTCGAAGTCATGCCCGCCGACGCGGCCGGCCCATGTCGGGAAGTCCGGCGCGGCGCGCACGGTCACGTTGATGCCGATCTTCTTGAGTTGCGATTTGAGGTATTCCGCGACCGATTGCTGCTGCTCCTTCGGGCCGGGGATATAGTCGACGGTCAGGTCCATGCCATCACCAAAACCGGCCTCTTCCATCAACGCCTTCGCCTTGTCGAGATCCACGTCATAGGCCGGGATCGTTTCGTCGAAGAAGGGAGAGCTTTCGATGATCGGGCCGCGCTGCGGGCTTGATACGCCGCGATGCAGGGCCTTGGTGATGAAGTCGCGGTCCACCGCATAGGCAATCGCCTGTCGCACGCGCACATCGCTCAGCTTTGGCGAGGCGGTGTTGAAGGCCAGCCAGTTGATCGCGCCAACCGCGGCATAGCCTTCGGTTGTGATGGCCAGATCGTCATCCTTTTCCAGACGCCGGATTTCCTGACTGCCCGCCATGAACGGGTACATATCCGCGTCGCCGTTTTCCATCGCGATCAGCAGCGCAGACGGATCACCGACGATGCGGAAGACGATCTCATCCAGCTTGGGCCGGCCTTCGATAAAGAAGTTCGGGTTCTTCTTCAGCACGATGGCTTCGCCGGGCGTGAACTCTTCCAGCATGAACGGGCCGGAGCCGACAGGCGCGGAATTGGCTGGGTGCGATTTGGGGTCCTGGCCGTCGCCGAACACGTGCTTGGGCAGAACCGGGGCCAGCGCCGGGGACAGGGCCAGCAACAGCGCCGGGTGCGGTTTCGACAGATTGATGACGACCGTTTGCGTATCGGGCGTGTCGATGCTTTCGACCGGTTCGAACATGGATTTGAACGGGTGGTGTTCCTTGGTGTTCAGGATCGAGAACGCGACATCCTCCGCCTCAATCGGTTCGCCGTCATGGAAGGTCGCGCCGCTCACCAGATTAAGTGTGACGGTCAGGCCATCGGCGCTCGTCTCCCAGCTTTCGGCGAGATAGGGCTGCGGCTCCCAGTTTTCGTCATAGCGCAGGGGCGAGGCGAAGATTTGAGTCGACGGGACAGCCGTCGCGATGCCCGACTGGACCGAGCCGTTCAGGTGGCGCGGCGTCTGCGTGGTCGCGATAACCAGCGTGCCGCCTTCAGCGAATGCCTGTCCGGCAAGCGTTGTCGATGCCAGAAGGGCAGCGGCTGTTATCTGTTTGAGAAATGTCATTTTTAGGCTCCCGGTTTTATTCATTTTCGGTCACGGTAGGAGGCAACAGCGTCGCTGGAAAGGTTTTTCTGGGCGCGCAGCTATGAGGTGAGAGGCATGTCCGGAATTACTGTATACAGTGCACAGAAGATCATCACGATGGATCCGCAGCGACCCGAAGCGTCGCATGTGGCGGTGCAAGAAGGGCGGATTCTTGCGGTCGGCGGGGCCGATTGCGCCGATCAATGGGGCGATGTGGTCCATGATGACCGGTTCGCCGGGGCCGTGCTTATGCCGGGCCTGATCGAAGGGCACGCACATATGATGGCGGGCGCGATGTGGCGCTATGCCTATGTCGGCTATCACGACCGGATCGACCCGGATGGCAAGCTGTGGCCGGGCCTGACCGACATTGATGCCATCATCGACGCGCTGACCGAGTTCCAGTCGGGTCTGGCGCCGGACGCGCCGCTGGTGGGCTGGGGGCTTGACCCGATCTTCCTGTCCTCTGAACGGCTGTCGCGCGCGCATCTCGACCGGATCAGCCCGGACCGGCCCATTGCGATCATGTTCTCCAACTTCCACCTGATGTGCGTGAACTCCAAGGCGCTGGAACTGGCGGGCTATAGCCGCGAGACGAACGCGGAAGGTGTGGTCAAAGGCCCGGACGGGTTGCCCACGGGCGAGCTTCAGGAAATGGCGGCGATGTTCCCGGTGATGCGCCGCCTTGCGGTTGATTTCCGCGGGCTCAGCCAGTCGGAGGACAGCATCCGTACCTATGGCGAGGTCTGCAAGCGCGCCGGGGTGACGACGGTGACGGACCTTTATTCCAGCCTTGAGGATGAAGACCTCGCAACCATGCTGCGGGTCACATCGGATGACGGCTACCCGGTGCGAATCGTACCGGCGCTGGGAACGGCGGGGGCCGATCCGGCGCAGATGGCAGAGCGCGCGATACGCCTGCGCGAGCAATCTACCGATAAGCTGCGGCTGGGCGCGGTGAAGCTGATGACCGACGGCTCCATCCAGGGGTGGACGGCGCGGGTGCGCTGGCCCGGTTATGTCGGCGGGCAGCCCAATGGCATCTGGAACACCTCGCCGGAGCAGATCTTTGCGCTGACAGAAGTGTTCCAGGGCGCGGGCGTGCAGATGCACATCCATGTCAATGGCGACGAAGCGGCGGAAGTCTCTCTCAACGCGTTGGAGGCGGCGGCGCAAAAGCACCCCTGGCCCGGCGCACGTCATGTGCTGCAACATTGCCAGATGATGGATGGCGGCTTGTATCGCAAGGCGGCCGATCTGGGGGTCTGCTGCAATATCTTCTCCAACCATATCTGGTATTTCGGCGACCAGCACGCGGCGCTCACCATCGGCGAAGGCCGGGCAGAGCGGATGGACGCGGTGCGCACTGCGATGGATGAGGGCGTCCGGGTGGCGATCCATTCGGATGCGCCGGTGACGCCGCTGGGGCCGCTTTTTACCGCGTGGTGTGCGGTGAACCGCCAGACCATGACGGGGCGCGTCTTGGGCGCGGAAGAATGTATCTCTGTCCACGAGGCGCTCTACGCGATCACGATGGGCGCGGCCTATACCCTGCGGCTCGACACTGAAATTGGGTCGATCGAACCGGGCAAGATCGCGGATTTCGCGGTGCTTGGCGATGACCCGACCCACGTTGCGCCGGTTGCACTGAAAGACGTGCCGGTGCTGGGAACCGTATCAAGCGGCACGGTGCATCTGCTGTGACGGGGCAGGCGCAGCTGCCACTGACGGTGATCGGCGGCTATCTGGGGGCGGGCAAGACGAGCCTGATCAACGAGCTGCTCAGCGGCGATCATGGTCGGCGGCTCATGGTGATGGTCAATGATTTCGGCGCGGTGAATATCGATGCTGCGCTGTTATCCTCTGTCTCTGGCGATACGATGGAACTGACCAATGGCTGTGTCTGCTGCACGATGGGCGCAGATCTGTTCATGGCCGTCGGGGATGTGCTGGACCGCGCGGATCGGCCCGACCATTTGATCATCGAGGCAAGCGGCATTGCCGATCCGGCCAAGATCGCAGGCGTCGCGCGCACAGAGCCAGAGCTGACCTATGCCGGGATCGTCACGGTGGTGGACGGGCTGCATTTTACCGACCTTCTTGAGGACGCGCAGATCGCCCCGCAACTTGAATCGCAGGTGGCGGTGGCGGATCTGGTGTATCTGTCGAAGGCTATGGGCGCAGAGGTGCAAGACAGGCTCACGGCACTGGGGGCGCCGACGGTGCTGACGAACCGGGCCGACGTTGCGCCGCTGATCTGGAGCCTGAGCGGGGATGCCCCCGAAACCGATGGGCGGCACGCGCATTTCACCAAATGGGTGCATCAAGGCACCGCCGGTTTCACCCGTGCAGAGCTGGAACAAAAGCTCGCCGCGCGCCCTGCCGGTCTGTACCGGCTCAAGGGGTTCGTGCGCGGCGGCTGGGAGGTGCAGATCGTCGGCAAAACCGTCGATATCCGCGCCCGCGACGGGGTGGAGGCGACGACACTCGTCGGGATCGGGCCAGAAGGGCATGTCACCACGCCAGATATAGACGCATGGTGGGCCGCGCCTTTGATGGCGGTGCCGGACGCGTGCTGAGGGTCGGGCCCCTGCGCGCAGTGTTCCGGCGGTAGTTCGCCGACCCAAGCGCCGCATTTGACGCAGTTCTGCAACATCTTTGGGTTGAAAAGGCCCGCGCGCCCTTTGCAGGGGCGGCTGCGCTACCCAAACTGGCCGCAAAAGGCTTCAGGAGGGTGCCATGTTCGTTGTTTACGTGGAATTGCGCGTTATTCCGGACCGGATGGACGAGTTCTTGCCAATGATGCTCGCCAATGCGCGCGGATCGCTTGAGACGGAAAGCGGCTGTTTGCAGTTCGATGTCGTGCGCGCGCAGGACGATGACGACCTTGTGCAACTGGTCGAGGTCTATACCGACGAGGCGGCGTTCAAGGCGCATCAGACCGCCGCGCATTACAAGACGTTCAGCGCTGAGGCGGACGACCTGATCCGTGCCAAGCGGCTGCGGTACGGCACCAAGATTTTCCCGACATAACCCGCGCCGCGTACCGCGCCTGTGGACATAACTTGCGCACGCAATGGCAGTCATCCACAAGTTATTGCGGTTATCCCCAAATAAAGGGTTGCCACAAAAGCGTCTCTACCGCACCATGAGTGTACGGGTACAGGGGTTCGCCCTGATCCGAATAAAGAGCAGGCTACCTGAGCGCCGGGGGGCGCTGCCGCCCCTGGTTCCGCGCTTCGGTGATACAAGAGGTGGCACCTATGGCCCTTTCCGAGCACTATCTGGAAGACGAGATTCATCCGATCGACATCGTCGAGCATCTCGCCGCGCATCACGAATGGGATTTCGATCGTATCGCTGACGATCAGATCGCCATGGCCGTCGAGGCACAGTGGCGGACCTATTCCATCACGTTGGCATGGTCGGGCTATGATGAAACGCTGCGCATGGTGTGCACCTTTGAACTGGACCCGCCCGCGGACAAACTTCCGGCGCTTTATGCGCTGCTCAACCAGGTGAATGACCAGTGCTGGGCGGGAAGCTTTACCTATTGGGCGGAACAAAAGCTGATGGTCTATCGGTACGGGTTGGTGCTGGCCGGGGGGCAAACAGCAAGCGCGGATCAGATCGACACGATGATCGGGGCCGCTGTGGCCAGCGCAGAACGGTATTATCCGGCGTTGCAGTTGTTGATCTGGGGCGACAAGACCCCCGATGAAGCGATGCAAATCGCCATCGCCGAGGCCTATGGCCGGGCCTGACGCCCCGGAACGGCGTTTCAGCTAAAGACCAGGGCGGGCATGGCGACAGATGCCCCCCCTTCTCCACGCCTCTTTATTCTCTGGCGATTCCCTGAAAGAAAAGCGTAGGTCATCGAAGACATGCTTCGCTGGCAATGCGCTGCGCTTCGGCTTGCAGGGGCAGCGCTGGTTCGCGTGGCGGCCGCCCGTCACGCCCGAGAATTGAAGGAGCGCAACCGGCATGAATTTCACACAGATCGAAGAACGCGGCCTCGTGCTGCTGGGCTGCGGCAAGATGGGCTCTGCCATGTTGGCGGGCTGGCTGGCGGGCGGATTGAACCCGCAAGCGGTCTGGGTGCAGGATCCGGCGCCGTCGGATTGGCTTCAGTCGTCGGGCGTGCAGATCAACGCCCCGTTGCCGCAGGCCCCGGCGGTGGTGCTGGTCGCGGTCAAACCGCAATTGATGGCGGCGGCGCTGCCCGACATGGCAAGCTTTGGCAACGGCGATACCTTGTTTGTCAGTGTCGCTGCGGGAACGCCGATTTCTGCGTTTGAAAAGATGTTGGGTGCGCAAACACCGATCATCCGGGCAATGCCGAACACGCCCGCAGCGATTGGGCAGGGCATCACGGCCATCGTCGGCAATGCGCAAACGCAGGTTGCACAGTTGGATTTGGCCAGTGATCTGTTGCAGGCGATTGGTGAGGTGGTCCGCTTGGACAGCGAGGCGCAGATCGATGCGGTCACGGGCGTGTCCGGGTCTGGCCCCGCCTATGTGTTCCACATGATCGAAGCAATGGCAGCAGCGGGGGCGGCGCAGGGCCTGCCCGAAGCGCTGGCGATGCAATTGGCAAAGGCGACGGTGGCCGGGGCAGGGGCCTTGGCGATGCGCTCTGACGACAGCCCGGCGCAGCTGCGCGTCAATGTGACCTCGCCCAATGGGACGACGCAGGCGGGGCTTGAGGTTCTGATGGATGAGAAGGCCGGCTTGCCGAACCTGATGAACAAGACCGTCGCCGCGGCGACCAACCGATCGAAAGAGCTTGCACGTGGCTGATCCGATTAACTTTGACGACTTTCTGAAGGTCGATATCCGGGCGGGCCGGGTGATCCGCACCGCTCCCTTCCCCGAGGCGCGCAAGCCTGCGATCAAGCTTTGGATCGATTTCGGGCCGGAGATCGGTGAAAAGAAGTCCTCGGCCCAGATCACCGAACATTACACAGCCGACGCCCTGATTGGGCGGCAGGTCATGGCCGTGGTGAATTTCCCGCCGCGCCAGATCGGCCCCTTCATGTCAGAGGTACTGGTGCTGGGTGTCCATGACGAGGCGGGCGCGGTGGTGTTGATGACGCCTGATCAGGATGTTCCCGACGGCGCGCGCCTGTGCTGAGGGCGTACGGGCGTCAGCTGTCACCCACGGCCTCGCGCCAGTGCCGGCGGCACAGGGACACATAGGTTTCATTGCCGCCGATCTGTACCTGCGCACCGTCTTTCAGCGCGGACCCATCGGCCGCCTGCCGCACGACCATCGTCGCTTTCTTCCCGCAATGGCAGATGGTGCGCACCTCGCGCATCTCATCGGCAAGCGCCAGCAGCGTGGCCGAGCCGGGGAAAAGCGCGCCGCGAAAATCGACACGCAGGCCGTAGCACATCACCGGTATCCCCAGATCATCCACCGCGCGGGCCAGTTGCCAGACTTGATCGGGGGATAAAAACTGGGCTTCGTCGATGAAAATACAGGCAACCGGTCCCTGCGCCTGCCGCGCCTCGATCAGCGCGAACATGTCTGTCTCGGCGCTGAACGTGTCCGCTTCGGCGTCAATGCCGATCCGCGAGGCGATCCGCCCCGCGCCTGCGCGCTTGTCGAAAGCGGCGGTGACAAGATAGGGGACCATGCCCCGTTCCCGGTAATTATAGGCCGCCTGCAAAAGGACGGTCGACTTCCCGGCGTTCATGGTGGAGTAATTGAAGTAGAGCTTGGCCATGGCTGCACATAAACCTGCAGGCGCACTGGCCTCAAGAGGGCGGATATATACGTTCAGGGTGGAGCGTTGTCTCCGTGAGTGATGGTCGGCCGACTGCGGTCCGTCCGACGCAACCCCACCCTGATACAGACCCGGAAGTACCCGGTTACTGGTTACTACAAATCACAACCGCTGTTGCGATGCCGTGTTTTGTAAATGACATTCGGTTCGGAACTAATTAATGGGAAAAGAGAACGGCGGTTCCCCCGAAAGTGCGAACGATGGCGATGGACAGGTAAAGTATGTCGAATACTCCAATTGGCAGTTATTTGAAGAAACACACTGAAGCACTGGTGAAGGATGTGGGCGTGGAGCCTGCATGCGAAATCACCGGGAAGTCGAAAGCGACGCTGGGACGGTATTATTCCGATAATCCGGAACATGCGGACCGGTTCATGCCGGTCGACTCAGTGGCGCGTCTGGAAGAGGCGGCAAGCTATCCGCATGTCACGGCGGCGTTGGCGGAACTGAAGGGGATCGCGCTGTCGCATGATGACCGCCGGCCCAATACGGAACGCAAGGGCGGCGTGAATGCGGATGTGATCGCGCTGAGCCAGCGCTTTGCCATGTTGATGAGCGAATACCAGCAGTCCATCGAGGACGGCGTTATTTCGGTCAACGAGGCCAAGCGCCTGCTGCGCGAGACGATCCTGCTTCAGCAAGTGCTGATCGACATGAAGCTGCATCTTGAGGATGAAGGCGTCAACTGACGCCGCCCGCGCCGGTGGTGCGGCGCTGTTTGCTGTGCAAAGGCGCCCCGCCCACCGTCCCGCTTGGGCGCGTTACCCGTGCCGCTGCACCAGCACCGAGCCAACGGAATAGCCCGCGCCGAACGAGCAGATCAGCCCGTAATCGCCCTCTTTCAGATCATCGGAATATTTCGCAAAGGCGATGATCGACCCGGCGGATGAGGTATTCGCGTAGTCCTGCAGGATGTTGGGCTGCTCTTCGGGCTCCGGTGTGCGGCCCAGAACCTTCTTGCCGATGAAGTCGTTCATCGACTTGTTGGCCTGATGCAGCCATAGCCGCTTCAGATCGCTCGCCTCAACACCCTCATCGCTCATATGGTCGGCGATGTGCTGAGAAACCAGCGGCAGCACTTCCTTGAAGACCTTCCGGCCTTCCTGCATGAATTGCATATCGCGCCGGTCCGCGACCCCATCGGGGCGGGTGCGGCGCAGGAAGCCGTGGTTGTTGCGGATGTTGTTGGAAAACTGCGTTGCGCAGCGCGTGGATTTCACTTCGAAATGAGGGCCGGTGGCGTCTTCGATCCGTTCGACCAGGACCGCCGTGGACACGTCGCCAAAGATGAAGTGACAATCGCGGTCGCGCCATTCGAGGTGGGCCGAGCAAATCTCGGGGTTGACCACAAGCGCAGAGCGGATGGAGCCGGAGCGGATCATGTCACACGCCGCCTGAAGCCCGAATGTCGCCGATGAACAGGCCACGTTCATATCGAAGGCGAACCCGTCGATCCCCAGCAGTTCCTGAATTTCGATGGCAATTGCGGGGTAGGCGCGTTCGTGGTTGGACGCCGCGCAGATCACCGCATCCACATCCGCCGCTGTCTTGCCCGCATCGGCCAGTGCCTTGCGGCAGGAATCCACGCCCATTTCCGCCATCACGCCCGGTTCGCTATCGTCGCGCTGGCGCAGCTTGGGGTGCATCACGTCGGGGTCGAGGATGCCGGATTTGTCCAGCACATAGCGGCTTTCGATGCCGGAGGCTTTGACGATGAACTCTTCCGAGGAATGTTCCATCGCCGCGACTTCGCCTGATGCGATCTCGGCCGCGTGGGTTTCGTTCCACTTATCGGCGTAGCTGTTGAAGGCTTCGACCAGTTCGGCGTTCGAAATGCTGAGTTCCGGGGTAAAGACACCCGTTCCGGTGATGGCTGGCGTATACATAGCTTCCCCCCTTTTCGCGTTGCGTGATGTGGCCGAAAATGGGGGGCAAGGTCAAGGCGGCGCCGATGAAATCTGGGTGCGGAGCTGCTGCAATATCGGTCAGCCGCGCGGTACGGAGTACAGCACATACCCATCGCGGCGGGCGACTTCCTGCGCGCCGGTGTCCGTCACGAAGACGCCGAGGTTTTCGGTATCCTCGGGGCAGGCCACCAGATCGGCGGCATCGTCGAGATATTGGTTCGTGCTGTCATCTTCGCCCACACGCATGCAGACGTCCCCCTTGAAGCGATAGCCCGTACCGAAAAGCGGCAGCGGGTCCATGGGCGGGGGTGGCGGCGGGGCGCAGGCGGCGATCAATGGCAAGATTGCGAGAGAGATAGGCAGGCGCATGGCGGTGTGTCCTTTCATCATCTGCGCGCAGTGTAACACGGGTCCGATGGGTGGCGGCGGAGGATTGCCGAGCGGCCCCTTCCTGCGTAGCGTTCGGCAGGTGAATCACCCGACGAGGCCGCTTGCCATGATGGATACCGGACACCCTGACATCGGCGTTTCCGCGCCGCCCCGCCTGATGGACGTGCCCGATTGGGTGTATCTCCTACGCGAGTTCGACGTGCTGTATCGGCATGGCTCTGCGGGTGGCAGCCCGGTGATCCGGTCCCATCGCAAGCGGGTGCGGGATCGGCTCTCGGCGACATTTGCCCGCAACCCTGAGATTCTTGACCGGTTCCCCGAACGCAAACCCGTCACGGCGCATTTCGCCCGCGCGCTGGATGTCGGAGAACGCGGCGCGATGCAGGGCATGGCACGGGCGCTGCGCGAGATACGCGACTGGCTGACATGGGAATATGGCTACGAGAAAATGCCGCGCTCGCTCGCCAAGAAATACGCCTATTGCGAGGTGCTGGGGCCGAACGGGCCGGTGCAATGCGATGACCTGATCCTTGGCTTCGTGCTTTTCGCGCCGGATACGACCTATCCGCAGCACCACCACAAGGAGATCGAGGAAAGCTATATCTCGATTTCCGGCGCATGGTCGGAAAACAACGCGGCGGTCTATGCGCCCGGCTCGTTGATCCTGAACCGCGCGGGGGATGAACATCGCATCACCACCGGGGATCGCGATCCGTGCCTGCTGGCCTATGCGTGGGTTGGCCCGGCGGAACGTTTGTCCGCGCCGGGCATGAAGTTGAGCGGCGGAAAGGCGCGGGTCTGACGGCGCGCGCCCTTCTTGAAGCGCTCTTTTCTCAGGCCTGTAGCGCCTTCACGCCGATGCCGCCTTCGGCCTGAGCCTTGATCGCTAGTGCCGCTGCATGCGAGCCCGCAGCCGTGGTGAAGTAGGGGATCTTGTCATACAGCGCGATGGAACGGATGGACTTGCTGTCCTCTACCGCTTGCGCGCCTTCGGTCGAATTCATGACAAGCTGCACCCCGCCATCCTTCATCAGATCGGTGATGTCGGGGCGCCCCTCATAGACCTTGTTGACGCGCTTGCAGGCGACGCCGTGCCCTTCGAGCCAGCGTTCGGTGCCTTCGGTCGCGACGATGTCAAAGCCCAGCCCGGTCAGGATTTGCGCCGCTTCCAGCATTTGCGCGGTCTTGTCCGCATCCTTGATCGACATGAACGCAGTGCCGGAGGACGGCAGCACCATGCCAGCGCCCATCTGCGCCTTGAGGAAGGCGCGGGGGAAGTCACGGTCCCAGCCCATGACCTCACCGGTGGATCGCATCTCCGGTCCCAGGATCGTGTCGACGCCGGGGAAGCGGGCAAAGGGCAGCACCGCTTCCTTGACCGAGTACCAAGGCATGTTCGGATCGGCGAGGGTCATCGGATCGGCCAGCGGCAGCACCGTGTCGTAATCGGCATCCGCGTCATATGCCGGGCGCAGCGGGAAGTCGGCCAGCTTTTCGCCCGCCATGATCCGCGCCGCGATGGAGGCGATGGCCGAATCCGTGGCCTTGGCGACGAAGGGCACCGTGCGGGAGGCGCGCGGGTTCACTTCGATCAGGTAGATATCGCCATCCTTGATCGCAAATTGGACGTTCATCAGGCCGACCACGTTCAGCGCCTTGGCCAGCGCAACGGTCTGGCGCTCGATCTCGGCCAGGGTGTCCTTGGACAGCGAATAGGGCGGGAGCGAACAGGCCGAGTCGCCCGAGTGTACGCCTGCCTCTTCGATATGCTGCATAATGCCCGCCACATGGACGTCAGTCCCGTCGCACAGGGCGTCCACATCCAGTTCGGTCGCCCCGGCCAGATAGCTGTCGAGAAGCACGGGGCTGTCGCCCGACACAACGACGGCCTCAGCGATGTAGCGCTTGAGCTGATCCATATCGCGGACGATTTCCATCGCGCGCCCGCCCAGAACATAGGAAGGGCGGATCACCAGCGGGAAGCCGATGCTATCCGCGATTTCCAGCGCTTGCGCGTCGGTGGCGGCGATGCCGTTATGCGGCTGCTTGAGGCCCAGATCGTTCACCAGCTTCATGAACCGGTCGCGATCTTCGGCCAGGTCGATGCTGTCGGGCGTCGTGCCCAGGATCGGAATGCCTTCTTCTTCCAGCGCGTTTGCCAGTTTCAGCGGGGTCTGACCGCCGAACTGGACGATAACACCGTGCAGCGTGCCGTTCTCTTGCTCGACCCGCAGGATTTCCATCACATGTTCGAAGGTCAGTGGTTCGAAATAAAGCCGATCGGAGGTGTCGTAATCGGTCGAGACTGTCTCCGGGTTGCAGTTGACCATGATCGTTTCATAGCCAACATCGGTCAGCGCAAAACAGGCGTGACAGCAGCAGTAATCGAACTCGATCCCCTGACCGATCCGGTTGGGACCACCGCCAAGGATGACGATTTTCTTGCGGTCCGAGGGGCGCGCTTCGCATTCCACATCGCCAAAGGCCGGTGCCTCATAGGTGGAATACATATAGGGCGTCTGCGCCTCGAACTCGGCGGCGCAGGTGTCGATCCGCTTGAAGACGGCGGTGACGCCAGCGGCGATGCGGGCCTTGCGGATATCGGTTTCGCTTTTGCCGGTCAGCTTGGCCAGACGCGCGTCGCTGAAACCCATCATCTTGAGCTGGCGCAAACCGTTCGCGTCGGTGGGCAGGCCAGAGGATTCGACCTCTTGCTCGGCCTCGACGATTTCGCGGATACGGGCCAGGAACCACGGGTCGAACTTGGTGATGCCGTGGATTTCGTCGTCGCCAAGGCCTTCGCGCATGGCTTGGGCAATGGTGCGCATCCGGTCCGGGGTCTGGCGGCTGATCGCCTTCACGATGGCGCTGCGGCCTGAGGCGGGATCATCCGCGCCGGGAATCTCGACCTCGTCAAAGCCTGTCAGGCCCGATTCCATCGAGGCGAGCGCCTTTTGCAGCGATTCGTGGATTGTCCGGCCAATGGCCATTGCCTCGCCGACGGATTTCATCGCGGTGCTGAGCAACGGCTCGGAGCCGGGGAATTTTTCAAACGCGAATTTCGGGATCTTGGTGACGACGTAATCGATGGTCGGCTCAAAGCTGGCCGGGGTCACCTTGGTGATGTCGTTGTCGAGTTCATCCAGCGTGTAGCCGACGGCCAGTTTCGCGGCGATCTTGGCAATCGGGAAGCCGGTCGCCTTGGATGCCAAGGCCGAAGAGCGGGACACACGCGGGTTCATTTCGATCACGACCATGCGGCCATCATCAGGGTTGATCGCCCATTGCACGTTGGAGCCGCCGGTTTCCACGCCGATTTCGCGCAGCACGGCGATAGAGCCGTTGCGCATGATCTGGTATTCCTTGTCGGTCAGCGTCAGCGCCGGGGCCACGGTGATGGAATCGCCCGTATGCACGCCCATCGGGTCGACGTTTTCGATGGAGCAGACGATGATGGCGTTGTCGGCAGTGTCGCGCACGACCTCCATCTCGTATTCTTTCCAGCCCAGCAGCGACTCATCGACAAGGATCTGGTTGACCGGGGACGCATCCATGCCGGTGCGGCAGAAATGGATGTAATCCTCGCGGTTATAGGCCACGCCGCCGCCAGTTCCGCCAAGGGTGAAGGCGGGGCGGATGATGGCGGGCAGGCCGATCTCTTCGAGCGCGTCCAGCGCGATTTGCACGCCGGCATCGAGGTTGCCGTCCGGGGCGGTGACGATGGTGGCCTTGGGGTTTTCAAGCCCGATACGGTCCATCGCCTCGCGGAAGAGCTTGCGGTCCTCGGCCATTTCAATGGCATCGCGCTTGGCACCGATCATTTCGACGCCGAACTTTTCCAGCACGCCCATCTCTTCGAGTGCCAGGGAGGTGTTGAGCCCAGTCTGCCCGCCCATGGTGGGCAGAAGCGCGTCGGGGCGTTCCTTCTCGATGATCTTGGCGACGGTCTCGGGCGTGATGGGTTCGATATAGGTCGCATCGGCGAGGCCCGGATCGGTCATGATCGTCGCCGGGTTCGAGTTGACGAGGATGACGCGGTAGCCTTCTTCGCGCAGCGCTTTGCAGGCCTGAGCGCCTGAATAGTCGAACTCGCAGGCCTGCCCGATGATAATGGGGCCTGCACCGATGATCATGATGGATTGGATGTCGGTTCTTTTCGGCATGGTCTGACCCCCAGTGGCGCAAATTGTCCGGGGTTATAGGCAGCCTTTCGGCACGCGCAAGGGGCAAGCGGAAATCGGCACGATTTCCGGCCCATTTTTCGTGCCGAAAAATGGCGCGTCGTCCGGTTTGGATCGCGGGGCGCTCCGCTGGCGCCGTGTGCCTTGCTTTCCGCCTGCTACTCCGCCGCCTGTTTCCACGATGCAGCTTTGTTGGGGTAGAGATAGTTGCGCGTCAAAGGGACTGCGGCCAGCGTCTTGGCCAGTTGCAGTTGGTAGACAAGCTGGTGCTGGTCCTCGAACCCGATGATGCACGCGGTCAGGTAATACCGGAACATGCGCACGAAGGTTTCGTCATACATGGCACGGATGTCGGCCTGCGCCGCATCGAAGCGGTCGCGCCATGCGCGAAGCGTCATGGCATAGTGGAGCCGCAGCATTTCGATATCCGATTGCCATAGGCCGGAGCCTTCGAGCGCGGGCGCGATCTCTGACAGGGAGGGCACATAGCCGCCGGGAAAGATGTATTTATGAATCCACGGTGAATGCGCCATCGGCGGCGCAGAGCGTCCGATCGTGTGGATCAAGGCCACGCCTTCCGGGGCCAGCAAGCTGTCGATCTTGCTGAAATAGGCCGCGTAATTCGGCACGCCGACATGTTCGAACATGCCGATGGACACGATCCGGTCAAAGCTGCCATCGATCCGCCGATAGTCGCGCAATTCGAATTGCGCCCGATCCGACAGCCCGGCCTCCTGCGCGCGGCGACGCGCAGTGGCAAGCTGGTTTTCCGACAGGGTGACGCCGGTTACGTGCACGCCATAGTCCCGCGCCAGTGTCAGCGCCATGCCGCCCCACCCGCAGCCGATATCCAGCACGCGCATCCCCGGCTCCAGCAGCAATTTGCGGGCGATATGGTGTTTCTTCGCCTCTTGCGCGTCTTCCAGACTCATGCCGGGCCGTTCAAAATAGGCGCAGCTATACTGCATGTCCTCATCCAGAAAGAGCCGGTAGAGGTCGTCGCTGATATCGTAGTGATGGGCCACGTTGCGCCGCGCCGCCGCAGGGGCGTTGCGTTGCAGAAAGAGCCGCGCGTGATACAGCGCCCGGTCCAGTCCCCGGACCCAAAGCGGCATCTGCCCCGCCATCCGGTTATGCACCAGCAGTTTGAGAACCTCTTCCAGACGATCGTCTTCGATCGTGATGCGCGCCTGCATATAGCCTTCGCCCATCGCAAGTTCTGGATTCAGCACGATCTGTCGCAAGATCGCAGGATCGTGCAGGGTCAGTGTCTCGTGTGGTGACGTGTCCGGGCCGTAATCGCGGCTGTCTCCGTCCGGGTATTTTATAGTCAGGCGGCCTGTCACCACGAGGCCGCCAAGAAGGCGATCTACTAAGGTTTTCCACATGATATGTCACTCCCGTCTCATATTTCGGCACGGGATGGGCGAGTCGGTCAAGCTTTTGGGGAGAAGTTCAGGCGCTCAGGAAGGTTTCCGCCGCCGCAATGAACCCTTTTGGCTTGTCTGCGTGCAGCCAATGGCCTGCACCGGGCAGTTTTGCGAAGCGCGAGGCGGGAAAAAGCGCCTTGATACGCGGGCGATGCTCTGGCCGCACGTAATCCGATTCGGACCCGGTGAGGAAAAGCGTGGGACCGTCGAAGCTGGCGTCAATATCCGGAAAGCCCAGAATTTTCGGCATCTCTGCTTCCAATGCGCCAAGATTGTAGCGCCAGCGCTTTGCGCCCAAGTCGAGCGATTGGGTGAAAAAGCTTTGCAAAGCAGGTTCGACGCCCTGCGCGGCAAGTTGCTCTGCCGCTTCGGAGCGGCGGGTCACCTTTGACAGATCGACAGCGTTCATGGCCTCGATGAACTGCGACTGGCTGTGAGTGTAAGCCACCGGCGCGATATCGGCGACGATCAGGCGGTGCACCAGATCGGGCTGCATGAGCGCCAGCGTCATGGCGGCTTTGCCCCCCATGGAATGCCCGATCACATCCATCGGCCCGCCGTGGTTTTCGATGACCTCGGCCAGATCGCCTGCAAGATCCTCATAGCTGTGGGTCGGCAGGTGCGGGCTTTCGCCATGGTTGCGCATGTCGACCGTGACGACCCGCCGTGCCTGCGACATGCGTTTTGCAATCGCGCCCCAGTTGCGGCCAGAGCCGAAAAGCCCATGCACGATCAAGCAGGGCAGGGTATCGTTGGGGCTGTCGTAAATCTGGGTCGCAAGCATGGGCCAGACATAGCGGCTTGGCAAAGCGCGGGCTAGATGGATATTCTTCGCGCCATGACCGAGTCTCAAGATACCCAGTCGCGACTTGACGACGTGCGCGCGCAGCTTCGCGCGGTGCATCGGGTGCGGGGACGGTCGCTGGAACAGGCGGTCAGGCGGTCACGGCGGTTGCTGCCGCGCGAGGTGCGGCGGGATGCGCAGGTGCTGGTGCGCGCCGAGCAGGCACTTGGCCACCCCCTGTTGCAGATGCAGACCGATATGGATGCGGTGCGCCGGGCGCAGGACAATGTGCAGCGGCACCTCGACTCGATTGATCTGGCGGATCGGCGGCGTGGCAGGTTGCTGGGGCTTGCTGGTGTGCTGGCCTTCAACTTCCTGGTGGTCGGGGCGCTGTTCCTGGGCTGGCTGATCTGGTCGGGGCAGGTCTAAGCCGCCTTTCCGTTCATAGGTGCCGGGCGATGCGGATCGCTGCGTGCTCTGCCCAAGTCGTGTAGATACCGGCTCCGGGGTGAAACCCGTCCTCAGCCATGCCGGCCGGATCAAGCGGCACATCGATCGGCAAGTGGTGACAGGCGCTGCGGCGGGCCACTTTCTGCAAGGCATGGTCAAAGCGCTGGGCGCGCAGCGACAGCACGCTGCGCAGAGGTTCGGGCAAAAGGGGGAATGCGCGGATGGGCGGCAGGCCGGAAAAGAAGATGCGCGGCGCGCCGTGATTCTGTTTCAACGTGTCCGTCAGCGCCGAAAGATCGCGGCGCCACGCGCGCTCTGACCGCAAGTCCTTGGCGTCATTCACGCCAAAAATCACGTATGCAAGGTCGAACGCTTCGCCTTTCAGCGGGGCAAGCAAACCTGGCGCGTCTGCCGTCGTTGCACCGTTGCGCGCGGCCAGATGCCATGTGACCTTGCGCCCATCGGCAAGGTTGGCTGCCAGTTGTGGGGTCAGTGCCTGTTCCTGCCGCATAACGCCTACGCCAGCCGCAGAACTGTCGCCAATGACCAGCAGCCGCAGATCCGGCCCGCTGCCGATCTGGCCGGTGCGCACGCCATCGGGTTCGGGAAGCTGCAAGGCGCGTCGACGTACCCAGAGGGCCTGCGCCGCCAGCAGCGGTGACAGGGCCAGCGTGAGTGGAACATCTATCCGTGTGCGGGCAACCATATTGCGAGTGTCGCGCCGCATCCGCACTGTTTCAAGGTCGGTCTTGTCGCAGGGCGCGGCCTGCCAAGGCGCGCAGTTTCAGGTGAACTGTTCAGAGATCAGCCGCTCTTCCAGCCCGTGACCGGGATCGAAAAGGATGCGGTGCTGGACCGCCGGGTCCGACCGTACATCCACGGTGACGACATCGCGGTGGGATTTACCATCGGCATCCGCCATGACGGGGCGCTTTTCAGGCTCCAGCACTTCAAATTGGACATGCGCGGTCTTCGGCAGCAGGGCGCCGCGCCAGCGCCGGGGGCGGAAGGCGGCCACGGCCGTCAGGGCCAGCACGTCCGAGCCGATGGGCAGAATCGGCCCGTGGGCAGAGTAGTTATAGGCTGTCGAACCCGCCGGGGTCGCCACCAGCGCGCCGTCGCAAACCAGCGTGTCCAGCCGCAGGCGGCCATCGACATAGATGCGCAGCTTGGCAGCTTGCGGCCCAGCGCGCAGGATCGAAACCTCGTTGATCGCCAGCGCCTCGGCCACGGTCCCGTCTTTCAGATGCGCCGTCATGGCGAGCGGATTGATGACCTCGTCCTCGGCCTCGTAAAGGCGGCGGGGCAGGTCGATCTCTGAGTATTCGTTCATTAGAAACCCGACCGTGCCGCGATTCATCCCGTAGACTGGCGCGCCCAGATGTTGCGTGGCGTGCAACGTGTCGAGCATGAACCCGTCGCCGCCAAGCGCCACGATCACATCGGCCTCTTCCAGGGGCACGTTGCCATAGCGCCCGGTCAGCGCCGCGCGGGCGGTTTGCGCCACGGTGGCATTGGCGGCGGTGAAGGCGATCCGTGTGGTCATTGGGGTGTTTCGTGCCTGCGTCGTTTGTATCCGATGCAAGCACATATTTCCTGCCTAGACCAGAGAAGACGAATTCAGTGTCCGCTGCGTCGCTTTTCCGGCTTTGCCCTTGGCGCGGTTTCCGATACGAAACCGCTCAAGCGTCAGACAGAGTCAGGAAGGACGGCCCATGAACAAGACCCATCGCGATACCGGTTTCTTCACCCAGTCGCTCGCAGAGCGCGATCCGGAGCTTTTCGCTTCGATCACGGGCGAGCTTGGTCGCCAGCGTGACGAGATCGAACTGATCGCGTCCGAAAACATCGTGAGCGCGGCTGTGATGGAAGCGCAAGGCTCTGTCATGACGAACAAATATGCCGAAGGCTATCCGGGCCGTCGCTATTATGGCGGGTGCCAGTTCGTCGATATCGCCGAAGAGCTGGCGATTTCCCGCGCCAAGGAGCTGTTCGATTGCGGGTTCGCAAATGTGCAGCCCAATTCCGGCAGCCAGGCAAACCAAGGTGTGTTTCAGGCGCTGCTACAGCCCGGCGATACGATTCTGGGGATGAGCCTCGATGCGGGCGGGCACCTGACCCACGGCGCAAAGCCGAACCAGTCGGGCAAATGGTTCAACGCCATCCAATATGGCGTGCGCAAGCAGGACAACCTGCTGGATTACGATGAGGTCGCGGCCCTTGCGAAAGAGCATCAGCCCAAGATGATCATCGCCGGTGGTTCCGCCATTCCGCGTCAGATCGACTTTGCCCGGATGCGCGAGATCGCGGACAGCGTTGGTGCCTATCTGCATGTGGACATGGCGCATTTCGCGGGTCTCGTAGCGGCTGGTGAACATCCGTCGCCATTCCCGCATGCGCATGTGGCAACCACGACGACGCACAAGACCCTGCGCGGCCCGCGTGGCGGCATGATCCTGACCAATGACGAGGCGCTGGCGAAGAAGATCAACTCCGCCATCTTCCCCGGCATTCAGGGCGGTCCGCTGATGCATGTGATCGCGGCCAAGGCGGTTGCGTTCGGAGAGGCGTTGAAGCCGGAGTTCAAGGATTACATCCGCCAGGTTATCGCCAATGCGCAGGCGCTGTCCGATCAGTTGATCAAAGGCGGACTTGATACCGTGACGCATGGCACCGACACGCATGTTCTGCTTGTCGATCTGCGTCCCAAGGGCGTGAAGGGCAACGCGACAGAAAAGGCGCTGGGCCGGGCGCATATCACCTGCAACAAAAACGGTGTGCCCTTCGATCCGGAAAAACCGACCGTAACCAGCGGTATCCGTCTTGGCTCCCCCGCGGGGACGACGCGGGGCTTTGGCGAGCCTGAGTTCCGCCAGATCGGTGACTGGATCATCGAAGTCGTGGACGGGCTGGCGGCCAATGGCGAGGACGGAAATGGCGAGGTCGAGGCCAAGGTGAAGGCCCAAGTGGCCGAGCTTTGCGCGCGGTATCCGCTCTATCCGAACCTTTAACGGATGCGGCAGGGGGCTGGGGGCGCTGCCCCCGTCTCGCTTTGCGAGACTCCCCCGGAGTATTTGAAGAACAATGAAAGGGTGTGGGCCGCTGGGTCTGCGCCCTTTTTCGTTATCGGCATTCCACGAAAACGGTGAAGCTTTGCGCCTTTTGCGCGAGGGCTTCGGGGGGCAGGGGGGTATCTGTCAGACTGAGGGTGGGGTCGACCCCGTTCTGCGCGAGAAAGAGGCGGGCGATTTCGCCCCGGATTGCGAAGTTGACGTTCTGGGGAACGTCGCCCATCGCATCGGCGACTTTCGTGGCGTCCAGTTTGGAGACGACAACGCCGACGACCTCGCCATCGGGGGAGAGCAGCGGACCGCCGGAATTGCCGCTTTGGACCGGCGCGGTGATTTGCATTGTGGTGGCGTCGCCGCCGAGCCCCTTGAGCGAGGAGACCGAGCCGCGCGTGACGTTCAGCCCGCCGAGCAAGCCAGCATAGGGGAAGCCAACGGCGGTCACGTCAGAGTTCAGTTTCGCGGATTGCGCGGCGAAGATGGCGGCCTGCTTGCCGCTGACGGAAGTGGCTTGCAGCAGGGCCAGGTCGAAATCCCTGGACGTGCCTTGGAGCGTTGCTGGCGCGCCGTCGATAGTGATCCGGGTGCAGCCTGCCACGACATGTTCGTTGGTCAGGACGTGGCCGTTCCCGGAGACGATGAAGCCGGTGCCGCTGCTGCCGTGGTTGTCATGCTCTGGCGGGGGGGCAGCGCGTGTGGTGGGGCGGGGTTCCTGTTCATCGCTTTCCAGAAAAGCGATGGCCTTGGTGATGGTGTCGGCCAGCTTCCCTTCGGTGTCGATACGCAGAGGCGCGGCATGGCCCGGGGTCAGGCTGGCCGCGACGGCGTTCAGGATGGAGGCATCTTGCTGCGCCGCGAAGAGCATGATGGTCGACCAGCTTCCGTTTATGAAATCCGATCTGGCATAAAGGGTCGAACCGTCACGTTTGGTGGACGAGGACACGGCGAGGTTGGATTTGCGAACGGAATAGGGGCGGCCTGCGGCCTGGTGCGTGTCGATCGTGTAGTCATGGATGCTTTGCGCCGTGTATTTCGAGTGAATACCGAAGGAGATCGACAGGCTGCTATTGGCGTGGCGATAGTTGTAGAAATTCTCGCTGGGGGCATCGGTGAAATACGCATTCTGTGGCCAAAGCAGCGAGACATTCAGGCCGGGCAGGTGTTTCATTTGCCACCCGTCCTGTTTCACGCGCTGGGCGAAGGACCAGGCCAGTGTCGCCATGTGCCAGTTTTCGGTCTCGGTCCCATATTCAGCCCAGGAATAGCGCGACATGGCTTGGCGACTTATTTTGCCCCACGCCCCGTCGAGGAGGCCATTGTAGTGACCTTCGAAGGCAAGGGCGGTTTGCAAAAATCGCTTGTCCGTGGCGGTCAAAGCGCGCGCGTCGAAGTCGCGAAACAGGGCTTCGTAGTCTTGGGCGCGGGCGGTCAGGGGTGCGAGCAGAAGGCTGAAGGCGATCAGGCAGGCGGCAAAAAATGATTTCACGTCACATCCCTCCGCCCGCGGGTGAGTCACGTTCCGGCATCATGTCCAGAAAATGCGGGCTGCTTGAGGGGTAGCGCCGGGACGGATCAGAAGTTCGGCGAAAAGGCGTCGGAAAAATGGTCTTTGCGCAGGTCGTCGGAATTGCCCGTTTGGCTGTCAGCGTCCGACATCGTTCAGGAGTTCCGAAATCATCGCTTCGATCCGGTCCATCGGCACCGCAGAGATGCGTTTTTCCAAGCCAAGCAGGACGATCCCATGCACGGCGGAAAACAGACCGCGCACCGTCATGTCCAGCGCATCGGCCGATTTCGACGGGAAGATGCGGTTCATCGGCAGGGCGATCAGTTCGAACAGCTTCGCCAGTTCGATCATGTACCATTCCGGGACCGGCCCGTCAGAGGACATGTCCAGATCGAAAACGGCCCGCCAGAGTGCCGTATTTTCGGCGGCAAAGGCGAGGTAGGCGTGGCTCATCACGATGAGCTGGGCATGCGGGTCCTCTGCGTCCTGCGTGTCCAGCGCGCCGCGTATCGCCGCGCCAATGCGCTGGAACGTGCGGCCATTGACGGCCATCACCAAGGCTTGCAGATCTTCGAAATGGGTATAGATCGCGCCAACCGCGCAGCCTGCCTCGCGGGCCACATCCCGCGCCTTGAGCGCGTGCAGCCCGCCTTCCGCGATGCGCTGTTCGGCGACGTCGATCAGTTTCTCGCGCAGCTTGGCACGGCGCATTTCGGTCTTGCTGGCGGGCTGGCCGGTCATCTGTGCACCCCCTGAACGCAGTTCAGGGTTTAGGCGCGCAGAGGGACCAGTGCAAGCGGCGCGGTTCAGGCCTTGGCGTAGCCGATGGTTTGCAGGGCCTCGCGGATTTCGTCCAGAATGGCCGGATCGTCAATCGTGGCGGGCATCTTGAACTCCTTGCCATCGGCGATATTGACCATCGTGCCGCGCAGGATCTTGCCGGAGCGGGTCTTGGGCAGGCGGTCTACGACCACGGCCAGTTTGAACGCGGCGACGGGGCCGATTTTTTCGCGCACCAGCTTGACGACTTCGGCGGTGATCTCTTCATGCGGGCGATTGCATCCGCTGTTCAGGCACAGGAAGCCGACGGGAAGCTGGCCTTTGAAATCGTCGGTCACGCCGATCACGGCGCATTCCGCAACATCCGGATGTGCGGCGAGCACTTCTTCCATCCCGCCGGTGGACAGCCGGTGGCCCGCGACATTGATGACGTCATCGGTGCGCGCCATGATGTACAGGTATCCATCCTCGTCGATCATGCCGGCATCGCCGGTCTCATAGTAGCCGGGAAAGGCGTCGAGATAGGATTTGCGGAACCGGTCCGCCGCGTTCCAGAGCGTCGGCAGGGTGCCGGGGGGCAGCGGCAGTTTCACCGCAATCGCGCCAAGCTCACCGGCGGGCAGGGGGTGCCCGTCTTCGCCCAGGATTTGCACGTCATAGCCGGGCATCGCGACTGAGGGCGAGCCGATTTTCACCGGCATCAGTTCCAGCCCGGTCGGATTGGCGGCGATGGAATAGCCGGTTTCGGTCTGCCACCAGTGGTCGATCACCGGAATGCCCAAAAGTTTTTGCGCCCACTCGATCGTGTCGGGATCGGCGCGCTCCCCTGCGAGGAACAGCGCTTGCAGCTTCGACAGATCGAAGGATTTGGCCAGTTCGCCTTTGGGGTCTTCGCGTTTGACGGCACGGATCGCGGTAGGGGCGGTGAAGAAGGATTTCACGCCATAGTCCGAGATAACCCGCCAGAAGGTCGAGGCATCGGGCGTGCCGACCGGTTTGCCTTCGAAGACGATGGTGGTGCAGCCCGCAAAGAGCGGCGCGTAGCAGATATAGGAGTGTCCCACGACCCAGCCCACATCCGACGCGGCCCAGAAGACATCGCCGGCTTCGACGTTGTAGATGTTCTTCATCGTCCAGTTCAGCGCAACGATATGGCCCGCGGTGGGGCGCACCACGCCCTTGGGCGCGCCGGTCGTGCCGGAAGTGTACAGGATATAGGCGGGGTGGTTGCCTTCGACGGGCACGCATTCGGCGGGGGTGACGCCGTATTGGAAGGCATGCCAATCCACGTCGCGCCCGTCTTCCAGCCTTGCGACCTCTTGTTCGCGTTGGAAGATCACGCAGAAATCGGGTTTGTGGCTGGCGATGTCGATGGCGCCGTCCAGAAGCGGCTTGTAGTGGACCACGCGGTTCGGCTCTATTCCGCAGGAGGCGGCGATGATCGCCTTGGGCTTGGCATCGTCAATCCGAACGGCCAGCTCATTCGCAGCAAAGCCGCCGAACACGACGGAGTGAATGGCCCCCAGACGCGCACAGGCCAGCATCGCTTCGAGGGCTTCCGGCACCATCGGCATGTAGATGATGACGCGGTCGCCCTTTTCGATGCCCTTGGCGCGCAACGCCCCGGCCAGAGAGGCGACGCGGGTTTGCAATTCGGCATAGGAAAGCGTGTGCTTGGTGTGGGTGATCGGGCTGTCATAGATGATCGCGGTGCGGTCGCCATGGCCTGCTTCGACGTGGCGGTCGACCGCGTTGTAGCAGGTGTTGACCTTGGCATCGGCGAACCATTCGTAGATATGATCGCCCCGGTCGAACAGGGCCTGTTTCGGTGGCTCGGCCCAGTCGACGGCTTGCGCCTGTTCCATCCAGAACCCTTCCGGATCCGATTTCCACGCCGCATAAATATCTGAATAGCCCATCACCGGTCCTCCCCCGTTTTAGTGCTGTCCCCGCATCTATCGGCGGATTTACGGCGCGGGCAAGGGGTGCGGCTGTCGCAGGCCCAAAAAGTGTAAATTCGTTTACATCGCGCCGCGTTGACGCAATTGCCGGCTGCGCCGACACTATGATTGGAATGAGGGGCGTTGCCCCTCAAACTCCCCAAAGTATTTTGCAACAGGCGAAAGCAGCGCGGCGGTGTTGGCCGCCTTGGTCAGCCGTAATGGGCCACCGGTGTGCCTGCGATAGCGGCCATGTTCAGCAGGCCGCGTGTGGTGATGGAGGGCGAGACGATATGCGCGCGGTTGCCCATGCCCATCAGGATCGGGCCGACTTCGAGCCCGTTGCCTTTCATCTTGAGGATGTTGCGCACCCCGGATGCGGCGTCGGCATGGCCGAAGATCAGCACGTTTGCCGCCCCTTTCATCCGGTTGTCCGGCAGGATGCGTGCGCGCAGGTCCGGGTCGAGTGCGGCGTCGATATTCATCTCGCCCTCGTAGCAGAAATCCCCGTTTTGCGCGTCGAGGATATCCATCGCCTCGCGCAGGCGTTTGCCGGACCCATAGGGCTGGTTGCCGAACTGGGACTGGCCGCAGAACGCGATATTGGGTTCGATCCCGAAGCGGCGCACATGGCGGGCGGCGCCGGTGGCGATTTCAGCCAGCGCATCGGGTTCGGGCGCGGTATGGACATGGGTATCTGCGATGAAGAGCGGGCCGTCTTCGAGGATCATCATGCTGAGCGCGCCGACCGCATGGTAATCGCCGCGTCCGAGGACTTCGCTGATATATTTGAGGTGCCAGCGGAACTCACCGAAGGTGCCGCAGATCAGGCTGTCGGCCTCTTGGCGGTGAACCATCACGGCCCCGATGGCGGTGGTGTTGGTGCGCATGATTGCGCGGGCGATGTCGGGGGTGACGCCGCGCCGGGCCATCAGGCCATGATAGGTTTCCCAATAGTCGCGGTAGCGCGGGTCGTTTTCGGGGTTCACGATTTCGAAGTCGCGGTCGGGCCGGATGGTGAGGCCATGCCGTTCGCAGCGGGCCTCGATGACTTCGGGGCGACCGATGAGGATCGGCTTTTCGGTGGTTTCTTCCAAGATGGCCTGGGCCGCGCGCAGGACGCGCTCATCCTCGCCCTCGGCGAAGGCGATGCGGCGCGACGCGGTGGCGGCGGCTTCGAAGACCGGGCGCATCAGCAGGGCAGAGCGGAACACCGATTGTTCGAGCCGCTGACGATAGCTGTCCAGATCGGCAATCGGGCGGGTGGCGACGCCGGTTTTCATCGCCGCTTCCGCCACCGCCCCCGACACGACACCGATCAGGCGCGGGTCGAAGGGTTTGGGGATCAGGTAATCGGCCCCGAAGGTCAGTTGTTCTCCCTTATAGGCTGCGGCGGCTTCGGCCGAGGTCGTGGCGCGGGCGAGCTTGGCGATGCCGTCCACGCAGGCCAGTTCCATTTCGCTATTGATGGTCGTCGCGCCCACATCCAGCGCACCGCGGAAGATGAAGGGAAAACACAGCACGTTATTGACCTGGTTCGGAAAATCGCTGCGCCCGGTGGCGATGATGGCGTTGGGCGCGACCTCTCTGGCGAGGTCGGGCAGGATTTCCGGCGTCGGGTTGGCGAGGGCGAAGATGATCGGCGCATCGGTCATGCGCGCGACTTGCTCGGGCTTCAGCACGCCCGGACCGGAGAGGCCCAGGAACATATCCGCGCCGTCGATCACATCGTCCAGCGTGCGCAGGTCGGTGGCTTGGGCAAAGGCGGCCTTGGCGGGGTTCATGTCTTCGGTCCGGCCTTCGTAGACCAGCCCATGAATGTCGCAAAGCCAGATGTTCTCGCGCTTCACGCCCAGTTTCACCAGTAGGTTCAGGCAGGCGATGCCCGCCGCGCCGCCGCCGGTGGAGACCAGTTTGATATCCTCGAACCTCTTGCCTGCCACATGCAGCGCGTTGGTGGCTGCTGCGCCGACGACGATGGCCGTGCCGTGCTGGTCGTCGTGGAAAACCGGGATGCCCATGCGTTCACGGCACAGCTTTTCGACGATGAAACAGTCCGGTGCCTTGATGTCTTCGAGGTTGATCGCGCCGAAGGTCGGTTCCAATGCGCAGACGATATCCGCCAGCTTTTCCGGGTCGGTTTCGTCCACTTCGATGTCAAAGCAGTCGATCCCCGCGAATTTCTTGAACAGGACCGCCTTGCCTTCCATCACCGGCTTTGATGCGAGCGCGCCGATATTGCCCAGACCAAGCACGGCCGATCCGTTGGACACGACCGCCACCAGATTGCCGCGCGCGGTATACTCTGAGGCGGTTGCGGCGTCGGCTTTGATCTCAAGGCAGGCTTCGGCCACACCGGGGGAATAGGCGCGGGCCAGATCGCGACCATTGGCCAGCGGTTTGGTGGCGCGGATTTCGAGCTTTCCGGGCTTCGGGTGACGATGATAGGCGAGCGCGGCGTCGCGCAGAGACTGGTTTTCAGGCATTGGGTTAACCTCTGGGACATTTAGTTCAGCACTAAACTGCTTTGGCGCAGGGGGGAAGCGCAGCGGTACTAGGATAGGTTGGAATATGGCTGTGCCGATGATCCATATCTCTTCCGGGCGCAAGGTAATTTCAAGCAGACCTGGCGGCGCGCTTGCATTGCCGGGCGTGTCGCGAAACTATGCCCGAACTGTCAAAAAGGTGTAACGATGCAGAATATCCGGGCTGAAATCCTGCTCCCGACGGATGAATTGCGGGACGACATTCCGTTTTTCACCAAGACGCTCGGGATGCGGATGGATGAGATTTTCCCAGCCGATGATCCGAGCGAGGCAGTTTTCTCAGGCCATGGGGTGCGGCTGCGTGTGCGCAAGGGGGCGGATACAGCGCCCGGCGTGCTGCGCATTCTGGCCGATGATCCGGTGCTGATCGCGGGCGGCGCGACAGAGTTGACAGCGCCCAATGGCACGCGGGTCGAAATCGCGGCGCTGGCCCCGCCGGTCCAAACGCCAAAGGTCGAACATGCCTTCGTCGTGCGCCGCTTGGCCGAAAATGCGCCTTGGGTCGTGGGCCGCGCTGGTATGGAATACCGCGACCTCATTCCGGGGCGGCTGGGCGGGTCGATCATCGCCAGCCATATCCGTATTCCCGAAGGTGGGCCGGTGCCCGATATGGTCCATTACCATTCGGTCGGGTTCCAGCTGATCTTCTGTTATCGCGGCTGGGTTGATCTTGTGTACGAAGATCAGGGCGCTCCGTTCCGGCTTTACGCGGGCAATTGCGTGATCCAGCCGCCGGAAATCCGCCACCGGGTTCTTCATTCGGGCGACAATCTGGAAGTCATCGAAATCGGAGTGCCAGCTGAGCATGTGACCACGATCGACCATGCCATGCCCCTGCCCAATGGGCGGGTGGACCCGGAGCGGCTGTGGGACGGGCAGCGCTTTGTCCATCACAAGGCGGACGAGGCGGCGTGGAGCGGCTTTCGTGTTCCGGGCTTTACCGCGCGCGATACGACGATCAACGCCAATACGGGCGGGGTGGCCGGGGTGCAGGTGGTCCGTGCCGATGGGGATCGCAGCCCGTGGCATCGCCATGACAGCGATATCCTGTTCAGCTTCGTCATGACGGGCAGCTTGCGGCTGGAAGGCGAAGGCCAGCCTGCGCAACACCTTGAAGCGGGCGATGCGTTTGTGGTGCCGCCGGGCATGAAGGTGCGGTATGCAGACCCGACCGAGGATTTCGAGATGCTCGAAGTGTCCTTGCCGGGTGTATTTGAAACGAATGTGGAGAGTTGAAATGTCATTGAAAGAAGCTGCATTGGCGGTGCGGGAGCGGGCCTATGCCCCGTATTCGAATTTCAAGGTTGGCGCGGCGGTGCGCGGCGTATCGGGCGACATCCATGCTGGCTGCAACGTGGAAAACGTGGCCTATCCCGAAGGCACCTGCGCCGAGGCTGGCGCCATTGCCGCGATGGTGGCTGCGGGCGACACGGAATTGACCGAAGTCTACGTGGTCGCCGGATCGCCTATGCCGGTCACGCCCTGTGGCGGGTGCCGCCAGAAGCTGGCCGAATTCGGCAAGCCGGAAGTGACTGTCACCATGGCGACGACGGGGGGGATCGAACGCTCCATGACGCTGGCGGAATTGCTGCCCGGCGTGTTCAATGCCGCGCATATGGACGAGGGTTGAGCCAAGATGGACGCACGCTCGATCATTGCCCGGTTGCGGCATCAGGAAACGCCGACCGCTGCGGAACTTACATGGTTCGCACAGGGCTTGGCGGACATGACCGTCAGCGATGCGCAGGCCGGGGCTTTCGCGATGGGGGTCTGCCTGTCCAAGCTGAATGATGAGGGCCGCGTTGCCCTGACCTTGGCGATGCGCGATTCCGGGCGGGTTCTGGATTGGTCGGGGCTGGGCAAGCCGGTGCTCGACAAACATTCGACCGGCGGGGTGGGCGATTGTGTCAGCCTCGTACTTGCGCCAGCGCTTGCGGCCTGCGGTGTTGCTGTGCCGATGATCTCGGGCCGGGGCTTGGGACATACGGGCGGCACGCTCGACAAGATGGAGGCCATTCCGGGCGTCACGACCGCGCTGGACGATACCCGTTTGCGGCAGGCGGTTGAGCAGGCCGGAGCGGTCATCGTGGGCGCAACGGCGGATATCGCGCCTGCGGACAAGCGGCTATACGCGATCCGTGACGTCACTGGCACGGTGGAAAGCCTTGACCTGATCACCGCCTCGATCCTGTCCAAAAAACTCGCCGCGGGGCTGGATGGTCTGATCCTCGATGTAAAGGTCGGATCGGGCGCGTTCATGAAATCGATGGATGAGGCAGAGGCGCTGGCGACCGCGCTGGTGCAAACCGCCAATGCGGCGGGGTGCAAGACCTCTGCGCTGGTGACTGACATGAACCAGCCGCTTGTGCCCGCGCTGGGCAATGCCCTGGAGGTTGCCGAGGTGCTGCGTGTCCTCACGGGGGAGAATCGCGGACGGATTTTGGAACTCTGCGCAATTCTTGGCGGTGTGCTGCTGGACAATGCCGGGCTTGTCCCCAGCGTCGATGCGGGGGCGGAACAGATTGCAAAAGCGATCCGCAGCGGCGCGGCGGCAGAGGCGTTCGGCCGCATGATTGCCGTGCAGGGCGGCCCGTTGTCCTTCGTCGACGACTGGTCGCGCTTTTTGCCCGAAGCCACCGTGATCCGCGAGGTACAGGCCACTGAGGCAGGGTTCGTGACCGCCATTGACGGCGAAGCGCTGGGCCTTGCCGTCGTGGCGCTGGGCGGCGGACGCCAGATCGAAACCGATGTGATCGATCCGGCGGTGGGGTACTCCGATCTGGTCGAACTGGGCGCGAAGGTCACGCGGGGAACGACCCTTGGCGTGGTACATGCTTCGCGGCCCGAACAGGCGAACGCGGCGGAACGGGCGCTGCGGGCGGCCATCACCATTGGGGCCAAGGCACCGGCCGTGCCCGACCTGATCTGCGCAAGGGTGGATTGACCGATGGCGCGGGCGTTTCTTGTTGTCATCGATTCCGTCGGGATTGGCGGCGCGCCGGATGCGGCGCAATTCTTCAACGGCGATGTGCCTGACACGGGCGCAAATACGCTTGGCCATATCGCGCAGTGGTGCGAGCAAGAGCGCGGGCGCCCCCTTGACCTGCCGGTGATGGCGGGGCTGGGGCTGGGCCGCGCGATCGAAGCGGCCTCGGGCATGACCGTCCCGGCTTTGGAGGCACCGCTTGCTGGGGCATGGGGCTTTGCGACCGAAGTATCGCCAGGCAAGGACACGCCGTCGGGCCATTGGGAATTGGCGGGGCTACCAGTGCCGTGGGATTGGCACTACTTCCCCGACAAGCAAGACAGCTTCCCGCCCGATTTGCTGGCGGCGGTCTGCGCGGCGGCAGGCAGTGCGGGCACGCTTGGCAATTGCCACGCATCGGGAACGGAAATCATCGCCCGTCTGGGCGAAGAACATCAGCGCACCGGTTGGCCGATTTGTTACACCTCTGCCGATTCCGTGTTCCAGATCGCCGCGCATGAGGACAGCTTCGGGTTGGACCGTCTGTTGGATCTGTGCCGAACCATCGCGCCGATGCTGCATGAAATGCGGGTGGGCCGGGTGATTGCGCGGCCCTTCGTCGGCACGCCGGGCCAATATGCGCGGACCGGAAATCGCCGGGATTTCGCGATCACGCCGCCGGGGCCGGTTTTGACCAACCGGGTGCAGGATGCCGGGGGCCATGTGTATGGCGTCGGCAAGATCGGCGATATTTTCTCCATGACCGGGATCGATGAGGTGCGCAAAGGCGACGACGCCGCGCTGCTGGGGCATCTGCATGATCTGGCCAGAACGGCCGTGCCCGGCAGCCTGACCTTCGCCAATATCGTCGAGTTCGACAGCCTGTACGGGCATCGACGCGATCCGGGCGGATATGCGGCGCATCTGGAATGGTTCGACATGCAAATCGGCGGGGTCTTGGACCTTTTGGGGCCTGATGACCTGCTGGTGATCACCGCTGACCACGGCAACGATCCCACATGGCTGGGCACGGATCACACGCGCGAACGGGTGCCGGTGCTGGCAGCGGGCATGGGGCCGCGCGCGCTTGGCGGTATGGCGTTTACCGATGTGGCGCAGTTGGTCGCCGCGCATCTGGGGGCATAAGCGCTCAGGCACGCTTTCGGCGTTCGCGGCAATGAGTGCGCGCGAATTGGGTCAAATCCTCACGCGTGAGGGGCTGCGCGAAATGATAGCCTTGCAGCTTGTCGCAGCCCAGATCGCGCATCGTTTCCGCAAGGGCGGCATTTTCGACGCCTTCGGCTGTCATCGGAATATCAAGCGCCTGACACATCTGCGAAATTGCCTGAAGCAGGGGGCGTCCATGCCCCCCGTCCGACAGGGCTGACAAGACGATCTTGCGGTCGATCTTGATCCTGTCCGGCCGGAGCGACAGCAAGCTGGTCAGCGAGGCACGCCCGCTGCCGAAATCATCCAGCTCAATTCCGATGCCATGTTCGCGGATGGAATCCACGATCCACGCCAATTCGTTGATTTCATCATCGTAATCAATCGTTTCAAGCAGTTCGAGACTGACGCGGCACGGGGCGTTGGCAAGGCTGCGTAAGGTGCGCTTTTCCCCAAGACTGACAAGGCGCTGGACACTCACATTGAAGGACATGTTCTGCACCGGGGTGCCGGCGGCCCGCATTTCATCGGCGGTCTCAAAGGCGTGCTGCATGACAAGGGTTTCAATATCGGACAACACCCCCAGTTCATCGGCGACCGACAGGAATTGCCCCGGCGCCATCAATCCCCGCTTGGGATTGTTCCAGCGGGCCAGCGCCTCCGCCCCGGCAAAGCTATGGTCCGTGGCGGTGACCTGCGGCTGGAACATCGCGATGAATTCGTTCCGGTCGAGCCCTTCGAGTATCTCGTCGCTCAACCGTTTCTTGGCTTCGGTGGCGCGGCGCAGCGCGGGCGTGAACAGGTGATACCGGCCCCGTCCGGCATCCTTGGCTTTGTACAAAGCGATGTCGGCGTTTTGCAGCAACTCGCCGATTTGGTCACGGCGCCCGGTAGAGATGCCGATGCTGCACCCGAAATGCAGCGATTTCCCGTTCCACGTCACGGGCTTGCGAAAGCCCTTGAAAATACGTTCGGCGACCGTGATCGCATCGTTCTGCGATGCGTTGGCCGATTGGAACACCACGAACTCATCGCCGCCAACGCGTGCAATTTCATCGGACCCCCGCACCGATTTTTGCAAGATGTTGGACACGACACAGAGCAGATGATCGCCTGCGGCATGGCCGAACACATCGTTGATCGGTTTGAACCGGTCGAGGTCGATGTGAAGGACGGAGAATTCCTGATCGGGGTCGCAATCCTTCATCGCGGTGGCCAAGGCAAGGTCGAGACCGCGCCGATTGGAAAGCCCGGTCAACGGATCGGTCCGGGCCGCGATTTCCAATTCCTTCGCCCGCGCCGCCAGTTCCAGTTGCACGCGCTTCATCTTGGTGACATCGGTCCGAAACCCGACGGTGTCCCCATTGGGCAGTTGAACCTCGTGGATTTGCAGGAATCGCCCGTTGGCCAATTTCTGCTCTACCGCGGTTTTGGCGGTGCGGTGGATGTTCAGACGCTCTTTCAGCCATTCTTTCTCACGGCCAATCGCATCGGGATATTGTCTGCGCTTCAGGCCATAGCGCAGGATGTCGGTAAAATGTGCGCCGACGGTAATGGCTGGCGCCGATTCCTCGTAAATCTCGCGGTAGCGGGAGTTGAACAGCACGGCGCGATCGTTCTTGTCATACAGGACGAAACCGTCGGGGAGCGCCTCGATCGCGGCCCAAAGCCGCTCTTGTGCTTCTGTTGCTGCCCGCTCCGCCGCGGCGAGCTTTTCCTGAAGTTCGACCTGTGCGGTGGCGTCGCGCTGCGATGCGATCCAGCACATGCGCCCACTTGCCCGGTCTTTGAAGGGCCGGACCACGACATCGGACCACATCTTGGACCCATCCTTGCGGTAGGTCAGTATTCGAATCCGGTGGCTGCGCCCGTCCTTCACGGCGGCGCGCAGCTCTGCCACGGTCCCAAGGTCGCTGCCCGGCCCCAACAGCGAAAACGTGGCCTTGCCGATCACCTCGTCGAAACTATAGCCGGAGAGGTCGAGTAATGCCTTGTTGCACCACACGATTTCCATCGGGCTTCCCGTTCCGGTGACATCGACGGCGATGAAAACGCCATCATTCGTCATATCGGCAAATCGTAGTTTTGCTTCGTCGATGCTGTTCATTCGTCGATGCTGCTCATTCGGGGCCTTGTTGTCGCGGCGACGGCACGCGGCGCGGCGTCTCGCCTGCGGTCCTGAAGCTTGGTGCGGACCGAAAGTAGGGCCAAGGGGCGCAGATATCGTTAAGAGGATGGCGAAACAGGCCGCGGGCGAGGGAGAACGGCGGATAATCCGCTGAGAATTCTATCGGTATTTTACCTGTTTCCTGCGCAACGGGGGAAAGCGTGCGAAAGCGTCTTGATGGGCGTTGCCTTCATCGCCGTCGCGGGGCAAAACACACCAAACGAAGGAGAGGCCGATGTCCGAGCATTTGACCGTCGTCAATCACCCGCTGGTGCAACACAAATTGACGTTGATGCGGCAGAAGGAGACGTCGACCGCCGTGTTCCGCCAGCTTCTGCGCGAGATCAGCCAGCTGCTGGCCTATGAAATCACCCGCGAATTGCCGATGACCACCAAAACCATCGAGACACCGATGGTGGAGATGGAAGCGCCCGTGCTGGATGGCAAGAAGCTGGCACTGGTGTCGATCCTGCGGGCGGGGAACGGGCTGTTGGACGGGGTGCTAGAGCTTATCCCGTCGGCGCGGGTCGGATTTGTCGGCCTGTACCGGGACGAGGAAACGCTGCAACCGGTCCAGTATTACTTCAAGGTGCCCGAAGAATTGCAGGAACGTCTGGTGATCGCCGTCGATCCGATGCTGGCCACGGGCAATTCCAGTGCCGCCGCCATCGACCTGCTGAAAGAGGCCGGGGCCACGAATATCCGTTTCTTGTGCCTTCTGGCCGCGCCCGAAGGGGTCGCGCGTATGAAAGAGGCGCATCCGGATGTGCCGATCGTGACGGCCTCGTTGGACGAAAAGCTGAACGATATGGGCTATATCGTGCCGGGTCTGGGCGACGCGGGCGACCGGATGTTCGGTACCAAATAGCGGGGCATCCCGCAAAGCTGCGTATATTTTCGGAATTGCCCTCGGCACGCTTTACACTCGCGTTAAGGGTGGTGCATCCTGACCTCAACATTCTGAGGGGGATGTCATGAAATATGTGCAGTATCTGGCCGCGGTGGTCGGGCTTCTTTCCGCAACGGCAACCGGTGTCGTGGCGCAATCGAGCGGGTCGTCCGCCGTCCCGGCGGAAACGCCGCCAGGGTCCTATACCGGTGCTCAATATGTGGATAGCAAAGGCTGTGTGTTCATCCGCGCCGGGGTCGATGGCAACGTGACATGGATCCCGCGCGTCAATCGGCAGCGCCAGCACATCTGTGGAATGGCCCCGTCGCAAGTGGCGGGCGGCGCGGCAGCCGAGCCAGCGCCAGTCATCCGCGCGGCGCCTAAGCCTGTCGCCCCCGCCGCCGTTGCACCTGCCGCTGCTGCCCCGAAGCCGGTTCCGATGCCCCGCGCTGCCAAAAAGGTACGCCGCAAGGCCGCCAAGCCGATGCCTCGCATGGTCAAGCGGCAGACGGTCGCGCCTGCGCCGACGCCGGTGCAGACAGGGCAGGTCGACGTCTATGACGGGGATCAGCCCGCTGTTGCGGTGCTGTCACGCCGGGCGCTTGGCAAGTCGGTCGCCTCGACCTCTTTGCCGGGTTCCACGCGGGTCGTGCCGCTGCATGTGGCGCGTCAGCAATTGGCGGCAGGTTCGTTCAACGTGCCAAGCGGCTATCGCAAGGCGTGGGAAGATGATCGTTTGAACCCACGGCGGGCCGAGGGCACGCTGCGCGGGCGCGAACAGATGCATCTGGTCTGGACGACCGGTGTGCCGCGCCGCCTGATCGACAAGCTGTCGGGGCGGGATGTCACGGCAAAAGTCGCGCTGGTCTATCCTTATACGGATTTCACCCGCCAACGCCGCGAATTGGGGGTCGTGACCCTGTCGACGCGCAATGGACAGGTGGTCAAGCAGATCAAGCGCAACCGCGCCGAAGTTGTTGCCAAGCCCGCCAAAGCGGAAACGCCGCGCGCTGTACAATCCACCCGTTCAGCAGCGCCTGCACCGAAGGCCGCGCGGGCGGAGAGCCTTGCAGGCAAGCAATATGTGCAGGTCGGCACCTTTGGTGTCGCAGCCAATGCGCAAACCACGGCCGCGCGGCTGAAACAGATGGGCCTGCCCATGCGCATCGGTAAATACGCCAAGAACGGCAAAACCTATCGCATCGTGCTGGCGGGGCCTTTCGCCGATCAGAACGCAGCGAGTAATGCGCTTGGCACCGTGCGCCGGGCCGGGTTCGGGGATGCGTTCCTGCGCAAGTAAGGGCACGGCAAGTAAAGGCATTGGCGGGGGCTGGTCGTCAGGCCCCGCAAATCAGGCCCCTTATGTCAGGCCCCGCAAATCGCCTGAATACGCAGCCAATCGGCATCGCTGACCAGTGGCACCGGGGGCTTGCCGCGCATCGGGTCGCCTTCGATCAGCGGCAGAACGGTTTCCCCCGTCACGTCCAGCGCATAGGCATAGGCCGTAGAGCCGACATTCATCGCCGCGAACACGGGCAGCATCTGGTCCGGCGCAGGCTGCGGCGCGGATTGGACCAGAAGATGCTCTGCATAGGCGTCAAGAACGCCCTGGCTTAGCCGCCCCGTGGTCAGCAGCCGGAAGGTGCTGGTGACGCCGCCAAAATCCAACAGGCGGCGCAACGGATCTTCCTGGGCGGCGCGGGCGCGCTCTGCCAGGATGAATCCCGCGACCACGTCGGGTTCTTCAAAATCTTCCACCAATTTGCGCGAGAGCAGCACGCGCCCGCCGGGGATCATCAGCGTGGAATCGAACCCGCCGCGCATCACCGCAAGCCGGGGCGTGTCCAGCCGCGATCCCAGTCTGGCAAGGCTCGACATATTGGCGGAGGTGCCGCAAGCGGGGCCTGTGACGCGCGAAATCCGGCCAAACAGCGCCTGCCCGATCTGCGCTCGCCCGGCCGGGGGCACCACGCTGAGCGTATGGGTCAGAAGCGCGCCGGGCAGCCAGAAGATCGCCATATAGGCCACGAGGGCGAGCGAGGCGAGAATACCCAGCAGGCGCAAACGACCGGGCCGGGGCCGGGCGCGTTCGACGGCGCGGCGCAGCTTTTCGATGGCATCGATCATCTCTGCCTCGGACTCGGGCAGTTCCAGTTCCTCGCCCGGATCACCATCGGGATGGAAGCGTGCAGGCATCTTGCCGGGATTGGCCCGGTCTATTGCTGCGATGGACCAATGCGCCAGCGCCTGATCGGTCCCCGTCTTGATGGTCAAAGTGGCATCGCCCAGAACCGCGATCACGTCACGTCTCTGTTCGCCCTCGGCGGGGCGCCACAGCCCGGATGCTTCGATCCGCGCGTATTTCTTGAGGGCTACCATGCTGCGTTGGCTGCTCATGCCTGTCGGTTTGCCAAAGACTAGCACGCCAGACAGGAGGGGGTAAGGCCTTGCAAGCGGGGCTGATCCCCGGCGGTCAGATCAGAAGGCGCCCATCGCGATGCCTACCGCCAGGGCCGCGCCCAGTTCCCGGCACAGATCCAGATCGTCTTGGGCAATCGTCTTGGGGGCCAAGATGGCTTCCGGGGTTTGCGCATGGGTGCAGACAATCAGCGGCGGCTGCACTTCCTTCAAACGCCAGCCGGTGGCGATCCGCGCGGTCTGGCGGGCGGCGTTGTGTCCGTCCGAGCCTGCGCAAATCATCTGCGCATAGGGCCGCCCTTCGATCCGGCCCAAAACCGGGTAATAGCAGCGATCGAAAAAGGCCTTCATCTCGCCGGTCAGCGCGGCAAGGTTTTCCGGTGCGCAGAACATGTAGCCATCCGCGCCCAGGACGTCATCTGGCCCGGCGCTTTCGGCGTCCAGCAGCTCTGTGTCCAACTCTGCCCGTGCGGCCTGCGCCGCAGCCTCTGCCATCTGGCGCGCGCCGCCGGTGCGCGAATGGTAGACGATCAGCAGTCGTCGGTCGCTCACAGGGTTTTCGCGATGTTGCGCAGCTCGAACTTCTGGATCTTGCCGGTCGAGGTCTTGGGCAATTCCTGAAACACGACCTTCTTCGGCGCTTTGAATCCGGCCAGCGTGGTGCGGGCGAAGGCGATGATATCGGCCTCACTTGGCGCGGTGCCGGGTTTCAGTTCGATAAAGGCGCAAGGCACTTCGCCCCATTTGTTGTCCGGCTTGGCAACGACGGCGGCAAGGTTCACATCCGGGTGGCCCATCAAGGCGCTTTCCACTTCGACCGAGGAGATATTCTCCCCGCCGGAAATAATGATGTCTTTGGCACGGTCCGCGATCTGAATGTAGCCGTCGGGATGCTGCACGGCGATATCGCCGGAATGGAAATAGCCGTCCTTGAACGCCTCTTCCGACGCTTCGGGGTTCTTGAAATAGCCCTTCATCACGCCATTGCCGCGAAAGACGATCTCGCCCTGCGTGGCGCCGTCCAGCGGCACGTTCGCCATTGCGTCGTCCATGACGGTGATGTCTTCGAAGATCGGCATCGCCACGCCCTGACGCGCCTTGATCGCGGCGCGGTCCTGCCCGGCCAGCGGCTCCCAGTCGGCGCGCCACAGGCATTCGGTGCCCGGCCCGTAGGTTTCGGTCAGGCCATAGACCTGCGTGACATTGAACCCCATCGGTTCGATCTTGGCGAGCGTCGCCGGGGCCGGGGGGGCACCTGCGGTAAAGACCTCGACCACATGGTCGAAGCTGCGGCGTTCTTCTTCTGGGGCGTTGACCAGCATGTTCAGAACGATGGGCGCACCGCCGAAATGCGTCACGCCTTCATCCGCGATGGCATCGAATATCGCAGGCGCGGTAATGTCGCGGCAACAGACCAGCGTGCCGCCCACTTTGGGCATCATCCAAGTGTGGCACCAGCCATTGCAGTGAAACAGCGGCACGATGGTCAGATAGACCGGGTGCAGCGCCATTCGCCAACTGATCGTCTGCCCCATCGCGTTCAGATAGGCGCCGCGGTGGTGATAGACCACGCCCTTGGGCCGCCCGGTCGTGCCGGATGTATAGTTGAGCGCGATGCTCTCCCATTCGTCTTCCGGGAACACCCAGTCAAAACCGGGATCGGCGGCGGCCAGCATGTCCTCATAGACGGGATAACGACCAGAGGCCGGGAACCCCGCCGCCGCGTCGGGCACTTCGATGATCTCGGGGCCGTTCCCATCCATCTGCGCCTTGGCCGCTTCGGCCAGATCAAGGAATTGCGTGTCGACCAGCACAACCTTGGCATCGCCATGGCCGAAGATATAGGCGACCGTGTTCACATCGAGCCGCGTGTTGATCGTGTTGAGCACAGCGCCACATGCCGGCACGCCGAAATGCGCTTCGGCCTGGGCGGGCAGGTTGGGGATCAGCGTGGCAACGACATCACCGGGCGCGACACCCCGCGCGGCCAGGGCCGCGGCAAGCCGGGTGCAACGCTCGTAATATTCGGTATAGGTCACGCGATGCGCGCCATAGATGACGGCAGGGTGGTCGGCGAACACGATCCGCGCGCGCCGCAGCGATGAAAGCGGTGTCAGCGGCACGTAATTGGCAGCGCGTTTTTCCAGCCCGGTTTCGTCAGCAAGCCATCCCATGACGCCCTCTCTCCCCACATGATCGATGCGAGTTGAAAATCTGCGCCATCGCAGGGCAAAAGTCCATTGGCCACACGGCAGGATTGCGCGTAGTTTTGCGTGACGTCACGAAGCCCGGTTTGCGCCGCCGAAAGCCATCGCTAAGGTGGCGCGCATGATCATCAGTCGCGGCCGCCGCTATATCTTCGTGCATATTCCCAAGACCGGCGGAACCTCCATGGCGCTGGCGTTGGAATCACGCGCGCTCAAGGACGATCTGATGTTGGGCGACACACCCAAAGCGACCAAACGTCGGCGGCGTTTGGCCGATGCGCCCAGCCGGGGGCGGCTGTGGAAACACTCCACCCTTGCCGATATCGATGGCGTCGTGACGCCCGACGAGATCGCGCAGATGTTCTGCTTCACGATGGTGCGGAACCCGTGGGACAGGGCGGTCAGCTATTACCACTGGCTGCGCACGCAAAACTTTGAACATGACGCCGTCGCGCGTGCAAAGCAGATGGATTTCGATCAGTTCGTCCGCCAGCCAGAGACGATGGCCGCGTTCTCAGCAGCCCCGGCGGCGCAGTATATGACTGATGTGACGGGAAAAGAGCGTTGCGACAGTTATATCCGCCTGGATCATCTGGCCGAGGATATCGCCCCGCTTGAGGCGCATCTGGGGTTCCGCTTGTCGCTGCCCCATGAAAACAGGTCGACCAGACGCCCAGATTGGCGCAGTTATTATACAAGCGCGTCGGTAGAGGCCGTCGCGCAAGCCTGCCAGCAAGACATCCAGCGATTCTGTTTCACCTTTGATGGGTGATTGACGAACCATGTCCATGTGATGCGTCACACCTGATTGTTTCCCAATCGTGTAAAAAAATCGGAAAACTTGAGACATTGTCATCATTAAGGTTAACAATGCCTTAATACTGCCCGGTTCCCGGCAAACACGCGCCGCGAGAATCGCACCAACTGAGTTCACGGAACAAACGGCGCCAAGTCTGCCATAACGGGCGCCACGACACTTGGGGATGATGACATGTTTGGATGGACGACACTCGAAAAAGAAGCGCCACGCAGAGTTGCGGAACCTTCCGGCGCGTTCGAGACAGAAAGCCGCGATGCTGGCCACGCATTGGTGGCGGGAACGCGGATCGCGACCGGCCTTGGCTGGCGCCCGATCGAAACCGTCCGGCGCGGCGATCAAGTCCTGACATTCGACAATGGGCTGCAACGTGTTGCAGACGTCCGCCGCACCAGTTTTCGCGCTGCCCCCTCCAATGCGCGCGGCGAGACAACCCCGGTCATCATCCCCGCAGGTGCACTTGGCAATCGCGTAGAGATGCGGTTGCTGCCGGGGCAGGGCGTCCTGGTCGAAAGCGACGAAGCAAGCGATGCGATGGGCGACCCCTTCGCGTTGGTTCCGGCGCATACGCTTGTCGGCTATCGCAACATTTGCCACGACGCGCAAACGCGGGATCTTGAGGTCGTCACGATCTGCTTCGACAAGCCCCAGGTCATCTATGCAGAGGCCGGAACGCTGATCTATTGCCCGCAGGCGACCGTGGACTTGCTGGATGTGGCCCGCCCGACATACGAACTTCTCGACATCCCGTCCGCCGAAGAAATCGTGAATTCAATGATCCTCGAAGACATCACCGGAGCCTCTCGCCAACGTGAACTCGCCGCAGGTTTTGCTGCCTGACCCATGTACCTACATGGTTAATGTAACCAGTTTCGGTGCTGCACCACCCCCCAGTTGGGCCGCACCGACCTTGCCTTGTCGATGACATGTATTGACCCTCTCCCGTATGATCCCCCCAGAAACCCCGACGGGAGGTCAACGACAAGGCACCGGCCCTCTTCTCCGGGCTGGTAAGGACAAAGGGCCTCTCGTTTCGAGAGGCCCTTTTCTGTTTCGGCGCTGGCTTTTGCCTTCGTCGATACCGCCCAAACCGCTGCCCCCAACAGCTCGCTATAACATCTAAGAGTGGGCGAATTGTGGAACTTCGCTGCGTGATACAACAGAGGTCCTCTGAGCGGACAAAGTGTAGAATTCGCTGCGGCGACGCGAATAGCCGCTTTGCCCTGGAAACGTATCCCGGGTGCTTTGTATGTTTTCACGAAGTGAAATTTACCGCCGTAGCGATAACCGAATGCCCCCTCGGAATGAGCACGTGCTTTTGCACCCATCATGTGTCGTTGATTTCCGCCTGGCTTGGCGGATGGGCACTCTGATTGCGCGCTACGTTTGGTCTTGTGACAGCAACTGAGGGGGCATTGAGTACGACAGCTGGCCGGGTAACGGCTTGTTGGTCAACGCATGTGCTTGTTCAATCTGGCTTGCGCAGTCCCCAATTTTCAGACCTTTTCGTGCCGTGCGCCCGCCCGTCTTGAGCCCGGTTCGGAGCGCTGCGCGATGGCTTCGGCAAGAGCGTGCCCGCAGGGGTTCTGAAGCGGCAGGATGTCAACCAAGGTCCGCGCGTTTTTCTTGTGCCGTGACACCATTTGACGCGCCTCGCGCCCGCTTACGAGCGCGCGACAAGGCTTTGGTGCGAAGTCGAGTTCACGGACCTCAGGAAACAATTTTTGAATTTCGGTGCGCGCGCAGAATCCAACGCAATTCAGCGCTTCTGGCCCAAGGTACAGGCTTTCTGTTTCGGCATTGTTTGCGAAGAGAATTTCGTGTTGGTCAAATAACACGTGATAATAGGCGACGCTGTTCTTAGGCGGACATATGTCTATTCCTTCAATCCCACAAAGGTGCTTTGCCGCCACAAGCACCTCGGTTTCGGCAAACATACGATGCGCGATTTTCGACCGGATTAGGATGCGGTGTTGCGGGGACACGCACAAATCCTGCGCGGGGCTTTCCGGGCCAAGGGCCCCGGTGCGGATGCGGACGGGGCGCAAGTCCTTGCACCCGTTAAGTTGCTCGACAGTCAGGTGCTTGCACCCGATCCACCGGATGGGCTGAAGCCCATTGTCTTTGGTGGCCACAAGATCATCGGTTTGCAGGTGTTCAACGGGTGTGTTGCCATAGGCGGTTTTGATCAATGTCCCGGCGGTAAAACAGACAAAGCCGACATCCTCCATATAATAGCTGCCGCCGGGTTGGAAACCACTGTTGCCTGCGTTGTCGCTGGTTTGTTGAACACCCGTAATCTCAATGGATTGGAGACGGGTTCCATCCGGAATGCGGTCCAGAAAATCCGTGAGGAAAACATCGCCATCCTGGGTTTGAAAACCGACAACCCAGCTTGTACGTGTCGATCCGTCATTCAGCACCATCGTGTAATCGACAATCATCGCAACATCGACAATGGAACCGTTTATTGTATCTGTGCTGCCACTGACGTGATCAGCCCGGATGGTCCCATCATCATTTGTGTCATCCAAGACCGCGTCAACGACGTTGGCATTTGCCTCCACACCACTGAGCGTGGAGCCGACAAGATCAGAGGCATCCTCGAAATTGCTGTCAGATTCATTTGTGTCAAATTGACTGAAGTTGCCGAGGAAAATGACCTTTCCAGTGTTCGGGACGATAGTCATGTTGAAATCCTTTTCGTCGAGACCGATCGGCCCAACAAACTGACACTATCTGCCTTTAAATAGGTTTAACTTTGATCTGGACCGGCACAGATATTCGGTTCTGAGAGCCTTCCGGGGTGTCGTGATAACCTTCAGTTACAACACGGCCCATCTGTTGAATGCAGGCATTCCTTCGCGGCGCGGCGCAGCATCGGTCCCTTCGGGCTCGATGCGGACTTTAGCTGCGGTCGGTTCGAATGGCGGCTAAGGGAAAGCTGCATTGCGGCGAGGAGATACGAGCACAGGGTCCGCTCTGGGCCGTCAGCGACCACCTGACTTGTGCTACCCCAACATGATGCTGCGAAACGAAGAACGGTTACTGTGAGCCCGTATTATCGGATGCTGCACCGCTTCGATGCCAGCTTAGGGCAGATTGCGAGTGGGTTGCCGGTGCTGCAACAATCTCATCTCGTGCGGCGATATTGTTCGAGGTTGCCATATGGTGCCTTAATTTTACCTCAAATTTGGCGAGGATTTGCTGAGTTGATTTGCAGTAATTTGTCTTCGTATCCACATGAGCGAAGTTTTTCGCATCATTTAAAAGGCTGTAACTAGTGAGAAAACTGTTTATTCCTGCGCTGACAGCGCTTGGGCTCTCTTCCGGTGCCCTGCATGCCGCATCCATGACTGTGAACTACCAAAAGTCCGGAAATCCTTTCGGGAACGAAGGTCTGTATCTGCCGGTCACAATAGATTCCGAAGTCTATGACGGGACGTTCAATGCTGGTGGCTTTGCCATGACCAGCGAACCTTTAGGAGAGTTTTTCGCCTTCTGCATCGAAGTCACTCAGGCTCTCCGCAATGGCGCAACATATGAGAGCGTATCGAATCCGTTTACTGACGCGGTGCTCGCTAATATCGAGGGCCTGTTCAACAGCGCCTACGATAATGTAACCGATAAAGTAACCTCTGCTGCCTTTCAGGTCGCCATGTGGGAAATCGTCGAGGACACAGCGACAGGCTTTGACCTGAGCGCCGGCGCGTTCTCGGCTATCGATGCAAGTACGTTCAGCGGGTCTGTCATCGACACGGCGCAGGGCTTTTTGGACGGTCTGGCAACTGCACCTACTGGTCTGTTTGAGGTGAACTATCTGTTAAGCCCAACCTCGCAAGACCTTGTGACAGCACAACGCGTCACCCCGCCAGCGGCAGTGCCAGTCCCCGCAAGTGGCCTTTTGCTGCTGTCTGCCGGTGTTTTCCTCGCGTCTCGGCGTCGGAACACTAAACCTGTTTCCTGAAAATCTGCTGCGCGCGAAAATTGGACGCTTCAGTCTTTGCGGTATCACTCAACATCTATGAACAAGACACAGATGAAGAGCTTGCTACCCATGCAAAGACTACGGACCATTTCTCGCGCGGCGGATGACCGGAAAGCGGGCTGCAACCGCAGCATCTTGGGCGACAGGTGAGCGGCAAGCCATGGGCGGTTCGGTCGTGCTCGGCAGGCGTGATGCATTATAGCTCCCCTGATCGTGCGCTCTGAACGCTCATCGCCCTCTGATCGCTTAACGCGCTACAGACCGCATCAATAAAAAAGGCCCCGCAGCGATTGCGGGGCCTTTGGTTTCAAAGGGGGCCGGTTCAGGCGGCTTGGGCCTGCGGGGCGAAACGCTCGTAGAAGGATTGGCCTTTTTCGGCCATTTCGCGCAGCAGGGCGGGGCATTTGAAGCGCTCGCCGAACTTGGCTTCCAGCTCGTCGCAGCGGGCGGCAGCATATTCCGCGCCGATAATGTCGAGCCAGCTGAACGGGCCGCCGGACCACGGGGCAAAGCCCCAGCCTAGGATCGCGCCCACATCGCCTTCGCGGATGTCTTCGACCACGCCTTCTTCCAGCGCGCGCACCGCTTCGAGAACTTGCGCGAACATCAGGCGGTGCTGCACTTCGATCAGGTCGGGCTGTTCATCGGCCAGCGGGTATTTCTCTTGCAGGCCTTTCCAGTAATCCTGACGCTTGCCCTTTTCGTCGTAGTTGAAGTAGCCCGCCTTGGATTTACGGCCCAGACGCCCTTGCTCTTCCATCCAGACGATCAGGTTGTCGGCTTCGCTGTCGGGATAGGCATTGCCCATCGCGGCTTTGGTCGCCTTCATGATCTTCACGGCAAGGTCGATGGAGGTTTCATCGCCCAGTTGCACCGGCCCCACGGGGAAGCCCAGTTGCTCTGCCGCGTGATCGATCAGCCAGGGCGCGACGCCTTCGGTGATCATCCGCGTGGCTTCGTTGCCATAGGGGATGATGCAGCGGTTGGCGTAGAAGAAGCGCGCGTCGTTGACCACGATCGGCGTCTTGCGGATCTGGCGCACGTAGTCGAGCGCCTTTGCCACAGCGCGGTCGCCGGTTGCGTTGCCCTTGATGATCTCCACCAGCAGCATCCGCTCCACGGGGGAGAAGAAGTGAATGCCGATGAATTGCTCGGGCCGGACCGATGCGGTGGCCAGCGACGTGATCGGCAGGGTGGAGGTGTTGGAAGCAAAGATGCAGTCTTCGGGGATGATCGCCTCGACCTTCTTGGTCATCTCCGCCTTGACGGCCGGGTCTTCGAACACGGCTTCGATGATCAGGTCACAGCCTTTGAGCTGATCCAGATCGGGGGTCGCGGTGATCCGGGACAGCAGCGCCTCTTTCTTCTCCGGCGTGGCTTTGCCGCGCTTGATGCCCTTGTCCATGAAGGTTTCGGAATAGGCCTTGCCCTTGTCCGCTGCCGCTTGGTCACGGTCGACCAGCACGACTTCGATCCCCGCTTGGGCCGATACCAGTGCGATCCCCGCACCCATCATGCCCGCGCCCAGAACGCCGACTTTCTTGACGGTCTGATCCGCGACGCCTTCGGGACGTACCGCGCCTTTTTCCAGCGCTTCCTTGTTCACGAAGAGAGAGCGCATCATCGCGCCCGAGGAAGGGTTCATCAGGACCGAGGTGAACCAGCGTGCTTCGATCTTCAGCGCCGTGTCGAAGGGCACCAGCGCGCCTTCATAGACTGCGGACAGCAGGGCCTTGGGGGCCGGGAAGGCGCCTTTGGTCTTGCCATGCACCATCGCGTTTGCGCCCACGAAGGTCATGAAGCCCGCCGGGTGGTAAGGCGCGCCGCCGGGCATCTTGTAGCCTTTGGCGTCCCACGGTTTGACGATATCCGCATCGGTGGCGTTCAGCACCCATTCCTTGGCGGCGGCAAGCGGGTCTTCGACGACCTCGTCGATCAACTGGCCCTTGGCTTTGTCGGGGGATACCATCTTGCCTTCCAGCAGGAAGGAGGACGCGCCCATCGCGCCCAGCTTGCGGACCAACCGCGTGGTGCCGCCCGCGCCGGGGAAGATCCCCACAAGGATTTCCGGCAGGCCCAGCTTGGCCTTGGGATTGTTGGCGCAGAAGGTGCGGTGGCAGGCGAGGGGCAGTTCCAGACCGATCCCCGCAGCCGTGCCGGGCAGCGCCGCTGCAATCGGCTTGCCGCCCTTCAGCGTTTTGGGGTCCATGCCCGCGCGTTCGATTTTCCGCAGCAGCGCGTGCATCTGCATGATGCCGTCAAAGAGGCCCTGCGCCGGGTTGTCGCCCGCGTCCTCTTTCATCTTCGCCAGCAGCGTCAGGTCCATGCCGCCAGCAAAGCTGTCCGGCTTGCCGGAGGTGATGACGATCCCCTTCACGGCATCATCCGCCAGCGCATCGTCAATCGATGCCTCCAGTTCCTGAAGCCCCTGAAGCCGCATGACGTTCATGGACTTGTCAGGCACGTCCCACGTGATGATCGCGACGCCGTCGTCGCCCTTTGTCAAAGTGAATTCGGCCATTGCTTGGTCCTCTTTTGTATTTCGCGATGTGTGATGAGGTCGCTTACGGCGACCGGTTTTGTCTTTGGAAAATTCGCGTTCCGGATCGAGTTCGTCACAGAGCGCACGCGCCAGTCCCGGCCTTTGCGTTCCAGGATCATGCGCGATCGGATCGGCTCAAGCCGCTCTTCGCCCTTCGAGAAGAACCGCGCCACATGGTATCCGCAAAGCTGCGTGGCGCTGAGGAACGTGGCGTCCTCCGCGTCCCGGCGGAACTCGTCGATACCGTTCTCCACCATGTATTCGTGGATGCAGGCGACGACCGCGCCCAAAGACTCTTCTGTCTCGAACACGGTATCGTCCACGCGGGTATGCGATGTCAGCGGCAGATGGCACAGCGCAGCATAGCTTTTCACGTCATTCGCCATGTTGGCCTGGCTCAGACGGTCAAGGAAGCTTTGGTAGATTGCCAGCGGTTCCACCGGCCCGCTGCGCGCATCGGGTTCGTTCGGGCCTCTTGGCAAGGCGCGGTCCTCATCGACACGCAGCAGCGAGATCGGCCAGTCGCTGTGACGCAACACGGTTTCCACCTCGGCCTGCTTCCAATCGGTGCCGTGCCGTTGCAGCACGATACGCGACTTGAAGCGCGGCAGGCTCAGCTTGCCGTTCCGCAGCGGGTAAATCGTGTGATACCCTTGGATGTGGTTCTCCCCCAGAAATTCCGCGTGGGCCACCAATCGGACAAGCTCTTTCACGCCATTGGCGCGCAGGGCCGTCGCGTAGGACTCATGGCCCTGGCGCAGATCTTCTGGCGTTTCGATCAGAACCCGCATGTCGGGGCTTTTATGCAGGTAGGGCAGCGCCACATGCCGGGGCAGATCGGACATGTCGCCGGACATGATGATCTCCCCCGTGGCATCCAGCCAATCCTGATAGATATCTGCTGCGCTTACCTGCATGGCCCCGAACCGGTCCTTAGACCCGCTCGATGATCGTAGCGGCGCCCATGCCCGACGCAACGCAAAGCGTGGCCAGACCGGTTTCCTTGTCCTGACGTTCCAATTCGTCAAGCAGGGTGCCGATGATGATCGCGCCGGTCGCGCCCAGCGGGTGACCCATCGCGATGGAGCCGCCGTTCACGTTCACCTTGGCCGGATCGACGTCGAACGCCTGCTGGAAACGCAGCACGACGGATGCGAAGGCTTCGTTGACCTCGAACAGGTCCAGATCAGAGATCGCCATGCCGTTATCGGCCAGGATCTTCTCGGTCACGGGAACCGGGCCGGTCAGCATGATGGTCGGATCGGTGCCGATCTTTGCCGTCGCGCGGATGCGGGCGCGGGGCTTCAGGCCGTATTTCTCACCGAATTCCTTGTTGCCGATCAGCACGGCGGCGGAACCGTCCACGATCCCGGACGAGTTGCCCGCGTGGTGGATGTGATTGATCTTTTCCAGATGCGGGTACTTCATCAGCGCGATGTGGTCGAAGCCGGGCATCATCTCGCCCATTTGCTGGAACGAGGGGTTCAGCGCGCCAAGGCTTTGCATATCGGTCTGCGGGCGCATGTATTCGTCGTGGGACAGGATATCGAGCCCGTTTTGATCCTTCACCGTCACCACGGATTTGGAGAAACGGCCAGCGTCCCATGCCTCTTTTGCGCGGCGTTGCGATTCAACGGCCAGCGCATCGGCCTCATCGCGCGAGAACCCGTATTCGGTCGCGATGATGTCGGCAGAAATGCCCTGCGGCACGAAGTAGCTGCCCAGAGCCACGGTCGGATCGGCTGCCACGGCGGCCCCGTCAGAGCCCATGGCCACACGGCCCATCATTTCCACGCCGCCTGCGATATAGGCTTCGCCCGCACCGCCGCGCACCTGGTTGGCGGCAAGGTTCACCGCTTCCATGCCGGAGGCGCAGAACCGGTTGATGGCAAGGCCGGGAATGGATTCGTCAAGATCGGATGCCAGAACAGCCGTCCGTGCAAGGCAGCCGCCCTGTTCCATGACCTGCGTGGCATTGCCCCAGATCACGTCTTCGACCGCGTGGCCTTCGAGATTGTTCCGCTCTTTGATCGCGTTCAGCATCAGCGCCGACAGCCGAACCGAGGTCAGCTCGTGCAGGGCGCCGTCCTTGCGGCCTTTGCCGCGCGGCGAGCGCACGGCGTCATAGATATATGCGTCTGTCATGTGTTGGGTCCTCTCTTCAGGAATGCATTCAACGGGGCACGGGGCGCTTGGCCCCTGTGTGTGCCGGGTTGTTTCGGTCGGTGTCGCATGTGGGCCAAAGGCCGTTTGCGACGGTGTTTCGGATGTGACTGGCGCGGCGCAAGCGCGGGCCGGCGCTGCCGCCGGGACGTTCCGGCATTGGCACGGGCGCAGGCACCGGCAGGGGCCAGAGGGTGGTCCGCCGCGCAGTCACGGTCAGGCGCGATCCGCCGGAGACCCCGGCATCAGATCATAGGGATGTTTCCATCCGGGCAGGCCGGAAATCGCATCCAGCCAGCGGTCGACATTGGGCCAGTCCGCCCGGTCAAAGCCGAACGGCTCCGGGTAAAACAGGTAACCGCAGCAGGAGAAATCCGCATTGGTGGGCTGATTGCCGACAATCCAGGTCCGGTCTTCGAGATGCCGGTTCAGCGTGTCATAGGCGGCCTTGAGACGGCCTTGCGAAAAGGCGATCACCTCGGCCGGGCGTTTGTCTTCCGGCAGGAAGTTCATCAGGAACCGCGTCATGCCCGCGACCGAGCTTAGCTTGTGATTGTCCCACATCACCCAGCGCAGCACGTCATAGCGGGTGTTTTCGTCACCGCCGAATTTGCCGGTCTTGTCGGTGATATATTGCTGGATCACGCCCGATTGGCTAAGCCGCAGGTCGCCGTCGATCAGCACCGGCGCTTCGCCCATCACGTTGTCTTCGCGATAGGCCGGGCTGCGGGTTTCGCCGCCGAAGAAATCGACTTTCACCGGCTCCCAGTCCAGACCGGAAAGTTCCAGCGGAAGTGCCGCCTTGTAACTGTTCCCGGATTCTCCGAAGCAAAGCAGTTTAACCGTCATCGTGATCTCCTATCGCAATTCCACTGATCGCAGCGCCCCGTCGCCCAGTTGCTTGCCGCCGGGTGCGCGTCGCGCAGCGCGGCGGAACAGGCTGGAAGGGGCGGGCGTGTCTCATTCGTTTGGCTCCTGCGCAGCGATGATTACAGCGACCGGGAAATCAGTTCCTTCATGATTTCATTGGTGCCACCATAAATACGCTGCACCCGCGCGTCGGCCCACATCTCTGCCACGGCATATTCCTGCATGAAGCCATAGCCGCCGTGCAATTGCACGCACTCATCCAGAACTTTGCCCTGCGCGTCGGTGGTCCAGTATTTGGCCATCGCCGCTTTTTCGATGGTCAGCTCGCCGCGCATATGCTCTGCGATACATTCATCAAGGAAGGCGCGCGCCACTTTCGTCGTGGTCAGGCATTCCACCAATTTGAACCGGGTGTTCTGGAATTGGGTCAGCGGGCCGCCAAAGGCTTCGCGTTCCTTGCAATAGGCGATCGTGCGCTCCACCGCGCCTTCCATCGCGCCCACCGCACAGCAGGCAATCGCAAGACGCTCTTGCGGCAGCTGTTCCATCATCTGGTAAAAGCCGCGGTTTTCGGTGCCGCCAAGGATGTTCTCGGGCGGGATCGCCACATTGTCGAAGAACAGCTCGGACGTGTCCGCCGCGTGCAGACCGACCTTTTCAAGGTTGCGGCCCCGGGTGAAGCCTTCGGCCCCATCGGTTTCCAGCACTACCATCGACACGCCCTTGGCACCCTGGCTGGGGTCGGTCTTGGCGGCGACGATGATCAGGTTCGCGTGCTGACCGTTGGAGATGAAGGTTTTTTGACCCGACAGGCGATAGGCATTGCCGTCCTTGACCGCCTTGGTCTTGATCGCCTGAACGTCCGAACCGGTCGAAGGCTCGGTCATGGCCAGCGCGCCGACCATCTCGCCCGAGACGAGTTTGGGCAGCCAGCGCTGTTTCTGCTCTTCGGTGCCATAGGCCAGAATGTAATGCGCAACGATCGGGCCGTGGATCGGGTAGCCCCATGAGGCGATATTGGCGCGGCACTGTTCGATGCAGACCACCGCTTCGTGGCCGAAATCGCCCCCGGCGCCGCCATATTCTTCGGGTACGGAAGGGCAAAGCAGACCGACTTCCGCCGCCTGTTGCCAGATTTCGCGATCCATCTGACCTTGCTTGCGCCAGCGTTCGTAATGCGGCGCCCATTCGGTGGTCATGAATTGTTGGGCCATCTCCGACGCCATGCGGTGTTCGTCGGTCATCCAGTTGGATGTCGCTACGAGATCTTTCATCCCGATCACTCCCTATTTCTTTCGGTCGTCCAGCTCTGCGTTGAACAGGCGCAGCCGAGCCGTCAGGTTCTCTTCATTTATGACACTGCCAAAATGCTCGAACAGAAAGGAGAGCGCCTCTCCCTCATCCAGACCGGCCTCCTGCGCGAAGCGCTTGAGACGCCGGTAGCCGTCCTCCGTCATGGCGACAGGAAATCGGCGTGTCAGGCGAAAGCGCTTCGGCATGGTTTGTGTCCCCCCGTAGGGTGCGCTTGAGCGCACCCCCCTGCCTCGTCTCAGAAGTTGGCCGCGTCCAGCGCCATCACCGTATCCGCACCGGTTTGGATGCGAGTCAGGTGAAGGGCCGTCGCCGGCAGCTGCCGCGCCATATAGTAACGCCCCGTGGCCAGTTTCGTCTCGTAGAACGCAACGTCAGAGGTGCCGTCAGCCAGCGCTTTTTTCGCCGCGTGCCCCATGCGGGCCCACATCAGGCCAAGGCAGACATGGCCGAACATGTGCATGAAGTCGTAAGAGCCCGACAGCGCGTTGTTCGGGTTGGTCATGCCGTTCTGCATGAAGTACATCCCGGCCGCTTGCAGGTCTTTGGACGCGGCCTTGAGTGGTTCGATGAACTCCTTGTCGAACGCGTCGTCCAGACCCTTCATTTCGGCGATTTGCGATTTGACCAGTTCGAAGAAGGCCATGACGTGCTTGCCGCCATCCTGCGCCAGCTTGCGGCCAACGAGGTCCAGCGCCTGCACGCCATTCGCGCCCTCATAGATCATGGCGATCCGCGCATCGCGTGTATATTGCGACATGCCCCATTCTTCGATGTAGCCGTGGCCGCCATAGACCTGTTGCGCCTTGACCGTGTTGTCATAGCCCACATCGGTCAGGAAGCCCTTGATGACCGGTGTCAGCAGCGACACCAGACCATCGGCATCCTTGTCGTTCTTGCGATGTGCGGCATCGATGAGCGACGCGCCCCACAGGATGAAGGCCCGCGCGCCTTCGGCGAAGGACTTCTGTTCCATCAGCGAACGACGGATGTCGGGGTGGACGATCAGCGGATCGGCCGGGCCGTCCGGGTTCTTGACGCCCGTGACATCGCGCCCTTGCAGGCGGTCCTTGGCGTATTCGAGCGCGTTCTGGTAGGCCGCGTCCGCCTGCGACAGGCCCTGCATGCCTACGCCCAGACGAGCTTCGTTCATCATGGTGAACATCGCGCGCATGCCTTTATGCTCTTCGCCCAGCAGGTAGCCGGTAGCCTCGTCATAGTTCATGACGCAGGTCGAATTGCCGTGGATGCCCATCTTTTCTTCGATCTTGCCACAAGCGGCGCCATTGCGCGCGCCAAGGCTGCCATCGTCGTTTACGAGTATTTTTGGAACAATGAAGAGCGAAACGCCTTTGATCCCCTCGGGCGCGCCGGTGATTTTGGCGAGCACCAGATGGATGATGTTGTCGGCCATGTCGTGTTCGCCCGACGAGATGAAGATTTTCTGGCCGGAGATTTTATAGCTGCCATCGGCCTGCGGTTCCGCCTTGGTGCGCATCAGGCCCAGATCGGTGCCGCAATGCGGTTCGGTCAGGTTCATCGTGCCTGTCCACTCGCAGGAGACCATTTTCGGCAGGTAGGTATTCTTCTGCTCTTCCGAGCCATGTGCAAGGATTGCAGATGCCGCGCCATGGGTCAGGCCCTGATACATCGTGAAGGCCTGGTTGGCGGCGGAGAAGAATTCACCGACCGCAGAGTTGACCACGGCGGGCATGTTCTGGCCGCCATATTCTTCGGGCATGTCCAGACCGGGCCAGCCGCCTTCCTTGACCTGTTCAAAGGCGTCCTTGAAACCGGTCGGGGTGCGCACGACGCCGTTTTCAAATGTGCAGCCTTCGGTATCGCCCACGGTGTTGAGCGGGTGCAGCACTTCGCTGGCGATCTTGCCGGCCTCGTTGAGGATCGCGGCGGTGAAATCCGGTTCCAGCTCTTCGTAGCCGGGGATATCGCTTTCGGTCACCTTGAGGACGTCATGCAGGATGAATTGTGCGTCTTTGACGGGGGCGATGTAACTTGGCATCTGGTGGGTCTCCCTAAAGCTATTCAGCGGCCTTCTTGGTGGTGTTCATCGATGCGATGAGCTTTTCGCCCCACCGCAACTGATCTTTGAGATCCTCGATCGCTTCGGTCAGTTCCTCGCGCTGGCGTTCCATATCCGCAAGGCGCATCTGAGCGACTTCATAGGTCTTTGCGATCTGCGTCTGCTGCTGATCGCCAAGCTCGTACAGGTTCAGCAATTGCCGGATTTCCTCGAGGCTGAAGCCAAAGCGCTTGCCGCGCAGGATCAGTTTGAGGCGGCCCCGGTCCCGTTTCGCGAAGAACCGTCTTTGGCCTTGGCGTTCGGGAAACAGGAGTTCCTTGGATTCGTAAAAGCGCAGGGTGCGTGGCGTGACGTCGAACGCGTCACACATCTCGCGGATTGTCATCAAATCTTCGGTCATCGGTGTTTTCTCGGGCGTGTCTGTCATGGCTCTCAAATGGTCGAACGGCGGCTGGTTACAACAGCGGTTGACGTTTACGTAAGTTGTACGTTGCGTCACTTTCGGGGTTAACGCAACGACACCATGAGAGTTTTTCGCGCGGTGCGCGCAGGCCCGCGCCCCAGCGCCAGCACAAAGCGCCCGGTCAGGAACGTGCCTGCCGGTGTTTGGCCCGCGAAAGCATGGCCGCAAGGGGGGGGAGAAGCCGTCAGAGTTTGGCCAGTTCCGCTTCGGTCGCGTCGCGCAGGTGCTTGAGTTCGGCCATTGCCTCTTCCAGCTGCGCCTGCTGTTCGGCCAATTCGCCAAGCTGGCGATCCGCAACTTCGATCCAACGGCGCATCTGCGCTTCGTTGCCTTCTTTTTCGTAGATCAGCAGCCATTGGCGGATGCCTTCAAGCTGGAAGCCGAATCTGCGTCCGCGCATGATCAGCTTCATCCGCGCGATCTCGCGCGGGCCATAAAAACGAGAGCGGCCCTCCCGTTCCGGCTCCAGAAGTTCGATGTACTCGTAATAGCGTAATGTGCGCGGCGTAACGTCGAATTTCGCACACATCTCTTTGAAGGACAAACGCTGGCCCGACATAAACAATCCTCGCTCCGCGTATCGTCGCGAAGGTTAAGCCCGCTGTTCGGGGAGTGCAACAGGCACCCTTGCGCTTTGCGGGTCTGCGGGCGATGTAGTTGAGGACAGCAGCTTGAGAGGCCTGACATGATCGACAAGGTCAAGATCGCAAGACAGTTCACCAACGCTATTCCGCACAGCCGGGCGCTGGGGATGAACCTCGTCGATATTGATGACGGCACCGCGACGATGGAACTTCCCTATTCAGACCATCTGGTGGGTGATCCGCGCACCGGGGTCATTGCGGGCGGGGCCGTGTCGGCGCTGATGGACACGTGCTGCGGCGCTGCGGTGATGTCGCATCCGAGCAGTCCGGGCGGGACGGCGACCATCGATCTGCGGATCGACTACATGCGTGCGGCAGCGCCGGGGCAGACGATCCGGACGGTGGCGCAATGCTATCACATTACACGGTCGGTCGCTTTTGTGCGCGCGACGACCTATGACGACGACCCGGACAACCCGGTGGCGACGGCCTCTGGCGCGTTTACCGTGGAGGGAATGAAATGAGCCGACCCCGTCCTGAACCGGTCCAAGTCGTCAAGCTGCGCCGGGATGCCACTTTGGCTGCGCTGGTGGACAGCGTTCCTTATGCGCGCTTCATGGGGATCAGTTTCGATCGGTGCGGCGATGAGTTGACCGGTATCCTGACCTATGATGACAAGCTGATCGGCAATCCGCTGTTGCCCGCGCTGCATGGCGGCGCAACGGCAGCGTTTCTGGAACTGACGGCGATGATCACCTTAAGCTGGTCTTGGCTGTGGGAAGATATCGAAAGCGGGGCGCTGGATGCGCAAACCCTGCCGGAGTCGATGCCACGTCTGCCAAAAACGGTTGGGTTCACGGTGGATTACCTACGCTCTGGCCTGCCGCGCGACGCCTATGCGCGGGCGCGGGTCAACCGCTCTGGCCGGCGGTATGCCAGCGTGCATGTGGAAGGGTGGCAGGACAATCGTGACAAGCTTTTTGCACAGGCCACGGGGCATTTCGTGATGCCGAAACGCATTCAGGAATGACCGCGACCGACCTGCCGCCACAGCCGCTGACGCATCGGCGGGTTCTGCGGATCGCGCTGCCCATCGTGCTATCGAGCGCGACCGCCCCCTTGCTGGGGGCGGTGGATGTGGGCGTCGTGGGGCAGATGGGGCTGGTCGCGCCGACCGGGGCCGTAGGGCTGGGCGCGACGATTCTGCTGAGCATCTACTGGATTTTTGGCTTCTTGCGCATGGCGACGACCGGGTTGGTCGGGCAGGCGGAGGGGCGCGGCGATACGCCCGAGGTCTCGGCCTATCTGACGCGGGCGCTGTTTGTCGGCCTGTCCGGCGGGCTGATCATCGTGATGGCGCAAGGGGCATTGTTCGATCTGGCGCTGGGCTGGTCGCCCGCCAGTGCCGAGGTGGAGGATCTGACCCGCGATTACCTTACCACCCGCATCTGGTCCGCTCCGGCGGCGATTGCGGTCTATGCCCTGACGGGCTGGTTGATCGCGATGGAGCGCACGCGCGATGTGCTGGTGTTGCAATTGGTGATGAATGGGCTCAACGCCGGGCTGGACGTCCTGTTCGTGCTGGAGCTCGGCTGGGGCGTGCGCGGCGTGGCCCTGGCCACCGTGATCGCCGAGTTCACCGCGCTGGGCCTTGGCCTGTGGCTGTGCCGTGCGGCCTTTGCCCATCCGGCCTGGCGGGATGCGGCGCGGGTGTTCGACCGGGCCAAGATCCTGCGCATGGCGCAGGTGAGCGGCGATATCCTGATCCGTTCAGCGGCGCTGCTGGCGATCTTCACGTCCTTCACCTTTTTCAGCGCCGGGTTCAGCGATGTGCAATTGGCGGCCAATCAGGTGTTGCTGCAATTCCTGTCGATTTCGGCCTTCGCGCTGGACGGCTTTGCCTTTGCCGCCGAAACGCTGGTGGCGCGGGCCGTGGGGCGGCGCGATGTGGCGCGGCTGCGGCGGGCTGCATGGCTGTGTTCGGTCTGGGGCGTGGTGGCGGCGGTCCTGCTGGGCGTGGTCTTCTGGGGCGCGGGCGGCTGGATCATCGACGTGATGACCAAGGCGGGGGATGTTCGGGCGGAAGGGCGCAGCTATCTTGTCTGGGTCGCAATTTCGCCGCTGCTCGCCGTGGGCGCCTTCATGTTCGACGGGATTTTCCTTGGCGCGACGCGCGGCGCGGATTTGCGCAACATGATGCTGATCTGCCTTGCGATCTATCTTGCGGCGGTTGCGGCGCTGATGCCGGCCTTCGGCAATCACGGGCTGTGGGCAGCCTTGGCAATTTCCTTCATCGCCCGCAGCATAACGCTGGCGCTGCGTTATCCGGCGTTGGAACGGTCGGTCAGCGCGCACCGGGATTGAGCGTGATGGGGCCGCGCCGGGCGCGGCGCGCGATGATTTGCCTTGCGCGAGGCAACTTGCGCGGGGCAAGGCGTTGGCGCCCCATTTGGTGCCCGTATTGGTGCGCAGAGCGCGTCTAGTCCAGCAGGGACAGCACGTTTTCCGGGGGGCGGCCGATTACCGCGCGTGAGGCGCGGATTGCAATCGGCCGTTCGATCAAAATCGGAAATTCGGCCATCGCGTCGAACAGATTGTCAGGGCTGTCGTTTTCGCTGAGCTCTTGTTCTTCAAAGGGTTTTTCGCCCGTTCGCATCATCGCCAATGGCGGCAGCCCCAGCTTGTGAGCAACAGTTTCCAGTTCCTCACGCGATGGGGGATTGGCTAGATAAAGGCGGATGTCGACCGGTGCGCCATGTTCTTCCAGCAGGGCAAGCGCCTGCCGCGATTTGGAACAGCGCGGGTTGTGCCAGAATGTGATCATAGCCAGTCCTCTCGACCCGTTCCGACTGCTTCGGACACGTTGGAAAACCCATTGCGTTCCAGCAGGCGGTCGAGGCCACGGGCGACTTCCGCACCCAGCGACAAGCCGTGATAGACCATCGCCGTGTAAAGCTGCACCGCGGACGCCCCGGCGCGAATCTTGGCATAGGCGTCCTCGGCGCTGGAAATCCCACCGACCCCGATAAGGGGAATATCGGTACGCAGGGACAGCTGCGCAAGGATCCGTGTTGCTCGTTCAAAAAGCGGCGCGCCCGACAAGCCGCCCGCTTCCTGCGCGTGGCGGCTGGTAAGGCCGGTCCGGTCCAGAGTGGTATTCGTGGCGACAATCGCGCTGACGCCGGTTTCCTCGGCAATGGCGGCGATCCCGTCCAGTTCCGCTTCGCCAAGGTCCGGCGCGATCTTCAGGAAGACGGGGCAGGTATCGCTGATCGCCATCACGCCCGACAAAAGCGCCCGCAGCGCGTCTGTTCCTTGCAGGTCGCGCAGTTTCTCGGTGTTCGGGGACGAGACGTTGACCGTGGCGAAATCGAGATGCGGGCGCGTTCGTTCAAGCACGCGGGCAAAATCCGAGGCGCGGTCAGCGCTGTCCTTGTTGGCCCCCAGATTCAGGCCGATCACCGCGTCTTTCGGGCGCTGGGCCAGCCGGGTTGCGATTGCCTCCATCCCCTCATTGTTGAAGCCAAAGCGGTTGATGGCGGCGGCGTCCTCGGTCAATCGGAACAGGCGCGGTTTGGGATTGCCCGGTTGCGGGCGCGGCGTGGCGGCCCCCACTTCGATAAAGCCGAAGCCGGCGCGCGACAGCGGGGCCAGGGCCTCGGCGTTCTTGTCGAACCCGGCGGCCAGCCCGACGGGATTGGGCAGGTCCAGCCCGGCAAGGCGCGTAGCGAGCCGGGGCGAGGTCACAGGGCCGGGCAAGGGCATAAGGCCCAGACGCAAGGCCCGCAGCGCCAGACCATGCGCGCGCTCCGGGTCGATCTTGCGCAGCGCGGCAAGGCCCAGATGTTCGATCATGCTCATGCGAAGCTTGCGCCGCCGGACGCGGGTGAGGTGCGGATCAGGCGCGACGTCTCAACCGCCGCTTGCCGGTGCACCACGGCGCGTTTGTATTCCGGGTCGGAAACCATGGCGAGGAAGGCGTGGGCATTGGGGTAACGCGCAATAAAGCAGGCATCCCAGCGTTCGTCCGACGGGCCAATCAGCATGGTTTCGAAGCGGCCGCGCCACAGGATGATACCGCCGACACGTTCCAGCACGGGCGCGCTGTCCTTGCCGTAATTGGCATAGCCTTCTGCCCCGGTCAGCGCTTCTTTGGCGAGCGGATGGTCAGGCGGATAGATCGCCTTGTCGCGGAACCGGACAAGGTTCAGCATTTCGATCGGATGGTCGCGGTCCAGACCTTTGAACGCGTCGAACTGCGCGCGGGTCGGGTCGATGCTTTGCTCCCCCGCCGCATCAAGGCCCGCCGCATCACGGGGTGTATCGCTCATCACAGGTTCTCCGGAAAGACATGCGCCCCGTCCACCAGGGGCAGGCGATGCACGGCGACCACATCCGCGATGGTCAGCTTGCGGTAGAGATGCGGGAACTTCGCCCCGCCGCGCGACACTTCCCATTTGAGCGCATTGCCCAGCGTGGATTCATCGACCGACAGAAGGTACAGGTCATCCGCACCGGCAAAGTGCTTGGCCGCGGTTTCCGCGACCTGCGTTGCGGTTGAAAAATGGACATAGCCATCGGCCACATCAATCGGTGCGCCATCGGTTTCGCCCTTGGCCTGAAGCGCGGCCCATTCATCGGCTCGGAAGATTTTATAGATCATGTTTTGGTCATGCCGTGGCGATGACGGCGCGTCAAGCGCGCGCGACGTCGGGTTGGGCGCTTGGGTGCTTTGACATTCTCGCAAAGCGCGTCAGGATGGACGCCGTCCAACAATGGAGAACAAAAAAATGTCCCGATTCCTTCTGACCTCCGCCGCCATCGCGCTGAGCGCTGGGATGGCACATGCGGATTACACGCTTCACATCATTCACATCAACGATCTGCACAGCCGTATCGAGCCGGTCAGCAAGTATGACAGCACCTGCGGCGCGGAAGATGACGCAGAGGGCAAGTGCTTTGGCGGCGTGGCGCGGGTTGCAACGAAAATCAACGAGCTGCGCGACGAATTGACCGCAGCCGGGGAAAACGTGCTGGTGATGGATGCGGGCGATCAGTTCCAAGGCTCGCTGATGTACACGACCTACAAGGGCGAGGTCGAAGCAGAGATGATGGAGCGCATCGGCTTTGACGTGATGGCCGTGGGCAACCACGAATTTGATGACGGGCCAGAGGCGCTGTCGGCCTTTGTCGACAAGGTGTCCTTCCCGGTGATTTCCGGCAACCTCGATGTTACCGCCTCCAACGTGCTGGCGGGCAAGATCGACGATCATATCGTGCTGGAAGCGGGCGGCGAGAAGATCGGGATCGTTTCGGCGCTGGCAACGGACACGGTGGACACCTCCAGCCCCGGTCCGAATGTGAAATTCGAGGACGAAATCACCGCGCTGAAGGCGGATGTGGCAGCGTTGGAAGCGGAAGGCGTGAACAAGATCATCGCGCTGACCCATGTGGGCCTGCCTGCGGATATGATGATCGCCGAAGCCGTGCCGGGCATCGATGCGGTCGTGGGCGGACACTCGCACACCTATCTGAGCGCCACCGACAAGAAGCGTCAGGGCGCCTATCCGACCTATGTCAGCCAGGAAGACGGCACGCTGGTTCCGATCGTGCAGGCCTATGCCTATTCGAAATATGTCGGGCACCTCGTCCTGACCTTCGCGGATGACGGGTCTTTGCTGGATGCCAGCGGCGATACGATCCTGCTGGATGCAAGCGTTGCCAAGGACGAGGCCATCTCGGCCCGTGTGGCGGAACTGGCCGGGCCGATCGAAGAGCTGAAATCCAAGGTTATCGGCGCGACGGACACCTCGATCGAGGGCGCGCGGGAAGTCTGCCGTACGGCGGAATGCCCGATGGGCAACCTTGTCGCTGATGCGATGCTGGACCGGGTGAAGGATCAGGGCGTGAGCATCGCGATCCAGAACGGTGGCGGGCTGCGCGCGTCCATCGATGCGGGTGAAATCACCATGGGCGAAGTGCTGACCGTGCTGCCGTTCCAGAACACGCTGTCCACCTTCGAAGTGACCGGTGCGGAAATCCTTGAAGCGCTGGAAAATGGCGTCAGCCAGGTCGAAGAGGTCAAAGGCCGTTTCCCGCAGGTCGCGGGCATGACCTTTACTTGGGATCCGAGCGCACCTGCCGGAAGCCGGATCGTCGATGTGATGGTTGCGGAAGGCGATGGGTTCGTGCCGCTGGACGCGGAAAAGACCTATGGCGTGGTGACCAACAACTATGTGCGCAACGGTGGCGACGGCTATCGGATGTTCGCGGGCGAGGACAAGAAGGCCTATGACTTCGGTCCCGACCTTGCGGATGTGACGGCGGAGTTCATCACCGCCAAAGGCGACAGCTACACGCCTTACACGGATGGTCGTATCGCGACCAAGTAAGGCCGGGTCGGCGGCGCGGCTCTGTTTGGCCTTGCGGCCAAAGGCGCCCGCCCGCCAACCCAAGGGGACGGAGTGGATGCCAGATGTGCGGACGGTTCGCGACGACCCTGCCAAATGATGCGATGGCGCAGCTTTTCGCGGCTGCGCCATCCAACGATCTCCCCGATATTCCCAATTACAATGTCTGCCCGACCAATCGGGTCGCGGCGGTCTCGTCCGATGTCTTGGAAGGGGCAGATCCGCAACGGCGGCTGCAACCGATGCGCTGGGGCTTCATCCCGCATTGGTACAAGACACCGTCGGACGGCCCCTTGCTGATCAATGCGCGCGCCGAAACGATTGCCGAGAAACCTGCCTTCAAGGCTGCCGCCCGGGCGCGGCGCTGCCTGTTGCCCGCATCGGGGTTTTACGAGTGGACCAAGGATGCGGACGGCAATCGCTTGCCATGGTACATTACCCGCGCCGATGGGGCGCCGATTGTCTTTGCCGGGGTTTGGCAGGATTGGGAGAAGGGCGAAGAGCCGCTGCGAACCTGCGCGATCGTGACCTGTGCGGCCAATCGCGCGATCTCAGAAATTCACCACCGGATGCCGGTGATCCTTGAGCCGGAAAACTGGCCGCTTTGGTTGGGGGAGGCTGGCAAGGGCGCGGCGGCGCTGATGCGTCCGGCTGCACCAGATGCACTGGTTTGGCACCGTGTCGATCCGGCGGTCAATTCCAACCGGGCCAGCGGCGCGGCGCTGATTGAGCCACTGGAAAGCTGACAACACGGCAAAGCCCCGTCTCATACGAGACGGGGGCCGCCATGCTGGAACGAGAGCTGAATTAGCTGCCGGACAGGTTGGGCTCGTCGAAGGTGATTTCCGCCTTGATCGGCGCTTCGTCGTAGTCACCATATTCGCTGTTCGGCGATGTCTCGTCGGTGTCATCGTCTTCTTCGGCCGCATAGGCCGCGAAGAACGCGAGTTCCGTTTCTTCGTTGATGGTCAGCTGGCCTTCTTGCTGGTCTCCCAGCGGGCCAACGACCCAACCGGTATCCCGGCCGACAACGGTTTGTTCTTCGCCGCTTTCGTTAATGAAAATGACGGAATCCCCGGGCTGCGCGTAAACAACCGACGGGAAGTAAGAGAACCCGGTCAGCACGACGCGGTGTTCTTCAGAATGGGCAACCGATGCGATACACAGGGCAACGGCGCCAGTGAATTGCCAAATCTTTATCATAATATTCGTCCTCAGCAGCAAGAGTCACGTCTTGGTGGCTCGAAGCATTGTTTAGGTGTGAATTATGGCGCGATAGAGGCAGATTGGGGCGAAATTCGGGCCGGAACCGGTGCCTTTGGGAAACAGTCTGTTGAACCGGACCGTTTCTGCGTAAAATTGCTACTTCTACTGGTATCAGCGGCGATCTGCCGGTTTTTACTATAATTCGGTTTAGGTTTGCACGGGTGAGTCGCCTTGGCCCTCAGGGGGGGATGGTGCCGCCTTATGCGGGGCCGCGATCCCGGACAGCCAGGTCCGAAAGGCTTTGAGCGCGCCGGTCTCCGGGCGGCCCTGTGGCCAGACAAGGTAATAACTGCCGATACTGTCCTGCCGGTCCGGCGCAGCCAGCTCCAACGTGCCGCTTTCCAGATAGGGTTCCGCCACGAAGGTCGGCAACAGCGCAATCCCCAGCCCATGTACCGCCGCTTGCGCCATGGTCGAAAACTGGTCGAACTGCATCCCCGGCGTCTTGGGTTGCGGTATGGATTTGGCGCGCAGCCAGCGGTCCCAGCCGCGCGGGCGCGTTTCCAGATGCAAGAGCGTGTGGTCTTGCAGCGGGCCATTCATGTGACCGGGGGCGCAGACGGCCAGTACCGTTTCGGGGGCGAGATACATGTGATGCGCGCCGGGCCAATCCTCGCGTCCGAAGTGGATCGCGGCGTCAAAGGGCTGGGTGCCGAAATCGAACGGGGCCAGCCGGGTCGAAAGGTTCACCGTCACTTCGGGATGGGCGCGTCCGAAGTCGGGCAGGCGCGGGGCCAGCCAGTGCATCCCGAAGGCGGGCAGGATCGACAGGTTCAGCGCGCCGCCCAGCGGGTTGGTCCGCAGCCCCAGCGTGGCCTTGCCAAGCCGCGTCAGGATTTCGCGCACATCCTCGGCATAGCGCGCGCCGGCATGGGTCAGGCCAAGGGCGCGCCCTTGCCGTGTCATGAGGGTGACGCCCAGTTGTTCCTCCAATGCTTTGATCTGCCGCGATACGGCTCCCTGCGTCAGGTTCAGTTCCGCCGCAGCCTGCGTGGCCGATCCGTGGCGCGCTGCGGCCTCGAAGGCGATCAGTGCCGCAGTAGAAGGCAGAAAACGGCGGGGCAGGGACATATGAGGTTTTCTCATGGTTTGGTGACAAACCCTCGTTAGCCATTCGCGGCGTTCCGTGCAATATTCCGCGCAAACAAGGTTTCACCGATGGAGGACATGATGCCAGACGATCTGAGCCAGGACGCCCCGCAACTGCGCGCCAAGGATGCGCCCGATCTGGGCCGTTTCGATTGGGCCGATCCGTTCCGCTTGGCGGATCAATTGACCGAGGACGAGCGCATGATCGCCGACAGCGCGCGCGCTTATGCCGATGAAAAGCTGGCGCCGCGGGTGATCGACGCCTTCGCGAATGAGGAAACCGATCCGGAGATTTTCCGCGAGATGGGCGAGATGGGCCTGCTGGGCACCACGATTCCCGAAGCCTATGGCGGTCTGGGCGCGGGCTATGTGTCCTACGGGCTGGTCGCGCGCGAGGTCGAGCGGATCGACAGTGGCTACCGGTCGATGATGTCGGTGCAATCCAGCCTCGTGATGTATCCGATCTATGCCTACGGTTCGGAAGAGCAGCGGCAGAAATACCTGCCGAAACTTGCCTCGGGTGAGTGGATCGGGTGCTTTGGCCTGACCGAACCTGATGCCGGCTCCGATCCGGGCAGCATGAAGACGACGGCGAAAAAGACCGATGGCGGCTATGTTCTGAATGGCTCCAAGATGTGGATTTCCAACGCGCCGATCGCGGATGTCTTCGTGGTCTGGGCCAAGTCCGATGCGCATGGCGGTAAAATCCGTGGCTTCGTTCTGGAAAAGGGCACGAAGGGATTGAGCGCGCCGAAAATCGGCAACAAGCTGTCGCTGCGCGCCTCCATCACCGGTGAAATCGTGATGGACGGTGTCGAAGTGGGCGAAGACGCGCTGCTGCCGAATGTGGAGGGGCTCAAAGGCCCGTTCGGCTGTCTGAACCGGGCGCGCTATGGGATTTCTTGGGGGGCAATGGGCGCGGCAGAGTTCTGCTGGCACGCGGCGCGGCAATACGGGCTGGACCGCAAGCAATTCGGCAAGCCGCTGGCGCAGACCCAACTGTTCCAGAAGAAACTGGCGGATATGCAGACGGAAATCGCACTGGGTTTGCAGGCGTCACTGCAAGTGGGTCGCCTGATGGACAAGGCCGAGGCCGCACCCGAGATGATCTCCATCGTGAAGCGCAACAATTGCGGCAAGGCGCTGGATATCGCGCGGATGTCGCGTGACATGCATGGCGGTAACGGGATCTCGGGTGAGTTTCAGGTGATCCGCCACATGGTGAACCTTGAAACGGTCAACACCTATGAAGGCACCCATGATGTGCATGCGCTGATTTTGGGCCGTGCCCAGACGGGGCTGCAGGCATTCTTCTGAGCGGGGCGTCGGAAACCGCGTCGGTTTCCGGCGTGCCACCCAGATATTCCAGCGCGGCGGTCTGCCGCCGCGCTGTTCTACGCGATCAGTCCCCGGCCCCGTCGCGCGGGGCGGGCGCGCCGCCTTCAAAGGCATTGCCATTGACATAGTCGCAGGGCGCTTCCTGCATCTGCAAATGCAACCCGTCGCCGGTATAGGGATGGGCGCGGGCCAGATCCTCGTCCACCTCGATCCCAAGCCCCGGCGCGTCGCCAAGCGCAACAAAGCCGTTCTCCACCCGAATACTGCCCTTGATCAGCGCGTCGTGGAACGGCGTCTCGATCGTTTCGGCCATCAACAGGTTGGGGATAGAGGTCGCCAGATGCAGGTTCGCGGCCCATTCCACCGGGCCCGCATAAAGATGCGGGGCCATCTGCGCGTTATAGACCTCAGCCATTGCCGCGATTTTCTTCGTCTCCCAGATACCGCCGGATCGGCCAAGCGCCGGTTGCAGGATCGCCGCCGCCCCGGCCCGCAGCACGGGGGCGAATTCGGCCTTCGTGGTCAACCGTTCCCCGGTGGCGACGGGGATGCGGACCGCGCGCGCGACCTTGGCCATCTCCTCCACCGCGTCTGGCGGGATCGGTTCTTCGAACCAAAGCGGGGAATAAGGCTCCAACGCCTGACCCAGCCGGATCGCCCCGGCGGTGGTGAATTGACCATGGGTGCCGAACAGCAGGTCGGCCTTGTCACCCACTGCCGCGCGGATCGCTTTGCAAAAGGCCGCCGACTGGCTGATGTCACTCATTGCGGGCATATGTCCGCCGCGCATCGTATAGGGGCCAGCGGGGTCGAATTTCACGGCGGTATAGCCGCGCGCCACGCAATCGGCAGCCGCTTCGGCGGCCATTTCCGGCGAGGTCCAGAACTCCGCCAATGCGTGCTGTTCCATCGGATAAAGATAGGTATAGCAGCGCACGCGGTCCCAGACGCGCCCGCCCAGCATCGCCCAGACCGGGCGACCCCGCGCCTTGCCAAGAATATCCCAGCAGGCGATTTCCAGCCCGGAAAACGCGCCCATCACCGTCAGGTCCGGGCGCTGCGTGAACCCGGAGGAAAACGCCCGCCGGAACATGCGTTCGATATTCTCGGGGCTATCGCCCTGCATATGCCGCGCAAAGACATCTTCGATCACCGCGCGCATCGCCTCCGGCCCGATGGAAGAGGCATAGCACTCGCCCCAGCCGGTAACACCGGTATCGGTGGTCAGCTTCACAAGTATCCAATAGCGCCCGCCCCATCCGGGGGCTGGGGGCGCGGTGATGATAATGTCGAGATCGACAAGCTTCATTGCAGGCCACTCCTGTCTGTCCTTGCCGCGACCCTGACGCGCCGCACGGGGCGGAGCAAGCCGGAAACCGACACACCACTGATCCGTCAGCGTCCTTGGGCAATGGACTTCATCCTTGCGCGGCAGCGCGCCGGTGGGGGCACAAGCGGCACAGCCCGACAGTCCCGGTCAGCGGATGACTAGAAATCCACGGCGCGGCCCCCGACAGGGCGAGGGGGGGCTTGCTTCGCCTGTTTCAAAATACTTCGGGGTGAATTGGCCGCAGGCCAAGAGGGGCGGAGCCCCCAGAAACCCGGCCACCCGCGACGAAGCTACCGGTCGAACATGATCACGTTGCGTTTGGCCGATCCGGTCTTGGTATCCGCGATGGCCTCATTGATCTGATCCAGGCTCCAGCGACCGGAAATCAATTCGTCCAGTTTCAGGCGACCCTGACCATACAAATCCATCATCCACGGGATGTCGCGTTGAATCACCACATCGCCCATTTTCGATCCGGCCATGCCCTGACCCATATAGCTCATGACATCCGGCGCGTATTTCGCTTCGGACCCGGCATGGGGCATACCCACCATGACCAGCTTGCCGCCCCAATGCAGATAGCGCGGGGCCTGATCATAGGCCGGGATTGCGCCAACGGTGACGAATACCGCATCCGCGCCGCGCCCCATCGCGCGTTGCGCGGCTTTCCACGGTGCTTTATGCGTCGCCAGCACGCCGTCCGTCGCGCCGAATTCCCTGGCGATCTCCAGCTTCTCTTCGGTCATATCCACAGCCACGATGCGCCGCGCCCCGGCGATGCGCGCGCCTTGAATGGCGTTCAGCCCGACACCGCCCGCGCCGATCACGACGACATCCTGCCCGGCTTTCAGCCCGGCGGCATTCACCACGGCGCCGACGCCAGTGATCACGCCGCAGGCCACCAGCGCGGCGCTGTCCTTGGGAATGTCATCGGGGATCACCACGACCTGCCGATGGCTGACCACGACCTTTTCCGCAAAGGCGCCGCAGGCCATCGCCTGATGTAGCTTGCCGCCATCGGCTGTCGTGATCGGCCCCTTGTCGCCATCGTAAGGCGTCTCGCAGATGGTGGGCTTTCCCGTCGCGCAATTGGTGCAGGACCCGCAGGCCCGGATCAGCGTGACGACCACGCTGTCGCCTTCGCGGATGCCAGCCACACCCGGCCCGACCGCCGTCACACGGCCCGCGGCCTCATGGCCATAGACCGCCGGAAGCGAGCCGCCCCAAGCGCCATCGGCATAGGAAATATCGGAATGACAAATCGCCACCGCATCAAGTGTGACTTCGATCTCTTCGGCTTGTGGCGCGCGCAGGTTGATCTGTTCGATCTTCAGCGGCTCTCCGAACGCATGGCATACGGCGGCTTTGATTTTCTGCACGATGTCTCCCTCCCTCATGGTTCTGGAACGCTCGTCCGAAACGGTTAGGCGTTGCAAGCCTGAATGCGCCGGGCATGTCAGACTTGCCGTAGCGTCACTTTAGGCGCGGCGTAGAAAAACAACGAGGCCCAGACCGACAAGTGCGCTGGACAGAAGGAAGGGCGCGCCGGGCAAATAGATCGCCCCATCCGCCCCTGAAAACTGCCAGAACGTCACCGACATAACGGCATAGCTGAGGATCATCGCAATCGCCGCGACCGAGGTCATCGCACCCTGAAGCTCTCCCTGGGCGTCGTCGCTGACCTGTTGCGACATGATGGATTGCAGGGCAGGGGTGATCACACCGGCCAGCGCGGCAATCGGGGTCAGCGCCAGCAAGACAAGCCCGGACCAGATCAGCGCGGTCAGGACGAAGAACACGACATCCGCCGCCAGCCCATAGATCACCGCACCGCGTTCGCCCAAGACCCGGATCGCCGGGCGGATCAATCCGCCCTGCACGATGGCCAGCGACACGCCAAAAAGCGCCAGCGACAGGCCGACGACCGCCTCCGACCAGCCGAACCTCAGCTGCGTGTAATAGGCCCAGACCGCCGGATAGACGCCGAAGGCCATCTGATAAAGGAAGTAGACCACCAGAAGGGCGCGGATGCCGGGCAGGTTGTTCAACTGCCGAAATGCGCCGAACGGATTAGCCCGGCGCCAGCTGAAGGGGCGGCGGATGCGGTCGGTCACAGTCTCGCGCAGGACAAAGTAGCCAAAGATCGCATTGGCCGTGGCCAGAAGCGCGGCAGCATAGAAGGGCGCGCGGGTGCCGAATTCCGCCAGCACGCCGCCAATGGCGGGGCCCAGCACGAAACCAAGGCCGAAGGCCGCTCCGGCAAGGCCGAAATTGGTGGATTTCTGCTCGGGCGTGGAAATATCGGCCATATAGGCGTTGGCGGTGGCATGGGTCGCGGCGGTGATACCGCCCACCACACGCCCGGCCAGCAGGATCCATATCGATCCGGCGACCGCCATGACAAGATAGTCCAGCGCCAGCACCACCAGAGAGATCAGCATGATCGGGCGGCGTCCGAACCTGTCCGACAGGTTGCCCAGAAGCGGGCCGAAAAGGAATTGCATCACCGCGAATGTGACAGACAGCACCGCGCCCCACAGAACCGCCGATTGCAGCCCGGTGCCCTGCACCTCGCGGATCAGGGCGGGCATGACCGGAATGATCAGCCCGATCCCCATGGAATCGATCAGCACAGTGATCAGAATGAAGGCAGTTCCGGCACGCATGGGCGGATCAGCGGGAACAGGCGGGGATCATGCGCCGCGCACCTGCGCCGCAAAGGCGCGGGCCTCTTGCGGGGCGCTGCCCAGTTGGGCGGCGGGCATGAAGAGGCTTGCGGGGAGGTCGGGGTAGCGCGCCATCGCAAGCGCGCCCAGGCTTTGGCCGGTCTCGCGCACCTCGGCGGCGAGGCGCTTGGTTTCAAGCTGCGCCTCCGGGCGCGGCATCTGCGCGGCAAGTGCAAAGCTGAGCGCTTCGGCATGAAGCAGCCCGTCCCCTTGCAGATGCGCGGCCATGCGGGCGGGATTGGGCTGCATGCCCTCGGCCAGTTTGTGGCCGTGTTGCGCGGCGGCGGCGGCGCCCATGACGATCTGCGGCAGGGCCATCCATTCGGTGAACCACGCCGCGCCGTCCCGTTGAAAGCGGTGCATCGCCGCGCCGTGCAGCACGCCGTGCAGGCCTTGGCACAGGCGCGCAATCGCCACGAGGGCGGACGGGGCGACGGGGTTTTGCTTTTGCGGCATGGTCGAGGATGCGCCAGCGCCGCCCAGGGTGACTTCACCGACTTCCGTCTGCGCCAAGGCGATCAAGTCCTCGCCCATCGTGCCGAATGCGGTGATGGCCTGCATCGCGGCCTCGGCGATGCGCAGAACCGGGCTGCGATCGGTGTGCCAGGAATGGCCCGGATCGCTGAGCTTCAGCGCCTCTGCCAGATCGCCGCGCAGCACGGCCGGGTCGGGGCCAAGCGCGCTGCCGGTGCCCGCCGCACCCGAGAGCGAGACAGGAAATTCCAGCGCGGCAAAGGCCCGCCGGGCCTCCAGCAGGGGCCAGCCCCATGAGGCGACGACCGCGCCAAAGCTGGTCGGTGCGGCCTGTTGCCCATAGGTGCGCCCCGCCATGGGCGTGTCGGCATGTGCCCCGGCCAGCGCGGCAAGGGCTGTCAGGGTCTGTTCCAGCGAGGCGTCGATCAGCCCCGATGCCTGCCGCAGCCGCAGCATCAGGCCGGTGTCGATGATGTCCTGAGAGGTCGCGCCCCAATGCATGTATTGCGCATGTTCCGGGGCCTGCATTGCCTCGCGGAAGGCCGCGACGAGGGCAGGCACGCAGACGCCGTTCTGCGCGGTGGCAGCGGCCAGCCCGCCGGGATCGATCTGCAATTCCAGCGAGGCGCGGTGGATTGCCTGCGCGCTGAGTTCGGGAATGATCCCGCGCTTGCCCTGCACCTTGGCCAGTGCGCCTTCGATGACCAGCATGGCGCGAATTTCAGCGGTGGCGGTGAAAAGGCGCGTGACGTCGCCCGCATCAAACAGCCCCGCAAGATGCGCCTGATCGTGGACGGATGCCGCCATTAGATGTGGCCCACACCACGCACGAAACCGGTCAGAGCTTCGGCATATTCTTCGGGCTTCTCGACGCAAGGCAGGTGCCCGGCACCGCGCATCAGGTGCATCTTGGAGCCGGGGATCAACTCGATGGTTTCGCGCACGAGGTCGGGCGGGGTCGCGCCGTCTTCGCTGCCCGCAATTCCAAGCGCGGGCAGGCGCAGCGCCGCCGTGGTCGAATAGAAATCCGTGCCCGCGATGGCCGACGCGCAGCCGGTATAGCCTGCGTTCTCTTGCCGGGTGAGCATGTTGCGCCACAGCTCCAGCTCTGGCGTTTTGCGAAACGCGGCGGAGAACCAGCGCTCCATCGTGGCATCGGCAAGGGCTTCGATGCCGCCGCTGTCCACGGCACTGATCCGGTCGGCCCACATGTCGCGGGTGCCGATCTTGGCGCCGGTGTTGGACAGGACGATCGCACGGACAAGGTCGAGCCGTTTGATCGCCAGCCCTTGTGCGATGAGCCCGCCGATGGACAGACCGACGAAGACCGCGTCCTTGAACCCGTGCAGGTCCATCAACCGTTCCGCGTCCGAGACGAGTTGGCCCATGGAATAGGGCGCAGGAGGGCAGGTGGACAGGCCATGACCGCGCTTGTCATACCGCAGGATGCGCAGCCCCGCAGGCAGCAGCGGCATCACCGGATCCCAGAGCCGCAGATCGGTGCCAAGCGAATTGGCGAAGACGACGGGCGCGCCATCTTCGGGTCCGTCGATACGGTAGTGCAGGCGAACATCGCCCAGATCGGCCATCTTCATGTGTCATCTCCTCCCCTAGCAAGGTGCGCTGAAGCGCACCCTACAGGGTTGTCCCATCCCGCGCGCGGGGTTTCAAGCGCGTAGGGTGCGCTTTAGCGCACCTCGTCCCGGCCCAGCCGCATATGCGCCATGATCTGCCCATGGTCGGAGGCCAGCTTGTTATAGGGCGCTTCCGCATGAGAGCCATCGGTCAGGTGGTCATTCAGCACGCTGAAATACTCCATCTCGCCCACATGCCCGTCCCATTCGGGCAAGAAGTGCCGCGACAGGTAGATCTGGTCGATGCTCTCGAAGGTGCCACCAAAGGCCGTCGTATAGACCATGTCGCGAAGGCTTTTGCGCACAAAGAGTTTTTCGGCCGAGTGCAGGCGCACGGCCTCAACATCCTCGGTGATCTGGAGGTTCTCTTCCTTGCTATAGCGGTCTGCGCCGTGCTTTGCGTCATGCCGCAGCATCCATGCGTAGTTTCGGAAGGGCACCTCGCCGGAGATGATCTCGGAGCTGACCGCATGTTCACCATCGTTGAAGTCGCCCATCGCCACCACCGGATAGCCCGCGCGCAGTTCCGCCACGATCTCGCGCCGCAGCACCCATGCCTCCCCCATGCGCCGCACCGCCGCCCGCATCGCGCCAAGCGCGCGGCCAACCGGATCGTACTGCGTCAGATCGGCCTCGGGCGCATAATCGGCCCCCGCGGGGCGAAGAAACTCGCCCAGCTTGGACTTCAGGTGGCAGTTGAACACTGTCATCACCGTGCCGCCGACCCGCACCCGCGCTTTCAGGATCGGGCGGGAAAGCCGCGTCATCCGGTAGGTGCCGCCGTCACCGCCGCCAAGTTCCTGAAACGGGATATCCAGCGGCGTTTCCAGTTCTTGCAGCACTTCGGGCTGCCCCTCGAACCCATGGCGCGACAGCAGCGCCAGACCGGGGCGCCGTTCGCCCGGCCCGCCATCGTGGATGTTGGGCGCAAAGGCCAGCGCCGCATCGGCATAACCCTGATAGGCCAGCTTGCGGAAAATCGCTTTCTTGCGATAGCTCTTCGACCGGTCCGGCAGGTTCAGCGCATTGGCATCGGCCCCGCGCCGGTCCGTTTCCGCGATCACATCGCGCAGGGCCTGCTCTTCGAAGATTTCCTGAAACCCGATGATATCCGCATCCAGCGTCAAAAGCTGATCGGCCATCCAATCGGCCTTCCACGCAAATTCCTCGGGCGTGTAGCTTTGGAACTTGTAGTATTCCTGATCCGCGCCGATCAGGTTCTTGACGTTGAAGCTGGCGATACTGAAACGGGTCATCTGGCAATCCTCGATACTGGGTCCGGGCCCGTTAGCCGAGCGTTTGAAGCGCGCGCGCGAACATTGCCGGATCGACATTCCCGCCAGAGATCGTGACGATCACATCGGCGGCGTCCAACTGGTCGCCGTGGAACAGCGCCGCGGCCAAAGCCACCGCGCCGCCGGGCTCGGCCACGACTTTCAGCCGCAAGAAGGCCTGCGCCATCGCCCGAAGCGCGTCATCTTCGCTGACACTCAGACCGGGCCCACAAAGGCGCTGCATCAGCGGAAAGGTGATGTCGCCCGGCTGCGGGGTGATGATCGCATCGCAGATATTGCCGGTCGTGCTGGCATTGCGTTCGATCCGCCCGGAGGCGAGCGAGCGGCGCACATCGTCGAAACCGTCCGGCTCTACCGGGCGCACGCGCATTCCCGGCGCGTCGGCTTCCAGCGCCAGCGCGACGCCGGACAGCAGCCCGCCGCCGCCGGTGCAGACCAGCACCTCTGCTTCGGTCACGCCCTGTTCGGCGGCCTGTTCGGCGATCTCCAGCCCGCAGGTGCCCTGACCGGCGATGACCTGCGGCTCGTCATAGGGTTTGACCAGCGTCAGCCCTCTTTCATTCGCAAGGCTGGCCCCGATGTCTTCGCGGCTTTCGTGGTTCGCCCGGTCATACAGGACCACCTCTGCCCCAAGGGCGCGGGTGTTTTCGATCTTCAGCTTGGGCGCATCGGCCGGCATGACGATCACCGCAGGCGCGCCATGCAGTTTCGCGGCCAACGCAACGCCCTGCGCGTGGTTGCCGGACGAAAAGGCAATCACGCCGCGCTTGCGGGTGTCCTCATCCATTGCGGATAGCGCCGACCAGCCGCCCCGGAACTTGAACGATCCGGTATGTTGCAGACATTCGGGTTTGACCCAGACACGCCGCCCGGCGATCTCGTCCAGAAAGGGGGAGTTCAGCAGGGGCGTGCGGCGGACATGGCCCTGCGCCCGCGCGGCGGAGGCGCGGATCATATCGATATTCATGTCATGGCCTCGATCCATGTGGTGAGAGTGGAAACGCTTTCGGGCTCGTCCAGGAACGGCACATGCCCGCGCCCCGGTACGGTGGTGGTCAGAATATTCGGGCGGCGGGCCTTCATCTGCGCCACGGTTTCTTCGGAGAGAAGTTCGGAATTGGCACCGCGGATCACCGCCAGCGGCACGTCGGGCAGGGCATCGAAGAATGGCCACAGGTCAGGCAAGCCCGCCTCGCGCGCGGCCAGTGTCGCGTCTCGCAGGCGCGGATCATAGGTGATTTCCAGCCCTGTGTCGGTCTGCCGATATTGGGTCCGGGCCTCTTGCAGCCAGCGGTCTGCCGGCACGTTGTCGAACCCCTGCATCACATGTGCCAGCGCCGCAGCCATCTGTTCATGGGTGGCCGCATGCGGGTGGCGCCCGATATATTCGGCAATGACATCCAGCCCCTTATCCTCGATCACGGGGCCGACATCGTTGAAAGCCACGCCCAGCAGGACATCCGGCGCGGCGGCGGCCATGCCCATGGCGTTCAGCCCCCCGCGCGAGGTGCCAAGAACCGCGACCTTGGGCAGGCCGAGATGCTCCAGCAGTTCCATCACGTCGCGTACTTCGATCGGCAGCGCGTATTCGGCCCATTCCTTGCCCCAATCGGACTGCCCGCGCCCCCGGTAATCCATGCGGATCAGGCGCACCCCGGCCAGATGCGGCGCAACATAGTCGAAATCGCGGGAGGTTCGGGTCAGCCCGGCAAGGCACAGTACAGGCAGCCCGTCGCCGCTGTCTTCGTAATGCAGCGACAGCCCGTCCGAGGTCGTGAAGCGGCTCATGCCACACCTGCCAGTTCGGGGATCGCCGCCAGATGGGTCAGGATGTGGCGCGGCTGGCCTGCAAGGCGGTCCACAGGATCGCCCGCGCGGTTGACCCACACGGTGTCAAAGCCATAGGCCGCCGCCCCCGCCGCGTCCCAGCCATTGGAGGACACGAACAGAACCTCGTCCCGCGTGCCGCCAAAACGCTGCTGCACAAGGTCATAGCATTGCGGCGCAGGCTTGAAGATGCCCACCGATTCAATCGACAGCACGTCGTCCAGTTCTGCGCCAATCCCGGCGGATTGCACCGCGCCGTCCAACATCTCGGGCGAGCCATTGGACAGGATCGCCGTGTTCAGACCGGCCTGCTTGAGCCGCGTCAGCATCTCCGGCACTTCCGGGTAGGCCTGCAATTCCCAGTAAAGTTGCAGCAACCGCTCACGCAGCGCGGCATTGGGCGACAGGTCGGCCTTCTCCAACGCCCAGTCCAGAGCGTTCTGCGTCACGGTCCAGAAATCCGTATGATCGCCGGTTATGGCGCGCAGCCACGAATATTGCAGCTGTTTGAGCCGCCAATGTTCGGCCAACGCGGCCCATGCGTCGATCAATTGCGGAAATTCGGTTTCTGTCGCAGCCTGACGCGCGGCGGCGGCCACGTCGAACAGGGTGCCATATGCATCGAAGACACAGGTTTTGATCGGCATTGCGGGGCTCCCTCCGTGGCGGTCGCGCGCAGATTTGCACAGAGCCGGGCGAAGGGAAAGCGGCCTTCGCGTTGTATTCCGGCGACAAAACCGTTACTCTGCGCGCCAGAGCGAGAACCCGCGCGATCCGCTGCGGCCTCAGAACCCATCCCCCCGACAGATTGGACTTATATGACCCAGGTCAAGAACGGTGACACCGTACAGATTCACTACACCGGCACGCTTAGCGATGGCGCGACTTTTGACAGTTCGGCCGGGCGCGACCCGCTGTCCTTCGAAGTCGGCTCCGGGCAGATCATTCCCGGTCTCGACAAGGCGCTGCCCGGCATGGCTGTCGGCGACAAGAAAAAGGTCGAAGTGCCTTGCGACGAGGCCTATGGCCCGATCAACCCCGGTATGCAGCAAGCCGTCCCGCGTGAGGGTATCCCGGCGGAAATCCCGCTGGAAATCGGTATGCAGCTTCAGATGCAAAGCCCGGAAGGCCAGATCGTCCCGGTGACCGTGCTTGAGGTGACCGAAAGCGAAGTGACGCTGGATGCGAACCACCCGCTGGCGGGCAAAGACCTGACCTTCGATATCGAAGTCGTGGCCGTCGACGCCGCGTGATCCTTGGCGCTTCCGGCAGGGCGGATGGCCTTGCCGGAAGTGCTGGAAGACCTCCCGCCGATGGCGCGCTCAGGCGTGCGTCACGGCAAAGCCGGTTGCGGTGTTATGCGGAAACTCCGGCCGCCCGCGCAGCAGCGGTATCCCAATCGCAATCCCGAACCACAGCGCCGCCGCCGTCAGCACGTAGGTGCCCGCGCCCAAAAGCGCGACATCGGCCAGCGCGTATAGGCTGGCCAGCAGCACCCAGCCAAGGCGCCGGACCTCCCGGCAGATGATGCGCCCGCGCCGGACACGGCCAGCTTGAGCCAGCGCTTGCCCGGCGTGTTGCCGTGGTTCAGCAGGGCCAGCATCAGCATCGCGGCGGCTGTCAGGATCGGGGCAAGGACAAAGCTGACCCGCATCGGGTCGGCAGACAGGGCAAACACCACCGGCAGCGCGAGGCCGCAGATCATGTTTGCCAGAACCCAATCCACCGCAAAGGCAAGCGCACGGCGCGGCGGGCTGGTGATCATCGTGGCTTACAGGTTTTCCTGCTGCGGCATGCCCAGAACGTGGAAGCCGCCATCGACGCGGATGATCTCTCCGGTCGTGCAAGCGCCCGCATCCGAACACAGGTATACGGCAGTGCCGCCCACGGCCTCCAACGTCGCGTTGGAACGCAGCGGCGCGTTCTGGTCGGTATGCTTGTAGGTCTTGCGCGCCCCGGCAATGGCCGAACCGGCAAGCGTTTTCATCGGGCCGGGGCTGATCGCGTTGACGCGGATACCATCGGGGCCAAGGTCATTGGCCAGATAGCGCGTGGTCGATTCCAGCGCCGCCTTGGCGACACCCATCACGTTGTAATTGGGCGTCACGCGGGTGGAGCCCATATAGGTGAGCGTCAGCAGCGTGCCGCCGTTTTCAACCATCAGCGGGTGGGCGCGGCGCGCGACCTCGATGAAGGAATAGACGGAGATATCCATCGAATTCTTGAAGTTGTCGCGGGTGGTGTTCAAAATCCGGCCGGTTAGCTCGGATTTGTCGGAATAGGCGATGGCGTGGACCAGAAAGTCCAGGCGATCCCAGCGCTGCGACAGTTGATCGAAGGCGTGGTCCAGCGATGCGTCATCCGTCACGTCCACATCCACCATGAAGTCGGACCCTACAGAGGCCGCCAGCGGCTCCAGCCGCTTGCCAAAAGCGTCGCCCTGATAGGTAAAGGCCAGTTCGGCTCCGGCTTCGGCGCAGGCTTTTGCAATGCCCCATGCGATAGAGCGGTCATTGGCTACGCCCATGACAAGCCCGCGTTTTCCCTGCAATGACAGCATGTCACCCCCGCAATACGTTCCCGATGGGTTTGGCCGAATTCCCCCGTAGCGTCAAGCGACTGCGCGGGGCGGGGCGGGCGCTGCCGGCGCTGGATGCCACGCGGGCCGCACAGGGGCGGGGCAGGGCCAATTGCGGTGGCCCGTGGCCCTGCGCGCCTCTAACGCTGTTTGTGCGAATGTCAGTCCTTGTACTTCGACAGGACCATCGACCCGTTCGTGCCACCAAATCCGAAGGAGTTGGTCATCACGCTGTCCAGCCCGGCGTTTTCCTGAAGCGCGGTGGCGATTTCGCCTTCGCGCAGGGCAGGGTCGAGCGTTTCGACATTGATCGACGGGGCGATGAAGTCATGTTCCAGCATCAACAGGCTGAAGATCGCCTCCAGCGCGCCTGCCGCGCCTTGTGCGTGGCCGGTCATGGACTTGGTCGAGGAAATCGGCGGATGGGTTTCGCCAAAGACGCGGCGCACGGCCTCCACTTCGCCGACATCGCCCACCGGTGTCGAGGTGCCATGCGCGTTGATATAGCCGACTTCGCGACCTTCGGGCATGGTGGACAGGGCCAGACGCATGGCGCGCTCGCCGCCCTCGCCGGACGGGGCGACCATGTCATGCCCGTCGGAGGTCGCCGCATAGCCGGTGACTTCCGCGTAAATCTTCGCGCCGCGTGCAAGGGCGTGCTCAAGATCTTCCAGCACCACGATGCCGCCGCCGCCGGAAATCACGAACCCGTCGCGATTGGCGTCAAAAGCACGGGAGGCCGTGGCCGGGGCGTCGTTGTATTTCGAGGACATCGCGCCCATCGCGTCGAACAGGCAGGACAGGGTCCAGTCCAGTTCCTCGCCGCCGCCTGCGAACATCACGTCCTGCTTGCCCAGCATGATCTGCTCTGCCGCGTTGCCGATGCAATGCAGCGAGGTCGAACAGGCCGAGGTGATGGAATAGTTGATGCCCTTGATCTTGAAAGCCGTCGCAAGGTTGGCGCTGATCGTCGACGACATGCATTTGGGCACCGCAAAGGGGCCGATCCGCTTGGTCGCGCCGGTTTTCAGAACCGTCTGATGCGCCGACAGCATGGCAGATGTGGACGGCCCGCCCGATCCGGCAACCAGCCCGGTGCGTTCGTTCACGATCTGGCTTTCATCCAGCCCGGCATCCGCGATGGCCTGCGACATGGCGATATAGGCATAGGCCGCGCCGGGCCCCATGAACCGCAATGTCCGCTTGTCGATATGCTCGGCCGGGTCGATATCCAGCGTGCCCGCGATCTGGCTGCGAAAGCCGTGTTCGGCCATGTCGGGGCTGGCCTTGATACCGGATGTGCCGGTCTTGAGAGAGGAAAGAACCTCTTCGACATTGTTCCCGATGGACGAGACAATGCCCATCCCTGTCACAACTACTCGGCGCATGCGCGCACTCCTCCTGTGGGTTACGGCCTTTTAAGTCAGCCCACGGCGCGGGTGCAAGCAGGTTGAAGAGCGCACTGTGCGGTGAGCATCTATTCACAAATTGGACCGCCGCGCGGGGCGCTTGGCGCGGCTGCCCGAAGCGGATCGGGAAGACCGCCTGTGGCGCCGCCCCGAATATAACTGATTCTGGTCGTCTCGTCGTCAACGCCGGTGATGCGTGTCGCCGCGAAATCACCGCCCCTCGCCGGACAGGACAGCCGCGTGGCGGGCAGGAATTATGCCTCGCTCAACACGACCTTCATATCGGTGACTTCATAGATCACTTCGCCGTCGGCCTCCACGATGCCATTGGCAACGCCCATGGTCAGGCGGCGGGTCTGCATCGCCTTGGTGAAGTCCACGTAATAGGTCAGCATCTTGCGATCCGGCCGCACCATGCCTTTCAGCTTTACCTCGCCCACGCCCACGGCCATGCCGCGACCGGGCCAGCCGCGCCAGCCAAGGTTGAACCCTGTCAGCTGCCACAGACCGTCCAGACCCAGACAGCCGGGCATGATCGGGTTGCCGGGGAAGTGGCAGTCAAAGAACCACAGGTCCGGGGTGATGTCGAATTCCGCCACCACATGGCCCTTGCCATGTTTGCCGCCATCTTCCGAAATCTCGGTGATGCGATCCATCATCAACATCGGCGGTTCCGGCAATTGCGCGTTGCCGGGGCCGAACAACTCTCCACGCGCACATTTCAGCAGATCCTCGCGATCGAAACTGTTGGGGTACTGGGCCATGGCGCGCATGTCTCCTCGGCAGGTCAAAGGTCGAACCCCTCTAGCACCGGGTTTGCCTGCCCCGCAAGGGATTGGCCGCAACTGGGTGTGGTTTGCGTGTCACCGGGGTTGACCTGCGACTGATTTGCAATTGAAACTACAGGCATAAGGACTTTATAGATAATACTGTAACGGTACGAGGCAGCTATGACGCGCACGGCGCATGAGATCGGAACGCAGTGGCTGGAGACCAAGGGTCTGCGGCCCACACGGCAGCGGGTGACGCTGGCGGCGCTTCTGGTCGGCGATGGCCAACACCGTCATGTCACCGCCGAAAGCCTGTTCGACGCGGCCAAATCGCAGGGCGAGGCTGTGTCGCTGGCGACTGTCTACAACACGCTGCGCGCCTTTTGCGATGCAGGTCTGGTGCAGGAAGTCACGGTCGATGGCTCCAAAAGCTACTTCGACACGAACACCCACGATCACCCGCATTTCTTCTGGGAAGACGAGTCGCGCCTGTCGGATGCGCCCGCCGATCAATTGGTTATCTCCCAATTGCCGCAAGCGCCCGAGGGTGTGGAAATCGCCGCCGTGGACGTGGTTATTCGCCTAAGACGCAAATAACCGTCAATTGTTTCTGATTTAGCGACGATTTGTGTCAGCTCTGACCCGAGCTGCCGGAAGCTTTGCTCACGTTTTCGTGATACTCTTCGGAATGCGCCGCGTGCGTTGCGTTGTCGCGGCGTGTTTCCTGACGCATTACGTGAGCCTTTTTTGATGACCAAATTTTCAACTGCCCTCCGTTCGGGTCCGCTTCGCCTGTCGCGTGCGATGCCCGTCCTTCTTGCCCTGGCCGGGGCCATGCCCGTGCAGGCCGGATCGATCAGCGCCTTCATCGACGATTACGCGGTGAAGGTCGCCGCCGGGCTAAGCGGCCCTGCCGTGCCGGCCCTGCCGCCGAACGACATCTTGTCGCGCCTCGCCCCGGCGACCTATGCCGATGGGGCCGGCGCATTGGTGGATCGCGGCAATCCGCGCGACATTTCCAACGCGCTCAGCCAACCGGCCCATGCAGCGCAGGACGAACTGCCGCCGCTCAGCAATCTGGGCGTTGCGATGCTGCAATTTCTTGCCAGCCACGAGACCGCCCATACCAAAACCGGGAGCGAAACGATCAACATCCCGGTCCCGGCAGATGATCCGGTGGCGCAGGCGGGCGGCGGTGCGCCGGTGATGTTGATGGACCGGTCGCTTTACACAGAAGTGGACGGCGTGCGCGAGCAGACCAATGCGCTGACCCATATCTTCGACGGATCGACCGTGTATGGCAGCGATATGGCCACCACGATGGCGCTGCGCAGCCTTGACGGGACCGGCAGGATGAAAACCGGGCCGGATGGCGGCTTGCCGATGGTGGATGGCCGCCCCGTCGCGGGGGATGGGCGCGTGGCGGAAAACCCCAGCCTGCAAAGCCTCCATACGCTTTTCGTGCTGGAACATAACCGGCTTGCGGACGAAATCGCAGCGGCTTGTGCGGCGCAGGGACTGACCTGCACCGGCGATCAGATTTTCGAAGGCGCGCGGCACCTGGTCGCGGCAGAGCAGGAAAAGGTGTTCTACGACGAATTGCTGCCGGTCTTTCTGGGCACGGATGATCTGGCCAGCCTGTTGCCGGACCCGACCATCGTGGCCCGGATCGACGGCATGTTGACGGAGTTTTCCGCCGCAGCCGGGCGCATCGGTCATACGATGGTGCCCGACACGATCCGCGTACAGGCCCCGGGCGGCGCAGCGCAGGACGTGCCGCTGGCCGATTGCTTTTTCAACATGGCCTGCCTGTTGGGCGCTTCGCTGGATGACCAGCTATTCGGGCTTTCCGTGCAGCCGTCGATGGCGATCGACACGGTGATCGATGATACCTTGCGCAATGCGCAGGTGCCCGCCGCCGGGGCGAGCTTTCTGATCGACCTGTATGCCACCAACATCAATCGCGGGCGCGACCACGGTCTGCCGGATTACCTGACCCTTCGGGAGCTTCTGGGCTTTGACCCGGCCCCGATCGAAGACCTGCTGCCCGCCTTCGTTCTGGACGCCTTTCCCGACTACCTGACGACGGGTGTGGACGCGATTGTGGGGCTGTTCGCGGAAATCCGCGTGCCGACGCAATATATGGGCGACACGGCGCGGGCGCTTTGGGCGGCGCAATTCCTGTCGATCCAAAACGATCATTCGTGGTTCGACCCGGCCTATGGGCTTGGTGACTTTCTGGACGGGGTCACCATGGCGGGCCTGATCGTCGACAATACCGGCATCACGGCGGCGCAGCTTTCCGGCAATGTCTTTGTCGCGCCGGTGCCGCTGCCCGCGCCGGGGCTGCTTTTGCTGGGCGCGGGTGGTTTGCTGCTTGCGAGGCGTCGGCGCGTCTGATCATCTGCGCGGCGAAACGGGCCGCAGCAGGGAAGGGATCGGACCATGATGCCGGGCAAGCAGGATATCGACACATATGCGCGCGACGGGGTCGTGCTGTTGCGTGGGCTTTTCGCCGATCATGTGGAGACGCTGCGCGCGGGCGTGGCGCGCAATCTGGACGCGCCGGGGCCCTACGCATCGAACAATGACAAGGCGGGCGAGACAGGCCGGTTCTTCGACGATTACTGCAATTGGGAACGGATTCCCGAATTCGCCGAGGTCGTGCGCGATCCGGCCATCGCAGCGGCTGCGGGCGCGCTGATGGGCAGCCAACGGGTGCAGATGTTCCATGACCACGTGCTGGTGAAAGAGCCGGGCACCTCCATGGCGACACCATGGCATTCGGACGGGCCGTATTACTTCGTGCAGGGGCAGCAAACCGTCAGCTTCTGGGTGCCGCTCGATCCGGTGACGGATGCTTCGCTGCGCTGTGTGGCGGGCTCCCATCTGTGGGAAAAGGACGTGCTGCCGACGCGCTGGGTCTCGCAAGAGGCGTTCTTTGAAGGCGATTACATGCCGCTTCCCGACCCAGAGGCCGAAGGCATGGATATCCGCGAATGGGAGATGGCGCCCGGCGATGCCGTCGCGTTCAACTTCCGCACTCTGCATGGCGCGCGGGGCAATCAGTCAGGCAGTCGGCGGCGGGCGTTTTCGCTGCGTCTGGTGGGGGAGGATGCGCGCTATGTGGCGCGGCCCGGCCCGACCTCTCCGCCGTTTCCGGGCCATGACATGACGCCCGGTGCGCGGCTGCGCGAAGACTGGTTCCCGGTTCTGCGCGCCTAGGCGCAAGGTGGGTCCGACCCGCGCTGCGCGCGCGGATCGGGATCATCATGCGGAGCGGCTCAGGCGGAAAAACCCAGCTTGGCAACGTGAATCTCGTAGGTCGGATGCATCTCTGCGCCGACCACGTTTTCCTTGTGGTGCCGATAGGTGGACCGCCAGTAAGGCTGGATCACAACCCCTTCGTCCTGAAGGATCTTTTGCAGTTTCGCCATGACCTCGCGCCGCTGGTCAGCGTCGGCAAGCGCCATCGCCTCGGCGAGCAGGGTATCGAATTCCTCGTTCGCGAAGGCGCTTTCGTTCCACGGCTCACCCGACCGATAGGCCAAGGCCAGCACCTGCACGCCCAAGGGGCGCTGCGCCCAGTCGGTCGAGGACAGCGGGTATTTCGCCCAGTCGTTCCAGAATGTCGCGCCGGGCAGCACGGTGCGTTTCACGTTCAGCCCCGCATCGCGCATCATCGCGGCTGCGGCGTCGGACGTGTTCTTGCGCCACGTGTCGTCGATAGAGATCAGCTCATGCTCGAAATCGGCCATCCCGGCTTCTTCCATCAGCGCCAACGCGCCTTCGGGATCGAAGACAGGGGGCGGCAGTTCGGCATATTCGGGATGGATCGGCGCGACATGGTGGTTTTCCGCGACGCGGCCATTGTCGGAAAAGCCCAGTTCCAGCAGCACCGCGTTGTCCACCGCCATGGCCAGCGCCCGGCGCACCCGCGCATCGGCATAGGGCGTCTTGCCCTCCACTTCGGCCAATTGGTTGGCGCGGATCACGACGGTATTGGCGGTCACGGCTTCGGATTTGGTCAGCCCGATATCATCCAGCAGGTAGATGAAGTCACCAATGGATTCATAGACCATATCCACCTCGTCCGCGTCCACCGCGGCCACGATGCCGACCATATCCGTGCCGAAATCGAGATACTCGATCCGGTCCAGATAGGCGCCTTCGCCCCACCAGGTATGGTTCTCGTTGCGCACCAGAACTGCGCGGTCGCCGACCTCGAATTCCGCAGGAATATAGGGGCCGGTGCCAATCGGGTTGTCCAGCGGGTCGCCATTGAAGCTTTGGTGCACGATGGCCGCCGGATAGTCGGAGAAGCCCGCAATCAGCGTGATATCGGGGTTGCCGGGCGTCAGCCGCACGGTGGTTTCATCGACCACGGTGATCGCGCCATCGCGGGCCTTTTTCGTCTCTGAATCCACGAGCGACCCCATGCGCGACGCCATGGAGTTGCCCTCGACCTCGGCCTCGCACCAGCGCGCGATGTTGAAGGCCACGTCCTCGGCGGTGAAGGGGTCGCCATTGTTCCAAGTGACGCCCTGACGGACTTTCAACAGGTATTCGGTGGCGTCCTCATTGACTTCCCAGCTTTCCAGAAGGGCAGGCTCAAACGATCCATCCGTCTGATATTCCACGAGATATTCAAGATAACCGCGTGTGAAGTTGGACATTTGCGGCCAGTCATATGTGCGCGGATCCTTGAGGCCCTTCACCAGCGACTCGATCCGAAGCGTGCCGCCCTGTTGCACGTGGCCCGCGGCTTGTGCGGGCTTGGCGGCGCCCAAAAGGCCATAGGCCGCAGCGCTGGTCACCCCCAGCGAAGTGGCGCGGGTCAGGAATTCACGGCGCGACAGGGTGCCGGCCGCAGCTTCATCGGCATAGGCGCGCGCGGCGGGATGAATGGTTTCGTCATGGAGCATGGGAGTTCTCTCTCTCTTTGCGGTCAAAGCAGACGGGGAGCGGCCTTCGACATGTTTTGGCGGCTCGTGGCACGAGAATCGTAACCGTTGATTATGGGGAACAAATTGTTCGTAAACGACGCTAGACAGAAAATACGACACATCCGTGTCGCACAAGCCGGGGCGTTGCCATTTCCAAAGGCCGGCAAGGGACCGCCGGGGGGGGATCAGCGGAAAGGGATGACCTTTCCGTGCAAATCGGTGTCATGCTGCGCGATGGCGTTCAGCGCCTCTTTCTTGCAGTGTTCGCACAGGCCCACGCCTTTCGGGAAATCCACGGTGGTGGGCAGGGTGAATGGGTCGACCCACTCATCGCCAATAAGAAACGCGCAACAGACAGAGCATTTCTTGGGCGAATAATGCAGTGAAAAGTCGACGGCGGTCTGGTGCTGCATATGCGGGCCGGGCGCGATCTGAACATGTTCGACCCGCAATCCGTTCTCGCGCAGCGGTGAAATCGTCATGTTGAACAGCCGTGCCATCTTGGGACTGTCGCAGCGATAGCGCAGGTTCAACGGTATGCCCTTGCGCCGCACCGCGAAAAACAGCGCATTGAGATAGGACATCGTCTCAAACCCCTCGACACTGTCCCACAGCGGGTATCCGGTCACTTCCGCCGCTTGCGCAGAGGGGCTGTCATTCTGAAGCGCAAAGGTATCCCAGTCGCCACCGATGCCAACGATGACGTCCTGCTGATCAATATCATAAAACGATCGCATTTTGAGACACACCCAATTTGCAACGTGGAAAAATTCAACTCAACTCTTGGTCACACACATCAAACGCAAAAACTGAAACCCGAGGCGCCTGTCTGCTTTGGGTCGAAGCCTTCTGTTGCGTAGGTTCTGTCAGAACCATTGCCCCGGCTCCATGAGCCCAAGGTCGAGAAGCTGGCGCGAATGCCATTCAAAAGGTGCTGAATTGTGCCAAGTAAAGCTTGATATGTCAAAGGCGCTGCCAGCATTGGTTTTCAGGGCCTTGGCCGTGCGGAACGAACAGATCGCCGCCGTCAGATTGTTGTGCCACGGGCAGGCATAGGTGTTGTATTCTTCGTCATTGAACGTGTGGGTTTCGCTCAACTTCAGGCCGGGTTTCGATCTGAACAGCGCGATGCGGTCGATCTTGCGCCGCTCTTGCGGGACGTGTTCCTCGAACCGCCAGCGCAGACCGCCGAAGAAATCCAGTTGGCGTTCTTTCGGCCCGTCCGCGCCACGCCGCGCCAGCGCGTAATAGCCGGACCGATCCAGATGCGCCCGGTCAAGGCTGACCGCATCGGGGCTGCGATCCAGATCATCGGCATACAGGTCCACCACATAGGTCAGCATCGCGCTGCGCCGTTCCTCGGTGTGAAAGGCCAGCATTTCGCCAATGGTGCGCGTTTCGCAAAAGGGGAAGAACAGGAATTCCGCGTTATAGCAGTAATACATCCACAAATCCGGCACCGCCGCGATCAACCGGTTCACCGCCGCGATTCCGGCCCCCGGTGCGGTCGTGTCGTAATCGATGCGATAGACCGTCGCCTCCAGATCGCGGGGCAATGCGAAACTGCGCGGCATCAGCGACAGAACGGTGCGGAATCCCAACTGCTGATTGTGGCGCAACGTCGTGGCGACTTCGACCTCATCCTCGACCAGCACAATGGCCACGGGGCCTTTCAGCCACGCGCGCGCATCCGTCAGAAAATCGTCAATCGAAGTGAAATGCCGTTCCATCGCTCATCATTCGTCTACCCGCGCGTGCATTGCAAGATGCTGGCCGCTCCTGTATGTGCGGCGTCGCCTTTCCACTCCCTTAACAGGTTACCGCGATGTCAGCGCCCAAGAAGCTCTATATCAAGACCTATGGCTGTCAGATGAATGTCTATGACAGTGAACGCATGGCCGAGGCGCTGGCAGGGTATGAGCAGACCGATACCCCCGACGACGCGGATATGATCCTGCTGAACACCTGCCATATCCGCGAAAAAGCGGCGGAGAAGGTCTATTCCGAACTGGGCCGTTTCAAGGGGCTGAAGGCGGAAAAGCCGGACCTCAAGATCGGGGTGGCGGGCTGCGTGGCACAGGCCGAGGGCGAAGAGATCATGCGCCGCCAACCGATGGTGGACCTTGTGGTGGGGCCGCAATCCTATCACCGCCTGCCAGAGATGGAGGCGCGCACCCATAACGGGGCCAAGGTGGTCGACACCGACTTCCCCGAAGAGGACAAGTTCGAAAAGCTGAAAACCCGACCCAAGGCCAAGCGTGGCCCGACCGCGTTCCTGACCGTGCAGGAAGGCTGCGACAAGTTCTGCGCCTTTTGCGTGGTGCCCTATACGCGCGGGGCCGAGGTGTCGCGCCCGGTGGACCGCGTGCTGGCAGAGGCGCGCGATCTGGTCGAACGGGGTGTGCGCGAAGTGACCCTGCTGGGCCAGAACGTCAACGCCTATCACGGCGCGGCGCAGGGAGGGGAGTGGACGCTGGCGCAGTTGATCTGGGCGCTGAACGATATCGACGGGCTGGAACGCATCCGCTTTACCACATCGCACCCCAATGACATGGACGATGCCCTGATCGAAGCGCATGGCACCTGCGATAAGCTGATGCCCTACCTGCATTTGCCGGTGCAATCGGGGTCGGACCGCATCCTGAAACGGATGAACCGGTCGCACACCGCCGAAAGCTATTTGCGGCTGATCGAACGCATCCGCGCCGCGCGTCCCGATATCCTGATGTCCGGCGACTTCATCGTGGGCTTTCCCGAAGAGACAGAGGCGGATTTCCAGGCCACGCTCGATCTGGTGGAAGAGGTGCGCTACGGCTACGCCTATTCCTTCAAATACTCGACGCGCCCCGGCACCCCCGCGGCAGAGCGCGCGCAGGTCGATCCGGCAGAGGCCGATGACCGCCTGCAACGGCTGCAAGCCCTGATCACCCGCGACCAACGCGCCATCCAGAACGAGATGGTCGGGCGCGAGATGGGCGTCCTGTTCGAAAAGCCGGGCCGCAAGCCGGGGCAGATGGTCGGCAAATCCGATTACCTGCACGCCGTTCACGTGCAGGCCGAAGGGCTTCAGCCCGGTGATCTGCGCCGCGTGCGCATCGTCGAGTCCGGGGCGAATTCCCTGCGCGGCGAACTGCTGGACTGATCTCCCAAGGCCAGCGCGGCCAAGCGCGGCGCGACTACCCGCCCGCGTGCCCGCCCGATGACAAGGCGTCGATCACAGCCGTGCGGCGTCTGACTGCCCCGGTTTGCAGATACTCCATCGCCTTGAGTGCCGCATCATGCGCCGCGACGGACGATCCGCCCACGCAATCCTCGACGACGCGGCAAAAATAGTCGGACTGGTGCCCGTCCACGAATGTGTAATGCACGCACACATCCGTCAGCCCGCCGCACAAGATCAACGTGTCGATCTTGAGGCCGCGCAGCAGAATCTCGAAATCCGTTCCGAAAAACGCGGAATAGCGCCGCTTCGGGATCACGTAATCTCCCTTGCGGAAGCCCATTTCCTCCTTGGCGAGCTCGGTGCGGGGATCGCCTTCAAGACAGTGGACATCTTCATCGCCGTCCAGCTCGCGGCCGAAGTCGATCAGGTCGGGGCGGTGGACCTCCTGGATGAAGATGACCGGCACGCCGTTCTCATGTGCGGCATCCACCAGATCACGGGCCGCGATCATGCGATCCTTGTAGCCCGGCATATTGTCGATCGACCGCTCCGCGCTGTCATCGATGAACGTGCTTTTCTGAATGTCGATCACGATCAGGGCTGGCCGACCTTCGATAAGCTTGCGCGCTTGTTTCGTCTTTGTGGTCATTTCGGTCATCTCCGTACTTCAATGTGCATCCGAGCCAAGAAGAAGCATCCCGGCGATCAAAAGGGTCAGGCCCGCGATACTCGCAAAACTCAGGCTCTGGTGGAAAAACGCAACGCTGACCAGAACCGACCCGACAGAGCCGATCCCGGTCCAGATCGGGTACGCGATCCCAAGCGGCAGTTTGGCCATGGCGGCATAAAGGGCGATCAGGCTGAATGCCATTGCCAGAAGCGTCAGCGCGCCAAGACCCCAGGAGAACCCCAGACCAAGCCGTTTCAGACCGGCAGCCCAAGCAACCTCCAACCCGCCAGCGATGAGAAGATAGATCCAAGCCATAAAGACCTCCATTCCTGCAGGTCGTCCTGGCGAAAGCCCGTTCAAGGCCGGGTCGTCCCGGCGGGCGGTTGATCCGCTGGTATGATGTGCAGGCTGCTGCGTCAAGTCCGGAGGCAAAGGGAAGAGCGGCGGCGGTTTTCCAGCATATTGCGCCAATGGTGAATTGGGCGGCTGCGCCATTTCATACCGGCCGGACGACGCGCCGCCATGAGGCGCCAGCCGCCGTTCATCTTCGTCACCCCAAGCAATTTCGGGATTTCAAAGGGGGAATTTCGCGTGATCAAAAGGGAAAAGCGCCATTTCCGAAAGGCGGCTGTCATTTTGAAATGATTTCCAGAAATTTGAGGCAACACAAGAAAGCGCTGATTAAGTGCCGACTTGTTCCAAATCCAGCCTTAGTTGGGACAATATTATTCAATTAATACGTTCTTACGAAAGAAAATTTGTATGGATCATCAGTGAATTGGGTTCCCAGTTCTGATCGGTGTTGTGCAACTGCCACAATTTTAAAGGTGCCAAAACTATGAAACTTAAATCTCTCGCCGCTGCGTGTTTCGGAATCGCCGTCACTGCAATTGCAGGTTCGTCCACGGCTGCAACCTATACGCTGACCTATTCGGGCGTCCTGGACACTGTTCGTGGCCTGGACAACGCGACCGTGACAGAGGGCGTTGCATTTTCCGGCAGCGTTGTGCTTGACGACGCGGCCGCCAAGACGCTCGACTACGGTTTCACCGCGTATTACCCGATCCTTTCGCATACGTTGACCATCGGAACCCTTCCCGCACTTGAAAGCGGACCGAAGGATTATGGTTTGCAGATCGTCAATCAAACATCGACGGATTCCGCCCATGTGAGGTCGTCCCTCAATCCTAGCGTTGGCGTTCAGGACTTTGGGGTGAATTTCGTCGGCCCTAACACCCTGTTTCCCAGCAGTTCATGGGACGAATTTTTGACTCTTGGACAGGGATCTTTGGATAGCTTCAAAAGTGCATTTATGACTGTGAGCCTCTTTGGCGATAACTCCCCATTCGGCAGTTTCAGTCAGTCGTCGATGTTCGGTGACTGCACCGAGTATAGCGGTTGCAAGCTGTCCGGCACCATCAACACCCTCGGCGCACCAGCGCAGCCGGCAGCCGTGCCGTTGCCTGCGGGCGGGTTGCTGCTGCTTTCCGGACTGGCCGGTGTCGCTGGCCTGCATCGCAAGAAAAAGCGCGCCGCTTGACGCGGCCGCGAGACAGCATTCCGCAGGCGTACGCCTGAGCAAAGCATAAGCTCAAAGGCGCAGGTGAAACCCTGCGCCTTTTTTTGCATCCCCGAGGTCGACGACGGCAAGCCCCATGGTGGGTGGGCGCCCGCAGCGGTGACACATGGCCGTTCGGGCCCAAGTTGGTCCCATTGCAAAGCGCGGGATATTGTGCCCAATGCGATAAAGCCCCCGGATTTCATGGCGCCGAAGTGCGAAAGGTTTTTGACGAGTCAATTATTTTGGTTTCCTGAATGGAAACACACTGTATCCGAATAAGACCGCTCTCACTTAAGTGGGGTCGATTTTGCCTACTAATTGGGCGAAGCTAGAATTTGGAAATAGGGATGCGATTGTCCGGCAAAAAGAAATAGGGAAAAGAATTACAAAGCAAAAATATACGAATGCCCAAATAACTTGCGAATCATTTTTTAACACACGGTGCGGTGAAGAATTGCCAATGCCCCAGACTACCGTCGCGCCCGTCGGTCCAGCCTCTTGCCGAAGGTCACCCACCGGGGCCGGGCGGCGGCGGGTGGTTATTTGTCGGGCAGTTCCGCCCGGATGCCACCCCGACGCGGGCCGAAACACGGCTTGGCGGTGGTGCTCCGGTCCGGCACGGTTCTATGGTGCGGCGATTTCTGCGCGAAAGGGCGAGCATAATGTCGAAAGATCCTCTCAGCCACGCGAAGGATGTGGTCGAACGCTATCTCGAACTGTCGATGGTTCCCGATCCGGAGGGCGCGGCGCGCCATGTTGCGCCGGAGTTTCGCATGGTGTTCACGGGCGGGCGGCGGTTTTCCTCGCCCGCGGAGTCGGCGGCGTTCAACGCCAAACGCTATGCCTGGGTGAAGAAGCGGTTCCTGCGGACCGATGCCGCGCTGGACGCCGAAACCGGAGAGGTGCGCGTCTATAATACAGGGCATCTTTATGGGGAATGGCCGGACGGGACGGCCTTCGACGGCAATCGCTATATCGATATCTTTGTGGTCAAGGACGGGCTGATCGTGGAAACGCAGGTCTGGAATGACAGCGCCGAAATCCTGCTGCATGGGGCCGGGCTGGCCGAGGCACCGCTATGAGCCTGCCGGATCACGGGCGCTATGACTATGTGCCGATCACGCGCCGACCAGAGGTGACCTGGCCCGAGGGCAAGCGGCTGGCCGTCTATATCGGGCTCAATTTGGAACATTTCGCCTTCGCAGAAGGGCTGGGGGCAGAGCTCGCGCCCGGTGGCCCGCAGCCCGACATTCTGAACTATGCGTGGCGCGATTACGGGAACCGGGTCGGGGCGTGGCGGATGCTTGACCTGCTGGACCGGCTGTCCTTTCCCGCGACCGTGCTGGCCAACAGCGCCATGTATGGCTACACGCCGGAACTGATGGCGGCGGTGCGCGCGCGTGGCGACGAGGTGGCCGGTCATGGCCGCACCAATAGCGATCGGCAAAGCACCATGTCCGAGGCGCAGGAACGCGCCATGATCGAAGAGGCCACGCGCACGATCCATGCGGCAGAAGGTGTGGCGCCCACGGGCTGGCTGAGCCCCTGGATCGCAGAAAGCAAGGTCACGCCGGACCTGCTGGCCGAGGCGGGGTATCGCTATACGCTCAACTGGTGCATGGATGATCAGCCGGTCTGGATGCGAACCCGCTCCGGCCCGCTGCTCAGCGTTCCTTATCCGCAAGAGGTGAACGACATTCCCGCCATCGTCGCGCGAAAGGACAGCGCGTCCGATTTTGCCGATATGATCGTGGACAACTTTGACGAGATGCTGGACCAGTCGCAGGGGCAAAGCCTTGTGATGGGCATAGCCTTGCACCCGTATATCGTCGGGCAACCCTTTCGGCTGCGCCATCTGGCGCGCGCGCTGACCCATGTGGCGGGCCACCGGGACGAGGTCTGGCTGACCCGCGCCGGGGATATCGCCGAACATTGGGCACGCGCGGTGCCGCCCGGCGCGAAGGACGGCGCGCCGAGATGACGGCCCCTCGGTGCATCCCAAGATGGAGCGCCGTCTTCCCGGCCTGCGTGCGGCGTGACGCGAAGATAACTGGCGATTTGCAACCTCAAGTCGAAAAAGCCGCCGGTTCAGGTGACATTTTGCTTTGCAGCGCGGGGAAGTGCTGCCATGATATTGTTATCGGGTGCCAGCGCTGCTGCCATATATAGCGTTCAAATAGGGGGACCGATGACAGGAATTTTCAAGAAGCTGGTGCTGCCCCTGGTTGCGGCATTCGCTGTTTCATCGACCGCCGTGGCGCAGGATATTCCGCGCGGTCAGCCTTCCGGCAAGATCGAATGGGGCGTCTATGTGGACCCGGACGGTTGTATGCACTGGTGGGCCGATGGCGGGATCGAAGGGGTCATGGTCTCGCGTCTGCATCCCGAAACCGGCAAGCCGGTCTGCCTGAAGCGCGACACATGCTATGTCGGCGAGGGGGATACCCATTTCGCCACCGACAGCGCGCATCTGACGGCCCATGCCCGCAAGAATCTGCACAAGGTCTTCACGCAAAAGGACGTCTTTGGATACGCGGTCTATGGCCATACGGACAGCCGCGCCTCGCATGCCTATAACCGCGGCCTGTCCAAGCGGCGCGCAGCGGCGGTTGCGAATTACGGGCGCTCTGTCGGGGCGGTGATCGAACAGCAATACGGGTTCGGGGAAACACGTCCCCGGGCGACGAACAAGACCGCAGCGGGGCGCAAGGCCAACCGCCGCGTCGAAGTGATCTGCTACAGGTGGTAATCGCGATGAAAGCAATTCTGAAAAGCCGGCTGATCCTGCCTTGTGCCGCGCTGGCGGCGCTTGGCGCCTGCGTCGAAGGCACTGGCACCTATAGCGGGCCCAATTCGGTGATCGCGACCAATACGGACAAGGGCAAGGATGAAGGCCCGTTCCAGGATAGCCATCCTGCCGTGGTCTACACGCCCGATGGGTGCCAGGTCTGGTATATCGATGACGGGGTAGAGGCCTATGCCGACAACCGGTACGATCCGGTCTCCGGCAAGCCGATCTGCAACGATGCCTATCCGCCGGGCACGGTGGTCGGTCCGTATCAAAGCAGCAATTCCGGGGTGACGGACCGCATACCGGGGCCATCCGGCGTTCCAACGGTGATCCCGACCGAATGATCTTGCGGTCGCGTCAGCCCCGCAGATATTGCCGAACATCACACGGCGCGCCCATGGGTGCGCCGTTTTGCATCCGGGGGGCAAATCACCGCCGGAAACAGGCCCGCGGCGCTTGCGCTAATCGCCCGCCGGTGGCACCCTCAAGACAACGAAAAGACTCAGGAGCAGCCCTTGGACATCGGTACATTCACGTCCGCTGACGTCAAACATTCCGATGGGGTGTCAGAGGCCCTCGTAGCTTTCCCTGATAACCGATTGCTGATCGAACTATGCGGCGAATTCGACCGCAACCTGTCCGACATAGAACAACGCCTAGGCGTTCAGATCGTGCGGCGCGGCAATGAGCTGGCGATCATGGGCGATGGTGACGCGCAGGCCGAAACGGTGAAGCTGCTTGAAACGCTCTATACCCGGCTCGAACAGGGTCGCAGCGTCGAGGCGGAGGATATCGACCGCGAATTGCGGATGGGCGGGTCCGAGGATGGCACCGGCAGCCGCGAGGGCGACCAGCTGGAAATGGATGTGGGCGGCCCGCGGGTCGAGATCAAGACACGCAAGAAGCTGGTCGAGCCGCGCACGGATGCGCAAAAGGCCTATGTCCAAAGCCTGTTCGAGAACGATCTGGCCTTCGGGATCGGCCCGGCAGGGACCGGCAAGACCTATCTGGCGGTGGCCGTGGGGGTGAACATGTTCATCTCGGGCGAGGTGGACCGGATCATTCTCAGCCGTCCGGCGGTGGAGGCGGGCGAGAAGCTTGGCTATCTGCCCGGCGACATGAAGGAAAAGGTCGATCCCTATATGCAGCCGCTCTACGACGCGCTGCATGATTTCCTGCCCGGCAAGCAATTGGCCAAGCTGATCGAAGAGAAAAAGATCGAAATCGCGCCGCTGGCCTTCATGCGGGGGCGCACGCTCAGCCGGGCTTTCGTGGTGCTGGACGAGGCGCAGAATGCCACGTCGATGCAGATGAAGATGTTCCTGACGCGGCTTGGCGAAGGCTCGCGCATGGTGATCACAGGCGACCGCACGCAGATCGACCTGCCGCGCGGGGTGCAATCGGGGCTGCATGACGCGGAACGACTGCTCAAGGGCATCCGCAAGATCGGCTTCAACTATTTCACCTCCAAGGACGTGGTGCGTCACCCGCTCGTGGCGGCGATCATCGAAGCGTATGAGGCCGATGTCGACGGTCTGTAACGGGGCGCGCTGTCACCGGCTGGCTTGCGCCCTTGGGCGAAAGGGCAGCGCGTGACCCCCGATATCGTTGAAGAAGATGCGCGCTGGGCGGATCTGGGGCTGGAGGCGCTGGCCGCCACGGCCATCACCGCGACGCTGACCCATCTCGATCTGGACCCCGACGCGGCAGAGATCGCCATTCTCGCCTGTGACGATGACCGGATCGCCGTTCTCAATTCCGAATTTCGGGGCAAGCCGAGCCCGACCAATGTGCTCAGCTGGCCCGCGCAGGATCTTGTCCCGCCCGAAGCGCCAGAGGCCGATCCCGATGGCAGTCTGCCCCTTGGCGATATTGCGCTGGCCTATGACACCTGTGCGCGCGAAGCCGCCGAACAGGGCAAGCCCATGGCCGATCACGTGACGCATTTGCTTGTTCACGGAATCCTTCATCTTTTAGGTTACGACCACATCCGCGACGAAGATGCCACATTGATGGAGGGGTTGGAGGTCGTGGTACTTGGCAAATTGGGTCTTTCTGACCCATATACGTGAAACGGCGCGGCGAACCCTGCTGCGCGGTATCTGGAAAGGGACGATGGGCGATACGGACGGCTCGTCTGGTGCAGCGCAGGGCGCGCAGCCGGACACGGAAATGGCAAAAACTTCGGGCGGGTTCTTTTCCCGCATGATCGAGGCGTTCAGCCCCGCCGAAACGAACGAAACAGTGGAACCGACGCAGGAGCCTGTCACAGGCGCGCGCACAACCGGCATGGTCAACCTGCGCCGGATGCGGGTGGAGGACGTGGCCGTGCCAAAGGCGGACATCGTCGCGGTGCCGTTGCAATGCACGCTGCCCGAACTTGTTTCGGTCTTCAAGGAAAGCGGGCTGACTCGCCTGCCGGTTTACGACGGCACGCTGGACAACCCGATCGGGTTTGCGCATCTCAAGGATCTCGCGTTGAGCCATGGGTTCAACGGGGATGGACACAGCTTTGACCTGGGCGACATGCTGCGCCCGCTGCTTTTCGTGCCGCCATCGATGACCATCGGTGTGCTGCTGACGAAGATGCAGGCGGAACGGCGGCATATGGCGCTGGTGATCGACGAATACGGCGGTGTCGACGGGCTTGTGACAATCGAAGACCTCATCGAACAGGTCATCGGCGAGATCGAGGATGAGCACGACGTTGACGAAGATCAGCATTGGGTCGTGGAAAAACCCGGCGTCTATACCGCACTGGCCAAGACCCCGCTTGAGGAATTCGAGGCCGAGATCGGCCAGTCGCTGACCGCCCATGACGAGGTCGACGAAGAAGAAATCGATACGCTTGGCGGGCTTGTCTTCATGCTGTCGGGCCGGGTGCCGACGCGCGGTGAGGTCGTTCCGCACCCGGAAGGGCCCGAATTTGAAGTGATCGACGCCGACCCACGCCGGATCAAGCGGCTTCGTGTCCGGGTGCCGGACCTCCAGGAATGATTTTGGACGCGGCGGCGCGTTTGCCGCGTTGGAGCTTTCCGGTGATCTTCGCCGCGCTGGGCTGTCTGTCGGCGGCAGGTTTGCAGCCGCTGGGCCTTTGGTTTGTCACGCTGATCGCCCTTGGCGCGGCGCTTGCGCTGTTTGCACAGGCACGCGGGCCGTGGCAGGGGGCGTTCTGGCTCTGGTCCTTCGGGACGGGGTATTTCGTCACCGGGCTGCGCTGGATTCTCGAACCCTTTCAGGTAGAGGCCGATATTTTCGGCTGGATGGCCCCGTTTGCGCTGGCGCTGATGGCGGCGGGGCTGGCGCTTTTCTGGGGCGCGGCGGGATGGAGCGCGATCCGCTTCGGGGCCGGGCGGCGCGGGATTTGGCTGGTGCTGACGCTGTGCCTTGCGGAATTTGCGCGGGCCTATCTGTTTACGGGTTTTCCCTGGGCGGGGCTGGCGCAAATCTGGGTCGATACGCCGATCTCTGGCGCGCTCTCCGTGGCGGGGCCGCATGGCGTGGCGCTGTTGACCCTGCTGGCGAGTTTCGGCATCGCCGCTTTGGCCGGGCGCGACTGGCGCGGTGCGGCGCTGGGCGCTGGGGCGGCGCTGCTGCTGGCGGGGTTGGCCGTGCGTCTGGCCCCGGTTCCAGCGGATGCGAACACGGCCCGCCCGGTGATCCGCATCGTGCAGCCCAACGCGCCGCAGCACGAGAAATTCGATCCCGATAAGTGGCGCGATTTCTTTTGGCGGCAGGTCGAAGCGACAGAGGCCGCAGGCGACCCGGACCTGATCGTCTGGCCCGAAACCGCGATTCCGATGCTCTTGAACAACGCGCATGAGGCGCTGGACATCGTGGCCGGGGCTGCGGGCGGCACCGATGTCGTGCTTGGTATTCAACGGATGGACCCGCAAAAGCGGTTCTATAACGCGCTGATCGTGGTGGCGGCGGATGGCACCGTGTCTGACATCTATAACAAGCACCACCTTGTGCCCTTCGGGGAATACATGCCGTTCCCTGCGCTGTTCCGAAACCTCGGGATTCGCGGCTTGGCCGAACGGGCCGATGGCGGCTACAGCGCCGGGCCGGGGCCGCGCATGATCACGGCCAGCGGTTTGCGCGCGCTTCCGCTGATCTGCTACGAGGCCGTCTTCCCGCAATATGGCCGCGCGGCAGAAGGGCGGCCCGATCTCTTGCTTCAGATCACCAATGATGCGTGGTTCGGGACCTATGCCGGCCCGCAGCAGCATCTGGCGCAGGCGCGGATGCGCGCCATCGAACAGGGCCTGCCGCTGGTCCGGTCGGCAAATACCGGGATTTCCGCGATGATCGGCCCAACCGGGCAGGTTCTGGCGTCCTTGCCGCTGGGCACCCATGGCTTTGTCGATGCGCCTTTGCCCGCGCCGCTGCCACCGACATTCTATGCGCGCACCGGCGATTGGGTTGCCTTTTTCGTGCTCATGGCGGGTTTCTTTTTGGTGAACGCCGCGCCCGGTCTCGCGCGGAAAGGGAAATCGCATTGACCGTCGCCTGACGCCCGCGTATGTCGGTTCGACGGCTGCTACAACGGCTTCCTGGCGTAGCAGCGACGTATCATAACGGAGCACTTTCATGTCCAGACAGAACTACACCTTCACCTCGGAATCCGTTTCGGAGGGGCACCCCGACAAGGTGTGCGACCGCATTTCAGATGCGATCCTTGACGCATTCCTGACAGAGGAGGCGACAGCGCGCGTCGCGTGCGAGACTTTCGCGACCTCCGGCATGGTGGTCATCGGTGGCGAGGTGGGGCTGTCCGATCAGGACAAGCTGAAGAACTACATGGGCCGCATCGGCCAGATTGCGCGCGATTGCATCCGCGATATCGGCTATGAGCAAGAGCAGTTCCACTGGAACACCTGCCATGTGCTGAACTTCCTGCATGAGCAATCGGCGCATATCGCGCAGGGCGTCGACAAGGATGGCGCGGGCGATCAGGGGATCATGTTCGGCTATGCGACCGACGAAACCCCCGAATTGATGCCGGCACCGATCCAGTATTCCCACGCAATTTTGCGCCGTCTGGCCGAGGTGCGTAAATCCGGCGAGCAGCCCACGCTGCGCCCCGACGCCAAATCGCAGCTGTCCGTGCGCTATGAAGACGGCAAGCCGGTTGGGGTGTCTTCCATCGTGTTGTCGACGCAGCATGAAAGCGAGGATCAAACCTCCGACGATATCCGCGCCATCGTGGAACCTTACATCCGCGAGATTCTGCCTTCTGGCTGGATTTCCGAGGAAACTGAATGGTGGGTCAACCCGACCGGCACTTTCGTGATCGGCGGGCCGGATGGCGATGCGGGTCTGACGGGCCGCAAGATCATCGTGGACACCTATGGCGGCGCGGCGCCGCACGGGGGCGGGGCGTTCTCCGGCAAAGACCCGACCAAGGTGGACCGCTCGGCGGCCTATGCAGCGCGCTACGTGGCCAAGAATATCGTGGCGGCGGGTCTGGCAAAGAAATGCACGGTGCAGCTGTCCTATGCGATCGGCGTGGCCAAGCCGCTGTCGATCTATGTGGATACCTACGGCACGGGCGAACTTCCCGATGCGGTGATCGAAACGGCAATCGGCAAGGTGGTCGATCTGACCCCGCGCGGCATCCGTGAGCATCTGGACCTCAACAAGCCGATCTATGAACGCACGGCGGCTTATGGCCATTTCGGCCGCGAGCCAGAAGCCGATGGCGGGTTCAGCTGGGAAAAGACCGATTTGGTCGAGGCGCTGAAGAAAGCCGTCTGATCGGGCCTGTTCTGGCAAGTGGTATTCGAGGGCGCTCCCATTCCGGGGGCGCCTGTTGCTTTTCGGAAAGGGGGCGGCCGCCGCGCGGCATGGTTTCAGCGGCCGTGGCCGCTCTGGCGCTTGCCCCGGTGCGGCGGCGCGGGTAAAGGCCCGGGCCATGACAACTCCTGAACGCCCGCACCGCAATTTCTATGGCCGCCGCAAGGGCAAGCACCTGAAGGCCAGTCAAGAACGCTATGTCGAAGAAGACCTCGCCGCGTTGAGCCCCGGCGCGGTGGACTGGGACGTGAACCCGGACCGGACACCGTTGGATGTGGCGACGCTGTTCGGCGGGCGCGATCTGTGGCTGGAGGTCGGGTTCGGCGGCGGCGAGCACATGGTGCATCAGGCCGCGCAGAACCCGGATGTCGGAATCATCGGGTGTGAGCCGTATATCAACGGTGTGGCCATGCTGCTGGGCAAGATCCGCAAGGCCGGTGTCCAGAATCTGCGCGTGTATCCGGGCGATGCGCGCGACATGTTCGACGTGCTGCCGGACGCGTCGATTTCCAAGGCGTTTCTGCTCTATCCCGACCCGTGGCCCAAGGCGCGCCACCATCGTCGCCGCTTTGTGACGCCCGAACATCTGGAGCCGCTGGCACGGGTGCTCAAGCCCGGGGCGGAGTTCCGCGTGGCCACCGATATTCCCGATTACGTGCGCCAGACGCTGGAACAGGTGCCGCGTCATGGATTCGAATGGCTGGCCGAAGGGCCACAGGATTGGCGGGTCGCGTGGGATGACTGGATTTCGACGCGCTACGAACAAAAGGCGCTGCGCGAGGGCCGGGTGCCGCATTACCTGACTTTCCGCAAAATCTAAGGCCGGGTGCCGGATTTCGGCACGAAATCCGTCCCGGAAACCGTGCCGGTTTCCGGCGCGCGCCTGGAACGTCCCGGTGATGGACCTTCGCGCGCGGGATTGGTATCAGGCGGCAATATCTCAAGAAGGAGTGGCCGATGTCAGGTCATGGCGATCCGGTTCCGATGATCTCCCACCCGGTGACGGGGCTTACAGGCGTGGCCGATGTGCCCGGCGACAAGTCGATTTCCCACCGCGCGTTGATCCTCGGGGCACTGAGCGTGGGGGAGACTCGGGTGACGGGCCTTCTCGAAGGGCAGGACGTGCTCGATACCGCAAAGGCGATGCGCGCCTTCGGGGCCGAGATCGAAAAGCGCGGCGACACATGGCATGTGCATGGGGTTGGCGTTGGCGGCTTTGCGGAGCCGGACCAGGTGATCGATTGCGGCAACTCCGGCACCGGTGTGCGGCTGATCATGGGCTGCATGGCGACCTCGCCGATCAGCGCGACCTTTACCGGCGATGCCTCGCTCAACAAGCGGCCGATGGCGCGGGTGACCGATCCGCTGGCGCTCTTCGGGGCGCAGGCGGTGGGCCGGTCCGGCGGGCGCTTGCCCATGACCATCGTCGGCGCGGCAGAACCTGTGCCGGTGCGCTATGTGGTGCCGATGCCGTCGGCGCAGGTGAAATCGGCGGTTCTGCTGGCGGGTCTTGGTGCGCCGGGTCAGACGGTCGTGATCGAAAAGGAAGCCACCCGCGACCATACGGAACGGATGCTGCGCGGCTTTGGCGCCGAGCTCTCGGTCGAGGACAGGGAAGAAGGCCGCGTCATCACGCTGACCGGGCAGCCGGAACTGACCGCGCAGGACATCGCCGTGCCGCGGGACCCGTCTTCTGCGGCCTTCCCTGTCTGCGCGGCCATTGTCACGCCGGGATCGGATGTGCTGGTGCCGGGCATCGGGCTGAACCCGACGCGGGCGGGGCTGTTTACCACGCTGCGCGAAATGGGCGCGGATCTGACCTATGAGAATGAGCGCGAAGAGGGCGGCGAGCCTGTGGCGGACCTGCGCGCGCGGTATTCGCCCGACATGGTGGGGATCGACGTCCCGCCAGAGCGTGCGGCCTCCATGATCGACGAATACCCGATCCTGTCGATTGTCGCATCCACCGCGCGCGGGCGCACCATGATGGCGGGCGTCAAGGAGTTGCGGGTCAAGGAATCCGACCGGATCGATGCGATGGCCACGGGGCTGCGCGCCAATGGCGTTACCGTGGACGAGGGTGAGGATTGGTGGGCGGTCGACGGGCTCGGCCCGCAAGGGGTGCCCGGCGGCGGCACCTGCGCGACGCATCTGGACCACCGTATCGCGATGTCCTTCCTGATCCTTGGCATGGCCGCGCAAGCGCCGGTTAGCGTCGATGATGGCGGCCCGATCTCGACCTCTTTCCCGATTTTCACCGACCTGATGCACGCATTGGGAGCCCGGATCGAGGCTGTGTGATCATGGGCCGGTTCTTCATCCTCAGCCTCGTCGTCGCGATCCTGTGCCTCGCCGCGTTCCGTTTTCTGGTGCCGGGCCTTACGGCTGTCGAAACGCTGCCCTTCGATCTGCGCTTTGGCGGCTATGACCTGACCAGCACACAGGACTATCTGCGCGATCTGGACGCGCGCGGGCAAACCGGCGCCTATCTGACATTCTATCGCTGGATCGACACGGTCTTTCCCGTGGCGGTCTTCGGTGTCGTCGCATCGGCGATCTGGGGGCTGTGGTGGCGTCCGGCGCCCGCCATTGCGGTGCTGGGTATCCTCGTTTCGGCGGGCTACGTGGTGGCCGATTACGTCGAAAACGCCTCTGTCGCGGCGCTGTTGCGCACGGGGGCCGACGGGGTGACAGCGGATGCCGTGCTGATCGCATCCTCGGCCACGCAGGGCAAATGGGTCGCGCTGCTTGCGGCGGCGATGCTGGCGGTGCTTGGGCTTTTGGTGACGCTGGTGCGGGGGCGCGACTGATGGCCTTCACTATCGCCATCGACGGGCCAGCGGCGGCGGGCAAGGGGACGATCTCCAAGGCGGTCGCGGCGCATTTCGGCTTTGCCCATCTGGATACCGGGCTGCTGTATCGGGCGGTGGGGGCCAAGCTGCTGGCCGGGGTGGACCCGATCGTGGCCGCGCAATCGCTGGTGCCCGAGGATCTGGAAGACCCCAGCTTGCGCACGCCGGATGTGGCGCAGGCGGCCTCCAAGGTGGCGGTCATCGGCGAGGTGCGTGCCGCGCTGCTCGACTTTCAGCGCGCCTTTGCCCGCCGGGCAGGTGGCGCGGTGCTGGATGGGCGCGACATCGGCACGGTGATCTGCCCACGGGCCGAGGCAAAGCTGTTCGTCACCGCCAGCGCAGAGGTGCGGGCGGATCGCCGCTGCAAGGAACTGATCGGGCGCGGGATCGAGGCCGATTTCGACACGGTCCTGGCCGATGTCAAAGCCCGTGATGCCCGCGATATGGAACGCAGCGAAGCGCCGCTGAAACCGGCGCAGGGTGCGGTGCTGATCGACACGTCCGAGTTGGACATCGACGCCGCCATTGCCGCTGCCATTGCCGCGATCGAGGCCCGCAAGGGCGCATAACCTCCCCGCGCCGGGCTTGACAGTCCGCGCCTGCCGGTCACTGTGACCCGGAAAATCGGGCGACAAGAGGGGCGGCGATGAAACAGCGCAAAATCGGTGAAGCGGCGGTGTCGGCACTGGGATATGGGGCCATGTCCTTTGCCGAATTCTACGGGCCGACAACGGAAGAAAACTCCTTCGCCATACTCGATGCCTGCCGCGACGCGGGCGTGACGCATATCGACACGTCGAATGTCTACGGCATGGGCCGATCGGAAAAGGCCATCGGCCAATATCTGAAGGACCATCCCGGCGCGCGCGACAGCTTCCATATCGCGACCAAGGCGGCGATCACCCGGCGGGACGGGGCGCGGTTCTTCGACAACTCGGCCGAGCATCTGGAAAGCGAACTTGATGCCTCGCTCGAGAAGATGGGGATCGAGTGTGTGGATTTGTTCTATGTCCACCGGCGCGAGGCTGAACGCCCCATCGAAGAGGTGGCCGAAACGCTGGGCCGTCTGGTCGCCAAGGGCAAGACGCGCGCCGTCGGCTTTTCCGAAATCGCGCCCTCGTCGCTGCGGCGTGCCCATGCGGTGCATCCGGTGGCGGCGGTGCAGTCGGAATATTCGCTGCAAACCCGCGCGCCGGAACTGGGGCTGGTGCAGACCTGTGCCGAACTGGGCGTGGCGCTGGTCGCGTTCTCGCCCGTGGGGCGGTCGCTTCTGACCGACCATCCGCTGGATGCCGACATCATTCCCAGCCTGCCCTTCCTTGCGCCCAACCCGCGCTTTGCGCCGCCCAACTACGCGCGCAATCTGGAACTCACCGCACCGTTCCGCGCGCTGGCCGCCGAAATGGGCCTGCCCGCCGCCGGGCTTGCGGTGGCGTGGTGCCTGGCCAAGGGCGATCATGTGATCCCGATACCGGGCACGCGCTCGGTCGCTCACTTCCGCGAGTTGCTGGCCGGGGCCGAGGCGGAGCTGAAGCCCGAGGACGTGGCCCGGATCGAGACCGTTCTGCCGGTGGGCTGGGCGCATGGCGACCGCTATTCGGCGGATCAGTGGGTCGGGCCAGAGCGGTATTGCTAAGCCTCACAGGCGATCACGACAGAGTGGTTTCGGGATTGGGGCGACCCGCGCTAGGCTGGCAAGACCAGCAACGGGGGGATCGACATGCAACGCAGACTATTGGCACCGGGTCGGGGAATTGCCGCCACGCTGGGGCTTTGCCTTTGTGCGGCCATGGCGATGGCGCAGGACGCGCCGGGTTCTGCCAAGCCGGACCCGCAACTGCCGCAGCCGCCCGCCTCTGAACCCCCTGCGGTCGAACCGCCGATGACCTTTGCACGTCTGGCCGCGATCGTGACGGCTGTTGATCCGGAGGCGCGGGTCTTTGGCAATGGTGTCGAATTCACGCTGGACGACATTCCCATCATCGTGGTGGCCGATATACGCGCGGACCGGATGCGGGCGATGGTGCCGATCCGCTCTGCCGAGGGGCTGTCGCCGGACGAATTGATGCGGCTGATGCAGGCCAATTTCGATTCGGCGCTGGATGCGCGCTACGCGGTGGCGCAGGGGCGGCTGTGGGGCGTGTTCATCCACCCGCTTTCACCGTTGGAGCGCGAGCAATTCCTGTCGGGGCTGGTGCAGACGATCAACCTCGCCCGGACCTATGGATCGGCCTATTCGGGCGGTGCGATGATCTTTGGCGGCGGCGACACGAATGACATCTATCGCGGCCTTCTCGAAGAGCTTCTGAAAAAGGGCGAGGCGCTATAGACCCGCACATGCCAGTGCCCGCACCCTGATCGGCGCCGGGTCAGACCGGTTCCACCGTGCGCGCCGCTTCGGCATCGAACTTGGCGCGGGCCGCGTCGATATTGGGCAGATTCTTGAGCGCCCATTCCCCCATCGCCCGGACCGGTGCGCAAAAGGATTTGCCCAGCGGGGTCAGCGCATATTCGACCTTGGGCGGGATCGTCGGGTAATAGGTGCGGCGCACCAGCCCGTCGCGTTCCAGATCGCGCAAGGTCAGGCTGAGCATCCGCTGCGAGATGCCCAGATGCCGCTTGAGTTCGTTGAAGCGCATCACCTCTGCGTAATCCAGCGAGATCACGATCAACATGCTCCAGCGGTCGCCGATCCGCGACAGCACTTCGTTGATCCGGGAGCAATCGGGGCAATCCGAGCCGTCCATCATGGGTGGTTCCCTTTTTGTAACCGACATTCCGAAATGTGCCTTCTTGCAGGCGCGTCAGTGTCGATTATATCGCCAGTTACAAATTTATACCACTGTGATGAGGACTCTCATGAGCACGACCCTGTTTGACAAGTTGAGCTGGCGCTACGCAACCAAGAAGATGGACCCGTCCAAGCCGGTTCCGCAGGAAAAGGTCGACAAGATCGTCGAAGCGGTGCGGATGGCGCCGACCTCGTCGGGCACGCAGCCCTATCACCTGTTTGTCGTGACCAACCCGGAAACACGGGCGGAAATCCGCAAGGTGGCATGGGATCAGGCGCAGATCACCGACGGATCGCACCTGCTGGTCTTCGCCGCGTGGGACAACTATTCCGAAGGCCGGATCGACGCGGTTCTGTCGCAGCTTGAGCAAGAGCGCGGCAAGGCCGAACTGCTGACCAATTACTACGAGAACCTCAAGGCTAACTACCTGCCGCGCGATGCCGAGGTGAACTACAACCACGCCGCGCGTCAGGCCTATATCGGGCTGGGCTTCGCGCTTGCTGCGGCGGCGGAACTGGATGTCGACAGCACGCCGATGGAAGGGTTCGACCCTGAGAAGGTCGATGAAATCCTCGGCCTCAAGGACAAGGGGCTGCGGTCCGTCCTGCTGCTGCCGCTGGGCTACCGCGAGGCCGACAAGGATTGGCTGGTGAACATGAAGAAAGTCCGCAAGCCGCGCGAAGAATTCGTCACCGAACTGGCCTGAGGCTGCCCGAAACGAGGCAAAATTAGACAACGGGCGGGGGCATGGCTCCGCCCGTTGCGGTATCTCTACCGCGCCAGATCAGCTCTTGCGGCGGCGGGTTGCGGCAAAGCCAAGCAGACCGGTGGCCAGCAAGGCGGCCCCGGCTGGCAGTGGCACCGGCGCGACACTGGCCGAATAGCCGGTGGTGCGGATTTCCTCGCCACCAAAATACTCCCAAGCCAGGAAGCTGTCGGAAATCTGATACCCCGACGGGCCGACGGAGCGGCTGCCAAAGAACAAGTCGGCCGTGCCCGTGCCGCCTGTGCCTGCCCATTCCCCGAACATGCGGAAGGACAGAAGGGTCGGATCACCGGCGGTCAGGTCGGTATCGGTCCACAGGGCGGCCTCTGCGCCATCGGGTCCAATAAGGGTTGTCAGGATATCCGATGTTTCCCACGTCGCGCTGCCTAGGGTGACCGGATCTTTCAGCGACACGTCGGAATAACCGAAATGATCATGGACTACGGCGACCGACCCTCCGGCGGGATAGCTGACGACGCTGGCGGTATCCACCAACAGCGTGAAGTTGATCGATCCCGCGGACGGCGCGATGCCGAAGACGAGATCATCATTGTCTTCCGGCGGAGCGGACGGGCTTGAGGTGCCGGTGGAACTGACGTCAAAATCAGCGGCAGTCCAGCTGGCCGTCACGTCCAGTTCGATAACCGCAGCAGACGCAGTTGTGGCAAGCCACATGGCGCCGGCAGCAGCGAGGGGTAGTATGGTTCTATGAAAAATCGTCATGAACATCTCCTTTTCACTTAAATATCCGGGGCAAACTCGACCCGGTGCGATTAGCGTACGAGGCGGCCCCGAAATGCCGCAAGTCAGGAATTCCGCCAGTTGGGCGGTGGCAAGCGGTTTTCGGGGGCGTTCCAGGGCGGTGCTCTTGCAAACGGGCCGATCTTCACGTATACGCGCCCGCGTTGAAGCGGGGAAACACCCGCACAGGCGAGCAGGGTCGGAAATCCGGCCCTGTTTGTGTTTATTTCAACCAACCCAAAGACCGGCGGAGACAACCGCGCGGCCAGCAACAATTGAAAAGGACTTGAAACGCCATATGGCTGATACAACCATGGAGGAATTCGAAGCCCTCCTGCAAGAAAGCTTCGAGATGGACACGCCCGAAGAAGGGTCTGTTGTCAAAGGTAAGGTCATCGCAATCGAAGCGGGCCAAGCCATCATCGATGTCGGCTACAAGATGGAAGGCCGCGTCGATCTGAAAGAATTCGCAGAACCCGGTGAAGCCCCGAAAGTGGAAGTCGGCGACGAGGTAGAAGTCTACCTGCGCGCGGCTGAAAACGCCCGTGGTGAAGCAGTCGTCTCCCGCGAGATGGCCCGCCGCGAAGAAGCCTGGGACCGCCTGGAAAAAGCATATGCCGACGACGCACGTGTCGAAGGCGCGATCTTTGGCCGCGTCAAAGGCGGCTTCACTGTCGATCTGGGCGGCGCGGTTGCGTTCCTGCCCGGTTCTCAGGTTGATGTGCGCCCCGTGCGCGACGCKGGCCCGCTGATGGGTCTCAAGCAGCCGTTCCAGATCCTGAAGATGGACCGTCGCCGTGGCAACATTGTTGTGTCGCGCCGTGCGATCCTCGAAGAATCCCGCGCCGAACAGCGTGCGGAAGTGATCGGCAACCTGACCGAAGGTCAGACCGTGGAAGGCGTTGTCAAGAACATCACCGAATACGGCGCATTCGTCGATCTGGGCGGTGTTGACGGCCTGCTGCACGTTACCGACATGGCATGGCGCCGGGTCAACCACCCGTCCGAAATCCTGTCGATCGGCGAGACGATCAATGTTCAGGTCATCAAGATCAACAAAGAGACGCACCGCATCAGCCTTGGCATGAAGCAGTTGCAGGAAGATCCGTGGGATCTGGTTGCGGTCAAGTACCCGCTGGAATCCACGCATACCGGCCGCGTCACCAACATCACCGATTACGGTGCCTTTGTTGAGCTGGAGCCGGGCGTCGAAGGTCTGGTCCACGTGTCCGAAATGTCCTGGACCAAAAAGAACGTCCATCCGGGCAAGATCGTGTCGACCTCGCAGGAAGTCGAAGTCATGGTTCTGGAAATCGACAGCGCCAAGCGCCGCGTTTCCCTGGGCCTCAAGCAGACCATGCGCAACCCGTGGGAAGTCTTTGCAGAGACACACCCGGAAGGCACCGAGGTCGAAGGCGAAGTCAAGAACATCACCGAATTCGGTCTGTTCATCGGCCTCGACGGCGACATCGACGGCATGGTTCACCTCTCCGACCTGTCTTGGGACGAGCGTGGCGAGGATGCGATCCAGAACTACCGCAAAGGCGACATGGTTCAGGCCGTTGTCTCTGAAGTCGACGTCGAGAAAGAGCGTATCTCGCTCTCCATCAAGGCGCTGGGCGGTGACAAGTTCGCAGAAGCCGTTGGCGGCGTGAAGCGTGGCTCCATCGTGACCGTGGAAGTGACCGCGATCGAAGATGGTGGCGTCGAAGTGGAATACGAAGGCATGAAATCCTTCATCCGCCGCTCCGACCTGTCGCGTGACCGTGCAGAGCAGCGCCCCGAGCGCTTCACTGTCGGTGACAAGGTCGACGTGCGCATCACCAATATCGACGCCAAGAGCCGTCGTCTGGGCGTGTCCATCAAGGCACGTGAGATCGCAGAAGAGAAAGAGGCCGTCGAACAGTATGGTTCCTCCGACTCTGGTGCATCGCTGGGCGATATCCTCGGCGCAGCGCTGAAGGGCGACGAGTAATCCGTCGCGGCTTCGCTGAAGCTGACACAAGATCAGGGGCCTCGCGGTAACGCGGGGCCTTTTTCCTTTGCGGGACCATGCAACCGAGCACCCGCCGGAACGCCCAAGCGTTCCCTCCGGCGCGGCGCAGAATCACCGACCCGCCGATGAAATCGACGCGAATCGCAGATTTCGTCATACGGGCGGACGGGCTGTGCAAAACGCGCGATGGGCGAGCAAAGACGGGCAATTTCGTGCCAACTTGCGAAAAACACCGGGGAAAATCGGTGCGAAGCGCAAAGCGGCGACTTCCGAACTGATCGGTTTGTTTCTATAGTCACCGGATAAAACATAACCACCCGGTTCGGGGATGGGGAGGATACACATGATCCGCTCGGAATTGATTCAGCGTATCGCGGATGAAAATCCGCATCTTTACCAACGTGATGTTGAGCGTATCGTAAATACGATTTTCGATGAGGTCACTGATGCGATGTCGCGCGGTGATCGCGTGGAGCTGCGCGGCTTTGGCGCGTTCTCCGTCAAGAAGCGCAATGCGCGCACCGGGCGCAACCCGCGCACGGGCGAAAGTGTCGAAGTGGAAGAAAAGCACGTGCCGTTCTTCAAGACCGGCAAGCTGCTGCGTGATCGTCTGAACGGGAAAGCCTGATGCGTTATATTCGGTATATGTCGATTGCCATTTTTGCGGTGGCGCTGATTGCGGTTGCTCTGGCCAATCGCCAAATGGTCGAACTCAAGCTGCTGCCCTCCGAGATTGCCGGTTGGTTCTCTCTTGCGCCGCGGATAGAGCTGCCGCTGTTTGCCGTGATCTTTGGCGGTATTCTGGCGGGTCTGCTGGTCGGCTTCATCTGGGAATGGATGCGCGAATACAGCCAGCGCGCCGAAGCGGCCAAGATGGCGCGCGAAAAGCGCAAGCTGGAACGCCAGGTGCGCCGCCTCAAGGGTGAAAAGCACGAAGGCAAGGACGAGGTTCTCGCCCTGCTGGACGAAGCCAGCTAAGACCTTGGCCATTGCAGTAAAGATTTGCGGGCTGCGGTTGCAGGCCGAGCTTGCGGCTGTCGCGGATGCCGGGGCGCGCTATGCGGGCTTCGTCTTCTTTGCCAAATCCCCCCGCCATCTGGAAACCGATGCGGCGCGCGCGCTTGCGCTGACGGCGCCGCCGGGGCTGGCCAAGGTGGCGCTGGTGGTCAATGCGCAAACCGACTTCCTAGATCATCTGACCCGGACCGTACCGCTGGACATGTTGCAACTGCACGGCTCCGAACCGCCGGAGCGCGTGGCCGAGATCAAGGCGCGCTATGGGCTTCCGGTGATGAAGGCGGTGGGCATCGCGGATCGCGAAGACCTGATGGCGCTGCCCGCCTATGAGGCCGTGGCCGATCAGATCCTCGTCGATGCCAAGCCGCCGCGCCATGCGGATTTGCCGGGCGGGAACGGACTGCGGTTCGACTGGCGGCTGATCGCCGGGCGCGAATGGACAAAGCCATGGATGCTGGCCGGTGGTCTGACCCCACAGAATGTCGCCGAGGCCGTGGCCGCCACCGGCGCGCGGCAGGTCGATGTGTCGTCTGGCGTGGAAAGCGCACCGGGCGTCAAGGACGCGGTGTTGATCCATGATTTCGTGACGGCGGCGCAGGCAGGGCAGGCGGCACAACCCGGAGGGGCGCGCCCATGATGCGTGCGCTGATCCTTGTGGCGCTGCTGGCCATTGCGGCGGGCGCGCTTTTTGCCACCTCGCCGAACCGGGCTATGTTCGAGGCGCAGGTCGAAGAACAGATCGTCGCCCAGATCGAGGCGATGGACCCGAACGATGCCGAAGACGAGGCAACGCGGCTGTTGCTGACAGGCTGCAAGTTCGGGGCCTCGGGCTGCGCGCGTCTTGTCCGATCGCTGATGGACATCCGCTGGGAAGACCGCGTGCTGTATTCCACCGCGACGCTGCGTTTGGGGCAAGGCGATCCGCTGCGCTGCTATGGCTTGCTGAACAAGATCATCTGTCCGGGGCTGTAATCGCGGGCCGGGCCGCCGCCCGTCACGGGCAAATGCGTCACAAGACCGCTTTACCCTATGTGGGCTTGGCGCTACATCGAAGCGCAGCCAAGAGGAGTGCGCGTGATGAATGACCTTTTCAATTCCTTCATGACCGGTCCGGATGAAAAAGGTCGGTTCGGCAAGTTCGGCGGTCGGTTCGTATCCGAAACGCTGATGCCGCTGATCCTCGATCTGGAAGCGGAGTATGAAAAGGCCAAGACCGATCCGACCTTCTGGGCGGAGATGGACGATCTGTGGACCCATTATGTGGGCCGCCCGTCGCCGCTCTATCATGCGGAACGGCTGACCGAACATCTGGGCGGCGCCAAGATTTACCTCAAGCGGGACGAGTTGAACCACACCGGCGCGCACAAGATCAACAACGTTCTGGGCCAGATCATCCTTGCCCGCCGTATGGGCAAGACCCGCATCATCGCGGAAACCGGCGCGGGCCAGCATGGTGTGGCGACCGCAACCGTCTGTGCCAAGTTCGGCCTGAAATGCATCGTCTATATGGGCGCGCATGATGTCGAGCGGCAAAAGCCCAACGTGTTCCGCATGAAGCTGCTGGGCGCGGAAGTCGTGCCGGTCACCTCTGGGCGGGGCACGCTGAAGGACGCGATGAATGACGCGCTGCGCGACTGGGTGACCAATGTGCGCGACACATTCTATTGCATCGGCACCGTGGCCGGGCCGCACCCCTATCCGGCGATGGTCCGCGATTTCCAAGCCATCATCGGCAAGGAAGCCAAGGAACAGATGCACAAGGCCGAGGGCCGCTTGCCCGACACGATCATCGCCGCGATTGGCGGTGGGTCCAACGCGATGGGCCTGTTCTACCCGTTCCTTGACGACAAGTCGGTGAACATCATCGGCGTCGAAGCGGGTGGCAAGGGCGTGAACGAAAAGATGGAGCATTGCGCCTCGCTCACCGGCGGGCGTCCGGGCGTTCTGCATGGCAACCGGACCTATCTGTTGCAGGATGATGACGGGCAGATCCTTGAAGGGTTCTCCATCTCGGCGGGGCTGGATTATCCGGGCATTGGGCCGGAACATTCGTGGCTGCACGATATTGGCCGCGCACAATATGTCTCGATCACCGACACCGAGGCGCTGGAGGCGTTCCAGATTTGCTGTGAGCTTGAGGGGATCATCCCCGCGTTGGAGCCGTCCCATGCGCTGGCCCATGTGATGAAGATCGCGCCGGATTTGCCCAAGGATCACCTGATCTGCATGAACATGTGTGGTCGCGGCGACAAAGACATCTTTACCGTCGCCCGCGCGCTGGGGCTGGAGATGGGCGAAGCCGACTAAGGCCGCAGCGCCCGGGGCCCGTGGTTTCGGGCGGTCGGGCGGCCCGCATTCGCGCGCTTCCGGTATCGGGGCAGGGGAAACCCGGCCCCGTTTTGGTAAGTGCCACGCCGAAGGCCCCGCGCGGCATCAAGGGCCGGGCAGGGGAAGGCGCGTTAAAGGGTGGCGAAACGTCAGGCTGCGGGCCCGCATGGGCAAGCGATGGCGCCGGGGCCGTGTCAAAGCCGCCGGAAAGCGTGCAAGGGACACCATCTGTCCTGATCGGTCGCGCCGCGACGTTGGGCCGCCGCAGACGCGCAATGTAGCTACGGGGCCGGGTTCTACGCAGGTTTCCTTGCGATTGCCTCACCGGGGCGGACGCTGGTATGGTCTGCGCGCAAAACAGGGGCAGGCGCATGAGACTGATCGTTGGGCTGGGAAATCCCGGCGCGAAATACGCGGGAAATCGGCATAATATCGGCTTCATGGCGGTTGACCGCATTGCCGAAGATCACGGCTTTGGCGCGTGGAAGTCCAAGTTTCAGGGCTTGATGGCCGAAGGGCGGCTTGGATCCGAAAAGGTCGTGCTGCTGAAACCCGAAACCTTCATGAACCTGTCCGGCCAATCGGTTGGCGAGGCGATGCGCTTTTACAAACTGGAGCCCGAGGATGTGATCGTCCTGCATGACGAGATCGACCTTGCCCCGGCCAAGCTGCGCTGCAAGCAGGGCGGCGGTCATGCGGGGCATAATGGGCTGCGTTCGGTCCATGGGCATATTGGCGAAAGCTACAACCGCGTGCGGTTGGGCGTTGGGCATCCGGGCCGGAAAGAGGCCGTGCCCGGCTATGTGCTGCGCGATTTCGCCAAGGCCGATCAGGATTGGCTGGACGACATGCTGCGCGGCATTTCCGATGGGGCCGCGCATCTGGCGGAAGGCGATTGGGGCAAGTTCCAGAACGCCGTGGCGCTGCGTGTGAACCCGCCGCGTTCAGGTACCGGCACTGCCAAGGGCGGCGCGTCCGGGGAAAAACCGGCTGCCGCGACCAAGGCGAAAGAGACCGGAACGCCGCAGCCGAAACCCGCGCCCAAACCGGACCCGGTACCAGAGCCGGACACGCGGTCCGCCCTCCAGAAACTTGTCGAGAAATTCAAATGAGCGCGGAATTGCAGACCGCCTTTGCGGATCAGGCGAAAGCCTGCACGACGCTCGGCTCGCCCTTCATGGGGCGGCTGTTGTCGCTGCTGGCAGAGGACTGGCCGACCCGGTCCCGGCTGGCGGCGCGCTGTGCTGCCTTCACCGGTGATCTTGGCCCGGCGTCGGTTTCAGTTCCGCTGCGTGTTGCGGGCGGGCTTCATGCGTTGCGGCTGCGCGGCGATGCGGCGCTGGCGGCGGTCTATCCACCACAGGACGTTGCAGACGACCCCTTCCGCGCGGCCATTCTGGACGCTCTGGAGCGCCATGACGATTTCCTGACCGCATGGGTCGAAAGCCCGCCGCAGACGAATGAACTGCGCCGTTCTGCGGCCTTGATCCCGGCGGCACGGCTGGTGGCGGCGCGGTTCGGCCTGCCGATCACATTGTCGGAACTTGGCGCATCGGGCGGGCTGAACCTGATGTGGGACCGCTTCGCGCTGGAGGCGGCGGATTGGCGTGTCGGCCCCGCCGATGCGGTGGTCACGCTGCGCCCGGAATGGGACGGCCCGGCCCCCGGCGGTGCGGACCCGGTCATTGCATCACGGCGCGGCGTGGACCTGTCGCCGCTTGATCCGACGGATGACGAAGATTTGCTGCGGCTCACGGCCTATCTCTGGCCCGACCAGCCGCACCGGTTGACCAACACGCGCGCGGCTGCCGGGGCCGTGCCTGCGCCCGTGGATCAAGGGGATGCGATCGACTGGCTTGCGGCGCGACTGGACGCCGCGTCCGAGGGGCAGGTGCATCTGATCCAGAACACCGTGGCGTGGCAGTATTTCCCGGCAGAGGCGCAGGCGCGCGGACGGGCGCTGATCGACGCGGCCGGGGCGCGCGCCACGCAAACGCGCCCGCTGGCATGGATGCAGCTTGAAACCGACGGCGACCTGCACGGGCAGGGCGGCGCGCCGATCCTGTTGCGGATGTGGCCGGGCGGGGACGAGCTGGTGTTGGGCCGCGCCGACTTCCATGGACGTTGGGTCCGGTGGCACGGGGCCGATTGCACCGGTTAGGCGCGCGGCTTACGGTTTGGACCGCAAGGGAGGGCGGCACATGACCTATATTCTCGCAATCGACCAGGGCACGACCTCGACCCGGGCGATGCTGTTCGACGACCAGTTCGCAATTGCCGGGACCGGGCAGCAGGAGTTCCCGCAGCATTTCCCGCAAAGCGGTTGGGTTGAACATGATCCGGCGGATTTGTGGACCACCACGTTGGAGACCTGCCGCGCCGCGCTGAAGGCCGCAGGCGTCGGCATCGACGCGGTGACCGCCATCGGGATCACCAATCAACGCGAAACCACGCTGGTCTGGGATCGGGCGACCGGCGTGCCGGTACATAATGCGATTGTCTGGCAGGATCGCCGCACCGCGCCGCTGTGCAGCAGCCTGCGGGACGCGGGGTTCGAGGACACCGTGACGGCGCAGACCGGGCTGCTGCTTGATCCGTATTTCTCGGGCACCAAGCTGGCGTGGATACTCGACAATGTCGAAGGCGCGCGCGCACGGGCAGAGGCGGGCGATCTGGCCTTTGGCACGGTCGATAGCTGGCTGATCTGGAACCTTACCGGCGGGGCGGCCCATGTGACGGATGCCACCAACGCGGCGCGCACCATGCTTTATGATATTCGTTCGGGCGCGTGGTCGCAGGAGATTTGCGCGCGGCTCAATATCCCGATGCAGATGCTGCCGGAGGTGCGCGATTGCGCCAGCGCGTTTGGCGACACCATGCCAGAGCTTTTCGGTCGCGCCGTGCCGATCCTTGGCGTGGCGGGGGATCAGCAGGCAGCCTGTGTCGGGCAGGCCTGCTTTCAGCCGGGCATGATGAAATCTACATACGGCACCGGATGTTTTGCGCTGCTCAATACCGGCAGCGATCCGGTGCGGTCGAATAACCGCTTGCTGACCACCATCGCCTATCAGCTGGACGGGCAGACCACCTATGCGCTGGAAGGGTCGATCTTTGTCGCGGGGGCTGTGGTGCAATGGTTGCGGGACGGGCTGGGCCTGATCGACGACGCCGCGCAGACGGCAGGCTTGGCCGGGCAGGCCGATCCGGGGCAAGAGGTCATCCTCGTGCCCGCGTTTACCGGGCTGGGCGCGCCCTATTGGAACGCGGAAAGCCGCGGCGCGGTGTTCGGGCTGACGCGCAATTCCGGCCCGGCAGAGATGGCGCGGGCAGCGTTGGAAAGCGTCGGGTTCCAGACCCGCGATCTGCTGGAGGCGATGCAGGCCGATTGGTCGGGGCTGGGCGAAACGGCGCTGCGCGTCGACGGGGGCATGACGGCCTCTGACTGGACGATGCAGTTCCTGTCCGACATTCTTGGCGCGCCGGTGGAACGGCCTCGCGTGCTGGAAACCACGGCGATGGGCGCGGCGTGGCTGGCCGGGCACAAGGCCGGAATCTATCCGGGGATGGAGGAGTTCGCGGCCCGCTGGGCGGTGGACGCCCGCTTTGATCCTGCGATGCCAGAGGATATGCGCGCGGCCCGCTATGCCACGTGGAAACGGGCCGTTGGAGCGACTATCAGCTTTGCCGGTTAAGCGCGCGCTTCAGGTCCGGATCAGCGACGGACGCGCATTGAGCGCGTCGATCCCGAAGCCTGCCAAGGCTTTGAACTTTTCCGCATGGGCGGCGAGTTCGGCGCGGGGGATCACATCTTCGATCCGGGCGAACGTGCCGCCGCAGCGGTCTTCGACCATCTGCATGACCCCATCGGGGCCATTGCCGGATCGGTTGGCGGCGACGACATTGGCCATTTGCGGGCGGACTATTTCCTCAAAGGCGAGCAACGCGTCGGTGCTGACGCCCTTGGCCTGAAACTGCGCCCCGATGAGGCGCGCATCGACGATGGCTTGGCTCGCCCCGTTGGAGCCGACAGGATAGGCCGGGTGCGCCGCGTCGCCCATCAAGGTGACACGCCCATGGGTCCAGCGCGGCAGCGGGTCGCGGTCAATCATTGGATATTCCAGAACTTTTTCCGCGCCGCGGATCAGTGCCGCACAATCGAGCCAGCCGAAATCCCAGTGGGCGAAGGTGGGCAGGAACGTGTCGATATCGACGGCCTTGTTGTAATCGGCCGCGCGCCAACCCCCGGCCGGGTCGCGGCGAATTTCCGCAATCCAGTTGATCTGTGCCAGGCCGGTATCGGGATCGACCGGGCTGATCGGGTAGGCGACGATGCGTTCGTGGTCATGCCCTGCGAGGATCATGGAGGCCCCGGTGCGGAAAGGTTTTGCCTGCGTGGTGGCCCGCCACAACACCGCGCCATTCCAGATCGGCGCGCCTTCTTCCGGGTACATCTGCGCGCGCAGGGCGGAGTTGATGCCGTCGGCGGCAATGACTGCCGCACCGCGTATGCTTTCGCCGCCATCCAGATGCAAAACCGCGTGGTCGTCATGGCTGTCAAAGCCGACTGCCCGGCGTCCTGTCACGATTGCATCGGGCCCGGCGCGCTCAAGCAGCGCGGCATACAGACCCATCTGCAACTTGCCGCGATGGACGGAATATTGCGGCCAGTGATATCCCGCGCCCAGCCCGCGCGGTTCAGTCCAGATTTCCAGCCCGGTCTTGGTGAAAAAGCCATACTCCTGCGTACGGATGCCGCAGCCGTCAAGCACATCCTCCAATCCCAGTTCAAAGAGTTCGCGCACCGCGTTGGGTTGCAGGTTGATCCCGACGCCAAGCGGTTTCAGCGCTGCGACGGATTCGTAGATGCGGAAGGGCTGGCCGATCTGGTGTAGCGTCAGACCCAGTGTCAGGCCTGCGATACCTGCGCCGGCAATCAATACGGTCATGTATGTTCCCCCCCTTCGTCAAGCGCGGCCCGCGCCTTGCGGCATGTTAGCCGAAAATCGGGCGAAAGGGCCAGCCTTCGGCGCGTGATGCGCGTGGCCGCAGCGTTCAGCCTGCGCTGGTCAGAATTTGATTTTGTCAGGCTCGCTCAGCGCGATGGGCGGCGGGGTATAGCCGACGATTTCACGTTCCACAGCGCGCGCAAAGGCCAGCGCCGTCATGTCCCGGCCATAGCCGCAGATCGCCTGATAACCGACGGGCAGCCCGTCCAGCTTGTCCATCGGTCCCACCACGGATGGCAGCCCGACCACACCGGAATAACCGGACCAGAACAGCTGCTGGTTTTCCAACTGCTGATGCCCGTTGATCGGTATCCGCCGTTGCCAGCGCGGCCCGACCTCGTCCTTTTTGAACGCGGCAGAGGCGGCGACCGGGGTGAGGATCACGTCGTAATTCTCGAAAAAGGCGTCAAAGCGCATCCGCGCCTGAAGCCGTGCATTGTCCAGCGCGAGCCATTCGCGGTGGCTCAGCGTCATGCCCGCGAAACGGTTGCCCTGAATGCGCCGGATGTCTTCGGGCGCGTCTTTGAGCATGTCCATCTGTTCTTGCACTTGCGCATCGCTCAACCCAAAGGACATGGCCGCCCCCAAGAGCCGCAGATAAAGCGTGAAATGCGCCTCGCTATCCACATCGGGCCAGTCGGCGCGGGCCACGCTGGCCCCGGCTTCTTCCAGCTCGTCCGCGAAATCTTCGAGCAGATTCAGATAGTTCTCATCCACGGGAGAGGCCGAATCCCCCAGCAAGAGCGCCACGCGGAACTCAGACAGCTTTTGCCGCTTGTCGCCCAGGTGCCGCAATTGCCACGCGTCGGCGGTGAACCGGTCGGCCCCGGACAAGATGCCATAGGCCAGCGCCAAATCGCCTGCGCTGCGAGCCAGCGGCCCGGCAACGGCAATGTCTTTCGATCCGTATTGTCCGCGTGGCGTATGGCCCCAGGTCGAGACCGCGTTCCACGTGGGTTTGAGGCCGAAGACGCCATTGTAATGCGCCGGGTTGCGGATGGAGGATCCGATATCGCTGCCCGCTTCCAGCGCCGCCATCCCGGTTGCCAGCGACACCGCAGAGCCGCCAGACGAGCCGCCCGGCGTGCGTGTCACATCCCAAGGGTTCGACGTGGAGCCGTAGATTTCGTTGAAGCTTTGCCATTCGATCAGCTTGAGCGGCACGTTCGTCTTGCCATAGACGATCGCCCCCGCGGCGCGGTACCGGGCCACGGCGTCGGAATCTTCGGACGCGATGTTGTTGGCCCATTCGGGAACGCCCCAGGTCGAAGGCGCGCCTGTCAGGTCGAAGCTTTCCTTGACGGTTACGGGAATGCCGTGAAGCGGGCCGCGGAACTTGCCTGCGGCGATATCGGCGTCACAGGCCGCCGCTTCCCGCCGCGCCGCGTCGCGATCCTGCCAGATCACGGCGTTCACGTCGGGATTGATCCGGTCGACCCGCGCGAAGGTCGCTTCCAATACTTCGGAAACGGACACTTTCTTGCTCATTATCGCTTGCGAAAGCTGTTCTACGCTTCCGAGTAGCAAGTCATCCATGGTCCGGTCCTTAGGCAGCATTTGTCACCGGGACCGTATCTGTGGCGAGGGGCGGCGACAAGATACTGCGCTGCGGCTATGGTTAATGTTTTCGCGGATTTTCAGAGATTTGCGCCTGCAAGAGCGCGTCAAGCGCGGCGATGCGGTTTTCGGGCCAGACGGTGAGCCCCGCCGCGCGCAGGGCGGCTGTCGTGGTGCCGAATCCCGGCACGGTTCGGCCCGTGAACGTCCCGTCGTGGATAAACGTCACCCCGCAAGAGGGCGAGCCGTCGGTCAGCACGGCGTGGCGGCATCCGTGTCGGGCGGCGAGCCGGGCGGCGTGGTCTGCGGCGCGGCGAAAGGCGTCCGACAGATCGGCCCCGGTGACATCGCGCAGCTCTGCGCGCCGGGCCAGCACATCCGCGCCATCGGGGTGCGGCCCGGCCTTGTCCGGGGCTGCGATGATTTCCGCAGGCGGGCGGGGCACGGGCAGACCGGCGGCAAGTTCCGGGCAGATCGGGACCAGACGTCCTTCTTCCTGCCAACGGCTTAGTATCGCCTCGGCGCCGGAGCGTTTGTCAGTGCCGTTATAGCGAACCGGTTGGCCGATCAGGCAGGCGGAGATCAGTATACGCTCCATCCCGTCAACCCGTCCTATGCAGTGGCGCGGCCATCCGCATGGCCCTTACGCGGCCCTGAGGCCCAGAAGGGCGCGGGCCTGCGCGGGGGTGGCGACGGGGCGTTCGAAGCGCGCGCAGACCTCGACCGTGCGCTCGACCAGCGCCGCGTTGGACGGGGCCAGCGTGGCTGCGTCGAGGCGGATGTTGTCCTCCAGCCCGGTGCGCGCGTGGCCACCTGCGGCGATGGACCATTCGTTGACCTCTAGCTGGTGGCGACCGATCCCGGCGGCGCACCATTCACTGTCGGGGCTCAGGCGTTTGACGGTTTCCACGTAGTAATCGAACACGTTTTTGTCGGCGGGCATGGCGTTTTTCACGCCCATGACGAATTGAATATAGGGCGTCTGCGGGATGCGCCCGTCGCGGTGCAGGGCCACGGCCTGATGAATATGGCTTAGGTCAAAGGCTTCGATTTCCGGCTTGATCTTGTAGCGCCGCATTTCCGAGGCCAGCCAATCCACAAGGTCGGGCGCGTTCTCGTATACCCGTTTCGGGAAGTTGTTCGAGCCGACCGAAAGTGAGGCCATATCAGGGGCCAGCGACAGCATCCCGCCCCGTTCCTTGCCTGCGCCGGAACGCCCACCGGTGGAGAATTGGACGATCATGCCGGGGCAATGCTTTTCGACGCCTTCCTTGAGGGCCGCGAATTTCTCTGGATCGCTGGAGGGGGACTCGTCGGCATTGCGCACATGCGCGTGGCAGATCGTGGCGCCGGCCTCGAACGCGGCATGGGTGCTTTCGATCTGCTCTGACACGGTGGTGGGCACGTTGGGATTGTCGGCCTTGGTCGGAACGGAGCCGGTGATGGCAACGCAGATGATGCAGGGTTTGGTCATGGGAGCCTTGGCCTCGGGTTTAGGTCGGGTGGCGCATCTTCGGGCAGCGGCGCTGCGGCGTCAAACGCTTCACTCCTGCGGCGGGGCCAGAACGGCGCGGGCGAAATCGTTGAGCGCGTCGCATTCGTCGCCGGTATGTGCGCGGCCTGTGAAGCCAAGCAGGTAGTGCGGCAGGCGGGCCATGCGGTCCTCAAGCGCTTCGGTCTGTTCCAGTGCGTGATAGCCAAGCTGTTGGAAATAAAGGATACGTGCGCGCGCGTCGGCCTCGTCCGCGGAATAGTCGAAGCGGGCGAACATCGCCGCGATGTCCTTGAGTCGGGCGCTGTCGGCCCGGTCGATCCGGGCGCGCACCTTGCCATCGCGGCGGGCCCATTCGCGCACTGCAAAGTCCAGCCCCTGATCGAAACGGGCCGGGTCGATGAAGCAGCGAAAGAAGTTGCACACGGCGGCGGTGATCGTCGGTGCGGGCAGTTCGCAATGTTCGCGGATCAGGCGGGTGTTCCAGTTCTCCCACTCGTCCAGAAGCGCGTCCAGCAGGTGTTTGTGGCTTTTGAAATACCAGTAGAAGGAGGAGCGGGAGACCTCCAGCCGGGTGGAGATCGTCAGCACTTTGACCTCGGCCTCGCCGTCGCTGACGAGGATGTCGCGCGCGACATTCAGCCAGTCCTCGCGGGTGACTTTCACATGGCCGACCAACGGTTCCTTCTTGGGATCGTCGCGGTGCAGGGGCGGGGCAGGGCGGCGCATCAGCTTTCCGGGGGCGCGCCGCCTTCGGCGCTGCGCTTGGCGATGAAGTCCTGCATGGCGGCGACGCGCGCGGCGTCTGGCGTGATGCCCGGCCCGGCCTCGACGATGGATTTCCAGATGCCGGTTGCCCGCGCAGAGGTGTCTTCCGCGCCGCGTTCGGTCCATGTGCGGAAATTGGCGTAGCTGTGGACGACCGGCTGGTAGAATTCGGTCTGATAGCGGGCCATGGTCTGGGGCGCGTCGAAGAAGTGGCCGCCGGGTTGGACGGTGGACAGGGCGGTGTCAAAGCCGATCTCGTCCGCGCCAGCCTGCGCCCCGGCGCAGAGTTCGGCCACCATGTTCAGCACTTCGATATCGCAGATCAGCTTTTCATAGGAGACGGACAGCCCCCCTTCGAGCCATCCCGCCGCATGGATCACCACGCTGGCCCCGGCCATGAGGCATCCCCAAAGGCCGAACTGGTTTTCATTGGCGGCTTGCACGTCGTTCATATTGGCGGCCGATCCGGCGGCAGAGCGCCAGGGCAGGCCGATATGACGCGCAAGTTGCCCGGCGGCAAGTGAGGCGTGGAAATGCCCCGGCGTGCCAAAGGCGGGAGAGCCGGATTTCATATCCACGTTCGAGGTAAAGGTGCCGTAGAGTATCGGCGCGCCCGGCTGGGCCAGTTGCGACAGCGTGATCGCGGCCAGCGCCTCAAGATGGCTCAGCGTGATCGCCCCGGCCACGGTGATCGGGGCCATGGCGCCCATCAGTGTGAAGGGGGTGACGATGGCGACTTGGCGCGCGCGGGCGAAGTCGATCAAGCCTTGCGCCATTGGAATATCCAGCGTGCGCGGCGAGTTTGTGTTGATGATCGTATAGCAATGCGGCGCGGCGGCGAAGTCGGCATCGGACAGGCCGCGGAACCCTTGCAGCATCTCAAAGCTGTCCTGCGTTTGCGGCGTGCCGCGGGCAAAGACAAAGGGCAGCTTGTCGGATTCGGTCAGTTGCGCTTCCATCGTGAAATAGTGGCGCAGATGGGTCGGCACGTCTTGCGGTTCGACCAGCGGCGGCAACATGTGCAGCACGTCGAAAGCCTGTGTCAGCCGGGTCAGTTCGCGGAAATCGCGGGCCGTGCCGGGGCGGCGGCCCCGCTCCAGATCGGTGGCATGGGGCGCGCCTGCGCCGGGCTGGAAGTTGAGCACTCCCAGTTCCAGCAGCACGTCCCGGTTCCGCGCGCCTGCCCGTGCGAGGATGGATTTGGGGGCGCTTGCGAGCGCCGCTTCGACCATCTCGCGGCCGATTGTGACCATCTGCGTGCTGTCATCCACCCGCGCGCCGCCTTGTCGGAAGAGCGCGCGCGCCTCTGGCAGCAGGACTTTGACGCCCAATTCTTCCAGCGTGCGCAGGGCGGTTTCGTGCATCGCCGCGATCTCGTCCGCAGAGAACACGTCCATCGGCGGGAAGGGATTGCGCAGGCGGCTGTAATCGGTGCGGCGGGCGGGAGCGGCATCGCGTTGTTTGCCGCGGCGGCGTCCAGAGCGTTCAGCCATGGTGCCGTCCCCCGACTTTTGCCGCGTGTGGCTTGGGCTGCATCCGTGTCATCCTCGCATCGCCTTGCCGTCCGGGTCATAGGGCGAGGGCGGCACCACTTTGGCGGCGCGTTCCACCCCGACGACATGCACACTCAGGTCGGTGCCGGGCGCGCCAGCGGCCGCGTCAACCATCGCCAGCGCAAAGGATTTGCCAAGGCTGTGCCCATAGCCGCCAGAGGTCACGAAGCCGACCTTCTTGCCTGCTTGCCAGACCGGCTCATACCCGCTGGCGTCGGCGTCGCCCGCGTCGATTTCCAGCGTGACGATCTGTTGCGCCGGGCCGCTGCCATCGCGTTCGGCCAAAGCGGCCTCGCGCCCGATGAAGTCGCCCTTGTCCCATGCGATCCAGCGATCCATGCCGGTCATGCCGGGGGTGCGGTCCTGCGTGAATTCCGCGTTCCAGATGCCGAAGCTCTTTTCCAGACGCAGCGACAATAGCGCGTTGAAGCCCACTTCGCGGATGCCGAACTCTTCCCCGGCGGCCAAAAGCGTGCGCCGCAGCGCCACGTGATCGCCCATGCGGCAGTTCATTTCAAACCCCATCTCGCCAGTGACCGACATGCGCGCCACATGGGCGCGGGTCAGGCCTATATCGGCGCGCATACAGCCCATGAATGGCAGTGCGCCGACCGCGTCCTCTGTCGTCTTTTCGATCACCTTGCGGCTGTCCGGCCCGACAAGGGCAAAGCCGCACATATCCTCGCCAAGATCCTGGATCGTCACGCCCTCTGCCATGTGGTCGTTGAACCAGCGCATGTGCCATGCCCGCAGGTAGTAGCTGCCCATGATCCAGTAGCGGGGGGTGCCAGACGCATCCGGCCCCCAGTTCAGCAGCGTCAGATCGCCCTTGAGCCGCCCGCTTTCCGACAGCATCACCGCCAGACGTGCGCGCCCCGGCGCGGGCAGTTTCGTCGCCATGATCCGGTTCAGCCAGCTTTCGGCATTGGGGCCGGTGACTTCGAAGCGGGAAAAGCCGGTGATATCCAGCAGGCCGACGCCTTCGCGCACGGTCTTGCATTCGGCGGCCACGATGTCATGCGCGTTGGTCCGGCGCAGCGTCGGGGCCTCGACAAAGCCCTCGGGCGCGAAATAGAGCGGCGTTTCCAGATCCCAGCTGACCCCCCAACGCGCCCCGGCCGCGGTCATCGCGTCATGGGCCGGCGCCATCTTGAGAGGCCGCCCCGCCGGAAGTTGTTCGTTCGGGTAGGTCATCACGAAGCGGCGCGAATAGAATTGCCCGGTAGTTTCGCGGATATACTGGCGGTTCTCGGCATAGGCGCCATAGCGCGCCACATCCATCGACCAGGCATCGGCTTCCGGTTCGCCCTCGATCATCCATTCGGCGAGGGTCTTGCCGACGCCGCCGCCCTGCAGGAAGCCCGCCATCACGGCACAGGCCGACCAGTAGCCACGCTTGCCCGGCACCGGGCCGACCAGCGGGTTGCCATCGGGCGAGAAGGTGAACGCGCCGTTGACCCATGTCTTGATTCCGACATTCTCGATCGCGGGATAGCGGGCGAAGCCAAGGGTCAGCTCGTTTTCGATCCGGTCCATCTGCTCTTGAAAGAGTTCTTCGCCATAGTTCCACGGCGCGCCGTCCATGGCCCAATGTTCGTGATCGACTTCATAAATGCCGACCAGCACGCCCTTTTGATCCTGCCGCATATAGGTGAACCCTTCGAGGTCCACGGTCATGGGCATTTCGAAATCGGCCGCCGCGACTTCGGGCACCGTATCGGTCACAAGGTAGTGGTGTTTGAGCGGCGAGACCGGCAGTTCGATCCCCGCCATGCGCCCGACCTGCTTGGCCCAAAGCCCGGCGGCATTGACCACATGTTCGCAGGTGATGTCGCCCTTGTCGGTCTTCACGATCCAGCCATCGGCGGTTTGCGTCAGGCTTTCGACCTTGGTGTTCTCGTAATACTCCGCGCCGCGTTTCCTGGCGGCTGTGGCATAGGCCTGCACGGTGCCCGTCGTGTCGATATAGCCTTCGCGGTCGGCCCACATCGCGCCCAGAATGCCGTCGGTGGACATGATCGGGCAGCGCTTTTGCGCCTCTTCGGGGGTGAGCAATTCGCAGTCTTCGATTCCGATGGATTGGAAGATGCGATAGTTCGATTGCAGCCATTCCCAGCGGTCCGGGGTGCCGGCAAGCGACAGGCCGCCGGTCATGTGCAGCCCGATATTCTGGCCCGATTCCTCTTCGATCTTGGACAGAAGGTCGATTGTATAGGCTTGCAGCGCGGCCATGTTCGGATCGCCGTTCAGGGCGTGGATGCCGCCCGCCGCGTGCCAGGACGAGCCTGAGGCCAGCCGCCGCCGTTCCAGCATGACCACATCGGTCCAGCCCAGTTTCGCGAGGTGATAAAGCACCGACGCCCCAACGACACCGCCGCCAATGACGACAACCCGATACTGCGATTTCATCTCCGACTCTCCTGTCGCCCTGATCTGTTTCCAAGGACGCTAGGGCGCGCGTTTTCACCTGTCTATACAAAAGTGTCCAATACTGTGCGCCGCAAATCTTTCAGCGCTGGCAGGGCGCGTGCATTGTGCGGTTTTCCGGCAGTTAGCTGCCCACGCGGGCCCGGCGCAGTTGCGACACGATCACCGATAGCAGGAACAGTGCGGCTGCGGCGCAGACGATGGAGGGGCCGGCGGGCGTGTCAAAGACCCACGAGGCGCGCAGCCCCCCAAGGGCCGCCAATACGCCGATCCCGGCGGCCAGGGCGGCCATTGTCTCGGGCGTGCGGGCGAAGGGGCGGGCGGTTGCGGCAGGGATCAGCAGCAGCGCTGCGATCAGCAGGACGCCCACGACCTTGATCGCCATGGCGACGACCAGCGCCAGTGTCAGCGTCAGGACAAGCTGTTCGCGGCGCGGGTCCAGCCCGGCGGCAATGGCCAGATCGGGGTTGAGCGTGGCGGTCAGCAGCGCTTGCCAGCGCCAGAACAGAAGCGCCACGACCAGCGCGCCGCCACCCCAGATCAGGGCGATATCGCCTTTGCTGACCGCCAGGATGTCACCGAAAAGATAGGCCATGAGGTCAATGCGCACCCCGCTGAGGAACGATGCCGCGACCAGCCCGATTGCCAAGGCGGAATGTGCCATCACCCCCAGCAGCGTATCGGTCGCATAGCCGCGCCCGGCCAGTGCCGTGACGGCCAGCGCCATGCACAGCGCCACGACCAGCGCCGCACCGAACACCGGAATGTCCAGCGCCAGCGCGATGGCGACGCCAAGGATCGCGGCATGGGCGGTCGCGTCGCCGAAATAGGCCATGCGGCGCCAGACCACGAAGCAGCCCAGAGGCGCGGCGGCAAGGGCCACGCCAATTCCGGCAACGATCGCGCGCAGGAAGAAGTCGTCAAGCATCAGGCAAAGCCTTTTCGAAGGGGGAGGCAGGTCCGGTCATGGGGTCGGTTCATGGTCGTGGGTGTGGTCGTCGGCGTGGTGATGCCCATGGTCATGTGTGTGGTCGTGATTGTGGTCATGCTCGTGCCGGTAAAGCGCCAACGCGCCATGGGTGCCGGTGCCGAACAGGGCGCGATATTCCGGGGCGGAGGCCACGACCTCCGGTGTGCCGTGGCAGCAGACATGACCGTTCAGGCAGATCACCCGGTCCGAGGCGGCCATGACCACGTGCAATTCGTGGCTGACCATCAACACCGCGCACCCCAGCGTGCTGCGTACTTCGGCAATGCGTTCGTAAAAGGCGGCAGAGCCGGGTTGGTCCAGCCCTTGTGTCGCCTCGTCAAGGATCAGCAATTGCGGCGTGTCCAGAAGCGCGCGCGCCAGCAGAACCCTCTGGAATTGCCCGCCGGACAGGTCGGTCATCTGGCGGTTGCCAAGGTTTTCGGCCCCGGCGCGGTCCAGTGCGGTCTTGCGGCGCTGCGCGGATACCCGGCGGGGCAGGGACAGAAACCGGTCCACGGTCAGGGGCAGCGTCGGGTCGATGGCGAGCTTTTGCGGCACATAGCCGATGCGCAGCCCATCGGCGCGGCGCACGGTGCCTTTTGCCACCGGCACAGCGCCCAGAACGGCGCGCAGCAGGGTCGATTTGCCGGACCCGTTCGGGCCGACGATTGTGACGATCTCCGCCGGAGAGATGGTCAGGTTCACATGGCTCAGCACGGTCTGGCCGCCCAGTCTCACCGTCAGATCCGTCACCTCGACCAAGGGGGCCGTATTCCGGGTCACGCGGCAGGCTCCGCGCAGTCGGGGCATTGGCCGACGGCTTCGATCACGGCGGTGTCGATCCGGAACCCGGCCTCTGCGGCGGCTTCGGCCAGAAGGGCGCGGGCGGGGGCGGAGGGAGTCTCTGCCACCCGGCGGCAATCGCTACAGATCAGGAAGGCTGGCGCGTGGTCTTCGCCCGGATGGGCGCAGGCGATGAAGGCATTGAGCCGTTCGACCTTATGGGCAAACCCGTGCTGCACCAGAAAATCGAGCGCGCGATAGGCGATCGGCGGCTGCGCGGTTTGCCCTTCTTCCTTGAGGATATCGAGAATGTCATATGCGCCCATTGCGCGGTGCCCGGACAGCAGGATTTCCAGCACCCGCTTGCGCTGCGCGGTCAGGCGCAGGCCGCTTTCGCGGCAGGTTTGCTCGGCGGTGCGCACCGCGTCGGCGATGCAGGCGCTGTGGTCATGCGGTGTGAAGCTGAGGGTGTCCATCTGTTCCGTCCGGCTGTAATGAGATTTGGTCTTGTTATGATATATCAATTCCATTAACAAGCGCTCCGACTGTTATAATATAACTTGGAGGCTATCCGCCGTGATCCGATCCATCCTTCTGTCTTCCACGCTGAGTATCCTCCCCGCGGCTTTGCTTGCCGACCCGCCGAAGGTGGTGACGGATATCGCCCCGGTACACAGCCTTGTGGCGCAAGTGCTTGGCGATCTTGGCGAGGCGGATCTGGTGCTGCGTCCGGGGGCGTCACCGCACGGATACGCGATGCGCCCGTCCGAAGCGGCGGCGTTGCAGGCTGCGGATGTGGTGTTCTGGATCGGGCCTGAACTGACGCCCTGGCTGGAGCGCGCGATGGACGGGCTGGCGAGCGATGCGACCTCGGTCCCCTTGATAGATGCAGACGGGGCCATCCGTCTGGACTCGCGCAAACTGGCCGTGTTCAAGGTGGCGGGCGACGATCATGATGCGCATGAAGGCCGTGTCGATCACGCCGATCATGAGGGGCATGACCATGACGATCATGACCATGGGGGGCATGACGATCATGACCATGAAGAACACGCGGATCATGACGACCACGATCATGAAGGTCACGACGATCATGACCACGAAGACCATGCGGGCCATGACGACCATGATCACGAAGGTCACGACGATCACGAAGGTCACGACGATCATGAAGAACATGAAGGCCACGACGATCATGACCATGACGATCATGCGGGCCATGATGACCACGGGCATAGCCATGACGGGATCGACCCGCATGCTTGGCTCGACCCGCAGAACGGGCAGGTCTGGCTTGGTGTGATCGCCGATGTGCTGGCCGACGCCGATCCGGAGAACGCCGCGACCTACCGCGCCAATGCGGATGCGGCCGTGGCCGAGCTTGCGGCTTTGACCCAGAAGCTGGATGCGCAACTGGAGCCGGTGCGGGGCAAGGGATACTTGGTGTATCACGACGCCTATCAGTATTTCGAGAACCGCTTCGACATTCAGGCCTCGGGCGCGATTGCGACCTCGGATGCGGTGTCGCCGGGGGCGGCGCGGTTGAATGAACTGCGCGCACTGGTCGAGGCGGAGCAGATCGGCTGTATTTTCCGGGAGCCGCAGTTTTCGGCCTCTCTCACGGTTGCTTTGGCTGACGGGGCCGGGGTGCCCTCGGCAGAGTTGGACCCTGTCGGCATGAAACGCACACCGGGCGCGGATTTCTATGCAGGTCTGCTGACCGATATGACGGACCAGATGACCGGGTGTTTCGAACAGAAATGATACCAGGGGGAAGGGGGCAGCGCTGCCCCCTTTTTCCGTCCCTGTTCCCCGGCGCGTTCCGGGCGGCCATATTGCCCTGTTCAGGTCCGTCCGGTCCGGTCAGCGGCATTGACACACGCGCCGAAGTTTCCCACGTTCGCGTCAACGCTGCGCGGGAACCCTCATGCCACATCTGACAATTCAGCATTCTCCGGCGCTCGGGCAGCGCCACGATATGACTGTGCTTTGTGACCAGCTTCGACAGGTGCTGATCGCGCAGCGCTGCTTTGATCCCGGCGGGGTGCGCGTGCGCGCCTGGACCGTCCCGGCAGAGGCGCTGGCAGACGGGCATCGGGACAATGTTTGCGCCGATATGGTGTTGCGCATGGGCACCGGCCGGTCGGTTGAGACCCGGCAAGAGGTCGGCGAGGCGCTGATGGCGGCGGCAGAGACCTTCTTTGCCAGCGAACTGCGCGAGCCGCACATGATCGTATCGCTGGAAATCGTCGAGATCGACGAAGACCTGTCGTGGAAGACAAATTCCATCCATCAAAGGCTGAAGGGCGCGGCGGCATGAACTGGGACGAATACGCGGAATGGGCCGGGCGCATCGGCACATGGGGTGCGGACTATCACAAGGGGTTGCGCCATCGCCCCGTGCGGGCGCAGACCCGGCCGGGCGAGATTGCCGCGCAGCTTCCCGAAAGCCCGCCCGAAGGCCCCGCGCCGATGGAGGATATCTTCGCCGATATCGACCGCATCGTGATGCCGGGGATCACCCATTGGCAGCACCCGCGCTTCTTTGCCTATTTCCCGTCCAACGCCGCGCCGCCTTCGATGCTGGCCGATCAGGTCACCAGCGTTCTGGCCGCGCAATGTATGCTGTGGCAGACATCGCCCGCTGCGACCGAGGTGGAGACCAAGGTGCTGGACTGGCTCCGCCAGGGGCTGGGTCTGCCGGAAGGGTTCGCGGGGGTCATTCAGGACAGCGCGTCCTCGGCGACGCTGGCGGCGGTGCTGACCATGCGCGAACGGGCGCTGAATTTCGAAGGCAATCGCAAGGGGCTGGCGCAAGGGCCGGTGCTGCGGATCTACTGCTCTGCCGAGGTGCATTCCTCTATCGACAAGGCGATCTGGGTTGCGGGGATCGGGCAGGACAATCTGGTCAAGGTGCCGATCACGCCGGGCGATCCGTTGCGCGGGATCGACACGGGCGCGCTGCGCGCCGCGATCGAGGCGGACAAGGCGGCGGGCTTTGTCCCGGCCGGGGTCATCGCCTGCGTCGGCGGCACCGGCACCGGGGCCACGGATAATGTGGCGGCGGTCATGGATGTGGCGGAGGCGTTTGACCTTTTTACCCACGTGGATGCGGCATGGGCGGGGTCCGCCATGCTCTGCCCCGAATTCCGCACGCTGTGGGACGGGGTGGACCGCGCCCATTCGGTTGTCATGAACCCGCATAAATGGCTGGGCACGAATTTCGATCTGTCAGCGCATTTCCTGCGCACGCCGGACGATCTGGTGCGCACGCTGGCAATCCAGCCGGAATACCTCAAGACCCACGGCGCGGATGGCATCATCAACTATTCCGAATGGTCGATCCCGCTGGGCCGCCGGTTCCGCGCGCTCAAGCTGTGGTTCCTGATCCGCGGCTACGGGATGGAGGGGCTGCGCACCCGGCTGCGCAACCACGTGACGTGGGTGCAGGGCCTGTGCGAGCAGCTGCGCGCCGAGCCGGGCGTGGAGATCGTGACAGAGCCGATTCTGGCGCTGTTCACCTTCCGCTATGGCACGGATGATGCCTTCAATCTCGACCTTGTGAACGCGATTAACGATGACGGACGCATATATCTTACTCAAACCAAGGTGGATGGCGTGACGGCGATCCGGTTTACCGGTTGCCAATTCGACGCCACGCGCGAAGATGTAGAAACAGCCTTTGGCGTGATTACGGAAATTGCCGCAGCGATTGGGGAAGGGGCGCAATGAGCCATATGACACCGGACGAGATCGAAGAAGCGGCGGCGGCATTGTTCGCGGCTGAAATCACCGGCCAGCAGATCGGTCTGCTTAGTCAGGCCAATCCCGGAATGTCGCTTGAAAACGCTTATGCGGTACAGCGTGCGCTGGTCGAAAAGCGCAAGGAAACCGGGCGGGTGGTCACTGGCTGGAAAATCGGCCTGACCGCCAAGGCGATGCAGGACGCGCTGAAGATCGACACGCCCGATAGCGGCGTTCTGTTCGAGGACATGGCCTTCAAGTCCGGCGATACGGTGCCGGAGGGGCGCTTTCTTGTGCCGCGCGTCGAGGCGGAGATCGCCTTCGTCATGAAAAGCGATATCAGCGCGGCGGCGAGCCGGGACGAGGTTCTGGCGGCGACCGATTACGTCTGCGCCGCGATGGAGATTTTGGATACGCGCGTGCGCCGGTTCGATCCGGCCTCTGGCGCGTTGCGGCAACTGGTGGATACGGTCAGCGACAATGCCTCCAATGCGGGCTATGTGCTGGGCGACAGCCGCCACGACCCGTCGGGCGTCGATCTGCGCCGTGTCGGGGCGATTGTGCAGCGCAATGGCGCGGTCGAGGAAACCGGGCTGGGCGCGGGCGTTTTGAACGATCCGGTTGCCTCTATCGTGTGGCTGACGGAACGGCTGGAAAGCTATGGCATGAAGATCAGCGCAGGCGATGTGGTGCTGTCGGGCAGCTTCATCCGTCCGATCGACGCCAAAAGCGGGGATACGTTCGAGGCCGAGTTCGGTGAGTTCGGGAACGTCAAAATCAACTTCGCCTGAGAATCGGTTTCGCCTGAGGATTTCGCCTGAGTAGGGGCCCCGCCTGAAAGGGTCTGCTTGCACGGCTGGAATGGGGCTGCGCGGCCGGTGCGCTGTTCTGACGCCTGTGCCGTTGCCCCTAGGTCACCCGCGAGCGTTACAAAATTTTCGCAAAAGCGTAACATAAGCTGCACGCAGCGCCCCTAGGTGCAGGCCCCAAGACAGGGGGCGCTGCCACATGCTGACATTCGAAAAGCTCACCAAGAGCTTCGGTACCAAGACCGCCGTGGACGCGGTCAGCCTGACGATCGACCGGCCCATGATGGTGGGTGTCATCGGACGGTCCGGGGCGGGCAAATCCACGTTGTTGCGGATGATGAACCGCCTTGCGCCGGCCACATCGGGCAGCTTCACCTTCGAGGGGCGGGATATCACCGAGCTGCGCGGGCGTGATATTCGCGCATGGCAGTCGGACTGCGCCATGATCTTCCAGCAGTTCAACCTCGTGCCGCGCATGGATGTGGTGTCGAACGTGCTGCATGGCACGCTAAACCGCCGGTCCACCCTCGCGACGCTGTTCAACCTGTTCCCCAAGGATGACATCTACCGCGCCATCGACATTCTGGAGCGGCTGGGCATCGCCGAGAACGCTGCGAAGCGGGCCGAGGCGCTGTCGGGCGGCCAGCAGCAGCGCGTCGCCATCGCGCGGGCGTTGATGCAGGATCCCAAGATCATTCTGGCCGATGAGCCGATTGCCTCGCTGGACCCGATGAATGCGCAGATCGTCATGGATGCGCTGCGCCGTATCCACGAGGAAGACGGGCGCATGATTCTGTGCAACCTGCATACCCTGGACACGGCGCGGCGCTATTGCGACCGGGTGATCGGGATGCGCGATGGCCGCGTGGTGTTCGATGGCACGCCGGACCAACTGACCACCGGAGTGGCCCGCGACATCTATGGCGCCGAGGCCGATTTCTCCGAAGAGGCAACCTCCACCGATATTTCCGTGCTGAACACCGCGCGGCGCGCCCGGCTGGAGACCGCAAGCTGATCGCTAAAAGATCAACCAACCGGCCTGACAGGGGCCATCCAACTGGAGAGTACACTCGATGAAAAAGATCGTCGCTGCCCTTGTGGCAACCACCGCATTGACGTCCATGGCCGCCGCGCAGGACATTTCCGAATTCCGCATCGGCATTCTGGGCGGTGAAAACGCGCAAGACCGCATGAACTCCAACGAGTGTCTGCGCGCCTATACCGAAGAGGCGCTGGGCGTTCCGACCAAACTGTTCGCGCCTGCCGATTACGCCGGTGTCATTCAGGGCCTTGTCGGCGGCACGCTGGACATGGCGTGGCTGGGTGCATCCGCTTATGCGTCCACCTATCTGCAAGACCCCGAAGCGGTTGAGCCGGTTCTGGTGAAGATCAATCTCGACGGCTCCTACGGCTATCACTCCATCGGGTTTGCGCGCAAAGATTCCAACATCACCTCGCTTGACGACATGGAAGGCAAGGTATTCGGCTTCGGCGATCCGAACTCCACCTCTGGCTACCTGATCCCCTCGATCGAAATCCCAACCTACAAGGACGGCGTGACCATGGAATCGGGCGCGTATTTCGGTGAGGTGAAATTCACCGGCGGTCACGAACAGACCATCGTTGCGGTCAATAATGGCGATATCGATGGCGGCGTGACATGGGCCGACGGTCAGGGCGACTGGGAAGACGGCTACAATTCCGGCGCGCTGCGCAAGGCGGTCGATGCGGGTCTCGTGGATATGAACGACCTGGTGCAGATCTGGAAATCCAAGCCGATCCCGGAAGGCCCGATCGTTCTGCGCAAGAGCCTGCCTGCGGATGTGAAGGCGAAAATGGTCGCGCTGGTCGATGGCATGTACGAGGCGGACAAGGATTGCACCTACGCGATCTCTGCCGGTGAATCGCTGGGCTTCGATCCGATCACCCATGACGCCTACGTATCCATCGTGGAAGCGCGCAAAGCGAAATCCCAATAAGGTTTCAGTACCTGCAGGCGGGTCCCTTCGGGGGCCCGTCAATTTTCGCGCTCTTCCCTCTTTTTCGGCACCCCCTGACTGCGAGGCCCCATGGCTGACCTGACACACGCGCATCGACCGACGACCGATCTGCACCAGTCCTATATGGCGCTGGTCGGGCGGCGGCGGCTTTATTCGGGCATCATGCTGGCGATATTCGTGGCGCTGATGGTGTCGGGCTTCAACCTTGCCGCATCGCGCAATGGCGGCAGTTTCTGGGGCGGGCTGCCCAATATCCTTGATTACCCGTCCGAGGTGGTGAGCGAGGCGCTCAGCAAGGCGTCGGAAATCCCCGGCCATATCGTGACCTATTTCCCAGCCCTGCTGGAGACCGTGAACATCGCCGCCGTGGCCACGCTGATCGGCGCGCTTTTCGCGGTGGTGCTTTCGCTGCTGTCGACCCGCGGGATGGCGGCGTTTCCGCGGCTGACGGGCCTGTTCCGCCGGACCATGGACGTCATGCGCGCGGTGCCGGAAATCGTGATCGCGCTGCTGCTGATCTTTGTGCTGGGCGGCGGGCCGGTGCCGGCGATGATCGCCATTGCGGTGCATACGGCGGGGGCGCTGGGCAAACTGTTTTCGGAAGTGAACGAGAACGCCTCGCTGAAACCGGTCGAAGGGTTGCAATCGGTGGGCGCCAGCTGGTCGCAGCGGATGCTGCTGGGCGTTGTGCCGCAGGTGGCGCCGAACTGGCTGAGCTATGCGTTGCTGCGGCTTGAGATCAATATTCGCGCCTCGGCCATCCTTGGCTTCGTCGGGGCGGGCGGGCTTGGCTATGAGCTGAAGGTCGCGATTCAGTGGGGGCAGGGCAAGTTCGACGAGGCCGGGGCGATGTTCCTGATGCTGTTCCTGACCATCGTCTTCTTCGACCAGCTTTCCAGCCATGTCCGCGACCGTCTGACTCACGGCCAGCGTGTGAAAGGGTAATCCGATGGCAATGCTCGACACCAATGCCGACCTGCGGGCGCAGACCGAACAGATTTTCCGCCGCAAGCGTCTGATCACGCTCGCCGTGCCGTCGCTGATCCTCGCCTATCTGGTGTATATCTTCTTCTCCTTCGACATCGCGGGGCTGTGGCAACGCGCTGACGGCAGAAATGCGCAGATCCTCATATCGGACGCCTATAGCTACAAGACCCATGTGACGCGCGACAATCGGACCGGGGCGGTCAGTGTCGCGATCGAGGGGGAGAAGAAGGGCCGTTATCCCGAGGGCGAAAGCCCGTACTGGGTCGATCTGGGAGAGACCACATTCGTCGATCTGGAGGGCGGCCATAGCGTCACCTTCGGGCCGGACCTCATCACGTATGTAAACCCGGATATCGGGACATCGACGTTTCGCGTGTCGCGCAGTCAGGGTGTTGTGGCAGACTATCCCTTCCCGCTGGACGAGATGCCGGAGTGGATCAATGCCTCCAAGAACCGGGTGGCGATCACGACCGATGCGGGGCGTCTGACCATCACGCGCAACCGGGCGGAGGTCTTCCGGTACTTCACCGGCTGGGAGCTGTTCTTCTTCACGCTGGACAGCCCGTATCACGGGCTTGGCTTTGGCGCGCTGCTGAGCCGCGCTGTTCACGGCGAAGCGGGCGCGATCCTGAGCGATTTCTGGAACAACCCGATGTGGCTGCACAAGGAAGTCGCATGGGCGATCTTCGAAACCGTGCTGATGGCCTTTCTGGGCACGTTCGGCGCGGCGCTGGTGGCGCTGCCGCTGGCCTTCTTCGCGGCGCGGAATTTTGCACCGATGATGTGGGTGCGCATGGGCGCGCGGCGGTTTTTCGATTTCTTCCGCGGGGTGGATGCGCTGATCTGGACGATCATCCTGACGCGGGCCTTCGGGCTGGGGCCCTTGACCGGCGCGCTGGCGATCCTGATCACCGATACCGGCACGTTCGGCAAGCTGTTCTCCGAAGCGCTGGAGAATGTCGACGAAAAGCAGATCGAAGGGGTTCAATCCACCGGCGCGCGCCCGGCGCAACGCTATCGGTTCGGGGTTCTGCCGCAGGTCACGCCAGTTTTGCTGAGCCAGATCCTCTATTTCCTTGAATCCAATGTGCGCTCGGCCACTATCATCGGTGCGATTACCGGGGGCGGGATCGGGCTGATGCTGACCCAGGCGATCCTGACGCAGAAGGATTGGGAAGAGGTGACCTATTACATCGTGCTGATCGTGCTGATGGTGATGCTGATGGACTGGCTGTCCGGTCTGATCCGCGCGCGTCTGATCAAGGGCGACGAGGCGGGGCATTGAGCGCCAAGCTGGGGTCGGAGCCTTTGATCCACGAAGGCTGCGCCGTGCAGGGCAGCACCCTTGCGGCCTATACGGAGATCGGGGCAGGCACGCGCCTGTCCAATGTGGTGATGGGGGCGTATTCCTATTGCGACCGGAGCTGCGATCTGGCCAATGCCGAGATCGGGAAATTTGCGAATATCGCCAGTTTCGTGCGGATCGGGGCGACGGATCATCCGCTGGACCGGGCGTCGCTGCACCATTTCATGTATCGGTCCGGGGATTACTGGGATGATGCCGCGCCGGATGCCGATTGGTTTGAAAAGCGGGCCGCGCGGCGCACGGTGATCGGCCATGACACGTGGATCGGTCATAATGCGCAGATCAAGCCGGACGTGACGGTGGGGCATGGCGCGGTCGTCGCCTCGGGCGCGGTGGTGACGAAGGATGTCGCGCCCTATACCATCGTGGCGGGGCTGCCTGCCGCGCCACTGCGGCGGCGCCTGCCCGAACCGGTGGCCGAACGCTTGATCGCGCTGGCGTGGTGGGATTGGGACCACGCGCGGCTGCGCGCCGCGCTGGAGGATTTCCGCGCCTTGCCCGCCGAAGCCTTTCTGGAGCGTTATGGCGGCTAGCGCTGTCCGGGGTAGGCTGAAGCCTACCCTACGGGCTGGTGTGTAGGGTGCGCTTCAGCGCACCTGCGCGTCGGGGTCTTCTTCGACGATCAGGGCGGTGCGCTCGCCCGCGAACCATGTGGTGCCGTATTCCACCGGGCCGATATCCGATATGTTGACGCTTTGGCTGCGCAGCAGCGGTGCGCCTTCGACCACGTGCAGGTGCAGGGCCTGCGTCGCGTCCGCCGCCACGGCGGTCAGCCGCGTGCTGGCGCGCGTGTAGTCATCGACCCCGGCCGCGGCCAGCGCCGCGGTGATCGACGTATTCTGCGCCAAAGCGTCGGAAATTCCCGGCAACCGCTCTGCGGGGAAGGCCGACACCACCAGCGCAATCGGTGCATCATCCGACAGGGACAGCCCGAAATAGGCGACCACGGGCGCGCCGGGATCGATGCGCAGCGCCTCCGCCTCGGGCTGGGCCGCGCCGCGCGTTTCCAGTGCCAGCAGCTTCTTGGCCGGAGAGCGCCCCGCCGCCCGTAGGTTCTGGTGAAAGCGCACGCGCCGCCCAATCGGGTATTCGGTCACGTCAGAGGCGATGAACACGCCCGCGCCGCGCCGGGCAAAGACCAGCCCCTCCTCGCCAAGTGCCTTCAGCGCGCGGCGGATCGTGTGCCGGTTCACCCCGAACCGGCCCGATAACGCGGCCTCGGTCGGGAGCTTGTCCCCAGCTGTATAGCGCTTGTCCGCAATATCGCGCCGCACGCTTTCCGCGATCGCCTGCCAGAGCGGCGTCTTTGTCATCCTGCTCTCCCTGCCGGTCGGGGCTTGGCGCCCCGAACGTCACCAAATCTTCACAGTCCCGGCATTGCCGACACGCGGCGAATGGCCTATGATTTGTCTAGTTGTATAGTTCGCTAGACATATCCGCAACCTGTCTATTCCCACGGAGGCACCGAATGGACCGCAAGACATGGCTGTCGATCTTGGCCAAGGCCGATACCGCCGAGCTTTCGGCGCTTTGGGACGCGCTTGCGCTCGCGCCCGCCTTTTCCTGGCTGCGCCGCCCGCAAATTGGCGCGGTGATGGTGCAGGGCCGGGCCGGGGGCACCGGCGCGGCGTTCAATCTGGGTGAAATGACGGTGACGCGCTGCACCTTGCAGTTGGAAAACGGGCCGGTCGGCGTTGGCTATGTTCAGGGGCGGGACGCGGCCAAGGCAGAGATTGCGGCGCTGGCCGATGCGCTGCTGCAAACAGCGGCGGCGCAGGCGATCCTTGATGGCCTGATCGAACCGCTGCGGGCCAAGGCCCAGGCCCGCAAGGCTGGGCGCGCGGCCAAGGCCGATGCCACACGCGTTGATTTCTTTACCCTCGTGCGCGGAGAAGACGGATGAGCCAGACACATATTCTTTCTGGCGGGTTCGACAGTCCGGCCACCGGATCGGCACAGGCGTTTCGCGCCGCGATGGAGGCGATGGCGCGCCCCGGCACGATCGAAACCCTGTCCGGCGGCACCGGTCCCGCGCCCTTGTCGGACGCGGCCGCGACGCTGCTGCTGACGCTTTGCGATACCACCACGCCGCTGTTTCTGGGCGCGAGTCATGATACGGATGACATCCGCGCATGGCTGGCCTTTCACACCGGCGCGCCCATCGCGCGGCGTGAAGACGCCCAATTCGCGCTGGGCACATGGAGCGATCTGGCCCCGCTTGGCGCGTATGCCACTGGCACGCCCGAATACCCGGACCGGTCTGTGACACTGATCGTCGAGATGCCGGAGCTGTCCAATACAGGCGCGGTGCTACGCGGCCCCGGTATCGAGGAAACCACGCGGCTGAACCTGCCGGACCCGCAAGCGCACCAAGCCAATCGCGCTTTGTTCCCACTGGGCTTCGATTGCTTTTTCACCGCCGGAAACCGGGTCGCGGGGCTGCCACGATCCACAGACGTGACGGCGCAGCCCGTCGCGGCAGAGGAGGTCTGACCATGTATGTTGCGGTAAAGGGCGGTGAGGCGGCAATCGACGCGGCGCATGACTGGCTCGCCGAAGAGCGGCGCGGCCCCACGGATATTGCGGAACTGACGCTGGGCCAGATCAAGGGGCAGATGTCGCTCGCCATTGCGCGCGTGATGGCTGAAGGCTCGCTTTACGATCCTGATCTGGCGGCGCTGGCGATCAAGCAGGCGCGCGGCGATCTGATCGAGGCGATCTTCCTGATCCGCGCATATCGGACCACGCTGCCCCGGTTCGGCGCGTCGCATCCGGTGGAGACAGGAGATATGGCGTGCGACCGGCGTATCTCGGCCACGTTCAAGGATCTGCCGGGCGGGCAGGTGCTGGGGCCGACCTTCGATTACACGCACCGCTTGCTGGATTTCAAACTGGCCGCCGATGGGGCATTGGCCGCGCGCGACGTGGCGGAGGATGTGGCGGAGGCCGCGCCGGATACTGCGCCAGAGCCGATGCCGCGCGTCACCGAGTTTCTGAACGCCGAAGGGTTGATCGAACCGGAAGTCGATCCCGGTGAGGCCCCGGGCGATCTGACCCGCGCCCCGCTGGAGCTGCCCGCCTCGCGCGCGCTCCGCCTGCAATCGCTGACCCGTGCGGATGAGGGGTTCTTGCTGGGCATGGCCTATTCGACCCAGCGTGGCTATGCACGCAATCACGCTTTCGTCGGCGAACTACGGATCGGCACCGTGCCGGTGGAGATGGACATCCCAGAGCTAGGCTTTGCCATCGAGATCGGGGAGATCACCCTGACCGAATGCGAGACGGTGAACCAGTTTCGAGGATCGGAGACCGCGCCGCCGCAATTCACACGCGGTTATGGGCTAGTATTCGGCCAGACGGAACGCAAGGCGATCTCAATGGCGCTGGTGGACCGGGCGCTGCGCTGGAAGGAATTGGACGAGGATGACCTTGGCGCGCCGGCGCAGGATGAGGAATTCGTCCTCTATCATGCGGATAACATTCAGGCGACCGGGTTTCTGGAGCATATCAAGCTGCCGCATTACGTGGATTTTCAATCCGAGACCGAATTGCTTCGGCGGTTGCGGCAAGCGTTTGCAGCGGCCCCCATTCAGGCGGAGGCCGCGGAATGAGGATGCGTCTACAGGAAGACAAGCACCAGCAGGCTGATCCCTGCGACGATGAGCGCGACCTGCGACCAGAAGCGGCGACGCATGCGCGCTTCTTCCACGGCCTGCGCGTCACCGCGGCGCGGTGCGTTCGGGTGGGTGGTTTGGATTTCGATTGGAGCCATTTTTTGAGTTATCCCGTGCTGTCGAGGGGAAAAAGTGATTACGTTAAACAACGCAAGAGTAGCGCTGCGGTTCCCTCGAAACAAGAATTAGGGGAACAAAAGTTAACAAATCTCCCTAAGGTTGAGCGGTTTTTCGCCGGAGTTGCGTGCGGATTCCTGCCGTGTTCCGCGCCGCGTGACGTTTTTGGCCGGGCTTTTGACACGATGGGTGCAGCATGACCGAATATAACTTTGCTTATCTTGACGAAGATACGAAACGCATGATCCGGCGCGCCATCCTGAAGGGCTTGGCGATCCCCGGCTATCAGGTGCCATTCGCCAGCCGCGAAATGCCGATGCCTTATGGGTGGGGCACGGGCGGGGTGCAAGTCACCGCGTCGATCCTGACGCCGATGGACCGGCTGAAGGTGATTGATCAGGGCGCGGATGACACGACCAATGCGGTGTCCATTCGCCGGTTCTTTCAGCGCACGGCGGATGTGGCGACCACGGAACACACCGCTGAGGCCAGCGTGATCCAGACCCGCCACCGCATCCCCGAAGAGCGCTTGGGCGCGGGGCAGGTGCTTGTCTATCAGGTGCCAATCCCGGAGCCGCTGCGTTTTCTGGAACCCTCCGAGGTCGAAACCCGCCGGATGCATGCATTGGAAGATTACGGGCTGATGCATGTGAAGCTTTACGAGGACATCGCGCAGCACGGGCAGATCGCCACCGCCTATGCCTATCCGGTGAAGGTCAGCGGGCGCTATGTCATGGACCCGTCACCCATTCCGAAATTCGACAATCCCAAGCTGAAAATGGGTGCGATCCAGCTTTTTGGGGCCGGGCGCGAGCAGCGCATTTACGCCCTGCCGCCCTTCACGCAGGTCGTGTCGCTCGATTTCGAGGATCACCCGTTCGATCCGTCCAAGGCCGATCACCCCTGCGCGCTGTGCGGGGCGGAGGACAGCTATCTGGACGAGATCATTACCGATGATCGCGGCGGGCGCATGTTCGTATGCTCGGACACCGATTACTGCACAACGCGCCGCGAAGGAGACACCGCATGACCCCCATTCTCGACGTGCGCAACCTGTCCAAGAATTACGGGCGCAATATCGGCTGCATGGATGTGAATTTCTCGCTCTATCCGGGCGAGGTGATTGGCATCGTTGGCGAAAGCGGGTCCGGCAAGTCGACCTTGCTGGGCTGCATGGCGGGGCATCTGCGCCCCAGCGCGGGCGAGGTGCTGTTCGACACGCGCGCCGAAGGGCCGCGCGATGTGCTGCGCATGTCCGAGCCGGAGCGGCGGATGCTGGCGCGCACCGATTGGGCCTTTGTGCATCAGAACCCACGTGACGGGCTGCGCATGACGGTCAGCGCCGGCGGTAATGTCGGCGAACGGCTGATGGCGGTGGGCGCGCGGCATTACGGCGATATTCGTGCGCAAGCGGTGGATTGGCTGGGCCGGGTGGAGATCAGCGACGCGCGCATCGATGACCGGCCCTCGACCTTTTCGGGCGGGATGCAGCAACGCTTGCAGATCGCGCGCAACCTCGTGACCGGGCCGCGCCTGGTGTTCATGGATGAGCCCACCGGCGGGCTGGATGTTTCGGTGCAGGCGCGGCTGCTTGACCTGCTGCGCGCGTTGGTGCGCGACATGGGGCTGAGCGCGGTGATCGTCACCCATGATCTGGCCGTGGTGCGGCTGCTGGCGGATCGGCTGATGGTGATGAAATCGGGCCGTGTGGTGGAAACGGGTTTGACCGATCAGGTGCTGGACGACCCGCAACACGCCTATACGCAGCTTCTTGTGTCATCGGTCCTGCAGGTCTGATGGCGCGCTCTGGGTCCATATGCCTTCGGGCCACAATCTTTTCCCGACAGGAGGTGCGGCGATGACGCCCATGTTCGATATCCGCGACGTGTCCAAATCCTTTGTGCTGCACAATCAGGGCAGTGCGGTGATCCCAGTGATGGCAGAGGCGTCCTTGCAGGTGGCCAAAGGCGAGTGCGTGGCGTTGACTGGCGAAAGCGGCGCGGGGAAATCCACGCTGATGCGGATGCTTTATGGCAATTACCTTGCCTCTGCCGGTTCGATCCGTGTGGGCGAGACGGAGCTGGTCGGAGCACAGCCGCGCGAGGTGCTGGCGTTGCGGCGCGAGGTTCTCGGCTATGTCAGCCAGTTCCTGCGCGTGGTGCCGCGTGTGCCGACGCGCGACGTGGTCGCTGACCCGCTTCTGGCGCTGGGCCATGATCCGCAAGAGACCCGCGCGCGCGCCGAGGAGATGCTGGCGCGGTTGCGCATCCCGGAACGGCTTTGGGCGCTGAGCCCGACCACTTTTTCCGGCGGCGAGCAACAGCGGGTGAACATCGCGCGCGGCTTCGTGCATTCCTATCCGGCGCTGCTGCTGGACGAGCCCACTGCCTCGCTCGACCCGGTGAACCGGGAAACCGTGCTGTGCCTGATCGAAGAGGCCAAGGCGCGCGGTGCGGCGATTGTCGGCATTTTCCACGATGCCGAAGCGCGGGCGCGGGTAGCGGACCGGGAAATCGACGTGACCGGCTTTACCCCGGAGCGGGCGGCATGAGCGGCAAGCTGATCGCGGTGGTGGGGCCTTCGGGCGTCGGCAAGGACACGGTGATGGAGGCGCTGGCCGCGGCCGAGCCGCGCTTGTCGCTCGTGCGGCGGGTTATCACCCGCGCGCCAGAGGCCGGGGGCGAGGCCTATCAGCCCGTCAGCGAAGCTGCGTTCATGCAGATGCGCGCGCGCGGCGATTTCATCCTGCATTGGGGCGCGCATGGGCTGCTCTATGGTATCCCCAAAAGCATCACGGCAGAGCTGGCCGCCGGGCGCGATCTGCTGGTCAACCTGTCTCGCAACGTGCTGGCAGAGGCGGGCGCGCGGATTTCCGGGCTTGAGATCATCGCCTTGCAGGCCGATCCTGCCATCCTCGCGCAGCGGCTTGCGGGGCGCGGACGTGAAAGCGCGGCGGATGTTGCGCGGCGGCTGGCGCGTGTCGCAGAACCGTTACCGACCGGGCTTAAGACCCACGAGATCGACAATTCCGGCGCGCTTGGCGACACGATCAGTGCCATTCGCGCCCGGCTTTACCCGGAGTATACACCGTCATGAGTGCCAAGGATCTGACCCAGCCCGTTCAAACCCAGTATCTGGCAAATGCCCAGTTGGTGCTGGAAGGCGAAGTGCTGCGCGGCGCGTTGGTGATCGAAGACGGGCATATCGCCGCGATCGACACTGGCGGCGCTGTCCCCGCTGGTGCGATCGACATGGAGGGCGAGTTCCTTGCCCCCGGTCTGATCGAGCTGCACACCGACAATCTTGAGCGCCACATCACGCCCCGGCCCAAGGCGAACTGGCCCCATGGCCCGGCGATCCTTGCCCATGACGCGGAGCTTGCGGGCTGCGGCATCACCACCGTGTTCGATGCGCTGCGGGTTGGCTCTATCTCGCGGGGGAACCGGACCGATTACGCGAAGTATGCGCGGCAGGTCGGCTCGGAAATCCTGGATATGCACGAACGCGGCGTGTTGCGGATTTCGCACCGGCTGCATCTGCGGGCAGAGACCTGTTCACAGACGTTGATGGCGGAGCTGGATGAATTCGGGCCGCAGGACCGGGTCGGGATCGTATCGATCATGGATCACACGCCGGGTCAGCGGCAGTTCACGGATATTGAGAAATTCGCCGATTACATCATCGGCAAGCATGGCTATTCGCGTTCGGAATTCGACGAGTACTGCACGTTCCTGTGCAATTTGCACGGGGAATTGGGCGAGAAACACGAGCGCGCGACGGTCGCGGCGGCGGCGCGGTTCGGGGCGGTGCTGGCCAGCCATGACGATACCACGGCCGCGCAGGTGGCGGTCAGTGCCGGGCACGGGGTCGCGATGGCCGAATTCCCGACCACCGTGGCGGCCGCACAGGCCTGCAATGACGCGGGAATTGCCACCATCATGGGGGCACCGAACCTTGTGCGGGGCGGCTCTCATTCCGGGAACGTCGCGGCCAGCGCGTTGGCCGAAGCGTCGCTGCTGGATATTCTCAGCTCTGATTACGTGCCGGCGGCGCTGCTGATGGGGGCGGTGATGTTGTCGGACATTTGGGGCGACATGGCGCGGGGCATGGCGACGGTCACGGCGGCCCCGGCGCGGGCCACGGGGCTTGCGGATCGCGGCGTTCTGGAAGTGGGCAAACGCGCCGATTTGGTGCGGTTCCGCCTGCTGGGCCATGTGCCGCAGGTCCGCGAGACATGGGTTCTGGGCCGGCGCGTCGCATGATGCGGGGGTAACCCCGCGGTGCGCCTGTCGGCGCGCGCGATGAATTTGCGTTCAGGCCACGCAGGCCTTGAGAGGGGCTGTCTGCCCCTCTCAAACTCTCCCCGAAAGTATTTGGAAACAGGCGAAAGTGGGGTGGCCTTTGGGAGTGACGCTGCGTCCTGCCCTCTCGACACTTGTGCGCAGTCGCGTAACCTTGACCCGACGGGAGCCATGCCGGGAGGAGAACCGCAATGGAAATGAGTTTCACTATACGTCCAGAGATCGAGAAGTTGCTGGACCGTGTGCGCACGATGGTGCGCGAGGATGTCGAGCCGCTTGCGGAGGAGTATCAAGCAGAGATCGGCAAGGGGGATCGCTGGCAGTTTACCGACCGGCAGACCGAGATTCTGGAAGGGTTGAAGTCGAAGGCCAAGGCCGAGGGGCTGTGGAACTTCTTCTTGACCGATAGCGAGAAGGGCTTTGGTCTGACCACGGTGGAATATGCGCATTTCGCCGAGGAGATGGGGCGCACGCCGCTGGGGTCCGAGGTATTCAACTGTTCCGCCCCCGATACCGGCAATATGGAAGTGTTCGAGCGCTATGGGACAGAGGCTCTGAAAGAGCAGTGGCTCAAGCCGCTTCTGGCTGGGGAAATCCGGTCGGCCTATCTGATGACGGAGCCGGATGTGGCCTCGTCCGACGCGACGAATATCGCCATGTCCTGCGTGCGTGATGGCGATGACTATGTGCTGAATGGCGAGAAATACTGGGCTTCGGGGGCCGGTGATCCGCGCTGCAAGGTGTATGTGGTCATGGTCAAGACCGGCGGCGACGATATGCCCAAGCACAAGCGTCATTCGATGATCATCGTGCCGGCGGACAGCGACGGGGTGGAGATTTTGCGCCCCATGCAGGTCTTTGGCCATGATGATGCGCCGCATGGGCATATGCATATCCGTTTTACCAATGTGCGCGTGCCGGCAGAGAACCTGCTGATGGGCGAGGGGCGCGGTTTTGAGATCGCGCAAGGGCGGCTTGGGCCCGGACGGATTCACCACTGCATGCGTGCGATCGGTCAGGCCGAAGCGGCGCTTGAGTTGCTGGTCAAGCGGTCCTTGTCGAAAGTGGCGTTTGGCAAGCCGCTCGCCAAGCTGGGCGCGAATTACGACATCATCGCCGAGTGCCGCATGGAGATCGAGATGGCGCGCCTGCTGTGTCTGAAGGCCGCCTGGATGATGGATCAGGGCGATGCCCGGGCCGCCGCGCCCTGGATCAGCCAGATCAAGGTGATTGCGCCGCGTGTGTCGCTGAAAGTGTTGGATGAGGCGATGCAGATGCATGGCGGTCAGGGCATGAGCCAGGACACGCCTCTTGCGATTGCGTGGACGCATCAGCGTACGTTGCGTCTGGCCGATGGTCCCGATGCGGTGCATCGCCGCCAGATCGCGCGGGCTGAGTTGCGCAAATATACGCAAGAGCCGGTCTGAGACTGGCGCGCCCGGATGGCGTGAAAGATTGCGAAAGCGGCGCGGGGGTGGACCTCGCGCCGTTTGCGTTTGGGCGTGGGGGCGGCGAAGGCTGGTGCCGAAATCCGTGCGATGCGTCGTAGAAAGGCGCCGCCGCGTCGCGCTGCGGGCTTGTCAGCGCCGTGCGAGTTGCGCAGGCTGACCCCATGACAGCGCCCCTGATCGACAACCTGCAATATTGCAACTGGTCGCCGGAGATATTTCGCCAGCTTCGCGCGGGCGGGGTCGATGCGGTGCATGTGACCATCGCCTATCACGAGAGCTTCCGCGAGATGGTGCTGAACCTTGAGCGTTGGAATCTCTGGTTCGAGGCGCATGGCGATCTGATCTTCAAAGGGGTGTCGGCGGCGGATGTGACACGCGCGCAAGAGACTGGGCGCACGGCGGTGTTTTTCGGGTTTCAGACGCCGAACCCGATCGAGGACGATATCGGCCTGGTGGAAATCGTGCACCAGCTTGGCGTCCGGTTCATGCAGCTGACCTATAACAACCAATCCCTGCTGGCGACGGGCTGTTATGAGGCGGAGGATACCGGCCTTACGCGCATGGGCCGCCAAGTGGTCGCGGAGATGAACCGGGTCGGCCTTGTGATCGACATGAGCCATTCTGCCGAACGCTCCACGCTGGAAGCCATCGAGGTGTCCAGTCGGCCTATCGCCATTACGCATGCCAATCCCCATTGGTGGCACCCGGCGTTGCGCAACAAGTCGGACACGGTGCTGAAAGCACTGACCGCGCGGGGCGGGATGCTTGGCTTTTCGCTTTATCCGCATCACTTGCAGGGCGGGTCCGACTGCACGCTGGAGAGCTTTTGCGCGATGGTGGCGGACGCGGCCGGTCGCTATGGGGCGGGGTCGCTTGGGATCGGGTCCGATCTGTGTCAGGACCAGCCGGACAGTGTGGTCGAGTGGATGCGCGTCGGGCGCTGGTCCAAGCAGATGGATTACGGAGAAGGCTCTGCCGATGCGCCGGGTTTTCCGCCGATGCCGCATTGGTTCCGGGATAACCGCGACTGGACCAATATTCGGGGCGGGCTGGAGCGTGTCGGCTTTTCCTCTGCCGAGGTTGATGGGCTGATGGGCGGCAACTGGATGCGTTTCTACGACGAAGGGTTCGGACCGCCATGAAGGACGCCGCGCCTCCGCCCCAGACTGCACTGCGCCCGCCGGGCGATGTGATGCGTTTGAGCCGGTTGGGCGCGATGTTTCCCACGCGGCTGTCCTTTCTGCGCATTCTGACCCGGCAGCTTGCAGCCGAAAACAGAGTGCCGGAGCGGGCGCTTTGGCAGATGGACGCCGACGGCTATGGCCGCGCGGTGTATCGGATCACGTTCCATGGGCATGTCTATGCGCTGGTCGCCGTGACCCGGCCACTGGATGCAGAGGCGCGGTCGGACCGGGTGATCGCCACCGCTTGGGACGCGGCCTTCGTGCTGCATGACGGGATGCCGGATGCCGATGATCTGGACCGGATCGCGCAGCAGGCCCCGCGCCAGGAGGCGGGCCGGTTCACCGCGCGCGATCTGGTGCTGAGCCGGGCCAATAAATCGGTGCGGCTTTGGACCCATGTGGTGGAACGGTTGCGCGCGGGGCGGCAACCGGAGGCGGATTTCGTGGGGCAGATCGGTTATCTCATGCGCACTACCGCCGTCTATGGGAACGGCAAGTTCGGTATTGCGGATCGGGCCGTGCTGGCCGCGCGTCCGGGGCTGGGCCTGTCGTTCATGGCAGAGATGCTGACCGTCTGGCTGATCCGGCATTTCACCCATGATCTGGTGCAGCATGTGGGGCGCGCGGCGCTCGATCCGGCGCTCAAGCGGCACCTGGGCATTGGCAATGCCACCGGGCTGGGCATGGCGCCGTTTCTGGTGACCCATCCGATCCTGTTGAACAACTGGATGATGGTGCGGGAAACGGCATTGGCGCGGGTGCGCGCCGTTGAGACGGTGGAAACAGGCCGGGCCCAGCAGCTGCGGGATTTGCATGCGCGCGCGGCGGCGCATCTGGCGCAGTGGCAGGTGCCCGATGCGGCGCGGCAGGTCGAGCTGGACACGCTGCGGCAAGAGTGGGCCGCGCTTGCACCGGCTTTCGAGGATTTGTCCGGCACGGCCCCGATGGAGCGGTTATGGCAGGACGGGCAGGGGCATCGCTTGGAGGTTCAGGAATTGCTTCTGTCTTTGATGTTGGAGCCTTTCGGTGATCTGGTCGATGATCTGGCGGCGGGGCTGACGGATGCGGTTGGCGGCACCGGGCAGGCGTTCGAGACGACAGAGGATTTGCGCGCCGCTCTGGCGCAGAACTTCAGTTGGGCGTTGGGCCGGGATTATTCGCAGCCGGCGGCCTGCGCGCGGTTCTGGTATGTCTCGGAAGAGAAGCAAGAGCCGCGTCTGGGGAACCGCTTTGACGAACCGGGGGCCGAACGGGAAAGCCCGCTTGATATCGCACGCCGGATCGCCGCGCTGGCCGACGATCTTCCGCGCCGCGCTGCGCCGGTCGCGGCGTTCTTGCAGCGCCATCCGCAGCATTTGCTGGCGGTGGAGCGCGTGCAAATCGCGCGGGCTTGTCCGTATTCGGAAATCCACGACAACCTGATCGACGCCGCGTGCCGCCCGATCGACATGTTACGGGCCAAGCTGGCGCTGTTTGGTGCGACGAAATTCGATCCGAAGTCAGACCTTTGGACGCGCGTGACGCTGGCGCAGGGCGCGCTGATGGCCGCCGATATGCAAGGCGGGAGCGCGCAGGCTGGGTGGTGCCCGGTGCTGTGACAGGGTTTTCGGCGAATGAACTGGAAATGCTGGCGCAAAAGGCCGCGCGGGGCGGCGGGGCCTATCCGGCGCAGGCGGCGCATTTCGGGCGCGCCTTTGTGCGGCATGTGGCGGCGGGGCGCCCCTTGGCCCCTGTTCTGGCAGCTTTGGAGGCTTTGCCGCTGGGGCCGATCCAGACCTTGCCATTCGCGCCCGATGGCAGCGCGCTGGGTCAAAGCTATGCCGAGGCGTGCGCCGCGCCGGGGGAGGGGCCGATCCTGCCGCCTCGCCTGACCTGCCCGGCGGATGTCCATGCGCGGCTGACCGCGCTTGCGCAGCGCATTTTGGTGCCGCAAAGCGCAGCGTCGCGCCAAGCGGGGGCCGGGGCAGGATTGACCGACAATGACTAGGGCCACATCCCGGCCCATATCGCCGCAATGCCGGCTGCGCCGACGCCATTGAGGATGAATGAGGGGCGTTGCCCCTCAAACTCCCCAAAGTATTTGGAAACAGGCGAAAGCCAGCGCGATCAGGTGGCGAAGGGATCGTCGGGATAGCGGACGGCGGCAAGGTAGAGGCCTTGCGGCGGGCAGACCGGACCACAGGCCGCCCGGTCGCATGCGGCGAGGGCCTTTGTGACATCCTCGGGTGCCCAGGCGCCTGCGCCAACACGTTCGAGTGTGCCCACGAAGCTGCGGACCTGATTGTGCAGGAAGGACCGCGCGCGCACGTGGAAGCGGATTTCCGGGCCCCAATCGGTCTGGACGGTTTCGACGCGCAGCTCGTCCAGCGTTTTCACGGGGCTGTCGGCCTGGCAGATGGAGGAGCGGAAGGTGGTGAAGTCGTGCCGTCCGATCAGCCGATCCGCGCCGGCCTGCATCGCTTCGGCATCGAGTTGGTTATTCACGCGCCAGACAAGGCCGGAGAGATGCGTTGCCGGGGCGCGGCGCATCAGCAGGCGAAAGAGATAGCGCCGTTCGACCGCGGAAAAGCGCGCGTGCCAGTCATCTTCCACCCGGGCGCAGGCGGTGATCGCCACCGGCGCGGGTTTGAGGTGGTGGTTGAGCGCCTCTGACAGGCGGAACGGGTCCCAGTCCTTGTCCATGTCGCAATGGGCGACCTGGCCCAGGCCATGCACGCCGGCATCGGTGCGTCCGGCGGCGGCGATGGTATGTGCGCGCGGCTCCAGCCGGGCGAGCGCGGCCTCGACCGCGCCTTGCACAGAGGGCTGGTCCTTTTGGCGCTGCCAGCCGGCGAAGGGCGCGCCATGGTATTCGACTTTGAGGGCGTAACGCGGCATGGAGGGGGAAATATCCTTGCCTTTCCCTGCTGGCAAGCGGCGGCTGGCGCGCCTATGTTAACAACGCAGGCAAGCAGGGGTACGGCGTGGTCATTTCCACCATTGCAGACAGCATCGTGGGTGTTGTGGACGGGGTCCGCGGCGGCGTGCGCGATGTGGGCGAAGGTGTCTTTTCCGATCGGGTGATCCGGCTCGGGGTCACGGGGCTGGCCCGGGCGGGCAAGACGGTGTTCATTACCTCGCTGGTGGCCAATCTGATGGATCGTGGGCGGATGCCCGGTCTGGTCGCCGCGCAAGAGGGCCGGATCGAGAGCGCATTCCTGCAGCCGCAGCCCAACGACACCTTGCCGCGCTTTGACTATGAGACGCATTTATCGGCGCTGACCGCAGCGGCACCGCATTGGCCCGACAGCACCCGCGCGGTGTCAGAGTTGCGCTTGTCTTTGCGGGTGCGCCCGACAGGGTTGCTGGCCGGGCTTCAGGGGCCGCGGACCATACATCTGGATATCGTCGATTACCCGGGCGAGTGGCTGCTGGATCTGGCGCTGCTCGACAAGGATTACGACACGTGGTCCGCCGAGGTGTTGGAGCGGATCGCGCCGCGCCCGCAGGCGGATGTATTTCGCGCGGTTCTGGAGCGCGTCGATGGCGCTGCCAGTTTGCAGGAAACCGATGCGCAGGACTTGGCGCGTGGGTTTACGGCCTATCTCAACACGGCGCGGGCGGCGGGGTTTTACGATTGCACGCCGGGCCGGTTTCTGTTGCCGGGTGATCTTGAGGGCTCGCCGGTTTTGACCTTTGCGCCCTTGCCGCCGGGGGAGGCTCCGCGCCGCAGCCTGCGCCGCGAGATGGCCCGCCGGTTCGAAGCGTATAAGGCGCGCGTGGTCAAACCGTTCTTCCGCGATCATTTCAGCCGGATCGATCGGCAGGTGGTGCTGGTTGATGCTTTGGGGGCCATTCACAGCGGTCCGCGCGCGGTGGAAGATATGCGCCACGCTATGGCCGATATCCTGTCGGCGTTCCGTCCGGGGCGGAACGATTTCCTGACGCAGCTTTTCATGGGGCGGCGGGTCGAGAAAATCCTGTTTGCCGCGACCAAGGCCGATCACCTGCATCACACCCAGCATGAGGCCTTGACCGCGATCATGCAGGCGCTGACGCGCGAGGCACGGGACCGGGCGCAGTTTGCCGGGGCGGATACGCAGGCCATGTCGCTGGCGGCGCTGCGGGCCACGACCGAGGACATGATCACGCATGATGGTGAGGCGCTGGGCGTGGTGCGTGGCACCTTGCTGGCGAGTGGCAAACAGGCGGCATTCTATCCGGGCGCGCTGCCATCCGATCCCGCACAGCTTCTGGGGCCGGCCCGTAGCGGGGCGGAGGATTGGCTGGGGCAGGATTACGAGGTGATGAATTTCGCCCCGGCGCCGCTTACCCTGCGGCCGGGCGATGGGCCGCCGCATTTGCGGCTGGACCGGGCGGCGCAGTTCCTGTTGGGGGATCGGCTGTGAGCGGTCTGGTACTGCGCCCGGCGCGGGTGTTGGATGCCGGGAGCGTTGGGGCGATCCTGTCGGAATTCATCGACGGCACCGCATGGATGCCGCGTCTGCACAGCCGGGCCGAGGATCTGAGTTTTGCCGGTTTGATGATCGACCGGGGCTGGACGGTGGTGGCCGAACGGGGCGCGCGGATCGAAGGATTTGTCGCGCGGGACGGTGCGCTGATCCAGTCGCTATACGTGGCGGCGGGCGCGCGCGGGCGGGGCTGCGGCTCTGCGCTGCTGGAGCGGATGAAGCGCGAGGCGGACTATCTGAACCTGTGGACCTTCGAGGCCAATACCGGCGCGCAGCGGTTCTATGAACGTCATGGCTTCACCGAGGTGGAGCGCACCAGCGGGGCGGGCAATGACGAGAAGCTGCCCGATATCCGCTATGAATGGAGAGCATGATGGCCAAGGGTCCGATCCTGATCGAACTGGATGATGCTGCAGAGGCGCCTTCGGTTGCCGATGCGCCGCCCGTGCCCGATATGCAGGACGCCTCGCAGGGGCGGGCGATGCAGCTTGCGGCAAAGGTTGCGGCGCGGCGGCCATCGCGGTTGACGCGGTGGTTCTGGGGGTTGCTGACGGCGCTGATTGGCGCGGTGGTGTCGGTGGCCGCATGGGATTTCGTGACCGGCCTGATCGCGCGCAATGTCGTGTTGGGCTATGCGGTGACGGCGCTGGTAGCGGTGTTCGTGCTGGTGATGCTGGCGATTGCGCTGCGCGAGGCGGCGGCATTCGGGCGGCTGGCCCGGATCGACCATCTGCGCCATGCGGCGGCGGAATCGCGGGCGGATAACGATCTGAAGGGGGCGCGCGATGTGGCCGATCGCCTTGTGGCGCTGTACCGGGGGCGCGAAGATACGCGCTGGGGGCGGGACCGTCTGGCTGAATTGCGCGGCGATCAACTGGACGCGGCGAGCTTGCTGGATCTGACCGAACAGGAACTGCTCGCGCCGTTGGACGCCGCAGCCCAGAAGGAGGTCGAAGCCGCAGCCCGGCAGGTCGCCACCGTCACGGCGTTGGTGCCGCTGGCGCTGGCCGATGTCGCGGCGGCGCTGACATCGAACCTGCGGATGATCCGGCGCATCGCCGAAGTCTATGGCGGGCGGTCCGGTGTTCTGGGCGGCTGGCGTCTGACCCGCGCGGTGCTGTCGCATCTGGTGGCCACGGGCGCGGTGGCGGTGGGCGATGACATGCTGGAGCCGATCCTTGGCGGCGGCGTGTTGGCCAAGCTCTCGCGCCGCTTTGGCGAAGGGCTGGTGAATGGGGCGCTGACCGCGCGCGTCGGCGTGGCCGCGATGGAGGTTTGCCGCCCGCTGCCATTCTCGGACCGGCACCGGCCCAAGACGTCGCGCGTGGTGCGTAACGCGCTGTCGGGGTTCCTGAGTTCCAAAAGCTGACGCGCCCAGGGCGTCCGGCCTTGGCCCCGTCCGCAGCGATTTCGCGCGATTTGCGTAGCGCCGGGCCTGTGACCATTGGGTACTTGTCGCTCCGGATAGGCCTGCCTATAACTCCGCCGACATGGAACGGGTCATCGCAATCATACGAATTATGACCCCGGCGCTGTGATGCACAGTGGCCGGGCAAAGGTGCTTGAGCTTTCGCACCGCGACACCCCTCTTCCCGATTGACCAATTCTCCGAAGGACGCCGCTCATGTGCGCCGACACGACCGACTACAAAGACACGCTGAACCTGCCCAAGACCGACTTCCCGATGCGGGCCGGGCTTCCCAAACGCGAACCCGAATGGCTGGAGCGCTGGGCGCGGCTGGGCGTTTACGACCGCCTGCGCGACACGGCGGGGGATCGCCCCGTATTCTGCCTGCATGATGGCCCGCCCTATGCCAATGGCAACCTGCATATCGGCCACGCGCTGAACAAGACGATCAAGGACATCATCGTGCGGTCGCACCAGATGATGGGCCATGACAGCCGTTATATCCCCGGCTGGGACTGCCACGGTCTGCCGATCGAATGGAAGATCGAAGAACAGTACCGCAAGAAGGGCAAGAACAAGGACGATGTGCCGATCAACGAATTCCGCGCCGAGTGCCGTGAATTCGCCGCCCATTGGGTCGATGTGCAGCGCGAGGAATTCAAGCGTCTGGGCATCACCGGTAACTGGGCCGATCCTTATCTGACGATGGATTTTCACGCCGAACGCGTGATCGCCGAGGAATTCATGAAATTCCTGATGAACGGCACGTTGTACCAAGGCTCCAAGCCGGTGATGTGGTCGCCCATCGAACAGACCGCGCTGGCCGAGGCCGAGGTCGAGTATCACGACAAGGAAAGCTTCACCGTCTGGGTGAAGTTCCGGGTGACAGAGGGCGGCGCGGCGCAGATGCCGCTGGGCCATGAGGGCGGTGATTTCGACACGGCCAATCAGGCGCTGCTTGCCGATGATCTCAAGGATGCGTTCGTCGTTATCTGGACCACCACGCCTTGGACGCTGCCGTCGAACAAGGCGGTCGTTTATGGGGCTGATTACGCATATGGGCTGTATGAGATCACGGACCGGCCCGATGAATGCTGGGCCAATGTGGGCGACCGGTTCATTCTGGCCGACAAGCTGGCCGGTGACGTTCTGGGCCGCGCACGGCTGGATGCCGGCATGTACCGCCGGGTGCGTGATGTCACGGCGCAGGAACTTTCGACGATCAAGCTTTCTCACCCGCTGCGCGGGGCCGACGGCGCGAATGGCGAATGGGACGACCTGCGCGATTTCCGCGCCGCCGATTTCGTCACCGATGAGGAAGGCACGGGCTTTGTCCATTGCGCGCCGTCGCACGGGATGGAGGAATACGAGCTTTACCGCGATCTGGGCATGTTGTCCGAGGTCATCACCTATAACGTGATGGATGACGGGTCGTTCCGCCCCGATCTGCCGTTCTTTGGCGGCAAGTACATCCTGTCACGCAAGGGCGGCGAGGGCGATGCCAACAAGGCGGTGATCGACAAGCTGGTCGAGGTTGGCGGGCTGCTTGCACGGGGCAAGATCAAGCACTCCTACCCGCATTCGTGGCGCTCCAAGGCGCCGGTGATCTATCGCAATACGCCGCAATGGTTCGCCGCGATCGACAAGGATATGTCGGTGGGCGACGACACCTTCACCATCCGCGACCGTGCCCTGCGCGAGATCGACAACGTGAAATGGACCCCGAAATCTGGGCGGAACCGCCTGCATTCCATGATGGAAGCGCGCCCCGACTGGGTGCTGTCGCGCCAGCGCGCCTGGGGCGTTCCGCTGACTTGCTTCACCAAGAAGGGCGCTTTGCCCACGGATGCCGATTTCCTGCTGCGCAACCCCGAGGTCAACGCGCGCATCGTCGAGGCATTTGAGGCCGAAGGCGCAGATGCGTGGTATGTGGATGGCGCGAAAGAGCGTTTCCTTGGCGGGATCGTGGACCCGGACGCCTATGAACAGGTGTTCGACATTCTTGATGTGTGGTTCGATTCCGGCTCCACCCACGCCTTCGTGCTGCGCGACCGCGAAGATGGCACGCCGGACGGCATCGCCGATGTCTATATGGAAGGCACCGACCAGCACCGCGGCTGGTTCCATTCCTCGCTGCTGCAATCGGTCGGCACCACGGGCCGCGCGCCCTATCGCAATGTGGTGACGCACGGGTTCACGTTGGATGAGAAGGGCATGAAGATGTCCAAATCCATCGGCAATACCATCGTGCCGCAAGAGGTGATCAAGCAATATGGCGCGGATATCCTGCGCCTGTGGGTGGCGCAGACCGATTACACTGCCGACCAGCGGATCGGGCCGGAAATCCTGAAGGGGGTGGCTGACAGCTATCGCCGCCTGCGCAACACGATGCGCTTCATGCTGGGGTCCATGGGGGACTTTTCCGAAAGCGACCGGACCGATCCTGCGGATATGCCGGAACTGGAACGCTGGGTGTTGCACCGCCTTGCCGAACTGGATGCAGAGGTGCGCAAAAGCTATCGCGCCTTCGATTTCCAGAACGTGTTTCAGGTGATCTTCAACTTCGCCACGGTGGACCTGTCGGCCTTCTATTTCGACATCCGCAAGGATGCGCTTTACTGCGACGGCGACACGCTGCGCCGCCGATCCGCGCGCACCGTGCTGGGGCTTTTGTTCGAACGGCTGACCACATGGCTGGCCCCGATCCTGCCCTTCACGATGGAAGATGTCTGGCTGGATCAGAACCCGGGCGAGGGCAGCTCGGTGCATTTGCAGGACTTCCCCGACACGCCGGAAAGCTGGCGCGACGCGGCGCTGGCGGCGAAATGGGAACTGGTTCGTTTGGCCAGACGGGCTGTCACTTTAGTGCTGGAGGAACAACGGCGTCAAAAAACAATTGGAGCTTCGTTGGAAGCTGCGCCGATTGTCTACATTGATATAGACTCTTCCAACACCAAAGCCGCATTCGACATTTGTCAACGGATCGATCCTGAGAAAGCCCCAAACGTCGTTGCTTATGACGTGCTCAATGAATGCGACTTCGCGGACGTGTGCATCACATCCGCCTTGGATATTCGTGCCGAAAGAGCGCCTGACGGCGCAATTTTTGTAACGTCTGCAATGGGGTTTGATGTCGTTTTCGAGAAAGCGTCCGGCGAGAAATGCCAGCGCTGCTGGAAGGTGCTGCCCGATGTGGGCACCCATTCCCATGCCGGTGTCTGCGGGCGCTGCGACGAGGCGCTGAGCTAACCCGCCCTTTGCCGCATGTTTCGGATTGAGTGCCAGCCTTCGGGCTGGCACTTTGCCGTTCATGGCACATCAGATTTCAGTTGAGACCCGGTTCGGCCCGCTTTGCGTGACCGAAGAGGATGGGGCGATTACGCGGCTTGCATGGGGTCACGCCGCTGCGCCGTCCCAGACAAGGTTGTTACAAGAGGCTGCCACGCAGCTTGCCGCCTATGATCGCGGGACGCTGGAGCAGTTCGACTTGCCGCTGCGCATCGCAGGCTCTGCGCTTGTGCAATCGGTCTGCGCTGAAATGGCCACGATCCCCTTGGGCGAGACCCGCACCTATGGCGAGATCGCGCAGGCGGTGGGGGCATCCGCGCAAGCGGTGGGGCAGGCCTGCGGCGCCAATCCGATCCCGGTCATCATCCCCTGTCACCGCGTCATGGGGGCTGGGGGCAAGCTGACCGGGTTTTCCGGCGCAGGCGGGGTTGAAACGAAGGTGGCGTTGCTGCGCCACGAGGGCGCTGCGGGGCTGCTGATCTGACGGGGGATTACCCCTCTGGCCCGTACAGCAATTGCTGCGCCGCGCCCGCGCCCGTCAGGTAGATCGATGTCACGACCAGACCCCAGATCGCCCAGCTTTCCGGGTGGAAGCCGACCCAAGCGGCCCAGCCCGCAAAGAAGGTCCATGCGAAGATCATCGGCAGGCTGACAGCGCGCCACCGCGCGGTGCGGACCGGGTGGATGAATTTCACCGGCAAGAACATCGCGATGGCCAGCACGGTGACAAGGCCAAGGCAGATCTGCCAGCCCGGTTCGATCGCGAAGAGCACGATCACCACCATGTTCCAGCACCCGGGAAAGCCGGAGAAGGAGTTGTCCTTGGTCTTCATCCGCGTGTCCGCGAAGTAAAGCGCCGAGGCAAAGGTCAGGATGATGATCATGGCCCAGCCGGACCAGCCATCCATCAACCCAGAAGAAAACAGCGCAAAGGCCGGGATGAACACATAGGTCAGGTAGTCGATGATCAGGTCCAGAAGCACCCCGTCGAATTCGGGCGCGTTCTTCTTGACGTGGTAGTGCCGGGCCAGCGGGCCGTCGATCCCGTCCACGATGAAGGCGACGACGAGCCAGACGAACATCATCGGCCAATCGCGCTGCACCGCTTCGAGCATGGCAAGCATGGCAAAGACCGCACCGGTCGCGGTAAAGAAGTGGACGGCGATGGCGGAAAAGCGGAGTGACATTACCTGTTTCTGGCCCATGTTAACGGTTTCTGCAACGGCAATCAGGCCCCTGATCGCCGGGCGCGGGGGTGGGCCGCGGCGTAAACGTCCATCAGCCGTTGCGTGTCGACGGATGTATAGGCCTGCGTCGTCGACAGGCTCGCATGGCCCAGGAGTTCCTGAATGGCTCGCAGGTCGCCGCCCGCGCTTAGCAGATGCGTGGCGAAGGAGTGGCGCATCGCATGGGGCGTTGCCGTGGCAGGCAGACCAAGCTGCATCCGGGCCTTCTGCATCACGCCCTGCACCGCACGTGGGCTAAGCGGGCCGCCCCGCACCGCACGAAAAAGCGCGGCTTGCGGCTCTGGCGGGTAAGGGCAGATCGACAGATAGGCGGCAACGCTGTCACGCGCGGCAGGCAAGACCGGAACCAGCCGTTCCTTGCCGCCTTTGCCGGTGATCCGCAGGCTGTCGCCCAGCGGCGCGTCCTGGCCGGTCAGGCTGAGCGCTTCGGAAATCCGCAGCCCGCAGCCCCAAAGCAGGGTCAGCACCGCCGCATCGCGCGCATTGACCCACGGCTGCGAGGATTGCTGCGCCACGGTGTCGATCACATCGCGCGCCGCGTTTTCCGGCAGCGGGCGGGGCAGTTTCTTGGTGAATTTCGGGGCGCGGGCAGACAGGACGGCGGTGGGTTCAAACCCCTCGCGGGCGGCGAGCCAACGATAGAAGGACTTCACCGCAGAGAGCTTGCGCGCCAGTGACCGCGCGCCGACGCCGCTGCCCCGCATCCGCGCCATCCATGCGCGCATGTCCGACACGGTGATGCGGGCCAGCGCGGCAAGCCCCTGCCGATCGCCGTTGTGGTCGGTCATGAAGGCGAGGAATTCGGCCACATCCGTTTGATAGGCGAGGATCGTATTCTCTGCCGCACCTTTCAGCGCCTTTTGATGCGACAGCCAAGTTTGCAGCGCATCACGCGCCGCGTCCGAGATCAGAAGGCTTTGCGCGCTCACGCCAGCCAGCGGCGCATGGATCGTTCGAAAACGCCGGCAAAGAAGGTCAGAAGATCGGTGCCTTGCTGCGGCGAGAACATATGCGGGTCTTCGGCGCCCAGCACCAGCATCCCCGGCAGACGGCCTTCGCCAAGGTCGAGCTTGAGGCAGGCTTCCGACCGTATCCAGTCAGACTGTTCGCCATAGATCGCTGCGGACCCGTTCTGCACCTGCCGTAACGTGACCGGACGCGGCTGGATCGAGCGGCCCTGCGTCAGATAGGCGTCAACATAACCGGGCTTTGCCACGGTCATCACATCGCCAAGGCGGTGGACCACCGGGTCGTCATCGCTTTCGAAAGATTCGAGGATCAGTTTCGCGCAATCCACGCGCAGCACATCGGCCACGTCATTACCCAGATTGCGCAGGAAGGGTTCGAATTCCAGCGGGTCGAGCATTCGCAGGATCGCGCGATGCACCTGATTGGTCCCGGCAAGATTTTCATAGGCGGCCGCAATGACAGAGCGGTGCGTGTCTTCGAGGCGGTCGAGTCGGTGTTCGAGGCGCTCCATCGCGATGCCGCGCAGATCGACGATATTTCCGCCCATCGCGCGCTCATTCGCGCTGATCAAAGCCTGCATCAAATCCTGATCGTCCAGAATCACATCGGGGCGGGAAATGATCGCCTCACGCAGGGCGTCATCGAATTTCGGGTTGGAGCTCATCGGTGCCTCTTTTTTGTTGGCGAGACTTTAGCATGTCGGGCGAAATCTCCCACATCTTTTTCGTGTGCTGCGGCGCTGGATTCGCGGGTGTGTTGCGCAATGGAATCAGGTTCCCGAGCTTCCGAGTCGCCCGCGCTAAGGCCTGTTTCTTCTGCAAAAATACTGTCTTGCGCAGGCACGTTGCGGGCGATTTTCGAGGCTTTCGCAGAACGATTTTCGCGCCAGAGGCAAGATGGATCAGCGACAGCATTTCCCTCAAATCGTAGCTTTGCCCAGACCGGCCATTAGGGTTCTGTTAGCACCTTCAGTGCATCACAAAAGGGCATCTGACGCGTTGGGTGGCGCTCGATCTGGAAACATTCAGTCCTTGCACTGGTCAGAATGACCTTTGGTTCGTTCCCGGGAACTCCGGGGCGTTAATTCCTGCTATATGCAGTTAAACAAAGGGAAAATCCTATGTCTTCGATTCTTACAAACACAAGCGCAATGACAGCTCTGCAAACTCTGCGCTCCGTCAACTCCGACCTGTCCAGCACGCAAAACGCGATCTCGACCGGTAAGGACATCTCCAGCGCGAAGGACAACTCGTCCATCTGGGCGATCTCCAAAGTCATGGAATCCGACGTGTCCGGCTTCAAGGCTGTGTCCGACTCGCTGGCCCTTGGCGAATCCACACTGGCTGTTGCCTCTGCCGGTGCAGAGCAAATCGTGAATGTTCTCAACGACATCAAAGAGAAAGTCGTCGCGGCGACCGGTGAAAACGTCGATTACACCAAACTGGGCAACGACGTCACGGAACTGTCCAACCAGGTGACCTCCATCATCGCGGCGTCGCAGTTCAACGGCTTCAACCTGCTGAATGACGATGGTGTGGATCTGACAGTGCTGTCCTCGATCGACCGGGATAGCTCTGGTGCGGTGACTGCGGCGAATATTACCGTGACCGCCGTCGACTTCACATCGAACCTTGATCTGAGCGACATCGACGTCAGCTCTTCTTCCGCTGCGGAAGCTTCGATCGCGAACATCGAAGCCCACATCCAGACCGCCGTTGACGCGGCTGCTGCTTTGGGTGCGTCCTCCAGCCGGATCTCCGATCAGGCCGAGTTCGTGTCGCGCGTGACCGATGCGATGGAAACCGGTATCGGCTCGCTCGTCGATGCGGATATGGAAGAAGCGTCGGCCCGACTGACTGCGCTGCAAACCCAGCAATCGCTGGCGGTTCAGTCGCTGTCCATCGCGAACCAGTCGCCGCAGACCATCCTGCAGCTGTTCCGTTAATAGCAATTGCGGGGGCGCGTTTAGGCGCGCCCTTCGCCCGGCGGCCCCTCATATGCAATCCGGGCTTGCCCTGCCAAAGCGCGTCGCTCCTGCCGGAGCGGCGCGTCGTCTTGTTCAGATTACGGCGTGCCGGATCAAACGATCTTGATGCCAGCGGCTTCGGCGTCTTTCAGGAACGTCTCAAGCCCCTTGTCGGTCAGCGGGTGCGTCGCGAGCTTCTTGATGACTTCCGGCGGCGCGGTCATCACATCGGCCCCGATACGCGCGCTTTCCAGCACGTGGTTCACCGACCGGATCGACGCCGCGAGGATTTGCGTGTCGAACCCGTAATTGTCGTAAATCGTGCGGATGTCTTCAATCAGGTCCATCCCGTCGAGATTGATGTCATCAAGGCGCCCGATGAAGGGAGAGATGAACGTCGCCCCGGCCTTGGCCGCGATCAGTGCCTGATTGGCAGAGAAGCACAGCGTCACGTTGACCATTTTGCCTTCGCCGGACAGCACCTTACAGGCTTTCAGCCCGTCCCATGTCAGCGGCAGTTTGACGGCGATGTTTTCCGCGATTTCCGCCAGTTTGCGGCCCTCGGCGATCATGTCATCGGCTTGCGTCGCGATCACCTCGGCAGAGACCGGACCTTCGACGAGGTCGCAAATCTCTTTGGTGACTTCCAGAATGTCGCGTCCGGATTTCTTGATGAGCGAGGGGTTCGTGGTGACCCCATCCACCATTCCCAGATCGTTGAGTTCCGCAATCGCGTCGATTTCGGCGGTGTCGACGAAGAATTTCATGGCTGCTTTCCTGTCATGGCTTGGCCTTGTTCGCGTCTGGCTTTACCTCATAGGGAAGATGTCTGGAACCCCCGTGAACCCTGTGACCCCCGATACCCCCGAGTTCTTCGAAGAAGGCGCGCTTGTCGGCGTGCTGACGACGCAGCCGCTCGACCGGGTGCTCGACTACAAAGCGCCCGAGGGCGGCTGCTGGCTTGGTGCGTTCGTCGAAGTGCCGCTTGGGCCGCGCAAGGTGCTGGGCGTGGTCTGGGGGGCAGGGCGCGGTGATTGGGACATTTCCAAGGTCCGGTCGGTGTCTCGCGTGCTGGATACGGCGCCGATGCGTGCCGAGATGCGCGCCTTCTTGGAACGGGCCGGGGCCTATACGTTGACGCCAATGCCCGCAATGCTGCGGCTTGGAACGCGGGCGCCGGGGCTGGGTGATCCGCCATCGATGCGCAAGGTGTACCGGCGCGGCGACGGCACGCCCGACCGGATGACGGATGCGCGCCGGCGGGTGATCGACTTCCTGGCCGAATACGGTGATTTGAGCTTTACACTCAAAGAGTTGTCGGAACTCTCCGGCGTTACGTCGTCGGTCATCAAGGGGTTGGTCAAACAGAATGTGGTGAGCGAGGAAGAAGCGCCGCGCGACATGCCATTCCCGCCGCTTGATCCGTCGCGGCCGGGCAAGGAACTGACCGCCGATCAGGAAGCCGCTGCCGCGCATCTGCGCGATGGGATCAGATCGGGCACCTATGGCACGACGCTGCTGCGCGGTGTGACCGGGTCCGGCAAGACCGAGGTGTATCTGGAGGCCGTCGCCGCCTGTCTTGCCGCGGGACGGCAGGCGCTGGTTCTGTTGCCAGAGATCGCGCTGACCGCCGAATTCCTCACGCGGGTCGAGGCGCGGTTCGGCGCGCGCCCCGCCGAATGGCATTCCGGCGCGACCATGACCGAACGCCGCCGCATCTGGCGGATGGTCGGCACGGGCGGGGCGCAATTGGTGATCGGCGCGCGCTCTGCGCTGTTTTTGCCCTATCGCGACCTTGGTCTGATCGTCGTGGATGAGGAACACGACACCTCTTACAAGCAAGAGGACGGCGTTCTGTATAATGCCCGGGACATGGCGGTGCTGCGCGCATCGCTATGTTCGGCGCAGGTGGTGCTGGCCTCGGCCACACCATCGCTGGAAAGCTGGGCCAATGCCGAGGCGGGCAAGTACCGGCGCATCGACCTTGAGGCGCGGTTCGGGCCTGCGGTTCTGCCGGAAATGCGCACGATCGACATGCGCAACGAAGATTTGCCCGGCGGGCGCTGGGTCTCTCCGACGCTGGAGGCGGCGGTGCGCACGCGCATCGAAAAGGGCGAACAGGCGCTTTTGTTCCTCAATCGGCGCGGCTATGCGCCGGTGACATTGTGCCGGGCCTGCGGGCATCAGTTGGGCTGCGAACAATGCGACGCGCGGATGGTCGAACATCGGTTCCTCAAGCGGCTCATGTGCCATCAATGCGGGGAAAGCACCCCGATCCCGGAGGCATGTCCGTCCTGCGGGGCCGAGGGGCGGCTTGCACCGGTCGGGCCGGGGGTCGAACGGCTGAGCGAGGAAGTGACCGCGCTGTTTCCCGATGCGCGTGTGGCGGTGCTGTCCTCTGACCTCTTCGGCTCTGCCCGCGCGCTCAAGGCCGAAATCGAGGCGATTGCCGAGGGCGCGGCGGATATCATCATCGGCACGCAGCTTGTCGCGAAGGGGCACAACTTTCCCAAGCTGACGTTGGTGGGGGTGATCGACGCGGATCTGGGGCTGCAAGGCTCTGACCTGCGCGCGGCAGAGCGGACGTTCCAGTTGATGCGGCAGGTGGCAGGGCGTGCGGGCCGGGCGGAGGCACCGGGCACGGCGTTGTTGCAGACATTCCAGCCCGAACACCCTGTGATCCGCGCCATTCTGGGCGGGGATGAGGAAGGCTTCTGGCGGGCCGAGGCGGCAGAGCGCGAAGCCGCGGGCGTGCCCCCCTTCGGGCGCATGGCGGGCATCATCCTGTCCGGCCCGGATGTGGGGCAGGTCTTTGACGCGGGCAATATGTTGGCGCGCAACGATGGCCCGCTGCGGCAGATCGGGGCGCAGGTTTTCGGCCCCGCGCCAGCCCCGATCGCGCGGGTGCGCGGGCGGCACAGGGTGCGTCTGCTGGTCAAGGCGGGCAAGGGCGTGGCGCTGCAACAGGCGTTGTCGCGCTGGGTGTCACAGGTGAAACTGAAGGGCGAGTTGCGGCTTGCTGTCGACATCGATCCGCAGAGTTTTCTTTGACAAATCAAGTTTCTCGCTGACGCACCGACCACCATCAGCGCAGATAGCTCTGTGCAAAATTGCTGCTCGCCAAGCGCGTGAAACAGGCGTAACTCGATTGTTATGTCCTTGCGAAACGAAACCGTCACACTGGATGAGGCGCGTCACCTTCCCCGGTGGCAACAACCGGTCGCCCTTCTGATCTGCATGGCCGTGGCGATGCCATTGTCCTTTTCGACATGGTCCGCGCTGCTGAATAACTTCGTTATCGAAGCCGCGCATTTCGACGGGTCGGACATTGGCTGGCTGCATACGGTCCGCGAAATTCCGGGCTTTCTGGCGATCCTCGTGATCTTCTTGCTGTTCATCATGCGGGAACAGGTGCTGGCGCTGGTGTCGCTGGCGATGCTGGGCGTGGCAACGGCGATCACCGCGCAGTTCCCGTCCATGGGCGGGCTTCTATTCGTGACTTTGCTAAGCTCCATCGGTTTTCACTACTACGAAACCGTGAACCAGAGCCTGCAATTGCAATGGCTGCCCAAGGCCCGCGCGCCGCAGATGCTGGGCAAACTTATCGCCATCGGGTCGGGCGCGACGCTTGTGGCCTATGGCGTGATCGTCGCCACATGGCGCGCCTTCGAGTTGAGTTATAACGCCGTCTATATGGCGGCGGGCGGGCTGACGCTGCTGATCGTGATTTACTGCGTCTTTGCCTTCCCCAAATTCCAGGAGCCGAACCCGCAGCGCAAGGAATTCGTGCTGCGCAAACGCTACTGGCTATATTATGCGCTGCAATTCATGGCCGGTGCGCGGCGGCAGATCTTTGTCGTCTTTGCCGGGTTCATGATGGTTGAACGCTTCGGATTTGAGGTGCACGAGACGACCTCGCTGCTGATGCTGACGCTGGTGCTGAACATGATCGCGGCCCCGCTGCTGGGGCGGGCGGTGCATCACTTTGGCGAGCGTAACGCGCTGGTCATCGAATATACCGGCCTCGTGCTGGTGTTCCTTGCCTATGGCGGGGTCTACTGGTTCGGCTGGGGCGTGGTGCTAACGGCGGCGCTTTATGTGATCGACCACTTGTTCTTTGCCCTTGCGCTGGCATTGAAGACCTATTTCCAGAAAATCGCCGATCCGGGGGATTTCGCGCCCACTGCGGCGGTCGCCTTTACGATCAACCACATCGCGGCGGTGTTCCTGCCTGCGGGGCTTGGCTATCTATGGCTGGTCTCGCCCGGCGCTGTGTTTGGCTTGGCGGCGATGATGGCGCTGGTCAGCCTTGGTCTTGCGCTGTTGATCCCGCGCCACCCCGAGCCGGGACATGAGACGATCTTCTCCGCGCCCATGCCGGCCCCTGCGGAATGAGCGGGCCGCGCGGACGTTTTCTGACAGGCTCCACCATGGGGCATGTGGTGCGGATGACGGCCACCGGGGCATTCGGCATCACGTTCGTCTTTCTCGTCGATGCCACCAACCTGTTCTGGCTAAGCCAGTTCGGAGACCCGCAGCTTGTCGCCGCCATCGGTTTTGCCTATGCGATCCAGTTCTTTTCGGTGTCTTCCGGCATCGGGTTGATGATTGCGGGCACGGCGATTGTCAGCCAGGCGATCGGACGCGGCAATCGGGAGGAGGCGCGCGCGCTTGCCGGGGCCTCGGTCATGATTTCAGCGGTGGTGCAGTTCTTTGTCGCCTTGCTGCTGTTCGTGTTCAGGCACGATCTGATTGCCCTCGCCGGGGCAGAGGGGGAAACCGCCAGGCTTGCGGCGCGTTATCTTGCGATTACGGTCTTCTCGCTGGTGCCGATGGCGATTTCGATGAATTGCTCGGGCGCGCTGCGGGCAGACGGGTTCGGCGCAAAAGCGATGTATGTCACCTTTCTATCGGGCATCGTGCTGCTGCTGATCGACCCGGTTCTGATCATCTGGATGGGGCTGGGGCTGGATGGCGCGGCCATTGGGCTGGTGGTCTTCCGCTTCTTCCTGTTGGGCTTTGGTCTTTATTACGCGATCCATCAGGAAAACCTGATCGCACGGCCCAGCAAAGCGGTGGTGCGCCGCGTGGCGCGTCCCTTTGCGGCAATCGCGGTTCCAACGATCGCGACCCAATTGGCGACGCCTTCCGGCAACTACCTGCTGACGATGGTCATGGCGCCCTATGGCGACGATGCGGTGGCGGCCTGGGCCGTGGTCGGGCGGCTGACGGTGCTGGTCTTTGGCGGGATCTTTGCGCTGTCGGGTGCGATTGGCGGCATCTTCGGGCAGAATTTCGGCGCCGGTTATTACGACCGCTTGCGCTCGACCTATCGCGATGCGCTGATCTTTTGCGGCATTTATACGCTGGTGGCGTGGGCGCTGCTGGCCACCGCAGGCAGTTTCGTCGCGGCGGCTTTCGAACTGACCGATCTGGGGACCGAAGTGCTGATGGCCTTCACCCGCTTTGGCGTCGGCGGGTTCGTCTTTATCGGCGCGCTGTTTGTATCGAACGCGGCGTTCAACAACCTTGGCAAGCCGGGGCGTTCAACGCTGATCAACTGGATCAATCACGGTGTGCTCAGCTGGCCACTGGCCTTGGCGCTGGCTGCGTTTTTCGGCGCGTCCGGCGTGATCTACGGGCAGACCCTGGCCGGTGTGGTGGCCGGGATCGTCGCCGCTGCGTGGGGCTGGAACTATGTTCAGACGCTGGCGCGCGGGGCGCCGCTTGACGCGGATGCGATGCGGCCTTACCCCCCGCCGGGACCGGTTCCGGATCGCTACAGGATACGCTGATGCCCACTTTCACTGCACTGACCACCCTTTCCGGCCGCGACAAGGCAGAAGCGCTTGGCGAGGCGATGGAGACGTTGACGCCCGAACCGACCGGCGTCGGTGTGTTCGAGGTCGAGGATGGCTCGGGCCTGTGGGAAGTGGGCGGCTATTTCACCGAAGCGCCCGACGCGGTGGCGCTGGACCTTCTGGCGGCGGCGATGGGCGCGCAGCCCTTCACCGTGTCCGAATTGCCGGAAACCGACTGGGTCGCCCATGTGCGGCGCGAACTCGCCCCGGTCGAGGCCGGGCGCTTCTTCGTCTATGGCGCGCATGATGCGGATAAGGTGCCGCCCGAAAGCGAGGCGCTGCTGATCGAAGCCGCGATGGCCTTCGGCACCGGGCATCACGGCACCACGTTGGGCTGTCTGCGGGCGTTGGACGGGTTGCTGCGGGACGGGGTCGAATGCCACAACGCCGTCGATATCGGGTGCGGGACGGCGGTTCTGGCGATGGCGGCGGCGAAAGTCTGGCCGGAAACGGTGCTGGCCTCTGACATTGACGAGGTCGCAGTCGATGTGGCGGAGGCAAATGTGCGTGCGAACGGTCTTGAGGGCCGGGTCCGCTGCGTCGAAGCTGCTGGTTTCGACCACCCGGAGCTTGCCGCTGCCGCGCCCTTCGATCTGGTCTTTGCAAATATCCTGAAAGGCCCGCTTATCGCGCTGGCTCCGGACATGGCGAGCCACATTCAGCCGGGTGGTTACGCAATTCTTAGCGGAATCCTGAACCCGCAAGCGGATGAGGTGGTCGCCCATTATACACAAGTTGGCTTCAATCTTCTCTCTCGTGATGAGATTGTTGACTGGACGACACTGGTTTTGCGCAAAATCGCCTAATATGGCAAAAAAGAGCGCAACATTTTTGGCTTTGCCCAGATTTCGCCACAATTTTTCCGTAAACCTTCCGTTAACTTGAACGAACCGGAATAGTGCCGAGGTTGCCATGTCTGATGGGCGTATTGAATTTACAAAACGATTGAACCGGCTGACTCGTCGCCACAATGCGATGGCGCGTGGCTATACAGCTAGCTTGCGGGGGGATGGGCTCATTGTTGTGCATCCGCGCCGCGTTCACTTTCACATGCCAGTGCGCGGCTTCGTCCTGCTGATGAGCGTGTTCATGCTGTTCAAAGGCTTCATGCTGGCGACGCTTGGCCCGGCGACCTATTCGGAGCGTCTGACGGTTCTGAGCGGCGGTACGGTCTATGAGCAGGCTGGCGCGTTCGTGATGGGGATTGATCCTGTCTCGCAAGTGGTTGCCGACACGCTGCGGCCTTACGTGCGATAAGCCGAGGCCACGCATCCCCAAGGAATTAAAAAACCGCGCGCCGGGGATCGGCAGCGCGGTTTTTTGATGTTCTGAAGCACCCGTCTTTCAAGAAATCCCCATCAGGGCGGGCGTTGCTTTAGCGACACGTGTCGCAGCGGCGCAGAGCGGGGCGGGCGGCAAGCATGTCAGCCGCCCGATCTGCTCAGGAATAGCGCTGCGCGACGTCTTCGATGTCGCTGCGGGTCAGACCGATGTCTTCCAACTCGCGGTCGGTCAGGTCGTTCAGCGCGTTGCGCGTCAAACGTGCGTCGTTCCACGACACGATTGCGCCGATCAAGGCGGAGAAGAAGGAGCCACGGCGGTTTGCAACAGTTGCAGAACCGGAAGCGGCGCGGGAGAAGTCGATTGCGGCCATGCGTCTTTCCTTTGAGCACAAATTAAAAAGGGCGCCCGTGGCGCCAGTAGCGGGCATCTAGTCGTGTTGTCGTAATCGAGCAAGATCGAAAATTGCATGAGAGCAATGCGCGTTTTGCATATGTCTCAACCCTTGGTTAACTGTTTGACGGCACGTCGTTTTTCGCCGTTTTTCGCAGGTCAAAAACGACGCATCTGCCGCGAATTTGGACAGCGCGCAGATGGCGGTGTCGCAATCGTGCGATGGGGTGGCGGAAATGGGCGCTGGCTGACAGGGCTTGGCGGTTGTTCTCGTTTCGTGCTAGCTCTGTTTCCAAGAAGCAAAAAAGCTACAATTTGAATGAGCAGGGGCAGAAATGCGGGTATTGGGGATCGATCCGGGGCTTCGGAACCTCGGTTGGGGCGTGATCGACGCCGATGGAAGCCGACTCACCCATGTGGCCAATGGCACTTGCAAGTCCGAAGGGTCGGATTTGGCGGGGCGCTTGCTGTCGCTGTATCACCAATTGACCGAAGTTGTGCGCGCACATGCGCCCGATATGGCCGCGGTGGAGCAGACTTTCGTGAACAAGGATGGCGCAGCAACGCTGAAGCTGGGGCAGGCGCGCGGTGTCACGCTGTTGGTTCCGGCGCAGGCCGGGCTGGCGGTGGCGGAATATTCGCCCAACACGGTGAAGAAGACGGTGGTCGGTGTCGGCCATGCGCAAAAGCAGCAGGTGCAGCATATGGTGCGCCTGCAATTGCCTGGGGTCGAGCTGCATAGCGCGGATGCGGCGGATGCGCTGGCCATTGCCATTTGCCATGCGCATCATGGGGGCGGGGCAGGCGGCTATGCCGCGGCTATTGCGAGGGCGCGCGCGTGATCGGAAAACTTTCAGGACGGCTGGACTATCGCGGCGACGATCATGTGCTGATCGATGTGCGCGGGGTTGGTTATATTGTGCATTGTTCGGATCGGACGCTGGCTGCCTTGCCGGGGCCGGGCGAGGCGGTGTCCGTCTATACCGATTTGCTGGTGCGCGAAGACCTGATGCAGCTTTACGGCTTTCTGTCCTTGGCGGAAAAAGAATGGCATCGGCTGCTCATGTCGGTGCAGGGCATTGGCGCTAAGGCTTCGCTTGCCATCCTGGGCGCGCTTGGACCCGATGGTGTCAGCCGCGCGATTGCAACGGGTGACTGGGCGGCGGTCAAGGCGGCGAAGGGCGTTGGCCCCAAGATCGCGCAGCGCGTCGTGCTGGACCTGAAGGACAAGGCCCCGCAGGTCATGGCGATGGGCCATGTGGGGGCCGCGCAACCGCAGATATCCGCGGAGGATGTGATCGAACCAGACGCGCCTGCCGCGCCGCCGCCTTCTGCGCCTGCTGCCTCCAGCGGGGCCACGCAGGCAGAGGCGCTGTCGGCGCTGTCCAACCTTGGCTATGGCCCGTCCGAAGCGGCGTCGGCGGTGGCGCAAGCCGCGGGCGAGGCGCCGGATGCGCAGACGCCGGAACTGATCCGCGCGGCGCTGCGCTTGCTGGCTCCGAAAGGGTAGGGTGGCATGAGCGATACGTTCGACCCGACGATGCGGCCCGATCCCCTGCCCGAAGACAATGATCGCGCGCTGCGGCCCAAGGCGCTGGACGATTTCATCGGTCAGGCAGAGGCGCGGGCCAACCTGCGGGTCTTTGTCCAATCCGCGCGGTCGCGCGGCGAGGCGATGGACCACACGCTGTTTCATGGCCCGCCCGGTCTGGGCAAGACGACGCTGGCGCAGATCATGGCGCATGAGCTTGGGGTGAATTTCCGCATGACCTCTGGCCCGGTGCTGGCCAAGGCGGGCGATCTGGCCGCGATCCTCACCAATCTCGAAGCGCGGGACGTGCTGTTCATCGACGAGATTCACCGGCTCAATCCGGCGGTGGAAGAGGTGCTTTATCCCGCGATGGAGGATTTCGAACTCGACCTCGTGATCGGCGAAGGTCCGGCGGCGCGCACGGTGCGGATCGAATTGCAGCCCTTCACGCTGGTCGGGGCAACCACACGGATGGGGCTGCTGACGACACCGCTGCGCGACCGGTTCGGCATCCCGACGCGGCTGCAATTCTATACCGAGGATGAGCTTTTCGAGATCGTGAGCCGCAATGCAATCAAGCTGGGCGCGCCCGCCGATGAGGGCGGCGCGCGGGAAATCGCCCGTCGCGCCCGTGGCACGCCGCGGATCGCGGGTCGCTTGCTGCGCCGCGTGGTCGATTTCGCCGTGGTCGAAGGCGATGGCCGCGTGACGCAGGCGCTGGCCGATATGGCGTTGACGCGGCTGGGCGTAGATGGACGCGGGCTTGACGGCGCGGACCGGCGCTATTTGCGGCTGATCGCGGAACATTACGGCGGCGGACCCGTGGGGATCGAAACGCTTTCGGCGGCACTGTCGGAAAGCCGCGATGCGCTGGAAGAGGTGATCGAACCCTACCTTCTGCAACAAGGCTTGATACAGCGCACCCCGCGCGGGCGGATGCTGACGCAGGGCGCATGGCGGCATCTTGGGCTGGACGCACCAAAGGGGCCGTCCGACCTGTTTTCCTGACGGGAGTTCCTGAACCCGATTGCTTGCATGGATGCGCGCGCGGCTTTATCCCCTGCGCGGGCAAAATGCGGATCGGAGAACGCCTCATGGATGCGTCAGACATCGAACGATTGTTTCGCCGCGAGGACGGCTCCTATCTGTTTTCGCGCTGGGGGCGGCCCCTTGCCCCCGTCGTCTTCGGCGTGGAAGAAGAAACGCTGGGCGTCATCAAGGGCGCGGTCGAAGCGGTCTGCGCGCTTTGCGGTCACCAGATAAGCGAGACCGATCCCGAACTGGGTGCGAATTTCATGTGGTTCGTGATGCGCGACTGGCAGGAAATGCTGGATGTGCCGAATATGGACAAGCTGGTGCCCGATCTGGCCGACCTTGTGACGCGGTTGCGCGATGCGGATGCGAACCAGTACCGGGCGTTCCGCTTCGATGAGGATGGGGCGATTCAGGCGTGCTTCGTGTTCCTGCGGATGGACAAGGCCCTGTCCGAGATGCCCGCAGAATCGCTAGCGTTGAACCAGGCGGTGCAAAGCATTCTGCTGTGGTCCGATCTGGCCTTCCGCGACAGCTCGCCGCTTGCCATTGCCGATGGCACGACGGTGCTGCGCCCTGACGTCGCGGCGGTCATTCGCGCGGCCTATGATCCGGTCTTGCCTGTGATGGCGCAGGATGCGTCCCACGCGATGCGCTTGGCGGCGCGGGTGTCTCAGGCGGAGCGCACGGCACCGCATTGACGCGGCTGCCATTTCGTCGCCGGGTTGGGCGGAACTGCCCGAAGGACGCAGCGAAACGGTTGTGCCCGGCCCACGGCTCGGGGGATATAGGGGCGCGATCCCCCGGCAACCGCAGGAGCCACCATGTCAGAGCCGCATAGTTTCCCGGTCACCGTCTATTATGAAGACACCGATATGGCGGGCATCGTCTATTACGCCAATTACCTGCGCTATATCGAGCGGGCGCGTTCGACCATCGTGGAAGAGCTGGGCTTGGACCAGCGGGCCATGCGCGAGATGGATATCGTCTTTGTCGTTACGCGGGTGGAGGCGGACTATGTCTCCTCGGCGCGGCTTGGCGATCGGCTGACGGTGCAAACGCGCCATTATGCCAAGGGACCGGTGCGCTGGATCTTCGAACAGGAAGTGCTGCGCGGCGACACGTTGATCTTCAAGGCGCTGGTGACAGCCGCGACAATGAGCACCGGCGGCAAGCCCATGCGCCTTCCGGCGGAACTTCGCTCAAGGCTTGGCGGGTGATCGGCGGACATGACGCCGAAGTGATGGTCTTCCCCTGACTTTCTTGCTAGATTCGCGCTAACAACCGGGCAAAACCGGGCCATAAAGCAAGAGCAGGCAGATGGAAGCAGAGACCCTGGCGCTGGCACAGGAGATTGATTTCTCCTTGTGGAGCCTTTTCATGCGCGCCACCCTTACCGTCAAACTCGTCATGATTGCGCTGGTTGCAGCGTCTGTCTGGGCGTGGGGCATCATCATTCAGCGAATTGTCGTCTACCGCGCGGCGCGGGCCGAAGCGGCGGCGTTCGACGCACGTTTCTGGTCGGGTGACCCGCTTGACGGGCTGTTCGACGAGATCGGGCCAGACCCTTCCGGGCGGGCCGAGAGGGTGTTCAGCGCCGGCATGATCGAATGGCGCCGGTCGCATCGCGACGATGGTGGCATGATTGCCGGGGCGACGGCGCGCATCGACCGGTCCATGGATGTGGCGATCCAGAAAGAGGCCGAAGATTTGCAGCGCGGGCTGACGGTGCTGGCGACCGTGGGGTCTTCTGCGCCGTTCATCGGCCTGTTCGGGACCGTGGTCGGCATCATGAACGCCTTCATCGAAATCGCAGAGCAGCAGAACACCAATCTGGCCGTTGTTGCACCCGGTATCGCCGAGGCGCTGCTGGCCACCGGGCTGGGGTTGCTGGCCGCTATTCCTGCGGTGATCTTCTATAACAAGCTGAGCGCTGACAGCGATCACATCATCGCCGGGTACGAGGCGTTCTCGGACGAGTTCGCGACGATCCTGTCGCGGCAGTTGGACGGGTAAGCCCATGGGCGCAGGCGTCATCAAGTCGGAACGCAGTGGCTCGCGGCGGCGTCGGCGGCGGGCACAGCCAATGGCAGAGATCAACGTCACGCCCTTCGTGGACGTGATGCTGGTGCTGCTGATCATCTTCATGGTGGCCGCGCCGCTGTTGACGGTGGGCGTTCCGGTGGAATTGCCCAAGACCGCTGCCGGGGCCTTGCCCGCCGATCAGGAAGAGCCGCTGACCGTGACCGTCACCGCCGATGGCGGGGTGCAAATCCAGACGGCTGAGACAGCGCGCGATCAACTGGTGCCGAAACTGCGCGCGATTGCGGCGGAACGCAGTTCGGACCGCGTGTTTTTGCGGGCGGATGGGGCGGTGCCCTATGCGACCGTGATGGAGATCATGGGCGCGCTCAATGCGGGCGGGTTCAGCAATATCGGGCTGGTGACGGATATCGGCGGCCCGACATTCGATGGTCGGGATGGGTGAGTCGGTTTGGACACCGGAACCAAAATCTCTTTGGGCGCGCATGCGCTGCTGCTGGGCTGGGTTCTTGTCGGACCCGTCTTTCGCGGTGAGCCATTGCCAATGATGGTGCAGGACGTGTCTGTCGTGTCGGCCTCTGATTTCGAGGCGATGCAGGCGGCATCCGCGCCGCCGCAAGCCGCCCCTGAAATCGCAGAGGCCCCCGAAGCGCCCGCCGCGCCCGAGGCTGTGGCGGAGCCTGCGCCGGAACCGGTGGACCCCGCGCCCGCGCCGGAGCCGCCAAGCGAACCCGCTGCCGAACCAGAACCGCCTGCGCCGCCCGCCGAGGATGTCGCTGTCCTTGCCCCGGAGCAGGACACGCCGGTTCCGCAACAGGCCGACCGGATTGCGCCCGTGCCCGTGGCCGAACCCACGCCCGAAGCGGTGCCCGATGACACGCCGCAAGAGACCGTGACCGAAGACAGCACCGGCGATGTGCCTCAGCCACCGCAAGAGGCGACCGCCCCGCCAGAGGCGACAACGCAGATCGTGACAGAGGCGGATGAGCCTGCCTCTGCGCCGCCCTCTGCGCCGTCGGCCAGCCTGCGCCCGCGCTCGCGCCCCACGCGTCCGGTGCAGACGGCACAGCCCACGCCCGAGCCAGCCCCGGCCCCGCAGGCCGAACCAGAGACCCCGCCGCAGGAGGCAGCTGAAAACGTGGCCGACAGTATTGCCGCTGCCGTGGCCAGCCAGGTTGCCCAGCAACAGACCACTCCCGGCGCGCAATCGGGGCCATCCGGGCCACCGCTGACGGCGGGCGAATTGGGGGATGTCAAAGCCGCGATTGGCAATTGCTGGTATATCGGCACGCTGTCGACCAGTGCGCAGGGCACGATCATCACGGTTGCCATGGATATGAACCCCGATGGCAGCGTGATTTATGAGACGCTGGAACTGATCGGGTTCGAGGGCGGCTCGCAGCAGGATGCCAATGTGGTTTATCGGTCCGTGCGCCGTCTGATGAACGATTGTGGACGCAAAGGCTTTCCGCTTCCCCGTGACAAATACAATCAATGGCGCAAACTCGAAATGCGGTTCAATCCGGAAGGGATGTTTCTGCGATGAAAAGACTGTTTGGAATTCTGGCCTGTTTGTGCGCCCTGTGTGCGGGTGTTGCGGCCTATGCGCAGCAGCCGCTGCGGCTTGATATTACCCAAGGGGTGATCGAACCGATGCCCTTCGCGGCACCGGCCTTCGTGGCGGAGAACGCGGCGGGCGCTGATTTGGCCGGGGATATCGCGCGCGTGGTGTCGGATGACCTTGTCGGTACGGGCCTGTTCCGCGAAGTGCCGGCCTCTGCCCATATCAGCACGATCACCGATTTCGCCGCGCCGGTATCCTTTCCCGATTGGAAGGCGATCAATGTGCAAGCGCTGATCAGTGGCGCTGTGTCTGTCTCTGGTGGGCAGGTGACGGTGAAATTCCGTCTCTTCGACGTGGCTTCGGGGGCCGAACTGGGCCAAGGGCTGCAATTTGCGGGCACCACGGAAGGCTGGCGGCGCATGGCGCATAAGGTGGCCGATGCGGTTTATACGCGGATCACGGGCGAGGGCGCGTATTTCGACACGCGGGTCGTTTTTGTCAGCGAAAGCGGCCCAAAGGATGCGCGGCAGAAGCGGCTGGCGATCATGGACCAGGACGGCGCGAATGTGCAGTACCTGACCGATTCCAGCGCGCTGGTGCTGGCCCCGCGCTTTTCGCCAACCGGGGACCGGGTGCTGTATACCAGCTACGAGACCGGATTCCCGCGCATTTACGTGCTGGATGTCGGATCTGTGCAGCGGCGGGTGCTTGAAAGCGCGGAAGGGACGATGTCCTTTGCGCCACGCTTCGCGCCAGACGGGCAGCGGCTGGTCTATTCGCTGACGCAGGGCGGCAATACCGACCTTTACTCCATGGATATCGCCACCGGACAGTCCACGCGCCTGACCTCGGCACCGTCGATTGAAACCGCGCCCAGCTTTTCACCCGATGGCAGCCAGATCGTCTTTGAATCCGACCGGTCAGGCACGCAACAGCTGTATATCATGCCGGCTTCGGGCGGCGAGGCGAAGCGGATCAGCTTTGGCGAAGGGCGCTATGGCACGCCGGTCTGGTCGCCGCGCGGAGACCTCGTGGCCTTTACCAAGCAGAACCGGGGCCGGTTCCATATCGGCGTGATGCGCACCGATGGCTCGCGCGAGCGTTTGATTACCGCGTCCTTCCTTGATGAGGGGCCGACATGGGCACCCAATGGGCGGGTTTTGATGTTCCACCGGGAAACGCAAGGCGCGTCGGGACGTTCCACGCTGTATTCCGTCGATATCACGGGCCGCGCGCTGCGCCAGATCCGTACGCCCGATGGCGCGTCGGATGCCAGCTGGGGCCCGCTGCAATAGCTTTTAACGCGGCGCGCGTCATGATAGACTGGGCGTCAAACAAGAAAGAGGCGAGAGCAATGAAAATGACCTCCAAGACGGTCCTGCTGCTGGGCGCGCTTGCGCTGTCGGCCTGTACCGATCCCGCCCGTCTGGGCGGCGCGGATGCCACCGCTGGCGGGGCCGGAACGGCCGCAAACGCAGGCATCGTTCCGGGCAGCGCGTCGGACCCGACGTCGCCGGCATATTTCCAGCAGTCCATCGGCGACCGCGTTCTGTTCCCCGTGGACCAGTCGAATTTGACCGCCGAAGGGCAGGCCACGCTGGACGGGCAAGCCGCTTGGCTGATGCAGAACGTGGCCTATACGGCCGTGATCGAAGGTCACGCCGATGAGCAGGGCACACGGGAATACAACCTTGCGCTGGGCGCACGCCGCGCCGACACGGTGCGTAACTATCTGATCTCCAAGGGGGTTGCGGGCAACCGTCTGCGCGTTGTGTCCTATGGTAAGGAGCGTCCGGCGGAAATCTGTTCCGAGGAAGCCTGCTATGCCAAGAACCGCCGCTCCGTCACGGTGCTGGCCGCTGGGTTGACCGGGTAAGCCGATGCTGCGTTTCGCGATTGCGTTCAGCCTGCTTGCCGCGCCAGTTCTGGCGCAGGACGACCGGGCACAAAGCCTTGCCGACATCCGGCAGGAAATGACCGTTCTTTGGGTCGAGGTGCAAAAGCTCAAACAAGAGCTGAACACGACGCAGGGCGCGTCTAGTGTGGCGACGCAAGGCTCCGCACTGGATCGTCTGGCCGCAATCGAAAGCGAAGTGCAGCGTCTGACCGCCAAGGCCGAAGAGATGGAATTCCGCATCGACCGGGTCGTGACCGATGGTACGAACCGGATTGCGGATCTTGAGTTCCGCCTGTGCGAACTGGAGACGGGCTGCGACATTGCCACGCTTGGCGATACGCCGACCCTGGGCGGCGCGTCCGAGGCGGGGGCCGCTGCGCCCGCCCCGACGCCGGTGCCACTGCCGGAAAGCGGACCGCAATTCGCCGCCACGGAAGAGGCGGATTTCCAGCGCGCCGAGGATGCCCTTGCAGAGGGCGATTATACAACTGCGGCCAAGCTTTACGCGACGTTCAACCAGACCTATCCGGGCGGGCCTTTGGCCGCCGCTGCGGAAATGGGCCGGGGTGAGGCGTTGGAACAGCTGGGCGACACGCGCGAAGCGGCGCGGGCCTTTCTGGCGGCCTTCTCGGCGAACCAGACCGGCCCTGAGGCACCGATGGCACTGGTCCGCCTTGGTGCCGCGCTGGGGCAGCTTGGCCAGACCAACGAAGCCTGCGTGACCTTGTCCGAGGTCAGCGTGCGGTATCCCGGTGCGGTGGACGCGATTTCCGACGCACAATCCGCGCGTGCCGCTATCGGGTGCTCGTGACGGGGCCAACGCTCGATCAGCGGTTCGCCGAAGCGATGGGCCAGCTTCTTGGCCCGGACTTTCCAGACCATATCGCGTTGGCGGTGTCGGGCGGCGGCGACAGCATGGCGATGCTGGCCCTCGCGCAGAACTGGGCGCATCGCTGGGGTGTCGCGTTCAGCGTCGTCACCGTGGATCACGGGCTGCGCCCGGAAAGCGCGGATGAGGCGCGGATGGTCGGCGCATTCTGCGCGCAGATCGAACGACCGCACACGGTTCTCGAATGGCGATGGGACGGCACGGGCAATCTTCAGGATGCCGCCCGGCGCGCGCGGCTTGACCTGATCGACGGCTGGCGTGGCCCAATTCAGACCGTGTTGATGGCCCATACCAGCGATGACGTTGCGGAAACTTTTCTGCTGCGTTTGGCGCGCGGCTCTGGCGTCGAAGGGCTGTCCGCCATGGCACCGATGCGCCGCGCGCCGCAGGGCTTTCACATCCTGCGTCCCTGTCTGGGCATGAGCCGCGCCGAACTGCGCCACTATGCCCGCGTCTTGCAAGTGCCATGGGCGGATGATCCCAGCAATGAGGACGCGAAATACGACCGGTCGCGGGCGCGGGCGCTGCTGGATCGGCTTGACGTGCTGGGCTTGTCCCGTGACGACATTCTCGCCACGGCGGGACGGATGCGCCGCGCGGCCGTGGCGCTGAATGCGCGCATGATGAGCGTCGCGGAAGAAGTCGTGACCGAACGCGCCGGGGCGTTGCTGCTGGACCGCACCGGCTTTGACCGGGTGGAGCGCGATACCCAGCTTCGGCTACTGGCGGCGGCCTGTATGTGGGTCAGCGGGGCCGAGTATCGTCCGCGCGCATCGGGGTTGGAAGGGCTGCTCGACCGGCTCACCAGCGGCGGGGCGGGCACGCTGATCGGCGCACAGATCGAGAGCCGGGCCAATGATTATGTCGTGTTCCGCGAACCCGCCGCCGTGCGGGATTTGCGCGCGCCAGTGGGGCAGCTTTGGGACCGGCGGTGGGCGGTGAGCGCGCCGGATGCCTTGGCGGCAGCGCAGGGGCTGGAGATTCGCGCCCTCGGCGATGCGATTTCCGACTGTCCCGATTGGCGCGAAACGGGGTTGCCGCGCGCCGCGATTATCGCGTCTCCGGCGATTTGGCAGGGGGCAGAGCTTGTATGTGCCCCATTGGCCATGGCAAAGGCCGATTGGGCCGCGCGTATTGTCACCCCATTCGCAACTTGGGCGCTTTCGCATTGAATGGCGGGCCGGGATGGCTATTTTAGTACGAACACAGGGCGGCACCGGTCGCCCGTGATCCAATGACAGGAGAAATTTCTTGGGCAACGCACGCAATATCGCCTTTTGGGTCGTCTTGTTTCTGCTGATCCTGGCGCTGTTCAACCTGTTCTCCGGTTCGGGCAGCACGCTGCAAAGCCGCGAGATGCGCTATTCGGAATTCGTGGAGGCCGTTGAGGCCGGTCAGGTTTCCGATGTGACGATCGACGGTGAACAGGTACGCTTCCGCCGGGGCGAGACGGACTATGTGGCGATCAAGCCCGAAGATGCAGAGGTCACCGACCTGCTGCTGGCAAACGATATCCCCATCCGAGCAGAACAGCAGGAGCAATCGGGCTTTCAGGCCTTCTTGCTGAGCCTGCTGCCGTTCCTGCTGCTGATCGGTGTCTGGATCTACTTCATGAACCGGATGCAGGGTGGCCGTGGTGGCGGGGCGATGGGCTTTGGCAAATCACGCGCCAAGCTGCTGACCGAAAAGCAGGGCCGCGTCACGTTTGACGATGTGGCGGGTATCGACGAAGCCAAGGAAGAACTGGAAGAGATCGTCGAATTCCTGCGCAACCCGCAGAAATTCTCGCGTCTGGGCGGCAAAATCCCGACAGGGGCGCTGCTGGTTGGCCCTCCGGGGACCGGTAAGACCCTGCTGGCCCGCGCCATTGCGGGTGAGGCGGGTGTGCCATTCTTCACGATTTCCGGCTCTGACTTCGTCGAGATGTTCGTGGGTGTCGGCGCCAGCCGTGTGCGCGACATGTTCGAGCAGGCCAAGAAGAACGCGCCGTGTATCGTCTTCATCGACGAGATCGACGCCGTGGGCCGTCACCGTGGTGCCGGTTATGGCGGCGGTAACGACGAGCGTGAACAAACGCTCAACCAGCTTCTGGTGGAAATGGACGGGTTCGAGGCGAATGAAGGTGTGATCATCATCGCCGCGACCAACCGTAAGGATGTTCTGGACCCCGCGCTGCTGCGTCCGGGCCGCTTTGACCGTCAGGTCACGGTGCCGAACCCGGATATCAAGGGCCGCGAAAAGATCCTGAACGTGCACGCGCGCAAAGTGCCGCTTGGCCCGGATGTGGACCTGCGCATCATCGCGCGCGGCACGCCCGGCTTCTCTGGCGCCGATCTGGCCAACCTTGTGAACGAGGCGGCGCTGATGGCGGCGCGTGTCGGGCGGCTATTCGTGTCGATGGTCGATTTCGAAAGCGCCAAGGACAAGGTCATGATGGGCGCAGAGCGCCGGTCGATGGTCCTGACCGACGATCAGAAGGAAAAGACCGCTTATCACGAGGCGGGCCATGCCATCGTCGGGATGATGCTGCCCAAATGCGATCCGGTCTACAAGGCGACGATCATTCCGCGCGGTGGTGCGTTGGGGATGGTGATGAGCCTGCCGGAGATCGACAAGCTGCAACTGTTCAAGGATGAGGCCGAGCAACGCATTGCCATGACCATGGCAGGAAAGGCGGCTGAAATCTTCAAATACGGGGAGGACAGCGTGTCCTCTGGCCCGGTTGGGGATATCCAGCAGGCCAGCCAACTCGCGCGGTCGATGGTCATGCGGTACGGCATGTCGGACAAGGTCGGGAATATCGACTACGCCGAAGCGCATGAGGGCTATCAGGGCAATACCGGTGGCTTCTCTGTGTCGGCGACGACCAAGGAACTGATCGAAGAGGAAGTGAAGCGGTTCATCGACGAAGGGTATGAGCGCGCTTACAACCTGATCAAGGATCACGAGGTTGAGTTCGAACGCCTTGCGCAGGGCCTGCTTGAATACGAGACGCTGACCGGCGACGAGATCAAGCGCGTCATGGCTGGTGAGCCGCCGCAAGACCCCGATGATGACGAGCCGGAAGACACCGGCAGCGCACCATCCGTCACGGCGATTCCGAAGACGCGGAAGAAGCGCTCTGACGGGTCCTCTGGCGATCCGGAGCCGAAGCCGATCTAAGGCGGCGCAGCTACAACAGAAAAGCAAATATCCCGGCATCTGATCCTAGATGTCGGGATTTTCTTTGCCAAATCAACAGACCGATCTAGCATGCAGCGGGGTTCAGATCGGAGTTGCCCATGCCTGCATTGATCGAAACATCCTTCACCGGCCAGATCACGTGGCTCGGGCAGGTGCCGGAAGAGGGCGAGTCCATTCGCGCCCAGGCCGTGTCCGAACTGGAACTGGATTTCACCGGTCCCGTGGGGGAGCGCCATGGCGGGCTGACGCGGCCCTCTTGCAGTCGGGTGCTGAACCAATATCCCAAACGCGGCACCGAAATCCGCAATGTGCGGCAATTGTCGGTGTTGTCGGCAGAGGAAATCAGCCTGATCGCCCGTGAGGTTGGGTTGGATGAACTGGACCCGCAGCTTCTGGGGGCAAGCATGGTGCTGTCCGGCATCCCGGATTTTACCAAGGTGCCGCCATCCTCGCGGTTGCAATTCGCATCGGGCGCGGTGCTGACCATTGATATGGAAAACCTGCCCTGCCATCTGCCCGCGCGCGAGATCGATAGCGATCATCCCGGCCATGGCAAACCGTTCAAAGCGGCGGCCCGCCAGCGTCGAGGTGTGACGGCCTGGGTGGAACATCCCGGCAGCGTTGCGATCGGGGACAGCTGCACGCTTTATATCCCGGGGCAGCCTGTCTGGCCGCATCTGGACGCGGCGCGCAAGGGTGGCTGAGCGTTCTTCGCGTTCGTGTCGGCGCGCTGCATGACGGCGCCGCCACTCCAAGATCGGGCTGCATCTGGAACACGCCTTCGCCGCCAGCACCCGCGGCACGCTGGTCGCCACCAATGTGCGCCTGCACGCGGCGCTTGGCCCGGTCGACGCTGTCGCAGCACAGATCAACGCCTTGAGCGGCGGCCATGCCTGATCCCGGCCCAGATCGCGCAAGATGCCGAAATGAAACGATCAACCGCCGTTTCGCCGCAATAGCGGCAGGAAATGTCGGAATACGCGCGTGCCGGAGCAGCGGCGGGCCAGTAACATTTTTGCTGAGGAACAGCTGACGGGGAGACAGCGACATGCCATTCAAAACAGATATCGAAATCGCGCGCGGTGCGAAAAAGAAACCCATTCAGGAGATCGGGGCGGCTCTTGGCATCCCGGATCAACACCTGCTGCCCTATGGGCATGACAAGGCGAAGGTCAGTCAGGGCTTCATCAATTCGCTTCAGGACCGGCAGAATGGCAAGCTGATCCTTGTGACCGCGATCAATCCGACCCCGGCGGGAGAGGGCAAGACCACGACGACCGTGGGTCTGGGTGACGGGCTGAACCGGATCGGCAAGAAGGCGATGATCTGTATCCGCGAGGCGTCGCTGGGTCCGAATTTCGGGATGAAGGGCGGGGCTGCGGGCGGCGGTCATGCGCAGGTCGTTCCGATGGAGGATATGAACCTGCATTTCACCGGGGATTTCCACGCGATCACCTCGGCCCATTCGCTTTTGTCGGCGATGCTGGATAACCACATCTATTGGGGCAATGAGCAGGGCATCGATATTCGGCGGGTCCAATGGCGCCGGGTGGTCGATATGAATGACCGGTCGCTGCGTCAGATCACGTCCTCGCTGGGCGGTGTGTCGAACGGCTTCCCGCGCGAGGATGGCTTTGACATCACGGTGGCGTCCGAGGTCATGGCGATCCTGTGCCTGTCGAAGAACCTTTCGGATTTGCAGCAGCGCCTTGGTGACATGATCGTGGCCTATCGCCGGGACAAGTCGCCGGTGTTCTGCCGCGACATCAAGGCCGATGGCGCGATGACGGTGCTGTTGAAAGATGCGATGCAGCCCAACCTTGTGCAAACGCTGGAAAACAACCCCGCCTTCGTACATGGCGGTCCCTTTGCGAATATCGCGCATGGCTGCAACTCTGTCATTGCGACGAAAACCGCGCTGAAACTGGCCGATTTCGTCGTGACCGAAGCGGGTTTCGGGGCCGATCTTGGGGCCGAGAAATTCATGAACATCAAGTGCCGCAAGGCCGGGCTGGCCCCCGATTGCGTGGTGCTGGTGGCGACTGTGCGTGCGATGAAGATGAATGGCGGTGTCTCCAAGGCCGATCTGGGGGCGGAGAACGTCGCGGCGGTGAACGCTGGCTGCGCCAATCTGGGCCGTCATATCGAAAACCTGAAATCCTTCGGGGTGCCGGTGGTCGTGGCAATCAACCACTTCGTCACCGACACCGAGGCCGAAGTGCAGGCAGTCAAGGATTTCGTCGCAGAGCAGGGGGCAGAGGCAATCCTGTCGCGCCATTGGGAGCTTGGCTCGGAAGGGTCGGCAGAGCTTGCGGCGCGGGTGGCGGAAATCGCCGAAGCGGGGGAATCGCAATTCGCGCCGATCTATCCCGATGACATCAGCCTTTTTGAAAAGATCGAGACCATCGCAAAGCGCATCTACCGCGCCGATGAGGTTCTGGCCGACAAGAAGGTGCGCGATCAGCTCAAGCTTTGGGAAGAGCAAGGCTATGGGCATTTGCCGGTTTGCATGGCCAAGACGCAGTATTCCTTCTCGACCGATCCGGGGCTGCGCGGCGCGCCGACAGGGCATAGCGTTCCGGTGCGCGAGGTACGGCTGTCCGCTGGCGCGGGCTTTGTCGTCGTCGTCTGCGGAGAGATCATGACCATGCCCGGACTGCCGCGCGTTCCGGCGGCGCAAAGCATCTGCCTGAACGAGGATGGCGAGATCGAAGGCCTGTTCTAAGGGGCGCTCAGCGGGTCGACCTCGGCGGGCGTTTGCCTTACGGGAAGGGCGCGGCCGGAACATCGGCCCGCCAGCCCCCCGATCTGGAATGCGAAAGGAACGGATGCATGAGCGCGACAGTCATCGACGGAAAGGCCTTTGCGGCCACGGTACGGGAGAAAGTGGCAGCCCATGTGGCGCGGCTGAAGGCAGATCACGGTGTGACACCGGGGCTGGCCGTAGTGCTGGTTGGCGAAGATCCGGCCAGTCAGGTCTATGTCCGTTCCAAGGGGAAGATGACCGTCGAAGTCGGCATGAATTCCTATGAGCACAAGCTGGACGTCGACACATCGGAGGCCGATCTGCTGGCGCTGATCGACCGGCTGAATGGCGATCCGGACGTGCATGGAATCCTCGTCCAGCTTCCACTGCCGGGACATCTGGACGAAGACCTTGTCATCAACGCAATCGATCCGGCGAAGGATGTGGACGGCTTCCATATCTCCAATGTGGGGCTGCTTGGGACGGGACAGAAATCCATGGTGCCCTGCACGCCGCTGGGCTGTCTGATGATGCTGCGCGCCCATCATGGCGATCTTTCCGGCATGGATGCGGTGGTCATTGGCCGGTCCAAGATCGTCGGCAAGCCGATGGCGCAGCTTTTGCTGGGCGATAGCTGCACGGTGACCATCGCGCATAGCCGCACCAAGGATTTGCCGCAGGTCGTGCGCCGCGCCGATATTGTTGTCGCTGCCGTGGGCCGTCCTCAGATGGTGCCGGGCGATTGGATCAAACCGGGTGCAACGGTCATCGATGTGGGGATCAACCGTATCGACGCGCCGGAAAAGGGCGCGGGCAAGACGCGGCTTGTGGGCGATGTCGATTACGACAGTTGCGCCGCCATTGCCGGGGCAATCACGCCGGTTCCGGGTGGGGTCGGGCCGATGACCATCGCCTGCCTTCTGGCCAATACGGTCACGGCCTGCTGCCGCGCGAACGGCTTAGCTGAACCCGAGGGGCTGACCGTCTAAACAGGCGCAGAGGCAGGCACAGGCACCATGGTGCCTTGCAGGACGGCAATGCAGGTTTCCGCGCCGTCCTCGCCCTGGGCAAACACCTCGGACGTGACAACGACCATCCTGCGCCCGGCCTTGACGACTCGTCCGGTTGCACGAAGCCGTGCGCCGCGACCGGGAGACAGCAGATTGATCTTTATCTCTGCCGTCACGACCTCCTGATCCGCTGGCAACATGGTAAGCGCGGCATAACCCGCCGCACTATCGCCAAGCGCGAAGGTCAGCCCAGCATGGGCAAAGCCTTGTTGTTGCAGCGCATTCTCGCCAATGGGGGAAGAGATGGTTACGCTTCCCCTTTCCACATGATCGATCTGCGCGCCAAATGTCGTCATCAGGGATTGCTTGCCGAAGCTCTCGCGAATGCGCGCGGCGTTGGGATCAGACATGTGTGTCACTCCGATGTCGGGTCTCAGCTGTGACCGGCGGCAAGCGTAATGCGGCTCAGCCGGTTCGAGGGGATCATGACGACGCCGAACATGAAACACAACGTCGCCATCAATTCAGTCACGCGGGTCACCTATCCGCTTTGGGTGCGTGTGGCCGCGCTGGTCGTTCTGGCGTTTGCGCTGGCTGTGTCCGGCCCGTTCGGCACTTTCGGCACAACCGGTTTCGCAGTCCGATTGCTGTATTGGGGCGGTGTGGTGCTGGCGCTGGCAGGCGTTGCGATGGCCGTGATGCGCGGTGTGCGGTGGCTTGGCGTCGAAACCCCGTCCCGCCGGGACGCGGCCGTGATTGCCGGGTTCGTTCTGGGATTTGTGCCGATCCTGTATCTTTGGACACGCGCGGTGCTGCCGCAGCCGGTTTACGACCGTCCGGACCTGTTCGCGCTGGCAATCTATGTGGCCAGTGTTACGGCCTTGGTCCGACTGGTTGCGCGGCTTTTGCCACGCCTCGCGGTTCAATCCGCCCAGCCGGTTCATGCCCCTCCCGCAGCGCCCCAGGCGCCCCGGCTCAGGCGCCATCTGCCCGATGCGTTTCCCGATGCGATCCTGCGCCTTTCTGGCGAAGGGCATTACGTGCGCGTTGTGACGACGGATGCCGATTGCACCATCCGTATGCGCCTGAGCGATGCGGTCGAAGACATGCAGGGGTTCGACGGCGTCTGGACCCATAGATCGCACTGGGTGCTGCGCAGCGCGGTGGTCCGGTCCGGCTACCGCCGCGGCAAGCCGGTGCTGATCCTGAAGAATGGCGACGAAGTTCCGGTCAGCAGCACCTATGCGCCGGATTTGGAAGCGGCCGGCCTGCTTGAGCCGCGCGGCATGGCAACCGCCAGTGCCTGACGCCCGGTAAGGATCGCCAAGGCGTCCGGCCCGAACAGTGCATCAAGGACGGGATCATGGCTCGCCAAACCGCCGGTATAGGTGCCGTAGGCGGGCAGGATCAGGCGGTCCCGATCCATTAGAAAGGCGGGCCGGGTCACGGTCTTGGCGCGGGTCCGCAAATGGACCTTCGGGTGATAGTGACCCGAGATTTCGCCTTGTGATCCGGGCTCGGCGATATGCCGGAACAGCAACGGGCCAAGGGGTAACTCCGCCAGATGCGCCCCGCCCAGGGCGACGGGGCCGGGGTCGTGGTTCCCCTCAATCCAGTACCAGCGGCGCCCCGCCTGCAGCCGCGTAATCTGCAACCGCGCGCTTTCGGGCAAAGCCTCTGCCGCACCAAGGTCATCGAAACTGTCGCCAAGGCAAATCACGGTCTTGGCTGATGTTGCGTCCAGGTCTGCCGCCAGACGATCCAGCGTGTCCTGGGTTTCATAGGGGGGCAGGTGGGTGCCGCCGCGCCGCGCGATCCGTTCGGATTTGCCCAAGTGCAGGTCGGACACGCAAAGCAGGCCGCGCTGCGCCCACCACAACGCGCCCGATGGCAGGGCGGTCAGCGCCGCGCCGGAAAAGGTGAAACTGTGCGAGTTCATGCTTTGTTCATTGCGTGAAACGCAGCTGGTTTCAATAGGGAACGCGCCAGACCGGTTTGACGATCTGTTCCGTGATCCCCGCATCCGCCAGCAGCTTTTCGGCCTCTTCTGCCAGCAGACGTTCTTCGGCCAGCCCCTTGATCGGCACCCGGCCCGGTTCCAGAAACAAGGGCGCGGCCAGCGGGGTGATCCGCCCCGGTCGTACATGATCGATCCGCCCCGCCGTGCGCGCGGCCATCTCTTCGATGCGTCCGAAATCGACCAGCCCGCGCATCGCTTCTTCCCGGGTGATCTGCATCATCAGGTGGTCTGGGTCGTATTTCAGCAGGGTATCGTAAAGGATGTCCGAGCTGAAAGTGGCCTGCCGCCCGGTCTTGCGGGCAGAGGGCGTGTTACGCTCGATAAGCCCGGCGATAGTGGCAGAGGCGCGAAAGGTGCGCTTCATCACCGCGTTCCCGGCCAGCCACATGTCCAGCCCCGCCCGCAACGCGTCGATGTCGAAAAGCGGCGCAGGGTCGGGAACCTGATCCAGCCCCCAAATCAGCGTTGCATAATCGGTGGCGACAAAGCCAAGCGGCGCCAAGCCTTCTTCCTCAAGGCGTTTCGACAGCAACAGGCCAAGCGTCTGCATCGCATTGCGCCCGGCGAATCCATAGACAACCGTGTTTTCGCGCCCGTCATGGGGAAAACTTTCCACCAGCAGCCGCCCCGGTTCCGGCAGGCGCGACAGATCGCGTTGCAGCGCCAGCCAATCGGCAGTGTGCGGTGGCAGTTCCGGCCAGCTGGGCTGCTGAAACATCCGCAAGATGCGGTCCGACAACTGGGTCGAGGTGGCGAATTTCGTGCCCATGAAGGTTGCGATCTTGGGCTTCTTGTCGGCGCGGCGCGTGACCTCCACCGTCATTTGGTTGAGGCCCTCGTATCGGACGATTTCGCCGCCGATCAGAAAGGTGTCGCCTTGGGAAAGTGAGGCGGCAAAGCCCTCTTCGATCTCGCCCAAGGGCTTGCCGCCACGGGCCCGTTTCAGGCGGACCTTCAGCGTGTCGGTGTCCTGAATGGTGCCGATATTCATCCGGATGTGTCGTGCGCTGCGCGGGTCGCGCAATTGCCAAAGGCCGTCCGCGCGTTGCAGCAGGCGTTGCCACTTGTCATAGGCGCGCAGCGCGTAGCCCCCGGTGGCACAGAAATCGAGACAGGCGTCATACTCGGCCCGCGTCAGATCGGAATAAGCCCCCACGGTCCGAAATCGCGCATAAAGCTGATCGGCGTCGAACGGTCCGGCGGCAGCAGTGATCAGGATATGCTGGCACAGCACATCACGTGGTCCGCGCCCACGCGGTTCTCCATCCAGATCACCGGCCCGAACCGCATCCAGCGCCGCAACGCATTCGACGACCTCGAACCGGTTGGCCGGCACGAGCAGCGCCTTGGAAGGCGCATTGTACCGGTGGTTCGCGCGCCCGATCCGCTGCACCAGACGTTTCACGTTCTTGGGCGCACCGATTTGAATCACCAGATCGACATCGCCCCAATCAATCCCCAGATCGAGGCTCCCGGTGCAGACAATGGCCCGCAAATCTCCGCGCACCATGGCCCGCTCGACTCGCTCGCGCTGTACCCGGTCCAATGATCCATGATGGATTCCGATCGGCAACGCGTCCTCATTGGCGAGCCACAGGTTATGAAAGAAGATCTCTGCCTGCGCGCGGGTGTTGTGGAAGATCAGCGTGGTCTTGTGCTGTTTCACCTGCTCCAGAACCGCAGGCACCGCGTATTTCGCGCCCCCTCCGGACCAAGGCGGGGCCTCCTCCGTCTCCAGCATGGAAATATCGGGTGCAGGGCCGGGATCGGCTGTCAAAATCTCGCAGGGGTCCGGGTGGCGGGCCAGAAGATGCGCAATCGCAGCCGGGTCATCCACGGTCGCAGACAGACCCACGCGGCGCAGATCGGGGCGCAGTTCCTGCAATCGGGACAGGGCCAGAAACAACTGATCCCCGCGCTTACTCTCCGACAGGGCGTGGATTTCATCCACGATCACCCGCTTCAAACCAGCGAACATGCGCGGCGCATCCTCATAGGACGTCAGCAGCGCAAGGCTCTCCGGTGTGGTCAGCAGGATATGCGGCGGGTCCGCGCGCTGCCGCCGCTTCCGGGTGGCCGATGTATCCCCGGTACGATCCTCGATCCGAATGGGCAGGCCGATCTCTTCCACAGGCCGGCGCAGGTTGCGCTTGATATCGGCGGCCAGCGCCTTCAGCGGTGAGACATAAAGCGTATGAAGCCCCTGATGCGGCGTTTCGGCCAAATCGGACAGCGTGGGCAGAAACCCGGCCATCGTCTTGCCCCCGCCCGTGGGCGCAATCAGCAAAACCGCCGGGGCATCGGCCCGCGCCACCATGGCCTGCTGATGCGGATGCACCTGCCAGCCCTGTGTTTCGAACCATTGGGTGATGACTGCGGGAATTTCCATAAGGCCATAGATAACCCGCCGCAGCGGAAGATCAGCCCCTGACCGCTTCGCTTGTTCGAAAATACTTTGGGGGACGGCTCCGAAGGAGCCGGGGGGCAACGCCCCCTGAAACATGACTTGCGCGGCCCGAAGGCCGCGCGCCGGTCATCTTACGATGTCCTCGTCCTTCACGAACATATTCGCCCAAGCGCGGTCGATCAGGTCTGGCCGCATCTGATAGGGGATGCCCTCGAAGTCGCAGATCGACTTGATCTGATCGATCAGGAAGTTCGGCTGATAGTTGGCGTAAACATTGTCGATGGTCGGGTATTTCACCTTCAACAAATGCACGAGCGAAGCTTCGTCGAGCGGCACGCCCTTTTTGCGCGCCACCATCGCAAAGATTTTCAGGAAGTTTTCCTGGTTCGGGCCATCGATCTTGATCTTGAAGAAGATCCGGCGCAACGCGGCCTGGTCGAAGATCTCGTTCGGGTGGAAGTTGGTGGAGAAGATGACCAGCGTATCGAAGGGCACTTCGAACTTTTCGCCCGATTGCAGGGCCAGAATGTCCTTGCCCTCTTCCAGCGGAACGATCCACCGGTTGACCAGGGATTGCGGCGGTTCAGCCTGACGGCCAAGGTCGTCGACGATGAAGATGCCGCCGGTGGATTTCAACTGCAACGGCGCCTGATAGGTTCGCGCGGTCGGGTTATAGACAAGGTCCAGCATGTCGAGGCTGAGTTCACCGCCGGTGATCACGGTGGGCCGTTCGCAGCGGACATAGCGTGTGTCAAAGCGGTTGCCGGTACGGCGAAGCGCGTTGGGGTCGTCCAGCTGCTCTTCTGCTTTCGAGTGAACGATCGGGTCATAGACCGTAATCACCTGACCCGCGAATTCGATGGCGCGCGGCACATAGACCTTGTCGCCCATCGCGTCGCGAATACCGTTGGAAATGGACGACTTGCCGTTGCCCGGCGGGCCGTACATCAGGATCGACCGGCCAGAACCGACAGCCGGTCCAAGATGGTCCAGCAGGCTGTCGGGCAGGATCAGGTGCCCCATCGCGCCGGTCAGTTGCTCTCGGGTGATCTGGATGTTGCGGATCGATTGGCGCTTCACCTGTTCGCGGTAGACGTCCAGCGGCACCGGCATCGCACCGAAATATTCGGACTGGGCCAGCGCGTCGAGGGCGCGTGTCTTGCCCGCATCCGTCAGTTGATAGCCCATCTCGTTGCCGGATGTGGCGGACAGTGTGCCGGTGGCCTCGATCAGCTTTTGGTCGCGTCCGATGTCGACCAGTTCCTGGGTCACAGGCGTTGGCAAACAGATTGCGCGAGCCAGTTCGCTGACAAGGTCGAGGTTCTTGCGGAACATCGTCTTGAGAAGAATGTCCCGCATCATCACGACGGGCAGCTTCATGTCTTCGATACGTTTGGGCGCAGGGGGCGCCACGACGTTGGAAACTTGCATATTCATTGGATCGGGCCTGCTCTTGCCTTGGATCGGTGTCATTGGCCGAAACTGGCTAACCGCTTCGGCCCGCATCCTGATGGCAGAGCATTATGACCCGAATATGGCGCCAAGGCAGAGATATATGGCCAATGTACCCCCAAGTGAGAGGCCCATCGGGAACTCCCAACCCTTTTCCCAACTGGCCCAATGCGGTGCCAGCTTGCGCAGGGGCGTATATTTCGCGATCCGGTGCGTGGCGACCGCTGCAAGCAGGTTCGCCATGAGAATGATCAACAGCAGGCGAAAATCGCCCAAAGCGATGTAAGGGGCCGCGGCGGCGGCGAATTTGGCATCGCCCGCACCGACCGCACCTGCGGCATTCAGAACGATCCCGAACAGCAGCACGATGACCAGTTGGGCCAGCCGCCAGGCATAGGCGTCAAAGGGCAGGGCGATCAGGCCCAGCACGAGGAACAGCCCACCCAGCAGGATCACCGCTTGATTGGTGATCCGCATTTCGCGCAGGTCGGTGAAACAGACGTAGAAGCAGATGGGGAGCACGAAGGGCAGATAAATCCACGCTTCGTGCTGCGTTAGCGACATCATCCCGCCGAGACAGTGTCTTCAAGCGCGCGCAAGGCCCGGACCGCCGCTTCGAAATGCTGCGGGTGGGTTTCGATTGCGTCACGCAGCAATCCCTTGCCGGTTTCCACATCGCCTTGCTTGATCGCGGACAGTGCCATCGTGTGCAGCAGGTGCGCGCGTTCCGTCTGGTCCATCTCGACCACGGGCAGGGTGTAGTTCCGCTGCGCCGCGCGGGCCAGAACGAGGTTGTTCTTGGCGGTGAACAGGGACGGATCGGATTTGATCGCATCGCCGAACAGACGCTCTGCCGATTTGTATTCGCCGCGCGTCAGTTTCGAATAGCCCCAGTTGTTCATGACACCGGCCGGGCGTGTCGTCAGGCCCACGGCGGTCTCATAGAAGCTGTCGGCCTTCTTCCATTCCTGCTTGCTGTCAGCGACCATCGCCTCAAGCCGGTAACGCTTGAATGTCTCATGGGTGGGCGGGATCGCGTCGAGGATCTTTTCCGCAGTGGCCCAGTCACCCGAGCGGATCAGCGCGTCCGCATAATCGACGCGGTCATCATCGGTCGCGTCTTCAAGGGCCACGGTCTTTTTCCACTGCGCCGCGCCTTCGGTGTTGCGCTTGGCGCGGATGAGGGATTTCGCGAGACCGCGGTGCCCGTCAACGCGCTTGGGATGCTCTTTCACCACGCGGGTGAAATAGGTCACGGCCTCGTTCGGGTCCGCGACGGTCAGCATCACGTCGTTGAGATTGCTCTCATCGATGACGTTGACGTCCTGGAACGCCCGGTCCACCGCCTGATCGCCATTATCGGCGCAGGCGGACAACATTACGGCACTGCTGATGCAGAGGGAAACTAGAATGGGTCGGCGCATTTTTCTGCGTCCTTTTGCTGCTCTTGCCTCGATCATGGTGTCTTGCGGATCTTGTAATCAGCGGTCCCGCGTCGCACCAATTTGTATCCATTTTCTTGATCTTGCCCCGAAGTATGGCCGAATTCGTCCGTTTTGGACAGGGCCAATCTGAGGTTGTTGCGGATCTCATCCGTCTGCCCGTTATCGAGCGCGTAACCCTTTCGGAACACATTGGCCGCCTCAGCGGTCCGGCCCTGTTCCATGAGAGTCACGCCGAGATTGTTGTAAAGCTCAGGCCAGTCAGCCTCTTTTTCCAGCGCCAGCCGGAACATCCGCTCGGCCTGGTGCAAACGCCCCAGACCAAGATTGGCGGTGCCCAGACCCAGCAAGATTTCAGCGTCTGTCTCGCCGCGTTCCAAGGTTGCGCGGGCAAAGGCACGCAACGCCAGTTCGTATTCCCCGGCATTGATCAACCGGTGCCCCACTTCGACGCCATCCTGCGCGGTGGCAAGCCGGTTGACGCCGGGTGCGAACACGCCGTCGCCGCGCGCACCAAGCCCCTGCGCGCAAGCCGCGCACAGGCTTAGGAAAGCCACAAGCGCCATAGCGCGCACCGGCCGGATTCCGGGGTGCCTGTTAGTCATTCGAAACTGCCTGCTCTCTTTTTTGCTGAAGCTTTCCGGAAAATACCGAAAAAGCAAAGAAAAACCGCGCCGTGAAGCGCGGTTTTTACAGGCTGTGTTCTGGGGGACTCGCTATTTGGACATGTTGCCCAGCTGCGTGATGCCGTGGACCGAGGGGCCAACAAGGATGACCAGAAGCGGCGGAACCGTCAGCATCATTGTCGCCAGCGTCATCTTGGTGGGCAGCTTGTTGGCGGCCTCTTCGGCGCGCATAACCCGCTTGTCGCGCATTTCCGACGCGTAGACGCGGAGCGCTTCAGAGATCGAGGTACCGAAGGTCGCGGATTGAACAAGCACGGTCACAAAGGACGACACGTCCTGAACGCCGCACCGTTCGCCCATATCCTGAAGAACCGACGACTTGTCTTTACCGGCCTTCATCTCGTAGCTGACGATCTCATATTCGTCAGCCAGCGCCGCGCAGGAAGCGCGCAGTTCCTTGGCCACGCGGGTGATCGCCTGATCCAGCGATTGGCCCGCTTCCACGCAAACCAGCATCATGTCGAGACTGTCGGGAAAGCCCTGCGTGATCTGTTCCTTACGCTCTTCCACGCGTTTGGTGATCCAGTATTTCGGCAGGTAATACCCGATGAAGCCGGGGCCAAGCGCGTACATGACCATTTTCTGGGTGCCGACTTCCGCCGGGTCGCCGATGAAGAAGGCCACATAGGTCACGCCGGCAATCAGGCCGACAATGCCCAGAACGAACTGCGCCGCATGGTACATGAGCACCGCGTCCTTGGCCTGATACCCGGCCTGGCGCATGGTCAGTTGCAGTTTGCTCAGCTCTGCCACGTCCTCGGGTTCGAGGAACTTGGAAAACCGCTCAAGCTGTTCGTTCCGGCCACCTTGGCGCAGGCGTTCTTTTTCGCCCTTCTGGGTGGTGCCGGCCTTGGCACTTTTTTTCAGTTTTTCCAGCGGGTCTTCGGGTTGTGCCAGCATCATGGAGACGGTGATCGCCACGATGACAAGGCCCAAGACCCCGACAAGGATGATCGGACCGAGATCGCCCAGATACTCAACCAGGAAGTCGTTGATCGTTTTCAAGAAACCCATGGAACGAACCCTTAAACTTTAATGTTGGTCAGAACGCGCATCACGTAGAGGTTCAGCGCCAGCATGATGCCCACGAAGAAACAGGCCGGAATGAACATCGCGTGATCGCGCACTTCGTCGTAGTAATGCGGGTCAGAGACGTTGATCACGATCAGCGCCACGACGGGGAAGGCGGACAGGAATTTGCCGGACCACTGTGCCTCGGCGGTGATGGCTTTCACACGGCGGAACAGGCGGAAGCGGGCCCGGATCACCTTGGAAAGACCGGCGAGGATTTCCGCAAGGTTACCACCCGATTGCTGCTGGATCGTTACGGCCACGGCGAGGAAGCGCAAATCCTGCATGTCCAGCCGTTCGGCCATGTCCTTGAGCGCCTCGCCCACATCGCGGCCATAGGCGCTTTCGTCCGAGATAACGCCCATCTCGGAGGCCAGCGGATCCGCGACCTCCTTCGAGACGATGGAAATGGCGGAAGAGAAGGGGTGGCCGACGCGCAAGCTGCGCACCATCAGTTCGATGGCGTCGGGAAGCTGTTCTTCGAGCATCGACAGACGTTTGTTCGCCTTGGACGACACCCAGAAATAGACGCCGCCAACACCGATGCCGATCGACATCAGAATGCGCACGGGCGGTTCGGTCGCGGTGCCGATCGACAGGCCGATGAAGGCGACGAATGACACACCGACCATGATCAGGATCAGCTGTTTGGGCGTAAATGCGATGGCCGCTTTCTGGGCCTTATCCGCCAGAAGGGAATAGAGCGGGATCGACCGCGCACGCATATGCTGCTGCATTTCCTTGCGCAGCTTTTCCAGCACCTCGTCCCGGGAATTGCCCTTGTTGAGCATTTCCAGCCGCCGGTTCACACGGCTGTTGAGGCTGATGGATTTGCCGAAGGCGACCAGATAGATGCCCTCGACCAGTACGAGGACACCGATGAAGATCAGGCCGTAGATGATTGGTTCTGCACTCATTACTCCGGCTCCTGTTACTGCGCGGCCACGGGTTCGTAGATGGATGCGGGCAAATCGTACCCCCAAAGGCGGAAGCGTTCGGCGTAGTTGCTGCGCACGCCGGTCGCGGTGAAATGGCCGATGATCTTGTTGTCAGAGGTCAATCCGACGCGCTGGAAGCGGAACACTTCCTGCATGGAGATCACGTCCCCTTCCATCCCGGTAATTTCGGTGATGGAGGTCATCCGCCGCGAGCCGTCCTGCAAGCGCGAGGCCTGCACGATCAGGTTCACAGCCGAAGCAATCTGCGAGCGCACGGCCTTGATCGGCATTTCGACCCCGGCCATGGCGATCATGTTCTCCAGACGGCTGATACCGTCACGGGCAGAGTTCGCGTGGATCGTGGTCATCGAACCGTCGTGGCCCGTGTTCATGGCCTGCAACATGTCGATAACCTCTTCGCCGCGGGTCTCCCCCACGATGATACGGTCAGGACGCATCCGCAGCGCGTTTTTCAAACAATCGCGCGGGCTGACTTCACCCTTGCCTTCCACGTTGGGCGGACGGCTTTCCATCCGGCCCACATGGGTCTGTTGCAGTTGAAGTTCGGCGGTATCCTCGATCGTCAGGATGCGCTCGGCATTGTCGATGAAGGAGGACAGCGCATTCAGCGTCGTCGTTTTACCGGAACCGGTACCGCCGGAGACGATGATATTCAGCCTGGTGGCGACGGCGGCCTGGAGATAGGCGGCCATTTCTTCGGTAAACGCGCCGAAATTCACAAGGTCGTCGATGCCGAGCTTGTCTTTCTTGAATTTACGAATGGAGACGAGCGAGCCATCCACCGCAATCGGCGGCACCATTGCGTTGAAACGCGAGCCATCTTTGAGGCGCGCGTCAACATAAGGGTTGGATTCATCGACACGCCGGCCCACGGCGGACACGATCTTGTCGATGATCCGCAGCAGGTGGCGTTCGTCCTTGAAGGTGACGTCGGTCAACTGCAGCTTGCCCGCGCGTTCGACAAAGATCTGCTGCGGGCCATTGACCAGAATATCGTTGACGGTGTCGTCTTTCAGCAGCGTTTCCAACGGGCCAAGGCCGGTGACCTCGTCAAAGAGTTCCTGATTGAGCTGTTGCCGATCCTCGCGGTTCAGCACGATGGCCTTTTCTTCAAGAACTTCGCCGGTGATGGCGTTGATTTCAGACCGCAAATCCTGTTCGGTCGCGGTTTCCAAAGCGGACAGGTTGAGGTTGTCCAGCAAGGCGCGGTGCAGTTCGAGCTTGATGTCGCCCATGCGCTCTTTGCGCTTACGCTCCTTGTCCATGGGGACGGGCTGCGCCGCCGCCTTGGAAGAGGGACGCCGCACGACGGAGGATTTTGCCGCCGCCTCGGGCGAGGGCTGCGGGCTGGGTTCCAGTGCCGTAGCAGGTGCCGGTTTCTCAGACGCTTGTTTCTTGTATTTCGAGAACATGCGTTAACGGTCCTTTCGACGTTCAGGCAGCCTTGGCGGCCGTTTCCTGAAGTTCATGGATTTGCAGTGCCAGTTTGGCGATTTCCTTGCGCAGGGGATTCTTCGCGGCCTGCGTGACAAGGGGCAGGCCGTGATCGGCGGCCTGAAGCACCGGCTTCCCGCCATCGGGCAGGAGCAGGTCGATGGAAATGTCGAGGCTTTCGGCCATGCGTTTCACGCGCGACTTGCCCGACAGGTCGGTAAATTTCGGCGCCCGGTTCATGACATAGCGCAGTTTTTCAACGGGAAGCTCTTCGGATTGAAGGGCCCGCTTGAAGCGCAGCGTGTTCTGGGCGCAGCGCATATCCAGTTCGATCGGGCAGAAATACACGTGGGATTCCGTCAGAACGGTTTCTGTCCAGTGTACCAGCGTAGAGGGCATGTCGATGATGACGTAATCGAAATGCGCGCGGGCCATGGCGATCAGCCGGCTGATATCCTCGGGCGAGATCATTTCAAGCGGCAGCATATCGGCGGGCGATGTCAGAACGCTGAGCGTATCTTCGAAGCTGAGCAATGCCTGCCCGAAAACTTCGTCGTCCATTGTCTCTGTCTCGGACAGCATTTCATATACCGCCTCGCGCCGCGGCAGGTCGAGATAGGTGGAAACACTTCCGAACTGCATGTCGAGGTCGAGAAGGCAAACCGAAGGCGCAGCCTCTTTCGAGATATTCGCCAATTCCCAGGCCAGGTTCACGGCCAGGGTCGTCGCACCCACGCCGCCGGCCAGCCCATGCACCGCGAAAACGGCGCCTTGCTTGTCGGCATTGCTATCAAGTCGCGGGCTGTTGTCGGCGCCTGCGGCGACTTTCGGATCGTTTTTCTGTTTCGTCCGGGCAATCGCCTCTGCCAATTCGTTTTCCGGCAGGGGATAGGGGACGAATTCGCCGTTCGACTGGCGCATCAAGGCGTGCAGTGTGGGGGGCGAGACATCTTCGGCAATAAGAATGACGGCGATGTCACGAATGACGGCCTGATTGACGATCTCGGTCAGCATGACGAGGTTTTCCTCATCCTCGCTGTCGATCGCCAAGGCTATGAATTCCAATGATTCTGCTTCAGGTTGGCCGAAGAAGGCCAAGGCCTCGGCAAAGCCGAGATCGCCCCAGGATTCCCCCAGAGCAGCTTCCATGTCTTCGATCAGGAGATCGAAGTTTTGAACGTCCCGGCAGACCGTACATGCGACGATCGGGGCCAATTCTGGTTGTGGCATTACGCTGCTCATTGCCAACTTGTCCTTTTATATAAGGGCTTTGGCAGAGCAATCTTGAAGTCAGGTTAATCCAGCTCAAAAATGCCTTGCTTTCACCCCGCGTCCAACCCACCCGGATCGAACGCACGTGTCCCATTGACCAATGTTTTGCAGTCAATCTGGGCGAGATTGGGGCCAAACTTCCGCATTAGTTGGGTTTCTTCGAACAATAGTGGGGCAGGAGCCTTACTGGTTCACTAGTTAACCGAACCAAAAGAGGCGTGACCGGTATGGCCACGCCTCTAAATGTTGTCGATTTTAGGAAGAAACCTTACTGGGCGACTTCTTCGATCTGTCCGTCTTCCATCGTGCGCAGTTCGCTTTCCGCCTGAGCGCTGGCAATATAGTCGCGATAGATGATCTGCGCGTATTTGCCATCCAGCACCAGCGGGCTGCCTTGCACGAAGCCCGATACCTCGGTCACGGTGCGGCGATTGCGACGTTCGCGGCCTTGGGTCACGATCAGCGGTTGGGTTTCCCCGAAGGATACAACAGCCTCAAGCCGGTCACGCGAAATCCCCTGGCTGACAAGGAAGTTCACCGCCGCACGGGCCCGGCGCAAACCGAGGCTTTTGTTGTAGCTGTTGCCGCCAACCAAGTCGGTATGGCCGTAAACGCGGAACTGAACCTCGGGGAACTGACGGATCCAGCGCGCTTGTTCGCGCAATGTATCGCGTGCCCCGGCATCCAGCGCCGCACTGTTGAAGGCGAAGTTGACTGTCGTCAGCACCTCTTCCGAGAAGCGCTGCGCCAGATCATAGACATATTGTTCCTGCCCGGTCTGGATCAGAACGTTATTCTGGGTCGCCCGCCCGAATTCTCCGTTATCGATCAGCGCACCGGCTGGTCGGAAGAACTGGGTGTAGATCGGATCGCTCGTATTGGCACAGGCGCTGAGCAGACCCAGCCCGGCCACGAGGCTTATCACTTTGGAGTGTTTCACGGCTCAAGTCCTTTCGCTGCTTGTCCCTTAGTCCAGAACATACCCATAAGACCCACTGAAATCCTGTTTCGCAACTTCCCCGGCCGCACCCTTTACAGGGCGGCGGTTGGTGCGTCCGGCAACATTGCCGTTAAGAAACAGGTCACGCTCGGTCGGCAGGGCAACCCGGTCGGTCGGCAGGGCCAGGGCCTCGCCACGGGTCGGTTGCACCAGATGCGCGGTGATGATGATCACCAGTTCTGTCTGGTTGCGCTGGTAGTTCGCACTGCGGAACAGCGAGCCAAGAACCGGAACATCGCCCAGCCATGGAAGCTGCGAGGAGCTGTCGAGGAAGTCGTCCTGCAACAGACCCGCGATGGCAAAGCTGTCGCCATCCCGCATTTCCACGGTGGTTGTCGTCTCGCGGCGGGTGAAGGCGTCGATCTCGAACCCGTTGACTTCAAAGCCATTATCCGGGTCGATTGCCGACACGGCGGCTTTCAGTTCAAGGTTGATGATGTCCCTGTCCACGACGCGCGGGATGAAGTTCATTTCAACGCCGAACGGTTTGTATTCGACCGTAATGCCGGTGGAGCCGGTCGCCGTGTCAGATCTGGAAACCGGAACCGGGTACTCACCGCCGGCAAGGAACGTGGCCTCTTGCCCGGACAGGGCAACAAGGTTCGGTTCCGCCAAGGTTCGTACGACGCCTTTTTGTTCAAGCGCTTCCAGCAGGATGCCGATCTGCATCGACCCGGCATTGAAGCCGAACACCATCGCGCCCGCGTTTTCGTTCGCCGCTGGAACCGAACCGGAGAGCGAATTCGCCACCCCGCCAGAGCCAACGGTTGTCCCGGTGCCGCCATTGATGCCCAGATCGCCACCAAAGGTGGTGCCGTTCAGTGCCAGGGACGAGCTCAGCGATTTGGAAACGGAACGCTGCATCTCCGCGAAGCGCACTTTCAGCATGACTTGCTGAATACCGCCGACAACCATCAGGTTCGACACGCGGTCCGGTGCGTAACGCTCTGCAAGATCAAGCGCGCGTTGCAGGCGCGCGGCAGAGGATACGACGCCAGACAGCACGATACCGTCATTGGCGGTGCGCACTTCGATCTTCTCACCGGGAAGAATCTGCCGCAGCCGTTCCTTGAACTCGGTGACGTCGGCTGCCACACGGACATCGACATTGGTAATCAGTTGGCCCGACGCATCAAGAAGGGTCAGCGTGGTCAGGCCCGGGCTTTTGCCCAGAACGTAGATTGTCCGATCCGACAGCGACGAAATATCCGCGATGCCAGGGTTGGCGATGGAAAGTTCCGCGAATGGGGTTTCGCTTTCAACGACAACCGCGCGGTTCATGGGAACATTCAACGTCGAGGACGTTCCCTTTTTCACCACACGCAGGTTATTCGCCTGGGCGGTGATGTCAGACACGAGCGCAAGCGGGCTTACGCAAAGTGACAGCCCGAGAAGGGCTGATTTCAATATTCTGTCAATTTTCATGTGACCTGCCTCTATGTCACGCTCGATGGCCGGTTTTCCGGTTATTGTCGTCAATCTGCGGCAAATTGAAATTTATTGCAAGAATCAAGACCTTCCCGGTCCCGGTGAATGTGGGTAATTCGCAACAAGGGTAGAAAACGCAAAAGCGCGCCGGGTGGGGCGCGCTTAGGCTAAGGCAATGAAAGCGTTGACGTTTAGTCGGGGCAGGGGATCGGAATGGCGACCACTTCTGCACCGCGGCGCGTCCGGATCGTGCAGACTTTTTCTTCTGCTTTCTTCACTTCGGGGGCTGCTTCCTGTTCCCGTTCGATCCCCAGAAGGCGATATTGGTCGACTTCGATCGCTTCGGCGACGACGTCGTCACCGGCGCCGACAAGGCTCAACGAGAGCCGTCCGGTGGTTTGCGCCTGGGCGAGCGATGCAACCTGTTGCGGCGTGGCCGCGACTGTCACCGTCCGGGCCACCAGCGCGCCATCAAGATCCCCGCTTGCCGTTTGGTCGACCGCGATCAACTGGACACCGGATTCGATCAACTTCGTCACATCGCCGAGAACTTGACCGCTTTTGCCCGTTGCCACCTTGCCGGTCCAATAGACATCAACGCGGTCGCCGGGGCGCAGGAAGCCGGACACGCCCGAGGCCACGTCCACACGCAGCGCGAAGGCCCGCATCCCGCGTTCCAGACGCGATGTGATCCCGGCATCTTCGCCCGGTTCGGTGACTTTAACGGCCAGAATGGCTTCGTCTTTTTCCATTGCGCGCAGAACGACGCGCGGTGTGTCCACACCCCTGGAGAAAAGATCTTCTTCGGCGTTAAACGCGCCCTCCGGAATGGCGTTTTCGGGCCAATCGACCGTGCGCACATCCTCAAGCGTCAGTTCTTCACCGTATTTCATCGCACGTTCGGCAACATAGACAGGGACGGTCTTGACCATCTTCTCCCGTGCTGCCCGCTCTTTGGCGAGAGCTGTCTGATATTGACCGATATAATTTTTCGCCATGTAGACCGCACCGCCTGCAAGAGCGAGCCCGGCCATAAGTACCAATCCGAAAACGACGCGCATATTAACACCTCTTTATTCAATCACGCCGGTGCATTGGCCCGGCGAGTCTGCTCTGGCTGACGAATGGCAGACGATTGTGGCGATTTTCAGCCATAGGATAGGAGACAGTGGGGCGCGCTTCTGCGCGATGGCGACCCGGCACCGTACCAATCAAGCCTGGCCGTGCGGGGGTCTTTCATAAGCAAGAAGCCGCGCCCGATGTCGGACGCGGCTCCTTGTTCGTCAAACGAGACGAGACCTTAGTTCGGGTCTTGGCCGTCCAGGAACGTTTCGGTGTCGCCGGTCAGGCCAGTCGCACCGGTTTCGATCGAGGTGTAAGCAGCAACGGCCAGGCCAACAACGGCAGCAGTCAGCACAACCCAGTCAACTGTAACGGCGCCGTTTTCGTCTTTGCGGAAGTTCTTGATGAACTTGATCATGGTATGTCCCTCCAAAGGATCACTCAGTTTACATAGTACCTTGCCGTGTGTGGCTCAGGCCGCCTCTCTCTCATTGGCCTGTGCCCGACTTGGTATGACCCTATATGCGCCTCCGATTGGGGCATGATTTGGGCGGGAAAACGGGCTTTTCGCGGAACTTGAGGGAAAGGACGGTGGCAGGGGGTTAAGTGTTTGAAAACGTTTACGTCTATTGACGAGAAAACGAGAATATTTGGTGCAAAATAGTTGTTTTCTGGCCAGATTCTCGCATGCGTTGTTCTTCTTTGTCAGCCTTTTCTGGCGTGATCCTTCGTTTTTTGCGAAATTGTTTCCGAGCAGTGGAAAAAAGCCGGAACGGCAATGGCAGACTCATGAAAAAAGTTAAGGCACTCTTTATCCTCGGTGCATTTTTGTTGGCAGAGGGCGCGGTGGCAGAGACACCGGCGCCGTTTCCTGATTTTTCGGCAAAGCATGTCAAAGCGCCCAAGGCCAGCAGCACCAAGCGGCGCATCACCGTGCAGATCGATCCGTCTGAACAAAGCGCGGCGCAGCCCAAGGCACCAATGCCAGAGGCGTCAGCAAACGCGGCGCCCGCGCCGGATGTCCCGGGACGCTATCCCTGGTTCTGGGAAAAGGTCTCTCCGGATCTGGCGCTGGCCAGTGCGGGGCGGCTTGAAGGGGCGATGCATGCGCTCGCCGGGGCCAGCACGAAAGTTCCGGCCCCTCGCTTGCAGGCGCTGCAAGAGATCGCAGGCGCGCGGGGCGTCGAGATTCTTGGGGCGACTGTCGGAACACGGGTGTCGCCGGCCTTGGTGCTGGCGGTGATTTCCGTGGAATCGGCTGGGCAGGCGGATGCGCAAAGTACGGCGGGGGCGCAGGGGTTGATGCAGCTGATGCCCGACACGGCGGCGCGGTTCGGGGTCGAGAACAGTTTCGAGCCGTCGCAGAATATTGCGGGCGGGGTAAAATACCTCGATTGGCTGATGGGCGAGTTCGACGGCGACCCGCTGCTTGTACTTGCGGCATATAATGCGGGGGAGGGGTCGGTGCGGAACCATCAAGGTGTGCCGCCATTTGCCGAGACGCGCGATTATGTCCCGAAGGTTCTTGCGGCGTTTCAAGTGGCGCGCGGCCTGTGCCGCACGCCACCGGTGCTTGCCAGTGATGGCTGTGTCTTTGCCTTGATGCAGTAGTCCGTTTTGCGGCACGCAAAACGAACCGGAAACCGTGTCGGTTTCCGGCGCTGGTATCAGACGATGGTCGCTTGTGTTGCGGCGCGCAGTTCGTCTTCGGTGACGCCATCCGCGCATTCGACGATTTTCAGCCCGCCTTCGACCACGTCCAGAACGCCCAGATTGGTGATGATGCGGTCCACGACGCTTTTGCCGGTCAGCGGCAGCGTGCATTCCTTCAGCACCTTGCTGTCACCATGCTTGTTGGTGTGGTCCATCACGACGACCACACGCCCCACACCGGCCACAAGATCCATCGCGCCGCCCATGCCTTTGACCAGCTTGCCTGGAATCATCCAGTTCGCCAGATCGCCATTCTCGGCCACTTCCATCGCGCCCAGAATCGCCATGGCGATCTTGCCGCCGCGGATCATCGCAAAGCTTGTCGCACTGTCGAAATAGGCAGTCTGCGGCAATTCGGTGATTGTCTGCTTGCCGGCATTGATCAGGTCCGCGTCCTCTTCGCCTTCGATCGGGAAGGGGCCCATGCCCAGCATCCCGTTCTCAGATTGCAGAGTCACTTCGATTCCCTCGGGGATATAGTTGCTGACCAGCGTCGGTATGCCGATGCCAAGGTTCACATACCACCCGTCCTGCAATTCCTGCGCCGCCCGAGCGGCCATCTGGTTCCGGTCCCAAGCCATTATGCGTCTTCCTTCTTGCGCACGGTGCGTTGTTCGATCCGCTTCTCGTGATCGCCCTTGATGATCCGGTGCACGTAAATGCCCGGCAGGTGGATCGCGTCGGGATCGAGCGAGCCGGTCGGCACGATCTCTTCGACCTCGGCGATGCAGACCTTGCCGCAAGTCGCGGCGGGCACGTTGAAGTTGCGCGCGGTCTTGCGGAAGATCAGGTTCCCGGTCTCATCCGCTTTCCATGCCTTCACGATGGCGAGGTCGGCGAAGATGCCTTCTTCCATGATATAGGTCTCGCCGTTGAAGTCCTTGTGGTCCTTGCCTTCGGCGATGACGGTTCCCACACCGGTCTTGGTGTAGAAGCCCGGAATGCCTGCGCCACCTGCACGCATCCGCTCGGCCAATGTGCCTTGCGGGTTAAACTCAAGCTCAAGCTCGCCCGACAGATACTGGCGCATGAATTCCGCGTTCTCGCCCACGTAGGAAGAGATCATCTTCTTCACTTGCCGGGTCTGCAGCAGGATGCCGATGCCGAAATCGTCGACCCCCGCGTTGTTGGACGCGAAGGTCAGGTCTTTGGTGCCGGCGTCTTTGATCGCCTGCAACAGCAATTCGGGAATGCCGCAGAGGCCGAAGCCGCCGGCGGCGATGAACATCCCGTCGAACAGGAGGCCGTCCAGAGCATCGCTCGCGGACCCGTAGACTTTCTTCATGGAAAACTCCGTTGGATCTGGTGTCGCGTCTGTATTGCGCTGCGCTTACGTGAAGTCAATGTAAGCGCCCGGCCTTCGGACGCTGCCAGCGTCGGTGACGGAGCATTGCGCGCATTTACGCAGTTACATCGTCCCCGGCGTCATCAGGCCGATCACCGCGCCAATCGGGTCGACGACAATCGCGATCCGGCCCGTGCCCGGCACATCGAAGGCCGGGCGGCGCACCGCTCCACCGGCCGCTTCGAAATCGGTCACGGCGCGATCCACGTCATCATGGGCGATATAGCTGAACCAGTGGTCGGGCATGCCATTCATAAAAGCATGGGGCCGCATATCGAAAATTCCGGCGACCGGTGTGTCGCCCCGCATGGCGACATGATAATTCGATCCGTCGGCCATGGGGGCAGTTTCGATCTGCCAGCCCATCAGCGACGCATAATGGTGCGCGGCCCCGTCGGGATCGCGCGTGTTCAATTCGTTCCAACAGAATGTGCCGTGAAGCTGTGACATGACAGGCCCCCCTTTGGTGTCAGGGCAAGCCTACCAGAAAAGTCACTCTTTTTCAGCCACGTCTTTCTTTGCCGCAGCCTTTTTCGCGGCTGGCTTCTTGGCGGGGGCCTTTTTCTTGGCAGCGGGCTTCTTCTTTGCCGCGGTTTTCTTCTTGCCGCCGCCCTTCGATGCTTTGGCCGCGATCAGTTCAAGCGCCTGATCCAGCGTTACGGAATCGGGCTCCAACGTGTCGGGAAGAGTGGCATTGACCTTGCCCCACTTCACATATGGGCCATAGCGCCCCTTCATCACATTGATCGGGCCGCCTTCGTCCGGGTGCTCGCCCAGTTCCTTCAGCGGCGTGGCCGGGGCCGGTTTGCCGCGCTTCGGCTTGGCGGCCAGCACTTCGACCGCACGGTTCATGCCGATTTCGAAGACGTCCTCGATACTTTCGAGATTGGCATTGGTGCCGCCCCGATTGGAGATACTGTCCGCATGTTTCAGATAGGGACCATAACGCCCGATATTGGCCCAGATCATCACGCCATCATCCGGGTGCGGGCCGATCTCGCGGGGCAGGCTGAGCAGCTTCAGCGCCTGTTCCAGCGTCACTTCCTCGGGTGTCCAGCCTTTGGGAATCGATTGGCGCGGCGGTTTGGGCTGTTCTTCCGTCACGGCACCGCGCTGGGCATAGGGGCCGAACCGGCCCTTGAAGATCCGAATCTCGTCGCCGGCATCTTCGCCCAGCAGCTTGCCCTCGGGCGGGATCGCACTGTCATCTTCCATGCCCGGCGGGCCGAAGGGGCGCGTGTAGCGGCATTCGGGGTAATTGGAGCAGCCGATAAACGCCCCACCCGACCGCGCCGTGCGCATCGACAGGCGCCCTTCGCCGCAATTGGGGCAAAGGCGCGGATCACTGCCGTCTTCCTTGGCCGGGAAAAGATGCGGCTCCAGAACTTCGTTGATCTTCTCCAACACCTCGGTGATGCGCAGATCGGAGGTTTCCGCAATCGCGGCAGAAAAATCCTGCCAAAAGCGGTTCAACACATCTTTATAGTCACGTTCGCCTGCGCTGACGTCGTCCAGCTCTTCTTCGAGCGAGGCGGTGAAGTCATAGCCCACATAGCGGCGGAAGTAGTTTTCGAGGAACGCGATGACCAACCGGCCCTTGTCTTCGGGAATCAGGCGGTTCTTGTCTTTGCGGACATATTCGCGGTCCTGAATCGTGGTGACGATCGACGCATAGGTCGACGGCCGCCCGATCCCAAGTTCTTCCATGCGCTTGACCAGCGTCGCTTCGGTATAGCGCGGGGGCGGCTGCGTGAAATGCTGCGCCGGGGTGACGCCGCGCTTTTCAGCCGGTTCCCCTTCGGAGATTTGCGGCAAGCGCTTGTCGTCATCATCAACGACCTCATCGTCGCGGCCTTCTTCATACACACGCATGAAACCGTCAAACAGCATGACCTGACCGGTGGCGCGCAGGCCAACCTCGCCATCGTCACTGCCGATCTCGACCGTTGTGCGCTCCATCCGGGCGCCTTCCATCTGGCAGGCCAGCGTCCGCTTCCAGATCAGATCGTAAAGCTTGCGCTGATCGTCTTCGGTCACCTTGATCGCCTTGGCGTCCAGCGTCATGTCGGTCGGGCGAATACATTCGTGCGCTTCCTGCGCGTTCTTCGCCTTGTTCTTGTACATGCGCGGGGAGGACGGAACATATTCCGCGCCATAGCGGTCCTTGATCGCATCGCGGGCGGCATGCACGGCCTCGGGCGCCATGTCGATCCCGTCGGTTCGCATATAAGTAATGTAGCCTGCTTCATACAGACGCTGCGCCGCGCTCATGGTCTGGCGCGCACCCATGCCGAACTTGCGGCTGGCTTCCTGTTGCAGGGTCGAGGTCATGAATGGCGCAGACGGGTTGCGCGAGGCGGGCTTCGCTTCGACCGAGGTGATCTTCAGATCGCGCGAAGTGATCGCCTGCACGGCCATTTCGGCCTGCGTCTCGTTTTCGATATCGAATTTGTCGAGTTTCTTGCCCGCCAGCAGCGTAAGCCGGGCTTCGTATTCCTGACCGCGCGGAGTCGCCAGAACGGCGCTGACCGACCAGTATTCACGTGCGCGGAAGGCTTCGATTTCCATCTCGCGCTCGACGATCAGGCGCAGGCAGACCGATTGCACCCGTCCGGCGGATTTCGCGCCGGGCAGCTTGCGCCAAAGCACCGGCGACAGGTTGAAGCCTACAAGGTAATCCAATGCGCGGCGGGCGAGATACGCCTCCACCAAAGGCATGTCGACCTGGCGCGGATGGGCCATCGCTTCGGCCACGGCATCCTTGGTGATGGCGTTGAAGGTCACGCGGCTGACCGGGGTGTCTTTCTTGATCGACCGGCGCTTGGTCAGCGCTTCTTGCAGGTGCCAACTGATCGCCTCGCCCTCGCGGTCGGGGTCGGTTGCGAGGATCAGTTCGCCATCTTCGGCCAGCGCGTCGGCAATGGCTTTGACGTGCTTTTTACTGTCGCTGGAGACTTCCCAAAGCATGTCGAAACTGTTGTCAGGATCAACGGAGCCGTCCTTTGGCGGCAAATCCCGAACGTGCCCGTAAGAGGCGAGGACGGTGTAATCCGGCCCGAGATATTTGTTAATTGTCTTTGCTTTAGCAGGAGATTCGACAACTACGACGGGCATAATCCGGGGCGACCTCGTTATTGAAACCAAAGGTGAGTCTATGGCGGCGGAACATGTGGTGGCGATTGCATGATTGTCAATGGCGTGGTTCGAACGCCCGATTTCTGGCGAGATGAGGCTGAGCGGGTCAGTTGCTCCGGCTGAGGAGCCCCCCGGAATGGCGCGTAATCTCACCGGACAGCTCGAGTTCGGTCAGCGCCGGGCTCAAACTGGCGGGCGTGGCCGCGAGGTCGCGGATCAACTGGTCTTCGGGCACAGGGGTGGGGCCGAGCCGGTCGAGAATCTGGCTGTGCAGTTTCGCGATGTCGGTGGCGATCGGCTTGGTGCGGATCGTTTCCGCGGTGCCGCTGGCGCGCGCGGAGGTCGGGGCGGGCAGGGGCCGCACGGGGTCGCCGCCGGCCAGTTTTTCCAAGCCGGGATGTGCCAGAGGGCCAAGCGCTTCGATCACATCCGCTGCCCGGCGGATCAAGGTGGCCCCGTCGCGGATCAGCATGTTGCAGCCTGCGGCACGGGCGTCGAACGGATGGCCCGGCACGGCCATGACCTCCCTGCCAAGATCGGCGGCGTCGCGCGCGGTGATCAGGCTGCCTGACTTGGCGGCCGCCTCGACCACGACGCAGGCGCGGCCCAACCCGGCGATGATTCGATTGCGGGCCGGGAAATGGCGCGCCATCGGTTGCAGCCCCATCGGTTGTTCGGACAGGCGCAGCCCGTCCTTGGCGATGCGATCTGCCAGATCGGCGTTTTCGGCAGGGTATATAACGTCGACACCGCCTGCTTGCACCGCAATCGTTCCGCTGGGAAGGGCCGCCAAGTGGGCGGCGGCGTCGATTCCACGCGCCAGGCCCGACACCACCACATGACCTTCTTCGCCAAGTTCGCGTGACAGCGCCTTTGCCATGCGCGTGCCCAGTGACGACGCGTTGCGCGCGCCGACCAGCGAGATCATCGGTTTGTTCAGCAAATCAAGCCGCCCCAGCGCCCAGAGAACCGGCGGCGCATCGGCAAGATCCGCCAGCGCGTCCGGATACCCGGCAAAGCCATGCACCAGCAAGACGGCACCGGCGCGCGCACCGGCTTTCAATTCAGCGGCGATGACGCCCTCGGGGCAGATTTCGTAAGAAGAGACACCGGCGGCACGGGCGACGTCTGGCAAGGCGGCCAAGGCATCGCGTGCGCTTCCATGTTCGGCGCGTAATCTGTGGAAGGTGGTGGCCCCGACACGACGGGAGCGCAACAGGCGGAGGCTGGTGAACCGGATATCTTCCGTGGTGGGTGGGAGTGGGGGGTGAGTGGAAGAAGAAAAACTTTCTCCGGCCATCCTCGCTCTCCAACCTGTTGCACCCTCACTTTAGTGCGAAGGAGGTTAACAACCTCTAAACACGTACCTCACTATTTTGGGGGAGATTAAGGATGGCTAAGCCATTAATAAATATTAACGCTCGTACAAAGCCCCGCAGGGTGACGCCAATTAGCGTCACTAAAATCACCTCAATTGTTAGTAAATATGCCCTGCGCGTTACGCGGCGGACCCTCCCACGGTGAGTCCCCCGATCATCACGGTCGGTTGCCCCACGCCCACCGGCACCCACTGGCCCTGCTTGCCGCAATTGCCCATGCCCGGATCAAGCGCCATATCGTTGCCAAGCGCGCGAATCTGTTTGAGCGCGGTCGCGCCGTCACCAATAAGCGTTGCGCCCTTGACCGGTGCGCCGACCTTGCCGTTTCGAACGCGGTAGGCTTCGGTGCAGGAGAAAACGAATTTCCCGTTGGTAATATCGACCTGTCCGCCGCCGAAGCCGACCGCATAGATCCCGTCCTTGAGGTCGGCGACGATGTCTTCGCGTGTGGCGTCGCCGCCCAGCATGTAGGTATTGGTCATGCGCGGCATCGGCGCATGTGCATAGCTTTCGCGGCGGCCATTCCCGGTCGGGGTGACACCCATCAGGCGCGCGTTCTGACGGTCCTGCATATAGCCGACCAGCACACCGTCTTCGATCAGGGTATTCTTGCCGGAAGGCGTGCCCTCGTCATCGACGGTGATCGATCCGCGGCGGTCGGGGATTGTCCCGTCATCAAGTACGGTCACGCCCTTGGCCGCGATTTGCTGGCCCATCAGCCCGGCGAAAGCCGACTCGCCCTTGCGGTTGAAGTCCCCCTCCAGCCCGTGGCCGATGGCCTCGTGCAGCAGGATGCCCGGCCAGCCCGGTCCAAGCACGACATCCATGACGCCAGCGGGCGCGGGTTCTGCGTCCAGATTCACAAGCGCGATTCGCAGCGCCTCGCGCGTTTTGGCTTCCCAGTCGGCGCGGTCGAGCACACCGCCTTCAAGAAGATAGCGCCCGCCACCCCCGGCAGAACCGCTTTCGCGCCGGCCATTCTGTTCGACGATCACGGAGACGTTCAGCCGGGTCATCGGGCGGTCATCTGAAACCAGATGTCCATCGGGGCGCAGAATCACGACCTCCTGATGGCTGGCCGCGATAGTGGCGGAGACTTGAATTACCCGCGAATCCAGCGCGCGGGCGAAATCGTCGATTTCCCGCAGCGTTTCGACTTTGACGCCGAATTCGGTCCCGGCAATCGGGTCTGCATCCGTATAAAGCCGCCGGTTCGTCGCCTGCGGAGTATCCGCCAGCACGCCGCCTTGACCTGTCACGGCCAGGCGCACAGTCTCGCCCGCGCGTGCCAGAGCCGCATCGCTGAGTTCGGAGGAATGCGCATAGCCGACCGCTTCGCCGGACACGGCGCGCAGCCCAAATCCCTGCGCAGCATCGAAGCTTGCGGTCTTGAGCCGCCCGTCATCAAAGACCAAGGCTTCGGACCGCCGACGTTCAAGAAAGAGTTCGCCATCATCGGCGCCATCGGTGGCCGCGCGCAGCCGGGTCAGCGCGGCTTGCTTCTCCAGCGTGTCGGAAAACGGGTCAAACGGGGCGTCAGCCATCGGTGCGGTCCCTTCATTGTGGTGGGTTCAGCAGAGCGCGTGCCGCAGAAAGCGGCTGTTTGCCGCAACTCACACTCTTTATCTTGTGGTCAGAATATGATTGTAAGCTGCACAGAATACAACGGGATGCACACTGCGATGTGGATGTGTCCTGAAACCAACAGTGATCACACAAGATCAGGACCGCAGATGAACAAGCTACTCAAAGGCTTCAGCCTTCTGGCCGCTCTTGCCGCCGCCGCGCCCGCTCTGGCACAGGAAAACCTCCCGATCATCGGTACACCGCGCGACGGTGCGATGGGCTTCCAACCTGCGGCTTCGGAAATCGCACGGGATACGCAATGGCTCGACGGCATGATTCTCGTGATCATCACCGTGATCACGCTTTTCGTGACCGGGCTGCTGCTTTTTGTGATCGCGCGCTACAACAAGAAAGCGAACCCGAAAGCGTCCACATTCACGCACAACACGCCGCTTGAGGTTGCGTGGACAATCGTGCCGATTGTGATCCTCGTGTTCATTGGCGCCTTCTCCCTGCCGGTGCTGTTCAAGCAGCAGGAAATCCCCGAGGCTGACATCACCATCAAAGCGACCGGGTACCAGTGGTACTGGGGCTATGAGTATGTCGACCACGAATTCGCCTTCGACAGCTTCATGCTGGCGCGCGAAGATCTGGAAGAGGCGGGTTACAGCCAGTCTGAGTATCTTCTGGCGACAGACACCGCCGTGGTCATCCCGGTTGGCGCAACAGTTGTTGTGCAGGTGACAGGCGCTGACGTGATCCACTCCTGGACCGTTCCGGCCTTTGGCGTGAAGCAAGACGCCGTACCTGGCCGCCTGGCCGAACTGTGGTTCGCCGCCGAGAAGGAAGGCATCTATTTCGGCCAATGCTCCGAGCTTTGCGGCAAGGACCACGCCTATATGCCGATCACCGTGAAAGTGGTCAGCCAAGAAGCCTATGATGCATGGCTGCAAGGCGCGATCGACCAGTACGCGGGCAAGCCGCTCGACTACGACGTGGCGTCGAACTGATCTGCGCCTGACGTTTCAGTTGAAACCCTGCAAGGGCCGCGTGTTCCGCACGCGGTTCCCAGCAAAGGAAAGCAATGACCGAAGCAACTGACCTGAGCCGGGACTACGAGCCGACACTGGGCGACTATTTCGCGCTGCTCAAGCCGCGCGTGATGTCGCTGGTGGTTTTTACCGCTTTGGTCGGGCTTCTGGCGGCGCCGGTGCCGATGCACCCGGTCGAAATCTTTGCCTCCATTCTGTTTATCGCGATCGGGGCCGGGGCCTCGGGCGCGCTGAACATGTGGTGGGACGCGGATATTGACGCGGTGATGCGCCGGACGGCCAAGCGCCCGATCCCCTCGGGCCGGGTCGAACCGGGCGAGGCGCTGGCCGTTGGTGTTGCGCTCTCCGGTCTGGCGGTTGTCATGCTGGGGCTGGCCGCGAATCTTCTGGCCGCCGCGCTGCTGGCCTTCACCATCTTCTTCTATGCCGTCGTGTATTCGATGTGGCTCAAACGTTCGACGCCGCAGAATATCGTGATTGGCGGCGCTGCGGGCGCGTTTCCTCCGATGATCGGTTGGGTTTGCGCAACCGGGTCTGTGACCATCGAAGCGTGGCTGATGTTCGCGCTGATCTTCATGTGGACGCCGCCGCATTTCTGGGCTTTGGCGCTGTTCATGCGGTCCGACTATGATGATGCCGGCGTGCCGATGCTGACGGTTACGCACGGGCGGCCCGCGACGCGCAACCACATCCTAGTCTATACCGTTTTCCTTGCCGTCTTTGCGCTGGCCGCTGCGGCGACGTCCATCGGCGGTCCGATCTATCTGGCGGTTGCGGCGGTGCTGAACGCGCTGTTCCTCAAGGGGGCGATCGAGATTTGGCGCCGGGATGAGGTGCAGGCGGAAGCCGATGATTACGCAGTCGAGAAAAGCTTCTTCAAGCTCTCGCTGCTCTATCTCTTCCTGCATTTCGGGGCGATCCTGCTGGAAGCAGCGCTGCGCCCGTTCGGCTATGGGGGCTGGGGATGGCTCTGAGCAAGGAACATGAGCTGCACCAGCGGCGCAAAGGGCGCAATATCGGCGTCGGTCTGCTGTTAGTCGGCTTCATCGTGCTGGTGTTCTCGCTGACCTTCGTGAAGGTGACGCGAGGCGATTTCGAACTTCCCAAGGCGGAACAAGAGGTGTCGCAATGAAACTGGAAGGCCCGCAGAAAACCGTTGTTCAATTGGTCGCTGTCATCGTGGTGATGGGCGGCCTGGCGTGGGCGTCGGTCCCGTTTTACGACTGGTTCTGCCGCGTTACCGGTTTCGGGGGCACCCCGCTGGTGGCCGAGGCGGGCGCCGATGAAATCCTCGATCAGACGATCAAGGTGCGCTTCGATGCGTCGCTTGAGCGCGGGATGCCGTGGGAATTCAAGCCGGTCCAGCGCGAGATGGAACTGCGCATCGGGGAAACCGGGCTTGCCTTCTACGAGGCGTATAACCCGAAGGACGTTCCCGTCGCCGGTTCGGCCAGCTACAATATCGCACCCTATCAGGCGAGCGGGTTCTTCACAAAAATCGATTGCTTCTGCTTTGAAGAGCAAGTCCTGCAACCGGGTGAACGGGTGCAGATGCCGGTTACGTTCTATGTCGATCCGGAAATCGTCACCGACCGCGATGGCGAGCATGTGCATTCGATCACGCTTAGCTATACGTTCTATGAAATCGATCTGCCCGAGGGCTTCGCCGCCCTTGATCAAGACACAACGACAGTGAAAAACTGACGCCAAAACCAAGAGGGATACGCCATGGCGCATGTCAAAAACCATGATTTCCACATTCTGAACCCCTCCATCTGGCCCTTCGCCGGATCGGTGTCGGCGTTTGTGATGCTTTTCGGGGGCGTGCTCTGGATGCACGGCGTCACCTCGTTGATGTTCTTCGCTGGCTTTGTCGGCGTGCTCTACACCATGTTCGCGTGGTGGTCCGAAACCGTTGCCGAGAACAAGGCAGGCGATCACACGCCGGTCGTACGGATCGGTCTGCGCTATGGTTTCATCCTGTTCATCATGTCCGAAGTGATGTTCTTTGCCGCTTGGTTCTGGTCGTTCTTCAAGCACGTCATCTACCCGATGGAGACATATGCCGGCACCGAATATGTCGCGCCGAATATCCACGCGGTCGATGCGTTCCACCTGCCGCTGATCAACACGCTGATCCTGCTGCTGTCGGGCTGTGCCGTGACATGGGCGCACCACGCGCTGGTCCATGGCAATAACCGCAAGGACCTGATCAACGGTCTGGCCATTGGTATCTTCCTTGGGGCGATCTTCACCGTGCTGCAGGCCTATGAATACTATCACCTGCTGGCGCATGAGGAATGGCAGTTCGGCGGGGATGAGTTCTATTCGAACTTCTTCATGGCGACTGGCTTCCACGGTATGCACGTGATCATCGGCACGATCTTCCTGACGGTCTGCCTGATCCGCGCGATCAAGGGCCACTTCACGCCCGAACAGCATATCGGTTTCGAAGCCGCCGCTTGGTACTGGCACTTCGTCGACGTGGTGTGGCTGTTCCTGTTCTTCGCGGTTTACCTCTGGGGTCAGCCCTAAGGGTCTTTCATCCTCTTGGCATTGCCGGGGGGGAGGGCTAACACATGCAGGCGCGCGGAGGGTTCTTCGCGCGCCGTTTCTTTGGGCGAGCTCTTTGGGGGAGCCATGAACTGGCGTCTGCTGTTTCCGCTGGTGATCGGTCTGGGTGGGATCGCGCTGCTTGTGTCGCTTGGCACATGGCAGGTGCAGCGACTTGGCTGGAAAGAGGCGCTGCTGGCGGATATCGAAACCCGCATCGCGGCCGATCCCGTGCCCCTTCCGGTGCAGCCTGACCCAGATGCCGACCGGTATCTGCCGGTCCGGGTCGAAGGGCGGTTTGTGCCGGACGTGCAGGCGAAGATGCTGGCTTCGCGCCGCCAGATCGGTGCTGTCCATCGCCATATCGTTCCGTTTGAGACGCTGACGGATGGTCGCATCCTCGTCGATATTGGCTGGACGGAGGATGACACCGCGCTGGCTCCGCTGCCGACCGTCCCTGTCATGCTGACCGGCAACCTTGATTGGCCGCGCGAGACGGATGGATTCACGCCCGCGCCGGACCTAAAGGACAACTTCTGGTTCGCCCGTGACGTTCCCGCCATGGCGCAGGCCTATGACACGCGCCCGATCCTGCTGGTTTTGCGGGCCGCACCGAACACGGTGTTGGGAACAACGCCTTGGCCGGTCGATACCGCTGGCATTCCGAACGATCACCTACAATATGCGATCACGTGGTTTTCGCTGGCCGCGATCTGGGGGGCGATGACGTTCCTGTTCGTCTGGCGAAGCCGAAACAAGAAAGACTGACTGATGCATTATGTCTCCACTCGTGGGCAGGCGCCCGTTCTTACCTTTGAAGACGCGATGCTGTCGGGGCTGGCGCGGGATGGGGGGCTGTATGTGCCCGAAACGATCCCGCAGATGAGCGCCGAGGACATCGCCGCGCTGGCGGGCCTGCCCTATGAGGAAATCGCCTTTCGTGTGATGCGCCCCTTTGTTGGCGACACCTTCACCGATGCAGAGTTTCGCGGCCTGATCGATGCCGCCTATGCCGGGTTCAATCACGATGCCCGCGCGCCGCTGGTGCAACTGGGGCAGGGGCATTTCCTGCTGGAGTTGTTCCACGGTCCGACGCTGGCCTTCAAAGATTTCGCGATGCAATTGATCGGGCAGCTTTTTCAGGCGGCGCTGAAACGCCGGGGCGAACGTGTGACCATCGTCGGCGCGACGTCGGGCGATACCGGATCTGCCGCGATCGAGGCCTTCGCCGGTCTGGACAATGTCGATGTGTTCATCCTGTACCCGCATGGCCGCGTGTCCGAAGTGCAGCGTCGCCAGATGACGACACCGGCGGCAAGCAATGTGCATGCGCTGGCGCTGGATGGCGATTTCGATGATTGTCAGGCGCGGCTGAAGGATATGTTCAACGATTTCGATTTCCGCGACGGTGTGAAACTGGCCGGGGTCAATTCGATCAACTGGGCGCGGGTGCTGGCGCAGGTCGTCTATTATTTCTCCAGTGCGGTGGCCCTTGGCGCGCCGCACCGCAAGGTCAGCTTCACGGTGCCGACCGGCAATTTCGGAGATATCTTCGCGGGCTATATCGCGCGCTCCATGGGCTTGCCGATTGACCGTCTGGTGGTGGCCACCAACCAGAATGACATCCTGCACCGTGCCTTGTCGGGGCAGGGCTATCACAAGGGGGAAACGATCCCTTCGATCAGCCCGTCGATGGATATTCAGGTATCGTCCAACTTCGAACGCGCGCTTTTCGACGCCTATGGGCGTGATGGCAAGGCGGTCGCGCAATTGATGGAAGAACTGAAATCGGGCGGGTTCGATATCAGCCAGGGCGCCATGCAGGCGCTGCGCGAAATCTACGCCTCGGGTCGCGTGTCGGAAGAGGAAACCTCCGCCCAGATCGCCGCCAGCCTCAAGGGCACTGGCGAGCTGCTCTGCCCGCACAGCGCCATTGGCGTGAAGGTCGCTGAAGCGCATCTTGATGGGGCCACGCCGATGATCACGCTTGCCACTGCGCATCCGGCGAAATTCCCCGATGCGGTCGAGGCCGCGACTGGTGTCAGACCGCCCCTTCCATCCCGTATGGCGGACCTGTATGAGCGTCCGGAACGGCTTGAGAGAGTGCCCAACGATCTGGCGGCGCTTCAGGCTCATATCAAAGGGAAAATCGCGGGTTGACGGTCAAGACACATAGGCTTTCCAACGGGTTTCGCGTTGTCTCCGAACACATGCCGGGTCTGTCCTCGGCGGCGGTCGGCATCTGGGTCACGGCAGGCGCGCGCCATGAGCGGGCCGAACAAAACGGAATCGCGCATTTCCTTGAACATATGGCCTTCAAGGGAACCGCGCGGCGTACAGCGTTGCAGATTGCGGAAACCATCGAAGATGTGGGTGGCTATATCAACGCCTATACCTCGCGCGAGGTGACGGCCTATTACGCCCGTGTGCTGGGCGAAGATGTGCCGCTGGCGGTCGATGTGATCGCGGATATCCTGCTGAACCCGGAATTCGATCCCAAAGAGATCGAGATCGAGCGCGGCGTGATCCTGCAAGAGATCGGGCAGGCGCTTGATACGCCCGATGATGTGATCTTTGACTGGCTTCAGGAAAAAGCCTATCCCGAACAACCCATTGGCCGGACCATTCTTGGCCCGTCCGAACGTGTCAGCGCGTTTTCCCGCGATGATCTTGCCGGGTTCGTGCATGAACATTACGGCCCCGATCAGATGATCCTGTCGGCGGCGGGCGCTGTCGATCACGACGCGTTGTGCAAGATGGCCGAAGACCTGTTTGGCGGCTTGCCGCCCCGTGGTCATCTGGATGCGGACCCCGCCCGGTTTGAAGGCGGCGAAACCCGCGAGGTCAAGGATCTGGAGCAAGCGCATTTCGCCTTGGCTTTTGAATCGCCCGGCTACCGGAGCGAGGATTTCTATACGGCGCAGGTTTATGCCTCGATCCTTGGCGGCGGTATGTCCTCCCGGTTGTTTCAGGAAATCCGCGAAGTCCGCGGGCTGTGCTATACGATTTTCGCTCAAGCCGGGGCTTATGCCGATACGGGCATGATGACGATCTATTCCGGCACATCGGGGGAACAGCTTCCGGAATTGGCGGGGATCACCGTGGACGAGATGAAGCGCGCTGCCGACGATATGTCAGAGGCCGAGGTCGCGCGGGCGCGTGCGCAGATGCGGGCCGGGTTGTTGATGGGGCTGGAAAGCCCGTCGAGCCGCGCCGAACGTCTGGCACGGATGATCCATATCTGGGACCGCGTTCCGGCGTTGCAGGAAACCATCGACCGGATCAATTCCGTGACGGTGGATGGCGTGCGCCAATTCGCGTCGCAGATGGTTCTGAAGGCGCCAGCGGCTTTGGCGCTCTATGGACCCGTGGAGTCGGCGCCCGCCTTGCAGCAATTGCAGGAGAGGCGCGCTGCCTGATGTTGCTGCCGCGCCGCAAAGTCCGGATTGAGACGGAACGGCTGACTCTGCGCCCGCCGGTCCATGCGGATTTCCGGCCGTGGGTTGCCCTGCGGCAGACAAGCGAAGCGCATCTGGTCCCGTGGGAGCCGCGTTGGGCCGATGACCATCTGTCGCGCAAGGCATTCACCAATCGCGTTTATTGGGCGCAGCGGTCGATCAATTCGGGCAGCGCGGTGCCCCTGTTCCTGATCCGGCGCGAGGATGACGCGCTGCTTGGGGCGATCACGCTCGACAATATCCGGCGCGGGCCATCGCAATCGGGCACGCTGGGTTATTGGACCGGCGTCCACTACGCGCGGCAGGGATATATGCAGGAAGCCATTCTCGCTGTTCTGCATCACGCCTTTGTTCAGCAGGATCTCAGCCGGATCGAAGCGGCCTGCCTGCCGCAGAATGCCGCCTCGCGCGGGTTGCTCGAAAAATGCGGGTTCAAATATGAAGGCGTGGCGCAAAGCTACCTTCAGATTGACGGGCGCTGGCGCAACCATGTGCTGTATGCGTCGCTGCGAAATGATCGGCGGGGCCGGTTGGAAACAAGCTGAAATTGAAGGCATTGCCCGGCGGGCAAAGGTCCGGCGCGAAAAAGTGATGCTGACATAAAGCCGCGGCGCGCTAACATCCCCTTGTCGAAAGGAGATGTCATGTTACGCCTTTTCCTCTTCCTGTCGCTCTTGGCCGCGCCCGCGCTGGCGCAGCAGCAGCCCACCCGGACGCCCAGCCATTGCCGCGCGCTTGCAGATGCCGCGCCGGGCCTTGAATATACTCAGCGCGCCAGCTGGACCGCGCCTCTGCCCGACGAAACCGTGCGCATCCGCTATATCGCCCATGCGTCATTCCTGATCCAAAGCGCGGGCGGGCTGAACATGGTGACGGATTTCACGGGCTTTATCGGAAGCGTCGATATGATTCCCGATGTGGTCACCATGAACCACGCCCATTCGACCCACTGGACCGCGTCGCCTGACCCCGCGATCCCGCATGTTCTGCCCGGCTGGGGCGCGGAATTCGGCACCGGTATCGATCACGAGCTTGAGTTGGGCGAGGTTCTGATACGCAATGTTTCGACCGATATTCGCAGCGCCTATGGCGGGACGGAGACCGAGGGCAATTCGATCTTCATCTTTGAGATGGCGGGGCTGTGCATCGGGCATCTTGGTCACCTGCACCACGAACCAACGGCCGAGCAATACGCCGCGATCGGTCGGCTTGATGTGGTCATGGCGGCGGTCGATGGTGGCATGACGGTGGATCTGCCGACCATGACGCGGATTTTGCAGCGGCTGCGATCCTCTATCGTCATTCCGATGCATTGGTTTGGCGAGACTACCTTGCAGCGCTTCTTGGCGGATATGCAGGAGGATTTCCAAGTCGTCCGCGTGCCCGGGTCGTCCATCGAAGTGTCCATGGACCGATTGCCGGGGCGGCCCACGATCATGGTTTTGCATCCCGAATGGCTCCGCGATACCGAGTAAGCGCTTGCCTTCGCCGCCGATCTGTCAAGGGTAGGGGCCATGACACTAAATGCTGCCGATGACCGCTTTCGTACCCTGATCCTGCAAGCCCTGCCGCCGGAGGTGCTTCGTCCGGCTGAAGCGCGCTATCTGGAAGAGCCGCGCGGCAGGTGGGCGGGGAATGCTGGCCTGATCGCCGCGCCGCGATCGACCGATGAGGTGGCCGCCCTCGTCCGTCTTGCAGCGCAGCACAAGGTGGCGATTGTCCCTTATGGCGGCGGAACGGGGCTTGTGGGCGGGCAGATCGCGCCAGACGGGCCTGCGCCGCTTTTGCTGTCGCTGGAACGGATGACCGCCATTCGCGCGGTCTATCCTGAGGAAAACGTAATGGTGGCAGAGGCAGGCGCGATTCTGGCGGATGTCCAAGCTGCCGCCGCTGGCGCGGACCGGCTTTTCCCGTTGTCACTGGCGGCGGAGGGGACCGCGCGGATCGGCGGCAATCTGGCGACCAATGCTGGCGGCACCGGTGTGCTGCGCTATGGCAATGCGCGCGATTTGTGCCTTGGGTTGGAGGCCGTTCTGCCCGATGGCACGGTCTGGCATGGCTTGTCGCGACTGCGCAAGGACAACACCGGCTATGATCTGCGCAATCTGTTGATCGGCTCTGAAGGCACCTTGGGTGTGATCACCGCCGCTGCGCTCAAGCTGTGGCCGCTTCCGCGCGCAACCGGCACGGCGTTGATGGCGGTGGCCTCGCCGCAGGCCGCGCTGAAACTGCTGGCCATGGCGCGCGATATGCTGGGCGACGGGGTCAGCGCGTTCGAGTTGATGCATCGGCAAGGCTTTGAATTCCTGACGGAAACCTTGCCGGACGTGCGCCAACCCTTCGCCGAGCCGCCTGAATGGACGGTGCTGATCGACCTTGGCCTGCCCGCGCGGCAAAGCGCCTCGGGCGCGCTGGAGGAGCTGTTCGGCGCAGCGCTTGAGGCGGGTCTGGTGGATGACGGGCTTATCGCGCAGTCAGAAGCGCAAGCGGCAGAATTCTGGTCCGTGCGCGAGCATATCCCCGAAGCGAACCGCAGGATCGGGTCCGTGTCGAGCCATGATATCTCGGTCCCGCTCAGCGCCATTCCGGAATTCATCGAACGCGGCGACGCGATCATCGCGGGGCTGGGGGCGTTTCGGATCAACTGTTTCGGCCATGTCGGCGACGGTAATCTGCATTACAACGTGTTCCCCGCGCCGGGCCGCACGCGGCAGGACCATGTGGAGCAGCGCGATGACATCAAGCGCGCGGTCCATGATCTGGTGCATGAACTTGGCGGCTCCGTCAGTGCAGAACACGGGATTGGCCGGCTCAAGGTCGGCGATCTGCAACGCTATGGCGATCCGGTGAAACTGGCCGCGATGCGGGCGATCAAGGATGCGCTTGATCCGTTGGGGATCATGAATCCCGGCGCTGTGTTGCCCGCACGCGGCTAAGACGCATCAAGGGTTACTCGCCCTCGAAGGCGCACAGCGCGTGTACGTCCATGCCCATCTTCTCCAGCCGGGCCCGGCCACCAAGATCGGGCAGGTCGATCACGAAGGCGCAGCCGACGATTTCGCCGCCCAGCCGTTCGACCAGTTTGATACCCGCCTCGGCGGTTCCGCCCGTGGCCAGCAGATCATCGACCAGCAGGATTTTCTCGCCCGCTTGAATCGCGTCGTCATGGATTTCCACGACCGCTTCGCCATATTCGAGCGTATATGCCTCCGAGATCGTCGCACCGGGCAGCTTGCTCTTCTTGCGGATCGGCACGAAGCCGACCGACAATTGGTGCGCGATGGCACCGCCCAGGATGAAGCCGCGCGCTTCCAGCCCGATAACCTTGTCGATGCGCGTCCCAGCATAGGGGTGAAGCATCTGATCCACCGCCAGCCGAAGTCCGCGCGGATCGGCGAACAAGGTGGTCACATCGCGGAACATGATGCCCTCATGCGGGAAATCGACGATGGTGCGGATGTAATCCTGAACGGTTTTGTGATTTGGCATTGGCGGCTCTTTGCAGTCGGTTACGCTGCGGTTGTGGGCCAGCCGGGCAGGGAAAGGCAAGCGAAATGGCAGGATTTGGACGGCGCGGATTGTTGCTGGGCGGCGGGATGGTCGCTATTATGGCGCTTTGGCAGCGCTATGGCGTTCAGCGCCGTGCGGCACTGGAATTCAGGGCGATCCATGGTGCGCCGGGCTGGTCGTTTGCCTCTGCCGGTGGGATCAGCGGGCTGAGCGGGGCGGATTTCGCGACAATCGGGCTGGACGAGGGGCCAGAACCGCTTGACCCCGCGCTGCTGGAGAACGTGCTTTATCCGCGCCGCGACACAGTACCGGTCGCGGTGTTTTCAGACTATTTCTGCCCTTATTGCCGGGAATTGGTGCCGCGTGTGAAGGCATTGGAAAACGCGGGCGTCCTTCGCGCGAATTGGCATGAATTGCCGTTACTTGGCCCGCTATCGGGTTGGGCCGCGCGGGCATCTGTGGCGGCGGATCTTCAGGACGGCTACGCCGAGTTCACGCAAGCTTTGGCCCGGCAAGGCGTGAAGCCCACAGCCAGTTGGTTCAGCACCGTGGCCGAAACAGCCGGGCTGGATGGTGCGATGCTGCGCCAGGATATGGCCGGGCCAGAGGTCGCGCGCCGGTTGCAGCAAACCGCCGCTGCCGCCGCGCGTCTGGGGATCAGCGGCACGCCGGGGATCGCAGCCGGGCGCAAGGTTGTGCTGGGCGCGATCGAAACAGACCAGCTGGAGGCGCTGGTGCGCCCCTGACTACAGAACCCGGCCCGCCACCGCGTCCAGTTTCGCCAGCACGGCCGGGTCGCGCTTGTCCGGCGCGGTCATGATCGCGAATTCCAGCGCCCGGTTGCAGCCATGCGGGCAGGCTGTGCGCTCTGCCCCCAGAAGGGCGGGCAGCGCCTTGACCAGCGCGCGGCCATTGTCGGAATTGGCGCCCAGCGTGGCAATGATGTCGTTGATATCGACAGCGCCATGTTCCGGGTGCCAGCTATCGTAATCGGTGATCATCGCGACGGAGGCGTAACAAAGCTCTGCCTCGCGGGCGAGCTTCGCCTCGGGCATGTTCGTCATGCCGATCACGTCGCAGCCCCACGCCACGCGATACATCTTCGATTCCGCGATCGACGAGAATTGCGGCCCTTCCATCGCCAGATAGGTGCCGCCCCGGTGGACGGTGATGCCCGCCCCCTTGGCCGCAGTTTCGCAGGCGTCCGACAGGCGCGGGCAGGTTGGGTGCGCGACAGAAACATGCGCGACGCAGCCTGTGCCGAAAAAGGATTTTTCCCGCGCGAAGGTGCGGTCGATGAACTGATCGACAATCACGAAATGCCCTGGTGCCAGCTCTTCGCGGAATGATCCGCAGGCCGAGACAGAGATCACATCCGTCGCGCCGATCCGTTTGAGCGCGTCGATATTTGCGCGGTAGGGCACGGTTGAGGGGGAATGCACATGCCCGCGCCCGTGGCGGGGCAGGAACGCCATCTTCACCCCATCCAGCGTGCCGGTCAGAATCTGATCCGAAGGCGCACCCCAAGGCGTTTCCACCGTCTGCCATGTGGCGTCTTCCAGCCCGTCGATTTCATAGATGCCAGAGCCGCCGATCACGGCGATCATGGTGTCTGTCTGGGGCTGGGTCATGGCGGGCATCCTCGGGTTTGCTGCTGTGCGGCAACACTGGCCAAGCGGCGTGCAGGTTTCAAGCGTGCGGTCGGGGGATCGGCGCATTTCTTCGTGACTGGGGCGAAGGCTGGGGGGGCGGGACCTGTGGCGTCGCCGCCTGCGCTGCCGAATGGGGCCGCGCAGTGCAAGGATACGGGGCGTTCGCCGCGACCGTGCCACAACTCCGCCCGCGCCGGGCGGTTAGGTGTGGCGCCTTGGCGCGCCTTGTGTTAGCGCCGCGACAAATCGCACAACGATCCCTTCAAGGAGCCACGTTTTGGCCGATAGCAGCTATTCCAGCTTTGCCCGTAACTTGTCCGCGTCCCTTTCTATCCGTCCGGTAAGCGACAATCGCCCGGTCGGAGAGATGTTGCGAACCGAAATCCTGTCCGGGTTGACCGTGGCGCTTGCCCTTGTCCCCGAAGCCGTCGCCTTTGCCTTCGTGGCCGGGGTTCACCCGCTGGTCGGGCTGTATGCGGCGTTTCTTGTGGGGCTGATCACAGCGCTGATCGGCGGCCGTCCGGGCATGATCTCGGGCGCGACGGGCGCGTTGGCCGTCGTCATGGTGGCTTTGGTGGCGGAACACGGGGTCGAATACCTGTTCGCCACCGTGGTGCTGATGGGGATCATGCAAATCCTTGCGGGTGTGTTCAAGCTGGGCAAGTTCATCCGGCTGGTGCCACATGCGGTGATGCTGGGCTTTGTGAACGGGCTGGCGATCGTGATTTTCCTGGCGCAATTGACGCAGTTTCAGGTGCCGGGCAGCGCCGAGGCGTCGGGCCACGGCATGTCGGGCGGCGAATGGTTGAGCGGCTGGCCGCTGTATCTGATGCTGGCTCTGGTCGCGTTGACCATGCTGATTATCTGGGCCACGCCCAAGATCACCAGCGCGTTTCCGGCACCGCTGGCGGGTATTCTGATCGTGGCGCTGATCGTGATCGGTTTCAATCTGGACGTTCCGCGCGTGGGCGACATGGCGTCCATCGAAGGTGGTCTGCCGCCGTTCCATATCCCGTCCGTGCCGCTGAATTTCGACACGCTTGAGATCATCTTCCCCTATGCGCTGGTACTGGCGGCGATCGGCCTGATCGAAAGCCTGCTGACACTGAACCTTGTGAACCAGATGACGGACCAGCGTGGCGGGGCGAGCCAGGAGTGCATCGCGCAGGGGATTTCCAACACCGTGACCGGTTTTTTCGGCGGCATGGGTGGCTGTGCGATGATCGGACAATCCATGATCAACGTGAAATCGGGCGGGCGCACGCGCATCGCCGGGATCGCGGCGGCGCTGTTCCTGCTGAGCTTCATCCTCTTCGCCAGCCCGCTGATCGAGCAGATTCCGCTGGCTGCGCTGGTGGGCGTGATGTTCATGGTCGTGATCGGCACATTCGCATGGAACACGTTCCGGATCATGCGCGTTTCGACCAAGTTCGCCAGCTTCGTGACGATCCTTGTGACGGTTGTCACCGTGCTGGAAGACCTTGCCGTGGCGGTTGTCGTCGGCGTGATCGTTTCGGCGCTGCAATATGCGTGGGTCAATGCCCGCCGCATCCATGCGCGGGCCTACACGACGCCGGAAGGGGCGAAAGTGTATCAGGTGGACGGGCCGCTGTTCTTCGGCTCGGCGGAAGGCTTCCAAGAGATTTTCGACGTCAAAGGCGATCCGAAAAAGGTGTTCATCGATTTCGCGGAAAGCCGGGTTGCGGATCAATCCGCGCTCAACGCGATCGAGACACTGGCGGGGCGCTATGCGGAAGAGGGCAAGGAGCTGCACCTGCGGCACCTGAGCCGTGATTGCAAGGCGCTGCTAAGCAAGACCGGGCTGATCATCGACGAAGCCGATGATGATCCCGAATATCAAATCGCGGCAGATTACGCGGTGCAGCGCGGCCTGTTCGGCGGCGGTCACTAAGCGCACAAAGCGCCGTGCCCAGCGGACCCGGAATGGTTCAGGGCGCGGCGCGTTCCAATGCGGCCAGATCGCCTGCCATCAGCGCGGGCCGGGCTTTTGCCACGATTTCCGGCGGCCAGTCCCACCATGCCAGCTCCAAAAGCCGCGCGGCGGTCTTGGTATCGAACCTGTGGCGGATCACGGTGCCGGGATTGCCCGTGACAATCGCATAGGGCGGGACAGTGCCGCGCACGACCGCACCGGCGCCGATGATCGCGCCATGGCCGATATGCGCGCCGGGCAGGATCAGGGCCCCGTAACCGAACCAGATATCATGGCCGATGACGGTGTCGCGGGTATCCGGCTGGTAGCCCGCCAAGGTCGCGGGATCGAAGATCGGGAAGGGAAAACAGGTCAGGCCGTCCTGCGCGTGATTGGCCCCAGCGGTCAGAAAGCGCACAGCATGGGCGATCTGGCAGTATTTCCCGATATGCAGATGCTCTGTGCCGCCCGGAAAGAGATAGGGCGCAAGCTGGCTGGCCCAGTCGGAGGGCGGGGCGAAATCCGAGGCATAGGTGAAATCGCCCACATGGAAATTCGGGTGGTCGATCACGCGCGACAGAAAGACGGTGCCCGGATGCACCGTGCCGTCCGGAAGGGTGACGGGATGGGTGCGGGCCGGGTCGGGGAAGATCATGGCAAGCTCCGCCGGAGCGGCGCTCCTGCACGGCTATGTGCCGCGCAGATCGCCCCGCCCGCCGTCCCGCAGAAGGGCAGCGCGAGCGCCGCGTCAGTCATCGGGGCGTTCAAGTTCGAACACATCGCGCACCACCGTGTAATCGCGATAGCCAAGCCGTGAGAGCGGCTGGAACCGGGTCACGTCGAAGCGGCCATCGTTCAGGCAATCGTCGCGCATATGCACGCCGGTCACTTCCCCGAACACGACATAGTTGGTTTCTCCCTCGATCTTGACGATCTGCGTCATCCGGCATTCCAGCGCGGCGGGAACGCCATCCACCCTTGGGCAATCTATCGTCTCGCATTGCGCAGCGGTCAGCCCGGCTTCAGCGAATTCGTCCGTGCCCGCCGGGAAGGTGGCAGAGGTGACGTTCATCGCGTTCTGTGCGGCGGCTTCGACGATATTCACGCAGAACACGCCGGTTGCGCGGATATTGGCAACGCTGTCCTTGGTGCCATCCTGATCGTCCTTGGCGCTGGTGGACGCGAACATCACCTGCGGCGGGACATAGGCAACCGCGTTGAAGAAAGAGTAGGGCGCCAGATTGGCGATCCCATCTGCGCCTTTCGTCGAAATCCAGCCGATCGGGCGCGGTGTGACGATGGCGTTGAACGGGTTGTGGGGCAGACCGTGACCGTCTGCGGGACGATAGAACATGAGACCTCCGTATCGGTTTGGCAAACCCGTACCCTCATGCTAGGCCGAATGCCAGTCCGGGAAGCAGGGGCGGGGCAGGTGTATCAGTTCACGCAGGAGGCAGCGCACGACCTTTGGGAGGTCGAAGCTCTCTATGACCTGTGCTTTGCGCCGGGTCGCGAGGCGCTGAGTTCCTACCGGCTGCGCGATGGAATCGACCCGGTGCCGGAGCTGTGCGTGACCGCCCGGGACGAACTTGGGATTCTGTCCGGTGCTATCCGCTATTGGCCCGTCCATGTGGGCCGCGCGCCTGCCTTGTTGCTGGGGCCGGTAGCGGTACACCCGACGCGTCAGGGCGAGGGGCTGGGCGGGCAGTTGATTCATGACACGCTTGCGCGCGCGCAAGGTTGGGACCGCGTGCTTTTGGTTGGGGATGCGCCTTACTACCAGCGGTTCGGATTCGAGAAGCTCTCGGGCGTGCGCATGCCGCCGCCGACCAACCCGGCGCGGGTGTTGGGGCGATCGCTGACGCCGGGCGCGTGGAATGGGGTTTCGGGCAAGGTCTCGCGCTGGAAGGGTTGAAACCCGCCGGTTTCGAGACAACCTTTTGACCATGAACACACAGCATATCGAATTGCCCGCCCCGGTTTTGGCCAAGATCCGCAATCTGGCGACGCGGCACCGAAACGCTTCGGGCGTGGGGATCACGGTGATCAATGCGCTGGGCGGTCAGGCCGAATCCTGGCTGGGGCGTCTGCCGGGGCCGGTTCGCATCGGGCTGGATGGCGCGACACGCAGCGCCCTTGTGCAGGCCTCCAAGGCGGCTCATGTCAGCCGGGGCGCGGTTCCCGATCAGCCCGGATGGGTGAACACGGCGGTTGGCGCGGCCATGGGGGCGGCTGGCGGAATCGGCGGGACGGCCACCGCCCTGGCCGAGCTTCCCGTGACGGTGACATTGCTGATGCGCATCATTCAGGGCGTCGCGGCGGAATATGATTTCGACCCGGCGGAGGAGAGCGTCCAGTTCGACTGTCTGACCGTCTTCGCCTCTGCGGGTCCGCTCGATCAGGATGACGGGGCGGAAACGGCGTTTATCTCCGCCCGGCTGGCGCTGAACGGGGCGGCGTTACAAAAGGTGCTGGCGGCGGTCTCGCCGAAGCTCGCCGGGGCGCTGGGCCAGAAGCTGGCGGCGCAAGCGGTGCCGATCCTTGGGGCGGCGGCAGGGGCGGCGATCAACTTCGCCTATACCGGATATTACCGTGAAATGGCGCATGTGCAGTTCGGGTTGCGCAAGCTTTCCGTGGATACGGGGATCAATGAGCACGCCCTGCTGCGCGCATTGCAGAAAGAGCTGACCGGGCCGGACGTTCAGTCCTGACCCAACCGCATCATGGCAGAGCGTGCCACGGATGTGGATTTGACGATGGCATAGACCGCCTGACCGGGGGCAAGCGCCAAATCCGCGACGGATCGGTCGGTCACACGGGCCAGCAGGCGCTGGCCTTCCAGTTGCAGCACGACGGCCGTGCCCGGACCCCGCCCGGTTTGGAGCGCGTCGATCGTGGTGTACAGGATGTTGCGGGCCGACAACCCCTCGGGCCGGGTCCGCGACAGGATCACATCGCGGGCGAGAATGCGCAGGCGCAACTGTTCGCCCGGCGCGGCATCTACCCCCGGAAGTTCCATGAATTGTCCCCCGACGGACAGGCGCGTAAGGCCATCTGCGCCGTGATCGGCCACGACCGCATGGAGGATCGCCCCCGCCTCGCGCACGCCCAGCAGGGGCATTGCGGCAGGATCGGACAGCACGTCGAAGACGGGTCCGTGCAGGGTGATCCGCCCGTTCTGCAGCAGCGCCACATGGTCCGCCAGCCGGGCGATCTCATCCACCGCATGGGTGACATACAGGATCGGGATGCCCGCCTGTGATTTCACCCGATCAAGATAGGGCAGGATGTCCTCTTTCCGGGGGCCGTCCAGCGCTGCCAGCGGCTCATCCATCAGCAGCATCTGCGGTGCGCATAGCAGCGCGCGGGCGAGCGCGACGCGCTGGGTCTCTCCGCCCGACAGGGTGCGCGGACGACGATTGAGCAGCGGCGCGAGGGCGAGTAGGTCAATCAGTGTGTCCTCGTCCAATGGCGGCGCGTCGGCGCTGTAGGGCGCGCCAAAGCGGAGGTTCTCGCGCACGGTCAGATGGGGGAACAGTCGCCCATCCTGAAAGACATACCCCATGCGCCGCCGCTCTGGCGGTAACCACACCCGGTCATCGAACAGCACCCGGTCGCCAAGTGTCATGCGGCCATGGTCCGGGCGAAAAAGCCCGGCAACTGCGTTGATAATGCTTGTTTTGCCCGCCCCGGAGGGGCCGAAAAGAGCAGTGACGCCGGGACCGCCCTGCAAGGCGATATCCAGGGTCAGGTCGGGCAAGGCGTGGCGCAGGCGCAGGTCAAACTGCATCGCGTCCTCCGATCCGGCGGGCCAGTCGCCGCGCCAACCATTCGGACAGCAGCACGGCCCCTACCGATATCGCGACGGCCCATAGGACGAGGGTCGCCGCTGGTCCCTCTTGCCCCGGGATTTGCAGCAAGGCGTAGATGGCAGAGGGCAGGGTTTGAGTCTCGCCCGGGATATTCGCGACGAAAGTGATGGTTGCGCCGAATTCGCCCATTGCCTTGGCAAATCCCATGACCGCGCCCGCAAGCACGCCGGGCAGGGCAAGGGGCAGGGTGATGCGGGTGAACACCGCCCAGCGAGGTGTGCCAAGGGTCGCGGCGGCCTGTTCCAGCCTTGGGTCCACAGCCTCCAGCGCAAGGCGGATGGCGCGGACCATCAGGGGCAGGCCCATGATCGCGGCGGCGAGCGCGGCGCCAGTCCAGCGGAAAGCAAAGGTCAGGCCCAGCGTGGCCTCGAAAAACTGGCCAAGTGGGCCGTTTCGTCCAAATGCCACCAGCAACAAATAGCCCGTGACCACCGGCGGCAGGACAAGGGGCAAATGCACCAATGCCGACAGGACGGCCTTGCCCGGAAACTCGCGCCGCGCCAGCAGCCATGCCAGCCACAGCGCAACCGGCAGGGCACACAGCGTCGCGACGAAGGCCACGCGCAAGGACAGCAACAGCGCTTCCCATCCGGCCGGATCCAGCATCATGGCGCTGTCTCGAAGCCGAAGCGCCGGAAAACCTCAAGCGCTTCAGGGGTTTGCAGGGCCGCGATCAGCGCGTCGCCCTTGGGCGTCAGCGCGGCCAGCGCGTAGCGGATGCGCGGCTGATCTTCGGGTGGGATGTGCCAGACGGGCGATGCGGCTTGCGGCGCGGCCACGAGGTCAGAGGCATAGACAATGGCCAGCGGCACCTCTGCCCGCGCAACGAGGGCGAGGGCGGCGCGGACATTGTCTGTCTCTGCCAACCGCGGGCGAAGCGCATCCCAAAGCCCCTTCCGCGACAGCCAGTCCTGGGCATATTGCCCCGCCGGAACGGATCGATGTTCGCCCATGGCAAGCCGCCCCTCCGGCCCAAGCCGGTCCAGCAGCGCGGTGCGGGTAAGCCCCGGCAGCGGCGGGGCGCCGGGCGGGCCGACCAGCACAAGGCGATTGGCGATTGGCGCGCTGCGGGTGCCCGCGCGCAGATGTCCACGGGAGTCCAGCCAGTCCATCCATACAGGGTTGGCAAGCATCACCGCGTCGCCGGGCGCACCATTGTCGATCTGCCGGGCAATCGCGCCGCTGCCACCAAGCGAAACGCGCACATCGTCCTCTTTCAGAATCTCGGCCAGGGCATCGCCAAGCGACGCGGCGGCAAAAAGCGTGCGCGCAGGTTCACTGGCCGCGAAAGATGCAGCCAGCGCCCACATCAGGCAGGCAAGGAAAAACCGTGTCGGCAAAGCCCGTAACATGACCGTCGAGGTAGCCCGAGCTTTCACATCAGGGCAAGCTGCAATTGGTCGGGGTTGCGGTTTCGCAGCGGGGCTGCACCACGCGGCGGCGCAGAACTGGACGCAGGTTCGGCTTGATCGCCACGTATGATTGACTAAGTGTTAAAGCGTGAACAGGTAGAGTGCTGACATGATACAGTACAGTTTGAAATGTGCGAGCGGCCACAGTTTTGAAAGCTGGTTCAAGTCGTCTGACGCCTATGACTCGCTGAAAGCGGCGGGGCATGTATCTTGCGCCGTATGCGGATCGATCGAGGTCGAGAAAGGCATCATGGCGCCGCATGTTGGAACCAGCCGGACGAAACAGCCGGACGTGCCGCAAAGGGCGGCGGAACCCACGCAATCCGTGGCGAAAGTGCCCGAAGCGCAGATGCGCCAGCTGCTGGCAGAGATGAAGCGGCAGGTCGAAGCGAATTCCGACTATGTGGGCAAGAATTTCGTCAAGGAAGCGCGGGCGATGCATCTGGGTGACGCGCCCGAGCGTGCGATCTATGGTGAGGCGAAACCTGCGGAAGCAAAGGCGCTGATCGATGAGGGCGTGCCTGTGATGCCGCTTCCCTTTACTCCGACACGAAAGACGAATTGAAAAATGACAGTTGTGATTACCGGTGCGAACCGTGGCATCGGCGAAGCGCTTGCGCGTGACTATCGTGCGGCGGGCGCGCATGTCCTTGGCACCAGCCGCGGCCCCGATACGGAAGTGTCGCTGGATGTGACCCGGCCCGAAGAGTTCTCTGTGCTGAAAGAGGGGCTGGCCGGTAAGCCGGTCGATCTGCTGATCTGCAATGCGGGGGTCTATCTGGACAAGGGGCACGACATTGCCACCGGGTACGATGCCGATTTGTGGGCGCAGACATTCGCGGTCAATGTGACGGGCGTTTTCCTGACAATCCAGACGCTTAAGGACAATCTGCGCGCGGCCGAAACGCCAAAGATCGCGATTATTTCCAGCCAGATGGCCTCTCAGACCAAGGCGCCGGGCGGCAGCTATATCTACCGCGCATCAAAAGCCGCTGCGCTGAATCTGGGCCGTAACCTTGCGGTCGATCTCAAGCCCGAAGGCATCGCCGTGGGCATCTATCATCCGGGCTGGGTGCGCACCGATATGGGCGGCGGCACGGCGGAGATTTCGGTGGATGAAGCCGCGTCGGGGCTCAAGGCCCGCTTTGACGAGCTTGATCTGCAAAGCACCGGCTGTTTCCGAACCTGGGACGGCCGCGACCACCCTTTGTGATCCCGATTTTCACGTCGCCCCTTGCGTGGCAGGCTTGCGCCTAGGGCGGGGGGCGCGTAAACGGCTGCGAAGTTTTCGTGAGGCCGGGATAAACCATGCCCATCTTGGTGATGAAATTCGGCGGGACATCCGTCGCGAACTTGGACCGGATCGCCCGCGTTGCCAAACGTGTCGGCGTGGAAGTGGCGAATGGCTATGACGTGATCGTCATCGTCTCTGCCATGTCGGGCAAGACCAATGAATTGGTCGGCTGGGTCAACGAGACATCCAAGCTGTATGACGCGCGCGAATACGACGCCGTTGTCTCCTCGGGGGAGAACGTCACCGCCGGGTTGATGGCGCTGCGCCTTCAGGAAATGGGCATTCCGGCGCGCTCTTGGCAAGGCTGGCAAGTGCCGCTGCTGACAAGTTCCGCCCATGGATCGGCGCGGATCAACGAGATTCCCACCGACAACATCAACGCGAAATTCGGCGAAGGGATGCGCGTGGCTGTTGTCGCGGGCTTCCAGGGGATCAGCCCGGAGGGCCGTATCACCACACTGGGCCGGGGCGGCAGCGACACCACAGCCGTGGCCTTTGCCGCCGCGTTCGGCGCGGAGCGCTGCGATATCTATACCGATGTGGATGGCGTCTACACCACCGACCCGCGGATCGAATCGAAAGCGCGCAAGCTGGACAAGATTTCCTTTGAGGAAATGCTGGAATTGGCCTCTTTGGGGGCGAAAGTGCTGCAAACGCGCTCTGTCGAGCTGGCGATGCGGTATAACGTGAAGCTGCGGGTGCTCTCCAGCTTTGAAGACGAGATGAACGACCAGGCGGGCACATTGGTCTGTGCGGAGGATGAGATCGTGGAAAATAACGTTGTGGCCGGTGTGGCCTATAGCCGGGACGAAGCGAAGATGACGCTGGTAAGCGTTGCCGACCGTCCGGGCATTGCGGCGCTGATCTTTGGCGCTTTGTCCGAGGCTGGCGTTCTTGTGGACATGATCGTGCAGAACATCTCGGAAGAGGGGCGCACGGATATGACGTTCTCTTGCCCCACCGATCAGGTGGCCCGCGCTGAAAAGGCGATGGAGCAGGCCAAGTCGGACGGTGTTCTGAACTTTGCCGAAATCATCGCAGATACGGACGTGGCGAAAGTATCGGTTGTGGGTATCGGGATGCGGTCGCACACCGGGGTTGCGGCGAAGATGTTCCAGTGCCTGAGCCAAGAAGGCATTAACATTCAGGTCATTACCACGTCGGAGATCAAGATTTCCGTCCTGATTGACCGCAAGTACATGGAATTGGCCGTGCAAGCGCTGCACGATGCGTTCGAATTGGACAAGGCGGCCTGATCGGCCAGCCCGGCGAACGACATCTGCCCCAACTGTGCGCGCTGGACTGTTCTGGCGCGCATCCACGCCCTTGATGCCGGGTCGCTGGCTGTGCAGACCTGGGCTGGTTGCCCCGAAACTGCCCGTTTAGCGGGAAAAACCGTAGCGTTTTATCAGAATTCCGTTTCGCTTCGCGCCGGGCTGTGGTCTATGCTGCAAGCCGCAAGATGAACGGGGGGCAGGCCAGAATGGCCGATGGTTTCGAGACAGAAAGCCGCAAACTGCTTGGGCGGTTGCGCGATCTCATGGCGGGCGATGATCCCGGTCAGGCCCGTCTTGACAAGATCACGCGGCTGGTCGCTGGCTCCATGGGCTGCGAGGTCTGCTCGATCTATCTGTTCCGCGATGATGAAACGCTCGAACTTTGCGCGACCGAAGGTCTGAAATCCGAGGCGGTTCACCAGACCCGGATGAAGCTGGGCGAAGGTCTTGTGGGCCGCGTCGCGCGGCGGCGGCAGATCGTGAATACGGCGGATGCGCCGTCGGCCCGCGGGTTTCGCTATATGCCGGAAACGGGCGAAGAAATCTTCTCCAGTTTCCTTGGGGTGCCGATTCAGCGCCTTGGCGACAGCCTTGGCGTTCTGGTCGTGCAGTCGAAAGAGGCGCGCGAATTCAGTTCCGACGAAGTCTATGCGCTGGAAGTCGTGGCGATGGTCTTGGCCGAAATGACGGAGCTTGGCGCGTTCGTCGGGGAGGGCGCGGCCCTTTCGGCGCGTCATTCGCAACCGGTCATGTTGCGCGCCACTGCGGCGCAGGAAGGCGCGGCAGAGGGTCATGTCTGGCTGCACGAGCCGCGCGTGGTCGTCGTCAACCCGATTGCCGAAGATCCCCACCGCGAGATGGAACGGCTGATGTCTGCCGTGGACGAATTGCGTGTGGGTGTGGACAAGATGCTGGCGATGGCGCAGCACGACAAGGACCAGGCGCAAGTCCTTGAAGCCTATCGCATGTTCGCCAATTCCAAAGGCTGGATGCGGCGTATGCAGGAAGACATCTCGCGCGGGTTGTCGGCCGAAGCTGCGGTCGAGAAAGAGCAATCGCTGGCCCGTGGCCGGATCGGCCAGTCAAAGGACAATTACCTGCGCGAACGGCTGGCGGATCTGGACGATCTGTCCAACCGGCTGCTGCGAATCCTGACCGGGCAGGGCAAAAACACCGGGGCCGAGATGCCCAGCGATCCGATCCTGATTGCGCGCAATATCGGGCCGGGCGAGTTGCTTGAATATGGCCGCGCGTTGAAGGGGATCGTGCTTGAGGAAGGCTCTGTCGGGTCACATGCGGCGATCGTGGCACGGGCGCTTGCGATTCCGCTGGTGGTCAATGCGCCGCGCATAACGACAGAGGCGCTGAACGGCGATCACATCATGGTCGATGGCGATCAGGGGATCGTTCACTTGCGCCCGGACGACACGATCGTGAACGCTTTCCGCGACAAGATCGCGATGCAGGCCGAAGCGCAGACGCGATACGCCTCGATCCGCGAAAGAACGGCGACGACGCGCTGTGGCAAGACGGTTGGCATGTTCATGAATGCCGGGTTGATGGCCGATCTGCCGTCGCTGCAAAGCTCTGGCGCCGAGGGGGTGGGACTGTTCCGTACGGAATTGCAGTTTCTTGTGCGCAACCAGATGCCGCGCCGGTCTGAACTGGTGTCGATCTATGCGCGGGTTCTGGATGCTGCGCAGGACAAGCGCGTGGTCTTCCGCACGCTTGATATCGGGTCGGACAAGGTGCTGCCTTATATGCGCCCGACGGATGAGCCGAACCCGGCGCTGGGCTGGCGCGCGATCCGCGTGGGGCTGGACAAGCCGGGCGTGCTGCGGATGCAGTTGCAGGCGCTGATCCGGGCGGCCGATGGTCGTCCGCTGACGGTGATGTTCCCCTTCATCGCACAATACGAAGAATACACATCTGCCCGCGCCGAGGTCGACAAGGCGTTGGAGCGGGAACGCAAACTGGGGCATCCCCTGCCAAGCAAGCTGGAAGTCGGCGCCATGCTGGAGACTCCCAGTATCGCCTTTGCCTCGCGCCGCTTCTTTGAAGAGGTCGATTTCCTGTCCATCGGTGGCAACGATCTGAAGCAGTTTTTCTTTGCCGCCGATCGGGAGAACGAGCGCGTGCGGCGGCGTTATGATACGCTCAATGTCAGCTTTCTCAGCCTGATCGAACAGATTGTTGAGCGGTGCCGCGAAACGAACACGCCGGTCAGCTTCTGCGGCGAAGATGCGGGCCGTCCGGTGGAGGCTTTGGCCATTGCCGCGATTGGCGTACACAACCTGTCGATGCGCCCGGCCTCGATCGGGCCAGTGAAAAGCCTGCTGCTGCGGAGCGATCTGGACGCGGTGCGCAAAGTCATCACCGACGCGCGTGAGCGGGGCGACATGAGCGTGCGTCCGGCCCTGATGGAGCATCTGGCGCAGTCCGGGTCAGCGGATTGATCCGCGCGATCCGAGGGTTTCGCGGGTCAATCGAAAGTTGCAATGAAGCCGGTGACTTCTAGGGCAGCGCTGAGGCTGTGGACAAAATCCGCTTTGTGTGGCCTGCCAGGTTATCCTCAGATTTGAGGGGAAGCGGCGCTGGCATGATTTGTCTTTTTTGCGACTTTTGCCGCAAAACTTGTCTAATAATCCGGGGTGAATTATACTTTTGTGGCATTATCGGTCATGCCGCCCGCCGCGCCTGTGGGTAAGTCGCGGCGGGTGCTTCGGTAAGCGTTATTTCTCGCAAATCTCGGACATGGCGGCGAGGAAAGCTGCGACCTCGCCAAGCGTGTTGTAATGGGCCAGCGACACGCGGGTGCAGTCCTTCAAGCCAAGCGGATCAAGGATGTTGCCGGAATAATGGTCAGCTTTGCGCAGGTGCGTGCGGATGCCCGCGTCGCGCAGTTGCGCCACCACTTCGGGGCCGGGCACATGATCCACAACGACCGAAACAAGCCCCTCGCGCGCGGCATTCTCGGCGCCGCCCAGCACCGATACGCCCGGCATTTCGATCAGTCCCTTCTGGTTGCCCGTGCCATAAAGCATGGCTTGGGTCAGGGCATGTTCGTGGGCGTGGATCGCCTCACCCGCTGCTTCGATCCGGCGGCGGCGGTCGGTTTCTTGCGACACCTCGCCGCCCAGCCAGTCGAAGTAATCGACCACGTCGGAGAACGTGGCGTAGCTGCCCGTATCGCGCGTGCCGAATTCCCAGCCAAGCGCCGGGCCGCCCACCAGTGAATCGTGGGGCTGTGCGCCAAAGCGGTCGGACACCCAGGCAATGCCATAGCCGTGCCGCGAGAACACCTTGTAGGGCGAGATCACGTAACCATCGATGTCATAGCTATCGATGTCGATCCCGCCATGGCAGGCATGTTGGATGCCATCGACGATGATCAGGCAGTCCGGCGCGACGGCGCGGATCGCGGCGGCGATACCCGCCACATCCTGCCCCATGCCGCTGACGGGGGAGGTGTGCAGGATCGTCGCAACGCGGGTCTGCGGGGTCACATGGGCGCGATAGGCGTCCGGCGTCACAAGGCCCAGTTCCGCGTCATGCGGCACTTGTATATAGGGCAGGCCCGCGCGTTCGGCCCATTTCGCACAGGCGGAGCGCGAGGCCGGGTGTTCCACGGTGGACCCAAGGACTTCGCCGCCACCCGCATTCATGATTGCCGTGCGCAGCAGCCGGAACAGCAGTTCTGTGCCACTTTCGCCCACAAAGACCTGCCCCGACGACGCGCCGAAGAAGGTCATCGTGTCTTCCTTGGACTTGGCGATGATGTCCATCAGCGCCGCCGAGGCCGGGTTGTCCCGCCCCTGATTGTCCGGGATCGCCGCGAATTTTGCGGAGGTTTCGACAACCTTGTTCAGGGTCAGCGCACCGCCCGCATTTTCAAAGAACACGCGCGGGCCGTCGAACGGGCAGCTGTCCACATGAGCGAACCGCGATCTGATAGTATCAAGCAATCCTGGAATTTCTGCCAACACGAGTGTGTGCTCCTTCGCTGAGTTTTCCGCCGGAACCTGCCCGCCTTTTGTCCGGGTTACCAGAGCCGCCGTGTACCTGACGCGCAAAGCATGGTCATACTGTCTGCAAAGCGGGCAAACCGATTTTCGCCCGCCCGCAGCTTGGGGGGCTCGCCGACCACCGAAAACGGGGTTAGTCGCCTTTGACGTGCTCCCAGACGGCGCTCATCACGACAGAGCCTTCTCCGACCGAGGACGCCACGCGTTTGACAGAGCCCGCGCGCACGTCGCCCACTGCGAAAATTCCGTGGCTTGAGGTTTCAAATTGCGACCGCCCGCCATTCTCCGGCCCGGTCAGCACAAATCCCCGGCTGTCCAGGGCAACGTGATCTTCAAGCCAGTTCGTATTGGGCGCGGCCCCGACCATGATGAAGGTGGCCTGGGTCTCGATTCGCCGGGTCTCCTCCGTTGCCTTGTTGTGCACGGTCAGGGCTGTCAGCCGATCCTCCCCATGGAGTTGGCGTATCTCTGTGTTGAAATGCACGGTGATGCGCGGGTCGGCATCAAGCCGCGAGGACAGGTAGCTGGACATGGATTTCGCCAGATCGCCTGAACGCACCAGAAGGTGCACATGCCGTGCCTTGCGGCTGAGGAACATGGCGGCCTGACCCGCAGAATTCCCGCCGCCCACGATGACGGCGTCGGTTCCACGGCAGAATCGGGCCTCCATCTCGGTCGCGGAGTAATAGATGCCCGCGCCCTCGAACCTGTCGAACTGGTCCAGCGGGAGCTTGCGATATTGCACGCCGGTCGCGACCACGACGGCCTTGGCGCAAATCTGATTGCCGTTCGACAAGGTGGCGTGGAACACACCATCGCGCCGCGTCAGCGCCGTGACCCGCACCGGCATTGCAAAGCGCGTGCCGAATTTCATGGCCTGCACTTCACCGCGCCAAACAAGATCACCGCCTGAAATGCCCGTGGGAAAGCCCATGTAATTTTCAATCCGGCTGGATGTGCCGGCCTGACCCCCAATGGCGATATCCTCGACTACGACAGCCGATAGCCCCTCGGCCCCGGCATAGACGCCTGCGGCAACACCGGCAGGACCGCCGCCAACGATCAGCACGTCGATCACCTCGTCATCGGAAAGTGTCAGTTCCAGCCCCAAGGCGCGGGCCAGTTTTGCTGGGGTCGGATCCTTGACCCTCTCGCCGCCGAACCAAACGGCTGGCTCGCGGTCGGCCCCGGAGGCGGTGTCCGCCGCGTCATCGCCATCAGCATCGTTCAGGTCGATCAATTGCGCGGCGATCCGGTTGCGCGACGCGAATTGGGCAATTCTTTGAATCTCCGGGTCAATGTCGGCCCCGATCAGCTTCAGCACCGTCTGCCCATGCTCGACATTCCCGCGGCGGCGGGCGGCGAAGACCGTCAGGATGATATCGCTCATTTCCGGAATGCGGGACATCAGTTCCGCCAGGGTGGAGCGTTCCACAACGATAACGTCGGTCTGTGTGCAGGCCTGCAGCTGGAACATGGACACCGCGCCGGACAGCAGGCCGATCTCTCCGGTGAATTGGGTCGGGCCCATGGTGGCCGCGATCATCCGATCCCCGGAAGACGGATAGACCACTTCGATTTCGCCAGACTCGATATAAAGAAATTCGGTCATCGGCTCGCCGGGCCGGATGACGATGTCGCCAGCGCCATAGCTGCGGGGCGTGCCCGCTTTGCGAAGTGCCGCGACATGGTCGTCATGCAGCGGGGTCCGGCCCATCTGCGCAAGATTGTCAGCGAAACTTTCCATGGCGTGTCCTTCGGCTTTGGTCCGTCAACGTCCGGTCGGTCGCGGTCTTCAACGGCTATGGCGGTCCGGCACCCATGACGCGCGGCGCATCGAAGGACGCGCCGCGCTGCTTTGGAGGTTACGCCTCGACCACGACCTTGCCGATGGCGTTTCCGCTTGCCAGCCGGTCATAGGCTGCGCCGACCTCTGTGAGCGAGAAGTGTGGCGCGTCGACGACCGGTTTCAAGGCACCACTATCGGCCAGCGCCGCCAATTCGGCCAAGATCGCCCCGTGGGTTTCGCGGCCCGCGTCATGGAGCATCGGGATCAGCATGAAGACGACATGCAGCGATGCGCCCTTGAGGTGGGCCGGAGACAGGTCCAATTCCGCCAGCGCCAAGGTGGTCGCCACGTGGCCATTCAGCGCGACGGCCTCGAAGGAGTTCGTCAGATTGGCGGCCCCGACCGTATCGAGAACTGCATCGAACCCTGCGCCGCCGGTATGTTTGGCGACATAATCCGCGACGGTTTCGGTTTTGAAGTCAATTGGTTCCGCGCCAAGCTCGCGCACGACGGAAAGGCGCTGCTCACCCGTGTCCGTGGCGAAGACCTCGGCCCCCAGTGACCGCGCCAGCTGCACGCCGATATGGCCCACACCGCCGGAGCCGCCATGGACAAGTACCTTTTGACCTTTGCTGACACCGGCGCGTTTCAGGCCCTCATAGGCGGTGATCCCAACCAAGGGGATGGCCGCGGCTTCGCGCATCGACAGGGATGTCGGCTTTTTCGCGATCAGGCGGACATCGGCGGGCATGTATTCGGCAAGCGCGCCCTGAAGGTCCGCAAGCCCACCGGCGCAGCCATATACCTCGTCCCCCACGGCGAAACCTGTGACGCCTTCACCGACCTCTGCGATCGTGCCCGCGAAATCCATGCCCAGAACCGCCGGAAGGCTGGGTGCAAAGCCCAGATCGGTGCCCATGTTGCGCAGCATCATGTCGATGGTATTTACGCTTGTGGCCTCGACGCGGACGATAACCTGACCGGCCTGCGCGGCAGGCTGGGGCAGGTCGATCTGTGCGAAGGGGGCGTCGGGTCCATATTCGGAAAGTGCCATGGTTTTCATCTGGTATTCCTTTCGGTGCCTTGAGTTTCCGTCAATCTAACAAGATCGGGAATTTGAATAATCGGTCGATATCGGAGTTCAGTATTCCGATTTTCGGTGTAATCGTGTTTGCCGTGCCGCTATGCGCGACGCTGCTCCGGGGCCATGCCGTTGTTGAGGCACGGCCCCTTGGGGGGCGGATCAGACGATCTCTTGAACCTGCATCACCAAGTCATTCCAGTTGCGCTGGTTTTCGATGTCATGTTCCAGCCCTTGCTCATCGGCCAGCGCGAAGCGTTTGATGGCGGGGGTTTTGCTTGTCGCCTGATACAGCCAATAGGCCTCGGCCTTCAGCGCGGCGTCGATTGGCTTGTCGATGGATTCATAGACCATCTGTTTGCAGGCATTGATCGAATCCGCGGGAAATTTGGAAATACGCTGCGCAAGCGCATCGACGTAAGGCCCGATTTCGTCCGGTTCCAGCGCCTTGTTGATCGTGCCCATCCGTTCCGCATCATCTGCATCGTAGTCCTGCGCGCTCAGAATGATCTCCAGCGCCCGGCCCAGACCGGTCTGGCGCGCCATGCGCGACGCACCGCCGCCGCAGGGAAGAATTCCCATCCCGACTTCCATCTGCATGAACTTGTACTTGCCGCGCGCCGCGAACCGCATGTCAAGCGCCAGCGCCAGTTCGTGACCGCCGCCGCGGGCGAAGCCTTCGAGCTTGGCGATGGTCGCCTGCGGCACTTTGCTGATGCGTTCGCAGACCGCTTGCAGATCAAGCAGCTTGGCATCATCGCGCGAGACCGCTTCGATCGACATGTCCTTGAGCAATTCGGTATCGTAGTGGCAGACCCAGATTTCCGGATGGGCCGATTGGAAGACAACGACCTTCACGCTGCGATCACGTTCAAGCCGCATCGCCAGGCTATTGAGGTCGGCGAGCATTTCCTGCCCCTGGACATTGACCGCCCCGAAATCGAATGTGACCGTTGCGATGGCGTCTTTGACGTCGACGCTGAATGTCGTGAAATTCTCGTATTTCATGGTTCTCTCCGTGTTGAGCCTTGGATCTGCGCCAAGGCGGTGTTGGGTGGCAGGAGGCTGTGGCATCCCTGTCATCGGAGCGTGACTAAGTTTAGGATCGGAGAAAACTGCGAAAATTTCGCTTCAGAATTCGGATTTTCGGTATAATGCGGACTGCGGTATCCGGGGTGCATGTCCGTGGCGCGGCACTGCCAGCCTGTCGCCGGTTTTTGTGCAACGGCCCCTCGACGGCGCCCCTTTGTGCGATTTAATGACCAAGCGCGATGCCGCAATCGAAGGGATAGGCAAATGGGTGAGACGCTGAAGGCGGTGGACGGCGTGGCGGACGGGCTTGCCCTTGAGGCCGACGCGTTCGGCGGGCAGGGTGCCACCGTGTGTCTTTGGTCGGCGCGGCGCCGCGCGCTTGTGTGCCCTGCGAACCTGCGGCGCAAGCCCGGTTTCGACGCGGCCCGGCAACAGGCTGCCGCGCGCGGCTGGCCCGTGTATCTGCGCCCCACCGGCGGCGGCGCGGTGCCGCAAGGGCCGGGGGTCTTGAACCTTGCCCTTGCGTTCAATGCGGGCAGAACCTTCACGATCGAGGACGGGTATCGCCTGCTGACACAGATCATACGGGACGCGATCCCGGCAGACTGGACCACCGGCGCTACGCCCAACAGTTTTTGCGACGGCGCCTGGAACCTTGCCTTGTCGGGGCGCAAAGTGGTCGGGACCGCGCAGCGGTTGCGCCCGATTGGGGGCGGGCGTCGCCGCGTTCTGGCCCATGCGATGATCATGACGGATGGCGACGTTGCGACCGGCGCGGCGGCGGTTGGGGCGTTTCACCATGACCTGGGACTTGGACCGATTGAGGCCGGCGTCCACACAACGCTGAGCGAGATGCTTCCCGCGTTGGCAGAGCAGATGTCTGGCGTGGCTGCGTCGCTTGAAGACGCCGCGCTACGTGAAATTATGCGTGCCACCGCTGACGAAGCGAGCGCGCCAAGCTGAAAACCGCCGTGCAAAACGCGGATTGCGGTCATCTTGTCCGAACCGCACGGGGGGAGTAGGTGTGGGCCATGTCGACGCCGTATGCATGTCCACGCTACAGCTTCAGGGCAACAGCCTTGGGCGACCCGGACGCGGTCACGAATGATTGGCCGGGGCAAAGTCGCGGCCACTCTTGCGCCGCCGACCGCGATGATCTGAACGCCATTGCCCGCATTTCCAGAGGCACCCCTCGATGCTGAACCTGCTTACTGATCGCACCTATCGGAACCTCTTTGCCGCGCAGGTCATTGCGCTGCTTGGAACCGGGCTGGCAACCGTGGCGCTTGGGCTTTTGGCCTATGATCTGGCGGGCGAGGGGGCGGCGATGGTTCTGGGAACCGTCTTTACCATCAAGATGATCGCCTATGTCGGGGTCGCGCCGATTGCTGGTGCCTTTGCGGATCGCGTGAATCGCCGTGCCTTGCTCGTCAGCCTCGATCTTGTGCGGGCCGGGGCGGCGCTGTGCCTGCCATTCGTCACGGAAGTCTGGCAGGTTTATGTGCTGATCTTTTTGCTGCAGTCGGCCTCTGCCGGATTTACCCCGACCTTTCAGGCGACCATTCCCGATGTTCTGCCCGATGAGGCGCGCTACACCCGTGCGCTGTCGCTGTCGCGGCTGGCCTATGATCTGGAGAACATCGTCAGCCCGACCCTTGCGGCGCTGCTGCTGGCTGTGATGAGCTATAATGCCCTGTTTTTCGGAACGGTCGCAGGGTTCGCCGCGTCGGCCTTGCTGGTCTTTTCGGTAATTTTGCCAAGCCCCAAGGCAACCGAGCCGCGCGGCATCTATGATCGCACGACGCGCGGCATCCGCATCTATCTGGCCACCCCCCGGCTGCGCGGCCTCTTGGCGCTGAACCTCGCGGCGGCGGCGGCCGGTGCGATGGTGCTTGTCAATTCCGTGGTGCTGGTGCGCAGCGCGCTCGGCCTGCCTGAAAGCGCGCTGGCCTGGACGATGTTCGCGTTCGGCGCAGGATCGATGCTTGCGGCGCTTACCCTGCCGCGGCTGCTCGATCATATCGCTGACAGGCCGGTGATGCTGGCGGGCGGGGCCCTTATGGTGGCGTCGCTGTTGGGGTTTGCCGGGGTGATCCTCGCCTTGGGACTAAGTTGGCCCGTCCTGCTTGGCGCATGGGGGCTGGTCGGTTTGGGCTATGCGGCGGTTCTGACGCCTTCGGGGCGGCTTTTGCGCCGCTCCGCCCATCCGGAGGACCGCCCTGCGGTCTTTGCCGCACAATTCGCCCTGAGCCATGCGTGTTGGCTGTGTACCTATCCGTTGTCGGGGTGGCTTTTGACCCGGTTCGGCCCGGTCGTTGCGATGGTCGCGCTGGCGGCGCTGGGCGCGGCAGGGATCGCGCTTGCCCTGCGCCTGTGGCCCGCAGAGGAGGCCGAAAGCGTGCTGCATACGCATAGCAATCTGCCACTCGACCATCCGCACCTGAACGGACAGCGGCAACACTCCCACGCTCTGGTCATCGACGACCTGCATCCGAAATGGGGCTCTCAGTTTTAAGCGTCGCGGGAAATGATGCTTTGCAAGTACAACAAGGTGAAAGCCGTTTGCAGCGACATTTCCAAGAAGTGGGAAAATGTGGCGTCGCCCTCCGGCGCTGTGTGCTAGGCCGGTTTGTCAAATTAACGATTGCCTAAAGATGCGCGCCAAAAGGGCCGGTTGCATGTCTGGCGTCAATTCCAGGCGCGAAAAGAAGCTGGGGCGCGAACTGGCCGGGGTGGGGCGTGAAGGCGACCTGCCGTACTCGTGAAACTTGGGCGCGACAGACACGGTAGGGGAATTGCAGCCGTCCCGCCGACCTGAGTTTGTCGGACGACCTTGCCGGCAGCGTCGGCGATCCGGTGTTCGACGTCGAAGGCGCAACGGGCGGCGTCACCCGCCCCGGCTGGTGGGCCAGGGCGAAGGCTGATGTCAAAGAATACCGGGCAGGTTCAGGCCATTTTCGCGGGCGCAGTCCAATGCATCCTCGTACCCCGCATCGGCGTGGCGCATCACGCCTGTAGCCGGATCGTTCCACAGAACGCGCGCGATGCGGCGGTCGGCGTCCTCGGACCCATCACAGCAGATCACCATGCCGGAATGCTGCGAAAAGCCCATGCCGACGCCGCCTCCGTGATGCAGCGATACCCAAGTCGCGCCCGAGGCGGTGTTCAGCAGCGCGTTGAGGAGCGGCCAGTCCGACACCGCGTCCGATCCGTCTTTCATCGCTTCGGTCTCGCGGTTGGGCGATGCGACGGAGCCGGAATCAAGGTGGTCCCGGCCAATCACGATGGGCGCGCTCAACTCGCCATTGCGTACCATTTCATTGAAGGCGAGGCCCAGCTTGTGGCGCACGCCAAGGCCGACCCAGCAAATCCGTGCGGGCAGTCCTTGGAACGAAATCCGCTCGCGCGCCATGTCCAGCCAGTTGTGCAGGTGACTGTCGTCGGACAGGATTTCCTTCACCTTGGCGTCGGTCTTGTAGATGTCCTGCGGGTCGCCCGAGAGCGCCGCCCAACGGAACGGACCGATACCACGGCAGAAGAGCGGGCGGATGTAGGCGGGCACGAAGCCGGGGAAGTCGAACGCATCCTCCAGCCCTTCTTCCAGCGCCATCTGGCGGATATTGTTGCCATAATCGACCGTAGGAATGCCAGCCGCGTGGAAATCGACCATCGCCTTGACCTGCACTTTCATGCTGGCGCGGGCGGCCTTTTCGACCTCTTTCGGCGCGCTTTCGCGTTTCTCCCGCCACTCAGCCATCGTCCAGCCCTGCGGCAGATAGCCGTTGACCGGATCATGCGCAGAGGTCTGGTCAGTCACGATATCGGGGCGCACGCCGCGCTTGACCAGTTCGGGGAAGATGTCAGCCGCATTGCCCAGCAGGCCCACGGATTTCGCTTCGCCTGCAGCGGTCCAGCGTTCGATCATCTCAAGCGCTTGGTCCAGCGTTTCGGCTTTTTCGTCGACATATTTCGTGCGCAGACGGAAATCGATGCTGTCGGGGTTGCACTCAACCGCGAGGCAGCACGCCCCGGCCATCACTGCGGCCAAGGGCTGCGCACCGCCCATGCCGCCAAGACCGCCGGTCAGGATCCACTTGCCTTTGAGGTCGCCGCCGTAATGCTGGCGCCCCGCCTCGACAAAGGTCTCATAGGTGCCCTGCACGATGCCTTGGCTGCCGATATAGATCCACGACCCGGCAGTCATCTGGCCGTACATCGCCAGACCCTTCTTATCGAGTTCGTTGAAGTGGTCCCAGGTCGCCCAATGCGGCACAAGGTTGGAATTGGCGATCAGCACGCGCGGCGCGTCCTTGTGGGTCTGAAACACGCCCACCGGTTTGCCGGACTGGACCATCAGCGTCTGGTCGTCTTCCAGATCACGCAGCGCGGCGACAATCATGTCAAAGTCTTTCCACGTCCGCGCGGCACGGCCAATGCCGCCATAGACCACCAGCTCATGCGGGTTTTCGGCCACATCGGGGTGCAGGTTGTTCATCAGCATCCGCAAAGGCGCTTCGGTCAGCCAGCTTTTCGCCGTCAGGTCGGTGCCGGTGGCGGGAAAGATGTCGCGGGTGTTCTTTCGCGGATCGCTCATGTCGTGCCTTTCACTGTCGGGGCCAAAGAGGCCAGTGTTGTCAAAATGGAGGTGAGATGCGCGCGCAGGCGCTCGGCCTTGTCGTCGTCCATGCGCCACGGTGCGGCCTCTGTCTCAAGGTAGGTGCTTTGCGCCAGTTCCATCTGGATCGCATGCAGCCCCTCGGCCGGGCGGCCGTAATGGCGCGTGGTCCAGCCGCCCTTGAAGCGGCCATTGGTCACGGATGTATAGCCATCGGCGGCGGCGCAAATCTCCTGTACGGCGGCTTCGATCGCTGGCGCGCAGGTGGTGCCCAGATTGGTGCCAATGTTGAAGTCGGGCAGGGTGCCGTCAAACAGGAACGGGATGTGCGACCGGATCGAATGGCAATCGTAAAGGATCGCGATGCCGTGCAGGTCGCGCACCCGTTCCAGCTCTGCCTGCAAAGCGGCGTGATAGGGCGCGTGGAAGGTTTCGCGCCGCGCCTCGATATCGGCCTCGCTCGGCGGAGTGGTCCAGATATCCTGCCCGTCGAAATCGGTCAGCGGCACCAGCCCGGTGGTGTTCTGGCCGGGATAAAGCGATTGGCCCGACGGATCACGATTGGCATCGATAACATAGCGGTGGAAGGTCGCGCGCACGGTCGTCGCACCGGGCAGAAGCCCCTCATACAGCGAGTGAATGTGCCAGTCGGTATCACCAAGGCCACGGCCCCGTTCGTTCAGCTGTGCACGGATGTTATCCGGAACATGGGTGCCGGTATGCGGCAGGCCCAGCACGATGGGGCTGTTGCCCTGATGGATTTCTACCGGTGTCATGGCGCGATCTCCGGCATGTCGATGCCGGCTGCGGCAATGATGTCCCCGTTGGAGATCATCACAGCCGCGCGTTCCAGATCGGGGGCGAGATACCGGTCCTCGCCCAGCGTGGCCACATCCTGCCGCACCCGCGCGACGACAGCTTTCAATGCGTCGCTGGTCGCCAGCGGCGCTCGGAAATCGATCCCCTGCGCGGCGCAAAGCAGCTCAACTCCCAGGATGCGGTCGAGGTTGTCTATCATCGGGCCCAGCCTGCGCGCGCCATGGGCGGCCATGCTGACGTGGTCCTCTTGGTTGGCGGATGTCGGTGTGCTGTCGGTCACGCAGGGGGTGGCCAGATGCTTGTTCTCGCTCATCAGCGCGGCGGTGGTGACTTCGGCGATCATGTAACCGGAGTTCAGCCCCGGATTCGGCGTCAGGAAGGGCGGCAGGTTGAAGCTGAGCACCGGATCGACGATCAGCGCCACTCGGCGTTGCGCAATCGCGCCGATCTCGGCAATCGCCAGCGCGATCATGTCTGCGGCAAAGCCGACCGGCTCTGCGTGGAAGTTGCCGCCAGAGACGATCACATCCGCATCGATCAGCACCAATGGGTTATCGGTGGCGGCGTTCGCCTCGATCTCCAGCGTGCGGGCGGCCATGCGCAGCACGTCCATCGCGGCACCTGTCACCTGCGGCTGGCAGCGGATGCAATAGGGGTCCTGAACGCGCGCGTCATCCACGATATGGCTGTCTCGAATCTCGGACCCGGCGAGAAGCGCGCGCATGGTCTCGCCCGCTTCGATCTGGCCGCGATGTCCGCGCAGGGTGTGGATCTCGGGTTGCAGTGGCGCGGTGGACCCCATGATGGCGTCGGTGGACAGGGCCGATGTGACCAAGGCCGAATGCGCCCCGCGCCATGCGCCGAAGAGGCCAGCGAGGGCAAACGCGGTCGAAAACTGCGTGCCATTGATCAGGGCCAGCCCTTCCTTGGGGCCAAGCGCGACCGCTGTCAGGCCCGCCGCTTCCAGCGCTTTGCCGCCGGGCAGGACTTGGCCGTCGAACTCCGCCTCGCCATGGCCCATCATGACAGCCGCCATATGTGCCAGCGGGGCCAGATCGCCGGATGCCCCGACAGAGCCTTGCGCGGGGATGACCGGCGTCACGCCTTTGTCCAGCATTCCTTCCAGCAACTGTACGATCTCAAGCCTCACGCCGGACGCGCCGCGCCCGAGGCTGAGCAGTTTGAGCGCCATCAGAAGGCGGGCATGGCGGCGCGGGATCGCAGGGCCGACGCCGCAGCAATGCGACAGGATCAGATTGCGTTGCAGCGTCGCCGTGTCCTTGGACGCGATTTTGACGGAGGCGAGTTTGCCAAATCCGGTATTCACGCCATAGACCGCATCGGTTCCGGCAACGGCCTTGGCGATGCGCGAATGTGCAAGTTCGATTGCGGGATGGCAGGCCGGGTCAAGGCGCACCGAGGCTTCTTCCCAATAGATCGTTGCCAGATCATCCAGCGTGACGGCACCGGGGGTCAACGTCAGGGTGGTCATACGGCACCTCCGAAGATGCGGGTGTGAAGCGGGTTGAAACCGATGCGATAGGCAAGTTCGGCAGGGTGTTCGATGTCCCAGACCGCGAGATCGGCGCGCATCCCGGCAGCAATGGTTCCCCGATCGGTCAGGCCAAGCGCTTGGGCCGCGTTCCGGGTCACGCCGCGCAGCGCCTCTTCGGGTGTCAGACGGAACAGGGTGCATCCCATATTCAGCGTCAAAAGCAGCGAATTGAGCGGCGAGGAACCCGGATTGATATCCGTGGCCAGTGCCATCGGCACGCCATGTTTGCGCAACGCATCGATAGGCGGTGCCTGCGTTTCGCGCAGGGTATAAAACGCGCCGGGCAAAAGGACCGCAACGGTACCCGCCGCAGCCAACGCCTTGACGCCAGCCTCGTCCAGATACTCGATGTGATCTGCAGACAGGGCACCATAGCTTGCGGCCAGTCGTGCGCCCCCAAGGTTGGAGAGTTGTTCGGCATGCAGTTTCACCGGCAGCCCCAGTTCCCTTGCCGCGTCGAACACGCGGGCGATCTGGGCGGGCTGGAATGCGATGCCTTCGCAGAACCCGTCGACCGCATCGACCAGCCCTTCGGCATGGGCGGCGCGCAGGGCGGGGATGCAGATTTCGTCGATATAGGCATCGTCGCGCCCGGCATATTCGGCCGGGGTCGCATGGGCGCCAAGAAAGGTGGTTTTCACCCGGATGGCGCGGTGCTTCCCCATGGCGCGGGCAACGCGCAACATGCGCAGCTCGGTTTCGATATCAAGGCCATAGCCTGATTTGACCTCGATGGTCGTGACCCCTTCGGCGATCAGCGCGTCGACCCGGCGCAAGGCGTCTGCCAGCAGGTCGGCTTCGCTTGCGTCGCGCGTCGCAGAGACGGTCGAAACGATGCCGCCACCCGCGCGGGCGACGTCTTCGTAGCCCGCGCCGTTCAACCGCATCTCGAATTCCGCGGCGCGGTTGCCGCCATGGACGATATGCGTGTGGCAATCGATCAGGCCGGGGGTGACAAGCCGGCCACCCAGACTGGTGCGGTCCAAGTCGTGCAGGGGCGCGGGAAGCTCTGCGGCGGGTCCGACCCATTCGATGACACCGTCCACAACCGCGATGGCCGCATCGGGAACCAACCCGTAGGCCGCCTGCGAGTCCTGCATCGTTGCGGCGGTCATATCCACGAATAGCGTGTTTTTCCCGGTCATCTGTGTCACCAATCGTCCGCTTTTCACTTTTCTAGTACGTATATTTGTGTTTTATGTCCACACATAATACGAAAGGGTGCCCGATGATTTTTGCTGCGTATGCCAAGCTGCCCTCCGGCTGGGCGACGAATGTTCGCCTGTCGCTGGCGGATGGTCGGATCACAGCCATTGAGACGGATCAAGCGCCGCAGCCGTCCGACACACGCGTCGATACCCTGTTGCCCGCGCTTGCGAACCTGCACAGCCACAGCTTTCAGCGCGCGATGGCAGGCATGACTGAATATCGCATGGCCGGGAAGGATAGCTTCTGGACATGGCGCGATTTGATGTACCGTTTCACCGCCACACTAACACCCGAACAGATCGAAGCTATCGCCGCTTTCGTCTTTCTTGAAATGCAGGAAGCCGGTTACGCCAGCGTCGGGGAGTTTCACTACCTGCATCATCAACCCGGCGGTGCGCCCTATGACGATCTGGGTGAGCTTTCGGTGCGGATCATGGCGGCGGCGGCGCGGACGGGTATCGGGCTGACGCATTTGCCGGTGCTGTATACCTATGGCGGGGCAGGGCGGCAGCCGCTGCAAGTCGGGCAGGCTCGGTTCGGCAATGGGGTGGACCGCTTCCTTGAACTTGTTGGGCGCGCAAAGGCTGCGGTCGCGGACCTGCCTGCGGATTGCCGGGTCGGCATCGCACCGCATTCGCTGCGGGCAACCTCGCCCGATGATTTAAGGGCCGTCCTTGCGGCGCGTGCCTCTGGCCCGGTGCATATTCACATCGCGGAACAGCCCAAAGAGGTCGCTGAGATCACGGCGTGGCACGGCGCGCGCCCGGTGGAGTGGCTTTTGTCCAATGCGGATGTGTCGCCGGACTGGTGCCTGATCCACGCGACCCACATGACGGTACAGGAAACCGCTGACATGGCCCGGTCCGGTGTGGTTGCAGGTTTGTGCCCGGTGACAGAAGCGAACCTTGGCGACGGTTCCTTTAATGGGCCGGACTATTTGGCGGCGGGCGGTGCCTTTGGCGTCGGATCGGATTCAAACGTGTTGATCTCGCTGACCGAAGAGTTGCGCACGCTCGAATACTCTCAGCGTCTGCGCGATATCGCGCGCAACGTCATGGTGGTCGGCGAAGGATCGGTCGGGGATACCCTCTATTCAGGCGCGGCCAAGGGCGGCGCTCTGGCGTTGGGGCGCGGCGCGGGGGAAATCGCGGTGGGCGAGCTGGCGGACCTGATGGCGATCGACAGCAACGCGCCGTCGCTTTGCGCCCTGCGCCGGGATCAGGTTTTGGACGGGCTGGTATTCGCGGCCAAAGACGATGTCGTCACCGATGTCTGGTCCGCCGGACGCCATGCGGTTCAATCGGGAAAACACATCGAACGGGATGAAATCGTTTCGAATTATCGCATTGCAATGCGCGACTTGATCGGGTCGCTTTGATCCGGGCAGGTCATGCTGATGTCCAGAACCGCGTCACGGCAATTGCGCCGCCTGTTCACGCCATCATGGTGCGCGAGAATATCTTTCGGGGCATGCTGCAATCGTTCCCGAAATCCCTGACGCCGGACGAACCCATGTGTCAGGGGGCTGTTTTCAGTATCTCTCGTGTCTCGTCAGAGATCGGTGCCAGAATTATCCCGGCCATTGTATCTGCAAGGTTGGATCGGGCGGAGGGTTGCCCCCAGAGGTTCTTCCACACGTCCTGGTCTTTGGCCGCCGCCTCCATGGAGGCACCTGCGGAAAGCCCGAACATGAGTGTAAGCATCATTCGCTGTCGCAAGATCTCAGGCGGCATCTCAGGTGCCAGATTTCGGATGGCAGCAAAACAGCGCCTCGTCCCCCGGTCTTGGCCTGCGGTCGCTTCAAACAACAGCTCGCGGCGGCTGATCATGACCGATGTGAAAAACCGCAGACCATAGGTTTGTTCCTTGGGTGACAGGTCGCTGCTTTCAGGCAGAGTGGGGATCATGATCTCTGTCACATCACGGACCGAATGCGGCCCCCCCTTGGCCTCAAGAGCGTCCAGTCGTTGATTATTGCCAGCATCAAGGATTTTACCCACGTCTTGAACCAGTTCGCGGATCAGGGCGTCGCGGGAAGAAAAGTGATAGGTGATCGAACCGTTTGTCTTTTGTCCTGCCGCAAGCTGGATGTCTCGGATCGATACGTTTTCGACGCCGTTCTCAGCAAACAGCTTCAGCGCGGCCTCTTTCAAACGATTGCGTGTCCGCTCACCTTTTCTAAGATTGCCACTTTCATCCATGTGCTTGCCTCTTGAGCGGTCTGTGCTGGTAGAAATATCAACAAAGCGCGGCCGAGAAAAAGGGTTGGCGGGCTATTTCGCGTCGAACCGGCGCGCAGCAGGGCGTTTTCGTCGCGGGAGGCGTTTCGGCTCCCCGCGTGCCTATGCCATGAACGCTATGCCGGTGACAGAATGTGAATCTTGCTCCCCGCAACCATAGCTTTGGATTGCGCGCTATATTCCTTCATATGCGGCGCAACTGCATGTGCGCCGAGCGCCTGCATGCTTTCCCACTGCTCAACGACGACAAATGTATCCGGCCCGAATTCCGTTTGCATCGGGCCTGCGTTTTCGGTGTCGATCGTGGCTTCGTAAGCGATGCAGCCCTTTTCAGTGCGTACCGTTGCGGCGTTCTTGTTGAACAGTTCCAGAAGGTTTGCGCGTTGGCCCGGCTGGGCCGTGATCACGGCGATAACGTGGATGACGGACATGGGTGGTGTCCTCCGTTTTTGGTCAGGTTCAAGTCTCGGGGTCAAGAAAAGCTGATGCGCGGATGCGCCCTGCTGGGCGCGATTGCGTGCGGTAGGCTCCTCCATGCCTTGATGGGAGAATTGCAACTTTACGAGAAAAGTAAAGCATTGCTTGAAATAAAATTAAGCATCGCGTAAATATCGCGTCAGCCGGGGTGTTGTTGGAGGATTCCCTAGCCGGATAGAGTGCCTTGCCTTGGGAGGGGATTATGGTTCACAGCAGCCAGCGAAATGCCGAGATGCCTGTCGAGGGCGGGGCGCTTCTTGATCCGGGCCGCGGCGCGGTGGCCTCGTGAAACACCCGTCCCACACCGCGAAAATCGCACCCGAGAGAATTGCCTATGAAATGGCAAGCAGTGGCGAAACCCTCACGTTTGGAGAGCTTGACAGCCGCTCCAATCAGGCAGCGCACGGGTTTCGAAAGCTGGGCGTGGGGCCGGGCGAAAACATCGCGCTGCTCTTTGAAAACTGTCTGGATTTCGTGGTTCTGACCTGGGCGGCGCAGCGGTCGGGATTGTTCTACACCGCCATCAGCTGTCATCTGACCGCAGATGAGATCAGCTACATCGTCGGCGACTGCGCGGCGAAAGTTTTGGTGGTGTCCTCGACATTCTCAGAATTTTTGCCTGCGATCCAAACGGCTTGCCCGGATGTTCGGATCTTTGTCAGCGGGGGCGCTGAGGGTGCTGAACAAGATTGGAACGCTTTTGAACGGTCTATGCCCACAATTCCGGTCGCGGATGAGACAGTGGGCGCTGATCTGCTATATTCGTCCGGCACCACAGGGCGGCCAAAGGGCGTCGTGCGCGAATTCACCCGCCAGCCCATCGATACAGTGATCCCGCCGTTAATGACGGTGCTGTGCGAAACGATGGCGAATATGGACGATCAAAGTATCTATCTGTCGCCGGCCCCGCTGTATCATGCGGCCCCGTTGCGCACATCGATGATGGCCGTCATGCTGGGCGGCAAGTCAATCATCATGGAGCAGTTTGACGCCGGTCAAATGCTGCAGCTGATCGAAAAGCACCGGGTGACGCATACCCAAGTCGTGCCCACAATGTTCGTGCGAATGCTCCGTCTGCCCCGCGCTGAACGAGAAGCCTGTGATCTTTCCTCGCTAAAGGTGATTTTCCATGCGGCGGCCCCGTGCCCGCAAGAGATCAAGAGGCAAATGCTGGATTGGGTCGGCCCGATCCTGATCGAATATTACGCGGGTTCGGAGGCCAATGGCGTTACCGTTTCAACCTCTGAGGATTGGCTGAAATACCCCGGCACTGTGGGGCGATCGCTGATCGGTGAGATTCTGGTGGTCGACAAGGACGGAAAACCGCTTCCCGTTGGAGAGATCGGCGATGTCTATTTCGACAGCGGTATCGACTTTTCCTATCGCGCCGACCCGGAGAAAACCGCCAAGGCGTATTTGCGCCCCGGCTGCTCAACGCTGGGGGATGTGGGATATGTGAACGCGGAAGGGTTCCTGTTTCTCACGGATCGGGCGTCTTACACGATCATTTCCGGCGGTGTGAATATCTACCCGCAGGAAACGGAAGATCTGCTCGCGTGCCACCCAGACGTTGCAGATGTCGCGGTGTTTGGCGTTCCCAACGAGGAAATGGGCGAAGAGGTGAAAGCCGTCGTTCAGCTTGTGGACGGAATTGACCCTGGGCCCGCAAAGGCGGAGGAATTGATGGAATTCTGCCGCGCACGTCTGTCTCGTATCAAGGCGCCGAAGAGTATCGACTTTCGTGAAGAGTTGCCGCGCACCCCAACGGGCAAACTTACCAAGCGCAAGCTCAAGGACGAATACTGGAACTGAGCCGCCGGTTTGGGCGGCTGACAAGCAGGCATCGACACCGATTGCCGTGATGACATGAACTGGACACCAACATGACTTTTTCCCTTGATAATAGCCGAATGTCCGAACGGGCTGTGCAAATCGCCGGCCGGGTGGAAACCTTCGTGCGTGAGCAGATCATTCCCTATGAAAAAGATGATCGCCGCAACAGCCACGGCCCGACAGAGGTGCTTGGTGATGAGATGAAGGAAGCGGCCCGAAAGGCCGGCGTGATGACGCCCCATATTCTTGAGGACGGCACGCATCTCTGTCATCTCGAAACCGCATGTGTGTTGATACGGTCGGGTCTTTCCCCGCTTGGACCGGTCGCGTGCAATGTAGGCGCCCCTGACGAAGGCAACATGTATCTTTTGGGTCAGGTTGGCTCTCCCGAGATGAAAGAGCGGTTTTTGACGCCGATGGTCGAGGGCAGAATGCGCTCTGCCTTTTTCATGACGGAGCCTGCGGAAGAGGGCGGCGCCGGGTCAGACCCAATGATGATGCAGACGACCTGCAGGATGGATGGGAACCACTGGGTCATCAATGGCCGCAAGACGCTGATCACGGGGGCCGATGGTGCGGGGCTGGGTATCGTTATGGCCAAGTCCGAAGACGGGGCCTGCATGTTTCTGGTCGATCTGCCCGATCCCGCGATCCGGATCGAAAGGGTGCTCGACACGATCGACAATTCCATGATCGGCGGACATTCGGTCATAAACATCGACAACTTGAGGGTGCCTGCCAGCCAGATGCTGGGCGAAAGTGGCGAGGGTTTCCGCTATGCTCAGGTGCGGCTGTCACCTGCGCGTCTGACCCATTGTATGCGGTGGCTTGGCGCGGCGATCCGCGCGAACGAGATCGCGAGCGATTACGCCAACCGCCGCATGGCCTTTGGCAAGCCGTTGGTCGATCACGAAGGCGTCGGCTTCATGCTGGCCGAGAACATGATCGATCTGAAGCAAGCCGAACAGATGGTCTATTGGTGCGCGGACGTGCTGGATACCGGCGTGCTTGGCACGGTCGAAAGCTCGATGACGAAGGTGGCCGTTTCCGAAGCACTGATGCGTGTTGCCGACCGGTGCGTGCAGGTGATGGGCGGGCAAGGCGTGACGGCCGACACCATCGTCGAACAGGTTTTCCGCGAGATACGGGCGTTCAGGATCTATGACGGCCCGACCGAAGTCCACAAATGGTCGCTGGCGAAGAAGGTCAAGCGGGACTGGAAAAAGGCAAACGGCGCATGAGGCATGTCTGCTTCAGCCTGAAATCACACATCACATCAGCGGAGATATTCTAATGGCTCTACATACGCGGGTCACCGAAATGCTGGGGATCGACACCCCGATTGTACAGGGCGGAATGATGTGGGTCGGCACGGCCGAGATGGCATCGGCGGTCTCAAATGCCGGGGGGCTGGGCATTCTTACGGCGTTGACCCAACCGACACCTGACGCACTGGCCGCAGAGATTGCCCGCTGCAAAACCATGACGGACAAGCCGTTCGGCGTGAACCTGACCGTGCTGCCGTCTGTGAACCCGCCGCCCTATAGCGACTACCGCCGTGCGATTATCGAAAGCGGCGTCAAAATCGTAGAGACCGCAGGCGGGCGGCCTCAAGAACATGTGGAGGACTTCAAGGCGCATGGCATTACGGTTTTGCACAAATGCACCTCGGTTCGTCATGGTGTCTCGGCAGTGAAGATGGGGGTGGATATCATCTCTATCGACGGGTTCGAATGTGCGGGCCACCCAGGTGAGGATGATGTGCCGGGTCTGGTTCTCATCCCTGCCGCTGCGGATCAAATCCAAGTACCATTGCTGGCATCCGGTGGCTTTGGCGATGGGCGTGGGCTGGCGGCCGCACTGGCCTTGGGCGCCGATGGGATCAACATGGGGACGCGCTTTTGCGCCACGGTCGAGGCACCGATCCATGAGCGCGTGAAACAGTTTCTGGTGACGAATACCGAACGGGACACCAACCTGATTTTCCGTGGTTTCAAGAACACCGGACGTGTCGCCAAGAATTCGGTCTCTGACATGGTGGTCGAAATCGGATCGAAGCCGGGGGCGGAATTCCGCGATGTGCAACCCTATGTGTCAGGCGCCAAGGGGCATGAGGCATTGATGTCGGGTGAACTGGACAGAGGGCTGATCTGGGCGGGGCAGGTCCAAGGGCTGATCACTGACATTCCGACATGCGAGGCACTGGTGTCGCGCATCGTGGCTGAGGCGGAAGCCATAATCTCGACCCGGCTGGCGCGATTGGTCGCGTAACGGCCGCCGCTTGGGCCGGTCGATTTAGGGTAAGGTGGGGGATGCGCGATGGCTGATCTGGTGCTGCGTGAAGATAAAGATGGCTGGACTGTTCTGACATTGAACAGGCCCGACAAGTTGAATTCGCTGACCGTCGCGCTGTTCAAGGAGTTGCGCCAACACATTCTTGACCTGCGGGGTGACGACGCGATCCAATGCGTTGTGCTGCGCGGGGCGGGCAAGTGTTTTTCGGCGGGCCATGACCTTGGCGATATTGCCGAAGGCGAGGACGTGCCGTCCGAAGGCTGGCATTCCGAAACCTTGCGCTTGATGGAGAAACTGCCAAAGCCGGTGGTCGCGGCGGTGCATGGGCATTGCTACACTGGCGCGCTCGAAGTTGCGCTGGCCGCTGATTTCATCATCGCGGCCGATACGGCCCGTTTCGGGGATACACACGCCAAATGGGCCTTGACCCCCGTCTGGGGGATGAGCCAGCGGCTGCCCCGGCGCGTAGGCATCGCGACAGCGAAACGGTTGATGTTCACGGCGGACATGATCGACGCCAAAGAGGCGGTGCGGATCGGACTTGCCGAATATGCGGTTCCTGCTGACGCCTTCGAACCCGAGATCGAAGATCTGGTTGCCCGCATCATCGCGAACTCTCCATTTTCCCATGCCGCGAACAAGCAGTTGCTGGACGCGACGGATATGCGCCCGCTGGATGCCGGATTGCAGTGGGAGGTGATGGAGACCGCAGGCATTGGACCGGATATGGCGGAACGGATTGCGGCCTTCACCAACAAACAGATGACCCGGGTTTCGAACTGAGTAATCGGGGGAGGATTGCGGAATGAATACCCAGATCAATGCGGATTTAGTCGCGTTCCGGGACGAGGTGGCGGCGTTTCTGGATACGGCGCCCACAGACGCGATCCGGGAAGCCGGGCGTAAAACCACGAGCGCGTTCCCGCCCTTTGAGCAAGGGGCCGCTTGGCAGGCCATTCTGAACGAAAAGGGCTGGGCCGCGCCCGATTGGCCGCAAGAATACGGCGGTACGGGATGGTCTGCCGAACAGCGGACCATTTTTGAAGAGGAATACCGCAAGCGGGATTTGCCCCCCTTGCTGCCGAACTCACTCAAAATGGTGGGGCCGTTGCTGATCGACTTGGGCACGGAAGAGCAGAAGGCCAAATACCTGCTCCGGATCTTGTCGGGCGAGGATTACTGGACGCAAGGGTATTCCGAACCAAACTCCGGGTCCGATCTGGCATCTCTGCAATGTAGCGCGGTTGCGGATGGCGAGGATTACATCATCAACGGCAGCAAGATATGGACGACGTTCGCCCACAAATCGAACCGGATGTTCATGTTGGTCCGCACCAGCAGCGAAGGCAAAAAGCAGCAGGGCATCACGTTCCTGCTGCTGGACAGAACCGACTTTCCCGGCATGGATATTCGCCCGATCAAGGGCTTGGATGGCAATGCGGAATTTTGTGAGGTGTTTTTCGACAACGTCCGCGTGCCGCAATCCGGCCGGGTCGGGGCCGAAAACGAAGGGTGGAGCGTTGCGAAACACCTGCTGAAACATGAACGCAACGGGTCGGCCAACAGTCCTGTTCTGATGCGGTATCTGACACGGATTGTTGAAGCGGCGCGCGCGGAAACGTCACCCTTTGGTGGCACTCTGGCCGATGATCCGGTGTTTCAACGCGACTTGGGCGCGCTGCATGCGGATGTCGTGACGCTCTCTCATTTCGAGCGGCTGATCATGAGCGGACACGAGTTGGCCGCTGACCCCGCATTGCCTTCCATCGCCAAGACCATGAACTCAGAGTTGATCCAGCGCGTGTCAGTCATGATGACGCGGGTCGCGCAGCTGGAAGGTCTGTCCATGCAGCTTGATGCGCTGACCGTGGGGGCAGGGGAAGACCCGCTGGGGAGCGAATTGGATCTGATCGCAATGCCGCTTTATCTGAACAGCCGCGCGACCACGATCTACGCAGGTACGAATGAGGTTCAACGCAACTTGATCGCACGTAGCTTGCAGGTCGCCTGAAAGGTCATGCAGATGAATTTTTCCCAAACCGATGAACAGAAGATGTTGCAAGAGAGCGTGACGCGCCTTTTGGATCGAAGCTATGATTTCGAGGCGCGTCAAAAGCTGCTGGACTCTGGTCGCCCATGGTCGTCCGACATCTGGCAGGCGCTTGCCAAGATGGGAATCCTGGGCCTGCCCTTCGCAGAAGAACTCGGCGGGTTTGGCGGTTCGATGGCGGATATCGTCGCAGTGGCTGAACCTTTTGGGGCACATCTGCTGATAGAACCCTATGTTTCTTCGATCTTGTTGGCGGGCCAGTGTCTGGCGCTTTCTGATCATCCTTCTGCGCAGGCGCTTTTGGCCAATGTCATTGCCGGTGACCAGACGGCGGCTTTCGCTCATGAAGAGGGCAAAGGGACCGTGAACCCGGCCCTTGTTTCCCTGGCCGCATCCGAGGGTCAGAATGGCTTTACCCTCAACGGTGAAAAGCGGTTGGTTCTTGGCGGTGCCCAGGCTGATGTTCTTGTTGTGTCGGCAAGGGCGCGCGGCGGTGTCGGGGACACGGAGGGGCTGTCTGTCTTTATGGTCAATCCCAAACAAGAAGGGGTCAGCATCACGCCCTTTGTCACGATTGACGGGCGTCATGCTGCGCATATCGCCTTTAGCGAGGTTCATCTGCCCCTCGAAAGCAGACTTGTTACCGAAGCGCATGATGCCCTTGAGGAAGTGATTTCCAAAGCCATCGTGGCGCTTTGCGCCGAAGCGGTTGGCGCTATGGGCGCGCTGCTTCGACTGACAAGCGATTATGCGTCGACCCGGAAGCAGTTCGGCGCGCCAATTGCGACGTTTCAGACGATCTCGCACCGTTTGGCAGATATGAAGATCGCCTATGTGAAGGCTCGGTCGAATCTACTGTACACAACCGCGTTGATGGATGCAGGACGCGCAAGCGCACAGGATATCTCTGTCCTGAAAGGGCAAACTGGCACGCTAGGCCGCCAAATTGGCGAGGCCGCGATTCAGACGCATGGTGGTGTCGGGATGACCGATGAGATCAGTATCGGCCACTTTCAAAAGCGCATCCTGACAATCAATGCGATGTTTGGTGACAGCGAATACCATTTCCGGTCGGTTGGCCAATCTCTCGCCGCTGCCAATGCTTGACCCCGTCATGTAAGGGGCGGAGCGTTTTATCACTGCGGTCTAGGGATGCCGTGTCAGGTGCGTGCGGTCAGGCCGCCCAGGATGACCGCGATCATCTGTTCCGTGTAGGAACGGCGTATGTTGTCATCGATCCGATCGACCCCATGCATGTATTTCAGCACGTCTCGCGACGAAAAAATCTGATCGCATGCGCCAATGACAATGAAGTAGAAAAACTTGTAGTCGACGGGTTGGAACTCTCCTGCCGCCACGCCGTCGGAAATCATGCGCTTGTAGGCGTGGTGGATCGGTTCGATATACGACTCGATCATGGTCGATCTGACTTCTTCGGTCTCGTCACGCATCGTCGTGGTCAACAGCCGCTGCAAATACGGATACTTGAAGTACATGTTGATCAGGCCGGAAAGGTGATACCGCATCTTGGCTGTCGGGCGCATGTCCATCTCGACCAATGCTTCAAGTTGGGTGACCGCCTCGGCCAGATCCCGGTGGAGAAGCGCCCGCATCAAGCCACTCTTGTTGCCAAAATAGTATTTCACCAAAGCAGAATTCACACCGGCTTTGGCCGCGATATCGATGATTGGCACCGACAAGGTATCGCGTTCGCACATGAGTTCGCTTGCGGCGGTCAGCAAATCATCCCTCGTTGAGGCACGCTCTTCGACGGGGGCGGTAGCTGCGGCTGCCTTTGAATTCATTGCTCAACTAACTCCTGTGGGTGTGGACGTCTTAAGTGTTGGCGATCTCATTGTCACTGATTTTTCGTCCTCATGGTGTGCCAGTTCTACCGCTGGTTTTGCACTCCATCCGAGCCTGTAGTGCAGGCTGGAGTCCAAGGCCGTCGAAGCGCGATATAGGCCACCAGTATCTCGCAAAGTCTCGCGCAGTCAACAATGCGAGTTAACTGCGCAATTATTTCTTTACAGGTCTAAACTAACTGATTAGTTAAATTATGGGAGTGACGTGGTTCGGGTTAGGAGGCGGCCCGCCACATCACGCTGGAAGGGCGGTTCTGCTTTGCGTCGGCGGGCGCCATGGTCTCGGGCCCGGCAGCATGTCGATCAGCGGAAGCCGCGACAGCATCAGGAGGAGGTAAAATGATTGATCCAGAAGCGATGAGCACGATGAGTGCCGTATCAAGGAGCGCCGCACAGCGGGTGCCTGACAAGATATGCAACCGCTTCGAAGGGCGCGACACAACTTTTGCAGAGTTTGATCGCCACGTGGATCAGGTCGCCAGCGCCTTGGATGCAAGTTCGGCGAAAGTGGTCGCGTATCTGGGCAAGAACTGCGACCACGTGTTTGAGATTTTCGTGGGGACGACCCGATCGGGTGGGAAGTTCGCGCCTTTGAATTGGCGTCTTGCGCCAGCTGAAATCATCGAAATTCTGCGGCAATATCCGCCAGACATCTTGTTCTTTGGCCCGGAATTCACTGCTGCGGTCGGGGAGATTGCCGAGGCGCTGCCGAATATCCAGATCTTGGCAATGGAAGGCGGCGATGGCCCTTGGCCCACTTTCGAGGCCTGGCGCGATGCGCAGCCGGCTGTTCCTTTCAGTGATCGGTCATCCAGCAGCGATCCGGCTTTGGTGCTGTTCACGTCCGGGACCACGGGTGTGCCCAAGGCCGTACTGATCAGCCACGGCAATTTGCTCCAGCCCAAATTGGATTCCTTGCCGGTAAAGCACATCTATGACCATTGGGACGACGACGACATCGGGCTTATCGCAATGCCGCTGGCCCATATCGGCGGCATAGGGTTCTGGATCATTTCTTTTGTAAATGCCTGTACCAGCGTCATTCAGCGAGAGTTTGACCCTGCTGGGGCGTTGGATGCGATCCATAGAGAGCGGGTTTCAAAGATATTCGTCGTGCCTGCGGCCCTGCAAATCGTCATCCAGCACCCAAATGCTGCAGATGTGGATTTCTCATGCATCCAGACGGTGATGTATGGTGCCGCGCCGATGCCCTTGCCCCTCTTGCAAGAGGCGATCGAGGTGATCGGCTGCAAGTTCGTCCAGTGTTACGGCATGACCGAAACGACGGGCACTATCGCAATTCTGCCGCCGGAGGATCACTCGACAGAGGGATCGGCGCGGATGCGCAGCGCCGGACGCCCTGCCATGGGGTGCGAAATTGCGGTGTTCGATCCGGCTGGAAAGCCCGTCAAAACCGGGGAAATTGGCGAAGTGGCGGTCCGGGCTCCGGCGAATATGCTGGGATATTGGAAGAACCCGGAAGCGACGGCAAAAACCCTGCGTGACGATGGATGGCTGCTGTCCGGCGACGCCGGTTATCTTGATGAAGACGGGTATCTGTATATCCATGACCGCATCAAGGACATGATCATTTCGGGCGGTGAGAATGTCTATCCTGCAGAGGTCGAAAGCGCGCTTTACGCACATCCCGCCATTCGCGAAGCCGCCGTGATCGGCGTACCCGACGCGAAATGGGGCGAGGCGGTGAGGGCGGTTGTCACCCTGAAGCCAGATGCGACCCTCGACGAAACAGAAGTGCTGAACTGGATGCGCGGAAAGCTTGCGGCGTTCAAATGTCCCAAAGCAATTGACGTCATCGACGTGATGCCGCGCAACGCATCTGGCAAGCTTCTGAAACGTGACCTTCGCGCGCCTCATTGGGAGGGCCGCGAGCGGCAAGTGAATTGATCGCGGCGCAAGGCATCTCACAGCACCAGATGGCCTTGGAGGAAGGATTGGCGCGGCTGTTGTCCGTCCTTGATCCTGCGGCGCGAGGCATTCAGGATTTGCGCAGGCTGTCGGGCGGTGCCAGTCAAGAGACGTGGTCTTTCCGGATTGACGGCGGGCAGGGGCAGCGCCTGATCTTGCGCCGTGCCCCCGACGCCGCGCGTTCGGGTGGCTCGGGCATCGGCATGGCAGCGGAGGCCGCAGTGATCCGGCGCGCGGTTGACGCTGGCGTGCCTGCGCCCCGCATCGTGCATGAATTGATGCCGCAAGACGGTATCGGAACCGGCTTCATCATGGCGCAGATCGAGGGGGAGGCGCTGCCAAGCCGCCTGTTGCGAGACCCCTGCTTTGCCCCGGCGCGCACCAAATTTGCCAATCAGGCAGGTAGCATTCTGGCCAAAATCCACCAGACCGACCCAGCGGGCCTGCCCATCCCAACCCAGTCCCCTCAAGAGGTGCTTGCCGATCTTGCTGCGAGACATCGTGCTGTTGGCGACGCGCGCCCGGTCTTTTCGTTCGCCTTACGCTGGCTGGCTGAACATGCGCCGGCGCCGCGGCCCTGGACCTTGGTGCATGGAGATTTTCGTATGGGAAATCTGATGCTTGGGCCGGAAGGTCTCCGCGGTGTTCTGGATTGGGAACTGGCGCATATCGGTGATCCCGCTGCGGATATGGGATGGCTGTGTATGGAAAGCTGGCGCTTTGGAAATGACGATCCTGTTGGCGGCTTGGGGCGTCGCGAGGATTTGTTCGCTGGGTATGAAGCGGCAGGTGGCACGCCTGTCGATCCGGCGGCTGTGCGGTGGTGGGAAATCCTGTCGGCGTTGCGGTGGGGCGTCATCATCGAAGAAATGGGCGCTTGGGTGCGCCACGGGACAGACACCAGCGTGGAGCGGCATGTGATCGCCCGCCGCGCTTCGGAAACAGAGGCGATATTGCTGCTTGATCTGCTGGAAGGGGCCGCGTGATGCAGGACCATCCGACACCTGATGCAATCTTGGCGGCAGTCTCTGAATGGCTGCGGGGCACCGCTGCGGCGGCGTTGCCCGCGCATGCGCGGTTCGAGGCAAAGGTCGCGGCCGGTGCGGTTGACCTCGTGCGGCGCCAGATTGCCGCGCAACCGTCCGAAGGGGATGAGATCCAGATGCTGTCGGACCTCGTGGGCGAAGCGGGGGGCGTGCAGGCGCTGACCTCACGCCTTTGTGCTCAGATCGAAAGCGGCGAAACGGATCTCTCGACTCCGGGTCTGCCGGACCTGCTGATCACAACAACACTGGCCAAGATCGACATCGACCAACCGGAGTTTTCCGCAGCCGCGCGCCTGCGGGCATTGGCACAGCGCAGGAAAGGGATGCCCTAGCAGACCATCCTCGACCGCCGCCAATCGTAACATGGGAAACGCAAAATGAACTTCGATCTTCCACCTGACATTACCGATCTGCTGACGCGCCTTGACGCCTTCATCGAAGCGGAAATCGTACCGTTGCAGGCCCAGGACGATAACGAGCGGTTTTTCGACCATCGCCGCGAATATGCGCGCACTGATTTCGAAAATGGTGGCCTGCCCCGACCCGAATGGGAGGCCCTGATGGCCGAAGCGGTTAAGCGCGCGGATAAGGCCGGGTTCTACCGGTTTTCCCTGCCTGCTGAATTCGGCGGGCAGGATGGAGGCAACCTGGCGATGGCCGTTGTGCGTGAGCATATGGCCGCCAAGGGGCTGGGGCTTTTCAATGACTTGCAGTCTGAACATTCCGTGGTTGGCAACTTCCCGGTGATCGTCATGCTGCGCGATTTCGGGACGGAGGGGCAAAAACGGAAATTCATTTCCGGCGCGCTGAATGGCGACATACGCATGGCGTTCGGCCTGACCGAGGAAGCGCATGGATCGGATGCAACGCATATGGAAACGCGCGCGGTGCGCGAGACGCGCGATGGCGTATCCGGCTGGCGCATTGACGGCGAAAAGATGTGGACGACGGGGATGCACACCGCGACCCATTGCGTGACCTTCGCGCGCACGTCGGGCGCGGATGGTGCGGCTGACGGGATCACCGCGTTTCTGGTTCCCGCCCAGACACCGGGATTGGAGATCGAAGAGTATCTTTGGACCTTCAACATGCCGACTGATCACCCCCGGATCAGTTTCAGCAATGTCTGGGTGCCGGATGATCTGATGTTCGGGCCAGAGGGCGGCGGGTTGGCGCTGGCGCAGGCCTTTGTGCATGAAAACCGTATTCGGCAGGCCGCCAGTTCGCTGGGCGCTGCGGTATATTGCATCGAGGAATCCGTGCGGTATGCCCGTGCGCGCAAACCCTTCGGGAAAGAGCTGGCAGCCAATCAGGCGATCCAGTTCCCCTTGGTCGAACTGGCGACGCAGGCAGAAATGCTCCGTCAGCTCATTCGCAAAACGGCATGGGAGATGGACCGCATGCCGCATCCCGAGGTTGCCAAGAAACTCTCTGACAAGGTGAGCATGTGCAACTATCAGGCCAATCGTCTGTGCTGCGAGGCTGCAGACCGCGCGATGCAAATTCATGGCGGCATTGGATATTCCCGGCACAAACCGTTCGAACATATCTATCGCCACCATCGCCGCTACCGCATCACTGAAGGCGCGGAAGAGATTCAAATGCGCAAGGTGGGCGCATGGCTGTTCGGCTATCTTGGCCCGCGACGCGGCAACATTCCCGACCCGGCCCCGCGCAGCGTCGCCGCGCCCCTGGCGGGAGAAAGCTGATGGCTGTTGTGCGCACGGACGTCACCGGTGGGATCATGACGCTCACCCTCGACCGGCCCGAAAAGTTGAACGCTTTCACGATTGAGATGATGCAGGAGCTTATCGACGCCTTCGATGTCGCGGACAAGGATGACGCTGTGCGCGCCGTTGTGGTGACGGGGGCGGGCAGGGCATTTTGTGCCGGTGCGGATATTTCCGGCGGGACCAGCGGCTTTGTGGATGTGGAAAACCGCAAGCTAGGCGAGGCCACAGTGCGCGATGGCGGCGGCCTGTTGACCTTGCGCATCTTTGACAGCCTCAAACCCGTGATCGCGGCCGTCAATGGGGCTGCGGTCGGTGTCGGCGCCACCATGCAATTGCCGATGGATATGCGGCTGGCCTCCGAGGATGCCAAGTTCGGTTTCGTGTTCGGTCGCCGTGGCATTGTGCCAGAGGCCTGTTCCTCCTGGTTTCTGCCGCGCGTGGTCGGAATCTCGAAAGCGATGGAGTGGAGCGCAACGGGCCGGATCTTTGATGCCCAAGAAGCGCTTTCCGCTGGATTGGTCCGCTCGGTTCACAAGCCCGCTGATCTGTTGGGGGCCGCGCAGGAATTGGCCGAGGAGATCAGCGCCAATAGCGCGCCCGTTTCCGTCGCGCTGACGCGCCAGATGATGTGGCGGATGCTGGGGGCCGACCACCCAATGGAAGCGCACCGCGTTGACAGTCTTGCGATCGAATTGCGTACTGCGTCGGACGATGCCGCAGAGGGCGTGCGTAGCTTCATGGAGAAACGCCCTGCGGTTTTTCCCGACAGGGTAAGCACCGATTTGCCTGACATCTTCCCCGATTGGTCTGCGCCGAAATGGCAATGACCCACCAGTTACCCGCGATACCAGAGGACCCCTGCCAATGACCATTTCCACCCTTGATGACCGTATAGAAGTCACCCGCGAGGGGCGTGTCAGCACGGTGCGCCTGAATGATCCCAAAACACTGAATTCCATGGATACGCAAATGGCATTGGCACTGCGCGAAGCGCTGCGTGCCGAAGCGAAGGTATCCAATTGCATCATTCTGATGGGCGGCGAACGCGGTTTTTGCTCGGGCGCGAATTTGTCCGGTGATCTTGCCCCCGGCGACGGGGAACTGGACGCAGGACAGACACTGGAAGATGCGTTCAACCCGTTGGTTGAGACGATCAGAACCTTGCCGGTGCCGTTTATCACGGCGGTGCGCGGCGCGGCGGCAGGGGTCGGTGCATCGCTGGCCATGGTGGGGGACATCATCATCAGCGGTCGCTCGGCCTATTTTCTTGAGGCATTTGCGCGGATTGGGCTTGTTCCCGATGGCGGCGCGGCGTGGCTCTTGACCCGCTCGGTCGGGCGCGTGCGGGCAATGGAATTGATGATGCTCGCAGAGAAGCTGCCAGCCGAACAGGCGTTTGACTGGGGCCTGATTACCCGGCTGGTCGAGGATGACGCGGTCGAGGCGGAAGCGATGAAGATCGCGCAGAAACTGGCGGACGGACCAACCCGTGCTCTGGCACTGACGCGGCAATCTGCCTGGGCCGCGGCGGAGTCCAGTTTCACCGAGAGCCTTCAATTGGAACGAGTTTTGCAACGAGACGCGGGCAATCACCCCGACTTTGTCGAAGGTGTCGCCGCGTTCAAGGAAAAGCGCGCTGCCCGTTTTGGCAGCTAGGCAGGCGCGTTGCGTCGGTCGTTAAGGGAGGAAACCATGTCCGAAGCTTATATCTGTTCTGCACTGCGTACACCCGGCGGGCGCCGTGGTGGCAAGGTGGCCGGGTGGCATCCGGTTGATCTGGCTGCGCGAGTACTGGACGCGACGGTGCAAAATACCGGCGTTGATCCGGCGGCCATCGAAGATGTCATCATGGGCTGCGTTGGTCAAAGCGGTGAACAGGGGCTGCACATTGGCCGCAATGCGGTGCTTGCCTCAAGCCTGCCCGAAAGCGTTCCTGCGGTGTCGATCGATCGGCAATGCGGGTCTTCGCAACAGGCCATTCAGTTTGCAGCGCAGGCTGTTATGTCCGGAACCCAGGACGTTGTGATCGCTGCGGGCGTCGAATCCATGTCGCGGGTTCCTATGGGAACCACCGGAGCGTTTTCGCGGAACTTTGAGCCCGGCTCCGCCAAATCGCCGGGTTTGGATGCGAAATATCCCGGCGTTGCCTTCAGCCAGTTTTCAGGCGCGGAAGCGATTGCGCGCAAGCATGGCTTCAGCCGCGAGGACCTTGATGCCTTTGCACTGCAGAGCCATCAGCGTGCGGTCAAGGCCACTGAAGGCGGGGCATTCGATCAGGAAATCGTGCCGCTTGAGCTGGAGAGCGGCGAAGTTCACCGGGCGGATGAAGGCATCCGCTTTGACGCCTCGATGGAGGCGCTTGCCGGTGTGAAGGTGCTGAAAGAGGGCGGTGTCATCACCGCCGGGAACGCCAGCCAGATTTGCGACGGCGCGTCGGCTGTCTTGATCGCCAGTGCCGCAGCGGTCAAGGCGCACGGGTTGACCCCCCTCGCGCAGATCCGGTCGATGACCGTGACGGGCGGCGATCCCGTGGTCATGCTCGAAGAGCCGCTTTTCGCCACGGATCGGGCATTGGCCCGCGCCGGCATGACGATTGATGAAATCGACCTTTACGAGGTCAACGAGGCTTTTGCGTCGATACCGCTTGCCTGGCTCAAGCACACAGGTGCCGACCCGGACCGGTTGAACGTCAATGGTGGCGCGATTGCGTTGGGACATCCGCTGGGGGCCTCTGGCGCAAAATTGATGGCGACGTTGGTGCATGGATTGCGCGCGCGCGGCAAGCGTTACGGATTGCAGACGATGTGCGAGGGCGGTGGGTTGGCAAACGTCACCATCGTGGAGGCCCTCTGACAGAAATTCGGGCTGCATATTCAAAGACATGCCGCCCCCAACCATCGCTCTTTCGCATCTCTGAAAGAGCACAGACGATCAATGAAACAGTCGGGTGTTACCCGGCGACTGAAAAACCGAAAAATGGGAGAAGTTAGATGAAGTTTTCCAAGATGTTCAAAAGCAGCGCATCTGCGTTGGTTCTTGCCGTCGCATCGGCAGGTGCGGTGTCGACAGCGGCACAAGCGGACCAGTTGCGGTATGCGATTGGCTGGCCTCCGGGCGCGCTGCCGACCGAGGCGATCGGGGCATATGCCGGCGCAGTCGAAGAAGCATCCGGGGGTGATGTGACGGTCAAAGTGTTCCCGCTTTCGCTGCTCAACTTTCTGGAATCGACCTCGGGGGTCCGCGACGGCATCGCGGATATGACCACGGTCCTGACACCTTACTTCCTGTCCGAGTTTCCGGCGACAAACTTCGCAACCGAACTGGCCAGCCTTAGCGAACTGGTCGAGGGGGACGCAGACCGCATGGCCTTCGCGTTTTCCGGCGCGATCATGGAGTATGTTCTGTTCAACTGCGGTGACTGCGTGAACGAATTCGCGGCGCAGAACCACGTATATACCGCCGGTGCCGGGACACCCCCCTATATGCTTCAGTGCACCAAGCCGGTCGTCACGGCGGAGGACCTGAAGGGAACGCGCATTCGCACGCCCGGCGCATTCTGGAGCCGCTGGATCGAAGCAATGGGCGCCATCCCGGTATCCATCTCGGTGAACGAGACATTCGAAGCGCTCAACCAAGGTGTCATCGACTGTTCCGCGTCCTCCGCGTCAGAGCTTACCAACTTCAGCTTCATCGACGTTGTCACCGACATTACCACAAACCTGCCGGGGTCTTCTTTTGTGTCGGCGCTGACCAATGTGAACAAAGACACATGGCGCGGTCTTGACGATGCTGGTCGCACCGCTTTGTTGAAAGGCTCCGCCGTTGGCGCGGCTGACATGAACTACGCCTATTTCAACGAGGCGCGGGACAACATCGCCAAGGCCAAGGAAAAGGGCATCACATTCCGCGAGGCGGATGCGTCCCTGCGGGCTGAAAGCGTCGAATGGATCAACAAGGATATCGATGATCTGGTCGGGATCTATGCGGACCGCGGCGTTGCAAATGGTGAGGCGGGCGCGGCAAAGATCCGTGAACTGATGACGAAATGGGTGTCGTTGGTGAAGGACGTGCAATCCGCCGAAGAGCTGGCTGACCTCTACTGGACGGAAGTCCTCTCCAAGGTCGATGTGACGACCTACGGGCAGTAAGTGATCCGCTGCACCGGATGCGTGGCGTGCGCATCCGGTGCGGCACCGTTTTTCCTTGGACTCGTGAGGCTTACATGAAGTTCTTTCAACGCGTGCTTGAACCGTTGGTCTCGGGGATGGGGCTGATCGGAATTATCTGCGTAACGCTGATGATGCTGCACATCACGTTCGATGTGGTGCTACGATTTGTCTTCAATGCACCGATAAGAGGCACGATCACCATCGTGTCGCACTATTACATGGTGATACTCGGCTTCTGCTCGCTTGCGGTCGCTGAATCGCGCGATGCCCACGTGTCTGTCGAAGTGTTCACAGAGCTGATGCCCCGCAATGTGCAAAACGGACTTGCGGCAATGGCCGCGTTTCTGGCGGCGATCGTCTTCGGCTTCGTTACCGTCCGCACATGGCTCGAAGCGCTGCATAAATTCGACATCAGCGCGGCGATCCAGCAGGGGTCGCTGACCATTCCTGTATGGCCAAGCTATTTCGCCCTGCCCGTGGGGTGCGGCCTGATGGCCGTGACCGCCCTGTGGCGTGCCTGGGCGATTTCCAGGGGCGCAAAATCGACATTTGGCCCTGACTTGAACGGTGAGCTTGGCGCAGAGGAGCTTCCCAATGGATGATATCGGTATTGGCCTGAGCGGTCTGGGGCTGCTGTTCGTGCTGATCGCATTGCGGGTGCCGATCGGCGTTGCCTTGATCGGTGTCAGCTTCGGCGGGCTTTACGTTCTGCTGGGCTGGCGCGTTGCCTGGGGCGCGCTTGCGGTGATGCCATACCAATTTTCGGCGAACTGGGTGCTTAGCTCGGTGCCTATGTTCCTGCTGCTTGGGTTCATTTGCTACCATGCGGAGTTGACCCAAGGGATGTTCAGGGCCGCGAGGGTGTGGACATCGGCGCTTCCCGGCGGGCTTGCCATTGCGGCTGTCTTCGGGTCCGCGGGCTTTGCCGCTGTGTGTGGATCATCCGTGGCCTGCGCAGCGGCCATGGGGCGCATCGCCGTGCCCGAGATGATGCGCGCACGCTACAACGCCGAACTTGCCACAGGCACCGTCGCTGTCGCGGGCACCATCGGGGCGTTGATCCCGCCCTCTATCATTCTGATCCTTTACGGTGTGATCGCGCAGGTCTCGGTGCCCCAGCTATTTCTTGGCGGGATTACGGCGGGGCTTATCTCGGCAATCGGCTATTGTCTGGTCATCCTCGTGCGGGTCAAAATCAATCCGGATTTGGCACCTGTCGGCGAAAGGGCCTCTTGGGCGGAGCGTATAACGGCCCTGAAGGACACCTGGCCGATCCTGGTGGTGATGATCGGGATTTTCGGCGGGCTCTTCTCGGGGGCCTTTACACCGACAGAAGCAGGCGCAATCGGTGCTTTCCTGTCCTGTCTGGTTGGGCTTGCGCGCAGGACGCTGACCTGGCGCCGGTTCCGGCTTGCCGTGGAAGAGACGATGATCACGACCGCCGCACTGATCGTCATTGGCGTCGGTGCAACATTGCTGACAAGGTTTTTGACCTTGTCGGGTGCCGGAGACTACTTGTCGGATTCCATAATCGGGCTGTCGGCCAACCCGGCCATGATCCTGCTTGGGATCATATTGGTCTATCTCATACTGGGGATGTTCCTTGAGCCGATTGGCGCGATGTTGCTGACGATGCCGATTGTGCTGCCGATTGTGCAGGATCTGGACTGGTCGTTGCTTTGGTTCGGGATCGTGCTGACCAAGCTGCTCGAGATCGGGATGGTGACGCCGCCAATCGGGATGAACATCTTTGTTATCAAGGGCGTCGTCGGCAGTATCGCAACGACAACGCAGATTTTCCGAGGGGTTTTATGGTTCATCTTGATGGATCTCCTAGTGCTGGCGGTTCTGGCGATCTGGCCGGAAATCACACTGTTCCTGCCTGAGATAATGAACTGACCGGAAAGCTGGTTTCCGAAACGCGGACCTGTCGTCTTTAAGCTTGAGAGAGGATGGAAATGAATCTTAATCGGTCAATTAATCTGCCGGCTGCTTTGGTTAACTACTTGACTAATTAATGGGTCGATGGAATATCGAACGCAGCGCGGAAGCAAAGAACGGCATCGCTGATCAAGTGCAGGTGCCACCGCGAATTGACAGGGTTTCGGCTGCATGCGCCGCCGGTGCCGGCTGGTCGGATTCTTGAGAAGGGATACCCCAATGGCAGAGGCCTACATCATTGACGCTTGCCGCACTCCTCGCGGCGTTGGAAAAGTCGGCAAGGGCGCGCTTGCGCATCTGCACCCCCAGCATCTGGGGGCCACGGTGCTGGCCGCGCTGCGGGATCGCAACGATCTCAACACGGCCGATGTTGACGACATTATCTGGGGGACCAGCACCCAAAAGGACAAGCAGGGCGGTGACTTGGGCCGGATGGCAGCGCTGGACGCGGGGTATGACATCAAGGCGTCGGGTGTGACGCTTGACCGTTTCTGTGGCTCCGGGATTACCACGGTTTCCTTGGCGGCCGCTCAAATCATGTCGGGCATGGAGGATGTCGTCATCGCGGGCGGCACTGAAATGATGAGCTACACGGCGCAGATTGCTGACCCGAATAAGCCCTTCATGATGGACGCGGGGAACCTGAGCCTGCGCTCAAAGCACCCTCAGACACAGCAAGGGTGTAGTGCCGACGCCATCGCGACGATTGAAGGGATTGACCGCGCCGCCGCCGACCAGCTTGCCGTCACCAGTCAGGAGCGTGCAGCCAAAGCCATTGCCGAAGGGCGTTTCGACGGCTCAATCGTGCCTGTACATGACCCTGAAACGGGCGAGCTTGTGTTGGACAAGGAAGAATTTCCACGTCCCGGAACAACGGTCGAATCCCTTTCCACGCTCAACACCGTCTTCGACAAGTTCATGGAATTTCCGATTGACGATGAGGGCACGACCTACGGCGATATGATCTATGCGCGCTACCCTGAACTGAAGGGTAAGATGCAACACATCCACCATGCGGGCAATTCCTCGGGCGTGGTTGATGGGGCCGCGGCGATCTTGCTGGCATCGGAAAGCTATGTCGAAAAGAATGGCATGAAGCCGCGTGCGCGCGTCGTGGCCACGGCCAATATTGGCGACGACCCGACATTGATGCTGAATGCCCCCGTCCCAGCGGCGCGCAAGGTTCTGGAGAAGGCCGGTCTGACGACCGATGACATTGATGTGTATGAAATCAATGAAGCTTTTGCCGTTGTTGCGGAAAAGTTCATTCGGGATCTGAAACTTGACCGTTCGAAGGTGAACATCAACGGCGGCGCTATGGCGCTTGGCCACCCCATCGGCGCGACCGGCTCCATCCTGATCGGCACCGCACTCGATGAGCTGGAACGCTCAGGCGGTCGCTATGGGCTGATCACGATGTGTGCCGCCGGTGGCATGGCCCCCGCAATCATCATCGAGCGCATCTAAGCGCCTGCACGGGCGGGGGACCATTCCGTGCCATGCCGGACCGGTTCCCTGCAAATTTCCCGAAGAAGAGAAGCTTGATGACGCACCCTTTAACAATCGACCTAAGCGGAAAGAGAGCGCTGGTCACAGGCGCTTCCAGTGGTCTGGGTGCGCATTTCGCGTCTGTTCTTGCGGGGCAGGGCGCCGATCTGGTTCTTGCCGCGCGGCGCATCGACAAGTTGCAAGAGGTGGCGGAGCCGTTGCGCAAGATGGGGCGCGACGTCCAGGTTATGTCAATGGATGTAGGATCTGCTGACGCCGTGGAAGCTGCATTTGCAGACATGCTGCCTTGTGACATCGTTATCAACAATTCGGGCATTGGTCAGAATTCCTGGCTTGTGGATATGGAAGCAGACGAGTGGCAACAGCTGGTCGATATCAACCTGACCGGTGTCTGGCGCGTGTCGAAACAGGCGGTGGCGATGTTTCGCAAGGCAAAGACGGCTGGATCGATCATCAACATCGCGTCGATCACCGCGTCGCGCACAGCGCTCAAGTCCGGGGCATATGCCGTGACAAAAGCCGGTGTGGTCCACATGACCAAATCCCTCGCGATAGAGGTCGCGCGTGATGGCATTCGCGTCAACGCGCTGGCGCCGGGTTATTTCCAGACAGAATTGAATGCGGAGTTTCTGACATCAGAAGCCGGGCAGCGCATGGCTGCGCGCATTCCACAGCGCAGGTTCGGCACTCTGGAAGAGTTGAACCTCCCCCTGCTGATGCTGGCGGCAGACCAAAACGCCTACATGACCGGCGCGACCCTCACGGTCGATGGCGGCCACAGCATCAACGCCCTTTGAAATTAAAAACGGAGAACGTAAATGAAACTAGATAGCTCAGTCTCGGCGGTCATCACTGGGGGCGCATCCGGACTTGGTCTGGCTACCGCGCGGGCGTTGGCTGCGCAGGGCGTGAAGGTCGCGTTGTTTGATCTGAACGAGGAGGCCGGAGAAGCGATTGCGGCCGAATTGGGCGGCGTGTTTTGCAAGGTGAACGTGGCGGACGAAGCCAGCGTCGATGCGGGTTTCGAAAAGGCGCGCGCGGCGAACGGTCAAGAACGCATCTTGATCAATTGCGCAGGTATCGGCAACGCGATCAAGACCGCTGGACGGGATCGGAAAACCGGCGAGATTTCACAGTTTCCCATTGCCGAATATCGCAAGATTATCGAAGTAAACCAAGTCGGTACCTTTATCTGCACCGTCAAGTCCGCAGCCGGTATGATGACCCTTGATCCCGAAGATGGCGAGCGCGGAGCCATCATTTCCACGGCCTCCGTCGCGGCGGAAGACGGTCAGGTTGGTCAGGTCGCCTATTCCGCGTCGAAAGCTGCGGTCGTCGGTATGACGCTGCCCATCGCACGTGATCTTTCTGCGGAGCATATTCGCGTCAATACCATTCTGCCGGGGCTCTTCGAGACACCGCTTTTGATGAGCTTGCCCGAAAATGTGCGGCAATCCTTGGGGGCAATGGTGCCCAACCCGGCACGGCTTGGACGACCCGAAGAATACGCGTCGCTGGCCATCGCGATCGTAAGCAACCCGTATCTGAATGGCGAAGATATCCGTCTGGACGGTGCAATCCGGATGGCGCCGCGCTGATAGGCTTTTGCCGGGCCGTGGGGGAGGCGGCTTCCCCACGGACACACTGCCGCAAAAGCAAACGCCTTCGCGGCAAGCCATCAGCCCCGCAAGACACAGGAGAACGAAATGAGTGACGCAAAAACGACAGACACCCAAGATATCTGGAACCGTGATTTCGAATACATTTCGGTCAAGCGGGATGGGCATATTCTTGAGGTCACCATCAATCGCGCCGATCGCTACAACGCGCTTCACGGTGGGGCGCATCGTGAGCTGCACGAGGTTTTCAACGGATATGATCAGGATCGTGACCTGTGGGTTGCGATCATAACAGGCGCCGGGGACAAAGCCTTTTGCTCGGGCAACGATTTGAAGGCGACGAGCGAAGGTCAGGATATTGAGCCAGCCAGTTCGGGTTTTGGCGGAATTACCCAGCGTTGGGGCCGCGAAAAGCCGATCATTGCCGCGGTGAACGGGGTTGCGATGGGCGGCGGATGCGAGATCGTTCTGGCATCCGATATCGCCGTGGCGGATGCGCAGGCGAAATTCGCACTCCCCGAAGTGAAGGTTGGCCTATTTGCCGCGGCGGGCGGGGTTCAACGCCTGTCCCGCCAGATCGGGCGCAAGGCCGCGATGGAACTGATCCTGACGGGCCGGGCAATCACAGCGGAACGTGCCTGTGAGCTTGGCATCATCAACCGCGTTGCGGGCGAAGGTGAAACGGCGATGGATGTTGCCCGCGAAATCGCCAAGGAAATCACACTGGTATCGCCCACGGCGGTCAGGGCGTCAAAGCGCGTGCTCAACACCCTCGAAGAAAAGATCGAGCGTCTGCCAGAAGCGTTTGAAGGCAATATGGCCGAGTTCGACGTCGTACTGCAGTCCAATGACGGGAAGGAAGGTGTCGCGGCATTTGTCGAGAAACGCGCCCCGAACTGGACGAACAGCTGACCCATTCACGCTCCTGAAGCCCGAATCCAACATATTACCAAGGGATGTCCCATGATCAAAAGACGCATTTTTGAAGAAGAGCACGAGATGTTCCGCGACAGTGTTCGCAAATGGATCGCGGCTGAAGTCGAACCCCATGCCGAAACCTGGCGTCAGAACAAACAGGTCAGCAAGGAAGCCTGGAAATCGGCGGGGGAGAACGGCTTTCTGGCGATGTTCGCCGATGAGAAATACGGCGGTATGGGCCTTGACGATTTCCGCTTTGACATGGTGCTTAACGAAGAGCTGGCCAAGGTCGAAAGCTCTTTCTTCATCACGCTGCACAACCGCATCGTGGCCCCCTATCTTCACAAGTTCGGGACCGACGACCAGCGAGACCGGTACATGCCGGGTATCGTTTCGGGCGACACGATCCTTGCGATCGGAATGACGGAGCCGGGATGTGGGTCTGACTTGGCTTCGATCAAAACCCGCGCTGAAAAGCAGGGGAACCATTGGGTGCTGAACGGGTCAAAAACCTACATTTCAAATGGTCAGATCGCCGGCCTGTATCTGATTGCAGCCAAGACCGACCCGGATAATCCACGCTCCATCGGCCTGTTTTGGATCGAAGAGGGCGCGGAAGGGTTCTCCAAGGGGCAAAACCTCAAGAAGATGGGGCTCCATGCGCAGGATACGTCGGAGCTGTTCTTTGATAACGTGAAGGTCCCTGCCTCGGATCTTGTTGGCGATGGAACCGATGGTTTCAAACTGATGATGACCAATTTGGCCGAAGAACGGCTTGTGGGGGCCGATGGCTATCTGGGGCGTGCCGAACGCGCGTTCGAAATCACGATGGACTTCATAAAGGAGCGCAAGGCGTTCGGGAAACCAGTCGGCACCTTCCAGAACAGCCGGTTCGCGATGGCGGATGCACGGACTAAACTGGATGTTGGCTGGGCATTTCTGGATCATTGCGCGATGGCCCATCTGGAGGGGAATTGCACCGCAGAAATGGCGGCGCAGGCCAAGTTGTTCACTTCGGAAATCGAAGGGGAAATCATTGACTCCTGCCTGCAGCTGCATGGCGGCGCGGGGTACATGGAAGAATATGAAATCTCTCGGCTTTATGTCGATGCGCGGATCAGCCGGATCTATGCGGGAACGTCTGAGATCATGCGTGAAATCATCGGTCGCGGCCTCGGTCTGGATGATCGCACTAAAGGTTGAGGGGGGAACATGTCGGGACCATTGAAAGGTTTGGAAGTGATCGAGATGGCCGGGATCGGTCCCGGCCCTTTGGCGGGGCAGTTGCTTGCCGATCTTGGCGCAGACGTGATCGTCATTGACCGGGCCGAAGCCCCTGCCGACAAAACCGATGTAAACCGGCGCGGGAAGCGATCTGTGTGTCTGGACCTGAAGTCCGAAGAGGGGCACCGCACCGCGCAAGCGCTGATCAACCGGGCAGGCATCGTCATCGAAGGCTTTCGGCCGGGCGTGATGGAACGGCTGGGCCTTGGTCCAGATGACCTTGATGACTCGGTGATTTTTGGCCGGATCACAGGCTGGGGGCAGGAAGGACCGTTGAGTCATTCGGCAGGGCACGACATCAACTACCTTGGCCTGACGGGCGCGTTGGCTGCCATGGGGCAGGTCGAGAACCCGCCGCCGCCGCCGCTGAACCTTATTGCCGATTATGGCGGGGGCACCATGTTCCTGTTGCTTGGAATACTGGCCGCCGTGTTCGAGAGGCAGACATCCGGAAAAGGTCAGGTGGTCGATGCGGCCATGGTGGACGGCGTCAGCGCGATGATGGGGCTTTTCCACACCTTCAAGGCACGCGGCGAGTGGAATGAAAACCGTGCGTCCAACCTGTTGGACGGGGGCGCCCCATTCTATCGGTGCTACCGGACCAAGGATGATCTTTTCATGTCCGTCGGCCCGTTGGAGCCGCAGTTCTTTGCCGTATTGCTGGAAAAAGCCGCGCTGCCCGCCGAGCATGGCAAGGACCAAAACGACCCTGCAAACTGGGCTGACCGTGCCGAACTCTATGCGCAGGCCTTTGCGCGGCGGACACAGGCCGAGTGGTCCGAGATATTTGAAGGCACGGATGCTTGCGTGGCCCCTGTGCTCAGCATGACCGACGCGGCATCTCATCCCCATATGGCGGCGCGTAAAACACTTGTCGAGGTGGATGGCGTCTTGCAAGCGGCCCCGGCCCCACGTTTTTCGCGCAGCACATCACCGGAGATCAACACGCCGCGTGCAATAGGCGGGGATACTGCCGCGATCCGCGAGGAACTGGGCGAGCATTCGAAAGCCGTGTGATGACCACGGCCGAAAACACCTGCCGCAATGAGGCTGCACATGTTTGATTTGACGGGAAAAACCGCCTTGATCACTGGCGGCAATAGCGGGATCGGTCTGGGCATGGCAGAAGGTCTTGCCAGATGCGGCTGCGATATCGCGATTTGGGGCAGGAATGCTGACAAGAACGCGCAAGCGCTGGAAACGCTGTCCGCTCATGGCACAAAGGTCACCGCATATGTCTGCGATGTGACCAATTCAGATGCTGTGAACGACGTGTTTGCCGCTACATTGAACGACCATGGGCGCGTCGATGGTTGCTTTGCCAATGCTGGATTTTCCACGCCGAGTGCTGGCTTTGATCAGTCAGTGGATGCGCATTGGCGCCAGATGATCGATATCAACCTCAACGGTGCCTATTACGTGTTTCGGGCGGCGGCAGGGCATATGCGTGAACGCGCAGAGGCGGGCGATCAGTTCGGGCGCTTGGTGGGCACCTCCAGTATCGGTGCCTTGAACGGAATGCCCCGCAATCAGCACTATTCAGCGGCCAAGGGGGCCTTGGTTTCCATGATCCGTTCCCTGGCGGTGGAATATGCGCGCTACGGTGTGACCGCGCACAGCATCCTGCCGGGATTTGTGGAGACCCCGCTGACCGACGAAAGCTTTGCGTCAAAGGCTTTCGCGGACCGGGTGGTGCCCAGAATACCTGCAAGGCGTCTTGGGCAGGGATCGGATTTCAGCGCGATTGCGGCCTATATCATGAGCGATGCCAGCGCGTGGCATACCGGTCAGGATTTCATCATCGACGGCGGTTATATGGTGTTCTGAAGAAGTGCCGCAGGTCTACAGATCAAGGAACGGAATTCCATGTACTTCATCACTCAAATCCCCGCCGCAGTGACCATTGCGCGGATTGGCCAATTCACCAGCATCGCCCGCAGCGTAGCGTCAGAAGGTCAGGGCTTTGACCTGCGGGGGCGTGCATGAACACGGTTACGAAAGGGGCAATGGATTTCAAGCCCGAGGCCCTTGCCGATTTCCTGGCTGGAACCTTCGGTGGCAAGGCACCGGTCACGATAGAGAGGATCGCGGGCGGGCAATCTAACCCGACCTATTTCATTACCCGCGATGACGCGCGACTGGTCTTGCGCAAGCAGCCGGGCGGGCCGATCTTGCGCGGGGCCCATGCCATCGATCGCGAGTACCGCGTGCTGGAGGCGCTGCACCCGCAAGGCGTCCCGGTGGCGCGCCCGGTTTTGTACCATGCGGATGCAAGTCTTTTGGGCACACCGTTTTACCTGATGGAACGGGTCGAGGGGCGGGTGTTCGCAGATGGTGCCTTGGCCGCAGCGGATAAACAGGAACGTCATGCGCTGTGGATGGGGCTGGCAGATGCGATGGCCGCCATGCATAACGTACGCCCCGAAGCCGTGGGGCTGGAGGATTTCGGCCGGCCGGGCAATTACTTCGCCCGGCAGATCGCGCGTTGGTCGCGCCAGTGGCAGGAAAGTCAAAGCGACCCGATCCCGGAACTGGACGAGTTGTCGGCCTGGCTTGTCGAACACCAACCCCAGGATGATGGCCGGGTAAGTCTGGCCCATGGGGATTACCGGATGGGAAACGTCATCTTTCATCCGACAGAACCGCGTGTCGCGGCCATTTTGGATTGGGAACTTTCGACGCTGGGGCATCCTCTCGCCGATCTTGGCTATTGCTGCATGGCTTGGCACACGGCGCCGGAGGAATACGGCGGAATCCTCGGGCTGGACCTCGCGGCAGAGAACTTGCCGACCGAAGAGGCGTTCGTGGACCGTTACATGTCAAACTGCCCGGACTTGCCGCCTTTGACTTCGTTCCACAAGGCCTTCGCGCTGTTCCGGTTCTCGGTCATCTGGGTCGGCATCGCGGATCGTGTGCGCGCGGGCAATGCGGCGGGGGCGGACGGTGCCGACGCAGGGCATCTTGCCAGATGTTTCGCCCGGCGTGGTCTGGATGTGATCAACCACGGCTGAACGCTGTATCACTGTCCTCGGTTCCGTCGCAAATTCCGCCCGGGCCGTCGCAGGCCGGAGCGTTCATCGCGTTTCTTACCCGGACCGAACGGATTAGGTCTGCGGGATTTCATTCCAGCCAGCACCGGGCTTTGCGTATTGCCCGATCTTGAACTTTCCAAGCTGGGATGCGTGTACCTCTTCTGGACCATCTGTCAGACGAATGTAGCGCTGGGTGGCAAGAATATCCGCCAAGGGCACATCATCGCTCACGCCCATGCCCCCAAAGATCTGGATCGCGCGATCCGCCACTGTTTGTGCCATTTGCGGGGCCACCACTTTGATCGCTCCGATCAAATCCCTGGCGTTCTTCGCGCCGTGACGGTCAATCGCATCGGCAGCCTTCAATGTGAGCAGGCGGGCCTGCTCGATTTCGCAATAACTCTTCGCGATCTCCATCCGAATACTGGAGCGATCCGACATCATCCGGCCAAAGGTCTTGCGCTCTGTCACGCGCTGACACATCAATTCCAGAGCAAGCTGCGCCGACCCGATAGAGCGCATGCAGTGATGAATGCGGCCCGGCCCAAGCCGACCCTGAGCGATTTCAAAGCCACGCCCTTCGCCAAGAATGATGTTCTCTTTGGGGATGCGAACATCCTTCAAATGCACTTCGCAATGCCCGCCGGGCGAATGGACGCTGCCGAATACCTTCTGGGCGCGCACCACCTCGACGCCGGGCGTGTCCCGCGGGACGATCACTGTCGATTGCTGCGTATGACGCGGGTTTTCTGGATTGGTCCGCCCCATCACCAGCAAGACTTTGCAGCGTGGGTCGTGGATGCCCGAAATCCACCACTTCTTGCCATTGATGACATATTCGTCGCCATCGCGACGAATTTCAGTGCGGACATTCGTCGCGTCAGAGCAGGCGTGATCGGGTTCGGTCATCAAATATGCTGACCGTATGTCCCCGGCCAGCAGGGGTTCGAGCCAGCCCTGTTTCTGCGCTTCGGTGCCGAATTTGGCGAAGACTTCCATATTGCCGGTGTCCGGCGCGGAGCAGTTGAAAACCTCGGAACACCATCCGGTGCGGCCCATGATCTCTGCCAAGGGTGCATATTCCAGATTGGTCAGGCCGGGGCTGTATTTGCCATATTCCTCCGGTAGGAACAGGTTCCATAGGCCAGCTGCTTTGGCTTTATCCTTGAGCGGTTCCAAGCCGGGCCAGGGCTTCCAGCGGTTGGCCGGATCGTCGTTCCATTCACGAACCTCGCGATCCACCGGAAGTATATTGGCATCGACAAAGGCTTGCAGCTTGGCGATCAGGTTTTGTGTTTTCTCGGAATATTCGAAGAACATGAAAGGGGGATCCTAAACTGTATTGGCTGGCTGCGACATCAAAGTGTGAGGCCGCCATCTGCGACAAGTGTGTGGCCCTGCACATAGGATGCGAGCGGTGAAGCAAGGAACATGGCGGCGCCGGCCATCTCTTCCGGGGTGCCCATGCGGCGCACCGGGATCGCGCGCAAAGATGCCTGCGCGCGTTGCTCATTCTGCGTGGTGACGGCGGTCAGCTTCGTTGGCACCAAACCCGGCGCAAGCCCGTTCACCCGTATCCCGTCCCGCGCCCACGCCTGACCAAGCGTTTTGGTAAGGCTGATCGCGGCGGCCTTGGAGGCGGCATAGGCGGGGTTACCGATATTGGCCTGAAAGCCAGAGACTGAACTGACAATCACCAGAGAGCCGTTGGCTTCGCTGAGCATTGGCTTGAATTTGGTCGCCGTATGCATGACGGAGTTGATGTTGATATCCATCACTTCATCCCAGCCTTGCTTGGCATATTCTGCCTGCTTGTATCGGACGAAGCCCTGAGATTGGACAAGCACATCCAAGCTGTCGAAGGGCGGTTCGTAGGCGGAGAGTTCGGCGAAGTCAGCGACATTGACCCGCGCGTATTGCAGGCCCTCCAGGTCGGAGCCTTCTTCAGCCGCGTAATCGCCTGCCGTGGCGCGTGTGCCCCATACGTGCACCTCGGCCCCGCGTGCGAGGAAACCGCGGGCGATGCCATTCCCGATCCCGCTGGAGCCGCCGACAACCAGCACCCGCTTTCCCGTAAAGTCCAAATCATTCATGGCTGCTTCCTTCTTAGTTCTTCGCGATCAAGCGGTGCGCGCGATCGAACAGCGAAATTGTCATCGCATGCAGGCGATCGCCGGTTTCCTTGGGGGCTTTGCCAGCACTTGCGCGGGCGTGGGTACCTTCGAGCAAGGTGCCCAATTTGAAACAGGCGAGAACACCGTACCAAGCGATCGCATCCAAGCTGCGTGTGGTGTGTTCATCATAATGCGCGATGAGTTCATTGAGGTTTGGGAAGCCGCCCCAGGGTTCGATATCGCCCACGACAGGTGTATGATCATCCGCCCATGTGGCCATGACCCATCCAAGGTCGATCAAAGGGTCGCCAATGGTGGCCAGTTCCCAATCGACAAGCGCGGAAAGTTCGGCGCTGTCATGTGCAAACATTGTGTTTGCCAAATGACAATCGCCATGGAGGATGCCGGGCGTGAACTCTTGAGGCAGGTTCTGTTCAAGCCAAGAGACAATCCTGTCGACATCGGGCAGTTCCTTGAAGCCCGTCCATTCGTCAAATGCAGCGTAGCCTTCCAACTGCTTCATCCACCGGCCTGATTGCCGCGCTAGAAACCCGTCGGGCTTGCCGAATTCCTTTAAACCGACCGCTTTGTAGTCAACCGCCCCCAGCGCCGCCATGCCTTCGACGTAGGAATAGCCCATGCGCGCGCGGATCGCCGGGTCGCTGGCGTGGAGCGTCGGCAAACCATTGGCAGGATTGAAGCCCTCAACCGGTGCCATCAGGTAGAAGCAGGCGCCAAGCACATCCTCATCGTCACAACTCGCGATGAATTTCGGATGCGGCACGTCGGTTGCGGTGAGCGCTTCCAAGACACGCGCCTCGCGCTTCATCGTGTCATTAGAATTTTTCCGCAGATGGAGCGGCGGTCTGCGCAAAACGAATTCTTGGCCGCCACGGTCAAATCGCAGCAGGATATTCTGCGTCCCGCCAGCAAGAAGCTGTAGGTTGCTGAGCGGTCCGCGTTCCAGTCCGACATCGTCCATCCAAGCTGTCAGGGCTTGCAGGTTGACCGGCATCGATTCTTTGCTTGGTTGGCTTGTCATAAATCATTTGTATTAATCATTTGAATTATTGCAACCCTCAATTTCTTGTGGTCTACGTGACCCTGAGATGAGCAGACTGTCTTCAAAAGTGCCCAGCCCTTCGGTGGAACGGCTCAAGGCGGAGGCGCAGCGCCTCTTTGCCAATCGTGGCATCGACGGGGTTACGGTGCGCGACATCGCCAAGGCGGCCGGCCAAAAGAACCCTGCCGCAGTCGGTTATCACTTCGGCTCGAAGGAGGCGTTGATCCGCGAACTTATCGTAGATGGCGCCAAGATTATCGATGCGCGTCGAAACGAGCAGCTTGATGCTTTGGAAGAAAGCGGCGGCCCAACCAGCATTTCTCAGATCACCGATATTCTGATCTATCCGTCCGTCAATTTGGCCGCGGAGGGCGAAACGGACACATACAACCGCTTTCTGCACATGCTTACCATGTCGCACAGGGCCCTGTTCGATGATGCGTTGGGGGGGCGCTGGAACTCCGGTTATCAGCGCTGTCTGGAGCATCTGCGCGTGCTGATGCCGTCAAAAAAACGGACTATACAAAACCAGCGCTTTATCTTCTTGGAATCCTATCTTGGCGGGGTGCTCAGCGCGCGTGAAACGAGGCTGGATGACAAGAGCCGTGCTCATTCGACCTGGAACGACAAATCAACCCTAGCGCATTTCGCAGACACAGTGACCTGCATGCTGGAAATGGAATGACCCCATCAGCGGCCTTAACCGATCAGCGGGCGGGGTTCCTGATTTGACGCGCTAGCGGCTGACTATGGGCCGTAAGTTGCGGGGCAATCGGCCTTGTCGCGAGACGGCGGGCCAAATCACCCGCCCGAACCAGCCAACGGCTCCGCAGAGAGATGCGTACAGTGATCCGCTGTCCCTCTTGGGACGGAGGGGCCTCCCATCAGAAGTAATAAACACCGTGCCGGAGAAGGGCTTAGATAGGACGACAGTATCATAGGGTATGTGTCCCACTTTGCGTCACACTCGACCATTCAGCCGTCAACCCTATTTTTGGAATAAAGTGGAGGCGAGTACCGGAATCGAGGCGATATTTTTTTACATAATAATAACAATAATATAACTGGATCGTATGTTCCGTTATATGTTCTTTCGTATGTTCCATGTTGGGGTGGGATTGCCCCATTAGGTAAATGTTGTTGACATTCTTGAATGATTGTGTTATAATATAACGATACTCGGCTTCATCTTTCTGTAGGTCAGTCAATTTCAGTCTGACTACATTCCGCATCTCGCCGAATGCGCAACTCGTATCCCAAGGAATTTTAATGATCAGTTACGAACTAACCGGCTCTGACGAAGGGCCGACTGCCATCTGTCGCAGAATGTATCTTAATGGTGCAGACCCAGACCAGTTGATTGAGTTCCGCCGTGGCGAGACTCTCTGTTTCGAAGCGAGGCCTATCAAGTTCTGGGCGGCGCAGATCGTGAAGGAAGCGGATGAGGGTCACAGTATGCGATTTGTTAGGGTAGGTCTGCCAGAGAAGAGCCAGTCCAATCGAAGCGAGGCTGCAAGATAGCCCGTGGACCGGGATATAAGCTGCGCTGAGAGCGTCTAGGGGCGCTTTCCATGGGGAGGTAGCCAAAAGCCCGCCACTGCGCGTCACGGAGCAAAATGTACCGGTGGTTATAATCCGCTAGTCTGGCTGTGCTGATGTGGGGCAGGAGGAAAGACAATCGCTCGATAGTACACCTTAAGGAGCCTCAAATGACCCTGACCCTCGTTGAGGAAAGACAAGAGCTATAGGACCTTAAGTATATCTTGAAGGGCTTTCTTTCTGAGAGGAGACAAGAAAGATAAGACATAAGAGTACCTATCTCTCTTATAAGTCTTACTTAAGAGGAGAAATAAAAACTTAAGAGAGATAGAGGTACTAAATGTATACCTAAAGTATACTATATGCAGCATCTGATGGCTCTAAGGGGGGGGGATTATTCTGTGTGTCGCCTTACTGGCTGCCCCTAAGATATCCTTTTGTTACATATAGATATTCAATCAAACTCAATCTATGCGTTGAGGTCGTTCCCTAATTGCCGGAAAAATATCTACTCGCTCAGGACACGATAGACGCTAGCGCGTCCTACACCCAGACGCTGTGCAATCTCTGTCGCCCCTAATCCCTCAGAGCCGCTACCAAAACACGCGGACCCGGTGGTTCCGGAAAAATTCACGAAGCTAACGGTCAGGCTTGGCGCAGCAGGCATCCCGCCAAGTCCGCTGACCTACCTTAGCACAGACTTGGTCTTTTTCCTACGCGGATGAAGGCCGCAGGAACAAGTATCCCCCCAAGAAGAAGCTGTCCGCTTAGGGGAAGCGGAACCGGGGCGATTCTCGTAATTACGACATTCTCCAGATAGAAACGAGTGTCTGCGCCGAACCCCATTTGGATCATGTAATCACCGAATTGGGCAGACTTGGAAAAGGCCGCGTCATCACCGAAGCGAAAAACTCCAGAGCCATTGCCATCGAAATCAAGGCCGAACTCCATACCGTTATCAGCGGCATAGAAGCCTTCGTACGGATTAAACCCTTCGGACCAAGAGAAACCACTTAAGATGCCATGTTGAGAATCAGAACCTACCGCTTCGAACGGCTCTATCTGGGCATCATAACTTGAAGAACGACCACTGTATGTTCCTTCCAGATAGTTTACTTGTATACCCCCTTCTGGCCGGCAAAAAATGCCTGAGAGGCATGTCATAATGATGCTAGGATAGACATATACATCCTTGCCAGACACACCCTGATAGGTACCGTACTCAACCTCAAGTTCCACACGCCCAGTCTCAAACAAACTGGAGCGCATCGGATGATATGCTCGTAGAAATGCTTCGCTGAAAGCATCGTACTCGGCATCGTCGATGCGGCCTCCGCTCTTGTAAACATCTACATAGGGCTTTCTACTCCCAATCACATCAAATGCGTAGTGGTAAATGCCATGCAGGTCGTAGTCGCGGGTTGTCGCTGCGAAACCTGAGCTAGGAAAGGCAAAGAGTGCGAGAGCTAGTAAATATTTCATTTTCATGTCCAATTTGGCGCTGGGGCGTAAAAGTAACTGCGGTGGCTCTGGTCATAAAGAGCTTTGCTACCGCACTCTCCAAGTATGTTAACTATTAATCAAGACATTCTGCTTCTGACTCCTGCGTTTCTGCATCTCTCGCCCTAGGTTTCAGCAAAATGGACAGTTTGGCCGTCAGTCTTTATTCTTTCAACAAGCGATAGACGCTGGCCCTACCGATGTTCAGTTTTCTGGCAATGTCGATGACTGGCAACCCCTCGCTTTTCAGAGCTTTGATCTCGTCAATCTTGGCTCGGGCCGTTGGCTTGCGTCCCTTGTACTTGCCAGCAGCTTTGGCCTTGGCGATCCCTTCACGCTGACGCTCAAGCATGATTGATCTTTCAAACTCAGCCACACTGCCAAGTATGGTAAGCATGAGTTTTCCTGTTGCTGTTCCGGTATCCACACCCATTGAGAGGATGCGCAGGGATGCCTTCTTGCTTTCTATCTGTTCCAATAGTTCCAGAAGGTGGGACACAGACCGGGCGAGACGATCCAGCTTGGTAACAATCAGGGTGTCTCCCTCTCTGATGTAATCCAGTGCTTCAATCAGTTGTTCACGTCTGGCCACATCCACTGACGATACCTGTTCAATGAAAACCTTCTCGCATCCCGCCTTATTCAACTCCTCTTGCTGCGCCTCAAGTCCTGCGGTTTGGTCCAGTGTTGATGTTCTGGCATACCCAACGAGCATCTCATTCCCCTCTTGTCTCATTAAGGTCAAAGATACAGTAAGGCGAGTGTCCCGAAATGTGAATCCTACTTGTGTGAGACAGTTTGACTCAGGTTGCTGAGTGTCTCGTTAGGGCTTGATCTATTGGGGTGCAGCTTATGCGGAGGCTGCTGAAAGCTAGGGGGCCTTTACAAAATCCGCTTTGCTTGACAACCGGGGCAGGGGGAGTGGGGGTGACTGCAGTTCCTTGAAAGGAGCCAAAAAATTTTCACACAGGATTGTCTATAACTCACTGGCATTCCCCGACTGAAAAGTGAAATGAGTAAGTCGCTATTCACAAGGCCCAAAAGAAAATGTGTTGTCCGCAGTGTAGGTGAGAACATCGAAAAGGGGTTGGGTCGTCTTTCGTCTGCACGTGAGTGCTCCGTCGCCGGGCCACAATCTGCAGGCATACACATTGTCTTTGTACAAAACGGCAAGCTGAAAGGTGGTGTCATTCATTGTCGCTAACACTTCGCCACCTGCCACTATCTCATCAGCTGACTCGTACTTCCAATGGTTCTCGTAAGCATTAGAATCGGTCCTTTGCTGAGTGCAACCCTCCGCAGCGGCGTTGGATGCCAGCACGGAGATTATTGGAAGGGTAATAAATGTGGTATTCATATAGACCTGCTTGTTAAATTAGTGGGTCTTAGTTTTATAGCCAGTGATGTTCGATTTTGTCTAACGACTCTTTCCTGACCTTCAGTGACGGGCCTGAGCCGTAGGTACCTGCAACGTCCCCAGAGCTATGCCCAGTAATAAAATCGTTGGTTTCTTTGTCAACGCCAGCTGAGCGCAGTTTGTCTTTCAGGTTGCCTCGAAAGGAGTGAGCAACCTTCTGTGGATCGTCCGTTACCTTTCGTATCACAGCCATGCAGGCCTTGGAGGCTGGACCTTGTTTCTTTCCGTCAGAATTGCGTTTGAACTGGTGGAAAATCTGGCCTGTCCCGCTGCCGGGTTTGAACTTTGTCGCCAGAACGGCAGGAACAGGGACCTTTCTGGCGGAGCCGATGTTCTTAACTCTTTTGTCCCTGTGGGTGAGGTCGAAGAACACAACGCCATCTTCCTCTTTGATGTCTTCCCAATCTAGTAGGGCAGCTTCGTCCAGACGCATCCCTGTTGTGCATAGGATTTCCATAAGGTCGCGGACATGTTTCGGCATCGTTTGCTTGAATATTTCTACTAACTCTGCATCCGTAAAAGGCAAACGGTGCAAAGTTCTTGCTTTTGAACTCGTAGGTAGACTCAATCCCCGGAAAGCATTGTCCGGCAGGACACCGGAACGCACGAAGTAACTTAGTAGCCCTCTGACGTACCCAAGTTTTTTCTTGGTGGTGCTTTGGGATTTGGTCGCCGAGATATGATCAGCATACCGGTACCCATCTATGCTCTTTATTTCTTCCAACGTGCTGGCGCTTGTGAACTCAGCGAATTCATTCAGGGCCGTTTCAGCCTCTTTGGCGGTCTTGTTTAGGGCGTAGGGCTTGGTCGATAGGTACTCAGAAATCGCCGCAGAAATAGTATGGTCAGACGTTGCGGGAATTATATCTTCTTCTAATGTTTCCAAAATAGAGAGCGCTTCGAGAGCTGCGTCGCGCTCTTCAATCGCAGTAAAATAATCCTCTTCCAAGCCGGTCGTTGGTAGCTTCTCCTTGGATAGGTCTTCCACGACTTCAGAGAGGCTTCCAGAAGCAGCAAGCTCATCTACGTCCTCTGGGGTAAGGGAGGTGGCTAGAGTATCTTTCAGCGTCCCCAGCGGGTCAGGCCGGTGTTTGTCCAGCCAGTCATACATCCTCATGGTTAAGGCTCCACGCTTACTTTCAGCTACGCCCTTGTCGCTGGTGCCAGTCGACAATCGATACTGGTTCCTGCCGGTCGCCTCACGTAAGTCCGCTGGCACGGTCATGTTCGCGTAGTACTTGCCCTTTGATTTCATGAAGACGAGTTTGACGGGTGGGTAGTCGGCCATCTGTATGTTCCGCAATATGTTCCATAGTATGCCTCAAGAGGCTAACATACTGGGAAAAAATTGGAATGGTGGCTTTGGAGGCGAGTACCGGAATCGAACCGGTGTACACGGATTTGCAATCCGCTGCGTCACCACTCCGCCAACTCGCCTCGAGAGGTGCGAGGCAGGCAATAGCTGAACATGCGGGGGGCTGCAAGAGGCAGCAGTGTCACGGTTTGTTATGCATTGAACGCGTATCATTGCCCAATCGGGTCAGATGTGCCAAATCTGACTTTAAGGAATACGAACGAGAGAGCTTCGACCGATGTCCGATTTCGCAGCGCGCAGGACCATGATGGTAGACACGCAGGTTCGTCCCTCGGACGTGACCAAATTTCCGATCATCGACGCCATGTTGCATGTCGCACGCGAGGAGTTCGTACCGGCGGGCCAGCGCGAGGCGGCTTATGTCGGAGAGAACCTCGATCTGGGTGCGGGCCGTGTCATGCTTGAGCCGCGTACATTGGCCAAGATGCTCGATGCGCTCGATATTGCGCCGACTGAACTGGTGCTCGATGTCGGGGCCGGGCAGGGGTACTCTTCGGCGGTGATCGCGCGGTTGGCAGAGGCAGTTGTCGCGCTGGAGGAAGATGAAGGCCTGGCGCGCGAGGCGCAGGATGCGCTGTCATCGCAACATGCGGATAACGTGATCGTCGAGGTTGGCGCGCTGGTGGATGGCGCGCCGGATCACGCACCGTTTGACGTGATCTTGTTTCAGGGCGCGGTCGAAACCGTGCCGCAGACGCTGACCGATCAGCTTCGTGACAATGGACGTATCGCCGCGATTTTCGCGCAAGGCGCGCTGGGCGAGGTGCGTATCGGATATAAAAGTGACGGCGTCGTATCGTGGCGCCGCGCCTTTCATGCAGGTGCCCCGGTTCTGCCGGGGTTTGAAAAACAAGATGTCTTCGCTCTTTGAAAGCGGGGCACAGGCAGTGAAGCAGGAGTAGACAGATGCTGAAACAGGGCCTTCGGGTGACCCGCGCGCTTGTCGTCATGGTTGGAACCGCAACGGCACCGTTCGCCGCCGGGGCGGAAACGCTGCGCGACGCATTGGTCGGATCGTATTATCATTCAGGTCTGCTCGACCAGAACCGGGCGGTTCTCAGGGCGGCGGACGAAGATGTGGCACAGGCGGTTGCCGCGTTGCGGCCGATCCTCAACTGGTCTGCCGAACTCAGCCGGTCATTCGGTGATACAAGAAGCAGCAGCACGGGCTTTTTGCGGATCGGCATCAATACGACTGCGCTGGAACTGGGTTTGAGCGCGCAACTCCTGCTTTGGGACAACGCGCAGACCAAGCTGGGCATTGAAGCGGTCAAGGAAGTGGTTCTGGCGACACGTCAGCAGCTTATCGCAGTTGAGCAGCAAGTGTTCCTGCGTGCGGTGTCCGCCTATTTCAACGTGCGCCGCGCGGCAGAGAACGTCACCCTGCGCCGCAACAACTTGCGCGTTCTGACCGAACAGCTTCGCGCTGCGGAAGACCGGTTCGAGGTCGGTGAAGTGACGCGTACCGACGTGGCGCAAGCGCAGGCAAGTCTGGCCGCCGCCCGCAGTGGGCTGGCATCGGCGATGGGCGATCTGGTGCAGGCGCAAGAGGAATATGCCAATGTCGTAGGCCGCAAGCCCGGACAACTGGCCGCGCCGGGCCGTCTGCCGCGTCTGGAAACGCAAATTCCGCGCGCCAAGGAAATCGCGGTGCGCAATCACCCAAGTCTCAAGCAGGTGCAACATCAGGTCGCTGCCGCCGACATCCGGGTCGAGGCAGCAAAGCGGTCGGCGTCCCCCACTGTCAATGCGGTCGGGACCATAGGCCTGTCCGACAACCTGAACAATCGCGGGCGGACCAACAGTTATAGCTTCGGGATCGAAGCCTCCGGGCCGATCTATCAGGGCGGGGCGCTGGCCTCGGTCACGCGTCAGGCGATTGCCAACCGGGATGCCCAGCGTGGCCTGCTGCACACAACGCGCCACGATATCCGTCAGGATGTGGGCAATGCCTATGCCAGCTTGCAAGCGGCCACGGCGCAGCTTCAATCGACCGAAGAACAGATTCGCGCCGCGCGCGTGGCGTTCCGGGGTGTCCGTGAAGAGGCGACATTGGGTGCGCGCACTACGCTGGACGTGCTGAACGCAGAGCAGGACTTGCTGGACGCGCAGGCGGCCCGCATTTCTGCCGAGGCGGACCGGTACATCGCGGCCTATTCGGTGCTGTCCGCCATGGGGCAATTGACCGTGACAGGGCTGGGCCTTGGCATTCAGCAATACGATCCCAGTTCCTACTACGATCTGGTCAAAACGGCCCCGGTTGCAAGCTCCGCTCAGGGCAAGAAACTGGACCGTGTGCTGAAGTCTCTGCAAAAAGACTGACAATTCTTCCTATCTGTTGTGCGACTCTATGCGCGCGGCTATGCTTCGGAAGAGGTGTGAGTAGCTCGAAAAGAAAAAATGTCTGAACCTGTATCCAACGCTGACGTGGAAGACGTGCTGGCGTCGATCCGCCGACTTGTATCCGAAGATAAACGCCCGTTGCGGCCTGCGGCAAAGGCGGCCGTCGATGATGCGCGCGCGTTTGTTGCGGATGCGGCGCGGGATAATGAGCGGCTGGTCCTGACGCCATCCTTGCGGGTGGCCGACGCGCCGGAGCCGGGGACAGAAGACGTTACAGGCGCACCCGACAAGATCGACACGGCGGATGCAGATGCCTCCGCAGAGGTGGCAGATCAGCCGCTGGTTCTGCGGGACGCGGTTATGCCAGACACGGTTGACGGCGTTGAGAATGCCGAAGTGGTGGGTGAAGAGGCGACCGAAACGGTATCCGATAGCCAGGTTGATGGGGAAACCCTTGCCGAGGCCGCGCCCGAAGAGTTCGGCTTCGACGAAGATCCGTTCGATTTCAGCCCCGTGGATGCGGCCCCCGATGAGGTGGCCAGCGATGCGACCGAAGAGGCTGGTTATCTGGACGCTGCGGAGGGGGAGGTCGAAGAGGCCCCATTCATGGAAGCGGAAGAAGTCAGCTTCACCGATGATCACAGCGCGGACGTAACCGATCTGGATCAGGAGGCTGCCGATCCGGAGGATCAGGGCGACGCCCCCGCAGCCGAGAATGACGAGAAGGTGACGTCTTTCCGCGTGGCTGGCAGCCTTGGCGCCAAGATTGCTGCGCTGGAATCCATGGTCGGCCGCCGCGGCGACGCGTGGGAGCCGGACGGCAGCGAAGACGACGATGGGTATTCCGGCGGCGACCCGATGGAAATGACGTGGCGCGAGACGGATGACGTTGATGGCGCGGAACCGGATGCGGCCCCGCAGGCGGATATGCCGATGCCGGTGAACGAGGCGTCGCTGGTACCTGACGAGGACTTGCTTGACGAGGAAGCGCTGCGCGACATGGTGGCAGAGATCGTCCGGCAAGAACTTCAGGGCGCTTTGGGCGAAAGAATTACGCGCAATGTGCGCAAATTGGTCCGCCGGGAAATCCACCGGGCGCTGGCAACCCGCGAATTGGACTGATCACCTCACGGAAATCGATCCGGCTGGGGCGCAATCCCGGCGCAGAGCAAAAGAAAAGGGACCGCGGTTTCAAACCACGGTCCCTTTTTCGTACCGGACGATGTTCGTCAGGCGGCGCGGGCTTCCTCTTCGGCAGCCAGAGCAGCGTTGCGACGCTCGCTTTCCTCACGGGACAGCGCAACAGAGGTGCGGACACCTTTGCCAACGAATTCCATCAGCCCTTCGACGACGCGCTCATTCGGATCGATGCCGGCACAGCTCAAAACTTCGCGGCCATCGCGCGAACGCGCCCAGCGTGCGATTTGCTCGGGGCCATTGCCGTACTTCTTGTCATCCGCAATTGCGTCGTCCAGTGCAGCCAACACAACGGCTGCGAACAGTTTGCGGGCACGGTTACCTTGCTCGTTGTTGAAGGCCGTGCCGTCGACGAAATCTTTCATCGCGATTCCCTAATTGTTATTGCTCTTGGATTCTGGCGTGGCGTCCCTTATGGCGTATCAGTTGCGATTCGGATACTCCGAAAATGCATATCACCCTTGCAATTTATGCATAACTCGTCTCAAACGCACACGACCAGCGCGGCTTGCGCCACGCTCCAGCGCTATATATAGGGGCGAACATATTTTCATCAACCTCTCGCCATGGTGTCGTCCAAATGCCAAAAATCAACGGTAACGAAATCCGCCCCGGTAATGTTCTGGAACATGACGGCCACCTGTGGGCCGCTGTGAAGGTCGATCACGTGAAGCCCGGCAAGGGCGGGGCGTTCGCGCAGGTCGAAATGCGTAATCTGCGCAACGGGTCAAAGTTGAACGAACGTTTCCGCAGTGCGGACAAGGTGGAACGTGTCCGACTTGAGCAGAAAGATCAGCAATTTCTGTATGAAACCGACGGTATGCTAGTGTTCATGGACTCCGAGACATATGAGCAGATCGAACTGCCTGCGGACCTTTTGGGCGATCGTCGCCCGTTCCTGCAGGATGGCATGACCATCGTCGTGGAATTCTACGAAGACGAAGCGCTGAACGCGACGGTGCCGCAAAAGGTGACCTGCAAGATCGTCGAGACAGAGCCAGTGGTCAAAGGCCAGACGGCGGCGAATTCCTTCAAGCCCGCGATCCTCGACAACGGCGTCAAGGTGATGGTGCCGCCCTTCGTCGGGCCGGATGAGGACATCATCGTCAACACCGAAACCATGGAATATGCCGAACGCGCCTGACCCGGCGCCTTAGCCCGGATAGCTGACCTTGGCGTTGCCGCAGGTCATGTCCGGGCCCGATCGGTCAAACCGCAAATAGGCCAGTGCCTTGCCGCCGGAGCGTGTCAAAAGCGTTCCGGCGGTTTTTCCATCCGGGGTGGTGATGTCATCACCGATCTGCGCATCGCCTTCGATGTCGACCACCGCCAGCCCTTTGCGCAGCTCTGTCTTGTGCTTCATCCGGGCGGTCACTTCCTGCCCGACATAGCAGCCCTTGCGGAAATCGACGCCATGCAGCGCTTCGAAATTTGTCTCAAGGATAAAGCTGTCCGGTGTCAGTTCGATCCCCGATTGCGGGACAAGATGCGCGACACGAAGCGCTTCCCAATCCACGGTATCGTCCTGTTGCGGCGTGTCGCGCCACGCGCGCCATCCAAGCGCCTCATGACGCGGATCGGCCCAGCCATCGGCCGGGACCGGTCCCAACCCGCGATGCAGGTGGCCATCCGCATCAGCGATGCTCACATCCGCGCGCAGCTTGTACATGGTCAGCCGCTGCTTAACCGCGGCGGCAAGGGCGTCGTCCACATCGATCAGAATATCGCCGCGATCGGCAATCAGGAAGAAATCCGCGATATACTTGCCCTGCGGCGTCAGCAGCGCGGCATAGATCGGACCATCGGCCAGTTTGCGCACGTCATTGGTGACGAGCCCTTGCAGAAAATCATGAGTGTCAGCGCCACTCAGGCGCAGCAGACGGCGCGGCATGGATTGCTCCCGGTTGCGGTTTTCGCCAGATATAGGCGCGTCCCCGGTGTGAAGAAAGTCCCAGTCAGATGCCAGCCCCTATCTCCGTCGTGATCCCGACTCTCAATGCTGCGGGCAGCTTGCCCGGTTGTGCGGACGCGCTGATGGAGGGTGTGCGCGAAGGGTTGATCCGCGAATTGATCGTGACGGATGGCGGCTCTCGGGACGCGACGCAGGATATAGCCGACGAGATCGGCGCAAACTGGATAAGCGGGCCGCCCTCGCGCGGGGGCCAGCTTGCGCGGGGCTGTGCTGCGGCGCGCTCCGATTGGTTGTTGGTGGTTCATGCCGATACCCAGCTTATGCCGGGCTGGACGGGAAAAGCCGTGGCGCATCTGAAGACGGGCAAGGCCGGGTGGGGGCAGTTGCGCTTCGATCAGGGCGGCGCCTGGGTCGCGGGCTGGGCCAATCTGCGCAGCCAGGTTTTCGGGCTGCCCTATGGCGATCAGGCGCTGTTGTTGCCGCGCCGCCTTTATCAGTCAGTCGGGGGATATGCCGATCAGCCGCTGATGGAGGATGTGGCCCTTGCGCGGGCCTTACGCGGTCAGTTGCGCCCCGCAGGGTTCACCGCTGTGACCAGCGCAGCCAAGTATCGCAAGCAGGGCTGGCTGCGCCGTGGGGCGCGCAACCTTTGGTGCCTTGCGGGCTATTTCGCCGGAATTTCGCCCGAACGGCTCGCCGCGATCTACCGTCGCTGAACGCCGGCGCGACTTACCGCCAGAAGGTCAGCCAGCGCAGGATGCCGGGGCGGAAGGTCGTGCGCTGCGGGTCTTCCGGGTCTGTGGTGTCGAGCCGGGCATCGACAACGGTTTTGCCGTCCTTGAACTGCAACCGGTAGAGATCCGCGTAAAGCCCGCCCCGCGCCAAAAGCTCGTCATGGGTGCCCTCATCAACCGCTTGGCCGCGATCCATCACCACGATCTTGTCCGCCTCGCGGATCGTCGACAGGCGGTGGGCGATGACCAGCGTTGTTCGCCCTTGCGAGAGTTGTTCCAGCGCTTGCTGCACCACTTTTTCCGATTGCGCATCAAGGGCAGAGGTTGCCTCGTCCAGCAGCAGGACCGGCGTGTCACGCAGCAAGGCACGCGCGATGACAACGCGCTGGCGCTGCCCGCCCGACAGGGCAGAGCCGCGCGGGCCCACTTGCGTATCCAGCCCGTCTGGCAGCTTCGAGATAAAGTCCGACACATGGGCCGCGTTCAGCACCTCTTGCAGGCGCGCGTCGTTCACGTCTTCGCGGCCCAGCAGGATGTTTTCGCGGATCGTATCGTCGAACAGCAGCGCCTCTTGCGTCACGACAGAGCACATGCTGCGCAGATCGTTCAACGCCATTTCGTTCACGGCCGGGCCGCCCAGACGCACTTTGCCTTCCTGCGGGTCCACAAGGCGGGTGAGCAGGTTGAACACGGTCGACTTGCCGGCACCGGACGCGCCGACAAGCGCCGTCGTCTTGCCAGCCGCCGCGGTAAAGCTGAGCTTGTTCAAAACCGTCGTGTCGCCATAGCTGAGCGTGACATCCTCCAGCACGATCTCCGGTGTGCCAGTGGCGGCCGGAACCGGGTGCGCTGGCGATGTCAGGCGGATCGGCGTTTCCATCAGCTCTTTCAGGCGTTCAATCGCGGCCGCCGCGACCTGCCAGAGCCCAGCGACCTGACCCAGCTTGCGCATCGGATCAAAGGCCAGCCCGATGGCGGTGAAGAATGTCATGAACTGGCCCACGGTTTTCTCGCCCGAGATGATCTCGGACCCGCCGTAAAGCAGCACGCCCAGAAACCCGATCCCGGCCATGATGTCGATCATGCCGGGGATCACCGCCGACCCGAAGGCCGCCCGCACCTGCGAGTCGACAAAGCGCCCCGACAGGTCGCGGAATTTGCGGGACTGGTAATCTTCCAGCGCGTTGAGCTTTACCGCCACGATGCCGTGGAACACCTCGTCCAGCCGCGTCGCAAGAGAGGCACCAAGATCGCGGGCATCGCGGGCCTGTGTGCGCACGAAGCGCTGCACCAGCGCGGCGGGAAGTACCAGAATCGGAATGCCCACGCAGGCCAGCAGCGCCCAGATCGGGTCGACCGACAGGGCCACGCCGAACAGCACCAAAAGAGAGATGAAGTCGCGCCCGGCCCCGGTCAGAAGCGCTTTCCAGACCTGCCCGATGGCGGTCACATCCGTTTGCACGCGCTGAATCAGGTGCCCCGGCGGGTGGGCCTGATGGAAGGCACCGTCCTGCTGCATCATGTGGTCGAGCAGGTCGATCCGCAGATCGGCGGCTGATTTTTGTGCAATCCGCGTCAGCACGACCCGCTGCACCACGCCAGACACGGCACGCAGGGCGAAAATCCCCATGATTGCCAGCCCGACCCACCAAAGCGCGTCAGTCTCACCTTTGGTGAACACCAGATCGAACATGGGCTGCATGATGTAGCTAAGCGCGCCCAGCATGGAGCCTTCGAGGGTCATGAAGAACAAGGCCACCAGCAAAAGCCCGATGTGGCGGCGCAGGTAACCGCGCCACAGCCACGCAAGCAGCACGGCGGAGTTTGCGTTCGGGGCAGGGGCCGTATCGGCGCTGGTCTGGGTCATGGTCCGCCATCCGTGGTCACGTATTTGCGGGTTATCGGGTTGGGGACGGGGTCGCAAGGCGTTGACCTCGCCGAAGGGGGGCGTAGGTTGCGCTCAAATCGATCAAAGGAGGCCGCTTATGCCCGGTCGCGACTATCTTGCCATTCCCGGTCCGTCAGTGATGCCCGACGCGGTTCTGTCCGCGATGCATCGCGCTGCCCCGAATATCTACGAAGGGGCTTTGGTGGATATGGCGGCGACGCTGGGGCCGGATCTGCGCCGCGTGGCGCGCACGCAGGGGCATGTGGCAATGTATATCGGCAATGGCCACGCCGCGTGGGAGGCCGCGCTGTCCAATGTGGTCGCGTCCGGCGATACCGTTCTGGTGCCCGCGACGGGGCGGTTCGGTCACGGCTGGGCCGATACGGCGCAGGGGCTTGGTGTGCAGACCGAGATTCTGGATTTCGGCAAGAAAGACCCGTTCGATCTGGCCCGCGTCGAAGAGGCTTTGGCCGCTGACACGGCGCACCGGATCAAGGCGGTTCTGGCGGTGCATGTGGATACGTCCACCTCGGTCCGCAACGATATTGCGGGGCTTCGCGCCGCTCTGGACCGCACCGGTCACCCAGCTTTGCTGATGGCCGATTGTATCGCATCGCTTGGCTGCGATGTGTTCGAGATGGACGCCTGGGGCGTCGATGTGATGGTCACAGGCTCGCAAAAGGGGCTGATGGTGCCGCCGGGCATGTGTTTCGTGTTCTTCAATGACAAGGCGGCCTCGGTTCGGGCCGGGATGGCGCAGGTCAGCCGCTATTGGGACTGGACGCCGCGCGCCAATCCCGAGCAGTTCTTCCAATATTGGAACGGCACCGCGCCGACGCAGCATCTGTATGGGTTGCGCGCCGCTCTCGACATGCTGATGGCTGAGGGGATGGAGGCCGTCTGGAAACGGCACGACACCCTGGCCCGCGCGATCTGGGCGGCGTGTGACGTCTGGGCTGAGGGCGGCGCCTTGTCCCTTAACGTCGCGGACCCGGACAATCGCAGCCGGGCGGTGACCTCGCTGCGGCTGGATCAGGGGCGTGCCACGGCGCTGCGGCGCTGGACGGAAGGCCAGATTTCGCTGACCCTGGGGATTGGTCTGGGGATGGCGGAACCGGGCGATCCCAAGCGCGACGATTTCTTCCGGCTGGGGCATATGGGCCATTTGAACGGCAACATGGTGATGGGCATGTTGGGCGGGATCGAGGCCGGTCTGCGATCGCTGGATGTGCCGATTGGCGACAACGCGCTGGGCGCAGCGGCGCAGGTCATCGCCGGGTAGGCCGCGTCGCTAGCTGCGAACCTTGGCCCGTGGGGCGCTGCGATCAATCCGCGCGCGCGCCACGGCCCGTTCATGCACGCGCGACATCACATGATTGATGCCCGCCGCGACAAGGCCAGCGATAACCAGCCCCCAGACGGCCCAAATGGCGATAAGAATCCAGGTCAAGTTCACGGCGAACAGAACCAGACAGGCGTTTTTGTAATCCGGAGCGGATTGCGTGATCGGGTCGCGCATCAGATCGAACCTTCGCTTGTTCCAACCATATTTTAGGCTGGAAAAGCTGAAAGTCAGGTAAATTAAAGCTGATTACGGCTGTCTTGCAGGGCGCTGGGCAGAAATTCGGCGAGGGTGTTCAGATCCTTGGCAGTCCCGCAACTGACACGGATGCACCGGTTTTGCGGCGAGGCGAAGGGCATACGCACGAAAATACCGCGTTGGACCAGCCCATCGAGAACCGATTTGGCGAAAGCGCCGTCATGGCCGCAGTCAATCGCGACGAAATTGGCGGCAGAGGAAAGCGGGCTAAGCCCTGCTGCTGTGGCGATGCGGGCGATCTCGCCGCGCGCCTCGGTGATCCGGGTCTGGACCTGCGCCAGCCAGTCCTGATCGCCAAGCGCCGCCAAAGCACCGGCCTGCGCCGCGCGGTTGACGCCGAAATGATTGCGCACCTTGTTGAAGGCCGTGATCAACTCCGGGTGGCCCAACGCGTATCCGACCCGTGCGCCTGCAAGCCCGTACACCTTGGAAAACGTGCGCATCCGGATCAGACGCGGATCGTCCCATGGCAAATCCGTCGCAGTGCCGTCCGGCGCACATTCGATATAGGCCTCGTCCAGGACCAGCAGCGTTCCGGCAGGCAGCGCGTCCATCGCGGCGGTAATCTGCGCCCCGGTCCAGACCGTGCCCATCGGGTTGTCGGGATTGGCCAGATAGACCAGCTTTGCGTCGACCTCTGCCGCCTTGGCAAACAGCGCGGCGGGGCTTTCGCGATCCTGCGCGTCATAGGGCACCTTGTGCAAAGCGCCGCCAAATCCGGCCACATGGTAATTGAAGGTCGGATAGGCCCCGTCCGAGGTCACGACCGCATCGCCGGGGACGATAAAGAGACGAACCAGATACCCAAGAAGACCATCGATCCCTTCGCCAACGACGATGTTTTCGGGTGTCGCACCCAGATGCGCGGCAAGCGCGTGGCGCAGGTCGTGGTTTTCCGGATCGCCGTATTTCCAGTGTTCCGCCTTGGCCATCGCTTCGACCGCGCGGGGGGAGGGACCAAAGATGCTTTCATTCGCGCCCAGACGGGCAAGGAACGGGGCACCGCGCTGGCGCTCCTGCGTTTCGGGCCCCACGAAAGGCACCGTGGCGGGAAGAGAAGCGGCAAGCGGGGTCAGGCGAAATGTCGTCATGCGCGCATCGTTAAACTGCGCCGCAAGCTCCGGCAAGCGGGCCCGCGCAAGAAGATGCGTTATGCAGAAGGCCGGGTCAGAACGAATGTCGCCGCGCCGGACAGGCAGACGGCCTGGATGATCAGGATCGTCGCAGAAAGCCCAAGCGCAAGCGATAGCCCGAACGCCCCCAGCATGGCGACGACTGCCGCGCGCTTGGCCCGCGGCGGGATCGCGCCGCGTTCCTGCCAGTCATGGATCATTGGCCCGAAATGCGCGTGGTCGATGATCCACGCACGCAACCGGGGTGAACCTTTGCCAAAGCAAAAAGCCGCAAGCAGCACCAGTGGTGTGGTCGGCAGCACAGGCAGCACAATTCCGATGATCCCGGTACCAAGCGCAAGAAGGCCCGCCAAGGTCCAAATCAGGTTCTGCCGTGGTGGTTCGAAATCGTCCATCTGCCCTAGGTAGTGCCCGTGTTGCCCGCTGGAAAGGCTAACACGCGTAATTGCACCATTCGTTAAACGCGCGTTCCTGACCTGACGTTTTTGTGGCGCGGGCCGGGAATTTGCGGTCTGCTGCGCCCAAGCAGGAGGAACAGCATGACCCAGATCGACCCGGACCGCGTCCAAATCACCTATGATGCGCATATCGCGCATGTGCGTCTGACCCGCACGGACAAGATGAATGCCGTCGACCAGAAAATGATCGATTCGATCATTGCCGCCGGACAGGAGGTCGCCGCGAGCGATGCGCGCGTTTGCGTGATCTCGGGCGAGGGAAAGGCGTTCTGTGCGGGGATCGACATTTCCGGTCTGGGTGCGATGGCCGGGCAAGACCCGGCGGCCTTGCTGGAGCCGCGCACCCATGGGGATGGCACGACCAACCAATGGCAGGAAGTCGCGATGATCTGGACGCGGGTGCCGATCCCGGTGATCGCCGCGCTTCATGGTCCGGTCTATGGCGCAGGGTGCCAATTGGCGCTGGGCGCGGATATCCGCATCGCGGGGCCGGACATGCGCATGGCCGTGATGGAAATGAAATGGGGCATCGTGCCGGATATGGGCGGCATGGTGCTGTTGCCGAAACTGGTGCGCAGCGACGTGATCCGGCGCATGACCTACACCGCTGACCCGGTTGGCGCAGATCAGGCCTTGGCTTGGGGGCTGGTCACCGAAACGGCAGAGGATCCTCTTGCGGCGGCCATGGAACTGGCCCGGACGATCACACAAAAATCGCCATCGGGCATTCGCACGGCGAAACGGCTGATCGATTATGCCGAAAGCGGGGCTGACCCGTCCGACATCCTGATGGCGGAAAGCCGCGAACAGGCGGCGCTTATCGGCAAGCCGCACCAGATGGAGGTCATCGCCGCGCAGATGCAGAAACGCGCGCCGAATTTCGGCTGACCCGGTTAGCGGCGCTTTTTCGTTTTTTGTGTCGAACGCAGCGCGTCTTCGAAGGCGCGCGTGAACCCTTCGGTGTCGAACAGGGGGGCGGTCTGACGGGCCGCCTCCAGCTTTTGGCGCAGATGTGCCAGCTTTTCGGGATTGCGGGCGTAGTCCAAAGCCTTCGCGCGATACTGCTCGACGCTGTCGCAGACCGTTTCCGGCGTGCCGATCGCGGTGACAAGGCTGGCCGCGACCCGCGCTGCGAATTGGCATCCGGGCAGCGTCAGCACGGGCACCCCGGCCCATAGCGCATCCGACGCCGTTGTATGTGCGTTGCAGTTGAACGTATCAAGGAACAGGTCCGCATGGGCTGTGCGGCTGAGATGTTGGTCGTGCTTCATCTTGGGCGCAAAGATGATGCGGCGGTAATCGATGCCGCTGGCTTCCGCCGCCCGGTGCAGATTGGTGTTGGCGACCTCTCCACCGTCCAGCAGCCACAGCACGGAGCCATCGACCTCGCGTAGCAGGTCCATCCAGATATCGAATTCCACCGGCGAAATCTTGTAGCTGCCGTTGAAACAGCAAAAGACGAGCCCCTCCGCAGGCAAGCCCACATCGGCCCGGGTCACGCCCGGATCGGGCAGCGGGCGCGTGTTGTCATTGGGCTGATAGCAGCCGGGCAATGTCAGGATTTTCTCGCTGTAATGCCGGCGCTCTTTGGGGGGGATCACGACCTTGTCGGCGATAATGTAATCGATTTCCTTCGCGCCCGTCGTGCCCGGAAACCCCAGCCATGCGATCTGCACCGGCGCGGCGCGATGGGCGAAAATGGCGGGGCGCGTGCCGCCGGTAAAACCCTTGAGGTCGATTGCGATATCCAGCCCATGCGCGCGGGCAAGCGCGGCGGCGTCATAATCGCTCATCCCGGTGATGTCGGTAAAGCAATCCACCGCGTACACCGCGCGCTTGCGCATGGCGTCCTGAATGTCCGGCCCGAAGGAATAGGCGTAAAGCTCAAACCGGGTGCGATCATGCGCCTCCAGCATCCCGGCCATCAAGTGCATCGTCGCATGGGTGTGGAAATCGGCAGAGAAATAGCCCACGCGGATCTTGTCATGGGCTGGCGGCGCGGGCTTGGCGGCAGAGATCGTGCCGACAAGGCGCTTTGCGTATCTTTCCGACCGAATGCGCTGATGCGCGGGATCGTCCTCGAAGGCGAGAAACAGGAACGGCGCGGCGCCGCTTGTCACCATTTCCGGCAGGCCGGGGGTGAAATCGCGATAGCCGGGCGCGTTCCAGTCGCAGATATGGGCGAGGCAATGGGCCCGCTCCGCGACCGAGATCAGGTCGTCCGGGCATTGTCGCAGCAAGGCGTCATACATGCCGATCGCGGATTTCAGATCACCGGCCTCGCGCAGATAGGCGGCCAGAATGCGGTAGGGTTCCGGCAAGGTCGGGTCATTTTCAATCGCGCGCAGGAACAGGGCGGCGGCTTGTTCGCGTTTGCCTTGAAAATGCAGAACGCGGCCGGTCAGGTGGCAGGCGGCGGCGCTCTCTGGATGGGCGACCAAAGCCTGCATGAACAGCCGTTCGGCATCCTGCGCGCGTCCCGTTTTTTCAAAATGCCGGCCGAGGTTGAGCGCGCTCATCAGGTGGTTCGGTTCCAATTGCAAGGCCCGCTGGAAACACGCCTCGCCGGAAGATTGATCGCCATGGGCCAGCAAGAGAGACCCGAGCGTAGACAGGAAATCCGGCGTATCTGGGGCCAGGGCATTGGCCTGCACCATATCGGCCAGCGCTTCATGGGCCTTGCCGGCCTTGATCCGGGCTTCGGCCCGCATCGCGTGGAACCGCGCTTCGACCGGATTTTGGGCGATCAGCTGCGATGCGGTGTCAGCGGCGGCGGCAAAGCGTTTTTCCGCCATGGCCTGGTCATACTCGGCCTGGGGGTCATGCGGGGTGGTTTGGGCTTGGGCCATGGGCATTCCGGGTCAGTTCGGCGTCGGGTTTGTCGGCAAAGCGGCCATCAGCGCAGGACGCAATCGCGCAGGACGGATTCGAAATCGCGGGTAAAACGCTCTGTATCGAACAGCGCGCAGGTGTCGCGCCCCGCAATGAGCCGCGCTTTCAATTCCGCGAGCCGCTCCGGGTCGCGGGCAAGGGCCAGCGCCGTGTCGCGGTAGGCCTCCGTATCGGCACAGACGGTTTCGGGGGTGCCTGCGGCCGTGACGAGGCTGGCGGCAACCCGCGCCGCGAACTGACGGCCGGGTTTGGTCAGCACCGGCACGCCTGCCCAAAGTGCATCGCTCGCCGTTGTGTGGGCGTTGCAGTTGAACGTGTCGAGAAACAGGTCCGCCAGCGCCACGCGCGACAGGTGCGGGCCGGGGTCCAGCCGCGGCGCTATGATGATCCGCGATGGATCGACGCCGCGCGCCTCTGCCGCCTTGCGCAGGTTTGCGCTGGAGGCGTCGCCGCCCGTAAGCTGCCACAGCACTGCACCGTCAATCTCGCGCAGCAGCTCCATCCAGATATCGAACTCGGCTGGGGAAATCTTGTAGGGGCTGTTGAAACTACAAAAGACAAAAGCGTCTTCGGGCAGGCCGACATCCGCGCGGGTCAGTGCCGGATCGGGCAGCGGGCGGGCGCGGTCATTTGGTTGATAGCATTGGGGCATCCGCACGACTTTTTCGCTGTAGGCATGGGCAAGCTCGGGCGGGATCACGACAGTGTCGGCAAGGATCACGTCCATGCAATCCGCCCCGGTGCTGCCCGGGAACCCAAGCCATGTCATCTGCACTGGCGCAACGCGGTGGCCGAAAATCGCAATGCGCTGGCCGGATGTGAACCCCTTGAGATCGATGGCGATGTCAAGCTCATGCGCCCGCGCGAACTCTGCCGCCGACCGGTCATCCATGCCGGAAATATCGTGGAAGTGATCGACCGCCGCGATGGCCCTTGCGCGCATTGTGTCATCGTGATCGGGGCCGAAGGAGTAGGCGAAAAGCTCAAACGCGGCGCGGTCATGGGCTTCGAGCATACCGGCAAGCAGGTGCATGGTCGCGTGGTCGTGAAAATCGGCAGAAAAATAGCCGACGCGGATACGGTCATGCGCGGTGGGCTTGACCTTGGCCGGGGTGATCCCGCCCAGCATCCGATGGGCATAGCGTTTGCACCGTTCCAGCAGGCGTTCGGGGGCGTCCTCCAACGCAAGGAACTGGAACGGCCCGGCGCTGGTTTGCAACTGCTCCGGCGTGCCGGGATCGAAATTCGCATAGCCCGGGTCGGTCCAGTCATTGATATGCGCAAGGCAATGGGCGCGTTCCGAATGGCCCACCGCATCGCCCGGAACGATTTCGAGAAGGCCATTGTAAAGCGTGATCGCATCGTCGAAATGCTTGGTTTCGCGCAGGTAATTGGCCAATACGCGATAGGGGTCGGGCAGGGTCGGGTCGTTTTCGATCGCCTTGCGGAAGAAGGGGATCGCGTCTTCCTTGCTGCCATAGATGTGCAGAAACCTGCCTGCCGCGTGACAGGCCAGCGCGGAATCGGGAAAGCTGCGCACGGCTTGCAGGATGACAGGCGCCGCTTCGCGTGGGCGGCCAAGCGCTTCCAGCACGCGGCCAAGGCCCAGAAGGGCTGTCAGGCAATCGCCATCCAGTTGCAGCGCCCGGCGAAAGCAGCTTTCGGCACCGTCGCGTTCGCCTGCCTGATCCAGCGCATCGCCGAAACGGACCAGATATTGCGGCTCATCCGGTTGCAGATTGTGTGCTTCTGCAAAATCGTTCGCGGCGTTGATCGCATCGCCGCCGCGCAGACGCGCCTCTGCCCGGCAGGCATAGAGGTCGGCATGGCCGGGGAGCTGCGCGATCATCGTATCGGCGAATGTGATGGCTTGCCGATAATCGCCCGATCCCATGGCGGTGCGATAGTTGGACAGGGGTTTCGATATCTTGGCGAGAGACCGTTCTGGCTTCATGGCATGTTTCCTTCGCGGGAGTCGCCACGGGCTTAAGGGAAATCGCTTAATGTTCCGTAATCCCGATTGTTTGCCTGCCGTCTTTGCCCTACTCAGGGCAGCAAGCTAGACAACAAAAGGTCCGATCCGCGATGCGTCTGTCCCGTTACTTTCTGCCGGTTCTGAAGGAAACGCCCTCTGAGGCGCAGATCGTCTCTCACCGCTATATGCTGCGTGCAGGCATGATCAAACAGCAGGCCGCGGGCATCTATTCGTGGCTGCCGATGGGCTTCAAGGTGCTGCGCAAACTTGAAGATATCGTCCACGAAGAACAGATCCGCGCGGGCCATGTGCCGATGCTGATGCCGACCTTGCAGCCAGCGGATTTGTGGCAGGAATCGGGGCGCTATGACGCTTATGGCCCCGAAATGCTGCGCATCCGGGATCGCCATGATCGAGACATGCTGTACGGGCCGACGAACGAAGAGATGATCACCGACATCTTCCGCAGCCATGTGAGCAGCTACAAGGATCTGCCGCTGACGCTGTATCACATCCAGTGGAAGTTCCGCGACGAGGTCCGGCCCCGCTTTGGCGTGATGCGCGGGCGCGAATTCTTCATGAAGGACGGGTATAACTTCGACCTGACCAAGGAAGACGCGCTGCACGCCTATAACCGCCATCTTGTCAGCTACCTGCGCACCTATGAGCGTATGGGCCTTCAAGCGATACCGATGCGTGCCGATTCCGGCCCGATTGGCGGCGATGACACGCATGAATTCCTCGTTCTGGCGGAAACCGGCGAATCGGAGGTGTTCTATGACAGCGCCGTGACCGATATCCGCCTTGGCGCGCGCGACATCGACTATGACGACCACGCGCAATGCCAGTCGATCATGGAAGAATTCACGGCGCTTTATGCCCGGACGGACGAAACCCATGACGAGGGCGCGTTCCTCAAGGATGTGCCGCTGGACCGTCAGCGCACGGCGCGCGGGATCGAGGTCGGCCAGATTTTCTACTTCGGCACCAAGTATTCCGAACCGATGGGCGCGATGGTGCAAGGCCCGGACGGCAAGCAGGTGCCGGTGCATATGGGCTCGCACGGGATCGGGGTCAGCCGCCTTGTCGGCGCGATCATCGAAGCCAGCCATGACGACAAGGGCATCATCTGGCCCGAAGGCGTGACGCCGTTCCATGTGGGGATCGTTAACCTCAAGCAGGGCGATGCAGAGGCCGATGGCGCTTGCGAGAAGCTTTACAAGAGCCTTGAGGCCGCCGGACTGGAGCCATTGTATGATGACCGGGATGAGCGCGCGGGCGGCAAGTTCGCAACGATGGACCTGATCGGTCTGCCATGGCGGATCACCGTGGGGCCGCGCGGGCTGAAGAACGGGGTGGTCGAACTCACCTGCCGCCGGACGGGCGAAAGCGAAGAGCTGACGCCCAAGGATGCGGTTGCCCGGGTGATCGACATCTACGCGCCGCACAAGGCGCATAGCTCCGCCCATTGGGAGCCGATGGCCCGGCAGAGCTTCCACACCTGGCTGTAAGATGCTGCGGGCCGCGCTGATCTGCTTGGCTCTTGCGTCGCCAGTGGCGGCGCAGGACGGTCCAGCCCGGATGCAGGCGGCGTTCAGCGGATGGCTAAAGACCCATGATACCACCGGGGCGCTGGGCGTCGGGCTGCGCGGGCCCGGCGGCTGGACATTCGAAGGGGCGGCGGATCGCCCCGGCGAATTGGCGAGCCTGAGCAAGGCGATCACCGCGATCTGTGCGCTCAAACTGGTGGAAGAAGGCGCGCTGGACTGGTCCGATACGGTCGCGCAGCATTTGGGGCGCGGGCCGGAAGCGACGGTGGCGCAGCTTGTCACGCACACATCGGGGCTGGAACAAGACAGCACACAGGGCGACATGCCCGCGTGGCTTGCCGCGCAGTCCTCCTCCCATCGCGGCGCAAGCGTGCTGGACCGCATCGTGGCGCGCGGCGGCCCTGCGGGAACGGCTGGACGGTTTCACTACAACAACGAAAACTACGCGCTACTGGGGCTGGTGATCGAGACGGCGAGCGGACAGGGCTTTGCCGAAGCCTGCGACGCACGGCTGGGTCTGTCGCCGGGCATTCGCGTCAGTGCGCAAACGGCAGCCTTCGCACCATGGGGCGGGATGTACGGCGCGGCGCCGGGTTTTCTGGCATTCGTGCAGACCCATTTCGGGCTTGGCAGCAGGGTGGCAAGCGATCCCTTCGCCTTGCCGCATGCCGACATGGGCGGGGGCGTCTATTACGGGCTGGGCATGGTGTTCCGCCGCTTCAATGACAGCTTCAACTTTTGGCATTTCGGCGCGCTGTGTTTTCCCGGCGCCTTGGATGCTGGCAGCTTCGTGGTGATGTTCGAGGGCAAGGTCAGCGCGTTGGCTCTGTATGACGCCTGCGTGTCCTGGGACGATATGTTCGCACTGGACGCGGCCTTGGCGGGCGCGGTCTATCGCCGATGATCCTGCGCGCGCTCACACTGGCCGGGGGGCTGACTGGCGCGGCGGCCTTTTCGCAATTTCCCGAGGCGTCCCAACAATATGTGCAGCGGCTTGGCGGGGCAGTGGATGCGCTGGGCGAAGTGGCGGCGGCGTTCGACCGCTCTGCCTCTGCCGAAGGGCTGACGCGCGAAGCCGCGCTGGCGGAAATGACCGGAAGCGATTTCGTGGAACGACGCCGCAAGGACATGACAGCCGTGTTCGCGCAGCATGAAAAGCTTAGTGCGGACCTTGCCGCGTTCCGGCAAGCTGGCCCGTTCATGCGCGCCTATCACATAAGCCGTGTCGATACCGAAATAGCCCGTGCCGCGCTGGCAGAGTTCAAGCCCGCACTGCCCCTGACATTGGCCGGGGGCATCTTCGCGGGGGCAGGGTTCCTGTTCGGAAGCCTCGCCGTTTCCGCGCTTGGCGCGCTCGTGCCCCGGCGCAGAGGCAGGCGGCGGCTGCAGGGCGAATAGCGGGCGGGCGCGGACAGCCCCTTGACCCTTCTGGCGGCGGTGCGCATCTTCGCCGCAAACAAGAGAGCAGGACAGCCCATGGCCCGCAAGACGGCCCCATTTGCCCCTTTCGAATTCATGATCGCGTGGCGTTATCTCAAGGCGCGGCGGGCCGAGGGCGGGGTCAGCGTGATGACGTGGATCAGCCTGATCGGCATCGCGCTTGCGGTGTTCGCGCTGGTCGCGACGCTGGCCGTGCGCGCAGGGTTGCGGGCCGAAACCGTCAAGTCGATCCTTGGGGCGGATGCGCATATCGAATTGCACTATTACGCGGCCGAGGACGCCGCCGGCGTGCGGGATGACGTGATCCGCGATTATGACGATCTGGCCGCGCGTCTGGACCAGGTGCCCGGCGTCATCGTCGCCGTGCCGACGGTCAAGGGGCAGGTCATCGCCAATGCCGGGTCGAATAACGCGCCCATGTCGCTTTACGGTGTGACACCGGCGGATCTGATGAAGATCGACGGCGTCGCCAAGCCGGAATCCGCCGAGGGCGATCCCGCCCGCTTTTCCGAAGGCCTCGCCCTGGGGCAAATTCTGGCCAGAGACCTTGGCGTCACCGTCGGCGATACGGTCCGGATCATCAGCCCCAATGGCGCGCGCAGCCCCTTTGGCACTCGGCCCCGCGTCTCTGCCTTCGAGGTGGTGTATATCTTCCGCTCCGGCCATGGGTTTACCGATACCACCCGTGGCTATCTGCCGATGGCCGAGGCGCAGCCCTATCTCAACCGGGAAGGCGGGGTCGATATGATCGACCTGCGGCTGGAGAACCCCGAAGCCGTGCAGCAAATGCTGGCCCCGGTGCTCGAAGCGGCCGGGCCGCGTGCCTATCCGTGGACATGGCAGGATCGGTCGGGCGGGTTTCTGCGCGCGCTGTCGATGCAGGACAATGCGCTGTATATCCTTGTGTCCATTCTTGTCCTGATTGCCACGATGAACATCATCTCTGGCCTGATCATGCTGGTGAAAAACAAGGGCCGCGATATTGGCATCCTGCGCACGATGGGGCTGACGCAGGGATCGATCTTGCGGGTGTTCTTTCTGGTCGGCGCGCTGATCGGCTGCGTCGGCACGGTGGCGGGCGTGGCCCTTGGCGTGCTTTTCGCCTGGCAGATCGACACGGTCTATTCCTTCGTCGATCTGGTGTCGGGGCAAAGCAAATCGGCGCTTGAGGCGCAGGGCTTCTTCTTCCCGCCCGCGATCATTCGTCTATCCGACATCCTTTGGGCGGCGGGGCTGTCGCTGGGGCTGAGTTTCCTTGTCACGTGGTTCCCGGCGCGCCGGGCGGCCCGCATGAACCCGGTGGAGGCGCTGCGGTATGAGTGATCCTGTTCTGGAACTCTCGGGGATCGAGAAAAGCTATAATCCCGGCACGCCGGGCGAAGTTTCCGTGCTGCGCGGTGTCAACCTTGCGCTAGCACCGGGCGAGGTCGTGGCGCTGGTGGCGCCTTCGGGGGCGGGCAAATCGACATTGCTGCATATCGCAGGATTGCTGGATGTGCCCGATGCGGGCCGCGTGCGCCTTGCCGGGCAGGAAATGCAGGGCAGCGCGCAGACCGCGCGGACCTTGGCGCGGCGCGATATGATCGGGTTTATCTACCAGTTCCACCATCTGTTGCCGGAATTCTCTGCCCAAGAGAATGTCGAACTGCCGCAATTGGCCGCCGGTGTTCCGCGTGGCGAGGCGCGGTCCCGCGCGGCAGAGCTTTTGGGGCTTGTCGGCGTTGGGGCGCGTGCCAATCACCGTCCGGCGGAACTGTCTGGCGGCGAACAGCAGCGCGTCGCCTTTTGCCGCGCGCTGGCCAATGCGCCAAAGCTCTTGCTGGCGGATGAGCCGACCGGCAACCTTGATCCCGAAACCTCCGACACGGTGTTCGATGTCTTGATGGGGTTGGTCCGGTCCACGGGGATGAGCGCGCTGATCGCGACCCATAACATGGCGCTGGCCGAGCGGATGGACCGCGCGGTGCGGCTGGACGCAGGCAGCTTGGAGCAGGTGTGACATGATCGACGTAGATGTGAGCGAGATCGAACGGGTAACGGACGCCGCGCTGCGCCATCACGGGGCAGGGACGTTTCAGGCGGCAGAGGTCGCGCGCGCCGTCGCGGCGGCGGAAAGCGTCGGCAACCGGATCTGCGGGCTTTATTACCTTGAAAGCTATTGCCAGCAGTTGCTGTCGGGGCGTGTGAAAGGCGATGTGGAACCCGAAGTGACGCGCCCGCGCAGCGCTGAGGTCGTCGTCGATGCGAAACTCGGGTTCGCGCAACCGGCTTTTACCCGCGGCCTGCCGGAGGCGGTGAAAGCCGCCCGCGAGGCCGGGATCGCGCGGCTTGCGGTGTGCCATGCCCATACCTGTACCTCGCTTGGCTATTTCACCCAGCAGATCGCACAGGCCGGTCTGATCGGTCTTGGCGCGACTAACGCCTCGCCCATTGTCGCGCCGCCGGGCGGCAAGACCCGTGTGATCGGTACGAATCCGATGGCCTTTTCGGTGCCCGATGGTGCGGGCGGCGTGGCGATGCAGTTCGACCAGTCCACAACGACCGTCGCACTTGGCAAGATCACGATGGCGAAAGCTGCGGGCGAGGCGATCCCCGCAGGCTGGGCCGTGGATGCGGATGGGGTCGCCACCACCGACCCGGAGGCGGCTTTGAAAGGGTCGCTGGTTTCTGTCGGAGGGATGGAAGCGGGCTACAAGGGTTGGGGACTGGGCCTGATGGTCGAAATGCTTGCCGCGGGGCTGACGGGATCGACCTTCAGCCGCGATGTTGCGCCGCTCAAGGCGCCGGAAGGCGGGCCGCATGATCTGGGGCAGTTCTATGTGTTGATCGACCCGTCGAGCACGCCGGATTTCGCGGAACGGATCGCGGCGCTGGGCGATGCGGTGCAGGTTGATGCTGGCGCGCGGATGCCGGGACAGGGCAAGGTGGCCGCGCAGCGTGTCACGCTGGAACGCCGGGTCTGGGAACAGGCGCGGGCGCTTGCGGGCGGTGCATAGGGTGCGCGGCGGCGCAGCCTGCCGAGCGGGTCATGCGATTTGCGCGATCCAGACCCCAAGTGCCATGACCGCGATGCCTGCGGACCGTGTCAGGCTCATTGGTGAGACTTGCGCGCCGAACAGGCCGAAATGATCGATCGCAGCGGCAGAGACAAGCTGGCCCAGCAGAACGAAGAACACCGCGTTCCCGACACCGAATTTCGGAGCGATATAGGTGATGGACAGGATGTAGAACGCCACCAGCGCCCCGCCAAGAAGCAGGTGGCGCGGGGCGGCGGCAATGCCTGCCAGGTTCCCCGCGCCCGTCACCAGAACGGCAAGGATACAGCAGCTGAGCGCGACGCAGAACAGCACCAGCGCAGCGGCGGATGGATTGCCCAGATGTTGTCCAAGCGCCGCGTTCAAGGCCGCAAGGATCGGGATGCAGAAACCGGCCGCCAGCATGATCAGCGCGTATTGGGACATTTTGCGGGCTCCGGCCTGTTGATTGATCGAGATCATGTCGTCACCCTGCGCCTATGGCAAGATCGAAACATAAGAAGAGGGAGTGAGGCGATGAAGTATATCCTGCTTGGCAGTGTTCTGGTCGTTGGCGCGTGCAGCCTGACGCAGATGCAGATGCCGACCCGCAGCGAGGGCGCGCGGCTGTTCGCGGAAAATTGCGCAGCCTGTCACGGTGCTGATGCGCGCGGCGCAGGGCCAGAGACCCTCGGCATTGGCAAGGTGCCCCCGGACCTTACCACAATCGCTTCGCGTCATGGCGGTACGTTCCCGCGCGCGCAGGTCTTGTCAGTGATCGACGGCTACCGGCAGGGTACGCATCCCGACCGGGTGATGCCGGAATTTGGCGAAGGGCTGACCGACGATCTGGTTCCGGTGGATATAGACGGCGTGCCAACCCCGACACCGCGCGTGCTGGCGGCATTGCTGACCTATCTGGAAGGTATTCAGGAATAATCCGCCGCTGGTCCGGGCAACGCGCCCCGACCGGTGACGCCGGGTGGTGACCGGGATCGCGGAACTCGATCCCGGCGTTGCCTGTCTGGTCCGGCCGGATCAGCGGCGCTTGCGTTTGAATGCCATGGTCCCGGCCAGGGCAGAGCCCAACAGCACGATACCGGCAGGCAGTGATACCGCTGCGGGCTGAATGGAATAGTTGTCGATGGCTGCGGACAGGCCGGGCGTTGCCGGGCCAAGGAGTCGGACCTCTGCCGTATAGATGTCATCCCAAAGGGTCGAGAACGCGACGGAGGATGTCTCTTGCACCCAGCCATTCGCCATGGCGGTCGCGTCATCCCAATTGGTGTCGAAGGTCACGCTGTAGCTGGTCCAGTCCAAGTCGAAATCCGATTGCTCGATCGGAATATACCAGCCGTTGAAGGTGGGATCCTGATACCGCCAGCGCAACCGGGCTTCGGTGATTGGCGTGTCGTAGTAGAGCAGGTCGACCGACACGGTCCATGTCCCGTCGGGCAACGCGCCGCTATACGCGCCCCCTTCCGCTCTGGCACCGGCGACGCCAAAGGACACGCCAGCGCCGAAGTTGTTGGTTGCCAGAAATCCGCCCGGGTTACCGCCCGCATTGATCCAAGACGTGTTTGTTTCAACGGTGTTGGGCCTCCATGCGCCGGGGCCGGCATCGAAATCTTCGAAAAGGGCGGATGCGGCATGGGCTTGGGTTGCGATCAGGCCGAGTATGAAAGCCTTTGAAATCACGTTCATTGTGAGTCCTCCGATAAAAAATTGCTCAAAATACGCAACTCAAAGTAGCACAAAACGCCCCGCCGAACAAAATCACGCGGCCTGCGGTGCGCAGTAAAGCGCCGACACACGGGGGGAGAAGCGGACGCGCCGCCGTGCAATCAGTCGCAGATTCCGCGCAGTTCCGCGCCTCTCCACGGCAGGCGCACTGCATGGGCGCGCGATTGTGGCAGCGGCGACAGGGGCATGACGTCGGAGATCATCCCATGCAAGCGCTTGGTGCGTCCGGCCTGCGGCGCGAGCGCGCGGCAGCAGACATATTCCTCGACGATGGCACCCTGCTGCTCATACCCGTAATCGAGGAATTTCGGCGCCCGGCTCAGATCGAACAGATAGGGGTCTTCGGCGCTATGTTCCGCTGCCGCCTTCAACGGGTGATAGCCCGTCAGCTTGCGGTTCTGCCATTGCCAGACATGGGTCAGTTCATGGGCCAGAAGCATCGCGGCGATCAGGCCCATCTCGTCCGGGTAGTCGGGCAGGTAATCATCAAGATACCAGTCCTTGTCGAACAGCACCCGATTGAACAGCGTGACCGCCGCGGGCTTGGCGGTGACGATATCGCCGGTGGGCGGCGGCAGGATATTCTCGCGGCAGGTCGTGCGTGGGCGCGGCGCCCGGCGGAATGTCACCGCCCGCGTGGGCGCGCCATCCACAAGACGCACGCGCGAGATGTCGAGCGACTCCCCATGCAGCGTGGCGACAAAGGATTTCTCGCTTTCGGTGAGAGGACGGCCAGTGCAAGCGGCCAGCAATAACAGGCAAAGAAACGCGCGGATCAACATGGGATCACTTTGCGAAAGACACGGACGCAAAGGCAACCGGCTTCTGCATGTTCCGCGCAAGAATCGTCGCGCGGGCCTCGGCCATGGAACGCCCATCCGGGCCATGTCCGCTGCGCCGCGCGGCAGGGCGACACCACAACGGGATTGATCTGGATCAGGGTAAGGGGCAGGCTTGGTGTTAGCCTGATGGCGGAAAGAGGAGGTGTCCCATGCGGTATCTGACCATTCTCGCGACCCTGCTGGCCTTGTCCCCGGCGCTGGCACAAGAAGCTGAAATCGGGGCGGAAATCTATCAGGAGAACTGCGCCACCTGCCACGGGATCGAGGGCGACGGCAAAGGCCCGATGGCCCCGGTTCTGCTGGTGCAACCTTCGGATCTGACCAGCCTGACCCGGCGCCATGACGGGCAATTCCCGCTGCTGCGGGTCGTGATGCGGATCGATGGGCGCGAGCCGCTTGTCAGTCACGGCTCCGATATGCCGATCTTTGGCGAGTTCTTCGAAGGCGTGCATGACGTGCCGCTCAAGACTGCGGCGGGGCAACCGATGCTGGTCAGCCAGCCGATTGCGGATCTCGTCGCCTATCTGAAGGAAATTCAGCAATGAACCGCGTCCTGACCGCCGCCGCCGCCCTTGCCGGGCTTGCAACCTTCTCTGCCTGTGGCCTGATCCAACCGGAAACGCGGCAGGGGGCCGGGGGGCTTGCGTTTCAAAGCAATTGCGCCGGATGCCACGGGTCCGATGGGCGCGGGGGCGGCACCCTGTTTGAACCCGCGCCAAGCATCACCGGGCTGACACAGGCCGAAGGCGGGGCCTTCCCGGCGCAATACGTGGTGGATGTGCTGGAAGGCCACCGCCGCAGCGACGATTTCAGTGCCGCGATGCCGGATTTCGGCGGGCAAGGCATGGGGTCGGGCCGGTTCGTGTCCGTCGCGGGGGTGGACCGCCCGGTGCCGGCGCGAACAGCCGGGCTGCTTGCCTATCTCGAAAGCATTCAGGACTAAGCGCTCCGATCCCGGCGCAGGGGCCAAGATGCGCCTTGCCCGCATCGCAGCGCCGCGCATAATGTTCCGAAAGCGGCGTGGGGGCCGTGTCTGCCAAAGGGGAAAATCAGATGAAACCGATCTGGATCGTGGCACTTGCCGGTGCCGTGTCGATGGCTGCCGTGACGGCGGAGGCGCGCGCGCTCAAGCTCAAACCGGCCAAAACGCAGCCGGAGGCGGTGACCGAAGGCCTGTCCGTCGAATATGCCTTTCCCGATGACGTGAAATCCCTGCGCGACGCCTATGTGGCGCTGGGCGTTGGCGCAGAGCAGGGCACGCCGCTGGCCGGGATGGATTACCTGTCGTCAGAGGCCGCGCCGGGCGCGCTCACCAGCGGGCAGGAGACTAAGGTCGCCGCACGGATCACCGGGTATCTGCGGTTCGACGCGCCGGGCACCTACCGGATGGAAACCTACAGCAATGACGGGTTGGAACTGACCATCGGCGGGCGCGAGATCGCCAAGGTCGATGAAAAGCGCGGCTGCGACCCGATTGGAGAGGTCGAATTGCGGGTGCCCGAGGCGGGCTGGTACGAGGTCGAGGCGCTGTATTGGCAGCGCAAGGGCGGGTCGTGCCTGATCCTTGAATGGGCCGCTGAGGGCGGCGAATTGGAAGTCGTCCCGGCCAGCGCCTTCGGGCATTGAGCCGGGGGCGCTGCGGCGGGCGACCTTCGATCCAGCCTTTGAACGGGGCACTTTCGCGCGGAACCAAGGGCGAAGCCCGCCGCGCAGCGCCGACCCGCCCCCCGGGGCGGCGATTGGGTGCCGTTGGCGGCTAGATCAAATTGCGGGACAAGCTTGGCTGCCATAAAGCGCGCCGCTCAATGGCCAGACGCCACCCCGCGGGTCGGCGATGGTGTGGCTAACTCATAGCACAACGTCTTGCGTTCAAACCGTGGAGTTTTTGCGTAGTTTACAATTCGCCGGTGCGGGTTCTTCGAACAACTGTTCAATCGCTCTTCTCTTGAAGAACCTAGCTAGCTGAGCCAAGAATAGGTCCTTCGATTGATCCGCTCCAAATCTGCCGGAGTAAATTCCAATAAATTGGTAGATTGGCAAAGCTGTTTGACTTACTGAACCGTCTATGAACCTGTTTGTTGCTGTTGAGCTGCCAATATATACGGGCGCGCCTGACATGCCTTCGCGCGTTGCTGTATCTACTAAAACCGTGGGCGTACCATCATCCATTTCCACTTCCGGTTCTGAAGCTACTGAACCTTTTTTCCAAACCGGAATATTTGCTTGCTTTGATAAGCCTCTCGGGTAGCCTAAGATGAAAACCTCTGCGCCTGCATGAAGCGCCAGGTCTGAATGGAACGTATGATTATTCACTGGATACATACGTGCGTTTGATGGCAAATCACTTAGACGAATAGCGGCAACGTCAATGTCTTGACCCTGTGAATGCTGCATCCAGGCTGGTTCGCCATTTGGTTTCAGCAATGAGACCTGCAATCCCTCAATACGCTTGCCTAGCTGAGAACCATGAAGTGTTATCCGAAAATTGTTTGGAGTTGCATTCATTTTGTGCAGCGGTTGTCCGGAGTAGGTATCCCTACCGGAAAAAACATGCCAGTTCGAAACAAGGTAGTCTACGCCGAGGTGCCGATAGATAAAGCCGCTGGCGGGCCCTAAACAGATGTCATCCTTATAGGAGAGAATTGGTATGCTTTGAGCTGACAGTCGATCTATTTCACTCAAACATCCAACTCCTCCACAAACCTCGCATTCTCGGAGATGTATTGGAATCGCATCTCGGGCTTTTTGCCCATCAGACGCTCCACCAGATCGCCGGTTTGGCCGGGCTCGTCTTCGTCGATGCTCACGCGGATCAATTTCCGCGTTTCGGGGTTCATCGTGGTGTCTTTCAGATCCTTCGCGTCCATCTCGCCCAGACCCTTGAAGCGCGAGACGTCGATCTTGCCTTTGCCGCCGATGCCCTTTTCCAGCCAGGTGTCGCGTTCGGCCTCGTCCAGGCAATAGACCCGCTTGGCCCCTTGCGTCAGGCGGAACAGCGGCGGGCAGGCAAGGTAGAGATGCCCGTGGTCGATCATCGGGCGCATTTGCGTGAAGAAGAACGTCATCAGCAGCGCCGCGATATGTGCGCCGTCCACGTCCGCGTCGGTCATGATGATGACCTTTTCATAGCGCAGGTCATCCACGTTGAACTTGCTGCCAAGGCCGACGCCAAGCGCCTGTGTCAGGTCGTTGATCTCGGCATTGCTGCCCAGCTTGGAGGATGCCGCGCCCAGCACGTTCAGGATCTTGCCGCGCAGGGGCAGCAGCGCCTGGGTCTTGCGGTCGCGCGCCATCTTGGCCGATCCGCCCGCCGAGTCGCCCTCGACGATGAACAGCTCTGTGCCTTCGCGTGAACTGTTGGAACAATCGACCAGTTTGCCGGGCAGGCGCAGTTTCTTGGTGGCGGTTTTGCGCGCGGTTTCCTTTTCCTGCTTGCGGCGCAGGCGTTCTTCGGCGCGCAGCACGAGGAAGTCGAGGATCGCGCCCGCCGCCTTGGTATCGGCGGCCAGCCAGTTGTCGAAGTGGTCGCGGACCGAGTTTTCGACCATGCGCTGTGCGTCCACCGTGGCCAGCCGGTCCTTGGTCTGGCCGACGAATTCCGGCTCGCGGATGAAGCAGGACACCAGCGCGCAGCCGCCCGTGGTCAGGTCTTCGCGGGTGATGGTGCTGGCTTTCTTGTTGCTGACCAGCTCGCCATAGGCCTTGATGCCCTTGAGGATCGCGGCCCAGAAGCCCGCCTCGTGGGTGCCGCCCTCGGGCGTGGGGACGGTGTTACAGTAGGACTGGATGAACCCGTCGCGGGACGGGGTCCAGTTGATCGCCCATTCGACCTTGCCGGGGGCGTTGAATTTCTCGAAGGACACGGCGCCGGTGAAGGGGCGTTCGGAATAGGTCGTCGCCTCGCCCAGGGTTTCGGTCAGGTAGTCCGCCAGCCCGCCGGGGAAGTGGAACGTCGCCTCTTGCGGCATGTCGCCATCGGGCAAGGCCGATTTCCAGCGGATTTCCACGCCAGAGAACAGATAGGCCTTGGAACGCGCCATCTTGAACAGGCGCGCAGGCTTGAGGCTGAGCGAGCCGAAGATTTCCGGGTCCGGGTGGAAGGTGACGGAGGTGCCGCGCCGGTTGGGGGCCGCGCCGATCTTTTCCAGCTTGGTCTGCGGCACGCCCTTGGAAAATTCCATCGCGAAAAGTTCACGGTTGCGCGCCACTTCGACGCGCAGGTGGTCGGAGAGCGCATTCACCACCGAAGAGCCGACCCCGTGCAGGCCGCCCGAGGTTTCATAGCTGTCGCCAGAGAATTTGCCGCCCGCGTTGAGCGTGCAGAAGATGATTTCGAGCGCGGATTTCTCCGGGTCTTTCGGGTGCGGGTCGGTGGGGATGCCGCGTCCGTTGTCGCGCACGCTGACATGGCCGTTTTCGTGCAGCTCGACCTCGATCCAGGTGGCGTGTCCGGCGACGGCCTCGTCCATGGAGTTGTCGATGATCTCTGCCACCATGTGGTGCAGCGCGCGGTCGTCCTTGCCGCCGATATACATGCCCGGCCGCAGGCGGACGTGTTCCATATCCTCGAGCACCTGAATGGAGGAGGCGTCATAGGTTTTGGTTTCGGAAGTAGACAGAAGGTCGTTTGCCATGTGCTGCGCTGCTCATTTTAGTGGTTGGTCCACAGTATGACACCAAATCCGGGGGGGAAAAAGCGCTCAAGTGTTAATGCGCGGCCTTTGCTGCGGGTAAGGCGCGGGGCGTCGGTTGCGGTGGCGCGGTCCACGGGCCGCGCGGCTGTGGGCGGGTTTGGCCTTTGGAAACAGAGTGTTTCGGCACGGTTTTGGGAAAGGGTGGCCACGGTTCCGCCGGATTTCGCGTCTAGCCAGAAAAGTGGTTAACACTAACTGAAAGGCTTCGTTTTGAATTTTTCTATGAAATTACCCATGAAATTTGGTGCCGTTCTGTTGGCGCTTGCGGGCGGTCATGGCGCTCAGGCGGCGACGGTCGATATTGGTTTTGAATATACCGGGACGATCGTGTCCTGGATCGTGCCGGAAACCACAACCTACCGCATCACTGCGGTGGGCGCGCAGGGCGCTGCCGGGGACAGCAGGTATGAAGGCGGGCGTGGCGCGCTCATCGCGGGCAGTTTTGACCTGCTGCAAGGAGACGTCTTCATGATCGCCGTCGGCGGTGCCGGCGTTGCGAGTTCGCCAGACGTGAATGCGGGCAACGGCGGCGGTGGCGGGGGCACGTTCTTTGTCGCCGCGGCGGGAGACGCGCCGATGCTGATCGCGGGCGGTGGCGGCGGGACCCGTGCAGATGTCAACCAGAATGGCACTGACGCCTCGATTGCCGAAGCGGCCTATACCGCCAGCGGGTACACAGCCTCTTACACCCCAATGCTGAAAACCACGGGCATCGGACAGGGCGGCGTCGTGTCTTCCTTTAGTTGGGGCTCTGCCGGCGCGGGGTTCTATACCGATGGCCAAGGCGAATACGGATCTGACAATGGCGGCAAGAGCTGGAGCAATGGGCTTGTCGGCGGGGCCGGCTTGGGGTGCGCCGCGCCTGCACCGGGTGGCTTTGGCGGCGGCGGCGCGGGTAATGGCTGCTGGGGCGGCGGCGGCGGTGGCGGCTATTCCGGTGGTGATGGCGGCCGCGTCGCGGGGGGCGGCGGCTCCTTCAATGCCGGGTATGACATGTTCGCGCTGGCAGGTGTCGGGTATGGCAATGGGTCGCTCAAGATCAGCTATGATCCGGGCCTGATCGCGCCGGTTCCGGTTCCGGCGAGCTTTCCGCTGCTGATTGGCGGCGTTGCCGGGCTGTTCGTGATGAAACGTCGGGCCAAGGGGTAACCCTTACGTCCGTCGGGTGAGGGGGGCGCCGTCCGGGAAACCGGGCGGCGTTTTTCGCAAGGTAATATGCTCATTCCGCGCTGTATTGGGCCATGCGCGTAGTGATCGGAGTGCGCCCGCACCGGTGTTACTGCGGCCAATTGCGGGGCAGGCTGCGCGCGGAAAGCCCTTCTTCCACGCTGGTTCGGTAATGCAGCATCGAGTGATCGAGGCCCGGGTTTTCAATCTTTGGACGACACAAACGCACTTCGCCGAGGTGAAAGAAGGCCCCGGGCAGGTTGCATACCCGGTCGTCGGAGCGGTTCACGCACAGGCAGCGGCGTGCGGCCTTGCGCAGGGATTTCGTCCGGCTGGGACGCGGTGCGGCGAATGCAACGGCGGGGATGTTATACCCGGACGACAGGATCTGCGCCGAGGCCGCGCCCAGCGAATGACCGATGATAAAGCTGGGGCTGTAGCGGTTGGCAAGCAGCCAGTCTTGCACGACCTTGGCATGGGCGAGAAAGCCTTGGTGCCAGCTCACGCCGTCCACATTGGTCATCCGCAGCCGCCCCTTGCCAAGCCGCTGGACGCGCAGATTATAGCGGATGTAGTCCATCACCGTGTTGGAGCCGGGGATCAGCAGGGTGTTGTCCGTCAGCAGGATCGCTTCGACATCGTTCTTGGAGAAAGCGGCCTTGAATTGATAACCGATCTGGGCGTGTCGCCGCCCGGTATACGAGGCTTCGGCCAATTCGGCGGCGCGTGTCAGGCTGTAGCGCATCCCATTCCCTTTCGTGCAAATATGCTTGTGTGAATACACGTCAGGATAGCAGATGCAGGGGGGCTGTCATCTGTGTTTCGCCGTCGGGATACCTGGGGGAAGTGTTCGCGTCAGGTTGCGGTCGTTTTTGAGTATTTTGGGAACAATGAAGGGCAAGGGTGACGTGTGAGCGTCAGGTGGTGGTCCAGTCGAGGATGATTTCGGCGATCTTTTCGGGGGCTTGATGCGCGAGCCAGTGATCGGCCCCGTCGACTTTGACCCTCGTGAGGTTCGGGGCGAATGCTTCCAGCCCTTCGGTTGCTTCGGGCAGCAGGGCGGTGTCATCGGTACCCCAGATCAGCAGGTGGGGTTGCGCGATATGGAGTTTGTCCAGCGGCAGGTCGGGGAGGGGCAGGGACTCGCCGGGTTTTGCCACAACGAGCGGGGAGGCGCGATACCAGTGGATCATGGTTTTTAGGCCGGCCGCGCCGCCCCATGCGGACTTGTAGGCAGCGAGCCGGTCCGGTGTCATCCAGCTGAGGTCCATTTTCGCCGAGAAGAGTTGCAGCAGTTTTGCGTAGTCATCCTCGGCCAGGCGGTTTTCCGATCCTTCTTTGCGCAGCACTTTGATATATTGGCTGGCCTCCGCCTGCGCGCCGCCATTCGCCAGTGCGCGTTGGAAGGGCACCGGGTGGACGCCATTGGCGATGATGAGCCGGTCCACCAGTTCAGGGCGGAACATGGCCAGCCCATAAGCGACGGAAGCGCCCCAGTCATGGCCGAGGACCGTAAGCGGCTCGTCTCCGATCACGGCGGCCATATCCGCGACAAGCGCGGAAGTGCGGTAGGCCGCCACATCGTCGGGACCGCCGGTTTTGCCATAGCCGCGCTGGTCCGGGCAGATACAGTGGAACCGGTGGGCAAGGCGCGGGGCAAGGGCCTCCCACGCGCCGGAATATTCGGGAAAGCCGTGCAGCATGAGCAGGCGCGGCAGTGACGGATCACCGTAGGTTTGAGCGAAGATCGGGCCGCGCGGGGTATCGTACCAAGTTTCCATGAAACCAAGCGTGGCGCGGCGCGCGGTCTGTGGCAAGCGGGACGTTGCGTATGCGGCGGAATGGCAATTGCCGCGCTGACCGATCGGTGGTTAGTAGATCCTCATGATGACGCGATTTCTGGTTTGGGCAATGAGCCTGCTGGCTCCGGTCGCTGCGGCGGCGCATCCGCATGTCTTTGTGGAGGCTGGCCTGCGCCTTATTGTCGACGGCTCCGGGCGGCTGGAGGCGGTCGAAGTCGGGTGGACATATGACGAGCTGTATTCGCTGTTGATCCTTGAGGATAAGGGGCTGGATGCGGATGGCGACGGCGTTTTGAACTCGTCCGAGCAGGCGGCTTTGGCCGGATTTGACATGAACTGGGTCGCGGATTTCGCGGGCGATTTGTTCCTTCAGAAGGGGGATGCGGCGCTTGAGCTGGGGCGCCCCGTGCCGCTGAGTACCGAACTGGGCAAAGATGGGCGCATCACCACGTGGCATCGCCGGGCGGTGGGCGTTCCGGCGCAGGATGTGGTGGTGCAGGCCTATGATCCGACATTTTACACCGCCTATGACCTTGGCGGCGGGGTCGAGGTGATTGGCGGCTGCGTGGCCGATATCACGCCGGTCGATCTGAATGCGGCCTATTCGGCGCTGGAGGAAATCCTTTATGGGATGCCGCAGGCCGAGGCGGAAGTGGCCTTTCCCGAGGTCGGTCAGAAATTCGCGGATACGGTGGTTTTGCGGTGCGGGCAGTAAGGCGACATGGCGCGTTTGCCGCCGTGCTTTTGTTGGTCTGTGGGCTGGCCGTCTGGCTTTGGGGCTTTGGCGGCGCGACGCAGGTTTCGATCTGGGCCGCGGCCGAGCAACGAGAGGTCCAGCGCGGGCTGGCAGGTGCCTTGCGCGCGGTCCGCGCGGGGCAGCCTTGGGCCCTGGCAAGCCTTCTGGGCCTGTGCTTTGCCTATGGCTTCTTTCACGCAGCAGGGCCGGGGCATGGCAAGCTGGTCATGGGCGGTTACGCGCTGGGCACCGATGTGCCGCGGGCGCGGCTGATCGGGTTGACGTTGGCCGGATCGCTGGGGCAGGCGGTGACGGCCATCCTTCTGGTCAGCGCGGGCGCTTTGGTTCTTGGCTGGAGCCGCGAGCGGATGACCGATCTGGCAGATGGATCGCTGGAGGCGGTGAGCGCCGGGGCGATTGTTCTTGTCGGATTGTGGCTTGTTTGGCGAGGGCTTCGCAGGTTGCGGTCGGTTTTCGCGGAACGTAGGCATGAGGCGGAGCACATGCATAGTGCTTCGTGCAGTCATTCGCACGGGCACACGCATGGGCATACATATGGGCATGACCACGCTGATGGACATGACCACGCGCACGGGAACGACGACGGCGTTTGCAGCAGTTGCGGCCACGTGCATGGGCCTACGGCGGCGCAAGTTGCCGGGGCGACCACGTGGCGCGCAGGGCTGGGCGTCGTGCTGGCGATTGCGGTCCGGCCCTGTACCGGGGCGCTCTTCGTTCTGATCCTGACCTTTGCGATGGGGATCGGCTGGGCCGGTATTCTGGGCGCGTTGGTGATGGGGCTGGGCACAGCATTGTTGACAGTGGCCGTGGCATTGGGCGCAGGAGAACTGCGCGGCGGGTTCCTGGCCCGGCTCGATGGTCTTGCGGGCCGCCGCATCATGGCACTGATCGAGATTGCCGCCGGGCTGATCGTCGCGCTGGTGGCGGCTCAGACCGTTCTGCGGGTTGGCGCGCTCTGGTAGGGTGCGCTGAAGCGCACCCTACTGGCGGGATCATTCGCCGGCTTGTTTCGTCTCAAATCGCAGACCTTTGGCGGTGCGTGGCGGGAAGCCCTGCCATTGGCTGTTGTCCGGTTTGGGAGTTCCGTCCTCGTTCACCGAAACGGCGCTGTCGTCAGAGTTGGGCACGAGGTCGAAATAGGTGGCCTTGTCCGCGTCGCCCTTCACATGCAGGTCCATGAAGGCTGTCGCGAAATGCTGGGTGATGTTGTTCATCCGCACCGTGTCCCAGACCGCATCGGCGTAATGTTCGAAGGGCACGAATTCCAGCGTCTCTACCGGCTGATAGCTTTCCGCCGGGGCCGGCATCGGGGCTGCCGCGTTATGGTTGGCGTGATTGAACGTCAGCAGGTGGCGCGTGGTGCCGCTGGTTTCGTCGAAGATCATCCGCATCGCGTTATAGATCGAAACGTCATCCACGCTGCCTGCAATCAGCATCAACGGGCGCGAGAACCCCTTCATCCCCTCTGCATCCCAAAAGCCGGTATTGCGCCCCCACGGCCCGATGGCGATCACCGCTTTGAGGCGCGGATCATCGGTCAGCTTTGCGTGGCTTTCTGTGCCTGCCATATTGGCTTCCAGCAGGCCGCGCGGAGTGCCCCAGGTGTATTCGGTGGACGCTTTCGTGACCCCGGCGCCGCCATAGATCAGCGCCCCGTAGCCGCCCATGGAATACCCGATCAGCCCAGCCGTGGTCGCATCCGTGATCGCCGCCAGATCCGCGCCGATGACCTCCGGATCGCCCATCTGGTCCAGAACGAAACGCTGGTCATGGGGCCGGTTCAGCAGGGTGGAACCGAAAACGGTCTGGTCGGAATAGGTGCTGTCCGTATGGTCGATGGAGACGGTCACATAGCCCTTGGAGGCGAGGTTTTCGCCAAGATGGCTCATCAGGTAGCGGTTGCCGGGATACCCGTGCGAGATCACGATCACGGGGAAGGTCTCTCCGCTGGCGGGGGCCGCGTCGCGGGTCGCCATGCCCTGAAGCTGCGTGGCGGTCTGCCCGTCACGGATCACGGTGTCATAGGTGGTGCCGGGCGTGGTGCCAGCCGCCGCAGGATACCAAAGTTCCACGGTCAGTGGCCGGTCATAGGTCGGGATCGCGTCATCGGTCACATTCAGCACATCGATCCGGCCCGGATCCGACAGTTCCAGCGTGCGCACGCCGACCGGATAGTCCCCATGTGCGGCCAGTTCCGGCGCGTCGGGGCGGATCGTGTCGATACGGTTCTCGGCCTGCGCCGCGGCGGTCAGGGCCGCTGCAAAGCCAAAGGTCAAGGCGGTGGTGGTCTTCATGTGCTGTCCTCCTGTCACACGGGTCGGGATGCCGGGTGTTCTCCCCCGACTCCGGTCTCAACCTAGCGTAGGTCTGCCAAAAGACATGTGTGTGACGTAACGGCAGCCCTGCTTGATGCAGGTCAAGGCACGGTTTTTGCAGGTGCGGCATACTGTGCAGGACATAGCGAAAGGAGAGGTCATGGACGGATCGGCGATGGAAGCGAACCAGCAAGCGAATGGCAAGGCACGGGCGCAGAGCCGCAAAGCCGCGCCAACCCCGGATGAAATCCGCCGCGCCTTTGAAGGCGGCACCTATCCTTACGACACGAAACTGGCCCGTGCGACCTATGAACGGCGCAAGGCGCGGCTTCAGGCCGAGTTGCTGAAAGTGCAGCTTTGGGCGCAGGAAACCGGCCAGAAATTCGTGCTGCTGTTCGAAGGGCGCGATGCGGCGGGCAAAGGCGGCACGATCAAGCGCTTTACGGAACATCTCAATCCGCGCGCAGCCCGCGTCGTCGCGCTGAACAAGCCCACATGGGAAGAGAAGGGCCAGTGGTATTTCCAGCGCTATATTCAGGAACTGCCGACCGTGGGCGAAATGGTGTTCTATGATCGGTCTTGGTACAACCGCGCCGGTGTGGAACGGGTGATGGGATTTTGCGAGCCATCCGAATATCTGGAATTCATGCGCCAAACGCCAGAGCTTGAGCGGATGCTCGTGCGGTCGGGTATCCGCCTTTACAAATACTGGTTCTCGGTCACGCAGGACGAACAGCGCGCACGGTTCCAAAGCCGCGAGACCGATCCGCTCAAGCAGTGGAAGCTGTCCCCGATCGACAAGGCATCGCTGGGCAAATGGGACGCCTATACCGAGGCGAAGGAAGCGATGTTCTTCTACACCGACACCGCCGATGCGCCTTGGACTGTGGTCAAGTCGAACGACAAGAAACGTGCGCGTCTGGGCTGCATGACCCATTTCCTCGCCTCGCTCGATTATCCGGGCAAGGATGTGAAACTGGTTGGTCAGCCCGATCCGTTGATCGTCGGCCAAGCGCATCACGTGATCCACTCGTCAGAGCATATCCTTGGCAAGGCGCTGCACCCCGACACGCGCAAATCGTGATCTGGTCTGCCGGCGGTGGACAGGTTCGGGCGGGGTGGGAGCCTGTCAGCGGCGTTTGAGCATCCTGCCCGGTTTGGCTTTGACGACGGCATAGGCTGTCGCGGTAAGGGCTGCGGCACATAGGGCCAACTTTGACAGGGTGCCCATCGTGCCGTCGATCAGCACCGCGTGCGCGGCGGTGGTAAGCACCGCCAATGTCACGGCGACAAGGTGGCTCAGCCGCCAGACGCGCGGTGACAGACGCCTTCGCAACGCAGCGAAAAACGCCGCGCCAAAGATCGCCCACATGGCTAGCGCGCCCCAGATCGAAAACGGCGTGGGGGAGCGGAAAAGCAACACGTCCACCACATCCGGCGGGCTGGTGATCCAAAGGCCGGCAATGTGGATGACAACCATCAGAACCAGTGCCACGCCGATGACCCTGTGCCAGCGTCGCCCGTCAATGCCGGGAAGTAGCCGCCGGATCAGAAGCGGCTGCAACAGCAACAGCGCAAGCCCGGCCACCCCCGCGAAACCTGCCGCGATATAGACCGGCTGGCGCCATTGCAGCAGCGGGCTGGTGGCGGCGATGGCAAGCGGGCCAAGCGTCAGTGCGCCAACAAGCGCCCCGATCAACGTGGCCCTGCGCCCGGACATGCGCGCTCAGGCAGGTTGCAGGACGAAATGCGCGGACAGTTGGGTGTCCGAGGTGCGCGGCAACAATGGTCTGAGGAAGACGGATTTGAATGCGTCACTGTCATAGGCGACGTGGCCATGGGCCTGCCCGAAGGCGGGCACGATTTGGGGCATTTCCAGCCGGAATTCACCATTCTCATCGGTCAGAGTCGCGCCGTGGCTTTCGGGGTCGCGCTCATGCCCTTCGGTCGTATGGGCCCAGACCTGAATGCGCTGACCGGGCAGCGGCGCACCATCGCCCGCGCGGCGCACAGTGCCTGTCATCCAAAAGCCGCCATTGCCGATCCGTTCGACGATGGGCGCGCCGGGGCGATAGTTATTGGCCCCGCCGCGCATCGTCTGGGTCGGGGCGATCTCGGCGGCGCGCGCCGGCACAAGAAGGCCAGAGGCAAGCGTGGCGGCACCAGCGGCGACAAAGGTTCGACGGGTGAGGGCGGTCAGGGTCATGGGACAGTCTCCTGCTCAGGACGTATCAGGTTGCAACCCTAGATAATCCCGGACGCCGCGAAGGCGAAGTGGCTGCACGGGATCGTGAACGGCGAATATCGTGAACTGGGGATTTCGCCCCAGCGGTCATCTGAAAAAGCTGCGGCGGGCTTCGCGGGCCATATTCCTGCGCATCTCCAGCTCGGCGATGCGGGTTTGCAGGGTGCGGCGGTCTTCGGGTGACTCGGTCTGCGCCAAGGCGGCGCGGGCCGCGTCCAGCTCTTTTTGCAGGGTGAATTCTTCGGGCACGACGCCCGCCTCTGCGGCCATGCGCATCGCGGCGGACAGCCCGGCATCCTCGCCCACGGGGCGATCCGGCAGCGGCGCGCCTTCGCCCTTCAGACCGGACAGTTTCCCCTCCGCCTCGGCACGGCGAAGTTGACGTTCGATCATACGGTTCAGCGCGGATAACATGGGACCGAGTGTATCCCGGCCCGGCCGTCGTGTCAGCCCAATTCTGCGAGCCGCGCGAGCGCTTCTTTCAGCTTGGCTTCCTCGCCCTGACGCTCTTCGAGGTTAGCGCGGGTTTCGGCCACGACCTCTGCCGGGGCGCTCTCGGCGAATTTCGGGTTCTTGAGACGCCCGGCCAAGCCGCCGATTTCCTTGGCCAGTTTGCCAAGCGTCTTTTCCAGCCGTGCCTTTTCCTCGGCCACGTCGATCACACCTTCCAGCGGCAGGCCGAACTCTCCGCCCGGCAGGCCCAGCGTGACGGTGCCTTTCGGGAAGCTGTCGACCTCTTCCAGCGTTTCGATCCGCGCCAGCCGCTTGATCAGCGCCTCGTTGGCCTCGAACGCCGCACGGGCGCGGGGCGTAAAGCCCTTGACGACCATTGGCACATAGGCCCCGGCAGGCACATGCATCTGCGCACGGGCTGACCGGGTTTCCTCGATGATCCGGATGGTCCAGCCAAGTTCCGCATCCGCGTCCTCATCCACCAGTTCGGCGGCGGTATAGGTCGGCCAATCGGCATGGATCAGATGCTTGGGCCGGGCTTTCTGCCGCCAAAGCTCTTCGGTGATGAAGGGCATGATCGGGTGCAGCAGGATCAGGCATTGATCCAAAACCCAGGCATAGGTCGCGCGGGTTTCGGCAATCGCATCGGCGTCACCGCCATCGAAAACCGGCTTGGTGAATTCCAGATACCAGTCGCAGAACACGCCCCAGACGAACTTGTAAAGCGCATCGGCCGCATCATTGAACCGGAAGTCGGCAAGGGCCGCATCCACCGCCTCGCGCGTTTTTGCGACCTCGCCCTTGATCCATTTGTTCAGCGCCAGTGTGGCCTCGGGGGCGGGGTCGGCATGAGGCACCTCCATGACGCCCTTCATTTCGCCATAGCTGGCCGAATTCCACAGCTTGGTGCCGAAGTTACGATAGCCCTTGATCCGCTCCATATCGAGCTTGAGCACACCGCCAAGCGCCGCCATCGCCGCCGAAGAAAACCGCAAGGCATCCGCGCCGAACTCGTCGATCACCTCAAGCGGGTCCACCACATTGCCAAGCGATTTGGACATCTTCTTGCCCTTGGCGTCGCGCACGAGGCCATGCAGATAGACCGTGTCGAACGGTTTCTGCCCGGTGACGGCATATTGCATCATCATCATCCGCGCGACCCAGAAGAACAAGATGTCCTGCCCCGTGATCAGGGTCGAGGTCGGGAAATACCGCTTCAGCGCATCGGTGTCCTCGGGCCAGCCAAGCGTCCCGATGGGCCAAAGCCCGGAAGAAAACCACGTGTCCAGCACATCGGGATCGCGCCAAACCGGATAGACCAGCTTGGTCGGATCCTGATCGATCTCGTACTGGGCCAGCGATTGCGCCAGTTTCTCGGTCGCGTCCGCGCGGCTTTCCGCCTCGATCACCGTCGCGTGGTTGAGAGGCACGGGCAAGACCGCCTCATCATCCATGAATTTCGCTTTGACCGCGTCGAAATCCGCCGCGCAATGGGCATGTTCCTCACCCGGCAGCAAACGCTGATCCAGCAGGAAACGTCCCATCTCGACCGCGTCGAGCGCCCCATCGCCTTCATCATCCTGAAAGCCGGTGCCGTTCAGGTTCAGGCCATACCAAACCGGAATCTGATGGCCCCACCACAGCTGGCGCGAGATGCACCAAGGCTCGATATTGTCCAGCCAGTGATAATAGGTCTTCTCGCCGCTCTCGGGGATGATCTTCACGTCACCGCCGCGCACCGCGTCCAGCGCAGGGCCGACCACCTTCTCGGCATCCACGAACCACTGGTCGGTCAGCATCGGCTCGATCACGACCTTCGACCGGTCGCCAAAGGGCTGCATGATCGGCTTGTTCTCGACCAGCGGCACGGATACCTCGACCTCGTTACCGTCCTCATCGGTCTGAACTTCCGTGGTCATGACCGCCAGCCCTTCGGCCGTGATCTGCTCGACCACCGCCTTGCGCGCCTCGAACCGGTCCAGTCCGCGCAGCTCGTCCGGTACAAGGTTGATCGCATCGGCTTCGGCTTCGGACAAGCTGCGCTTGCCTTCGGCCACCGCCATCGCAATCGCCGCTTCCTCGGCATAGGGCGCCCCATCGGCGCGCATCGCGCCCTTGGTGTCCATCAGCCGGTACATTGGAATCCCGCCGCGCTTGGCGACTTCGTAGTCGTTGAAATCATGCGCCCCGGTGATCTTCACCGCACCCGATCCGAAATCGGGATCGGGATACTCATCGGTGATGATCGGGATCAGGCGGCGATGCTCTTTCGGCCCGACCGGAATTTCGCAGAACTTGCCCACGATCGGCGCATAGCGCGCATCGCCCGGATGCACCGCAACCGCGCCATCGCCTAGCATCGTCTCCGGCCGCGTCGTCGCAATAGAGATATAATCCCGCGTCTCGCGAAAGATCACTTCGCCGTCTTCATTGTTCTCCAAATACTCATATGTCTCGCCACCGGCCAAGGGGTACTTGAAGTGCCACATATGCCCGGCGACTTCCACATTCTCGACCTCAAGATCGGAAATCGCCGTTTCGAATTTGGGGTCCCAGTTGACCAGCCGTTTGCCGCGATAAATCAGACCCTTCTGGTAGAGGTCGACAAAAACCTTGATGACCGCATCATGGAAATTCCCATCCTCCCCCTCGGGGGCAGAGGGCGCGCCGGACATGGTGAACGCCTCGCGCGACCAATCGCAACTCGCGCCCAGCCGTTTCAACTGGCCGATAATATTCCCGCGCGACTTGATCTTCTGCTCCCAGACGCGCTTTTCAAACGCTTCCCGGCCCATTTCCGCCCGCGACGGCTCGCCATTGGCGGCCATCTCGCGTTCGGTCACCATCTGCGTGGCAATGCCCGCGTGGTCGGTGCCAGGCTGCCAAAGCGTGTCAAAACCCTGCATGCGCTTCCAGCGGATCAGGATGTCCTGCAACGTGTTGTTGAACGCGTGGCCCATATGCAGTGCGCCGGTCACGTTCGGGGGCGGGATCATGATGCAATAGGCTGAGGCCTCGGGCTTTGCGTTCGCCCCGGCGGTGAAACAGCCCGCTTCCTCCCACATCTGGTACAGGCGCGGCTCGGCTGTTGCGGCGTCGAATTTTCCCAATGCCATTGCGATGGTCCCCAATTGATATTGCGAGGCGGGGATACCGCTAAGCGCGAGCGAGGGAAAGCCCCTTGGCCGCTTGGCCCGCCTGCGTTCGTGTAATCGCATGGGCGCGGTGACGGCGTGACAACCGCGTGCGGGCGCGCCATGTTGGGCGGACCTGAAATGAGGCAGAGCATGATTGAAGAGTGGCAGCACCCGTCCGGGTTTCGTTGGGATCACGTCAAACTGGATGTTGCGGGGCGCGCATGGCTGGATCAATCCGGCCTCGACCCGCTGGTGATCGAGGCGCTGGCCGCGCCGGATACGCGCCCGCGTGCGACGTTCTACGACGATGGTGCTGTCGTCTTCCTGCGCGGGGTCAATACTAATGAAGGGGCCGAGGCAGAGGATATGGTCTCTGTCCGGATGTGGGTGGAACCGGGGCGCGTGGTCTCGGTCTGGTTGCGGCCATTGCGGGCGGTGGCCCAGTTGCGCAGCGCGTCCGATCTGGGCTCTGGGCCGGATGGGCCCGGCGCGTTTGTCAGCCAATTGGCGCTGAATCTCTCCGAAACTGCGGCGCCGGTGATCTCGGACCTGGCCGATCGCGTGGACGCGCTGGAGGAATCGCTGGTCGACCCGGCGGTAAAGATACCGCGCGCCGCGCTGACCCGTTTGCGCCGCACCGTGATCGCGCTGCGCCGCTACTTCTCGCCCCAGCGCGACGCATTGTCGGAACTGCATCATGTGCATATCCCTTGGATTACCGACCAGGACCGCGACCGTCTGGCCGAGGCGACAGACCGCATGGCGCGCCTGACCGAAGAGTTGGAGGCGCTGGGCCACCGGACGCAGGTGCTTCAGGATCACATCGCGGCGCGGCAGGCGGATGACCTGAACCGGCAGATGTATCTGCTGTCCGTGGTGGCGGCGCTGTTCTTACCGCTGGGCTTCGTGACAGGGCTTCTGGGCGTCAATGTCGGCGGGCTGCCGGGGACACATAGCGATATCGCCTTCTGGATCGTCTGCGCCTTGATGGTGGCGCTTGGCCTGCTGCAATGGTGGATCTTCCGCGCCGCGGGCATCGTTCGGCGCGGCGACGACTGACGCCGCGGCGTCGGGACCGACCGCACCTAACGGTTGCGCCGCAGGGGGTCTGGATTCCCCTACTGGTTGAAAGCATCATTTTGTGGCATGCTTCCCCTATTACGAGAAATTTTTTGGGAGGTTGCTATGCCACAAGTAGATATTGCCGCGGAAACACAGGCCCTGCCTTTGGGCTATTATCTGTCCGCACCGTTGACTGCTGCTATCGAAGCTCAGGCGCTTTCGGCCCATTCCACCGTTGAATTCGTGGATATCCTGGGCACGGATGAATTCGGCGCGCTGCGCACGATGGAGTTCAAATACCTCAAGGGGATCACAGATCCGTCCGATGGGTCACTGACCCAAGAGGAGGTGACGCTGACCGTGCCGACATTGGCCATGGTCGAAGCGCCACATATGTCGATCGAGAACCTCAGCGTCGATTTCGAGTTCAAGATCAAGGACGTGATCACCAAGTCGAACCAGCTCAAGCTGAGTTCCAGCGCCTCGACGGAATTTCAGCACTCCACGCAGGTGAAGGCGCAGACCAGTGGCCTTGCCGCATTCCTGTTCGGCAAGGCCAATGTGACCAGTTCGACCAGTTTCAAGGCGAATATGAACGTCTCGGCCGCGTATCAACGCAATGCCGCGCAGAACACGGAGCGTCAGGCCACGCTGAAGATGAGCATGACCGCCAAGCAACGTGTGCCTGAAGGGTTCAAACGGGTGCTCGACATATTTGCCGATGCGATTTCCAGCCAGGCCGATACCGATGACGGGGGCAACTCCTGATGGAAGACGAAGACTACGATATCGGTACGCTTTTGGGTGGCCCCGTGCGGGCCATTCAAGAGGCGCAGATCGCGGCAGAGCGCGAATATATGCAGTTCCTGCTCGATTACGGGCTGGAAGAAACCACGCGCAAGGAAGACGGCAAGGAGGTGCCGGATCTCAAACTGCGCGAGATCAGCTTTGGCATGACCCGTGCGATCAGCAACCCGGCCGCGCCGGGCGAGGTGGTGGAAACGCAAGCGCGTGTGCGTGCCCCGCTGTTGTCGCTGGTGCAGATGCCGGCCATCGGGATCGAAGAGGCGACGATAGAGCTTGATCTTGATGTGCGCAGCGAAACCGAGGCCGAGGAAAAGGCGCCCGCGCCTGCGGCTGGCGACCGCCCGGTGATCGCGCGCGAGGCGCTGCTGCCCAAATCGCGGGTGGTGACGACGGCGCGGCTGAAGGGCAATGTCTCCAACGCGACGACGACCCGGAATTTCCGGACCCATGGCAAGCTCAACGTCAAGATGGTGCTGCGTGCGGCCCATGATGACGATCTGCATGGGCGTCTGGCACGGCTGGCCGGGGACGCGGTATCGACCTTGGCGGACGTGCCGGAATAGTGTGGGAAAGGGAGTGTGAGACATGGGACGAACACCAGTCAAGAAAGCGAATCTCAGGATCGCGACGCCGCTCGACCCGATGCTGTTCAAGGACGCCACCGTGGTCAAACCGACCGGAACGACCAAGGCCCCCGATCCGCGCCTTGCTGAGGTCGTGGCGGCCCTGCGCCGCGAGTTGGAGGCCGTGGCGCTGATCGCCGCGTCTGACGATCGCGAGGTGCCGCGCTTTCATCTGGCCGAGGCGGAGATGGATTTTTCCTTTGCCGTGACGGATCTGGAGGATGATGGCGTGCGCGTGGCGATTGATCGCGAGCGTTTGGCCGAAGTGCCTGACAATCAGGTGCACCGGATGAAGCTCAAGGTCGTGGATGCGGATGTGCAGGCGCTGATCGGGCGTGTGAAGCAGGATTAGCGCGGCGCCCATGGCTGTCTGAGGACACGTTTCGTGCCCGGCGCGCTTGCGGCAGATGCAGCGCGCCCAAGCTTTGCGCGCCGTGCCCGGATTCGGGCTGCCGCCGCGACGGACGGCTTGTCCGGCTCTTCTTTGTCTGGACACCATCGCGCTTTCGCCTAGTGTCCGCCGTGACCTACCAGCAGCGGATGAACGGAGCGCGGATCTCATGGAAAAATTCGGTAAAAGCCAGCCGGTAAAGCGCATCGAAGACACACGGTTCCTGACCGGGGCGGGGCGCTACATCGATGACATCGCGCCCGAAGGCGCGCTTTACGCGGTTTTCGTGCGCTCTGACGTAGCGCATGGGGACATTACCACGCTGGATGTAAGCGCGGCGCGCGAGGCGCCCGGTGTGAAGCTGGTGCTGACGCAGGCCGATCTTGAAGCGCAGATGGTCACCGCGACAATGGATTTCGCCGTTCAAACCAATCGCGACGGATCGAAGGGCGCGGCCCCGGCACGCCCGGTGCTGGCCAAAGACAAGGTGCGCCATGTGGGCGAGGCGCTGGCCGTGATCATTGCCGACAGCGTGGTTGCGGGGCGCGATGCGGCAGAACTGGTCGAGGTGGAGATCGACGATCTTCCTGCCAAGATGGATACCGCTGCCGGTGGCGCAGTGCTGCACGCCGAAGCGCCCGATAACCGCGTGTTCGACTGGGGCCTCGGGGACGAGGCCGCGACCAAGGCCGCCTTCGACAAGGCCGCGCAAGTGGTCTCGCTCGAAGTTGAAGACAACCGCATCATGGTCAACTCGCTTGAGCCGCGCGGCGCGTGGGCGCAGATCGAAGACGGACGCCTGCATCTCAGCTTCAACGGGCAGGGCGTCTGGGGCGCAAAGGCGCAATTGGCCGCGAAGTTCGGCTTGGACCCTTCCGATGTGCGTGTGACCAACCCTGATGTGGGCGGCGGATTCGGCATGAAATCCTTCATGTATCCTGAATATTTCTGCGTTGCGGCAGCAGCCAAGGCGCTGGGCACTCCTGTGCGCTGGATGTCCGAGCGGGGCGAGGCGATGCTGAGCGACAATGGCGGGCGCGATCTGGTCTCGGTGGCGGAACTGGCCTTCGACGACACCAACAAGATCACCGCCTACCGGATACATTCGCGCTGCAACATGGGGGCCCATTGTTCGCAATATGCACAGATGATCCAGACGCAGCTTTTCTCGCGCGTGCTGACAAATGTCTATGACATCCAGACCACATGGATGCAGGCCGAAGGCTTCTTCACCAACACCGCGCCGGTGGATGCGTATCGCGGGGCCGGGCGGCCCGAAGCGATCTATGTGATGGAACGGTTGATGGACCGGGCGGCGCGTGAGCTTGGCGTCGATCCGTTTGAATTGCGGATGCGCAACTTCATCCCGGCAGAGGCGTTCCCCTACGATACACCAGTGGGCGAAACCTATGATGTGGGGGATTTCCACAAGGTCATCACACGCGCCAAGGCCGAGGCCGATCTGGCCGGGTTCAAGGCCCGCCATGCTGCGGATGCAGCACAGGGGCATGTACGTGGCGTGGGGGTATGTTACTATATCGAAAGTATTTTAGGTGATCCTTCTGAAACAACCGCATTGGAATTTAACGAGGACGGGACGGTGACGATTTTCGTCGGTACGCAATCGAACGGGCAGGGGCACGAAACCGTGTTCACCCAGTTCCTTGCGGATCAGACGGGTATCCCGGCCGAGAAAATCCGCTTTGTCCAAGGCGACAGCGACCGGATCGCACGGGGCGGTGGCACCGGCGGATCGCGTTCCGTGACGGTTCAGAACAATGCCACGCTGGCGACCGTCTCCACCATGACGTCCGCGTTCACGGCCTTTTTGTCGGATGAAACCGGGGTGCCCGCCGAACAGATCAGCTTTGACGACGAAACCTTCCGCATCTCCGGTTCCAACTTGACGCCGACCATGCTCGACGTGGCGGACATGGCGCGCGAGAAGGGGCGCGACGACCTGCTGCGCCATGAAGAAACCGCGAAACTGGATGCGCGCAGCTTCCCCAACGGGTGTCACATCGCGGAAGTCGTGATCAGCCGTGATACCGGCGAAGTGCATTTGGATCGCTACACCGTGGTGGATGATTTCGGTAATCTTATCAATCCGATGCTGGCCGAAGGGCAGGTGCATGGCGGGGTCGCGCAAGGGGTGGGGCAGGCCCTGACGGAGCATGTCGTCTTTGACGAGGACGGTCAGCTGCTCACGGCAAGTTTCATGGACTATGCGCTGCCGCGCGCCTCAGATTTGCCTATGTTCTCTTTTACGTCTGAACCGGTGCCTTCCACCGCCAATATCATGGGCATGAAGGGCTGCGGGGAAGCCGGAACAGTCGGCGCGATGGCCGCCACGGCCAACGCGGTACAGGATGCACTTTGGGAATGTGGCGTCCGGCAGGCCGATATGCCGTTCACGCCGCTCCGTGTTTGGGAAATGATGGAGAATGCTCGGATCGCTGCTGAATAGACGTGTTGCCCGCCTTCTTCAGGGCCTGTTCGGACGAGGCGATCCGAAAACGCAGCCGCGTGAGCGGGGCAAGACAACCCATGTGATCATCCTTGATGGGACCATGTCCAGCTTGCGTGACGGGATGGAATCGAATGCCGGGCTTGCCTACAAGCTGTGCCGCGAACAGGGCGCGCCGGTCTCTGTCTATTATGAAGCGGGTATCCAGTGGTCGCATTGGCGCAAACTGGGCGATGTGGTCGTCGGGCGCGGGATCAACCGGCAAATCCGCCGGGCCTATGGGTATCTCGCATCGCGGTATCGGCCCGGCGACAAGATCATTCTGATGGGATATTCGCGCGGCGCTTATGCGGTGCGCAGCCTTGCCGGTGTGATCGACCGCGTGGGCTTGCTGCGCGCGCAGGACGCCACGCAGCGCAATGTGCGCGACATCTACCGCCACTACGAGAACCACCCGGATAGCGACGCCGCGCAGGCTTTTGCGCGCGCCCATTGTCACGACACGGTCGAGATCGAGATGATCGGCGTCTGGGATACGGTGAAGTCGCTTGGCCTGAACCTGCCGTTCCTGTGGCGGCTCAGTACACCGCGCCACGACTTTCACAACCACCATCTTGGCCCCTCGGTCAAACGCGGGTTTCACGCGCTGGCGCGCAATGAAACGCGACTGGCTTATGATCCGGTCATGTGGGAATCCGATCCGAACTGGCAGGGTGAATTGATCCAGATGTGGTTCCGCGGCACCCATGGCGATGTGGGCGGGATGCTTGGCGGTTTCGAAGAGGCGCGCCCGCTCGCCAATATCTCTTTCGTCTGGATGATGGAGCAGGCAGAGCGCTGCGGCCTTGATCTTCCGGCCGGGTGGCAGGCGCGATTCCCGCAGGATCCGTCCGCGCCTTCTTCGGGCAAGTTTCGCGGCATGGGCAGGTGGCTGGTGGCCCGGCGCGCGCGGCGCATCGGACTCGACCCGTCAGAACGTGTGCATCCGAGTGTCTCTGCCGTGCCGGAGCCTTCGGGCTGGCGGTTGCCCTTCGCGGGGCTGCGTGCCTCGCATTAGGGCCAAGGCGATCCCGGTCAGCGCGGCGTCATCACGATGCAGGTTGTCGATCCCGTCGCATACAGCTTGCCGTCTTCCACCCCGCGAATTTCGCCATGCGCCACCCCAGTCGAGCGGCCCACGTGATCGGTGGTGCCGACGCAGTCGATCATCATGCCCAGCGGGATAGGGCGCAGGATATTCACCTTGTATTCCAGTGTCGTATAAACCGACCCCTTGGGCACGCGGGTCATCACGGCGCAGGCCATCGCGCTGTCCAGAAGCGTGCCGTACCAGCCGCCATGCACGGTGCCCATCGGGTTGGTCTTCTCAAAGCTGGGGGCGCCGCGGAACACGGCGCGGCCTTCTTCGACGCTGAGCAGCTCATAGCCAAGGGTTTGGCCAATCGGCGGGCCGGGAATTTCGCCTGCCAGCACCGCCTGCATGAATTCAAGGCCCGACATGCCGAGCGTCTCCTGCGGGGTGGGCAGATCGGCGGGAGAGGTGGCAAAGCGCTTTGACATGAAAAAACCTTCCGATTGAGTGCAACCGGAAGGCTATGCAAGGTCAGTGCCGGTGCAAGTGTTACGCGACGTCCCGCAAAACCGGGCGCAGCACGGGCTGTTCGGGGGCAAGACCAAGGGCAAGGCACAGCCGTTCGGTCAGATGCGCACTGTTCAGGGTGTAGATATGCAGGTGATCCACGCCTTCGTCGATCAGCGTCGAACAAAGTTCGGTGGTGACGGCCAGTGACAACAGGTCAGCCCGATCATCGCGGATCGCCGCATCGAAGGCCTGATCCAGCCAATCCGGCACAGAAGCCCCGCAACGTTCAGCAAAACTGCGCGCGCGCGTCCAATTGGTCGGCGGCAGGATGCCCGGCACGATCCGCTGCGTGATCCCGGCCTTGGCGCAGGCATCGCGGAAGCGCAGGAAGGTGTCCGCCTCGAAGAAGAATTGCGTGATCGCCTCGGACGCGCCTGCATCGAACTTGGCTTTGAGATAGTCGATATTCTGCTGTTGCGAGGATGCCGAAGGGTGGCTTTCGGGATAGGCACCGACGCGGATATTGAAGTTGCCGGTTTCGGCCAATGCGCTCACCAGCTCGACCGAACTTGCGAACCCGTCCGGGTGCGGCGCAAATTCAGCGCCCGCGCTGTCCGGATCGCCGCGCAGGGCGACGATGTCGCGGATACCGGCATCGGCAAAGCCTTGTGCCCGTGTCATGACATCTTCCTTGCTGGCGCGGGCGGCAGTCAGGTGCGACGCCACGGGCAGCTTGGTCTGCTCCATCACCGCGCGCGCGGTGTCCAGGGTTTTGTCCTGCGCCGATCCTTGCGCGCCATAGGTGACAGAGACGTAGTCAGGCGCGAATGTGCTGAGCCGCGCCATCGCATCCCACAGCTTGAACGATGCGGTCATGGAGGCGGGGGGGAAAATCTCGAAAGAGACAGAAGGGGCGGACATGTCAGAATTCCTCTTGGGACGTCTCCCTTGTGCCATCAGTCGCTTTGTGAGACAAACTCATATTTCTAAAGATTAACATGAGGAGCGCTTGATAATGCATCTGGAATTCCGGCATTTGCGCACGATCAAGGCGATCCACGAGGCGGGCGGCTTGGCCCGTGCGGCAGAGGTGATGAACATCACCCAAAGCGCATTGTCCCACCAGATCAAGGGCTTGGAGGAACAGGCCGGGGTGGAGCTTTTCGTGCGGCGGTCCAAGCCGCTCAAGCTGTCGGCAGCTGGCAAGCGTTTGCTGGGGTTGGCCAATCAGGTTTTGCCGCAGGTCGAAGCGTTGCAGCAGGAATTCGAAGGCTTGCGCAGTGGCAAGGCGGGGCGGTTGCATATCGCGATTGAGTGTCACGCCTGTTTCGAATGGCTGTTCCCGGTCCTGGAGCTGTTCCGCAAGAACTGGCCGGACGTGGATGTGGATATTCGCCCCGGTCTGGCCTTCGATGCGTTGCCCGCACTGATCAAGGAAGAGGTCGATCTTGTCGTGTCCTCCGACCCCGAAGAACTGCCCGGTGTCGAGTTTGTCGAACTCTTTGATTACAATCCGGTTTTCGTGGCGGCATCGTCGCATCCTCTGGCCGAGAAAGCGTATATCGAGGCGGAGGATTTCCGGGGCCAGACGCTGATCACCTACCCGGTGGAACGGCAGCGGCTGGATGTGTTCTCGCAACTGCTCATCCCGGCCAAGGTCGAACCGGCGGCGATCCGGCAGGTGGAATTGACGGCCGTGATCCTGTTGCTGGTGGCCTCGGCGCGCGGTGTGTCGGTGCTGCCGGACTGGGTGGTGCGCGAGGTCAAATATTCCTCTGACTACGTGACGCGGCCCCTGACCAAGGACGGAATCACGCGGCGGCTTTACGCGGCGGTCCGCTCTGACGATCTGGAACGGGGCTACATGAATGACCTGATCAAGCTGGCCCGGCAGGAAGCGCGCCGCCTTCAGGCGCAGTAGCCACGGCGCGTTCCAGCGCTGTTACGGCGGCCCGGATCGTGTCTGACGTGGTGCGGTGGTTCACGATCGCGGCGCGCAGGCAAGGCGCTCCGTCCAGCGTGGTGGTGGAAAAGACAGCCTCGCCCGACAGTTGCAGTTGCGCCGCCAAGGCCGCCGGGTCGCCCTGACGCGGGCGGATCACGCACAGGTTCGACACGACGGGGCAGGCGAGGTCCAGCAGGTCGGACGCTTCGGCCAAGGCCCCCATCAGCGCTGCCTGCTTGCAATTGTCGGTGACAACCGCGCCGATCACCTCTGGCCCATGGGTTTGCAGCGCGGTCCACATCTTGAGCGCGCGGAACCCCCGGCTGAGTTCGGTGCCGTAATCGGTGGGCCACCAATCCCCGGCGGCCAGCCCCTTGCTTTGGGCGGCAAGATATTCGGGCCGCTCTGCAAAGGTTGCCCGGTGAACCGCTTGGTCCCGGATCAGGCAGGCCCCGCAATCATAGGTCACGCCCAGCCATTTGTGGCCGTCCAGTGCGATGCTGTCGGCCTCTTCCATCCCGTCCGCCAAGGCGCGCCATGGGGCATCTGCAAGGCGAATCCAGTATCCGAAGGCGGCGTCCACATGCAGCCATGTCCCGTGGGAATGGGCGATCCGCGCAAGCCCGGCGATGTCGTCGAACGTGCCGGTATTCACCGACCCGGCGGTGGCGACGATGGCCAAGGGCTCAATCCCCGCATCGCGGTCCTGGCGCAGCGCTTCGCGCAGCGCGTCCAGGTCCATTTGCCCGTCCCGCAGCGGTATCTGTTTGAGCGCTTGGGTGCCGTGGCCCATGACCTGAAGCGCTTTGACCACGCAGCTATGGGCCCCCTTGGCCGCGTAAACACGCAGGCGTGGCATGTCATGCAGACCGCGCGTTCTGACCGCCGCGCCAAAGCGTTTGAGCCGCGCCGCACAAAGCGCATAGATCGTGGCCTGCGATGTGCCTGTGGTCAGGATGCCGCCGGTGTTCGCCGGCCAGCCTGCGGTGGCGCACAGCCAGCGGATGACTTCTTGTTCCACCCGGATCGCACCGTGATCGCGCCCGCCGCAATTGGAATTCATCGTCGCCGCCACCAGTTCCGAGGCAAGCCCCATCGCCTGCCCGGTCCCATGCACCCAGCCAAAGAAGGCCGGATGCGTGTTGCCGGTGGTTTGCGGCAGGATATCTTGCGCCAGCCGGTCCATCACCGCGCCGTGTTCGCCGGTGGTCTGGTCGGGGATCGTGATCGCTTCGTTGAATGCGTCCGGCACCGGCTGCCAAGGCCGCTCGCGCGCGCTGTGCAACTGGTCGACGCATTGATCGAGCAGCCTGTGCATATCCGCCCGGAATGCCTCCCAATCCTGCGGGTCCATTCGGTAACCTTCACGGCCGGTCATGCTGGTCTCTCCTTGCGGGTCCGCGCCCGGCGGTGTAAGGCCCCGGCTCGAACCCAGAGGTTTTCCGGAGACGCGCCATGCAGGGCAGTGCAAATCTGAATATCATGCTTAAAGCGGCCCGCAAGGCCGGGCGGTCACTGGTGAAGGATTTCCGTGAAGTGGAAAACCTTCAGGCGGCCATGAAAGGCGCGGGCGATTTCGTGTCCAAGGCCGATCTGGAGGCCGAGCGCATCCTCAAGGAAGAACTGATGGGCGCACGTCCGACCTATGGCTGGCTGGCCGAAGAGGGCGGCGAAGAGGATGGCGAAGACCCGACTCGCCGCTGGATCGTCGATCCGCTGGACGGCACCACGAATTTCCTGCACGGACTGCCGCATTGGGCGATTTCCATCGCGCTGGAACACAAGGGCAATATCGTGTCCGCCGTGATCTATGACGCGGCCAAGGACGAGATGTTCTTTGCTGAAAAAGGTTCGGGTGCGTGGATGAACGACACCCGTTTGCGGGTTTCGCAGCGCCACCGGATGATCGAAGCGATCTTCGCCACCGGTCTTCCCTTTGGCGGTCGGTCCGATCTGCCCGAAACCTTGCAGGATCTTGCACGGCTGATGCCCGTCTGTGCCGGTGTACGGCGCTGGGGGGCGGCGGCGCTGGATCTGGCCTATGTGGCGGCGGGCCGCTACGACGGGTTCTGGGAACGGCGTCTGAACATCTGGGATGTGGCTGCGGGCGTGCTGATCGTGCGCGAGGCGGGCGGTTTCGCCGAAGGGATCGACCCCGAGGACAACCCACTGCATTCGGGCGAGGTTCTGTGCGCGAACGAGGCGATCTTCAACACCTTCGCCAAGGTTATCCGGACTTAATCGGACGCGTCCGATGGGTGATTGATCCCATCGTTCCAAGGCATCGGTTCGAACTGCCAAGGTTCGGCCCCATCGATACATCCGATATTGATCCCGATTTCGGTCGGGTCTGACCGGCGCTTGTGGTGGGTGTAAATCCCGCAGGTGCCGCAAAAGTAATGCGCGGCGGTCTGCGAGCCGAACTGATAAAGCCGCAGCGCGCTTTCCCCCGACAGGATTTCAAGGCTGCCAAGATCGGCGGAAACATTGCCCGCTTGGCGGCGGCGGCAAAAGGAACAGGTGCAGCGCGACGGTAACAGGTGATCGCCGCGCAGTGTCGCCCTGATCCGGACCGCGCCGCAGTGGCAGCTTGCGGTGACGCTGCGGCTCACTTGCGGCGCACTTTCGGGATGGAGCTTCTTACAGTGGGATACGTGGCCTTTGGATGCGGCGGATGCCCGTCTGTCCGATCCCAAAAGCGCGTGCCGCCAAGGCGCCGCCACAGCGGTACGGTCATCAACAGACCCGCGACGAACCCGCCCGCATGGGCCCAGTAGGCCACGCCGCCCGCCGCCGGATCAGCACCGACGCCGCCGATGAACTGCATCGCGAACCACAGCATCAGCACGATCCAGGCGGGGATTGGGAAGATGCGGAAATAGACGATAAGTATCAGCAGGATATCGACGCGCGCTTTGGGAAAGAGCAGAAGGTAACCGCCCATGACACCGGCAATGGCCCCGGACGCACCGACCATGGGCACGTCGGAAAACGGGGCCGAGATGACCTGCGCCAAACCCGCCGCCACACCGGCGAGAAGATAGAAGATCAGAAAGGGGACATGGCCCATCTCGTCTTCCATGTTGTCGCCATAGATATAGAGGAACAGCATATTCCCGGCGAGGTGCATGAACCCGCCATGCAGGAACATCGAGGTGAAGATCGTCTCCCACCCGCTGCCGGACAATAGCTGCGAAGGGGTCAGCGCGTAGCTGGCAAAGAACCCGTTCAGCGCGCGTGTGTCGGAAAACAACGACAGATAGCTGAGGAAAACCACCACGTTGATCACGATCAGCGCATAGGTGACATAAGGCGTACGGCCCGACGGGTTATGGTCGCGTATTGGAAACATGGGCGCACGCTGCGGCCAAAGCTGGGCAAGGTCAAGGGCAAGCCTGTGCGGGCGCGCGCGGCGCGCCGAAAGGGCGCACCGCGTGCCTCAAGTTCCTGTCAGCCTTCCGACATTGCACCAAGCAGCGCCGCGTTGCCGCCCGCCGCGGTGGTGTCGACGCACAGGTGTTTTTCCGCCATCACATGGGCTTGGTCGGGCTCGCCGGTGATCAGCGGCACCAACGGCCCTTCGCGTGCGGCCAGGGCCGTATCGATGGCGCGGCCGGTTTCGGCATCGCCCCACCAGAGGACACCGCCCAGAAGTTTGGTATCGGCAGCCTGCTGCGGCGTTGCATCGGGCGCTGCGGTGGCCACGCCGCCAAGGGCACGAACGGATTTCGCCTGAGTCTCTGCCTGCGCCGCGCCGGGGCCAAGGCACAGGATCGGATCGCGCTGGTGCAGGCTGTAGGCGTTGAGTTCGCCGGTCGGGCCGGGCAGCGTTTGCGCCGCCGCTTGGCGCGGAACCGAACCACGGGTGAAGCGCGACAGGTATAGCGGCCCGCCCGCCTTTGGCCCGGTGCCGGAAAGCCCCTCGCCGCCAAAGGGTTGCGAGCCGACGATCGCGCCGATCTGGTTGCGGTTCACATAGATATTGCCCGCATGAATCCGGTCGGACACATGTTGCACGCGGTCGTCGATACGTGTTTGCAGGCCAAAGGTCAGACCGAAGCCGGTGGCGTTGATATCCGTGATCACCTGATCCAGCTCGTCCGCGCGGAAAGTTGCAAGATGCAGCACGGGGCCGAAGATTTCCCGCTCCATCTCGGCGATGCTGCGCACGCTGAGGAGGGTTGGCGCGATGAAGTGGCCTGCGTCAGGGGTCTTGCCTTCATGCAGGATACGTCCGCCGCGCCGGGCAGTGTCGATATAGACCGCGATGGCCTGCTGCGCCTCTGCGTCGATGACGGGGCCGACATCGGTGCCAATCTGCCATGGGTCGCCTTGGCGCAACTGATCCATCGCGCCGATCAGCAGCGTTCGGAAATCCTCGGCGATGTCTTCCTGCACATACAGGCATCGCAGGGCAGAGCAGCGTTGGCCCGCCGATTGGAAGGCGCTTTCGATCACCGCGCCAACCGCTTGTTCCGGCAGGGCGGTGCTGTCCACGATCATCGCGTTCAAGCCGCCGGTTTCCGCGATCAATGGTGCGCCGGGCGTGAGGTTCTCGGCCATGGATTTGCGGATCAGGCGCGCGGTATCGGTGCCGCCGGTGAAAGCCACGCCGCCCACGCGCGGATCACTGGTCAGGGCCGCCCCCACATCCCCGGCGCCGGGCAGCAATTGCAGGGCGCTGCGCGGCACGCCTGCTTCGTGCAGAAGCGCGATGGCGCGGGCGGCGATCAGCGGGGTCTGCTCTGCCGGTTTGGCCAGCACCGCGTTGCCCGCCGCCAGCGCGGCAGAGAGTTGGCCGGTGAAGATCGCCAAGGGGAAGTTCCAGGGCGAGATGCAGGCAAAGGTGCCGACTGGCGCATGATCGGGGGCATTGGCGGCATAGTACCGCAGGAAATCCACCGCCTCGCGCAGTTCTGCAACGGCATCGGCCAGCGTTTTCCCGGCCTCGCGGGAGAGCAGGGCGAACAGTTCGGCGTGATGGGCCTCGTAAAGATCGGCGGCCCGGCGCAGGATGCGGGCGCGGTCCCCGGCGGGGGCCTTCCAGACCTCAGCGGCGATCAGCGCGGTCTCCACATCCTTGGGAGTGGACCACTGCACCTGACCGACCACATCGCCGGGGCGCGCGGGATTGATCACATCTTCCGCCGTATCGGCCGCGCCGCCCTGCGGTTCCTTGGCCAGCATTGGGCCGGCGGTCCATGTCGACGTCGCAAATTCTTCGCGGTTCCGATCCAATTGGCGCAGCGTGGCCATATGCGCGATGTCGAAGCCTTTGGAATTGCGCCGCTCTGGCGCGAAAAGCTCGGGGCCATCGGGCAGGGCGGGCGGGTTCGCGGCCAGCGCATCGAACGGATCGGCTGCGACCTGCTCGGGCGCGACATCCTCATCCACGATCTGGTTCACGAAACTGGAATTCGCGCCGTTTTCAAGCAGGCGCCGCACCAGATAGGCCAGCAGGTCGCGATGTGCGCCCACGGGCGCATAGATGCGGCAGCGGGTGCCATGCTGCGCCATGACCAGCTTGTGCAGCGCTTCGCCCATGCCGTGAAGGCGTTGAAACTCATAGTTTTTCGCCCCATCGGCCATATGCAGGATCGCGGCGACGGTATGGGCATTGTGGGTTGCGAATTGCGGGTAGATCCGGTCGGTCATGCCCAGAAGTTTGCGCGCATTCGCGATATAGCTGACGTCAGAGGCGGGCTTGCGCGTGAATACCGGAAAGCCTTCGACGCCGGCAGTCTGGGCCTGTTTGACTTCGGAATCCCAATAGGCCCCCTTGACCAGACGCACCATCAGCTTGCGGTCGAGCCGTGTCGCCATGGCGTGCAGGTGATCGAGCACCGCGCCCGTGCGCTGACCATAGGCCTGCACCACGACGCCGAAACCGTCCCAGCCTTTCAGCCCCGGATCGGCCAGCACCTCTTCGATGACGGCCATGGACAGGGTGAGGCGGTCCGCCTCTTCCGCGTCGATATTCAGCCCCATCCCGGCAGAGGCCGCAAGTTGCGCCAGCGCGCGCAGACGGGGCACCAGTTCGGCAAGGACACGGTCGGTTTGCGCGACCTCATATCTTGGATGCAGCGCGGATAGCTTGACCGAGATGCCCGGATTTTCGCGGATGTCCTGCGACGTGCAGGCCCCGGCAATGGCCGAAATCGCCCTTGAATAGCTTAGATGGTATTTGCGCGCGGCGGCTTCGGTCATCGCCGCTTCGCCCAGCATGTCGTAGCTATAGGTGAAGCCCAGAGCCTCCATGCCCTTGGCGCGTTTCATTGCGGCTGCGATATCCTCGCCCAGAACGAATTGACGGCCCATCTCCTTCATGGCGCGGGCCACGGCGGTGCGGATAACGGGTTCGCCCACGCGCTTGATCGCCCCGCGCAGCGTGCCTGCAAGACCCGGCGCGTCATCGTCCAGCACGCGGCCGGTCAGCATCAGCGCCCAGGTCGAGGCATTGACCAGGGTAGAGGCCGAGTGGCCCAGATGGCGGCCCCAATCGGAGGGCGCGATCTTGTCTTCGATCAGCGCGTCCATCGTATCGGCGTCAGGCACACGCAGCAGCGCTTCGGCAAGGCACATCAGCGCCACGCCTTCATCGGTGGACAGCCCGTATTCGGCCAGAAAAACTTCCATCAATCCGGGATCGGCGGCAGAGCGGATCTGGCGGACCAGCGCGGCGGCCTGTGCCGTGATCGTGGCGCGGTCCTGCGGCGTCAAGGCGGCAAGTTCGGTCAGGCCCGTCAGAACCTGCGTCGGGTCTGCATAGGTGGCGTCGTCCAGCTTTTCGGGCAGGCGATCGAAGGCGGCGTTCAGCATCTTGCGGTCTCCGGTGATTTCGTTCAGCTTACTTTCAGGTTTGCAGGAAATCTGACTGATTATCGGATTTTTCCTTTCCGAAAGGGGTGAAGAAATGGAAAATATCGGGCCAAAAGCGCAGTCTGAGCTGGACCGTTTCGATTCTGCCATTTTGCGGGCGCTTGCACAGGACGGGCGCATGACGGTGACGGACCTCGCGCAGCGGATTGGCCTGTCCAAATCCCCCGCACAGGCAAGGCTGCGCCGCCTTGAGGCCGAAGGGTATATTCTTGGCTATCGGGCGATGCTGAACCCTATCCGCCTGGGGCTGGACCATGTGGCATTCGTCGAAGTCCGGCTCAGCGACACGCGCGAGCCAGCATTGCAGGCGTTCAACGCGGCCGTGCGCAAAATCCCCGAGATCGAACAAGCCCATATGATTGCGGGGAATTTCGATTATCTGCTGAAGGTCCGCACGGCGGATATGTCCTCGTATCGGCGTGTTCTGGGCGAAGTGATATCAGCGTTGCCGTATGTTTCGGCCACGTCGAGTTTCGTCGCGATGGAGGCCGTGAAAGAGGCGGTTTTGGCCTCTGATACGCAGACGTGAACGCGGCGGCGTGATTTTTCGTTGAAATCTGCCGCGTTTGCCGCAGTCTCAGAACCCATGGATGTGAAGGTTTTCATCGCGGCCATGATGCTGGGGGCAGGGCCTGTTTTGGCTGAGTGTCCGGACGCGCCAGATCAGGCGGAGGCGCTGCGTGGGCTGATCGCGCAGGTTCAGGATGCCCCTAACGAGATGGCGGCGCGGCTTGTGACCAACCGTATGTGGGAGTTGTGGTCCAAAGCGCCGGATGCGCAGGCGCAAGCGGTTCTGGATCGCGGGATGCGCAAGCGCGCCAGCTATGATTTTCTGGGCGCGATTGAGGATTTCGATCTGCTGATCGACTACTGCCCGGACTATGCCGAGGGCTATAATCAGCGCGCTTTCGTGCGTTTCATAAAACAGGATTACCTTGCGGCGCTGGCGGATCTGAGCCGCGCTCTAGACCTTGCGCCAGACCACATCGCGGCGCGCGCCGGGCTGGCGCTGACATTCATGGAACTTGGTGAGCTTGACCGCGCACGGGCACAGCTGCGCATTGCGTTGCGGCAAAACCCATGGCTTCCCGAACGCCATCTGCTGGCCGAAGGCGGTCGGCTTGCCCCGCAAGGCGACGATATTTAGGCGTTATTCGGTTGAGCCTGCGGCCCGCAATGCGTAAAGCTGAGCGCGTCGCGGGCGTGATGGAATGGTAGACATATCGGACTTAAAATCCGAAGGGCGCAAGCCCGTGTGGGTTCGAGTCCCACCGCCCGTACCATCTTTCTTTTTCAAGTCGCTGAACCCTGCCGGACACACGGCGTCATCGCCGCGTATCCGCATGGTGCGAAGGGGTCAGCTTTTGCCGCCTGCAAAGCGGGCGCGCCATTCTTCGACCTGATCATCCGTGATCTTGCCAAAGAGGTTTTCCGGCACGGTGAAGGCATGGCCCGGCTCAAGGCGCGACAGGGCTTGGGCCATATCTTCGGGCCATTCCGGGGCCACCCCACCGAAGTCGCGCAGGATCGACATGCTCGCATCCGGGATAAATGGAGAGGAAATCTGCGCGAAGACAACTATCATGTTCAGTGCCAGCCGGATTTGCGCTTCTGCCTGCTCCGGGTCGGTCTTGATCGTGCTCCATGGTGCGGCGGCTTGCAGATATTCGTTCCCGGCGGCCCACATGGCGCGCAATTCTGTCGCCGCTTTGCGCACATCCATCGCGTCCATATGTTCCGCATAGACCGCTTGCCGGCGGGTCAGGTCGGCGATCAGTGCCTCTTCGGCCGGGCCAAAGCTGCCGCCTGCGGGCACCGCTTCGGAGAATTTGGACCGGCAGAACTTGGTGACGCGGCTGACAAGGTTGCCCAGCACATCGGCGAGGTCCTTGTTGACCGAGGCCTGGAAATTATCCCAGGTGAATTCGCTGTCGGAATTTTCGGGCGCATGGCTCAGCAGCCACCACCGCCAGTAATCCGCAGGCAAGATGTCCAGCGCCTGATCCATGAAGATCCCGCGCCCCTGGCTGGTCGAGAACTGGCCGCCATCATAGGTCAGGTAGTTGAAGGACTTGATGTAATCGACCAGCTTCCAGTCTTCGCCCGATCCGATGATCGTCGCGGGGAAGCTGAGCGTATGGAAGGGGACGTTGTCCTTGCCCATGAACTGGGTGTAGCGCACGTCCTCTGCGCCCTTGTCCGTGCGCCACCAACGTTCCCACGCAGCGGCGTCCAGACCATTGGCTTCGGCCCATTCGGCGGCGCAGGCGATATATTCGATCGGTGCGTCGAACCACACATAGAAGACCTTGCCTTCCATGCCCGGCCACGGCTCTGTCCCGCGCTGGACGGGCACGCCCCAATCCAGATCGCGTGTGATGCCGCGATCTTGCAGCCCGTCCCCATCGTTGAGCCATTTCTTTGCGATCGAGGTCGTCAGAACCGGCCAATCCGCTTTCTGGTCGATCCAGTCGTTCAACTGGTCGCGCATGGCCGATTGCCGCAGGTAAAGGTGCTTGGTCTCGCGTACTTCCAGATCGGTCGAGCCGGAAATCGCCGAGCGCGGCTCGATCAGGTCGGTCGGGTCAAGCTGCTTGGTGCAGTTTTCACACTGGTCGCCGCGTGCCTTGTCATACCCGCAATTGGGGCAGGTGCCTTCGATATAGCGATCCGGCAGGAACCGCCCATCCGCCTTGGAATAGACTTGTTTTTCCGACACTTCTTCGATCAGGCCTTGGTCTGCCAGACGTCCGGCGAAATGTTGGGTCAGCGCGTGGTTCTGCGGCGAGGAGGAGCGCCCGAAATGGTCAAAGCTAAGCCGGAAGCCCGCGGCAAGCTCTGCCTGAACCTCGTGCATCTTCGCGCAATATTCATCGACGGGCATCCCGGCCTTGGCGGCGGCAAGTTCCGCCGGGGTGCCGTGTTCATCGGTCGCGCAGAGAAACAGAACCTCGTTGCCGCGCGCACGTTGATAGCGGGCATACAGGTCGGCGGGAAGCTGCGAGCCGATAAGATTGCCTAAGTGTTTGATCCCGTTGATATAGGGGATAGCGGATGTGATCAGGTGACGGGCCATGCGTTCCGTGTCCTCGCTGAAAGTCGCGCCCCCTTTATCGGATGGACGGGGAGAGGGCCAGAGTCAGTCTGCGTCAGTCTTTGTCCCGCGATTTGCCAAAAAGCCTGCCGACGGTAAAGGAGGTGCGCGGCGCATAGACATAGCGGGTGCGCGTTCGGGCCGGGCGCACACGCATCCGGGTGGCACTGAACAGGATCAGCGCCAGATGCGCGGCGGAAATCATGACAAAGAGCGCATCCGGGCCAAAGGCCTCGATCAGCGCCGAGGCGAGATAGGGCGCGGCGATGGCCCCCAGCGCGAAATAGAACATCAGCGCGGCCGACAGTTCGACCCTTTCGTCCGAGGACGCGAAGTCATGTGCGTGCGCTGAGGCCACCGAATAGATCGGGAATGTCGTCAGGCCGAACAGGATCGCGGCGGCGAAAATCCCGGTCGTGCCGAAATCGGCGGCATAGATCGTCAGCGCGCTGCTGAGCACGGCGGCAAGGGACAGGCCGATCAGCACGCGGCGTCGGTCGAATTTGTCCGCAAGCCAGCCCACCGGGATTTGCGCAACCGCGCCGCCCAAGACGAAGGCGGACAGGAACCAGGCGATCTGCGTGGCGGTAAGGCCGACCTCTTGCCCATAGAGCGGCCCGACCATACGGAACGACGCGCTGGAGACAGCCGCCACGATCACCCCGGCCGCCGCAAGGGGCGAGCGCGCATAGGCCAGCGAGGGACGCAGGCGCGGCGCGCTTGGGGTGGCGGGTTGTTGGACGGTGGTCAGGGTCAGCGGCAGCAGGGCGGCGCAGCAGATGATGGCAAGCAGGTTGTAAGAGACGTAATTGGCGGGCTCCAGAAAGCCGATGGCCATTTGCGCGGCGAGCGATCCGGTCATGTCGATCACGCGGTAGACCCCCATGGTGCGGCCCCGCGTTTCGTTGGTGACTTTCGCCTGTAGCCAGGCCTCGATCACGGTGTAGCAGCCCGCGACGCAGACGCCCGACGCCACGCGCATCAGCGCCCAGGCATAGGGGTCGATGACCAGCATATGCGCCAGCAGGCCGATCGCTCCGGCGGCGGTGAAGGCGGCAAAGGCGCGCGAGTGTCCGACCGATCCCATCAGGCGCGGTGCCCACCAGCAGCCGACGAAAAAGCCAAGGAAGTGGGCCGAGCCGAGAAGGCCGATCTGTTGCCGCGTGAAGTCGAGCGCGAGCCCGGACAGCGCGTCAAGCGGGCCGACACCTCCCGAGGAAAGTTGCAGCAGCAGGACCGAAAAAAACAGGGCGGCGAAGGAAATGATGAGGCGCATGTGCCTTGCATGACAGCGCCTTAGGTCGAGCGCTAGTGCAGTTTCGACGGGCAGGTGTCGTTTTCCGAACCCGGTCGAAGCAGGGCGTCATGCCGCGTGGAGGCTGCGGTTTCCCTCTGTGCCGCGGCGCTGCAAGGTCCAGCGCGCTTCGGGGGCGGTGCGGGCGCGTAGCCGCGCAAGCTGCCATTGTTCCGCGCCCCCCGCATGATCCGGCGCGAGGTGCCAGCGGCTTTCCACCCCCTGCGCGCCGCCCATGCCGGGGGTCAGAATAAGGCCCAGCGGGACATAAGCCCCCTGCGTGCCCCCGGTTTCGGCGGCCAGATGCAGGCGTCGCACCTGCGTCAGTCCCGGCAGGCCGGGCAGGTCGCCAATGACAAGCGGGACCGCCCCCGCGCGCAACGCTTCTTCAAGGCACCACAGGACATCCTCGGGGCGGCGCGCATCCACAAAGATGATCCGGGCCGGGTCCACCCAATCGGCAACCCCATCCGCATTGAGCCTGTCGACCTCCCACAGGGGGCGCACCCACAGCACCGGTCCGGTACAACGCGCGGCCAGCCAAAGCGCGAAATTGCGCCGCGCCGGGCCGCATGCCTCATGAAGGCGGCCGCAGTGAAGATTGAGTTCATCTTTATCTGGCAGAAGGGCCAAGGAAGGGCCCGCCCGTACCGGGCGTCGTCCCAAAAGTGGTTGGTAGGTCATGATAACATCTCGCGGCGGCGCGTGTTCTTTATTTGTTCTCATTCTTGCCGTGAAACTGAAGACTGGTCAACGGTGGGCTTGGCCCATAGCGTGCATCGTGGAATGCAAGACAGACGGAAAGGAACCTGCCGATGAAGATGAAACCGCTCGGCAAGACAGGAATCGAAGTCAGCGAACTGTGTCTTGGGTCAATGACGTGGGGGGCCAGGAACGACGCTGAGGAAGCGCATGAGCAGATCGACCGAGCGATCGAAGCCGGGGTCAATTTCATCGACACGGCGGAAATGTATCCCGTCAACCCGGTCCGGGCGGAAACGATTGGCCGCACCGAACGCATCCTGGGCCTGTGGCTGGAGGCGCGCGAGCGGCGCGAGGATGTCGTCATCGCGACGAAACATTCCGGCGAGGGGCAGAAAATGGTCCGCGAGGGGGCGCCGATCACGGCTGAGACGATTCCCGACGCTGTCGACGGATCACTGCGGCGGCTCAAGACCGACTATATCGACCTTTATCAATTCCACTGGCCCAATCGCGGCAGCTACATGTTCCGCAAGAACTGGACCTATGATCCATCCGGTCAGGACCGCGCGGCGATCATTCAGAACATGGAAGACTGCATCGGCGCGTTGGAGGACGAGGTCCGCAGGGGCCGGATTCGGGCCTTTGGCCTGTCCAATGAAAGCGCTTGGGGCACCTTGCAGTGGATCGCCGCGTCCGAGCGCGTCGGTGGTCCGCGTCCGGCCACGGTGCAGAATGAATATTCGCTGATGTGCCGCCTCTTCGACACCGACATGGCAGAGACATGCCTGAACGAAGAGGTCGGTCTGCTGGCGTTCTCGCCCATCGCGCAGGGGCTGCTGTCGGGCAAATACCAGAATGGCGCGGTGCCGGGCCGAAGCCGCATGAAGAAGAACCCCGACCTTGGCGGGCGCGTCACGGACCGGGCCTTTGCGGCGGTCGATACCTATCTGGCGATTGCGCGCAAACACGGGCTCGATCCCGTGCAGATGGCGCTGGCCTGGTGCCTTACGCGGCCCTTCATGGCCTCTGTCATCTTTGGCGCGACGACGCTTGACCAGTTGGACGTGGCGCTGGGCGCTGCGGATGTGACGCTCTCGCAAGAGGTGTTGGACGATATCACGATTGCGCATCGCGCCCACCCAATGCCCTATTAGACCGTTTCGGCGGCTCAAACGTCGCAAACCTGCTTGGCAGGCGGGGCCGAATCTGCCTTCTGTGCGCGAAGAACTGCGACAGAGGAGAGGGCGATGCCGCTTACCATGAATAAAGAGGTGTTCATCACCTGTGCCGTGACCGGGTCGGGTGGCACGCAAGATCGCAGCCCGCATGTGCCGCGTTCTCCCGCGCAGATCGCGCAGAGCGCCATCGCCGCCGCAAAGGCCGGGGCCGCCGTCGTCCACTGCCATGTTCGCGACCCGGAGACGGGCGCGCCCTCGCGTGATCTGGCGCTCTACCGCGAAGTCACCGACCGCATCCGCGAGGCCGAGGTGGACGTGGTGCTGAACCTGACCGCCGGGATGGGCGGCGATATCGTCTTTGGCTCGCCCGAAAGCCCGTTCCCGGTGAATGAGGCCGGTACGGATATGATCGGGGCCGCAGCACGGGTCGAGCATGTCAAGCAATGCCTGCCCGAGATTTGCACGCTCGATTGCGGTACGATGAACTTCGCCGAGGCCGATTACGTGATGACCAACACGCCCGGCATGTTGACCGCGATGGGCCGGATGATGACCCATCTGGGCGTGAAGCCGGAGATCGAGGCCTTTGATACGGGCCATCTTTGGTATGCAAAACAGCTGGTTGCGGATGGGGTTCTGGATAGCCCCGCGCTGGTGCAGCTGTGCATGGGCGTGCCGTGGGGCGCGCCGAACGACCTGAACACCTTCATGGCGATGGTGAACAACGTGCCCGCCGACTGGAACTGGTCCGCCTTCAGCCTTGGCCGCGACCAGATGGCTTATGTCGCGGCATCCGTGCTGGCGGGCGGTAATGTGCGCGTCGGGCTTGAGGATAACCTGTGGCTGGACAAGGGCGTGCTGGCCGAGAACTGGCAGTTGGTCGAACGCGCCGGCACCATCATCGAGAACATGGGCGCGCGCGTCATCGGCCCTGATGAGGTCCGCGCGAAGCTGGGCCTGACGAAGCGGGCGCCGCAGGGGTGATCCACGCAGCGCGACGGGTCTTTGTTCTGGGCGGTCTTGCCGCTTTGACCGGCGTTTTGCCAGGGTGCGCGCTGGTCTCGAATGCGCCGCTCAAGGACACCCGGCATCCGGGGCCGTTGCGGGATCCGGCCGCCCCGATCGCAAGTCAGGTCGACGTGACGCTGGACCGTTTGCGGGGGGAGTGGCGCGTCCTGTCCAGTGCAGGCGCTTTGGCCCCAAAAAGACGCTTTCAGGTGCGGGCGCTGTCCGATGGCGGCGCGGTTTTCGTGCAGGATGGCAGGGCTGACCTTCCGGCGACCGACCTTGGGCAGGGACGGTTCGGTGTGCTGAAGCAGCAATACTGGGTTCACTGGATGGATGCGGATGCGACCGTGGCGCTTGTGGGCGTTCTGAATGCGCCCGCCGTGTGGATCATGACACGCGCCGCGCCGCCCGCTGACAGGGTGAACGCGGCGTGGGAAGTCTTTGACTGGTATGGATATAATCGAGAATGGATGAGGGCACCGGAATGACCAGGACAGCAGCAATCATCGGTGGCGGCGTGATCGGGGGCGGCTGGGCCGCGCGTTTCCTGCTGAATGGCTGGAACGTGCAGGTGTTCGACCCGGACCCCAATTGCGCGGCGATCTTTGCCGAAGTGTTGGACAATGCGCGGCGTTCCCTGCCGGGGCTGACGGATGTGGCCTTGCCGCCCGAGGGCGCGATCTCCTTTCATGCCACGGTCGCCGAGGCGGTGGCGGGCGCGGCCTGGATTCAGGAAAGCGTGCCGGAGCGTCTGGAGCTTAAACACAAGGTTCTGGCCGAGGTGCAGGCGGCCTGTGACCCGGCGGCGGTGATCGGTTCGTCCACCTCCGGCTTCAAGCCAAGCGAGTTGCAGGACGGCGCGGCCCGGCCCGGACAGATCATGGTGACGCACCCGTTCAATCCGGTCTATCTGATGCCGCTGGTCGAGGTCGTCCCATCCGCGCAGACCGATCTTGCGCTGGTGGAGCAGGCCGAAACCATCCTGCACAGCCTTGGCATGTACCCGCTGCGGGTGCGCAAGGAAATCGACGCGCATATTGCCGACCGGTTCCTTGAGGCGGTCTGGCGCGAGGCGCTCTGGCTGGTGAAGGACGGGGTCGCGACTACGCAAGAAATCGACGAAAGCATCCGCATGGGCTTTGGCATCCGCTGGGCGCAGATGGGGCTGTTCGAAACCTATCGCACGGCGGGCGGCAATGCGGGGATGCGGCACTTCATGGCGCAGTTCGGTCCGGCGTTGAAATGGCCGTGGACCAAGCTGATGGACGTGCCGGAATTCACGGATGAGTTGGTCGATCTGATCGCAGGGCAGTCGGATGAACAATCGGGGCATCTGACGATTTCCGAACTGCTCAAGGCACGGGACGATAACCTTGTCGGGCTAATGCGCGCGCTCAAGGCCAATGACTGGGGCGCTGGGGCGGTTCTAAATGCCCAGCAAAAGGCCATCGATCCGCGCCCGCAGAGCCTTGCGGATGTGGCTGATCTGGGCCGGCCGATCCTGATGGGGCGGCGCGCGGTGCCGCTCGACTGGACGGATTACAACGGCCATATGAACGAGGCGAAATACCTTCAGGCGTTCTGCGATGCGACGGATCGTTTCATGGAGCTTGTCGGGTGCGATATGGACTACATCGCGACGGGCGGCAGCTATTTCACTGCCGAAACCCATATCCGCCACGTGGCAGAGGCGAATGCCGGGGACGTGATCGACATCCACACGCGGCTGCTTGGCGGCGAGGGCAAGAAGATGCATCTGTGGCACGAGATGACCCGCAACGGCGAGATCGTCGCAACGGGTGAGCATTTCCTGCTGCATGTCAGTCTTGAAACCCGGCGCCCGTCGGAGCCGAAAGCCGAAATCGTCGCGGCGTTGGCGCAGATCGCGCAGGCGCAGGCGGGGCTGCCGCTGCCCGAGGGGGCAGGGCGTCACGTGGGCCAGAAACGCTAGGCCGCGCGCCACGGCGCCGATGCGGTGCCGGGCGATCACTTCGGGGCCGTGACAATTGCGCCTAAGGGGTCGCGCGCGCCGGGGTGGCGGCGTATAAGGCGGCAAATCGCAAAGGAGTCGCTGCCCCATGTCCGGAGAATTGTCGCCCATCGACAAGGCCAAGTTCGTCGCTGCCAAGAAGGCCACGGAATACGTGGAATCGGGAATGCGCGTCGGCATGGGCACAGGATCGACTGCCGCATGGCTGGTACGCTGCCTTGGGGAAATGGTGCGCGACGACGGTCTGCGGATCAAGGGCGTTCCGACCTCCACGCGCACTGCTGAACTGGCGCGCAATGTGGGCATCGAGGTGATCAGCCTTGACGAGGCGAAATGGCTGGACGTGACCATCGACGGGGCCGACGAATTCGACGGCGATCTCAATCTGATCAAGGGTGGCGGCGGCGCGCTGTTGCAGGAAAAGATCGTGGCCACGGCCTCTGACCGGATGGTCGTGATTGCAGATGCCGGCAAGGAGGTCGACGCGCTTGGGGCCTTCCCGCTGCCGATCGAGGTGATCCCCTTTGGCTGGCAGACCACGCAAGCGCTTGTCGAGGAAACGCTGGTGTCGATGGATGTGCTGGGGCGCAATTCCAGCCTGCGGATGAATGGCGACGCGCCTTTCGTCACGGATGAGGGCAATCACATCCTTGATCTGCATCTCAACCGCATCGGCAATCCGCGCCAACTGGCCTTGGTATTGAACCAGATGCCGGGCGTGGTGGAAAACGGTCTGTTCATCGACATCTGCGACAGCGTCGTGGTCGGGCATGGGGATGGCCGCGTCGAAGTGCGCGACATCAATGCCGGTACGGTCGAACAGGATCGGCTGGAATTCGTCGAGACAGACAACCTCTTTGCCGATCTCGACGACTAGGACGCGCAATTGCCGGGGCGGGTGCTCTGGCAAAGGTGCGCGCCGTATGAGATACACGCTCGACCGGAACGACAAAATGGGTTGCCGCCATGGATTTTGACTATGATCTTTTCGTCATCGGTGGAGGGTCCGGCGGTGTGCGCGCCGCCCGTGTCGCCGCCGGTGAGGCCGGGGCCAAGGTCGCCCTAGCAGAAGAAGACCGCTATGGCGGCACCTGCGTGATCCGTGGCTGTGTTCCCAAGAAGCTGATGGTTTTCGCGTCGGAATTCAACGATATGCCCGACCTCGCGCGCTGCTATGGCTGGGACACCAGCGATGGCGTTTTCAATTGGCATGAGTTTAAGGCCAAGCTCGAAGCGGAGCTGGACCGGCTGGAAGGCGTGTATCGCAAACTGCTGGATTCCTCGGGAGTAGAGATGTTCGACCAGCGCGCGCGGCTCAAAGACCCGCATACGGTGGAACTGGCCGATGGTACGACCAAGACGGCGAAACATATCCTGATCGCGGCGGGCGGGCGCCCGGTTCGACCCGATATCCCCAACGCCGAGCTTGGCATCGTATCGGACGATATTTTCCATCTGGAATCCCTGCCGCGCAGCATCCTGATCATCGGCGGCGGATATATCGCCTGCGAATTTGCCTGCATCCTGCACGGGCTTGGCGTGGAAGTGACCCAGTATTACCGGGGCGCGCAGATTTTGCGCGGCTTCGATGAAGAGGCGCGCGGCCTCATCGCCGAAGGGATGCGCGAGCGCGGAATTGACCTGCATGTGGGTACCAACATCGTCGAGATGTGCCTTGAAAACGGCGAGGGGCTGCAAGGCGGGCCGACCGGATCGGATGCGACCATGGGCGCGGATATCCAGCAGTCGGACGAATTGGCGCGCGGCGACACCGCTCCGGAGGCGCAGGCCAGCCGTGGCGGCCCGATCCGGGTGAAATCGACCAATGGGACCGAAAAGGTCTTTGACATGGTTCTTTTCGCCACCGGGCGCAAACCCAATACCGATGATCTGGGGGCCGAAGAGATCGGCGTCGAGCTGGCGCGTGGCGGCGCTGTCGAGGTGAATGAATACAGCCAGACGGCCGTTCCGTCGGTCTATGCGATTGGCGATGTGACGGACCGGGTGAACCTGACGCCGGTGGCCATCCGCGAGGGCATGGCCTTTGTCGATACGGTGTTCCGCGGGACGCCCACGCCGGTCGATCACGATCTGATCCCGTCCGCCGTCTTCACCCAGCCAGAGATGGGCACCGTTGGACTGACCGAGGAAGCCGCACGCGAGCAAGAGCCGGTCGAGGTTTACTGCACTTCGTTCCGGCCCATGCAAACCGCCTTTGCGGGCAAGTCTGACCGGGTGCTGTTCAAATTGATTGTCAGTCAGGAAAGCCGCAAGGTTCTGGGATGTCATATCGTCGCGCCAAACGCGGGCGAGTTGATCCAACTGGCGGGGATCGCGGTCAAAATGGGCGCGACAAAAGAGGATTTTGACCGGACCGTTGCGGTTCACCCGACCATGAGCGAGGAAATGGTGACGATGCGGTCCCCTGTGCGTACGACTTGAAACCCGGGTAAAAACGCACAGCTTAGACACAAATAGCCGCTTCGTGCGGTGCAAGACTTGAGAGGGAAGATCAGCGAATGGCGAGCAATGGGAGCGGCCCTTGGGGCGGCGGTGGAAATTCGGGCGGGTCGGGCGGTGGCGATGACCGTGGACGCGGTGGCAACGGGGGCGGCGGAGGACGACGTCCCGGCGGACCCGATGGCCCGCAGATTCCGGAGATCGACGAGCTTGTCAAAAAGGGTCAGGAACAATTGCGCGTCCTGATGGGCGGCCGTGACAACAGTGACCGCTCCGGCGGTGGTGGCGGCGGCGGCGGTCGTGGCGAGACGCCTCCGTTCTTCACGCGCGGCACCTTGCTTTTGGGCGGCGTTGCGGCAGTCTTCCTGTGGGGCTTTGCTAGCTTTTACACGGTCGCGCCGGAAGAGCAGTCGGTCGAACTGTTCCTTGGTGAATTCAGCCAGGTGGGCAATCCGGGTCTGAACTTCGCCCCATGGCCTTTCGTGACGGCAGAAGTGCTGCCGGTGACGCGCGAACAGACCGAAGAGCTTGGCGCGGGTTCGGGCGGGCGCAGCTCTGAAGGGCTGATGCTGACCACGGATGAAAACATCATCGACATCGACTTCCAGGTGGTTTGGAACATCTCCGACCCTGCGAAGTTCCTGTTCAACCTTGCAGAGCCGCAGGAAACCATTTCCGCGGTCAGCGAGTCGGCGATGCGCGAAGTGATCGCGCGCCGGGAACTGGCCCCGATCCTCAACCGTGACCGGGAGGTCGTGAAGGACGAGGCGATGACGCTGATCCAAAGCACGCTGGACGCTTATGACAGCGGCGTGAATATCGTGCGTCTCAACCTCGACAAGGCGGACCCGCCGGGCGAAGTAATCGACAGCTTCCGCGAAGTGCAGGCCGCCGAGCAGGAGCGTGACCGCCTGGAACGTCAGGCGGATGCCTATGCCAACAGGGTGACGGCGGGTGCGCGCGGTGAAGCTGCGCAGCTTTTGGAAGAGGCCGAAGCCTACCGGGCGCAGGTCGTGAACGAAGCCTTGGGTGAGGCGTCGCGCTTTGGTGCGGTTCTGGCTGAATATGCCAAAGCGCCGGAAGTGACACGCAAGCGTCTTTACCTTGAAACCATGGAACAAGTGTTGGGCCGCGTGGACAAGATCATCCTGGACGAAAATAGCGGCGAAAGTCAGGGCGTCGTGCCTTACCTGCCGCTGAACGAACTGCGTCGCTCGGGAGGGTCCAACTGATGCGTTATGTATTGATCCTCGTGGCCGTCGCCATTGTCGGCCTGTTGTCGTCGATCTTCATCGTGGACGAGCGTGAAAAGGCGCTGGTCCTGCAATTCGGGCAGATTGTCCGCGTCAAGGAAGACCCGGGTCTGGGTTTCAAGATCCCGCTGGTTCAGGAAGTCGTCAAATATGATGACCGGATCCTGTCGCTGGACACGCAAGCCACCGAAGTCACGCCTTCGGACGGTCGTCGTTTGGTGGTTGACGCCTTCGCACGTTACCGGATTTCCGATGTGGTCCAGTTCCGTCAGGCCGTGGGCGTTGGCGGTTTGCGTACCGCCGAGGACCGGCTGGAAGGCATTCTCAACCCCGATATCCGCGAAGTTCTGGGTGCCGATGGCGTAACCTCTTCGACCATCCTGTCCGCCGACCGGGCCGAGCTTATGGCGCGGATCACCGCACGGGCGCGGGCACGGGCACGGCCCCTTGGGCTTGAGGTCATCGACGTGCGTCTGAAGCAGACAAACCTGCCGGAGCAGAACCTTGACGCCACCTTCGCCCGGATGCGGGCGGAACGGGAACGTGAAGCGGCCGACGAGATCGCGCGCGGTAACGAAGCGGCGCAGCGGGTTCGGGCACAAGCGGATCGGACCGTGGTGGAACTGACCTCCGAGGCGGCGCGCTCTGCCGAGGTCGTGCGCGGTGAAGCGGATGCGGAACGCAACGGCATCTTCGCCGAAGCCTTCGGCGCGGACCCGGAGTTCTTTGAGTTCTATCGGTCGCTCACCGCCTATCAACGTGCGCTCAACGGCGACAACTCGACGATGGTTCTGAGCCCCGATAGCGAATTCTTCAATTACCTGAAGTCGGATCAGGGCGCGGAATGAGTCTGCTGCTCCTGTCCATCGGGATGGTGTGTATTGTAGAGGGGCTGGCCTATGCGCTGGCCCCTTCGCTTGTGGAGCGTATGCTGGAAGCGCTGCGCAGTTTGCCGCAAAGCGCGGTGCGGCAGATCGGCCTGCTGGCGGTGGTCAGCGGCCTCATCCTTGTTTGGGGCGCGTATCAGCTTGGGTTGTGAGCCGCAGGCTGCGCGATTCTGCTGGGCAGCCCTTCCGCAAACATTCGTTTCACGGAACTGTCACGTGGAGTTGAAAGGCTGAGAGTGAATCCCATCTTTAATGTTGCATGTAAGCCGCACTAGATGCACCCTGCGCGCGGGCGATGCGCGCATAGAATAACATAGGCCCAAGCGCCGCGAGTCAGAAGAATTCAGGAGCTTTGAGAATGAAGCCACAGGCGATTTCGATCCCACGTCCCACCCCCCAGTTGCAGGTCATGCGTTTGATGTGGCTCGGTTTTCTGGCGACCCTTCTACTGCTGGCCCAAGTTCTCAGCGCAGCCGCACGGCCCGAAAGCCTCGCGCCGCTGGCCGAGAAAATCAGCCCCGCGGTGGTGAACATCACGACCTCTACGGTCGTCGAAGGACGCACCGGGCCGCAGGGCATCGTGCCCGAAGGCTCGCCGTTCGAAGATTTCTTCCGCGAATTCCAGGACCGCAATGGCGAGGGCGAGCGTCCGCGCCGGTCCTCTGCATTGGGGTCCGGCTTCGTCATTTCCGAGGATGGCTTTGTGGTCACGAATAACCACGTGATCGAAGGGGCGGATGAAATCCTGATCGAATTCTTCCCCGGCGATGGTCAGCCGACGGAAAAGCTGCCGGCCAAGGTGATCGGCACGGATCCGAACACGGATATCGCGCTGCTGAAGGTCGAAGCGGAACAGCCGCTGAAATTCGTTCCCTTTGGCGATAGCGATCTGGCCCGCGTGGGTGATTGGGTCATCGCCATGGGCAACCCGCTGGGGCAGGGCTTTTCGGTATCTGCCGGGATCGTGTCGGCCCGTAACCGCGCGCTCAGCGGCACCTATGACGACTACATCCAGACCGACGCGGCGATCAACCGGGGCAACTCTGGCGGGCCGCTGTTCAACATGGATGGTGAAGTGATCGGTGTGAACACCGCGATCCTGTCGCCCAATGGCGGCTCCATCGGGATCGGCTTTTCCATGGCGTCGAACGTTGTCACCAAGGTCGTGGCGCAGCTGAAAGAATTCGGCGAAACCCGCCGTGGCTGGCTGGGCGTGCGCATTCAGGATGTCAGCCCAGACATGGTCGAAGCGATCGAAGGGCTGACCTCGGCCAAGGGGGCGATCGTCACGGATGTGCCGGATGGTCCTGCGAAGGATGCCGGGATGAAGGTCGAAGACGTGATCATGTCCTTTGATGGGCGCGAAGTCGAAGACACGCGGGATCTTGTCCGCAAGGTCGGGAACGCGGCGGTTGGCAAAACCGTGCGTGTCGTGGTGCTGCGCGGCGGCAAGACCGAAACGCTGAAAGTGACGCTGGGACGCCGGGAAGAAGCCGAAGGCGCTGTGCCCGCCGCGGCGACACCGGGCGAAGAGGCAGAGCCAGAGACCAAGGATATTCTTGGCCTTACCCTCAGCCCGCTGACCAACGAGCTGCGCGAACAGCTTGGCGCCGATGACAAGCAAATCGGACTGGCCGTGACGGATGTGGACGAAACATCCGAAGCCTATGAAAAAGGTCTGCGTGCCGGGGACATCATCACCGAAGCGGGCCAGCAGAAGGTAGAAACCCTGGAGGTGCTCGAAGAGCGTATCGCGGAAGCGAAAGAAGCCGGGCGCAAGTCGCTGCTGCTGCTGGTGCGCCGTGGCGGTGATCCGCGCTTCGTGGCGCTGGGTCTGGAATCCGACGCAGACTGACCTATCGATGAAAACTTGAATGCGGGGCGTGGGGAAACCTGCGCCCCTTTTCTTTTGGGCGGGCGGCGGCGGCGTTATGCGGGCTTTGCCGGTTGGGCGACAGCCCAAAGCCCCAGCTTGCGCGCCCCGTCGATGGTCAGGTTGCCCGGGTCGATCGTTTTGATCCCGGCCTCGGTCTGGAACCGCGCCACCGCCGCGCGCGTGGCATCATCATAAACGCCCGTGTCGGGGCCATCATACAGATTGCGCAAGGCCAGCGCGCGTTGCACGGATGCGACGAATTCCGGGGTCAGATCGGTGGTGCAGGCAATTTGCACCCAATCGATGTGGCGGTCTTCCTCGACGATGATATGCGTCTGGCTGCGATAAATGGGCGGGGCCTGTACCGTGCCTTCGGACGACATCTGCGCGGGCTGGACCAGCACGTCTTCCGTCACCGATCTGACGCGCGCGGGCGTTTCCGTCTTGTCCCAGCAGGTGCCGGGGGCGGCGTCCTGCGGTGCGGCGCCGCTCGGCGTGAAAAGTTTTTGTGTGGTTTCCCGCGTGGCGGGGGCGTCGCCGGGCGTGCAGCCAGCGATTGCCAATACGGCAAGAAGAGAAGCGATGGTGCGCATGACTGCTCTGGCCTTGTGTCGTGCCTCTTGTCGGGCAAGGTTCGCGTGGAGAGTAACCGCGCGGTCATCCTTTGACCAGTTAAAGCTTTGGCGCGTCACGGCCCGGCGGCAAGGCTCAACTGCGGCTGTCCCATGTCTCTGTGCGGCCGAGGGCGGGCATGGCATGAGGCAGCGCCTGCCGGGGGTCCGGGGCGACCAGCCGATCCAGCATGAACGAGATATCCTCGATCTCTTCGGCCAGCACATGGGTGACGGAATGGGCGCGCTGCATCCGGCCCGTCACGCGCAGCATCCGACCAGAGATCACCGCCCGCCGAAACTTTTCATACATCGCGCGCCAGACGATCACATTGACCACGCCGGTTTCATCCTCAAGCGTCAGAAAAATCACGCCTTTGGCCGTGCCGGGACGCTGGCGCAGAATGACAAGCCCGGCCACGCTCACCCGCGCTCCGTCTGAGGGCAGGGCCAGCTGATCCGCCCGCAGACAGGCCGGCGGGCGCGGCCATGCGCCGCGGGAAGACGAAGAGGGGACAAGTTTCATGAGAACAAGAATAGAACATCTATGGCCCGTCGCAAGCCTGTGACGCCAGAGTGTCGCAAAAGGGCTGGCAGGGCCGGAGCAAGCCCACTAGGTATATCCCGGATAACTCGGCACGAAGAGGGCAAGCATGGCCAAGATCACCTATATTGAGCATAACGGCACCGAACATGTCGTGGACGTCGCCAACGGTCTGACCGTGATGGAAGGCGCACGTGACAACAATATTCCGGGCATCGAAGCCGATTGCGGCGGGGCCTGTGCCTGTTCCACCTGCCATGTCTATGTCGATCCGGCATGGGTCGAAAAGCTCCCGGCCAAGGACGACATGGAAGAAGATATGCTCGACTTCGCGTTCGAACCCGATCCGGCAACCTCGCGCCTGACCTGCCAGATCAAGGTGACCGACGCGTTGGACGGCCTCGTGGTCAAAATGCCCGAAAAGCAGATATGATACCGGCCAAGGCGCCGCGACAGCCCGCGCGCCTGTGGCCACGTCTGGCTCGCGGCGGGCTGATGGGTCTGTGCCTGTGGCTCTCCGGCGCTGGCACGGGCCTCGCCCAATCCTGGCAGGCAGAGCATCTGGTGACGGCCGACTACGCAGAGCCGACAGATCGCTATCCGCATGGGGTTCTTGGCGACACGATCGAATACGGTGCACTGACGCTCCACTATTCAGCGGGGCCGGCCATCACGATCCGACTCCCGCAAACCCGCGTCTTCGAAGATATCGCGCCCCGCATTGTCGATGTCGATGGCGACCAGAAACCCGAAGCACTGGTGATCGAAAGCCATGCCAACGAGGGGGCGCGTCTCGCAATCTACAATGGCGACGGGCTGATGGCGGCAACGCCCTATATCGGCACCCGGTTCCGCTGGCTCGCCCCCATCGGCACAGGCGATCTTGACGGTGACGGCCATGTGGAAATCGCCTATATTGACCGGCCTCATCTCGCAAAGCGCCTGCGCATCTGGCGCTTCAAGGACGGCGCGCTGCAACAGATCGCCGACAAGGACGGCCTGACCAACCACCGGATCGGAGAGGACTTCATCTCCGGCGGCCTCAGAACCTGCGCAGGCCAACCCGAACTACTGACCGCCAACGCTAACTGGTCCCGGATCATGGCCTCCACATTCGACGGGCACAGCATCACAAGCCGCGATCTCGGACCCTTTGACAAAACGCGCCTCAACGCAGCCCTGAACTGCGAATAACCCTTCATTGTTCGTGAAGTACTCCGGGGGCGCGGGGGCAGAGCCCCCGTAACGGTCGGATCGGCACCGCCGATCCGATACAAGAGTTCAAAGAGCCCGCCAGCCAATGTCGCGGCGGCAAAACCCCTCGGGCCAGTCGATACGGTCAACCATGGCATAGGCCCGGTCGCGCGCTTCGTGCAGTGTGGCCCCGCGCGCGGTTACATTGAGAACGCGCCCCCCGGTGGCCACAATCGCGCCCTCCGCCTCAGCGGTGCCCGCATGGAACACCATGTTGAAGGAATCCGCAGGGCAATCCTCCAGGCCTCTGATCTTGCTGCCTTTCTCATAGGCGCCCGGATACCCTTTCGCGGCCAGGACGACAGTCATCGCATGGTCATCGGCCCAATGGGCCTGCGCTTCGGACAGACGGCCTTCGGCGGCGGCATGCATCAAATCCAGCGCTTGCGCCCCAAGCCGCAGCATCAGGGCCTGACATTCGGGATCGCCGAAGCGGACGTTGTACTCGACCAGGCGTGCACGCCCGTTCTCGATCATCAACCCGGCATAAAGCACACCTTGATAGGGCGTGCCGCGCCGCGCCATCTCTGCCATGGTCGGTTTGATGATCTCGTCCAGCGCCTGTTGCTGCAGCGCGTCGGACAGCACCGGGGCGGGGGAATAGGCGCCCATGCCGCCCGTGTTCAGCCCGGTATCGCCTTCGCCCACTCGTTTGTGATCCTGGGCGGTGCCCACGGGCAGGACATCGGTGCCATCGACCAGCACGAAGAACGACGCCTCTTCGCCCGTCATGAATTCTTCGATCACCACTTCCGCGCCTGCACCGCCAAACGCGCCGCCGAACATGTCGTCGACCGCCGCCAGCGCGGTGGCCTCGTCCATGGCCACGATCACGCCCTTGCCCGCCGCCAAACCGTCGGCCTTGACCACGATGGGCGCGCCATGTGCGCGGATATGGGCCTTTGCCGCGTCAGCATCGGTGAAATGACCGTAAGCGGCTGTCGGTGCATCCGCCGCCGCGCAGATTTCCTTGGTGAAAGCTTTCGAGGCCTCAAGCTGCGCCGCCGCGGCAGAGGGGCCAAACACCAGCACGCCCGCTTCGCGCAGGCGATCGGACACGCCCGCCGCCAGCGGCGCTTCGGGGCCGACGATCACGAAATCGATGCTTTCGGCATGGGCGAACTCGACCACCGCGCCCGGATCTTCGATATCCAGCGATGCGCATTCGGCAATCTGCGCGATGCCCGCATTGCCCGGCGCGACGATCAGCCGGTCGCATTTCGGGTTCTGCTCCACGGCCCAGGCCAGCGAATGCTCGCGGCCACCGCCGCCGAGGATCAGGATGTTCATGCGCGCCCCCTTGGTCTTTGCGTTGCGGCGTTCTAGGCTGAGCGGTGCAGCAGTACAAGGCACCAGACAAGCGACGAGGCGAGGCACGCGGCATGGACCTGATCGACGATCCCGTACCGGGACAAAATACGCCGGAATATACGGTCAGCGAAATCTCCGGCGCGGTAAAGCGCACGCTGGAGGACGAATTCGGCCGAATCCGCGTCAAGGGCGAGGTCGGCCGCGTCGTGCGCGCGCGGTCGGGCCATATGTATTTCGACGTGAAGGACGATCGCAGTTCGCTGGCTTGCACCACGTGGAAAGGGCAGGTCGCGCGACTCGCCGTGGTGCCCGAAGAAGGCATGGAGGTCGTCGTCACCGGACGCATGACCGCCTATGGCGCGCAGTCCAAGTACAATATGAACGTGGACGAGGTCACCGTCGCGGGGCAGGGCGCATTGATGGCGCTTCTGGAAAAGCGCAAGAAGGCGTTGGAGGCAGAGGGCCTCTTTGCCGCAGAGCGCAAGAAGCCGCTGCCGTTCCTGCCCGAGGTGATCGGCGTCGTCACATCGCTGCAGGGGGCCGTGATCCGGGACATCCTGCACCGGTTGCGGGACCGTTTTCCGCGCAAGGTTCTGATCTGGCCCGTCGCCGTGCAGGGCACCAATTGTGCGCCCGAGGTCGAGCGTGCGATCAAGGGCTTCAATGCGATGACACCGGGCGGCGCGTTGCCGCGGCCGGATTTGCTGATCGTGGCACGGGGCGGTGGCTCCATCGAGGATCTTTGGGGCTTCAACGAAGAGATCGTCGCCCGTGCCGCTGCCGCGTCGGAGATTCCGCTGATTTCAGCGGTGGGCCATGAAACCGATACGACCTTGATCGACTTCGTTTCGGACCGGCGCGCGCCGACACCGACCGCCGCTGCGGAAATGGCGGTGCCGGTACGGCTGGACTTGATGGCATGGCTGCGCGAGGCAAATGCCCGGCTTGGGCGCGGTTTGGCGGCGGTTCTGGACCGGCGGGGACAGCGCTTGCAGGACTTGTCGCGGGCCTTGCCCTCTGCCGACCGCCTGCTGGAAGCGCCGCGCCAAAGGCTCGACCGGGCCGATCGGCTTGAGGCGGCGTTGCAATCTGTAGTGCATCGGCGGCGCGGGGCGCTGGCAGAGGCCGGGGCCGGGCTGCGCCCGCAAGTCCTTACGGCAGGGCTGCGTCAACGCCGGGCCGATCTGACGCGGGTGGGCGATAGGCTCCAGCCGGTTCTGGCGGCGCGGGTGGCCCGGCAGTCAGAGCTTTTGAGTGCGAAACTACGCAGTTTCCGTCCGCAAATGCTGGCGCGCGACGTGGCAGAGCGGCGCAAGGCGCTGGAAGACCGCACCGCCCGGCTGGCGGAGAACGGCGCGACCCGGCTTCGGCGCCTGTCCGACCGGCTTGAGGCGCTGGACCGCCTGCGCCAGACGCTGGGCTATGAGGCGACGTTGCAGCGCGGGTATGCGGTGGTCTGGGATGGCGACACGGTCATCACCGGCAAGGCAGCAGCCGAAAAGGCGGACTCGCTGCAAATTCAGTTCGCGGATGGGCGTGTGGAGGTGGGGGGCAAGCCCGCCGCGACGTCGGCGCAGCGCAAAGCCAGCAAGCCGAAACCGCCGGAGCAAGGCAGCCTGTTCTGATCGTGATCTTGATGCCGCGTCAGACGCCGACCTTGGGGCCGAGGCACAGCATCTCTTCGCCCAGATCCTGCGCCTCATACAGTTCCGGCGCATCGGGATTGCCTTCGAACTTGGCGCTAAGCCCGCCAGATTGCAGGAAAAACGTCCAGCATTGCGGATCAAGCCGGTCTTCGTAGACGAAACAGATTTTCTCATCCACCGGATACCAGTGCCCATCCTTGCATTCGCCGTCCAGAAAGGACCAGCGCACCTGACGGTTCTCAAGGTAGATTTCCGCCCCATAGGCGCGGCCCTGCTGCCCGTAAAACAGCGTCTTTCCGGTGACATAGGCTTCGAATTGCGCCGGGCTCATCGGCTCTGCGGCGCGGGTGATCTGGGCGGCGGCCAATAGGGCCATCAGGGCAATCCATCGCATCGCGCTATCATGACTTGAATCGCGCGGCACTGCCAGCCTTCACCGGGCCGGGACACGGAAACCTGATTTCATATCGGAAACGCGCCTCTCCATTTGCCGCGTATTGCGCCGAAAACGGTCGTTTTTCGTCTCTGCTCGCTGCGGCTTGGTTGCTACTCTTTGGCGGACTTCAGCAAGGACTCGCGCATGGCACTGGATGAACGCAAAGGCGTCTGGAAATCGGGCAAAGGCAAGGGCCGGCATACGCCGAAGGGCCGCCAATTGGACGACCGCGCCCATGAAGAGGTTTGCGCGCTTATGCAGGATCGTCCGCGTCGGCGGGATTTGCTGATCGAATTTCTGCACCTGATTCAAGACAGCTATGGCCATTTGTCGGCGACCCATCTGCGCGCATTGGCCGAAGAAATGCGCCTGTCCATGGCAGAGGTATACGAGGTCGCGACGTTCTATGCGCATTTCGACGTGGTCAAGGAGGACGAGGCACCGCCCCCCGCCTTGACGATCCGGGTCTGCGACTCGCTGGCCTGCGAACTTGCCGGGGCCGAACAGCTGCAAGCGGCGCTGGAAGAGGGGCTCGATCCGGCCGAGGTGCGGGTGCTGCGCGCGCCCTGCATGGGCCGCTGCGACACGGCCCCGGTGTTGGAACTGGGCCATCACCATATCGACAATGCCACGCCGGAAAAGGTGCGGGCGGCAATCGATTCACAGGATTTCCACGCACATATCCCCAGCTACGAAACCTTCGAAAGCTATTGCAAATCAGGCGGGTACGAGACTCTTCGCACCTTGCGCGCGAAGGGCGACTGGGAGGTCGTGCAAGACACGGTCTTGTCCTCCGGTCTGCGCGGGCTTGGCGGCGCCGGGTTCCCGTCCGGCAAGAAATGGGGCTTCGTGCGGGGCAATGATGGCCCGCGTTACATTGCGGTGAACGGGGATGAGGGCGAGCCGGGGACCTTCAAGGATCGCTTCCACTTGGAGCGCGAGCCTCATACGTTTCTTGAGGGAATGTTGATCGCCGCCTGGGCGGTAGAGGCCGAAACCTGCTTTATCTACATGCGCGACGAATACCCCGCCGTGCTTGAGATTTTGCGCCGCGAAATCAAGGCGCTGGAGGATGCAGGTGTTGTGGATAAGGGCTATATCGACCTGCGGCGCGGCGCGGGGGCCTATATCTGCGGTGAAGAAAGCGCGATGATCGAAAGCATCGAAGGCAAGCGTGGTCTGCCGCGTCATCGTCCGCCTTTCGTGGCGCAGGTCGGTATCTTTGGCCGTCCGACGCTCGTCCACAATGTCGAAACGCTTTACTGGGTGGCCAAGATCTGCCGCGAAGGGCCGGACATCCTGTCGGGCGTCGAAAAGAACGGGCGAACCGGGCTGCGCAACTTCTCAGTCTCGGGGCGTGTGAAAGCGCCGGGCGTCTATCTGCTGCCTGCCGGGTCGACGATGGAAGACATCATCGAGGCCGCAGGCGGGATGCTGGACGGGCACAGGTTCAAGGCCTACCAACCGGGCGGGCCGTCTGCCGGTCTGTTGCCAGCCTCCATGGCGGATATCCCGATGGATTTCGATGTTTTGCAGGAACATGGCACGTTCATCGGTTCGGCGGCGATCGTGGTCCTGTCGGACAAGGATTCGGCGCGGGATGCGGCGTTGAACATGCTGCGCTTTTTCGAGGACGAAAGCTGCGGCCAGTGTACGCCCTGCCGTGTGGGCTGCGAGAAGGCGGTCAAGCTGATGCAGGCGGACCGCTGGGACCAGCCGCTTTTGGAAGAGCTGTGCAGCGCGATGGCCGATGCGTCGATTTGCGGGTTGGGGCAGGCGGCACCGAACCCGATCCGCCTGACGATGAAGCATTTCCCGGACGAAGTGTGACGGGGACGGCCCGCGCCCGTGTTGCGCGGGCTTTTATCTTCCGCGCCGGAAGGTTAGGTGAGATAAGAACCTAATTGATGCGGGCTGCGCATGGCATTCTTTTCGAAACTCAAGGAACGTTTGTTCAAATCGTCCTCAAAGCTGGACGAGGGGCTGGAGGCGATTGTCGAGGATGGCGGCGTTGTCGACACCGTACCGCCGGAATCCGCCGCGCCGGAACCAGAGGCGCCCGCCCCGGACCCAATTCCCGAAGTGCCCACCCCCGAGGTGCCCGCGCAGCCCGATCCTGCGCCGCAGCCGGAGCCAGAGCCGGAAATCCAGCCGCAGCCCGAACCGATGCCGGAACCTGTTCCGACACCGCAACCTGCGCCGACGGAAATCCCGACAACGCCAGACCCGGTGACGCCAGAACCGGTCCCCGCGCCTGCGCCCGACATTCCCCCGGCGCCGCAGCCAGAGCCAGAGCCGGATATCCCGCCGCAACCGGAGCCTGCCCCGGAACCTATCCCAGCGCCGACACCCGAACCGGTATCGGTTCCTGCACCCCCTTCCGAGGTGCCGCCTGCTGCGCCGGTTGAGGTGCCATCGGAAGCGCCCGCAGAAATGCCCGCGCCATTGCCCATCCCGCCTGCGGAAACGGCGAGCGCCGCAAAACCGGGTCTGCTGGGCCGGCTCTTTGGCCGTAAAGACGCCCCCGCAGTGGTCCGGCGCGAGCTTGATGATGACATGCTCGAACAGCTTGAAGAGCTTCTGATCGCCTCGGATATGGGGGTGGATACCGCCCTGCGCGTGACCGCCAACATGGCCGAAGGGCGTTATGGCAAACGCCTGTCGGTGCAGGAGATCAAGGAATTGCTGGCGACGGAAGTGGCGCGGATCATGGAGCCTGTCGCGCGCCCGCTGCCGCTGTTTCCCAAAAGGCCGCAAGTGGTGCTGGTGGTTGGCGTGAACGGGTCGGGCAAGACGACGACCATCGGCAAGCTTGCCAGCCAGTTCCGCGCGGCGGGCAAGAAAGTGGTGATCGCTGCGGGCGATACATTTCGCGCCGCAGCGGTGGAACAGTTGCAGGTCTGGGGCGAACGCGCCGGTGTGCCAGTCCTGACCGCGCCCGAAGGGTCCGACCCGGCCAGCCTTGCCTTCGACGCGATGGAGCAAGCCACGCGCGACGGGGCCGATCTGCTGATGATCGACACGGCGGGGCGGTTGCAAAACCGCTCTGACCTGATGGAGGAACTGGCCAAGATCGTACGCGTCATCCGCAAGCATGATGAAACGGCACCGCATAACACGCTTCTGGTTCTGGACGCGACAACAGGGCAGAACGCCTTGAACCAAGTGAAGATTTTCCAGGAAGTGTCCGATGTGTCCGGCCTTGTGATGACCAAGCTGGACGGCACGGCCAAGGGCGGTGTTCTGGTGGCGCTGGCCGATAAGTTCGGCCTGCCGATCCATGCCATTGGCGTGGGCGAGCAGATCGACGATCTGGCCCCCTTCGACCCGGAGGAATTCGCGGCCGCGTTGACGGGGCTGGATGGGTGATCACGCGAACTTGAGAGGCGCGCTCTGGGAACCACGGGGCGACTTCCCACGTTGGTCCGTGAACGCAACGCGCCGCGGTTCGGCGCAAGATAAGGACTGATCCATGCCAAATGTACTCACCGCCGCCCAACCCTTTCCGGTCACAGAAGTGGACGATCTGTCGGGCGGAAAGATCACGCTGGGCCGGCCAAAGTCCCATGGCTGGCAGCTTGTCATCGTCTATCGCGGCATCCACTGCCCGATCTGCCGTCAGTACCTGACCGATCTGGAACCGAAGCTGCCCGACTATGCCGATCTGGGCGTCGAGGTCGTTGCGGTCTCTGCCGATACCGAGGCGAAGGCGCGCAAGACGGTGGCCGATCTGGATATCACGGTGCCCATCGGCTTTGGCCTGACGCCGGTTCAAATGGCGGCGATGGGGCTTTATATTTCCGATCCGCGCTCGCCCCAGGAAACCGACCGCCCCTTTGCGGAACCGGGCCTGTTCCTGATCAACCCAGAGGGCAACCTGCATATGGTCGATGTGTCCAACGCGCCGTATCTGCGCCCGGATGTGGTGACGCTGCCCAAGCGTCTGAAATTCGTGTTCGACAATGACTACCCGATCCGGGGGACGCATGAGGCATAAGTACCGCCCGGCGCCGCCGCGCCGCGCATGACGGATTGGATACTTTCTATCGAAGGGACAGAGGCCGGGCATCGCGCGGCCCTGTTCCTTGCGCTTCTCGCCGCCTTTTTGCATGCCGCTTTCGGGGCCTTGCAGAAGGGGCGGCACGATCCGTGGCTGACGCGGGGGGCGGTTGACGGGGCCTATGCCCTGATGGCCGCGCCCTTCGCGCTGTTTGTCGTCCCATGGCCCGAGCCGCATATGTGGGCGATTTTCGCCATCGCTTGGGTGATCCACACGATCTACAAGCTGCTGCAGGCGTGGGCCTATACCAAGGGGGCCTATACGGTCGTCTATCCGGTGGTGCGCGGCACGGGGCCGCTTTTTACCGTGGTCGGTGCCTATCTGCTGTTTTCCGAAACCTTCACACCGACGCAATGGGTCGGGGTGGGGGTGCTGCTGGCCGGGATTTACGGCCTTGCGCTTTATAACCTGCGCTATCTGGAGACCGGGCGCGACACGCTGCATATGGCCCTGGGTCTGGCGGTTGCGACGGGGCTGTTCGTAGCGATGTATACCACGTGGGACGCCTATGGCATCCGCGCCACGGCGGACCCGTTTACCTTCCTTGCGTGGTTCTTTTTGATCGACGGGCTTGTCTTTCCGATGATCGCGGCGCGCCGCTGGCTGCGGATGGCGGATGCGCCGGTTCTTGGCCCGCTCCTGCTGCGCGGCGTCGCGGGCGGCATCATCGCGTTCTTCTCCTTCGGGTCGGTGATGCTGGCGACCCGGCTCGACAAGGTGGGGGAGGCCGCCGTCCTGCGCGAAACCTCGACCGTTTTCGCCGCATTGATCGGCTGGCTTGTCCTGCGCGAGACCGTCGGTCCGCGCCGGATCGCGTTGATGGCATTGATTGCAGTGGGGGCTGTGATAGTGGAAATGGGTGGGTAAAGGATATTCGGTATGTCGCAAGAGCGTAAAATCAATCCTCTGTTGAAGCAGGTTCTCGAACTGGGACCACCGATCGTCTTCTTCCTTGTCTACATGAAGATGCGCGACAACACCTACGCGATGTGGGGCTTTGAATATTCGGGCTTCATCGCGGCCACGCTGATTTTCGTGCCGATCCTGCTTTTGGCGATGGGCACGCTTTGGGCGCTGACCGGCAAGTTGAGCCGGATGCAAATCTTTACCGCGATCATGGTGATCGTCTTCGGCGCGCTGACCGCATGGTTCAATGACGAACGGTTCTTCAAGATGAAGACCACGATCGTCTACGGGCTTTTTGCGCTGCTGCTGGGGGTCGGGCTGCTGCGCCGCGAGTCGTGGCTGGCCTATATCCTGTCGGACATGATCCCGATGACGCAGGAAGGGTGGATGATCCTGACCCGGCGTCTGTGCCTGGGCTTTGCGACGCTTGCCGTGGCGAATGAGATCGTCTGGCGCACCATGTCGACCGATGCGTGGGTCAAGATCGAAACTTTCGGCTTCCCGATTGCCCTGATGGCGTTTCTGTTCTGGCAGATGATGGGGCTGGAAGAGCACGTGATCGAGGAGGATGCCGAAAAATCCGCTGAGGCGGATAGCGACGGCTCCTGATCGCTGCGCTTTGCGCGGATCGCGCGACCTTGCAGCAAGGCGCTGTAAGGCACCCGCACGCAGCGGATGCCTTGGGGCATTGCCCGATCAGAATTCAAAGATCGGGAACAGATCTTCGAAGGAGAAGTCGTCGTTGGACAGGTCCGACACGTCGATCCCGTTGATATTCACCTTGCGACCATCGCCCAGATCCAGAACGACCCGGCCCGCAGAGGGCGATGTGATCGAGAAGTCCGAGATATCGTCAAAGCCATAGCCGATCAGGGAGATGGTATCGGTGCCGTCTTCGAAATCCTGAATCCGGTCGAACTGGTCTTCGCCCATCCAGTAGAAGGAGAAGATATCGGCCCCGCCGCCGCCATAGAAATAGTCGTTGCCGGACCCGCCAACCAATTCATCAAGGCCATTGCCGCCTTCCAGCACGTCGATCCCGTTGCCGCCGTCCAGATAGTCGTTATCCGCGCCGCCTTCGATATCGTCATCGCCGTCGCCGCCGAGCAGAAGGTCCGCACCACGGTTGCCCCGCACGAAGTCATTGCCGTCATTACCTTCGACCGAATCCGCGCCAAGCCCGCCATAGACGTAATCCGACCCGTCGCCGCCAAAGACCATGTCTTGGCCGTCATTGCCGATCACCACGTCGTCACCGGCGCCGCCGTCAAGTTCGTCATCCAGACCTGCGCCGACGAGTTTGTCGTTGCCGTCATTGCCGAAGAGGACGCCCCATGCGTCGTTCTTGAATTTCAGCACATCGTCGCCATCCAGACCGGAGAGCGTGGCGAATTCATCCACGCGCGCGGCGATGAAGTCATTGCCGCTGCCACCGTTGATCTGTTCCACATTGGCGAAAGTGTCACGGCCCGCGCCTTTGACCACGCCGCGCGAGACGTCGATGTTCAGATCCTCTGAAACGAGGACATAGGTCAGCGTGTCAGTGCCGTTGCCGCCGTCAAATTCGGTCGTGCCGGTTCCGCCAAAGAACGTGTCACTGCCGCTGCGGCCTTCAAAGCGCACGTCGTTGTCGCCCGCGATCAGGGAGTCGCTGTTGTCGGTGCCGATGATCTCTTCGATGTTGAACAGAGAATCCGTGGTGCCGAACCCATCTGTCACCAGCTTGGTGTCGAGATTGCCGTTGATCCCGCGATTGCCGCCATAGGATGCGTCCAGATCATAGCGGACGGTGTCAAAACCCTCTTCACCATCGATAAGATCGTCGCCTTGCAGCCCGACGATCACGTCATCGCCGATCCCGGTGTCGATCGAATTGCCGCCGGTATAGGTCAGCGTGTCGATGATGAAATCGTCCTCGGTGAGGAGTGCGCCGAAACTATCGATGGCGAAATCCGTGTCCGGACCGAACGGGTTGCTGGACCGTGGGGTGCGGAAGGTGACGCCAGAGATGAAATCGTACAGGTCTTCGGCATCGGTAAAGCTGGGCAGGGCCGGCCCGTTCAGCACGAAGAACGTATCGCTGTCGCCAATATTGTCGTCATATTGAAATTCGGTCATGACCAGAACGGTCGTCCGGTTACCGCTCCAGACGAAATCGACGATGCTGACTTCGGCGGAATCCATGTCGATGAAATGGTCGGAGTTGAGCGTTTCGGACCCCGGCACGTCGAGATAGGCGCTCATCGGAATGAGCGCGCCCGATACGAGCATCTGGTCGTAATCGAATTCAGGGTTGATCTCGGTGTTGGGCGCTGTGCCGAACGGAAAGTCGTAGCTGACAGGGCCGCTATCGGGGTAGGTGACTTGCAGGACCGATTGCGAAAGGGTGTCGTTTCCGAAATCGTTGTCATAGGTCAGTGTAATGGCGTTTATCGCGTAGGTTGTCATCGTTACTCCCCCGAAATCAAATATTTAGGCAGGTCTACCAACTGCGGGGCAGAACGGGCAATATTCGGGGCCAGATCGTGACAATCTGATGAAAAACTGTGCGGTTTTTATGTCACGTCTTACACGTGACTGACCGGTTGGCTGGCCGCTGTCGCGCCGCCGGGAAAAGACCCGCCGGGCAGCGCCACGATACGGGACCAGCGCGGCGCGGGCGGGGAAGGGGCGATCAGGTGCAATGGCAGTTGCTCTGGCTGCCGCATGGCGCGCGCCCAGACCCGCAGCGCACCGGGGCGCAGATAGCCGGACCAATGGCACACCCGCCGATTGGGCGGGGCGATATGGCTTCCAAGGCGGGCGAGCGCGGTGATGTGTTCGGGGTGGTCGAGTTGCAGCGTGCCGATATTGCGGGACTTGAGCCCGTGGCCCATGGCGCGGTCCCCCCGCTGTGGCGCGGGCACGGACCATTCGAAAAGCCAGTCGAACAGGTCGTTTTCCCGGCTTGTGATATTGACCAGTTCGGCCGTGCGTCCGGCTGGGCTGTCCATCGCGGCAAGTGCCGTGGATCGAAAGCTCGCGCCGGTCAGGCACAAAATCCGCGACACGCTTTGCGCAGGCAGGTGGGGAAGGGCGCAGAAGGCGACCTCCGACCCCATGGAGTGGGTCAATATGTGGATGCGGCGACCGGGGGCGCGGGTGCGCAGCTGGGTGATCAGGGCGGCAAGTTCCTGTCCGGCGGTGGCCGCGCGTTTGTAGGCTTGCCGCAAGTGTCCGCGCGCGTTCCAGCCAAAGGCGATGCCCAGCCCTTCGTCTTCATGACCCAGGCCAAAGCCCAGATGCCGGGGCCATGCCGCCGCGCCGCGGGCGGTATCCGTCGCGAAAATCGATCCGTGCGGGCAGGCGGAGCCGTGTCCGGGACGATATTTGAAGCCATGTATCATGATGATGATCGGGCCGGTTTCGGGCAGCGTTAGGCGCAGGGCGTCTGGCAAGCTCATGCGCGCCCGGTGTGGTTCCAGTCCGCTTGGGCCCGCATTGATCCGAAGGATTGGCATGTCTTCGAGTCCCCTACCAGATTTAGTGGCAATCTGTTCGACGCCGCATAGGAACCGCGCGTGACGTTCCGGTGAAGATGCGGTGACTCTTTGGTAACGCGCGATGGTTTTTCAGCCATTGACGGAGCGTGCGGTGGGGCTTAGGAAACGGGCGTGGCGATTTGTTACCGGATTGCGGGCCACGTTAATCATTCCGCTAAAGAGGTCATCCGACTGGCTTGCCCCATTCGTCTGACCGCGAACGGGGCTTTTTTGTTGGGCCATCGCGCCCGGAAAGGATGACAGTCATGTCTGATTCTTGGAAAAAACGGACGCGCGCCGTCCATGCGGGAACCCGCCGCAGCCAATATGGCGAGGTGAGCGAGGCGATCTTTCTGACGCAGGGCTTTGTGTACGACACGGCCGAGGCGGCAGAGGCCCGGTTTATCGAAACCGGCCCGGATGAGTTCATCTATGGCCGTTACGGCAACCCGACCGTGGCAATGTTCGAAGACCGCATCGCCGCGCTGGAAGGGGCGGAAGATGCGTTCGCCACGGCCTCCGGCATGGCGGCGGTTTCGGGTGCGCTGATGTCGATGCTGAAAAGCGGCGATCACGTTGTTTCGGCGCGGGCGTTGTTCGGGTCGTGCCTATATGTGCTCGAAGATATCCTGACCCGTTACGGCGTCGAAGTCACCTTCGTCGATGGGTGCGATCTGGCCCAGTGGAAAGAGGCGATCCGCCCGGACACGCGCGCGGTCTTCTTCGAATCCGTGTCCAACCCGACGCTAGAGGTGATCGACGTGCCCGCCGTGGCCGAACTGGCGCATCAGGTGGGCGCGACGGTGATCGTGGATAACGTGTTCTCCACCCCCGTATTTTCCAGCGCGATCGAACAGGGTGTCGATGTGGTTGTCTATTCGGCAACCAAGCATATTGACGGGCAGGGCCGGACCTTGGGCGGGGTGATCCTTGGCACCAAGGAGCATATCCGCAAGGTCGTCGAGCCTTACATGAAGCATACCGGCGGTTCGATGTCGCCCTTCACGGCGTGGGTCATGCTCAAAGGGCTGGAGACGATGGAACTGCGGGTGCGTGCGCAGGCGACAAGCGCGCATGTGCTGGCCGAGACCTTGCAAGGTCATCCCAAATTGGCACGGGTGATCTATCCGGGGCTGGCCGATCATGCGCAGCATGACGTGGCGCAGCGGATCATGGCGGGCAAGGGCGGCACGGTTCTGTCGCTTGATATCGCGGGCGGGCAGGCGGCGGCGTTCCGGTTCCTCAATGCGCTGAACGTGGCCGTGATTTCCAACAATCTGGGCGATGCCAAATCCATTGTGACCCATCCGGCGACGACCACCCACCAGCGGCTCAGCGACGATCAACGTGCGGTTCTGGGCATCACGCCCGGATTGGTCCGCATGTCCGTGGGGCTGGAAGATCCCGAAGACCTCGTCGCGGATGTTCTGGGGGCGCTCGACGCGGTCTAACCTGCCGCGCGCCCGTTCTTTTCTTTCAGTCTTGGGGGCAAAACCCGGCGGTGCGCGGCGCTGCCGGGGTGCCTTGCGCCGGCGTTCAGGATTTTATGCGACTTGAGTGATCCAGTGCTGGCCCGTGTGCGTAGAAAAGATAAGTTTGGAAACGCAGACCGCAGTGCTTATCTGTCAGGTTAGAAATGAAAGGGGGGCTACTTCCATGAATATTCATGCGCCCGAATTGACGACAATACCCGAACGCAGCGAGGCTGAAACCGCGCTGGAAACTCTCAGAGAATGGGCCAAAAGGGCCAGCGCCGCCGAAATCGCTGAGCTTGACCCGTCGCTGTCCGCACTATTGCCCGGCCGCAGCACTGCGCCCTATCCGGCCTTGTCGCGCAGCTATCCTGACGATTTCACGGTCGATGAGGCTTACAAGGCCGGGTTGCCGGACCTTCAGAACGGCCCGTCGAGCCTGATCCGCGGGGCCAAGCGCCAAATCCAGCATGTGGGGATTTCCAATTTCCGCCTGCCGATCCGCTATGCCACCCGCGATAACGGCCCGCTGATGCTGGAAACGTCTGTCACGGGGACGGTCAGCCTTGAGGCGGAAAAGAAGGGCATCAACATGTCCCGCATCATGCGCAGCTTTTACAAGCATGCAGAGCGGGAGTTCTCCTTCGATGTGATCGACGCCGCCCTTGACGATTACAAAGCCGATCTGGGCAGCTTCGATGCCCGTATCCAGATGCGGTTCTCCTTTCCGATGAAGGTGGAAAGCCTGCGCTCTGGCCTGTCTGGTTACCAATATTACGACATCGCTCTGGAATTGGTCGAACAGGCCGGGCTGCGCAAGAAGATCGTGCACCTCGACTATGTCTATTCCTCGACCTGCCCCTGTTCGCTGGAGTTGAGCGAGCATGCCCGCGCCACCCGTGGGCAACTAGCGACACCGCATTCGCAGCGCTCGGTCGCACGGATTTCCGTGGTGCTGGAAGAAGACGCGCCGTGCCTGTGGTTCGAAGATCTGATCGACGCGTGCCGCCGGGCGGTGCCGACAGAGACCCAGGCCATGGTCAAACGCGAGGATGAGCAAGCCTTTGCGGAACTCAACGCGGCCAATCCGATCTTTGTAGAGGATGCGGCGCGGCTCTTTTGCGCGCAATTGCTAGCCGATCATCGTGTCGGTGATTTCCGCGTGATCGCGAGCCATCAGGAAAGCCTGCACAGCCATGACGCGGTGTCAGTTTTGACCGAGGGGCCGACCTTCGCCCAGGACAGTCTGGACCCGCGCCTGTTCCAATCGCTGTTCCATATCGGGTGATTTACGCCTGATTTCGCCGGAATTGCTGCGGTGCGGCAATTTTTCCTTCTGCTTTGCAGCGAGACCTGATATGCACGGTTGCAGATCAAGGTTTCGCCGAGAAACAGGAGTTTGAGCGATGTCTGGACTGACCGAAATCATGCTGACGCAGTATAAATCTGGCGCGGTGATGGGCGCGCTTGCAACCAAGATGTTGGAGCAGGGGCTGCGCCAGCAACATGCGATGACGCGGATGATGGTGCAGGCGGTCGAAGGGCAAATTCGACTGACGCAAACCCTGATGGACGTTCCGGTCCGGGTGACGATGGCGGAGACCGCCGTATCCTCGGTAGCGACGCCTGTCGCCAAGCCCGCGGCCAAACCCGCCGCCAAGCCCGTCGCCAAACCCGCCGCCAAGCCAGCGGCGAAGAAAGCCGCTAAACCAGTCGCGAACAAGGCCGCCAAGCCTGCGCCGCGCAAGAGTGCGGCTGCCAAGCCTGCTGCGAAACCGGCGGCTCCGAAGAAGGCGGCGGTCAAGGCCAGCCCGGCGAAACCAGCGGCTGCGAAACCGGTGGCCGCGAAACCGGCTTTGGCCAAAACCGCTGCGAAACCGGTGGCCAAGCCTGCGCCGAAAGTTGAAGCGAAACCTGCGCCGAAAGCCGAAGCCGCGCCGAAACCGGCCGTGAAGGCGGCTGCCAAACCTGCGGCGAAGCCAGCGACCAAAGCGAAGGCTGCACCCAAGCCCGCTGCCAAAGCCGCACCGAAACCTGCTGCAAAGCCTGCCCCCAAGCCGGTCGAAGCCGCAGCCAAGCCAACAGCTAAGCCCACACCAAAAGCCGCGTCAAAACCCGCGCCCGCGACCAAAGCGGAGGTTGCCAAACCGGCAGCGCCCGCGCCGACGCCCGCCGCCGCGGCTGCCCCGAAACCCGCCAGCGGCGCAGACGCGGCCCAGAACGCGCGCAAGCCCCGGTCGCCTTCCATGCCGCCGCAAATGCCGGAACGGCTGAAGTCCGACAGCTGAGCGCTTGACAGTCGCGGCGGGGCAGATCAACCCTGCGCTTCATGGTAGATTTGCGCCCCGTCGGATATGTTATCGGTCTTTTGTTGACCGTTCTTGGGGCAACCATGTTGCTGCCCCTGCTGGTGGATGTGGCCGAAGGGCTGGGGCACTGGCCTGTCTTCATGCAATCCGCCGCGCTGACCATGCTGATCGGCGGCTTTCTGGCACTTAGCTGTGCCAATGGTGTCCGCGAGGGGCTGACGCTTCAGGAAACCTTCCTGCTTGTTACCTCGGTCTGGCTGTTCCTGCCGATTTTCGGCGCGCTGCCTTTCCTGCTGGGTGAGACAGCCTCCGCCCCCGTTGACGCGTTTTTCGAGGCAATGTCGGCGTTGACCACCACCGGATCGACCGTGCTGACTGGAATCGAGCATCTGCCCAAGGGCTTGCTGCTGTGGCGCGGCATCATGCAATGGCTGGGCGGCGTCGGGATCATCGTCTTCGCCATGGTGTTCCTGCCAGAGCTTCGGGTCGGCGGGATGCAGATCTTCCGGTCGGAAGCCTTTGACACGATGGGAAAAATCCTGCCGCGTGCGACGGAAATCGCCTCGCGCATCTCGGTCATCTATGTGTCAATGACGCTGACCTGCATCTTTTGCTACCTCGCCACCGGGCTCAATGCGTTCGACGCGACGGTGCATGCGATGACCACCGTATCGACGGGCGGCATGGCCAATAGCGACGCGTCTTTTTCTGCCTATTCAGTGCCGACGCTGGTCGTGGCCTGCGTCTTTATGGTGCTGTCGGCCTTTCCATTCGTGCGCTTCGTGCAGCTTCTGGGCGGCCATGCGGAGCCGCTGCTGCGTGACAGTCAAATCCGTGTCTTTCTGATGATCCTTGCGGTCGTGGTGGTGTTCCTGTTGCTGGCAACATGGACCAGCACCTATGACTATGACCGGCCGACGGTCATGCAGGCGATCTTCAACGTGATTTCGATCACCACCGGCACCGGCTATGCCAGTGCGGATTACATGCGGTGGGGGCCGCTGGCGGTGATGGTGTTCTTCTTCGTCGGCCTGATCGGTGGCTGCGCGGGGTCGACCTCCTGCTCGATCAAGGTGTTCCGCTACCAGATCCTGTTCGCCTCCATCCGTTCGCAATTGCGCCGCATCCGCACGCCGCATGGCATCTTCACCCCACGGTTCGAAGGCCGCACCGTGGGCGAGGATGTCCTAAGCTCGGTCATGTCGTTCTTCATGTTCTTCGTTCTCACGCTGGGCATCGTCGCCGTGGCGCTGGGGCTGACGGGGCTGGATTTCATCACCTCTGTCTCCGGGGCGGCGACGGCGGTGGCCAATGTCGGCCCCGGACTCGGACAGGAAATCGGCCCTGCGGGCAATTTCGCCGGGCTGAATGACACCGCGAAGTGGATTCTCTGCTTTGCGATGCTGATCGGACGGTTGGAGCTTTTGGCCGTCTACGTCATCTTTACGGTACAATTCTGGAGAGCCTGATGAACCGCCCACTTGGCGCACAGATTTCCCACATGCTCAAAGCGCGTGGGGTCAGCCACATCTTCGGTATTCCGGGGGTGCATAATCAGGAAATGTATCGCGGCATTGAAGAGGCCGGGCTGGTGCATGTTCTGGCGCGTCACGAACAAGGCGCGGGATTCATGGCCGATGGCTATGCGCGGGCCACGGGCAAGCCGGGGGTGGCCTATGTGATCACCGGGCCGGGCCTGTGCAACATCATGACACCGATGGGGCAAGCCTATAGCGACAGCGTGCCGGTTCTGGTGATTTCATCCTGCTTGCCGGATGTAACGGGCATTCGCGGGCAGTTGCACCAGATGAAGGATCAACGCATCGCGGGGGCAGCGGTCTGCGATTGGTCGGAAGAAGCGCGGGACGCGGCCACGGCCTATGCGTTGGTGGATCGCGCGCTGATGGAGTTTGGAACAGGGCGCCAGCGGCCCAAGCATATTCAGGTGACAATCCCCGCGCTGGAAGGGTTGGCCGACGCCGCGCGCGCACCTGCGCGCGATGGGCAGCGTCCGGTCGCCGCGCAGATTTCGGCGGATCAGGTGGCGTCGGTGGCAGAGGCTCTGGCACAGGCGCGCCGACCGCTATTCCTTTTGGGCGGTGGTCTGGCGCGTGGCATGGCGCAGGCCGATCTGGGCCATGTGTTGCAAAGGTTCGGGGCGGCGGCGCTGACCTCATATGCCGGGCGCGGTCTGGTGGCACCCGATTATCCCCTGTCGTTGGGCGCGGGTTTGGCCCGGCCCGGCAGTGCCGAGGTTCTGGCGCAAAGCGATTGCGTGGTGGTGATCGGTTGCGATCTGGCCCAGGTCGATCTGTGGCGGGACGATGCCGGCACGCCGCCGGGCAAGACCATCCACGTCAATATCGACCCGGAGGTTTTGGCCCGCGCGCATCCTGCCGACACGCGGTTCCTGTGCGATGGGGCCGATTTCCTTGCCATGCTCGGGGCAGGGGGTACAGGCGCTCATCGTTCTGAATGGACGGCGGATGACGTCGCCGCGATCCGTGGCCGCTGGCGCGCGGAAGTAGAGGCCGAGCGCCCCGGCATTCTGCCCGTGGTCGATGCGCTCCGCGATTGCCTGCCCGGCGGCACGATGATCTATTCCGACATGACCCAATTCGCCTATGCCGCGAAGGAGGTCTGGGACATGGACCGCCCCGGCCATTGGCACCACCCGACGGGGTTCGGCACGCTTGGCTATGCGACACCGGCGGCGATCGGCGGGGCGGTGGCGCGGCCGGGGAAGCCGACCATGGCGATCATCGGGGATTATGGCTTTCAGTACACCGTTCAGGAACTGGCGACGGCGGTCGAACTGGAACTGAGCCTGCCGATCTTTCTGTGGGACAATGGCAAGCTGGGCGAGATCGAAGACAGCATGGTTGGCGCGCAAATCGCGCCGAACGCGGTGCATCAGCGCAACCCGGATTTCGTCAAGCTGGCCGAAGCATATGGCGCGCGCTCTGCCGCGCCGCAGACATTGGACGCCATGCAAGAGGCCGTGCGCGCAGCGTTCGACGCGCCCGTGCCCACCTTGATCCGGGTCACGCCGGGGATCGCGGAATAGGCGCAGCCCCGTCGGCAAGCAATCTGCGGCGCTGGGCGCTTAGTCTTCCCAGCAGCTGACCAGAACGGTCATGTCGCGGGCTTGCGCTGTGATGTCCTCGGGGGCCATGACGCGGCCTGCATCGCCCGTCTGCGAGGCGATGCCGCTTTGGCTCAGCAGGGATTGCACAACCCTGGCATCGGCGGCGAATTGTACATCGGCGGGCAGCTGGCGATCCGATCCCGCGCGCGGCAGCAGAACGCCCAGAACGCCGCCTGTCTCGTCAAAGACCGGGCCGCCGACATCGCCCTCGAAACTATCGAGAGCAAGGCGCGTCAGGTCTTCTTCGCCGCGCAGGCCGCGCAGGTCGGACAATTGCCCAAAGGTCAGTGTCGCCACTTCCAGCACCCCTCCATAGGAAAAGCCGGAAACCGCAACATCGGAATTCAGCCGCGGCGCCGTGCCGGAGAACCGGGCCACCGCGCGCGGGGCAAGGGCCGTGGTCGGCGTCAGCACGGTGATGCCAGTGGCGTCATCCTGCGCGGCGATACTGGCCTCTGTCTCTTCGTCGATCGTGATGCGGGCGCAGCCTGCCACGGCCTCTGTCGCGGTGACGACGGTGCCATTGGTATTCACGAAAAAGCCCGAGCGGGTCAGTTTCGGTTTGCGGATCTTCAGGCCAGACACGAGGTCGACGGCTTGCTGTGCGCTGTCGCTCCAGCTTGGGTCGAGAACCCCACTCAGCCGGGTGAAGCTGCTGCGCATTTCGTCCAGCATCCGGGTGCGGCGTTCTTCGTCACCGGTGGGCCAGACAAGGGTGAAGCCCTTGATCTCGCCGTTTTGCAGGCGGGCCTCGGTATAGCTGATCATCTTCGCGTTCTGCCCGACCAGCGTGAAGCTGTCGCGCCCGCGTTCGCGGTCGCCCTCCAGCGGGACGATCTCAAGTGTCTGCATGATGTCGTACAGACCGTAAAGCGTGTTGCGGTCCCCGGCCTGCGAGATCAGCAGCACCTGCGCAGGAATGTCGCCGGTCGCGTCATATTGCGAGAACGGGTAATCGTGGCGGCTGAAGGCGACGACCTCGGTCGGGATTTTCATCTCAATGCCCGCAGCATCGTCGCGCACCACTTGCAGGCCAAGGCCGTCCAGCACCGCGTTATATTGGCGGAACAGCTCCTGGCGTTGCAGCGTCGTCAGAATGCCAGTCACTTCAAAGCCGTTCGCCTCTTGCCACGCAGCCATGGAGTTGCGCGTGCCGCGCCCGAACAGGCCATCGACGGTCGAGTTATAGAACCCTGCCGATTTCAGCGCGACTTGCAACGCGCGGCGCGCGTCCCGGTCCAGCGCCTGTTCGGCGCGGCGCGCCTCTGCCGGGGTTTCGTCGGCGGGCTGCGGGGTCGGTTCTGGTTCAGCGGTTGCGGTGTCGGTGGTCGCGGTTTCCGGCGTCGCGGGGGTGGGGGCCGCTGTCTCCGGCAGGTCGGCCAGCGTTCCGTTGTTCAGGATATCCGCACCGGCGGGATAGAATTGCTGCCGAAAATCGGAGGACAGCGCGATATAGCTGTCGCGCGGGATCTCGCCTTCGCTGCGGTAGACGCGCAGCACCTGTTCGGCGTCGATCCGGCGATAGGGGCCAAGCGCTATCCCGTACCAGCCGCCGCCCAAGGCGAACCCGTTGACGTCCTCAAGCCGCGTGCCAAAGGCCTGTGCCCGCTCTTGCGCGGTGGCCAGCGACGGATGCGCCTCGATCTGGACCCAGACGACGTCATTGGCCGATTGCGCCACAGCGGACAGCGTCCAGGACACCAGAAAAGTCAGGGTTGCGATCAGCAGCCACGGTTTACGCATGTTGGGTAACGCCTTTGGAAACTTCATGTTTTTTCTGGCGCACAGATAAGCAGGTTTCCGCCGTGTTTTCCATGGGGGAAAACCTGTCCTCTCGCTGGTGTGACGCAATTGACCCTGCGCGCGGCAGGGCCTAGGTAGGGCGCGCAAAAAGACGGGAAATACCGCCATGTCCGAGACTTCTCCCAAGTCCTTTCAGGAAATCATCCTGCGCCTTCAGACCTACTGGGCTGCCAAAGGTTGCGCGGTGTTGCAGCCATACGACATGGAGGTCGGCGCGGGCACCTTCCATCCGGCCACCACGTTGCGCAGCCTTGGCTCGCGCCCTTGGGCGGCGGCCTATGTGCAGCCCTCGCGGCGTCCCACCGATGGGCGCTACGGCGAGAACCCCAACCGGTTGCAGCACTATTACCAGTACCAGGTTCTGATCAAACCCAGCCCGCCGAACCTGCAAGAGCTGTATCTTGGCAGCCTTGAGGCGATCGGCATCGATATGGAGATGCATGACATCCGCTTTGTCGAGGATGACTGGGAAAGCCCGACGCTGGGTGCGTGGGGGCTGGGCTGGGAGGTCTGGTGCGACGGGATGGAAGTCAGCCAGTTCACCTATTTCCAACAGGTCGGCGGGCATGATTGCCACCCGGTCTCGGGCGAGCTGACTTACGGGTTGGAACGTCTGGCCATGTATGTGCTGGGCATCGATCACGTGATGGACATGCCGTTCAATGATCCGCAAACGCCGATCCCGCTGAAATATGGCGACATCTTCTTCCAGACAGAGCAGGAATATGCGCGCTGGAACTTCGATACCGCGAATACAGAGGTGCTGTTGCGCCACTTCGAAGAGGCGGAGGCGGAGTGCCGGACCATCCTCGATCAAGAGGCGGTGGACCCCAAGACGGGCAAACGCATCATCATGGCGCATCCGGCCTATGATCAGTGCATCAAGGCGTCCCACATCTTTAACCTGCTGGACGCGCGCGGCGTGATCTCCGTCACCGAGCGGCAGTCCTATATCGGGCGGGTGCGGACGTTGGCCAAGCTGTGCGCCGACGCCTTCGTGCAGACCGAAGCGGGCGGCTGGACCGCGCAAGAGGCGGGCGCATGATCTCTATCGGGTTCCGTGGTTTCACCAGATGGGAAACCCAGCTTGGCCATGCGGCGGGCGGACCTGCGACGTCGCGGCCCTGTGTCGTGGCCGAAGCGCTGTCCGATCTGTGGGATGGCCACCCGCATGAGGAAATGGACGCGATCTTAAACATGAACGAAATCGCGGCAGAGGTCGTGGTCTATGGCGAAGACCTTCAGGTCGATGAACCAAAGGGCACCGCGATCCTCTATTGGGACTATTTCGACCGGCTCAAGAAAGTCGTGGGCTTCGCACCTGCGAATGAGCCGTTCATGGCACATCTGCGCGAGGCCGATCACCGCAACTGGACGCTGCGGCTTGGGTTCGACCGCGATTGGGAAAGCCTGATCAAGGGCGACGCGGATAATTTCGAGGACGGGCGCGGCCATCCGGCGCGGATCGTGCGCGGTGCCAGCGTGTTGATGGTTCAGGGCGAGGGTGAGCAATAGGTCATGCGCGTCAGCGGTAAATTCGTGGGGATTGTCATCTTGTTGTCCGGTCTGATCGCGGGGGCGTCCCTATATTATCTTCAGGTCTACGGCTTTTATGCCGCCGTGCCCGCGCCGCAGGGCGGGGTGCAGCTTGTCAGCGTGGTCAGCGACGCGCCCGAGGAAATTCCGGTCAGCGGGTTCGAAGCGATTGATGCCGACAGCTCTCCGATCCGGTATCGCGCGTGCTTTCAGACCGATCTCAGCCTTGCGATGCTGACCGAAACCTATGTGGGCCTTGATGCGCCCGCACCACGCAATGCGCCGTACTGGTTCGATTGCTTCGATGCCGAAAACATCGGGGCGGAACTGGAAGCGGGCACCATGCTGGCCTTTCTGGGCCGCAAGAACATTCACTATGGCGTCGACCAGATCGTTGCGATCTCGGACGATGGCCGGGGATACATCTGGCACGAGCTGAACGCTTGTGGCGAAAAAGCCTATGACGGCACGGTGGTGGGCGAGGAATGCCCGCCTCTGGAAAGGAACTAAATGCCTGATCTGCTGATTGAACTGTTTTCCGAAGAAATCCCGGCGCGGATGCAGAGCCGCGCGGCGCAGGACTTGAAGAAGCTGGTCACCGACGGCCTTGTCGAGGCTGGCCTGACCTATGAATCCGCGGGCGCGTTTTCCACGCCGCGCCGCTTGACGCTGTCGGTCGAGGGGATGCTGGGGCAAAGCCCGACCACGCGCGAAGAACGCAAAGGCCCTCGCGCCGATGCGCCGGAAAAGGCGATCGAAGGCTTCCTGCGCGGTGCCGGTCTGACCCGCGATCAGGTCGAAGAACGCGAAACACCCAAGGGCAATGTGCTTTTTGCCGTGATCGAAAAGCCCGGACGCCCGGCGGCCGATATCGTGGCCGAGGTGCTGGAGCACGCGATCCGCACCTTCCCGTGGCCGAAATCCATGCGCTGGGCGGATAAAACGCTGCGCTGGGTGCGCCCGCTGCATTCGATCCTGTGCATTCTTTCGGATGAGGAGGGCGCGCGCGTCGTCCCGATGGAGGTCGAAGGCATCGCTTCGGGTGACACGACCGAAGGTCACCGTTTCATGGCGCCCGGCGCATTTTCCGTCACCGGTTTCGACGATTATGCCACCAAGCTGAAGCGCGCCTATGTCATCCTTGACCCGCAAGAGCGTGCGGACACGATCTGGCACGACGCGACCAACCTTGCCTTCGCGCAGGGGCTGGAAGTCGTCGAAGACCGTGGCCTGCTGGCAGAGGTCGCCGGGCTGGTCGAATGGCCGGTGGCGTTGATGGGTGAAATCGGGGCCGATTTCCTCGAATTGCCGCCCGAAGTGCTGCAAACTTCGATGAAAGAGCACCAGAAGTTCTTCTCAGTCAAAAACAAGGACGGGCGCATCGTGCGCTTTGTCACCGTGGCCAACCGCGAAACCGCCGATAATGGCGCGACGATCCTTGCGGGCAACCAGAAGGTGCTGTCGGCCCGTCTGGCCGATGCGAAATTCTTCTGGGAGAACGATTTGCGGGTCGCCAAGTCCGATATGTCGGTCTGGACCAAGTCGCTGGAAAACGTGACGTTCCACAACAAGCTGGGAAGTCAGGCCGAACGGATCGACCGGATCGCGGCGCTTGCGCGCGATCTGGCGCCCGTGGTTGGCGCCGATGCCGATCAGGCGGAAGAGGCCGCGCGTCTGGCCAAGGCGGACCTGTCTTCCGAAATGGTCTATGAATTCCCGGAACTTCAGGGGCTTATGGGGCGCTATTATATCGAGGCGTCGGGCAAGGATGCGGCTATCGCGGCTGCGGCGGAAGAACATTATTCGCCGCTGGGCCCGTCCGACGATGTGCCAAACGCGCCGGTTTCTATCGCGGTCGCGCTGGCCGACAAGATCGACACGCTGACCGGCTTCTGGGCCATCGATGAAAAACCCACCGGTTCCAAAGACCCCTACGCGCTGCGCCGTGCGGCGCTGGGCGTGATCCGGTTGGTTCTGGAAAACGGTCTGTCGCTCCAGCTTGATCAATTCAACGATACGCAATTCGTGCGCCACAAGCTCAACCTGAACCACGGGGCGCTGGATGAGGCGCAGTTGAACAAACTGCGTGATCTGCTTGAGGAAATCGCAGATCACGGCGTCTTTGGCGCGGCGTGGCGGACCTTCCGCGAAAAGTTCAAACAGGACGGCGTTGGTGCGTTGGAGCCGGTCATGGGGGCGGTGCCGGATACATCGGACGACCTTCTGTCCTTCATGCACGACCGGCTGAAAGTGTATCTGCGCGATCAGGGCATCCGCCATGATGTGATCGACGCTTGCCTTGCCATGCCCGGCAATGACGATCTGGCGCTTCTGGTGAACCGGGCCAAGGCTTTGTCCGAGACCCTGAAAACCGAGGATGGCGAAAACCTGATCCAAGGCTTCCGGCGCGCCAATAACATTCTGACGCAGGCGGAAGAGAAGGACGGGGTCGAATACTCCTTCGGTGCCGATCCCAAATTCGCCGAGACGGACGAAGAACGCGCGCTGTTCGCCGCGCTCGACACGGCGGAGGCCGCGATTGCCCCGGCGATCGAGGCGCAGGATTTCCCGGTGGCGATGGGGGCCATGGCGGATTTGCGCGGCCCGATCGATGCGTTTTTCGAAGCCGTCATGATCAATGCAGACAACCAGACCGTGCGGCGCAATCGCCTGAACCTGCTGTCGCGCATTCGGCAGGTCTGTCTGGGCGTGGCCGATTTGACGCGGATCGAAGGTTGATCTGCGTTCATGTAACGCTTGCGTGACAGGCATTTCTGCCTATCCTGCGGGCGAATTGGCTTTGCCGCAGTGCAGAAAGAGTGTGGATGAACACCGATCCCAACGTGACCCTTGTGACGCCTGACGCACCGATTGCGGCGGCGACTCATGGGGGGCGCGCGAAATGCCTGCAACGTCTGACACGTCTTAACCTGCCGGTGCCGCCCACTGTGGCGCTGTCCTTTCCGGCAGTTAAGGAAATCGCGCAGGGCGTTTTGCCGGATGTGGATCGGATCGTGTCGGCCTTTCCTTCGGGCGGGCTGCTTTGTGTGCGGCCAAGTTCGGAAGACCCTGACTGGGGCGGGCCGGGCGCGATCCTCAATATCGGGATGAACGACGCCTGTTTCGAGGAATTGCGCAGCGAGCTTGGGGCCGACGCGGCGGCGCGGATCTATGCGCGGTTTGTGCAATCCTACGCTGTCCATGTGGCGCGGCTGGACCCGGATGTGTTCGAACATGTGACCTGCGCTTCGCCGCAAGAGGCGTTGCAGGAATGCCTGACCGCCTATGAGGACGAGGCGGAGGAAGCCTTTCCGCAAGATCCCGCGCGGCAGTTGTCGGATGTGCTCAAATCCATGGCGCGCGCATGGGAGGGGACGACAGCTCGCCTGCTCCGTCAAGCGCGCGGTGCGCCGCCGGATGCGGGGCTTGGGCTGGTGGTGCAGCGCATGGTCTTTGGCATCGGCAAGGGCGAATCCGGCTCCGGCGTGTTGCAACTGGTGGACACCGCCACCGGCGCGCCGCAGGTGACAGGGCGGTATCTGAGCCAAAGCCAAGGGCGCGAGGCGTTGAAGCCTGAATCCGAGGCGCTGTTTCTGACCCATGATCCGCGCGGCCCCTCCTTGCAGGATATTGCGCCCAAAGCCTTTGGCGCCTTGGTGGAATATGCCGAACTGATGCGCCGCAAGCTGCGCGAAGAGATGCAGGTCGAATTCGCGCTGGATGATGGCGAGGTGCATATCCTTGACGGGGTGCGCGTGGCACGCTCGGCACGGGCAAGCGTGCGTATCGCCGTTGATCTGGCCGCGGATGGGATCATTCCGCGCGAAGAGGCGTTGATGCGCATTCCGCCGCGCACGCTGAACGAACTTCTGCACCGGCAGGTCGATCCTGAAGCGCCGCGTGACCTGATCGGCACCGGCATCGCCGCCAGCCCCGGCGCGGCAACGGGCAAGATCGTGTTTTCCTCGACCGAGGCGCAGGCCAGCGCCGCGCGCGGCGAGCCTTGTATCCTCGTCCGGCGCGAGACAAACCCGGAAGACATCCGGGGGATGCATGTCTCTGCGGCGGTGCTGACCGAAAAGGGCGGGATCACCAGCCACGCGGCGGTGATCGGGCGCGGCATGGGGCTTCCTTGCGTTGTCGGGGCCAATGACATGCGCTTTCAGGTCCGGCAAAAGACGCTGACCGCGCCGGATGGACGTGTGTTCACCCAAGGCGACGAGATCACCATCGACGGCTCTACCGGGCAGGTGCTGGCCGGGGCGCCGCCGCTGCTGGAAGCGGCACAGGACGATGCGTTTCAGGCGATCATGGATTGGGCGAAAGAGGCCAGCGATCTGGGCATTCGCGCCAATGCCGACACGCCCGTCGATGCGCAGACCGCGCGCAATTTCGACGCCGAAGGCATCGGCTTGTGCCGGACCGAACATATGTTCTTCGAGGCTGACCGCCTGACGGTCATGCGCGAGATGATCTTTACCGCAGATCCCGAGGATCGGCGCGAGGTGCTGGAGCGTCTGCTTCCCATGCAGCGCGCTGATTTCACAGAGCTTTTCCGCATCATGGAAGGCAAGCCCGTCACGATCCGGCTGTTCGACCCGCCGCTGCATGAATTCCTGCCGTCCGACCGTAGCGGCCAGCGTGAACTGGCCGAGGCGCTGGATTTGCCGCTGTCGGATGTGACGCGGCGGGTGGATGCGTTGCGCGAATATAACCCGATGCTGGGGATGCGCGGCGTGCGGCTTGGGGTGACGGTGCCCGAAATCTACGAGATGCAGGCGCGCGCGATCTTTGAGGCAACATTGGCCGCTAGCGCCGAGGGCGATCCGGTGGTGCCTGAGATCATGATCCCGCTGGTATCGGCCAAGCGCGAAGTGGAACTGGTCAAGACGCGCGTCGACGCCGTGGCCGCCGCTGTGCGCAATGAGCAAGAGCGCGACTTCACCTATCGTCTGGGCGTCATGGTCGAAACCCCGCGCGCGGCTTTGCGCGCCGGTGAAATCGCGCAGCATTGTGCCTTCCTCAGCTTCGGCACCAATGACCTGACGCAGATGACCTATGGTCTGTCCCGCGACGATGCGGGGCGGTTCATGTCGGTCTATGTGCAGCAGGGCGTCTATGCCGAAGACCCGTTCCACACGCTCGATATCGAAGGGGTGGGGGAGCTTTTGAAGCTCGGCGCAGAGCGCGGGCGCGCGGCGCAGCCCGGCCTGACGCTGTCCATTTGTGGCGAACACGGGGGCAATCCCGAATCGATTGCCTTCTGCCGAGAGGCCGGATTCGACTATGTGTCCTGTTCTCCCTTCCGCGTTCCGGTTGCGCGACTGGCCGCTGCGCAACTTGCGATTGCGGACAAGATCAACCAACGGGCGGCCTGACGGCTACAATATGTCGTGGTCTTGGGGATCGTTTCCCCAGCGCAGATACTGGCGGAAAATCACCCGTCCCGCGTGAAATGTGACGCTGGTCTGGACGATTGTGGCAATTCGGGCTACTTGCTGCCCGATTTTGTGGAGACTGCCTTCATCATGCGCTGCCTGATTTCAGCCCTCGTGGCATCAATATGCTTGTGTATCTCATCCTTCGCGTTGGCTTCCGATGCAACCGTCGAGGAGCTTCGCCGCATTGAGTCCCGTGGGCTGGCAAGCCTGAAACCGGCCCTGATCGAAGAATTGCTCAGCGCGCCCGCGCCGCGTCATGCCGGGGTGCAGTTCAGCCGCTCGTGGCTGGATGCGCAGCCTGCCGCGAAGGGCGGGTCGGAATGGCAGTGCCTATCCGAAGCGCTTTATTTCGAGGCGCGAGGCGAGACGATCAAGGGCCAGTTCGCGGTGGCGGAAGTGATCCTGAACCGGGTGAAAAGCGCACGCTTCCCCGGGTCTGTCTGCGGGGTGATCAACCAAGGCACCGGCAAGCGGTATCAGTGCCAGTTCACCTATACCTGCGACGGCAAGAAGGAAGTGATCCACGAACCGAAAGCCTATAAGCGCGTCGGCAAGGTGGCGCGGGCGATGCTGGACGGCAAGGTGGCCCCTCTGACCAGCGGCGCGACCCACTATCACACGACGGCGGTGAACCCGCGTTGGTCCAAGACCTACACACGCACGACCAAGATCGGCGTGCATATCTTCTACCGCCATACCTATCGCACCGCGTCCAACTGACGCCGGCGAAAGGCGGGTTCAGCCCGCAAGGTGTCGCCGCCGGAATTTGCGTTCCTGCCCGCGCAGGATATAGAGCGCCAAAGCGGTGATGGAGGTCCCCCTCATGAGTTCAGAAATCCGGTTGGCCTTTGCCCATCCCAGCGAACGGGCCGAGGCGACGGCGACATCTGCCCCTCTCGACCGGATTTCGGTCCGCGATCATGTGGTCGAGGTCGAGATCGGCGCCTTTCAGGCCGAACGCGGTGTGACGCAGCGGGTCTGTTTCAACATCGTCGTGGAAGTGCGCCCGCTATCGGGGCCGATTGACGACGATGTGGACCGCATCCTCAGCTATGACAAGGTGACGGAGGCAATTGCGGCGGCGCTGGCGGAAGAACGGCTCAACCTGCTGGAGACGTTGGCCGAACGTGTGGCCGAGCGGATTCTGAACGAGCCGCAAGCCATGCGCGTCTTCGTGCGGATCGAAAAGCTGGATCGCGGGCCGGGGGCGCTGGGGGTGGAAATCGTGCGCTCCAGCGGCTCTGGCGCGCAGGTGGCCGATGATGACGCGCCCCATCCCGAGATCGTGTATCTTTCCAATGCGGCGCTTGCCTCACCCCATCTGGAAGCGTGGATCGACCAGCTTCAGGCGCTTGGCAAGCCGCTGATCTTTTGCGTTGGCGCGGCGGATCTTGATTTGCCGCAGGCCGATCACCCGCTGGCGCAGCGCCGTATCGACCTGCTTGCGATTGAACAGAACGCTTGGGTGCTGGCCGCGCGGGATGCGCGCTGCAAAGTGGTCGAGACGCGCACGGAACTCGATTGGGCAATGCGCAATGGGCAGATTTGCGTCTGGGCCCCGTCCAAGATCGTGCTGGATGCGGTCGACAGCCCCGGCACGGCCGCCGATGACGCGGTGGCGCTGGCGGCGTGGTTCGCCGCGACATTTGCCGCAGAAGAGATGTTGCTTCTGGGTGAGGGGCGGCTTGACGCCGTGGCCGGGGATACGGCGTGCCCCGTGCGTCCGCTTTCAGCCCAATCGCGCGCGCTGGACCTGACATGACCAATTATTTCCGGCCCCTGGTGCAGATGGACCGGACCCGCCCGGCAGAGGCGTTGCCCCTGGCCGGTGGGATCGGATGGTTCACACAGGTGGAGCATTTGCGCCGTGGCCGCGCGCCAGACGTCCTGCCAGTCACTGCCTTGCCCGCAGAATGGCGGGAGGCGCTGACTGCGCCGCGCGCCGATATCGCTGGTATGGATATGGCGCGGCCCCAAATCATGGGAATTCTCAATGTCACGCCGGACAGTTTCTCGGACGGGGGGCGCTTTGACGCAGCCGCGCAGGCGGTGGCCGCCGGTGTCGCTTTGGCGCAAGCGGGCGCGGATATCCTTGATGTGGGTGGCGAAAGCACACGGCCCGGCGCCAAGACGGTTCCGGCGGAGGATGAAATTCAGCGCACGGCCCCGGTGATCGCGGGGCTGCGCGCCGCTGGTGTGACGCTGCCGATCTCCATCGATACACGCAAGGCGGCGGTGGCCGGTGCGGCGCTGGATGCGGGGGCGAGCCTGGTCAATGACGTGGCCGGGTTCACATATGATCCGGCACTTGCGCCACTATGTGCTGCGCGCGCCGTTCCGGTCTGCGCCATGCATGCGCTGGGCGATCCGGAGATGATGCAGAACGATCCGCGCTATGATGACGTGCTGCTGGATGTCTATGACTACCTTGCCGATCGGATCGAGGCGTTGGTCGCGCAGGGGATCGCGCGGCACAGTATCATCGCGGACCCCGGCATCGGCTTTGGCAAGACTGCGGCGCATAATCTTGCACTGCTGAACCGGCTTTCGGTGTTCCAAGGGCTGGGTGTGCCGATCCTGTTGGGCGCATCGCGTAAGCGCTTTATCGGCACTATCGGGAATGCGCCCGAACCCGCTGACCGCGCCCCCGGATCAATCGCCGTCGCGCTTGCGGGCATTGCGCAGGGCGTGCAAATAGTGCGGGTACACGATGTCGCCGAAACCCGGCAGGCAGTGGCATTGTGGCAGGCGGTAACCGTAGGAAAGACGGATTGATGGGTGAGCTTTTCGGAACAGACGGCGTTCGCGGGACCGCCAATACCGGCTTCATGACAGCCAGCAACGCGCTGAACCTTGGTGCGGCGGTGGGGCGCTATTTCGCGCGCGATGGCGGTGTGCACCGCGTGGTCATCGGCAAGGACACGCGCCTGTCGGGCTATATGTTCGAAAACGCGCTTACGGCGGGCCTGACATCTACCGGGATGAATGTGCTGTTGCTGGGGCCGGTGCCGACGCCCGCCGTGGGGCTGTTGACCCGGTCAATGCGCGCCGATCTTGGGGTGATGATCTCTGCCTCGCATAACCCGGCGATTGATAACGGGATCAAGTTTTTTGGCCCGGACGGGTTCAAGCTGTCCGACGCGGTCGAAGCCGAGATCGAAGAGCTGGTGACGCAGGGGGTGGACCCGGTCCCCGCCGCAGAGATCGGACGCGCCAAGCGGATCGACGATGGCCGCTTCCGCTATGTGGAGCGGGTCAAAAGCACCTTCCCCCGGCAGATGCGTCTGGACGGGATCAAGGTGGTCGTGGATTGCGCGCATGGGGCGGCCTATAACGTTGCGCCCACGGCGCTTTGGGAACTTGGCGCGGATGTGATTGAAATCGGCGTCAGCCCGAACGGCCACAATATCAACCTCAATTGCGGATCGACATCGCCGCGCACGGCCGCGCAGGCGGTGCTGGCGCATGAGGCGGATGTGGGGATTTGTCTGGATGGCGACGCGGATCGGCTGATCCTGATCGACGAAAAGGGCCAGATTGGTGATGGCGATCAGTTCATGGCGCTGATGGCTACGCGCTGGAAGGCCGAGGATCGTCTGAAAGGCGACGCGCTTGTGGCCACGGTCATGTCCAATCTGGGGCTGGAGCGGTATCTTGAAGGCCATGGCGTCCGGTTGGAACGTACATCGGTCGGGGACCGCTATGTGGTCGAACGGATGCGCGAGGGTGGGTTCAACCTTGGCGGCGAACAATCGGGTCATATCGTGATGACCGATTACGCGACCACCGGGGATGGCCTGATGGCGGGCCTGCAATTTCTGGCAGAGATGGTGCGCAGCGGCAAACAGGCCTCCAAGCTTCTGCGCTCGTTCGAGCCGGTGCCGCAACTGCTGAAGAACGTGCGCTATGCGGCCGGGGCATCCCCGCTTGAGGCGCAATCGGTACAGGATGCGATCAAGGCGGGCGAGGCCGAGATGGGCCAGAAGGGCCGGGTGCTGATCCGCAAGTCCGGCACAGAGCCGCTGATCCGCGTCATGGCCGAATGCGAGGACGAAGCGATGCTGGAACGGGTCGTTGACGGGATCGTGGCCGAGGTCGCAAGCGCATCCTAAGCCCGTTCAGGCCCGCGCCCGAAACATACGGGAAAGCGCGCCATATTGGCTAAGCCCCGACCCGGCAAGGATCAGTGCCAGCGCGATGACAAGGGTGCCGGGCAGCGGCTCGTTCAGCAGCACTGCGCCCAGAACCAGCGACCAGACCGGGACTTGGAAATTTGTCAGCGACATAAAGACCGGTCCGGCGGACCGGATCACCAGAACCCGCAGCAGGCTGGCGGCGGCGGTTGGGATGAGCCCCAGAAAGGCGAGGATCATCAATCCCTTGGCCGTGGGCAGGGGCGGCGCTCCTTCGCGCAGCAGCGCCAAGGGGATGACCATGCAGGCCGCGATGATCAGCAAGATCGTTGCCAGCCCGATTGGATCGATTGATGGCAGACGGCGCATCAGCACGGAGGAGATACCATAGCAGCAGGCGGCGCTGATGCAGGCCAGTCGTCCCGCCCATTCCAGCGCCGCGCCTATCGTGTCGAAGGCCTGACTGCCCAGCAACAGGCAGACCCCCGCGAACCCGATGAGAAAGCCAAGGCTGCGCCGCAGGGTCATCGCTTCTCCGGGGACGAAGAAATGCGCGAGGGGCAGGACAATCAGCCCGACCGAAGCCATCGATACGCCCGCCAAGCCAGAGGTCACGAATTGCTGCCCCCATGCCAGAAGCGTGAAGGGGATCGCGGTGGAAAACGCGCCGATCGACAGCACCGCGACAATGGCACTGGGCGGGGGCGGGCTGGCAAAGAGGCGGCCGCCCACCATGCCTTGCCAGACCGCGCTCATGACCAGCGCGGCAAAGGTGATGCGGCCGGCGGCAAGCCAGAAGGGGGGAAACTCCTCCAGCGCCAGTTCGGTCACAAGGAATGTTCCGCCCCATGTCAGGCCCAGAATCCCGACCATGGCCCAGCTTTTCCACGTGATGTCAGGTGTCATGCAGGGCCTTGCTGTCCGCCGGTGCTTGGCTGCGATCGGTCATGCCATAATCGCGCAGAACGCCCGCCACGCGCAGGCGATAATCTGCAAAATGAATATCGCGCCCGGCGGTCTGGGCGTCCCGATGTTTGGGCACGGCGCGCCATGCTTCCAGCGCCTCTTCGCTTTCCCAGAAAGAGAGCGACAGCAGCTTGCCCGGCTCTGTCAGGCTTTCGAACCGCTCGACAGAGATGAAGCCGGGCGCTTGCGACAGCACCGCGCGCAAGCCAGCGGCGCGTTCCAGATAGGGGTCGCGATGGCCGTCCTTTGGCCATACCTCGAAAATCACTGCGATCATGTTGTGGTCCCTCCCTCGTGCCAGCTTGTGCCCCGCCCGTGCGCCCCGGCGCAAGATGCGTTTTCCCGGCAATGCCAATTCGCGATCCGGCAAGCGGCGCTACAAATTAAAGTAGCATCGCCGCAGGTCCTGGATTATTGCCGGTCCCATGCGATGGCGCCCTTTCACCTTGGCCGATCTGATCCTGCGATCCGCAATGATCGTGGCGCTGATCGGCATTGGCTTTGCGCATAATTTCAAAACCTCGGCGCCGTCGCCCGAACTTGCGGCCTTTGTGGCGCTCGGCGGGTCGCTGGCGGATGTCTGCGGAGATCTGGACGGGCAGGGGCGGTCGGGATCGTCGGAATGTCAGGCCTGCCGGATTGCCGACGCGGCGGCGCTAATCGGCGGGTGCGAAGCCGTCCCGGTGGCCGTTCTGGCCTCCTTCGAAACACTCGGTTTTGTCGCCAAACGCATCCATAACCGCACGGCGCTTGATCCCGCCCGTCTGACGCGCGCTCCGCCGCTGGTCTGAGCTTTTTCAAAACTCAAATCAGATCGCCCGCATCTTCGCGGGCCCAAAAAGGCATGGAGCACTTACCAATGACAACACAAGCAGATGCGCAGCCCGAAGGGCGCGTGAACATATTCTATTTCGCGGCATGGCGCTGGCATTTTTACGCGGGCCTCTTCGTGATTCCGTTTCTGGCCATTCTGGCGATTACCGGCATGTCGATGCTGTGGATCGCATGGATTGACGGGCGCGATGGAGAGCGCACGCCCGTCGTGCCGCAAGACGCCCCGCTGGCCGTATCGGCGCAGGCCGAAGCCGCCGTGGCGGCGGTGCCGGACGGGGTGCTCAAGCAATATGTCGCGCCGCGCAGCAATGACCTCGCCGCGCTGTTCCGTGTGGATGCAGATGGCGATGCGGTCATGGTCGCGGTCGATCCCTATACCGCGCAGGTGATCGAGACCTTCCCGCGCCGCAGCGGGTGGTATGATTTCTTCGACGGAATTCACAGCGACCTTATGCTGGGCGTGACCGGCGACCGGATATTGGAAACCGCCGCGTCATTGAGCCTCGTTCTGGTGGCGACCGGGCTTTACATGTGGTGGCCGCGCGAAAAGGGCTGGCGCGGCGCGCTGGTGCCCAGCCTTGGCCGGGGACGGGCGCTGTGGAAATCCCTGCACGGGGTCGTCGGCATCTGGGTCTCCGCCATTCTGGTGTTTTTCCTGATCTCCGGGTTGAGCTGGGCCGGGATTTGGGGCGGCAAGATGGTGCAGGCCTGGAGCCAGTTCCCGGCGGCGAAATGGGACAATGTCCCGCTGTCCGATGTGACCCATGCCAGCATGAACCACCATCGGCGTGAGGTGCCTTGGGCGATTGAGCAAACGCCAATGCCCGCATCCGGCAGCGCGGCAGGGCAGGCCGGAGTGACGGGGGCTGTGACCATCGATACGATCGACGCCTTGGCGCGGCAGATCGGGTTCCAAGGGCGGTATCAGCTGACCCTGCCACGCGGCGAGACCGGGGTTTGGACGGTAAACCGCGATTCCATGAATACCGATAGCGTCGATCCGACCTCGGACCGGACGGTGCATGTGGATCAGTTCACCGGCAATGTGCTGGCAGAGGTGCGTTACGCCGATTATTCGATTTATGGTAAGGCGATGGCGGTCGGGATCGCGCTGCATATGGGCACCTTGGGGCTGTGGAGCGTGCTGGCCAACACGGCTGTGTGTCTTGCGGTGCTGTTCCTGTGCGCCAGTTCCATCGTGCTGTGGTGGAAGCGGCGCCCGGCCAAGGCAGGCCGTCTTGCTGCGCCGCCGATGCCGAAAGAGCTGCCGCTGTGGCAGGGCGCTGTGCTGGTCGGGCTTGGTGTGTCGATGGCCTTTCCCATGGCCGGTCTGGCGCTGCTGTCTGCGCTGGCGCTGGATCTGTTCATCCTGTCGCGACTTCCCAAGCTGCGCTACAGCCTGACGTAAGGGGCGCGGGCGGCGCAGTATGTGCCACGAAAAAGGGGCGTCCGAAACCGGGCGCCCCAATCTGGTTCAAGACTTGTCGGCCTTAGTTCTTGGACTTGTCGACCATCTTGCCCGCAGAAATCCACGGCATCATGGAACGCAGTTTCTCGCCGGTGGCTTCGATCTGGTGCTCGTCATTGTGGCGACGGGCCGCTTTGATGGTCGGCTGACCAACCGCGTTTTCCAGCATGAAATCACGCACGAACTTGCCTTCCTGGATGTCGGTCAGAACCTCTTTCATCCGGGCTTTGGTTTCGTCGTATTTCAGGATGCGCGGGCCGGTGACGTACTGACCGTATTCCGCCGTGTTGGAGATCGAGTAATCCATGTTGGCGATGCCGCCTTCATAGATCAGGTCGACGATCAGCTTCACTTCGTGCAGGCACTCGAAATAGGCCATCTCGGGGGCATAGCCCGCCTCGACCAGGGTCTCAAAGCCGCAACGGATCAGCTCGACGAGACCGCCGCACAGAACCGCTTGTTCGCCGAACAGGTCGGTTTCACATTCTTCGCGGAAGTTGGTTTCGATGATGCCAGAACGGCCGCCACCGATGGCGGAGCAATAGCTGAGGCCGATTTCCAGCGCTTTGCCGGAGGCGTCAGTGTCCACAGCCACAAGGCAGGGCACGCCGCCGCCTTTGGTGTATTCGCCGCGCACTGTGTGGCCGGGGCCTTTGGGGGCCATCATGATGACGTCGACGCCGTCTTTCGGTTCGATCAGGCCGAAATGAACGTTCAGGCCGTGCGCGAATGCGATGGCTGCGCCGGGCTTGATGTTGTCGTGGACGTATTTCTTGTAGGTTTCCGCCTGAAGCTCGTCGGGCATTGTGAACATGATCAGGTCGCACCATGCGGCGGCTTCCGCGATGCCCATGACCTTGAGGCCTTCGCCTTCGGCTTTGGAAGCGGAGGCAGAGCCTTCACGCAGCGCGACGACGACGTTCTTGGCGCCGCTGTCACGCAGGTTCAGGGCGTGGGCGTGACCTTGGCTGCCATAGCCGAGGATTGCCACTTTCATGTCCTTGATCAGGTTCACGTCGCAGTCGCGGTCGTAGTAAACGCGCATGATATTTCCTTTCCGGTTGGATATTGGAGCGCGTTCTAGCAGGGCGTTGTGCGGGTTGCAGGGTATGTATATGAGTATTTTCAGAACAATGAAGGCAAAGTCATGCGTGCAATTCGGATAATTTGGGAAAATCATGCTTGATGATCTGGACAGGCGCATTCTGCGGCAATGGCAGGCGGAGCCGTCGCTGACCGTGCCCGAGATCGCCGAGCGCGCCGGGCTGTCCGCAGCGCAGGTGTCGCGGCGGATCGCGCGGATACAGGATACCGGTGTGATCGAGGCTGTCGAGACGGTGATTGACTGGGCTGCGCTGGGTTATGAGGTCGAGGTGTCGTTACGGGTCACTTTGGACAAGACGGTCGCGCGCGCCTTTGATGAATTTATCGCAGAAGCGCGCAAGGTGCCGGAGGTTTTGGAAATTCAGACCTTTCTGGGCCGCGTCGATGTGCGGCTGTCGCTCATTGCGCGGGATATGCCGGATTATCAGCGTGTGTATCGGGACCGGATTCTGACCTTGCCGCATATTGCCGATATTGAGGCATTGATGCAGGTCGCGCGGATCAAGACACAGGAAGGTTTGCCGATATGATCCCGTTGGATGAGGTCGACCGGGCGTTGATCGCGGCCTTGGCACGGGACGCGACACAGAGTGCGAGCGCGCTGGGGCGGGAATTTGGGCTGTCTCAGCCCGCGACATGGCGGCGCATTCAGCGATTGCGTGAAGCCGGTGTTCTTGTGCGCAAGCGGCTGCGATTGGCGCCTGACAAGCTGGGTTTCGGCGTCACGGTCTTTCTGGGTGTGAAACTGGCGACCAAGGGGCGGGTCAGTCTGGAGGATTTCGAGCGGGCGGTGACCGGGATCCCGGAAGTGCAGACGGTCGAGCATGTCTTGGGGCTTTATGATTACCGGCTGCGTGTTGTGGCGCGGGATCTGGCCGATTTCGAGCGGGTCTTGCGGCGCCGGATCATGACCTTGCCCGGGGCGGGGGCGGTCGAGGCGAATGTGCTTTTGTCGGAAGAAAGACTGTCCGGCCCCCTGGCGGATTAACGTGCGTTTCAACGTTCTGCGCTACAGCGTCCTTTATGATGAGGATTGCCATCAATGATCGGTCGGACGTCACCCGCCTGTCGCTGCTGCTGACAGTGGCGGCGTTGGTGTTCGTCACGGTCGTATCATTGACGATCTATCCCCGGTCGCTGTGGCTTTGGCAGATCGCGGTAAGCTGGCCGCTGACCACCTTGATCACCTTCACGACCACGCGGATGATCAGTTTGCAGCTTCTCGAGATCGGGCGATTGAATGCGGAATTGCATCGGTTGGTAAGCCGTGATCGGTTGACGAATGTCGCCACGCGCGATGCCTTTTTCAATCGTCTGGCCGAACGGCAGCACAGTGCCGGTATCGCGTTGATGGTGGACATCGACTTTTTCAAGAAGGTCAATGACAGCCATGGGCATCTCGCCGGGGACGCGGTTATCGCGCATGTGGCGACCATGCTGGGCCAAGAGGTGCGGGTGCGCGATATCGTCTGCAGATTCGGCGGCGAAGAGTTTCTGGTATACCTTGATGGTGTGGATGAACCGACGGCAGAGCTTGTGGCGGAGCGGGTGCGGGCCCGCGTCGCACGGTCGGAGATCACGGCTGAAGGGCGTTCGATCTGGGTGACGGTTTCGATTGGAGTGTCGCGGAAATTACCGGTGAGCGATATCCAACAGGCTGTCCGGCAGGCGGATGCGGCGCTTTACCGGGCGAAGGCAGCGGGCCGGGACTGCGTGATTCTGACACCTGCGGAAATTTCCACATTGGACATCCGCCCGAAAGCGTCCTGACGGGGGCATCGGTGACCATAGGGCGCGCAAAGGACGCCGGGGGCGACAAGCCATGGCGCGCGCGGCGATCCACCGCGCTGGTCCGGGCAAGAACCTTTTGTGCGTCCTGGCAGAACCGCGTAAAGCGGGCGCAGATCAGTAGAGGAGGCGCGCGACATGGCGGCACTATTGGACAATATCGATCCCGACGGGCTTGAGGAATTCTCGGTCGTGTTCACGGACCGCTCTTTGAACCACATGAGCGGGGCGTTTCAGGCCGTGATGCGCGACATTCACGAAATGCTGTGTGAGGTGTACGGCGCGGAGGGGGCGGTGATCGTTCCGGGCGGCGGAACTTTCGGCATGGAAGCGGTCGCGCGGCAATTTGCACGGGATCGCAAGGTTCTGGTCGTGCGCAATGGCTGGTTTTCCTATCGCTGGAGCCAGATCATCGAAAGCGGGGATCTGACTGCGGAAGCCACCGTCATGAAGGCGCGCCAGACGGGCAATTCCTCGACCTCTCCCTTCGCGCCCGCGCCGATCGACGAGGTTGTGGCGGAAATCAAAACGCGCAAGCCGGACGTGGTCTTTGCCCCGCATGTGGAAACGTCGGCGGGCGTGATCTTGCCGGACGATTACATTCAGCAGATGGCTGCGGCCGCGCATGAGGTCGGTGCCTTGACGGTGCTGGACTGCATCGCATCGGGCTGTGTCTGGGTGGATATGCGCGCACTTGGCGTCGATGTTCTGATCTCTGCGCCCCAGAAGGGGTGGAGCGCGTCGCCCTGCGCCGGGCTGGTCATGTTGTCGGCCAAGGCCTTGGCGCGGTTGGAGGAAACGACTTCGGACAGCTTTGCTGCGGACCTCAAGAAATGGCGTCAGATCATGCAGGCCTATCTGGATGGCGGCCATGCCTATCATGCGACCATGCCGACCGATGCGCTGCGCGATTTTCGGGACACCATGCTGGAAACCCGCGCCTATGGCTTTGACAAGTTGCGGGATGCACAATGGGCGCTGGGCCGCGCGGTGCGGGAGATGATGGCGCAGAAAGGTCTGCAATCTGTTGCCGCTGATGGTTTCGGTGCGCCGGGCGTGGTCGTCAGCTATACCTCTGATCCCGATGTGCAAAACGGCAAGAAATTCGCCGCCCAAGGGATGCAGATCGCTGCCGGTGTGCCGCTGGCCTGCGATGAGCCTGCCGATTTCCGCACGTTCCGGATTGGGTTGTTCGGTCTGGACAAGCTTTATGATGTCGACGGCACCGTCGCGCGGCTGCGCAAGACCGTCGACAAGGTCCTGTAATCCGGCGCGGTTTTACCGAACGCCCAGCCCCATCTGCATCAGCATTCGGCGGATGGGGGGCAGGCCATAGATCGCTTGCAGCCCCGCCGCGCGGGTGTCGCGCAGGGGCTGACTGGCCGCCTGGCTGGCGCGGTTCAGCATGTCTATCCCCGTCACGCGCAGGCTAATATCGCGGTGCCGGGCGGCGTGATACGCATCTAGCATCACCATGTCGCCCAGCCCATCCGGGCGTTCCTGGGCAAGGTCCAGAAGGCAATCCAGATCGCGCAGGGACATGTTGAGCCCCTGTGCGCCAATCGGCGGCACCACATGGGCGGCCTCGGCCATAAGTGCGAGCCGTTCGCCCGACATACGCTCTGCCTGCTGCGAGATGATCGGCCAAACCGTCCGGCGCGAGGCGAGTGTCAGCGGCCCGAACAGATGACAAGAGCGTTCCGACATGGCGGTTTCGAACGCGGATTGTTCCATATGCGCAAGCTCTTGCGCACGCGGGCCGTCTTCCATCCAGACCACGGCGGAAGAGGGGCGTCCGTCGAAATCGGGCAGGGGCACCAGTGTGAATGGCCCGCCGGAGCGGTGAATCTCGGTCGAGACATTTTCATGCGGAATCGGGTGCGTGACCGCGAAGGCCAGCGCCTTCTGGCCATAGCGTTTGGTGCGCACGCCGATCCCGGCAGCCTCGCGCATCGGAGAGCCGCGCCCATCGGCGGCGATCACCAGCTTGGCGGTGATCCGGCTGCCATCGGTCAGGCTGACGCGGGCCTCTGCCGTGCGGGTGAACAGCCGTGTGGTGGCGACACCGGGGCGAAAATCAACGTTCTCCAACGTGCGAAGGCGGCCCAGCAATTCGCGCCGCAGCAGCCAGTTGGGGAAATTCCAGCCGAAGGGCAGGTCAGACAAGTCAGCGGCCTTGAAGTCATGTGTCACGCGCGGCTGTGCGATTTCGCCGCCCGCATCGACGATCCGCATCACCTCAAGCGGCATGCCGTGCGGTTCCAGATCCTGCCAAATGCCCGCCGCGCTCAAAACATCGCGGGCCGGTTGCAGCAGCGCGGTGGTCCGCAAATCCGCGCCTTCCACGTCGCGCTCTGTCACCGGGGGGGTGGGATCGACGCAAACAACGGAAAACCCGGCATTGCCGAAGGCGGCTGCTGCGCAAAGCCCGGCGATACCGCCGCCGGAGATCAGGATGTCGGTATGTGTCATGCGTCCAAAGCTAGGGCCGGGCTGGCCATGTTTCCAAGCGGCATCGTGTCACGCGGGGGATTACCTGTCGGTGAGCAGGCGCAGGAAATAGGCCAGATCGTCGGTATGGTGGTGAATATGATCCGCAGGGCTGGGCGCTTCGGCCACATGGACGGTGCGCATCCCCAGCGCGTGAGGCACGGCCAGATTGCGTGGGTCGTCTTCGAACATGGCGGCACGTTCGGGGACAAGCCCATCCTGTTCGAAGACTTTGGCGAAAGCGCCGGCTTCGGGTTTGGGCAGGAAATCGGCGTGCTCCACCCCATAGATCGCGTCGAACTGGCCTGACAGCCCCCGCGCGGCGATGACCTTTTCCGCATAGGGCGCACAACCATTGGTGTAGACGATCTTGCGCCCCGGCAGTGCCGCGATACGGGCGGCCAGATCGGCATCGGGGGTCAGCGTGTCGAAAGAGATGTCATGCACTTCTGTCAGATAGGGCGCGGGGTCGACATCATGTTCGCGCATCAGCCCGGCCAGCGTCGTGCCGTAGCTTGCCCAGTAATGTTTGCGCAGCCGGTCCGCTTCGGGCCGGTCCACACCGGTGGCGTTCATCACGAACTGCGTCATGCGCACTTCGATCTGGTCGAAAAGACGCGCCGACGGCGGGTACAGCGTGTTGTCGAGGTCGAACACCCAAGTGTCGACATGGGAAAAGGCGTCGCGTGGCATGGGGCCGGGATACTGCGGCGCGATCTGCGGGACAAGGGGGCAGGCAAATCGTGCAACGCATGGGCGCGGGGACAAGGGGCCGCAGGCTTAACGCTTGCTCTTTGCGCGGCGGGGTCGGTAAGGTGCCGGGATCAAACCGCCGATGGAGAGGGAGGCGACCTTCAATGGCCGTAACCAAACTTGCACCGACGGATGCCTATTCGATGATCCTCGCCGCGATTGACGAGGGGGTCTATCGGCCCGGCAACAGGCTGGTGGAAAGCGAATTGGCCGAACGGTTCGGCGTCTCGCGCACCCCGATCCGCGAAGCGCTGCAACGACTGGAAACGCAGTCGCTGCTTGAGCGGGACGGGCGCAGCCTGATCGTCGCGACGCTTGACCATAACCAGATGGCAGAGCTTTATATCGTGCGCCGCGAATTGGAGGGGCTGGCGGCCAGTCTGGCGGCCAAACATGCCACCGCCGAAGAAGTCCGCCTGCTGCGCGATATGGTGAAGATGGACGACCAGTTGACCAACGATCCAGCAGCGCTTGCCCGCGCCAACCGGCGGTTTCACAAGCAGATTCACCTTGCCTCGCATAACCGCTATCTGGTTCAGCAGCTTGACCTTGTGCACCGGACGATGGCGCTGATGACCTCGACCTCTCTTGCGGCGCAGGGGCGGTCCGAGATCGCGCAGCGCGAACATGACAAGATCGTCACCGCGATTGAAAACCGGGATGAGCAAGCCGCCGGAAAGGCGCTGCGCGATCACATTTCGATCGCCTTCATGACCCGGTTGCAGCAGGACGCGGAAGCTCGGCGGGAGGATCTTTAGCCGGAATGCAGGGCGGGGCGGAGACGCCATGCTCTGTCTTGTCCCAGAAAAACGGGCGCAGCACGAGTTCATACAGCGCCTTGTAGATCGCAACGCTCGCCATTGGGAAATAAGCGATCATCGTGATGGTCCATGGCAGAAGATGCCGGTGCTGTTGCCGCCGCACCGCCGCCATATGGATCAACAGCGCCATGACTTCGCAGCCGGCGAAGAACCCGATCAGGACCGGCTGCGCGCCCGCCCCGGCAAGCCATGGCAGCAATCCGGCAGAGACCAGCCAAAAGCTCCATAATACAGGGGCCAGCAGGAATTGGCTTAGCGCGGTCACGAAGAACAGTTGCAGGCCCAGAAATCGCAGCGGCCCCAGGTCGCGCCATAGCTGCCGGGGCGCGCGCATATGGACGGCCCATGTGATCGCGAACCCCTTGAGCCAGCGTGAGCGTTGGCGAATCCACGGCCAGGCGCGGCAGTTGGCCTCTTCATAGGTGACGGTTGGGATCAGTTCGGTGCGGTACCCGGCGCGGGCAAGGCGCACGCCAAGGTCGGCATCCTCAGTCACATTATGCGCATCCCAGCCGCCAAGCTCTTCCAGCTCTTTGCGGCGGAAGAACAGGGTGGTTCCGCCCAGCGGAATCACGAAGCCCAGCCGGGCCAGTCCCGGCATGATCAGCCGCCACCACGCGGCGTATTCGATGGTGAAACAGCGCGCGATCCAGTTATCCCGCGAATTGTAGTAGTCGAGCCGCCCTTGCAGGCAAACGACCTCTGGCCCGGCGGTATGGAAGTGTCGCACGACCTGTTCGATCTGGTCGGTTTCTGGCGAATCCTCGGCATCCCAAATGCCAACGATGCTGCCCCGGCAGAAATCCAGCGCGTAGTTCAGCGCGCGCGGTTTCGTCATCAGCCCGGAGCCTGACGGCACTTCGATGACCCGCATCCATTGCGGCAATTCGGTTCGTGCCAGTGTTTGCTTGGTGATCTCGTCGCTTTCTTCGAGCACCAGAATGATGTCGAGCAGCGCCTTGGGATAAGTGAGCCGTTCCAAGCGGTGAATCAGCGCGCCCGCGATTTCCTTTTCGCGCAGCAGAGGCACCATCACTGACACGCGCGGCAGGCGCAGCGGGGTGATATCGGGCGCGTCCTCGGGCGGCTTGCGCCGAATCTCTGCCCAAAGCTGCGTGCCCGCGGCGGTGATCTTCAGCGCCATGGACATGGCCAGCGTGACGATCGCGATCCCCGCCAGGCCAAGCGCAAGGGATTGCGGAGAGCGCACCGCCCAAAGCAGCAGGGCGGCAACCAACAGGACGGACACCGCGTGCCGCCGCCATTGCACCTGCCCCCAGTTGCGGCAGGAATAGACGTCTTCAACCCGTGTTTCCGCCTGCTGCGTCAGTTCCGGACGGTAAAGCGCTTGAATCGCGGCGCGCACCGCTTCGGGTTCGGCAAGGACCGGCAGCACGGTCAGCCCGTCATCGGGCCGTTCCGACTTGAGCGCATCGCAGTGATGTGGGTGCGACATCGCGACCAGCAGGATGTCCCCAAAGTGCCGCCAAGGTACCGCATTGTGGCGCAAGCACAGATCGACCCCCATCAGCGCGGCCATTTTCGGGGCAGGGGGCTGGGCGGTCAGGTCCGTCAGGCCCATACCATGTTGCTGCGCGAGCGCTTGCTGCAACTGTTCGGCCGTAATGATCCCTTCGGCCAAAAAGATATCACCAAGCTGCGCGTCGATCCGGCGCTGCTGGGCCAGCCCGTCTTCCAGTTGCTGTTCGGTGATGGCCCCCATATCGACAAGGATACGCCCCAGCAGCCGAGGGCCACGCAGAGGCGGACGCCCACCTGAATGGGCGCCTGGAAGAACTGTCGACAACGCATTCTGCGTACTCACGCATCATCCCTTCTGGCTGCTGCGCGAATCTTTAGACTGAATTAGGGTTAAGGCCGGATTAATCCCCGGCCGTAAGCAGACGGAAAAGCTGGGGAAAACGTCCCACGCTTAGGCGAAAGGGCAGAACGCGACGTTAGGAGGCGCGTTCTTGCATCGCAGCGGCGAACCGGTCGAACAGGTAATAGCTGTCCTGCGGGCCGGGACTGGCTTCGGGGTGGTACTGCACCGAGAAGATCGGCTTGTTTTCAACCCGGATGCCACAATTGGACCCGTCGAACAGCGACGTATGGGTTTCCTTGACGCCCTTGGGCAAGGTCTGCGCATCCACCGCGAACCCGTGGTTCATCGAGGTGATTTCGACCTTCCCGGTTTCAAGGTCTTTGACCGGATGGTTGGCCCCGTGGTGGCCGTGATTCATCTTGATCGTCTTTGCGCCAAGGGCAAGCGCCAGCATCTGGTGGCCGAGGCAAATACCGAAAACGGGCAGGTCTTTCTCAAGAATGGTCTGGATCATCGGCACCGCGTAGCTGCCCGTCGCTGCCGGATCACCCGGGCCGTTGGACAGGAAAACACCGTCGGGTTCGTGGGCCAGAACTTCCTCTGCCGTGGCGGTGGCAGGCAAGACCGTGACATCGCACCCGGCAGAGGCGAGGCAGCGCAGGATGTTGCGTTTTGCGCCATAGTCGATGGCAACGACCTTGTGGCGCGGCTCGGTCAAGGTGCCGAAGCCTTCGGGCCAGTTCCAGCGCGTTTCATCCCAACGGTAGGACTGCGCGCAGGTCACTTCCTTCGCAAGGTCCATGCCTTCCAGGCCGACAAACTTGCGGGCCGCATCGACCAGCGCATCGGTGTCGAAATTCCCATCCGGATCATGGGCCAGCGCGACATGCGGCGCGCCGGCCTGCCGGATGGCGCGGGTCAGGCGGCGCGTGTCGAGGCCCCCAATCGCAATCCGGCCCCGGCTGGCAAGCCAGCTCGACAATGGTTGCACCGCGCGCCAGTTCGACGGCTCCGTCGGCATCCACTTCACGACCATGCCCGCCGCAACGGGATCGCCGGTCTCGTCATCGTCGGGATTGACGCCGACATTGCCGATATGGGGGAAGGTGAAGGTCACGATCTGTCCCGCATAGGACGGGTCTGTCATGATCTCTTGATAGCCGGTCATGGCGGTATTGAAGCACAGTTCAGCGGTTGTCTGACCAGTTGCGCCGAAGCCCGTTCCGAAAAACAGCGTTCCGTCGGCGAGGGCAAGACAAGCGGTCGGGCGAGGCTCGGTCATGGGGGGCTACCTGTAGGAATGGGGCAAATTGGCGGGAACCTAATGCCGCCCGGCGGCAGGGTCAAGAGTAGGAAAAAAAGAGTTTCCCTTTATTTTCAGTGCCTTGCTGCGGGGCTCTTTGGTTGCAGGGTCATCGGCTTTTGCGTATGGTCCGCCACCTGACGGCCCGACCACTCACCGGGCGAGATGAGGATGACACATATGACCGATCTTCGCACGCGCGTGACCGATGCGCTGAAGCAAGCGATGAAGGATAAGGACCAGCAGCGGCTGTCGACACTCCGGCTGATCAATGCTGCGATCAAGGACCGTGATATCGCGGCGCGCGGCGAAGGCAAGGAAGAGGGCGTGGGCGATGATGAGGTGCTCGCGATCCTTGGCAAGATGACGAAGCAGCGTCAGGAAAGCGCGCGCGCTTATGAAGAGGGCGGGCGGCTGGATCTGGCAGAGCGCGAGATGCAGGAAGTCGCTGTTATTGCGGAATATCTGCCGCGGCAGCTGAGCGATGAAGAAGTCGAAGCGGCCGTGTCGGCGACCATCGAAGAGATCGGCGCTGAAAACGTGCGGGACATGGGCAAGGTGATGGGCGCGCTCAAGTCCAAGTATACCGGCCAGATGGATTTCGGCGCCGTGGGCGCTTTGGTCAAATCCCGCCTTTGCGGTTGAGATAGGGCAGGGGCGGCAGATCGCCCCTTTGCCCAAACGCCCGGCGGTTCAAGGCGATGCGCCGGGTGAGCGACCTTCTTCCTACAATTCAGACGGTTTCCCTACGGGGGCGATGCGCGTCGATGTCATGGGCCGTGATCCCACGCGGTGTATCACGCCCGGCGCAGGGCGCGGGCCAGATCGTCGTAAAGCTCGATTCGCTCTTCTTCGGACAGGAAGGCACCGATCTCCACCTCCCGGCCTTCACCGCGCAGGGTGACGTAATGGGGCACGGGGCCTTCGGTGTCGTATTTGGTCACCTGCGTCCAATAGCGGTTGCATTCCCATTCCTGCACCTGCCCGTTCGGGTCAGTGCGCGACAGGTGGGCCATGTCGTCTGACAGGGTCAGCACTTCAAGGATTTGCCGCGCCTTGTGGTTGCGTTGCAGGGCGAAATAGATGCCCCAGACAGCGAGCATCAGAAACGGCAACAGCCCCCAGAGCACGGGCGAGCCCAGCAGCGGCAGGGCGGGGATCAGGATCATCGTGAACGTCGTCAGGACAACTGCCGCCATGCCGCGAGCGGGGAGCGATTCATAGGGCCACAGACGAAGTTCCTGTGTCGGGGCGGGTGATGCGGACGTCCAGCGATAGGGCATAATGGGCGGGCGAGTTGATGAATGTGTGTAGAGCTAGAATAATCCGAATTGAGGTTGCTGACAGGCACCGAATTGACGCAGTGCGCGCTTTACAGGTCCTTCGGCGAGGACTGCGCCGGGCGCATCTGCGGCCTTGCGGAGGTAAAAAGCGAAAATTCGTAGCCGCCGAACACCTCATGCGCATTGACCCGTTTGTCGTGCCAATTGACCAAAAGCTCCTTTCCGGTCTTGTCCCAAACAACGACGCAGAACTTTGATGATTCAGGGTTGCAACTGTCTTTGCCCAAAATGGTCACGTAAAACGGATCGATCAGGTTTCGCTGAATCAGCACCCAGGCGCGAACCTCCCGGTCGGTGACGAAGACACCGGCGACAAGTAGTGCGCCGGCAAGCGCGATCAGACCCACGCCAGACATACCGCCAAGAAGGTTGGAGACCTGGAATTTTTCGCCCCACGCCACGTATATCATTCCGGCGATCATGCCGCCCGCCAATATGACTAATATCCAGAAGAACGGACCCGTCGCGAGCGAGACTTGTTGCCCGATATTCGCGATGTCGTCGGGGGATATATCAACTTCCATGACGTGCCAGCCTTTTCCACTCTTAACCAAAACACCATTAGGGCCCAAGCCTTGCAAAGCGGTTCACATGGCGGGGGGTGTTTGTTTTTCCTAGTGTATTTTCCTTCGGCGAGTTTGGAGTTCAACTAAAAATGGAAGCTTCTGTTTGAAGTGATTGCCGACCTGATCGGGCGAGGCGGCCAAACCCGCCCGTCTGCCAGCGCTGCTGGCATATCGGCCCCCCTAACAAAAAAGCCCCGCCATTTTGGCGGGGCTTTCGATCTCTATTTGCACGGATGATTAATGCGCGTGCTTGTTATCCCAGTCTTCCTGCTTGGGCAGGATTTCGAAGGTATGCTCCGGCGGCGGGCTGGGCAGTGTCCATTCCAGCGTGTCCGCATATTCGTTCCACGGGTTGGCTTCGGTCACTTTCGCGCCACGCAGCAGGGCGTAAGCGATGATGCCGAAGAACAGCAGGAACGAGGCGAAGGACAGGTACGCGCCAAAGGACGACCACTGGTTCCAGTAGGCGAACGCCTCCGGGTAGTCGATGTAGCGGCGCGGCATGCCCTGACGGCCCAGGAAGTGCTGCGGGAAGAAGGTCAGGTTTGCACCGATGAACATCATCCAGAAGTGGATCTTGCCGAAGGTTTCGGAATACATCCGGCCCGTCATTTTGGGCAGGTAGAAGTAGATCCCGGCGAAGATGGCAAAGACCGCGCCCAGCGACATCACGTAGTGGAAGTGTGCCACCACGTAGTATGTGTCGTGGTAATAGCGGTCGACGGCAGCCTGGCTCAGCACGATGCCGGTCACACCGCCAACGGTGAACAGGAACAGGAAGCCAAACGCCCAGAGCATCGGTGTCTTGAACTCGATCGAGCCCTTCCACATCGTTGCGATCCAGGAGAACACCTTCACACCTGTCGGCACCGCGATGACCATGGTGGCGAGCATGAAGTAGGCCTGTTGCTCAACGCTCATCCCGACGGTGTACATGTGGTGCGCCCACACGACGAAGCCCAGAACACCGATCGCAATGATCGCCCACACCATCGGCAGGTAGCCGAAGATCGGCTTGCGCGAGAATGTTGCAATCACGTGGCTGATGATGCCGAAGCCCGGCAGAATGATGATGTACACTTCCGGGTGGCCGAAGAACCACAGGATGTGCTGATACAGGATCGGGTCACCGCCACCGGCAGGGTCGAAGAAGGTGAAGCCGAAGTTACGATCCATCAGCAGCATGGTGATCGCGCCCGCCAGAACCGGCAGGGACAGCAGAATCAGCCAGGATGTGACGAAGATCGACCACGAGAACAGCGGTACCTTGAACAGCGACATGCCAGGGGCACGCATGTTCAGGAAGGTGGTGATCATGTTGATCGCACCAAGGATCGACGACGCGCCTGACACGTGCACGGCGAAGATGGCGAGGTCCATGGACATGCCGCCTTCGTTGACGGAGAGCGGCGGGTACAGAACCCAGCCCACGCCAGAGCCAAGCTGGTCGTTACCGCCCGGCGCCAGCACGGAGCAAACCGCCAGCGTCGTACCGGCAACATAGAGCCAGTAGCTGAGGTTGTTCATCCGCGGGAAGGCCATATCCGGCGCACCGATCTGCAACGGCATGAAATAGTTGCCAAAACCGCCGAAAAGGGCCGGAATCACGACGAAGAACATCATCAGGATGCCGTGGCCCGTGATCAGCACGTTCCAGAGGTGACCGTTCGGGGTACATTCAGCGGAAGACTGGAAGAAACGAGCGCCTTCCATACACATGTACTGAACGCCCGGTTCCTGAAGTTCCATCCGCATGTAAACGGTGAACATAACCGAGATAAGGCCAACAAAGGCCGATGTGATCAGGTAGAGAATCCCGATATCTTTGTGGTTGGTCGACATGAACCACCGGGTAAAGAATCCCCGGTTGTCTTCATGTTCGTGGCCGTGAATGGCTGCGTCTGCCATATGGCGTGCCTCCTGTTAGACAATCCTGCGCGCGAAACGTTACCCGGACAGATTCCGGACTTATTCTGGTTCTAGAATGGGATTGGTGAAGGATCAATGAGCGATCGTGCCGCAGGTGTGGAAAGATTTGCGGCGGGTCGCGGGGGCCGTCGGGGCGCAGCCGTGCTTCGGCCTGCTTTGTGCAATGTGGGGTTTGGCGGGCCGCGCCGTCCTTCTCACGTCTATCTCACGGGCCGCGCAGGGGGGCGGGGCGGCACCTGTGACGTAGCATCGCAGCGCCCGCGATCTTGGGCGGGCGCTGCGCGTTCGCAAAAAGCTTAGCCGACCAGACCGTTGTCATCCCGCTTGATCGCGATGACCGAGGACCGCGGCAGGCCAGACCCGGTAGGCCAGGACCCGCCCGGATGCTGGATGCCGACGAACATGGTGCGCCGGTCGGCGGACCAGCAGATCCCCGTGACCTCGCATCCCTTCGGCCCTGTCATGAAGCGGGCGATCTCGCCGGTGACGGGGTCGCCCACAAGCATCTGGTTGTTGCCCTGTCCGGCGAAGTCCTCTTCGTTGCTGTCATCGCCATCGGTCTGAATCCAGACCAGACCGTTGCTGTCAAAGGCCATGCCGTCGGGCGAATTGAACATATTGCCCGCCGTGACATTGTCGGACCCGCCATAGACGTTGTTGTAAACCTCCGGGTTGCCCGCCATCACGTACAGATCCCAGTCGAAGGTCGTCGCCGTGTGGTCGTCGTCATGGGGACGCCAGCGCACGATCTGGCCGTAATGGTTGGTCTCGCGCGGGTTGGGGCCGTTGACCGGGGTCTCATCCCCGCCGGCGTTGGGTTTGACGCCACGGTTCTTGTTGTTGGTCAGGCAGCAATATGCCTCGATGGCCTTGGGATTGACGGCCACCCATTCGGGGCGGTCCATCGTCGTCGCGCCCACGGCGGACCCGGCCTGACGGGCAAAGATCAGCACCTCGGCCAGCGATGCCATACCGGTGGTCTCCGGCGTCAGCGCCAGCCATTCGCCGGTGCCGTCATCGTTGAACTTCGCCGCGTACAGCGTGCCGTCATCCAGCAGCCCGTCGGTCGGCCCGCCCGTGGCATAGGTGCCATTGGAGACGAACTTGTACAGGAACTCGCCGCGTTCATCATCGCCCATATAGACGATCACATGCCCATCAGCGGAAAGCGTCACGGCCGCGTTCTCATGCTTGAAGCGGCCCAGCCCCGTATGCTTGACCGGTGTGGATGTGGGATCGGTCGGGTCGATTTCGACAATCCAGCCCGCGCGGTGCGGCTCATTTGGGTTTTGCGACACGTCGAAACGTGCATCCCATTTGTGGTAATCATAACCCCAACCATCGGTCCCGATGCCATAGCGCGCATAGCCGGGGGCAAGCGGCGCGGGGTCGCCTTCCGCCACCTCGGCGGTGGAGCCGAAATAGCCGTTGAAGTTCTCTTCGCAGGTCAGATAGGTGCCCCACGGCGTTTTGCCCGACCCACAATTGTTGAGCGTGCCAAGGCTTTGTGTGCCGGTCGGATCGGCCTGCGTCTTCATCAGGTCATGCCCGGCTGCGGGGCCGGTGATCTGCATCGGCGTGTTGTGGTGGATGCGCCGGTTGAAGGGGCTGTCCTTCACCACCTGCCAGCCGTTTTCGCCTTCGCTCACTTCGATCACGGCCACGCCTTGCAGGTTTTGCAGCTTGCGCACGTCATCCGCATTGGCTGGGGTGCCCTCCTGCGCTGCAGGCAGGTTGGTCTTGCGGTTGGTGTATTCGTGGTTGATCGCGATCAACTGGCGACCTTGGAACACGAAGGTCTCCATCCCGTCGGTATTCTCGCCAAAGACCATGTCCGACCCTTCCAGCGGGCCGCCCTCGGTGATGTCATAGCCGTCGGCGGCGGACATCAGCGGATCGCCCCAGCTGACCATGACTTGACTGGTAAAGCCTTCGGGCACGTGAACCATGGCGTCGGTGTGCGCCGCGATCGGCTTGAAGGGGAATCGGCTTGCGGTTTGCGCCTGCGCCGAGGTGGAGGACAGCAGCCCGCCCGTCATCACCGCCGCGCCAGAGCCAAAGGCCAGCGCCCCGCCCAGAAAGCCACGTCGCGAAATCGCACGCTCAACCACTTGGTCGAACTCATTTTCTTCTGGCCGGGGGAAGTTCTGTTCGTCCCAGTCATCGGCGGAGAGCATCGTCGGATCTATGTCTTTCACGGGAACACCTGTCATCTAGATGGGGTATGGGGTGGCAGGCCGCAGGCCCACCGCATCGTCCCTTTCACGCTAAAATTGTAACATGGGTTTGACGCCGCAGGTCGAAAAACCGCGGGAATGGTCCATTCGCGCCGGCAAGCGTCTTTGATGTCAGGACTGCGTCTCTGCCGGGCAGGGGCCGAAAACGCGTTCGAAGCTCTGGCGCAAAGCGACGTCCACATCGTCCATCGTGACCGGCAGACCCAGATCGACAAGGCTGGTGACGCCGTGATCGCTGATGCCGCAGGGCACGATGCCGGAGAAATGCTCCAGATCGGGTTCGACATTGATGGAAATGCCGTGAAAGCTGACCCATTTGCGCATCCGAATGCCGATGGCCGCGATCTTGTCCTCGGCGGGTTGCCCATCGGGCAGGGCGGGCTTGTCCGGCCGTTCGATCCAGACGCCGACGCGCCCCTCGCGGATATGGCCGCGCAGATTGAAACTGGCGAGCATGTCGATGATCCAGCCTTCGAGTTGCTGCACGAAAACCCGGACATCGCGGCCGCGACGGCCCACATCCAGCATCACATAGGCGACCCGCTGGCCCGGCCCATGATAGGTATACTGCCCGCCGCGCCGCGCTTGATAGACGGGAAAGCGGTCGGGATCGGTCAGGTCTTCGGGCTGGGCAGAGGTGCCTGCGGTATATAGCGGCGGATGTTCCAGCAGCCAGATGCATTCATCCGCCTCTCCGGCGGCGATGGCATTGCTGCGCGCTTCCATGAAGGCCAGCGCGTCCTCATAGCTGGTGTGACCGGGGGAGTTGATCCATTCTACCATGCCTGTGCCTCGTGAGATTGGGGCAGGACGGGGCGTTGGGACCGGGCCGCCATGGCGTGCCTGTCACGCGGCATCAAATGCGAGAGGCTGTGTTCCACCTGAGTATCCGTCCATACGCTCTGCGGCTGTCGCGGCGCGCCGGTGCGGCGCAGTGCCGGCCCTTCCTGCCAGAGCGTGCGACGTCAGACAAGCGCCGGGGTGCTTTCGGCGGGGATTGGGCCGCCCTTGCGGCTTGTATCCGGCCCAAGGCGGGCCATGTGGATAAGTCTGTGGGCGCTTAGGCAGCCTCGGAAATGACCTTTTGCAACATTTTGGCGTAGTTCTCCGGCCCTTGCGCCCCTGTAATCAGGTACTTTTCTGCAAAGATCATGCTGGGCACACCGGAAATGCCGTTCTGATACCAGACTTTTTCCTCGGACCGGACGGCCTGTTGGTGACATTCCGCGGTCAGGGCGGCGCGACTGGCGTCCCGGTCCAGCCCGACGGTTTCGGCCACGTCCAGCAGCACCTCGTCTTGGGACAGATCCTTGCCATCGCTGAAATGCGCCTTGAACAGCGCCATTTTCAGAGGGTGCTGCAAACCCTGCGTCGCGGCATAATCCAGCAGCACATGCGCGTGGAAGCTGTTCACGATCTTGCTGTCGGGATTGAAATTGAACTCAAAGCCAAGCGCCGCGCCTATATCCTGAAGCCGCTGGCGGTTTTGCACCGATTGTTCGGCGCTGGCCCCGTATTTGCGTTGGATATGCTCTGTCATGTTTTCGCCCTCCGCCGGCATGTCGGGGTTCAGCTCGAACGGGTGCCAGCGCACGCGCGCGCCCATTCCGGTCTGCGCCAGCGCAAGTTCCAGTTGCTTGTACCCGACGATGCACCACGGGCACATGACGTCAGAGATAATGTCGATCTGCACGACGGGGGCAGACGTGGTCGAAGACGTATCTTGCGGGGCCAAGGGCGTGGCGGAAGAGCTTTTATCCATGCGCTAATGGTTGGTGTGCTGTGCCGCGAAATCAAGCCCGGACGCAGCGGAAACGGCGTTTGTGAATAGAATTCGACGAAGAATCCTTGTGACGTAAGGGAAGTTGCATGGTAATCTCGGTGGATATCAGCTTTGTTTCTCAGTTTTCAGATTTCACCAGTTTTGTTCACACTAGGAGATTGACATGAAAAGTAAGCACCTTGCTGCCAGCCTTGTGAGCGCGGCTCTTGTCACGACCCCCATTACACCCGCCGTTGCAGATGCTGGCGACTTCATTGCGGGTGCGATCATTGGTGGGGTGATCGGAGCGAACGCCAAGAAACAGAAAACGCGCACACGGACGGTCTATAAATCGACCCGTGCCGCGCGTCCGCGTCTTCCTTCCACGCAGGAAGGGCGCCAGATCCAGACGTCACTGAACTATTTCGGCTTCAACGCGGGCCGTGTGGACGGTCAATTGGGCCGGACATCGCGTGCCGCGATTTCGAGTTATCAGGCGCATATGGGGTATCCCGTCACCGGGCATCTGAGCCAGTATGAGAAGGATTTCCTTCTGAACTCCCATGCGCGCGCGCAGGCCGGGGGCATTCTGACCTCGCAGCAGATCGCGGCGAATCCGCAGGGGCCACGTGGGCTGCTGCATGTCTATCGCGACCAGATCGCAGCGGGCAATGTCGTGGTCTCGAACCCCTATGCAACGCCGCAGATCGCGGCAGGGGCCGTGGTGCCGGGTACGGTCGTGACCTCGGTTCCGGTGCCGCAGGGCACCGTCGTCACTGTGGCGCCTGCCGGGCAAACCGCGCCGCAGCCGCCGCAGACCACCACCGTTGCCGCCGCTGCCCCGGCAGAGGAAGCACCCGCACCAAGCGCAGCCGCTTTGCCGAACTTCCTTGGCTCTGCCACGACCGCGTCTCTGGCCAGCCATTGCAACGGCATTTCGCTGCTGACCAATTCCAATGGCGGCTTCACCACCGTGTCCAACATGACCGACCCGCATTTCGCGCTGAACGAACAGTTCTGCCTGGCGCGGACCTATGCGATCAAGCAGGGTGAGGATATGTCCTCCAAGGTGGCGGGGGTGACACCCGCGCAGATCGCGCAGCAATGCGCGGCATTTGGCCCGGCGATGAAGGATCAGATCGCGGCCGTGTCGCTGCAACCGAAGGACGATGTGATCCGGGCGACCTCCGATTTCATCCTGTCGACGGGCATGGCACCTGCCGATCTGACCGGCACCGCGAAAATCTGCCTGTCCTCCGGCTACCGCACGGATGATCTGGATGTGTCTCTGGCCTCCAGCCTGATGCTGGTTGCGCTGGGCGAACAGGTCTATGGCGAGTTGATTGGCCACCATCTGAGCCAGGGTTTCGGCGTCTCCAAGCGCCCCGATCTGGCGCAGGGCTGGTACAAGATGACCACCGATGCGCTGGCGGCTGGGGCGCCTGGTGTCTTTGCGCCGGGTCAGCCGGAGCGTGCGGCGCTGCTGCAGAAAGCCTCGCTTGGTCTTGCCGGGGGCGCCCCGGTCGCGGCCGCGCCGAAGCCTGCAGCGGCCTCCCTGCCGACCTTCAGCACATCGGGCGACTGATCGCCCCACATGGATGACACAGCTTGGCCGTCGCCCCATACCGGGCGGCGGCTTTTTCGTGCGATTTTCTTGGGGAGGCGGGCTGTTTTTCCGCTTGTCGTGGCGACGACCTTTCGCTAAACCGCGCGGGCCTATGGTCTTGCGGTCGTGGCGGAATTGGTAGACGCGCAGCGTTGAGGTCGCTGTGAGGTAACACTCGTGGGGGTTCGAGTCCCCCCGACCGCACCATAGACTTCTCCCCATCTTCAGTATTAGGCACTTCGGTCCCCGCCCGCCCGTTTTCTGACTCAGAAAACGGACCGGAATTTTGTGTCAAATTCCGGTAGTGCCCAGTTCAGACGTCATGTCATCAGGTCATGGCCGTGCTGCGCCATGACGCCTTCCTCGTCGCAGGGGATGAGCAGGATCTGGACCTCTGAGGCGTCGCTGGAAATCTCTGTCTCGCCGGCTGCGTTTCGCGCCGTGTCGAGTTCCAGCCCGCACCATTCGAAGCCCTCGCAGACGCGGGCGCGGATATTCGGGGCGTTCTCGCCAATTCCGCCGGTGAAGACCAGCGCATCCAGCCCGCCAAGGATCGCCATATGCGCGCCGATCTCGCGGCGGATTCGGTGCACGAAATAGTCAATCGCGCCTTCGGCTTCTGCTGTGCCAGCCTCTTCCAGCAGGCGCATGTCGTGGGACAGCCCGGACAGTCCCTTGAGGCCCGATTGCTTGTAAAGCAGCGTTTCAATCTCGTCCGCGTTCATGCCCTTGGACTGCATCAGATACAGGACCACACCGGGATCAAGCTGACCGCAGCGCGTTCCCATCGGCAGCCCGTCCAGCGCGGTAAATCCCATGGAGGAGGTCACGCTTTGCCCATCCTGCATCGCGCACATGGAACAGCCGCTGCCCAGATGTGTCACGATGGTGCGGCCCTTGGCACGCTCTGGCGAGAGTTTCCGCAATTGCCGCGTCGCATGTTCATAGGACAGACCGTGAAACCCGTAGCGACGGATGCCTTCCTGGTAATAACTGCCCGGCAGCGCGTAGGTATCGGCGACCCATGGATGCGCCCGGTGAAAGGCGGTGTCGAAACAGCCGATCTGCACGGCCCCTGGAAAGGCGGTTTGCGCGGCTTTTACCCCGGCAAGGTTGTGCGGTTGGTGGAGCGGGGCAAGCGGCGTCAGCGCTTCCAGCGCGGTGATCGTGTCGGCGTCCAGAACCATCGGGGCGGCGCGGTCCGGGCCGCCATGCACGATCCGGTGCACGATGGCCTCCGGGGTGGGACAATCGTCGTGGCTTTCCAGAAAGTGCAGGATCGTGGCCAGCGCGTGGGCCTGGTCGCGCGCCTCGTCCGGGGCAAGCGCGCGGGTCATCACCGTGTCGTGGCCTTGCTTGGCGATCAATCGCGGCTCCGCGCCCAGCCCTTCAACCTGTCCATGCAGCTTGCGGTGCAGGTCTGCGGTGCCCGTAGAGGTGAAGACCGCGAACTTGATCGAGGACGAGCCCGCGTTGATCGTGAGTATCTCTGCCATCAGCCATGCGCCTGTGCGTTGCGGGCGCGCCATTCCTGATACAGCGCAGCAATGGCGCAGGACGCGAGCCGTGCCATTTCGCCATCCGCGCGGCTGGTCAGGATCACCGGCACCTGCGCGCCCAAGGCGATGCCTGCGGCCTCGGCATGGGCGACGAAGGTCAGTTGTTTCGCCAGCATGTTGCCCGCTTCCATATTGGGTGCGATCAGGATTTCAGAATGCCCGGCCACGCGCGAGATTATGCCCTTGGTGCGTGCTGCGTTCACGTCCATTGCGTTGTCCATCGCAAGCGGGCCGTCCACGATCCCGCCCTTGATCTGGCCGCGTTCGGCCATTTTAGACAGCGCCGCGGCGTCCAGTGTGGACGGAATCGCCGGGTTCACCGTTTCGATGGCCGAAAGGATGCCCACCTTTGGAAGCTCCAGCCCGATCGCCAGCCCGACATCGATGGCGCTTTGCGTAATATCCACCTTGGTTTGCAGATCGGGCATGATGTTCACCGCCGCGTCGGACACCAGCAACAGGTGGTCCAGCCCCGGCACATCCATCACGAAAACATGGCTGAGCCGCCGCGTCGTGCGAATGCCGGTGGATTTGCTGAGGATCGCGCTTAGCAGGTCAGAGGTATGCAGGTGGCCTTTCATGATCGCGCCGACCTCCCCGTCACGGGCCAGCGCGACCGCGCGTTTCGCTGCCTCTCTATGGTCGGGCTCGTCAATGATCTCGACCCCGGTCAGATCGTCGCCTTCGGCCTGCGCCACGGCAAGGATCTTGTCCCGCGCGCCGATCAGGATCGGGGTGATGATGCTTTGCCGGGCCGCCAGCAATGCGCCGCCAAGTGCGGCTGGTTCTTCCGGCGCGACCACGGCGGTCCTGATCGGGGGCAGGGGCCTTGCGCGCTCCAGCAGTTTTTCGAAATGCACGTGGCTTTCGACCAGAAGGTTCGGGATGTGCTGGCCTTCCAGATGGACCTTGGTCCTGGGGGCCAGAATTTCTGCCTGGCCTTCGGCCACAGGGCGGTCATCGGGGCCGGTGACGCGGGTGTCGAGAACAACGATGTTGTCCGGCCTCTTTTCCGCGACCGTCACCGTGATGCTGAGCGTGTCGCCAACATGTACACGTTCGGCAAATTTGAGGTTTTGCGACAGGTAGAGCGTTCCGGGGCCGGGCAGCACATTGCCAATCACCGCCGAGATCAGCCCGCCAACCCACATCGAAGGGGCCACGGCCTCAAGATCGTCATGGGTGTCGTTGGGCAGATGCAGCGGGTTCAGATTGCCCGACGCATGGGCGTAGATATACAAGTCGCGCGCGGTACAGACCCGCGTCACTGTCGCGGTCTCGCCGATGGCCAATTCATCGTAGGTCTTGTTTTCTGTAATCATGTGCCTGTCTTCTTCCCGGCGCTGGCCTTGGGGAGCGTGGGTCTGGTGACGCTAGTCCGGTTCATGGGGTCGAGTTCCCTGCTTCGGTCCCGGTTATGGCCCATATTTCCGCGCGTGTCCCTGCGCGAATAAACGCGGCGAACGGCTTTTTCTCGTGGCACCAGCCTTAGCGATTTCATGCCTCGGGCCAGAGGCGTTCCCGCAGCGCGCATGCTGCAAGCGCAGCATTTTGCGGCATATGCACCATGTGCGGGCTTTGATGCCCGCGATTTTGGCACATGGCGAAGCCCGCGCGGGTGCTTACAGGATCGCCTTGATCCGCTCCATCGCTGCAAGGATGTTCTCCGTTGAATTGGCGTAGGAGAAGCGCACATAGCCTTCGCCGTGTTTGCCAAAGGACGTGCCCGCGACCGTCGCGACCCCGGCCTTGTCCAGAAAATGGTCCTGCGCCTGCGCGGCGGTCATGCCGGTGCCGGTGATGTTCGGGAAGGCGTAAAAGGCCCCGGCGGCATCGGTGCAGGTCACGCCGGGCAGCGCGTTCAGCTCGCGCACGATGACCTCGCGGCGGGCGTCGAACTGTTCGACCATGTCATGGACGGCATCCTGCGGCCCGTTCAGGGCGGCGATCCCCGCATTTTGCGTGGCGGCGTTGACGCAGGAATGATCGTTGATGCACAGCCGCGTGACATGATCGACCAGCGCGTCCGGCCAGACGGCATAGCCCAGCCGCCAACCGGTCATCGCATAAGTCTTGGACCAGCCATCCAGCATGATAAGCTGGTCGCGGATTTCCGGGTAACTCAGCAGCGATGTGTGCTGCCGCCCGCCATAAAGCATGTTGGAGTAGATCTCGTCCGACATCAGCGCCACATGCGGGTGGTCCATCAGCCCGGCGACCAGCTTGTCGATCTCTTCCTTGGGGGTGACGCCGCCGGTGGGATTGGCGGGCGAATTGATGATGATCAGCCGCGTGGCAGGGGTGATTTGCGACAGGACGGTTTCGGCGGAGAAGGCGAACCCGTTCTCCTCTTTCAGGGCGATGGGAACCGGGGTGGCCCCGGAATACCGGATCACCGATTCATAGATCGGGAAGCCTGGGTTGGGATACATGATCTCCGCGCCCGGTTCGCCAAACATCATCACGGCGAAGAACATGGTGGGCTTGCCGCCCGGAACGACAACGACGTTGTCCGGGTTGACCTCGGTGCCGTGGCGGCGATGCAGATCGGCCGCGACCGCTTCGCGCAGGGCAGGGATGCCATTGGCCGGGGTATAGCCATGATGCCCGTCCCGCAGGGCCTTGATCCCGGCCTCCACGATGTGATCGGGGGTGGGGAAATCGGGCTGGCCGATGCCAAGGTTGATGATGTCGCGCCCTTCGGCTGCGAGTTTCTGCGCACGCGCCAGAACGACAAACGCGGATTCGGTGCCAAGCCGTGACAGGCTTTTCGCAAGGATCAGATCGGTCATATGTGGGTCCCCCTCGTTTCCACCAAACAAGTAGCTCAACCCAGCGCGGTGAGCCAGAGCCACGCGGTCCCCAGTGACGCGCCTGTGGCGATCAACACCGACGAGGCCGCGACGCGCTTGGCCCGGCCATACATGTTCGCAAAGATATAGGCATTGAAGCCCGGCGCCATGGCCGAGGTGATCACGGCGGGTTTGAAGCTGTCGGCGGGCAGGTTGAAGGCGCTGCCCAGCGTAAAGGTGATGGCCGGGTGCAGCAGCAACGCGATGACGCAGACCATGGCGATTGTCTTCATGTCGCCTTCGGGGCGGTATTGGATCAGCACGCCGCCAAGCGCGAACAGGGCGGCAGGCAGTGCCGCGCGGGCCACGAGTGCCAAGGCGTCATCGACCACGCCCGGCAGGGGCAGCGCGGTGATGTTCCAGACGAAACCGGCAAGGATCGCAAGGAACAGCGCGTTGCTGGTAATCGCTCGCACCACCTTGATCGCCGCGGCTGAGATGTTCTCGCCCCGCGCACGGGTCAGTTCCATGGAGGTGATGCCCAAAAGGTAGCAGAACGGCGCGTGGAAGGCGATGATCGCATAGTTGGCGTCCAGCACGTTTTCGCCATAGGCGCGTTCAGTGATGGGCAGACCCAGCAGAACGGAGTTGGAAAAGAGACAGCAAAACGCAATGGCAACGGCATCTTCGGGATCGCGCCCGAACAACACCCGCGCGCCGATGAGGCCCGCGAAAAAGCAAACCAGTGCGCCGGTATAGAACGACGTAAGCAGCCGGATGTCGAAGCTGGCGGCGATGTCGATTTTCGCGATGGCCTGAAACAGCAGGCAGGGGATGGCAAAGTTCTGGGCAAAGCGCATCACGCCGTCGATACCGGAGACTGGAAACACGCCGCGCCAAACAGACACGTAGCCGAAGCCGATCACGAGAAAGACGGGGAGGATCACGTCGAGAAGCGTCTGCATCTATGTCTTGCCAAATTGCGCGGCCCAAGGGCCGCAAGTCAGGCTGGCGCGTCCGGGGGACGCGCGGTGAAGCGCCGCGCAGGGTGTCACGGCAGGGGCGATATCAATTGCAGCCCGTCATAGGCCGGGAGGATGTGTTCCGGCGTTTCTGCTGCAACCGTGTCGTAATCGAGATCGATATGCATATTGGTCAGCACCGCGCGTTTGGGGGCGGTACGGTCGATCCAGTCCAATGTCTGCGCCAGATGGGAATGGGTCGGGTGCGGTTCGCGTCGCAGGGCGTCCACGATCCAGACATCCAGACCCTCCAGCACCGGCCAGACATCGTCGGGGATTTGCGCCACGTCAGGCAGGTAGGCCAGATCGCCGATGCGGAATCCCAGCGCCTCGATCGAGCCGTGATTGACCTCGAACGGGATAAAGGGGATCGGCCCGCCGGGACCGTCGACCTCAAACGGTCCGGTGATCGATTTCATGTTGAGGATTGGCGGATAGGGCGATCCTTCGGGCTGTACGAAGGCATAGGAAAAGCGGCTCATCAGCGCGTTTTGGGTATCGCCATCGGCCCAGACCGGCAGGCGCGCGCGCATGTTGAAGACGATCATGCGCAGATCGTCGATCCCATGCACATGGTCGGCGTGGGAATGGGTGTAAACTACGCCGTCGAGCCGCCCGGTGCCGGTGCCAAGAAGCTGGCTGCGCAGGTCCGGCGATGTGTCGATCAGCACCGTGGTCGTGCCATCCGGCCCCTCCCGTTCCACCAGCGCCGAGCAGCGGCGGCGGTGGTTCTTGGGGTTGTCCGGATCGCAAGCGCCCCAATGGCCGCCAAGCCGGGGCACACCGCCCGAAGAGCCACAGCCCAGGATGGTGAAACGGATTTCAGCGCTCATGCTGTGGCCTCGAAGGCTGCGACTTTCCAGAAAAGCCGGTCGAAATTGTCTTGGGTGGCGGCTGCGAACTCCGCATAGTCGAGGCCAAAGACCTCGGCCCCGACACGGGCGGTATGCGCGCTAAAGGCAGGCTCGTTTCGTTTGCCGCGATGTGGGGGCGGCGCAAGATAGGGGCTGTCGGTTTCCACAAGGATACGGTCCAGCGGGGCGGCGGCGAAAATCTCGCGCAGGTCCGTGCTGCGGGGGAAGGCCGCGATGCCCGACATGGACAGGTAAAAGCCCAGATCAAGCGCGGCGCGGGCCAGGTCCGGCCCTGAGGAAAAGCAATGCATCACGCAGGTATATGGCTTGCGATTGAAGCCATCGGTCAGGATTTGGGCCATATCCTCATCCGCGTCGCGGGCATGGATGATCAGCGGCAAGCCGGTTTCCTGCGCCGCCTCGATATGGATCAACAGCGAGGTTTTCTGCACCTCGGCGCTTTCGGCGGTGTAATGGTAATCAAGGCCCGTCTCTCCCAGACCGACTAATTTGGGGTGCTGGGACAGGCGTACCAGCTCATCGACCGAGGTCATCGGCTCTTCGGCGGCGCTCATCGGGTGGGTGCCAGCAGCATAGAACACCGGGGCATGGGCTTCGGCGATGGCACGCACGGCGGGTTCGTTGCGCAGGCGGGTGCAAATCGTGACCATACGGGTAACACCGGCCTCGGCGGCGCGGGCGACAACGGCGTCCAACTGGCCGTCGAAATCGGGAAAGTCGAGATGGCAATGGCTGTCGGTGATGGAGGGCGTATCGGTCATGCGACGGTCCTGTCTGCGACCGCGCGGGCGGTATCGTTCAGCTTCAAAAGTGTATCGAGCACCAGTGCGGCAGGGTCAAGGTTGACCGCCCGGCCATGGCGCAAGCGGGCGGTGATGTCGGCGCTGCGCTCGGCCCAATAGCGGGCGGCCCCTGTGTCGGGGGCGAGGCGCGCGAATGTGTCGGCTTCTGACGGGGCGGCATCCGGCAGCGATTGGCCAAGCGCGCCCGACCGGGCCAGCCGCGACAGCGCCATGTCCAGAAGGGAGATCAGCAGGTCCAGCTTGTCTTCTGCCCCACGCGTCGCAGAGGCATCGGCCAGCGCCTTTGCGCGCGGGCGGTCAAGGCGCGGCATGGTGCCCAGCAGCGCGATGAGCTCGGCATAGATTTCCAGCCCCGACAGGTTGATGAGGCGCAGCGCATCGCCGACCGACCCGCCCGAAAGTTCGGCCAAAGCGGTGTCGGCATCTGGCAGCTCGGCCGCGGCCTGTTCCAGCGCATCACGCATGTCGGCGGGCGGCAGCGGCACGGTCCGCAGCGTCCGGCAACGGGACCGGATCGTCGGCAACAGCCGCGAGGGCTGGTGCGAAAGAAGCAGCAGCGTGGTGTCCGCGGGCGGCTCTTCCAGCATTTTCAGCAGCGCATTGGCCGCAGGCACGTTCATATCGTCGGCGCTATCCACGATGACGACGCGGTGGCCCCCATCGGTCATGGACAGGTGAAAGAACTCTCCAAGCTTGCGGATATCGTCGACCACGATCTGATCGCGCATCTTGCCGGTCTTTTCGTTCTCGGTCCGAATCACGACGCGCAATCCGGGCTCGGCCCCGGCGCGGATGCGTTGGCTGACCGGATGTTCGTCGCTGATCTCCAGGCTGTCAGGAGGGGGCGGGGCACCGAACAGGCCATCATCGGTCTGCGGCGGTGTCGCCAGCAGAAACCGTGCGATGCGGTAGGCAAGCGTCGCTTTCCCTGTGCCGCGCGGGCCAGAGATCAGCCAGGCATGGTGCAAGCGGCCCGACGTGAAGGCCGTCAGAAAGGCAGCTTCAGCCTGCGCCTGTCCGATCAGCCGCGGTGTATCGCGGGGATGCGGGGCGCCTTGAACCTGATCTGGACGGGGGCTTTCATCGCTCATGCGGGAGATGTAGCGGCCTTTGCCGGGAGGGGCCAGAGCCTCGGCGTTGTTTCAGCCCGCATCAAGCCGGTCAAGCACCGCAGCGGACACATCCTGTGCAACAGCGTCGATATCGCGGTTGCCATCGATGACGCGGAAGCGGTCCGGAAATTCCTGGGCCAGGGCCAGAAATCCGGCGCGCATCTGGTCCTGCAAGGATTGTCCGAACGCCTCAAAGCGGTTGTCGGGATCGGCGCGGGACAGGGCGCGGGCAAGCCCCGCTGCCGGATCCATATCGATCAACACGGTCATATCCGGTTCGCGCCCGATCATCCGGTCATGCAGCAGATCGACCAGCGGGCGCAAATCGCCCCGGCTAAGGCCCTGATACATCCGTGTGCTGTCGGCAAAGCGGTCGCAGATCACGATCTTGCCTGCAGCCAGCGCGGGCTGGATGGTGCGTTCCATGTGATCGCGCCGCGCGGCGGTGAACAACAGCAGTTCCGTTTCCGCCGACCAACGACCGGGATCGCCTTGCAGGACAAGCGCACGGATTTCCTCGGCGCCGGGGCTGCCGCCCGGCTCGCGCGTGAGGACGACGTCGTGTCCCCGGGCGCGCAGCATTTCCGCAAGGCGCCAGGCCTGCGTGGACTTGCCCGAGCCGTCAATCCCTTCGAAGCTGATGAACATTCCGGTCAAGGGCAGGGCCGCGACTTAAGACGCGTCTGCCGGTGCGTCCTGCCATTGCTGGAACAGGATACGCGCCGCTGTGGTGATGCGGGTCATGAAACCGCCCGCAGGGACGTCTTCTGCGGCGACTAGCGGCACGCGGACTTCTTCCAGCCCTTCGGGGGTAAAGATCAACTCTCCAAGCTGCTGGCCTTGCGCAACGGGGGCCTGAATCGGGCTGCGGAACACCGCTTCGGCATCCACATCATCGACACCGCGCACGGGCAGCAGGATTGTCTGGTCTTCGGCGGGAACAAGGCCCACTTTCTGCGCCTCGCCCATCCAGACCGGCGCTTCTGCGATCAGCGTGCCAGACCGGATCAAGGGAACTTCGGCAAACTGGCGAAAGGCCCAGTTGACGATGGACTCGGCTTCTTCGGCCCGCGCTTCCTGCGAGCCCAGCCCCGAGATCACAAAGATCACCCGGCGCCCATCCTGCTTGGCAGAGCCAACCAGCCCATAGCCCGCTTGCTGGGTATGGCCGGTCTTGAGCCCATCCGCGCCGATCCCAAGGCCCAGCAGCGGATTGCGGTTGAACCGGTTCGAGCGTTCATTGGCGTCGAACAGGAACTCCTGCTCGGAGAACATCGGGTAGAATTCCGGGAAATCGGTGATGATCCGGTTCGCCAGCAGGGCCAGATCGCGGGCGCTCATCAGGTGGCCTTCCTGCGGCCAGCCGTTGGAATTCATGAAGGTGGAGTTGGTCATGCCCATTTCCACGGCCCGGCGCGTCATCAGGCGGGCGAACCCGGCTTCGGTGCCATCGGGGCTCAGCGCTTCGGCAATCACGGCGCAGGCATCATTGCCCGACAGAACGATGATGCCGCGGATCAGGTCTTCGACCTTGACCCGTTCGCCGGTTTTCAGAAACAGGGTCGAGCCGCCGTAATTCATCGCGTGCTGAGAGACAGGCAGTTCTTCGGTCATCGACAATTGACCGTCGCGGATCGCTTCGAATGCCACGTAAAGCGTCATCAGCTTGGACATGGAGGCCGGGGGCAGCGGCGTGTCGGCGTTCTTGTTCAACAAGACCGTGCCGGTGTTCTGGTCCAGCACGAAAGCAGAGGTGGCGCGGGTCTCGAACGCCTGCGCGGGCAAGGCGCTGAACAGGGCGCTGAACAGGGCGGTGAAGATGAGCGCGAGCGCGGCAGCTAGGGGGCGGTTCACGTCGGTCTCTCCTATTTTGGTCCTAGTTGGTCACCGGATAGGCATCGGTAAAGCCCTCCGTGCGGATCTTCGCCTGAAGCGCGTTACGCTCTGCCGAGGTTTGCGCCGGGCCAACGATGACACGCCAGAAGGGTTTCCCGCCGGTTTCGCCCTTGCGAATGGTCGGCAACATGCCTGCGCTGCGCATCTGCTTGGCGGTGCGGTTGGCATTGGCTTCGACGCTGAAAATCCCGACCTGAAGATAGGGCTTCGCCAGCGAGGAGGTCGGCTTGGGCGCAGGCGCAGGTGTCGGCACTGGGGCAGGGGCCGCCGCAGCGGTCTGGGCCGCTTCCGGCGCGGCATCAATCGCAGCGCCCGCGGCGGCAATCGGGTCCAGCGGCGTTTCGCTGACATCTTCGGGCGAGGCAATGACACCGGTGTCTTCCGGCGCGGGGGCCGGGACGTCAACCGCGACTTCCTCGCGGCGCAGCGCGACCACGCTCAACTCCTCCGGCGCGCCGGCCAACATGCCAAGCGCCGTTGCCGCATCGGACGAGATTTGCAGGCGCGGGCCGGGGATATCCCGTTCCTTGCGGAACAGCGCGCCGACGACGAAATTGCCATTCGCAGTGTTGCGGATCATCACACGCTCTGGCTCTTTGACATCGGGGTGGGCAACCCAGACACCGCCCAGCGAGGGGCGGCCATCCCAAAGCCCGGCCTCGGTCACGGAAAACACGTCGGGTGCTTCGACGTCTTGCTCGACCGTTTTTGTCGCCGTGCCGCTTGCCGCAGAGGCTGTCTGCCCCGCGTTCTGGCGCAGGTTCAGCTTGTCCGCCAGATTGAACTGCCCGCTTTCGTCACACCCGGCCAGAAGCGCAAGCGCCGAGGCGCTCATTGCTGCTAGCATCCATCGATTGCGCGTAATGCCCATTGTCTCAAGCCCCGTTTGTGGCGATTGCCCGCCTTATCTCTGCTCGTACCAGGCGCGTTGGACGTGCCAGCCCCCACTGCGCTTGTTGTTAACGGTTCTAACCCGAACGCGGCGCGGTGAAAAGCACGACCTGAAAGGGTCGGCAATTTTCCCCAGAAGTGACGGGCGCATTTGCGTATTTCAGAATCGCCCGCAGCAGGTTAGACGGACGGCCTGACCATATACGCCGGAGGAGTGGCAGAGTGGTCGAATGCACCGGTCTTGAAAACCGGCGTGCGTGAAAGCGTACCGTGGGTTCGAATCCCACCTCCTCCGCCACCATACCTTTTTCATCGATCGGCTTTGGTCGCCTTGGGCGGCCCTTTTTGTTTGTGTCTTTGGGCTTGGCCTATTCGGCCGTTCCTCTTGAGCTTCTTTTGGTTTCGTCTGACTTCGGTCATTGAGTGGTATGGAATGTGGTATTTTCCATGGCCTTGTCTGGCAAACTCACCAAGAATCTCGGCGCTGGGCGTCACGGCGATGGGAACGGTTTGTATCTCGTTGTCGATTCCTCCGGTGCGCGGCGGTGGATCGTGCGGGTAGTGGTCAAAGGGCAGAAGAACAAGAACGGCGCGCCGCTACGCACCGATTTCGGCTTGGGCGGCGCGGATATCGTTACGCTAAATCAGGCGCGGGAGCGCGCCTTGGAATATCGGCGGATGGCCAGGCAAGGCTTGAACCCGCGGTTCAATGCGCGGCAGGAGATTCCCACCTTCGAGGAAGTCGCCCAGCAGGTTCATATCGACCGTATGCCCACCTGGAAGAACGCCAAGCACGGGCAGCAATGGATCAACACGCTGCGCGACTATGCCTTTCCGAAGATCGGGCGGATGCCGGTCGATACAGTCGACCAGCCGGAGGTCATGATGTGCCTCGCGCCGATTTGGACCGAAAAGCATGAGACCGCCAAGCGCTTGGCCCAGCGGATCAAGACCGTGCTGGACGTCGCGCGCTCAAAGGGATTCCGGTCCGGTGAAAATCCGGTCACGGCGATCAAGGACGCCGGGGCGCTGCCGAAGGTGAAGGCGAAACCGAAGCATCACAAGGCCATGCACTGGAAGGATGTGCCAGCGTTCTACGCGGATCTGAATACGCGCAACGCCATGGCGGCGAAGGCGCTGATGTTCACCTGCCTGACCGGGTCGCGGACCGGGGAGGTCCTGGGGTTGCGCTGGGCGGAGATCGACTTTGACACGCGGCTTTGGACCTGCCCTGCGGAGCGCATCAAGACCAGCGTGGTGCACCGAGTGCCGTTGACGTAGGAAATGCTGGCGATCATCGCGCCGCTGAAGGCGCTGAAATCGGAGTATGTGTTCGAGGGCCAGAAGCGCCATAAGCCTTTGTCGAACATGTCGATGCTGATGCTCCTGCGCCGGATGAATGTCGAAGGCGTGACAGTGCATGGGTTTCGCTCGACCTTCCGCGATTGGGCGTCTGAAGTCGCCAAAGTGCCGCGTGAGGTCGCCGAAAAGAGTTTGGCCCATACGGTCGGATCAGATGTCGAGCGGGCTTATGCTAGGTCGGATTTGCTGGACCGACGGCGGTCTCTGATGAACGATTGGTCGAAATTCGTTGCATCTGGTTCCGGGGTTAAGAGTTAGTGGCAATCAGAGTATCGATCAATGAGGACGAGCTCAACTTTCTGGAGCTTTTTCGGGTCGCGTTGAGCCCTGAGACGCTTGAGGAGAGGCTAGCCGCAATTCGCTTTGTGAGGCACGAGGTCATCGAGGGGCGGCTGCAAAACATCTCTGAATGCCACAGCCGCGACTGGATCAATGCACCTGAGAACAGACGTCTCGCTGAATGGGCAAGCAAGACGTCGCATGACCGTCACGAGGCGATCTACGAGTTCACGCGTGTGTCGCACCAATATGAAGATAGGAATGAGCGACGGCTAAACATCGCTGAGCATGTTGGCAAGCTAATCGATAATTCCATCCACGACGGCAAATTCGAAGGCGTTCAGACGCGCAACGGCATTTTATACCAGCTGACCGCGGCTGGTAAGGAGCGCGGGATCAGTGGGGCGCGGGACAAGGACGTGGTGCGAAAGAGTTGGAATACCTATCGCGGCATCGTGCATCTCGGCATGGCAATGGACCTCTGCGAAGACCTGAACATGGGCACCGGAATGGTGCTGTTGGTGGCAGAAAAAATCCGCCGTCGACTTTCCGAAGTTTGCCCGAAGCGCACAAGAAAACCCTATGTCGATCCGGACGAGCAAATTTCATTTATATACGAATCAATGACTTATGGTCCCCGATTTCAAAATCGGGGACTGCCATTTTACGTCTGCACTGACCATTTCACCACTGTAATTCAACACAGTGGAAAGAACCCGAAAGATGGCAAACCTCTTCGACGAACATCGCCTCTATATTATTGGCTACTCCGAACTCAACATCATCGGCGACCGCGAAAAGCTGGCGCAATGGCGCCACAAGAACATGGGCCCCGCTTATTACAAGCTGGGCCGCAAAGTCATCTACCGCGGCGCGGACCTGAACGCGTGGGCGGCATCGAACCGCCACGATCCGAACGAGCCGCGGGCGTAGAGCTCGAACTCCTCCGAACATCTGATTGTTGAGGCGAACCCAAAGTGGAGCTACCCGCCCCTGCTTTCCGGGAGAGGACCACCGTGTCACGCTCTTACAAAGGTATCACACTCAAACATCATCGCGTCTATTCTGCTCAGGATTTGATGGTCGCGTTCAAAGTGTCGAAGAATACGGTGTCCAATTGGGTCATTGCAGGGTTGCAACGCGTGGATCAGGAGCGACCACACTTGTTTCGCGGAGCAACCGTCAACACCTTTCACGACGCGCGGCGCAAGCGCGACCGGACCTCCCTACGCCCTGGAGAGTTCAAGTGCACCGGGTGCAATATGGCGATCTTTCCAGTGCCGGGGACCGTGGTGGAAGAACCGTCGCGGAACGGAACAAAGCTTCTGTCGGCGCGGTGCTCGGAGTGCGGTGGGCATGTGTATCGGTTTGCTTCGGTTGCAAAAAAAGAGCCATGTGCCGGGCAGCCTGATCCCAATACGACCGAGACCTGCGCACACGAAGAAAACACCTCAGCCCGCTCTCGTATTGGTATTTCCCATACCAACTTTTGCGGTCCGAATGAGCGGCTCCTCTACGCATGGCAAAAGCACGCCGGTCAGTTCAGCGACAAAACCATCGACCGACACCTGACGGCGATTCGTTGGCTGGAAGATTTTCTCGATGGCAAGCCCTTCGTGAAACTCACCTTAGAGGACTGCTACGCGGTGCGGGATCATCTGAAGGCATCGCTGCACCCCGGCGCGCCGAATCCCAAATCGAAGTCAACAGTCCAGCATACAGCTTCCCATCTGAGAGACTTCTTCGAATGGCTCTTGAAGCAACCGGAGCATAGACGTCTGCCAGCGGGACTGCCCGATGCGCTTCGACTGCCGAGGGCGGCCTATTCGGCCAGCCTGCCAAAAGCGCCCAAGGCATACCCCTCACTGGAAGAGGCGAGAAACTTGCTCAAGGGCATGCCCTCAAAGACCACCATCCAAAAGCGCGACCGAGCGATATTTGCGCTCGCCTTTCTTGGTGCTTTGCGCGCCGACACATCGATCTCGCTCCGGCTTGGAGACGTCGATTGCACCGGCGCAAAGATCATCCAGAACGCCGATACCGCGCGAACAAAAAACGGTAAAAGCCTGCAGATCGCCTGGTTCCCGATCCCCGAAGACTTGCGTGCCGCCGTCATCGACTGGGTCGCCTTCATGGAGGGCGCGGGTTTCACTCCCGAAGACGCTCTCTTCCCTCAAAAAAACGCCTTCAACGGCCGCCGCACGTTCCCTGCACGCCGCAATCAACCGATCGCCCCAATGACTTCCTGTCACTCTGTCTCGGTAGCTTTTGAGGTGGCGTGCAACGGACATCATACAAAATACACCCCACACTCCGCCAAACACACGATCGCAGCGGAGAGAGACCGCCGCCGCCTGACAAGCGAACAACGTAAGGCCTGGTCGGAAAACATGGGCCACGAAAACGAACAAATCACGTCATCGCATTACGGAAAGCTGACACACGACCGGCGCCTTGCGCTTTTGGAGCATCTTCCGTTGGAAGATGAAGAACGTGAGGTTCTGGACCTTGCGAACGAGGAGAAAATTGCGTTCTTCGACCAATTTGTCGAAACGTTTAATTCTTCTCGCAAGCGAGGGTCCTAGCAAGCGAAAATCGCGCGTAGGATAATTGCGGCGCACATACGTCCACCTCGCAAGTTTCTCGACGCTTACCGGGTCGGACAGACGCGGCCCATCTCGGTGCATGCTCCAATGACATTGCACCCCGACTTTGGTGTTCAGAAGTTCGACTGAGCTATTCCCAATGTTCGGACAGATTTCTAGTTAGATTATGCTACCCTTGGTCCGGCTGATCGGGTTGGGTTTCGTCCTTTCTCAGCTATTAGACCACGGCCGAGGAGGGGGGCGCCAAGCGCGGAAAGGGGGCGCTTTCGGTTGTAGAATTCGATCCATTGTCCGACACCCGCATTCGCCTCTGATGCGTCCTCCCATGCGAGCAGGTAGACACTTTCATATTTCAGTCTTCTCCAGAGCCGTTCCACGAAGACGTTGTCGAGGAATCGCATCGTGGCATTTGCACATATCCTAGGCTTCGTCTGCGGTGGCCGACCCAATGTCTTGGTCGGGCGGGAACCGGACGTTCGCCGCAATCGCAGAGACTACATGCAGGACCGTCGGAAGCTGACTTTCGGTTTCTATTGGCACCGGCAGGCATGCTGCGCGGCCGAGTAGCGACTTCGAGCGTTCAGGTGCCAATTTCTGCAAAGTGAATGAAAGGGCGTGACTCCTGAAGAGATATCGTTGGCGTATGAAGTGACGTCCCGACATCGACGTTTCAGACATCGTCCTCCAGACATGCATTTCCATCCCTTTTGGAGACACTTCATTCTGGCAGGTATTTTCCCGACCAGCTTTCGCTGGCAGCGCCCGCCCCGATCATCGCGTCAATAGTTTCCGGATGGTATCCGAGCCTTCCAAGGACCTCGCGGGTATGTGTGCCGTATTCTGGCATCGGTCCGGGTATAGTGATGCGCCCGCGCTCCGGTCGCACCGCGTTCGGAGCAACAAGATCAGCCCAGCGACCCATCGGGTGGCGGTCGTGGCGGATGACCCGGAAGGTCGCCTGTGTCAGGTCGATGGCCCCGTCACTTTCCCTTTGTATCGCTGTATCGCGGGTTGCGTGGAGCGAGCCGAGCAGGACCACCGTGGATGATGTGCCCGCAAAGGCCGCTGCCCAGTGGGCGAAGGGGCGCGTAGCGAAACGTTCGGCCAGTACGGCAGACAAGGTTATTTCGGGCTGATCGGCAAGATCGGCAAGATCTGGAACCGCGCGCAGGGCCTCGCGCTGCTCTTCGGGGGCGGCGAAGAACATCCAGCCATCAGCCGCTTCATAGCAGTGGTAAAAAGGCGCCCATCCCCGCGCCTCGCGTCCAAAGGGCTCGTCGAAAGGCCCACGCCCCTCAAAGTCATACATGAATTGCGCCTGAATCAGGTTTCCTGCGGCCGCGAGCGCAGCGCGAGCGATTCCGCCTTTCCCGGTGCGGTTCCGCCGCTCCAGGGCGGCTGCGAGCGAAATACAGGCGCAGAAGCCGGTCAGCACATCGATGGTGCCGAAATGGGCGTGCTCCTCGGGTGTTGCCATGCCACCACCAAAGCGAACCATCACGCCGGTTGCCGCCTGTGCAAGGTCATCATAGCCAAGATGGTCGGACTTCGGTCCCCGCAACGGCCCGCCAAAGGCATCGAGCTGGACAAGGATCAGCCGCGGGTTCATCTTTTCCAGCCGTTCGGGCGAGAGGCCCAGCTTGTCGCGTTGTTCATCTGTGCCGTTCATCGTGATCACGTCGGCTTCGGCAATAAGCTTAGTCAACGCATCCTTGCCTTCCGGGGTCTTGAGGTTCAGCAGAATGCTTTTTTTTCCGCGCTGCGCATGCAGACCAAAGACCACCGCGTTCCACGGATCGACCGAGGGCTCGACCGGCTGGACCAGCGTCACCTCGGCGCCAAAGCGCGCAAGTGTGGAACCGATTGTCGGTCCGGCGATGACATTTGTCAGATCGAGAACCTTGAGCCCTTCGATCCAACCGCCTTTGCCTGTTCTCACGGGCGCAGGTCGGACACGTTCGGAAAGGATCGTGCCGAGCTGGTCACGCGCGTTGTCGAGCGTCGGACCCGGCTGTTTGACTGCCGCCAGCGCGTCATCGGCGATCCAGGCGACATTGCCCATTTGTCGCATCTTTCCATAACGCGGATCGTCAACAACCAGCACAAGGCCCGATGCCAGAGCATGGGGATCGGCGAGCCATTCCTGCGTGAATCGCTGTGCGGTGCCGGGCGCCTTGGCCGCACCGAACAGCGCCTCCCATTCATGCGAAGGACGGGTAAGAAATGCCGCCTTCATCGCCGATGATATCCGGGCGCGGTCTTTCGCGCCGACCGGATAATTCCGGGCGCTCCAAGCGGCGGGCCAGTCCTTGCAGTCGAGATAGGCGGAGAAGTCTGGCAGTTCGTTGGCCAGATCGCTGAGTCCGAGCGTCCGCAAGGCCCGCTGTGGATGTCCCGCGATGGAGCAGGCGACCACATAGAAGCCACGGCCATCGGCACAGGTATAGGTGCGGTAGAAGGGATCGAGGAACTCCGACAGTTCCTCGAAACGCAGGTTCATCGGTAGTCCATTGGCGGTGCGGCGATCAAGTTCGACCTCGCGCGGGGACTTGTAGCGTGCTGGATAATCCTCGATCTGCTCGCAATTGTAGATCAGCCCTTCCAGAAGCGCCGAGGCCAAGGGAACCTCGATATGGTCGCCGCCGTTGCGGTCCCGCGCCGCGAGCGCGAAGAGCACGGACATCGCACCGAAAGCCGCGCCATAGGCGGAGGCGAGGGCAAGCGGCGTGAAGCTCGGGTTGATACCCATGAGTCGTCGGTTGAGCCCCATGTCGGTGAACTGCCCGGTCCGCGCCGCGATCACCGCCTCCCAGGCGGCCAGTCCGGCAAGCTCGGGGTCGGTCGACGCAAAGCCGGGCATCGAGAGGCTGATAATCCCGGGATTGACCGCGCGAAGGTCGTCCGGCCCAAGGCCCAGCCGCTTCATGACGCCGGGGCGGAAGTTCTCGATCACAACGTCAGAGCGTGCCGCGAGATCGAGTGCGACGGCCCGGTCGTCCGCATTCTTCAGGTCCAGCACAAGAGAGGACTTGCCGCGCGCCAGCATATCGCTTGCCGGGGACTTGAAGCGCGGACCGCCGGGCGGATCGATGCGGATCACCTCGGCGCCCATGTCGGCCAGCATCATGCCGACAAGGGGCCCCGCCAGATACTGCCCGAAATCGAGAACGCGGATGTTGGAGAGAGGACGATCGGTCATCATTGGTCGGTTCCTTACGCCCTTCCCGCCGCGGGATACGTTCACGTCCATCTGGATATATCGTCGCAACCGGTCTGAACACTGGACAAAAAGTTGGTGCCTCCATAACAAATACTTATGGACAAGGCGAATAGGCAGATAGCGGGATCACTCAACGCTTTGATGGTTTTCGAAGCGGCCGTGCGCCATCGCAGCTTTTCGGGTGCAGCGGCGGAGTTGAACCTGAGCCAACCGGCCGTATCGCGCCATGTCTCGACGTTGGAACTGCGTCTGGGCCAGCCTCTGTTCATTCGCAACAACAACCGGATCGTGCCGACCGGCAATGCACAGAGGTTGGCCGACGCAGTAGCATTAGGATTTGGTCACGTTCGCGATACATGGAACAGCATTTCAGCTCCAACCGACCGCGAAGAGGTCGTTCTGGCGTGCAGTTTCGGGATTGCGGATCAGTGGCTGATGCCGCGATTCAGCGATCTTCGGACGTCCATGCGGGGCGCACGCGTAAGTGTGGTGACCACGGATCAACTGGAAGACATCGACCTCTCAAGCATCGACGCCGCCGTAGTCTGGCAGCCTGAGGCGCATCCAGAACGACCCGCGATACCTCTGATCCCAGATGAGTGTTTTCCGGTCTGCACTCCGGACTTCTACGCGCAACACGTGCAGGGCAATGACGACCTCTCTGACGTGCCTCCGGATCTCTTCCTACATCTGGATGTCGGGCGCTCCGGTTTCCTGACATGGAAAGACTGGTTCACCGAAGCGGGCTGCAAACCAGTACTGTTCGGGAATCCTATCGAGTTTGATGCCTATCCTTTCCTTATCCAAGCCGTTCTGAGTGGCGAGGGCCTCGCTCTGGGCTGGCGTGGCCTGGTCGATCGGCTGCTGGCGGAGGGCCACCTGATGCGCGCCGGGCGGAGTGTTTCAAAGCACGATACGGCATACTTCCTGCAACATCGGCCGATCATGGAAGAAAACACGCCACTTGCCCGTCTGGTGAACTGGTTTCGGGAGAAAGCATAGCGCCGGGAGCCGAAAAAGGGCGGCCTTTTCCACACTCTGGGGCCTTGGTCCAAATCCTGATCGAGCGCCCATCGCGGATGTCCGGCTCCACATGCCGCGCCGCGGCACGTACACGGATCATCGAACGTCGGCTTCGGGCCGTCTTCGGCCACGAAAACTCGCCGGACTCTGCCTAATGCTGCGAAGTGGAGAATGGCCGCGAAGAGCGCAGAGTGCATGATGTTGCAAGAAGCACGAATGTCCGCTCCTTGGGGCATGGCCAAAAACGTGGCAAAATCAAACGGAGATTCGCCAAGGGTTTGTGGCGCAGTATTTTTCAATGATTTCGGTCGCTTCTCTGAGAGTGCCAAAAACGACCGTTTTTGGCCCATAGGTTCTGTCATTGGGTTTGTGTCCGGTGTGCGGACAATGCTGCCAATAGAGCTTCCACCTATTGGTTTGCGTGATTTCCTCTACCACACATTATCGCATCCAATTCCGCTACAGTCAGGGAAGTTACTGGAACGGCTCGTTTCGTTTCTACAAAGGGCTACCACCCTCGCAGATACCTCATCCAACTGAATTCGCCTGGAATGCACTCAGCGGGCACAAGGAATTCGGTGCCATAAACTTCACTAAGTATTTCATAAAATTCGGAAAAATCGTCGCCGTAGATACCCAGATCGGTAACGATCTGCGTGTCCGCTTTGACATCTTCTACTCGGAGGTCATTCCCGAAGAATCGCCTCAAAGCTTCTAGAACTCTCTCTGGAGCTTCTGATGTTTGCATGGCGTGCCAGCACCCGTACCAATCCCTTGTCAGATTTACTTCCATAGAAATGTACTTCAAGCTCTCGTGGTAGGTCTGGGCTCTCTACGGACCTTCTCCGCGCCGCAGGATATGCCAAAACTCAACCGTTTCTGTCACCGGCAGAATCGACCGTTTTTGACATAGCCGAAACCGCCAAAGCCGACCTTGGCGCAACCGCAGCGAAACGGTGCTCCGTCCGCGTTGCAGTCATCGGCCCCCGAAAGAATGCTGCTCGATCGATCAATGTCGGCTTCGGGGCAGCTGCATCGCGGCGTCGCGGTACTCGGCCAATGTCCGGAAAGGGCCGTCCTAAACAGGTTGGGGTGCTTGAGCGCAATGGATGCTGCGCAACGTTTAACGGCGTCAGAGAGCCCTCTTCGACCGACGCGGCAGTTCACATGAGTTACTGCTTTGGTAAGGTAAAACCAACATAGGCCAAGAAAAACCGGCACTGAAATAAGGATGATGTCACCGCAGATGATGCGCGTCAGCGCGCCTTCCTCCAAGCACCGTCATCCCGAAAAGCGAGAACAACAGGAGAAGCCCGCTCGCGGGGAGGGGCACAGCCGCAACTTCAATTTCCTCCGGGATCAAAATTGGCTGAATCTCTATAAAAAAGCCCGCAAACTTCGTGACTTGCACGAGGTCGGAGTCGAAAATTGTCGCCACCTGCGTCGCGTTCAAAGTGGTTTTGCCATTCGGGGACACTGACATCAGGTTATCGACGCCGAAGTCCGTCCGAAAAAACGGAGGTTGCGGGGCGCCTTCATGCTCAAGCCCGAGCAGGTGCCCGATTTCGTGGGCAATCACTTCGACCTGCAAAGGACCGGGGGCCTTGGTCACTGCAAAGCTGATTCCGGTGCCGATCCCTTCCGCGATACCGGATGCAAACTGACCAAATAGCCGGATTGACTCCACCCAGAAAAGATTAACGATCGGTTCTGCCGCACCTAAAGCAAAAAGATCGAAGAGATTGCCGACTTCCCCCACGTTCTGCGTGTCCGAAAAAGGGTTAGCCACAGGATCGAGCCTGACATCCAATAAATCGGGTCGTGCAAGTGACTTGCCCGGCAGCAGTCGAATATCTATGACGGATTGACCATAACTTGCCTGACCGAATATTGCGTCCAAAGCCGCCTCGTCAATCGTTGTTGCACGCGCCTCTCGACCGCGAGGAACAGACAAGCGATTGAAAACCAGCACTTCATCTCTTAGCCCTTTTCCTCAGCGTCCGAAGGCCGACCAACCCGATCGCCAGAAACCAGGCACTTGCAGGCAACGGGACCGGTGAGGGTGTGTCGGCACGGGAATACCGGTTGTTGGCGATCCGGGGTTCATCGATGTCGATGAAATATCCATCGGGCAGATTGAAGACATCGCCTTCGAGCGCGAATGAAACACTGTTGCCACCGTTGGCAAATCCAACCGCTTCTAGCCCGGCAAGAAGCCCAGACGCGCTGCTTGCTAGACCAAAAGAAATTGATCCCGTTTCGCCTGGCCGTAGCAACACCTTTGGTGTCGTGATTGAGCCGGATAAAGAGTCGAATTCTGAGTCTCCCACATTTGCGGAGACGCTGATGCGTTCTTCGAACGTATATGACAGGGCGCCATCGGAAATCGCGCCAAAGGCGCGAAGGCTGGCCGACGTCCGCTGACCCCCGTTCAGAAGCGAACCCTGATCATTGAACAGCGCTGTGCTTGTCGCTGAAACGCTTCCCGTCGCGTGCAAGTTTATCGAGATGGGAACAGGTGCGACGCCGATAAAGTCGGAGCGAAGAGTAAACTGGTATGTGACCGAAGCGGAGGCGGTTGCACGCCCATTATTTTGCTGTTGAACATTGTCGAATCCTGGGTTTGCAACCAAGGCTTGTGCCCGTACCGTTCCAGCGTTCGCGCTTGCAATTGCGGATGCACCACACGCACCTGCTGGTCCGGTTCCCGCGTTGGCATTCAACGAAATACCAGTGGTCGAAAGGGTGACCGTCTCAGAGTCAGGAGGTTCTACACCACAAGAGGCGACCACGCTGACATTATGCAATGTTGCTGCAGCACCTGCCGACGCCAAGGAAACTGCAAAACCGGCTATCAGACAGAAAAAACGTGTTCGCACGACAGAACCCTTACATTTGCGCCGATGTTTTCGTAATTGCCAAATCGCAAGGGGAAAGGCGAACCTGTTTGCTTCCCAGCAATAAAGACACCGAAAACTCGATACGGTTGACTTTCAATCTTACCTGCTTGCCGCCTCACAGTTCATGAACGGACAAGCCCACCCCCAATTGTGTGCCGAGCCGCATTGCCCTATTCAATCCCCTTAAAGGGTAGGGTTTGATTGATGACAGAACCGCTCAATGCGCGCGCCATGCAACCGGGTGACGGTAGGGCCGTTGTCGCTTTATGGAAACGATACCTGCCAGACACCGAGGACTGGGAGACGTGGCTGCCTGATCTTCTGGATCGACTCGTGTGCGATGGCGCGGTTCTTGGGGGCGTGGTCTTTACCGAAGGACAGAAACCACGCTGCTTGGCGGCGGGCATCACCTGTTTCTTGCACGAAAGCGTTGCCGAAGATTTCGTCGCGCGACCCAAGCCGTATTTGAACCGCAGGTTGCTGACCCGGTTTCGTGATGGCGACAGGTCCGTTTTCCTGTTTCCGCAGGAACAGGCACCGCGAAACGCCGGGGCCGGGCTGGAAATGTTTGTTCTTGAATACTGCCAGGAGACATTCGATTTCGAGAGCTCCCTGGCTCATCAGATTTTGAACGCGATCATTCCAGTCTATATAGCGGCGCATACCGGATTTAATGTCAAACGCTGCCTGCATGAAACCGA